>CAWATV010000010.1:0-460559 GCA_963785135.1 uncultured Actinomycetota bacterium
ACGTGATGGCGTACGACGATGGCGAGGTCCGGCAGGAGTTTTCGGTCTGCTTCCACGCTCGGCACGTCTCGGGCGAGCCGCGAGAGGACGGGACGGAGACAAAGGCGGCCCGGTGGGTCGACCCCGACGAGGTGCTTGAGTTGTCGATCCATCCGAGCATGCGTCGGCGGATCGAGGCGGCGCTGAGCGGCACGACGAGGCCGGAGATCGTTTAGGCCGCTGCTTCGAGGCGCTGGTCGGTGCGCTCGATCGCGGCGGCGATGTCGGGTTGGGCTCGGCTCATGGCACGACCGACGATTGAGTCCGGTTCGTAGCGGGCGAGGATTTCGGCCAGGCGTTCGCCGTAGTCGAAGCGTTGGCCGCGGGGACCGGTGGTCATGTCCGCGGTCCAGAGCGCGTCCGCGACCGCGCCTTCTTCGAGGGGCCAGTGGGCCAGCTCCTCGGTGAGTCCGCGTTCCTCGGCCTCGTAGGTCGCCGCCGAGTGGTGGGCGACTAGGGCGCACAGCCGGGGGGAGTGGCCCTGGGCGGCGAGATAGCGCGCTCCGTCGATCGGATGGAAGCCGGTCTGGATCAGCTCGGGCGCGTACCCGAGGTCGTGCCACCAGGCAGCGACGACGAGGAGGTCCCGCTCCTCTTCCGGCACCGCCGGGGCCAGCTCCGCGGCTCGCAGGGCCACCTGCTGCGTGTGCTCCCATCGCGCACCGAGCGGGGTGAGCAGGCGGCGCGCGAGGTCCGCGGCGACGGCCGGCCCAGGGCGCTCCTGCATGGGTACGACCTTAGGAGCGTGCGGGCGGAAGGACAGCGCGGGCATCGCTGCGCCAGCCGTAGGGCTGAACGATCTCGGGCGGTGGTCCTGGTGACGGTGTTGCTTCGGTCCAGGTGAGCCCGTGGCGTTGAAACCAACGTCGCGCGCCGTCGAGCCCGTCGCGCTCGGCGACGGTCAGGAGCTCGGGTTCGCGGTGAGTGCGGCGTAGCCAGTCCCACCCGTCGGCGGTGAGGCCGAGGCGGACGTCGGCGTCCTGGTCTTCTTCGGCGATCTCGTCGTCGGTGGCTTCGCGCCCGAGACCGGCGAGAGCACGCAGGTCGCGTCGGCCGGTGGACCAGGTGAGCTGGCGCCGGCCCTCGGAGGCTCGTTCCCACTCCCACCAGCGCGCGAGTGCGTCGACCTCGTAGGTGTCGACGGCCTCGCCGAGGAGCTGCATCGGAGTCCGGCCCCCACGCGACCCCTTGTTCTCCTTGCGGTGTCCGCTAGTGACCTCGTGGGCCATCTTGACGAAGTAGTCGGCCAAGTCGCCCTCGCCGAGCTGGGCCCGGCGCAGGTCCCAGCCGTGCTCCTCGGAGGCGGAGTAGCCCTTGCGTTCGAGGGCGCGCCGCCAGCGCCCGAACATCCGGGCGCTCACGCTCGCGGCGACGATGGCGGCGGAGACCTGCTCGGCGAAGCAGAGCAGAACGTGGATGTGCAGGTGCCACCCGTTGCGCTCCGACCAGGTGGCCTCGACCGCGCGGGCCCAGCCGAGCAGCCCGCCGAATGAGCTCGGCGTCCTTGGTCCACACCGACCCGGAGGTGACCGCCGACCAGGCGTAGCCGAGCACGTCCCACACACCCTCGCGCGCGCGGATGTCGACGAGCTCGATCTCTTCGGCTTCGGCGGCGCGTTCGTCGACGTCCCAGCCGTTGGCCTCGGCCACGTCGCGCATCGCGGCGCGGTCCTCGAGCTCGGCACGCCGGGAGCGGTCCTCGCGGGACAGGCCGAGGCGGTCGCCGCGGTCGTGGCGCATGGTCAGGGTAAGCATGAACGCCGATCCGCCGGCGTCGTCGACTGCGCGCATCACCGTGGCGAGGTCGTCGGCACGGCGGGTGGCGATCTTCCCGGCGCACACCGGACAGACCCACACCGATCCGCAGGTGGTCAGCCCACCGTAGGCCGCGGAGCGGGAGCCGTCCGGATTGGTGATCACCCCGAGCGTCGGACCCGACTCCGCCGCGGTCGTGGAGTGCCCGCAGTTATGGCAGCGGCGCAGCTTGGTGATCCGGCGGAGCTGACGCCGACGAGCCCACCGCTGATCCCGACCAGCCCGAGCCGCCACGATCTTCTCGGCGGGTCGCGGACGGGTGCCTTCCCGGCGCCGACGGTCCCGGCGAAGACCTATTGCCCCTTTACCGAGAGCCGCCCCGCTCACTGGGCACCACCAGCGGTCAGGGCCGGCGCTCGCGCGCCGGCGGTGGCCGGCCCTTCCGGGCCGGCCACGCTCTCACTCCTGACTTCGTCCCGTGCCGCGCGGCCGGCCCACGGGCCGACCACGACGGCAGCGGCAGCGAGGACCTGGACCACGGCGGAGACCAGGAGCAGGGCAGGCTTCGGCCTCCGGCGGCCAGGCGCTCCGCCCTGGACCAGGGCACCGACCTCAGGAGAGCCCACCAGTGCGACGAGCTCGGGGGAGTGGTGGTGGTCGGGGCGGGGCCTCACCCACGACGACGCGCCCGAGGGCTGCCAGACCGCCCGCACAGCCGCAAGCGCCACCGGACAGCACACGCGCCGGCCATCGACGGCAGGGGCGCTTGCACCCGCACGGGCGGCCCGGCAGGGCAGTGCCCGCGCCGCCGAGGGAGAGGCCCCGAGCACGAACACTGTGGTTGGGCTGCAGAAACCTTCCGTACGCGGGACGTCACTAAGAGATGATCTATGCCAGGACCAGACGATTCCAGTACGGTCAGCCTCGCAGACCGCTGCTGCACTGGGGGGAATAATGGCTTCGAGCGCGAACAATTTGCCCTCTCTCTATTTCTCCGCCGCTGATGGCGGAATTGACTACCTCATTCGAGACCGGGACTTCGATGCAAGCCTTATCTACAACCTCCTGTTCGAGAAAACGGGCCTAGTTCTGAGTGATGTATCCTTCTTTAATTGTGTACCTTTACGTAAGCACATGGACGGCACTCAGAAACACTTCTTTATCGACGCGCTTCGTCGAGGGTTGATCATTCCGGCCTTTCGCGACGCCGACACTGAGACGTTCGAAGAGGCTCTATCGGCAATTGGCGGATATCAGGTTCACGGTATTGAGCGTGAGGGTTTCGATGCTCTTGACCTCGCTCAGAAGCTCGATAATGCCGTCAAGGAAAAGGGCGTCGAACTCAATAGACGTGTGTGGCCTGACAACATGGGAGGCTACTTCGAGACCGTCTTGCGTTCTGTGGTGGAACGAGAGGAACGAGGGACGGGCAACTCGCGACAGGAGAAACTGTGGTCGTCTACAAAAACGCTGCGCCTGCAGGCCATTGGGGATGCTCGGGAGAAGACAGTTGAGAGAGGCGGGCTGGGGATTCGGCGAGCCGAGATTTGGAATGCCATCGGCTGGAATCTCGGCGTTCTCAATCGAAGCGATTCGTTTGATCGCCCTGGGGAGCTGGTGCGTAGAGTGACGGACCTCCGCGACCGCCGGCTAGCTCAACAAGTTAGGTTCGTCGTCGACGTGGTGAACCTGTGCTATCAGCGAAGCCAGGCGAGCCAGTTTGAGGCCTATCAAAATGTCCCAGCGCCTCTGACTAGACATCTTCGCGCGGTCCTGCCCGCGATAGACCGAGCATCTGCCTACGACTTCCCGACCAGATTTGAGACGAAAGTCTGGCTCCCCTCGCCGGCCGCTGTGATGGGTGCCGATAGCGGTGACATGCTGGAGGTGCAGGACAGCAACGTCGGGGACGCCTTCTTCGAAAGTCGCAAGCTGTGGGCCGCCGATCCCAACGAGGACACCGAGAACGCGCTCAAGGAAGCGACTGGTGCCTATTCCAAGAAGTTGATGTCCGTCGCAGCGGCCGCGAATAAGGGAACTCCCGCTGCGATTGCGGTCAATATCGCCCGCACGGCGGTTGCCCCTCAGGTGGCTACTGCATCGGTGGCTCTGACTACCAACGATCTGCCGGTTCAATATAAACTCGTGGCCAGCGCTCTCGCCGGCGCCGCCGTGACCACGGTGAATATCATCAAGGCGCCGAGTGGTGTGTGGCCACAGAGGCGCGAGGTAAAGTTTCATACCCCTGCCGAGCTCAATATTCCGCCGCACTAACAGGCCTCGCGGTCCTCATTGCGGCGCTCCTGACGGCCAGGCAGCACGTGCAGACGTGGCTGTACCCGCGGTACGGGCCCGAGGGTCTTGGGACCAACTTGGGACCACACGACCTGCGTGGCGGGGCACAGCACCTGCGCAGTTGATTCCGCGGGTGCACCCCTGCACACGGTCCGACCTGCGCCGACCGCTTGCCCGCCGTCCTGGGGGTCAAGGGGTCGCAGGTTCAAATCCTGTCGTCCCGACAGTGTGATGTCTCAGGACATCCCGGACGCCCGGACCCACGTTGTGTGGGTTCGGGCGTTTGTTATTTCGGGGTTCGGGGTCGTCTGGGCTGGTAGTCGCGGGCCAGGTCGATGTCGAGTTCGCGCAGGAGTTCGCCGGTGGCGGCGTGGATGACGCGGACGTGGTGGTCGTGGACGAGCAGCAGGACGTGGGTTCCGGCGTGGGGTCGGCCGATGCCGATGTGGCGGAGGCGGCCAGCGACGCGCAGGGTGACGGTCCCGGACTTGTCGACCTTGTCGGTGCGGACGCGGTCGTGGGTGTCGGTGGCACGGTCGAGGCCGGGAGCGGCTTTCGGCCGGGCGAGGTAGGCGGTGGCGGGGGTGGCCCGGTGCGGTAGCGAGCGGTGGGGTCGCTGCTGGTTGTAGATCTCGACGAACGCGTCGAGCTGGGCCTGCAGGGCCGTGAGCGTGGCCGGCTGATCGGGTTGGGCGTTGAGCCAGTGCTTGAGGGTCTGTTGGAAGCGTTCGACCTTGCCGCAGGTGGTGGGGTGGTGGGGTCGGCTGTTCTTCTGGGCGACGTTGCGGCGGCGTAGTTCGTGTTCGAGGGCGGTGCGACCGCCGCGGCGCGAGGCCAGCCGGACGGTGTAGACCATGCCGTTGTCGGTGAGGGTCGAGGCCGGGAACCCGTACTGAGCGGCTGCGTCGGTGAAGGTGGCGGCCACGATGGCGGCGGAGACGCGCCGGTGGGCGCTGACGCCCAGCGCGTAGCGGGAGTGGTCGTCGAGCCAGGTGATGATCTCGACGTGACCGTCGGGGCAGCCGTCGGCGAGTCGGTAGTGGGTGAAGTCGGACTGCCAGCACTCGTTGGGTTGGGCGGCTTCGAAGCGGATGTAGGACGAGCGGGGGCGCTTGGCGGGCTCCGGCACGATCTCGGCGTGGCGGGCCAGAATCCGATGGATCGTGGCTCGCGAGAGCCTGGTGCCGTGATGGTGGGCCAGGTGCCAACCGATGGTGTCCGGGCCCGCGTCCAGCCCTTGCTCGGCCAGGTGCTTGCGTAGCTCGAGGACGAGCTCGACGGTGGCCGGCGCGGTGGCCCGTGGTGATGTCTTCGGACGGCGCGAGCGCGGCTCGAAGGCTGCTGCTCCTTCCTTGCGGTAGCGGGCCAGCAGCTCGTAGATCCAGGACCGGGACACGCCATAGTCGCGGGCGACCTGCGCGACCGGCCGCTTCTCCACAGCCACAGCGGTGATCACCAGACGCGCCTTCGAGGACATGAGCGAGCGTGCCGCCGCTGTCCGGGATCACCCGCGACATCTGTCCGGCATGTCGTGAGACGCCCGAACCCACGTGTGTGGGTTCGGGCGTTTGTTATTTCGGGTCTTGTGGGTGTCGGGGCTGGTAGTCGCGGGTGAGGTCGATGTCCAGTTCGCGTAGGAGTTCGCCGGTGGCGTCGTGGACGACGCGCACGTGGTGATCGTGGGCGAGCAGCAGGATGTGGGTTCCGGCGTGGGATCGCCCGATGCCGATGTGGAGCGCGAGGACGAGCTCGACGGTCTCGGGGCCGGTCGCTCGCTGCGAGGTGTGGGGCCGGCGGGAGCGGGGCTCGAACGCCGCAGCGCCCTCGGTGCGGTAGCGGGCCAGCAGCTCATAGACCCACGAGCGCGAGACTCCGTAGTCGCGCACGACCTGCGCCATCGGCTGCTTCTCGACGACGACAGCGGTGATCACCAGGCGCGCTTTCGACGACATGCACGAGCGTCCACGCGCCGTCCTCGATCACCCGAGACGTCACTCCGGCATGTCGTGAGACACCCGTCCGGGATGTCCTGAACCAGCACACTGTCGTCCCAACGCAGGTCAGGCGGGGTATTGAGACACTTGGTACCCCGCCTGACAGCCGAACGTGACAGCAACGAGGACACGATGGCCAACGGTAGGTCGGTGAAGCGGTTCGTCCGCGCAGCTGCGCCTTCTGTCGTCGCGGCGCTCGCTGCTATCGCTGCCGCAGTGGCTGGGTTCCACGAAGACCCAAGGCCTGTTCACTCACGACCGGCAGGAGGCCACTGGGCCACGGTGCGGCCTGCCTTTCACTCCGCGCGGGGACGGTCCCATGGACCAGCCGGCGGGCGTGCCGTTCAGCTGGTGATCCCGATCGTGTCGTCGGCGCGCAGGAACTCAGCGTCACCGAGGGCTCAGTGCAGCCATGACCGAGGTTGAGAGTTCTTGCCTCACAACCGTTCATTGGCAAGCGCGTCGATCAACGTGGCGCCGCCATTGATCGATCCTACGATCAGGCCAATGAAGCACGCAAGATAGCTGAGCGCGAGGCATGGGCCGTACCCGACCGGCTGCCACAAAGAGAAGAACTGTGCGTGGACAATTCCTGCGATGATCATTAAGAACCAGGCCGATATGAACGGCAGAACGAAGATCGATCCTAAGGCAAGAGAAATGATGTTGATGGAGAACCCAACCACCAACAGTCCGACCAAGCTCCCAAGATAAGAGACTACGAGGCACGTTCCGTATCCGACGGGCTCCACCTGAGAAAGAAAATGCGCGTGAAGGATCCCGGAGGTGATCATCAACCCCCAGGCCGAAATGAACGGCAGGACGAAGACCATTGCCAAGATCCGAGCGACGGTACCCATAAGAATTCTCCCAGGCCTGCTTATTTCCGGGACGTGCTCGAGCTAGTCGATCGTAAGCTCGGCGACGAGGCGGCCAAGGAGGATCAGGTAGCCGTCGCCGATCAACCCCGCCCAACCGTCGTCGCGCACGCGGTACTCGAGCGCTCCGGAGTGGGCCTCCAGGACCCGAGCGTCACCGAGACCAAACCCGCCGTCCGCGGCCACCGCACCGGCCGGTCGGCCGCGCCGCTGTTCGGACAAGTTCACGCCGACAACGGCTACGACTATTCCTGCGGCCGCCGGTACCTGGGTGAGCGCGGAGCCAAGGGTCCGCATCGCCCGCCGCGGGATCGAAGGCATTTTCACCCTCGACGCGACCTACCTCGACGCAGCGGTCGGAAACACCTGCAAGGCGCGGACGACATCACCACGTGGAAGAAGGCACAATCGCGGTCATCGCTCAAGGCCACATCGACCCTGCAGCAAGGTCGTGAGACCGAATGTGGGCGCCCTAGTTGTCAGCCTGTGCGGTAGATGTAGGCCGCGGACGCGTACTGCCCCTTCGGGCAGTAAGCAGTTGAATAGCCGGACCGGACCGTCGGTCCGTTCACGATTCTGTTGCAATAGATCTGGATTCGGTAGGGGCGCGTTCCGGAGCAGTATCCTTTCGCTCCCACCACATGTTGCGGCCCGACGCCACCACCTATCTCGCCGGCGACTCCGTCGGCGCGGTTGTAGAGAGGGGACGCGTGGCATCCACTGTCTCCTCTCACGGTTGCGGCTGAGGCCTCACCGGCGACAGCAAGCGGGATTGCCACAGTAGAACCGAGCAGTAGCGCCGACACTGCCGTAGCGCGAGCAACTCGAGTGTGCATGGTTTTCTTTGCCATGATGGTGGCGACTCCTGGATTGGCGGATGCTGGTCAAACCCTCGGTTCTTGCCCTAACACCCGCTCAGCCGGTGATCGCATGGAGACGTCCGCCTGGTGGTGAGGGTGCAGGTCGCGCTGAGCTGCGAAGTCATCTCGACGCGTCATTCATGTTAGGGAATTCCGGTGACACGTGGTGCCGTGCGCTATGGCGACGACGACAGACATTCACACACTCCACGACTCGACCCCCGGATCCCGCGTCACAATAAGGCGAACGCCCTCGCCGGTCGGAGCGATGGGGCGCCTTGTGACGGACACACTATGTCCGCTATTGCGTGAGGGCTTGTGTGCTGGCACTCCAGATGGATGAGTGGTGGCACCTATCGTTCATCGTCCCGTGCGCGGTCGATCAGCGCGTGGGCGGCGGGTCCCGGAGCCAGAGCAGCACGGCGCGGACCCGGCGGTTGTGCTCCGGGGCGGTGTCGATGTCGAGCTTGCTCAGGAGCCGTGCGACGTGGTTCTCCACGGTGCGCTCGCTGAGGTGCAGCAGGGCCGCGATGCCGGCGTTGGAGCGTCCCTCGGCCATGCACCGCAGGACGTCGCGCTCACGCGCGCTGAGCTCGGCCAGGGGACTGTGGCGGGCCCGCTGGTCGAGAAGGCCGGCGACGACGTCGGGATCGATGACGGCCTGGCCCTCGAGCAGGCGGGTGAGCGCCTGGTGCAGGGCGGTCACGTCCGTGACGCGGTCCTTGAGCAGGTAGCCCACCCGGCCGGTCCCAGAGGCCAGGAGGCGCAGGGCCGGACCGCTCTCGACGTCGACCACGGCGGCGTCGGGAGCGGTGGCCTCGACCGCGGCCAGCAGGCTCGGCCCGACGGCAGCTTCCGCGACGGCGTCGGGCACCGAGCCGCCCCGATGTGGTCGCATGGGACAAGCGTGCTGACAGCGGCGCGGCGTGGTCGTGGTCAGTCTCCGTCGGCGGTGGTCGCCGGATGGTCGCCTTCGAGGCCCGGTAGCTCGCGTTCGGCGGTGGTCAGAGCGGTGTCGATGGCGTCCACGGCCTGGTGGGCGAGGTGGCGCAGGAGGTGCCCGTAGACCTCGGTGGTGTCGCAGCTCATCCAGTTCGGCGGAGGTCACGCCATCAGGGCCGAACGTCGGTCGGACGAGCAGGGGCGGCACGCCAGCGCTCTCCGCGCTTGGTCACGTACTGCGCGAACACGTAGCGCCACGGAATGACGGCGAGGGGGATCGCGACCCAGAGGATTGCCAAGGTGAGGTCTTGAGTGGCTTGGTCTACCTGTCCAGCGGTCCACAGTGGTAGGGCGACGACGGCCAACCAGATCAACTTCCAGGCCACTTCGAACAGCAGGAGGGGCAGCATCTGTAGCGGGTACCGGATACCCACGAGCCACAGGATGGACAACGCCACCAGCATGCAGTTCACGACCCCTTGCGTCAGGGTCCATGACTCGTGCTGGATGAACAGCGGCCACTTCGTCACGGCGAGTCCGACGCCGAGAACGAGATACCCGGTTCTCAACACGTAGAGGCGTCGCAGCGGCATTTGGACCTCTTCAGCAGTGCCGGTCCCGTGGTTTCGCCCCGACGAGGTTTCCGTTCGGACGCTGGTCATGATAGATCTCCTTCGAGTCGTGGGGATGACACTGTTCGACCGCCAGCGCCTCGTCGGGAATTGGTGGAAAGCTGCCAGCGACGAGGCGGCGCTCTACTCGCTACAGCTGGTAGATGAAGCGAGCTGCGTGGTCGGCTGGTCGGGGAAGGTGAATCCCCGGACGATGAGCCATATCGGCATGACCAGTTCGAACACGGTCCCCGGGACCAGCGCGACGAGCCCAATGCCCTGGGTGATGTCGACCAGGTTGAACATGTCGAGGATGGTCCCGGCCAGCAGGGCCGGGTAGGTGATCAGGCCGAGCACCGCGAGCGGGCGCGGGATCAACCTCGACCGGTAGAGCAGCGTGGTCATGCACATCCCGGCGGCCGCAGTGGCGAAGTACATCAGGAGGATCGCCACGCTGTGATGCGCTTGCAGCAGCGCGCTCA
This sequence comes from uncultured Actinomycetota bacterium, assembly GCA_963785135.1. Classification (GTDB taxonomy): domain Bacteria; phylum Actinomycetota; class Actinomycetes; order Mycobacteriales; family Pseudonocardiaceae; genus Actinomycetospora. The sequence goes on from CAWATV010000010.1 coordinate 9,857, forward strand.
GGCTCGCTGACCCGGAGGCGTCGACGGAGCCATCCCTGACAGCGGCTCCGAGTTCGATCGCCAGCAGCGGGATCGACAGGACGAGCAGGCTGGCCGCAAGCTCGGCGACCCTGAAACCAACATGCGCCAGGGCCGCGGATTCGCCGTAGCGTTTGAGCAGGGGGAACAGGAGCACGGCGATCCCCACCACGCCGAACTGCCCATACAGCAGGAGCGCTCCGGTGGCCAAGGAGGTGGACTCGGCCGACGCGCCGGCCAGGAAGTCCGGCCGGTTCAGGATCCCGGAGGTGAGCGTGTCGGCGACGATGAAGGCTGCGGTCGCGTTGAGGAACAGCAGACCGACGGCGATCGCGGTCTTTCGCGTGGAGGCCGTGGTCGGGGCCGCTGGAACCGGCGCTACGTTCCCGCGCGTCGTGGGGACTATTTCTGATGTGGTTGTCATCGGTTTTCCTTTTCTGAGTGGCGAGGCGTGCGGGTCGGGAAGACGGCCAGCCAGATCATCAGGGCCAGCTGGTGCTTGGTCGGCGGTCCAGCAACGGCGAGCGGGGGCTCGGGGCTGGGTTCGGCCGGGGCGGGAAGCCGTGGTCGAGGTCGCGGACGGCGTTGCGCACGTCTTCCTCGACCAGGTCGGCGTTGAGGGCTATGGCGGCCGCGGAGCCGGCGCCTGCGGCGGTGACGACCTGGGCGCGCGGGTCCACGACGTTGCCGGCCGCCCACACGCCGGGAACGCTGGTTCGCCCGGTGTTGTCGACGGCGACCCAGCCGTCGGCGTCGGACTCACAGCCAAGGCCGACGAGGAGGGTGTTGTTCGGGATGAAGCGGGGCGGCACGAACAGCGCGTCCCGGGGAATGACGCAGCCGTCGCGCATCTGCACGCCGCGCAGATGGTCCCCGTCGTCGACGACCAGCTGTTCTATGGTTCCTTCGACGACGCCGATGGCGCGGGCGAGCAGCTGGGTCCGCTCGGTGGCGGTGAGAACGTCGGGTGGGGTGAAGTAGACGAGGTCGTGGGTCCACTCGCGAACGATCTGGGCGTACCGGACCGCGTCCGGAGTGCCGCCGAGCACGCCGAGCGGACGGTCGCGGACCTCATGGCCGTGGCAGTAAGGGCAGTGCAGGACATCGCGGGCCCATCGATCGCGGAGGCCGGGGATGTCGGGCAGCTCGTCGCGCAAACCGGTCGTGGCCAACAGCCGCCGTGCCGCGACCCGCTGTCCGCCGGCGAGAAGGGCCCAGAACCCCCTGCGGCCGTCGGGCACGAGTGCGGCGACGGTGCCCTCGACGATCTCGCCGCCGTAGCTGTGTACCTCGCGGCGGCCGGTGTCCAGCAGTTCGGCGGGTGGGGTGCCGTCGCGTGAGAGGTAGCCGTGCATGCGGGCGGCCGGGGCGTTGCGCGGGGCGCCGGCGTCCACCACGAGGACCTTGCGGCGGGCCCGCGAAAGCACCAGGGCTGCGGACAGGCCCGCGGCGCCTCCGCCGATGACCACGACGTCGTACTGACTCATGCCCCCAGGCTGGAACCGCGCGGGCCGGTCACCTACGAACGTTGCTGTTTGTGGGAAACGGGCGTCAGATGAACCCCGTGCAGGACACGTCAGCCGCGGACATCGCCGCCGCGCTCGACCGGGTCGGGTCCCGGCTCCGACGACTCCGCACACAACGCCGGATGACCATCACCGGTGTGGCGAAGGCGACCGGTATCTCGAAGAGCACCATGTCGCGGCTCGAGACCGGACAACGGCGGCCCACCCTGGAACTGCTCCTGGCGCTGTCGCATACCTACCGGGTGGCGCTGGACGACCTCGTGGCAGCGCCCGAGGAAGGCGATCCGCGCCTCCACCTCAAACCTGGCCGCGTCAAGGGCCGGACGGTCATCCCGCTGACCCGCCAACCCGACGGGATGCAGGCCTGGAAGATCATCATCCCGACCAGCAAGGCCAGCCCGGAACCACGGGCGCACGACGGGGCCGAATGGATCTACGTTCTGTCCGGGCACATGCGGCTCGTTCTCGGCGACCAGGACCGGGTGCTCGGGCCGGGCGAGGTTGCCTCGTTCGACACCAAGGTGCCGCACTGGTTCGGCAGCACCGGCGATGAGCCCGCCGAGATCCTCAGCATCTTCGGACGACCCGGCGAACCAATGACCGTCTGAACGACACTCCGTAGCGGCGATGCATCGGTGATGGCCTGGGGGCCCAGTCCGAGGACATCGCGCGCCGGTTCGTGGGCCCGGGCGTCGAAGCTGGACGCGGACATGATTGCCTGCCTGCCGAGGTGGTCGGATGGTGCAGGCGGGATCGCGAGGACGGGTCATCGAGCTGATGACCCGCTGGGTGGCGCCGTGGTGGCGGCGCCTACGCGAGAGTCGACGCGTCTACCGTGCCCGGCACGGAGACCACCTCGCCGCGGCGGTCACCTTCTTCACCGTTCTCGCGCTGGTGCCACTGCTGATGATGGCTGTATCCGTGATCGGGTTCCTGCTGTCGTCCAGTCAGAGCGTGTTTGCGCAGGTGGAGCGGCTTGTCACGATGGCGCTGCCGCTCCCGGCGAGCACGGCCGTCGTCGACGTCGTCCACGTCGTGGTGGCCGAGCGCGGAGCTCTCGGCGTCATCGGTCTGACGGCCGCGGCGATCTCCGGGTGGAGCTGGATCAGCCACCTTCGCGACGCCGTCACCGCGCTGCTGGGGCGGCCCTGTCCGGAGCGCCGAGTGCGTCACGCGATCGCGGACGTCGGAGCGCTGCTGGGCATCGGCGTCGCTCTGGCGGTCTCGTTCGCGCTGGCGGCCCTGACCGGCGTCGTGGGGAAGCGGCTGCTTGACCTGCTCGGCCTCACCACCACTCCCGAGGCCCGGATCGTGCTGGCGGTCGGCTCGGTCGTGATCGGGCTCGCCGCCAACTGGCTCGTCGTGGCCTGGTGCCTGGCCCACCTACCGCGGCCGGCGCGTCCGCTGCGCCCCGTGCTGCCCGCTGCGGCGGTGGCCGCGGTGGGCCTCGTCGGCCTGCAGCAGCTGGGCGGCCTCTACTTCCGCTTGCTGGGCAACTCGCCGGCGGTGACGGCGCTGGGCGCGCTGGTCGGCCTCTTGCTGATCGTCTATCTCGTCGTCCGTTGGTTGTTCCTGGTCACGGTGTGGACCGACACGCGTTCACCGGAGTCCGTCACGGATCGCAGCCAAGCCGCCCGCACAGGGCTCGAACTCGTCGCCGATATCGTCGGATGAGTTCGGCCCGGGGGGAACTCCTGGTTCCCGCCGTCGGATCAGCGGGCGGCGCCGTCCCGGTAGAACCACTGCCCGGCCTCCCGGACGAAATGGCTGCGTTCGTGCAGGACCCCGCTCTGCTGACCTTCGCGGTGGTGTGCGCGGAACTCGACGACTCCGTCGGTGTCGAAGATGCCGCCGCCGACGCGGTGGAGCACCTCCAGACGCGTCCAGCGGATCGCGGGGTCGAGTGTCAGCGTCGTCGGGCGGGTCGCCGGATGCCAGGTCCGCAGCAGGTGTTCGACGTCGCCGCGCGCGAAGGCCGTGTAGCGCGACCGCATGAGCGCCTCTGCCGTGGGCGCCGCGTGGTCGGACTCGCCGAGATACCGGCCGCAACACGCGTCGAATGGTTCGAACAGGCCGCACGGGCACGGTCGAGGAGACACGGCCGTCGAGTATGCCGTCCAGCCCTCGGACGCCTGCCCGGTCGTGGAACGAAGGGCCGAAGCCGTGCGCCCGCTGGCGGTTTCGGTGATCGAGCGCCTCGGGAAGCCCCGCTCCCATGCCACGCCGACACGACAGGTCCTGCTCGCACGGCTCGGATCGGGGGCGGGCCGGGACGCTCGGCCTCGGTGTCGCCGCCGGCATGGCGACCGCGGCCGGTCTGCTGTTCGGTCGCAAGGTGGCGGTCACCGCGAAGGTCGGCAAGGGCCACCCCCTCAAGCACCGCGCGCTCGACATGGCGGCCGGGGCGATGCAACCGAAATACCCGCTGACCGCCATGAGCACCTACCTCAACGGCTTCCACATGTACGCCGACGACATGGGCCGGCAGGTCGAGGCCTCGCACTTCTGCATCCATCTCCAGCACGACCTGCACCAGTGCGTGATCTTCGATCGGAACGCCGCCGATGCTCGCCTGATCGGCATCGAATACATCATCAGCGAGGAACGGTTCCGCGACCTTCCCGCGGAGGAGAAGCAGCTCTGGCACAGCCACCACTACGAGGTCAAATCCGGCATCCTGGTCGCCCCGGGCATCCCCGACATGGCGGAGCACGCTTACTTCGAGGACCTCGTCACCACCTACGGGAAGACCTTCCACACCTGGCAGTACGACCGCGATGACTTCCCGTACGGAGCACCGCAGTTGATGATGGGTCTGACCCAGGACGGGCAGGCCGACGAGCCCCTGATCCGCGAGCGAGATCGCAGGCTCGGTATCTCGACACAGCACAAGCGCGAGAACCGGGCCGACATCCCGATGCCGGAGGTCGCAGCGGGGGCCAACTCGTGGGAGAGCGGCCGAACCGTGCAGACGCGATTGGAAGAGACGGACGTCAAGCGGTAACGCGACGGAGGCGAGCCTCTTCCCGCGGAGGGTCTGGTGACCGGAGCGCTCCGCGGGGTGGGGGTCAGGAGTCGTTGCCCAGCGCTGCGACAAGGGCGCCGAGACCCCCGAAGCCACGGGCCATGGCGAGGTGGTGCGCGTAGTCCCGGGACTCGACGATGCGCCCGTCGCGGACCCGCACCACGAAGATGTTCGGAACCTCGAAGGGGCGACCGTCCTTCACGACCGCGTAGGCGAACTCGAACACGACGACTTCCGGATCCTCGGTGCGATGGACGGTCGCGTCCACCGGCACGAAGCTCTCCACCTCGCCCAGGGCGGCGATCCCCGCCTCGAAGTGCACTCGCAGATCCGCGCGGCTCGTCAGCGGAGCAGCCCCGGACCTGGTCGGAGCGAACGGGTGGCGGACGTCGGTGGACTCGGCGTACAGGCCCAGCAGAGCCTCGAGCTGGTCGTCCCGTTCAGGGTCGGTCAGACCCCCGGCCACGAGACGGCTCACCGCGGCGGCGACCGCACGAACGACCTGCTCGGGGCCGGCGGTGGTAGGCGGATGCGACACTGAACCTCCTGACGGAGTGGGGACTCCGGCAGCTTAGCGGAGTGACGACTCCGGAACCACGAGGAGACGGTCGTGCGCGCGAACGCGATGGCCAACCGGCGACGGATCGTCGCCGCCGCCCGCGATGTCTTCGGCACCGATGGCGTCCTGGGCTCCACCGAGGACGTGGCCGCGCGAGCCGGGGTGGGGATCGCGACGGTGTTCCGCCACTTCCCGAGCAAGGACGCGCTCGTCGAAGAGGCATTGCGAGGTCACATCGACGAGTTGCACCAACTCGCCCTGGAGCTGCGCCGACGACCCGACCCTGTCGGGGCCTTCCACGACCTGCTGGCCGTGATGGTCAGAACAGGAGGCAGCAAGCTCACCCTGGCCGGTTTGCTCGGCGATCCCGCCCAGCCACCGGGAGCCGTGCTCGACGCCGCTGCCGAGCTGCGCGCTGAGGTCGAGGGCCTGCTGCGAGATGCTCAGGACGCCGGAGCAGTCGACAGGCAGGTCTCGATCGACGAGCTCTACTTCCTGCTCCGCGGCCTTGCCGCCGCGTCTGCCGCTCGACCGCCTGCGCCCGAGGTCGTCACCCGAGCGATCGACGTCCTGCGCCGCGGCCTCGCGCCCCGGCGGGCCGAGGGATGTCGCGTCGACGGGATCAGGGAGCCTCCCCGGTGACGGGCCCACGGCGGTCCTGGGTCGCTCGCTCCGTAGTCGAGCAGCACGACGCCGTTCGCGCACGCCGTCGGGTGTGAATTGAACGCAGAGTGGTTGTCGACGGGTAGGGCGACAAGTATTCACCCGTTTGCGCGACCATCGTGTCCGTGAGTCGGGTCTGCGACGACTCCGAGTGTCCTAGTCTTTCGCCCGGCTGCCTCACGATGGTGAGGCGGATGTGCCGTCGACGAGGACGGCGGGACCGCAGGGGGTTCACCATGGCGCACGACCACGCCTGGCGTCGTCGACCCGCGACGACCCGACTCGGCCGGGGGTGGTGGCCGCGGTTCGGGGTGCTGCTGGTCGCGGGGATCGCCCTCGTGCTGCCGCTCGGGATGACTCGGGCGGCCACGGCGTCCACCCTGAGCGCTCTGACCCCGGCGGGCGGGACGCTGCTCGCCCATGCGGTCACGGCGGCCCCGGGATCGGGCACCGTCTTCCAGGTCGACCCGACCCGCAACATCGTGCGCGTCTCGTCGCCCGACGGACGCGGTGGCTACACCCAGACACAGACGGTGCCGGTCGGCGACGGGCCGGTCGCCGTGGTCTACGACCCCAGCAGCGGTCGCGTGCTGACCGCGGATCGGCGCGGGGGCACGGTGACCACCCTGGTCCGGGGCGACGACGGCCGCTGGCGGTCGGCAGGGTCCACGGGCGTCGGGTTCGCCCCGGCCATCGTGGCGGTCGAGCCGGCGACCGGAGTCGCGCACGTCGCCGGCAGCTCCGGATCCGGTGGCGCGGGTCAGAGCGCGACCCTCGTACCGCGGACCCGCACGGTCGCGTCCACGTCCGGGGGTGGGGCGCCGACCCCGTGGTCGGGCTACACCGTCACCCGTGGGCAGGGCTACATCTCGTTCACGAACGCCTCGACCAACACCGTGTTCTGCCTGGGCGTCTGCACCGACGTCGCGGTGGGTCAGCCCGGGGTGAACGGGGGCCGGGGCGGTACCGCCTACTGCATCGGGATCTGCACCAACGTGGCCACCGGCGCCGCTGCCGGCGACGCGTCCGCGACGGGGGTGGAGCCCGTCGTCACCGGTGCGAGCGGCGGCGACGGCGGCACCGCCTACTGCTGGGGGGTGTGCACGAATGTCGCCACCGGCGGAGCGGGTGGCGATGGCAGCGTGCTCGCCGTGCTCGGGACTGCGAACGGCGGGAGCGGCGGCAACGGCGGCACCGCGGTCTGCTACGGGCGGTGCACCGCCGTCGCCACCGGCGGCGCCGGTGGTTCTGCCACCGCGACCGGCGTCACCGGGACCACCGGCAGCGACGGCGGCAGCGTGACCGCCACGGGTGGCGCCGGGGGCACCGGCGGCACGACGACGGTCAACGGCCACCGCGGCACCGGCGCGGGCGGGGTCGGCGGGGACGCCGTCGCCACCGGTGGCACGGGCGGTTCGGGTGTCGACGTCCTCGGGGGGTCCGACGGCGGTACGGGTGGCAACGGCGGCTCCGCGGTGGCCACGGCCGGAACGGGCGGCGTCGGTGCCGGCGGTCAGGCCGCGGCGGGGACGGCGACGGCCACCGGCGGCACGGGTGGCGAGGGCGGCTCCAGCGACGCCAACGGTGGCCCGGGCGGCCGGGGAGGCGCGGCCAGCACTCCGACCGGTACGGCGACGGGCGGCGCGGGCGGCACCGGTGGTTACGGCGACTACGAGGACGGCGGGGGCGACGGCGGCGCCGGCGGCGAGGCCACCACGGCGACCGGCTCGGCGATCGGCGGGCGCGGTGGCAACGGCGGCGACACCAGCGTCGCGTTCGGGGGCGACGGCGGACCCGGCGGGGACGCCACGGCCACGAGCACCGGCTCGGCGGCCGGCGGCAACGGCGGGGACGGCGGCAACTTCACCAACGAGGGTGGCGGCGGACCCGGCTTCGCGGGCGCGGGAGGGGCGGGCGGCAGCGGAACCTCCGCCGGCGGGACCGCGACCAACGGTGCGCCCGGTGCGTCCGGCCACGGGCCGGCGGAGGGCTGACCTGAGGAGGTCGACCGGGGGGCCCACCGGAGCACGACGAGGGGGCGCGGAGATGAGGCCGCGCGCGGCCCCGGCGTCGGCGACGTGGCGGACCGCTGCCGGCCCGTACGTTCTGCTGCGTGACGCGGCTGCGGCAGGGGTGCGGGCTGGTGGTCGCGACCGCCGGATCGATGGCGGTCACCGTCGTCGGTTTCGGTGAGGCGTTGGCGGTGGGCGGGCGGGCCTGGCTCGCGGTCGCCCTCGGTGCCGCGATGTTCGTCGTGTGCCTGGGGCTGATCAGCCGGAACGCGCGGCGGCATCGGTGAGCAGGACGCGACCCTGGTCGAGCGCATAGGTCCAGCGCAGGGTGGTCGCGAGCCAGAGCAGGACGTCGTGCAGGCGCAGGCGGGTGGGTCGGGCGTCGCCGGTCGCGGCGGCGACGGCGCTCTCCAGGTCGGCGAACACCGTCGCGTTGGCGCGCAGCTCGCGGCGGACCACCGCTTCGACGCCGCTGTCGCCCTCGTCGAGGTGGGGGAGCAGGGCGCGGCGGGTGGTGCGGGTGAGGTGCGGGACGAGGTCGGGCCGGCGGTGATGGACCGCGGCGAGCACGTGCGCGGGGTGGCTTCCGGACTCACGGCCGATGGCGCGGAGCAGCGCCCCGACGGTGCCGGGTTCGCCGAGGACCGAGAGCTCGTCGTCGGGAAGCGTCCAGAACGGGCGGCCCTCGGCACGGGCGGCGGCGGCGTCGACGAAGGGGCGGACGCGGGCCAGGGCGTCGTGGACGTCCTGCCAACCGGTGCGGTCGAGGCGTCCGTGCAGGCCCTCGCCCAGCAGGACGTCGGTGTCGACCCGCAGGCTCGGTGCCGCCGCGTCGAACCGTGACCAGCCGAAGGCCGGCACCCGTACCCAGCGGCCCTCGGGCATGCCGGGCGAGCGGAATCGCAGCGGCCGGCGTCCCCGGGCGTAGCCCAGGACCGCGGCCAACGCGTCGTCGAACGGGATCGGGTCGGGCCCGGCGCTGGGCATGACCAGCGCCGTCCCGTCCCGTCCGACCGCGTCCACGGCCCCCATGGTGCCCGACGAGCGGCTGACACCGGGCGTCCGCGACCATCGGCATCCCGGCGTCGCAGCGGCTCCTGCGGTCGGGAGTTCGATCTCGGGTGGGCTTGGTGAACGATCAGTGCCAGGCTGCGGCGATGACCTCAACGGCGGGCGACGGCGTGGTCGGCCCGGCCCTGGATCCCCTCGCCGTCCTGCTCGCGGCGTTCGAGGCCTTCTTCGCCCTCGGCGTGGATCCGAGGACCCACGCCGAACTGGGTCGGCGTTCCGGGTGCGGCGTCCCGTGGATCGATCTCGACCTGCTCCGCTTCCTGCGGGCGAGCGGGCCCGCGACGGTCCGCGAGCTCGCCGGCACGAGCCGCCGCCGCGAGCCGGCCGTCGTCCGCGCGCTCCAGACCCTGCAGAACCGCGGGTTCGTCGTGCGTCGGCACGATCCGCGGGACCGGCGCTCGCTGCGCATCCACCTCACTCCGCAGGGCGAGAAGGCCGACGACCAGCGCGACCGGATCCTCCGCCAGGTCGCGCAGGAGGTGATGGCCGACTGGGCGCCGGGGGAGGTCGAGACGCTGTCCGCCCTGTTCAGCCGCTACATGGAGACCGCGCTGGCGCGCGTGGCCGAGTCGCCGCCGGCCGGGGGCCGGGTCGCCCGCTGATCGGCAGGCCTCGAGCGCGCGAGCGTCACGCCGCCCCGGTGATGTCCCCACGGACGTTCCCCGTTCGTCGTGCGGTCGAGAGGCCGACGAGAGCGGGGAGTGCGCCGTGGGACGAGTGATCGTCATCGAGTTCGTGTCCGTGGACGGGGTGATGGAGGACCCCGACGGCAGCGGGGGGACCGCATCCGGGGGGTGGGCGTTCCGCACGGGACCGGACGCGGTCGCGGGAGACAAGTTCGCCCTCGGGTCGGTCCTCGAGACCGGGGTCCTGCTGCTCGGTCGTGGGACGTGGCGGTTGTTCTCGCGCCTGTGGCCGACGCGCACCGACCCGTTCTCCGCCGCGATGAACGCCATCCCGAAGATCGTCGCGACACGCTCCGACGAGCCGGTCGACGCGTGGGTGAACTCGACCAGGCTCGCGGGTGACCTCGTCGACGCCGTGACCCACCTCCGGGCCGAGCGCGACGTCGTGGTCGCGGGCAGCCCGGACGTCCTCGACGCGCTCGCCACCCACGATCTGGTCGACCAGTACCGCCTCCTGGTGTTCCCGGTCGTGCTGGGTCAGGGTCGGCGCGTGTTCGGTGCGGGGACGCGGCCCACCCATCTCACGCTCGCCGCGTGCGAGCCGACCGGCGCCGCCGTGCGCCTGACCTGGGACCGTGTGCGTGCGGAGGAGGGCGTCCGATGAGGTACGCGTTGCTGATCAACGAGCGCCCTGGTGCGACCGACCACCTCGACGGCGACGCCCGGGCGGCGATCACCGCCGAGTACGTCGCCCTGCACGACGACGAGCGCGTCGTCACCGGCGAGCGGCTCGCCCCGGTCGAGACCGCCACCACGGTGCGGCAGGCCGGCGACCGGCTGCACCTCGTCGACGGGCCGTTCGCGGACACGAAGGAGCACTTCGGCGGCTTCTACCTCGTCGAGGCGCCCGACCTCGACTCCGCTCTCGAGCTGGCCGCCCGCGTCCCGGCGGTCCGCCTGGGCGGGTCGGTCGAGGTGCGCGCCCTGGACCGCCCGTGACCGGCCTCGACGAGGTGTTCCGCGCCGAGTGGGCCCGTGTCGTCGCCTGCCTCGTGCGGGCCTACCGCGACGTGGATCTCGCCGAGGACGCCGCCGCCGAGGCCTTCGCCGTCGCGGCCGACCGGTGGGCCCACGAGGGCGTGCCCGACAACCCCGGGGCGTGGCTCGTGACCACCGCCCGGCACCGCGCCGTCGATCGCCTGCGCCGCGAGCGGACGCTCGCCGACAAGACACGGCTGCTCGACCGGCCGGATCCCGTGCCGGCGCCCGAGATCACCGAGGACGCCACGCTGCCGGACGACCGACTCGAGCTCCTCTTCCTGTGCACCCATCCGGCGCTCGGCGTCGAGGCGCAGGTCGCCCTGACCCTGCGCGCGGTCGGCGGACTCTCCGGCGCGGAGATCGCCCGGGCGTTCCTGGTGCCCGACGAGACGATGAAACGACGACTGTCGCGGGCACGCACCAAGATCAAGATCAGCGGGATCCCGTTCGTCCTGCCGCCGCCTGCGACGCTGCCCGAGCGGGTCGCGGCCGTTCTCGCCGTCGTCTACCTGATCTTCAACCAGGGCTACGGAGACGGTCGTGTCGACCTCGCCGCCGAGGCGATCCGGCTGGGTCGGCTGCTCGTCGAGCTGGTCGGCGACCGTGCCGAGCCGGCCGGGCTGCTCGCCCTGATGCTGCTCCACGACTCCCGCCGGGAGGCCCGGGTGCGCGACGGCGAGATCGTCGTGCTCGCCGACCAGGACCGGGGTCTCTGGGACCTCGCGCACCTTGCGGAGGGACGCGCAATGCTCGCCCGGGCCCGTTCCCTCGCGGACCCCGGGCCCTACCTGGTCCAGGCCGAGATCGCCGCCCTGCAGGTCGAGTCCCCGATCGACTGGCCGGCGGTGGCGACGCTCTACAGCCACCTCGTGACCCTCACGGGCTCACCGGTCGTCGAGCTCAACCGCGCCGTCGCCGTGGCCGAGGTCGACGGGCCGCGTGCCGCCCTGGACCTCGTCGACCGGCTCGAACTGCCCGACTACCGCTACGTGCACTCCACCCGCGCGGAGCTGCTGCGCCGCCTCGACGACCCCGACGGTGCGCGCGTCGCCTACGCGCGCGCCCTCGACCTGGCCACCACCGAGCCCGAGCGCCGCTTCCTGTCCGGGCGGCTCGCCTCCCTCCGACCGGGTGTCACCGGCTGAGCGCGATGTTGAACTCGCTCGTCCCGAGCGCGCCCATCAGGCTCAGCCACAGCGGGATGTACATCTCGGTGGCGCGCGCCGCCACGAGCCCGCCGAGGTCGACGATCCGGTCCTCGGTCCAGCCGAACTCCGCGAGCAGGCCCCGGACCACGGTCTTGGCCCCGGCGTCGTCGGCGGCCACGAAGGCCACGTGCTCACCGGGCACCCGCGCCGGGTCGACCATCACCGCGCAGTTCATGGTGTTGAGCGCCTTGACCACCCGGGCGGCCGGGAACGCGGCCTGCAACCGCTCGCCGAGGCTGCCCTCGGTGCTCGCCCCGATCCCCGGCAGCGCTCCGCCGGCGAACTCGAGCACATTGGCCAGGTCGAGCACGACCAGCCCGGGCCGTGCCCCCACCCCGGCGTCCCGTAGCGCCGCCTCCGACGCCGACCCGTTGGTCGCGTTGACCACCAGCTCGGCGTCGCCCCCGGCCTCGGCGTTGCTCGCCAGCGCGACACCGGGGTGCTCGGCCTGCCACTGCGCGTAGGGCGGGGTGCCCATCGCGTCCGGCTCCGTGCGGGCCAGCGTCCGCTGCGGGTCCCGCGTCCCGACGACGACGTCGTGCCCCACCTCGGCACACCGCCCCGCCAGCGCACGCCCGACCTGACCTGTCCCCAGTACCGCGATCCGCATCTCAGCGAGGCTAGGACCTCGAGCGGACTCGAGGTCAAGCGACGGACGGGGCATGCTCGGGTCCGTGCCGACGATCGATCCGGACGCGACGCGCAGCATGATCGTCGCGCTGGTCGCCGACGCCGAGCCGCTGGTCGGTGCCCACCGCGACCGGCTCGACCCGACGACCCGGACGGGCCTCGGCGCCCACGTGACGCTCGTGTACCCGTTCGTCGAGCCCGCCCGGATCACCGACGCGACGGTGGACGACCTGCGGGCGGCCGTGGCGCCGGTCGCGCCGTTCACCTGCACGTTCCCCGGGCTGCGCTGGTTCTCCGACCGGGTGCTGTGGCTCGCACCCGAGCCCGCGGCGCCCTTCGTCGAGATCGCCGAGCGCATCACCCGCGACGTCCCCGACTGCCCGCCACCCCAGCGTGCGCTGGTGCCGCACCTGACCGTGGGCCTGCGCCGGCACGCCTCGACGCCGGCTCTGCGCGCGGCCGAGCAGGAGCTCGGACCCGCGCTGCCGCTCGTCACGCGCATCGCGGCCGTGCAGCTGATGGTGCGCGCGGCGACGTGGGAGACCGTCGCCGAGGCCAGGCTCGGGGACGGCGCCCGTCACTCCAGCACGACCTCGCCCATCTCCGACCAGCCCGCGCCCGGCAGCTCCTGATACACGATCTTCGGAACGGAGGCGACCACCGACGGTAGCCACCCGAAGAACCACTGCGCGTGCTCGGAGGCCACGTGCGCCTCGCCGGCCGCCTGGTCCGCGTAGTTGGCGATCACGGCGTACTCGTCGGGCCGCTCGACGCTCGCGAAGCAGCTGAAGACGAGGTTCCCGGGCTCCTCCCGGACCGTCGCCGAGTACCGGGTGATGCCGGCGAGGAAGTCCTCCCTCTTCTCCGGGCGGACGTCGATCCTGATCACGACGAAGATCATGAGTTCTCCTTGCGTCCCGGGGCGGACACGACGGTCAGCCCGCGATCTGGATCAGGTTGCCGCAGGTGTCGTCCACGACGGCGATGGTCACCGGGCCCACCGAGGTGGGCTCCCGGACGATCGTCACCCCCGCGGCCCGCAGGCGTTCGGTCTCGGCCGCGACATCGGGGACGGCGAACGACGTGAACGGGATGCCGTCGGCGACCAGGGCGTCCTTGAACGGGCGCACGGCGGGGTGCTCGTCGGGCTCGAGCACGAGCTCGGGGCCCTCACCGCCGGCCGCGCCGACGGTCAGCCAGCGATGCCGGCCGAGCGGGACGTCGGTCCGGGGCTCGAAGCCCAGGACGTCGACGTAGAAGCGCAGCGCCTTCTCCTGGTCGTCCACGAAGACGCTGGCGAGGTTGATGGTCGGCATGGCGGGCTCATTCCTGGTGGAACGGATGGGGCAGGCACCTACCTTGCCCATCAACCGGAAACGCCTGCGTAACCCACCGCGTTTCCCGTCGGGTGACGCTGTGTCCCGCCAGGAGAACGAGAGGTCCCGCCAGGAGAACGAGAGCGGAGGTCGCGGTCGTGACTGACGGCGCGGTCTCGCCCGAGGGAGTGGTCGCCGAGGCGGTCCGCCGCCACAGGGTGGCGCGCGGCCTCACCAACGGCGAGCTCGCCGCCCGCGCCGGCATTTCCAAGGCGATGCTCTCGAAGATCGAGCACGCCCGGACCTCGTGCAGTCTCACCACGCTCGCCCGCCTCGCCGCCGCGCTCGCGGTCCCGGTCGCCGACCTCCTCGACGGCGCGGTCGAGCGCGCCGCCGTGCACACCCCGGCCGGGGCCGGGGTCCGCCAGGTCGGCCCGGCTCCACGCGCCGGTGCGGAGAACCGCAGGCTCGGTGCCCCCTGCGGGACCGCGGGCGCGCTCCAGGCGCACGTCGTCACCCTCCTGGCGAGCGGCGACGGCGTCGCGCGGAGCCGCCACGCGGGCAGCGAGCTGCTCTACGTCCTCGAGGGCGTCATGGTCTACGGCTACGAGGACGCCCGGTACACGCTGCACCCCGGCGACGCCCTGCACCTCGACGCCGAGGGCGAGCACGGTCCCCACGAGCTGCTCGAGGCGCCGGTCCGCTACCTGTCCGTCGTCGCGCCGCCCGGCTGAGCCCGCCCGGAACATCACGCCGGGCCACGACGTTGCTCCGGATGTCGGACGACACGAGGAGGACCATCGATGGCCACCGAGACGGCGATCCTGGCGGGCGGCTGCTTCTGGGGCGCGCAGGAACTCCTGCGCCACCGATCGGGCGTGATCTCCACGCGCGTCGGCTACTCGGGCGGCGACGTCCCGAACGCGACCTACCGCAACCACGGCGACCACGCCGAGGCGGTCGAGATCGTGTTCGACCCCGAGCGGATCTCCTACCGCGAGATCCTCGAGTTCTTCTTCCAGATCCACGACCCGTCGACGAAGAACCGTCAGGGCAACGACATCGGCCGCAGCTACCGCTCCGCGATCTACTACACGACCCCGGAGCAGGAGGCCGTCGCCCGCGACACCATCGCCGACGTCGACGCCTCCGGTCTGTGGCCGGGCCCGGTCGTCACCGAGGTCGCGGAGGCCGGACCGTTCTGGGAGGCCGAGCCGGAGCACCAGGACTACCTGCAGGACCGCCCGTACGGCTACACCTGCCACTTCGTGCGTCCGGGGTGGGTGCTGCCGAAGCGCGCGGCCTCGCAGTCGTGACCGCCCCGACTTCCACGACCTCGACCACGCACCCGGCGGACCTCGCGACCGACTGGGAGTCGTGGCACGCGGAGCGCGAGCAGACGCTCGCGCTCCCGCACGGCTGGCTGAGCCTGAGCGGCCTGCACTGGCTGGACACCGAGGCCCGCGCGTACCCGGATCTGCCGGGGACGTGGCGGGCCACCGGCGACGGCGGCGTCGAGATCACCGCCGCGGCGGCCGACGGTGTCGCCGTCGACGACGTGCCGGTGGACGGCGCCGTTCGCGTCGACCCGGTGGACGGCAAGCCCGGGGTGCTCGTGGCGGTGGGCGAGCGGCGCGTCGAGGTGCTGCGCCGCGAGCACCATCACGCCCTGCGCGTGCGCGACCCGCAGGCGCCCACCCGCACCGGCTTCACCGGCGTGCCGGCCTTCCCGGTCTCCACGGACTGGGTCGTGACCGGGCACTTCACCCCCGACGACGCACCGCGGCGCATCGACGTCGCCACCGTGGTCGACGGGCTCGGGTTCCACCCGACGGCCGTCGGCGTGGTCCGGTTCACCCTCGGTGGCGAGGACCAGGAGCTGGTCGCGCTGGGCGACGACGGCCCCGCGGTGAAGCTGCATTTCCGCGACGGGACCTCGGGCGACGAGACCTACGGCGGCGGGCGCATCGTGCGCACCGGCGTCCCGGCGGAGGACGGCAGCGTGCGGATCGACCTGAACCGCACGACGAACCTGCCGTGCGCCTTCACCGCGTTCGCCACGTGCCCCCTGCCGCCGGCGGGCAATGTCGTCACCGTGCCCGTGCGGGCCGGGGAGAAGACACCGTCCTAATCAAGGACTGCGCGGTCCTCATTAGATAGCGATCTGTTACGGTGCGGGGATGACCGAGCGCACCGGACGTCACGCGGGCCGCGTCGCCCTGATCACGGGGGCCGGGCGAGGGCAGGGGCGGAGTCACGCGCTGCGCCTCGCCGAGGAGGGCGCCGACGTCATCGCCGTCGACCTCTGCGCCCCGATCGACGGCGTCGCCTACCCGATGGCGAGCCTCGAGGACCTCGAGACCACGGCGGACGAGGTCCGGGCCCGCGGCGGGCGGGTCAGCGCCCACGTCGCCGACGTCCGGGACGCCGCGGCCCTCGAGAAGGCGGTCACCGACGGGGTCGCGGAGCTCGGCGGCGTCGACGTCGTGCTGGCCAACGCCGGGATCGGGATGGCCGCCGAGCACGTGGGCGCGGCCCAGGCCTTCCGCGACCAGCTCGAGGTCAACACCGTGGGTGTCTTCAACACGGTCCACGCCGCCGCCCCGACGATGATCGCCCAGGGGCGTGGCGGGGCCGTCGTGCTGACCAGCTCGTCGATGGGCCTCACCGGCCGCGGCGGCAACGGCCTCGGGCAGACCGACGGCTACGTGGCCAGCAAGCACGCCCTCGTCGGGCTGATGCGCACGTGGGCCCACTGGCTCGCCCCGCACGCGATCCGCGTCAACTCGATCCACCCTTCGGGCGTCGCGACGCCGATGATCCTCAACGACGCGGTCGCCGCGCTCTTCACCGACGTCCCCGAGGGCGACCAGCCCGACGTCGGCAACCTCCTGCCGGTCGGTCTGCTGCCACCCGGCGACATCTCCGCCGCGATCGCCTGGCTCACCTCCGACGAGGCCCGCTACGTCACCGGCGTCGCCCTGCCCGTCGACGCAGGCTTCACCGCGCGGTGAGAGGACGCTGTCCGACGTGTGCTGCCAGGACGACGACGTGCTCGACCTCCCGCCGGCGGCGATCGAGGCGCTCGCCCACTACCGCTCCCTCGCCGCCGTGCGCCACTGGGACTGGGGGGACGAGCACCTGCCCGAGTTCTTCCGGCTCGCGCGGTTCTCCCGTCTCGGCGACCTGACGGCCGCGCTCGGCGCGACCCGCGGCGACTGGCCGGCCGCCGTCCGCCGCCTCGCCGGCGACGCGCCCCCGCCGGGGCTGGTGGTGCTCGACGTCGGGGACATGGTCGACGTCCGGCTCGGCCCGCCGGCGCTGACCGTCCCGGGCCGGCCGGTGTCCCTCGACGTCGTCGTCGACGCCGCGCGCGCCACCGGTCCGGTCCGCCTCGTCGTCGGCGGCCGGCCGGTGACCGTCCCGGCGGGCGGGGCCGCGGTCGAGGTGGTGGAGGTCGACCGGCTCGACGTCGAGCACGACGGCACGACCGTCACCGTCACCGACGCCATCCGCACGGTCCCGGCGGCCACCCTGCGGGTGCGCTCGCCGTCGTGGTCGCGCTGGTCGGTGGTCGACGCCGCGGGTGGCGGCTGGTTCCCCGACGGCGTCCCGCGCAAGTGGGACGGCGCGCACCGGCCGTACTTCCACGCCCGCGACACGACGCTGGTGGTCCCGGCCGGCGTGCTGAGCGTGTCCTGCACCCGCGGGCCCGAGTACACGCCGGCGCAGGCCACGGTGGACGTCCGGCGGAGGCGAGGCCACCGTCGCACTCGATCCCGTCCGGGTGTGCGACCCGGCGGCCGAGGGCTGGCACTCCGCGGACCTGCACGTGCACCTCAACTACAGCGGCGACCAGGTCGTCGTCCCGGAGCAGGCGCACGCGATGCAGCGCGGCGAGGACCTGGCGCTGATGAACCTCACCGCGGGCAACTTCACGGGCGCGCGGGTCTACGACCGCGAGCTGTTCGAGGGCACCGTCGGGCGAGGACCTCTGGGGCCCGGGCGACGGCCACGTCGCGCGCACGTCGGTGGAGTTCCGCAACGACCTGCTCGGCCACGTCCACGCCCTCGCACCCACCGCCCCGCCGGTGCGCTACCAGACCGGCCACGAGGGGTCACCGCACCCGGACGACTGGCCGCCGAACAGCGTGGCCTGCGCGGACCTGCGCGCGAAGGACGCGTCGGTCGCCTACGCGCACCCCGCGTTCGCCCCCTTCGGTGGTCCCGGGGACGACGACCCCTACGGCGCGTTCTTCGGCTCGGGACGCGTGCCCGAGGCCCGGGAGCTCGTGGCCGACGCCGCCCTCGGGCTCGTCGACGGTCTCGACATCATGTCGCCCTTCGACGACGGGGCCGCCGCGTTCCTCTTCCACCGACTCCTCGGCTGCGGGCTGCGGCCGGCGGCGACCGCGGGCAGCGACGTGTTCCTCTCCTTCACCCACGGCCCGCTCGTCGCGTCGAACCCGCCGGGCTGGTGCCGGATGTACGCCGACCTGGCCGGCGCCCCGCTCTCCGTGCCCGCGGTGCGCGACGCCGTGCGGGCCGGGCGCACCACGGTGACCAACGGGCCCTTCCTGACGATCACGGTCGGCGGTGGGCACGGCCCCGGCAGCGTCCTCGACGCGCGCCCCGGCGACGTGCTCGACGTCCGGGCCCGCGTGCGCGGGGCGGGTGCGCGGGAGGTGACGCTGCTCGGCCCGGACGGGGTGCTCGCGCGGCGGGAGGTCGACGGTCCGGACGTCGTCCTGTCCGCGGCGGTCGAGGTCGACGGCCCGCTCTGGCTCGCCGCGGCCGCGCGCGGAGGACCGCACCCGCTCGACGCCGGCCGCCCGGTGTTCGCCCACACCTCGGCGGTGCACGTCGAGGTCGACGGGGCCGCGGTGGCCCGCGCCGCGGACGCCCGATGGTGTCTGGGCTTCCTCGACCGGCTCGAGCAGCTCGTGGTCGCCGAGGGCCGCTTCGACCCCGCACACCGCGACGCCCGGCTCGCCGACCACGTCGACGTGCTCACCCGGGCCCGCGCGGTCTACGCGCAGGCCCTGGCCCGCGCGCCGCGCTGAGTCAGTCCACCGCCGGGCGACAGTCCCGGCACGGCCGGTAGCCCGCGGCGCGGGCGGCGTCGAGTGTCCGGAAGTCGCGACGGTGGGCCGGGGTGATCCGCCGCGCGTGGTGGCAGGTCGGGAAGCAGACGATCCCGGTGGTGTCGCTGCCCCGCAGCCGCGTCCCCGCCGCGGCCAGCGCGGCGAGCCCGTCGACGTCGGTGCCCTCCCCGCGCAGCAGCGTCGCCTTCGCCTCCGCGCCGAGCATGTACTGCCCGAGCGCGCCGTCGCCGCGGGTCACCCGGTGGCACGGCACGAGCAGCGGCACCGGGTTGCGGGCCAGCACGGTGCCGACCGCCCGCACGGCGCGCGGGCGACCGGCCTCGCGCGCCACCCAGCCGTACGGGCGGGTCTGCCCGGCGGGGATGCGGGCGGTGGCGTCGAGGACCGCGCGCTCGAAGTCGGTGACGCCGTCGAGGTCCAGGTCGGGGTGCCCGCGGTGCCCGGTCAGGGCGGGGCGCAGGCCGCGCGGCACGCGCTCGTCCGGCCGCACGGGACGGGCGAACCGCTCCCGGTAGCCGGCGAGGACGGGCTCGACGTCGTCGGCGTGCGGGGCGGGACGCAGGTAGCGCACGCCGCGCGACGACGTCACCACGACGACATGGCCGATGGGGCCGACCGGGCCGGGCAGGCGCACCCAGCCGTCGACGACCGCGTCGGGCAGCGAGGCCGGCGCGGGCTCGGCGAGCTCCTGGAGGGCGGCCAGCAGGGGGTCGGTCAGCAGGGGGTCGGTCATCGCGGGTCCTTCGCGTCGTGGGGCAGGCGGGCGCGGAGCGCGGCGAGACCCCGGGAGGTGTGGGAGCGGACGGTGCCCTCGGCGCACCCGAGGACGGCGGCGACCTCGGCCACGGGCAGGTCGACCACGTGGCGCAGCACCACGGCGGTGCGCTGGTCGTCGGGGAGATCGGCGAGCAGGACCGCGAGGCGTCCGGACAGCTCGCCGTTCTCGGCCCGCTCGGCGACCCCGGGACCGGCGGCGGGCCGCTCGGGCAGCTCGTGGGCTCCGTCGGTGCGCGGGCGACGGGCGGCGGCGCGGCGGTCGTTACGGGCGGTGTTGAGCAGGATCGTCAGCAACCACGGCCGCAGGGCGAGCCCCGCGATCCGGGCCGCGTCGTACCCCCGCAGCGCCCGGTAGGCGCGCAGGAACGCCTCGGCGGCCAGATCCTCGGCGTCGGCGCGGGTCTCGGTGCTGCGCCGGGCGACGGCGTGCACGACGTCGGCGTGCGCCCGCACGAGGGCCTCGAAGCCGGCGTCGAGGTCGTCGGCCAGCGCCGTGCGCAGGGACTCGTCGTCGGACACATCGAGGAGAACACCGAATCCCCCGGGCGTGTTGCGGACCGATTCGTCCAAGCCGCGAGCGGGGTGGACCGACATGATCGTGTCCATGACCGAGTCCACGCCGCGCGTACGCCGCATCGTCACCAACCTCCCGGTGGCCGAGCCCGCCGCCGACGCCCCGTTCTGGACCGGCCTGTTCGCCATGGACACCCCGATGGATCAGGGCTGGGTGGTCAACCACCGCACGCCCGAGGGCCACCAGGTCCAGCTCGTGAGCCGCGACGCCAGCGCACCCGAGGACTCGGCGGTCTCGGTCGAGGTCACTGGAGTGGTGATGCTCGAGCAGGTCCATGCCGAGGCCGTCGCCGCCGGCTACGAGATCGTCCACCCGCTGACCGACGAGCCCTGGGGTGTCCGCCGGTTCTTCGTCCGCACGCCGCAGGGTGTCGTGGTCAACGTCCTGACCCACTTGTGAGCGTGCTCTGGTAGGCAACCGGCATGCGCACCTTGATCACCGGAGCGAGCTCCGGGCTGGGCGAGGGGATGGCCCGCGAGTTCGCCGCCCGCGGGCACGACCTGGCCCTCGTGGCCCGTCGGACCGACCGGCTCGAGGCGCTGCGCGACGAGCTCGCGCCCACCGGCGTCCGGATCGTGGTCGCCGCGCTCGACGTCACCGACCACGAGGGCGTGTTCTCGACCTTCCGCTCCCTGCACGGCGAGCTCGGCGGGCTGGATCGCGTCGTGGTGAACGCCGGGATCGGTAAGGGGGCGCCGATCGGCACCGGGCGCTTCGACGCCAACCTCGCCACCGTCGAGACCAACTTCGTCGCCGCGCTCGCCCAGTGCGAGGCCGCCATGGAGCTCTTCCGGGCGGCCGGGTCGGGGCATCTCGTCGTGGTGTCGTCGGTGGCGGCCGAGCGCGGGCTCAAGGGCGCGCAGACCGCCTACGCGGCGGCGAAGGCAGGCCTGAGCAACCTCGCCGAGGGCATCCGCGCCGACGTCGCCGACACGGGCATCGACGTGACCACCCTCGCGCCCGGTTTCATCCGCACCGACCTCAACGCGGGCATGGACATGCCCTTCGCCGTGGACGCCGCCACCGGGTGCCGTGCGATGGTCGCCGCGATCGAGCAGCGCCCCGCCCACGCCTACGTCCCCGGCTGGCCGTGGGGGCTGCTCGGACCGTTGATGTCGGCCCTCCC
The DNA here is from genome assembly GCA_963785135.1 of uncultured Actinomycetota bacterium. Classification (GTDB taxonomy): domain Bacteria; phylum Actinomycetota; class Actinomycetes; order Mycobacteriales; family Pseudonocardiaceae; genus Actinomycetospora. The sequence continues at coordinate 31,134 of CAWATV010000010.1, forward strand.
GCTGCCGGTCCTGCGGCGCATCACGTGACTACGGTGGTCGCCGTGTCCGCCCTGAAGGAACGACTCCGCGCCGACCTGACGACCGCGATGAAGGCCCGCGACCAGGTCCGCGTGGCGACCCTGCGCATGGTGCTGAGTGCGATCACCGCCGAGGAGGTCGCGGGGGACGCCCAGCGCGAGCTCTCCGACGACGAGGTCACGACCGTGCTCGGCCGCGAGGCGAAGAAGCGTCGCGAGTCCGCCGAGGCCTTCGACGGCGCCGGGCGCACCGAGCTCGCCGACCGCGAGCGGGCCGAGCAGGAGGTGCTGGCCGACTACCTGCCCACGCCGCTCTCCGACGAGGAGCTCGCCACGATCGTCGCCGCCGTGATCTCCGAGACCGGCGCCGCCGGCCCGAAGCAGATGGGCGCGGTGATGAAGGGCGTGCAGCCCCAGGTCGCCGGACGGGCCGACGGCCGCCGGGTCTCGGCCGAGGTCAAGCGACAGCTCGCATGAGCGGGGAAGCGAAGGTCGCCCTGGTCACCGGCGGCGGCACCGGCATCGGGCGCGCCTGCAGCCTCGCGCTGCACCGCGCCGGGTACGCGGTCGCCGTCGCCTACAGCCGCTCGGCGGACGACGCGACCGCCACGGTCGAGGAGATCCGGGGGGACGGCGGGGCCGCACGGGCGGTCCAGGCCGATGTCACCGACGACGGCGCGGTCCGCGCCATGGTGGCCGAGACGCGCGAGCACCTCGGGCCCCTCAGCGCCCTGGTCAACAGCGCCGGCACGACCGTCCCGCTGCCCCTCGACGACCTCGACGGCGCGACCGACGAGGTGTTCCAGCAGCTCTTCGCGACCAACGTGATGGCGCCCTGGTACTGCGCCCGCGCCGCCGCCGACGATCTCCGCGCCGCCGACGACGGCAGCATCGTCAACATCGGCTCGATCGCGGGCCTGACCGGCAACGGCTCGTCGCTGCCCTACGCGGTGAGCAAGGCGGCGCTCCACGGACTGACCCGCTCGCTGGCCCGGGCCCTCGCCCCGGTCCGGGTCAACGACGTCGCCCCGGGTCTGGTCCTCACCCGCTGGTGGGCGGGCCAGGAGGAGCGTGGGCGGTCACTCGCGGCCAGTGCGCTCCTCGACCGCGAGACCACGTCCGACGACGTCGCCCGCGTCGTGCTCGGTCTGGTCGAGAGCCGTGCGATCACGGGACAGACGGTCGTGGTCGACGGCGGGCAAACGCTGTAGTCAGGGGCCGGTCGCGACCCCGACGCTGCTCCCGGAGACCGAGCACCTGCAGGACGAGCCACGGGTCGGTGTGGTCGTCGCCGATGCGCCGCACGAGCCAGCCGTCCTCGACCAGGGGCCCGGCGCGCGCCCACGCCTCGTCCGCCGAGCGACCGACCTCGAGCCCGCACCGGTCCTTCGACCACGCGAGGTCGAGCCGGCCGGCGGCCTCCCCCTCGGCGCCGGTGACGACGAGGCCCGCGACCGGCGTACCGAGGTCCGCACGCCGCACGGCCAGCCGGATCCGTGTCCGTGCCGGCGAGGTGCTCCCGCCGTCGATCAGGTCGGCCACCGGGAACACGGCCCGCCGCCCCCGCACCCCCGGGTGCCGGTGGGCCAGCGAGCGCAACTCCTCGGCGCTGACCGCGTGCCGGACCGCGAGCGCGTCGACGGCCACGACGGCGTCGTCGGTCGGCAGGGCCCGCGCGAGGTCGAACGCGGTGCGGGCCGGTGTGGTGAGGCGGAGGCCCACGTCACCGTGCGCGACGATCTCGTCCGGTTCGAGGCGGTCCGCCCGGACGACGAGGTCGGGCCGCGACCGACCACCGCGACCCGGGACCACGGCCTCCGCCGGGCCCTCCGTCAGCGGCGCGACGAGGACGCCCCCGGCCTCGCGGTCGTCGCCCGGCGGCACCCCGCCGAGGGCACCGATCCACAGCGCCGCGGCGGTGCGCCCCGCGACGACCGCCTCGGGACGCGCGCCGATCGTGGCGCGCAGACGTCGCACCAGCGCGTCGTCGACGGTGCCCGCACGCGGTCGCCGCTCCCGGATCCCCATACCGGTTCGACGGCGCGGCCCGCTCCGCGGTTCCGTGCCCGGACGCTCCCGCCACCCGGAAGATGGCATCGCCGGCACTATGGCCTTGATCGCGTCGAGACCGACGCCGCTCGTGGCCGTCGAGGGGGCAGCGGGCCCGTCGGTCTCGACGCGATCAAGCGCGTAGGTCGGCGAAAGGTCTGTGGGGGTGAAGCGGAGCCCCAGCTCGGCGGCGCCCGCGTTCACGGGGCGACGAGGGCGCGGCGCAGGAGGATCGCGGCCAGAACGAGGCCGGCGACCGCGATCCCGACCCGCAGGACGGTCGGCGGGAGCCGGCGGGCGAGGGCCGGGCCGGTGTAGTTGCCGACGAGCAGGCCGGCGGTGAGGGGGAGGGCGGCGCTCCACGACACGTCGCCGAGCACGATGAACCCGACCGCGGCGACCGCGTTCGAGGCGCCGAGCAGGACGTTCTTGACCGCGTTGACGCGCACGAGGGTGTCGGCCAGCGCCCGGGTCAGCAGCGCCATCATCACGACGCCCGCGGCGGCCCCGAAGTAGCCGCTGTAGATGCCGACGCCCACCACCGCCACGACCGTCGCCGCGCGACCCGTCCGGGACGCGACCGGCGTGGCGTCGACGCGGGGACGCACGAGCAGCAGCACCGACGCGCCGCCGACGAGGAAGGGCACGATCAGCGCGAAGGCGTCGCTCGGGGTGACGAGCACGAGGCCGGCGCCGATCGCGCCGCCCAGAATCGTGAGCGGGAGCAGCCGCAGGACGCGGGTGCCCTGCCCGCGCAGCTCCGGGCGCGAGCCGAGGACCGAGCCGACGCTGCTGACCGCGAGAGCAATGGTGTTGGTCTGGTTGGCGACGACGGGGCCGAGGCCCACGGCCAGCAGGGCCGGGTAGGAGAACAGCGACGCGAGCCCCGCCATCGAGCCGGTCAGCCCGGCGGCGAACCCGGCCACGACCAGCAGCGCGACACCCACGATCGCCGATCCCACCATCCGCGGGCAGAATCGCCGCCACGATGACCATCCGCGAGCCCGTCCGCGACGTCGAGATCCGCGACACGTCCATCCGCCTCGGCCAGCTCCTCAAGCTCGCGGGCCTGGTGGAGCACGGGGCAGCGGCGAAGGACGTCCTGGACGCCGGCGAGGTCACGGTCAACGGCCGTCCCGAGGCCCGACGCGGCCGCCAGCTCGTCGCCGACGACGTCGTGGCCCTCGGGGCCGAACGGGTGCGGGTCCGCACCGCCGAACAGCGCAGTTGGTGAGCACAAGCAACGAGACTCGGGATCGCCGTCCCGGCACGCCGGGTGGAACGACGGCGATCCCGAGTCTCGGTGGGAAAAGCCCCATGGAGAGAGGTCCAGATGGGGCTGGGACAAGCGTAGCGCCTGCCCCCGCGACCGGCGTCGAAGGACACCCACGCCGTCGGGAGTGGTCGTCATCGAGTGACGTCGGCACCCGCTCATGTCCTCCCGTTGCTCTATCGTGGCGCCGACGGGGACGTGGGATCGGAGCAGAGCGTGAGCGAAGCCGGCGGGCGCGCGGTCGGGCCGGAGCCGGACGACGCCCCCACGCTGCCGCTCTTCCTCGCCGGCCCGGCACCCCCCGAGAGCACGCGCACCCAGGTGCGCCCCTACGTCCGGACCCGGGGGCGCACGCGGGCCCGGGCCGACCTCGCCGTCGAGACCCTGGTGTCCATCCCGTCGCCGCGGCCCTCGCTGGAGGACCCGGAGCACGTGGCCCTCGGCGACGTGGTGGACGACCCGCGGTCGGTGGCCGAGGTCGCGGCGCTGCTCTCGGTGCCGCTCGGCGTCGCCCGCGTGATCATCGACGATATGGCGGGCGCCGGGCTCCTGCTCGTGCACCCGCGGGCGGTCGCGGCGGGCGGTGTCCCGTCCCGGGACATGATGCAGCGCGTCCTGGACGGGCTCCACCGCCTCTGAGGGGAGAGGATGGGGCCATGAGCGCAGCTCCCGCGGCCCCCCGTCTCACCGGCTACGCGCACGGCGGCGGCTGCGCCTGCAAGATCCCGCCGGGCGAGCTCGAGGACGTGGTCAAGGGCCTGCTCGGTCCGGCCACGGTCGCGCGCGAGGGCGAGCTGCTCGTGGGCCTCGAGGACGGCGACGACGCCGCCGCGGTGCGTATCCGCGACGGGCTCGCGCTGGTCGCCACCACCGACTTCTTCACCCCCGTCGTCGACGACCCCTACGACTGGGGGCGCATCGCCGCCGCCAACGCCCTCTCCGACATCTACGCCATGGGCGCGCGCCCGGTGATCGCGCTGAACCTGCTGTGCTGGCCGCGCGACGTCCTGCCCTACGAACTGGCGGCGGAGGTCCTGCGCGGTGGCCTGGCGGTCGCCGACGAGGCGGGCTGCCACGTCGCCGGCGGGCACTCGGTGGACGACCCGGAGCCGAAGTACGGGATGGCGGTCACCGGCATCGGCGACCCGGACACGCTGATCCGCAACGACGGCGCCCGCCCCGGGACGCCGCTGACCTTGACCAAGCCGATCGGCCTCGGCGTGCTGAACAACCGGCACAAGGCGACGGGGGAGTCGTTCGCCGAGGCGATCGCGGTGATGACCACCCTCAACGCCGCCGCCTCGCGCGCCGCGCTGGCGGCCGGGATCCGGGCCGGCACCGACGTCACCGGGTTCGGACTGCTCGGCCACTCCCACAAGCTGGCCCGGGCCTCCGGTGTGACCGCGGTGATCGACAGCACCGCCGTGCCGGTGCTCGCGGGTGCGCGGGAGGCCGCGGGCGAGGGCTACGTGCCGGGCGGCTCGCGGCGCAACCTCGACTGGGTCCGACCGCACGCCGACCTGCGCGTCGACGAGGTCGTGGCCCTCCTGCTGGCGGACGCGCAGACCTCCGGCGGCCTGCTGCTCGCGGGGGAGATCCCCGGTCACCCGGTGATCGGCGAGCTCGTGCCCGCCGAGGACGGCGTGACCCTGCGGGTGGTGTGAGGGCGCGTCACCGCAGGTGCGTCTGCTCCCAGAGCTCGATCGCCGCCGACCGGACGTCGTCGACGTCGACGTCGTGGGTGGCGCTCGCCTCGTGGCCGCACCAGCCCGCCAGGACGCGGAGCCCGCAGACCTGGCAGCCGCCGTGCCAGGAGACGAGCACCCGGTGCCACACGCGGGTCAGCGGCGCGACGTCGACGAGGTTGGCGTAGGTGAACACGGCGACCGTGGGCGTGCCGAGCGCGCCGGCGAGGTGCCGTGGCCCGGAGTCGTTGCCGATCATCAACCGGGCGCGGGTGAGCAGGCCGACCAGGCCCGGGAGGTCCAGCGTGCCCACGACGGTCTCGGGCGCGGTGCGCATGCCGGCCACGACCCGCGCCACCCGCTCGGCCTCGTCCGCGCCGCCGGCGACGACCACGCGGGCGCCCCGGTCGGCGAGGTCCTGGGCGACCGCGCCGAGGCGCTCCTCGGGGTAGCAGCGGCGGGCGTCGGTCGCTCCCGGGTGCACGACGACGAGCGGCGCGTCGGACTCCGCGACGACGCCGTGCGAGGCCTTGAGGTCGTCGTCGGTGACCGCCAGGCGCGGTTCGACCCGCCTGCCGGTGGCACCGGCGGCGGCGGCGACCTCGAGCCAGCGGACGGTGTCGTGCTGGAAGGGGGTGTAGGGCACCCACCGGTCGGGCTGCGGCGCGTCCGGGGTCGACGCGCCCGCCGTGACCCGCGCGCCCAGGCGGAGAAGCAGGCGGTTGGAGTTCCGGCCGCCCCCGTGCATCTGGACGGCGAGGTCGTAGCCGTAGGCGCGCTGGGCGGCGCACCAGGCCTCGACCTCGTCCTCGCCGGCGTCCGGCGCCTCGGAGTTCACCCGCACGCCGGATACGAGGGGCACGGGGACGACCCGGTCGACCGGCCCCGGCCGACCCTCGAGCAGGGCGGCGTGGTGCGCGGCACCGAGGAGCGTGAGCTCGGCGTCCGGGTAGGCCGCCCGCAGCGCGGCGAGGGCGGGCTCGGCGACGACGTAGTCACCGATCCCGTTGGCCCGCAGCACCGCGATGCGCCGCACGTCGTCGACGAGGGGGGCGGGACGGGCCGGGAGGTCGAGCGCAGGGCCGATCACGCCGCGAGAGCCTACGGTCGGGGCATGAGTGACGAGCAGCGTGCGGCCGTGGTGACGGGAGCGACGAGCGGAATCGGACAGGCGATCGTGGAGCGCCTGACCCAGGACGGGTGGTCCGTCCTGGGCGTGGACCTGCTGGAGAACCCCAATCTGAAGCACTCCTTGGGCGCCGACCTCACGACCCGGGAGGGCAACCGGGCGGCGATCGACACCGCCCTGGAGCGGTTCGGGCGCCTGGACATGATCGTGCCCAACGCCGGTTTCCAGCACGTCTCGCCGGTCGCCGACTTCCCCGAGGACCGCTGGGACGCCCTCCTGGCCATCCTGCTGACCAGCCCCTTCCTGCTCGCCAGGTACGGGTGGGAGGCCCTGCGCGCCGCGCCGGAGGGTGGGCGCTTCGTGGCGATCGCGTCCGCGCACGCCCTGGCCGCCTCGCCCTTCAAGGCCGGCTACGTCTCGGCGAAGCACGGGGTCATGGGTCTGGTGAAGACCCTCGCGCTCGAGGGCGCCGCCGACGGGGTCACGGCCACCGCCGTCTGTCCCGGCTACGTGCGCACCCCGCTGGTCGAGAAGCAGATCGCCGCCCAGGCGCTCGCCCACGGCATCAGCGAGGACCGGGTGCTCTCCGAGGTCATCCTCGCCCCGCAGGCGGTCAAGCGGCTCATCGAGCCCGGTGAGGTCGCCGACGTCGTCGCGTTCCTCACCACCCCCGCCGGGTCGGCCTTCACCGGCGCGCCGGTGACGATGGACCTGGGGTGGACCGCGCGGTAGGGACCGCACTCCCGGAGATACTGGCGCCGTGACCGTTCGCGAGCTCACCGCCGAGCGCTGGCTCACCGTCCCGAACGCCCTGAGCGTGGTGCGGCTGGCCGGGGTGCCCGTGTTCCTGTGGCTGCTCCTCGGGCCGCGCGCCGACGGGTGGGCGCTGATCGTGCTGGTCATCTCCGGGATCACCGACTGGCTCGACGGCAAGCTCGCCCGCTGGCTCGGCCAGTACAGCCGGTTGGGCGAGCTGCTCGACCCGCTCGCCGACCGGGCCTACACGCTCGCCGCGCTGGTCGCGTTCCTGCTCCGCGGGATCGTGCCGTGGTGGGTCGTGGTGCTGATCGTCGGGCGCGACGTCGTGGTGTCCCTCGCGCTGCCGGTGCTGCGGCGCAAGGGCTACCGGGCGTTCCCGGTGCTCTACCTGGGCAAGGCGGCGACGCTGAACCTGCTCTACGCGTTCCCGCTGCTGCTGCTCGCCCAGATGGACTGGCCGGGCGCCGACCTGGCGCGTCCCTTCGCCTACGCGTTCGTCACCTGGGGCATCGTGCTGCACCTGTGGTCCGGGGCGCTCTACCTCATCCAACTCGTGCACTCCCCGGCCGTGACCTCTACTCTCGCCGCCGCCCCACGATCGACACGACGACACAGATAGGAGCGGCCGGTGGTCCCCGAGGGCCTGCAGTACACGCCCGAGCACGAATGGCTCGCGACGTCCGAGGCCGATTCGACGGTCGTGCGGGTCGGGATCACCGACTACGCCCAGGACCAGCTGGGCGACGTCGTGTTCGTCCAGCTCCCCGACGTCGGGTCGACGGTCGGCGCGGGGGAGTCCGTGGCGGAGGTGGAGTCCACCAAGTCCGTGTCGGAGATCTACGCCCCGCTGGCCGGCGAGGTGACCGCGGTCAACGACGCGCTCGCCGAGACGCCGGAGCTGGTCAACTCCGACCCCTACGGCTCCGGCTGGATGATGGAGATGCGCCTGTCCGACAGCTCGGCCCTCGACGACCTGCTGGACGCCGCGGCCTACCAGGAACTGGTCGACGGGTCCTGATCTCCCTTACCCGGTCGCGCCGCCGGCGCGGGTGGGGAGTGGGCCTCGACCTCGTCACGGCGCGCGGTACCGTGACGGCCATCTCGCGACGATCCGTCACGACACCCACGGAGGAGCACGGTGAGCACAGGCGGTCCCCCGGTCCCCCCCGAGCGTCAGGGCGAGACGACGTCGGTCTTCCGGGCCGACTTCCTCGCCGAGCCGGAGAGCGAGTCGCGGGGCGGCGGGCAGGTCTCCGGCGTGGACTCCCTGCCCACCGGCTCGGCGCTGCTGGTGGTCAAGCGCGGCCCGAACGCGGGTTCGCGGTTCCTGCTCGACCGCGACACCACCAGTGCCGGTCGCCACCCCGACAGCGACATCTTCCTCGACGACGTCACCGTCTCGCGTCGCCACGCGGAGTTCCGCCGCGACGGCGCCGAGTTCGTGGTGGTCGACGTCGGGAGCCTCAACGGCACCTACGTCAACCGGGAACCGGTGGACACCGCGGTGCTGGCGAACGGCGACGAGGTCCAGATCGGCAAGTTCCGCCTCGTCTTCCTCACCGGCCCGCGCGACGGCGGGTCGGCCGGAGCGGGGTCGGGGCTGGAGTGACGGCCGCCGGACTGCCTTCCTCCGAGTCGGCGGGGGCGTCCCTCTCGATCGGGTCGGTGCTCGACGCGCTGCGGGCCGACTTCCCGGAGATCACGATCTCCAAGATCCGGTTCCTCGAGTCCGAGGGTCTGATCAGTCCGTCGCGCACTCCGGCCGGCTACCGGCAGTTCTCCCACGCCGACGTCACGCGCCTGCGGTTCGTGCTCTCCGCGCAGCGTGACCACTACCTCCCCCTGAAGGTCATCCGGGCGAAGCTCGCCGAGTTCGACCGCGCGCCGACCGACGAGGGCCCGACCGTCGACCCCGGTGGCACCGCGGGGGCGCCCGCCACCGGTTACCTCGCGGACCCCCCGGCCGTCGAGCCCGGTGGCCCCGGTGGCGGTGGTTCCGACGGCCCGGGTGGCTCCGGCGGCGCCGAGGGGGCGGGCGCCGGATCGTCGGCCCGCGTGCGCAGGCTCGCCGCCGTCGCCGACCGCATGGCCGACCGGGTCGACGACCGCATCGACTCCTCCGGCATCGACGCGGGCGACGAGGACCCCGACGGCACGGCCTCCGGGCTCTCGCGCGACACCGTCGGCCGCGAGGCCCTCCTCGGCGAGGACGGCGTGGACCCGACGCTGCTCGAGGGCCTCGAGAGCCACGGCATCCTGCGCCCCGACGCCTCCGGGCGCTACGAGCCCGAGGCCGTCGTCATCGTCCGCACCGCCGCCGCGCTCGCACGCCTCGGCGTCGAGCCCCGGCTGCTGCGCTCCGCCCGCGCCAGCGCGGACCGCGAGGCCGGTCTGCTCGCCCAGCTCGTCACCCCCGTCGCGCGGGGCCGCGCCCCCGAGGCCGCCCGCCGCGCGGAGGAGCTCTCGAGCGAGCTGGCGACCCTCTCGGGGCGCCTGCACGCCCTTCTCGTCGGGACCGGTCTGCGGCACGGTCTGCGGCGCTGAGGCCTCCGCCGAGCGGACGATTTCGGGCCGCGCGGAGGCCTGGGAGACCGTGTAGCGTCTCCGATCGTCGAGCAGAAGGAGGCCAGCCGCATGAGCGAGATGCGTGTCGTGGGCGTCAGGGTGGAGCTCCCCGCGAACCAGCCCATCCTCCTGCTGCGGGAGGCCGAGGGCGACCGGTACCTCCCCATCTGGATCGGCTCGGTGGAGGCCACCGCCATCGCCCTCGAACAGCAGGGGGTCAAGCCCGCCCGGCCGCTGACCCACGACCTGCTCAAGGACGTGCTCGGCGCGCTCGACCGACGTCTCGAGCAGGTCCGGATCTTCGACCTGCAGGAGGGCACCTTCTACGCCGAGCTGGTCTTCGACGGTGACGTCCGCGTCTCCGCCCGGCCCAGCGACTCGGTCGCCCTGGCGCTGCGGGCGGGCGTGCCCATCCACGCCGAGGAGGACGTGCTCTCCGAGGCGGGCCTGATCATCCCCGACGAGCAGGAGGACGAGGTCGAGAAGTTCCGCGAGTTCCTCGACTCCGTCTCGCCCGAGGACTTCCGAGGCGCCGACACCTAGGATCCCTCCAAGACGACCGGCACCCAGCGCTCCTCCGTCGCCGCTGTGTACCGATCGTCGTCGGGAACGGTGGTGCCGTCGAGCGTCGGGGGGCTCACGGTAAAGTCGAGGTCGAGGGTTCACCGCGCGTCGCGTTGACCCCCGTCGGTGCCGCTCGTACCGTCGGCGTCACAACGGCACGCGAGGGAGGCAGTCGGTGACCGATGGTCATGGGCACGAGCCCGTACTGAAGCCCCTCGGCCCGGAGGGCGAGCAGGGTTCGCTCTTCGCCGACGACCTCTTCGGTGACGGAGTGCCCGGCGTGGACGACGAGGCGATGGGCTACCGCGGCCCCGCCGCCTGCCAGATCGTCGGCATCACCTACCGCCAGCTCGACTACTGGGCGCGTACCAAGCTGGTCGTCCCGAGCATCCGCTCGGCGAGCGGATCCGGCAGCCAGCGCCTGTACTCCTTCAAGGATCTCGCGGTGCTCAAGGTGGTCAAGAACCTCCTCGACACCGGGGTCTCGCTGACCAACATCCGCGTCGCGGTCGAGCAGCTGCGCCGCCACGGCGTGCGCGACCTCGCCCGCATCACGCTGTTCTCCGACGGGGTCACCGTCTACGAGTGCACCTCGCCCGAGGAGGTCGTCGACCTGCTCCAGGGCGGTCAGGGTGTCTTCGGCATCGCCGTGGGCGGGGCCATGCGCGAGATCTCCGGCAGCATCTCCCGGTTCCCGGCCGAGCGGGCCGACACCTCCGCCGTCGGTACCGAGGACGTCGGGACCGCCCCCGAGGACGAGCTGGCCGCGGCACGCCGCAGCCGTGGCGCCCGCTCCGCCGGTTGACGCGCACGTCTCATCGGGGCTGATCAGGGCCCTCGGATGCGGTAGCATCGCCCCGTCGTTCTTGGACACCGCGCGGGAGAGACCTGCACACAGAAGCCTCTGGGCGCAGGCGCCGAAGGAGCAAATCCTCCCCGGAACCTCTCAGGCATCCTGTACCGCGCGGAGGAGACGACCTCTGGAAAGCGGTGTCCGGCCCGTCGACACGAGGGTCGACCACCCGCCGACGGTGCAAGCCGAGGGCGAGCCCGCCCGACGGTGAAGCTCTCAGGCGCCCGCGCCGCAGCGGGCAGTGGCAGAGGGGGAGGCCGCGTGGCGGACGGCGACGTCCGGTGCGCGTGAGCCCCTGACCCCGCGCGCCGCCGGAGGCCCGATGTCCCCCGATCCGTCGACCCCTGCCACGTCCTCGTCGCTGGCGTCCGCGCCCCTCGCGGCGCTCGAGCACGGCGTCCCCTTCGCCGACCGCCATATCGGCCCCGACGCCCGCGACCTCGCGCGGATGCTCGAGACGGTGGGTGTCGGCTCGCTCGAGGAGCTGGCCGACCGGGCGATGCCGGCCTCCATCCGGTCCGACCCCGCCGACTGGGAGGCCGCGCACGGCAGCGTCGACCAGGCACCGCCCCCGCCGGCCACCGAGGCGGAGGTCCTCACGGAGCTCCGTGACCTGGCCGCGCGCAACACCACGCTCGTCCCGATGCTGGGGCTGGGCTACCACGGCACGGTCACGCCGCCGGTGATCCGCCGCAACGTGCTCGAGGACCCCGCCTGGTACACCGCCTACACGCCCTACCAGCCCGAGATCAGCCAGGGCCGGCTCGAGGCGCTGCTGAACTTCCAGACGATGGTCTGCGACCTGACCGGGCTCGACGTCGCCGGCGCGTCCATGCTCGACGAGTCCACCGCCGCGGCCGAGGCGATGCTGCTGGTGCGCCGCGCGGACAAGACGAAGAGCGACGTGTTCGTCGTCGACACCGACACCCTCCCGCAGACGATCGCGGTCCTCCGCACCCGCGCCGAAGCGCTGGGCATCGAGATCGCGCTGCACGATGTCGCGGACGGCACCCTCCCCGAGGGCGAGTTCTTCGGCCTGCTGCTCGCCCACCCCGGTGCGTCGGGGGCGTTGCGCGACCACCGCGCCGTCATCGAGGCCGCCCACGGGCGCGGCGCCGCGGTCGTCGTCGCCACCGACCTGCTCGCCGCCGCCGTGGTCACCCCCGCCGGTGACATCGGTGCCGACGTCGCGGTCGGGTCGACCCAGCGCTTCGGGGTGCCCCTGGGCTTCGGCGGCCCGCACGCCGGGTTCCTCGCCGTCCGCCAGAAGCTCGCCCGCCAGCTCCCGGGTCGGCTCGTCGGGACGTCGATCGACGCCGACGGCAACCCCGCCCACCGCCTGGCGCTGCAGACCCGCGAGCAGCACATCCGCCGCGACAAGGCCACCAGCAACATCTGCACCGCGCAGGTGCTGCTCGCGGTGATCGCCTCGATGTACGCGGTGCACCACGGGCCGGCCGGCCTGTACTCGATCGCCCGGCGCACCCACCGGATGGCCGCGGTGCTCGCCGCCGGCCTGGTCAAGGGCGGCGTCGAGGTCGTCCACGGCACCTTCTTCGACACCGTGCTCGCCCGCGTCCCCGGCCGCGCGGCCGACGTCGTCGCCGGCGCGCGCGCCGAGGGCGTCCTGGTGCGCGAGGTCGACGCCGACCACGTCGGGGTGTCCTGCTCCGAGGAGACCACCCGCGAGCACCTGCTCGGGCTGTGGCGCGCCTTCGGTGTCGAGGAGGCCGGGCTCACCGACCTCGACGCCGCCACCCCGGACGCCCTCGGCCACCAGGACCGCAGCAGCGACTACCTCACCCACCCGGTGTTCCACCGCCACCGCAGCGAGACCGCTTTGCTGCGCTACCTGCGGGAGCTCTCGGACAAGGACGTCGCGCTGGACCGCAGCATGATCCCGCTGGGCTCGTGCACGATGAAGCTCAACGCCACCGCCGAGATGGAGCCGATCACCTACCCCGGCTTCGCCGGTCTGCACCCGTTCGCGCCGGAGTCCGACGCCCCCGGGATGCTCCAGGTGATCCGCGACCTCGAGGCGTGGCTGGTCCACCTCACCGGCTACCACGCGATCTCGCTGCAGCCCAACGCCGGCTCCCAGGGCGAGCTCGCCGGGCTGCTCGCCATCCGCGCCTACCACCGTTCGCGCGGTGACACGGAGCGCGACCTGTGCCTCATCCCCGCCTCCGCGCACGGCACCAACGCCGCGTCCGCGATCTCGGCCGGGATGCGGGTGAAGGTCGTCAAGACCACGGAGCGGGGCGACGTGGACTACGACGACCTCGTCCGCGTGATCGGTGAGGTCGGTGACCAGCTCGCCGCCATCATGATCACCTACCCGTCGACGCACGGGGTGTACGAGCCGCGGGTCCGCAAGATCTGCCAGACCGTGCACGACGCCGGCGGCCAGGTCTACGTGGACGGCGCCAACCTCAACGCGCTGGTCGGGCTCTCGCGACCCGGCCGGTTCGGCGCCGACGTCAGCCACCTGAACCTGCACAAGACCTTCTGCATCCCGCACGGCGGCGGCGGACCGGGTGTCGGCCCGGTCGGCGTCGTCGAGCACCTGGCGCCGTTCCTGCCCAACCACCCGGCCCAGCCCTCGGCGGGCCCCGACACCGGGATCGGGCCCGTCGCCGGCGCGCCCTGGGGGTCGGCGTCGATCCTGCCGATCTCCTGGGCCTACGTCCGGTTGATGGGCGTGGACGGGCTACGGCGCGCCACCCTGACCGCGGTGGCGGCGGCGAACTACGTCGCGACGCGCCTGGACGAGCACTTCCCCGTGCTCTACCGCGGCCCCGACGACTTCGTCGCGCACGAGTGCATCCTCGACCTGCGCCCGCTGACCAAGGCCACGGGCGTCACGGTCGACGACGTCGCCAAGCGCCTCGCCGACTACGGGTTCCACGCCCCGACGATGTCGTTCCCGGTGGCCGGGACGCTCATGGTGGAGCCGACCGAGTCCGAGGACCTCGCCGAGATCGACCGGTTCTGCGACGCGATGATCGCCATCCGGGCCGAGGCCGACCGCGTCGGCTCGGGCGAGTGGCCTGCCGACGACAACCCCCTCGTGCACGCCCCCTTCACCGCTCGCTCGGTGCTGGTGGGGGAGTGGGACCACCCGTACTCCCGCGAGGAGGCCGCCTTCCCGACCGGTGGGCGCGCGACGAAGATCTGGCCCCCGGTGCGCCGCATCGACGCCGCGCACGGCGACCGCCACCTCGTCTGCTCCTGCCCCCCGCTGGAGGAGCTCGCGGAGTAGGTGCGCGGAGCGCAGGTGTGCAGAAAGAAGTGCTTGAGCACTTCTTTCTGCTCACATGGCGAAGCCACCCGGCTCGTCGAGCGCCGCGCGCATCCCGTCGAGGGTGAGCCCGCGGACGTGGAGCAGGGCCGCGGCCCGGCCGGTCTCGCCGTGGAGCAGGCCCAGGACCATGTGTTCGGTGCCGAGCGCCCGGTCACCGCGGCGCACCGCCTCCCGGAGGGAGTACTCGAGGGCCTTCTTGGCGCCGAGCTCGAAGGGGATGTGGCCCCAGAGGCGTCGGCGTCCGCGCCCCGCCGCGCGCGTGTTCTCCAACGCGCCCGGCCCGAACGCGTCCTCGATGCGCCCGCGGACCTCGTCGAGGTCGATCCCGACGCTGGCCAGGGCCTCGCGGTCGGGCAGGTCGGGGCGATCAGGACGCTCGGTTCGCCGGAGATCCTCCTCGACGGTCGCGGCCGTGACCCCGCGCGCCGCGAGCAGCGCCGCCCCGCGGGTGTCGCTCGCCCGGCACAGGCCGAGCAGCAGGTGCTCGCTGCCGATGCTCTGGTCACCGCGCTCGCGGGCGTCCTCCTGGGCGAGGACCACGACACGGCGGGCCGGCTCGGTGAAGTGTTCGAACATGGTCGTCCTCCTCAGTCCACGTGGCGGCGGTACTTCTTGTGCACCGCCTGCCGGCTGACCGCGAGCGCGTCGGCGACCTGTTGCCAGGACCAGCCCCGCGCCCGCGCGTTCGCGACCTGCAGCTCCTCGAGGGACTCGAGCAGGGTGCGCAGTGACGCCACCGCAGCCAGTCCGATCGTGGGGTCCCGGGAGGACGCCGCCGCTGCCACTGCCGTCGCATCAGCCATGACTGTCAATCTAAGTTGACACGAGCGGGCTGTCAACCTCGGTTGACGTCAGGTCGGCGGAGACAGGATCGGCTCGAGGTGCTCAGAACGCGGCGTCGCCGGGGGAGAGGACGACGGGGACGGGGGCGGCGCGCAGGATCGCGGCGGAGGGATCGCCGAGCAGCACGCGGGTCGCGGCGCCCAGGGCGGAGGCGCCGATGACGAGGAGGTCGCCGTCGTCCCACCCGAGCCCGTCGACGGCGTCCTCGACCGTGGTGGCGGCGACGGCGAGGAACTCGGGGGCGTCGGGCAGGTCGAGCACCGCGGCGGCGTGGCGCTGCGCGGCGAGCATCTGCTCGCGCCACTGCGCGACGACGTCGCGTTCGGCGTCGAGACCGGCCTCGGGCGGGACGGTGGGCGGGCGCCGGGGCCCGAACGAGGCCACCCGCAGCCTCGCGCCGGCCCGCCCGGCGAGGCCGGCGGCCGTCGACAGCACGTCGGACGCGGTCCGTGATCCGTCGAACGCGCAGGTCACGCGGGTGACGGGGGCAGCGTCGTCGACCTCGCGGGCGGCGTCGGCCAGGACCACCGGCAATCCGGCGGCGCGCGCCAGGCGGGCGGCGACCGTGCCCGGGAGGTGCGGTCCGTCGCCGAGCACGATCACGGTGGCCTGGTGGGAGTGGGCGGCACGCGCGAGGCCGCCGGGCACCGACCGGTCGGCGACGTGGGTGACGCGCACCTCGACCCCGTCGGCGTCGGGCGCGTATTCGGGTTCGGCGGGCGGCGGCGCGCCGGGCGGGAGCACGGTGCACACCACGAGCGGCTCGCGCAGGGCGCGGGCCAGACGGAGGCCGAGCCCGATCGCCGCCCGCGTGTCGTGGCCGGGCGCGTCGTGGCCGGAGGCGTCGGCGGGCATCCGGCCGACCAGCAGCGTCACGGGGGGTCCTCCGTTCCCGTGGGAGCCGCCGCGCCGGTCTCGGCCGCCATCGCCGTCACCGGCTTGCGCCGCAACCAGGCCGAGGCGTCCGGGCCCATCCGCCGGGTCGGGCCCCGCTGCGCTCCGTCTCGCGGCATGGGCATCCCCTCGACGTCGACGCGTGGTGGTCGGCGTCGGCGTCGACGGTGGCGGGGAGCCTAGCCCCGCGACTCCGGGCGCGGCGAGTGATCCACAGTGCCGTCCGCGTGGGGCCCGTCCGCGTGCGGGGTCGTCATCCGCAGGAGCGGAGTGCGGAGACCTCGGGCGAGCCACCGTGATCGAACGAGATGTGCACGTGGTCCTTGTGGTTGGCCGTGGTGCCGCCGCGGTCCTCCATGCGCTCCCAGCCCGAGCCGGTGTTGATCCGCTGGTTCCAGATCACGTAGGACACGTTGAGGGCGCTCGCGTGCTCGACCATGCAGTCGGCGATCGTGTCGCCGTCGGTGGTCATGAAGTCCAGGGCGTAGCCACCGGGGTGGTCCGAGGTGTTGCCACGGCCGCCGACGCCGAGGACGTCGTGGCCGGGGAAGACGCACTCCATGGCGTTGCCGACCGCCTGGACCGCGTCGGCGACGCCGCCGTAGGAGCCCGACGCACCGCAGTTCAGCGAGGCGGTGCGCTGCTCCTGGGCCGCGGCGGCGGCCCGCTGCTGCTCGGCGGCTCCCGCCGCGGCGGTCTGCCGGGCCTCGGCCGCGTCGCTGCGGCGTTCACGGTCGACGGCCTTGATCAGGTCGGCGGACGCCGCGGAGCTCCCGGTGCCGGTCACCGCGCCGCCGGTCGCGGCGGTGCCGCTCGCGGGGCCGTCGGCCAGCTCGGCGCCCTGGGCGGAGAGGGCGAGGGTGCTCTGCGCGTCCTGGGTGTCCTGCGCCGGGAGCGCGAGCACGGCCGGGCCGACCAGGGCGAGCGCGCCGCCGGTGATGCCGGCGGCGACCGCACCGTGGCGCAGCGCGGCGCGTCCGGGGGAGCGGTGCCGGGCCGAGCCGCGCGCGGCGTCGGCGGGCATGACGAAGGGGACCGTACGGGGCTCGCGACGACGCGTTCCTGCCTGCGCGTCACGGCCCCGGGGGGAGCGCTGCCGTGTCACGTTCTGCCTTCCACTCACGCGGAACGGCCTGCGGACACCGTCGGGGCCGGGGTCCACGGGATCGGGGGAGCTGCGCAGAAGGCCGCCGTATGGGGGAGCCGTGACCTTCTCGTGACCGTTCCGTGAGCAACCGTAGACCAACCCGCGCGGCACTCGAGGGTTCGCGGGTGGGAGGACGACGGGCGGAACGTCGCGGGCGGTCGGCGGTCGCTCACGCCCGGCCGGAGGCGGACCAGCCGCCCTCAGCCGAGGCGAGCGGCGATCGCGCGCCCGAGCAGCGTGCCCGAGCGCCACGCCGTCTCGACCTTCGGGCTGCCCCAGGCGTCGCCGCACAGGCCGATCAGGTCGTCGTCGAGGGCGTACAGGTCTTCGTGGGGCTCGGCGGGGCTGGCGTGGGTCCAGCGGTGCGCGTGCGTCCACACCGGCGCGTCGTCCAGGCCGAGCAGTTCGCTCACCGCAGCGACGACCGGCTCGACCGCGCCGACGGGGTCGTCGAGGTGGCGGCGCGCGCGGTCCGCGGTGGTGTGGACGACCAGGACGGGGGCGCCGTCGCCGCGGCGGTCACCGTCGTCGGCGATGAGGCTGACGTCGGGGTGGCCGTTGACGAACGCCGCGGGCAGCTGCGCCCAACGGCGGAGCCCGTAGCCGAGGGCCACCGCGATCACCGGGTTCCAGGCCCGGTCGGCGACGACCGCCGCGGCCCGGAGGGCGGGGTCGCAGCAGGCGCGCGGCCTGGGGGTCGGGCATGGCGAGGACCACGGCGCGGGCGGCGCGACCGTCCACGGTGGGTCCCGGCCCGACGACCTCGACGGTCGTGCGCGTCTCCACGCGCAGGCCTTCGGCGAGGTCGGCGACCAGGGACCGGAGCCCGCCCGGCGCGGCCCAGCGCTGCGGTCCGGTGGTCGACGACCATGCCCCGTCCTCGTCGCGGGCGGCGAGGGTGTCGGTCCACGGCCGGGCCAGGCCGCGTGCGCGCCAGCGCTCGACCTGGGCGCCGAACTCCTCGTCCGAGACGGTGAAGTACGCGGCGCCGGTGTCCACCGGGCGCGCCGACCCGTCCGGCAGCGGCGGGCTCGCCATCCGGCCGCCCGCGCGCCCGGAGCGCTCCACGACCACCACCGGGGTGCCCGCCGATTCCAGTGCGCGGGCGCACGCCACCCCGCTGATCCCGGCGCCGACGACCACGACGTCGCGGGGCGGTGCCGGAGCGGTCACGACCGCGCGCCCGAGCGTGACACGTGCGTGCTGTCGCGCACCGTGCCCACGTACTCCTCGACGAGGTCCTCGAGCGCCACCAGGCCCACGGTGCTGCCGTCGGCGTCCACGCTGCGGGCGAGGTGCGAGCCCTCCCGGCGCAGCGCGGCGAGCGCCTCGTCCACCGGCGCCGACACCGAGATCTCGGGCAGCGCGCGGATCCGCTCGTGGGGGACCGGGCGCTCGCCGTCGGTCGGGTCGCCCTCGACGTCGAGGACGTCCTTGACGTGCAGGTAGCCGCTGAGCTCGACGACCGGTGCGCGGTCCGCCGCACCGACGCCGATCGCTCCGTCGGCGCCCGGGCCGGAGCCCGAGGTCTGCGGGGTGATCGGTTCGGTCCCGGGGGCGAGCGGCTCCGTGTCGAGGCGGGGGTGCGCGTCGGGCGCCTCGGGGGCCTGGACCGGGAAGCGGGAGAAGCCGGTGCGGGCGACGGCCTCCTCCACCGCGCCGACCGTCGGGTTCGGGGGCAGGGCGGTGACCCGCTCCAGCGGGATCATCACGTCGTGGACGGTGTGCTCGGCCGAGCTCAGGGTCTGGGTGAGCCGCTGGATCTGCGAGGCGTCGAGCAGGCCCTCGCGGCGCGACTCGGAGAGCATCTCCGCGATCTCCTCCGGGCTGTACGCCGACTCCTTCTCGTCCTTCGGGGTCACCCCGAACACGCGCAGCACGTGGTTGGCGATCCAGTTCAGGACGACGATGATCGGCCGGGCCACCTTGAGGAAGGCCACCAGCGCGGGCACCAGCCACAGCGAGGTGCGCTCGGGGCCGGCGATGGCGATGTTCTTGGGGACCATCTCGCCGATGACGATGTGCAGGACCGTCACGATGGCCAGCGCGACCACGAACGCGATCGGGTGGATGAGGAACTCGGGCACGCCGATCGGTTCGAGGACGATCTCGAGCTGGTGGGCGACGGCCGGCTCGCCGAGGGAGCCCAGGGCCAGCGAGCAGATCGTGATCCCGAGCTGGGCGGCCGCGAGCATCATCGAGAGGTGCTCGGAGGCGCGCAGGACGGTGTCCGCCCCCGAGGCGCCGTCGGCGACCATCGCCTCGAGGCGGTCGCGGCGCGCGGAGATCAGCGAGAACTCGGCGCCGACGAAGAACGCGTTGGCCAGCAGCAGCGCCACCATGGCGAGCAGGGCGAGGTAGTCGCTCACGCGGACACCTCCTGCTCGGCGCCCGCCGGGCGGGTGAGCCGGACGTCGGCGATGCGCCGCCGCACCATCCGGGTCACCACCATCGTCACGCCGTCCTCGCTGGTCACGGAGTCGCCGACCGAGGGGATGCGCCCCAGCTCGGCGAGCAGGTAGCCGGCCAGGGTCTCGTAGACCTCGTTCTCGGGGAACGACCAGCCCACGACCTCGGCGAGCTCGTCGGGGCGCAGCATCCCCGAGACGATCCAGGTGTTGTCGCCCGCGTCGCGGTAGCGGGCCGCCTCACCGCGGTCGTGCTCGTCGCGGACGTCGCCGACGATCTCCTCGACGAGGTCCTCGAGCGTGACGATGCCCGCCGTCCCGCCGTACTCGTCGACCACGAGCGCCATCTGCAGGCCCGCGCCGCGCAGCCGGTCGAGCAGCTCGTCGCCGTCGAGGGAGTCGGGCACCGTCGTCGCGGTGCGCATGAGGTTGCGCAGCCGGGTGCGGCCCCGGCGCTCGCGTGGCTCGGAGAACGCCTGCTTGACGTGGACGACGCCGCGGATGTCGTCGAGGTCCCGGTCGACCACGGGGAAGCGGGAGAACCCGGTGCGCACGGTCGCGGCCAGCAGGTCGTCGACGGTGGCGTCCTGCGAGAGCGCCTCCACACGCACCCGCGGGGTCATCAGCTCGTCGGCGCGCCGCTCGCCGACCCGCAGCGAGCGGGCCATCACCGCGGCGGTGCCCTCGTCGAGCGTGCCCTGCGCCGCGCTGGCGGTCACCAGCGAGCCGAGCTCCTGGGGCGAGCGCGCCGAGCGCAGCTCCTCCGCCGGCTCGACGCCGAGGCGGCGCACGATCCAGTTCGCCGACCCGTTGAGGCCCGAGATGAACCACGACAGCGCGCGCGAGAACAGGGCCTGCAGGCCGGCGACCGCGCGGGCGGTGCCCATCGGGCGGGCGATGGCGAGGTTCTTGGGCACCAGCTCGCCGAAGACCATCGACAGGCCGGTGGCGAGCACCAGCGCGATCACCGCCGCGGCGCCGGCGGCCGCCCCGGCGGGCAGCCCGACGTCCTCGAGCACCGGCGAGATCAGCGTCGCGATCGCGGGCTGGGCGAGGTACCCGGTGATCAGCGTGGTGATGGTGATGCCGAGCTGGGCGCCGGAGAGCTCGAAGGAGAGGTTGCGGTGGGCGCGCTGGACGGAGCGGGCGCGCCGGTCGCCGACCTCGGAGACGTGGTGGTCGATCTGGCTGCGCTCGAGGGTGGTCAGGGAGAACTCGGCCGCCACGAAGATCGCGGTGCCGAAGGTGACGGCGACGACCCCGAGCAGGCCGAGCACCGACAGCAGGACGTCCACGTCTCAGCTGTCCCCGGACCCGTCCCCGGCCAACCGGGCCGGGAACCCGCCGGTGGCGATCGGACCCCACCGCTGCACCGTCAGGCGGATCAGGCACTTGCCCTGGGAGGCCATGGCCTCCTTGTACTCGTCCCAGTCGGGGTGCTCACCGGAGATCGAACGGAAGTACTCGCACAGCGGGTCGAGCGCCTCGGGCAGGTCGAGCACCTCGGCGGTGCCCTCGACGTGCACCCACGCGTCGTTGAACTCGTCGGAGAGCACGCACATCGCGACCCGCGGGTCGGCGCGGACGTTCGTGACCTTGGCGCGCTCCGGGTAGGTCGAGACCAGCAGCCGCCCCTGGGCGTCGATGCCCAGGGTCACCGGCGAGGTCTGGTCGCCGCCGTCGCTCCGCCGGGTCACCACGATCGCCTTGTGCCGGCCGCGCAGGAACTCCACGAGCTCGTCGAAGCCCACCCGGTCGTTCGTCGCCACGTTCACCACGCCGTCGAGCCTACGGGGCGGCGCGCCGGGGCCGGGGTCCTACGGTGATCGGATGGGAACCCTCGACGGGCGACGCGATCGTGATCACCGGGGCGTCCTCGGGGATCGGGGCCGAGGTGGCCCGGGCCGCGGCCGCCGAGGGGGCGGACGTCGGCCTGCTCGCCCGTCGCGTCGACCGCCTCGACGCCCTGTCCCGGGAGACCGGCGGCGCGGCCGCCGTCTGCGACCTCACCGATCCCGCCGACGCCGCGTCGTCCGTGCGCGGCCTCGTCCACGAGCTCGGCGGGATCGACGGCCTGGTGTCGGTGGCCGGGACGATGCACCTGGGCTCGATCGCCGACACCGATCCCGCCGCGTGGCGGGAGATGTTCGACGTCAACGTCGTCGGGCACCTCGCCGTGGCCCGCGCCGCCCTGGCGCACCTCGGGGAGGGGTCGAGCATCGTCTCGGTGTCGTCGATGTCGGGGCGCCGCGTGCCCTCGGCCGCCGGCGGCGTCTACGCCGCGAGCAAGCACGCCGTCCACGCGGTCGACGAGACCCTGCGCCTCGAGGCCGGCCCACGCGGGGTGCGCGTGACGACGGTGGCCCCGGGGTTCGTGGCGACCGACCTGATGGCCGCCGACGAGCACCGGGACGACGTGGCCTCCTTCCGCGCGCGGATGCACGACGAGGGACTGCGCCCCTCCGACGTCGCCGCGCGCCGTCGTCCACGTGCTCGGGCTGCCGCCCTCGGTGTGCGTCGTCGAGTACGCCCTCACCTCCATGCGCCAGCAGGGCCTGCGGTGACCTGCACCGCACGCGCTGGCGGGCCGGCCCCGCGCGGGAACAATGGCGCCCCATGAGCGGCTCCCCGTTCGTCGACTTCGACCGGCAGACCTGGTCACAGCTCCGCGACACGAGCGCCCTGCCGCTGACCGCGGACGAGCTCGAGGAGCTGCGGTCCCTGGGCGACCCGGTCGACCTCGACGAGGTCCGCGAGGTCTACCTGCCGCTGTCGCGCCTGCTCGACCTGCACGTGCGCGCCGTCGGCGGCCTGCTCGAGGCCTACCGGACGTTCCTGCGCCAGGACGAGGAGGCGACGCCGTTCGTCATCGGCATCGCCGGGTCGGTGTCGGTGGGCAAGTCGACGACGGCGCGGCTGCTGCGCCTGCTGCTGGCCCGGTGGATCGACCACCCGAACGTCGCGCTGGTGACCACCGACGGCTTCCTGTACCCGAACGCCGAGCTCGAGCGACGGGGCCTGCTGCGACGCAAGGGCTTCCCGGAGTCCTACGACCGCCGCGCCCTGCTGCGGTTCGTGTCGGACATCAAGGCCGGCAAGCCCGAGGTCTCGGCGCCGGTGTACTCGCACCTGGTGTACGACGTCCTCGACGAGCAGCGCACCGTCGTCCGCCCGGACATCCTCATCCTCGAAGGCCTCAACGTCCTCCAGCCCGCGCCGCAGAGCGGCGAACGGGCGAGCGCCCTGGCGGTCAGCGATCTGATCGACTTCTCGATCTACGTCGACGCGCACCCCACCGACGTCCGCCGCTGGTACGTGGAGCGCTTCCTGGCGTTGCGCGAGACCGCGTTCCGTGACCCGGCGTCGTACTTCGCCCGCTACGCCGAGATGGACGTCGACGCCGCCATCGACCAGGCCGGGACGCTCTGGGACGAGATCAACGGCCCGAACCTGCGCGAGAACGTCACCCCGACGCGCTCACGGGCGGACCTGGTGCTGACCAAGGGCGGTGACCACTCGGTGCGCCGCATCCGGTTGCGCAAGCTCTGAGGCCGCCACCGGTGACGGTGGCGGCCCCGCAGGTGGCACCATGAACTATGTCCACTTCCGCTCCGGGAGCGCCCGCCACGAGTGACGGGCCGGCGGGTGCCGGCGCGTCGGACCTGCCGGCGCGCCTGCGCCTCGCGGTCGGACGTCTCAACCGCCGGATCCGGATCGACTCCGGGGCCGCCCTGCCACCGCTGCAGACGTCGGTGCTGGCCACGCTGTCCGACCAGCAGCCGCTGCGGCTCTCCGAGCTGGCCCGGCGCGAGGCGGTCACCCCGCCGACCATGAGCCGCGTGCTGGCCGCACTCGACGAGGCCGGCCTGCTGGTGCGCACCCCCGATCCCCAGGACGCCCGGTCCGCGCTGATCCAGCTGTCCCCGGCGGGGCGCGCGGCCATCGCGCGCATCCGCACCGAGCGCACCGCCCAGCTGGCCGAGCGCCTCGACCGCCTCGATGCGGCGCAGCGCGCCGCCCTGGAGGCCGCCCTGCCGGCCCTCGAGGTCCTGGTCGAGGAGTGACCGTCCCGCCGCGCGGGAGA
This sequence comes from uncultured Actinomycetota bacterium, assembly GCA_963785135.1. GTDB lineage: Bacteria > Actinomycetota > Actinomycetes > Mycobacteriales > Pseudonocardiaceae > Actinomycetospora. Next base: position 54,709 of record CAWATV010000010.1, read on the forward strand.
ATTCGACAGCAGGCGAGGTAACGAAACGCAGCCGCGCCGCGACGGACGGTGTGTCAGGTGTGAGCGGTGCGACCCCGGGAGAGCCGGTGCGGTTCCACGCGCCCCTTCGTCGCCGTCCCTCGCCCCCCGAGGTCGCCGACGAGCGCGAGGCCCTCGAGGGCTGGTTGGACTACTTCCGTGCGCTCGTCGTCCTCGCCCTCGACGAGCTCGAGGAGGAGGCGCTGCGGCGTCGCGTGCCGGCCGGGAGCGGACCCAGCCTGCTCGGCATCGTCAAGCACCTCACCGAGCTCGAGCGCACCTGGCTCGTGGAGCGCTGGGGGGAGCGGGGCGCGGTGCACTCGTTGAGCTACGTCGACGACCCCGACGCCGGCTACCGCTTCGCCGACCTCGAGACCCCGGACGCGCTCGTCGGGGCCTACATGGAGGTCTGCGAGCGCGGACGCGACACCCTGGCCGGCGCCGAGTCCCTCGACGACACCGTCCGCGACGACCGCCGTGGCCACATCGAGCTGCGCTGGATCCTGCTGCACCTGATCACCGAGACCGCCCGCTGGGCCGGCCAGGCCCAGGTCGTGCGCGGCGCGGTGACCGCCGAGGGGTGACGACTCCCGCGGTGACTACCGGGCGGTGACGGTCAGGTCGTCGTGGGCGAGGCAGACCAGCCCGGCGATGCCGCGGGACTCGTCGGTCGGGGCCTCGTAGGACCAGGCGGCGTCGGTGAGCTCGCGCCCGTCCTCGAGGCGCAGGCTGAACCACGACGCGGTGCCCTTGTAGGGGCACACGCTCGACGTCGCGGTGCGCTCCATCGGCACCCGGACGCGGTCGGCGGGCAGGTAGAAGCGGTTCACCAGACCCGTCTCGGCCAGCAGGACGCCGCCGTCCGGACTCGGCGACGACCGTGCCGTCCGCGGTCGTGACCCGGATCGTGCGCGCGGTGTGGCGCAGATCGACGCGGTGGTAGGGGTCGGGCAGGCGGCCGAGGACCTCGTCGTCCTCGTCGAACCAGCGATCGGCCGACGACGGGGGCAGGGACGCGAGCCCGGCCAGCCACGACGCCGCCGGCAACGGATCGGGGTAGGACCACACCGCGTCGGTGACGACCCGCTCGCCCACCCGGAGGGAGTGGTAGGTCGCGTCGCCCTTGAACGGGCAGTGCGTGGTGGTGTCGCTGGGCTCGAGCAGGTCGGCGCGCAGGTCGGTCTCGGGCACGTAGAGCTGCGGAGGCAGGCCGGTCTCGTAGAGCAGGAAGCCCCGGTCGCTGTCGAGGACGGTGAACCCGTCGACCTCGGCGCGCACCCGGCGCGTGAACGGCTCCAGCAGCAACGAGTGGGCGGGGCCCTCGACGGTGAAGGTGCGGGTGTCGGGCACCCGGCGCGAGAGCGGACCGCCGAACATGGTCAGGGCCACGAGGTACCTCCAGGGCGGGGTGTGACGGTCGTCCACTGCGGACAACCGCACGTCCCCGCCCGCTGTTCCGTGCGTGCGGATCGCGCGTGGACCCCGTCCCGAGGGGGGATCACCCCGGTGTGAGCGCCGCACCCGAACCCGTCCTGCGCGAGGCCCCGGGCTTCGCGGGCCGGACCATGATGACCCAGCGCTGGTGCGACGCCGGGTTCCTGCACTGGGCGGTCGACCCCGCGGAGGTCGCCCCGATGCTGCCGCCCGGGGTCCGTCCCGACGTCCACGACGGCGCGACCTACGTCGGGCTGATCCCGTTCCGGATGGTGGGCGCCGGCGTCGCCCGCGGCCCGTCGATCCCGTGGCTCGGCACGTTCCTCGAGACCAACGTCCGGTGCTACTCCGTCGACGAGAACGGCACCCGGGGCATCGTGTTCCGCAGCCTCGACGCCTCCCGCCTCGCCGTCGTGGCCGGGGCGCGGGCCGCGTTCGGTCTGCCCTACCGGTGGGCGCGCATGCGGATGGACGACCGCCCGGCGGCCGCCGGCCGCGAGCTGACCTACGTGACCGAGCGCCCGCACCCGAGCCGGGTCGTGCTGCGGGTGGGGGAGACGCGCGCCCCCGACGCGCTCTCGGACTTCCTCACCGCCCGGTGGGGGCTGCACGAGCGCCACGCCGGCGCCGACTGGTACGTCCCCAACGCGCACGAGCCGTGGCCGCTGCACGACGCCGAGGTCGTGGACCTCGACGACACCCTGCTCGCCGCCGCGGGGTTCCCGTCGCTGGCCGGGCGCCCCCCGGACCACGTGGCGTTCTCGCCCGGGGTGAGCGTCCGCTTCGGGTGGCCGCGGCGCTGGCGCGGTAGGTCGCGGTGACCGGTCAGCGCCGGCGCAGGCCGGCGTACTGCAGGTCGGCGAACACGGCCACGGCGCCGGCCTGGGCCAGCACGATGACGACCCCGAGCACCGTCAGCGCGCTCCACAGCCCGACCGCGAGCCCCAGGCTCGCCAGGACCCACGCGGCGTTGCCGAGCACCACCACCCACACCGCCGGGCGCGGCATCCGGGCGCGGGTGGCGAGCAGCACCAGACCGGCGGCGTAGACGACGAGGAAGATCCCGACGCCGAGCAGCAGGTCGGCGGGCAGTCCGAGCAGGGTGTCGAGCACCCCCGCCCCGGCCGCCGCGGCGATCCCGAGCGCCCCGGAGGCGGCGGCGTCGAGGCGCAGGACGGTCCGCAGCAGGTCGCGGCGGGCGGTCGTCGTGGTGGCGGTCGTCGTGGTCATGGTGTTCTCCTCGGTCACGTCGGGTGTGTCGTGATCGAGCCGTGCGGCGCGGCCGGTAGCCCCGTCGATGACCTCCGAGGTCATGGTCCCTGGCCGGCGCCACCCCTACCGTCTCCAGGCGTGACCAGCACCCTGACCGGCGCCGGCGCCCGACCGGGCCCGGGGGACCTGCTGCGGGGCTGGCGCACCCGCCGACGCCGCAGCCAGATGGATCTGGCGCTCTCCGCCGGGGTGTCCACCCGGCACCTGAGCTTCGTGGAGACCGGCCGCTCCCGTGCCAGCCGCGAGCTGCTCGTCGACCTGTGCGAGCACCTGGAGGTCCCCCTGCGCGAGCGCAACACCCTGCTGCTCGCCGCCGGGTTCGCTCCGCTCTACAGCGAGTCCCGGCTCGACGCGCGCGACCTGGGCGCCGTGCGGACCGCGCTGGAGCACCTGCTCGCCGGGCACGAGCCCTTCCCGGCGCTGGTCGTCGACCGTTGCGGTGACGTCGTCATGGCGAACCGGACCGTCGGCGCGCTGCTGTCCGTGCTCGACCCGGCCGCCCTGGCCCCACCGCTGAACATCTACCGGCTCAGCCTGCTCCCCGGCGGGCTCGCGCCCCACGTGCGCAACCTGGCCGAGTGGGCCGGGCACCTCGTACACCGCCTCGAGCGTCTCGGGGATCTCACGGGGGATCCGCGGATCGCCGCGCTGCTCGAGGAGCTCGCCCCGCACGTCCCGCCCGCGCCGGCGGAGGGCTCGCGCTCCGCCCACGTGATGCTCCCGCTGCAGCTGGCCCACCCTGCCGGTGACCTGCGCTTCTACTCCACGATCACCCACTTCGGCGCCGCCTGGGACGTCACGCTCGACGAGCTGTCCCTGGAGTCGTTCGTGCCCGCCGACGACGCGACCCGGACGGTGCTCCACGGCCTCGGGTGAGGAGGAAACCCGGTCGCGCCGCCGGGCGTCGACGCGGCACCCTCAGGCGCGTGCTGACCGACGCCGAGATCGAAGGGTTCGTCGCCGACGGGTTCGTGGCGGTGCGGGGGGCGGTCGCCCCGGAGCTCGTGGCGCGGGGCCGCGCGGTGCTCTGGGACGCCGTGACCGCCGCCTGCGGGGCCGTGCCCGACGACCCGTCCACGTGGTCCACGCCGGTGGTGCGCCTCGACGGGTTCGGCGGCGAGCCGTTCCGGTCCGCCGCGCAGGCCCCGGTGCTGCACGAGGCCTTCGACCAGCTCGTCGGCCCCGGACGCTGGACGCCACGCGGCGGCCTGGGGACCTGGCCCGTCCGCTTCCCCCACCCCGACCCGCCGGGCGACGACGGCTGGCACCTCGAGGGGAGCTTCACCGGCCCGGCGGGGGACACCCGGGTGTCGCTCCGGTCGCGCGGGCGCGCGCTGCTGATGCTCTTCCTCTACTCCGACGTCGGCCCGGACGACGCGCCCACCCGGGTCCGGGTCGGCTCGCACCGGGACGTCCCGCCGCTGCTGGCCGACGCCGGCGACGACGGCCGCGAGTGGTTCGCCCTCTGCGGCGACGCCGTGCCGGCCTCGGCGGGCCGCCCCGAGGCGCTCGTGACGGGGACGGCCGGCGACGTCCTGCTGTGTCACCCGTTCCTGGTGCACGCGGGCCAGCCGCACCGTGGGACCGTGCCCCGGTTCATGGCGCAGCCCCCGCTCGAGCCGGTCGGCGAGCTCGACCTCGAGGCCGCCGATCCCACGCCCGTCGCCCGGCCGGTCATCCAGGCCCTGGGGTCCTCGCCCGCACGGCGATGACCGGGTCGCCGGGGGAGGGCGGCGCTCCGCGTGCGGCTCGGCGAAGCCCCCGCGGCGCAGGTACTCCGCGACGATCGCCGCGCGGCCCCGGTCGTCGGTCTCGAGCCAGCCCCGGATCGCCTTGGTGGGGAAGCAGCGGTCGGAGAAGGTCAGCGCGAAGGTCCCGCCGGGACGCAGGACGCGCGCGACCTCCGCGCAGACCGCGACCGGCCGGGTCAGGTAGTCGACCGAGACGGTGCAGAGGGCCGTGTCGAAGCTCGCGTCGTCGAAGGGCAGCGTCGGGTCCGCGTTGAGGTCGTGGACGACGCGCGCATCGGCGATCGGGTTCGCGTCGAGCTCGGCGGCGTTCATTCCGAGGACGGTCAGGTGCCGTGGGCGGGTGCGCAGGTGCGAGACCCACGAGGACATGAGGTCCAGGACGTCGCCGTCGACGCCGACCTCGTCGTAGAAGGCGCCGACGGCCGCGATCGCCCCGTCGTCGATGTGGTGGACCAGGCGGGGCGGGCCGTAGAACCCGGCGTCGTCGCTCGGGTCGGCGCGGTCGAAGAAGCCGGGCGGGAAGTCGGGCACGGGCTGCGGGTGCCCGCGTCCGTGCTCCGTCACATGTGATCCGGGCGTCGCGCGGCGGTGCGGCGGCCGCGGGGACGCCAGCATGGGGGGATGCCCGACAGCGCGCTCGCCCTCCCGACCGCGGGGCCCTCGCTCGGCGTGGACGGCGCGGGCCTCACCGACCCGGCCGCCTTCCCGGTCCTGCGCCGCACCGGCGTGCGGTACGACGACCTCGGCCCCGACGGCCGCGTCACCCTGCTGGGACTCGGGCGGTGGCTCGAGCAGTCCCGCGTCGACGCCGAGCTGCCGCGTTTCCGCCGCCTCGTCGAGGACGGCGGCTTCGCGGCCCCGCGCATCCTGCTGGCCGCCCAGCGGATCGACCAGCTCGCCCCCCTCGAACGTGACCGCGAGTACCGCGTCGGGCTCGGCGTGCGCCGCATCGGGAACTCGTCGTTCTCCTACGGCCACGGGGTGTTCGCCGACGGCGCGTGCGTCGCCGTGTCCGACTCCACGACGGTCCTGGCCACGTCCTCGGGCCCCACCGGGCTCCCGGAGGCGCTGCGGAGCGACCTGGCCGCGCTGATCATCGACGAGCCCGGCGGCGCGCCGTCCCCGCGGCCGGCCGCCGCGCGCCGCGACCGCGCGGCCTACCCCGTGACGCTCCCGGTCCGGGCGCGCATCGCCGACATCGACACGAACGCCCACGTCAACAACATCGCGGTCCTGAGCTGGTACGCCGACGTCGTCGCCGACTGGCAGCTCGACCGCCTCGGCCGCCCGCCCGGCGGGCCCCCACCCGCGCTCGCCGCCGTCGCGTGGGACGTGCAGTACGTCGCCGAGGTCACCTACCCGGCGTCGTACGAGGTCGCCCTCGCCGTCGAGGAGGACCCGTGGGGCCTGCGTTACCGCTGCGGGCTCTTCGCGGGGGCGCGCTGCGTGGGTCTCGCCGACGGTGTCGGGCCCGCGGGCGATCTGCCGGGTTCCGACCTCGCAGCGTGGGCGCTGCGCGCCTGACCGGCAGGGCGGGGCAGGGGAACGTCGGGCGGACCCCGGACGTTGGCCCCGACGTGACGGTCACCGAGGGCGCGCCGCGGGGGGCGCGCACGGCCGGGCGCCTCGGGATGGTCGCCGGGGTCGGCGCCGTCGCGATCCTGGGCGTCATGCACCTGGTCGGGCCGTCCTCGGCCGTCGACCCGGTCCGCCGCACGATCAGCGAGTACGCGCTGGTCGAGGGCGGGTGGCTCTTCGACGTCGCCGTCGTCGCCCTCGCCCTGGGCTCGGCCGCTGTGCTCGGGGCCCTCGTGACCGTCGGTCTCACGCCCGCCCGCTCGGCGCCGCCGGTGCTGCTCGGGCTCTGGTCCGTGGGCCTGCTGCTGGTCGTCGTGTTCGAGAAGACGAACTGGTCGATCGGCCCGAGCGTGGCCGGCTACATCCACCGCTACGCGAGCCTCGCCGCGTTCGTCGCCCTGCCGGTCGGGACGCTGCTCCTGGTGCGGCGATGGCGGGGCGACCGGCGCTGGCGCGGCTTCACCCGCCCGCTCACCGTGCTCGCCGCGCTCGCGCTGGCGGCCTTCCTGCCGATCGTCGTGGCGATCGCGGCCCGCGGTGTCCTCGGTGTCCCGTGGTGGCGTGCGGTGCCGTTGGGCCTGCTGGAGCGGGTGCTCGCCCTCGCCGAGGTGGTCGTCGTCGTGGTGCTCGGGGCGTGGACGGTGGCCCGCGCCGACCGCGGCCCGTAGGTTCGGCGACCGTGCCGCCGGGGTGGGGGAGCCGGGCCGCGGTGGTCCTCGTCGTCATCGCCGCGGTGGGCGCGCTGGTGTGGGTCACCACCGACCACGCGGGTGGCCCTGCGGCGGCGCTGCCCGGACTGTCCGCTGCGCCCGCATCGGCACCGGGGGCCTCGCCGGCGCCGGCCGCGTTCCCGTACCCGGGACCGGACGGCCCCCCGCTGCCACTGCGCCCCGACGGATACGGGCAGGTCCTGCCGACCCCGCCGGAGCTGGTCGACCGCCGCCTCCCGACCGTCGACCTCCTCCCGCCCCCGGCCGATGACCGCTTCGCCGCCCGCATCACGCCGCTGACCCTCGACGAGCTCGCCGCGTCCACCTGGCAGCCGGGCTGCCCCGTGCCTGCCGAGCGGCTGCGCCTGCTGACGATGTCGTTCTGGGGCTTCGACGACCGCGCCCACACCGGGCGGATGGTCGTGCGCGACGACGTCGCCGACGACGTCGTCGGGGTGTTCGGCCGTCTGTTCGCGGCACGCTTCCCGATCGAGCAGATGCGCCCGGTCACACCGGGCGACCTCACCGCCGTCCCGTCCGGGCAGGGCAACAACACCGCCGCCTTCGCGTGCCGGCGCGCCACCGGGCAGACCCGCTTCTCCGCGCACGCCCTCGGTCTCGCGGTCGACGTCAACCCGTTCCAGAACCCGCTCGAACGCCGCGACGGCCTCGTGATCCCGGAACTCGCGTCCGCCTACACCGACCGCGCCCGTGTGCGTCCCGGGATGCTGCGCGACGACGACGTGGTGGTCGACGCCTTCACCGCGATCGGCTGGACGTGGGGCGCACGCTTCCGCGCCCCGATCGACACCATGCACTTCTCGGCGACCGGGGACTGAGCCGCCGTCACGCCAGGTTCGCCGCGCACACCCCGAGCAGCTCGGCCAGGGTCGCGACCTCGCGCGCGCTGAGCCCGGCCAGCATCCGCTCCTCGACCCCGGCCATCGTCCGCTCGGCGGCGTCCAGGCGCGCCCGGCCCGTCGCCGTCAGGATCGTCGGGCGGCTGCGTCCGTGGCCGGCGGGATCGGGGACGACGAGCTCGGCGGCGCGCAGGCCGCCGAGGACGTCGGCGAGCGACTGCCGGGTGACGAAACAGCGACGCGCCACCTCGGCCGCCGACGCCCCGGGATGGTCGGCCAGCGCGCGGAGCACCGCGTACTGGCTCACCGACAGCTCGATCGAGCGCAGCGCGTCGTCGCCGGCGTGGCGCAGGAGCTGCTGCAGCTGTTTGACCCGGTCGCCGGGGCGGAGGTCGAGGGGGGCTTGACGCACGTCAGGAACCTTACACATAATGAGCGTGCCGTCAGGAACCTGACGGCCCGTACGGTGGACCCCGTGGCGAGGAGGCACGACGCCGACGCCGGGGGACCGGCCGAGGTCAACGAGGCCAAGGCGGTGATCCGCGACCGTGTGTGGACGGGGCTGCGCGAGCAGAAGCTGGCGCGGTTCCCGGGAGCGCACGGGCGCATCCCGAACGTCGTCGGGGCGGAGGCGGCCGCGGAGCGCCTCCGGGGGACCGCGGCGTGGCAGCGGGCCCGCACGCTGAAGTGCAACCCGGACGCCGCGCAGTGGCCGGTGCGCCAGCGGGCCCTCGAGGACGGCAAGGTCGTCTACATGGCCGTCCCGCGGCTCGCGGAGGCGAACCCGTTCTTCCTGCTCGACCCCGACGACCTCGCCGACACACCCCGGAAGGCCTCGTCGATCAAGGGCGCGTCCCGGTCGGGGCGCACCGTCGGGGTCGACGAGCTCGAACCCGTCGACCTCGTGGTCACCGGATGCGTCGCCGTGGCCGCCGACGGCGCCCGGCTGGGCAAGGGCGGGGGATTCAGCGACCTCGAGTTCGCGGTGGCCTCCGAGGCGGGCCTCGTCGCGCCGGGCACGCCGGTGGTGACCACGGTGCACGAGCAGCAGATCCTCGACGCGGGCGAGATCCCCGTCACCGCCCACGACGTGCGCCTCGACCTGATCGTCACCGCCGACCGCGTGCTGACCTGCACCGGCGGCGCGCGTGCAACCGGTCGCGTCCGGTGGGACGAGCTGACCGAGGAGAAGATCGCCGCCATCCCGCTCCTGGGGCGGCTACGTCCGACCTAAGTGACATAATGTCGATTATCGGATCGTGCGGGGAGTGCGGGGCCCGGCCGCACCCGTTGCGGCGCGTGATCGAGATCCGTTCGTCGGTGCTGGCCGACCGGTCGCGGCAGACGGCCGAGCGCCAGGGCCGCGGACGTACGCCGCTGACCGGCCCGACGCGCCGTCGGCCGCCTGTTGCTTGGCTGTCGATGACCTTTCCACCACCGTGGACGTCACGAACGGGTCGCACGCCGATCTCGGCGGTGCGACCCGATCACGGACAGTCGACAGACCGGTGGGTGGGTTCTCCGTGAGGACCCTCGATCCGGTCACGCGTGTGGGGGGAACACCGTGCGGGGACGCGAACCGGGCGCTGGTGGCGCGTGGGGTCGCCCATGAGGTCCTCCCGGGACACCCGGCGCGACGACGACTCCGACGAGATCGACCGTCTGGTCGCGGCCGTCGTGGACGGCGACCGCGCGGCCCTCGACCAGCTGCTGCGCATCCTGCGGCCCCTCGTGGTGCGCTACTGCCGCTCGCGCCTGGGCACCGAGCGCGGCGGGGTCGCCGCCGACGACGTGGCCCAGGAGGTCTGCCTGGCCGTGCTCAAGGCCCTGCCGACCTACACCGACCAGGGCAAGCCGTTCCTGGCCTTCGTCTACGGCATCGCCGGCCACAAGGTGGTCGATGCGCACCGCCACGCGGGCCGTGACCGCTCCGAGCCGACCGACGAGGTCCCCGAGGGCATCGACGACCGCGGCGGGCCCGAACAGCACGCCCTCGAGCTCTCGGCGAGCGCGGAGATGCGCGGCCTCCTGGCCCAGCTGCCCGAGAAGCAGCGCGAGATCCTCGTGCTGCGCGTCGTCGTCGGGCTCTCGGCCGAGGAGACCGCGCTCGCCGTCGGCTCCACCCCCGGCGCGGTCCGCGTGGCCCAGCACCGGGCCGTGGCGAAGCTGCGCGGAGTCCTCGAGCCTCCCGACGGCGGCCGCCGCGACGGCGACGGCGCCCCGACCGAGCTGTTCAGTACGCGGGCCGCAGCGGGAAGCCCGAGAGGCCGTCCGCGCCGAGCTTGACCCCCAGCACCTGGTGGAGCTGGATGTTGTTGAGGTCGAAGCCCACCTGGCAGGCCGGCATGTAGAGCCGCCACACGCGCGAGCGTCCCTCGCCCGCCTCGGCGACGCACTCGTCCCAGTGGGCCTCGAGGTTGGCCGTCCACCCGGCGAGGGTGCGCGCGTAGTGCTCGCGCAGGTTCTCCTCGTGGCGCACCTCGAAGCCGGCCTCGTTCATCCGCTCCACGAGGTGTCCGACGCCGACCAGCTCGCCGTCGGGGAAGACGTACCGGTCGATGAACGGGTCGGGCTTGGCCCTGTGGTGTGCGTCCGGGCGCGTGATGCAGTGGTTGAGCAGCCGGCCGCCCGGGCGCAGCTTCGCGTGGAGGAAGCGGAAGTACGACGGCAGCCTGCCCTTGCCGATGTGCTCGGTGAGCCCGATGGAGCTGATCGCGTCGAACCCGGACTCGGCGACGTCGCGGTAGTCCGAGTGCCGGATCTCGACGAGGTCGGCGAGGCCGCGGCGGGCGACCTCCTTCTGCCCCCAGCTCGCCTGGTCGCGCGACAGCGTCACCGCGAGGACCTGCACGCCGTGCTTCTCCGCGGCGTGCATGGCCATGCCGCCCCAGCCGCAGCCGACGTCGAGCAGGCGCATCCCGGGCTGGAGGTCGAGCTTCTGCGCCACGAGCTCGTGCTTGGTCTCCTGGGCGGTCTCCAGCGACGCGGCGGCGTCCGGGTAGACCGCGCAGGTGTAGGTCATCGACGGGCCGAGCACCATCTCGTAGAAGCGGTTGGAGACGTCGTAGTGGTGGGCGATGGCCCCGGCGTCGCGGCGCTTGGAGTGGCGCCACCCGTGCTGGCGGTGCTCCTCGGGCGGCGGGGCGACGCGGTGGGCGAACCGCAGCGGCGCCATCTTGGCCAGCAGCCGCACGAGTGTCGACGGCGGCACGTCGGCCACGGTCAGCTCGCTCATCGCGGTCAGCGCGGCGTAGATGTCGCCGTCCACGTCGAGGTGCCCGCTGATGTAGGCGCGCGCCATCCCCAGCGCGTTGGGCGAGCCGGCCAGGTAGGCCAGCGCGGTCTCGCTGCGCACGTCGACGGCGGCCACGGCCGTGCCGCCGTCGACGGGGTCGGACGCGCTCCCGTCGTACGCGCGGATCGCGACCGGGGCGTGGTCCCCCACGACCGGGCGGAACATCTCGGCGACCTGCATGACGGGCTCCTCCTCCAGACGCGGACTTCGTGGTGACGGCGCTCCTCAGCGCCCGGTCACGCACTTGTCGTAGAGGTCGGGCAGGCGCCCGGCCGGGTCGTACCGGGCCTTGAGGGCCCGGTAGGTCTCGCCCCCGTAGAGGCGGTCGAACTCCTCGCGCGTGTAGCTCGAGGTGGAGTACAGCGACTTGTGCCCGCCGAGCTCGACGAGCACCTCCTCGATCCGCCGGTTGTGGTGGTCGGGGGCCTGGCCGGGCGCGAGCTCGGCGTCGGACCAGAAGCCGACGTTGACGTAGGTCTCGTCCGGGTCCAGCGGGTAGAGCGGCCAGCGCCGGCGGTCCCGCTGCGTGAGCGGGCACAACCACACCGGACTGATCCCGATCTCGCGGTGGAAGAACGCGAGGAACTCCCCCAGCCGCGACGCCGGCACCTCGACGTCCTGGATGATCGGCTCCACCCCGGCCGCGCCGCCGCGCCGGGCCAGGGCCTGCGAGAGCCCGGTGCGGCGGTCGAGGGCGACGAGGCGCCGGTAGACGTCCGAGCGGCGGTAGCGCGACGGCCACAGGCGCCGGACCACCGGGTTCTGCACGCCCAGGGCCCGCGAGCACCAGAACCAGTCGGTGTCCCAGCGCCACAGGTAGTCGTGGACGGTCAGGTAGTCGACCCCGACGCCGGACGTCGCGGGCAGCGCCTGGATCGAGCGGTAGTAGACGTCCTGGCCGGTGTAGTCCGAGAGCCACGGGGCCGTGTCGACGAACCGGCCGAGGCTCAGGTACTGCTCGTCGGCGGAGAACACGGTGCCGTCGCAGAAGTCGACGGTCTCGCCGTCCCACTCCCGCGTCGCGGTGATCTCGGCCATCGCCGTCCCGGCCGCGTCGGCGGTGGCGAACCGGACGTGGCGCAGGCGGACGAACGGGCGCACCGGGGCGAGCTCGATGCGCAGCCGCAGGGCGTAGCCGAGCGTCCCGTAGGAGTTCGGCAGGCCCTCCAGCAGGTCGTGGTGGGCGTTGTCCGGGGTGGCGGTGAGGATCTCGCCGGTGCCGGTGAGGACGTCGGCGGCGAGCACCGACTCGTGCGGCAGGCCGTCGCGGAACGAGGTCGACTCGATCCCGAGCCCCACCACCGCTCCCCCGAGCGTGATCGTCTTGAGCTGCGGCACGACCAGCGGCATCAGCCCGTGCGGGAGGGTCGCCGCCACCAGGTCCTCGTAGGTGGTCATACCCGCGACGTCGGCGGTGCGGGCGACGGGGTCGACCGCGAGCACCCGGTCCAGGCCGTCGACGGCCAGGCCGCCGGCGCCCTCGCGGAAGCGGAAGAGGTTCGAGGTCGCCTTGCGCAGGCGGACCGGGGCTCCCGGGGGCAGCGCGGCCAGGCCCTCCCGGACGGCGTCGACCGCCGCGTCATGGGCCGCGAATCCCGTGCGCGCCGCCCCTGCCGTCGCCGTCATGTCGCCCTCTTCCCCGCCGGATGCGTCGGGCAGCGTATGCCTGCACCGGATCCGCGGGCACGGTTCTTCTCAGTGGCATGCCCCACCCCGGATCAGCGGACGAGGCGGCCGACCTCACGCACGAGGGTGCCGACCTCGCGGCGCCGTGCCCAGGCGACGATCCCGACCAGCACGAGGGTGACCGCGGGCATCGCCACCAGCACGCCGCCGACGGCCAGGACGGTCGCCACCGTCGCGCCCACCATGAGCCCGACCAGCGCCCAGGAGGTGATCCCGGCGAGGCGCGGGACGAGCAGCCCGAGGGCGCCGAGGAGCTCGAGGACTCCGATCACCACGGTCCCGGCCGGGCTGAAGCCCAGCACCGCGAAGCCGGCGACGACGGTGGGGTCGAGCGTGAGCTTGCCCGAGGCGGAGAACAGGTAGACCACGGACAGGAGCCCCTGCAGCACGGCGAGTCCGACCCGGGCGGAGCGCCCGCGGGTGGCCGGCGGCGGGAGGAGGGCGGTGGTCGAGGCGGCGAGCGTGGTCATCGTGTTCTCCCTGGTAGTCCTTCTGTTGAAGTAATTAGTACTGATTCAGGAGTGAGGAGTCAAGCCTCCAGCGGGTACAGGTCGGTCGTGGCAGGACGGTCGGAGGACCCGGCGCTCGCGGAGTACCGGGCGAAGCGCGACCCGGCTCGCACCCCGGAGCCCTTCGGTGGGACCGACGACGGCGGGGGCGACCGCTTCGTCATCCAGGAGCACCACGCCCGCCGGCTGCACTACGACGTACGCCTCGAGCGGGACGGCGTGCTCGTCAGCTGGGCCGTGCCCAAGGGCCTGCCGGACGAGCCGGGGGCACCGCGCCTCGCCGTCCACACCGAGGACCACCCGCTGGAGTACCTGGACTTCCACGGCGAGATCCCTGCCGGGGAGTACGGCGGTGGGTCGATGACGATCTGGGACGCCGGGCGCTACGAGACCGAGAAGTGGTTCGACGACGAGGTCATGGTGACCCTGCACGGCGAGCGGGTGCAGGGTCGGTTCGTCTTCATCCGTCCCAAGGACACCGTGCGCAAGAAGTCCGGGACCGAGGACTGGCTCGTGCAGCGCCGCAAGGAGGAGTCCGCGCCCCGCCCCGACCCGCGGACGCACGCGCCCACCGTCGAGGTCGGCGGACGGCGGCTGCGGCTGTCGAACCTGGACAAGCCCCTCTACCCCGGCGTGCCCAAGAGCGCCGTGGTCGACTACTACGCCCGGATCGCCGACACCCTCCTCCCCCACCTCGCGGGCCGGCCCCTGACCCTGCGGCGCTTCCCGGACGGCATCGACAAGCCCTCGTTCTACGAGAAGAACGCCGGCCGGCACGCCCCCGACTGGCTGCGCACCGTGGACGTCCCGACCCCCGGCAGCACGAAGGGCAGCGAGACGGCGAACTTCGTGGTCGTCGAGGAGCTCGCCGCGCTGGTGTACCTGGCCAACCTCGCGGTGCTCGAGCTGCACGTGCCGCAGTGGCGGGTCGATGGCGAGGGCGCCGTGCACCCGCCCGACGAGCTCGTGTTCGACCTCGATCCCGGCGAGGGCACGACGGTGGTCGACTGCGCGCGGGTCGCCGAGCGGGTGCGCGCGATCCTGGTCGAGGACGGTCTGGCACCGCGGGCCAAGACCAGTGGCAGCAAGGGGATGCAGCTCAGCGCGGCCGTGCGGGTCACCGACCCCGCCCGCACCTCGGAGTACGCCCGCGCCGTGGCCCAGCAGCTCGCCCGCGAGACCCCGGACCGGGTCACCGCGGTGATGGCCAAGGACCGGCGCAAGGGAAAGATCTTCGTCGACTGGAGCCAGAACAACCCCGCCAAGACGACGGTCGCGCCGTACTCGTTGCGCGCGCGGGCCGCCGACGGGGCGCCCACGGTGTCGACGCCGCTGCACTGGGGCGAGGTGGAGGCGGCCGGGTCCGTCGCGGAGCTGACCTTCTCCCCCACCGACGTCCTGGCGCGCGTCGCGGCCGACGGCGACCTCTACGCCGACGTGCTCGGCGAGGGCGTCACGCTGCCCGCGCGGCCGGGCTCAGCCCAGCAGTGAGTTCACGGTGCCGGTGACGCCGCCGACCAGCCCACCGACCAGCCCGGGCCGCGAGCCGCCGCCGGACCCGCCGCCACCCTCGGAGGTCGAACCCCCGCCCCCGCTCGGGGCGGCGCCACCACCACCGCTCGGGGCGGGGCCGCCACCGCCCCCGCTGCCCCCGTCGTCGGGGTCCGCCGGGCCCTCGGCCGGCGTGGCGTCGACCTCGGTGGGCTGCGACGACCGCGACGTCGTGGTGGTCGTGCCGGTCGTGGTCGTCGGCGTCACGCGACGGGTGACGGCCCGGGGCGCCACGGTCGGGACCGGGGCGGCCGCGACGACGGTGGGGTCCACGAGGGGCGGCAGCGTGGCCGCGTCCGCGGGCGGCACCGTGCCGGGCGGGCGGGCCGTCGAGCCCGGGACGCCCGCTCCGGGGTCGAGCGAGCCCGGGGCGACGACCGGGAACGTGCCCACCCGCGGCAGGGCCAGGTCGTCGTTGGAGGCCAGGGTGGAGATGGCCAGCGGGACCGCGGCCGCGGCGGCCGCCACCGACGCGACGGCCAGGCCCCAGCCGCGCAACCGGGTGCCCACCGGGACCACGGGGGCCGCGCCGCGGCGGTGCCGGCCCGGCGGTGGTGCGGGAGCGGAGGGGGCGAGCTCGTCGGGAGCCTCGGACAGGCCGCGCTGGGCCCACGAGGGCAGGTCGTCGGGCACCGAGCCCGTCGACCACCAGGACGAGCCGCTCGCGCGCCCCGTTCCCCGGCCCTCCCCCGTCATCGATTACTCCCCTCAGCCCACCGTGATCGGAGACTACTCCATGTGCACGCATGCCCCCAAGGTGCCCGGGGGTCTCACCGGTACGTGCGACGGAACACGGGCTCGTCCGCCCCGTGCGTCGTCCGCGGGGCAGACTCGTCTGCCGTGACCCCGGCCGACCACCCCTTCCTGGCCGGACCGCGTCCCCGGGCGTTCGCGCACCGCGGATGGCACATCGGCGACCTCGCCGGCCTGGAGAACTCCCTCAGCGCCTTCACGCGCGCCGTCGACGAGGGCTACACGCACCTCGAGACCGACGTGCACGCCACCGCCGACGACGTCCTGGTCGTGCACCACGACGCCACGCTGCGGCGTGTCGCCGGTCATCCCGGCGTCCTGCGCACGATGGCGTGGGCCGACCTCGCGGACGTGCGGCTGCGGGGGCGCGAGCCGCTGCCGCGCCTGGAGGAGGTCCTCGAGGCCCTGCCCGGCGCCCGGTTCAACGTCGACCTCAAGGCCACCGCCACGCTCGCCCCGATGCTGCGCCTGCTCGAGCGCGACGACATCGCCGGCCGGGTCGCGGTGGCCAGCGCGGACGAGGACCGGCTGCAGGCCGTGCGCGCGCGCTTCGGCGACCGGGTGGTCACCGGGGTCGCGAGCCGCTCGGCCTTCGGGCTGCGCACCCGCGCGATGGCCCCCGGTCCGCTGCAGGGCCTGGCGCGGTGGGTCCTGCCGGTGCACGGCGACCTCGCGCAGCTCCCGGTGCGGCTGGGGGCCCTGACGGTCGTCGACGCGCACACCGTCCGCGCCGCGCACCGGCTCGGTCTCGAGGTCCACGTGTGGACCGTCGACCGGCCCGCCGAGATGCACCGCCTGCTCGACCTCGGGGTCGACGGGCTCATGACCGACCGCCCGGACGTCCTGCGCGACGTCCTGATCGCCCGTGGGGAGTGGCCGGCAGGGCCGGACGGAGCAGGGCCTTCGGCACCCGGGTGAGCGCCGCGGCCGGTTCGTGTGGGCTGCTCCGGACCCGGGTACCCAGTGGAGCGCGGCGCGGACGGGTCCCGGTGAGTCGGGTCACGGATGCGGTGAACCCACGGCGTCGCGGGAACGAACAGGGGCTACCCCGCGTTGACCCTGCCGTGACCGACGGCCACTCGCCGCTGGGCGCACTCGCAGTCGAGGAAAGGACACCATCATGGCCGACCGCGTCCTTCGTGGCAGCCGTCTCGGGGCCGTGAGCTACGAGACCGACCGCGACCACGACCTCGCCCCCCGCCGTTCCTTCGCGTACCGCTGCCCCAAGGGACACGACTTCGAGGTGCCGTTCTCGGACGACGCCGAGGCTCCCGTCACCTGGGAGTGCCGCCTCCACGGCGAGGAGGGCAAGCGCATCGACGGCACCGAGCCGGAGCAGAAGAAGGCCAAGCCGCCGCGTACCCACTGGGACATGCTGCTCGAGCGCCGCTCCGTGCCCGAGCTCGAGGAGCTCCTCGACGAGCGACTCGGCCTGCTCAAGGAGCGCCGCTCCGAGAGCGCCTGAGCGCTCCGGTCCTCGTCAGGGCCGTTCCGAACACCTCGGAGCGGCCCTTTCGTGTGTCCGTGGCCGGTCAGCGCGTCGGACGGGCCCGGTGGCGACGCGCACGGTCGCGCACGCCCCACGACGTGACCCGCCACAGGGCCTCGCGGACCACGGCGCCGCTCATCTTGGACGCGCCGCGCTCACGCTCGACGAAGCTGATCGGGACCTCGCGGACCCGGAGGCCGGCGCGGACCGCGCGGAAGGCGACGTCGACCTGGAAGCAGTAGCCCTCCGAGGCCACCGTGGCCATGTCGAGCTCACCGAGCACCGCGCGGCGGAAGCAGCGGAAGCCGCCGGTCACGTCGCGCAGCGGGAGGCGCAGCGCCCACCGCGAGTAGCCGTTGCCGGCCCGGGAGAGCGCGCGACGGTGCCGGGCCCAGGCGCGCGTGTCGCCGCCGGGCACGTAGCGCGAGCCCACGACCATGTCGGCGTCGCCCGCGGCGGCGAGCAGGCGGGGCAGTTCCTCGGGCGCGTGCGAGCCGTCGGCGTCCATCTGCACGATCCACCCGACGTCGTCGCCCGCCCCGCCGGCGAGCAGCCAGGAGAACGCGTCGACGTACGCCCGGCCCAGCCCCGCGCGTGGGGCGTGGTGGAGCACCCGCACCCCCGCGTCGGCGGCCGCCAGCTCCTCGGCGAGCGCGCCGGTGCCGTCCGGGCTGCCGTCGTCGACGACCAGGACCTCCACCGCGGGCAGGACCTGGCGCAGGCGGGCCACCAGCCCGGCCAGGTTGTCGCGCTCGTCGTAGGTCGGGACGACGACCAGGACCCCGGCGCCGTCGAGGCCGGGTGGGCCGGTCCGGGTCACGGGCGTCGGCTCCTCCCCCACCTCCTGCGCGGCGGTGCGCGTCGCGGTCACGGCGCCGCCCCGGGACCATCGTCGCGCGTCCTCGCCCTCCGGCGGGCGGCGATGCCCGCGGCGGCCGCGAGGATCCCGGCGGCGGCGAGGATCAGCTCCGGGAGCGGGCCGAGGCGGGTGGCCAGGGTGGTCGTGGTGCGCAGCGGCACGGTCTCGACCAGCAGCCCGGGGGTGAACAGGGCTCCGGTGTGCGCCGTGATCCCCCCGTCCGGCGCGATGATCGCGCTCTGCCCGCTCGTCGCGGCGATGACCACGGCCCGGTCGTGCTCGATCGCGCGCAGTCGTGACATGCCCTGCTGCTGGTAGGTCATGTCGGTGTACCCGTAGGTGGCGTTGTTGGTGGGGACGGTGAGCAGGTCGGCGCCGCCGCGGACGGCGTCGCGCACGGCGTCGTCGAACACGACCTCGTAGCACGTCACGACCCCGAGCCGTGCCGGTCCGGCGGGAAGGACCCCGCTGCCGGTGCCCGGCTCGAAGTCGGTGACCCGGTCGACCAGCGGCGAGAGTTGCTCGGCGATCCCCCGCAGCGGGATGTACTCGCCGAAGGGCAACAGGTGCCGCTTGACGTAGGTGGCGCCAGGACCCTGGGAGGGGGTCCACACGACCGCGGCGTTGCGCGGTCCCTGCATGAGCACGCCGTCGGCTCCACGGGTGCCGGAGAGGACGGCACCGACGACCACCGGGACGCCGACCTCGTCGGTGACGGCCTGGATCTCCGCCCGGGCGTCGCCGTTGCGCAGCGGGTCGATGTCCGACGCGTTCTCCGGCCAGATCACCAGGTCCGGTCGTAGCAGGACACCGGCGCGGACCTGGCCGGCGAGGATGCGGGTCTCGCGGACGTGGTTGTCGAGCACGGCGCGGCGCTGGGCGTTGAAGTCGAGCCCGGCGCGCGGGACGTTGCCCTGCACGGCGGCGACCGTGATCGTCGGCCCGGGCGGGTCGGCGCGCACCGCGGGGAGCGTCGCGAGGCCCGCGAGCGGACCGACGAGCACAGCGACGAGCGCGCCGGTGACGGCGAGGCGGCCGCGGTCCCGAACCGCGCGCACCAGCGCCCACAGCCCGGCCCCGGAGAGCGCCACCGCGAAGGTCACCAGCGGGGCGCCACCGAGGGAGGCGAGCGGCGCGTAGACCCCGTCGGGCTGGCCGAAGGCGAGCTTCGCCCACGGGAAGCCGTCGAACGGCCAGCGCTCGATCACCGCCTCGCCCGCGGTCCACACGCACGCCTGCCACAGCGGCGCCCACGGCAGGCGCGCGACGAGCGTCGTCGCCATGATCGGGACGGCCACGACCACCGCGAGGGCCACCAGCAGCAGCAGCCACACCGCGCCCACGTACTCGCCGGTCCAGTGCAGCAGGGGCCACTGGTAGGCGACCGCGACCACCACGCCCAGCCCGAACGCGGTGCGCAGCCGGCGCCCGTCGACGACCGCGAGCAGCAGCGCGACCGCGAACGGCGCCGCCCACCACGCCCCGACCGGGGGGAACGCGGCGTAGAGCCCGAGCCCCGCGGCCGCCGCGCCGAGCAGCCGCCCGACCGTCTCCCCGCGCGAGGGGTCCCCTCCGTCGCTAGATGCGCCGGAAGGGACCCCTCGCGCGGGGCGGGAGAGGCCGGTCAGCACGAGATCAGGTCACGCGGGCGGCGGTTCACCTGCTCGCAACCGGTCTCGGTGACCACCACGATGTCCTCGATACGCGCGCCCCAGCGCTCGGGGAGGTAGATGCCGGGCTCGATGCTGAACGCCATGCCCGGCTCGAGCACGAGGTCGTTGCCGCCCCCGATGTAGGGCTCCTCGTGCACCTCGAGGCCGATGCCGTGACCGGTGCGGTGGATGAAGTTCTCGCCGTAGCCGGCGTCGCGGATGATCGCGCGGGCCGCCTCGTCGACGTCGCCCGCGGTGGCGCCCGGTCGCGCGGCGGCGACGCCCGCCTCCTGGGCCCGCTGGAGCACGGCGTAGACCTCGCGCACCGCGTCGCCGGGGTCGCCGAGCGCGTAGGTGCGCGTGGAGTCGGAGTTGTAGCCCTCGGGCAGCGGGCCGCCGATGTCGACCACGACGACGTCGCCGGCCTGCAGCACGCGGTCGGACACCTCGTGGTGGGGACTCGCCCCGTTGGGCCCGGAGCCGACGATGACGAAGGCCGCCTCGGTGTGGCCCGCGGCGACGATCGCGGCGGTGATGTCCGCGCCGACCTCGGCCTCCGTGCGACCCGCGACGAGCCAGCCGGGGACCTGGGCGTGCACGGCGTCGATGGCTGCTCCCGCGCGGCGCAGCGCGTCGACCTCGTCGGCGTCCTTGCGCATCCGCAGCTCGCGAAGCACCGGCGTGGCGAGCTCGAGCGTCGCCCCGGGCATCACGTCGCGCAGCCCGAGCACGTGCAGCGCCGGCATGTCCGCCGCCACGGCCACCCGCCGCGGCCCCGCCGAGGCGCGCCGCGACCAGGGCGTGCGCGTCCTCGCCGTCGACCCAGTCGAGCACCTCCATGCCCGAGCGGTCGACGCCGGTGCCCGCGAGCCCCGGGCGCTCCAGGCGCGGTACCACGAAGGACGCCGCGCCGTCGACGGGCAGGAGCAGCGCCGAGAGCCGCTCGTGGGAGTGCGAGACGACGCCGGTGAGGTACTGCAGGTCGGGACCGGGGGTCACGACGAGCGCGTCGACCCCGGCCGCGGCGGCCACCCGGCGCGCGCGGTCCAGGCGGGCGGCGACACGCTCGGCGCCGGGCCCGGCGGTGGTGCTCATGGCCGCCGAGCCTAGGTCAGTGGCGGACAGGGCGGGGCCCGCGGTCTCCCGGGAGCTGAGTAGAAGCACCCTGCCGGCCGAGACGTCGCCGGCGGGAAGCTGTGCCCATGACCCCACCCCGGACCCCCGCGCCCGACCTCGTCGACCGCCTCGGCGCCGAGCTCGCCGAGGTCGCCCGCCGTGTCGAGTCGATCCGCCACGACCTCGGCGCCCTCCGCACCGCCTCGCCGCCCGCTCCCGCGTCACCGCCCGCACCCGCATCATCACCCGCACCGATCTGGCGCCCACCGACGTACGGCGCGCCCGTCGGCTGGGCCCCGCCGTCCGCCCCGCCCTCTCCCCCCTCGCCGCCGTCGCCGGCCCGGTCCGCGGCGCCGAACCGTCCGGCCCCCGCCCTGCCCGCGGCGACGTCCACCCCGAACGCCGGCGCCTCCGCGGGGACCTCCGCCGGCACCGTCGCCCGGCTGCTCGCCATCACCGGCGCCGGCGTCACCCTGCTCGGCGTCGTCCTGCTCCTCATCCTCGCGGCGAGCCGGGGCTGGTTCTCCCCCGGCGCGCGGGTGGCGGCGGGCGCGCTCCTGGGTCTGACCCTCGCCGGCGCCGGGATCCAGCTGCACCGCCGCACCGACACCGACCACCCGGTCGAGCTCCCCTATCGGCGTGCTCCCTCGATCGCGGCGTGGTCCCCCGCCGTGTCCTCCGGCGCCGTCGCACTGGTGAGCACCGGCGTCGCCGCGCTCTACCTGACCGTCGCCGCGGCGTCGGCGCTGTACGGCTTCCTCCCGGTCGTCCCCGCGCTGCTGCTGGCGCTCCTCGTGACCGGCGCCGGACTCGCCCTCGCCGACCGGTGGCGCCACCGCGGGCTCGCGCTCGGCGTCCTCGTGGGCGGCGACCTCCTCGTGCCCCTCGTCGTCGGCGCCGCGACCTCGCTGTTCGCGGCCCTGCTGGTCGCCTCGGCGGCCGCGGCGCTGCCCGTCGCGCTGCGCCGGGACTGGACCCCGGTCGCGGCGGTCGCCCTGCTCGGCGCGGCGCTCGGCGGGTTCTCGGCCGCGGTGCGCGTCGCGACCACCCAGTCCGATCGCCCCGGCACCACCGCCGCGGTACTCGCCGTCCTCGTCCTGGGCGTCGTCACCGTCCTGCTCTGGACGCGACGCCGTCCCGCACTCGCGCCCGGTGCCGCCGCCCGCCTCGCCGCGTCGGGCCTGGGAGCGCCGGTGTTCGCGCTGCTCGTCCTCGCGCTCGCCCTGCCCCGGGCGGCCGGGGCCGTCGTCGCCCTCGTCGCCGCCCTGCTGCTGCTCGGCCTCGTGGTCGTCCTCGACCGCGGCGGCGCCGAGGCCCGTCCCGCACCCGGTGCCCTCGCGCTGGTCGCGGGCGCCGGAGCGGCGGTGACCCTGCTCGTGGCCACCGTCCTCGCCATCCCCGGCGACGCGGCGTCCCCGTTCGGGCTCGCCCTGCTCGGCGAGGCGCTGCTGCTGCTGGCCGTCGCCGACCGCACCGGGCGGCGCGGCGTGCTGGCCGCCGCCGCCCCGTTCGCCCTGGCCGGCCTGGTCGTCGCCCTCGCCGAGGCCCTCCCGCTGAGCCTTCTGGTGGCCGTGCCCGCCCGCGGGTTCCTCGTCCCGGCCCCCGGGTCGGCCGACACCTACGCCGCCCTGCCCGGCCCGCTGATCGGGGCGGCGGGCGTCGCACTGCTGCTCGTCGCGCTCGGGGTCGGCGCCCTGGCCGTGCTCGCGCGCCTGGGCCTGCTCCGGGACAACTCCCGGCGGTCGGTCGCGGCGGCGGGACTCGGCCTGATCGCGCTGTACGGGGCGACCGGCACCGTGGTGTCGCTGGCCCTGCTCGTCGCCCCGAGCCGCGCGGGCTTCCTCGCCGGGCACGTGCTGGTCACCGTGTCGTGGACGGCGATCGCGCTGGTGCTGCTCGCCCGCGGGCTGCGGGCCTCGCTGCCGCGGGTGCTGGGCGGCGTCCTCGTCGTCGCGGCGGTCGGCAAGCTGATCCTGTTCGACCTCACGGCCCTCGACGGCATCGCCCGCGTGGCCGCCTTCCTCGGCGCCGGGATCGTGCTGCTCGTCGCCGGGGCCCGCTACGCGAGGGCACTGGCCGACGACGCGGAGCCCACCAGTCCTGCGAGCTCGTCACGGGTCGGGCCGACCTCACCGGGCGAGCGCCACCCCGACGCGTAGGTCGGGGCGAGGTGGCACGCTGCGCCCCATGGACGCGCCCGTGATGCTGCTGGACTCCGCGAGCCTGTGGTTCCGCGCCTTCTACGGGGTGCCGTCGTCGTTGGTCGCCGCCGACGGCACGCCCGTCAACGCCGTGCGCGGCTTCTGCGACATGGTCGCCCGCCTGGTCCGCGACCGGCGGCCGGCCGGGGTCGTGGCCTGCCTGGACCGCGACTGGCGACCGGCGTTCCGCGTGCGGGCGATCCCGTCCTACAAGGCCCACCGCGTCGACCCGTCCGCAGGCGACCCGTCCTCCCCGGTCGGCGGTGCGCCCGACGCCGAGGCGGCGCCCCCGGAGCTGGGGCCCCAGGTGAACATCATCCTCGAGGTGCTCGCCGCGATCGGGATCCCGACCGCGGGCGCGGAGGGCTACGAGGCCGACGACGTCATCGGCACCCTGTGCGCGACCGAGGCGAGCACCGCGCTCGAGGTGGTCAGCGGCGACCGTGACCTGCTCCAGCTGGTCCGCGACGTGCCGACCTCCGTGCGGGTGGTCTACATCGCGCGCGGGGTCTCGAAGTACGAGCTCTACGGGCCCGAGGAGGTGGCCGCGCGCTACCACCTGCCCGTGGCCCGCGCCGGCGAGGGCTACGCCGAGATGGCGATGCTGCGCGGCGACCCCTCCGACGGGCTGCCCGGCGTCGCCGGCATCGGCGAGAAGACGGCCGCCCAGGTGATCTCGAAGTTCGGCTCGTGGCCCGAGCTCATCGGCGCCGTCGTCGAGGGCGGCGACCCGAGGATGTCGTCCGCGGTCCGGGCGAAGATGATCAGTGCCGCCGAGTACCTCGCGGTCGCCCCCGCCGTGGTCCGCGTCGCCCCGGACGCCCCGATCGACTGGACCGGCGAGCGCCGCACGCTGCCCCACGAGCCCGTCGACCCCGAGGCCCTCGCCGCGCTCGCCGAGCGCTGGAACCTCGCCGGTTCGGTCGACCGTCTGCTCGCCGCGCTGCGCGGGGAGTAGGGCGGCGACCTATCCGCCGTCCTGCTCGGCGAGCCACGCCCGGGCGACGGTCTTCGGTGCGCGGTCGAGCCAGGCCTCGACGACGAGCTCGCGGAGCTCGTCGTCGTCGAGCCGGTCGAGGCGCACCAGGACGGCCGGGTAGCCGTCGAAGTGCGGGACCGTGAAGTAGACGGCCGGATCGTCGGCGATCAGCGCCTCCTTCGCGCCGAGGTCGGGCACCCGCACCCCGAGGACGACGCCGTCCGGGGCGGGCTCGCCGCGCGCCGCGAGCGCGTCCAGGTCGCCGCGCCGGAGCGGGCGCTCCCAGACGAAGCCCTTCTTCGAGACCCGCCAGTGCGCCGTGCCCCACGACACCGCCTCGTCGGTCCGCGGCAGGGCCAGGGCGTGGCGGCGTACGTCGTCCAGGGTGGCCATGAGCCCACCTCCTCGGTGCGGGGACCCGGTGGGTCAGCGGGGCTGGCCGACCGAGTACGTGCCGACGTCGTCGACGACGCGGACCGGTACCTGCTGCGGGCGACCGTCGACCGTCGCCGTGCACGTGAAGGCCGTGCCCGTCCGGACCGGCTGGTCCTCGGGGCACTGCACACCGGTGATCGCGCGGCGCCAGTCCTCGGTGACCACGCGGGTCACGCCCTGCTCGACCGAGCTCGCGTCGAGCACGTCGGTGCGGGCGAAGCGCGGGCCGATCACGAACGCGAGCAGCCCGACCACCACCACCGCGACGACGGCGAGGACCGCGACGACGACGCCGAGAACCTTCGCGGCCCGGGGCCGGCGCGGGGCGCCGTCCGGGCCGTAGGCCTGGCCTCCGGGACCACCCCAGCCCGGACCCGGCGCGCCCCAGCCCGGGCCGTAGGGCCCCGACGGTCCCGGCGACCGGCCCGGTGCCGGCGCGCCGCCCCACCCCGGCGGGGCCGCCCAGCTCCCGGTGCCGGGACCCCACGACCCGGTCGGAGCGCCCTGGGAGCCGGTCGGGGGACTCCAGGAACCGGTGGCCGGGGCACTCCAGGAGCCGGTGGTGGGGGTGCTCCGGGAGCCGGTGGCCGGGGCACTCCACGCGCCGGTCGACGGCCCCGGACCGGCGGGGGCGCCCCACCCGCCACCGCCGGGCGCGGGCGCGCCGCTGCCGCCCGGGCCGTTCGAGGTCGACGTCGGCGGGCTCTCCGGCGGTCGGTAGGCCGCCGAACCGGGCGCGGCCCACGGCGACCCGGGCCCGATGGACGGCTCCTCGGGGCGGCGGCCGGTCCCGGGGAGGCTCGTCGCCGCCCGACGGGGTGCTCACGCCGCGGCCCCCTCGCCCACCGCCACGACCCCCCGGCGGATCGCGCGGACCGCGTCGCGGGCGGCCCGGCCGACCGGGTCCTCCGGGCCGGCGACGGCGCGGACCTGGTCGAGCAGGTCGACGACCTGCCGGCACCAGCGCACGAAGTCGCCCGCCGAGAGCTCCGTGCCGTGCGCCCGGGCGCCGGCCAGGACCGTGGCCAGCGTGTCGCCGCGCACCCAGCGGTGCACCGGCCAGGCGAAGCCGAGGTCCGGTTCACGGGTCCGTTCGAGCTGGTGGCGCCGCTCGTCGGCCACCAGCTCCGACCACAGCCGCACGGTCTCGGTGACCGCCTCCGTGGCGTCCTCGGGCACCCGGGGCACTCCGCCGTCGTCGCGACGGCTGTCGTAGACCAGCGACGACGCCACCGCGGCGATCTCCGCGGGTCCGAGGCCGCGCCACAGGCCGTGGCGCAGGCACTCCGCCACGAGCAGATCCGACTCGCCCCACAACCGCGCGAGCCGGCGCCCGTCGTCGGTCACGGCCTTCTCGGCCGGGTCGTCGTGCGCCGGGCCGTGCTCGGGGACGTCGGCGAGGTAGCCCCGCTCGGTGAGCAGGGCGCGGATCCGGTCGAACGTGCGGGCCAGCGAGTGCGTGGTCGAGCGCACCCGGGTCTGCAGCTGTTCGGTCTCGCGCTCGAGGCGCTGATGGCGCTCGGCCCAGCGGGCGCGGTCCTCGCGGTCGGCGAGCCCGTGGCAGGGATGGGCCCGCAGCGCGCGGCGCAGCGTGGCGAGCTCGGCGTCCTCGGCGGCCGCGGCCCGCCGCCCGCGGGCGGAGCCCTCCCGGCCCGGCGGCGACGATGCCGGTCTCCCGCAGCGCGTTGGCGAGGTCGCGGCGCACCCGCGGGACCTTGTGGTCGACCTTGCGCGGCAGCTTCATGGTGCCGAGCGCGGACACCGGGTCCGGGAAGTCGGCCAGCGAGAGCCGGCCCGCCCAGCGGTCCTCGGTGAGCACCAGGGGCCGGGGCTCCTCCCCGCGCCCGCTGCGGTCGATCCCCGCGTCCAGCACCACGGCGAGCCCGGAGCGCTTGCCGGACGGCACCGCGATCACGTCGCCGGGGCGCAGGGACTCCAGCGACGCCGACGCCTCCTCCCGCGCCGCGGAGCGCCCCTGCCGGGCGATCTGCTTCTCCCGCTCGGAGATCCGGCGGCGCAGGTCCATGTACTCGGCGAACGACGCGAAGCTCGGGCCGTCGGTCCGGTGACCCGCGGCCGCCTCGGCGTAGCCGGCGAGCGCCTCCCGGTTGCGCTCGACCCGTCGCGAGAGCCCGACGACGCTGCGATCGGCCTGGAACTGGGCGAAGGACTGCTCGAGCAGCTCGCGGGCGTCGGCGACACCGAGGCGGTCGACCAGGTTGACCGCCATGTTGTAGCCGGGCCGGAACGAGGAGCGCAGCGGGTAGGTCCGGGTCGAGGCCAGCCCCGCCACCTGGGCCGGGTCGAGCCCGGGCGTCCAGATCACGACGGCGTGGCCCTCCACGTCGATCCCGCGGCGCCCCGCACGGCCGGTGAGCTGCGTGTACTCGCCCGGGGTGAGCTCGACGTGGGCCTCGCCGTTGAACTTGACCAGCTTCTCGAGGACCACGGTGCGCGCGGGCATGTTGATGCCCAGCGCCAGGGTCTCGGTGGCGAACACCGCGCGGACCAGCCCGCGCACGAACAGCTCCTCGACGGTCTCCTTGAACGCCGGCAACATGCCGGCGTGATGGGCGGCGACGCCCCGCTCGAGGCCGTCGCGCCACTCCCAGTAGCCCAGGACGTCGAGGTCGGCGTCGGGCAGCCCCGCGGTGCGGCGCTCGACGATCTCGCGGATCACCGCGACGTCGTCGGGTGTGGTCAGGCGCAGCCCCGCGCGCACGCACTGGGTGACCGCGGCGTCGCACCCCGCCCGGCTGAAGATGAACGTGATCGCGGGCAGCAGCCCCGCCGCGTCGAGGCGCTCGACGACGTCGACCCGCGAGGGGGGCCGGAAGCCCGAGCGACCCGGGCCGCCACCGCCGCGTCCCGGCGGGCCGCCGCGCCCGGGGGGACCCGCACGCCCCGGCCCGCCCCGCCCGCGCGCCTTCCCGCCACGGACCGGGGCGCCGCGGTCGACCTCGGCCACGGCCCGGACGAGCGTCGGGTCGACCGTCAGCGCCGAGACCCGGCCGTTGCGGCGCTCCTCGGCGAACAGGTCGAACATGCGGTGCCCGACCACCATGTGCTGCCACAGCGGCACCGGGCGGGTCTCGTCGACGACGACGGTGGTGTCGCCGCGCACGGTCACCAGCCAGTCACCGAACTCCTCGGCGTTGCTCACGGTCGCCGACAGCGAGGCGATCTGCACGTGGGAGGGCAGGTGGAGGATGACCTCCTCCCACACCGCGCCGCGGAACCGGTCGGCGAGGTAGTGGACCTCGTCCATCACCACGTGGGCCAGGCCCTCCAGCGCGGGGGCCTCGGCGTAGAGCATGTTGCGCAGGACCTCGGTGGTCATCACGACGACCGGCGCGGACCCGTTGATCGCGGTGTCCCCGGTCAGCAGGCCGACGGCGTCCGCGCCGTGGCGCTCGGCGAGGTCGGCGTACTTCTGGTTCGACAGTGCCTTGATCGGCGTCGTGTAGAAGCACTTCTGGCCCCGCGCGAGCGCCAGGTGCACCGCGAACTCGCCGACGACGGTCTTGCCCGCGCCGGTGGGAGCGCACACCAGCACCCCGTGGCCCTGCTCGAGGGCCTCGCAGGAACGGCGCTGGAAGTCGTCGAGCTCGAAGGCCAGGCCGGCGACGAACTCGGAGAGCTGAGGATTCTCGGCGCGGGTGCGAGCCTGCGCGTAGGCCTCGGCGGGAGAGCGAGTGGCCACATCACCACACTGTCACACCACCGGCCCTGCCCGCCGGGCTCGCCTACGTGGCGTCGAACCGGTCGGTTTCGCCGGGTTCCACCGGCCGGATCCGCGGGCTCGGGCCGGGGGTCACCGGGCCGGCGCCGATCCGGTCGTCGAGCGGGGAGGGCTGGTCGGGATCCAAGCCGGCCCATCCCCCCTCCAAACGCCGCCGGGCCGCGCGCTTGTCGTGCACGCGGGCGATCTGGATCGCGACCTCGAGCAGCACCACGAGCGCGACGCCCAGCGCCGACATCGAGATCGGGTCCTGACCGGGGGTGGCGACGGCCGCGAACACGAACAGCCCGAAGATCAGCCCACGTCGCCAGGAGGCCAGCTTCGCGTAGCTGACGACGCCGACGCGGTTGAGCATCACCGTGAGCAGCGGCAGCTCGAAGCTCACCCCGAAGATGATCAGCAGGGCGATGAGGAAGGTGAAGTAGTCGGCGCCGCGCAGGGCGGTGACCTGCGTGGTGTCGCCCACGCCGAGCAGGAACGTCAGGGCCTGGGACACCACGAAGAACGCCAGGACGGCGCCGGCCACGAACAGCACGACGGCGAAGCCGACGAACGTGTAGGCGAAACGCTTCTCCTTGGCGTAGAGCCCCGGGGTGATGAAGCCCCAGAGCTGGGCGAACCAGATCGGGCTGGAGAGCAGCACACCGGCGGTGGCGCCGACCTTGAGCCGGAGCATGAACTGCTCGAACGGCGCGGTCGCCAGCAACCGGCAGTCGCCCGCGGGCCCGAAGGTGACCCGCGAGCTCGCCGGCAGCGCGCAGTAGGGCCCGGTGAGGATCTGGCCCAGCGACGGCAGCCCGAACGGCTGCGCGGTGTACCAGACGAAGCCGAGGATCGACCCGATCGTGACTGCGATGATCGCGATGGCGAGGCGGCGCCGCAGCTCGTAGATGTGCTCGACGAGCGTCATCGTGCCGTCGGGGTTCGCCCGCCGGCGGGCGCCGGGCCAGCGCAGCGAGCGCCACCAGCGGGCCCGCGAGGCGGGGGTGCTGCTCTCCGGGGGACCGGTCACCGGGAGGTCAGGACGAGGTGGTGCCCGGGCGCGTCGCGTCCGGCGTGGTGTCCTGGGCCGGAGTCTGGCCGGGCCGCACGGGAGCGGGTGCACGGGCGCCGGGGCCTGCACGGGCGCCGGGGCCTGCACGGCCGTCGGGGCCTGCGGTCGGGGCGGGCGCGCTCTCGACCGGCGTCGGAGCCGGCGCCGTGCGCTGCTGCTCGTCCTCCTTCAGCCCCCGGGTCTCGGCCCGGAAGATGCGCATGGACTGGCCCAGGCCACGTGCCATGTCGGGCAGCTTCTTGGCGCTGAACAGCAGTAGCAGTCCGACGACCAGAACGATGATCCACTCAGTGGGCATGAGGCGAGGTCCTTCCCGGAGTCCGCGGTCGTTACTCGATGCTACGCGCGACGCTCGGCCAGGCGGACCCGCAGCGCGGCCGTCCGGGCCGTGAGCATCCCGGTCTCGCGGCGCACCTGCTGCTGGAGCAGGGCGAGGACCGTGCTCATCCGCCGCGCCCGCCCGAGCAGTGTGACCCCGACCAGCCCGAGCGCGATCAGGGCGACCAGCACCACGACGATGCTCCACACGTACGGCACGCACGCACACTATCCGCCCGGGGTGAGCGTCCGGTGAACGGGTCGGTCAGGGGGTCTCGCCGTAGGCGGCGAGCGCCTCGCGGGCGCGGGCGTCGCGGGCGGCGACGAGGTCGTCGGGCGCGAGGACCTCCACGGCGTCGCCGAGCCCGAGCAGCAGGCGCACCATCCAGTCGCGGTCGCCGTAGCGCATGGTCACGCGCGCCGAGCCGTCGTCGTCGGCGTGCAGGTCCTCCACCGGGTAGTACTCCGCGACCCAGCGCACCGAGGAGTGCAGCACGAGGGCGGCGACGCCGTCACCGTCCTCGGGGCGCAGCAGGGCCTCCCCCTCCCCCGCGCGGCCGACGGCGGTGGGCGGCGGCGCGGAGGGCTCGTCGAGCACCTCGGCGTCGTCGACGCGGTCGAGGCGGAACAGGCGCACACCCTCGGCGCGCCGGCACCA
The DNA here is from genome assembly GCA_963785135.1 of uncultured Actinomycetota bacterium. GTDB lineage: Bacteria > Actinomycetota > Actinomycetes > Mycobacteriales > Pseudonocardiaceae > Actinomycetospora. The sequence continues at coordinate 84,629 of CAWATV010000010.1, forward strand.
CGCCTCGAGATAGACCGACGCGTCGACCAGCAGCAGGCGCATCGGGTCGACGACCCGGCGGCCCACGGCGTCGCGGGAGGCCGAGTAGTAGGTCAGGCGCAGCGCCCGTCCGGTCTCGACGCCGCGGCGCACGGCCTCCTCGGCGCGCCCCGGGGCACGCCCGAGCCCGACCGCGACGCCCCCGTCGCCCGGGTCGGGGACCGCCGCCGCGGACGACCCCGCCCGCCCGGCCGCGTCCTCGATCTTCGCGAGGGCACGTTGGACGGCGTCGGCGTCGACCACGCCCGGCGCGTCGGCGAGCGCGCGCAGGGCCACCGCCAGCGTCGCCGCCTCGGTGCCGGACAGGCGCAGCGGGCGGCGCATGCCCGCGTCGAAGGTCACGGTCACCGCGTCGCCCTCGAAGGAGAGGTCGACGAGGTCGCCGGGCCCGTAGCCGGGCAGCCCGCACATCCAGAGCAGTTCGAGGTCGCGGCGCAGTTGCGACTCCCCCACGCCGAAGTCCGCGGCGGCGGCGGCGAGCGGGACCCCGGGCCGGGCGAGCAGGTAGGGCACGAGGCTCAGCAGCCGCGGGAGGCGCTCGGCGACTCCGTGGGCGGTCACGTGGGCACCTCGACCGGGTCCAGCGAGCCGCGCAGGAGGGCGACGACGGCCTTCCGCAGCTCGGGCGGGTCGAGGACGAGCGCGTCCGGTCCGTGCCCGGCGATCCACCGGGCCGCGGTGTCCACGCGGCTCATGTCGATCTCGACGACGTCCGGGTCGCCCGCGGGGTCGGGGTGCGCGGCCCTCCGCAGGCCCTGCGCCCGACCGGGGACCAGGCGCACCCGGGCGCGGCCGGTCGGCGGCGGCGGACCGGCCGAGGCGGCCACCAGCGACACCAGGTCGACCCCGTCCGGGACGGTGACCGCCCCGCGCGGGCCCTGGGCGCGGACGTCGTCGGCGATGCGCGAGAGGCGGAAGCAGCGGACGTCGTCGCGGTCGCGGTCGTGCCCGACGAGGTACCAGCGGCCCCGCCACGACACCACGCCCCACGGTTCGACGGTCCGGGCGCGGGCGGGCTGGGCGGGGTGCGAGCGGTGGCTGAACGTGACGACCCGGCCCGCGCGGCTGGCGGCGAGCAGCGGGGCGAACGCGGGCTCGGCGGCGCGCATCCGCGGCTGCACGGCCGAGGCGGCGTCCGGGTCGACGTCGACGCCGGCCGCCCGCAGCTTCTGCAGCGCCGAGCGCGACGCCCCGGCCAGGGCCGGCGAGTCCCACAGGCGCGCGGCGAGCGCCACCGCGGTCGCCTCGTCGGGGGCGAGCTCGATGTCGGGCAGCTCGTAGTCGGTGCGCGCGATCCGGTAGCCGTCGACGGTGTCGAACATCGAGGGCCGCCCGGTCTCCAGCGGCACCCCGAGCTCGCGCAGCTCGGTCTTGTCCCGCTCGAACATGCGGAAGAACGCCTCGTCGGAGGCCACGTCGGCGTATCCGGGCACCGTCGCGCGGATCCGCTCGGCGGTGAGGAACTGCCGCGTCGCGAGCAGGCAGAGCACGAGGTTGACCAGGCGCTCCGCCCGCGCGGACGGGTTCGTCGGCACGAGCGCGAGCCTACGGGGCGTCGCGCAGGTGTTCGAACGGCGGGCCCGCGTGTCGCGGCGCCGACCGCTACATCGAGGACGAGCTGCGCTGGGCGTGCTGGATGACCAGGCGCCCGGCCTCGTCGCGGGTCACCTCGAAGCGGTAGCTCTCCCGCGTGGTGCGCCCCGACGAGGTCGTGAACTCGATGTCGGCGCGCACCGTGGAGCCGTCGACGTCGACGTTGTTCGCCGACACCGACCGGATCCGGCTCCAGAACTCGCGGTAGCCGTCGTAGCCGCCGGAGTCGGCGCGGGCGTCGTCGGAGAGCACGGCCCACGCCCCGTCGATGTCGCCGGGCAGCGAGGCGTAGTAGTCCACGACGGTCGCCCCGGGGTCCCCGGGCGTCGCGCCGGGCGCGGCCGGCACGGGCGGGTCGCTCGGGGAGAGCGGGGCGGCGACGCGGGGCGTGGTCGTGGGGGTCGTGGGGGTCGTCGGGGTGCCGGCGTCCGCGCCGTCCTCGTTCCCGGCGACCAGCGGGTCGGTCGGGGCCGTGGGGTCGGACGTGACCGTGACCGCGGGCGGGGCGGGCGCGGCGACCGGCCGCGCGGACGGGGCCGCGACGGTGGCCACCGCCACGCCGACCCCGGCGGCGAGCGCGACCCCGGCCAGGGCCGCCACCGCCACCGTCCGGCGGCGGTGCCGCGCGGGCCGCTGACGGCTCGCCGAGCCGGAGCGGGCGGCCGGACCGAAGGTCGGCGGACCGAGGGGTCCGGAGACCAGCGGGTGTGCGGGCGCCCCGGTGGCGGCGGGGCGGGGATCGGCGGCCGAGGACGCGGCGGCGGCGCTGCCCGGGCCCACCGCGGACGCGGCCGGGCCGCTCGCGCGCGGCGCGGGAACGGCCGGGTCGGCACCGGTGAGGACGGGGCGGGGGTCGCGTTCCGGTTCGGCGTCGGTCTCGTCGCGCGGCGCCGGGAGGTCGGGCGCGTCGGCGGTCGCGGCCGCCGGGTCGGACGCGTCCGTCGGGAGCGCGCGAGGGGCGGGGACCGCGCCCGCCCGCGCCCGCAGCGCCTGCTCGACGGCACGGACGTCGGGGCGGTGGGCCGGGTCGAGGCGGAGCATGGCCGCCAGCGGTCGCCCGAGGACACCGGCACGGGCGGCCGGGCGCAGGCGGCCCTCGGCCATCGCGTGCAGCACCGCCAGGGTGTTGTCCATCGACCCGCAGACCAGCTCGTTCTCGACCGCGGCGTAGAGGGTGGCGCCGAGGGAGAACACGTCGGAGGCCGGCGTCGGCTCCTGCCCCCGGGCGACCTCGGGCGCGAAGTAGCCCGGTGTGCCGGCGACCGTGCCGCCCCCGGTGGCCGTGGTGTCCCAGGAGGCGCGCGAGACGCCGAAGTCGGTGATCTTGGCGACGCCGTCGTCGGTGATCAGGACGTTGCCGGGCTTGACGTCACCGTGCACGATCCCCGCGTCGTGCACGGCGGCGAGCGCGTCGGCGATCTGGGCGCCCACGCGGGCCGCCTCGGCGGGTGCCAGCGGACCCTGCTCGGCCAGGACCGCGGCCAGGGAGCGCGAGGGCAGGTACTCCATGACCAGCCACGGCGCGGAGTCGGCGACGACCACGTCGAAGACCGCGATGGCGCGGGGGTGCACGACGCGCGCCGCGATCCTGCCCTCGCGCATGGCCCGGACCCGGGCGAGCTGCTCCTCGGCCGGGTCGGCGCCGTCGGCGCGGGAGCGCAGGGCGAGCTGCTTGATCGCGACGGTGCGGCGCAGCCGGCGGTCCCAGGCGGTCCAGACCACGCCCATGGCGCCGGAGCCGATGCAGTCGCCGATGCGGTAGCGCCCGCCCAGCAGCGTCCCGGCGACGCCGGGATCGACCGGGGCCGGGTCGGGCTGGTGGACCCCGGTGGTGGACAGGCGCGCGTCGGCCACCGCCCTCGCCGTCTCGGCGGGCAGGCGTGAGGTGCGCGGCTGGTGCTCCATGCGGCCTTTCGTGTCGGGGGCTCTCACACAGTGTGTCGTGTTCGGTGTCCGGTGCGGCACCTCCGTGTGTGCCGTCTCCCGTGTACCTCGTCCGCCCCCCGTCCGACACGTCACGAGGATTACAAGGTGGCGATCAACCGATCGACCCGTTCGTCCACGGCGCGGAAGGGGTCCTTGCAGAGGACGGTTCGCTGGGCCTGGTCGTTCAGTTTGAGATGGACCCAATCCACGGTGAAATCACGGCCCGCGGCCTGAGCCGCGGCGATGAAGTCGCCCCGCAACTTCGCCCGCGTGGTCTGCGGCGGCGTGTCCTTGGCCGCCTCGATCTCGCCGTCGTCGGTGACGCGGTCGACCATGTCCTTGCGCTGGAGCAGGTCGAAGATCCCGCGGCCCCGCCGGATGTCGTGGTAGGCCAGGTCGAGCTGGGCGATGCGGGGGCTGGAGAGCCCCAGGTCGTGCCGGCTGCGGTACCGCTGGACGAGGCGGTGCTTGATCGCCCAGTCGATCTCGCGGTCGATCAGGGTGAGGTCCTGACGCTCGACGGCGTCGAGGGTGCGACCCCACAGCTCGAGGACCCGCTCGGTCACCGGGTCGGAGCCGCGGCGGGCGACGTGCTCGACGGCGCGGGCGTAGTACTCGCGCTGGACGTCGAGGGCGCTGGCCTCACGCCCGCCGGCCAGCCGGACCGGGCGGCGACCGGACAGGTCGTGGCTGATCTCACGGATGGCGCGGATCGGGTTGTCGAGGGTGAAGTCCCGGAACTGGACGCCCTGCTCGATCATCTCGAGCACCAGGTGGGTGGTGCCGACCTTGAGCAGGGTGGTGACCTCGCTCATGTTCGAGTCCCCGACGATCACGTGCAGCCGGCGGTAGCGCTCGGCGTCGGCGTGGGGCTCGTCGCGCGTGTTGATGATCGGCCGGGACCGCGTGGTGGCCGACGACACGCCCTCCCAGATGTGCTCCGCGCGCTGGGACAGGCAGAACACCGCCCCGCGCGGGGTCTGCAGGACCTTGCCGGCGCCCGCGATGAGCTGGCGGGTGACCAGGAAGGGCAACAGCACGTCGGCGATCCGTGAGAACTCGCCCGAGCGCCCGACCAGGTAGTTCTCGTGGCACCCGTAGGAGTTGCCCGCCGAGTCGGTGTTGTTCTTGAACAGGAAGATGTCGCCGCCGATGCCCTCGTCGGCCAGGCGGCGCTCGGCGTCGAGCAGCAGGTCCTCGAGGATCCGCTCGCCGGCCTTGTCGTGCGCCACGAGCTGGGTCAACGAGTCGCACTCGGCCGTCGCGTACTCGGGGTGGCTGCCCACGTCGAGGTAGAGCCGCGAGCCGTTGCGCAGGAAGACGTTCGACGACCGGCCCCACGACACGACGCGCCGGAACAGGTAGCGGGCCACCTCGTCCGGAGAGAGCCGCCGCTGGCCGTGGAAGGTGCAGGTGACACCGAACTCGGTCTCGACCCCGTAAATCCTCCGCTGCATGCCTCCACCCTAGGCCAGCGACCCGCCCGTCAGCGCCCTGCGACCGGCGGTTCACTACGGTCGCGCGGGTGACGGCGACGTGGCGCAAGCTCCCCTCGGAGATCGGGCACGGCGTACGGCACCGGGTACGCCAGGGCGCCCGGGGCAGCCGCCGCAAGCTCGCCGACGTCAACGAGCGCGACTGCCGGATCACCACCGCGATCGGGAATTTGCCCTACACGACGGCGGATCCTGCGCTGAGTGCGCTCTCGCGCTCGGCCAATCACAGCAAGCTCTGGTTCGCGGTCGCGGCGGGGCTGGCCGCCGGCACCCGCCACGGCCGTCGCGGCGCTCTGCGCGGGGTGCTCGCCATCGGCGGTGCGAGCCTGCTGGCCAACGGTGTGCTCAAGCCGCTGGTCCCCCGGCGCCGCCCCGCCGCGGAGCTGCTGCCGGCGTTCCGCTCGCTCGCCGACCCGCCGACCTCGTCGTCGTTCCCGTCCGGGCACGCCGCCTCCGCCGCGGCGTTCGCGGTCGCGGTGGGGATGGAGAGCCCGCGGTCCGCGGCCTGGGTGGCGCCGCTGGCCGCGACCGTGGCCTACTCCCGGGTGCACGTCGGCGTGCACTGGACCACCGACGTCCTCACCGGCGCCGGCCTCGGGGCCGTGATCGCGCTGGCCACCCGCCGGTGGTTACCGGTGCGCGACATCGACGAGGCCGCCGCCCGCCCGGTCGCCGACGCGCCCGCGCTGCCCGACGGCGAGGGCCTGGTCATGCTGGTCAACACCCGCTCGGGCCGCGCGGGCGTCGACCCCTACGACCAGTTGTGCGCCGATCTGCCGAAGGCGCGGGTGCTGCGCCTCCCCGACGGCGCCGACCTCGTCGAGACGCTCACCGAGGCGGCGAGCGCCCCGGGGACGCAGGCGCTGGGCATCGCCGGGGGCGACGGTTCGGTGGCGGCCGCGGCGCGCGTCGCCGAGGATCTCGACCTCCCCCTGGCCCTCGTGCCGGCCGGGACGCTCAACCACTTCGGGCGCGACGTCGGGGTGTACGACATCCAGGAGGCGGTGGACGCCACGGGGGCCGGCGAGGCCGTCGCCGTGGACCTCGGCGAGCTGCGCATCCACGCCGACGTCGAGGGCCGGGGGCCCGCCGTCCGGACCGTGTTCGTCAACACATCGGCCTTCGGCGGCTATCCGGAGATGGTGCAACGACGCGAGGCGTGGCAGCCGCGGTGGGGCAAGTGGCCGTCGGCGATCGCCGCCCTGCTCGTCACCCTGCGGCGCGCCCGGCCCCTGCGCGTGCGCCTCAACGGGGTCGAGCGCTCGGTGTGGATGCTGTTCGTGGGCAACGGCCCCTACGTCCCGACCGGGATGGTGCCCTCGTACCGGCCCCGGCTGGACAGCGGCGTGCTCGAGGTGCGCTACCTGCGCGCCGACCGGCGCCTGGCCCGCACCCGCGCCTTCGTCGCCCTGGCCACCGGCGTGCTCGGCCACAACCGGATCTACCAGGAGAGTGCGATGCGGTCGCTCGACATCGAGCTGCTCGACGGCCCCGTCGAGGTCGCCGCCGACGGCGAGGTGGTCGGCCGCGGGCGGCGCCTGCGGTACTCGGTCGCCGACCATCCGGTCCCGGTCTACCGCCGCAACGAGGCCCTCTGGCCCCACCGCGCGACCGCCCGGTGAGCCCGCTCCCCCGCCCGCGGACCGGCTCGCGGATCGAGCGTGGCCTGCGCGCGCTCGACCGGGTGTCCGAGCGCGGCGTGCTGTGGGGGGCGGTGACCGCGGTCCTGCTCACCGGGCACGGTCCCGCGCGGCGCGCGGGAGTGCGCGGCGCTCTGGCCGCGGTGGCCACCTCGGCGGTGGTGCACGGCGTCGCCAAGCCCCTGCTGCCGCGGGTGCACGCCCACGCGTCGCGCTTCCCCTCCGCCCACGCCGCCACCGCGGCGGCCTACACCGCCGGGGCGGCCCTCGAGTCGCGCGGCGTCGGCGCCACGCTCGTCCCGGCCTCCCTCGCCGTCACCGGCGCCCGGGTCGCCCTCGGCGACCGCCGCCCGCTCGAGGTCGGCGCCGGTGCCGTGCTCGGCGTCGGGATCGCCCTCCTGACCACCCGCTGGTGGCCCGCCGTCGACCACCACCCCGCCCGCGCCCGTCCGGCCCGTCACGCCCCCGCTCTCGGGGACGGCGCCGGGCTCGTCCTGGTGGCCAACGTCGCCGCCGGCACGCCGGGACCGCTCGACGCCCTCCTCCCCACCGACGGCGACCCCGCCGACGACCGTCCCGCCGCCCTGGCCGCCGTCGACGAGATCCTCCCCCGCGCCCAGGTGGTCGTCCCGGAGCCGGGTGTCGACTTCGTGGTCGAGGTCGAGGCGGCCCTGCGACGGCCGGGGCCCGACGGCGAGCTGCCGCGCGCGGTCGGCGTGGCGGGCGGGGACGGCTCGGTCGCCGCCCTCGCGGGGGTCGCACAACGCCACGGCCTCCCGCTGGTGGTGCTGCCCGAGGGCACGCTGAACCACTTCGCCCGCGACATCGGCATCCTCGACACGCCCTCCGCCCTGCGCGCGGCGCGGGACGGTGACGCGGTCATGGTCGACGTCGGCCTGGTCGACACCGCCCCGGCCGGGTCGCCCGCCGCGCCGGTGGCCTTCGTCAACACCGCGAGCCTCGGGGGCTACCCGGACATGGTCTCGCTGCGGGAGCAGTGGGAGGACCGTCTCGGGAAGTGGCCGTCGGCCGCGCTGGCCCTGGTCCGGGTGCTCGCCGAGGCGACCCCGCTCGACGTGGAGCTGGACGGGCAGCGGAAGACGGTCTGGATCCTCTTCGTGGGCAACGGCGCCTACCGCCCCACGGGGATGGCGCCGGTGTTCCGACCGTCCCTCGACGCCCGGGTCCTCGACGTGCGCTACCTGCGCGCCGACCTGCCGTTCTCGCGCACCCGCTTCGTGCTGGCGGTGCTGGCCGGCACCCTGCTGCGCAGCCGGGTGTACGTGGCCGAGCGCCGCGACCGCCTCGACGTCCGTGTCCTCGGTGACCCGGTGGGCCTGGCCACCGACGGCGAGGTGCAGCCGGACGCCACCCTGTTCGCCTTCCGCGTCGGGCCGCGCCCGATCCCGGTCTACCGGTCGGCGGACGTCGACGACGCCGTGCTGTAGGGCTCGTCCCTCGCGCCAAGGCGATGCGACCCGCGGTGCTCGCGGGTCAGGCGTCGGCGCCGCCCGCGCCGGAGACCTCGTCGCCGGCGCCGGTGTCCTCGGCGGGCGCGTCGTCCTCCGCTGGCCGCGCTCGGCATGAGGGCTTCGAGCGCCGCACCGGTGACCCGGCGGAACGACCGGCGCGGGCGGCGGCTGCGGTCGAGCACCGCGACCTCGAGGGCCTCGACGCCCAGCGTGCGCTCCTCCGCGGCGGCCGACCCGCTCGCCGCCGTCCCGGCGCCGTTCTGGGCCTGCAGGGCCTCGAGGGCGATGCGCAGCGCGTCGCGCATGTCGAGGCCCGCCTCGTAGGACGAGCGCAGCGCCGCGCTGATCGGCTCGGTGGTGCCGCCCATGACCACGAAGCGGGGCTCGTCGGAGATCGAGCCGTCGTAGGTGATCCGGAACATCTGGTCGCGGTCGGGGGTCACGCCGACCTCGGCGACGCACAGCTCGACCTCGAAGGGCTTCTGCTGCTCGATGAAGCTCGCCCCCAGGATCTGGGCGTACGCGTTGGCCAGCGAGCGCCCGGTGACGTCGCGGCGGTCGTAGGAGTACCCGCGGACGTCGGCGTAGCGGATGCCCGCGGTGCGCAGGTTCTCGAACTCGTTGTAGCGGCCGACCGCGGCGAACCCGAGCTGGTCGTAGATCTCCGAGACCTTGCGCAGCGAGTTGGAGCGGTTCTCCGCGACGAACAGCACGCCGCCCGCGAAGGTCAGGACGACGACGCTGCGACCGCGCGCGATGCCCTTGCGCGCGAGCTCCGAGCGGTCGCGCATCAGCTGGTCGACCGACGCGTAGAACGGCATGGTCATGGCGGGAGCTCCTCCGAGCGGGCGGCGGGTGGGTCGGTCGGGCGAGCCGGCTCAGCCGCCGGGCCGCTCGCGGCGCGCGGCCACGACGGCCTCCGCGACGGCGGCGGTCTCCTCGGCGGGCAGCATCGTGGCGCCCTCGGCGGTGATGGTGACGACGATCGGGTAGATGCCGCGGATGGTGTCCGGGCCACCGGTGGCGCTGTCGTCGTCGGCGGCGTCGTAGAGCGCCTCGACGAGGGTCCGCACGCAGTCGTCGGCCGACGCGTCCGGGTCGTGGCGCTTCTTCAGCGCCGACTTCGCGAACAGCGAGCCCGAACCGACCGCCGCGTAGGCGGTCTCCTCGTCACGGGTGCCGACGACGTCGTAGGACACGATCCGGCCCGCGCGGTCCGGGTCGGCGGCGTCGAGGTCGTAGCCGGCGAACAGCGGGACGAAGGACAGCCCCTGCATCGCGGCCCCGAGGTTGCCGCGCACCATGCCGGCCAGCTTGTTCGCCTTGCCGTCGAAGGTCAGCGAGACGCCCTCGAGCTTCTCGTAGTGCTGCAGCTCGACCGCGAACAGGCGCATCGCCTCGACCGCGAGACCGGCGGTGCCCGCGATGCCGGCCGCCGAGTAGTCGTCGGTGAGATAGACCTTCTGCATGTCGCGCGAGGAGATCAGGTTGCCCATGGTGGCCCGCCGGTCGCCGGCGATCGCCACCCCGCCGGCGAACACCGCGGCGACGATCGTCGTCCCGTGGGGCACGCCGGCGGCCTGGGCGGGGGTCAGCGGGGCGACGGGGGAAGAACCGGTGCGTGCGTTCGCCCCGGGCAGGAGGTCGGGCCGCACCTCGCTCAGGAAGTCGACGAACGAGGCGGTCCCGGCGCGGAAGTACGCGGCGGGGAGGGCCGACGAGGGCTCCATCGGTGGGGCGCTCCTAGTGCTCGCGGGGGCAGGGGTCGGGACGGGAACCGGACACCGCCCCCGTCGACGGGTCGCGGCGGACCGGGCGGCGGGGGCGGTGGGTACGGCGCGCTGAGGATCGGCGCGACAACGCGGCGATGCGCCGGGAGACTACTGGCCGCCCTTCTGGACGTACGCGCGGACGAAGTCCTCCGCGTTCTCCTCGAGGACGTCGTCGATCTCGTCGAGGATCGAGTCGACGTCCTCGCCGAGCTTCTCGCGGCGTTCCTGGCCGGCGGCGGTGGCGTCGTCGCCGCCCTCGCCGTCGTCGCCACCGCCCTGTCGCTGGGTCTGTTCCTGCGCCATGGCTGCCTCCCGGTCTCGTCCTGCGGAGTCGACACTACCGATCGTGGGCGCCCGCCGCCCGCGTCTCGCCCCGGCCGCGCGGCTCACCCGCGGGTCAGGGCCTCCACGAGGGCCGTGGCGTCGGGCGCGTTGTCGATCAGCTCGCCGACGTGTCCGCGCGTGCCGCGCAGGGGTTCGAGGGTCGGGATCCGCACGAGCGACTCGCGGCCGAGGTCGAAGATGACCGAGTCCCAGGACGCCGCGGCGACCTCGGTCGGGTAGCGCTCGAGGCACCGTCCGCGGAAGTAGGCGCGGGTGTCCTCGGGCGGGGTGGTGACCGCCGCGCGCACCTGCTCCTCGGCGACGAGGCGCTTGATCGACCCGCGGGTGGCGAGCCGGTTGTAGAGCCCCTTGGCCATCCGGACGTCGGAGTACTGCAGGTCGACCAGGTGCAGCTTCGGGGAGTCCCACGGCAGCTGGTCGCGTTCGCGGTAGCTCTCGAGGAGCTTGAGCTTGGCCGCCCAGTCGAGGCGGTCCGCGCAGAGCATCGGGTCGCGGCCGAGGTCGTCGAGCACCTGGGTCCAGATCTCGAGGACCTCGCGGGTCGCCGGGTCGATCTCGCCGTCGGCCGTGGCCTCCTCGTGCGCCCACGAGCGCTCGAGGTAGATGCGCTGCAGGTCCAGGGCGGTGAGCTTGCGGCCGTCGGAGAGCTCGACGGTCGCCTCCAGCGTCGGGTCGTGGCTGATCCGGTGCACCGAGCGGACCGGCTCGAGCAGGCGCAGGTCGTCGAACCGGACCCCGCCCTCGATCATCGAGAGCACCAGAGCCGCCGTGCCGACCTTGAGGAAGGTCGAGTACTCGGCCAGCGTCGCGTCGCCGATGATGACGTGCAGGCGGCGGTACTTGTCGGCGTCGGCGTGCGGCTCGTCGCGGGTGTTGATGATCCCCCGCTTGAGCGTGGTCTCCAGCCCGACCTCGACCTCGATGTAGTCCGCCCGCTGCGAGAGCTGGAAGCCCGGCTCGTCGCCGGAGGCGCCCAGCCCCACCCGGCCGGACCCGCTGACCACCTGGCGGGACGCGAAGAACGGGGTCAGCCCGGTGATGATCGTGGGGAACGGGGTCTGGCGGGAGCACAGGTAGTTCTCGTGCGAGCCGTAGCTGGCGCCCTTGTTGTCGATGTTGTTCTTGTAGAGCTGGATGCGCGGGGTCCCGGGCACGGTGGCGGCGCGCTCCGCGGCGTCCTCCATGATCCGCTCGCCTGCCTTGTCCCAGATCACCGCGTCGCGGGGGGTGGTGACCTCGGGCGCGGAGAACTCCGGGTGCGCGTGGTCGACGTAGAGCCGGGCGCCGTTGGTGAGGATGACGTTGGCGGCGCCGAGGTCGTCGAGGTCCCCGGTGTCGGGCGGGGGCCCCGCGCTCGGGCCGAGGTCGAAGCCGCGCGCGTCGCGCAGCGGCGACTCCACCTCGTAGTCCCAGCGGGCGCGCCGGGCGCGCGGCACCTCGGCCGCGGCGGCGTAGGCGAGCACGATCTGCGTCGAGGTGATCACCGGGTTCGCCGCGGGGTCGCCGGGGACGGAGATGCCGTACTCGATCTCGGTGCCCATGATGCGGCGTGCGGTCATACCCCGAGACCCTAGTTGTCCGGCTCGCCCGCGGGCCGCGCGGAACGCGGCGCGGAGCGCCAGACGACGGTGAACACCACGGCGCCGGCGACGGCCGCCCCGGCCATGGTCGCGGCCATCGGGACCGCCGAGCCGCTCCCGGCCAGCCCCACCAGCGGGCGCCGTGCCGGCACCGATGAGGAACTGCGCCGTGCCGAGCAGGGCCGACGCGCTGCCGGCGTGCCGGGGGTGGTCGGCCAGCGTGAGCGTCGTCGCGCTGGGCAGCACGAGGCCCACGCCGCAGACCGTGACGAACAGCCCGATCAGCACGCCGGCGAGCCCGAGGTCGACGAGCACCGCGGCCAGCAGGCCCAGGGTGCCCGCGCAGGCCACCGCGAGGCCGACCGCGAGGAGGCGCTCGGGACGGACCCGGCCCGAGCCGGCGAGGCGCCCGGCGACCTGGACCGCGGCCACGATTCCCACCGAGTTGACCGCGAACACCCCGGAGAAGGCCTGCGGCGAGAGGCCGTAGATGTCCTGCAGGACGAACGTCGACCCCGAGATGTAGGCGAACATCGCGGAGAACAGCAGCCCCGCGGAGACCACGCACGCGACGACGCGGCGATCGGCGAGCAGGACGCGGAACGACGCCGCGGTGGCCGCGGCGCTGCCCGAGCGCCGGGACTCCCGCGGCAGCGTCTCGCGCACCACGCCGAGCACGGCGACCAGGGACACGGCGCCGTAGACGGCGAGGACCACGAACACCCCGCGCCAGTCGGTGACGCGCAGCAGCTGCCCGCCCAGCACCGGCGCGACGATCGGGGCCACGCCCGAGACCAGCATCAACGTGGCGAACGCCCGCGCCGAGCTCGTGGCGTCGCTGGTGTCGCGGACGACGGCACGGGCCACGACGATCCCGACCGCGCCGAGCAGGCCCTGGGCGAAGCGCAGCGCGATGAGGACGGTCACGTTCGGTGCGAGCGCGCAGAGCACCGACACCACCGCGAACCCGGACGCGCCCAGCATCATCGGGCGGCGCCGCCCCAGGACGTCCGAGAGCGGGCCCGCCACGAGCTGGCCGAGGGCGAGCCCGACCAGGCAGGTGGTGAGGCTGAGCTGCGCGACCGAGGGGGTCGTGCGCAGGTCGTCGGCGAGCGCGGGCAGGGCGGGCAGGTAGGTGTCCAGCGACAGGGGCGCGGCCGCGGTCAGCGCACCGAGCACGACCAGGCGCGCGGCCCGGGTCCGCCTGCGTTCGCCCGGCTCCCCCGCCGCCGCCCCCTCGCGGGACGCGGCGGCCGTGCTCACCGGGCGGGTCCGGCGGGTTCCGTGGGTCCGGTGGGTTCCGCGGGCTCCGTCGCCTCGACGACCTCGGGGAGCGCCTCGACGGGCTCGGGCTCCGGGTCGGGCGCGAGCCAGCGCAGCAGGTGGTCGTGGATGTCGGGGTCGTTGAGCAGGTGGAAATGGTGCGACGACGTCAGCGGCTCGACGTCGGTGATCGCGCCGCGCGCCGAGTCGACCGGGACGAGGAGGTCGCCGAGCGCGTTCGCCAACGGGTGGTGGGCGTTGCTCGTCATACACGCGGCCACCGCGTGGTGGGTGGCCCCGGCGAGCAACGGCACCTCGGTGTCGGACACCCCGGCCACCAGGTCGCGGATCCCCGCCGAGCGCCGGTCGAGGAACTCGCCCCAGCTGCGCGAGCGCGACCAGCGGGCCAGCTGCTCGGCCAGCTGGTCGACGCGGTGGGCCAGCGGCGCGCCCCGGTGCGGAGAGCCCAGGTAGATCATCCGACGGACCGCCGGGACCCAGGGTGCGCCGGTCTGCACGCCGTGGTGGCACGTGTGGCGCAGCACCAGCCCGCCCATGGAGTGCCCCACGAGGTCGAGCTGCCGGATCGGCACCGGCCAGCGGCGGCTGAGGTCGGTGAGCAGCAGCGAAAGGGCGGCGCCGTTGTCGGCGATCCGCAGCCCGCTGTTGTAGCGCAGCAGCAGCGGGACGGCCCCGACCGCGGAGGCCACCCGCTCGGCGTAGCCCTCCCCCGCGCTCGCCTCGCCGTAGAGCCGCCAGGCGTGCTCGGTCTCGCCGAGGCCGTGCAGGAACAGCACCACGTGGCCCAGGTCGCGCTCGGGGTGGTCGGCGACCACGGCCCGGATCCCCTCGGGCTCGGTGGGCAGCTCGTCGTACTCGTCGTGCACCGTGGCGGTGTACAGCGTCATGGGGACGGCGAGGTCGTTGTCGAGGGCGACCATGTGGTCGCCCACCAGGCCGTTGACGGCACCGGTGAGCACCGCGCCCGTCGCGTTCGCGGTGATGGGACGCCAGTCGTCGCCCTTGGCGACCACGGCGGCGGCCCCGATCCCGGCGCCGCCGAGCCTGCCGATGCCGCGCACGGCCGCGTAGACACCGGCCGAGATGCCGTCGTGCACTCGCTGCACCGGCTTCGACGCCCCGCCCAGCCCGACCCGGCGCAGCGTCGCGAACACCGTGTCGGAGATCGCGCTGTGCGTGCCCTGGATCGGCCGGGACACGATGTCGATGGCCTCCGACGCGACACCGGCCGCCCCCCGGACCTCGTTGCGCGAGGTGCCGCGGGACGGCCGGTGCTCGTCGTCGGTCATGCCCACCACGATATCCGGTACCGGTCGACTACAGGTACTGGCCGGTGTTCGAGGCGGTGTCGATCTCCTTGCCCTGCGCCGCGCCCTTGCCGGTGACGAGCGTGCGGATGTAGACGATCCGCTCGCCCTTCTTGCCCGAGATCCGGGCCCAGTCGTCGGGGTTGGTGGTGTTCGGCAGGTCCTCGGACTCGGAGAACTCGTCGACCACCGCGTCCAGCAGGTGCTGCACCCGCAGGCCCGACTGCTGGGTCTCCAGGTGGGCCTTGATGGCCGACTTCTTGGCCCGTCCGACGATGTTCTCGATCACCGCGCCGGAGTTGAAGTCCTTGAAGTACAGGACCTCCTTGTCCCCGTTGGCGTAGGTGACCTCGAGGAACCGGTTGTCGTCGGTCTCGGCGTACATCCGCTCGACGACCCGCTCGATCATGCCGTCGAGGCACGCCTGGCGGTTGCCGCCGAACTCGGCGATGTCCTCCTCGTGCACCGGCAGGCCGTCGATGAGGTACTTGCCGAAGATGTCGATGGCCGACTCGGCGTCCGGGCGCTCGATCTTGATCTTCACGTCGAGCCGGCCCGGCCGCAGGATCGCCGGGTCGATCATGTCCTCGCGGTTGGAGGCGCCGATGACGATGACGTTCTCCAGGCCCTCGACGCCGTCGATCTCGCTGAGGAGCTGGGGCACGATCGTCGTCTCGACGTCGCTGGACACACCGGACCCACGGGTGCGGAAGATCGAGTCCATCTCGTCGAAGAACACGATCACCGGGGTGCCCTCGGACGCCTTCTCGCGCGCCCGCTGGAAGATCATCCGGATGTGCCGCTCGGTCTCGCCGACGAACTTGTTGAGCAGCTCCGGGCCCTTGATGTTGAGGAAGTGCGCCTTCACGTCGCGGCTGTCCTCGCCGCGCGTCTCGGCGACCTTCTTGGCCAGGGAGTTCGCCACCGCCTTCGCGATGAGCGTCTTCCCGCAGCCGGGCGGGCCGTAGAGCAGCACGCCCTTCGGCGGGCGGAGCTGGTAGGTCCGGAAGAGGTCGGCGTGCAGGAACGGCAGCTCCACCGCGTCGCGGATGGAGTCGATCTGCCGGGCGAGGCCGCCGATGTCGGTGTAGGAGACGTCGGGGACCTCCTCGAGCACGAGCTCCTCGACCTCGGCCTTCGGCACCTTCTCGTAGGCGTAGCCGACCTTGCTGTCGACCATCAGCGAGTCGCCCGGCTTGAGCTCGGGCCCGTCCTCGGCGAGCAGCGAGTCGGCCAGGTGGATGACCCGCTCCTCGTCGGCGTGGCCGATGATCAGCGCACGGGTGCGGCTGCCGTCCTCCTCGGTGAGGATCTCGCGCAGCGAGCAGACCTCGCCGATGCGCTCGTAGGCGCCGGCCTCGACGACGGTCAGCGCCTCGTTGAGCCGGACCGACTGGCCGCGGGTCAGTTCGGGGACCTCCACCGTCGGCGACACGGCGACGCGCATCTTCCGGCCGGAGGTGAACACGTCGACCGTGGAGTCCTCGTGCGCCACGAGGAACACCCCGTAGCTCGAGGGCGGCTGGGCGAGTCGGTCGACCTCCTCGCGAAGGGCGACGAGCTGGGAGCGCGCTTCCTTGAGCGTCTCGGTGAGCTTGTCGTTGCGCTCGGTCAGTTGGGACACGCGAGCCGCGGACTCCGCGAGCCGCTGCTCGAGGATCCGCGTGTGTCGTGGCGATTCGGTCAACTTGCGACGCAGCAGCGCGACCTCGTCCTCGAGGAAGCGCACCTGTGCCGCCATGTCCGCCGCGCCTCGGTCGCGGCCCTGGTCGGATCGGCCCCTGGGGTCGTCGTCGTTCATCACAACGCCCTCCTCCCGCTACTCCGTGGCGCAACCGTACCTGCGAATCCAGGTGTCCGTGGAGTAGCACGCCGGTGATGGACTTCTCACGCCCGCCCCTTGCGCCACATCACGGTGGGTGAGTTCACCGCCCCAGGCGATCACCGTGAGCGAACCCGGGAGATCGTTCCGCTCACCCCCGGCTGGGTCGTCGCTGCACACGCGGGGGGACGACGCCGTCGGCCAGGCGCCGTGCCGTCAGCAGGAACGCGGTGTGCGCGATCATCCGGTGCTCGGGGCGCACCGCCAGGCCCACCGCGTGCCACGGCCGCACCATCGACTCCCAGATCTGCGGCTCGGTCCAGCACGCCTGCTCGCGCAGCGCCTCGGTCAGCGCCGAGAGCTGCGTGGTGGTGGCCACGTAGCCGACCAGGACCCCGCCGGGCACGAGGGTGGCGGCCACGACGTCCAGCACCTCCCACGGGGCGGCCATGTCGAGCACGACGCGGTCGGCGGTCTCCCCCGGCGCCGTCGGGTCATGCCCCGCGAGGTCGCCGACACGCAGGTCCCACGTGGCCGGGCGCTCGCCGAAGAAGCGCTCGACGTTGGTGACCGCGTGCTCGGCGTGGTCGGCGCGCACCTCGTAGGAGCGCACATGACCCGTCGGGCCCACCGCGCGCAGCAGGCTGCACGTCAGGGCCCCGCTGCCCGCCCCCGCCTCGAGCACCCGCGCACCCGGGAACACGTCGCCCCACATGACGATCTGCGCGGCGTCCTTCGGGTAGATCACCTGCGCCCCGCGCGGCATCGCCAGCACGTAGTCGGGCAGCAACGGCCGCAGGGCGAGGTAGGGGGTGTTCGCCGCGGAGAGCACGACGCTGCCCTCGGGCCGGCCGAGGAGCTTGTCGTGGTCGATCGCGCCGCGGTGGGTGTGGTAGCTCCGCCCGCGCTCCAGCACGAGGCTGAAGTGCCGGCCCTTCGGGTCGGTCAACTGCACCCTGTCGCCGGGCAGGAACGGTCCCGACCGCGCCGGCCCCCGCTCCTCGTCCGCCGGCTCGGGCGGCGTCCCTGGACCGTCGACGGCGACGTCGGGGTCGACGGGGTCGGCACCGTGCTCCGGGCCCCCGGTCGCCGCCTCGGTGCGCGGCTCGTCGCTCAGGGTCTCCTCGGTGGGCACGGCTCGTCACCCTAGGCCGCGCCGCCGTCCCGCCCGGCGCCCCGGCCCGGCCGCGCCCCACCCCGTGCCGCCGGTGATCATCACGGATCGGACGGCTGTCGGGGCCCTGTCCTACCCTGCGGCCATGAGCGGAGCGATCACCGTGACGACGCGCCGGCCGGCGCTGTCGCCGTCGCGGGCGGCCGACTTCCGGCAGTGCGCGCTGCTCTACCGCTTCCGGGTGGTCGACCGGTTGCCCGAGACGCCGCGGCCGGCGGCGCTGCGGGGCACGGCGGTGCACGCGGTGCTCGAGCGGTTGTTCGCGCTGCCCGCCGCGGACGCGGCACCCGCAGCGGCTCGCCCCGCTCGCCGCGGAGGTCCTCGCCGGGCTCGCCCCCGAGGAGGCGGCGGTCCTCGGCACGGCGGATGCGGCCACCGAGGCGGTGGCCTCCCTGGCCGCGCGCTACTTCGCCCTCGAGGACCCGCGGGACGTCGAGCCCGAGGGCTGCGAGGTGGTGCTCGAGGCCGAGAGCGCCGGTCCGTCGCCCACGCCCCTGCGTGGCATCGTCGACCGGCTCGACCCGGTCCCCGGCGGCGGGCTGCGCGTCGTGGACTACAAGACCGGGTCGGCGCCTCCCGTCCAGCGCGAGGCCCGGGCGTTGTTCGCCATGCGGTTCTACGCACTCATGATCTGGCGCTCCCGGGGCGTGGTGCCCGAGCTGCGGCTGATGTACCTCGCCGACGGCGCGGTGCTGACCCTGCGGCCCACCGCCGACGAGCTGGCGCGCTTCGCCCGCACCCTCGACGCGGTCTGGGCGGCCGTCCGCCGCGCCGCGCCCACCGGCGAGTTCCGCCCGCGGCCGGGGCCGGGCTGTGCGTGGTGCGACCACCAGGCGCTCTGCCCGGCCTTCGGGGGCACCCCGCCGCCCTATCCCGGCTGGCCCCCCGACGCGGACGGCACCCCGGAGGGGGCCCGCGCACCGGGGCCCGTCACGCTGCCGCTGCCCCGCGTCCCCACCGCCGAGGAGATCTGAGTGCCCGACCCGGAGATGGAGCCCTTCTTCCGGATCCTGCCGCCCGCGCCCGACGACCCGGAGGACGCGACGCGGGTGCTGGCCACCGCGTCGACCGCCGGGCCGTGGTTCCCGGACGGGCAGCACATGGGGCCGCCGAGCGCGCTGCTGGTGCGGGCGCTGGAGCGCTGCGAGCCCCGCGAGGAGGTGCGCCTCGCGCGGCTGACGGTCGAGGTGCTCGGCCGGGTGCCGATGGGCGAGCTGACGGTGCACGCCGCGATCGAGCGGGCCGGGCGGACCATCGAGCTGGTGGGCGCCGAGCTGCGCGCGCAGGGTCGCGCGGTCGCCCGCGCCCACGGCTGGCGCCTCGCGGTCACCGACACCGTCGGGGCGGCGACCCCGCCGGGTCCCGCGCTCGACCCTCCCGCGGCCGGACGGGAGATCCCGACCCCGCCGGGATGGCTGCCGGGCTACCTCGACGCCCTGGAGTGGCGCTGGCTCGCCGGGCACCTCGGCGAGTCCGGACCGGGGCGGGCGTGGGCGCGCCTGCGGGTGCCCGTGGTGGCGGGCGAGGAGCCGACCCCGTGGCAACGCCTCGCCGCCGTCGCCGACTCCACCAACGGTGCGGCGGCGCGCCTCGACCTCACCGACTGGCTGTTCGTCAACACCGACCTGACCCTGCACGTCCACCGTGCCCCGGAGGGCGAGTGGATCGGGCTCGACGCCGACAGCGTCATCGGTCCCGACGGAGCGGGCGTCGCGTTCTCGCTGGTCCACGACGAGCACGGACCCGTCGGCCGCGCGGCGCAGGCCCTGACGGTCCGCCCGCGCTGAGGAGCGGCTGCTACGCGGGGTGCCCGTTCGCCGGGCGCACGGCGCGGCACGACTGCAGCGACGACGTCACGATGCCCGTGCACCCGAGGTCGGAGAGCTCGTCCATGATGTCGTTGACCTTGCGGCGCTCGACCATCGAGCGCACGGCCAGCCACTGGTCGTCCGAGAGCGGGGCCACGGTGGGCGACTGGACACCCGGCGTCACGGCCACGGCCTGGTCGCGCAGGCTCACGGGGCAGTCGTAGTCGAGCATCACGTAGCGCCGGGCGTAGACCACGCCGCGCAGCCGCTCGACGAAGCGTGACTTGGACCGCTCGGTCTCGGCGCTGTCCGGGATCTGGTCGAACTTGGCGTTGCGGTCGATGACCACCGCCTGCGACTCCATGATCGGGTCGCCGATGGTCACGAGGCCGTGCTGGGCGAGCGTGCGGCCCGAGCTCACGACGTCGGCGATGGCGTCGGCGACCTGCAGCTCGATCGAGAATCTCGACGGCGCCGTCGAGCCGGATGACGTCCTTGGCGGCGATGCGCTGCTGGGCGAGGTTCGCGCGCACCAGCCGCGGGTATGACGTCGCGATCCGCTTGCCGGCCAGATCCTGGACGGTCCAGTCGTTGCGCCCCGGGGCGGCGTAGCGGAACTTCGAGTGGCCGAAACCGAGCTCGAGCAGCTGCTTGACCGAGGCACTCGACTCCTCGGTGAGGTCGTGACCGGTGATCCCGAGGTGCAGCTGGCCCTCGGAGACGTAGGTGGCGATGTCCTTGGGGCGCAGGTAGAAGAACGTGACCCCGTTGGCCTCGTCCTGCAGGCTCAGGTCGCGGCTGTCCGAGCGCTGCCGGTAGCCGGCGTCCCGCAGCATGGTCGACGCCTCCTCGGCCAGGGATCCCTTGTTGGGAACGGCGACGCGGAGCATGGGTCCTTCTCCTTCTCCCGCCGGGTTTCCGGTGGGACGTTGCGGTCGAGCGCGAGGTCTACAGGTGGGTGTAGACGTCGTCGAGGGTGATCCCGCGCCCCAGCATGATGACCTGGATGCGGTAGAGCAGCTGCGAGATCTCCTCGGCCAGCTTGTCGTCCGTCTCGTGCTCCGCGGCGATCCACACCTCGCCGGCCTCCTCGAGCACCTTCTTGCCCTGGGCGTGGACGCCCTCGTCCAGGGCGGCGACCGTTCCGGACCCCTCGGGTCGGTCACGGGCCTTCGCGGTGAGCTCCTCGAAGAGCCCGTCGAACGTCTTCACGAGCAGCGATGTTCGCACGACACGGGATCGCCCCCCGGCACCGGCCGGTTCACCATCGGACGCCGGGTCCGCGCCGTCCGGGCCGAACGGGGCGCCGGGCGGCGTCGCGACCTCCCCGAAAGAGCGAACGACGCGGAAGACACTGGGCTGAATGGGCGAACGCTCTATGGCATCTCGCCCAGCGTTCGTCGGCGCGCGTCAGGCGGCACCCGCGGGGAGCAACGACCGCAGTTCCGCGATCGTGAGGCCCTCGAGCCCGTCCCGGAAGACGCGTCGCTCGCCGGGGGGCACCTCGACCTCGGCCGGCACCACGAGCACGATCGCGCCCGCGGCCTCGGCCGAGCGGACGCCGGTCGGCGAGTCCTCCACGGCTACGCAGGCCGCGGGATCGACCCCCAGCAGCTCGGCCGCGCGCAGGTAGGGCGCTGGGTCGGGCTTCGTGGCGGGCGCCTCGTCGCCGCAGACCACGACGTCGAAGTACTCGCGGCCGACGGTGTCGAGCGATACCTCGGTGAGCTCGCGGTAGGTGCTGGTCACGAGCGCCGTGGGCACGCCCGAGGACCGCACCGCGGCCAGGGCCTCGCGCGCCCCCGGGCGCCACGGCAGGCCCTCGCGGAACACCGCGGCCGTGCGGTCGAGCAGCCACCGGCTGTCGGCGGCGACCCCGTCCTCGTCGTCCGGGTCGAGCCCGAGCTCGCGGCGGACGGTGGTCACCGTCTGGGGCAGGCTCGAGCCTGTGAGCTCCTCGCGGATCTCCGCGGTGAGCTCACCGCCCAGGTGGGTGGCGAGCTCGGCCATCGACACCGACCACAGGCCCTCGGAGTCGACCAACGTGCCGTCCATGTCCCACAGGACGGCGGCGAGACCCGTCATGCGTTGAAGTACTTCGCCTCCGGATGGTGGACGACCAGCGCGTCCGTGGACTGCTCGGGATGCAGCTGGTCCTCCTCGGAGAGCTCGACGCCGATGCGGTGCGGCTCGAGCAGCTCGACGATCTTCACGCGGTCCTCGATGTTCGGGCACGCGCCGTAGCCCAGGGAGTAGCGCGCCCCGCGGTAGCCGAGCTTGAAGTACTCCTCGACATTCTCCGGGTCGGAGTCGGCCATGACCGAGCCGTCGGAGAAGCCGAGCTCCTCACGGACACGCCGGTGCCAGTACTCGGCGAGCGCCTCGGTGAGCTGCACGCCCAGGCCGTGGACCTCGAGGTAGTCGCGGTAGGAGTTCTTCGCGAACAGCTCGTTGGCGAAGTCGGCGATGGGCTGGCCCATCGTCACCAGGTTCAGCGGCAGGACGTCGACGCCGCCGAGCTCCTTGGCCTCCTCGCGGGTGCGGAAGAAGTCGGCCAGGCACAGGTGGCGGTCCCGCTTCTGGCGCGGGAACGAGAACCGGTGCACCTCCTTGGCGTCCGGGTCCGCGTCGGCGAGGACGACGACGTCCTGCCCCTCGGAGACGGCCGGGAAGTAGCCGGCGACCACGGCGGCGTGGGCGAGGATGCCCTCGGACTGCAGCCGGTCGAGCCAGTAGCGCATGCGCGGGCGGCCCTCGGTCTCCACCAGCTCCTCGTACGAGGGCCCGTCCTCGCTGCTCTTGGAACCGCGCAGACCCCACTGCCCGAAGAACGTGGCGCGCTCGTCCAGCAGGCCGGCGAAGTCCTTGAGCCGGATGCCACGGACGACGCGGGTGCCCCAGAACGGCGGCTGCGGGACCTCGATGCGCCGGGCGACGTCGGAGTGGTCGGGGACCTCCTCCTCCGGCGCCTCCGCCTCGCGCTTGGCCTGGATGCGCTGCGAGCGCTCGCGGCGCTCCTTGCGCTCGGCCATCTTGGCCGCCTCGGCGTCGGTGCGCTCGGTGTCGCCGCTCATCACGGTGTCCATGAGGCGCAGGCCCTCGAAGGCGTCCTTCGCGTAACGCACGTCGCCCTGGAACATCTCGCCGAGGTCGTTCTCGACGTAGGAGCGGGTCAGCGCGGCGCCGCCGAGCAGCACCGGGTACTTCTCGGCGATCCCCCGGTCGTTCATCTCCTGCAGGTTGTCCTTCATGACCACGGTGGACTTCACCAGCAGGCCGGACATCCCGATGGCGTCGACCTTGTTCTCCTCGGCGGCCTCGAGGATGGCGTTGATCGGCTGCTTGATGCCGATGTTGACCACGTCGTAGCCGTTGTTGCTCAGGATGATGTCCACGAGGTTCTTGCCGATGTCGTGCACGTCGCCCTTGACCGTGGCGAGCAGGATCTTGCCCTTGCCGCCGTTGTCGTCGGCCTCCATGAACTGCTCGAGGTGGGCCACCGAGGCCTTCATGACCTCGGCCGAGGCGAGCACGAACGGCAGCTGCATCTTGCCGGCGCCGAACAGCTCGCCGACGGTCTTCATGCCGGCCAGCAGCGTCTCGTTGATGATCTCGAGCGGGTCCTTCTCCTCCATGCCCGCGTCGAGGTCGGCCTCGAGACCGTTGCGGTCGCCGTCGACGATGCGCCGCTCCAGACGCTCGAACAGCGGCAGCGCGGCGAGCTCCTCGGCCCGGGCGTCCTTGGCCGACGAGGCCGAGACCCCCTCGAAGATGCCCATGAAGTACTGCAGCGGGTCAGGGGTGTTGCGCTCCTCGTGACGCCGGTCGTAGACCAGGTCGAGGGCGGCGTCGCGGGCGTCGTCGTCGATCTGCGACATCGGCAGGATCTTCGAGGCGTTGAGGATCGCGGAGTCGAGTCCCGCCTCGGTGCACTCGTTGAGGAACACCGAGTTGAGCACCTGGCGCGCGGCCGGGTTGAGACCGAACGAGATGTTCGACAGGCCGAGGGTGGTCTGGACCTCGGGGTAGCGCTCCTTGAGCTGCTTGATCGCGTTGATCGTCTCGATGCCGTCCTTGCGGACCTCCTCCTGGCCGGTGGAGATCGGGAAGGTCAGGCAGTCGATGATGATGTCCTCGACCCGCATGCCCCAGTTCTCGGTGAGGTCCTCGATCAGGCGGAACGCCACGCGCGTCTTCCACTCCGCGGTGCGGGCCTGCCCCTCCTCGTCGATGCAGAGGCCGATGACCGCGGCGCCGTGCTCCTTGGCCACCGTCATGATCTTGACGAAGCGGGAGTCCGGGCCGTCGCCGTCCTCGTAGTTGACCGAGTTGACCGCGCTGCGGCCACCCAGCTGCTCGAGGCCGGCCTGCAGCACCGCGGCTTCGGTGGAGTCGAGCACCACCGGCAGCGTCGAGGCCGTCGAGACGTCGTGGGCGAGGCGGTCCATGTCGGCGTTGCCGTCGCGGCCGACGTAGTCGATGCAGAGGTCCATGAAGTGCGCGCCCTCGCGGGTCTGCGCCTTGGCGATCTCCACGCACTGCTCGTAGTCGTCCTCGACCATCGCCTCGCGGAACGCCTTCGAGCCGTTGGCGTTCGAGCGCTCGCCGATCATCAGGAAGCCGGTGTCCTGCCGGAACGGCACGGCCTGGTACACCGAGGCGAGGCCGGGCTCGGGCTTCGGGTCTCGGGGACCGGGTGTGAGGCCCCGGCAGTTCTCGGCGAGGGCCTTCACGTGCGCGTTGGTGGTGCCGCAGCAGCCGCCCACGAGCTGCAGCCCGTAGTCGGTGATGAACGAGGCGCAGTAGCGGGCGAGCTCCTCGGGCGACAGCGGGTACTCGGGCCCGTTCGGACCGAGCTCGGGCAGGCCGGCGTTGGGCATGACGCTGATCGGGATGCGGCTCTGGCGGCTCAGCGCGCGCAGGTGCTCGCTCATCTCCGCCGGGCCGGTGGCGCAGTTGAGGCCGATCGCGTCGATGCCGAGCGGCTCGAGCGCCGTGAGCGCCGCGGTGATCTCCGAACCGACCAGCATCGTGCCGGTGAGCTCCACGGTGACGTGGCAGAAGACCGGGATGCGGTGGCCGTACTCGTCCATCGCCCGGTAGGCGCCGAGGATCGCCGACTTGGCCTGCAGCAGGTCCTGGCAGGTCTCGACGAGGACGCAGTCGGCGCCGCCCTCGAGGGCGCCGAGGACCGACTCCTTGTAGTGGTCGCGCAGCAGCGCGAACGGCGCGTGGCCCAGCGTCGGGAGCTTCGTGCCCGGGCCGTTGGACGCGAAGACGAAGCGCGGCTGGTCCGGGGTGGAGTACTCGTCCGCGGCCTGACGCGCGATCTTGGTGCCCTCGAACGCCAGCTCGCGAACCCGGTCCACGATGTCGTACTCGTTCAGGTTCGCCCAGTTGGTGCCGAACGTGTTGGTCTCGATGATGTCGGCGCCGGCCTCGAGGTGCCCCTGGTGCACACTGAGCACGGCGTCCGGACGCGAGACGTTGAGGATCTCGTTGCAGCCCTCGAGATCCTGGAAGTCCTCGAGCGAGAGGTCCTGGTCCTGCAGGGCGGTCCCCATCGCGCCGTCGCCGATCAGGACGCGGGATGCCAAGGCGGCCAGGAACGGTGACTCACTCGGGGTAGTCATCACACGATCGTAACGTGGTCGGGCGAGCGGCCGGGTGGACTGCGAGTTCCGTCACGACCCGTAGGCTGTCGTCGTGTCCGAGCCCGACCCCGTGCCCGACGGGCCCCTCTCTCCCGAGCTCCCGGACGACTCTCCGGACGACGCCACCGCCGTGATCTCCGACGGACCGGTCATGCTGGCGGCCTTCGAGGGGTGGAACGACGCGGGTGACGCCGCCAGCACCGCGGTCGAGCACCTGGCCCTGAACTGGGACGCCACCGAGCTCTCGGCGATCGACCCGGACGAGTACTACGACTTCCAGGTCTCGCGGCCCACCGTGCGCCTCGTCGACGGCGTCAGCCGGGCCATCGACTGGCCCACCACCCGCCTGACCCTGTGCCGTCCCCCGGGCTCGGAGCAGGATCTGGTCCTCGTGCGCGGGATCGAGCCCAACATGCGCTGGCGCGCGTTCTGCGCGGAGCTCATCGACCGCGCGCGGGAGCTCGGGGTGAGCACGGTGATCACCCTCGGGGCGCTGCTCGCCGACACCCCGCACACCCGGCCCGTCCCGGTGACCGGGTCGTCGTTCGACAAGGCCTCGGCGGCGCGCTACCGGCTGCAGCGCTCCCGCTACCAGGGCCCGACCGGGATCGTGGGCGTCTTCCAGGACGCCTGTGTCCAGGCCGGCCTGCCCGCCATCTCGTTCTGGGCCGCCGTGCCCCACTACGTCTCCCAGCCGCCCGCCCCCAAGGCCACGATCGCCCTGCTGCAGCGCGTCGAGGACGTCCTCGACGTCGAGGTGCCCCTCGGCGGGCTGCCCGAGCAGGCCGAGAAGTGGGAGCGCACGGTCTCCGAGATGGCCGACGAGGACGACGACGTGCGCGAGTACGTGAAGGCCCTCGAGGAGGCCGGCGACGCCGAGACCGACCTCGAGGAGGCCAGCGGCGAGGAGATCGCCGCCGACTTCGAGCGCTACCTGCGTCGCCGTGGGCCCGGCGGTGGGCCCGGCGGCACCGCAGGAGGCCCGCCCGGGCCCGGCAAGGGCCCCTGGGAGCGGTGACGGAGGAGGCCGACCCCTCCTCGCCCCGGCCCCGCCGTGCGGCCCTGGCGGCGCTGTACGCCGGCGGTTTCCTCGGGCCCTTCGGCGGCGGCGTGACCGCCTCGATGCTGCCCGAGCTCGGCGCCGACCTCGGGCTCTCCCCGTCCGCGGCCGCGTCCTCGCTGACCGCCTACCTCGTCCCCTTCGCCGGGCTGATGCTCGTCTCCGGCACGCTCGGCGGGCGCTGGGGGCCGAGGCGCACGGTCCGGCTCGCCTACGTCGCCTACGTCGTGTTCTCGCTGCTCGCGGTGCTCGCCACGACCGGCTGGCTGTTCCTGGCCGCCCGCGCGCTGCAGGGCGCGGCGAACGCCTTCACCACGCCGCTGCTGCTCGCCTCCCTCGCCGCCGCGACCCCGCGCGAGCGCCTGGGGCGTGCGCTCGGCGTGTTCGGCTCGCTGCAGGCCGCCGGTCAGACCTTCGCCCCGCTGGTGGGCGGCCTCGCCGCCGAGGTCGACTGGCGTCTCGCCTTCGTCGGCGTGGCCGTCGTGGCGGCGCTGCTGGCGGTCGCCGGCATCCCGGCGCGCCCGCGCCCGACGGCGGCGGAGGGCCGCCCCCGGCTGCGCGACGCGTGGACCGCGCCGGTGGTACGGCTGGGCCTGGTCGCCGGCCTCGGCTGGGGCGCGCTGGGCGGGCTGTCGTTCCTCGTCGCCCTCCGGGTGGACGACGCGTTCGCCCTCGGCGCCGGCCTGCGGGGCACGCTGCTCACCGCGTTCGGGGTGGCCGGACTGCTCACCGCGCGGCTGGTCGGCGCCGGCGTCGACCGCCTCGGGCCGCGGGTCGTGGTCCGCACCGGCGCGCTCGTGGGCGCCGTGCTCGTCACCGCGATCGGGGTGCTGCCCTCGGCCGTCGCGATCGCCGCCGTCTGGGCGATGGCCGGCGCGTCCGCCCAGCTCGTGCTGGTCGGCGTCAACGCCCTGGTGCTGCGCGACGCCTCGGCGGGCGGGGTGTCGGTGGTGCAGGCGCTGCGCTTCCTCGGTGCCGCCCTCGCTCCTGCGGTGTTCCTCGCGCCCTACCACCTCTCCCCCGCCGCCGGCTTCGGTCTCGGTGGCGTCGTCCTGGTCGCCGCGGCGGCGCTCGTCCCCCGCGCGCGCCCGGCCCGCGAGCCCGAGCGCGGGGCACCCTCGCTCCCCTGAGCGGGAGGCCCGAATTCAGGCGTCGCGCCTACCGGGCGGTCTGCGCGGCGAGGGGGTCGAGGGTCGGGCCGCGGGGCAGGAGGTCGAGCACCGCACGCGGCGCGGGTCGCGGGGCCCCCAGACCGAGGGCGCCCGCGGCGGTCGGATCGGGGACGGCGAAGACGCGGCCACCGGGGTCGACGAGCACGCCGCGGGCGGGGTCGGCGGACTGGCCCGGGGCGACGGGGACGACGTAGGCGCCGGACGCCGCCACCCAGGCGCCGTCGAGGGGCGGGCCCGTGAGCGGGGTCGGCTCGGCCGGTCCGGGCAGGACGCCCGCCGCGGACACCGTGGCCGCTCCCGAGGCGTCCGCCCGGACGCAGGTCACCGCGGCCTGCTCGTAGGCGACAGGGTGGGGGAACACCGCCGGGTACGCCGCGGGGTCGACCACCCGCACGCGCGGCGCCTGCTCGACGCGGGCGTCGGGCACGGCGGCGATCCCGGGGTCGGCGTCGGGGTCGGGGTTCGCGAACCGTGCGAGCTCCGCGACCACGGCGGGGACCTCCTGCACCCCGTCGCCGGCGACGAGGAAGAAGCGTGCCCCGTCCGGGCTCAGCACGGCACCCACGGGCACTCCGAGCGCGGCCGTGCGCCGCTCCTCCGGCGGGCGGCCGCTGCCGGGCACGACGACGGGGGTGAGCGCCGGCGCCACGGGCAGCGCGCCCAGCAGGGCGGGGCTCGCCTCGCGGGGCCGGGCGCCGGTCAGCCCGAGGCCACGCACCACGGAACCGATCGTCGGATCGATGCGGGCGCGCCTGCCCTCGGAGACCAACCAGAACCCGTCGCTCCCGCGCAGCAGCAGGGCCTCGTCGGGGGCGAGGACCCGGCCGAGCGCCGGCACGCCGCCGAGGGCCACCGTCGTCAGGTCGGGGTCCGCGGCCGGGTCGGGCACCGAGGGATCGAGGACCGCGCGGTCGCACACCCCCCAGGCGTCCGGGGCGGGGGCGTCCGGGTCGGGCAGGACCGCGGGCGCGCCCGGGATGCCGGCCGGCGCGGTGCGCGGTGCCTCGGCCAGCGCGTCGTCGCGCACCGGGGTCACGGCGCGCGACGCCCCGCTCCCGGCGGCCCCGGGGTCGGCGGCCGCGGCCAGCAACCGGGCCGAGGCGAGGTTGAGGGCGGGCACGAGTCGGTCCGGGCCGTGCGCCACGGCGTACAGCGCCCCGGAGGGCTCGCCGCGCACCACGGCCTCGTCCCGCCAGTTCTCGTCGCCGCGCACCAGCCCGACGACCGCGAACCCGACCAGGGCCAGGACGGCGAGCACCGCGCCGGCGAGCAGCGCCCGGTTCTGCCGGCGACCCGGGTCGTGGCGCGGTGTGGGATCCCGCCCGACCAGCGCGGACTCCAGCCGCCGCACGGCGAACCGGTGTGCCTGGACCTGGGTCGCGGTGGGCGACGGGAGACGGTGTCCGGCCGCTCCGCCGCGCTCCCTGCCGCGTGAGGGAGCGGAGCTCGACCCACGGGAGTCGGACGGCACGCGCGTAGCGTGCCACGTCCCCGGACGCGTCAGGTGCGGATCGCGTGGGCCTGCAGGTCGGCGAGGTCGACCCACTCGAGGGTGCGGGCGTGCGTCGCCTCGAGGACCACGGGCGGGGCCGCCCCGCCGTCGAGGGCCTCCTTCCAGCGGGTCGCGCACAGACACCACCGGTCGCCGGGCGTGAGCCCGGGGAAGCCCGGGGCCGGGCGCGTCAGGTCGTTGCCACGGGCGGCCGAGAACGTCAGGAACTCCTCGGTGACCCGCGCACAGACCGTGTGCACCCCGGCGTCGTCGGCGCCGGTCTCGCAGCAGCCGTCGCGGTAGAAGCCGGTCACGGGATCGTGACCGCAGTCGTCGAGGTCGCCGCCCAGCACGTTCTTGGCCATGCCGGTCGTGTACCCGCCCGGAGCGGTCCCGGACCGGATTCCGCTCACGGGCGCAGCGTGACCCCCAGCAGCGCGTCGACGGCGTCGGCCATCCGTGCCGGCGCCCCGGGGTCCGCCCCGCGGCGGGTGAGGGCCTCGTCGGCCCACGCGTCGACGGCGGCGAGCGCGCGGGGGGTGTCGAGGTCGTCGGCGAGGTGTGTCCGCAGCCGGGTGATCGTGTCCTCGGGGTCGGGCCCGGCCTCGAGCGCGACGGCCTCGCGCCAGCGGTGCAGGCGCGCCTGACCCGCGGTGAGCAGCTCGGAGGTCCACGACCGGTCGGTACGCCAGTGGCCGCTCATCAGGGCGAGGCGGACGGCCATCGTGTCGACACGGTCGGCGCGCAACCGGGAGACGAAGACGAGGTTGCCCTGCGACTTCGACATCTTCTCGCCGTCGAGCCCGATCATGCCGGCGTGGCAGTAGTGGCGGGCCAGGGGGTGGGTGCCGGTGAGGGCCTCGGCGTGGGCGGAGCCGAACTCGTGGTGCGGGAACGCGAGGTCCGAGCCGCCGCCCTGGAGGTCGTACTGCTCACCGAGGCGGTTGAGCGCGATCGCGGCGCACTCGACGTGCCAGCCGGGACGCCCCGGGCCCAGCTCGGACTCCCACGCCGGCTCACCCTCGCGGGCCATCCGCCACAGCAGGGCGTCGAGCGGGTGCCGCTTGCCGGCACGGTCGGGGTCGCCGCCCCGGTCCGGGAAGACCGCGGCCATCCGCTCCTCGTCGTAGCGGGAGACGTAGCCGAAGTCCCGCGTCGCCGTGTGGTCGTGGTAGACGTCGGGGAACTCCGCGTCGTCCGCCCGGTAGGCGGCGCCGCCGGCCAGCAGCTTGGCGACCAGCTCCGTGATCTCGTCCATCGCCTCCACGGCGCCGATGAACTGGCGCGGCGGCAGGATCCGCAGGGCGGCCATGTCCTCGCGGAACAGCGCGGTCTCCCGCATGCCCAGCACGACCCAGTCGTCCTGGTCGCGCTCGGCGCGGACGAGCAGCGGGTCGTCGATGTCGGTCACGTTCTGGACGTAGTGGACCTCGTGGCCGGCGTCCAGCCAGAGCCGGTGAACCAGGTCGAACGCGAGGTAGGTCGCCGCGTGACCGAGGTGGGTGGCGTCGTAGGGGGTGATGCCGCAGACGTACATCCGGGCGGTCGGTCCCGGGGTGGTCGGGCGGACCTCCCCGGTGGAGGTGTCGTACAGCCGCAACGGCGGTGGGGTACCGGGGACACGGGGGACGTCGACCGAGGACCACGCGCGCATGACCCGACCTTATGCCCGGGACGGCGCCGCGACCCGCCCCGCGGGAAGGATCACCATCGGCGGGCGAACCGCCGTGCGAGCGGGCGCGAAGACGAGGGAGAACCCCGGCCGGGTCAGGTCAGCAGGGACGCCGTGGGCGAGCACGGTGGCCCTGCGTGGAGCGACGGACCCGGCCGGGGTGGCGAGGAGTCGCGGGGGGGATCGACTCCAGCCACGATCGAGCGTAACCGCTTTCGTGCCTTCCGTCGCTGATTGTCATGGACAGGGCGCTCAGTCTGTTTTGCTGGTCACCCGTTCGACGGTACGAGTGTGGGCCGAAGTGGCTCAGCGTCTCCGGCGACTGGACAGGTAATCGCTCACGACGGCCGCTCCCAGCCCGTCCAGGTCCGGATTGACGACACGCCCACCCGCACGGCGGGCGACGAGGTCGACGAAGGCCTCGAGGCGGGGGTCCTCGCCCAGCATGAACACCGTCATGGCCGCGTGGAGCCGGGCGAGCGCGTCGACCTCGTTCAGCGTCGCCCGCAGCGTGGCCGGGGCCGGCGGGTAGTCGAAGACGGCGTGGCCGTCGGACTCCAGGTGCGCGGTCGGCTCGCCGTCGGTGACGACGAGGACCACCGGCGCGGCGTCGGAGTTCCTCCGCAGGTGCCGGCCGGCCAGCATCAGCGCGTGGTGCAGGTTCGTCCCCTGCTCCCACGCCCCCTCCAGGGCGGTCAGCTCCCCGAGCTCGACCTCCTTGGCGTGCCGGCCGAACGTGATGAGCTGCAGGGCGTCGCCGCGGAAGCGGGTGGACACCAGGTGGTGCAGCGCCAGCGCCGTGCGCTTCATCGGCACCCACCGGCCGTCGGCCACCATCGACCACGACGTGTCGACGCACAGCGCCACCGCCGCGCGGCTGCGCTGCTCGGTCTCGACGATCTCGACGTCCTGCACGTCGAGCATGCTGCCTCGATCCAGTCCGGCTGCCGCCCGGCCGCTGTGGCGCATCTCGGCGTTGAGCAGCGTGCGGGAGACGTCCCAGCGCTCGGTGTCACCGAACGCCCAGGGCCGCGTCGCTCCGCTGGCCTCCCCCGCCGCACCGGAGCGCTGCGTCTCGCGCTCGCCCCGCCGCGTCGAGAGCGACCCCACGACGTCGCGCAGCGAGGACTGGCCGAGCTGGCGCAACGCCTTCGGCGACAGCGTCAGCGACCCGTCGGCGCCGCGCTGGAACACGCCCTGCGCCTCGAGCTCGCGCTGCAGTTCGGCGAGGCGCTGGGCGTCGACGCGGGCCTGCTCGCCCAGCGAGGCCTCCAGGGCCTCCAGGTCGATGTCCTCCATGCGGGCGCCGGGGTAGGACTGCGAGAGCTGCTCGGAGAGCGCGTCGAGCTGCCCGAGCTGCTCCATGGCGCGCGTGGCCTCGCCCATCCCCATCGGGTCCTCGCCCCGGAAGCGGCCCCGACCCTGCCAGTCCTCCCCCGGGCGCATGCCCTGGAGCTGCTGGTCGAGGCGGGAGAGCTGCTCGGCCAGGCGCGGGTCGCCGAAGGCCTGCTGCATGAGGCCCTCGAGCTCGGCGCGCTGCTCGGCCGAGAGCGAGTTCATCATCCGCTGGGCGGCGGCGGCCCGCTCCGCGAGCAGGTCGATCAGCTCGTCGGTGTTCTGCGGGTTCTCCGGGAAGTACTGGCCGTGCTTGCCCATGAACTCGGCGAACTGCTCGGTGGTGTCCTCGCCGCGTCCGTGCGCCTCGAGCAGCTCGTTGAGGTCGGAGAGCATCTCCCGGACGGCCTCGACGTCCTGCGGGGTCGCGTTCTCCATCGCCTCCTTCATGCCCTGGAAGCGCTGGTCGAGCGCCTCCCGGCCGAGGAGGTCCTGGATCTGCTCGTAGGCCGCCCGCGCCTCGGCGTTGCGCCAGTCGTAGTCCTCCAGCTCGCGTACCGCGCCGGCCGGCGACGGCGGGAGGGCGTCGAGCTGCATCTCGCGGAACCGGGCGTCGTCGGAGTCCTCGGCCTGCAGCGAGTTCCGCTCGGCCTCCAGGGCCTGCTCGAGCAGCGCGCGGACCTCCTGCAGCGTCCCGTCGAGGCGGTGGTTGCGCTGGAGCGTGCTGCGCTGCTCGTTGATCCGGCGCATGAGGTCGTCGAGGCCGCGCTGCTCCCCCAGGCCGCGGCGCATCAGCTCGCGCATGGCCTGCCGGGGGCTCGTGCCCTCCATGACGTCGCGGCCCAGCTCGTCCATCGCCGCGCGCAGGTCGAACGGCGGGGCCAGCGGATCGGGGCCGTCGTAGTACTGGCCGTAGGAGTAGCGACCGCTCCCCGCCCGGCCGCTCGGGTCATCGGCCATAGGCCACCGTCCCCGCGTCCTCGTCGTCGTCCTTGGCGAGCTTGCGGGTGAGGTAGAGGTGCTCGAGCGCGAGCTCGACCGCGCTGGCCAACGGTCCCGGGGCCTCGGTGTCGCCCGCCCCGAGTCGCTCGGCGACCGTGCGGACCACGGCGACCGACGGCAGCGCGTCGACGACCTCGCGGGCGGCGACGCGGTCGCCGGTGACCACGCGACGGCCCTCGGCCACGGCGTCGGCCAGGGGCGACAGGTCGACCCCGGCCAACCGCGCCCGGGCGGTCTCGGTGACCGAGCGGCGCAGCAGGTGCTGCAGCAGCTCCGCCTCGCGTCCCTCCTCGCCGGACTCGAACTCCAGCTTGCCGCGCAGCACCGGCGGCACGGCCTCGAGGTCGACGGGGCGGGCGACGGCGGTGTCCTCGCCGGTGACCGCGGAGCGGCGCAGGGCGGCGGCGGCCACGGTCTCGGTCGCGGCGATGGTGAACCGCGCCGACACCCCGCTGCGCTGGTCGACGGCCTGCGACTGGCGCAGGTGCCGGGTGAAGCGGGCCAGCACCTCGACGAGGTGATCGGGCACCTCGGCGACGGTCTCGGCCTCCTGGCGGACGAGCGCGATCTCACCCGCGATCTCGAGCGGGTAGTGGGTGCGGACCTCGGCGCCGAAGCGGTCCTTGAGCGGAGTGATGATCCGCCCGCGATTGGTGTAGTCCTCGGGGTTCGCGCTGGCCACCAGCATGATGTCCAGGGGCAGGCGCAGCGTGTAGCCGCGGACCTGGATGTCGCGCTCCTCCATGACGTTGAGCAGCGCGACCTGGATGCGCTCGGCGAGGTCGGGCAGCTCGTTGATCGTCACGATCCCGCGGTGCGCGCGCGGCACCAGGCCGTAGTGGATGGTCTCGGGGTCGCCGAGGCTGCGTCCCTCGGCCACCTTGACCGGGTCGACGTCGCCGATGAGGTCGGCGACGCTGGTGTCGGGCGTGGCCAGCTTCTCGGCGTAGCGCTCGGAGCGGTGCCGCCAGGTGATCGCCAGGTCGTCGCCCTCGGCGGTGACCTTCCGCCTGCTCGCGGGCGTGATCGGCTCGGCCGGGTGCTCGCCCAGCTCGGAACCCGCGATGCTCGGGGTCCATTCGTCGAGCAGCGCCACGAGACTGCGCAGCAGGCGGGTCTTGCCCTGCCCCCGCTCGCCCAGCAGGACGACGTCGTGGCCGGCCAGGACGGCGCGCTCGAACTGCGGGAGGACCGTGCGGTCGAACCCGACGATGCCGGGCCACGGGTCCTCGCCGGCCCGGAGCTTCTGGATGAGGTTGTCGCGCAGCTCCGCGCGGACGCTGCGCGCGGTTCTGGCCGGGTGGTCGCTCGCGGCCAGTGCGCCGGCGGTGGTGGGCAGATCGGAGGGAGCGGTAGGCGTGCTCACTCCCCCACGCTACGTCCGGGATCGCCGTTCGGCAGATGGATCGGCGCCCGGGCGGCCACCGGGAGAAGCACTCGAACGAGTCGCACGACACGTGCTCACGCTCCGTGCGCTGTCGACACCCACTGTAGTTAGGTGCGATCTCCTCTCCGGACCGGTCGCCCGGTGCGGGAGGGGCCACTCACCGCACCCACTCGGGGGACACCGAATGAAGCGCACTCTCTCCGTCGCGGCCGTGACCGCGGCGCTGATGCTCGCCCCGCTCGGGGTGGCTGACGCCGCCCCGGCCTACTTCAGGAACTGCACCGAGGCCGAGGCCGCGGGCCGGACCAACATCCCCGCCAACTCGCCGGACTACCGTCCCGCCCTCGACCGCGACCACGACGGCTTCGCCTGCGACCGCGATCGAGGCCACGCGACGGACGGCGCCGGCAACAGCGGCAACGGTGGTCACAGTGGCGCCGGCGGGAGCTTCGACGAGGGCACGTCCGACGAGGGCAACTCCGACGAGTCCGGTACCGCCTCCGGCGCCGACGAGGACCAGGTCGGCATCGTGCCGGAGGGCGGCGCTCCCACCGGCGACGGCAGCACCGAGAGCGGACTCGCCTTGTGGGTCGGCGGCGGCCTGCTCGTGGCCGCGACGGGTGTCGGCGTGGCCCTTCGGCGACGGGGCCTCGGCCGCCCGTGACCGTCACCTCGCACCGGGTCGGGAGCCGCCGCGATCGCGTCGCGGCGGCTCTCGACCTGCCTCGGGTCACCGCCCTGCTCGTGGCGCTGTCCGTCGTCCTCACGGTGGGCGCGCTGGCGATGGGGATCGCGACGGCCTGGCCGACCGACCGGTGCCCGCCCGTCGGCGAGCCGGCACGGCTCGGCAGCGAGCAGATGTCGCGCGCCACACCGGTGTCGATCACCGTCGACGACATCGACGCGTGCTCGAGCCTGGTGCCGGTCGGGGTGGACCCGCAGCGGCGCATCGAGGTCCCCTCGGTCGCCACGCCCATGCAGGCCGGCTGGTACCGCTACGGACCGACACCGGGACAACAGGGACCGCCGTCGTGGTGGGACACGTCAACGGCAACCGCCAGGAGGGCGTCTTCGCCCACCTCGACGACGTCGAACGGGGCGACCGGATCACCGTGACACGCAGCGACGGGGCCACGGCCTTCTTCACGGTGACCGGCACGGTCCAGGTCCCCAAGGACGACTTCCCGACCGAGTCGGTGTACGGCAACACCCGGGACGCAGGGCTCCGCCTGATCACCTGCGGCGGAGCGCTCGACCGCGGGGCCCACGAGTACGAGGACAACGTCATCGTGTTCGCGACCCTCACCGGCCGCGGCTGACCCACTCGGGGCCGGTCGAGCTGCAGGTGTCCGAGGTCGGACGACATGTCGGTGTCCGCGATCCACCGTGACGCTGCGTGTCTTCTCAACACCCACGGGAGTCGGCTGCGCGCGGATCCTCCCTCCGGCTGCTCCGGTGGCCGCGCACGGCGAGGGCGATGCCGACCAGACCGATCAGCCAGACGGGCAGCTGGACGAGCATCGCGACGCGGAAGCCGGTGAGGTCGTAGGTGGCCGGGGTGCCGGCGCCCTGGAGGTCGAGGGCGAGGCCGACGAGCAGGACGACGGCGATGGTCGAGATGAAGCCGCCGACGTTGACCGCGCCCGAGGCTCGTCCGACCTGCGCGGGCGGGACCGCGGCGCGGGCCAGGTCGAAGGCGACCAGGGAGGCGGGCCCGCCGCCGCCGAGCACGATCGCGAGGCCGGCGAGGACACCGACCGGGGCGGGGCCCGGCCACGCCAGGACGGCCAGCCAGGCCAGGATCTGGGCGAGGACCGACACGACGATCAGGCGGACCCGCCGGCGGGGCAGGCGTCCGGCGAGCGTTCCGAGCACCGGCCCGATGGCGATCCCCGCCATCACGTAGAGGGCGAGCAGTGCCCGGGCGGTGCCGGATGCGACGCCCTCGCCGCCGGTGAGGAAAGGGAATCCCCAGAGCAGACCGAAGGCGTTGCCCGGGAACGGGGCGGTGAAGTGACACCAGAACGCGAGGCGCACGCCCGGGGTTCGCACGACCTCGCCGAGCCCGCCCCCTGCCGACGACGACGGCGGCGCCACCCCGTCGCGGACCACGGCGAGCACCAGGGCGGCCACCAGCACCGCCGTGCCGCCGGCGGCGAGGTAGGCCGGTGTCCAGCCCGCTCCCACGACGAGCGCCGCGAGCGGGACGGCGGAGGCGATCTGCCCGAGCTGTCCGAGGATGCCCGAGAGCTGGTTGAGCACCGGGACCCGGCGCGCCGGGAACCACGAGGGGATCAGCCGCAGGACGCTGACGAACGTCACCGCGTCGCCGGCGCCGACGAGCACGCGCCCGGCGACCGCGAGCGGGAACGGCTCGGCCACCGCGAGGACAGCCTGCCCGGCGGCCACGAGCACCGCGCCCCCGGCGATGACGCGCCGCGGGCCGATGCGGTCGACGAGCACGCCGGCCGGGATTTGCAACGCGGCGTAGACCGCGAGCTGCAGCACCGCCAGCAGGGACAGCACCCCGGACGACACCCCGAAGCGCTCAGCCGCGGTGACGCCGGTGGCCGCGAGCGAGGAGCGCCCCAGGACCGCGACGACGTAGGCCAGGACGGCGACGCCCCAGATCGCCCACGCGCGGGGCGTCACGCGGGCCGGCGCCGGGGCGAGGGTCATCCGGCGCGACCCGCGGGCACGCGGCGGGCATTCCCCCGAGCGCGAGGGGAGGATTCCGTCGCTCTATGCGCCGGAAGGGACCCCTCGCGGGGACGGGGCGCGCGGCGGGCGGCGACGGCGGGCGTCACAGGACGCGTGTCCCGCCGACGGGGAGGTCCCAGAGATCCGAGCGGTCCCGCCCGGCGCGCTCCCACGCCGCGCGGACGCCGTGCAGCGGGGCGAGGACCGGCTCGCCGGAGAGCACGAACGTGCCCCAGTGCACGGGGACCATCCGCGCGGCGCCGAGGTCGGCGGCGGCGCGCACGGCGTCGGCGGGGTCCATGTGCACCCCCTGCAGCAGGTGCCGCGGGGCGTAGGCCCCGACGGGGAGGACGGCCACGGCCACGTCGCGGAACCGGGTGCCGATCCGCGCCGGGAACGGGCCGTAGCCGGTGTCGCCGGCGTGCACGACGGTGCGCCCGTCGGCCCCGGTGACGGCCCACCCGCCCCAGAGCCGGCGGCAGGTGTCGAACGGCCCGCGGCGCGACCAGTGGTGGGCGGGCACGAACTCGACGCGGACCCCGGCGACGTCGCCGACGGAGACGGCGTCCCACCAGTCGAGCTCGGTGACGTCGTCGAACCCGCGGCGGGTGAACCACGGGCCCCCGCCCGCGCCGACCAGGATCCGGGTGGTGCGCGGCAGCCGGCGGATCGTGGGCGCGTCGAGGTGGTCGTAGTGGTCGTGGCTGATCAGCACGGCGTCGACCGGAGGCAGTTCGTCCACGGTCAGGCCCGGCGGGGTGAGGCGCCGGCGGGCGCCGAGGATGCCGTCGCCGAGCACCGGGTCGACGAGCAGCGTCGCGCCGTCGACACGCAGCAGCACCGACGCGTGCCCGAGCCAGGTCACCGCGATGCGTCCGGGTACCGCCGCCGGCAGCGGGGCGGGCGCGGCGACCGGGACGCCCGAGCCGTCGCGGGCGGCCTTCGGCGGGAACGACCGCAGGAGCTCGACGGCCTCGCGGGGGGTCAGGAGGGGGGCGGTGCGGCGGTGGTGGAAGGTCCGGGGCCAGCGCGGATCACGCCGCGCCGGCCGGTTCAGAAGGCGGGCCACGGGATGGCGGGCCACCGGCCACCCGGCGCCGGCAGCTCGCCGGCGTCGAGCAGCTTCGCGAGGCGTGAACGCAGCGCCGAGACCTCTGCGCGGGTCAGGTGGTCGTTCAGCTCGTCGAACAGCCCGGCCCCGTTGCCCGGCGACAGGGCGGCGCGCAGCCGGCGCAGGCCGTCGAGCACGTCGTCGGGCAGCGGCTCGCCGACCCACCCCCACAGCACCGTGCGCAGCTTCTCCTCGCGGTGCAGGCAGATGCCGTGGTCGACGCCGTACACCCCGCCGTCGGCGCCGGCGAGCACGTGCCCACCCTTGCGGTCGGCGTTGTTGACCACGACGTCGAGCGCGGCCATCCGGCGCAGCGCCGGGTCGTCGGCGTGCACGAGCAGCGCCGGGCCGCCGTCGGCGCCGCGCGCCCGCAGCACCGTGCGCCAGCCCTTCCCGACGTCGCGCGGCGCGACGACGTCGACCAGCTCGCGCTCGTCGTCGACGTCGATCCAGCGCTGCACCATGCCCGGGCCGAACGGGCCGTCGCGCATCACCGTGGTGGGCACGACGTGGAAGCCCGCGGCCTCGCTCACGAGGTAGGTGGCCACCTCACGCCCGGCGAGCGTGCCGTCCGGGAAGTCCCACAGCGGGCGCTCCCCGCGCACGGGCTTGTAGACGCACTGCGCCTCGACGCCGTCGATGCTGATGCCGCACAGCAGCGTGGTGTTGGAGGCGTCGGTGAGGCGGCCCTCCACCTCGAGACGGCCGTGGACCAGCAGCTCCGTGAAGTCCGTGTCCGGACTCGACGGTCCGGCCCCGCTCGGCTCCGCGTTCACGCGCCCTCGGCCGGCGTCGACCGCCGGTAGCCGTTCTGGCGCGGGCACACGTGACCGGCGGGGTCGAGCGGCTGGGTGCACAGCGGGCACAGCCTGCGGCCGGCCCCGACGACCCGCTCGGCGCGGGTGGCGAACGCGCGCGCGCCCGCGGGCGAGAGGAACACGCGCAACGCGTCCGGGCCCTCGTCGGTGTCGTCGAGCACGACCGACTCGTCGATCTCCTCCTCGGTGACCGCGAGGAGCTCCACGACCACGTTCTTGGACTCGGCGTCCCAGCCCAGGCCCATGGTGCCGACGCGGAACTCCTCCTCGACCGGCACCTCGAGCGGGGAGGTGTCGACCTCGTCCTCGGGGACGGCGGCGGGGACGTCGGCGCCGAAGCGGCGGGAGACCTCCTCGAGCAGGGTGCCGATACGCTCGGAGAGCACCGAGACCTGCTGCTTCTCGAGCAGCACGCTGACCCGGCGCGCCTGCTCCGTGGCCTGCAGGTAGAAGGAGCGCTCGCCGGGCTGCCCGACCGTGCCGGCGACGAAGCGGTCGGGCTGGCGGAAGACGTGGATCACCCTGGGCATGGCCCCTCGATCGTAGAGCTCCTCGTGGGACGTCGCCGCGCCGAGCGCGGCGGGACGGTCGACAGCACCGTGGCGAGCGACGTCCGCAGTGGCGTCGGCGGCCTACTCATGCTACGCCCGTCGATCCGCCGACCGTGGCCTCCGAGGACACCGCGGCCGCGTCGCCGGTGCCGTCGCCCGCCTCGTCCTCCGGCTTCGGCGGGGGCGGGACCAGCGACGACAGGTCCCCGCCCGTGTCGTTGACCCGCACCACGAACGGGCGCGTCGGGGTGTAGCTGATGACGCTCACCGAGCACGGGTCGACGACGATCCGCTGGAACGAGTCGAGGTGCAGGCCGAGCGCGTCGGCCACCGCGGCCTTGATCACGTCGCCGTGGCTGCAGGCCACCCAGATGGCCCGGTCGCCGTGCTCGGCGGCGACCCGTGCGGCGTGGCGGCGGATGGCGGCTACCGACCGCGACTGCATCGCGGCCAGCCCCTCGCCGCCGGGGAACACCGCGGCCGAGGGGTGGGCCTGGACGACCTTCCACAGGTCCTCCTTGCCCAGCTCGCCCAGCGTCTTGCCGGTCCAGTCGCCGTAGTCGACCTCGGCGAGCTCGTCCTCGACGGTCGCCTCGAGGCCGCGCTCGGCCAGCAGCGGCGCGAGCGTCTCCCGACAGCGCTGCATCGGGGAGGTCACGGCGGCGGCGATCGGGATGCCGTCGAGGCGGCCGGGGAGCTTCTCGGCCTGCGCGCGCCCGTGGTCGTCGAGGGCCACGCCGGGCGTGCGGCCCGCGAGCACCCCGGAGACGTTCGCGGTCGAGCGCCCGTGCCGGAGCAGGATCACCGTGGTCACGTCGCCCGACCCTACGTGCCGGGGCGGATCAGGTGGCGGCGACGACCCCGCTGGACACCGCGACCAGGACCAGCAGCCCGAGCAGCACGCGGTACCAGACGAACACGTAGATCGTGTTGTTCTCCACGTAGCGCAGCAGCCAGGCGATCGTGGCGTAGCCGACGCCGAAGGCGATCACGGTGGCCACCACGATCTGGGCCACCGAGGCCCCGACCTGGCCGGGGCCGACCGGCTCGGTGACGTCCTTGAGCTTGTAGAGCCCCGAGGCCAGCACGGCCGGCAGCGCGAGCAGGAACGAGAACCGCACGGCCACCGGCCGGGTCAGCCCGAGCAGCAGGCCCGCGGAGATCGTCCCGCCGGAGCGCGACACGCCCGGGATGAGCGCCAGGCACTGGGCGAGGCCCATCAGGAGGCCGTCGCGCAGGGTCAGCTGCTCGGGGCCGCGCCGCTGCGGGCCGTAGCGCTCGGCGGCGGCCAGGACGAGGGCGAAGACGATCAGGACGGTGGCGTTGAGGTACAGGTTGCGCGCCGGGCCGTCGATCGCGTCCTGGAACAGCAGCCCGATCACCCCGATGGGGATCGACCCGAGGATCACGTACCAGGCGAGCCGGTAGTCGTAGGTGCGCGCGCCGCGGTCCCGGAGCCCGGCGAACCACGCGCGCAGCAGCCGCCAGATGTCCGACCAGAAGTAGATGAGAACCGCGGTCTCGGTGCCGAGCTGCGAGACCGCGGTGAACGCCGAGCCCGCGTCGTTGCCGAAGAAGAAGGCCGAGGTGATGCGCAGGTGTGCCGACGACGAGATCGGGAGGAACTCGGTCAGCCCCTGCACCAGGCCCAGCACGATCGCCTCGAGCCAGCTCATCTGCACGGCGCCGAACGGTAGACCACCATGCGCCGGTCAACGGTTCCGCCTCCGCCGCGTCGCGCCTCCTTGCCGGTTCGTAAACTCCGGCCCCGTGGAGCAGCGACGCCTGGGCGCCAGCGGCCTGCGGGTCTCGCGTCTGGCCCTGGGCACGATGAGCTGGGGCCAGGACACCGATGCCGACGAGGCGGGGGCGGCGCTGCTGGCCTTCCTCGACGCCGGCGGCACCCTCGTCGACACCGCCGACGTCTACGCGGGCGGCGAGGCCGAGCGGATCCTCGGCGGTCTCTTCGACGACGTCATCCCCCGCGGCGAGGTGGTCGTGGCCACCAAGGCCGGGGCGCGCCGCGAGGACGGGCCGTTCGGCGGCGGCGCCTCGCGGGCGGCCCTGCTGGCCTCGCTCGACGCCTCCCTGGACCGGCTGAACACCGACTACGTCGACCTCTGGCAGCTGCACGCGTGGGACGACGACGTCCCGCTCGAGGAGTCCCTCGCCGCGGTCGACGTGGCGCTGACCACCGGGCGCGCCCGGTACGCGGGCCTGGCCAACTACGCGGGCTGGCAGGTCGCCGCGGCCGCCGTGCGCCAGGGCCTGACCTCGCTGCCGCTGGTGTCGGTGCAGTCGGAGTACTCGCTGCTCGACCGGAGCATCGAGTCCGACGTCCTGCCCGCGGCGGACTACCACGGCCTGGGCCTGCTGCCCTGGGGCCCGCTGGGCCGCGGCGTGCTCACCGGCAAGTACCGGGACGGGGTGCCCGCCGACTCCCGGGGCGCGTCGGCCCACCTCGCCGGGTACGTCGCCCGCCACCGCACCGAGCGCACGGCCCGCATCGTGCAGGCCGTCGTCACGGCCGCGCACGGGCTCGGTACCTCGCCGCTGGCCGTCGCCCTCGCCTGGGTGCGCGACCGGCCGGGTGTCACCGCCCCCGTGGTCGGCGCCCGCGACGGTGCCCAGCTTCTCGGGTCGCTCGCCGCCGAGGAGCTCGTGCTGCCCCCGGCCATCCGCGGCGCGCTCGACGACGTCAGCTCCCCCGCGGTCGACCCCGACGACGACCCGGTCGACTGGGTCACCGACCCGCCCTGGGAGTGACCGGAGACCGGGCGACGCCTGTGCGCTCCCCCGTCGAGCACGTACGGTGGTCCGGGCCGTCTCGGAGGTGATCACGTGGTGAACGACCGTGGGACACGCGGCAGCGGGGCCGGCATCGGCACGCCGTTGGTGGAGGGCGACTGGGAGTACCAGCCGGTGCGCCTGCCACCGGACATCACCCGGATCTCGGCGACCGTGCAGCTGGGCATCCGCGCCGAGTTCGGCGGCTGGGAGCTCGCGCGCACGCTGCTCTACAGCGACGGGACGCGGAAGGTGTGGCTGCGCCGCAAGGTCTCGCGCGCGCTGCAGGCCGGCCTCGCCACCTGACGTCAGCGATCGTCCGCGATCGCCGCGAGGAGGTCGGGCAGCGCCGCCAGGCTGTGCGCGCTGACCACGGCGTCGCAGTACGGCCACGCGGCGGCCATCCCGCCCGTGCGCGGCCGGAAGCGCGGGTCGGCGGTCCGCGGGTTGGCCCACACGACCCGGTGCGCGACGCGCGACAGTCGGCGCATCGCCGCCCCGAGACGCCGCGGATCCCCGGTGTCCCACCCGTCGGAGACGATCAGGACCACCGCCCCGCGAGCGGTCCCCCGACGCCCGTGCTCGTCCACGAAGGCCGCGAGGCAGTCCCCGATCCGGCTCCCGCCCGACCAGTCCGGCGCCGCCCGCGCCACCCGCTCGAGCGCGACCTGCGGACGGTGGCGCGCGAGCGCCGGGGTCAGCCGGGTGAGACGGGTCGCCAGGCTGAACACCTCCGCCCGCGACGTGCCCGCCGCGCACCAGAGCAGCTGCACCAGGGCCCGGGCGTAGGGCTCCATCGACCCGGAGATGTCGCAGAGCACGACCAGCCGGCGCGGGCGCTCCCGGCGACGCCGGCGCGCCACCCGCAGCGGGTGGCCGCCGGTGCGGCGGGCGGCGCGCAACGTCGCGCGGAGGTCGACGCGCTCGCCGTGTGGAGCCGCGCGCAGGCGTCGTGAGCGCCGGCGCGGGGTGGCGAGCCGGAAGCGGCGCATCGCCTCGGCCAGCGCGGCGAGCTCGGCCGGGGTGAGGCTCGCGAAGTCCCGGCCGCCCAGGCGCTCGGCCGCGCTCGCCACGGCCACGACGGGCATCTCCCGGGAGACGCCCCCCGAGCCCGGGCCGCTGCTCCGGCGTCGTGCTCCCGCCGCCGGCCGGGCGACGGCCGCGGGCGCCCGCCGCTCCCCGTCGGCGGGGCCCCGGGATCGCCGCGCGCCTCGGCCGGGTCGCTGATGCCGTCGACGACCGCGGCGAACACCGCGTCGAACGTCGGGACGTGGGCCGGGTCGGACACCAGGGTCGCGAGAGCGGTGTCGCGCAGGGCCGCCCGCCGTACCGGTCGCACCAGCAGCACCGCGCGGGCGAACCGCTCGGCGCGCCCGGGCCCGACCGGCAGACCGGCGGCGTGCAGCGCCGTCGCGAACCGCGCGGCGAAGGTGGCGAGGTCGGGACTCACCGCCCGCCGGCTCCACCGACGACGGCGTCGAGGACGCCGCGCGCGACCTCGGTGTCCTCGTCGTACTTCAGCACCGCACCGAGGGTGCGCCCGGCCTCGTGGGCGGTGAGGACCTCGACCCCGAGGGCGCCCAGTGCGCGGGTCCAGCTGATGGCCTCGGCCACCCCGGGCGGCTTGACCAGCTCCAGGCCGCGCAGGCGCGCCACGGCGGCCGCGACCTGGTCGGCCAGGACGTCGCCCACCCCGGGGACCCGCCGCCGCAGGATCGCCTCCACCCGGTCGGTGTCGGGGTAGCGGATCCAGGCGTAGAGGCAGCGGCGCTTGAGGGCGTCGTGCAGGTCCCGCGTGCGGTTGGAGGTCAGCACGGTGATCGGCGGGACGACGG
Source organism: uncultured Actinomycetota bacterium (assembly GCA_963785135.1). Taxonomy (GTDB): domain Bacteria; phylum Actinomycetota; class Actinomycetes; order Mycobacteriales; family Pseudonocardiaceae; genus Actinomycetospora. Next base: position 128,463 of record CAWATV010000010.1, read on the forward strand.
CCCGCCGGGTGCCCAGCTCGGGGATCGTCACCGACGACTCCGCGAGCATCTCGAACAGGAACGCCTCGAACTCGTCGTCGGCGCGGTCGATCTCGTCGATCAGCAGGACCGCCGGACGCGGGACCCGGGTGGCTGCACCGCGGCGAGCAGCGGGCGGGCGAGCAGGTAGTCGTCGGTGAACAGGTCGGCGTCGCGCAGGGCCTCGCCGCGGCTCTCGGCCAGCCGGATCGCGAGCAGCTGGCGCGGGTAGTTCCACTCGTAGAGCGCCTCGGACGCGGTGAGGCCCTCGTAGCACTGCAGCCGGAGCAGCGGGCTGTCCAGCGCCGCGGCCAGGGCGAGGGCGGCCTGGGTCTTGCCGACGCCCGGCTCGCCCTCGAGCAGGATCGGCTGGCCCATCGCGGTGGCCAGGAACAGCGCGGTGGCCAGGCTCTCGTCGGCGAGGTAGCCCTGCGCGTCCAGGGCGGCCCGCAGCCCCTCGACGTCCGTGGTCATGGGCACCCGTCGAGGAACGCCTGCCGGCAGCCCGCGCCGCAGAACCAGTGGGTGGTCGCCCTCGACGACGGCGTTCGGGGTGCCCGGCACGCGGGCGACGCTCATCCCGCAGATCGGGTCGACGGCGTCCGGGGCCTCCGTCGCGCGGGGCACGGCGGGGCCCGGCACCGTCCGGTCGCCGCGCGCCGCCACGAGCTCGGCCCAGATCGAGAGCGCCACCTCGCCCGGGGTCCGCGCGCCGAGGTCGAGCCCGGCGGGGGTGTGGACCCGGGCGCGGTCGGTCGGGCCCACGTCGAGGGCCTCGAGGGCGTCGAGCACCGCGGTCCCCCGCCGCCGGGACGCGACCAGGGCCACGTAGGGCACGCCGGCGGCGAGCGCGGCGGACAGCAGCTCCTCCTCGCCGCGCCCGTGCGACGCCGCGACGACCGCGGCGGCACCCTCGGGGATGTCGACGGGGTCGCCGGGAGCCAGGGGCCGGACGTCGTGGTCGAGGGCGCCACCGACCCGGGCGAGCGCGCGGGCGACGGGGCCGTCCCCGAGGACCACCACGACGGTGGGCGGCACCACGGCCTCGAGGAAGATCTCCAAGGTGCCGCCCGACAGGCACGGGTTGTCGACGGTGATCATGCCCTCGACCGGGTCGGGATGGGAGGCGGCGGCCTCGGCGGGGGTGATCCGCAGCAGCGTCGACGTGCCGTCGCGCAGCAGGCGCAGTCCCTCCAGCCGCACGGTCGACTCCGCGCACGCGCCGCCGACGAACCCCTCGACGGTCCCGTCGGGCAGCACCACCGCGCGGTCGCCCGGCCGGGCGCTGGTCGGGCGCTCGGCGCGGACGACGGTGGCCAGCACGAACGGCGTCCGGCCCGAGCGCAGCAGGTCGACGCGCGCGAGCAGGTCCGTCATGTGATCGCGAGGTCGGTGCGCAGCGGCCTGCCCTGCGTCGCGCACCAGACCGCGGCCGGCGTCAGGGGCATGTCGGCGTGCCGGACGTCGAAGGGCGCGAGCGCGTCGATCACGGCGTTGACCACCGCGGGCGGCGAGCCGACGGTCGCCGACTCCCCCACGCCCTTGGCGCCGATCGGGTGGTGCGGCGACGGCGTGACCGTCTCCCCCAGCTCCCACGACGGGCACTCCAGGGCGGTCGGCAGCAGGTAGTCCATCATCGACCCGCCGAGGCAGTTGCCGTCGAGGTCGAAGGCGATGCCCTGCATGAGTGCCATGCCGACCCCGTCGGCGAGTCCGCCGTGGATCTGCCCCTCGACGATCATGGGGTTGATCCGGACCCCGCAGTCGTCGACCGCGATGAACCGGCGCACGTCGACCGCGCCGGTCCCCGGATCGACGTCGACCACGCAGAGGTACGCCCCGCACGGGTAGGTCAGGTTGGGCGGGTTGTAGACGCACGTGGCGTCCAGGTGGCCCTCGACGCCCTCGGGCAGCTCGAGGTTCGAGTGGGCGGCGAGCGCGAGCTCGGCCATGGTCTTCCCGGTGCCGGGGTCGCCGGCGACCTGCCAGCGCCCGTCGTCCCACTCGAGGTCGTCCGGGGACACCTCGAGCATCGCCGAGGCCACGATCTTCGCCCGCTCCCGCACCTTGCGGGCCACCATCGCCGTGGCCGCGCCGGACACCGGGGTCGAGCGCGACCCGTACGTGCCGAGGCCGAACGGGGTGTTGTCGGTGTCGCCGTGCACGACCTCGATGTCGTCGGCCGACATGCCGAGCTCGGCCGCCGCGATCTGGGCGAACGTCGTCTCGTGACCCTGGCCCTGGCTCTGCACCGAGATCCGCAGCACGGCCTTGCCGGTCGGGTGCACGCGCAGCTCCGCGCCGTCGGCCATGCCGAGCCCGAGGATGTCCATGGTGCGTCGAGGCCCGGCGCCGACGGCCTCGGTGAAGAAGCTCAGGCCGATCCCCATGAGCGTGACCGGCTCACCCGCCTGGTGGCGACGGCGGTTCTCGGCCTGCTCGGCGCGCAGCTCCGGGTAGCCGGCCTTGTCCAGCGCCACCTGGAGGGTGTGGGGATAGTTCCCGGAGTCGTACTCCCAGCCGGTGGCGCTCTGGTACGGGAACTGCTCGGGCCGGAGCAGGTTGCGCATCCGCAGCTCGGCGGGGTCCTGACCGAGGTCGTGGGCCACCACGTCGACGAGGCGCTCGATGAGGTAGACGGCCTCGGTGATGCGGAACGAGCAGGCGTACGCGACACCACCGGACGCCTTGTTCGTGTAGACGCCGGTGACCGCGCAGTGGGCGGCCTCCAGGTCGTAGGACCCGGTGAACACTCCGAAGAACCCGGCGGGGAACGCGGTGGGCTGCGCCGTGGCGTTGAACGCGCCGTGGTCGGCGAGCACGTGCACCCGCACCGCGCGCAGCCGGCCGTCCTCGGTCACCGCCGCCTCGCCGCGCATGTGGTAGTCGCGGGCGAACGACGTGCTCATGAGGTTCTCGGAGCGGTCCTCCATCCACTTCACCGGCCGGCCGGTGACGATCGAGGCGACGACCGCGCACACGTAGCCGGGGTAGATGCCGACCTTGTTGCCGAAGCCGCCGCCGATGTCGGGCGAGATGATCCGGATCTTGTGCTCGGGCAGGCCGGCGACCAGCGCGTAGAGGGTGCGGTGGGCGTGCGGGGCCTGGGTGGTGGTCCAGAGGGTGAGCTTGCCGGTCACCGGGTCCATGTCGGCGATGGCGCCGCAGGTCTCCAGGGGCGCGGGGTGCACCCGCGGGTAGAGCATGTCGGCGACCACGACGCGCTGGTCGCCGGCGGCCTCGGCCTCGGCGAAGATCGCGTCGGTGCGCTCGGCGTTTCCGGAGGTCCAGTCGAAGATGTGGTTGCTCCTCTGCCCCTCCTTGTCGTCGCGGATGACCGGGGTGCCGGGATCGGTGGCCGTCCTCGCGTCGATCACCGGGTCGAGGGGCTCGTACTCGACCTCGATCAGCGCGAGCGCGTCGCGGGCGGCGTAGCGGTCGTCGGCGACGACGAAGGCGACCTCCTGGCCCTGGAAGCGGACCTTGTCGGTGGCGAGCACCGCCTGGGTGTCGTTCGACAGGGTCGGCATCCAGGCCAGCCCGAGTCCGGCGAGGGTCTCGCCGGTGATGACCGCGTGCACCTTGGGGTGCGCCTCGGCCGCGCTGGTGTCGACCGAGAGGATCTTCGCGTGCGCCAGCGGGCTGCGCAGCACCGCGCCGTGCAGCATCCCGGTGAGCACGACGTCGTCGACGTACTGGCCGCGGCCGCGCACGAAGCGCGCGTCCTCCTTGCGCTTCATCGGCCCGTAGCCGTGGGGGGTCTCGGCCGCGGCGTGGATCTGGTCGGACTCGGGCTGCATGCCCTTGTCGTGGATGGCGGTCATGCCGTGACCTCCTCGTCGGCGGCGGTCGCGGCACGGCCGGCGGCCTCGTGCTCGGCGGCCCAGCGCACGGAGCGCACGATGTTCTCGTAGCCGGTGCACCGGCAGATCTGGCCGGAGATCGCCTCGCGGATCGTGGTCGGCGACGGGTCGGGATCCCGGTCGAGCAGTGCCCGGGCAGTGATCATCATGCCGGGGGTGCAGAACCCGCACTGCAGGCCGTGGCAGGTCACGAAGCCCTGCTGGACGGGGTCGAGCTCGGCCCCGTGGGTCCCGCCGGCCAGGCCCTCGACGGTGCCGACCTCGCACCCGTCGGCCATCACGGCGAGCACGGTGCACGACTTGACGGGGACGCCGTCGAGGGTCACCACGCAGGCGCCGCAGTTGGAGGTGTCGCAGCCCCAGTGGGTACCGGTCAGGCGCAGCTCGTCGCGCAGGAAGTGCGTCAGCAGCAGGCGCGGCTCGACGTCGCGGACGTACGCCGTCCCGTTGACGATGACGGTGATCTGCATGTCAGGCCCCTCGGGTGATGTCGGCACCGGTGATCCGCACGACGGCGCGGCGGAGCGCGCGGACGGTGAGCTCGCCGGCGAGGTGACGCTTGTAGTCGACGGGTCCGCGCTGGTCGGCGCTCGGGGAGCAGTGCGCGGCGGCGAGGCGCCCGGCCTCGGCGAGGTTCTCCTCGGTGGGTTCGCGGCCGCGCAGCGAGTCCTCGGCCTCGGGCGCGGTGAAGTGCGCGGCGCCGAGCGCGGTCAGGCCGATCCCGACCTCGGTGACGACCGAACCCTCGAGGCGCACGACGGCACCCGCCGAGGCCACGGCCCAGTCGCCCGCGCGGCGCTCGAGCTTCTCGTAGGCGCTGCCCGTCGAGGGGGTGATCGGCACGCGGATCTCGACCAGCAGCTCGCCGTGGGCGACCGCGGTCTCGTAGGGCCCCCGGTGGAACTCGCGCACCGGCACCTCGCGCTCGCCGTCCACGCCGCGGATGACCACGGTGGCGCGCAGGGCCGAGAATGCCGCCGACAGGTCCTCGGAGGGGTCGGCCTGGCACAGCGACCCACCCACCGTGCCCCGGTTGCGCACGATCGGGTCGGCGATGAGCCGCTCGGCGTCGGTGAAGATCGGGAAGTGCTCACCGATGACCGGGGAGGACAGCAGCCCCGCGTGCCGCACCATCGCCCCGATGCGGACGAAGTCGCCCTCGACCGTGATGTGCGCGAGCTCGTCGAGACCGTTGATGTCGATGAGCGTCTCGGGATCGGCGAGGCGCAGCTTCATCATCGGAAGCAGGCTGTGCCCGCCGGCGACGATCAGCGACTCGGGGCCGTGACGATGGAGCAGCGCGATCGCGTCGTCCACGCTCGTGGCCTTCACGTAGTCGAACTGCGCGGGCACCTGCATCGCGCGCCTCCCGGTGGTGTCGGTGGACCACCGATCGTGGGTGATCTGGGCCACACACGGAACAGCGACCTCACCGATCGCTTAATCCGCGTTCCTGGTGTGGCCGACCGCGTGCTCGCACACTGACCGGGTGACCCTGACCCAGCTGAGCGCCTTCGTCCTCGTGGCGCGCCTCGGCTCGGTCAAGGCGGCCGCGGCGGCCCTCGAGGTCTCCGAGCCCGCCGTGTCCGGGGCGCTCGCGGCGCTGCGGACGCACTTCGGTGATCCCCTGCTCGCGCGCGAGCAGGGCCGGATGGAGCTGACGTCCGGCGGTCAGCGGCTGCTGGCCGTCGCCTCCCAGATGGTCGCGCTCGGGGCGGAGGCGGAGGCCGTCGTCCGCTCGGCGCAGGGCGCGGCGGACCGGCTGCGGGTGGTCTCGACCAGCACCGTCGCGGAGTTCGTCGCCGGACCGGTGACCGCGGCGTTCGACCGCCGGGGCGGCGGAGCGTTCGAGACGACCGCCGGCGTCGCGGCCGGGGGCGAGATGGCCGTCCTGCTCGCCCAGCGCCTCGCCGACATGGGGCTGGGTCCGAAGCTGGACGCCGACCCGACGCTCGGGCTGGTCAGCGAGGCGATCCTGCGCGCCCAGATGGTGGTCGTCGGGTCCCCCGACCACCGCCCGCGCGGGCCGGCGCGGACCTGGACGTGGCTGCTCGGACCCCGGGGCGCCGAGCCGGACAGCGACACCGCCGCACTGCTGCGCCGCCTCGGGGTGCCCGAGAGCCGCATCCGGGTGTTCGACACCCAGACCCGGGCGTGGGAGGCGGCCGCCGCCGGCGCCGGTGTCGCCCCGGCCGTGCAGCACCTCGTCGGACCGTCGTTGCGGCGCGGCGACCTCGTGGTGGTGAGCACGGCGTCGACCCCGGCGCCGACCTACTGGTACGCGACGACGCTGCGCGACGAGCGCCGGGTCGCCGCGTCGTCGTTCCGGCGCTTCCTGCAGAGCCCGGAGGCGCTCGCCCTGCTGCGCTCGCCCACGAACGGTGTGCCGCCCTCACGGTTCCGCCCGCCGGTCTACGTCACGATCTGGAGCTGACGAGCACCACGCGCCCGGTCGTGGTGCGCGCCGCGAGCGCCGCGAACGCGGCGGGCAGGTCCTCGAAGGCGTACTCGCCGCCGACGAGCGGGTCGATCGCACCGCGCTCCCACAGCGCGAGGAGCTCGCGGTGCCACGCGGCGATCAGCTCCGGGGCGCGCTGCCGGTAGGCGCTCCAGTGCACGCCGATCACGCCGTAGTTCTTGACCAGGGCGTGGTTGGTGGGGGCGTCCGCGATCCGCCCGCCCGCGAAGCCGATCACCAGCAGGCGTCCCTCGAACGCGACGACGCGGCGGCTGGCGTCGAACACGTCGCCGCCGACCGGGTCGTAGACCACGTCGACGCCCCGCCCGTCGGTCAGGGCCCGCACGGTGGGCACGAGGTCGTCGTCCGGGCCGAGCACCTCGTCGGCGCCGAGGCGGTGGGCCACCGGGATCTTGTCCGCGGCGCCGACGACGGCGATCACCCGCGCCCCGGCGGCCTTGCCGAGCTGCACCGCGGCCGCGCCCACCCCGCCCGCGGCGGAGTGCACGAGCAGGGTCTCGCCCGCGTCGAGGGTCGTGCGGTGGTGCAGCGCGCACCACCCGGTCTGGTAGCTGACGTGGAAGCCGGCGGCCTGCGCGGCGCTCATCCCCGCCGGCCAGGCGAACACCCGGTCGGCGTCGAGCAGCGTGAGCTCCCCGAAGCCGCCGACCGGCAGGGTCGGCGCCCCGAGGACCCGGTCGCCCGGGGCGAAGGGCGCGCCGGGACCCGCGGCGACCACCTCGCCCGCCGCCTCCAGGCCGGGGACGAACGGCAGCGACGGACGCTCCTGGTACTCGCCGCGGACGTAGAGGATGTCGGCGAAGTTGGCCGCGGCCGCCGCGACCCGCACGAGCACCTGCCCCTCGCCGGGCTCCGGGTCGGGGACCTCGGCCAGGGTCAGGACCTCGTCGGGTTCGCCGAGCCGGGGCACAGTCCACGCACGCACGGCACGGCAGCCTAGGGCGAGGACGTGACCGCGGGGGCGCGGGGGACGGCCGTGGTGTCCTCGCCGGAGGTGAGCTCCGCCCTCATCCCGACGGCGGCATGTAGATCATCTCGAGCGCCACGCCGTCGGGGTCGGTGAAGGTGAGCAGCGAGGCCGGGACCGACTCGACGACGACGTCGCGGACCTCGCTGCACGCCACGCCGCGCCCGCTGAGGTGGGCGCGCCACGCCACGAGCTCCGCACGGGTCGTGATCATGAAGGCGAGGTGGTCGAGTCCCGTGCGATGCGGGGCGAAGGGCTCGCCCTCGTTGGCCTCGTGGGCGTCGAGCCCGAGGTGCACGTGGGTCCCCGGGCGCATGAGGAGGGCGGTACGCCCCCCGGGGTACCGCTCCTCCCCCCACCGGATCATCCCGAGCATCTCCCGGTACCAGGCCACGCTGCGCTCCAGATCGGTCACCGTGATGCCGACGTGGTGCAACGCGGCCATCGCCGGCGGCTCGGCGGTCGCGGTCGACGCACTGCCGGGCTGGGTCTTCTCCATGGTCGTTCCTCTCGTCGTGGCGCTCGTGGAGTCGGAGGGTCGGAGGGCGCCGGTGGCGGCGGCCGACATCCAGCTCTCGAGGAGTGGTGGAGCCTCCTCGAGCGGTCGTTCCGCGGATCGAGGATCGCGCCCGGACGGGCGCCACGGAGCGGCAGTTCTACGTAACCCCGCCACGTACGCCGTGGCGCCGCAGCGCGTAGAACCCGCAGCTAGTCCGAACGGCCGACGAGGGCCTCGGCGAGCAGCGGCCTCATGGAGGAAGTATCGGTCGCCTCCCCCGCAGATCAAGGGGTCAGTGCCCGTCCCACGTCAGCGGCGGCGGCGCTCCCCCGCCTTCCGGTCCCGGGACGCCCCGGAAGCGGAAGGGCGCGGCGTCGCGGCCGGGCTGGACGAACCAGCAGTCGCCCGGCTCGCCGTTCGCGATCATCGCCTCGACCGCGTCGGCGACGTCGCCGGCGGTGAGCAGCGGGAACTCGCCGAACTGCTCGCGGACCCCGGCGATGAGGGCGGTGTCGGCGAAGCCCGGGCAGACGGCCATCACGCGGATCCCCTCGGATGCCAGGGAGGCGGCCGACCGCACGTACCCGACGACGGCGTGCTTGCTCAGGGTGTAGATCGCGTCGCCCGGCATGCCGACGAGTCCGGCGAGCGACGACGTCGCGATCACCGTGCCGCCGCCGGCCCGGCGCAGGGCCGGCACGGCGGCGGTGAGGCCGAAGACGACGTGGTCGACGTTGACGCCCATCACGCGGCGGTAGGCCGCGACGTCGAGGTCGGCGATCCCGGACTGGCCACCCACGGTGCCGGCGTTCAGCGCCACCAGGTCGAGGCGCCCGCCCCAGGACTCGACCTCCGCGACGGCGGCGGCCATCGAGGTCTCCGAGGTGACGTCGCAGGCCACCGCGAGGCCCGAGCAGGCCTCGGCCACCCGGGCGGCGCCGGCGGCGTCCCGGTCGACCACCCCGACCTTCACCCCGGCCCCGCCGAGCCGCGTGCACAGCGCCTCGCCGATCCCCGAGGCACCGCCCGTCACCAGGGCAACCGCTCCCGAACTCAGCACGTCGTCAGCACCCTCTCGAGCACCCGGACCCCGAAGGTCAGCGCGTCGACGGGGACGCGCTCGTCGATGCCGTGGAACAGGGCGGTGAAGTCGAGGTCCGGCGGCAGGCGCAGCGGCGCGAACCCGAAGCAGCGCATCCCGAGCTTCACGAACGCCTTGGCGTCGGTGCCGCCGGACATCATGTAGGGCAGCGTGTGCGCGCCGTCGTCCTCGGCCCGTACCGCGGCGGTGAGCGTGTCGACGAGGTCACCGTCGAACGAGGTCTCCACCGCCTCGAGGTTGCGGATCCACTCGCGCTCGACGTCCGGGCCGAGCAGCTCGTCGAGCTCGCGCTCGAAGGCCTCCTGGCGGCCGGGCAGGACCCGGCAGTCCACGGTGGCCTCGGCCAGCGACGGGATGACGTTCGCCTTGTAGCCGGCCTGCAGCATCGTCGGGTTCGCGGTGTCGCGGGTGGTGGCCCCGACGACGCGGGCGACCCCGCCGAGCTTGGCCACCGCCCCGTCGAGGGAGGCCGCGGAGTCGGTGGGGAACTCGATGCCGGTCAGCTCGGTGACCTCGGCGAAGAACCCGCGCACCGCGTCGGTGAGCACCAGCGGGAACCGGTGGCGCCCGAGGCGGGCGACGGCCTCGGACAGGATGGTGACCGCGTTCTCGTCGTGCAGCATCGAGCCGTGGCCGGGGCGTGAGCGGACGCGGAGCTTCATCCAGGCGATCGACTTCTCGCCGGTCATCACCGGGTACACGCGGACGTCCTCGCCGAGGGTCAGCGAGAACCCGCCGACCTCGCCGAGGGCCTCGGTGCAGCCGGCGAACAGGTCGGGGCGGTGCTCGGCCAGCCAGTGCGAGCCGTAGGCGCCGCCGGCCTCCTCGTCGGCGAGGAACGCGAAGACGAGGTCGCGCGGCGGCACCGTCCCCTCGATCTTGAACTGGCGCGCGAGCGCCAGGATCATCGCGTCCATGTCCTTCATGTCGACCGCGCCGCGACCCCAGACGTAGCCGTCCTGCACCGCGCCGGAGAGCGGGTGCACCGACCACTCGTCGGCGTTGAAGGGCACGACGTCGAGGTGCCCGTGCACCAGCAGGGCGGGGCGGTCGGGGTCGGCCCCGGCCAGGCGGGCGAACACGTTGTGCCGCCCCGGCGCACCGGACTCGACCACCTCGGTCTCGTAGCCGACCTCGCGGAGCTTGGCGTCGACGTAGGCGGCGGCCTCGGCCTCGCCCGTCGTCGTGTCGAGCTCCCCGGTGTTGGCACTGTCGATCTGGATGAGCTCACTGGTCAGCGACACGACCTCGTCCTCGGCACGGCCCATGCGGCGCATCCTGCCATCGAGCCGCCCGGGACCCGGCAGTGTCCGGACGGCGGGCGTCGTCTAGGCTCGCAGCACGCAAGTCCGAGTGGCGGAATGGCAGACGCGCTAGCTTGAGGTGCTAGTCCCCGAGTAGGGGGTGGGGGTTCAAGTCCCCCCTCGGACACCCGCATCATCCCGACCGACCGGCTGCTCGTCACGGGCGGCGTGCGCGCTGCGCGATCCCGTCGAGCAGCGATGCCAGGCCCTCGTCGAAGATGCGCTGGAGGTCGTAGGAGTAATCCTGGATCCGGCGCAGGGCGGGCCCGGAGTGGCGGCGCAGCGCCTCGTGGAGCGTGGGGGCCCGGTCGACCCAGGCGTCGACGTCGAGCCCGGTGTCGGCCACGGCTTCCCGCTCCGCGGCCAGGTCGATGGCCATCCCGCGCACGAAGCTGGTCAGGGCCACGTGCAGGTCGAACCGGGTGACGGGGTCGTGGACGACCTCCTCGAGGGCGGCGAGCTCGGCCTCGGCCAGGCGCAGCAGAGCCGGCACGGGCTGCGGGCGGCTCAGCGACAGGACGCGCGCGAGCCACGGGTGGCGCTGGTGCACCCGCCACTGGCGACGCGCGGCCCCCTCGAGCCGCGTACGCCACGACCCGTGCTCCGGCCCGGTCGGCACCGCCGCGAACACCGTCTCGACCATGTACAGCAGCAGGTCGTCCTTGTCGCGGACCAGCTGGTAGAGCGACATCGTCGGTACGCCGAGGGACGCGGCGAGCCGGCGCATCGTGAGCGCGGCCAGCCCGTCGGTGTCCGCGAGCTCGATCGCCATCGCGACGAGCTCGGCACGGTCCGGACCCCGCCGCCTCGTGGGGGGCGCGCTCGCCCGGGCCCGCGCCGCATCCCGATCGACGACGACCGAGCCGGTCCGGTCCCGTGTGTGAATCCACCCCTGGTCGCGCAGCAGTGCCAGCGCGCGGGCGGCGGTCGCCGAGCCCACCCCGTGCTCGGCGACCAGAGCCCGGGTCGAGGGCAGCCGCTCCCCCGGTACCAGGTCGCCGGCGACGATGCGGGCGCGCAGCTCGGCCGCGATCCGCTCCGAGGGCCTGAGGTCCACCACGTCCGCCTCCGCGCGCCTGCCCCGGGTCGGTGCCGGTGTCCTAGGACAGGGCGTGTCGCGCCTCGCTCGTGCAGGACACAGTGCTCGTACACCGTACAGCCGAGGGAGCACAGCCCGATGACCGATGTCCTCGTCTCCGGTGGCGGCGTCGCCGGCGCCACCACCGCGTACTGGTTGCGCGCTCACGGTTTCGATCCCGTGGTCGTCGAGGCCGCGCCGGCACCACGCCCCGGTGGGCAGGCGGTCGACGTCCGCGGGGCCGCGATGACGGTCGCCGAGCGGATGGGACTCGGCGAGGCCCTGCGCTCCGCACGGACCGACATGCGCGGGATGTCGGTGGTCGACGAGGACGGCGCCGAGCTCATGCGCAGCACCGACCTGACCCTGACCGGCGGGCCCCTCGGCGGACCCGACGTGGAGATCCTGCGTGACGACCTGGTGAGCGCGCTGCTCGGCGCGACCGGCGACGTCGAGTACGTCTACGGCGACCGCATCGCCGGGATCGCGCACGAGCCCGACGGCCGGGTGCGGGCCGAGCTCGCGGGTGGTGGCACCCGCCACGCCGATCTCGTCATCGGCGCGGACGGCCAGTTCTCCGGGGTCCGGCGGATGGCGTTCGGGCCCGACGACGACGGGCGGTTGCTGCCGCTGGGTCAGCACCTCGCGGTGTTCACCCTGCCCAACACCTTCGGCCTCGACCGGTGGCAGGTGTTCCTCCAGCGCCCGACGACCATGGTCGGGCTCTACACCGCGCGCGCGAACACCGAGGTGCGCGCCGTGCTCGGCTTCGTCGATCCCGAGGTGGAGTACCACCATCGTGACCTCGCCGAGCAGCGCCGCGTGGTGGCCGCGGCCTTCGCCGAGGGCGGGTGGGTCGTCCCGCACCTTCTCGAGGGGATGGTCGAGGCGGCCGACTTCTACCTCACGCCGATGACGCAGGTGCGTCTGGCGTCGTGGTCGCAGGGACCCGTGGCGCTCGTGGGCGACGCCGCCTGGTGCGCGACCGCGCTCTCCGGACAGGGCACCAGCCTCGCGATGGTGGGCGGCTACGTCCTGGCCGGCGAGTTGGCCCGCGCCGGCGGCGACCATGCCGCCGGGTTCGGTGCCTACGAGCGGCGCCTGCGCGGCTTCGTCGAGGCCAACCAGCACCTCGCGCTGGTCAACGCCGAGCGCACGCGAGCGCTGACAGGAGCCACGGAGGCCGTCGAGGGCTTCGACGAGCACTGGGCCGCCACCTCCGCCACCGCCGTCGACCTGCCCACCTACTGAGAGGGGCCGGTGGCGGAACCGTCGGCCGAACAGGAGACCGTCATGACGAACGAACCAGCCGGCCCCGGCGGGTCGCCGGACGGCGCCGCCACCGCAGCGAGCCGGCCGGAGGCCGTCGACCGGGCCACCTTCCAGGCCGAGATGGACCGGTTGCGGATCCGGGAGAAGGCGCACAGCCGTGACGGCGACGCGATCGCGGCCGCGCGCCGTCGCCTGCCGGCGGTCGAGGTGGATCCCGACCTCGCCCTGCTCGGGCCCGACGGGCCGACGACCCTCCTCGACGCGTTCGAAGGACGCCGGCAGCTCCTCGCCTACTACTTCATGTGGAACCCGGGCCGGCCCGCGCCGGAGCAGTGCGAGGGCTGCACGTTCTACACCAGCCAGGTCGGCGAGCTGTCCTACCTGCACTCCAGGGACATCACGTTCGCGGTCCTCTGCCAGGGGCGCAACGTCGCCGTCGGCCCCGCCGAGGCCCGGCCGTCGTACGACGAGAGCCTGCGCTATCGCGACTTCATGGGCTGGGACATGCCGTGGTACTCCGCCCAGCCCTCCCTGGAGACACTCCTCGCCGGTCGCGAGCTCGGCCTGTTCCACCTCATCTGCTACCTGCGCGACGGCGACCGCGTCTTCGAGACCTACTGGACCCGGCGTCGCGGCGTGGAGGTCATGGACTACAGCTACGCGCTCATGGACCTCACCCCGTACGGACGCCAGGAGTCCTGGGAGGACTCGCCCGCCGGCCGGCCCCGACAGTGCTCGAACGTGCGCACCGACGGCGGCGCCCCGGCGTGGCCGCCGGTGTCGGAGTGGCCGGGCGGACGGCCCATCGCCCAGTGGCCGCGACTCGACGCCGGACGCTCCGACGAGCTCGGGACCGGGACGACGCCCCGATGAACGGCACGACCGTCCTCGTGACCGGCGCCACCGGGAACCAGGGCGGGGCCACCGCCCGCCACCTCCTCGCGCAGGGCTGGCACGTCCGAGCCCTCGTCCGCGACGAGACCACGCCCGCGGCGGCCGAGCTCGCCGCGGCCGGCGCCGAGCTCGCCCGCGGGGACCTGGACGATCGTGCCTCGATCGAGGCGGCCGCCCGGGGCACGCACGGGATCTACAGCGTCCAGTCGGCCACCGACGACGAGGTCACCCAGGGGACGAACGTCGCGGACGCCGCCCACGCCGTGGGGATCGGGCACCTGGTGTACTCGTCGGTCGGCGGCGTCGAGAGCCAGAACCGCTTCTCCGTCGAGCACGGCTGGGGCCCCATCGACAAGTGGCGGATCGAGGAGCACATCCGCGACCTTGGCCTGCCGGCGACGATCGTGCGTCCGGCCGGGTTCATGGAGGACTTCGTCAGCCCGGCGCGGTTCTTCCGGAACGGCTCGCTCGACGTCCCCTGGCGCGACGACCTGGTCATGCAGCTGATCGCCATCGAGGACATCGGGGCCTTCGCCGCACTGGCCTTCGCGAAGCCGGACGCGTACCTGGGCACGGCCGTGGAGATCACCGGTGACCGGCTCACCGCCCCGCAGATCGCCGAGGCGCTCACCGCCGCCGCCGGTCGTCCCGTTCCGCACACCCGGATCCCGCTCGAGACGCTCTGGGAGCACGCCCCCGAGGTCGCGAAGGTCTTCACGTGGGCGAACGAGACCTACTACGACACCGAGCTCGCACCCTTGCGCGACGCCCACCCCGGCCTCATGGATTTCCCCGGCTGGCTCCACCGATCGGGCCGGGCGCGCCTCCTGGCTGCGCTGGACGGCCCGCCGGCGTGACTCTCATCCCAGGTTGCCTGCTTCGGCGACACCGCCGGGGCATCCGTCGGCGATCGGCCGCCGGACACGGCGGAGATCGTTCCCCACCACGGCGACGTCCGCGCTGCGCTCCCCCTCGGTGCGCACGAACGTCTCCACATCGCCGGTGGGCCGGCAACCGTGCAGGTAGGCGCCGCGCGTCTGGCGCAGGCGGACGAGTGGTTCGGTGCCGGAGACCGCGGCCCGGAATCCGCGGAGCTCGAGGTCGTCGACGTCGTCGCACATCAGAGCGGGGCGCGCGTCGGTGGCGGCGAGGTCGAAGCGGACGTCGCGCAGGGTGAGGCGCGCGGCGTGCCGCACCCACAGGCCGGACGCCGGCAGGACGCCGAACATGGTGTGTTCGGGGTAGGCGTTCGCATGCTCGGGGACGTCGGCGCGGCGCGCCTCGTCGAGCGTGCCGCCGCCCGGGAAGGTGATGTCGATGTTCTCCAGCGTCACGTTCTCCACCGGGTGGCCCGGGAGGCCGGCGATGCTCATCGTGTGGCCGTCGCGCAGCGCGGCGTCGGGCGACATCGAGGCCCGCACCTGGCTGATCAGCACGTTGCGCAGCCTGCCGACGGGACGCGGGCGCTCCACCTGCGCGAAGCCGTAGTCGAACCCGCGTGCGCCCCGCCGGAAGGAGAAGGGCGCGGCGACGTCGTGCATGGTGATGTTCTGGACCGTCACGTCCTCGAGGTCGCCGCCGTCCACCGCCTGGAACTTCAGGCCGCCGAGACGGCAGTCGTGCAGCGCGCAGTTGGAGATCGCGATGTTGCGGAACCCGCCCAGCGACTGCGTGCCCAGCTTCAGCCCGGCGCAGCGCGACTGCACCACGCAGTTGCTGATCGTGACGTCGCTGCAGGCCCGCGGGAAGGAGCTCTTCAGCACGATGGCGTCGTCCACCGTGTTCACGTGGCAGTCGCTGACCATCGCGTCGCGGCAACTGTCGAGCACGATGCCGTCCTGGTTGACGTGGAAGCTGGACGTGACGCGCAGCCCGCTGATCCGCACCGCGTCGCACAGCGCGAGGTGCACCGTCCACATGCCCGACTCGCGCAGCGTGACGTCGCGCAGGCTCACGGCGCGACAGTTCTTGAAGAAGATCAGGCGGGGACGAGGGGCGGTCGGCACATCAGGGTTCCGGACCTCGGACCTCGGGAAGGCCTCGCCGCTGCCGTCGATGACGCCGTCACCTTCGATGGCGATCTGCTCCGCGTCCTCCGCGTGGACGAGCGCCCAGATCCGGTAGCCGCCGATGTCGAGATCCCGCGCGGGGAAGTCCGTGGCCGGATAGTCGGCGATGCTGGTGCTGCCGACCAGCACGGCCCCGGGCGAGAGGTGCAGCGTCACACGGCTCTTCACGGTGATCGTGCCGGAGAGGAACCGTCCGGTCGGGAAGAACACGATCCCGCCACCGCTCGCGGACGCCGCGTCGATCGCGGCCTGGACGGCGGTGGTGTCCCGGGTCGCGCCGTCGCCCGTCGCGCCGAAGTCGCGCACGTCGAAGAGGCCGGGCGCGGTGGGCCGGTCCCGGGGGGCGCCGTCGGCCCGCACCAGACCCGCCAGGCCGACGCCGGCGAGCGTTCCGGTGAGGAACCGGCGCCGCTGGTGGAAACTGGCGTTCATGGCTCTCGGCTCCTGACAGAATCCGCGGTCGCGGCTCACCCCGGGGGCAATGCCCGGGCGTAGGCGACGCCGTGCTCGACCCACCGGCCGAGCGCACCGTCGTCGAGGTCCTCGTCGACCTCGACGCGCAGCCACCCGGCCAGCTCCCGGCCGCGCATGACGAAGGGCTGCGCCCGCGGATCGGTGAGCAGTGCGGCGGAGTCGGCCGGGTCGATCCGCAGCATCAGGCCACCGCGACCGCCGGCGGCGACCGCGAGGCGGCCGCCGACGAGGAACGCCAGCCCGCCGAACATCCGCTTCTCGGTGACGTCCGGTTCGGTCGCGAGCAGATCGCGCAACCGGTCGGCCAGCTCCACGTCGTACGCCATCGGCGCAGCATGCCGGGTCGGCGACGGGATCGTCGCCCGGTGCCCCGCCGGCGACGTCAGCCCTTCTCGACCAGGGGGACGACCTCGGTGCCGAGGAGCTCGATGGAGTGCAGGAGCTCCTCGTGGCCCAGGCGGGGGTTGGTCATCTGCAGGTTGATGCGGTCGACGCCGCCGAGCTGCTCGGAGACGCGCTGCACCTTGTCGGCCACGGTCCTCGGGTCGCCGACGAAGAAGGCCCCGTCGGGGCCGCGGGTGGCGTCGAACTGGCGGCGGGTCGGGGGCGGGAAGCCGCGCTCGCGCGAGACCTTGGTGAACATCTCGGCCCAGCCGGGGTAGAAGGCGTTGGTCGCCGCGGCGACGTCGTCGCCGAGGAACCCGAAGCAGTGCAGGCCGACCCTGAGATCCTCCGGCGCGTGCCCGGACTGCTCGCCGGCGCGGCGGTAGAGGTCGATCAGCGGGGCGAACTGCCGGGGCTCGCCCCCGATGATCGCGACCATCAGCGGGAGCCCCAGCATCCCGGCGCGCACGAACGACTCGGGGGTGCCGCCGACCCCGACCCAGATCGGCAACCGCTCCTGCGCCGGGCGCGGGTAGACGCCCTGGCCGGTCAGCGCCGGACGGTGCCGCCCGGACCACGTCACCTCGGTGCTCTCCCGGATGGCCAGGAGCAGGTCGAGCTTCTCGGCGAACAGCGAGTCGTAGTCGGCGAAGTCGAGCCCGAACAGCGGGAACGCCTCGGTGAACGAGCCCCGCCCGACGACCATGTCGACGCGGCCCTTCGAGATCAGGTCGACGGTCGCGAACTCCTGGAACACCCGCACCGGGTCGGCGGCGCTGAGCACGGTGACCGCGCTGCCGAGCCGGATCCGCTCGGTGCGCGCGGCCGCCGCGGCGAGGATGACCGCGGGCGCCGCGTCGTAGTACTCGCTGCGGTGGTGCTCGCCGATGCGGAAGGAGTGCAGCCCCGACCGGTCGGCGCAGGCGATCTCCTCCAGGAGGTGGGAGAACCGCTCCTCGGGCCCGATCACCCGCTCCGTCGCCGGATCGGTGACGGCCGCGACGAAGCTGTCGACGCCCAGCTTGACCGGCTCCGTCACAGGGTGTTCTCCAACCGCGTGGCGAGGGTGTTGACGAACGCCGCGGGCTCGGCGAGGTCGCCACCCTCGGCGAGCAGGGCCATGCCGTAGAGCAGCTTCGCGACGTCCGGGTCGCCCTCGCCCCCGGCCTGCTTGTCGCGCAGACCGGCCACGAGCCCGTGCGCGGGGTTGAGCTCGAGGATCCGCTTCACCACCGGCGGCTCCTGACCCATCGCCCGGTACATCTTCTCCAGCGTCGGCGTGAGGTCGCCGGGGTCACCCACCAGGCACGCGGGCGAGGTGGTCAGGCGCGTGGACAGCCGGACCTCCTTGACGTCGTCGGCCAGCGTCGTCGTCATCCACGACAGGAGGTCGTCGAAGCCCTCGGGCGTCTCGGCGTCGGAACCGAGGTCGACCTCGCCCTTCGCGATCGAGGCGAGCGGGGTGCCGTCGAAGTCCGGCACGGCGTCGACCCACACCTCGTCGACGGGGTCGGTGAGCAGCAGGACCTCGTAGCCCTTGGCCCGGAACGCCTCCATGTGCGGCGAGTTCTCCAGCCCGGAGCGGGAGTCGCCGGTCATGTAGTAGATCGACTCCTGCCCCTCGGGCATGCGCTCCTTGTAGGCCGCGAGCGTGGTGGTGCCTCCGGGTCGTGGGTCGAGGCGAACGAGCAGACGTCGAGGATCGCCTTCTGGTTGTCGTGGTCGGAGAGCAGGCCCTCCTTGAGCGCGCGCCCGAGCTCGGACCAGAAGGTCGCGTACTTCTCCGGCTCGTCGTCCTGCATCGTCTTGATCGTCTGCAGGACCTTGCGCACGAGCCGCTTGCGGATCGCCTGGATCTGGCGGTCCTGCTGGAGGATCTCGCGCGAGACGTTGAGCGAGAGGTCGGCGGCGTCGACCACACCCTTGACGAAGCGCAGGTACTCGGGGACGAGCGCCTCGCACTCGTCCATGACGAAGACGCGCTTGACGTAGAGCTGCACGCCGCGGTGGTGCTCGCGCATGAACAGGTCCATCGGCGCGCGGCTCGGCAGGAACAGCAGGGCCTGGTACTCGAACGTGCCCTCGCCGGCGAGCCGGATGGTCTCCAGCGGCTCCTGCCAGTCGTGGCTGACGTGGCGGTAGAACTCGTTCAGCTCGTCGTCGGTGACCTCGGAGCGGGCGCGCGCCCAGAGCGCCTTCATCGAGTTGATCGGCTCCGGCGAGCCGTCCTCCGCATCCGGGTTCAGGCGGATCGGCCAGGTGAGGAAGTCCGAGTAGCGCTTGACGATGCGCGTGACCGTCCCGGGCTGGGCGTAGTCGTGCAGCTGGTCCTCGGCGTCCTCGGCCTTGAGGTGCAGCGTGATCGCCGTGCCCTGCGGGGCGTCCGGGGCGGGCTCGAGGGTGTAGGTGCCCTCGCCGGTGGACTCCCAGTGCACGCCCTCGCTGGTGCCGGCCTTACGGGTGGTGAGCTCGACCCGGTCGGCGACCATGAAGCTCGAGTAGAACCCGACGCCGAACTGTCCGATGAGCTCGGCGCCCTGCTCGGTCGTCGGCTCGCTCGCCCGCAGCTGCGCCAGCATCTCGGCGGTGCCCGACTTGGCGATGGTGCCGATGAGCTCGACCACCTCGTCGCGGGTCATGCCGATGCCGTTGTCGCGCACGGTCAGGGTGCGCGCCTCGCTGTCGGTCGTGAGCTCGACGTGCAGGTCGGAGACGTCCGCGTCGAGGTCCTTGTCCTGGTAGGAGGCCAGGCGCAGCTTGTCCAGCGCGTCCGAGGCGTTGGAGACCAGCTCGCGGAGGAAGACGTCCTTGTCGGAGTAGATCGAGTGGATCATCAGCTGGAGCAGCTGGCGGGCCTCGGCCTGGAACTCGATCGTCTCGGTCATGTGTCCTCTCCCCGGGGTGGCTCTCGCGGTGCGCTCCCGAGGATATCGAGCACCCGTCGCGGGCCGGGGTCCCGTGCACGATCACCGCGCGCTCCCGATCACCGGTGGGTCGAGGACCGGTGCCGGCCGGGCCCGCACGGCCCAGACGGCGAGCGACACGGTCGTCCCGACGATCGTCACCCCCAGCGGGACGTGGACGGCGAGGACGCCGGCGCCGCCGAAGGCGACCTGGGCGATCTCGACGACGACGAGGGCGCCCGACAGCACGATCGGCCACGCCGGGAGCCGGCCGGGGCGCCAGGCGAGCACCGCCACCGGGACCTGCAGCATGGCCACGAGCAGCAGCGTCCCGCCGACGGCCTGGTGGACGGTCAGGCCGACCGTCGAAGCCTGGAGCACGGCGCCGGCGGCGACGGCCTGGGTGACGGTCATCGCCGCGTGCAGCACCGCGACCCCCCGGAACAGGCCCACGGCCACGTGGTCAGCCATGGTCGTGCCCGGGCGCGGCGATCGTCGTGGCGGGCCGCTGGCCGGGGCCGACGACGAGGAACTGCAGCATCATCCCGTCGTCCTCGTGGCGCAGCAGGTGGCAGTGGAGCATGTAGGGCACCTCCGGGTCGGTGTGCGGACCCACGCGCACGAGCGCGCGGACGGTGGTCCCGGGCGGGACGGCGACGGTGTCCTTCCAGGCGCGCTCGGCGGCCGGGACGGCGGGCTCGAGGACCTGCATCCGGGCGTCGTGGACGTGCATGTTGTGCGGCAGCGTGTGGCGGTTGGTGAACTCCCAGATCTCCGTCGCCGAGGCCGGGACCACCTCGTCGACCCGGGCCATGTCCATGCTCTGGCCGTTGATCCGGTTCTCCGAGAGCGTGAATCGGCGGGTGCGGGTGGCGGCGCCCTCGTCGAGCGGGGTCTCGTTCGACAGGCGCGCGGGCATCGCGGGCGAGGGCTCGAGGCGGTCGGCGGCCCGGAGCTCCAGCAGGTCGAAGGAGTCGTCGGCTCCCGCCGCCCGGGTGATGCCGTTGACCGCGCCCAGGTCAGGTGTCTCCGACCGCAGGACCTGTCGCCGGCCGGGCGTCGCGTCGACGACGACCTCCGCCCGCTCGCCCGGCGTGAGGACGACGCCCTCGACGCTCCGCGGCGCGGGGAGCAGGCCGCCGTCGGTGCCGACCAGCGTCAGCGGGGCACCGTCGTCGAGGACCAGGCGGTAGCTGCGCGCCGGGGAGGCGTTGAGCACCCGGAGGCGCACGCGGGTGGTGGTGACGCCGAACCACGGCGCGACGATCCCGTTGACCAGCACCGTGTCGCCGAGCATCCCCACGGCGTTGCGGTGGGTCTCGTCGAAGCTGCCGTCCGGGGCGAAGCTGCGGTCGGTGAGCACGAGGGGGACGTCGTCGACGCCGTAGGTCGCGGGCAGCGCGACCGGGAGATCGTCGTCGATCAGGAAGATGCCGGCCAAGCCGCGGTGGACATGGCGTTCGGTCTGCCCGTGCGGGTGCGGGTGGTACCAGAGCGTCGCGGCGGGCTGGTCGACGCGGAAGGACGCCTCCCAGGTCTCGCCGGGAGCGATCGGTTGGTGGGGGCCGCCGTCGGCGGGGGCCGGCAGGCTCGCCCCGTGCCAGTGGGTGGTGGTGGTCTCGGGCAGCCGGTTGGTCACCCGGAGCACGACGTCCTCGCCGCGGGAGACCCGCACCGTGGGACCGCCGAACGCCAGGCCGCCGTAGCCCCAGGTCGGGGTGGCGAGGCCGGGGAGGAACGTGCTCGTGCCGGGGGCGGCGACGAGCTCGACGACCCGCCGCCCGGCCGCGTCCCGGGTCGATGGCGCGAGCGGCGGGACGGCGAGGGGGCGCGACGCCACGCCCGCGGGGCGCACGCCGGGATTACCCGACGCGCAGCCGGCAATCGAGCTCACGGCGACCGTTCCGGCGGCGGCGAGCGTGACGCCGAGGAAGTGGCGTCGGGACAGGGGGGACACGACGAGGAGCGTCGCGACCGCCGTGGGTCGCGGTCGTCGGCACGACGACGTGTCCTGCGCCTACGTCGGGGGGCGTACGGACCCTGACTTGCGCGGAGTGCACACCCCGGTCTCGTAGGCGACGACCACGAGCTGCACGCGGTCGCGGGCGTCGAGCTTGGTGAGCAGCCGACCGACATGGGTGCGCGCGGTGGCGGGGCTGATCACCAGGCGAGCGGCGATCTCGTCGTTGGTGAGCCCGCCGCCGACCAGCTCCAGCACCTCCCGCTCGCGCGGGGTGAGGACGTCGAGCCGCGCCGCGGGCACCAGCGGTTGGGGGCGCCCGGCGAACTCCGCGATGAGGCGGCGGGTCACGGCGGGCGCGAGCAGCGCCTCGCCGCGCGCGACGAGGGCGATGGCGCGCACGAGGTCGACGGGCTCACCGTCCTTGAGCAGGAACCCGGCCGCCCCGGCGCGCAGCGCCCGGAAGACGTACTCGTCGAGGTCGAAGGTGGTCAGCACCAGTACCGCGGTGCCCGCGAGCTCCGGGTCGCCGACGATCCGCTCCAGTGCCGTCAGCCCGTCCACGCCCGGCATCCGGACATCCATCACGACCACGTCGGGGCGGGTGGCACGGGTGGCCGCGACGGCCTCGGCGCCGTCGGCCGCCTCCCCGACCACGGCGAAGCCGTCCTCGGTCTCGAGCAGCACCCGCAGGCCGGCGCGGATCAGCTGCTGGTCGTCGGCCAGGACGACCCGGATCACCGGGAGGCCGTTCGTGTCAGCGGCAGTGCGGCCCGGACGACGACGCCCTCGGGACCCGGGGCCACCGACGAGCACCCGCCCACGCCCGCGGCGTGCTCGGCGAGGCCCCGCAGCCCGTTGCCGGCGGTCAGCTCGTCCGTCGGCCCGCCGTCGTCGGCGACGCGCAGGCGCAGCTCGCCGCCCTCGCGCTCCAGGTCGACCGACACGCGCCGGGCGCGGCGGGCGTGGCGCACGGTGTTGGTGACGGCCTCGCGCACGATGCGGAAGGCGGCGTCGTCGACCGGGGGTTCGAGGGTGCCCGCGCTCCCCCGCACCTCCACGCCGACGCCCGCGAGCCCCGCGACCCGGGCGACCTCGTCGAGGCGCTCCAGCCCCGGGGTCTCCGTCGGCTCCGGCTCGCGCAGCACGTCGAGGATGGCGCGCAGCTCGGCCAGCGCGGCGTGGCTGGCCTCCTTGATCTCGAGGAGGGCGGCCACCGCCTGCTCGGGGCGCCGGTCGGCGACGTGCACCCCGACCCCGGCCTGCACCGAGATCATCGCCAGGCTGTGGGACACGACGTCGTGCACCTCGCGGGCCAGGCGCAGCCGTTCCTGCTCGACCCGTCGGCGGGCCTGCTCCTCGGCCCGTTCCGTCGCGGCCGTCTGCGCGCGGCGCAGCCCGCCGACAGCCACGCCCACGGCGACCGTCACGACGATCCACATCACGTGCTCCCGGGTGTCGGGGGTCGCGACGCCCTCGTGCGCGGCGACGAGGTGCTCCAGCCCCACCCAGACGGCGAACAGCGCGACCCCGACCGCGACCGAGCGGTGCCAGCTCAGCCGGCTGGCGACCGTGTACATGGCGAGCGCGACCATGAGCGAGGTCGGCCCGTCCGGGTAGCCCAGCCAGTAGTAGGGCGCGACCGCGGCGAGGGTCAGCGCCAGCACGGCGAGCGGGGCCCGGCGCCGCCACGCGAGCACGATCGCCGCCGCGGCGACGAGCAGTGCGCCCCCGGGCCACCACGGCCGGTCGGTGGGCGTGGCCGAGGCCGCCGCGCCGACGAGGCAGCCCGCGCCGACCAGCACGGCGAGTGCGGCGTCGGCGTGGGTGGGCCGCCAGGACCGGACGTTCGGGCTCATCCCGATGACGCTAGGG
Organism: uncultured Actinomycetota bacterium; assembly: GCA_963785135.1. Classification (GTDB taxonomy): domain Bacteria; phylum Actinomycetota; class Actinomycetes; order Mycobacteriales; family Pseudonocardiaceae; genus Actinomycetospora. The sequence continues at coordinate 151,604 of CAWATV010000010.1, forward strand.
GCGCGACGGGCGGGCGTCGTCAGCGTCTGGACGTAGGCGACCCCCGGTTTCTTCGGGGTCGCCCCGACCCGCCACCTCGGGGGGCACCTACCATCGATGGATCAACCACTGGTGACGAGGAGCGGGACACCCATGGCGCGGGGCAACGGTACGACGTTCGAGAAGCAGGTCCTCGAGGCGTCGGAGCGTCTGTCGGGCATTGCCGAGCGCACCCCGCTCCAGCGCAACATCCGCCTCTCGGAGGCCACCGGCACCGAGGTGTGGTTCAAGCGCGAGGACCTGCAGGTCGGGCGCTCCTACAAGCTGCGCGGCGCCTACAACCTCATCAGTCAGCTCGACGACGAGGCGCGCGCCGCCGGGGTCGTCTGCGCGAGTGCCGGCAACCACGCGCAGGGCTTCGCCTTCGCCTGCGCCGCCCACGGGGTGCGCGGACGGGTGCTCATCCCGGCGACGACGCCGCGCCAGAAGCGCGAGCGGATCGCCGCGCTCGGCGGCGAGATGATCGACCTGGTGGTCGAGGGCGACACCTACGACGAGGCCTCGGCCGCGGCGACGCGGTGGGCCGAGGAGACCGGCGCGACGCTCGTCCCCGCCTTCGACGACACCCGCACCGTCGCCGGCCAGGCCACGGTCATCGCCGAGATCGTCGAGCAGCTCGGCCGCGCCCCCGACACCGTCGTCGTCCCGGTCGGCGGCGGCGGGCTCCTCGCCGGCACGGCCACGTGGCTGCAGGCCACCCACCCCCGCACCCGCGTCGTCGGTGTCGAACCGGCCGGCGCGCGCAACGTCGCCGCCGCCCTGCACGCCGGCACGCCGGTGGTGCTCGACGACGAGGGCTTCGACCGGTTCGTCGACGGTGCCGCGGTGCGCAAGGCGGGCGCGGTGACCTACCCGATGATCCGCCGCTCGGGCGCCGAGCTCGTCGCCGTCGACGAGGGCCTGGTCTGCACCGAGATGCTCGCGCTCTACCAGACCGACGGGATCATCGCGGAGCCCGCGGGCGCCCTGGCCGGTGCCGCGATCCACGCCGATGGGCCGGGCCTGGACCTCGTGCCGGGCGAGACCGTCGTCGTCGTGCTCTCCGGGGGCAACAACGACGTCTCGCGCTACGCCGAGGTGATCGAGCGCTCGCTGCGCTTCCAGGGCCTCAAGCACTACTTCCTCGTCGAGTTCCCCCAGGAGCCCGGTGCGCTGCGCCGCTTCCTCGACGAGGTCCTCGGGCCGGACGACGACATCACGCGCTTCGAGTACGTCAAGCGCGACAACCGCGAGGCCGGCCCGGCCCTCGTCGGCGTCGAGATCGGCCACCGCGCCGCCCTCGAGCCCCTCCTCGAGCGGATGGCACGCTCCCCGCTGCAGATCGAGGCCCTGGAACCGGGGACCCCGGCGTTCCGCTTCCTGGTCTAGGGCCTGGTCTCCGCCGCGAGGGTGTTGTGGCTGGCGACGACCTGCCAGGGGCCCGCGTCGCGGTCCGTGCGGGTGAGGACGCTGGTCGACGTGGCCCGGTGCACCCCGACGAGCGGGCCCGTGGGGCACTCGAGGGTGTTGTGCGAGACCGCGACGACGACGCCGTCGGCGACCTCGTCGGCGCGCACGAGCTCCATGCGGTTGACGCTGCCGGCGTAGATCGAGCCGAAGATCCCGGCATGGCCCGCGGCGATCGCGTTCGCGCCGACGAGGTGCGCGCCGTGGATGGTCACGAACGAGGCGTCCGCGCTGTAGACCGCCCCGAAGGCCGCCCCGTCGGCGCTGTTCCACGCCGCCTCGAGGCGGGCCAGGACGGCCCGGGCCACGTCCGACGGGTCCGTCTCCCCCACCGCTGCCGTTCGTCCCGTTCCCGGCGCTGCGGTCGCTCTCGTCGTCATCGCACTCTCCTTCGATGAGCTTGCCTAGGTTCATTCGAGATATTCTCAATGAATATAGGAGGGCTCATCGAAGTTGTACAGTGGCGCAGTGACGACGTCCCGTCCCTACCGGTCGACGCTGCGGGAGCAGCAGGCCGAGCGGACCCGCGAGCTCATCGCCACCGCGGCGCGGGCACGGTTCCTGGAGAAGGGCTGGTCGGGCACCAGCGTCCGATCCGTGGCCGGCGACGCCGGCGTGTCCGAGGCCACGGTCTATGCCGTCTACGGCAGCAAGGCCGGGCTCGCGAGCTCACTCATCGATGCCGCGGAGCAGAGCGCCGACGTCCGCCGGGCGAAGGCCGAACTGGAGCGGCACTCCGGGCTCCCCGCCGCCCAGCTCGGCGTCTTCGTCGCGTTCGACCGGCGGTTGTACGAGCACGGCGGGGATGTCCTCCGGGTGGCCGGGGAAGCCCGGCGACAGCACCCCGACCTCGGGGCCGCCTACGAGGAGGGCCGGCGCCGCGGCGACACCGAGCGCGCGCGCGTCTTCTCCACCTGGCCCGCCCACGGGTGGCGCACGGGCGTCGACGTGGAGCAGGCCCTCACGATCTACGCGCTCCTGGTCTCGCTCGAGGGCTACGACGTCGCGACCCGTGAACGCGGCTGGAGCCCCGACCGGATCGAGCGGTGGTGGCACAGCACCCTCGTCGAACTGCTCCTGGGCTAGGCACGGCTCACGCCGGGTGGGCCGGCAGGTCGCGCGCCCAGCGCACGGCGGGCGCGGACCACTCCGGCGGGTGCACGGGCTCGCCGTCGGGCCGCCAGCCGTGGTGGGCGTAGAACGAGAACGCCGAGGTGTTCCCGGTGTAGATCCAGAGGACGGCGCAGGTGAAGCCCGCGGCGACGAGGTGGTCGACCGCGGCGTCGTGCAGCGCACCCCCGGCTCCCGTCCCGATCACCGGTGGGTCGACGTAGAGCGAGGCGAGCTGGCCCGTCGCGCCGTCGTCGCGCTCGGGGTCGCGGGACCGGCCCACGACACAGCAGCCGCGGACGCCGTCCGCGTCCTGCGCCACGAGCACCGCCGCCGGTTGCGGGGCCGCGATGACCTCGCGCCGCGCCGCGGCGACCGCGGCGGGATCGAGCGCGGCGAGCCGCTCGGCGGGGAGGAACCCGGCGTAGGCGTACCGCCAGCCGGCCACGGTGATCGCGCCGATGCGGTCGGCGTCCGCGTCGACGGCCTGCCGGACGGTCCAGGGCACCGGATCAGTCCCCGTCCCACTCGGCGCGGGGTGCGGTCACGGCGCGGACTCCACACGCTCCGGGGCGGGCTCGGCGCGGACCGGGGTGACGGCGATCGCGGCGATCGGGGCGAGCGCGGCGAGCGCGAAGCCCGCGGCGTAGCTCGAGGCACCGATGATCGCGCCGAGCGCCGGAGGGGCCGCGGTCGCGACGATGTTCTGGGTGGTGTTCTGCACGCCGAGGGCGCGCCCGGACCAGGCCGTGCCGGCGATCTCCGCGGTCGCGGTGAAGGCGAGCCCGTTGTCGGCGACGGTGATCAGGGAGCCGGCGGCGATGGCGGCGACGGCGATGATCCCGGTGGTCAGGTCGCCGAGGGCGAACACGAGGAGGACCGCGGCGCTGGCCACGGCGAGCTGGCGCATCGGGCGCAGGCGTGAGCCGACCCGGTCGGACCACCAGCCGCTCGCGATGCGCCCGCCCGCCCCGGCGATCTGCGCGGCGGCCACGAACACGCCGGCGACGCCGGGCGACCAGCCCTGCTCGCGGACCAGGTACTCCAGGGAGAACGCCGAGATCGCGAACTGCGGGAGCACCAGCAGCGCGCTCGCCGCGTGCACCCGGTAGAGCACCGGCGTGCGGTAGGGCGAGGCGGGCGGCGCCGCGCCGGGCACGCGGGCCGCGCGCGGCGGATCGGCGGCGATCAGCACGACGAGCCCGGCGCACACCAGGCACGCCAGCGCGGGCCAGCCGAGCGCCACGAACGGTCCCTCGCTCGCCGCGAGGGTGGGCAGGACGAGTCCGGCGGCGGCCACTCCGAGGGGCTGGGCGGTCTGGCGGATGCCCATCGCGACGCCGCGCTCGTCGACGTCGAACCAGCCCATGATCAGCCGTCCGCTGGCGGCGTTGACCGACGCCGCGCCGACCCCGGCGAACGCCAGCAGGACGACGGCGACGGTGAGCGAGCGCGGCGCGGAGAGGGCCAGCACCCCGCTGACCAGGCCGCACGCCCCGAGCCCGACGGCCATCGGCAGCCGCTCGCCCACCCGGTCGACCACCGCGCCCCACGCGATGAGGGCGAGCAGCAGCCCGGCGGTGGGCGCCGCGACCACGACCCCGACCGCGGCGAGCGAGAGCCCGCGCTCGTCGCGCAGCGCGGGGACGAGGAACGGCACGCCGTAGACCAGCGACGACGCCGAGGTCTGCGCGGCGACGCCGACCCCGAGCACGGCCCACCGGCGCCGCGACCGGGTCGACGTCGAGGAACTCATGAGCCCTTTCTAGCGCTTCGGCATCCACCATGCAGGACGAAAGTCTCACATGTTGAGACGGTCTGAGGGACGGTTCAGCGGAGCTCGGCCAGCACCGCATGCTCGCCGGCCTCGCTGCGCGACCAGGTCAGCAGCACGACGACCACGGCGGCCAGCAACGGGACGTCGCCCATCACCCAGGACAGCACGCCCGCCACGTGCTGGTCGGCGATCAGGTCGGGGGCCCAGTCCAGGCGCAGGCGCTGGTAGAAGTCGTCGACGAACACCTGCCCGCCGCCGGAGCTCGCGACCAGCACCGGGGTGCGCGAGATCGGGTGGTCGCCGGCGACGAGGGCCAGCCCGAACAGCGCGTGGAAGGGCATCGAGGCCAGCAGCAGCGTCAGCCGGGCCACCGGCGGCAGCGACCGTCCGGCCGGGTCGCCGCCGACGAGCGGACCGAGGAAGGCGACGCCGACGGCGAGGAACCAGGTGGTCAGCAGCGGCTGGAGCCATCCGACGGGCTGGGTCAGGGCGAACAGCGGGGTCAGGTAGAGCAGGAACGGCGAGACCACCACCGCTACGACGGCGACCAGCGGGTGGGTCGCGACGCGCAGGGTGGGCGCCGCGAGCACGTGCTCGAGCCACTCGGCCGGGCCCTCGGGGGCGCCCGGCGCGGCGGGGACGAGCGTGCGGCGGGCGAGCACGATCGGTGCCGCCGACGCCCACAGCAGCGGGACGACGACCGCGGTGAGCATGTGCCCGGCGACGTGCACGCTGAGCACGGCCGGGCCGTAGCGCCCCAGGCCCGACGAGGTCGCCACCACGAGGACCGCGCACCCGGCGAACCACGCCACCGACCGGCCGAGCGGCCAGCGCCCGCCCTCGCGCGCGATCCGGACCAGCCCGAGCGCGTACAGCCCGGCGAGCACGACGGCGAGGCCGGTGAACCACAGGTCGACCCGCCACGACGTCGCCAGCACCTCGGGGGTGGGGGCCGCGACGAGCCCGTACCCGAGCACCGCCTCCGGGGTGCTCGCGTGCCCGGCGCCCTGCACGGGCGGCACGGCGCGGGTGGCGACGGCCGAGAGCCCCACCACCAGGGCGAGGACGACGAGCTCCCCGAGGACCCGTCCGCCGCGCGCCACCCGTCGCCACCGCGCCGCGAGGACGATCACGGTCAGGGCCGCCACGAGGAGCAGGAGCGCCCCGTAGTCGGTGAACAGATCGCCGGGGTCCGGCGCGAGCACGAGCGCGTCGAGCACGCCGGAGGCCACGACGAGCACCGCCGCGACGGTGCTCAGCCGACCGGCCCGCACCCCCGGCGCGACACCGAGAGCCGCCAGCACCCCGATCGTGCCCAGCCAGGCCGCCGCGGCGACGACGTGCAGGGCGGTGAGGGGGGCGGCGAGGTCGTGGCCGACGCCGTCGACGGCGTGCCCGGTCACGACGGGGGCGAGGAGCGCGCCGATCACGGCGAGCAGCGTCCCGGCCCCGGCGCCCCAGGTGCGGACCTCGCCGAGCGCCAGCGCGACGCCCGCGGCCAGCACCGCGGCGGCCACCCAGCCGACGGGCTCGGCACGGGCGAGCATCGCGGGGACCACGCCGGCGCCGGACGGCAGACGCCCGCCCGCGGAGTCGGCCAGGCTCAGCGGCACCGAGAGCGCCGCCGACACCGCCCACGCCCACGCCGCCCCGGCCGCGACCCGCAGCGCGCGCCGCCCCGTCACCGTGAACGGCCCCGCCGAGGACGTCTCCCCCACCGGCGGCGTCGCGATCACCAGGGCGACGAGCAGCCCGCCGAGCGTCGCGGCGGCGGCGAGGTCGGCCAGTGCCCGCACCGCAGGCACCGCGACCCGCACCAGCACCCCGGGATCAGCCAGCCCGAGGGCGTCGTAGGCGCCCGTCCCCCGCAGGACGACGGCGAGCGCCACCGCGCCGAGGGTGGCGAGCACCCCCGCGGCGGCGCCACGACGGATCACGGGTCGAGGCCGCCGGGGTAGCGCGCCCGGTACTCGTCGAGGTGCTGGGACTTGCAGACGTGCTGTTCCTTCTCGTTCTGCGCCTGGCGCATGCACTCGTCGAGGGTCCGCACACCGCCGGTGTCGAGGTAGGTCACCCCGTTGGCGAGCGTGGTCCACTCGACGGCGGCGGCGATCGCGATCGCCACCACCCCGAGGACCAGGCCGGTCAGCGGCAGGCGGCGCGGGTGCGGGCCGGGGATCCGGCCGGCGCGGGCCCGGGCGAGGGCGGCGAGGGCGACCGCGACGGCCAGCAGCCCGAGCCCGAGACCGGCCCACCCGGTCCAGGCGCTGACGACCGCGACGATCCCGATCACGAGCGCGGCTGTCACCACCAGGGGGGCGGTGTCCGGGGCGGTTCCGCCCGATCCGTCCGGATCGGCGTCGCCGCTGGTCGCGGGACGGGGAGCGCTCACGCCTCGATCGTGGCAACGCGACCGGCCGGGCCCGCACCCGGGTCCCGGCCCGGAGCCGACCGGGGGCACGATCGGGGCATGACGGCGGTCGACGGACAGGGCCCCGCGGCGCCGGCGGCCCTCCTCGGCGAGCCCGAGGACTGGGCGGTCACCGGCATGACCTGCGCGGCGTGCGCGGCGCGCGTCGAGCGGCGCCTCGGCCGGCTCGACGGGGTCGCCGCGACCGTCAACCACGCCACCGGTCGCGCCACCATCCGTCGCGCGCCCGACGTCGCGGCGACGACCATCGCCGAGACCGTCGCCCACCTCGGCTACGGCGCGACGCCGGTGCGTGCGGCGGCCTCGGTCGGCGAGGACGACGCCCCGGCGCGCGCCGAGGCCGACCGGGTCCGCGACCTGTGGCGGCGACTCGTCGTCGCGGCGGTGCTCTTCGTCCCGCTGGCCGACGTGCCGCTGGCGCTCGCCGTGCTGCCCGAGGCCCGCTTCCCGCACTGGCCGTGGCTCGTCGCCGCCCTCGCCGCGCCGGTGGTGCTGTGGTCGGCGTGGCCGCTGCACCGCGCGGCGCTGGTCAACGCGCGCCACGGCGCGTCCTCGATGGACACGCTGATCTCGCTCGGCATCACCGCCGCGACCGTGTGGTCGGTCGTCGCGATGCTCGCCGCGCCCGACCTCGGTCCTCACCTCGCGGCGGACCCCTGGGCGCTGCTGTGGCACCCGACCGGCCCGGTCTACCTCGAGGTCGCGGCCGGCGTCACGGTGTTCGTCCTCGCCGGGCGCTACCTCGAGGCCCGCGCGCGCCGCTCGGCCGGCGACGCGCTGCGCGCGCTGTCCGCCCTCGCCGCCCGCGACGCCGGCGTGCTCGACGCCGACGGCATCGAGCGCCGCGTGCCGGCCGTCGACCTCGCGGTCGGCGACCGGATCGTCGTGCGCCCCGGCGAGCGGATCGCCGCCGACGGCGTCGTCGAGTCGGGCACGTCGGCGGTCGACCGCAGCATGCTCACCGGCGAGGGCGTGCCGGTCGAGGCCGGCCCGGGCGACGCCGTCACCGGTGGGACGGTGGCGACGTCCGGGCGGCTGGTCGTGCGCGCCGAGGCGGTCGGCGCGGCGACGGCGCTGGCCGGGATGGTCCGCCTCGTGGAGGGGGCGCAGGCGTCGAAGGCGGCCGTGCAGACCCTCGTCGACCGGATCTCGGCGGTGTTCGTGCCGGTGGTCCTGGTGCTCGCGCTCGCCACCGGGCTCGTGTGGTGGCTCGTCGTCGACGCGGGCGGGCCGGCGGCGTTCTCCGCCGCGCTGTCGGTGCTGGTCATCGCCTGCCCCTGCGCGCTCGGACTGGCGACCCCGACGGCGATGACCGTCGCGGCCGGGGCCGGCGCGCGGCGCGGGATCTTCCTCAAGAGCCACCGGGCGCTCGAGACGAGCCGTGCGGTGGACGTCGTCGTCCTGGACAAGACCGGCACGGTGACCACGGGCGCGATGCGGGTGGAGCGGGTCGTCCCGGCGGCCGGCCTGACACGGACGGACGTGCTCGCCGCGGCCGGCGCCGTGGAGGACGGCGCCGAGCACGCCATCGCCCGGGCGATCGCCGCCTGCGCGCGCGCCGAGGTCGCCGCTCCGCCGGTGGTGGACGACGTCACCGTGCAGCCCGGTCTCGGCGCGCGCGGGACCGTCGACGGGCGGGTCGTGGTCGTCGGCCGGCCCGAGTTCGACCGGCCGACCGAGCTCGTGGACGCCCGCGACGCCGCCGAGGCGCGACGGCCTCACCGTCGTCGGGGTCGTGCGCGACGGCGTCCCGGTCGCCGTGCTCGCCCTCGCCGACGACGTGCGTCCCTCGGCCGCGCCGGCCGTGGCGCGCCTGCGGGCCGCGGGCCTGCGGACGGTGCTGCTCACCGGCGACCGTCCCGGCGCCGCGCGGGTGGTCGGCGACGCGGTCGGCGTCGACGAGGTCGTCGCCGGCGTCCTGCCCGAGGGCAAGGTCGCCGCGATCGAGGCGATGCGGGCGGGTGGTGCGACCGTCGCGATGGTGGGTGACGGCATCAACGACGCCCCCGCCCTCGCGGCCGCCGACCTCGGCCTCGCCGTCGGCGCCGGCACCGACGTCGCCCTCGAGGCCGCCGACGTCATCCTCGTGCGCTCCGATCTCGCCGCCGTCCCCGAGGCCCTCGAGCTCGCCCGCGCGACCACCCGCACGATCCGTCGCAACCTCGGCTGGGCGTTCGGCTACAACGTCGCCGCGCTCCCCCTCGCGGCGCTCGGCGTGCTCAACCCGCTGATCGCGGGCCTCGCGATGGCGCTCTCCTCGGTCCTCGTCGTCACCTCGAGCCTGCGCCTGCGCTCGGCCTGACGGCGCACGGTCAGCCGGGCGGGGCGAAACCGCCGGTGGCGCCCGGGGCGGGAGTGGGTTCCGGAGCGCTCGGGACGGGCGGGCGCCAGGTCGGCGGATCGGGGGGCGGCGCCCCCGGCCCGGGCGGCGGCGCGGCCGCGGGACCGGCGAGGCGGGCGGTCTCGCGGCGGCGGCGCTCCCCGAGGACGGCGCGGAGGTACTCCTCGGCCGGGACGCCGGCGGGCGGGGCGGGGGCGACGCGCGCGGCGACGTCGGTCGCGAGGCGCTCGGCCAGCGACGCGCGCACCCCGGCGGCCAGCTGGGGAGCGCGGACCAGGAACTGGCGACCGGTCAGAGCCAGGTCGTCGGGCAGCCCGGAGAGCTCGCAGCCGGTCGCCCAGGCCGCGAGGCGGGGGTCGGCGGGCGGCAGGGTGTCGACGCGCCCACCGGGCAGGCGCTCGCGGACGACGACGGTGCCGGCGAGGAGATCCCCGACGCGCTTCCCGCGATCGGAGCACAGCGACACGACCACCGCGACGACACCGGTGAACCCCGAGACGATGCCGAAGTCGACGATCAGGCCGGCGAGGGAGCGGGCGAGGGCGTGCCGGAAGACGATGGGGCCGCCGTCGTCGCGGACCACGCGCAGGCCCATGGCGTACTTCCCGGGCGAGCGGCCCCGGGTCAGCGTCTCCCACAGCAGGGGGTAGCCGACCAGGACACCGACCAGCATGACGAGGCCGACGGTCGCGCTGAGGGCGTCGTCGAAGTCGTCCCCGGCCGCGGTGATCGCGAGGACCCCGCCGACGAGCACCACCGTCATGATCAGGGCGTCGAGCGCGAAGGCGACCGCACGGCTGGGCAACCGCGCCGGCCGGACGTCGAGCACGACCGCTTCGCCGATCACCACCTCGCTCACGCCCGATATCGTGCCAGCGACGGGGAGGGACCATGGACGTCGACGCCTACGTGGACGCGCACCGCGCGGACTGGGACCGCCTGTCCGCGCTGCTCGCGCGCCGCCGGTGGACCGGCGCCGAGGCCGACGAGGCGGTCGAGCTCTACCAGCGCGCCGCGACGCACCTGTCGGTCGTGCGCTCCGCCTCGCCCGACCCGGCGCTGATCGGGCGCCTCTCGACGCTGGTCGCGCGGGCGCGCGCCGCGATCACCGGCTCGGCGAGCCCGGCGTGGAAGGAGCTGGCGCGCTTCGCGACCGTCGGCTTCGCGGTCGCGCTCGCCGCCTCGTGGCGGTGGTGGCTGACGACGCTGGTCCTCGGCGTGGTCGTGATGCTCGCGTCGGGCGTGTGGGTGGCGACCCATCCCGACGTCGCGTCGGCGCTCCTGCCGCCCGAGGAGACGCGGCGGCTCGTCGAGCAGGACTTCGCCGCCTACTACAGCTCGGACCCGGCGTCGTCGTTCGCGGCGCGGGTCTGGAGCAACAACGCCTTCCTGGCCGCGGTCTGCCTCGTCACCGGGATCCTGATCCTGCCGGTGCTGTGGGTGCTGGTGCAGAACACGGTCAACGTCGGCATCAGTGGGGGCATCCTCGCCGCGCACGGCCGTGCCGACCTCTTCTTCGGGCTCATCACCCCGCACGGCCTGCTCGAGCTCACGGCGCTGTTCGTCGCCGCCGGGGCGGGCCTGCGGCTGGGCTGGGCGTGGATCGACCCGGGACCCCGCACCCGCGCCGACGCCCTCGCCGCGGCGGGCCGCACGACCGTGGGGATGGCGCTCGGGGTGGCCGTGATGCTGGCGGTCTCCGGGGTCATCGAGGCGTTCGTGACGCCGTCCGGGCTGCCCACGTGGGCGCGGATCGGGATCGGGGTGCTCGCCGAGCTCGGGTTCGTCGCGTACGTGCTGTGGGGGGCGCGGGTGCTGCGCCGGGACGGCCCGCCCGCGCTGGGGCTCGCCGACGTCGACGACGACCGCCGCGGGCACGCCCTGCCCACCGTCGGGTGAGTGCCGTGGCCCCGCCGGTCCGCGAGGATCTCCTCGTCGGGCTCCGCCGCGCCCGCGACCGCATCGACCGGCACTACGCCGACCCGCTCGACCTCGACGCCCTCGCCGCGGTGGCCGGCCTGTCGAAGTACCACTTCCTGCGCTGCTTCGCCCGCACCTACGGCGCCACCCCGGGCGCCTACCTCACCGAGCGCCGTGTCGAGCGCGCCCAGGATCTCCTGCGCGCCACGAACCTGACCGTCACCGAGGTGTGCTGGCTGGTCGGCTACGCCGGGCTGGGCTCGTTCTCCAGCAGGTTCCGCCGTCTCGTGGGCTGCAGCCCCTCGGAGTACCAGGCCCGCTGGGCCCGCACCGGCGCGCCGCGGATCCCGGGCTGCTTCGTGCTGATGCACGGACTCTCCGACCGCAGCCACGGGCCCGACCGCGCAATTCCGGAGAAGCCGTCGCACCCGGCCCCGGGCGGAGAATTCCCCCCATGATCACCAACATCTCGCTGATCACCCTCTGGGTGACCGACCAGGACGCGGCCAAGCGCTTCTACGTGGACAACCTCGGGTTCGTCGAGGGCACGGACGTCACGATGGGCGACGCCTTCCGGTGGGTGACGGTCAAGCACCCCGACCATCCCGAGCTCGAGGTCACGCTGATGACCCCCGGCCCGCCCCTCGACGAGGCCATGGCGACGGCGGTCAGCCGGTCGCTGGCCAGTGGCACCATGGGCGGCTTCGGGCTCTCGACCGACGACTGCCGTGGCGACCACGAGCGCCTCGAGAAGCTCGGCGTCGAGTTCACCCAGCCCCCGTCGGACCGCCCGTACGGCGTCGAAGCGGTCATGCGCGACAACTCCGGCAACTGGATCGTGCTCATCGAGCCGAAGCCCTACGGCGGCGAGGACTTCCCCCACGCCTCGTCGTAGCGACGCGACCCGCTCTCCGCGCCTCGTCGGGTCGTCGGCGCTATGGCCTTGATCGCGTCGAGACCGACACGGCGCCCGCGCGGACCCGGCGCGCTCGTGCGGTGGCGCGGCCGTCGGTCTCGACGCGATCAAGCTCGTAGGTCGGTGACGACCACCGGGAGGTCAGGGCGGGCGTCGGTCGGTCGACAGGTCGGTGGTCGCCCCTACAGCCGGCCGGCGGCCTTGAGGGCGAGGTAGCGGTCGGCGACGGCCGGGGGGAGGTCGTCGGGAGCGGCGTCGACGACCTCGACCCCACGTCGGGTCAGGCGTTCGGTGACCCGGGTGCGGGCGTCGCGGGCGACCTGGGCGGCGGCGGCGGTGTAGACGCGCTCGGCGTCGCCGCGACCGGTGGCGAGGGCGGCGAGCTCGGGGTCGGCGACCGAGGCGACCATCAGGGTGTGGCGGCGCAGGAGCGAGGCGAGCACCGGGTCCAGGCCCTCGCCGACGGCGGACTCGTCGAGGGTGGTGATCAGGACCACCAGGCTGCGGCGGGAGGCCCGGGCGAGCACCGAGGACGCCACGAGCCGCATGTCGGTCTCGACCAGGCGGGGCTCCAACGGGGCCATCGCGGTGACGAGCGCGGGCAGCAGGTCGCCCGCGGTGGCCCCGAGCACGGAGGCGCGGACCTCGCGGTCGACCGCGATCAGGTCCACACGGTCGCCACCCCGGGAGGCGAGCGCGGCGAGCAGCAGGGCGGTGTCGAGCGCCGCGTCGAGGCGCGGCGCGTCTCCGACCCGGCCCGCCGACGTCCGCCCGGTGTCGAGGACGAGCAGGACGTGGCGGTCGCGCTCGGGACGCCAGGTGCGGACGACGAGGTCGACCGAGCGTGCCGAGGCGCGCCAGTCGAGCGAGCGGACGTCGTCGCCGGGGACGTACTCGCGCAGGGAGTCGAACTCGGTGCCCGAGCCGCGGATGTTCACCGCGCGCCGCCCGTCGAGCTCGCGCAGGCGGGCGAGCCGCGAGGGCAGGTGGCGTCGCGATCCGAACGGCGGCAGCACCCGCACCCGCGCGGGCACCGCGTGCGCCCCCTGCCGGCCGGCGAGCCCGAGCGGGCCGAGCGAGCGCACCGTGACCCGCTCGGCGTTCCGGTCGCCGCGCCGCGTCGGCGTGAGCGTGGTGGTGACCCGGCGCCGCTCCCCCGCCGGGACGTCGAGTCGGTGGCGGGTCGGGGACGCCCCGGCCGACGGTGGCCATGCGTCGCGCAGCAGCAGGCGGACCCGGCGCCGCCCGGGGTTGGCCACCAGGACCGACGACCTCGGTCGACGTCCCGAGCCGCAGCGACGCGACCGTGCCCGGGTCCTGCTCGCGGCTCAGGGTCAGCCCCCGGACCGGGCCGGCCGCCACCGCGTCGCCGACCGCGAGGGCCGCGAGCACCGCCGTCACGATCAGCACACCCGTGAGCGAGGGCAGCAGGAGACCCACCACGAGGGCCGCGAGCACGGCCAGGGCGGCGAGGCGCCCGGTGACGGCCACGCCGGCTCCTAGCGGGGCACCGGCACGGCGCCGAGCACCCCGGAGACGACCCCGTCGGCGGTGACGCCCTCGAGCTCGGCCTCGGCGCGCACCGCCACCCGGTGGCGCAGCACCGGCAGCGCCAGCGCCTGGACGTCGTCCGGGGTGACGTAGGGCCGTCCGGACAGCCACGCCCAGCCCCGCGCGGCGAGCAGCAGCGCGGTGGCGCCACGCGGGGAGACCCCGAGGCGCAGCGACGGCGAGGCGCGGGTGGCGCGGCAGAGGTCGACGACGTAGGCGAGCACCTCGGGCCGCACGGTGACGCCGGCGACCGCGGCCCGCCCGGCGCGCAGGTGACCGGCGTGGGCGACCGGGCGAATCCCGGCGGCCGCGAGGTCGCGGGGGTCGAAGCCGTCGGCGTGGCGCTCGAGCATCCGGATCTCGTCGTCGCGCTCGGGCAGCGGGAGGATCAGCTTGAGCAGGAACCGGTCGAGCTGCGCCTCGGGCAGCGGATAGGTGCCCTCGTACTCGACGGGGTTCTGGGTCGCGGCGACGACGAACGGGTCGGGCAGCGCGCGGGGGCGGCCGTCGACCGAGACCTGGAACTCCTCCATCGCCTCGAGCAGCGAGGCCTGGGTCTTCGGCGGGGTGCGGTTGATCTCGTCGGCGAGCAGGAGGTTGGTGAACACCGGTCCCGGGCGGAACGAGAACTCCGCGCTGCGCCCGTCGTAGACCAGCGAGCCCGTGACGTCGCCGGGCATCAGGTCGGGGGTGAACTGGACGCGGCGGTCCTCGAGCGACAGCGCCGCGGCGACCGCGCGGACGAGCAGTGTCTTGGCCACGCCGGGCACGCCCTCGAGCAGCACGTGGCGCCGGGACAGGAGCGCGATCACCAGGCCGGTGACGGCGGCGTCGTGCCCGACGACGGCCTTGGCGACCTCGCGCCGCAGGGCCTGCAGGGCCTCGCGGGCCGCGTCACCGTCGATGGGCGCCTCGCCCTCGGTTCCCGTCACGGGCACTCCTCCCACGCTGCCGTCCCCCGGCATCCGATCACGCCGCCCTCATCCGCGGTGCACGTGGGAGACCATCCGGTCGAGCTCGGCGGCGAGGGCGACGAGCCCGGGGTCGTCGCCCGGGGGCGGACCGGCCAGCAGGGCGGCGACCTCGCCGGGGTGCCGCCCGGTCCGGGCGGCCACGGCGTCGGCGATCGCGGGCACCGGGGCGGTGCGCGGGAGCCCGAGCCGCCCGGTCAGGTCGCGCCGGGCCTCCGTCCGCAGGGCGGCGGCCGCGCGGTCGCGGGCTCCCGCCCGGCGGTAGAGACGCGCCCGGCCGCGGACGGTCTCGCCGGCCGGGACGACCACCGGGAGGTCCTCGGTGACGAGCGGGCCGAGCCGCCGGCCCCGCCAGAGTGCGGCCGCGACGCCGGCGATCAGGAGCTGCACCGGGCCCCACAGCCACCCCGGCCCCAGCAGCTCGATCAGCCCGCGCTCCTGGCCGGGCTCGGCGGGCGGCGGGACCGGCAGGTACCAGAGCAGACGCGGGTGGGCGCCGAGCAGGTCGAGGGCGAGCGCCGCGTTGCCCCGCTCGTCGAGGGCGTCGTTCGTGAGCGGGGTGGCGTCGCCGAGGACCGTGACCCCCCTGCCGCCGACGGCCAGGCCGACCAGCGACGCGGCCCCGCCGGTCCCCGTGAGGTAGCAGCGCACGGCCTCCGGCGGCGCGGTGTAGGCGGCGCCCGCGAGATCGACGGGACCGGCCAGCAGCGCGGCCCGCACCGGGCAGGCGGGCTCGGTCGGTTCGGGGAGCTCCGTCGGGGCGGCGAGGACGCCGGGCGCGAGCGTGGTGAGGCTGCGTTCGTCGGGGCGGACGAGGACGAGGTCGGCCGGGGAGCGGGCGAGCGCGTCGCGCTGCGGGGTGCTCAGGGCGGCGGGGTCGGCGACGAGGATCGTCTGTCCGGGTTCCGCGTCCGCGAGCCCCTCGGTCCCGGTGATCGTGTCGACCCGCACGCCCTGTCGCGCGAGCACCGAGGCCAGGGCCAGCGAGCCCCCGGGCTCGGCGGAGTCGGGCCGCAGGTCGCCGGCGGGGCTCGCCGTGGTCAGGAGCGCCACGACGAGCCCGGTGAGCAGGATGAGCGCGCCGACGAGCACCGGGCCCCGTGCGCGGCGGGCGCGCTCGGCCACGGTCGGTCCCAGGGCGGTGCCGGTGGCCGTCACCGGGCGCCCACGACCCGGGTGGCCCGGACGTCGTCGTCGACGGCGCGCAGGCGCGCGTCGGCGTCGGCGTCCGCGGGCCGGCCGCCGTAGACGGTCTCGTCGAAGATCCGGGCCGCATCGCGCAGCGCGTCGGCCACCGGCGGCAGGATCCGCCCGCCCTCGCGGGCCGCCTCGCCCGCGGTCCGCCCCCGCCGGGGCTCGAGGACGGTCCGCTCCTCGAGGCTCCGGACGAGCGCGCGCATCCGCTCGCGGACCGCCTCGTCGTGGCGGCCCGCCGCGGTGTGCTCGTCGGCGGCCCGCCGGTGCTCCTCGGCGCTGCGCACCACGTCGCCGAACACCGGGGCGCGCAGGGCGGCCGAGCGCGCCGTCGGGCCGAAGCGCCTGCGCACGATGACGACCACGACGACGAGCAGGACCAGGACGACGAGCAGGCCCCACGAGCCTCCGGGCGAGACCCGGTCGGCGGCCCGCAGCAGGGCCTCGAGGCCGTCCTGCAGCCAGATCAGCAACCGCAGCAGCAGCGGGGGCCGGGCCTGCTCGTAGACCGGGCGTGCGAGCTCCGCACGGGCGAGCTCCCGCGCCGCGTCGGCCCCGAGATCGATCGGGAGGCCCGGCGGGGGTGTCACCGGGGCGCGGCCGCCGCGGCGCGCTGCAGCTCGATGTCGAAGCCCTCGGACCGCATCCGCTGGTCGACGTAGAGCAGGCCCGTGACCCCGGACTGGAACGGCGCCGTGATCGTGAGGGCGATGATCCCGCCGACGGCCGTGATCAGCACGGCCGGCAGGCTCATGGCCGCGGACGGGGCGGCACCGCCCGCCGCCGCCCCCACGGTGATCAGCGAGGCGCCCACCGAGAACGGGACGGCGATGATGCTGGCCAGGACGCCCGCGATGATCGCGGCCAGCAGCTGGATGCCGAGCACCGGCCAGAACCGGCCCGACACCAACCGCCAGGACCGGCGCAGGGCCTCGATGACCCCGACGCCCTCGAGGACGTAGGCCGGCGCGGCCAGCGACAGCGACACCGAGACCCAGACCAGCACGACGATCGCGGCGAGCACACCGACCACGATCACGATGATGCCCGCGACCTCGCTGGCGAGCAGCAGCAGCAGCCCGGGGACGGCACCGACGGCCAGGATGAGCACGCCGATCAGGGTCAGGAGCAGCACGAGGCCGATCAGCCCGGGCACGCGGGGGCGCGCGGCGCGCCAGGTCTCGCCGGCGTCGACGGGCGCGCCGAGGACCGACCGGCTGATCACCACCATGAGGATCCCGGTGAGGATCGCGGTGGCCACGAGCGTGATCAGCCCGCCGACGAACCCGCCCGCGGCGGCACCCGCGAGCAGGCCCGTGAGCTGGGCGAAGTCGGGGGTGTTCCCCAGTTGGGTGGCCCCACCGACGAGGAAGACCTGCAGCGGCACCTGCACCAGCTGGCTGATCACGGCGACGACCGCGGAGACACCGAGCACGACCTTGGGATGGGCGCGGATGTAGGAGACCGCGCCGTCGAGCACCTCGCCGACGCCCAGGGGCCGCAGCGGCACGACGCCGGGCTTGGGTGCCAGGGCCGGGCCCCCGTACGGCGATCCGGACCCGAACGGCGCACCGGACCCGTACGGCGCGGCCGGCGGGGGCCCCTGTCCTGGCGGGGGCATGGACGCGCCGCCCGGGGTGGAGGACCCGCCGGGGGCGGCCCACGACGACTCCTGAGGTGCGTCGCGGGTCTCGGGGGCGGCGCCGGGCCGCTCGGCGGCGGGGTCCCAGGGCGGTACCGCGCCCGACGCGGGCTCCCCGTGTGGGGGCGTGGGCTCGTCCGAGGTCCCTCCCGATGTCGGCTCGGTCACGACGGCGCCCCTCTCGACTCGCGACGCCGTGCGGCGCCGAGGACCGGCCGATCGTGCCACGCACGCCCGACACGCACGCGGCGGTCACGCACGGCGAGCGCATCGGTGTCTGCCACGATCCCCGGCGTGGCCCTGCACTCCGCGCTCTGGCGCCGCCTCGACGTGTCCGACGGCCTCGCCCACGGCACCCTGTCCGACCTCGCCCCGGAGCCGGCGCACCCCGACGGCGCGCACCTGCTCGACGGATCCGCGGTGGTGCGAGACGACCAGGGCGCCTGGTCGCTGCGGTTCTCGGTCGTCGCCGACACCGCGTGGCTGACCCGCACCGTGTTCGTGGAGGTCCTCGCCGACGACGGCCTCGAGCGGGTCACGCTGACCGTCGACGGGGTCGGCGAGTGGACCCTCGACGGGCGTCCCTGGCCGGAGCTGCGCGGGTGCACCGACGTCGACGTCTCGGCCTCGCCGCTGACCAACCTGCTGCCCGTGCGGCGTCTGGGCCTGCCGGTCGGGGGCGAGGCACCGGTCGACGTGGCGTGGCTCGACGTGCCGTCGCTGGCGGTGCACCGCGTCCGGCAGGTCTACCGGCGGCTGCCCGACGACGCGCGGGGTCACCAGAGCTACACCTACGCCGACCCGACCTACGGCGAGTACCAGGTCAGCGTCGACGCCGACGGTCTCGTGGTCGCCTACCAGGGGCTGTTCACGCGCATCGCCTGAGTACGGTCGGTTCCGTGCGCCCCGGGTGGAACCGCGCCCGCTGGGTGCTGCTCGCGGTGCTCCTGCTGGCCCTCGTCGTCGTCGCCCTGACCGTCCCGCTGCCCTCGCCGCTGCAGGTGCGCGACGAGGTGCACGCGCTGGGTCCCTGGGCGCCGCTGGCGTTCCTCGTGGTGCACGCCCTGGTCACCACCACGCCGTTGCCCCGCACCGCGTTCACCCTCGGCGCGGGCCTGATGTTCGGGCCGTGGTTGGGCCTCCTGCTGTGCGTGGTGGCCAGCACGGTGTCCGCGGCGCTCGGGTTCGCGGTGGCCCGCCGGCTCGGTGGGCGCGCTATCCGCAGGCTCGGCGCCGGTCGGGTGCGGATGCTCGAGTCCCGGCTCTCGTCGCGCGGCCTGCTGACCGTCACCTCGATGCGCCTGGTGCCGGCCATCCCGTTCGCCCCGCTCAACTACACCTTCGGGGTGACGACGGTCGCCTGGCGGCCCTACCTGCTGGGCACGGCGGTCGGGCTCATCCCGGGGACGGCCGCCGTCGTGCTCCTCGGTGACGCGGCCACCGGCTCGACCTCGCCGGCGATGGTCGCGGTGTTCCTCGTCAGCGGCGCCGTCGGGGTGGTCGGGGTGCTGCTCAGCGCGCGGCGCCCGCGGCACGACCCGTCGGCGGGCCCCGACGTGGCGTGACGGGTCAGGAACCGGGCGGGGGCTGCACGACGCCGGAGGGCACCGGGGTCGGCTCGCTGGTGGCCGGGCCCTGGGTGGGCACCGGGCCGGTCGCCGGGCGCGGCTCCTGCGACGGCGCGGGCGGCAGCACCGGCTCCGGGGTGATGACGCCGGGCTGGGGCGCCGGGCCGGGCGGGGGGAAGCCCTCGGTGGAGAAACCGTCCGGGCTGGCGGGCGAGCCCGGGGCGGGCTCGGCACTGAAGACGCACCCACTGAGCAGGGCGCCCGCAGCGAGCAGGGCGGCCAGCAGCGGGGCCGTCCGACGGTTCAGCACTGACGTTCCTCCCAGGTCACGAGCCACGGGTGCGGTGCGCGCAGACGGTATCGCGTCGCCGCCGGATCGGGGCGACCGCCGGTGGGGATCACCCCCGGCCGGCCAGCACCCCCCGCGGCGGGATCGACCGCATCGGCTCGGGCGCGCAGCCCTCCTCGCGCAGCACGTCGTTGGCGGCGGTGACCGCGGTGACGGCGGCGCGCTCCATCAGGGCCGACGGGACGTCGCTCGCGACCCAGTCCCCCGCCAGCCGCAGCCCCCGGGCGTCGGTGCGGACACCGGGCCGGGTGGCGTGGAAGCCGGGATCGAAGCCGGGCGCGTTGGTGTAGCGGTGGGCGGCGACGTCGAGGACCTCGACGTCGGCGAACTCCGGCCACAGCGCGGTCAGCTCCGCGCGCATCGCCGCGACGATCTCGTCGAGGGACGCGCCCGGCGGGCACGCGTAGGAGTGCAGCTCGATCACCGAGCCGCCGCCGGGCACCGAGCGGGCCCAGCGCGCCGCCGCGCCGGAGAGCCGGTGGAACAGCGTCACCGAGTCGAGGATCCGCTCGCGGGTCACGCCGGTGAAGACGTGCCGGCCGGGGTCGACGTCCCCCGCGCCGAAGAGGCGCGCGACCACGTACGGCTCGCCGCCGGGCAGGGCCGACACCCGGCGCGCGAGGCCGGGCGCCACGGCGGCCAGCTCGGGCGAGGCGGCCACGAGGTCGCGGGTCGCGGGCACGTCGGTGGCCACCACGAGATGGCGGGCGCGGCGGGTCGGCCCGCGGTCCACGTCGACGCCCCATCCCCGCGCGCCGTCGGACCGGACCGCCACGGCCCGGACGCCCGTGGTCACCGTCGCGCCGTGCTTCTCGAGCAGGCGGGTGAAGGGCTCCCACAGGCACGTGCGGTAGTCGTCGATCGGGGCGTCCATGCCCAGGCCCTCGGGATTGCCGGTGAAGTAGAAGTGGCACATCGCGAGGAACTCGGCCGCGGAGTAGCGCTGCTCGGTGTTGAAGAAGGAGTGCGCGAACACCTCGAAGAGCATCGCCCGGCCGCGGTCGGAGAAGCCGAGGGAATCCAGGAGCTCGGCGGAGCTACGGTGATCGTGCTCGGCGAACGTGCGGACGGGGTCGTAGCGCAGCATCGCCAGCGCCTCGCCCGCGTTCACGTGGCGCAGGTCGCGCAGCCGGAAGCTCGGGCTGCGCACGACGAGCGCGGCGAGGTTGAGCAGCGGCGTGCGTGGCAGCCTCGTGAAGTCCTCGGGGGCCCAGCCGACCGACGGCCTGCTCTCGATCGGATAGCCGCCGACGTCGCGCAGGAAGCCCAGATCCGGGTCGAGGCGGCGCAGGACGTCGCGCAGCGTGTAGTAGTGCCGGAAGAACCCGTGGTACCCGTGCTCGACGACCACGTCGGTGCCGTCGGGCAGTCGCCGGTCCCAGGTGCCCATCCGCCCGCCGAGGTGCTCGGCGGCCTCCAGCAGCTCCACGCGGACCCCGCGCTCGGCGAGCACCAGGGCGGCGGTCACCCCGGCGATGCCCCCGCCCACCACCACCGCGTCGGTGTCGGCGCCGACGCGGTGCGGGAGATCGGGACGGGCGGGCACGTGGTGGTGCGGACGGAACACCCGCGCGAGCGTAGGTGGCACTCCGTCGTGGCGCCCTGCGGAGCGTGGCGTGCACGGATCCGACCCCGAGGACGACGAGTATTGGGCCGCACGGTGGGATGATCCCCGGCACGCAGGGGAACCGGACGTCCCCGCGCCGGGTGCAGCGATGGAGGACGAGGATGGACGTACGCCGGGTGGGGGCGCCGGTGGCCGCTCTGGTGATCGGCGCCGTGGTGGCCGTGCTGATCGGGGCGGCGGACAGCCCGCTGGCGTGGGCGACGGTCGTGCTGGTCGCGGTCGTCGTGGGCGTGCTCGCCGCGTTCGTCACGGTGCCGTTGACCGTGGCCCGGATCCTGGTCGGCGTCGGGGTGCTGCTCGCCGTCGGGGCGATCGTCCTCGTGATCGTCCTCGCGGTGCGCGGGTACCGCTCGGACACCTCCACCCTGGTGCTGTGCCTCGCCGCCGGTCTCGGGGCGCTGGTGATCGTCGTGGGCCTGCTGACCGCGACGACCCGCCCGTTGCGGGCGGTCGAGGACCGGGTCGCCGCCGGCCTCGCGGTCCTCGGACTGGTCGCGGCGGCGCTCGTGGTGCTCGCCGTGCCGTTCGCCCCGCAGCAGCGCTCGGTGATGGTCGACCAGGCCGACCAGGCCCCGGCGCTGGTGCTCCGGACCCCGGAGAACGTCCGCGAAGGTGATCTCCTCGTCGCCCAGGTCTACCACCGCGGCGGTGGCGCGCTGCGCGCGCCGGACGGCTGGGACCGCCTGCTCAGCGCGCCGGTCTCCCCCGATGCCTCGGACAGCGTCGACCTGTTCACCAGCCGGAGCACCGGGGACGCCGGCGCGCCGACGCCGTTCGTGACCGACGCGCCGGGCGGGAAGATCGGCGGGGTCGTCGCGTGGTCGCACGTCGACTCCGTGGCCGTGTCCCAGCAGCTCGGCGGAGCGGCCGCACCGATCGCCGGGCCCGCGGTCGAGGCCGGTGCTCAGACACCGCTGCTGTACTTCGTCACGCAGCCGGGCGCGACCTCGCTCCCCTCCACCGGTGACCTGACCGAGGCATGGCAGACCTCGGCGGACGGGGTGTTCACGGGCTCGGTGGCGCTGCTCGTCCACGGCCCGCAGGCCGCGGGCACCGAGGACCCCGTGTCCTTCACGCCCGAGCCGGGGGCACTCGGCCCGTGGGCGATGCAGGTGCTCGCCCTGCAGCCGGACTAGCCGGGCGCCGCCCGGGGCACTGCCTCCCGGTACGGACTCCAGCGGAGGGGGCGGAACGACGCGATGGGCGATGCCGACCGGGAACGACGCGTGATCGAGCAGGTCAGCAAGGGGCTGATGATCGGCGGTGCGGTGCGCGACGCGACCGACGCCAGGACCTTCGGGGTGGAGGACCCTTCGACCGGCGAGATCCTCTGCGACGTGGCGGACGCCTCGCCGGAGGACGGGCTGGCCGCGCTCGACGCGGCGGCGGGGGCACAGGCCGCGTGGGCGGCCACCGCCCCCCGGGAGCGCGGGGAGATCCTCCGCCGGGCGTTCGAGATCATCGGTGAGCGCACCGACGACCTCGCCCTGCTCATGACCCTCGAGATGGGCAAACCGCTCGCGGAGTCGAAGGCCGAGATCACCTACGCGGCGGAGTTCTTCCGCTGGTTCTCCGAGGAGTCGGTGCGGATCGCCGGCGAGTGGAAGTCGACCGCCGACGGCACGGGTCGCGTGCTGGTGATGCGCCAGCCCATCGGCCCGTGCCTGCTGATCACGCCGTGGAACTTCCCGCTGGCCATGGGCACCCGCAAGATCGGTCCGGCGATCGCGGCCGGCTGCACCATGGTCATCAAGCCGGCCGGCCTCACGCCGCTGACCATCCTCGCCCTCGCCGACATCCTCGCCGAGGCCGGCCTGCCCGCCGGGGTGCTCAACGTCGTGACGACGTCGTCGACGGGTCGGGTGATGGCGCCCCTGATCAAGGACGGCCGCATCCGGAAGCTGTCGTTCACCGGGTCGACGGAGGTCGGTCGCACGCTCATCGAGCAGTCCGCCGAGCAGGTGCTCAAGACCTCGATGGAGCTCGGCGGCAACGCCCCGTTCGTGGTGTGCGCCGACGCCGACGTCGACGCCGCCGTCGAGGGCGCGATGCTCGCGAAGATGCGCAACATCGGCGAGGCGTGCACCGCGGCCAACCGGTTCTACGTCCACGACGACGTCGCCGAGGAGTTCACCACGAAGCTCGTCGACCGGATGGGGTCCATGACGATGGGCCGCGGCGTCGACGAGGGTGTGGACGTCGGGCCGCTCGTGGAGGCCGACCAGCGCGACAAGGTCGCCGCGCTCGTCGAGGACGCGGTGCAGAAGGGCGCGAAGATCCGCACCGGTGGGGAGGTCCCCTCCGGGGCCGGCTACTTCTACCCGCCGACCGTGCTCTCGGACGTCCCCACCTCGGCGCGCCTGGTCAAGGAGGAGATCTTCGGGCCGGTGGCCCCGATCTTCACCTTCACCGACGACATGGAGGCGGTCCGCGCGGCCAACGACACCGAGTTCGGGCTGGTCAGCTACCTCTACACCCGCGACCTCACGCGGGCGATCACGCTCGCCGAGAAGCTCGAGTCCGGCATGGTCGGGCTCAACCAGGGCGTGGTGTCCAACGCGGGCGCCCCGTTCGGCGGCGTCAAGCAGTCCGGTCTCGGCCGCGAGGGCGGCACCGTCGGCATCGAGGAGTACCTCGAGGTCAAGTACGTCGCGCTCAACGTCGGCTGAGGTGCCCCTGTTCTTGCGCGAGGGGACCCTTCCGGCGCATAGAGCGACGGAACGGTCCCCTCGCGGTCAGGGCCGCGGGTGCAGGTCGGCGAGCACGACGGTCCCGTCGATCCGGTGGGCCGACGGCGAGTCGTGCAGCACCAGCAGGCCCTCGTCGAGCACGGCGAGGCCCTCGGGGCGGTCACACCTGTCGCCCACCGCGAGCTCGGCCACGACCTCGATCCCGTCGCGCGCCACCGCCGGGGCGAGCCCGCGTGCGGCCCCGCCCAGGCGCAGCACCCGGGCCGGGCCGTCGAGCACCATCGTCGGTCCGGCGAGCACGAGCAGGTCGTCGCCGTCCCGGGCCAGGTCGCGCACCCCGAGCCCGGCGAGGTCGAGGAAATGCTTGGTGACGTCGTCGAGCACCAGCTCGTCGCCCTCGGTGTGCAGGTCCAGCCCGAGCAGGACCGCCCATCCGCGCAGGACCGGGCCCCGGAGCCCGAGCACCACCCGGCCTCCGTCGACCACGGCGATGCCCTCGACATCGAACCCGTTGTCCTTGCCCGGGATCCCCAGGAACGGGGCGAGGTGCTCGTCCTGGGCCAGCCGACCCGTCAACCCGCGGCCCCCGGCCGGCAGGCGGGCCGCGACACCGCGCCCCGCGACCTCCTCGCCGCGGGCAACGAGGGACCCGTCGTCGCGCAGCGGGAGCCGGGCGAGGACGCGGCGCGACTTCTCGCCCGACACCCGCGCGAGACGCGGGCCGACCTCCTCCGGCGGCGTGCCCTCCTTGACCCGCTTGCGCTTGGCGCTGTGCGAGCCCACGACCCACAGCACTCCGTCGTCGACGGCGAGCCCCTCGGCGTCGACCTCGTCCCCGGGGTCACCCGGCAGGTCGACGGCGTCGGCCAGGGAGAGCTCCACCGGGTTCCCCCACCCCGCGGCGGTGCGCCGGAGCCGGAGGAGCGATGCGCCCTCGTCGGGGGCGAGGAGCAGGCTCTCCCCGACGGTGGCGACGCCGGACAGGTCGACGCCGGCGTCGGGGGCGTGCGGTCCGAGGTCCAGCCGGACGGTCGTGACGGTCATCGGCGGCGGAAGGTCAGGACGGCCGTGCGCCCGTCGGAGGACTCGAGGCGGACGGTCGAGCCGTCCTCGGGGAAGGTCTGCCCCACCGGGATGCGGGTGATCCGCCCGTCGTCGTCGATGTCGACGGAGCCCTGGCCGATCGCAGCGACGGTGAAGTCGACCGCGTCGGGGGTGCTCGAGGGCCGGCGGGTGCTGCTGCGCGTCCCGCTGCGGCGGACGTTGCCCGACCCGGCGTCGGGTTGGCTGACCTCGACCGGGGCGCCCGACACGGTGGCCCGGCAGTCGCTGCCCGAGCACGTCACCGAGCTCGAGGATCCGCCGCATCCCGCCAGGCCACCCGTCGTGACGAGGACCAGCGCCGCGAGGGCGAGCCCGGCCCGCCGCCGCGGCCTCGTCGGGGTGGTCGTCGTCGGCCCGGCCCCTGCGGTCACGACCTCACTCCCCTCACTCAGCCGGCGACGGCGCGGACGCGGCGGAGGACCTCGTCGGGGCCGAGGGCGCGGGTGACCTCGTAGAGGTCGGGGCTGCGCTGGGCGCCGGTGACGGCGACGCGGATGACGTTCGCGGCGTCGCGCAGCATCCCCGGATAGGCGTCGGGGTCCTTCTTGAACGTCTTCGGGTTCGGGGCGAAGCCGTGGCGGGCGGCGAGCTCGCGGATCTGGGAGAACCAGGTCGGCTGGTCGCCCTCGTGGACGTAGGACCCGGCGAGGTCGGCGGCGAGGGTGCGCACCAGTGCGGGGTCGAGGCCGCCGAAGCGCTCGTCGGCCGGGTCGGTGACGTCGGTGAACAGCTCCGGGAAGAAGAAGCCGTAGGCGTCGCGGAAGTCCGACCAGCGGGCGAGGTCCTTGCGCGGGTTCTCCACGCCGACCCGCTCGACGTCGATCGCGGCCGCCGCGAGCTCCGGGTTCGCGTCGAGGACCTTGACGATCTCGGGGTCGTACTCGGTCGCCCACGCCCGCACCCCGGCGAGCACCTCGGGGCCTGGCAGCGCCGCGATGTGGTCGGCGGAGATGTCGCCGAGCTTCACCGTGTCGACCAGCGGACCGGCGAGGCCGAACTCGTCGAGCCGCAGCGGGGTGGCCAGGGCCTCGGCCAGCGGCATCTCCGCGAGCCGCGGGTTGGCCAGCCCGCGCAGGTAGTACTGCACCGCGGGGACCGGGTAGCCGGCGGCGAGGTAGAAGTCGACCGAGGCCTCGTCGTCCTTGCGCTTGGAGAGCTTGCGCTTCGACGACCCGTCCTGCTTCATCAGCGGCGCGAGGTGGGCGTAGTCGACCGGCTCGAAGCCCAGCGCCGCGAACAGCTGGCGGTGCACCGGCACCGACGAGAGCCACTCCTCGGTACGCACCACGAGGTTCGTGCGCATCAGGTGGTCGTCCACGGCGTGGGCGAAGTGGTAGGTCGGGAGCCGCAGCGGGGCGGCGGAGGTCTTGAGGATGACGACGTCGTTGTGGTTGTCCTCGGACTCGACGCGGCCGCGCAGGCGGTCGGTGAACGCGAACCGCTCCCCCACCGCGCCCTCGGAGCGGAAGCGCACCACGTAGGGGTCGCCCGCCTCGAGACGCCGCTGGACCTCACCGTCGTCGGCGTCGCGCCAGGGGGCCCAGCGCCCGTAGTAGCCGGTGGGCAGCTTGAGGGTGCGCTGCGCGGCGGAGATCTCCGCGAGCTCCTCCTTGGTGGCGAAGCACGGGTAGGCGCGCCCGGTGCGCATCAGCTCACGGACGTAGGTCGCGTAGACGTCGGCGCGCTGCGACTGGCGGTAGGGCCCGTAGTCACCGACCACGCCACCGGGGCCGCCGGCGGGGCCCTCGTCGGGGACCAGGTCGAACGCGCTGAACGCGCGCGCGAACTGCTCGTCGGCGCCGGAGACCTCGCGGGTCTGGTCGGTGTCCTCGATGCGCAGCACGTAGACGCCGCCCGTGGAGTGCGCGAGGTCGCGCGACACCATCGCGGTGTACAGGCCGCCGATGTGCACGAACCCGGTCGGGCTGGGGCCGAAGCGCGTGACGAGGGCGCCGTCGGCCAGCTCGCGCGGCGGGTACCGCTGCTCCCACGCGGCCGGCTCGGGCAGGTCGGCGGGGAACAGGGAGTCGACGACTCCGCGATCGAGCATGTCGCCAGGCTAGTGGTCGCTCCGCGGGCGCCGGTCTCGTGCGTCCGGGTGCCACCGCGTGCTCTACGGCGCGGTGTCGTCCGGGCCGGACTGATGACGACCGGAGCCGTTCGCACCCGGATCGGCGGGCCCCGGGCTCAGCGACGCTCCGTCGCCGACGCCCCGCGTGGCGATCGACTCGGCGGCGGCCAGGGCCCTGGCGATCTCGGGGTCGGTGGTGGTGTCGAACCAGTCGGCCACGTCGTCGTCGTTGGCGCCGGGGCGATTGGCGGTGTCGGCGTCGTCGGTCGGCGAGGGCTGGAAGCGGAACACGCCGTCCTCCCCGGGAGCGCCGAGCATCCGGGTGAACCCCTCGAGCGCCTTGCCGAAGTCGCTGGGCACGACCCACATCTTGTTGCTGTCGCCCTGCGCCATCTGCGGCAGCGTCTGCAGGTACTGGTAGGCCAGCAACTCCGGGGTGGGCTTGCCGGCCTTGATGGCCGCGAACACCTTCTCGATGGCCTTGGCCTGGCCCTGCGCCTGGTAGAAGCGCGCCGCCCGCTCGCCCTGGGCGCGCAGCATGCGCGACTGCCGCTCGGCCTCGGCGTCGAGGATGGCCGCCTGCTTGTTGCCCTCCGCGTTGAGGATCGCGGCCTGCTTGTTGCCCTGCGCGGCGGCGATCGCCGCCTCCCGGTGGCCCTCGGCGGTGAGGATCATCGCGCGCTTCTCGCGGTCGGCCTTCATCTGCTGCTCCATCGAGTGCTGGATGGAGGGCGGCGGGTCGATGGCCTTGAGCTCGACGCGGACCACCCGCAGGCCCCACGGTCCGGTGGCGTCGTCGAGGGCGTGCCGCAGCCGCGTGTTGATCGTCTCCCGGGAGGTCAGCGCCTGCTCCAGGCTCATCCCGCCGACCACGTCACGCAGGGTCGTCGTGGTCAGCTGCTGGACGCCGTTGATGTAGTCGGAGATCTCGTAGACCGCGTCGCGCGGCTCGGTGACCTGGTAGTACACGACCGTGTCGATCGACACCGTCAGGTTGTCCTGGGTGATCACCGGCTGGGGCGGGAACGACACGACCTGCTCCCAGAGCGCCACGCGCTCGCGGATGCGGTCGATGAACGGCAGCAGGATGGTGAGGCCCGGCGCGGCCGTGCGCTGGTAGCGCCCGAGGCGCTCGACCACCGCGGCCTCGGCCTGCCGGACGACGGTGACGCTCTTGACCACCGCGGTGACGATGACGACCAGCACCACCGCGAGCACGATGTAGAGCACGAGCGTGAGGGGTTCCATCAGGGTTCTCCCAGCGCGGAGGGGGCCGGCGGGACCGGCCGGTCGGCGGCGACCACGGCGGTGGCCCCTCGGATGTCGACGACGACCACCGTGGCCCCGGCGGGCAACGTGGTGTCGGTGTGCAGGGCGCGCGCGGTCCAGACCGCCCCGCCGATGCGGACGGTGCCGGGAGCGTCGCCGGTGATCGGCTCGACGACCTCGGCGGGCGTGCCCAGCAGGGCCCGGGGGCCCGCGTTGACCGGCCCGTCGGGCCCGACGGTGTACAGACGGCGCTGCAGCGCCGGGCGGGCGAGCAGGACGAGGGCCGCCGCCGAGAGCCCGAAGACGGCGACGTCGACGCCCAGCGGTGCGCCCAGGGCGGCCGCGCCGGCGGTGACGAGCGCCGCCCCGCCGAGCATGAGCATCACGAGCGCACCGGAGACGAGCTCGACAGCGATCAGCAGCGCTCCCGCGATCAGCCACAGCAGTGGGATCACATCGTCGAGTGTGCCAGACACCTCCGTGTGGCGACGGTGTTCAGCCGGGCTCGGGACCCACGGTCACGAAGTCGATGAGCTGCTCCATCGCGCCGATCAGCGGGGTCTCGAGGTCGGTCCAGCGTGAGACCGCGCCGAGGACGCGGCGGGCGCCGTCGCGCTCGTCGCCCCACCCGAGGACCTCGCACACGCCCCGCTTCCACTCCGTCCCCCGCGGGATCCGCGGCCACGCCGGGATGCCCACGACGGCGGGCCGCACGGCCTCCCAGATGTCGATGTAGGGGTGGCCGAGCACCAGCACGTGGGCGGCCGCGGGTCCGAGCTCGCGGCGCAGCCCGTCGGCGATCCGCGACTCCTTCGACCCCGTGACGAGATGGTCGACGAGCACGCCGAGGCGCCGGTCGGGGCCCGGTCCGAACTCCTGGGCCGCCTCGACCAGCACGTCGGCGCCGTGGAGGGGCTCGACGACGACGCCCTCGACGCGCAGGTCGTGGCCCCAGACGCGCTCGACGATCGCGGCGTCGTGCAGGCCCTCGACCCAGATCCGGTGCGGGCTCGCGGTCTTCGCGCGGGCGTTCTGCACGGCCACCGACCCGGAGGCCGAGCGGGTCGGCGCCGCGGGGGCCGGCGGCTCCGCGCGCTGCGGGGGGATCAGCGTCGCGAGGCGTCCCTCGTACAGGAACGCCGCCGGCTTCATCGGGAACAGCCGGCGGCGCCCGTCGCGGTCCTCGAGGACGACCTCGCGCAGATCCGCGCGCACCACCGCGCCGCAGAACGAGCCGCTCTCGTCCTCGACGACCAGTCCGGTCTCGGCGACGACCTCGAGGACCTCGCGCCGGGGCTTGTGGGACGTCATCCCGGGGAGCCCACCGGTCCGGCCGGCCCCGCTGCCCGCCGCTCGTCCGGGCGCCCGCGAGAGCCCTCCGGTACTGCGGAAGCCGGTCTCACCGGACGAGCCGTTCATGCCCCGGCCCTGCGTACGCGCCACGATCGGCGACGCTAGCGGCGCCGAGGCGACCGGAGAGGAACCGACACGCCGCGCGCGGTGTGGGTGAGCGTGCCTACCCTGGTCGGCGTGCCCTGCCCCAGCGCCTCGCTCGCGGTGTGGAGTGCGGCCTGGGTGGCCGGCGCCGCCGCGGCCGACGACGTCCTCGACGCCCTCGCCCCGTGGTCGGAGGCGCACGACGTCGTGGCGGCCGACGCCGCGGTCGCCGCGGTCACCGATCTCCCCACCCCCGACCACGCCGGTGAGGGCCTCGCGACCCTGCTGGTCCTGCTGCGTCGCCGCGTGCACCCCGAGGTCGGCGTCGACGCCCGCGTCGTCCTCCCCGTGGCCGGCGACCTCCGCGGCCTGCCCGGTCCCGACGCCCTGCGCCGCGAGGCGATGGCCGCCGGCGAGTGCGCGGTCCTCGCCGGGGCCGGGCTCGCGCTGGTGCCCGCGCCGGTGGCCGACGGCGTCCTGCGCTGGACCGTGCACGTCGCCGAGGACGTCCCGCCCCAGGCCCACCCGAGCCTGCCCGACGCCGAGCACGAGCTCCGCACGCTCGTCCGCGACGCCGCCGCCACGCTGGCGACGATGGACGTCGCGCGCCACCGGCCCGGGGTGCGCGAGGAGATCGCGGCCTCGCTGCGCCGCCGCCCGCAACCGGTGTGGCCGGCGGGGACGCCGGGGCGCCCGCTCCGGGTGCTCCAGCACGCCGACGAGGTCGAGGCGATCCTGCTCGCCGCCGGCGGCGACGATCCCGGCGGAGCGCTGACCGCCTCGGCCGCGCTGGCGCGCACCGACGCCCTGCGCCCGCTCGCCACCTCCGTGCGTGCCGCGCGCGTCGCCGCCGTCGCCGAGACCGTCCGCGCCCTCACCAGCGCCTGAGGCGTCTCAGCGCGCCGGGCGTGGCGGGGGCTCGCAGCAGCCGGGATGGCAGAGGGAGCCGTTGCACCCGGCGCCGGCACGCGGTGCGTGGCCGAGCGCGCGCACCGGGGCGCCGTCGACCTGCTCGGCGATCAGCTCGACGATCATCCGTGCGAAGCGGGGGTCGGAGCCGGCGGTGGCCGCGCGGGCGAACCCGATGCCGAGCTTCTCGGCGTCCGCGGCGAGCTCGGCGTCGAGGTCGAACACCACTTCGATGTGGTCCGACACGAAGCCGACCGGGCTGACGACCACCGCGCGGACGCCGCGCGCGTCCAGGGCGGCGAGGTGGTCCTCCACCTGCGGGTCGAGCCAGGGGATCCGCGGCGGACCGGAGCGGGACTGCCACACCACGTCGTACCCGTCGGTCCCGACCGCCCCCGCGACCAGGCGCGCCGCCTCGGTCACCTGGCGGGAGTACCGGTGCCCGCCCTCCTCCGGCGGCCCGGCCGTCTCGTCGGCGGACACCGGGATCGAGTGGGCGGTGAACACGAGCCGCGCGTCCTGTCCCCCGTCGAGCCGCTCCCGTGCGGCGCGTACACCGTCGGCGACCGACTCGACGAACAGCGGGTGGTCGTAGAAGTGCCGGAGCTTCGTGAGATCCGGGGCCGCGCCCGTGCGGCCGATCGCCGCGGCCCGGGCGCGGGCGATGTCCTCGTGGTACTGCCGGCAGGCCGAGTAGCCGCCGTAGGCGCTGGTCGCGAACACGAGCGCGTGCCGCACGCCGTCCTGCGCCATCGCGGTGACGGTGTCCTCGACGAACGGGTGCCAGTTGCGGTTGCCGAAGTACACCGGCAGGTCGTGGCCCGTCCCGGCGAGCTCGCGGCGCAGCGCGGCGACCATCTCGCGGTTGAGTCCGTTGATCGGCGACATCCCGCCGAAGTGGTGGTAGTGCTGCTCGACCTCGTCGAGGCGCTCGGGCGGCACGGCGCGGCCCCGCGTGACGTTCTCCAGAAAGGGGCGCACCTCGTCGGGCGCCTCGGGGCCGCCGAAGGACAGCAGCAGGATCGCGTCGACGGGCACCTCGGAGCTCACCTGTCCATCGTCCCCGCTGCGCGCCGGGCCCACACGTGGCGGTGCCCCGGAGCCGACGCTGGGCCGAACGAGCGAACGATCTCGATTGTCGATGGTGATCCACGCCACTCTGGCGATCATGCATCGACCAGGGCCGTCGCCGGCGTCCGCTCCGCTCGTCGAGCTGCGCATCCACGGCGTGAGCGGGACGCCCCCGGAGTCGGTGCTCGACGCCCCGCGCGTCCGTCAGGTGGCCGGGGACGAGTGGGCGCGCGTGTTCCGCGCCCAGGACGACGACGGTCGGGAGGTCGGCACCGACGCCCACCGGATCGAGGCGCTGCACTGGGGCCGGCTGACGTCGGGCTCGTGGACGTTCGCGCTCTGGTTGCTCCTCGTGCCCTTCGGGCTGGTGAACGTCGCGGCGTACATGCTGCCCCGACCACCCGCCCCGGCCCGGGCCTACGCGCTGGCCTGCGGGGCCCTGCGCGCCCTCGGCGCGCTGCTCACCACGCTGTTCGCCCTCGGCGCCGGGTTGGTCCTCGTCGACCTGGTGGCCGGGCAGGGCGCGCCGGCCCTCGAACCCGTCCCGGTGCGCCTCCTCCGCCCGCTGACCGTCCTCGTCGCCGGGGCGCTGGTGCTCGGGTTCTTCCTCCTCGCGCGGTCGGGTCTCGACGACGACCGGCAGCGCCCGGGCCCCCGGCAGCCCGAGCCGGACGCCCGGCGCGCCGAGGCGGGCGCGGCGTCCGCGGGAGGGTTCGCCGAGCCGGCGTTCCTGCGGTTCGATCCCGACGTCCCGGCCCTGCGCCGGCTGCACCTGGCCGCCGGGCTGGCCGCGACCGCGGGCGTCGGCTTCGCGGAGGCCGGCGGAGCGTGGCGCGGGGCCGCCCTGGCCGCCACCCTCGTGGCGTTCGCCGCGGTGGTCGTCACCGCGACGCTCGGCGACCCCGGGGATCGGACGCGGCCCTGGACCACCTCCGTGGTCCCGACGGCCTCGCGACTCCTCGTGGCGGTCACCGGGCTGGGGCTGGTGGCCGCGGCCGTCGCGGTCGCCGTTGCCGCGCCGCCGGCCGACCGGGCCCTGGTCGCCGCGGACCTCGACCGCGCGTGCGCCGTCCTCGTCGTCCTCGTGATGGTGGCCCTGGTGCTCGTCGGGCTCCTCAACGGCGTCCTCGCGATCGCCTGCCGTCCCCCCGCGAACCGGCGCTTCGCGCCCTTCGC
The DNA here is from genome assembly GCA_963785135.1 of uncultured Actinomycetota bacterium. GTDB lineage: Bacteria > Actinomycetota > Actinomycetes > Mycobacteriales > Pseudonocardiaceae > Actinomycetospora. The sequence goes on from CAWATV010000010.1 coordinate 184,213, forward strand.
CCGCGGGATGGCCGGATCGGTCGTGGCCGGCCTCGGGGTGTTCGTCGCGGTCGGCTACGCCGGCGCGGCGGTCGTCGCGACGGCGCGGCTCCTGACCCGCTCCGCCGCCGTGCCCCGGATCGTCGTGCCCGAGATGCTCTCGCGGGCCGTGTACGCCTGGGGGTTGACGGTCGCGCTCGCGCTCATGATCGCGCTGGTGGCGGGGGTCGATCTCCTGCGGCGACGTCGCGGGTTCGCCGCGCGGGCGGACGCCGCGTTCGCGGCCAGCGGCTACCCGGAGATCCCCGCGCGGTGGACGAGCCGGATCGGGACGGCGATGTGGGCGGCCCGGGCCAAGAACCACGTGGTCGGGGTCCTGCTGTCCTTCGTGGTCGGGGGCGTGGTGTTCTCGCTGGCCGCAGCGTTCGAGGCGGCGGCCCCGTTGGTGGCCGGGCGGCCGGTCGGGAGGTTCTGGCCGGAGTGGTTCCTGCTCACGGCCTCGGAGCAGCATCCGCGCCAGGGCACCGCGTTCGTCCTCGCCGTCGGCACGCTCGTGCTGGCGGGCGTGGCGGTGGGGCTGGTCCTCCTGGGCCGCGCCGCGGTCCTGGGCGCGTCCACCCGGCGCGGGGTGAACGTCGTCTGGGACGTCATCGCGTTCTGGCCGCGGGCGGCGCACCCGTTCGTCCCGCCGCCGTACTCCCAGGCCGTGATCCCGCGCCTCGACCGGCGGATCCAGCACCACCTCGACGGCGGCGCCGCCGTGGCGGTCTGCGGTCACAGCCAGGGAAGCCTCATCGTGTTCGCCACCCTCGTCCGGCGCGGGAGCCTGGCCGGAGTCGGGCTCGTGACCTTCGGTTCCCAGCTCCAGGTCCTGTTCGCCCGCGCCTTCCCCGCCTACGTCGACCTGGACACGATCACGGGACTGGAGGCGCGTCTCGACCGGCGGTGGCGGAACCTCTACCGGGACACCGATCCCCTCGCGGGCCCCGTGCTGAGCTGGGACCACCGCAGCGCCGAGCCGCAGTGGCCGGGGCGCGTGGACGGGCATCCCGTCGAGCGCCGTCCCGGGTGCCTGGAGTACGGCCCGGAGTGGCGGCTCCTCGACCCCCCGGTGCCGGATCCCGCGCTGCAGGACCACCCGTTCGCCCAGCTCCGGCGCCACGGCGACTACTGGACCGACCCCGCGTGGCCGAGCGCGGTGATCGACGTGGCCGCCCCGGTCGCGGACGCCGGCCAGGTCTGACCCCTCGCTACGCGCCCATCGCGTGGTAGCCGCCGTCGGCGTGGACGACCTCGCCGGTGGTGGCGGGCATCCAGTCCGAGAGGAGCGCGCAGATGGTCTTCGCGACCGGCGTCGGGTCCTCGAGGTCCCAGCCGAGCGGCGAGCGCTGGACCCAGGCCTCCTCGAACGTGTCGAAGCCCGGGATCGACTTCGCGGCCATGGTCCGCACCGGACCCGCGGCGACCAGGTTCGCGCGGATGCCCTCCGGGCCGAGGTCGCGGGCGAGGTAGCGGGTGGTCGCCTCGAGGGCGGCCTTGGCGACGCCCATCCAGTCGTAGCCGGGCCACGCCACCGTGTTGTCGAAGTCCATGCCCACCAGCGACGCGCCCCGTCCGAGCAGCGGCTTGCACGCCATCGCGAGCGACTTGAAGGAGTACGCCGAGACCTCGACCGCGGTCGCGACGTCCTTCCACTCGGTGTGCAGGAAGTTGCCGCCCAGGGCTTCCATCGGGGCGAAGCCGATGGAGTGCAGGACGCCGTCGAGACCGTCGACGTGCTCGCGGACCTTGTCGGCGAGTCCGTCGAGGTGCTCCTGGTTCTGCACGTCGAGCTCGATGACCGGCGCCTCGACGGGCAGGCGCTGCGCGACCCGCTTGACCAGCGAGAGGCGCCCGAAGCCGGTGAGGATCACCGTCGCGCCGGCGTCCTGGGCCGCCTTCGCCGCGTGGAAGGCGATCGAGGCGTCGGTGATGATCCCGGTGACCAGGATCCGCTTGCCCTCGAGCAGCTGCGTCACTGTGTTGTCCCTCAAGTCGTCGCGGGTATCGGTGGTCCGGTTCTGTCAGTGGCCCATGCCGACGCCGCCGTCCACCGGGAGCACGGCCCCGGTGACGTAGGCGGCGTCGTCGGAGGCGAGGAAGGCGACCGCCTTGGCGATCTCCTCCGCGGAGGCCTGCCGGCCCACCGGGATCGAAGCCATGAGCTCCTCGCGGCGCTTGTCGGTGAGCTCCGCGGTCATGTCGGTGTCGACGTAGCCGGGGGCGACGACGTTGGCGGTGATCCCGCGCCCGCCCAGCTCGCGGGCCACCGAGCGGGCCAGCCCGACGAGGCCGGCCTTCGAGGCGGCGTAGTTGACCTGCCCGGGCGCACCGGTGAGCCCGACGACGCTGGAGATGTAGACGAAGCGTCCGAACCGCGCCTTCGTCATGTTCCGCACGGCGCGCTGGGTCACGCGCCACGCCCCGGTCAGGTTGGCGTCGAGGACCTCGGTGAAGGCGTCCTCCGGCATGCGCATGAGCAGGCCGTCGCGGGTGGTCCCGGCGTTGGCGACGACCACCTCGACCGGCCCGTGCTCCTCCTCGATCCGGGAGAAGGCGGCGTCGACGGCGGCGGAGTCGGTCACGTCGCAGACGACGCCGTGCAGCCCCTCCGGCGGCTCGCCCGAACGGTGGGTGACGACGACGGTGTACCCGCGTTCGGCGAACTCCCGTGCCGTGGCGAGCCCGATCCCGCGGTTGCCTCCGGTGACGAGCACGACCCGGCTCACGCATGTCCTCCCGGCCTCGGTGTGGCGACGATGCCGGCCCGGTCCCGGGCCGCGGGGAAGGCTAGCGGTCTACTCCCCGGTAGGGCGCGCCGATGATCGGCCTCTCCTGCGCGGCGCTCACGACAGATGCCGGCGGAGGGCGTCGGCGACCAGGCCGGGAGCGGTCTGAAGGGCCCCGTGCCCCTGACCGGCGAGCTCGACGACCTCGGCATGGGGCAGGGCCTCGGCGACGGCCGTGGTCGAGGCGCGGAGGTGGTCCGGGCTGAGCTCCCCGCGGAGCACCAGGGTGGGCGTGCCGATCGTCGCCAGGGGTCCGGCGCCGGGGAGCATGCGGTCGAGCTCGCGGCCCTCCCGGGGCCAGGTGTGGGCGTGCCGGACGCGCTCGGCCCATCCCGGCGCGGCCCGGATCGCCTCGATGGCAGCCGGCGGGAGCTCGACCAGCCGGCGCAGGGCGGTCTCGAGGACGGCCTCGCGATCACCCGCGGCCAGGTGCGCGTCCATCTCGTCGAGCGCGTCGGTGGTGGGCACGCGGCCGGCGAGGGGCCACGGCGGCTCGTAGACCACGAGCGCCCGGGCGGGCAGGCCGTGCACGGCCGCGCCCAGGAGACACACCGCCCCCGAGGAGTGCGCGGCGACGACCACGTCGGGACCGAACGCGCCCGCCACCGCACGGAGGTCCTCGTGCTCGCGGTCGAAGGAGTACGGCTCGGTGTCCCCCGAGTCGCCCCTGCCGCGCCGGTCCATCGCCCAGACCGCGAACACGCCGTCCAGATCGCGGGCGACCCCGGCCCACACCCGGCGGCCGTGGGCCCCGCCCGGAACGGTGATCAGCGTGCGCGGACCGTCCCCGAGCTGCTCCAGGGCGATCCGGGTGCCGTCGGCGGAGGTGACGTGGCGCAGCCCCGCCGATCCGACCTCGTCGGGGGTCGCCCGCACGGCGTCGACCATGATTCCCCCTCGCTCAGGGCAGACGCTGGCCCTGCACGATCGCGGTGCCCGCGCCCAGCAGCACGAGGATGGTGGCGGCGATGAACCAGCGGTCGGAGAGGTTGACCGTGCGCTCCTCGTACCCGACCTGCTCGGCCAGCGTCGCGTAGGTCTCGCGCAGGTCGAGCTCGCTGGAGGCCCGCCGGAAGTCGCCGCCGGACAGCGTCGCGATCTCGCGCATCTGGTCGTCGGCGACCGCCACCGAGACCGGACGGCCGTCGATCTCGATCTCGCCGTACTCGGTGCCGAAGGAGATCGCCGAGATCGGCACGCCGGCGGCGCGGGCCTCCCCCGACGCCGGGTAGGCGCCGCGGTCGTCGGCCGGGTCGGTGGTCGGGGTGGTCTGCTTGCCGTCGGAGAGCAGGATGATCCGCGCCGGCGGCGGGCCCTCGGCGCCCTGGATCTGGCTGCCGAACGCGCGGATGGCGGCCAGGCTCGCCCGGATGGCGTCGCCGGTGCCGGTGGACTCGGCGAGCTGCAGGCTGCCGATCGCGTTCTTGATCGCCTGCCGGTCGGTGGTGGGCGTGACCAGGGTGCTCGGGGTGGCGGCGAACGACGAGAGCCCCAGGTTGATGCCGGGCGGCAGCTGGTCGGCGAAGGCCGAGGCCGCCGACTGGGCCACCTGCAGCCGCGAGGGCTCGACGTCGGTGGCGCGCATCGAGAGCGACACGTCGATGGTGAGCATGACCGTCGCCCGGTTCCGCGGGACCTGGGCGGTGCCCATCGGCCCGGCCAGCGCGATCGTCATCACCACCAGCGCCACCCCGAGCAGCGCCATCGGGACGTGGCGCCACCGTCCCAGGGTGCGCGGGGCGACGCGCTCGAGCAGCGCGAGGTTGGTGAAGCGCATCGTCTGGCGGCGGCGCCGGCGGTTGGTCCACCAGTAGCCGACGGCCAGGGCGGCGACGACGAGCAGGAGCAGGAACCACCAGGGGCTGGAGAACACTCAGCGGCTCCCGGGGAGCAGGACGGTGCCGGGAGCCGGCACGCGGCCGGTGGTGGCGCCGCCCGACCAGCCGCGCTTGCGGCCCACGGCGAAGCGCACGACGTCGGCGATCCAGTCCCGGTCGGTGCGCAGCACGAGGTGGGCGGCGCCGGCGCCCCGCAGCCCCGCGGCCACCCGCTCGCGGTGCGCGGCGGCCTCGGCGGCGAACCGGCGGCGCAGCGTCGGGGTCGTGGTCACCTCGCGCTGGCGGCCGGATTCGGGGTCGGACAGGACGACGGTGCCGACGTCGGGCAGCTCCTCGTCGCGCGGGTCGACCACCTCGACCGCCAGCAGCTCGTGGCGCGCCCGCAGCGACCGCAGCGCACGCTCCCAGTCGACCTCGCCGAGGAAGTCCGACACGACCACCACGAGGCCGCGCCGCCGCGGGGGCCGGCGCAGCGACTCGAGGGCGCCGGGCAGATCCCCGCGCGTGCCCTCCGGCGCGCGCGGTGTGGCGGCGATGCGGCGCAGCAGCTCGCGGGCACCGCCCTGGCCACCGCGGGCGGGCAGGCGGAGGGTCTGCGCGCCGGTGGCGACGACGGCGCCGACGCGGTTGCCGCCGCCGCGCGTGAGGTGCACGACGGCCGCGCACGCCGCGATGGCGAGGTCGCGCTTCTCGCACGACGCGGTGCCGAAGTCGAGGCTCGGCGACAGGTCGAGCACGAGCTGGGTCTCGAGCTCCCGGTCGGCGACGGTCTCGCGGATGTGCGGCTCGGTGGTGCGCGCCGTGACCGACCAGTCCATCCGGCGGACGTCGTCGCCGGGCTGGTACGGGCGCGGATCACCGGGCTCGGTGCCGGGGCCGGGGACGAGCCCGAGGTGGTTGCCCTGCAGCAGGCCGTCCAGGCGCCGGCGCACGGTCAGCTCGAGGGTGCGCAGGGACGCCGAGAGCCGGGCCTGGTCCCGGTCGCCGGCCCCGACCGGCGCCACCGACGGCGGTGCCCACGGCGGGCGCGGGGCGCCGTCGGGGCCCGGGACGGCCGGCGGTGCGGGTGCCCGCGGTGCGGGGGTCGGGACGTGCGCGGCCGGGTCGTCGGGTCCCGGCGCGCCCGCGGCCCGCTCGCCGCCACCGCCGCCCGTCACCGCCCCGCCGCCGGCAGCGGAGCCGGTGCTCCCTGGTTCAGGCCCACGGGCCGCGCGGAGACCTGGGGCAGCGGCACGGTCTGCAGTACCCGGGTGACGACGTGGTCCACCGGCACGCCGTCGGCCAGCGCGTCGTAGGACAGGACCAGGCGGTGGCGCAGGACGTCCGGGGCGACGTCCACGACGTCCTGGGGCAGCACGTAGTCGCGGCCACGGACCAGGGCGAGCGCGCGGGCGCCCGCGATGATGCCGAGGGAGGCGCGCGGCGAGGCCCCGTAGGACACCCAGCCCCCGACGTCGGCCATCCCGTGCTCCGCCGGGGTCCGGGTCGCGACCACGAGGCGCACGACGTAGTCGACGAGGGCGTGGTGGACGAACACCTGGGCGGCGACGTCCTGCAGGCGGCGCAGCTCGGCCGGGTCGAGCACGCGGTGCGGGCTGGGCGGGCGCACGCCCATCCGGTAGACGATCTCGCGCTCCTCGTCCGCCGTCGGGTACTCGACGAGGATCTTGAACAGGAAGCGGTCGCGCTGGGCCTCGGGCAGCGGGTAGACGCCCTCGTTCTCGATCGGGTTCTGGGTGGCCAGCACCAGGAACGGGTCGGGCATGGGGTGGGTCACGCCGCCGATGGAGACGTGCCGCTCGGCCATCACCTCGAGCATCGCCGACTGCACCTTCGCGGGTGCGCGGTTGATCTCGTCGGCGAGCACGAAGTTGGACACCACGGGCCCGAGCTCGACGTCGAACTGCTCGCGGCCCTGCCGGTAGATGCGGGTACCGAGGATGTCGGCGGGCACCAGGTCGGGGGTGAACTGGATGCGCGCGAAGGAGCCGCCGACCACCCGGGCGAAGGTCTCCACGGCGAGGGTCTTGGCCACGCCGGGCACGCCTTCGAGCAGCAGGTGCCCTTTCGCGAGGAGCCCGACCAGCATCCGCTCGACCAGCCGGTCCTGCCCCACGATGATCCGCTTGACCTCGAGCACGGTGCGCTCGAGCTGCTCCGCGTCGTGGGCGGGCGTCGACGGCGCCTGGTCCGGCCCCGACGGGCTGCTCGACCCCGACTGCGTACCCGGCTCGGTCACCAGCGGTCCTCCCCGACTCCCGTGTTCGCCCCCGGCGGTGGCGTCCGGGGCGGCACGGTACCCGGGGGCGACCCAGGCAACCGGGTGGCCGGTGTAGAGGCCGTGAACCGCTAGAGCAGACGGGTGACGGTGTCGACGAGCTCGCTGGTGAACCGCACCTTCGTGATCCGGACGACCTTGCCCGACTCCGGGGCCTCGACCATGCGGTCGCCACCCAGGTAGAGCGCGACGTGGTGCACCGCCCCGTGGCCGTCGTCGTCGGCGTAGAAGAGCATGTCGCCCGGCCGGCGCTCCGCCAGCGGCAGGCGGGGCCCGGCCTCGGCCTGGTAGCCGCTGTAGTGCGGCAGCTCCTTCCCCACCCCGCCGAACGCGTAGATCATCAGGCCGGAGCAGTCGAACCCGGTCTTGTCGTAGTCGCCGAAGGAGTCGGCCACCCCGCCGTCGCGGATGCCCTGGGTCGGGCCGTCCTTGTCGCCCCCGCCCCAGGCGTAGACCGTGCCCAGCTGCGAGAGCGCCCGCTCCAGCACCACGACGACGTCGTCGGACAGGCCCGCGGTGTCGACGCCGGCCGCGGTGAGGGCGTCGCGCGACGGCGTCGTGTCCCCGGGCGTGACCGCCGGGGCGGCGTCGCGCGCGGCCATCCCCGGTCCGGGCGGCGTCGCGGACCCGGGCGTCGGCGTCGCGGTCGCGCGCCTCGGCCGCGGCGGTGAACGCCTCCGCGCGGGTGCGCTGCGCGGCGAGGGCGGGGTCGGCGTCCTCGAGGGTGCGCAGCCGCGCGGCGACGGCGTCGCGCTCGCGGGTCAGGCCGTCCACCTGCGCCATCGCGGCGTCGGTGTCGGCGCGCACCCGGGCGAGCTCGGTGTCGGCGGCGGTGCGCGCGTCCCGGGCGCGGGCGGCGGCCTCGTCGGCCGCCGCCCGCGCCGCGCGGGCGGCGGAGTCCTCGTTGGCCGCCGCCACCCTGGCGAGCTCGGCGGCGTCGAGGGCGGCGCGCTGCTCGTCCGTGGCGACGGCGCGCAGTCGCTCACGGTCGGCGACCTCGGCGGGTCCGTGGGTGCCGGCGAGCACCGAGAAGGGGCCGAGGACGTCCGCCTGCTGGAACCACGCCGCGAGCCAGGCGTCGACCTGGGCCCGCGCACGCTCGGCGTCGGCGGCCGCCGCGTCCGCGCGGGTCCGGGCGTCGATGGCGGCGCGGGCCGCGGCGTCGGCCCGGGCGCGGGCGGCGGTGTCGTCGGCGAACGCGCGGTTGGCGAGCTCCTGCCGCGTCCCCAGGTGGGCCTGGAGGTCCTCGAGCGCGGACTCTGCCCCGCTGAGCCGGGCCACCAGCGAGGCGGCCTCGGCGGCGCGCCCGTCGACCGGCGGTCTCGGGGGCGGTGTCGGGCCGGCCAGGGCGGCGGGGGCGCTGAGGAGCAGGGCGAGCACGGCGAGCAGCACGGCCGGGAGCGCGCGCACGCCGGACCCTCCTCGCGTCGGGGCGCGGCCGCCCGGACAGGGCCGGACGCCGGATGCGAGGACGGTGACGACGCCGGGAGCGGGCGCCCGGGTGCGACACGGCCCGCTCGCCCGACCGGGTGATCTCTGCCCCTCGACCGGGTACCTCGGCGGTGGTGCGCGACGGGCGCGCGCCGGCCCGGACCCGGGTCACCGCCGTAGGCTGGCGGGGCGGGAGTGCGGCTCACGGGGCGGGTGCGCGAGACTCCCGCTCGACTCGGCCCGGGACGCCGTCGGAGTGCTCGCGCGCCCGACCGCACCACCACCGGCGACCTCGCACGGGGCGCGGCCCGGCCGGACAAGGAGGAAGTTTCCGTGAGCTCGCCAGCACAGTCCGACGCCGGATCGACCGGGAGCACCGACTCGTTCGGCGCCCGCGGCACCCTCGACGTCGGGGGCCAGTCCTTCGAGATCTTCCGGCTCGCCGCCGTCGAGGGCTCGGCCCGGCTCCCGTTCAGCCTCAAGGTGCTGCTGGAGAACCTCCTGCGCACCGAGGACGGGCTGGTCACCACCGAGGCGTCGATCCGTGCGCTGGCCGAGTGGGACCCGACCGCCGAGCCGGACACCGAGATCCAGTACGTCCCCGGCCGCGTCGTCATGCAGGACTTCACCGGCGTGCCCTGCATCGTGGACCTCGCCACCATGCGCGAGGCCGTCACCTCGCTCGGCGGCGAGGCTCGAGCGTCAACCCGCTCGCCCCCGCCGAGCTGGTCATCGACCACTCCGTGGTCGCCGACCTGTTCGGCACCCCGGACGCCTTCGAGCGCAACGTGGAGCTGGAGTACCAGCGCAACGAGGAGCGCTACAAGTTCCTGCGCTGGGGCCAGACCGCCTTCGACGAGTTCAAGGTCGTCCCGCCGGGCACCGGGATCGTGCACCAGGTCAACATCGAGCACCTGGCCCGCGTCGTGATGATCCGCAACGGCCAGGCGTACCCCGACACCCTGGTCGGCACCGACTCGCACACCACCATGGTCAACGGCCTCGGCGTGCTGGGCTGGGGCGTCGGCGGCATCGAGGCCGAGGCGGCCATGCTCGGCCAGCCCGTCTCGATGCTCATCCCCAAGGTCGTCGGCTTCCAGCTCTCCGGTGAGCTGCCCCCGGGCGCCACCGCCACCGACCTGGTCCTGACGATCACCGAGATGCTGCGCGAGCACGGCGTCGTCGGGAAGTTCGTCGAGTTCTACGGCGAGGGCGTCGCCGCCGTGCCGCTGGCCAACCGGGCCACCATCGGCAACATGAGCCCCGAGTTCGGCTCCACCTGTGCGATCTTCCCGATCGACGACGAGACCCTGACCTACCTGCGCTTCACCGGCCGCGACGACGACCAGGTCGCTCTCGTCGAGGCGTACTGCAAGGAGCAGGGCCTCTGGCACGACCCGTCGCACACCCCGGACTACTCCGAGACGCTCTCGCTCGACCTCTCGACGGTCGTGCCCTCGATCGCCGGCCCGAAGCGCCCGCAGGACCGGATCGCGCTCGACGCCGCGAAGGAGTCGTTCCGCCTGGCGCTGCCGGACTACGTCGTCGAGGCGTCCAGGGTGACGTCGACGAGGCGTCCGCACGAGTCGTTCCCGGCCTCCGACCCGCCCGCCGAGGACTCGGACAAGGAGGCGGACCGGCCGGCGGTGCACCGCCAGCCCGCCGACCCGGGCGGACGCGCCTCGCACCCGGTACCGGTGACGTTGTCCGACGGCACGCAGCTGGAGCTCGACCACGGTGCGGTGACCATCGCGGCGATCACCTCGTGCACCAACACCTCGAACCCCTCGGTGATGATCGGGGCGGCCCTGCTCGCGCGGAACGCCGTCGACAAGGGCCTCGCGCGCCGGCCCTGGGTGAAGACGTCGCTGGCCCCCGGGTCCAAGGTCGTCATGGACTACTACGAGCGCTCCGGCCTGCTGCCCTACCTGGAGAAGCTGGGCTTCAACCTCGTCGGCTACGGCTGCACCACCTGCATCGGCAACTCCGGGCCGCTGCCCGAGGAGATCTCGACGGCGATCAACGACGAGGACCTCGCGGTCACCGCGGTGCTCTCGGGCAACCGCAACTTCGAGGGCCGCATCAACCCCGACGTCAAGATGAACTACCTGGCCAGCCCGCCGCTGGTGGTGGCCTACGCGCTCGCCGGGACGATGGACCTCGACCTCGCCACCGAGCCCCTCGGCCACGACACCGAGGGCAACCCTGTGACGCTGGCCGACATCTGGCCCTCGCCCCAGGAGATCCAGGAGACGATCTCCTCGGCCCTCTCCCCCGAGCAGTTCACCGCCGGCTACGCCGACGTCTTCGCCGGGGACGAGCGCTGGACCTCGCTCGACACCCCCGAGGGCGAGACCTTCAGCTGGGACCCCGAGTCGACCTACGTCCGCAAGCCCCCGTACTTCGAGGGCATGGACCGCGAGCCCAGCGACGTCACCGACCTCGAGGGCGCGCGCGTGCTGCTCAAGCTCGGCGACTCGGTCACCACCGACCACATCTCCCCGGCCGGCGCCATCAAGGAGGACTCGCCGGCCGGCCGCTACCTCAAGGAGCACGGCATCTCCCGTGCCGACTTCAACTCCTACGGCTCGCGGCGCGGCAACCACGAGGTGATGATCCGCGGCACCTTCGCCAACATCCGCCTGCGCAACGAGCTGCGCGACGGCGACGGCAACGAGCTGCCCCAGGGCGGCTGGACGGCGGACTTCACGAACGGCGGCGCCCAGACCGCGGTGTACGACGCCGCGCAGCACTACGCCGCCGAGGGCACCCCGCTGGTCGTGCTGGCCGGCAAGGAGTACGGCTCGGGCTCCTCGCGGGACTGGGCGGCGAAGGGCACGACCCTCCTGGGTGTCCGCGCGGTGATCGCCGAGTCCTACGAGCGCATCCACCGGTCGAACCTGGTCGGCATGGGCGTCCTGCCCCTGCAGTACCCGGACGGCCAGGACGCCGACTCGCTCGGGCTGACGGGCACCGAGACGTTCGCGATCTCCGGCGTCACCGCGCTGAACGACGGCGGCATCCCGGACACCGTGCACGTCACCGCGACGCCCGACGGCGGCGGCGACCCGGTCGAGTTCGACGCGCGCCTGCGCATCGACACCCCCGGGGAGGCGGCCTACTACCGCAACGGCGGCATCCTCCCCTACGTGCTCCGCAAGATGCTGGGCTGAGCGGCTCCGCCCCCGTCACGGTCGTGCGTGGCGGGGGTGGCTCAGCCCTCGACCCACTCGAGGAGATCGCCGGGCTGGCAGTCGAGGACCCGGCACATCGCCTCCAGGGTGCTGAAGCGCACCGCCTTGGCCCGACCGTTCTTGAGGACGGCCACGTTGGCCGGCGTGAGCCCGACGCGCTCGGCGAACTCGCCGACGCTCATCTTGCGCCTCGCCAGCTCGACGTCGATGCGCACCACGATGGGCATCAGATGACCGCCTCCATGTCGGTGCGCAGCGCCGTGGCCTGCCGGAGCAGGGCCCGCATCACCACCATCAGGAGCCCCACCACCGCGAGTCCGATCACCATCAGGAACAGCAGGATCGGCGTCCCGGGATCGTCCGCGCGGACGCCGACGTAGAGGAACACGCCCAGGAGCACGACCCACGCGGCGAGGATCGCCCCGACGATCGCGTCCACCCACACCAGGGAGGCCACACTGAAGATGCGGTCGTGGGTGACCAGGGTGAGCAGCCTCCAGGTGCACACGATCACCACCTGGACGCACAGCACCCAGAACACGGTCACGCCCGTCAGCGGCCACCGGAGGTCTGCGAGCTCCGGGGACTCCTGCGCCATGTGCGCGAACTGCCCGGGCAGCGAGAAGGTCTGTAACCCCACGAGGATGGCGAACAGCACGACGAGGAGGACCCGGAGAGGGACGACCGCGCGCGGACCCGTGACCATGGATCGACCATCGCGCGTTATCTATCGTTTGTCAATCGGTTCTACGACCCCGAGAGCGCGGCCCGGACCTCCTGCTCCTCGGTGCGTCCGCGGCGCCAGTAGCCGGTGAAGCACACGTCGCTCTTGGGGACGCCGCGGGCACCGACGACGTGGCGGCGCAGGTCGCGGACGACGCCGGCCTCGCCGGAGAGCCACACGTAGGGGCGCCCGGCGGGGAGGTCGAGGGAGGCGAGGGCGGCGGGCAGATCGTCGCCCGGCCCGTAGAGCCAGCTGGCGTCGAGGTCGGCGTCGGACTCCCACACGATGTGCTCCGCCGCTTCGCGGACCGCGACGAGGACGACCGCGCGGGTGTGGGCGGGCAGCGACTCGACGATCGCGGAGATCGCGGGGACGGCGGTCTCGTCGCCGACCAGCAGCATCCACTCGTGCTCCGGGCGCGGCGCCCACAACCCGTACGGCCCGGTGAACGCCACCCGGTCCCCGGGGCCGGCGCCGAGCGCCCAGTCGCGGGCCGGACCACTCTCGTGGAGGACGAAGTCGACGTCGATCTCCGTGCCCTCGTCGGTGTCGCGGCGGGCGCGCAGCGTGTACGTCCGCATCGGCGGCCGGACGTCGTCGGACATCGCGAGGTAGTCGCGGAACCACCGTCCGAGGTCCCCGTCCTCGGGCACGGTCGGGAGCACCGGGTCGGCGTGACCGGGGCGGGGGAAGAAGAGCTTGAGGTACCCGTCCGGTGCCACCACGGGCAGGTCGCCCAGCTCCGGACCGCCGAGGGTCACCCGGAGCGACCGGGGCGTGATGCGGGCGACGCGTCGCACCGTGGCGCGCCGGTAGCCGGTCCTCGACGTGGTGGTCGCCGTCGACATGGGTCCGTCCCTTCCCGCTCGACTTAGGTGAGCCTCACCTCACCACAACCGCGCGGCACGGAGCAAGCAGCGGGCCACCCGGCGGACCCTCAGCGGGGCGGCCAGTGCGACGCGACCTCCCGCGCCTCCGCCGCTCCCGGCCACGGCGGCATGGTGGCCGCGACCACCGCCAGCGGCTCATCACCAAGGGTGCGGAACTGGAACGCCGTACCGACGGGAAGCACGACAGAGGTACCCGGGCCCAGCGCGACCACGTCCTCGCCGCCGCCGGGACCACTGCGCCACATCTCTCCGTGGCCGACCACCACGTACCAGAGCTCCTCGACCGACCGGTGCACGACCGCGGCGCTCACGCGGCCCGGCTCCAGGCGGAAATGCGCGAGCCCTCCGCGGCGGCCCCGGCACAGCAGACGGACCTCGGAGCCGTCCGGCGCCAGGTAGTCGGGCGGTCCGGGCAGGTCCACGACCTGCCGGTCGTCCGCGTGCTCCGGATCGATCGCGTGAACTCCGTCTTCCCGCGGGCACGGTCGGCCGACCGCCGGGCCGCACGGCCGACACGATCTCAACTCCGGTGCCGCCACCGCAACGGTCCGACGCGGCACGCCGGACCGGTGTTGGGCTGAAGGAGTGATCGATGGCCGCGCCGATCCCGCGATGTGTCACGGTGGGCAAAGGGGACGACCGGGACACACGTCAGGTCGCGGCCCTCGGTGATCCGGTCAGGTCACCGCGATCGGCGGAGCGCCACAGGAGGTCGGCGACCATGCCACCGAACGAGCCCGACCCCGACGCCGATGGTCGGGCCGGCGCGTCGCCGTCGCCCGGATCGACGATCGCGGACCTGGTCCGCGACACCGTGCCGACCCTCCAGCGGGCGCACCGCTCCTTCGTGGTCGTCGTCGGCGTCGTGGCCATCATGCTCGTCGCGATCCTGTTCGCGGCCTCCGACGTGACCACCATCCGGTGGGCCACGGGGGGCGTCCTCCTCCTGTTCGCCCTGATCGCGGTCCTGCTCTTCCTCGCGCGCGAGACGTCCGACGGGCAGGACACCGACCACGAGAAGAGGCAGCGCGCGGCGTCGTCGGTCAACGGTGACTGGTGGGAGGCCGTCCTGAGCCGGGCCCCCGAGGGCGGGGCCGCCGTCGAGGCGCTGACCCTCATGAGCATCAGGCTCCTCGTCGGTGAGGGTCGCTACGAGATCCAGGGCCGGTTGTTCGACGGCACCGGCGCCGAGAAGGCCACCTGGTATGCCGACGCCGTCGCGCTGACGTCCCTCGCCCCCGTGGAGCTGTTCTACCGGTGGCGCGGCTACAGCTTCCGCAGCGACGTCGCCGCGGAGCGCGAGGGCGACGTGAACGGCATCGGCACCTTCCGGTTCCACAGCGGCGAGGAGCACGACGTCTGCACGACCGGCGACGGGTGGTACGGCATCGGCGACGTCGACCGGCTCCAGTTCGGGGCACGCCGCGACGTCCGGCTCCGACGCCTGACCGCCGACGAGGCGCAGGTCATGGCCCAGGGACACGAGGGTGACGGCCCGCGGGAGCGTCGAGGGCTCGTCGTCCGGACGTTCGCGGGCGTCGCCGGGAGCTACGGCGCGGACCCGGAGCTCGGCGTGGTGTGACGCCCCGCCCGGTCGGCGTCCGTCACGGGAGGTTCTTGCGGAGGTACTCGAGCTGGTCGGCCGGGATCGGCGGCACCACGGAGTACACCCCCGGACCCGCGGACACGTAGTCCTCGGGGTCGCCCATGATGGCCCAGTCGGCCAGCGAGCGGGACACCACGTGATGGGGTCGCGGGAACCGCAGTCCGCCGAACGCGTCGATCTCGAACTCGCCCGCGAACTCGAACTTCCCGTTCCCGACCGGGTTGTAGAGCCCGGTGTAGCTGTAGGCGAGGGGCCAGGTCCGCGGATCGGACCCGGGTGGAGGGATGCGCTCGACGTGCAGGATGGTCAGGGTGAGCCCCGAGTGGGGCCAGTCGGTCGAGGTGGCCAGATCCTTCTCGATCACCGGCGTCTCGATCTCTCCGTAGGCGTTGCCGGCCCACCTGATGGTGACGTCGGCGCGGGCGAACCCCGGGCCGCGGGACACCCAGAACAATCGCCGCTGGTACGTCTGCTTGCCCTGCTGCGCTCCGGGCATCGCCTGGCGTGCCTGGTTGGTGAGCAGCCGTTGCCACTGCGGATAGGTCAGGACGAAGTTCTCGCTCGAGGCGGACGCGGCCGCCTGCGCCATCGAGGCCGCCCCGAGGCCGATCTGGATGGCGTCGGCCACCTCCATGCCGGCGATCACCGCGACCGCGCCAGGGTTCTGGGCGTACGCGTAGGGAGCGACGGAGAGGGCCTCCTCGACGGCCCCGCGGAACAGGTCCGCCTCGGCCGACCGTCGGTCCCGGGCGCTGGGGTCGTCGACGAGCTCCCCGCCGCGTCGGACCCGGACCCACTTGAGCAGCTCCGCGGGGACGGCGGCGAGGTCGCCCCGGTCGAGCAGTCCTCGCAGGGTGGAGACGACGAAGCGCCCGGGGGTGACGTCGAGGACGAACGACACCAGCGCGTCGAACTGGTGCTGAGTCAGCGGCGACGCCACCGCGTGCGCGAGGGTCGCCTCCGCCTCGGTGACCCGGCGGTCGAACTCCGGGCCCGTGTCCCGACGACGTGCGAAGGCCCGGCCCGCCGCGGAGGTCCGCACGATCCGCGGCGGGGAGTCGGCGACCGGCCCGGGAGCGTCGGGGCCGGGCCCGTCCCCGGGGCGGGCGTCGTCGAGGACCGAGGTGCTCAGGGCCCGCGCCGGCCGGCGGTGATCCCGCCGGTGGGCGTCGGGGAGGAAACGGTTGCGCATCTCTGCCTCGCAGGGGGAAGGGTCACACGGGCCGGAGCTTGCCCTCGTCGATGAGCAGCTCGATGAGGATTTCCAGCTGGAGACGGAGGATCTCGGCGGCCGCCCGGACCAACGTGTCCGAGGTGGGGTCGGTGTACTCCGCGGTCAGGGCGGTCAGCCGGGCGCGCCCCGCCTCGGTGGGCCGGGGCACCATGGCCCACACCCGGTCGGCGAACGCCTCGACGTCGACCTGCCCGGCGTGCACGGTCGGGTCGTCGAGGTCGGCGGCCGAGCGCGCGACCGCCCGACGCATCACGGTCTGTGTGGTGGGGCTCAGGTGCCCGTCCCCGGTGAGCGTCCACGGCGGATCGCCCGCGGCGTTGACGACCTCCACGCCCTCGGCGTTGAGCCGGTCGTGCAGGGCCCTGACGACGAGGTTGCCGACCCGGTCGGGCTCGGTCGTCGCCGCCGTGGTCAACAGCGTCGCGAAGCGGTCGGCGTCCTTGATGTCGGGGTGCCACGGGAGCGGGATGCCCAGCACGTCGACCGGCTCGGCGGTCTCGAGGGTGCGGAAGCGGCTCGCGACCTTACCGGTGAACGCCACCGTCGCCAGCCGCCGGAAGAAGCCCTCCGCCGCGGAGGTCAGCTTTCCGTCGTGGAAGAAGCGGGCCCGGAACCGGCTCAGCACGCCGGCCTTGTCGACCAGGTGCCCGGCGGCGAAGGCGTCGGTCAGGAAGTGGTCGCCGAAGGCGTTGATGATCAGTGGCCACTCCGGCACCACGGACCGGTCCGCGTTCTCCGGAGCGGCGTAGAGGCGCTGGGCCTCCTCCAGCGCCCGGCGGTGGTGTGCCCGCCAGGCGCGCAGATGGTCGCCGTGCTCCCCCGGTCCGGGGGTCGGGGACGCCGGCGCGAAGTGGTCGTCGTTCCGCGCCGCCAGGCGCAGGTAGCGCTTCGAGGTCACCTCGTCCCACTTCTCGTCGGTGACCTCGGGTGTCGTCCCGGACGCCGCGTGGGCCCGGCTCCGCTCGATGAGTGTCTTGAGGCTGCCCAGCTCCGCGACCGGGGCGGCCATCATCTGGTCCACCGACTCGAACAGGTCCGGCATCGCGATGATCTCCCCGTAGGAGAAGGCGACCCCGGGCGCGCGGCCCACCTGCAGGGAGTACCCCGTGACGTCGGCGCCGGAGACCACGTGCTCGCCGGTGGCGTAGAAGGGACGGCTCAGATCGGCGCCGCCGCCCGCGCCGCCCGGCATGTGCAGGGTGGTCGGGGGACAGCCGATCCGCGCCGGAGGTCGCGGCGCGGGCTCCGTCCCCGGCTCGACCCCCTCGGTGCCGGGCGCGCGGTCCGGCACCGTCGGCACCGCCTGCGCCGCCGGTCGCGTCCGGCGGGCGTCGAAGACCTTGTCGAAGTCGGTGAAGCGGTTCCGCAACTCGACGCTGCCCAGGTCGTAGGCGGTGGCGTACTCCATGCTGGCCGCGATGCGGTCGAAGATGGCCTGCCCGTCCCCCGCCTCCGGCGCCGGCCGCGGTGGTGCTGTCGGCGGTGTCGGGGAGGGGGCCGCGTCCGGCGCACGGCGGACCCCGTCGACGTCGCCGCTCGGTGGCGCGTCGATGGTCGTGCCGCTGGCCGGGTCGTACACCTTCCGCCCCGCCAGGATCGCGTCGAGGTCGGCGGCGAACTCGTCCTCCGTGACCTTCGGCGGGCTCGGGGGCGGCATGCTCGTTGTGGGCCCGGTGGGGTCCACCGCGGTGGCTCCCGGTCCGGCCGGTCCCGGCGCGGGGTCCCCGGGTCGGGGGGCGGTGGCGGCCGCCGGGGCCGGGGTGTCCGGGGTCGGGGGCGTGGCGGGCGGGACCGGGGTGGGCGCGGGGGCCGGGTACGCCGGTTCCGCCGGGCCGGCGAGCGGCGGCGCGGTGGGGGTCGGGGCGGGCGGCACCCCGCCCTCGGCCTGGCCCGTCCGCTCGGAGAGCACGTACTCCTCGTCGGCGGAGGCGTCCCGTTGGGGCAGGATCTCCCCGTCGTCCCGGCTGGTCGCGACGACGAGCGACCGGCGCGGCGGGACGGCGGCGGACATCGCGCGGGCCCTGGCCGGCGGCCGGGGCTCCTCCGGACGCCCGTAGTACCCGCACACGAGCGCGTCAGCGGCCGCTTCCCGGGAACCTGTGGTCATGATGGTCCACGCCCTCACGGTGAGTCGGACGACGGCGTACGGGTCGAAGGTCAGAACGACGTCGTTCTCCGCGGTCAGCTGGTGTCGACGGTCGAGCTCGATCCGCACCTCGTCGGGCCCGCCGGCGGCGACCTCGGCGAGGACCCCGTTGACCACCGCGACCGGCGGGAAGTGTGGCTCGGTCGCGAGGTTGGCGCCGGCGATGACCAGGCACGGCGTGTCGCCGTCGAGGGACAGGCTCGCCGATGCCACCCGTGGCGGGGTCCGGTCCCGGCGCGATTTCTGGATCTGCTGGGCCAGCCGGGAGTAGTCGACCTCGCTGTCGGTCACGCGGCGGAGGTCCACGTTCTGACGCTCCACCTGCTCCAGGTCGTCGACCGAGGTCACCCCGAGCTTGCGGAGGCGGGTCCGGGTCGCACGGTCGACCCCGATCGTGTCCAGGTCCGGTCCGGGAGCCGCGGTCGGCACGCGGGAGGTGGCCCGGACCTGCTGGTCGGTGATCGAGTTCAGCGCGATCGTGACCTTGGAGGCGCCCTGCTCTCCGGGCTGCGCGGTGACGAACCGGACCTGCTCGCCGTCGTAGGAGGGAAAGATGTTCACGTCGAGCGCGACGTCCTTGACCGTGTAGCTCAAGGCCTTGTTGATCGCCTTGACCGCCAGCGTCTCACGGGTCTTGTCCAGCTCCACGACCAGCGAGTCGACGAAGTCCTCGAGCTGCCAGGGCCGGTTCTCGGCGTGGTCAGCCATCGTCGGCCTCCGCCCGGTGGGCGGTGAACCGCACCTGGTGGTACGAGGGCCGCAGCGAGGTGTCGACCCGGTACAGCGGGGGTGTGGCGGCGATCTGGACCCGGCCGTCCCCGTCGACCGTCACGTCGAGCTCGATCGACGTCTCGATCTCGCACCCGACGATCCGCGAGCGCACGCCGGACTCCGGGTGGACGAGCTCGTCATCAGCGGGGAGTAGGCCCGCGAGCAGGGTGTGCACGGGCCGGAAGGCCGGGTCCACGCGCCCTCACCCCTGCTCGCCCGCAGTGAGCGGCACCCGGTCGGCCATCGCGACCGTGAAGCCCTCGACCTGGTAGTCGCCGCCCGCACCGAGGCCGCCGGTGCCCGCCTCCGCGTCCGGGGAGCCCGCCGACGTGGTGTCACCGTCGGCGCCCAGGAGGCCCAGGACCCGGGCCGCGACCGGCACCGGGACGCGGACCACCTCGGTGGTCACCGTGACCACCCGGCCGGTGTCGTCCACGGACGCAGGAGAGGCCAGCGTCAGCTCGCGGAGCCGCACCAGCGGCACCACCCAGACCATCCCCCGCTGCCCGGGACGGCCGGCCAGGCGGAGCGGATGGATCAGCTCACCGACATGGGCGCGGGCGAAGGCCGCCGTGTGCAGCGCGTCCTGCTGGGCGGGGGTGAGCGCGGGCACGCCCTCCCAGAGTGCGGTGAGCTTGCTCAGCTCCTCGACGCTGAGTTCGATCCCGGCCTTGAGGCGCCCCTCGGTGCGATCGACGACCGAGTCGGGGTCCTCCGGCGCCCGCTGCACGCGGGTCTCCATCAGGCCGTTCGCCGGGTGCGCGACGTCGAGCAGGACCGCGTAGCGGGCCACGACGTCGAGCTGCCAGCGGTAGGCCTTCTGCTGCCCCGTCGCGTCCCGGCCCAGCGAGGGCGCCTCCCAGATCTTGTTCCAGAACGGGCGGTATCTCGTCATGTCGGCGGGCTCGCGCTCCTCGCTGCCCACCCCGCCCTGCTCCTGCACCCAGGTCGGACCGACCAGGGCGATCTCCGTGGCTCCGGTGGCCTGGTAGACGCGGCGACCGCGCGCCCCGGGCCAGCGCAGCGTCGCCACCAGGCTCAGTGGCTCGCCCACCGGCAGCTCGGCCAGCACGGCGGGCGACAGGTCGACCGCGAGCTCGCTGCCGGCCGCCACATCGGTGAGGCGGCGGCTCGTGCGGTGCAGGGCGGGGCCGGGCCCGGCCGCCGAGACGGTGAGCTCGAGGATCGCCCGCGGGACCGCGGACGCCGGAACGGGCGGCGCGACGTCGAAGCGCCAGCGCAGCGAGATCGCCCGGTCCCGGACGTAGAGCGGCAGCGCTCGACCGGCCAGGGTCAGGGCGAGCCCGCTCGCGGGGGTGAGTACCGCGCTGCGGCTCGGCTCCGGGGCCGGCGGTCCGGTCTCGACGGTCGCGGAGAGGCTCTGGGTGCGCGCCGGCGGCGCCGCGGATCCGGCGGCGGGGGCGGGCGGGGCTTGCTCCAGCAGGGCGCGCAGGGCGTCCAGATCCGGACCTGGCGAGCCGGCGGGGCTGCCCTGCCGTTGCGCCGCGAGGACCTGGTCGAGCAGCAGCCGCCGCTGGATCTCGGACAGGATGCCGCCGACGAGCTGGTTGTCGGACTGTCGCAGCTGCACCCGCTGCTGGTTGGCCGAGTTCATGAGCTGGGGCAGGACCTGCACCAGCGGGCCGATCAGGCTCGCGATCAGCGCGTCGTCGATGCCGAACACGAACGGGCGGGCCAGGGTCGTCGGTACCGGCTCGACGAACCGGTTGCCGACGAGGGACTGCGCGGTGCTCGGCGCCGCCGGGCCGACCGAGCCGGTCGGGAGCGGGCGGGCACACCGAGCCCGCCGAGCACCGCCCGCAGCACTCCGGCCAGCACCGCGGCGCCGTCCCCACCGGCGGACGTCGCCCCACCGGTGGAGGTCGCCCCACCCGGGGCCGCCGCGCCCGCGGGACCGCGCAGGGCCCCGAGGACGACCGGGGCCGCGAGAGCCACGAGCGCGCCGAGCAAATCCCCGATCGACTGGGTGGTGGCCAGCGCCTCGGGGCGGGTCCGGGTGCCCACGGCCCGGGCCGGGCGGAAGATCGGGTGCGGCGTGCTCATGGCGCGTGCTCCCCGACGATGGTCACGCTCGGGCGGGGGGCCCGCGCCCCGCGGTATCCGCAGCACCCGGGAGCAGGCGGACGCCCGGCCGTCGCGCGTCTTGGCGCTGAGGAGCTGGGCGTAGACGGACCCGGGCCCGAGCAGCTCGGTCGCCACCTCCACGGTGTCGGCGGTGTCGAGGTAGGTCGTCGGCGACGCGCGCTCGCCAGCGGTGTCCGGAGGAACTCGCCCGCCACCGTGTCGCCCTCGGGGTCATGACGGACCTCCCTGCCGATCGAGAGCTGGTGGAAACGGTTGGTGCCGATGTCGATGCCGAACCGGGTGCACGGTGGCCCGGTGTCGCAGCAGCTCGAGAACGGCGAGGGCCATCGGAGTGGGTGCTCACCGTGCCGGCGCGCTGCCCGCCGGCGGGGCCGGCACGCCGCGGCGGTTCAGCGCCGCGACGCCGCCGTCGGCGTACATGCTCGCGAAGTTGTCGAGCTTGAAGTAGTCGGTTGTGAACTCGATTTTCACCTTGCCCTTGAGGGTGGCCGAGAGGTCGTCGGTGGCCTTCTTGTCCGAGGTGTTGACCTGGATGTTCGTGTTGGTCATTCGAAGCTGCCGCTGGGACCGCCGAACAGGCCGCCCAGCGGGGACCGTCGGATCTCCAGGTTCAAGCGCGACGTTGATGTTCTGATCGTCGTGGTGGGCCTTGCTCTCGCGAGTGGCCCTTGACGCTGAACTCGACGCCGGCCTCGATCTCGCCCTTCTTGACCACCAGCCGGGTGACCCCCATGAGCAGCACCTCGCGCAGCGCCGCCCGGTGCTCCTTGGCCATGTTGATCTTGGCTTCGAGGATGTGCCCGCTTGACCTCGGCGTCTTCGGGATCGACCTTGTCGCCCTCGGGGTTGGTCAGGGCGAGCTTCGAGCTGCCGTCGGGCGCCTTTTCGGTGATGACGTTGTACTGGTCGCCGCTTCGACTCGGCGAGCTTCGCGAAGCTCTCGTCGTCCTTGACCTTCTTGATGAAGTCGGCGCGTGCGACTTGGTGGCTTCCTTCATCAGCTTGATGTAGCTGTCGGTCTGCTGCTTCATGACCTTGAGGTTGGCGTCGAACACCGCCTTCAGCAGGTCGGCCACGAACTTCGGGAAGTCGACCGAGTCCACCAGTTCCTTGAACGCCCGGGTGTCGCCGCCGAACGCCGGGTCATAGCCCTTGTAGCCCATGTCCTGCCCGGAGTCGGTCGCCATGCGCGCGCGACAGGCCGTGTTGTGCCCGCTGCTCGTCGATCTCGTCCTGGACCATCGACAGGTAGATGCGACTGCTGCTCGGGCACGGGACATCGCCCAGGAACGACGGGCTGCTGGGCGCAGCACCGTCGCGCGCCTTCTCCCGGGCCCGTTCCTTCATCTGGGCGTCGCTGGGTATCACCGAGACCGGCTCCGTCACGATGTCCTCCTCACGTTCGTCGGGACTCGGTGGTGCCGGGAATCAGAAGTCCCACTCGTCGCCGGTGCCCGAGCCGCCCGGTATGGGAGCGGACGCGAACGGCGGCGGAGGGGTCATGGGCGCGGGGCGCGGGGTCGATGCGTCACCGGGGTCGGTGTCCTCGGCCGCGGGCTCCGGGCGGGTGAGGTCGTCGGTGAGCGCTTCCTGCAGGATGCTCTGGGTGGTGATGAACGCGTCGACCTTGCTGATGAACCCGGAGAAGACCGCGTCGGAGTCGAAGGTCGCGGGGTCGTAGTCCGCGATGGCGCGCAGGATGTCGTGCCCGAGCTGTGCCTTGTGGTTGAGCACCGTCGCCCGGGGACGCACGCCGTTCATGGCGGTCGAGAGCTGCTCGACCACCTTCCACCAGCTGCCTCCGGCGGGGGCGATCTGACGCGTCACCTCGGGGTGCATCAGGATGCGGCGGGTGACGAACGACAGTTCCTTGTAGATCAGCGGCGTGATGACGGCGGCCATCCCCGTGCAGTGGACCGAGACGTTGTACTGCAGGTCCTCGACCGCCTGGATCACGTTCTGGCGCGAGACGAAGCTCTCGGGGTTCGGGCTGACCTGGGCTCGCTGGAGGTAGGTCGCCGACTCGAGCATGAGAATCTTCCACAGCCGCCCGAAGTCGCCGTTGAGCACCATCGCGTCGGCGACGGCCTCGGTGCCCTGGTTGAACACCTGGCGGTAGAACATGCTGCGCTCGGCGGGCCGCGTGCGGTCCAGGACCTGCTTGAGGTTCGTGCGGGGATCGACCGCGGTGAACCGCTGGGAGAACACGTAGGTCTGCAGGTCCTCGCGCAGCCGGGGGTCCTCGATC
The DNA here is from genome assembly GCA_963785135.1 of uncultured Actinomycetota bacterium. Classification (GTDB taxonomy): domain Bacteria; phylum Actinomycetota; class Actinomycetes; order Mycobacteriales; family Pseudonocardiaceae; genus Actinomycetospora. The sequence continues at coordinate 207,486 of CAWATV010000010.1, forward strand.
TCGAACCCACCGCGCAGCAGGTAGGTGTGGGTGAAGTAGTCGACGACCCCGAACACCTGCAGCTCGTCGCCGAGGACCATCGAGTAGTACAGCTGCGCGGCGCAGCGCACCGCCGAGGCGCTGATCTTGGCGCGCTCGTCGTCGACGGTGAAGAAGTCGACCTCGAAGTCGCGATCGGTGTCCGGTGCCGTGGACGAGCTCGGCAGGTCGACGCCGCCGGTGATCTGGGAGATGAACAGGGGCAGGTAGTAATTGGCGTTCGCCGACGTGATCTTGACCGGCGAGTTCTTGATGTACTCGATGAGCTGCGGGCGGACACCCGCCGGGATCTCGCCGATCTTGGCGCCGTCGATGATGCCGGCGTAGGAGGCGTTGAAGACGAAGTCGTCGACCAGCGTGTCGAGGGCGGACCGGAACGCTCCCGCGAACAGGGGCACGTCCGCCTCCGCGATCCGCCGCAGTATCGCGCCGTTGTCCTGGTCGATCCCGGGGACGGTGAGCTTCTCCTCGTCGATCACCACGCGGGCCGCGCTGGTCGCCGCGTAGTCGGCGATCCTCGGGGCGCCGAGGGGCTTGTTCAGCACGACGTTGCGCAGGCCGTTGACTTCACGCACGCCCCGCTCGAAGTACGCGTGGGCGACCAGGTAGTCCTTGATGGCCCCGTTCGCCTCGCGCAGGATCGCCTCCGCGGCCGACTCCGGCGGCGCCCACCCCTCGGCGATCCCCAGCTCGAGCGCGTAGCGCAGGTCCGACAGCTTCGGATCGGCGTCGATGATGTCCGACAGGGTGCGGAGCCTGTCGTCGCTCTGCGCGGCGGCGAGCCTGCCGGCCAGGCTGTTCCACTCCCAGGTGCCGGCGGGTGGCGCGACGTGCGCCGAGCGCAGGGCCTCCCCGGAGCGGTCGCCGATCCGCCGCGGCGTCAGCGGGAGAACGACGAGGTCCCGCACGTCGAGGCCGCGCGCGGCCGCGGCCGCGGCCTCGGCACCGTTCTGCTCGCCGCCGCCCGCCGGGCCGCCGGCCTTCGCGCCGCCCCCCGCGCCCTTGGCCTTGGGGGCCTGACCGGGCTTGGGCCCCGGTGCGGCAGTCGCCTCCGCGCGCTCGGCCGTGCCCAGCTCCTCCCCCGGCCCCTCGACGGTCTCCGCGAGACCGTCGGCGGCCTCACGCTGGGACCCGCGTGTGAAGCAGCGCTTCGCGAGCAGGGTGTTCAACTCGCCCAGCAGGTGCGCGACGGTGGGGTCGAGGGCTCGGGTGTACCCGTGACCGTTGCTGAAGGGACGCCGGAGACGGAACCCGGACGTACCGTTCTGGGCGAGGCTGGTGGACATCGCGTTCCCCTCAGGAACTCAGGCTGACCTCGTGGGAGAGCAGCTTCATCGAGTCGGTCAGGTTGATCAGGCCGTAGCCGGCACGCTCGGTGCGCCGCCGGCGGTCGCCGCGGTCGGAGGTCTCGCGCAAGACCGTCAGGACGTCGGCCCCGGCGAGCCGGCGGCCGGCCTCCAGGGCGAACGACCGCAGCAGGCCCACACCGGCGGCGACGAAGGGTGAGGCCTGCGAGGTGCCCGAGGCCACCGCGTACCCGCCGTGGGCGTAGCTGCTGTGGACGTTCACCCCCGGTGCGACCACCGAGATGGGGGCGCCGTAGGAGGTGAAGCCGGTCACCTGCCCCTCGGGGTCCACCGCGCCGACCGCGACCACCCCGGGCAGCGCCCCCGGGTAGTACCGCTCGGCGGTGCCGTCGTTGCCGCTGGCCGCGACCACCGTGACGCCCCGGTCGAGGGCGTAGGCGATGACGTCCCTGTGCGGCAGGTCGCCGCCCTCGTGCCGTACGCCGAGGCTCATGTTGATCACGTGGGCCCCGTGGTCCACGGCCCACTTGATGCCGCTGTTGATGTTGTCGACCAGACCGGCGCCGACGAGCCGGTCGCCCTGGCGCATCGAGGCGAGCACCCGCACCGCCAGCAGCGTGCACTCCGGGGCGACCCCCTCGTCCATGTGCAGACCCCGGGCGGCGACGATCCCGGCGACGTGGGTGCCGTGCCCGAGCTCGTCCTCGGCGTCCGGGTCCGCGCCCAGGACGTCGCCGACGAAGGCGCGCGTGTCCATCCCGGCGAGGTCCACGAAGTCCGCCTGCTCGCCGATCTTCCCCCGCAGTTCGGGGTGATCGGCGTCGACTCCGGTGTCGAGGATCGCGATGCGCACCCGGCGGTCCCCCCGGGTGACGGCGCGCGCGTAGGGGAGATAGATCAGCTCGCCCGGCGTCGACCGCCGTGACGGCTGGAACGGGGCCTGCCCCGGGGTCGGCAACGGGGCGGCCACGACCTGCGTGCCCCGGGCCTCGTCCACCGTGGGCAGGGCCTGCAGCCGGGCGAGCAGGTCGGCCCCGGGCTCCCCGGCGTCGCGCAGCACCAGCCGGTAGGTGCGGTCGAGCCCGTGCCGGACCTCCTCGTCGCTCCAGGTGGTCCCGGCCGGCCGGTACTCGTGGGTGGTCCAGAACGCGAGGCCGGCGTCGTGGATCGCGCGGTCGACCGAGGGCTCGAGTCGGGTGGTGGCCCGGGTCTTGTCGCCGACGGCGTCGGGCCAGCTGGGGACGCCGGCCACGCCCGGGGGCGACGCCGCGAGCTTGAGGACGAGGTGGTGCTTCATCGCGCACCCCCCGCTCGGCGACACGCCCCGCGAAAGAGCGTGGTTCGATACTGGGTGTCAGCAGTACGGTGCGTCCATCGGCCGGTCGAGGGAACGCCTGGCAGTGATTGCCCGATTCCTCCCGGTCACGACCCGCCGCCGTGATGACGGACCGTCATCACACGACGGTCGGCACGACGGCGGGAGGTCGAGATCCGGGAGGTCGCGGTCTCAGCCGGCCGAGGCCCGTTCCTGCCGGATGAAGTCGGCGCACCGCTCCCCGATCATCATCGTGGTGATGCACGGATTGACGGTGATCAGGTCGGGCATGATCGACCCGTCGGCGACGCGGAGGCCGTCGACGCCGCGCAGGCGCAGGTGCGGGTCGACCGGCGCCATCGGGTCGGAGTCCGGGCCCATCTTCACCGTGCAGGCCGGGTGGTAGACGGTGTTGTGGGTGTTCCGGATGTAGGAGAAGAGCTCCTCGTCCGTCTGCGCCGCCTCGCCCGGGGCGAGCTCGCGACCCACCCACTCCTTCAGGGCCGGGGCCGCCGCGATCTCCCGGGCCACCCGGATCCCACGGATCATGACCTCGCGGTCGTGCTCGTGGGTGAAGTACCGCGGGTCGACCTTGGGCTTGTCGTGGAAGTCCCGCGACGAGAGCCGGACGGTGCCCTTCGACTGCGCCCCGGTGACGTTCGGCGTCAGGCAGAACGTGTTGTCCGCGGTCGGGTAGCCGTAGCGCACGATGTTCATGTCGAACGGCACCGAGCCGTAGTGGTACATCAGGTCGGGGGTCGTCGCGGCCCTCGGAGCCGGCGAAGATCCCGATCTGCCACCACTGCGTGGACGCCGTCGGCATCTCCTGCAGGGCCTCCCACTGCACGAGGCCCTCCGGGTGGTCCTGGAGGTTCTCCCCCACTCCGGGCGCGTCGACGAGGACCTCGATACCGACCACGCGGAGGTGCTCGGCCGGCCCGATGCCCGAGAGCATCAGGAGCTTCGGGCCGTCGATCGCGCCCGAGGACAGGATCGTCTCGCGGGTCGCGCCGACCTCGATCGACGCGTCGCTGGTCGGGGGTGCGCAGGACGACGCCGGTGGCGCGCGGCCGCTCCCCCGAGGTGTCGAAGGTCAGGCGTTCGGCGCGGTAGCCGGTCCACACCTCGAGGTTCGGCCGCGAGTCCATGATCGGGTGGATGTACGACGTCGACGCCGAGCTGCGCGTGCCGTCGGGGCGGGCGTTGACCTGGAACCAGTTGGCGCCCCGGACCACGGTCCGGCCGGTGTTGAGCGGCGTCGTCGGCAGCCCGACCTGCTCGCACGCCTCGAGCAGCGCCTCGCCGCAGGGTCCCGGTCGCCCACGGTGCGGATCGTGACCGGGCCGTCGGTGCCGCGACCGGGAGCGTCGGCGTGCTCCGCGCCGTCCAGCGCGGTCTCGAGCTTCTTGTAGAAGGGGTAGCACTCGTCGGCGGTCCAGCCCTCGCAGCCCTGGGCGGCCCAGGCGTCGAGGTTCTCCCGGGGCGCCCAGAACGCGATCGCGGAGTTGTGCGACGAGCACCCGCCGAGCACCTTCGCCCGGGCGTGACGCATCCACGAGTTGCCGGACTCCTGCGGCTCGATGGGGTAGTCCCAGTCGTAGCCCGACTCGAGCAGCTCCATCCACCGGCTGAGGTCGAGGATGGCGTCGTCGCCGACGTCGGACGGGCCGGCCTCGACGAGGCAGCACCCGGACGTCGGGATCCTCGGAGAGCCGCGCGGCGACCGCACAGCCCGCGGTACCGCCGCCGACGATCACGTAGTCGAACGTGTTCTCGGGCATCAGACCTCCGTCACGGGATGATCAGCGGAGGCGTCGACCCTGGCGTGCTCGGCGACGACGCCGGTCTTGTGGCGCTGCACGGTCCAGTAGTAGGCGAAACCGGCGCCGAGGATCACCCCGGGCAGCAGGATGCCGCCGTACTGCAGATACCAGTGGAACGGCTCGGACGCGTTGTAGATCTCCTGACGCGGCCAGGCCAGGTTGACCGCCATGACCCCGCCCCACACGACGGCGAGGATGTTGACCGGCAGCCCCCAGCGCCCGAGCGAGAAGCCGTCCTCGCGCGGCACCCAGGTCCCGCGGATCCGCTGCATCAGCATCGGGACCGTCACCAGCAGGTAGGCGGTGTAGATCATGATGATCGCGATCGAGGTGACCACCGTGTAGATCTGCGGGCTGAACGTCACCAGCAGCAGGACGATCGCGATGACGCCGATGGCCACCGACGCCACCAGCGGGGTGCCGAAGCGCGGGCTGATGGTGCACAGCTTGGGGCCGGCGGGCAGGTTGTTGTCGCGGCTCATCGCGAAGGCCAGGCGGATGGCGGCGGCGTGCACGGCGAGGGCACACACGATGACGGCGACGGCCACGGCGATCAGGATGACCGTTCCGCCGAGCGGGCCGAGGACCTGCAGGACCAGGGTCTGGAGGCCGCCGAGCTGGCTCAGCGCCGGGTCGGAGAGGTCCGGGGCCGACATGAGCGCGAACAGCAGGATCAGGCCGCCGAGGAGGAAGGAGAAGAACAGCGCGCGCAGGATCGCCTTCGGCGCGTTCTTGCGGGGTTCGTGCGACTCCTCGGCCAGCGAGCTCGCCGTGTCGAAGCCGTACATGACGTAGAGCGAGGCGAACATCGCCACCAGGAACGCGCCCGCGTAGCCGAACGGTCGCCCCTCGACGGCGGCACCCGTCGTGTCGAGCACGATCGCGGGCCCGCGGACGATGTTGATCGCCAGCAGGACGATGAGCAGCACCGCGGCGATCAGCTCGATGAACACGCCGGTGGAGTTGATCGTCGCCATCAGCTTGGTGCCGAAGGCGTTGATCAGGGTCGTGAACACGATGAGCGCGGCCGCCAGGAGGACCCCGTTGAGCGCCTGCGCCGTGGTGTCGGTGCCGTCGGCGTCCGGGATGAACTGGAAGCCCGACCAGATCTCCGGCAGCGTCGCCTGCAGGGCCAGGGCGACCGCCGCGATCGAGACGATGGAGGCGGTGAGCATCGTCCAGCCGGCCAGCCAGGCGGTGTGCGGGCTGGTCAGGCGCTTCGTCCAGTTGTAGATCGACCCGGCCACCGGGTACCGGGCGGCGAGCTCGCAGAAGCACAGCGCGACCATCAACTGGCCGACGAAGACGAGCGGCCACGACCACCAGTAGGCCGGTCCCCCGGTGCCGAGGCCCAGATAGAAGAGCTGGAAGGTCCCGGTGAGGATCGAGATGTAGCTGATCCCCGCGGCGAAGGTGTGGAAGCTGCCGAGGCTGCGGACCAGGCTCGGCTTGTAGCCGAACTCGTCGATGTCGGTGTTCTCGTTGCTCGTACTGTCCGTGCTCGCGGTCATGGCGTCACTCCCCAGCGGACGACGGGAACCACCGCGGCGGCGCGGGGCGGGTGTTGGTCCAGATGTGCTTGGGCTCCTGGTACTCGGAGAACCCGGCGCGGCCGAGCTCGCGCCCGACCCCCGAACGACCGAAGCCGCCCCACTCGGCCGCGGGTACGTAGGGGCCGAAGTCGTTGATCCAGACGGTGCCGTGGCGCAGGCGCCCGGCGACCTCCTCGCACGTGCCGTGGTCGGCGGAGAAGACCGCGCCGGCCAGGCCGTACTCGGTGTCGTTGGCGATGCGCACGGCGTCGTCGAGGTCGGTGAACGTCTCCACGGTCAGCACGGGGCCGAACGACTCCTCGTGCACCACGGTCATGTCCTGGGTGCAGGCGTCGAGGATCGTCGGGGGGTAGAACCACCCGTTCTGCAGGTGCTCCTCGGTCGGGCGCTCGCCGCCGCAGCGCAGCACCGCGCCCTCGGCGATCCCCGCCGCGACGTAGGCCTCGACCTTGTCGCGGTGCGCGGCGGAGATCAGCGGCCCGGTCTCGGTGCCGGGATCGTCCGGCCCGCCCAGGCGGATGCGGCGCGCCCGGGCGACGAGGTCGTCGACGACGCGGTCGTGCGCGGACTCCTCGACGACGAGCCGGGCGCCCGCGGAGCAGACCTGCCCGGAGTGCAGGAAGATCGCGGTCAGGGCGTTGTCGACGGCGGTCTCGTGGTCGGCGTCGGCGAACAGGACGAACGGGTTCTTGCCGCCGAGCTCGAGGGCGATCTTCTTCACCGTCTCCGCCGCCGAGGACATGATCCTCTTCCCGGTGGCGAGCCCGCCCGTGAAGCTGACCATGTCGACGTCGGGATGGGTCGACAGCGGTGCCCCGGCGTCCGCCCCGGCCCCGAGCACCAGGTTGGCCACCCCGGGCGGCAGGCCCGCCTCGGCGAGCAGCTCCATCAGGATGATCGCGGTGTGCGGGGTCAGCTCGCTGGGCTTGAGGACGAACGTGCAGCCGGCCCCGAGGGCGGGCGCCACCTTCCACGCGGTCTGCAGCAGCGGGTAGTTCCACGGCGTGATGAGCCCGCAGACGCCGACCGGGTCGTGCACGACCTTGCTGCGCGCGGTCGGGATGCCGGTGTCGACCAGGCGCCCGTCGTCGGTGGCCGCGAGGTGGGAGAACCACCGGAAGCACTGGGTGATGTCGTCGATGTCGATCTCGCTCTCGACGACGCGCTTGCCGGTGTCGGCGGTCTCCGCGCGGGCGAGGCGGTCGCGGTCGCGCTGGAGCAGGTCGGCCACCCGTCCGAGCAGGGCGCCGCGCTCGGGCGCCGGGACCCCGGACCAGCGGCCGTCGTCGAAGGCCCGGCGCGCCGCGGCGATCGCGCGTCCGGTGTCGGCGGCGCCCGCCTCGTCGACGACGGCGACGAGGCTGCCGTCGGCGGGGCTGCGGATCTCCCTCGTCCCACCCTCGGCCGCCGAGGTCCACGCTCCGTCGATGAACAACTGCCCCACGCGGTGGTTCCTCCTCGTCGTCTCACCCGGACGGCCGTGGCGGCGTCGCGGACCCGGTCGAGTATGGGCCGTGTGAGGTACGGGGGCCAGCGTCGGCGACCAGCCGGGGCTCAGCTCGTCCGGACGCTCACGGACGATGAACCGTCGGGGCGAGGGAGGTGGGCCGATGGGCGGCGCGCGAGCAGGCTCGCCTCGCCGTCGCCCTCGACGTGGTCGAGCACCTCCAGCTGCGCGCCGACGGCGGCGAGCAGCTCCCCGGGCGCGGCGCGGAACCGCCCGGCGGCGTCGCCGACCGTGCTCAGCACCGTGATCGCGAGCAGCCCGCCGGGGGCGAGGACGCCGATCAGGGCCGGGTACAGGGCCGGGTCGCGGAACCGCTGGCACACCACGACGTCGTAGGGACCCGCCCGCGGCAGGCCGGCGGCGAGGTCGGCCTCGATCCAGGCCACGGTGACGCCCTCGCGGGCGGCGAGCTCGCGCCCGAGGGCGAGGCCGGCCGGGCTGGCGTCGACGGCGTCGGTCGCGAGCCCCCGCGCGGCGAGCCAGACCGCCACCGTGCCGCGCCCGCAGGCGACGTCGAGCGCCCGGCCCGCCGTGGGGACGAGCCCGGTGCGCCCGACCAGCACGCCGGGTGGTCCGGGCTCCCCGACCCCGGTCCGGGCGTAGCGGTCGTCCCAGTCCACCTCGGTGCGGTCCGCTCAGGTCCGGGAGGCCAGGCAGAGGGCGAAGCGCTCGCCCGGGTCGGTGCACCAGCCGTCCAGGGTGAAGCCGGCGTCGGCGAGCTCGGCCCGGATCTTGTCCCGGGTGAACTTGGTGGAGATCTCCGAGCGCATCTCCTCGCCCTCGGCGAACTCCACGACGAGGTCGAGCGCAGGCACCGTCACCGTCATCGCGTGGCGGGCGCGCAACCGCATCTCGATCCGGCTCGCCTGCGGCACCCACGCGGCCACGTACTCGAAGCCCGCCGGGTCGAAGTCCGCCCCGAGGACACGGTTGAGGACGGTGAGTGCGTTGAGCTCGAACTCGGCGGTGACGCCGGCCGCGTCGTCGTAGGCGGCGACGAGGGTGGCCTCGTCCTTGACCAGGTCGATGCCGACGAGGAACTTCTCCCCCGGCTCCAGGGCGTCGGCCAGGGCGCCGAGGAACTGCCGGCGTGCGGGCGGCTCGAAGTTGCCGATCGTGCCACCGAGCAGCACGACCAACCGCCGCCCGCCACGCGGGACGCTGCGCAGGTCCCGGGTGAAGTCGCCGACCACGCCCTGCACCTCGAGCTCGGGGTAGGCGTCGACGAGCGCGGGAACGGCCTCCTCCAGCGCGGACGCCGAGACGTCGACCGGGACGTAGCGCCGGAGCAGCCCGGCACGGTCCATCGCGTCGAGCAGGACCGGGGTCTTCGACGAGGACCCGGAGCCGAGCTCCACGAGGGTGTCGGCGGCGGCCTCGGCGGCGATGAGGTCCGCGCCGGCGAGCAGGGCCTCGCGCTCGGCGACGAACGGGTAGTACTCGGGCTGCTCGGTGATCTGCTCGAACAGCTCGCTCCCGCGGGCGTCGTAGAGCCAGGTGGGGGTCAGGACCTTCGGGCTGGCGGTGAGGCCCCGTCGGGCATCCGCGCGCAGGCGGGCGTCCGCGTCGTCCTCGGTCAGGTGTACGTCGAGCGCAGGAAGGCTCATCGGTGTCGGGTCACGTCCTGGGGTCGGGGTCCGCGCCCGGGGCCGGGGGCGGGCGGACCGGCGTTCACGGCGTCGGGAACGAGAGGGCGCGGCGTCCGATCAGGGACGTCACGGTGACAGGAGCGGCACGGGCCGGGTCGACGACCACGAGCGCGCCGTCGGGGACGGGGCGCCAGTCGGGGTGGTCGTCGAGAGGTTCGGAGGCCACGGTGACCGCCCCGTCGGGGTGCTCGCGCACCGACAGGGCGTGGTCGACCGCGGTGGCGACGAGGCGGTCGCCGTCGCCGAGCAGGAGGTTGAGCCGCGAGCCGGGCGCCGCGGCGAGGGTGTCGGTGACCACGGCGGCCACGGCGTCGACCGGGTCCTCCCCCGCGCGCAGCCGCGCCCGCACCAGGGCCCACAGCAGCGCGGAGTCGGTCGCCGCCTCGAGGGTGAGCAGCTCGATCGCCGGCAGGGTCTCGGCGAGGTCGGCCATGCTCTCCGGCCAGCCGCGCACGACGCCGTTGTGGCTGAACAGCAGCCCGTCGGCGGTGAAGGGGGCGCACGCCGCCGTCGAGACCGGCATGCCGACGGTGGCCGAGCGCACGGCCGCGACGACCGACCGTGCGGTGATCGTCGGGGCGACGTCGAGGAACGATCCGTCGGTCCACATCGGGACGGCCTGGCGGTAGACCGCCGGTGACGGGTACGCCCCCGGCGCCCAGTACCCCACCCCGAAACCGTCGGCGTTGACGGTGCCGCCGCCCCGCATGTCCGTCGGTGCGTAGGACTGCACGAGCAGCGAGTGCACCGGATCGCTCACCAGGGACGCGAGTGCGATCGGCGTCGGGCCGAGGTGACCCAGATGTCGGCACATTCCTCAGGCGCTCCGCGCGCAGCGGAAGCCGGAGAAGATCTGCCGGCGGATCGGGTGGTCCCAGTTGCGGAAGGTCGCACGCGCGTTGGGGGTGCCGACGCCGAAGGACGATCCGCGCAGCATCCGGTAGTCGCCGCCGAAGAAGACCTCGGAGTACTCCTTGTACGGGAACGGCGCGAAGCCCGGGTAGCCCGCGAAGCCGTCGTCGCACCACTCCCAGACGTCGCCGATCATCTGGTGCACGCCCAGCGGGGTGGCACCGGCCGGGTAGGCGCCGACCGGGGCGGGCTGCAGGTGGCGCTGGTCGAGGTTGGCGCGCTCCGGCGTCGGGTCCTCGTCGCCCCACGGGAAGCGGCGGGTGCGCCCCGAGGCGGGGTCGTACCGGGCGGCGTACTCCCATTCGATCTCGGTGGGCAGGCGCTTGCCGGCCCACGCCGCGTACGCAGCGGCCTCGTGGAAGGACACGTGCAGCACGGGCTGCTCGGCGGCGGCACCGAGCACCGGCTCGCGCACCCCGAACGACGTGCGGTGCCAGGCCCCGTCGACCTTCTCCCAGGTCATCGGGGCGGTCCAGCCCTCGCCGCGGATGTGCGCGAGGCCCTCGGGCGACCACCACGACGGGTCGTCGTACCCGCCGGCGTCGACGAAGCGGGCGTACTCGGCGTTGGTCACCGGCGCGGCGTCGAGCCAGAAGGCGGCGACCGGGACGGCGTGCGCGGGCTTCTCGTTGTCCAGCGCGAACGCGTCGGGGCCGTGCCCGTCGGTGCCCATCGTGAAGGTCCCGGCCGGGTGGAACACCTCGGTGCCGGCCAGCCCGGGGACCCGTGACGGGGGCGGCGGGTCGGCGTGCAGCACCGGCGCGCCGACGCGCAGCTGGTGGGTGGCGAGCATCGTCTCCACGTGCTGCTGCTCGTGCTGCACGATCATCCCGAAGACGAACCCGTCGGTGAGCGTCGGGCGCCCGGTGAACGTGGCCGCCTCGAGGTGCGCCAGCGCCCGCTCGCGGACCTGGTCGCCGTAGGCCCGGGCTTCCGGGGGGTCGAGCAGCGGCAGCGCGGGCCGGTCGGCGCGGGGGTTGCGGAACGCGTCGTAGAGCTCGTCGATGTCCTCGCGGACGCCCTTGACGAGGTCGGTGTCCGGCGCGCCCCGGCGGACCAGCCAGAAGTCCTCCATGTTCGCGATGTGCGCGAGATCCCAGTGCAGGGGCGACATGATCGGCGAGTGCTGCCGCGTGAGCTCGGTGTCGTCGACCGCGTCGGTCAGTGCGCGGGTGCGGGAACGGGCGGTCGTCAGACCCTCGAGCAGGCGGGCGCGCAGGGCGTCCTCGGTGGTGGTGGGGTGGTGGTGCGGGACGGGCTGGAGGTCACGGGCGATCGCCTCCCAGGACGGGTCGGGGAGCCGGGCGCGGCTCCGGGTCGCAGCTGTCGCAGAGGTCGTCCGGGCCGGGGCACTCGTCGTCGGGGCGGGCCACGAGGGACGACTCCCCGGGCTCGTCGAGGCGATCGTCGGCGGGGCAGCGGCCGCGCAGGACGCGCTCGGAGATGACGCGGTCGACGAGTGGGCGTACCCACGGGTCGAGATCGGCGAACGCGGGGCCCGCCAGGGTCCGGTGCGCCTGCTCGAACACCTCGCCCGCGGCCCGGCGCAGCACCCGGTCGGCGAGGCCGTGGCGCGCCGCGGCGGTCCAGCGGTCGGCGGCGGGCGCGACCGCCGCGCGCGCCCGGGCGACGGTGCCCGGATCGTGCATCAGGGCGGCGACGACGGCCAGCGGGACGACCCACTCGTCGTCGGGCTGCTGGTCGACGTAGCGGACCTCGAGGTGTCCCTGCGGCCGTACCGGCGGGAAGAGCGTCGTGAGGTGGTAATCGAGGTCGGAACGGGTGGGCGGGGTGTCGAACGCCCCGTCGATCCAGTCACCGAACGTGACACCGTCGGGTACCGCCCAGGTCTCCTCGCCCCGCACGCAGAGCACCTGCGTCTCGAGCGCGCGCCGGGCGTACGCGCGACCCGGGTCGCCGGAGACGGCCGCCGGCGGGCTCGTCCTGTCGGGGTCGAGGGCGACCCAGCTGGCCATCCGCGACGACTTCCAGCCGGTGCGCCTGCCGTGCACCGCCGGCGAGTTGGCGAACGCCGCGAGGAGCACCGGGCCGAGCTCGTGCAGCGCCGCCCACCGCTGGGCCACCTGCCCGCCCTCGCCGGCGTCGACGCAGACCTGCACCGCGGACGTGGAGCACATCATGGTCCGCCCGTGCGGGCCGATGCGGTCGAACGCCGCTTCCATGGCGGCGTAGCGCGGGACGTCGAGGACCCGGCGCGGGGGGCGCAGCGGGTCGGAGGCCCGACGGGAGAAGGAGAGGCCCTGGGCGGCGAGGAGGACGCGGATCGTGTCGGCGTCGGCCCGGACCGTCCTGACCAGCGAGGAGAGACTCGCGAGGGGCGGGCTGGCGATCTCGACCTGGCCGCCGGGCTCGACGGTGACGGTGGAGCCACCGGGCAGGGGCGCCGGGTCGGAGTCGGCGGGGTGCGGGGAGCTCGCCGAGAGGGTCCATGGTGCGTGCGGCCCGAGGGCACGGGCCAGGAGAGCGGGGTCGAGGGGGCGGGCGGGATCGGCGGGGTCACGGACGAGCCACTCGAGCTCGGTGCCGAGGAGCCGCGGCGGCCCGTGCTTGAAGCACACCGAGGCGACGTAGGCTTCGGCGGTCGCCCGGTCGGTCAGCGGGGCCGACTCGTCGGGCGGGATGAACCCCCCGGTGCGCGGTGCCGGCGCCTCCCGAGGACCCGCGGCCGATCCGGTCGGTGCCGACACGAGGTGCCTCCTGCGGTGGACGGGCGCGTGCGCCCGGGTTTCACCGACACACCGCACGGGCGGGTCTGGGCACCGGGCATGGTAGGGACGCTCAGCGACGCTACACGCGCCCCATCCGCCTCGCATGGGTTCGACGAGCCGTCGTGACGCTCATGACGTGAACGGTCAAGTCACCGTGCGTGACCCGTCACGCCGCCGTGGGGGACGACCGGAACTGCGTGTGGTACAGGTCGGCGTACCGACCGTCGCGCTCCAGCAGCGCGTCGTGGGTGCCCTGCTCGACGACGCGACCGTGCTCGACGACCGCGATGACGTCGGCGGCCCGGATGGTCGAGAGCCGGTGGGCGATGACCACGGCCGTCCGTCCCACCAGCGCCTCGGCCAGCGCCTCCTGCACCGCCTGCTCGGACTCGGAGTCGAGGTGGGCGGTCGCCTCGTCGAGGATCACCACACGCGGCGAGGCCAGCAGCAGCCGGGCGATGGTCAGGCGCTGGCGCTCGCCGCCGGACAGGCGGTGGCCCCGCTCGCCGACGACCGTGTCGAGCCCGGCCGGCAGCCCGTCGAGCAGCTCGCCGAGGCGGGCGCGCACCATCGCCTCGCGCAGCGCCTCGTCGGTCGCCTCGGGTGCCGCGTAGCGCAGGTTGGCGCGCACGGTGTCGTGGAAGAGGTGCCCGTCCTGGGTCACCACCCCGACCGCCCCACGGAGGTCGGCGAAGGAGAGCTCGCGGACGTCGAGCCCGCCGATCTCGATCGACCCGGAGTCGACGTCGTAGAGGCGCGGGAGCAGGGACGCGATCGTCGACTTCCCCGCACCGGACGGCCCGACGAGGGCGAGCATCCGTCCGGGGCCGACGGCCAGGTCGACGCCGTGCAGGACCTCCGAGCCGACGCGGTCGTCGAGCCGGGCGACCTCCTCGAGCGAGGCCAGCGACACCGCCGAGGCCGTCGGGTAGGTGAAGTGCACGTCGTGCAGGGCCACGCTCAACGAGCCGTCGGGCAGCGGCGTCGGGTGCTCGGGCTCGGTCAGCGCCGGCTTCAGGTCGAGCACCTCGAAGACCCGCTCGAAGCTCACCAGCGCGCTCATGACGTCGACGCGGGCGTTGGCCAGCGAGGTCAGCGGCGAGTACAGCCGGGTCAGCAGCAGGGCGAGGCTGACCACCGTGCCGGCGTCGAGGCTGCCCGTGACCGCGAGGTAGCCGCCCAGCCCGTAGACGAGGGCCTGCGCCAGCGCCGAGACCAGCGTCAGGCAGGTCAGGAAGATGCGGTTGACCATGGCCGTGCGGACACCGACCCCGCGGACACGGTCGGCCCGGTCGCCGAACTCGGCCGCCTCGGCGTCCGGGCGGCCGAACAGCTTGACCAGCGTCGCGCCGCCCGCCGAGAAGCGTTCGGTCATCTGCCCGGTCATGGCGGCGTTGAGGTCGGCCGACTCGCGCTGCAGCGCGGCGATCCGCCGGCCCATGCGGCGCGCCGGGAGCACGAAGACCGGCAGCAGCACCAGGGCGAGCAGGGTGATCTGCCAGGCCAGCGCGACCATCACCGCGACGGCGAGGACCAGCTGGATGACGTTGGTGACCAGCCCGGACAGCGTCGAGGTGAAGGCGCGCTGCGCCCCGATGACGTCGTTGTTCAGGCGGCTGACCAGGGAGCCGGTGCGGGTGCGGGTGAAGAACGCCAGGGGCATCCGCTGGACGTGGGAGAACACGGCCAGGCGCAGGTCGTAGATGAGGCCCTCGCCGATCCGGGAGGACAGCCAGCGCTCGGCCAGCGTGAGGCCGGCGTCGAGCACGGCGAGACCCGCGATCAGCGCGGCGAGCTGCAGGACCACCGACGCGTCGCCCGACCCGGTGATCACCGTGACGATGCTCCCGGCCAGCACGGGGGTCGCCACGCCGATCACGGCGGACGCGGTGGCCAGGGTGAGGAAGACCGCCAGCATCCGGTGGTGCCGACCGGCGAAGCGCCAGATCCGGGGCAGCGTGCCCTTCGGGACCGACCGGGGCAGGCTGTCCGCCCGCGCGGCCGACATCATCAACGACCAGCCGCCGTCCACGGGCAGCACCTCCACACTCGCGGGACTCCGACTCCCAGCGTGCGACCTCGACCAAGGTCGAGGTCAAGCGCGCATCACGGAGGGCGGGTGGTGGTCCGCCGGGTCCCTCGCGGGGGTACCCCGTTACTTCTTCTTCGTGCGGGTCGCCCCGCCGCGCCCGCGCAGCGTCACCCCGGACTCGCTGAGCACCCGGTGCACGAAGCCGTACGAGCGACCCGTGGACTCGGCGAGCGAGCGGATGCTGGCGCCCTTCTCGTATTTCTTCTTGAGATCCCCGGCGAGTTTGTCGCGTTGGGTGCCCGTGATCCGGGCGCCCTTCTTCAGATCGGCCATCGTGATCTCACCCCTCGTCCGATCGTGGGTCGGTCCGCCCATGATGATCGCCGGGTCCGGTGTGCGCCACGGCACATTTCTCTTGATCGGTAAGCGGTTGGGCCGATCGGACTGCTCGTCACCCGGGTGGCGGCGGGGCCACGGTCGCCACGACGGGCCTGGTCAGGCCAGTTCGACGAGCTCGAGGTGGTCGGCGGAGAAGTGGTCCTCGGTGCCGTCGGGCAGCAGGATGACCCGCTCGGGCTCGAGGGCCTCGACGGCACCGGGGTCGTGCGTGACCAGCACGACGGCCCCCTCGAAGCGGCGCAGCGCGTCGAGGACCTTCTCGCGACTGGCCGGGTCGAGGTTGTTCGTGGGCTCGTCGAGGAGCAGGACGTTGGCCGCGCTGGAGACCAGACCGGCCAGGGCGAGGCGGGTGCGCTCTCCGCCGGAGAGGGTGCCCGCGGCCTGCTCGAGCTGCTCACCGCTGAACAGGAACGCTCCCAGCAGGGTGCGCAGCTGCTGCTCGGGGGTGTCCGGGGCGGCGCTGCGGGCGTTCTCCCAGACGGTGCGACCCATGTCCAGGGTGTCGTGCTCCTGGGCGAAGTAGCCGGTGCGCAGCCCGTGGCCGGGCACGACCGCACCGGTGTCCGCCGACTCGGAGCCCGCCAGGATCCGCAGCAGCGTGGTCTTGCCCGCGCCGTTGAGCCCCAGGATGACCACCTTCGAGCCGCGGTCGATCGCGAGGTCGACCCCGGAGAAGACCTCGAGCGAGCCGTAGGTCTTCGACAGCCCCTCGGCGGTCATCGGGGTCCGGCCGCACGCCGCGGGGGCCGGGAAGCGGATGTGGGCGACCTTGTCGTCATGGCGCTCGGCGTCGAGGCCGCCGAGCAGCGCCTCCGCGCGCCGCGTCATCTGCTTGGCGGCCACCGCCTTGGTGGCCTTCGCCCCGAGCTTCGCCGCCTGGACCTGCAGCGCGCCGGCCTTCTTCTCGGCGTTCGCGCGCTCGCGGCGGCGGCGGGCCTCGTCGTCCGCGCGGGCCTGCTGGTAGTTCTTCCAGTTCATGTTGTAGGTGTCGAGCTCGCCGCGGTTGGCGTCGAGGAACCACACCTTGTTGACCACGTCGGCGAGCAGGTCGGTGTCGTGGCTGATGACCACGACACCGCCCTCGTGGGACTGGAGGAACCCGCGCAACCAGGAGATCGAGTCGGCGTCGAGGTGGTTGGTCGGCTCGTCGAGGAGCAGCGTCGTCCCCGCGTTGCCCCCCGTGTCGCCGGTGGCCTGGAACAGGATGCGGGCCAGTTCGATGCGCCTGCGCTGCCCGCCCGACAGGGTGGCCAGCGGCTGGGTGAGCACCCGGCCGGGCAGGCCGAGGTTGGAGCAGATCCGGGCGGCCTCGCTCTCGGCCGCATAGCCGCCGAGGTCGCCGAAGCGCTCCTCGAGGCGGCCGTAGCGCTTGATGGCCTTGTCGCGCTCGGCGTCGTCGACGAGTTCGGCCATCGCCGTCTGGGTCTTCTCCATCTGGTGCAGCAGCTCGTCGAGGCCGCGGGCCGAGAGCACGCGGTCGCGGGCGAGCACGCGGAGATCACCCTCACGCGGGTCCTGTGGGAGGTAGCCCACCGGCGAGGTGCGGCGGATGTCACCGCCGTAGGGCTCGCCGGCGCCGGCCAGGCTGCGCAGCGTCGTCGTCTTCCCCGCCCCGTTGCGCCCGACCAGACCGATCCGGTCGCCCGGTTGCACGCGCAGGGTCACCCCGGACAGCAGGACGCGGGAGCCGGCGCGCAGCTCGAGATCGGACGCGGTGATCACTTCGGGGAATCCCTCGACGGGTCGGTGCGGGCGGGACTTCAGCCGCCACGCTGACCCCTCCAGTGTAGGCGACGACGATCTCGCCCCCCGGCTGTGGCGGTCAGTACCCCGAGAGCACGGCGTCCGAGGAGATCCGGGTCGTCGAGTCCTAGATCTGGAAGAGGACCGGGTCGTTGTCGAGGATCTCCTGACCGTCGGTCGGACCTGCATCGATGGTCTCGTAGCTCGCACCGCCGCTGTAGATCCCGGTGTCGAAGCTCGCACCGCCGTCGTAGAGGCCGGTGTCGTAGCTCGCACCGCCGTAGATGTCGTCCATGGCCAACCTCACGGTCTCTCAGGGTGTTCGGTGCCCCTGGGACGCCGCGACGGCATGGCGGTGTTCCGCGGTGGGACGGGACCTCAGGCTTCTCTCACGATCTCCGGGTCGACTCCGCGCAGGAGCGCGCACAGGGTGTGGCTGGTGTAGTCGACGCGGAGCTCGGCGGTGGCCAGCCCGGCCCGCACACCCCCGAGGGCCGCGGCCGGGTCGGCCATCCAGAACGTGTCCTCGGCGCGCACGGTGAGCCGGTCGAGGAACCCCATCGCGGCGGCCCAGGACCGGGCGTAGCGGTCCGCGCGCGCCTCGTCGCCCAGCGCCTCGGCCAGACGCCAGGCCGCCCCGACCCCCTCCGCGACGAAGCCCGTGAGCACCCCGGGTACCCGGGCACCGAGATCGACGAGATAGCTGCCGTCGACGCGCAGCTGGCGGTCCACCATCCAGTCCGCGAGCTCGAAGACGAACGCGGCGAGCTCCTCGTCGGCGTCCGCACCGAGGCGGATCCACTCCACCCACGCCTGGGCGTGCCAGGCGGCCAGTCCCCACGAACCCAGGTGCCGGAACCGGCGACGGTAGAAGGCGACGACCGCCGCGGTGTCGATGTCGACCGTTCCGCCGGCACGCCGGTGGCGCGCCAGCCCCAGCACTGCGGCGCCGGGCAGGAAGTCGGGTTCGGAGCGGGTCGGGGTCATGCCGGCGGAACGGACCGACCCGTCGGGACGCACCCACGCCGCGACGTGGGCGGCCAGCGCGTCGGTCGCGGGATCCGGTGCGCCGTGCCCGGCGAGGCCGGCGAGCAGGCACGCCACCGCCATGGCGCTGTCCTGGTGGTGCGGGACGGCGAGCCGACCCCGCGCCAGGTCGAGGTGGGCCAGGGCGTGGCGCAGCCCGCGGGCCGCGTCCGCGCGCCAGGCGGGACGCCCGCACAGGCGGCCGGCGTCGTCGAGCACCCGCAGGGCGTGGATGCAGCGGGCGGCGGTGCCCTGTCGGTGCCGGACCCCCGTCCGGGGATCCAACCCGTAGGCGGGCCAACCGTCCTCGTCGAGCCGGCCCCTCAGGTGCTCGGCGATCAGGTCGACGTCGGCCACGGTCAGTGCCCCTTCGCGCACCGGGTAGCCGAACGCGAGCCGGTGCACGGGTCCCTCGGGTCGCGCCATCCAGGTCGACGTCTTGTACGTGGCCCACTGGGCGTCCGGCTCGGCGACACCGGTCATCCGCCGCAGCGCGGCGGCCGCCTGCTCGCGGGTCCAGTCGTGATGGGCGACCGCGAACTCGCTCACCAGCCCGCCGCGTCCCCCGGCGCGGAGCGAGAAGGCGTCGCGACCCCGGCGCAGCTTGATCGAGACGTCGGTGGTGCCGAGCGGTTCGCGGTCATGGAGAACGCTCGCGCACACCGTCGCCGCGGAGACGTCGGCGCCGGGAGCGGCCGAGCGTGCGGCGGCCGCGCCCGCGTCCACCACGGCCGTGTCGAGCGACGACGCGCTCGACGAGCCGTGGCCGATCACGGTGTGCGGTGCGGTGCGGGAGTACAGGGTGACCGTGACGGCATCGATCGGCACCGGCACCAGGTCGTCGGGCAGCGGCCCGTGATCGGACTCGGTGGTGCCCAGGACACGGCGCACGCGGGCCAGCAGCCGGTCGCCGAGGTGGGGCTGTGTGGTCCATCCGTCGGTCGTCGTGGCGTCGACGCCGTAGGCCGGCCACGACCGGCCCGGCTCGACGTACTTGACCACGTCGTGGCGGAAGAGCTGGTGCGGCTCGATGTCGCCGATGCCCGCGTTGGTCGACCGCGCGTGCCGGTACTGCTCCATGCTGCTCGTGAAGTACTGGGTGTTGGGTAGCGCCCCGCCGAGCTTCGCGCTCCACGCCAGGCTGCGGACGACGATGCCGTAGCGGTCGAAGTCGAGGTCGGCGGGCTCGATCTCCTCGAGTGGCCCGAGGAAGGTCACCGCGATCTTGATCTCGTCGAGGACCTCGGTGGTCAGCGGCGTGGGCAACCGTCGCGCCGTGGCCACGGTCGCGAGCACGAGCTCGCGGCCTGCAGGCGTCGGGACCGGGTCGAAGCACCAGAATCCGCCGCGGACGAGGCGGTGATCGTCCTCGCGGCGCCGCAGGCTCACGAACACCCCACCACGACCGTCGACCGGCTCGGCCATCCGGGTCGGGGGCCGGGGCACCGTCCCGGTGTCGGCGAGGGACGCGAGGACCGCGCGCACCACACCGGCCGGGTGCAGCCCGTCCGGCACCGACCGGTCCGACCAGACCGGGACGATGCCGTGGTCCGGAGGAGGGGGCGGTGGTCCCGGCGCGCGGAGGTCGGTCCAGATGTCGAAGACTGTTCGCACCCGGTACCCGAGCGCCTCGGCTCTCTCCCGCCCGCCGCGACCGGGGAACTCGACGAGGGCCACCAGCCCCTCGACCTCGAAACCCTCGCGCTCCAGGCTGGCCGCCGCGGTCAGGAAGGAGTGCCCCGAGCTCAGGGAGTCGTCGACGACGACGACCTTCGTCCCCCCGCCGCGCCGACCCTCCACCAGCCAACCGGGTCCGTGGCGCTTCGCCTGCCGCCGGACGGTGAGGCTCGAGTAGCCGTCGCCGAGCACGACGCACGCCGCCACGAGCGGCGCGCCCGCGGCGCCGAAGGACGCGAGGCGGGTCCCGCCGAAGTCCTCGAGCTCCGCCAGGAGCGCGCGACCCATCAGGCGCGCACCGGGTCCGGTGGCGCTGACGGCCCAGCTGTAGAACGTCCAGGCCCGGCGGCGGCCGTCGACACCGCGCAGCGGAACCGCGTCCGTGCCCGCGAGGAAGCCCTCGGTCCGCAGCCAGTCGCGCAGATGTGCCCGGTGCTCGGGGAGGAACGGTTCACCCACCGGATCAGGCGAAGCCGCCGTGATCCGAGTGATCCGACGCCCCTGAGTCGTCGTGCGAGCCCCCGTCCTGCGAGCCCCCGTCGTCGGCGCTGCTCTCGTGCTCCGACGACGATTCCGAGTGCTCGGAGGTGTGGTGCTCCTCGGGGTGGTGGAAGACCGGCGGGTCGCTGTCGCCGTACTGCCCCTCGCTCCCGGCGTCCTCGGCCGACTGTTCCTGACCCGTGGGATCCGCCGATCCCCCGAAGTGGGTGGACTCTGCCGTCGTGTCCGTCGCCCCGTTGCCCTGGTCGAAATGGCCCTGGCCAGGACCTGCGATCTCGAAGACCCCGCCCGGATTCGGGTCGATGGGCCCGACCACCTCCGTCACGTCGGGGCCGGCGACCTCCCAGACCTCCGGGAGCCGGGGGTCCGGTCCGGCGATCTCGAAGACCCCGCCCGGATTCGGGTCGATGGGGCCGACCACCTCCGTCACGTCGGGGCCGGCGACCTCCCAGACCTCCGGGAGCCGGGGGTCCGGTCCGGCGATCTCGAAGACCCCGCCGGGGTGCGGGTCGATGGGTCCGGCGACCTCGTAGACCGGGCCCGGGCCGGCGATCTCGTAGACCGGGTCGGGGCCCGCGACCTCGTAGATCTGGCCGGGGTCGGGGCCGGCGACCTCGTCAGATCGGGCCGGGGTCGGGGCCGGCGACCTCGACCGGGTCGGGCCCGGAGACTTCGTAGACCGGGTCCGGTCCGGCGATCTCGTAGACCGGGTCGGGGCCGGCGACCTCGTAGAATCTGGCCGGGGTCGGGGCCGGCGACCTCGACCGGGTCGGGCCCGGAGACTTCGTAGACCGGGTCCGGTCCGGCGATCTCGTAGACCGGGTCCGGGCCCGCGACCTCGTAGATCTGGCCGGGGTCGGGGTCGGGGCCGGCGTCCTCGACCGGGTCGGGGCTGGAGATCTCGAAGACGGTGCCCCGGTCCATCCACTCATCGCCCGTGCCAGGAGCATCGGGATCCGCAGGATCAGCGTTCTCGGAAGGTCCGGTCATGTCATTCCTTCGCAGATCGCGATCCACCGCGCATCGAGCGCGAAGGTTACACCCGCGGACAGCCACTCTCGATCACCTGACGACGACCGCGGGGCGGCGGGCACGAACGCCGTCGGAGTGTCCCTAGGCTCGTGTCATGACGTCCGACCTGACCGGCCGCGCAGCACTGATCACCGGCGCCAGCCGTGGCATCGGGCTGGCCATCGCCCGCGCGCTGGTCGACCGCGGAGCATCGGTGACGATCACCGCTCGCAGGGCTCCCGAGCTCGAGGAGGCGGCGGGGTTCCTCGGTGCCCCGGACCGGGTCCTCGCGCACGTCGCGAACTCCGGAGATCCCGAGGCGCGGGCGCGCGTGGTCGCCGCGACGGTGGAGCGCTTCGGTCGCCTCGACGTGCTGGTCAACAACACCGGCATCAACCCGGTCTACGGGCCGCTCATGGACGCCGACCTCGATGCCGTCAAGAAGATCTTCGACGTGAACGTCGTGGCCTCGATCGGGTTCGTGCAGCAGGCGTACGCCGCGTGGATGCGCGACCACGGCGGATCGGTCGTCAACATCGTCTCGGTCGGTGGGCTGCGTTCCAACGGGGTGATCGCCGCCTACGGCGCGTCGAAGGCGGCGATGATCCGGCTGACCGAGGAGCTGGCGTGGGAGCTCGGCCCCGGCATCCGCGTCAACGCGGTCGCGCCCGCGATCGTGAAGACGCGCTTCGCCGAGGCGCTCTACGCCGCCGACGAGCAGCAGGCCGCCGCGGCCTACCCGATGAAGCGCCTCGGGGTCCCCGAGGACGTCGGCGAGCTCGTCGCCTTCCTGGTCTCCGACGCGGCGTCGTGGATCACCGGCGAGACCGTGCGCATCGACGGCGGCCTGCTGGCCACGGGGTCCCCCTGACGCCCGGTGGTCCGCGCGCGCGTGTCCCGGATCGTGCACTTCACGAGCGCCCCGAGCGCGACCGGGCAGAATGGTGAGCCGGAGGTGGCGGACATGGGTCTGTTCAGCTGGAGGCGGTCCTCGGGCCGGAGCGGCGTCGGGGCCGGTGGGCGTCGCCAGGTGCTCGACCGCGAGGCGACGGCCGCCGACCTCGAGCACCTGAAGATCTTCGCTCGCACCCGCGGCGGCGTCGAGTTCTTCGTCGAGCCCGAGACCACGGCCACCGACACCACCGTCGTCGCGGTCGCCACCGACGGCGAGTGGACGCGCCGCCGCGTCGGGACCCCCCGCGCGGCCGAGAAGCTCGCCCGCGGCGTGAAGGTCCCCATCTACGACGTCACGGTCGTCGGCTACCCGCAGCGGATGCGCGACTGGAACGCCCGCGCGAAGGCCGACCGCAAGAAGCTCGAGGAGCTGCGCGACCAGGACGGGGGCCTGCTGGGGTGATCCGCCCCGGCGGCCCGGACGTGCTCGTGGTCGGTGGGGGGCCCGCCGGGCGCGCCCTCGCCCGCTCGTGCGCGCAACTCGGCCTCGCCACCGAACTGCTCGACCCGCGCCCCGAGAAGGCCTGGCCGCACACGTACGGCGCCTGGGTGCACGAGCTGCCCGCCGACCTGCCGGACGACGTCGTCGCCGCCCGCGGGCGCGGGGTCGCGATCGCGCGCGCGGTCCACCAACTCGACGACGAGTACGCCGTGCTCGACAACGCCGCGCTCCGCTCCCATCTGGCCCACCCGGACGTGACGGTGTCCGCCGCGCGCGTCGTCGGCTCCGCACCTCCGGACCGCGATCCGGGAGTGACGCTGGCGGACGGCACGACGCGGCGGGCGGGTGTGGTCGTGGACGCGAGTGGAGCGCGCCAGGTGCTCTCGTCGGCCGCCGGCGCGCGTCGGGGTCCGGCCGCCGAGCAGACGGCCTTCGGCGTCGTGGTGCCCCGCGAGGTCGCCGCTCGGGTCACCGGGGACCGGCTGCTCTTCATGGACTGGCGACCCCGTCACGGACGGCCCGGGTGGCCGACGTTCCTCTACGCGGTCCCGCTCGACGACCGGCGCACCCTGCTCGAGGAGACCTCGCTGGCCCGACGCCCCGGGCTGCCGATCGCCGAGCTGCGGACACGCCTGCACGCCCGGCTCGGGGCCGCGGGGCTCGCGGACGCGGAGATCCCGGACGGACCGGCCGGCACGGAGCGGGTGCACTTCCCCGTCGACACCCCCCGCCACCGCAGCCCCGCCGGGGTCGTGGCCGTCGGGGCCGCGGCCCCGGTCGTCCACCCTGCGTCGGGGTTCAGCCTCTCCTCCTCGCTGCGCCTGGCCCCGCGGGTCGCCGCCGCGATCGCGCGGGCCGTCGCCGCCGGCACCGACCCGGCCGGACCGGCCCGCGGGGTCGTCCGCTCCCCCGCGGCCGTGGTCGTCCACGCCGCGCGTCATCGCGGCCTCGAGGTCCTGCTGGGGATGCCGCCGGACGACGTCCCGGAGTTCTTCGACCGTTTCTTCGCCCTCCCCCCGCATCACCGGCGCGCCTATCTCGACGCCCGCGACGACGTCGCCGGATCCCTCGCCGCGATGCTGGCGCTGTTCGGCCGGCTCTCGGGTCGGTCGCGGCGTCACCTGATCCGGGGTTCCCTGTTCGGGGCCGGAAGCGTCCGAACGGAGCAGTCGCGGTAATCTCCCGTACCTGCACCGCCGACAGCGCTGCACGCCGATCGGGGGTCGAGAGACCCGCGTACAGGAGGTTTCCGGACGATGGGTGCCTACCAGACCGTCGCCGTCGGTACCGACGGCTCCGAGTCGTCGTTCCGGGCCGTGGACCGGGCCGCGACGATCGCGGCCGACGCCGGGGCCCGGCTCCTCATCATCTGTGCCTACCGACCCCACCGGGACACCGAGGGCGAGCAGGCCCTCGGCGAGGACGCCGCGTTCCACGTCGTCGGGTCCACCCCGGCCGAGGAGACGCTGCGCGACGCCCGCGAGCGCGCGTCGCCCACGGGCTCGCTCGAGATCGACACGGTCGCCGTCGAGGGGGACGCCATCGAGCGCGTCATCGAGGTCGTGACCGACCGCAAGGCCGACCTGGTGGTCGTCGGCAACCGGGGCCTCAACAGCCTCGCCGGCCGGCTGCTCGGGTCGGTGCCCCAGGGGATCTCGCGCCGCGCAGGCGCCGACGTCCTCATCGTCCACACCACGTGACCCGGGGCGGGAGACGCAGCGAAGCGGAGCTCGACCCTGGGAGCGGTTCGGGCTCCGACGGGTGGGGCGATCCGCAGCGGTGGGCGAGCGCCCAGGAGCGGGTCGAGGAGATGCTCCTGGGCGGTCCCCGCGAGCTCACCCGCGGGGACGTCCAGGAGCGCACCGGCATGTCCCCCGAGCACACCGCCCGGCTCTGGAGCGCCCTCGGCTTCCCGAGCACGCCCGAGGACGTGCGCAGCTTCGCCGAGGCCGACATCGACGCGCTCGCGCTGACCACCGAGCTGCTCGACGAGGACACCTTCGACGAGGCCGAGGAGCTCGCCGTCGCTCGCGCCCTCGGGCAGGGCCTCGGCCGCCTCGCCGAGTGGCAGGCCAACCTGGTGCGTCGCACCATCGCCGACACCGGCCGCGCGGGTGATCCGGATGCCGTCGTCGCCGCCGTCGAGGCGCTGGTCCCGACGCTGGAGAAACTGCAGTCCTACGTGTGGCGTCGCCACCTCGTGGTCACCGCGGGCCGGATGATGTCCGGGCTCGCCCACCCCGACAGGCTCCGACGACGCCCCGCCGGAGAACCGCGTGGTCGTGGGCTTCGCCGACATCGTCGGGTTCACGTCGCTGAGCCGCACGATCGACGAGACCGAGCTCCGCGCGCTGCTCGAGCACTTCGAGACCGTGTGCACCGACGTCACCTCCCGCCACCGGGGGCGCATCGTCAAGACCCTGGGCGACGAGATCCTGTTCGTCTGCGACCGTGTCGACGCCGCCGTCGAGATCGCGTTCGACCTCCACCGCGACGTCCCCGGCGACAGCGACCGCCTGCGCCTGCGGGTCGGCATGGCCCTCGGCGACGTCCTCCCCCGCTACGGCGACGTCTACGGCCCGACCGTGAACATCGCCAGCCGCCTGACCTCCGAGGCCCACCCCGGCACCGTCCTCGTCGACGAGGAGCTCACCGACGCCGTCCGGGAGGCCGAGCTGGACGTGGAGCTCCGCGCGGTCCCCCAGATCGCCGTGCGCGGCTACCGCCACCTCCGCCCGCACGTCCTCCGACGCCGGTCCGGGACGTCGTAGGACGACCGGTCCGCCGGACTACACGCCCGACGGTCGGGTCCATCTCCACTCCCGGACGACGCCGACCTCGGGGTCCTCCCGGTCGTCGGTGTGCGCGAAGCCGAGCGACACGAGCACGCCCGTCGACGGATTCGGGCCCGGCAGCGTGTGCGCAACGACGTGATCGACCTCGCCACTGGCGACGGCGCGATCGACCAGTGCCCGGGCAGCGGCCACGCCGAGACCCTGGCCCCGGAACTCCGGGGCGATCTCGTAGCCGATCTCGACGGTGCGGTCCGCGGGCGGGGCCGCGAAGCCACCCGAGCCGAGGAGCCGGCCGGTCGCCGGGTCGACGAAGAACTGCATCGACCACGAGCGGTCCGCCTCGGAAGCGGTCCGCAGGTGCTCCAAGGTGAAGCCGATGGCCTCGGGGAACTCGGGCCATCCGTCCGGGACCGACGAGCCGATCAACTCGCCGAACCGCGTTCGGCTGTCGGTCAGCGCGTCCAGCAACGGCTCGGTGGCCGCGAGCAGACGGACCTGCCGTCGAGACGACATGCGGCGTCTCCGATCGTGATGGGGCGGCACGATGCCCCGAGACGCGGGAACCCTAGACGGTGAAGCCGAGCGCGCGGAGCTGCTCGCGGCCGTCGTCGGTGATCTTGTCGGGGCCCCACGGCGGCATCCAGACCCAGTTGATCCGGATGTCGTGGCAGAGCCCCCCGCCCGGCCCCTGCGTGAGGGCGGCGCGGGCCTGGTCCTCGATGACGTCGGTCAGCGGGCAGGCCGCCGAGGTCAGCGTCATGTCGATGGTGGCGACGACGCCGCTCTCGTCGTTGTCGGCGTGGATGCCGTAGACGAGGCCGAGGTCGACGACGTTGATGCCGAGCTCGGGGTCGACGACGTCGCGCATGGCCTCCTCGAGGTCGTCGATCGAGGGCACGTCGGCGGCGGACGGGGTCTGCGGAACCTCCGGCATGCCCTCCGCGCCACGCGTGACGGTGTCTTCGCTCATGGGGTTCCTCCCGCTTGGGCCTGGGCGACCGCGTCCTTGAACGCCATCCAGCCGAGTAGCGCGCACTTCACGCGGGCCGGGTAGGCGGCGACGCCGGCGAAGGCGACGGCGTCGTCGAGCACGTCCTCGTCGGGCTCGACCTTCCCGCGACCCTGCACCATCTCCAGGTACGCGTCGAGGGTCTCGAACGCCTCCCCGACCGTGTGCCCGACGAGCAGGTCGTGGGCCACCGACGTCGCGGCCTGGCTGATCGAGCAGCCGAGGGCGTCGTACGACAGATCCTCGACCTTGGCGTCGAGACCCTCGCCGCCGCCGAGCTGCACGCGCACGGTGACCTCGTCGCCGCACGTGGGGTTCACGTGGTGGACCTCGGCCTGGAACGGCTCGCGCAGTCCCCGGCCGTGGGGGTTCTTGTAGTGGTCCAGGATGATCTCCTGGTACATCGAGTCGAGTTTCACGGCCGGCCTCCCCGAAGGGGTTCATCGGGCGCTACTCCGAAGAACTCCTGCGCGCGACGCACCCCGGCGACCAGGGCGTCGACCTCGTCGAGCGTGTTGTAGACGTGGAAGCTCGCGCGGATCGAGGCCTGCACCCCGAACGCCCGGTGCAGCGGCCACGCGCAGTGGTGGCCGACGCGGACCGCGATGCCGGAGTCGTCGAGCACCTGCGAGGCGTCGTGCGGGTGGACGCCGTCGACCTCGAAGGCCACCGCTCCCCCGCGCGACTCGAGGGTGCGCGGGCCGAGGACCGTCACGCCGGGCAGGTCGGCGAGCTTGAGCAGGGTGGCCTCGGTGAGCATCGCCTCGTGGGCGTGCACCCGCTCCATCCCGATCGCGGAGAGGTAGTCGACGGCCGCGCCCAGCCCGACGGCCTGCGAGGTCATCGGGACGCCGGCCTCGAAGCGGGCGGGCGGCGGGGCGTAGGTCGAGCCCTCCATGCGGACGAGCTCGATCATCGACCCACCGGTGAGGAACGGCGGCATCGCCTCGAGCAGCTCGCGCCGCCCGTAGAGCACGCCGATCCCGGACGGACCGAGCATCTTGTGCCCGGAGAACGCCGCGAAGTCGACGCCGAGGGCGTGCACGTCGACCGGGGTGTGCGGCACCGACTGGCAGGCGTCGAGCACCGTGTAGGCACCGACGGCCTTCGCCATCGCCACGATCTCGGCCACCGGGGGCACCGTGCCCAGCACGTTGGACTGGTGGGTGAACGCCACGACGCGAGTGCGCTCGTTGACGACGTCGCCGCTGAGGTCGAGCCGGCCGTCGGCGGTGACCGGGAACCAGCGCAGCGTCGCCCCGGTGCGGCGGCAGAGCTCCTGCCAGGGCACGAGGTTGGCGTGGTGCTCCATCTCGGTCACGACGATCTCGTCGCCGGGCCCGACGCGGAAGCGCTCGGCGGCCGGGTCGACGCCGGTACCGACGGACGCGTTGCTCATGCTGTACGCGACCAGGTTGATCGCCTCGGTGGCGTTCTTGGTGAACACCACCTCGCCCTCGTCGGCCCCGACGAACGCCGCGATCCGCCCGCGGGCGGACTCGTAGGCGTCGGTGGCCTCCTCGGAGAGCGCGTGCGCGCCACGGTGCACGGCGGCGTTCGACGTCTCGAGGAACGTCCGTTCGGCGTCGAGGACCTGGCGGGGGCGCTGCGAGGTGGCACCCGAGTCGAGGTAGACCAGCGGCTTGCCGTCGCGGACGGTGCGCGCCAGGATCGGGAAGTCCGACCGGATCTTCTCGAGGTCCAGCGCACCCGCAGTGGAGGCAGGTGCGAGGGTCGTCATGCCTGAGCCACTCCCGCCGCGTCCTTGGTGAACCGGTCGTAGCCGTGCTCCTCGAGCTCGTCGGCCAGCTCCGGTCCCCCGGAGGCGACGATGCGACCGCCCGCGAACACGTGCACCACGTCGGGGGTGATGTAGCGCAGGATCCGGGTGTAGTGCGTGATCAGCATGACGCCGACGTCGGACTGCGCCTTGTAGTCGTTCACGCCCTTGCTCACGATCCGCAGCGCGTCGACGTCGAGGCCGGAGTCGGTCTCGTCGAGAACGGCGATCCTCGGCTTGAGCAGCGCCATCTGCAGGACCTCGTGGCGCTTCTTCTCACCGCCGGAGAAGCCCTCGTTGACGCTGCGCTCGGCGAACGCCGGGTCGATCTCGAGGTCGGTCATCGCCCCCTTGACCTCCTTGACCCAGTGCCGCACCTTCGGGGCCTCGCCCCGGGTGGCGGTGGCGGCGCTGCGCAGGAAGTTCGACATCGAGACACCGGGCACCTCGACGGGGTACTGCATGGCGAGGAACAGGCCGGCGCGGGCGCGCTCGTCGACCGTCATCGACAGGACGTCCTCGCCGTCGAGCAGCACCTGCCCCGAGGTGACGGTGTACTTCGGGTGGCCGGCGATCGAGTAGGCCAGCGTCGACTTGCCGGAACCGTTCGGGCCCATGATCGCGTGGGTCTCGGTGGAGTTCACGGTGAGGTCGACGCCCTTGAGGATCTCGATGGACCCGTTCTCGGTCGCCACCTCGACGTGGAGGTCGCGGATCTCGAGGGTGGACATGCTCTGAGGTCTCCTGGGGATTGCGGGGTGGTGGTTCGGGCTCGGACGGCGGGCCGAATCAGGTGCCGACGGCCTCGAGCTCGGTCTCGATGGCGGCCTCGAGCCGCTCGCGCAACGCGGGGACACCGATCTTGGCGATGACCTCCCCGAAGAAGCCGCGGACCACGAGCCGCCGGGCGGTGGCCTCGTCGATCCCGCGCGACTGCAGGTAGAACAGCTGCTCGTCGTCGAACCTTCCCGTGGCGCTCGCGTGGCCCGCACCGAGGATCTCGCCCGTCTCGATCTCGAGGTTGGGCACCGAGTCGGCCCGGGCGTGGTCGGTCAGCAGCAGGTTGCGGTTGAGCTCGTAGGTGTCCGTGCCCTCGGCCGCCTTGCGGATGAGGACGTCCCCGACCCACACGGTGTGCGCGGCGTGGCCGGCCTCGGACCCCTGCAGGGCGCCCTTGTAGGTCACCCGGGAGCGGCAGTGCGGGATCGAGTGGTCGACCAGCAGGCGCTGCTCGAGGTGCTGGCCGCCGTCGGCGAAGTACAGGCCGTCGAGCTGGGCGTCGCCGCCGGGCGCGCGGTAGTTCACCGTCGGCGAGAGCCGCACCAGGTCGCCGCCGAGCGTGACCGAGGTGTGCTTGATCGTCGCGTCGCGGCCCACCGAGAGGTGCTGGGCGGCGACGTGGACGGCGTCGTCGGCCCAGTCGTAGACCTCGACGACGATGAGCTTCGCCCCGTCGCCGACCACGTACTCGACGTTGGCGCCGATCGTGCCGGAGCCCCGGTGGTCCATCACGACGACGGCCTCGGCCTGGTGCTCGAGGCGCACCTGGAGGTGGGCGAACGCCGTCGCTCCGACGCCCGGGCCGGTGGTGGTCACCGTCAGCGGCTCGTTGTCCGACCGCGGCTGGTCGACCGTCACGATCGTGGCCCGCTCGAACGACGACCACGCCTGCGCGGCCACGCGGTCGGCCGGGACGCCGCCGTCGCCGAGGCGGGCGTCGTCGCGGCCGACGGTCTCGACGCGCACGCCGCCGAGGTCGTCGGAGGCTGCGTCCCCGAAGCCGGCCTGGACCGCGACGTCCACCGTCCCGGTGGCGGTCGCGGTGCCGTCGTGCAGGCCGTGGAGGCGGCGCAGCGGCGTGAAGCGCCACTGCTCCTCGCGTCCGCGGGGGACCTCGAAAGCCTCGACGTCGTAGGAGGAGAAGCGCTCCTCCCACGGCGCGAGCACGGCGGAGCCGGGCTGCGTGACGGGCGGGGAGGCGCTGGCGATGCCCGGGTCGTACTCCTCGACCCCGTCGTCGGGGGCGCTGATGACGCCCCCGCCGATCTGGGCCACGGAGTTGCCGGTCGTGCTCTCGTCGGGCGGGGCCACTAGCCCACCGCTCCTTCCATCTGCAGTTCGATCAGGCGGTTCAGCTCGAGGGCGTACTCCATGGGGAGCTCGCGCGCGATGGGCTCGACGAACCCGCGCACGATCATCGCCATGGCCTCGTCCTCGGTGAGACCGCGGCTCATCAGGTAGAAGAGCTGGTCCTCGCTCACCTTGGAGACGGTCGCCTCGTGGCCCATCGTCACGTC
Source organism: uncultured Actinomycetota bacterium (assembly GCA_963785135.1). Lineage (GTDB taxonomy): Bacteria > Actinomycetota > Actinomycetes > Mycobacteriales > Pseudonocardiaceae > Actinomycetospora. The sequence goes on from CAWATV010000010.1 coordinate 237,986, forward strand.
GTCCTCGCGGACGTCGACGTAGGGGTAGGTGTCGCTGCGGCTGATCGTGTCGACCAGCAGCGCGTCGCACTTCACCGTCGAGCGCGAGTGGTGGGCGCCCTTGTTCACGCGGACCAGGCCGCGGTACGAGGTGCGTCCGCCCCCGCGGGCCACCGACTTCGAGATGATCGTCGACGACGTGTACGGCGCGAGGTGGACCATCTTGGCGCCGGCGTCCTGGTGCTGGCCCTCGCCGGAGAAGGCGACCGAGAGCACCTCGCCCTTGGCGTGCGGGCCGGTCAGCCAGACGGCCGGGTACTTCATGGTCACCTTGGAGCCGATGTTGCCGTCGACCCACTCCATGGTCGCGCCCTCTTCGGCCTTGGCGCGCTTGGTGACCAGGTTGTAGACGTTGTTCGACCAGTTCTGGATGGTCGTGTAGCGGCAGCGGCCGCCCTTCTTCACGACGATCTCGACGACGGCCGAGTGCAGCGAGTCCGAGGAGTAGATCGGCGCCGTGCAGCCCTCGACGTAGTGGACGTAGGCGTCCTCGTCGACGATGATCAGCGTCCGCTCGAACTGGCCCATGTTCTCGGTGTTGATCCGGAAGTAGGCCTGCAGCGGGATCTCGACGTGGACACCCTTGGGCACGTAGATGAACGAGCCACCGGACCACACCGCCGAGTTCAGCGCGGAGAACTTGTTGTCGCCGGCCGGGATCACCGAGCCGAAGTACTCCTCGAACAGCTCCGGGTGCTCGCGCAGCCCGGTGTCGGTGTCCATGAAGATGACACCCTGCTCCTCGAGGTCCTCACGGATCTTGTGATAGACGACCTCGGACTCGTACTGGGCGGCCACACCGGAGACCAGACGGCCCTTCTCGGCCTCGGGGATGCCGAGCTTGTCGTAGGTGTTCTTGATGTCGGCGGGCAGGTCGTCCCAGGTCTGGGCCTGCTTCTCCGTCGACCGCACGAAGTACTTGATGTTGTCGAAGTGGATGCCCGACAGGTCGGATCCCCACGACGGCATCGGCTTGCGGTCGAACATGTCCAGCGCCTTGAGACGCAGCGCGAGCATCCAGTCCGGCTCGGACTTCTTCTGCGAGATGTCGCGGACGACGGCCTCGGAGAGACCGCGCTGGGCCGACGCCCCGGCGTCGTCGGAGTCGTGCCAGCCGAACTGGTAGCTGCCCAGCGCGGCGAGGGTCTCCTCCTGCGTGAGCTCGGGTGCTGCGACGGGGGACGCAGCAGCGGTGGTGGTGCTCCGCTCGGCGGAGGTGGTCATACGACCTGCCTTCGGTTGACGTGGGTGCCGGTGGTGGTCGGGACGTGGGTCGTGCACGCGGCGTCGCCGCGCGCGATGGTGGACAGGCGCTGGACGTGGGTGCCCAGCAGCTCGGCGAACACCTGGGTCTCGGCCTCGCAGAGCTGGGGGAACTCCGCAGCGACGCCTGCGACCGGGCAGTGGTGCTGGCAGAGCTGCTCGCCGGCCGCTCCGCTGGCCTCGCCGGGAACCGTGGTGGGGCGGGAGGACGCCGCGTAGCCCTCGGTCGTCAGGGCTCCGGCCAGCGCAGCGACGCGCTCGTGGCCGGTGGTCGCGGCCTCGAGGGCGGCGCGGTGCGCCCCGACGAGGGCCTGGACCCGGCGGCGGGCGAAGGCGCGGACCGCATCGTCGCCACCGACGTCGGCGAGCTCGCGCAGGGCGGCCACGGCCAGTCCGGCGACGTCGTCCTCGCCGGCACCCGCACGGCGGCGGCCCTGCTCGGTGAGCAGGTGCTGGCGGGCCGGACGCCCGCGACCCCGGACCGAGGCGCGGGGCGCGTCGCGCGTGGTGACGGTGTTGTCGGCGACGAGGGCGTCGAGGTGACGGCGCACCGCGGCGCCCGAGAGCCCGAGCACGCCGGCCAGGTCCATCGCCGTGGTCGGGCCGTGCTCGAGCAGACGGCGCACGATGGCGTCACGCGTCCGCCCGTCGCTCGTGTCCCGACTGCTTTTCACAACGCCAGTGTTGCTTATTTGTCGCCGCCCGGCAAAGTGGGGTCCCGGTGATCGACCTCACGGCCGGTGAGGCTTCCCTCACCGAGGGCGCCGTCCGGCCCGCGCGGAGCCGGACCAGGGGGTCCCCGGCCCCCTCGGTATCGTGCCCTCCCGTGACCACCGCCCCGTCGTTGCCGGGGGCCTCGGCCGCGCCGGGCTCCGAGGGTGACGGGTCCGTCGCGATCACCCCCCCGGGCGCCGAGCCGCCCGCCCTCACCCCCGACGAGCGTCGCCGGGTGCGCACGGTGCGGCGCTTCGGCACCACGGGCGCCCTGCTGATGGCCGTGGGCGCGCTGGGCTGCGGCGCCACCCCCGCCCCCGCCTACAACCCGCTGCTCGGCACCCGCGTGCTCGGGCTCTGGGCGCGCATGCCCACGGTCTCGCTGACCCTGGCCTACATCGGCATGGGCATGCTCGTGCTGGCCTGGCTCTGGCTGGGGCGGCTGGCGTGGCCCGGCCGGGTGCGCCTCTCGGTGCGGCAACTGACCCGGATCCTCGCCATGTGGATGGCGCCGCTGTGCGTCGCGCCGCCGCTGTTCTCCACCGACGTCTACGGCTACCTCTCGCAGGCCGAGGTGGTCTCGCGCGGGTTCGACCCCTACGTCTTCGGTGCCGCGCAGGCCCTCGGACTCTCCGACCCCCTGGTCGCGAGCATCCCGACGATCTGGCGCACCACCCCGTCGCCCTACGGACCGGGCTTCCTGACGCTCGGCCGCACGATCACCGGGATCGCCGGCGACGACATCGTGCTCGGGGTCTACCTGCACCGCCTGCTCGCGCTCGCCGGGCTCGCCCTGGTCATCTGGGCGATCCCGCACCTGGCGCGTCGCGCCGGCGTCGAGCCGATCGCCGCACTGTGGCTCGCGATCAGCCCGCTGGTGCTCTTCCACCTCGTCAGCGGCATCCACAACGACGCGATCATGCTCGGCGTCGTCCTCGCCGGCATGGAGATCGGCCTGCGCTGGTCGTGGGTGGCCGGCGCCCTCCTGATCGGTCTGGGCGCCTCCGGGAAGATCCCGGCCGTGCTCGCCCTCGGCTTCCTGGCCGCGCACGTGGCGCACTCCCACGGCGGCGGGATCCGGCGGCTCCTGAAGTACGGCGCCGGCACCTCCGCGCTCGGCCTGGGGATGGTCGTGGCCGTGTCCGTGGGCAGCGGTCTGGGCTTCGGCTGGATCCAGGCCCTCTCGGTACCCAACCTGCTGCGCAGCTGGCTGTCGGTGACCACCGACCTCGGGGTGCTCGGCGGCTGGCTCGGCGGTGTCCTCGGCCTGGGCGACCACACCGACTCGGTCCTCGACCTCACCCGCGCGGCGGGGCTCGGCGTCGCGGCCCTCGTCTGCGTCCTCCTGCTGCTGGCCGTGCTGCGCGGGCGGCTGCACGCGATCGCCGGGATGGGCTACGGGTTCGGCGCGGTGTTCCTGGCCGGCCCGGTCCTGCACCCCTGGTACCTGCTGTGGGCCTTCGTGCCGCTCGCGGCCTCGGTGGCCAGCCCCCGCATCCGCGGGTTCGCCGTCGCGGTGATCGCGGCGGTGGCGCTGCTCGTCCCCCCGACCGGCGCCGACTTCACCTTCCGCACCTACCAGCTCCCGATGGCCATCACGGCCGCGGTGCTGCTGGCGCTCGTCCCGCTGTGGGCGGTCCGTGGCCGCGTCCCGGCCACCCCCTCCGCCTAGGCTGTCGGCCGTGGGGAGCGTCGGAACCGGAGTCGCGGCGCTGGAGGTCCGCGGCCTCGTGGTGCGCTACGGCGACCGGACCGCCGTCGACGGCCTCGACCTCGACCTGGCCCCCGGCTGCGTGCTCGGACTCCTCGGACCCAACGGCGCCGGGAAGACGACCACCGTCGAGGTGTGCGAGGGGCTGCGCGGCCGCGACGCCGGCGAGGTCCGGGTGCTCGGCGCCGACCCCGCCACCGCCCCGGACGCCCTGCGCGCCCGCCTCGGCGTCATGCCGCAGGGGGGCGGCGCCTATCCCGGGGTCCGGGTGCGCGAGATGCTCGGCCTGGTCGCCGCCTGCGCCGCCCACCCCCTCGACCCCGACTGGCTGATCGAGGTGCTGGGTCTCGGGGGATGCGCCCGCCAGCCCTACAAGCGCCTCTCGGTCGGCCAGCAGCAGCGCCTCGCGCTGGCGTGCGCGGTGATCGGCCGTCCCGAGCTGGTGTTCCTCGACGAACCCACCGCCAGCCTCGACCCCCAGGGCCGCCGGCTGGTGTGGGAGCTCGTGCGTGCCCTGCGCGCCGACGGCGTCGCGGTCCTGCTGACCACCCACCTCATGCAGGAGGCCGAGACGCTCGCCGACGACGTCGTGATCGTCGATCACGGCCGCGTCGTCGCCCGCGGGACCCCCGACCAGCTCACCGCCCACGGCGCCGACCGCGAGCTGCGCTTCCGCGCGGCCTCCGGGATGGATCTCCGCCTGCTCGCCCACGCCCTGCCCGAGGGCTGCGCGGCCTCCGAGCCGACGCCCGGCAGCTACCTGGTCCAGGGCGAGATCGACCCGCAGGTGCTCTCCACGGTGACCTCGTGGTGCGCGCGCCAGGGCGTGCTCGCCGACGACCTGCGCATCGCCCGCCGCAGCCTCGAGGACGTCTTCCTCGAGCTCACCGGCAAGGAGCTGCGGCCGTGAGCCCTGTCGGCCCCGACGGCAGGCCGACCTTCGCCCCGGGCACGTTCCGCCCCGCGCCCGGGCGTGGCCCCCTCGGGCGCATGCTCGCCACGCAGGTCGGCCTCGAGACCCGGCTCGCGCTGCGCCAGGGCGAGCAGGTCCTGCTGACGTTGATCATCCCGGTGGCGCTGCTCGTGGGGCTGGCGCTGCTGCGGGTCGTCCCGCTGCCCGAGCCACGCGTCACCTCCGCGCTCGGCACCGTCCTGGCCCTCGGTGTCATGTCGACGGCGTTCACCAGCCAGGCGATCTCGCTCGGCTTCGACCGGCGGTACGGCGTGCTGCGCCGCCTCGCCGCCACCGCCGTGCCGCGCTGGCTGATCGTGCTCGGGCGCCTGGGCGGGATGGCGGCGGTGGTCGGCGTGCAGCTGGTGGTCCTGTGCCTGGTGGCCCTGCTGCTGGGCTGGCGCCCCGGGCTCGGCCCGCTGGGCTGGACGCTGCTGCTCGTCGTGCTCGGGACCGCGGCGTTCGGCGCGGCCGGCGTCCTCCTGGGCGGCACGCTGCGCGCCGAGCTCGTCCTCGCGGTCGCCAACATCGTGTGGTTCGTCCTCCTCTTCGCCGGTGGCGTCCTCGTCCCCGCGGCCCAACTGCCCGCCGGACTCGGTGTCGTCGTCGGGCTGCTGCCCTCGGGAGCGCTCGCCGAGGGGCTGCGCGCGGTCCTGCTGGGGGGCGTGCCGACGGTCGGCCAGGTCGTGGTGCTCGTCGTGTGGGCCGTGGTCGCCGGTGGCATCGCGTCGCGCACCGTGCGGTGGCAGTAGGGGGCAGCGACGGACTACGGGGCGTCGTAGAGTCGCGACCGTGCTCGAGCGCCTCCCCGCCACCCCGCCGCGGCTGATGCAGGCACTCGCCGTGGCCGCCGTCGTGGGCCAGGGCGGGATCGCCGTCACCGGCGCCGTCGTACGGGTCACCGGATCGGGCCTGGGCTGCCCGACGTGGCCGGAATGCTTCCCCGGCAGCATGGTCCCGGCCGCGCACCCCGAGATCGCCGCGCTGCACCAGTGGGTCGAGTTCGGCAACCGGCTGCTCGGGATCGCGCTGGTGGTGGTCACCGCCGCGTGCCTGCTCGCCGCCCTCGGGATGCGTCCCCGACGCCGCCGTCTCGTCCTGCTGGCTGCGACCATGCCCCTCGGGGTCGTCGCGCAGGCCGTGATCGGCGGGATCACGGTGCTCACCGGCCTCGCCTGGTACACGGTCGCGCCGCACTTCCTGGTGACGATCCCGCTGATCTGGCTCGCGGTGCTGCTGGTGCGCGAGTCCTCCCCCGCCGCGCTCGCCCACCCGCCCGGGACCCCGTGGCGCCCCGCGGTGCCCCCGGCCGTGCGCGGGCTGCTCGCCGTCACCACCGCCGTCCTCGTGGCCCTGCTCGTGGTGGGAACCCTGGTCACCGCGGCCGGCCCGCACGGCGGCGACGCGGCGACCCCCCGGCTCACCGCCTTCTCGGTGCCCGACCTCGCCATGGCGCACGCCCACCTGCTCTTCGCCTTCCTCGGCCTGCTCGTGGGCCTGGGCTTCCTGCTGCACGCGGTGGCCGTCCCGCGCGCCGTGGTCACCCGCTTCCGCGTGCTCGTCCTGGTCACGGTGGCCCAGGGCGCCCTCGGCGGCCTCCAGTACGCGCTCGGCGTGCCCGAGCTCCTCGTCGCCCTCCACGTCCTCGGCGCCGCGCTCGTGACGGCCGCTGCGGCGTCGGTGTGGGCCGCCACCGCGGAGCCCGCTCCGGCCCCGGTGCCCGCCGAGGCCCGCGTCCTCGCCGGGAGGGTCTGACGTGCGCGCCGTCCGAGCGGAGACCCACGGCGGGCCCGAGGTCCTGGTCGCCGCCGAGGTCCCCGACCCCGAACCCGGGCCCGGCGAGGTGCTCGTCGCGGTCGCCGCGGCCGGCGTCAACTACATCGACACCTACATGCGCGAGGGCATCTACTCCACCCCGCTGCCCCTGGTGCCCGGGATCGAGGGCGCCGGCACGGTCCGCGCGCTCGGCCCCGACGTCGAGGGCGTCGCCGTCGGGGACCGCGTGGCGTTCAGCGACGCCACCGGGAGCTACGCCGAGCTGGTCGCCGTGCGCGCCGCGAGGCTCGTCGCCGTACCGGACGGCACCGACCTCGAGACCGCGGCCACGGTGCTGCTGCAGGGCATGACCGCCCACTACCTCGTGCACGACACCCACCCCGTCGCGCCCGGTGAGACCGTGCTCGTGCACGCCGGGGCCGGCGGCATGGGCCTGCTGCTGTGCCAGATGGCGCGCGCCGCAGGCGCCACCGTGATCGCCACGACCTCGTCGGACGAGAAGGACGCCCTCGCCCGCGACGCCGGCGCCCACGAGACCCTGCGGTACTCCGACGACCTCGCCGACCGCGTGCGCGCCCTGACCGACGGCGAGGGCGTCGCGGCCGTGTACGACGGGGTCGGCGCGTCGACCTTCGACGCCTCGCTCGCCTCCCTGCGCGTGCGCGGCGTCCTCGCCCTCTACGGCGCCGCGAGCGGGCCCGTCCCGCCCGTCGACCCCCAGCGCCTCAACAGCGGCGGCTCGCTCTACCTGACGCGGCCCTCCCTGGGCTGGCACGTCCGGACCTCCGCCGAGCTCGCGGCGCGCGCCGACGCCGTCTTCACCGCCGTCGCCGCCGGCGACCTCCGCGTCCGTGTCGGCGGCCGCTACGCCCTCGACGACGCCGCCACCGCCCACCGCGACCTCCAGTCCCGCCGCACCACCGGGAAACTGCTCCTCCTCCCCTGACCGGCCCCTCGGCTCCCCGCCCGTCACCCGCCCGCCCCCGTTCGCGAGGGGCGCGTTCGGCAGGCGATCGGCCCTCTCGATCATGCGAAAGGTGCCCCTCGTGGCGGTCTCGATCATGTCGAGCGCGTCGCAAGGGCCTCGAGGACCTGTTCGGCGAGGATGTCGGGACGCTGGAGCACCACGAATGACGTCGCCGGGATCACCAGCCAGCCCGCGGCGGCGAGCGCTCCGGCCCGCACCTGGTCCCGCCGGTACTGCCGGGGGTCCACACGGTGGTGGTCGCCCTGGTACTCGACGGCGAGCTTCGCCCACCGCCAGCCCATGTCCACCCTCGCGACCTCGACACCACGGAGGTCGTGGACCCGGATCTGCAGGTCCGGGCGCGGAACGCCGTGCGCGACGAGCCCGAGGCGGGTCAACGTCTCCGGCCGGCTCTCGGCGAGCGGATCGGCGTCGGCGACGACGGCACCCAGTCGGGCCACGCCCCGCGCCCGCGAGCGCGCCCCGACGTAGGTCAGCAGCTCCGCAGGGTCGAACCGCCCGACGCGCGCGAGGGCGTCCAGAGCGACGACCGCGTCCTCGTGCGCCTCGCGGCGGACCAGGTCGAAGGCCGTGCGCGGCGCCGAGGTGACCGGCAGGCCGGCGACGTCGAGAACCTCGTCCTCCCGCAGCGCGTCCTGCCGGCAGCGCATGCCCGACCGGTCGCGCACCCGGTGTCGCCCGACCACCAGCTCGACCGGCGCGCCGCGCGGCGCGATGTCGGCGCCCCACAGCTCCGCCGCCGTGTAGCCACCCAGGACGGCGCCCGGCACGAGACGGCACGCCGCGCGGGCGCGGCCGAGCAGGTCGTCGTCGACCGAGGCGTCGACGTGCGCCCCGCGGAAGACGGCGCGGAACGACGGTCCGGCGAGGCGGCCGCGGGTCGGAGCGCCCTCGGCGGTCGCCTCACGGGTCCGGAAGGGGCGCGACGTGTCCACACCTCCTCAGAGGGTGGCGAGCACCGATCGGTTCCCTCCCTCCGACGACGGGCACGTTGCGCATGATCGACAGGCTCGATGCCCTGCCGAACGTGCCCCTCGCGGACGACGTCCACCTCAACGGGTGGGACCGCTAGAACGGCCAGCCCAGGACCGGCCAGCCGACGGCGGAGTCGACGGCGACGGCGACGAAGAGGCCGGTGAGGTAGGTGTTCGAGAGGTGGAACAGGCGCATCGAGTTGACGACCTCGTCGCGGCCGACCGCGGCGTCCAGGCGATGGGCGGCGACGAGGAACCAGGCGCCACCGAACACGGCGACGGCGAGGTAGATCCACGAGGTCGCGGGCACGAGGAGCAGCGACCAGACGACCATCGCCCAGGAGTAGGCGAGGATCTGGCGGCTCACGCGCCGGGGCGAGGCGACGACGGGGAGCATCGGCACGCCGGCGGCGGCGTAGTCGTCGCGATAGCGCATCGCGAGCGCCCAGAAATGGGGCGGGGTCCAGAAGAAGATGATCGCGAAGAGCACCAGGGCCGGCCAGCCGACGGTGCCGGTGACGGCCGCCCAGCCGATGACGACGGGCATGCAGCCGGCGGCGCCGCCCCAGACGATGTTCTGGGCGGTCCGGCGCTTGAGCAGCAGCGTGTAGACGAGGATGTAGAAGGCGATCGCCGCGACGGACAGGCCGGCGGCCACCCAGTTCGCGGTCAGGCCCAACCAGACGGCCGACACGGCCCCGAGGACGAGGCCGAAGATCAGCGCATGGCGCTTGGGGACCGCGTCGCGCGCCAGCGGGCGCTTGCGGGTGCGGGCCATCTTGGCGTCGATGTCGGCGTCGACGACGCAGTTGAGGGCGTGGGCGCTGGCCGCGGCCATCGCGCCGCCGACGAGCACCGCGAGCACGAGCCACAGCGAGGGCACCGAGCGCTGGGCCAGCATCATCGCCGGCACCGTGACGACCAGGAGCTGCTCGATGATCCGGGCCTTGGTCAGCGCCAGGTACGCCCGCACCGTGGTGAGGAACCCACCCCGCGTCCCGGTTCCGGGGGACGCCGGGCCGACCGCCGTGCTCACCGGGTGGCACCTCGCCTGCGTCGTGCGGAACTGCTTCGGTCGCGGACCCGGCGGAGTCCGATCGCGGGGGGTCCCGCGCCGGCCTCCTACACAGCGTCGTCGGTCCGCAGTCTGCACCCCTGCGGCCCGCCGCGCTCGCGGGGGCCACCGGCGCGCACCACGGTGTCCGCCACGTCACGGGGTCGTCCGCCGGGCGACGCCGGCTGCCCGGATCGCGACTCCGGGATGATAGGCGCCGGGTGTCCTGGTGACGGGGAGCGGGTAGTCCGCTGGGCACGGCGACCGGGCCCGACCCGGGCCGCGGCCGACCCCGCCGCGGCCGGGGGAACATCCGGACGTCGGCACGTGGTCGTCACCGATGTCAGGTCGATCTCGTGGGAGCATCGTCCGCGCCCTCGACACGCTCTGTCGCGTCGCCCGGGCGCGAGGACCGACGAGCCGTGCGCGGACCGCGCTGCGGCTTCCGACAGCAGCAGGAAGGCACGTTCCGTGACCTCGACCGACGTGAGCAGCACCCAGACCGCGAGCGAATCGCCCGATGAGATCGAGGCGCTGACGACCCCCCACCGCCCCGAGGACTGGTCCGATCTCGACGAGAAGGCCGTCGACTCCATCCGGGTGCTCGCCGCCGAGTCGGTCCAGAAGGTCGGCAACGGTCACCCGGGCACGGCGATGGCCCTCGCGCCGTTGGCCTACACGCTCTTCCAGCACACGATGACCCACGACCCGGCCGACCCCGGCTGGCAGGGTCGCGACCGGTTCGTCCTCTCCGCGGGGCACTCGAGCCTCACGCTCTACTCCCAGCTGTTCCTGTCCGGCTACGGCCTCGAGATGCGCGACCTCCAGGAGCTGCGGACCTGGGACTCGGCGACCCCCGGTCACCCGGAGTACAGCCACACCCCCGGCGTGGAGATCACCACCGGGCCGCTCGGTCAGGGCCTGGCCTCCGCGGTCGGCATGGCGATGGCCGCTCGTCGCGAGCGCGGCCTGTTCGACCCGCACGCCGAGCCCGGCGAGAGCCCGTTCGACCACTTCATCTTCGTGATCGCCTCCGACGGCGACATCGAGGAGGGCGTCACCGCCGAGGCCTCGTCGCTCGCCGGCCGCCAGCAGCTGGGCAACCTCGTGGTGATCTACGACGACAACCACATCTCCATCGAGGACGACACCACGATCGCCCTCGACGAGGACGTGGTGAAGCGCTACGAGGGCTACAACTGGCACGTCCAGAGCGTGCGCGGCGGCGAGAACGTCGTCGGCATCCGTGAGGCGCTGGACAACGCCCGGGCGGTCACCGACCGGCCGAGCTTCATCGCCCTGCGCACGGTGATCGGCTACCCCGCACCGGAGAAGATGAACACCGGCGACGCGCACGGTGCCGCGCTCGGCGACGACGAGGTCGCCGAGGTCAAGCGCCGCCTCGGGTTCGACCCGGAGCAGCACTTCCACATCGACCCCGACGTCCTCGCCCACGCCCGCGAGGTGGCCACCCGGGCCAAGGCGTCGCACGAGGCCTGGGACGAGAAGTTCGCCGCCTGGGCCGAGGCGAACCCGGAGAACCGTGCCCTGCTCGAGCGGATGGCGCGCCGCGAGCTGCCCGACGGCTGGCACGACGCGCTCCCGACCTGGGGCACCGACGAGGACCCGGTCGCCACCCGCAAGGCGCTGCAGAAGATCCTGGGCGAGATCGGCCCGCTGCTCCCGGAGCTCTGGGGCGGCTCCGCCGACCTCGCCGAGAGCAACAACACGACGATCAAGGACGCCGACTCGTTCGGCCCCTCGTCGGTCAAGACGAACAAGTGGGGGCAGATGAACCCCTACGGCCGCACCCTGCACTTCGGGGTGCGCGAGCACGCCATGGGCTCGATCCTCAACGGGATCGCGCTGCACGGCGGCACCCGCGTCTACGGCGGCACCTTCCTCATCTTCTCCGACTACATGCGTCCGGCGGTCCGCCTCGCGGCGCTGATGAAGCTGCCCACCACCTACATCTGGACCCACGACTCGATCGGCCTCGGCGAGGACGGGCCCACCCACCAGCCGATCGAGCAGCTCGCCTCGCTGCGCGCCGTGCCCGGGCTCTCGATCGTCCGCCCGGCCGACGCCAACGAGACCGCGGCCGCGGTCCGCGCGATCCTCGACAACCCGACCGGACCGGCGGGCCTCGCGCTCACCCGGCAGCCCGTGCCGATCCTCGAGGGGACCGACGCCGACGGTGTCGCCCGGGGCGGCTACGTCCTGCAGGACGCGAGCGACGGCCAGCCGCAGCTGGTGATCATCGCGACGGGCTCGGAGGTCAGCCTGGCGGTCGAGGCCCGCAAGGTCCTCGAGGACGACGGCGTCCCGACCCGCGTGGTCTCGATGCCGTGCGTGGAGTGGTTCGACCAGCAGGACCTGTCCTACCGCCGCAACGTCATCCCGCCGGAGGTCAAGGCGCGCGTCTCGGTCGAGGCCGCGGTCGCCCAGACCTGGTACCGCTTCGTCGGCGACGACGGCGAGTGCGTCTCGATCGAGCACTACGGCGCCAGCGCGGACTACACGACGCTGTTCCAGCAGTTCGGGTTCACCACCGAGGCCGTCGTCGAGGCCGGTCGGCGCACGTTGAACCGCGCCCAGGAGACCAGCTAGACCAGCCCGCCCTCTCGAGGAGCAACCCATATGAGTACTCCCCCACAGCGTTCGACTCCCCTGGACGACCTCTCCGCCGCCGGCGTCTCCATCTGGCTCGACGACCTCTCCCGTCAGCGGATCGAGTCCGGGAACCTGTCCCAGCTCATCGCGGAGAAGAACGTCGTGGGGGTCACCAGCAATCCGACGATCTTCGCCAGCGCCTTCGCCGACGCCGACTACTACGCCGAGGAGCTCGACGGCCTCGCCGCCCAGGGCGCCTCGGTCGAGGACGCCATCCGCGAGCTGACCACGGAGGACGTCCGCCGCGCGTGCGACGTGTTCCGCAACGTGTGGCAGTCGACGGGCGGCAACGACGGCCGGGTCTCGCTCGAGGTCGACCCGGGCAAGGCCCACGACACCGAGGCGACCGTCATCGAGGCCGTCGACCTGTGGAAGACCGTCGACCGGCCCAACCTGATGATCAAGATTCCGGCGACGCCCGAGGGGCTGCCGGCGATCACCCGCGTGCTCGCCGAGGGCATCAGCGTCAACGTCACGCTGATCTTCTCGGTGACCCGCTACCGCGAGGTCATGGACGCCTACCTCTCCGGCATGGAGCAGGCCCGCGCGAACGGCCACGACCTCACGGCGATGGCGTCGGTGGCGTCGTTCTTCGTCTCGCGGGTCGACTCCGAGGTCGACAAGCGGCTCGAGAGGATCGGCACCGACTCGGCGCTGGCGCTGCGCGGCACCGCCGCCGTCGCCAACGCGCGTCTGGCGTACGCGGCGTTCCTCGAGGTCTTCAGCACCGAGCGGTGGGCGCAGCTCAAGGGCGCCGGTGCCTCGGCGCAGCGTCCGCTGTGGGCCTCGACCGGGGTGAAGAACAAGGCCTACCCGGACACGCTCTACGTGACCGAGCTGGTCGGCCCGGACACCGTCAACACGATGCCCGAGGCCACCCTCGACGCCTTCGCCGACCACGGCGAGCTGCACGGCGACGCCGTCAGCGGCACCGCCGACGCCGCCCGCGAGGTCTTCGCCGCACTGGGCGAGGTCGGGGTCGACGTCGACGACGTCTACCAGGAGCTCGAGAACGAGGGCGTCCGGAAGTTCTCCGACTCGTGGCAGCAGCTGACCGGCACCGTGTCCGACCAGCTCGCGCGTCGCAGCCCGGAGCAGTCGTGAGCGCCGGCGGCGTGGCGGGCTCCGACGGTCCCGCTCCGACGCACCCCGTGTCCGTCGAGATCACCGACCCGAAGCTCGCCGAGGCCGCCGCGCCGCTGGTGGAGAAGCTGGTCGGCGACTCGCGTCGCCTCGAAGCTCGCGGCCGGCGACGACACCCTCTGGGGCCCGGACGCCCAGCCGGAGGCGTCGAAGCGTCTGGCCTGGGTGCGGCTGCACGAGACGTCGCGACCGCTGGTCGACGAGCTCGCCGCCCTGCGCCGCGACCTGCACGGTGACGGCGCCGACCGTGTCGTGCTCGCCGGCATGGGCGGCTCGTCGCTGGCCCCCGAGGTCATCTGCGGGACGGCCTCGGGCACCCAGGCGGCCGGCGGGGCCGCGGGCGACCACCCGCTGGTCGTGCTGGACACCACCGACCCGGGTCAGGTCTCCGACGCCCTCGCCGGCGACCTCAGCCGGACGGTGCTCGTCGTGTCGTCCAAGTCGGGCTCCACGGTCGAGACCGACAGCCAGCGGCGCGTGTTCGAGCAGGTCTTCGAGGCCAACGGCATCGACGCCGCCTCGCGCATCGTCGTCGTCACCGACCCCGGCTCCGGCCTGGCCGAGCTGGGCCGGGACAGGGGCTACCGCAAGGTCGTCGAGGCCGACCCGGGTGTCGGCGGGCGCTACTCGGCCCTGACCGCCTTCGGGCTCGTGCCCTCGGCGCTGGCGGGCGTGGAGGTCGCGACCCTGCTCGACGAGGCGGCCGCCGCGGCGCCGGCGCTGGAGCGCGACAGCGCCGAGAACCCGGCGATCCAGCTCGCGGCCGCGCTCGCCGCGGCGCACGGGGCGGGTGCGGAGAAGGTCGTGCTCGCCGACAGCGGTTCCGGGCTGGTCGGCTTCGGCAACTGGGCCGAGCAGCTCATCGCCGAGTCCACGGGCAAGCAGGGCGTCGGCCTGTTGCCGGTCGTCGTCGAGGGGATCGACGCCCCCGGGTTCGCCGACCACGGCGCCGACGCCACCGCGGTCGTCATCGGCCCGGCCACCGGCGCCGCCCAGATCGCGGTGACCGGCACGCTCGGCGGCCAGTTCCTGCTCTGGGAGTACGCGATCGCGCTCGCCGGGCGCCTGATCGGGATCAACCCGTTCGACCAGCCCGACGTGGAGTCGGCCAAGCAGGCCACCCGCGACCTGCTCTCGCAGGCCGACGACAGCGGCTCCGGGGACTCCGAGGAGGCGCCGCTGGCCACCGACGGACCGGTGGAGATCCGCGCCGAGGGCGGCGACTGGTTGGGTCCGGTGGACACGGTCGGTGAGGCCATCCAGGCGCTGGTGGACGCCGCGCCCGAGAGCGGTTACATCGCCATCCAGGCCTATCTCGACCGGCTCGACGACGCCTCGTTCGCCGCCCTGCGCCCGGAGCTCGCGAAGAGGACCGACCTGCAGACCACCTTCGGGTGGGGACCGCGCTTCCTGCACTCCACCGGCCAGTACCACAAGGGCGGGCACCAGAACGGGGTGTTCCTGCAGATCACCGGCACCGTGGCCGACGACCTGGCGATCCCGGACCAGCCCTTCTCGTTCGGGGTGCTCGAGCACGCCCAGGCGCGCGGCGACGCCGGGGTGCTCGCCGCCCCCAAGAACGGCGGCACCGCACGGCCGGTGCTGCGCCTGCATCTGGCCGACCGGGCCGCCGGCCTGGTCGCGCTCGCGCACGCCGTGACCTCGCTGCGGGCCGGGGCTCGACCGGACGGGGAGGTACGCCGGTGAGTCGACGTCCGGAGGCCGGCGCGCCCGACTGGGAGAACCCGCTGCGCGACGCGCGCGACAAGCGGCTCCCCCGGATCGCCGGGCCCGCCGGGCTGGTGCTGTTCGGGGTGACCGGCGACCTCGCGCGCAAGAAGCTGATGCCGGCGATCTACGACCTGGCCAACCGCGGCCTGCTCCCGCCGGGCTTCGCGCTCGTGGGGTTCGCCCGGCGCGACTGGGCGCACGAGGACTTCGCCGAGGTCGTGCACGACGCGGTGCAGGAGCACTCCCGCACGCCGTTCCGCCAGGAGGTCTGGGACCGCCTCGCCGAGGGCCTGCGCTTCGTGCGGGGCACCTTCGACGACGACGACGCCTTCGACCGGCTCGCCGCGACCGTGGCCGACCTCGACGCCGAGCGCGGCACCGGCGGCAACCACGCGTTCTACCTCTCGATCCCGCCGGACGCCTTCCCCACGGTGTGCAAGCAGCTCTCGCGCGCCGGGCTGGCCGACTCCAGCGAGGACGCCTGGCGGCGCGTCGTCATCGAGAAGCCGTTCGGGCACGACCTGCACTCGGCGCGTGAGCTCAACGAGATCGTCAACGACGTCTTCCCCGAGGACGCGGTCTTCCGCATCGACCACTACCTCGGCAAGGAGACCGTCCAGAACCTGCTCGCCCTGCGGTTCGCCAACGAGCTCTTCGAGCCGATCTGGAACTCCCACCACGTCGACCACGTGCAGATCACGATGGCCGAGGACATCGGTGTGGGCGGCCGGGCGGGCTACTACGACGGCATCGGTGCCGCGCGCGACGTCATCCAGAACCACCTCCTGCAGCTGCTCGCCCTCTGCGCGATGGAGGAGCCGCTGTCGTTCTCCCCGCACGACCTGCGCGAGGAGAAGATCAAGGTCCTGTCGGCGACGACGCTCGCCGCGCCGATCGACGAGACCACCGCCCGCGGCCAGTACGTCGGGGGCTGGCAGGGCTCGATCCACGTCCGGGGCCTGCAGGAGGAGGAGGGCTTCCCGACCGACTCGGTGACCGAGACCTACGCCGCGATCACGTGCGAGGTGAACACGCGGCGGTGGGCCGGGGTGCCGTTCTACCTGCGCACCGGCAAGCGCCTGGGCCGGCGGGTCACCGAGATCGCGATCGTGTTCGAGCGCGCGCCGCACCTGCCCTTCGACCAGACGATGACCGAGGAGCTCGGTCAGAACGCGCTGGTCGTGCGGGTGCAGCCGGACGAGGGGGTCACCCTGCGCTTCGGGTCGAAGGTGCCCGGGTCGGGCATGGAGGTCCGCGACGTCACCATGGACTTCGGCTACGGCACGGCGTTCACCGAGGCCTCCCCCGAGGCCTACGAGCGCCTCCTGCTCGACGTCCTGCTCGGCGAGCCGTCGCTGTTCCCCACCAACACCGAGGTCGAGCTCTCGTGGCGGATCCTCGACCCGGTGATCGAGAAGTGGCACACCGAGGGGCGGCCGGACACCTACGCGGCCGGCACCTGGGGCCCCCCGTCGGCCGACGACCTGCTCGCCCGCACCGGGCGGGTGTGGCGACGGCCGTGAACAGGAGCGCGCTGTGATCGTGGATCTCCCGTCGACCGACACCTCGGCGGTGAACCGCAAGATGGTCGACCTGCGCGAGAGCGCCGGCGCGGTGGCCCTCGGGCGCGTGCTGACCCTGGTGATCATCACCGACGACGGCCCGGAGGCCGAGGCCGCGATCCAGGCGGCGAACGACGCCAGCCGGGAGCACCCCTGTCGCGTGCTCGTCCTCGCCCGCGGCGTGCGGCGGGCGGCGGCACGGCTCGACGCCCAGATCCGCATCGGCGGCGACGCCGGGGCGAGCGAGGTCATCGTCCTGCGCATGTACGGCCCGCTGGCCGACCAGGGCGGGCCGATCGTGGTCCCGCTGCTGCTGCCCGACGCCCCCATCGTGGCCTGGTGGCCGGGCGAGCCGCCCGTGTCACCGACCGACGACCCCGTGGGCAGCGTGGCCGGGCGGCGCATCACCGACGTCTCGTCCACCCGCGCGCCCTCGAGGACGCTCGGGCGGCTGCGGGCGAACTACCACCCGGGTGACACCGACCTGGCGTGGAGCCGCATCACGGGCTGGCGCGCGCTGCTGACCGCGGCGCTCGACCAGCCGCCGCACGATCCGGTCACGAAGGCCACCGTGTCCGGAGCGGCCGAGTCCGCCTCGGTCGACCTGCTCGCCGGCTGGCTGTCGTCACGTCTCGGGGTGGGCGTGTCACGACAGACGGCCGACGTCCCGGGCGGCCAGGGCGGCCAGATCGCCACCGTGCGTCTCGAGCGGGACTCCGGGCCCGTGGAGCTGCGCCGGGTCGACGCCAAGAACGCGATGCTCAGCCAGCCCGGCCAGCCCGACCGGCGGGTGGTGCTCTCGCGCCGCTCCACGCGGGACTGCCTGGCCGAGGAGCTGCGGCGCCTCGACCCGGACGAGATCTTCGCCGAGGCGCTGGAGGCCGGGGACTCGAGCCGGCCGCGCAGCAAGACCCGGACGTCGGCGTGAGCGCCCCCGAGCTGGTCGTCCACCCCGACGACGACACCACCGCGGCCGACGCCGCCGACCGGCTGATCAGCGCCCTCGCCACCGCGCAGGCGGCGCGCGGCACCGCCTCGATCGTGCTCACCGGCGGCGGGGTGGGCATCGCGATGCTGCAGGAGGTCGCCCGGTCCCCCCGCCGCGCGGAGGTCGCCTGGCCGTCGGTCGAGGTGTTCTGGGGCGACGAGCGCTACCTGCCCGCCGGGGACGACGAGCGCAACGACACCCAGGCGCGCGAGGCGCTGCTCGACGACCTCGACCTCGACCCCGGGCGCGTCCACCCGATGCCGCCCTCGGACGCGCCGGAGGAGGCCGGCGGCGGCGACCCCGACCTCGCCGCCGACGTCTACGCCACGGTGCTGTCCGAGGCCGCCTCCCGGTTGGGCGGCGAGGGCGTGCCGATCTTCGACGTGCTGCTCGCCGGCTGCGGGCCCGAGGGGCACGTGCTCTCGGTCTTCCCCGACTCCCCGGCGGTGCACGCGCAGGCCGTCGGCGTCCTGGCGGTCCGCGACTGCCCGAAGCCGCCGCCGACCCGCGTCACGTTGACCCTCGCGGCGGCCCGGCAGGCGCGGGAGATCTGGCTGCGTCGCCACCGGGGAGGGCAAGGCCGAGGCCCTCGCCCGCGCCCACGGCGGCGCGAGCGAGGTCGACGTCCCGATCGCGGGGCTGCGGGGGACCGAGCGCACGATCTGGCTGCTCGACACCGCGGCCGCGGGCGACCTCCCGGGGTGAACGCGGGTCAGGCCCGGGCGTCGTAGTGGTGGCGCACGAGCTGCGAGCCGGGGACGACGTCGGCGCCGATCAGGCGCAGCGGCCGGGGTGAGGTGCCGGCGAACAGCGGGATCCCGGCGCCGAGCAGCGCCGGCCCGACCAGTACGTACAGCTCGTCGACGAGGCCGGCGGCCATCAGGTCGTCGGCGAGCGTGCGGCTGCCGAACATCACGATGTCGTCCCCGGGCCGGGCCCTGAGCTCGGCGATCGCCGCGTGGCTCTCGGCGCGGGGCACGATGCGGGTCGTGTCCCGCCACGGCTCGGCGTCCTCAGGTTCAATCCTGGGGCGAGCCGAGCATCCGGTAGCAGTGTGCGGTCAGCTCACTGCGGCGCCCCGCCACGAGGTGCGCGAACGCGCGGTCGTCCCCCGCGCGCGCCCGGGTCAGCAGCTCGGTCTCCCTGCAGCTCGGTCTCCTGCAGCTCGGTCTCCCGCTCCGGCATCGGGCGAGGGTCGGTGCCCCACCTCCCACGGGCGCAGGGAGCGGTCGAGGAGCTCCCAGCACCGCCGGTGCGCGGCGAGGCGCCGGTGGGGGGCGAGGTCGCGGCCGGTGGGGTCGTCGCTGCGGCGGCCGTCGCCGCCGTAGCGGGCGACGAGCCCGATCGCGAGGACGACGATGGTGCCGAGCACGGTGACGGTCGCGGACATGACGGTGGCTCCCTCGAGTCGGGCGTTTCCGCTGATGTGGCCACCTTCCGACCACAGGTGGCATGTCGACCAGAGCCACTTCCGGGACAGTGGCAGGTAACTGGCAGATGTGGCAGCATCGTCGGCGTGGACGGTGAGATCGGGGCGACGGCGCTGACGCGGCTGCTCGACGGGTGGAAGACCACCGGCGGCGGCCACGTTGCGCTCGCGGATCGCATCGGCACGCTCCTGGTGGACGGGCGCCTCGCCGTGGGCACCCGGGTACCCAGCGAGCGCGAGCTCGCCGCGGTGCTGGCCGTCGGGCGCGGCACCGTCGCCGCGGCGTACGACCGGCTGCGCGAGAGCGGCCACCTGCGCCGCCAGCGCGGGTCGGGCACCTGGACCGCGCTGCCCCCGCCGGGGCCGACGCCGCCGGTGACGCCCTTCGCGCCGATGGGCCGGAGCGGGTCGGCCCGCCCGCCCGGGACGCCCGAGGTGCTGGACCTCGCGCACGCCGCCCCGTCGGCGCCGGTCGAGGCGGTGACCGCCGCCGGGGCGCGCGCCCTCGCCGAGCTCCCGGCCCACCTCGCCGACTCGGGGTACGACCTGCTCGGGCTGCCGGTGCTGCGCGAGGGCCTCGCCCGGCGGCTCACCGCCCAGGGCCTGGCGACCGCACCCGACGAGGTGATGGTGACCGCGGGTGCCCAGCACGCCCACGCCCTCGCGGCACGCGCGCTGGTGCGGCCCGGCGACCGGGTCCTGCTCGAACAGCCGACCTATCCGGGCGCCATCGACCTGGTGCGCCACGTGTCCGCGCGCCCGGTGCCAGTGGCGATGACCACCGGGCCCGGCGGCGCGGGATGGGACGTCGAGTCGCTGGTGGCGGCGATGCGGGCGGCGGCCCCGGCGCTCGCCTACCTCGTTCCCGACCACCAGAACCCGACCGGGGCGGTGATGCCGGCCGAGTCGCGCGCGGCCGTCGTGGCGGCCGCGGGTCGCCACGGTGTCCCGCTCGTCGTCGACGACTGCCTGCGCGATCTCTGGCTCGACGCACCCGGCCCGCCGCCCCTCGGAGCCTGGGCGCCGTCGGTCGGTGGCGGCGGCACGCCGGTGATCACCACCGGCTCGCTGAGCAAGACGGTCTGGGGTGGCCTGCGCATCGGATGGCTCCGGGCCCCGCGCGCGATCGTGCGGCGCATCGCGGCGGCGCGGTCGTCCGACGACATCTCGACGCCGGTCCTCGAACAGCTCGTCGCGGTGGCCCTGCTCGAGGATCTCGACGACATCGTCGCCGAGCGCCGCGCGCGGTTCGCCGAGCGCCGGGACCACCTGCTCGCCGTGCTGGCCCGGGAGCTGCCGGAGTGGCGGGCGTCGCGGCCGACCGGCGGGTTCAGCCTCTGGGTCGACCTCGGGGCGCCGCGCTCGACCGCGTTGGTCGAGGGGGCGGTCGCGCAGGGGGTCCAGCTCGCGGCAGGACCGCGGTTCGGGACGGGCGGGGCGTTCGAGAGCCACCTCCGCCTGCCCTACACGCTGCCTCCCGCGGCGCTGGACGAGGCGGTCGCCCGCATCGCCCGGGCGTGGGACGCGCTCGCGCTCGGCGCGTCCCCGCTCAGCACCGTGGTCTGAGGGGGTCCGGCCCGGCCACCGGGGCCTCCCAGGGGCGCATCGCCCGGTCGTGCACCTCCCAGGCCCGCTCGTGGTGGGCGATCAGCCGCCCGAGCCAGGTCGGTTCCGCATCCGGGGTGGGCGTCGCCGGGTCGACCTCCGTCCCGCGGCCGGTCTCGCGGCGTGCTGTCGCGAGGACTCCGAGGACCACCAGGATCCCCCAGAACGTGACCATGATTCCCACCCCTTCGTCGTGTGCGGACCATTGTCGAAGGCCGATCCGCTGGACTCCATGACGATGTCACGGGGATAGTGGGGACATGAGCTCAGGAACCGAGGTACGAGGTCCGTCTCGCCTGGAGAACGACAGACTGCTCGACGAGACCAACCTGCGCATCCTCGCCGAGCTCGGCGAGGACGCCCGGCTGAGCATGTCGGCGCTCGGTCGCAAGATCGGGATGTCCGCGCCCGCCGTCACCGAGCGGGTCCAGCGCCTCGAGCGCACCGGCGTCATCCGGGGCTACCGCCTCGACGTCGACCCGGCCGCGCTCGGCTATCCCATCGCCGCGTGGGTGCGCATCCGGCCGGCCCTCGGCCACCAGAAGATCGCCGAGCAGCTCGCGATCGCGCAGTCCGAGGTCGTCGAGTGCCACAAGATCACCGGCGAGGACTGCCTGCTCCTGCGCGTGCAGGTCCGCGACATCGCCGACCTCGACCGCGTGCTCGAGAAGTGGGGCGACCACGCCGCCACCGTCACCTCGGTCATCAAGGCGACGCCGGTGGAGCCGCGCAACGTCCGCGCGGAGGTCTGAGCCTCACCCCAGCGGGTCGGGCACCGGGTCGGCGGCGACGGCGTCCCGCAGGGCGGCGACCCCCGCTCCGGCGAGCGGGCGCCCGTGGCCGAAGCAGACCACGTCCGCGTCGAGCCCGGCGAGCCGGCGGAACGACCGGCGGGCCTGCTCGCGATCGGTGTTGAAGGGCCCGAGGATCACCGCGCCGTCGGTCTCGGCGGCGATGTCCCCGGTGAACAGGACCCCGGCGTCGCCGACGTGCAGCGCGATGCTGCCGTCGGTGTGGCCGGGGGTGGCGACGACCCGGGCCCCGAGTGGAGCGAGCACGTCGGCGTCGTCGAGATCGCGGTCGACGCGGGCCGGTGGGGCGGCGGGGAGCGCGCCGGCCACCTGCCGGTGCAGGACCTCCTCTGCCGGGGTGAACACCGGCGGCGCGCCCGGGAGCTCGCCGCGGATCACCGGCGCGTCCGTCCGGTGGGCGAGCACCTCGACCCCGGGCCAGCGTCCGATCTCGTCGGCGGAGCCCGCGTGGTCGGCGTGCCAGTGCGTCAGCACCACGTGGGTGAGCGCTCCGCGGTCGAGCCCCCAGTCGCGCAGCGCCGCCGCCACGGCCTCGCCCGACCCGACCGCCCCGGTGTCGACCAGCATGACCCCGCCGGCGTGGCGCAGCAGGTAGGCCTGGCCCGGCGTACCGACGAGCATGCGCAGGTCGGGGCGGAGGTCGACGACGTCCATGGCGACGAGGATGGCCCGCCGTGCGGGGCTCCCGGGGGCCTGTTCGCCGTCGGCGCACCGGTGCTCAGGGTCGGTCGACGATCACGTCGACCAGCGACGGGCCCCGCGACGCGAGCGCCCGCGCGAGGGCCGGGGCGAGCTCGTCGGGTCGCGTGACGCGCACCCCCGGCACGCCCTGCCCGGCGGCGAGGGCGACGAAGTCGAGGCCGGGCAGGGTCGTGCCCACCGGCTCGTCGATCGCGAAGTGCGCGGCGAAGGAGTCGAGCGCGGCGTAGCGGGCGTTGTGCACGACGACGACGGTCAGGTCCACGCCGAGCTGCGCGGCCGACCAGAGCGCCTGGATCCCGTACATGCTCGAGCCGTCGCCGACCAGGGCGATGATCCGCTGGTCGCTCCCCGCGCGCGAGCGCCACCCCGACGGCGGCCGGCAGCCCGTGGCCCGAGCCCGCCGCTGGCGCAGGTGAGGAACCCGCCGGGGACGGTCGATCGGCAGGTGGTCGTGCATCGGCCCGCGCGTGTCCGGCGCCTCCTCGACGATCACCGAGTCGGGCGGGCGCAGGTCGGCGAGGGTCTGGAGCAGCAGGGCCTCGGAGATCGACGCTCCGTCGGCGGCCACCCGGGCCGCGCGCTCCCGCCCCGGCGGCGTCGGACGCGCGACGGGTTCCGGCCCGGCCAGCAGGTCGCGTACGCCGTGGCGCAGGCCGGTCACGACCGACGTGCCGGTCGGCGTCCAGGCGGCCTGGTCGGCGTCCTCGGTGAGCTGGATCAGCTCCGCGCCCGCCGGTAGCAGCGGCCCGGCCCCCTCCACGTGGTACGGGAACACCGGCGAGCCCAGCACGACGACGAGGTCGTGGCCGTCGAGTGCGGCGACGATCCCCTCGCGGGAGGCGGGCAGGAAGCCGGCGAACAGCGGGTGGGACTCGGGGAACGAGCAGCGCGACGACAGGGGGGCCACCCACACGGCGGCGCGGTGGCGCTCGGCGAGGGCGACGACGTCGTGGAACGCGCCGTCGCGGTCGACCTCGGCGCCGACCACGAACACGGGCCGCGCGGCGGGAGCGAGGCGGCGGGCGACGTCGGCGAGGGCGTCGGGGTCGCCGCGGGTCTTGGCGTGCACCGCGTGCGGGAGCAGCGGCGTCGCCGGGTCGACGGGGGCGTCCCAGTCGTCGACGGGCACCGAGACCAGCACCGGTCCGCGGGGCGGGGCGAGGGCGACGTGGATCGCGCGGGCGATCGTCGCGGGGACGTCGGCGGCGCGGGCGGGCTCGCGGGCGAACTTGACGTAGGGCTCGGCGAACTCGGGCGCGCGTTCGGCGTAGAGGAACGGCTCACCGGTGAGCAGCGAGCGCGCCTGCTGCCCGGCCACGAGCACCAGCGGCGTGCGGTTGCGGAACGCGGTGAACACGTTGCCCAGCCCGTGGCCGAGGCCCGCGGCGGAGTGCAGGTTGACCAGCGCGGCACCCCCGGTGGCCTGCGCGTACCCGTCGGCCATCCCGACCGCGACGGACTCCTGGAGCCCGAGGACGTAGCGGAAGTCGTCCGGGAAGTCGCGGAACATCGGCAGCTCGGTCGAGCCGGGGTTGCCGAAGATCGTCGTGATGCCCTGCGCCCGCAGCAGGTCCATGCGTCGCGTCCCGCACCGTGGTCATGGACGCCAGCCCAACACGGCGCCCACGCCGGCGCGAAGGGCCCTTTCGCTCCGCAGAAGTCCGCCCGCTCCCGTCGCGAGGGGAGGATTCCGTCGCTCTATGCGCCGGAAGGGACCCCTCGCGCGGGAAAGGGTCAGGCGGTGGGCTCGTCGACGAGGTCGCCGGCGAGGTACTCCTCGTACGCGGCGAGGTCGAGCAGGCCGTGGCCGCAGTAGTTGAAGAGGATCACGCGGTCCTCGCCGAGGCGGGTGGCCTCGGCGGCCTCCTGGAGGACGGAGGCGATGCCGTGGCCGGCCTCGGGGGCGGGGAGCTTGCCCTCGACGCGGGCGAACAGCACGTTGGCCTCGAAGACCGAACGCTGCTTGTGCGCCACTGCCTCCATCCGGCCCTCGTGGACCAGCTTGGAGATGATCGGCGAGTCGCCGTGGTAGCGCAGCCCGCCGGCGTGGATGCCGGGCGGGACGAAGTCGTGGCCCAGCGTGTACATGGTCATCAGCGGCGTCAGTCCCGCCGTGTCGCCGAAGTCGTACTCGTAGCGGCCCCTGGTCAGGGTCGGACACGAGGCCGGCTCGGCGGCGAGCAGGCGGACCGAGCGGTCGGGCAGGAACGGCAGCGCGATCCCGCCGAGGTTCGACCCGCCGCCGCACGGGGCGATGACGACGTCGGGCTTGGTCTCCCCGGCCATCGCGAGCTGCTGCTGCGCCTCGAGCCCGATCACCGTCTGGTGCAGCAGGACGTGGTTGAGCACCGAGCCGAGCGCGTAGTGGGTGTCCACGCGGCTCACCGCGTCGCGCACGGCGTCGGAGATCGCCGCGCCGAGCGAGCCCGGGTGCGTCGGGTCGTCGATCGGGGACGGCACGACCGAGCCGCCCCAGGTCTCCATGATCACCTTGCGGTAGGGCTTCTGCTCGAAGCTGCGGCGCACCATGTAGACGGCGCACTCGAGGTCGTACTGGGCGCAGGCGAACGCCAGCGCCGTCCCCCACTGGCCCGCGCCGGTCTCGGTGGAGAGACGCGTGATGCCCTCGCGCGCGTTGTAGAACGCCTGCGGCACCGCCGAGTTCGGCTTGTGCGATCCGGCGGGCGATACCGACTCGTCCTTGAAGTAGATGCGCGCCGGCGTGCCGAGCGCGGCCTCCAGGCGCCGGGCCCGGATCAGCGGCGTCGGCCGCCACAGCCGCAGGACGTCGAGGACCTCGCCCGGGATGTCGATCCACGGGTCGGCCGACATCTCCTGGCCGATGAGTTCCTCGGCGAACAGCGGCGCCAGGTCGGCGGGCCCGACCGGCTCGCGCGTCGCCGGGTGCAGTGGCGGGGCGAGCGGGCTGTCGAGGTGGGGCGCGACGTTGAACCACGCCGTCGGGAGGTCGGACTGGCCCAGGGTGAACCGGGTGTCGACTGGCTGCTCCGTCGTCGCCATGCGTACTCCTTCGGGCCGGCTAGCTCTCGCCGCGCTTGGCGCGGAGCTTGGCCAGCGCCTCGTCGAGCAGCGCCTCGCCGTCCGCGTCGGAACGCCGCTCCTTCACGTACGCGAGATGGGTCTTGTAGGGCTCGGTGCGCTTGGCCGGCGGGGGGTTCTTCTCGTCGGTGTTCGCCGGCAGCCCACAGCGCGGGCAGTCCCAGGTGGGGGGCACGTCCGCCTCGAGAGCGAACGACGGGCGCGTCTCGTGCCCGTTGGAGCACCAGAACGAGACCACGGTGCGGGCTGCGCTCTCACCGCGCTCGGACTCGCCCATGGGCCCCGAGCCGACCCGGGTGCCTCGGATCGCGTTGCCAGTCGCCATCGTCGGGAAACCTCCGCATCCAGTGGCGGCCCGGAGCACTCCCGGCCCCGGCCGACCGTCATCCTTCGATCTTGACGAGCAGCCCCGTACCCACGATCGAGATCAGCCAGATGGCGCCCACGAACAGGGTGAGGCGGTCGAGGTTCTTCTCGACGACGCTGGAGCCCGCGAGGCTCGACTGGACCCCGCCGCCGAACAGCGACGACAGACCACCGCCGCGTCCACGGTGCAGGAGCACCAGCAGCACCAGCAGCAGGCTGGAGGCGATGAGCAGGATGTCCAGGAACAGTCGCATATCGGCTTCCGTGACCTCCGGGTGCCGCTCCGCCCCGGGTCGGGTGGAGCTCTCTGACCGATTCGCCGCGCGAGATCGGTGCGTAGCGAGGACGATACCCCGCCCGACCGGTGGTCCCGCCGGGACTCCCCGACGGAACCACCGGAGGAGGATCACTCCTCCTCGGCCGGTCTAGGGAAGCGGCCCGCCCGCGGCGAGCGCGCAGAGCTCGGCGAAGCCCTCCGGGTCGAGGCTGGCGCCGCCTACCAGAGCGCCGTCGACGTCGTCGGAGCGCACCAGGTCGGCGACGTTGTCCGACTTCACCGAGCCGCCGTAGAGGATGCGGACCGTCCCGGCGATCGTGTCGCCGTGGTTCTCGCCGAGCCGCTTGCGCAGCGCCGCGCACACCTCCTGGGCGTCCTCGACCCCGGCGGTCTTGCCGGTGCCGATCGCCCACACCGGCTCGTAGGCGATGACGACCGCGCCCACCTGCTCGGCGGACAGGCCCTCGAGGGCGCCGTCGAGCTGGGCGGTGCAGTAGCGGGTGTGGTCGCCGGCCTCGCGGACGTCCTCCCCCTCCCCCAGGCACAGGATGGGGGTCAGGCCGTGCCGCAGCGCCGCGCCGAGCTTGCGGTTGACCAGGGCGTCGTCCTCGCCGTGCACCGTCCGCCGCTCGGAGTGCCCGACGCAGACGTAGGTGCAGCCCAGCTTGGCGAGCATCGACCCGGAGACGTCTCCGGTGAACGCCCCGGAGTCCTCCGGGGAGAGGTCCTGGGCGCCGTAGCGGATCGGCATCGAGTCCGCGTCCACCAGGGTCTGCACGCTGCGCAGATCGGTGAACGGCGGCAGGACGGCCACGTCGACGAGGTCGTAGTACTTCGCCGGCAGGGCGAAGGCGAGCTTCTGGGTCACCCCGATGGCCTCGAGGTGGTTCAGGTTCATCTTCCAGTTGCCGGCGATCAGCGGTTTGCGCGCCATCCGGGTCAGCCCTCCTCTAGCACAGCGATACCTGGCAACGAGTGGCCCTCGAGGAACTCCAACGAGGCCCCACCGCCGGTGGAGATGTGGCCGAACGACTCCTCGTCGAGGCCGGCCGCGCGGATGGCCGAGGCCGAATCGCCGCCACCGATGACGGTGAACGCCTTACCGGACCCGGCCGCCGCGACCGCTTCCGCCACGCCCGTCGTCCCGGCCGCGAACGGCGCCATCTCGAACACGCCCATGGGCCCGTTCCAGAAGACGGTGGCCGCGTCGGACAGGGCCGACGAGAACGCCGACACCGTCTCCGGGCCGACGTCCAGCCCCATCCAGCCCTCGGGCATCTCCGAGACCGGCACCGTCCGCGTGTCGGCGTCGGCGGCGAACGCGCTCGCCACGACGACGTCCACGGGCAGGATCAGGGTGTCGGAGTAGCGCTCCAGCAGGTCGCGGCACGTGTCGAGCTGGTCGGACTCCAGCATGGAGCCGCCGACGTCGTACCCCTGGGCCGCCAGGAAGGTGAAGCACATCGCCCCGCCGACCAGCAGCGTGTCGACCGTCGGCAGCAGGTTGGACAGCACGCCGAGCTTGTCGGACACCTTGGACCCGCCCAGGATCACCACGTAGGGCCGTTCGGGGTCGCCGACCAGGCGGCGCAGGACGTCGGTCTCGCGGGCGACGAGGTCGCCGCCGTAGGCCGGCAGCTTGCGGGCCACCTCCACCACCGAGGCCTGCTCGCGGTGCACCACGCCGAAGCCGTCGGAGACGAACGCCCCGCCCGGCACGAGCTCGGCCAGCTCGGTCGCCAGCTGCTCGCGCTCCCCCGCCGTGCCCGTCTCGCGAGGATCACAACGGACGTTCGCCAGCAGGCTGACCCCTCCGGAGCGCAGGCCCGCGGCCACGCCCCGGGCCGACCGGCCCACCACGTCCTCGGCCAGCGAGACGTGCTGGTCGAGCAGCTCGCTCAGCCGGGCGGCGACCGGTGAGAGGGTCGACATCGGGTCGCGGCCCGGTGGCGAGCCGTTCTCCGGTCGCCCCAGGTGGGCCATGACGAGCACCCTGGCCCCGGCCCCGGCGAGCCGGGTGAGCGTCGGCAGCGCGGCGCGGATGCGGCCGTCGTCGGTGATCCGGTACCCGTCCATCGGGACGTTGAAGTCGGCCCGCAGCAGCACGAACCGGTCCTGGACACCGTCGGCCAGGAGATCGTCGAGAGTCTTCATCGAGCTCAGAGCTTCGAGCCGACGAGCGTGGTCAGGTCGACGACGCGGTTCGAGTAGCCCCACTCGTTGTCGTACCAGCCGACGATCTTGACGGTGCGCGTGCCCAGCACCTTGGTCATGCCCGCGTCGAAGGTGCACGACGCGGGCTCGCCGACGATGTCGGTGGAGACGATGGGGTCCTCGGTGTAGACGAGGACCCCGCCCAGCCCCCCGTTCGCCGCCTCCTCGAACGCCGCGTTGACCGACTCGACGGTGACGTCCGTGTGCAGCGTGGCGGTGAGGTCGGTGACCGAGCCGTCGCTGACCGGCACGCGGTAGGCCATCCCGGTGATGCGGCCCTCGAGCTCGGGCAGGGCGAGCGCCGTGGCCTCGGCGGCGCCGCTCGTGGTGGGGATGATGTTGGAGGCGGCGGCGCGGGCGCGGCGCAGGTCCTTGTGCGGGGCGTCCTGCACGCGCTGGTCGCCGGTGTAGGCGTGGATCGTCGACATGAAGCCGGTCTCGAGCCCGAACGCGTCGTGCAGCACCTTGATCATGGGCGCGACGCAGTTGGTGGTGCAGGAGGCGTTGGACAGGATCGTCTGGGAGCCGTCGTAGGCCGAGTCGTTGATCCCCATGACGACGGTGAGGTCCTCGCCCTTGGCCGGGGCCGAGATGACCACCTTCTTGGCTCCGGCCGTGATGTGCTTCCCGGCCGACTTGCCGTCGGTGAAGATCCCGGAGGACTCGATCACGATGTCGGCGCCGAGGTCGCCCCACGGCAGGTTCGCCGGGTCACGCTCCTCGAGACACTGCACCGTGCGGCCGTTGACGACGAGGGCGCCGTCGCTGACCTCGACGGTGCCGCCGAAGCGGCCGTGCACGGAG
Organism: uncultured Actinomycetota bacterium; assembly: GCA_963785135.1. Lineage (GTDB taxonomy): Bacteria > Actinomycetota > Actinomycetes > Mycobacteriales > Pseudonocardiaceae > Actinomycetospora. Next base: position 266,823 of record CAWATV010000010.1, read on the forward strand.
TCGTACTTCAGCAGGTGCGCGAGGGTGGCGTTGTCGGTGATGTCGTTGACCGCCAGGACCTCGATGTCGGCGGTGCCGGCGGCCCGCTGCTTCTCGATGGCCCGGAACACGTTGCGGCCGATACGGCCGAACCCGTTGATCCCGATGCGGATCGTCACTGTGTTTCGCCCTGCCTCTCCTGGAACGACCGACGGCGCGCGGGTCACGCGGCCCCGTCGGGCCTGATCGCGGGCCACCCTAACCAAGACGCCGACGTCCCCGGGCCCTCCGCGAGGGGCTCTCCGCTGGCCGGTACCCGGAATCGGCCTTCGCTGATCAGCTCTCGGCCATCTCCGCCATCTCCTCGGTGACCACCGAGGAGGTGTCGGGGATGCGGAGGTCCTTGGCCTTCTTGTCGGCCATCGCGAGCAGGCGCCGGATCCGTCCGGCGACGGCGTCCTTGGTCATCGGGGGGTCGGCCAGCTGGCCCAGCTCCTCCAACGAGGCCTGCTCGTGCTCGACGCGCAGGCGCCCGGCGACCACGAGGTGGTCGGGCACCTCGTCGCCGAGCAGCTCCAACGCCCGGTTGACCCGCGCGGACGCGGTCACGGCGGCCTTGACCGACCGGCGCAGGTTGGCGTCGTCGAAGTTGGCCAGGCGGTTGGCGGTGGCGCGGACCTCGCGACGCATCCGCCGCTCCTCCCAGGCCAGGACCGAGGTGTGCGCGCCGAGCCGGGTGAGCAGTGCGCCGATGGCGTCACCGTCGCGGACCACCACCCGGTCCGCCCCCCGGACCTCGCGGGCCTTGGCCACCACGCCGATGCGCCGGGCCGCACCCACGAGGGCCATCGCGGCCTCCATGCCGGGGCAGGTGATCTCCAGCGCGGAGCTGCGCCCGGGCTCGGTGAGCGACCCGTGCGCGAGGAACGCCCCGCGCCAGGCCGCTTCGGCGTCGCAGACCCCGCCCGACACGACCTGCGGGGGCAGGCCGCGCACCGGGCGTCCCCGCGGATCGAGCAGGCCCGTCTGGCGCGCGAGCGAGTCGCCGTCGGAGGCCACGCGGACCACGTAGCGGGTGCCCTTGCGCAGACCGCCCTGGGAGAGGACGTGCACCTCGGGCGTGTGCCCGTAGAGGTCGTGGATCTCCCCGCGGAGCCGCCGGGCGGCAGCGCCGGTGTCGAGCTCGGCCTCGACGACGACACGGCCGCCGACGATGTGCAGACCGCCGCCGAAGCGCAGCAGGGCCGACACCTCCGCGCGCCGGCAGCACGTCTTGGTCACCGCGAGCCGGCTCAGCTCGTCCTTGACCGCTGCGGTCATGGCCACCTCATGTCCTCCTCCTGCTGCGAGCGGGGGTCGTGGGGCTCCCGGGATCCGGGTCGGCGCGGCCGATCCGTTCGGGGTGGAGCTCCACCCCGTCGCGCCCCAGGGCGACGGGAAGGGACGGTCGTGACCGGCGTCCACGGCCCAGCTCGGCTGCGCCGCGTGTCCCGCCCGGTGGTGCGCCGCCTCGGCCAGGGCCGCCGCGAGGGCGACCGGGTCGTGGCGGGGGCTGCCGTCGGGGTCGCCGACGGCGGCGAGCAGGGTCTCGGCGCCGAGGGCCTCGGCGCCGCGGCGGAGCCGGTCGGGCTCGGGCACCGCGGCGGGGTCGGCGACGACGACGTCGAGGCGCAGGCGCGGGGCGTGCGCGGCGAGCACGGCGAGGTGCTCCTCCGGGGAGAACCCGGAGGTCTCCCCCGGCTGTGGCGCGAGGTTGAGCACCAGCACCCGGCGCGCCTCGCTCTCGGTGAGGGCGGTGAACAGCTCGGGGACCAGCAGGTGCGGCAGCACGCTGGAGAACCAGGAGCCCGGGCCCGAGGGTGATCACGTCCGCGGCGCGGAGGGCCTCGCAGGCCTCCGGGCAGGCGCGCGGACGGCGGGGATCCAGCCGGACCCGCTGCACCCGTCCCGGCGTCGTGGCCACCGCGACCTGGCCCCGGATGCGGTGGGCGACGTCGCGGCCGGCGTCGCCCTCGCCCGCGGGCACCCCGGGCGAGCGCAGGCCGGTCGCGCCCGCCAGCCCGGTCACGTCGGCCTCGATGTCCACCGGGTGCGGGCTCATCGGCAGCACCCGCCCGCGCACCCCGAGCAGCCGGCACGCCTCGTCGAGGGCGGCGACCGGGTCGTCGAGCACGTCGAGCAGCCCGGCGAGCACCAGGTTGCCCACGGCGTGCCCGGCGAGCGCGCCGTGCCCGCCGTAGCGGTGCTCGAAGAGCTGCTGCCAGACCGCGGTCGTCGGGCCCGTCGGGTCCGCCTGGCCCGCGAGGGCGTGCAGCGCCATCCGCAGGTCACCCAGCGGCAGGATGTCGAGCTCGCGGCGGATGCGCCCGGAGGAACCACCGTCGTCGGCGACCGTGACCACGGCGGTGAGGTCGTCGGTGAGCCGGCGCAGCGCGGACAGGGTCGCGTGCAGGCCGTGTCCCCCGCCGAGCGACACCGCCCGCAGTGGCCGGGTGCCCGCGCTCACTCGCGCCCCACGTCCCGGTGCGACACGGTCACCCGCACGCCGTCCTCGCCGGCCATCCGCCGGCCGAGCTCCTCGGCGATCGCGACGCTGCGGTGCTTTCCGCCGGTGCACCCCACGCCGACGGTGAGGTAGCGCTTGCCCTCGCGCCGGTAGCCGGCCCCGACGAGGCGCAGCAGTTCCTGGTAGCGGGTGAGGAACTCCTCGGCGCCCGACTGGGAGAGCACGTAGTCGCGGACCTCGGCGTCGCGGCCGTCGTGCTCCCGCAGCTCGGGGATCCAGTGCGGGTTGGGCAGGAAGCGCATGTCGACGACGAGGTCGGCGTCCGGCGGCAGGCCGTGCTTGTAGCCGAACGACAGGATCGTGACGCTCTGGACGACCTCGGCGGCACTGGCGGCGAACGCGCTCTCGATGGCCCCGCGCAGCTGGTGCACCGAGCGGTAGGAGGTGTCGACGACGAGGTCGGCCTGGTCGCGCAACGGGGCGAGCAGCTCGCGCTCGGCGGCGATCCCGTCGACGAGGCGGCCGCCGCCCTGCAGCGGGTGCGAGCGGCGGTTGGACTCGAACCGGCGGATGAGCACCGCGTCGGAGGCGTCGAGGAACAGCACGCGCGGCCGGTCGCCCCGACCGTCCAGCTCCTTGATCACCGCGCCGAGGTCGGCGGTGAAGGCGCGGCTGCGCACGTCCATGACCACGGCGATGCGCGTGACCTGCCCGGAGGAGCGCGCCCCCAGGTCCACCATGGTCTCGATCAGCTCCGGAGGCAGGTTGTCCACCACGAACCAGCCCAGGTCCTCGAGGACCTTGGCCGCGGTGCCGCGCCCGGCCCCGGAGAGCCCGGTGACGATGGCGACGTCGATCCCCCCGCCCGAGCCGCCGCGGCTCCCGTCGGGGGCGGCCGGTGGCCGCCCGCCCGGTTCAGCGGTCTCGCTCGTCGGTCATGCGCTCCCCCCGGGGGCGTCGTCCTGCAGCGCCGCCAGGACCGCCTCGGCGGTGCGCCGGCCGACGCCGGGCACCTCCATGACGTCCTCGACACGCGCCGCGCGCAGCTTCTTCACCGAGCCGAAGTGCTTGAGCAGCGCGGTACGGCGGGTCTCGCCGAGCCCGGGCACCCCGTCGAGCGCCGAGGCGGTCATCCGGGCCGAGCGCTTCTGCCGGTGGTACGTGATCGCGAAGCGGTGGGCCTCGTCGCGCACCCGCTGGAGCAGGTAGAGGCCCTCACTCTGGCGGGGCAGGATGGCCGGGTCCTCCTCGCCGGGCAGCCACACCTCCTCCAGGCGCTTGGCCAGACCGACGACGGCGACGTCGGTGATCCCGAGCTCGGAGAGCACCTCCGCCGCGGCCGCGACCTGGGGCGCGCCACCGTCGACGACGAGCAGGTTGGGCGGGTAGGCGAACTTCCGCGGCCGTCCCGTGGTCGGGTCGATGCCCGGCAGCGGCCCGTCCATCGCGGGGTCGCCCGGGTCGATCTCCCCCGTGGCCGGCGACCCCGACATGGTCTCGCCGGAGCAGGCCGTCGTCGTGGGGTCGGGCTCGTCGGCCGTCTCGCGCAGGTACCGCGCGAACCGCCGGCGCACCACCTCCGCGATCGCGGCGACGTCGCCGCCCTCGGCCCCGCCGCGGATGGCGAACCGGCGGTAGTCCGACTTCTTGGCCAGCCCGTCCTCGAAGACGACGAGGCTCGCCACGACGTCGGAGCCCTGGACGTGGCTGACGTCGGTGCACTCGATGCGCAGGGGGGCGGTGTCGAGGCCCAGCTGCTCCTGGAGCTCCTCGAGGGCGGCGCTGCGGGCGGTGAGGTCGCCGGCGCGCCGCAGCTTGTGCTGGGTCAGCGCCTCGCGGGCGTTGCGCTCGACGGTCTCGGCGAGGGTGCGCTTGTCGCCGCGCTGCGCGACCCGCAGCGAGACCTTCGACCCGCGCAGTTCGGAGAGCCACTGGGTCAGCGGGCGGTGGTCCTCGGGCAGCGCCGGCACGAGGACCTCGCGCGGCACCGGCTGGACGGCGTCGTCCGCGGACCCCGCGAGCGCGGCCTGCTCGCCGTAGAACTGGGTGAGGAACTGGGCGACCAGGGCGGGGACGTCGCTGTCGGCCTCGGTCTCGACGACCCACCCGCGCTGCCCGCGCACCCGGCCGCCCCGCACGTGGAAGACCTGGACCGCGGCCTCGAGCTCGTCGACGGCGAACGCGACGACGTCGGCGTCGGTGCCGTCACCGAGCACGACGGCCTGCTTCTCGACGACCCGCTTGAGCGCCCCGGCGTCGTCACGCAGGCGAGCGGCCCGCTCGAAGTCCATGTCGGCCGCCGCGACCTGCATCTCCTTCTCGAAGCGCGTGATCATCGAGTCGGTGTGGCCGGCGAGGAAGTCGCAGAAGTCGAGCACGATCGCCCGGTGCTCCTCGGCGCTGACCCGCCCCACACACGGCGCCGAGCACTTGTCGATGTAGCCGAGCATGCAGGGGCGCCCGATCTGGGCGTGGCGCTTGAACACCCCGCCCGAGCACACCCGCGCCGGGAAGACCCGGGTGAGCAGCTTGAGCGTCTCGCGGATCGCCCAGGCGTGGGCGTAGGGGCCGAAGTAGCGCACACCCTTCCGGCGCGGGCCCCGGTAGACCCGCAGCTGCGGGTACTCCTCGTTCAGCGTGACCGCGAGGACCGGATAGGTCTTGTCGTCCCGGTAGCGGACGTTGAAGCGCGGGTCGTACTCCTTGATCCAGTTGTACTCGAGCTGCAGCGCCTCGACCTCGGTGTGCACCACGGTCCACTGCACCGCCGCTGCGGTGGTGACCATCCGGCGCGTGCGGGGGTGCAGGTTGGTCAGGTCGGCGAAGTAGGAATTGAGCCGGCTGCGCAGGTTCTTGGCCTTGCCGACGTAGACGACCCGCCCGTTCTCGTCCGAGAAGCGGTACACGCCGGGCGCCTCGGGGATGGTCCCCGCGGCGGGTCGGTACGTGGAGGGATCGGCCATGGTGACCTCCAGGGTAGGCGCGTCCGTCCAGCCGCCGGACGTACACCCGGACGGGTGGAACCGGCGTGTCCCACGGCGTGTCGATGGAGTGTCACGGCGTGTCGGTGCTGGCGATCGACGCGGCGAACCGACGCGCCGACTCGGCCTCCCGGTCGTGCCGGACGACGGCGTTGAGCGGCGCACGACCGTGTCCTCCGCCGGGCCGACCTCGGACGCGAAAGAAATTCCGGGGCCGGTGTCGAAGCCCCTCGCGCCCGTTCGACGCCCTGTCAGAACCGCCGGCACCCCGCCGGGCCCGCTCCTCTGGAGGTCGTCATGTCCGTCACCACCGCCGCCCCCACCGCCCCGACCACCGCGACCGGCACGTCGGCCCGCCGCCGTCCGGCCACCGTCCGGGCGCTCGGCATCGCCGGCGCCGTCGTCGGTGGCCTCGTCGCCTGGGGGATCGGCGCCGTCCTCGGTGCCGACTACTGGATCGCCGACAGCCAGGGCGCCGCGCGGATCGACGTGCTGGTGACCGTGCAGGTCACGGTCATCCTCGGTCTGCTCGGCTGGGCCCTGCTCGCCGCCGCGGAGCGCGTCTGGCGCCACGCCCGGACCGCGTGGACGGTGCTCGGCACCGCGATCCTCGCCGCGTCGATGGTCCCCGTCTTCCTCGTCGACGCCACCACCTCGACCCGGATCGGCCTGGTCCTGGTCCACCTCGCCGTCGGCGCCGTCCTGCTCGCCACGTTCCCCCTCCCCCGCACCCGCCGCTGACCCGCACCCGGCACGCTGATCACCCTCATCCTCGGAAGGACCCGCCATGCGCATGATCTTCGTCAACCTGCCCGTCGCCGACCCGGCCGTCTCCCGCGCGTTCTTCGGCGCGCTCGGCTTCGGCTTCAACGACCAGTTCAGCGACGAGAACACCGCGTGCCTCGTGATCGAGGAGAACATCTGCGCGATGCTCATGACCCCGACCCGGTTCGCGGACTTCGTCGTCGGCGACGTGGCCGACGCGACCAGGACCACCGAGGTCCTGCTCGCCCTCTCGGCCGAGAGCCGCGAGGAGGTCGATCGGATCTCCGACGCGGCCCTGGCGGCCGGCGGCGCCGACTGGAAGCCCGCCCAGGACCACGGGTTCATGTACGGGCGCAGCTTCACCGATCCGGACGGCCACGTCTGGGAGGTCGTCTGGATGGACCCCGCGGCCGTGGCGGGCTGAGGTCCACCGACCGGATCTACGCGGTGTCGAGCACGATGTATCCCTCGGCGACGCGGTCGTCGCCGAGCCGGGCCGCCTTGGCCTGGGAGCGACCCCACGCCCACATCCGGCCGCGGAGGTCCTCGAAGTGGGCGGTCTGGCTCTCGTGCGCGAGCAGCGCCTCGACCTTGCGGTCGAAGGCGTCGGTGGTGTCCACGTACTGGTCGGCCTCGGTGCCCGGGCTCATCACCCAGGTCTCGCTCACCGTCCAGGCCTCCAGGCCCTCGTCGGCGAGCAGTTCGGGGTGGGCGAAGGGGTTGCGGGCGTCCGGGTAGACCGCGCACAGCACCGCCTCGCCCGCCGCGGTGTGGTCGGGGTGGCTGCCGTACATGTTGCGGAGGTTCCGGGTCGGCGACTGGGTGACCACCCGCTCGGGGCGGACCTGGCGGATCACCCGGGCGATGTCGCGGCGCAGCTCGTGGGTGACGTAGAGCCGCCCGTCGGGCCAACCGAGGAAGTGCACGTCGGAAACCCCGAGGATCTCCGCCGCCGCCCGCTGCTCCTTCTGGCGCAGCGTGGCCATGTCGGCCCGGGAGATCGCCTCGTCGTAGCCGCCCGCGTCACCGTTGGTGATCAGGCAGTAGGACACGTCGTGCCCCTCGCCGGTCCACGTCGCGACGGAGCCTGCACAGGCGAAGTCGATGTCGTCGGGGTGGGCGACGATCACGAGAATCCGGGCCACGATGACCTTTCTACCCGCCCGGGGCGCTACCCGCCCGGGGCCTCGCCGAGACGCCGGTAGAGCGGTCGGAGCACCTCGCGCACGTCGGTCCCGTCGGGGAGCACCAGCGGTGGGAGCTCGTCGAGCAGGGCGTCCGAGGGCGGGCGCGGCCCCGGTTCCCCGGTGGGGACGGGCGCGCCCGGTGTGTGGAAGCGGTCGAGCAGCTCGGCGAGCGCGGTGGGCACCGCCGCTCCCGCGTCGCGACGCTCGCGCAGCGCGGCGAGCAGCGTCGCCCGGTCCCGGCCCCGCCAGCGCAGCAGGGCGAAGGGGTCGGCGTCGAACTCCTCGGCCGCGAGGTAGGCCACGGCCGCGAGGTGCTTGCAGGGCACCGACCAGTCCGGGCACGAGCAGTCCATCGGCAGCTCGCCCGAGCCGTGAGGGAACAGCGAGAGCCCGACCCGGGCGAGAACGTCCTCGAGGTCGTCGGGGACCTCGCCGGCGAGCAGCGCCGCGGCGTACCAGGAGTCGGCGGCCAGGGCGTCGAGGATGGCCTCCCACGCCTCGTCGGCGAAGGTCCGCAGGCCGATCCGGACCGCGTACGGCTCGCTGCGGCTGCCCTGGACGGTGGCGGTGATCGCGCCCGGGGCGACGGTCAGCGCGGTGACCTGCCCGGCGCGGGCGTAGTGCTTCCCCCGGTCGAGGCGGCCCCCGACGCCGAGCTCGGTGAGCACGGCGAGGAACCGGCCCGACCACCACGACTCCCCGATCGCCCCGCGGCGGCTGCGCGCCACGATCCCGGACGCGGGCAGGGGCGGGCCGTACTGGTCGAAGCGCTCGGAGAAGCGCGGCCCCGAGCGGTGTTCACGCACCATCGTCGACGTCCTCCTCGTCGATCTCGTCCCCATCGTCGGAGGCCTCGACGCCGCCGTCGAGGGAGAGCACGCGCGCGAGCTCGGTGGTCGACAGGTCGGTCAGCCAGTCCTCGCCGTCGCGGACCGCGAGGTCGGCGAGAGCCCGCTTGCCGGCGACGAGCTCGTCGATGCGCTCCTCCAGGGTGCCGGTGCACACCAGCTTGCGGACCCCGACGCTGCGGCGCTGCCCGATGCGGAACGCGCGGTCGGTGGCCTGGTCCTCGACGGCCGGGTTCCACCAGCGGTCGAGGTGCACGACGTGCTGGGCGGCGGTCAGGGTCAGGCCGGTCCCGCCCGCCTTGAGGGAGAGCAGGAACAGCGACGGGCCCTGCCCACTCTGGAACCGCCGCACCATCTCCTCGCGCGCGGTCCGCGAGGTGCCGCCGTGCAGCCAGGCGACCTCGGTGTCGAAGCGGGCCGACAGGTGTGGGGCGAGCATGTCGCCGAACGCCGCGAACTGGGTGAACAGCAGCGCGCGGTCCCCGGCCGCGAGCACCTCGGCGAGGATCTCCTCCAACCGCAGGATCTTCCCGGAGCGCCGCCCGAGCGGGGAGCCGTCGCCGAGCAGCAGAGCCGGGTGGTTGCAGACCTGCTTGAGCTTGGTCATCGCGGCCAGCACCCGGCCGCGGCGCTCGATCCCGGGCTCGAGGTCGGAGAGCTTCTGGAGCATGTCGTCGACGACCACCCGGTAGAGGGACGCCTGCTCCGCGGTCAGGCCGCAGTGCTCCACCGTCTCGATCTTCTCCGGCAGGTCGTCGACCACCGTCGGGTCGGTCTTGAGCCGCCGCAGCAGGAACGGCCGGACGCGGCGGCGCAGGGCGGCGGCGACGTCGGTGCGGCCGTGGCGCTCGATGGGGACGGCGTAGCGCTCCCGGAACGTGCTCACGCCGCCGAGCAGGCCCGGGTTCACCGCGTCCATGATCGACCACAGCTCCGCGAGCCGGTTCTCCACCGGCGTCCCGGTCAGCGCGAGGCGGTGCCCGGCGTCGAGACCGCGCACGGCCTTCGCGGCGCGCGAGCGGTTGTTCTTCACCATCTGCGCCTCGTCGAGGACGACACGGGCGAACGGCACGTCGGCCAGGGCGAGGGCGTCGCGGACCAGCGTCCCGTACGAGGTGACGACGAGGTCGTGGGCCGCGGCGAGGCCGGCGAGCTCCTCCCCCGCCGCGCGCCCGGCCCCGTGGTGCACCGCCACGCGCAGGTCGGGGACGAAGCGCGCCGCCTCGTCGCGCCAGGTCGCGACGACGGACGTCGGGCTGACCAGCAGCGTGGGACCGCGGTCCCCGCGCGCCCGCTCGTGGCTCTCCAGCGCGAGCACCTGCAGGGTCTTGCCGAGGCCCATGTCGTCGGCGAGGACCCCGCCAAGCCCGAGGCCGGACAGGAACGCCAGCCACGACAGGCCGCGGCGCTGGTAGGGCCGCAGCTCGGCGTGCACCCCCTCCGGGGTGTCGAGGGACTCCGGCACGGCGGGCGCGACACCGGCCAGCAGGTCGCCCAGCGGGCCGTCGGCGTCGAGGGACTCCAGCGGCAGCGGCGGCGCGTCGCCGTCCGCCGGGTCGGACATCGCCAGGTGCAGCACGTCGCCGACCGTCGTGCGGTCGCCGGCCTCGGCGAGGAACTCCAGCCCCGCGCGCAGCCGATCGGGATCGAGGGCCACCCACCGCCCGCGGTGGCGCACCAGCGGGGCCTTGGCCCGGACCAGGGCGTCCATCTCCTCGTCGGTGAGCGACTCGCCGTCCACGCAGAGCCGCCAGGAGAAGTCGACGAGGTCGTCGCGGGCGATCCGCGCGCCGGTCTCGACGACGCCGTCGGGGCCCTCCCCCCGTCCCGCGTGCCCGGTCAGGCCGAGGCGTGCGCCCGCCCGCCAGCCCGTGGGCAGGAGCACCCCGAAGCCCGCACGGTCGAGGTCGGCGGCGACGTGGGCGAGGAAGTGGTGGCAGGCCGCCAGGTCGAGGTCCATGCCGCTGGGGCGCGGGGTGCGCAGGGCGTCGGCGAGCTCCGGGTAGACCTTCGTCGCGCGCCCGAGCTCGGCCAGCAGGTGCTCGGCGGGGTCGTCGAGCCACCGGCGCAGCGCGCCCGGGTCGCGCCACACCGTCGCGGCGTCGACGACGAGGCTCGGGTCCTGGGTCGACTGCAGGGCCACGTCGAGGCGGAAGAGGGGCTCGGGCTCCTCGCGGGCGTGGCCGAGCGCGTCGGTCACCACCTCCGAGAGCCGGAACGAGGCCCGCGCCGGGCCCGCGTGCGGCGCGCCGACGACGGCCCAGCGGCCGAACCCGTCGGCGAGCCCGGGCGGCGGTGTGGCGGGCGTGGCCTCGGGAACGACCAGGCTCCGGGCCCAGTCCGGCAGCGTGTCGGCGAGGTCGGCGAGCCTCCGGCGGGCGTGGGCGTCGACGGCCGCGGCCAGGGCCTCGTCGACGACCGCCGAGGCGCTCGGCGACCCCTCGCCCGGGATCTGCTCGCTGCGCACCACGGGGGGCAGGGCGGCGGCGAACGCGTCGACGGCGACGAGGTCGGCGCCCTGCAGGACCGGGCGCCACCCCGGGACGCGGTGCTCGGCGTCGAGCGCGGGCAGCACCCGCCCCCGGGTGACGAGGTCGCCGGCGAGGGCATCGAGCCCGCGCAGCACGGCGACCGACGCGCTCGCGACCAGCCCGTCCGGCACCTCCGGCGGCGGCTCGCCCGGCGGCAGCTCGAGCACCGGCACCGTCCACGCCGCGAGTACCGGGCTGGTCCCGGGCGCGCGCGGTTCCTCGCGGGCGAGGGCGTCGGAGTCACGCGGACCGTCGGGGTCCGACGGCAACTGCACGACCGCGAGCCCCGGGGTCCCGTCCGGCGGGACCGGCCAGGCCGCCGCGAGACGCCCGGCGTCCACCGCGAAGGGGTGCGGGCGGGCGCCGCGGCGGGCCCGGCTCGTGCTGCGGACCGCGAGGGCCGGGTCCTCGGCCCAGAGGCAGACCCCACGCCCCGGGGACCACAGGGCGTGGAGGGCGAGGCGGGCGGGGGTCGGCGCGTCGATCAGGCCACCTGCACGACGCCGTCGACGACGCGGGCCGGGACCTCGGTGAGGCCGGTCGTGGCGGGACCCTTACGGAGCGCGCCGGTGGCCGCGTCGAACTGGCTGAAGTGGTTCGGGCAGGTGATGACGCCGCCCTGGGGCGGGTCCACGGTGGTGCCGGCGTGCGGGCAGGCCGCCTTGAACGCCTTGATCGTCCCGGCGGCGGGCTGCACGACCAGGATCGGACGGCGCCCGGCGGTCACGATCACCCCACCACCGACCGGGACCTGGGCCAGCGGCACCGAGGCGCCCGCGGCGGCGGCCGCCGTCGTGGTCGCCGAGCCGCTCGGGCCGGGCTGGTACTCACCCGGTGACGAGCACGCGGCGAGCACGCCGGGCGCGGCGACCGCGGCGGCGAGGCCGCACAGCATCTGACGGCGGCTGGGACCGGTCGGGGACACCGGCGCCTCCTGGGTCTCGTGGTGGGGCGGATCAGTCTGGCGGCGGCGGTGTCGGCCGCCGGTAGGGACGGGGGACTCTCAGGGGCCCGGCTCCTCGGGCAGGGCCAGCAGGCCCTCGACGACGTCGTCCAGCGCGGGGCCGGCGACGTGAGGCCGTGCGACGGCGTCGGGAATCCGTCCCTCGAGGCGCTCGCAGAACCCGCCGAGCAGGCCCGCGGAGATCGCGCCGTGGACGTCCCAGGAGTGCACGGCGACCAGCGCGGTCCGTGCCGGCGCCGTGGCCACCCGGTCGCACGCCCAGTGGTAGACCCGGGCCGGCGGCTTGAACGTCCTCAGCTCGGCGCACGAGAACACGTCGGCGAACAGGTCGCGGACCCCGCCCGCCGTCAGGGCCGACGAGGCGGTCTCGGCCGAGCCGTGGGTGAACCCGTAGGCGGTGACGCCGGCCTCGGCCAGGCGCTGCAGGGCCGGCGCCACGTCGGGGTGCACGGGCAGCGCCGCGAAGCCGTCGAGCACCGAGGCCACCTGGTCGTCGGTGAGGTCGCGCCCGCTGGTGCGGCGCAGCATGTCGGCGGCGACGACCCCGAACGGCGGAGCCTCGCCGGCGAGGCTCATCGCCATGCCCTGGTGCAGGAGGCGGGCGAAGAACAGCTCCAGCTCGTGGCCGGGGCGGCCCAGCGCGAGGAACCGCGGACGCAGGCCCTCGAGCTGCAGGCACGTCTCGAAGAGGTCGAAGAGAACGACCTGGGGACGGCGGGCGGGCGCGGTCATGTCCCCATCCTCGCCGCCAGCTCGCGGGTCACCGCACGGGGCCACGACGGCCCGCCGTAGACGAACCCGGTGTAGGCCTGGACGAGGGTGGCCCCGGCGGCCAGGCGGGCGGCCGCCTCGGCGCCGTCGCCGATGCCGCCCACCGAGACCAGCGTCATCGCCGGGCCGACCCGGGCCCGGAGGCGGGCGAGGACCTCGCGGGCCGGCTCGGCGAGCGGCGCCCCGGACAGGCCGCCGTCGCCGAGGGCCGCGACCTCGTCGGCCGGCGTGCGCAGCCCGTCGCGCGCGAGCGTCGTGTTGGTGGCGACGATCCCGTCGAGCGCCAGGGCGACGGCGAGGTCGGCGACCGCGTCGACGCCCTCCGGCCCGAGGTCGGCGGTGATCTTGACGAGCAGCGGGACGGACCCGAGGGCGTCGCGCACCGCCCGCAGCAGCGGCTCGAGGGCGTCGACGCCCTGCAGGGCGCGCAGGCCGGGGGTGTTCGGCGAGCTGACGTTGACGACGACGTAGTCGGCGTGCGGGCCGAGCGCGGTCGCCGAGGCGACGTAGTCGGCGACCGTGTCCTCGGCGGCCTTGCTGCGCCCGATGTTGACGCCCAGCACCCCGCCCAGCTCGCCCTCGCCCCGGAGGCGTTCGAGGCGCCGGGCGACCACCGCGGCGCCCGCGTTGTTGAAGCCCATCCGGTTGATCACGGCGCGGTCGGCGGGCAGGCGGAACAGCCGCGGGCGGGGATTGCCCGGCTGGGCGCGGGCGGTCACCGTGCCGATCTCGACCGCGCCGAAGCCCAGGCGCAGCAGCCCGCGGACGCTCTCGGCGTCCTTGTCCAACCCGGCGGCGACGCCGAGCGGGTTCGGGAACTCCAGGCCGAGCGCGCGGACGGTGAGGCCCGGCTCGGGGCGCGGGCCCGGCAGCACGCGTGCGCCGAGGCGCAGGGCGGTCATCCCGAGCCGGTGGGCGGGCTCGGCGGGCACCCGCGTGGCGCCGTGGCGGAAGAGCAGCTCGTAGGCGCGTCCCACGTCGGCGGTCAGCCCCGGGGCGCCGCGTACCGGGCGTGCAGCCGGCGCAGGGCGGTGACCCCGCGGGCGGCGTGGCCGCGGTCCACGGCCTGCAGCGCCGACACGGTCAGGTACTCGTCGTCGGGCAGGTCGAGCCGGGCGAACTGCGCGCCGTCGGGGAACGACACCGCGAGCACCTCGGACCAGGGCAGTGTCCGGGTCAGGATCGTGGCGCGGACCTCGACGCCGCCGGGGCCGGCGCGCAGCCGCGGTCGGGTGAACAGCAGCGCGCCGCCCGCGAGGAGCGCGCCGAGCACGACCATCGCCACCTGGTCGGCGGGGCGGAAGGTGAAACCCGACGATTCGACGAAGACCAGCAGGGCGCCGGTGCAGAAGAACGCGAACAGGAACACCGCGAGCACCCACGCGACCCAGCGGATCCGTACCGGGCGGACCTCGAGCTCGACCTCCCCGATGTCGACGTGGTCCGCGGCGCCGACCTCAGACACGGAGACCCCGCGCCGTTCCGAGGCCCCGGAGCACCAGCGCCGCGTCGAGCGCGGCGACGCACGCCTCGAACCCCTTGTCCTCGACCGACGTCGGGGCGCCGGCCCGCTCCCAGGCCTGTTCCTCGGTGTTCACGGTGAGCACGCCGTTGCCGACCGGCGTGCGGGCGTCGAGCCCGACACGCAGCAGGCCGGCGGTGACCGCGTCGCACACGTAGTCGAAGTGCGGGGTCGCACCGCGCACCACCACCCCCAGGCCGACGACGGCGTCGTGGCCCTCCGCGAGGCCCTGGCAGACGACGGGCAGCTCCATCGCCCCGGCGACCCGCACGACGGTCGGCGACACGACCCCGGCCTGGGCCGCGGCCTCGAGCGCGCGCTCGAGCAGCAGGTCGGTCAGGGTCGCGTTCCAGCGGGTGACGGCCACGCCCAGGGTCAGGCCGGCGGCCGCGGGGACCGTGACGTCCGGGCGGCCGGTACCGCTCATGCCCGGCTCCCGCCCACGGCCGGGTCGGGTCGGGCGACGGTGGTGTCGTCGCCCTCGTCGAGCCCCTCGAGGTCGTGGCCCATCCGGTCGCGCTTGGTCCGCAGGTAGCGCAGGTTCTCCGGGGTGGCGCGCGAGGGCAGCGCGACCCGGCCGAGGATCTCCAGCCCGTAGCCCTCCAGCCCGGCGCGCTTCTCCGGGTTGTTGGTCAGCAGGCGCATCGACTTGATCCCCAGGTCGGCGAGGATCTGGGCGCCGGTGCCGTAGTCGCGGGCGTCGGCGGGCATGCCCAGCGCCAGGTTGGCGTCGACGGTGTCGGCGCCCGCGTCCTGGAGCTGGTAGGCCTGCAGCTTGTGGATCAGCCCGATCCCCCGGCCCTCGTGGCCGCGCACGTAGAGCACGACCCCGCGGCCCTCGGCGACGACGGCGGCCATGGCCGCGTCGAGCTGCGGCCCGCAGTCGCAGCGCCGGGAGCGCAGGACGTCGCCGGTGAGGCACTCGGAGTGCACGCGGACCAGGACGTCCCGCCCGTCGCCGAGGTCGCCGTGCACCAGCGCGACGTGCTCGATGCCGTCGAGCAGGGAGTCGTAGCCGTAGGCGACGAACGCACCGTGGTCGGTCGGGATGTTGGCGTGGGCGACCTGGACGACCTGGGACTCCGAGCGCCGCCGGTAGGCGATGAGGTCCTTGATCGTGATCAGCGAGAGCTCGTGCTCGTCGGCGAAGACGCGCAGCTCCTCGTAGCGCGCCATGTCGCCGTCGTCCTTCTGCGACACGATCTCGCAGATGGCGCCGGCCGGCTGCAACCCGGCCAGCCGGGCGAGGTCGACGGCGGCCTCGGTGTGGCCGGGCCTGCGCAGCACGCCGCCGTCGCGGGCGCGCAGCGGCACGACGTGGCCGGGGCGGGAGAGGTCGGTCGCGGTCGAGGCCGGGTCGGCCAGGGTGCGGATGGTGTGCGCCCGGTCGGTGCCCGAGATCCCGGTGCCGATGCCCTCGCGGGCGTCGACCGACACCGTGTAGGCGGTGCCGTGGCGGTCCTGGTTGATCGAGTGGGCCGGCGGGAGGTCGAGGCGGTCGCAGGCCTCGGGGGACAGCGGGACGCAGATGTAGCCCGAGGTGTAGCGGACCATGAACGACACGAGCTCCGGCGTGGCCTTCTCGGCCGCGAAGATGAGGTCGCCCTCGTTCTCGCGGTCCTCGTCGTCGACCACGACGACGGCCCGGCCCTCGGCGATGTCGGAGATCGCCCGTTCGATGTGCTCGAACCCGTCCACGTACTCCTCGATCCGTCTCAGCCGCGGGACGGCTGGTGGGCAGCCGTCAGCCGTTCGACGTACTTGGCGACCACGTCGACCTCCAGGTTGACCGTGGACCCCACGGTCCTCTCGCCCAGGATCGTCTCGCGCAGGGTGGTCGGGATGAGGCCCACCGCGAAGCCGTCGTCGTCGACCGTGGTGACGGTCAGGCTGACGCCGTCGACCGCGATCGAGCCCTTCTCGACGACGTAGCGGGTGAGGCTCGCCCCGGTGTCCTCCTGGTGCGGCACGGCGAAGCGCACCGTGGTCCAGTGCTCGCTCTCCTCCCGCGCGGCGACCGTGCCGGTGCCGTCGACGTGGCCCTGCACGATGTGCCCACCGAGGCGGGCGCCCGCGGCGAGGGCCCGCTCGAGGTTGACCCTGGCGCCGGGCGCCACGTCCGCGAGGCTCGACCGGCGCAGCGTCTCCCCCATCACGTCCACCGCGAAGGTGTCGCCCTCGGGGTCGACGACGGTGAGGCAGACACCGTTGACGGCGATCGAGTCACCGGGGCGCGCGTCCGAGGTGACCAGGCCACCCCGGACCCGCAGTCGCGCGGCGTCCCGCAGGTCGGCCACCTCGACGATCTCGCCGATCTCCTCGACGATGCCGGTGAACACGGGTGCGGTCCCCTCTGCGGTGGACGGGTGGTCCTCGCCAACTGGATGGCCCTCGCCATCATCCTCACGGTGCGCCGACACGGCATCACCACCGCGGTGACGGTGACCACTCGGGGCCCCGCACACTCCGTCGGTTCACCCCGCGGGGCGGGCGAGGTGGGCCGACGCCCCGGCCGCCTGCGCCCGCAGGGCCGTCACGGCCTGCCCCGGGTCGTCGGCACCGTAGACCGCCGAGCCCGCGACGAAGCAGTCGACGCCGGCCTCGGCCGCCTGCTCGACGGTGTCCTCGCTGATCCCGCCGTCGATCTCCACGAGCAGCCGCAGGTGCCCGGTGTCGACCAGGCGGCGCGCGGTGCGGACCTTGTCGAGGACCTCGGGCATGAAGCTCTGGCCCCCGAAGCCCGGCTCGACGCTCATGATCAGCAGCGTGTCGTAGTCGCGCAGGACCTCGAGCCAGTCCTCCAGCGGGGTGTTCGGCTTCATCGAGAGCCCGGCGAGCGCGCCGGCCGCGTGCAGGTCGCGGGCGAGCCCGCGGGGGTCGGCGGCGGCCTCGGCGTGGACGGTGACGTTGTGCGCGCCGGCCTCGGCGTACGGCGGGGCCCACCGGTCCGGGTCGTCGATCATGAGGTGGCAGTCGAGGGGGATCTCGGTGGCCTTCATCAGCGCCTCCACCACCGGCAGGCCGAGGGTCAGGTTCGGCACGAAGTGCGCGTCCATGACGTCGACATGCAGCCAGTCGCAGCCGACGACGGCGGCGGCCTCGTCGGCGAGGCGCGCGAAGTCGGCGGACAGGATGCTCGGGGCGATCATGGCCTGGCGGGGCTCGTCCATGTGACGCATCGTAGGGGTGGTGCGACGCTCGGCGCCTCCGGCGTCGTGCTCGATCAGGGTCGCCGCAGCACCGCGCAGAACATCGCGTCGGTGCCGTGCCGGTGCGGCCAGAGCTGCAGCGCCCGCCCGCCACCGGCCAGTGCCCGCCCGGCGTGACCGACCGCGGGCACCAGGGCGGGCGCGTCCTCGGCGAGCGCGCCGGTCGCCGCGACGACGGCATCGACCACGCCGACCGTCTCGGCGGGATGCGGCGAGCAGGTCGCATAGACCACGACCCCGCCCGGCCGGACCCGCTCGAGGGCCGTGGTCAGCAGCGCGGTCTGGAGCTCGACGAGGGCGGGGACATCGTCGGGTCCGCGACGCCAGCGCGCCTCCGGGCGCCGGCGCAGCGCCCCCAGCCCGGTGCAGGGGGCGTCGACGAGGACGCGGTCGTAGGCCTCCTCGGGGAGCACGAGGGTGCGGGCGTCGCCGGTGTGCACGCGGACGGGGAGGTCCCCGACCGCCTGAGCGACCAGCCGCGCCCGGTGCGGGGCGATCTCGACCGCGTCGAGGGTCGCCCCCTCGATCGCGCCCAGCGCCCCGAGCATCACCGCCTTGCCCCCCGGCCCGGCGCACAGGTCCAGCCACCGGTCGTCCCGGCCGTCGACCTCGGCGCGCGCGGCGATCAGGGCGACCAGCTGGCTGCCCTCGTCCTGGACGACGGCCAGGCCCTCGCGGATCGGCTCGACGTCGTGGGGGTCGCCGCCCTCGACGAGCACGACCCCGTACGGCGAGGCCGCGGTGGTCTCCCCGCCGGTGATCGCGGCGAGCTCGTCGGCGCTGATCTCGCCGGGCTTCGCGGCCAGGTGCACCGCGGGCCGGGCGTCGTCGGCGGCGAGGGCGGCCTCGAGCTCCGTGGCGTCGTTGCCGAGCGCCTCGGCGAAGACGTCGGCGATCCAGCGCGGGTGGGCGTGGACGAACGCCAGGTGGCCGACCGGGTCGGCCGCGCGATCGGGGGCGAGCCGCGCGACCCAGGCCGCCTCGTCGTGCTCGGCGACCTTGCGCAGGACCGCGTTCACGAACCCGGTGGGCTTCGACCCGGCGCGGGCGCGCACCAGGTCGACGGTCGAGGCGACCGCGGCGTGCGCGGGAACCCGCAGGCGCAGCAGCTGCTGTGTCCCCAGGCGCAGCGCGTCGAGGACGGGGCCGTCGAGGGTGTCGAGCGGCCGGTCGGCGCAGGCGCCGAGCACCGCGTCGAGCAGGCCGCGGGCCCGGCTGGCGCCGTAGGCGAGCTCGGTGGCCAGCGCCGCGTCGCGCCCGGAGATCCGGCGCTCGCGCAGCAGGCCGGGCAGGACGAGGTTGGCGTACGCGTCGTCCTCGCGGACCGCGCGCAGCGTGTCCAGCGCCGCCTCGCGGGCGGGGTCGCCGCCGGGTGGGCGTGCCGGCGCCGCGCCGCGGCCGCGGGGCGGGCCGGTGCGCCGCTTCTGGTCCGGACGCTGCCGCGGACCGCGCCCGGAGCGGTGGCCGCCCGGGGGCACCGAGCTGTCGCTCATCCGGCCCCCGTCGCTTCGCTCGCCCAGGTCACGCGAACCCCTCCCCCGTCTCGGGGCGCACGCCGCGCGCCCAGTCGATCGCGGCCATCGGCTTCTTGCCGCCGGGCTGGACCTCGCCGAGCACCACCGGCGCGGTGGCCGTGCCGACGAGCACCCGGGTGCGCTCCACCCGCAGCGTGCCGGGCGCGAGCCCGTTCTCCCCGGTGGGCAGCACCGGACCGAGCTTGAGGCGGGCGTCGCGGAACGTCGTCCACGCCCCCGGGGCCGGGGTGACGGCACGGACCAGCCGGTCGACGGCCGCGGCCGGGTGGCTCCAGGTGACCCGGGCGTCGTCGACGGTGACTTTGGGCGCGGCCGTGGCGCCGTCGGCGGGCTGGGGCACCGGGGTCAGCGCGCCGTCGGCGATCCCGTCCAGCGTGGTCTCCAGCAGGGCCGCGCCCGCGATCGCCAGACGCTCGAGCAGCGTCCCGGTGGTGTCGTGGCGGCCGATCTCCTCGGTGACCGTGCCGAAGACGGGGCCGGTGTCCATCCCCTCCTCCAGCCGGAACGTGCTCGCCCCGGTGATCTCGTCACCGGCGCGGATGGCGGCCTGCACCGGCGCCGCGCCCCGCCACGCGGGCAGGAGGGAGAAGTGCAGGTTGACCCAGCCGTGCACCGGGACGTCGAGGACCTCCCGGCGCAGCAGGTTGCCGTAGGCGACCACCGGTGCGCAGTCGGGGGCGAGCTGCCGCAGCGCATCCACGAACTCCGGGTCGGACGCCTTCACCGGGGTCAGCACCGGCAGGCCCGCGGCGTCGGCGAGCACGCCCACGGGGCTGCGCTGCGGGCGCTTCGACCGCCCGACCGGGGCGTCCGGGCGGGTGACGACGCCGACGACCTCGTGGCGCGGCGAGGCGAGGAGGCGCTGCAGGGCGGGCACCGCGGGCTCCGGGGTGCCGGCGAAGACGAGGCGCACTCAGCGACCCGCGCCGAAGAGCGGATGCGGACTGGTCTTGACCATCGGCGGTGCGGCGAGGTCGAACCAGGGCGCCTCGCGGATCTCCTTCATCGCCGCGCGGCGCGCCTCGGGGTCGAGCCGGTCGAGGAACAGCACCCCGTCGAGGTGGTCGGTCTCGTGCTGGAGGGCCCGCGCCAGCAGCGCCGAGCCCTCGATCTCCTGGGGCTCCCCGTGCTCGTTCCACCCGCGCGCGACGACGTTGGCGAAGCGGCGGCAGTCGGCCCGCAGCCCCGGGATGGACAGGCAGCCCTCGGGACCGAACTGCTCGGAGTCGTCGAGGGCGTTCCACTCCGGGTTGACCAGGTGCCCCTCGACACCCTCGCCGCGGAAGACGAACACGCGCAGGCCGACCCCGATCTGCGGCGCGGCGAGGCCGGCCCCGCCCTGCTCGCGCATCGTCTCGAGCAGGTCGGCGACGAGGGTGCGCAGCTCACGGTCGAAGTCGGTGACCGGGGTCGCGCGGGTGCGCAGCACGGGGTCGCCGAACAGGCGCACGGGCTGGACGGTCATCCGTTCCTCACGACGCTCAGTCTAAGGATCCTCCCGGCGGGGGCGGGGCGGGCTTCCACCACGGGTCGCGGCCGATGAAGCCGAGCATGCGGGTCTGGACGTCGGCGTCGGCCGGGACCTCGACGCGCGGGCCGTACTGGCCGGAGCCGCGCAGGACGTCCTCCATTCCCTCCATGCCACCCAGCAGCCGGGCGCAGAACGCGGGGTCGAGCTCCTCGTCCTGTCCGGTCGCCCGGGCGAGGTCCCAGGTGTGCATGAAGACGTCCGCGCTGTAGATCATGTCGACGGCGGTGGGCAGCGGCATCTCGCCGATGTGGGGGTTGCTCACGACCATCCGCGCCGAGGCCGGGTCGTCGAGCAGGGCCTGGATCGCGTCGGTCTGGATCCGCCACGCCGCGACCGGGTCGTCGGTCGCGCTCGGCGCGTCCGGCAGGCGGACGTCGGAGGACGACGCCAGGAAGCCCGGGAACCAGGTCGTGAGGTGGTCGACCACGTCGCGCGCGGTCCAGCCGTCGACCGGCGCCGGGGCGTCCCAGTCCTGCGTGCCCTCCACCCGGGCGGTGAAGGTGGCGGCGAATCGTCGGTGGCGCTCGGCGGGGCCCTCGTCCTCGGTCATGCGCTCAGCGTCCCAGCGCCCGCCCCGTTAGTCAACCTTGAGGTTGAATACATTCTCAGAGAGGGTCGAGGGGGTCGAGCAGCACCCGGACCGGGTCGCGCTCCTTGCGGGCCGAGCGGATCGCGGCCGCCGCGGCCAGGGCACGGGCGAGCTCGCGCCCCGCGGCGCGCGGCACGCGGAGCAGGCAGCGCTCGACCTCCTCGGGGGTCTCGTCGCTGCCGGCGGGCGGGCGGGTGCCCGGGGGCAGCGCGACCGGCCCGAGCACCTCGGGCGGGTCGCCGGGGCCGTCGGGCAGGGCGGCGAGGAGGCCGGCCACGGCGTCCGGGCTGCCGTCGATCGCGGCCATGCGGACCGCGGGGGGCAGGGCGAGCTCCTCGCGTCCCGCCAGCTCCGCGGCCGCGTGACCGGCCGGGTCCCAGCGGACCAGGGCCTGGACGGCGGCCACCGACGACTCGGCGATCACGACGACCCGGCCTCCCGCGCCCGCGGGGCGCACCAGCGCGGCGGCGGCGAACCACCGGCGCAGCGTCTCCTCCCCCGCGCGCAGGTCGGGGCGGGCGAGCAGGGCGGCCCCGTCGAGCAGCAGCGCGGCGCCGTAGCCGCCCTCGGCGACCGGCTCGGCGCCCGGGGTCGCCACGACGAGCGCGGGCGCGGCCTCGACGGTGTCGAGCACGGCCGCGCCGCCGCCCGAGCTGCGCACCACCGTTCCCGGGAACGCCCGGCCGAGCTCCTCGGCGGTGCGCCCGGACCCGACCGCGAGCGCCCGCAGCTTCGGCGACGAGCACGCCGGGCACCGGTAGGCGGCCTCCGGGTGCCCGCACCAGCGGCAGGTGGGCGGGGCGGGGCTGCCGTCGGCGTGCGCGGGGATCGCGAGCGGCCCGGCGCAGCGCCGGCAGCGGGCGGGCTCGCGGCACCGCGCGCAGGCCACCGCGGGCAGGTAGCCCCGGCGCGGGACCTGGACGAGGACGGGCGCGCCCTCGTGGAGCGCCGCGCGGGCGGCCTCGAAGGCCACCGACGGCACGCGGGCGGCGCGCGCGGTGGGATCGCGCAGCAGCTGGCGGTCGTCCTCACCGATGGCGGTCACCCGGGGGGCCCGCTCGCGGACTCCGCCGCGCTCGGCGATGACGTCGTGCGCCCAGCCGCTGGCGACGAGCAGCGCGGCCTCGGCGGTGCGGGCGTACCCGGCGACGAGCAGCGCCGCCCCGTCGCGGTGGGCGCGCGTGATGGCCACGTCGCGGGCGTGCGGGTACGGCGCCCGGGGTTCGGCGTGGGAGTCGTCGC
Organism: uncultured Actinomycetota bacterium; assembly: GCA_963785135.1. Classification (GTDB taxonomy): domain Bacteria; phylum Actinomycetota; class Actinomycetes; order Mycobacteriales; family Pseudonocardiaceae; genus Actinomycetospora. The sequence continues at coordinate 288,983 of CAWATV010000010.1, forward strand.
CGTCGTCCCACACCGCGACCAGCCCCGGGTCGGCGACCGGGGCGAAGGCGGCCGCCCGGGTGCCGACGACGATCCGGACGTGCCCCCGCGCGATCGCGAGCCACCGCCGGTAGCGCTCGGCGGGCCCGAGGTCGGCGGCGAGGGCGACCACGGCGTCCGCGCCCGCGACGGCGACGCACGCGGCGTGGACGCGGTCGAGGTCGCGGCGGTCCGGGACGACGAGCACCGCTCCCCGGCCCGACGCGGCCGTCGTCGCGGCGGCCTCGGCGAGGCGCGCCGGCCAGTCCTCCCCCGGCAGCGCCTGCCACACCGCGTGCGCCGGGCGCCGGGCGGCGAGGGCGTCGAGCAACGCCGGCCCCCGCGGGTAGGCGGCCCACGCGGCGGTGTCGGCCGGTGGCGTCGGGGCGGGCGCGCGGTCGCGGGGTCTCGGCCTCCACGCGGGCGTGGCGCGGAGGCACGGCCAGGCGGACGACGTCGGCGAAGGTGCCGGCGTACCGGTCGGCGACCACGCGGCAGAGCCCGGCGAGCTCGGCGGCGAGCACCGGCTCGGGCGACACCACCTTCTCCAGCCAGCCCAACCGACCGGTGTGCTCGCTGGTGTCCTCCCGCGCGAGCACGAACCCGTCGACCAACCGCCCCGCGAACCGCACCCGGACCCGCGCGCCCACCACGGCGTCCTCGGTGAGCCGCTCGGGGACCTGGTAGTCGAACGGCCGGTCGAGGTGGGCGAGGTTGACGTCGACGGCCACCCGCGCGACCGGGCGCTCGGCGGCGGGCACGCGCTCGTTCCGCCGCGCCGTCGTCGACTTCCCGGTGGCCACGCCGACGGTCTACCAGAACCGGACGACGCGCCCCCCGCGCTCCCGGACACCCGCATGATCAGGAGCACGTCCGGCAGGTGCGCGTCCATGATCGTGGAGGCTTTCCTGGCGTCCAGTGCCAGCAAGGACCCCCATGCTGGCAAAGCACCACCCCGGACGCACGACGGCCCGGCACTCACGGGGAGTGCCGGGCCGTCGGGGCGAGCGGGGTGTCAGCCGACGACCTTCTTCAGCGCGTCGGCGCGGTCGGTGCGCTCCCACGGGAGGTCGAGGTCGTCGCGGCCGAAGTGGCCGTACGCCGCGGTCGGCTGGTAGATGGGCCGCAGCAGCTGCAGGTCGCGGACGATGGCGCCCGGACGGAGGTCGAAGACCTCGTGGATGGCCTTCTCGATCGCCGCCGGGTCGACGGTGGCGGTGCCGAAGGTCTCGACGAAGACGCCCATGGGCTCGGCCTTGCCGATGGCGTAGGCGACCTGGACCTCGACGCGCTTGGCCAGGCCGGCGGCCACGACGTTCTTGGCCACCCAGCGCATGGCGTACGCGGCGGAGCGGTCGACCTTCGACGGGTCCTTGCCGGAGAAGGCGCCGCCGCCGTGGCGGGCGTAGCCGCCGTAGGTGTCGACGATGATCTTGCGACCGGTCAGGCCGGCGTCACCCATCGGGCCGCCGGTGACGAAGCGACCGGTCGGGTTGATCAGGATGCGGGTGTTCGACGTGTCGATGTCGAGCGTGTCCAGCACCGGGCGGATGACCTTCTCGGTCATGTCCGGGGTCAGCATGTTGTCGAGGTCGATGTCCGCCGCGTGCTGGGTGGACAGGACCACGGTCTCGACGGCGACGGGCTTGTCGTCGTCGTAGGCGATGGTGACCTGGGTCTTACCGTCGGGACGCAGGTAGGGCAGCGTGCCGTCGCGGCGGACCTGGGTCAGCTTGCGGGCCAGGCGGTGGGCCAGGCCGATGGGCAGCGGCATGAGCTCCGGGGTGTCGGCGTCGGCGTAGCCGAACATCAGCCCCTGGTCGCCCGCGCCCTGCTTGGCGATCTCGTCCTCGTTGCCCTCGACGCGGGCCTCGTAGCCCTGGTCGACACCCTGGGCGATGTCCTTCGACTGGGCGCCGATGGAGATCGAGACGCCACAGGTCTCGCCGTCGAAGCCCTTGACCGACGAGTCGTAGCCGATGTCGAGGATCGTCTTGCGGACGATGTCGACGTAGTTGACCTGAGCGTTGGTCGTCACCTCGCCGGCGACGTGCACCTGGCCGGTGGTGACCATCGTCTCGACCGCGACGCGGCTCTTCGGATCCTGCGCCAGCAAGGCGTCCAGGATGCCGTCACTGACGGCGTCACAGATCTTGTCCGGGTGGCCCTCGGTGACGGATTCGCTGGTGAACAGGCGCCTGACGGGCACAATCTCTCCCTGCCTCGACAATGGGACCCGTCCACACTAACGGCATTCCCACGGTTCGGTAGGTCGCTGATCACCCACAATGCGGAAGCCGTCACAGAACGGTTGTGATCTAGCCGCACATCGTGCAATGGGCGCGATCAGGCGAGGCGCGCGCCGACCGCGTCCCACACCCGGGCGGCCAGGGCCGCCTTCGACGCGAAGGGCAGCGGCACCGACGACCCGTCGGCGCCGAGCAGCCAGCCCTCGTTGTCCTCGACCTCGAAGGCACTGTGCTCCACACCGGCCTGGCCCGAGCCGACGGCGTTGACGACCAGGAGGTCGCACCCCTTGCGGGCGAGCTTCTCCCGCCCGTGGTCGAGCACGCTGCCCTCGGCGTCGCCGGTCTCGGCGGCGAAGCCGACCACGAGGCGCCGCGGCACCTCCTCGGCGACCAGTTCGCGCAGGATGTCCGGGTTGCGGGTGAGCGCGATCGAGGCCGGCTCGCCCGTCCCGCCCTTCTTGATCTTGGTCGTGACGATCTCGGTGGGGCGGAAGTCGGCCACCGCGGCGGCCATCACCACCACGTCGGCCTCCTTGCCCGCGGTGAGGACGGCGTCGCGCATCTCCCGCGCCGTCTGCACCCGGCGCAGCTCCACCGCGGCCGGGGGTTCGAGGTCGGCGGTGGACCCGGCGACGAGGACGACCTCGGCCCCGCGCTGGGCGGCGACCCGCGCCAGCGCGAAGCCCTGCCGCCCCGAGGAGCGGTTGCCCAGCGCCCGCACCGGGTCGAGCGGCTCGTTGGTCCCGCCGGCCGAGACCACGACGCGGCGACCGGCGAGGTCACGCGGCAGCGGATGCTCCCCGGTGCCGCCCCACTCGAGCAGCAGGCGAGCGAACTCGACGATCTCGGCGGGCTCGGGCAGGCGTCCGGGGCCGGAGTCGGCGCCGGTCAGACGCCCGGAGGCGGGCTCGAGGACGACGGTGCCGCGGGCCCGCAGGGTGGCGACGTTGGCGACCGTGGCCGGGTGCTCCCACATCTCGGTGTGCATCGCCGGCACCGCCAGCACCGGCGCGCGGGTCGTCAGGAGCGTCGAGGTGAGCAGGTCGTCGGCGCGCCCGTGGGTCATCCTGGCCAGCAGGTCGGCCGTCGCGGGCACGACGACGACGAGGTCGGCCCGGCGCCCGAGCGACACGTGGACCACCTCGGGCACGTGCTCGAAGACCTCGGAGAGCACCTCGCGACCCGAGAGCGCCTCGAACGTGGCCGCCCCGATGAAGCGCAGGGCCGAGGCGGTGGCGACGACCTGGACCTCGTGGCCGGCCGCGCGCAGGCGGCGCAGCACCTCGCAGGCCTTGTAGGCGGCGATGCCGCCGGAGACACCCAGCACGACCTGCCGGGTGGCCCCTTCCGACGGTCCGGCTCCCCTATCGGCGTGCTGAACCGTCTCCTTCGCGTCCCCCGCCGGGGCGGTCAAAGGACCTACTCGCCCTCGGTGTGCTCGAGCAGCCCGGCGTGGATCTCACGCATGGCCACCGACAGCGGCTTCTCGCGGGGGCCGGGCTCGACCAGCGGGCCGACGTACTCGAGCAGGCCCTCGCCGAGCTGGGCGTAGTAGTCGTTGATCTGGCGGGCACGCTTGGCCGCGTAGATGACCAGGGCGTACTTCGAGCTCACCGTCTCGAGCAGCTCGTCGATCGGAGGGTTGGTGATGCCCTCCGGCGTGTCGAGGGTGCTGGACCGTCCGGTGGGAATGCTCACTCGCTGACTCCTGCGGTCTTCATGAGGGGGATCGATCCGGGGTCCGGCCCCGTCCGGCGCTCTCCTCGGCGTGGACCGGGTCGCCGACGGGGGGGTGCTCGACGGGTGGACCGACGCTCAACTCTACCAACCGCCGTGCGGTCTCCCGGACGTCGTGGTTCACCAGCGTCACGTCGAACTCCGAACTGGCCGCCAGCTCCTCGCGGGCGGTGGCCAGCCTGCGGTCGACGACCTCCCGCGCCTCGGTCCCGCGATTGATCAACCGCCCGACCAGGACCTCCCACGAGGGGGGCTCCAGGAACACGAACAGCGCGTCCGGCCGCCGGGCGCGCACGGCGCGGGCGCCGGCCAGATCCAGCTCGAGCAGGACGGGCTCGCCGGCGTCGAGGTGGGCGTCGACGGGACCGCGCGGGGTGCCCGAGCGGTGCATCCCCTTGTGGATCTCCGCCCACTCCAGCATCTCGCCGGAGGCCACCAGCCGGTCGAACTCGTCGCCCGAGACGAAGTGGTAGTCCCGCCCGTCGACCTCACCGGGGCGCGCGGCCCGGGTGGTGGCCGACACGCTGAACCACAGCGGTGCACCGATGCGCCGCAGCTCGGCGACGATCGTGCTCTTGCCGACCCCCGACGGCCCGGCCAGCACGATCAGCCGGCCGGGCCCGAACCCGGGGGTGTCGTTCACCGACTGCTCACTCGCCGGAGAACTCGTCGAGCAGTGCCTTGCGCTGACGATCCCCCAGCCCGCGCAGGCGGCGGCTCGGCGCGATCTCGAGGCGCTCCATGATCTGCTGGGCGCGGACCTTGCCCACACCGGGCAGGGCCTCGAGCAGCGCCGAGACCTTCATCTTGCCGAGCACCTCGTCCGAGTCGGCCTGCTCGAGCACCTCGGAGAGGGTGGTGCCCCCGCGCTTCAGCCGCTCCTTGAGCTCGGCCCGTGCGCGACGGGCGGCAGCGGCCTTCTCCAGCGCAGCCGCCCGCTGCTCCTCGGTCAGCTCGGGTAATGCCACGTTCTCCTCCGGGGGTTCTCCGACGTCAGGAGAATCCGGCCGCAGCCGGATCGGGTGATGGCGAACGTACCCCGCGGACGCAGCCCGGACAGTCCGTGGGGGCGGGGATGTCCGCAGGTGAGACAGGTCGTGCCGCCGAGCGGGACCCGACGAGTGGACGGTGGAGCGCTCACCGGATCGATGATCGTCGCTCGTCGACACGGCCCCGGGGCGGCGACCCGGCCAGGGCTCCGTTCAGCGCGCCGACCGCGGCTCTCAGCGCTCCGGGGTCGGGGCCCACGGCCAGGACCTCCCGGGCGCTCACCGGTACGACCGGTCCCCCCGCTGCGCCCAGCGCACCGAAGGACGCGGCGACGTCGTCCGGAGTCCCGCCCTGCGCCCCGAGGCCGGGCACCAGGACCGGGCCGGCGAGGGCGCTGAGGTCGAGGCCGTGCTCCCGTCCCGTCGTGCCGCGGGTGAGGCCGACCACCACCCCGCCGGAGCCCACCGGGTGCGCGGCGTTGTGGTCGGCGACGGCGTCGACCACCGACTGGGCGACCTCGCGCACCGCGCGCCGCGCGCCCCCCGAACCCGCCACCCACGCCTGCGCCGCCTGCACCCCGGCCGCCTCCGGGTTGGAGGTGCGGGCGAGGACGAACACCCCCCGCCCGGTGGCCACCGCCAGGTCGAGGGCGGGCGCGAGCGCCCCGACCCCGAGGTAGGGCGACAGGGTGACCGCGTCCGCGGCCAGCGGCGAGGAGTCGGCGAGCCAGGCCCGGGCGTAGGCGGCCATGGTCGAGCCGATGTCGCCGCGCTTGGCGTCGGCCACCGTGAGCACCCCCGCGGCCCGGGCGTCGGCGAGCGTCCGCTCCAGCGCGGCCACGCCGGCCGACCCGAACACCTCGAACAGGGCCACCTGCGGCTTGAGCAGCGCGACGTGCCCGGCGAGAGCCGCGACGACGTCGCGCGCGAACCGCTCGACGCCGGCCGCGTCGGCCTCGAGCCCCCAGGCCTCGAGCAGGCCCGGGTGGGGGTCGATGCCGACGCACAGCGGCCCGTGGGCCTCGGTGGCCGCCTGCAGCCGCGCCCGGAACCCGGCCACCGCCCCCGTCACGCCGTCACTCCGGTCACGCGCCGGCCACCGGCGCCGGCGCCGGCGCGCCCGCGTCGACACCGGCCACACCGTTGGCACCGCCGGCCCCGGGGGCGTCGGCGCCGGCTGCGGCGGTCATGGGGGCGCGGGCGGCGCGCAGGCGCGCGTGCAGCACCTGCAGCGGTGTCACCGCGACCTCACCGCCGATCGCCGACTCGATGGCCTGCACCGCGGCCGCCGCGCCCTGCACGGTGGTGATGCAGGGGACGCCGACGTCGAGGCACGCCGCGCGGATCTCGTACCCGTCGATGCGGGGCCCGGAGTGGCCGACCGGGGTGTTGACGATCATGTCGACCTCGCCGGCCAGGATGCGATCGACGATGTTGACCTCCCCCGGCACGCCCTCGAAGTGCTTGCGCACCACCTCGCACGGGATGCCGTTGCGCTCCAGCACCGACGCGGTGCCGACCGTGGCGAGGATGGCGAAGCCGAGATCGGCGAGACGCTTGACGGGGAAGATCAGGGAGCGCTTGTCCCGGTTGGCCACCGACACGAAGACCTTGCCCCGGGTCGGGAGCGGGCCGGACGCCGCGGCCTGGGCCTTGGCGAACGCGGTCGAGAAGGCCACGTCGATGCCCATGACCTCGCCCGTGGACTTCATCTCCGGGCCGAGCAGCGAGTCGACACCGCGGCCGTCGGGGCGACGGAAGCGGTGGAAGGGCAGCACCGCCTCCTTGACCGCGACCGGGTGCCCGACCGGGAGGTCGCCGCCGTCCCCGGTGGGCGGGAGCACGCCCTCGGCGCGCAGGTCGGCGATCGTCGCGCCGAGCATGATCCGTGCGGCGGCGCCCGCCAGCGGGACGCCGGTGGCCTTGGAGACGAACGGGACCGTCCGCGACGCGCGCGGGTTGGCCTCGAGGACGAACAGGACGTCGTCCTTGAGCGCGTACTGCACGTTCATCAGCCCGCGCACGCCGAGACGACGGGCCAGGGCCACCGTCGACGTCGCGCACCGTGGCCAGGTCCTCGCTGCCGAGGGTGATCGGCGGCAGGGCGCACGAGGAGTCGCCGGAGTGCACCCCGGCCTCCTCGATGTGCTCCATGACCCCACCGAGGTAGACCTCGTCGTCGTCGTCGCACAGGGCGTCGACGTCGATCTCGATGGCGTCGTCGAGGAAGCGGTCGACGAGCACCGGGTGGTCGGGGGTGACCTGGGTGGCGCGGCCGATGTAGTCGCGCAGGGTGTCGTCGTCGTAGACGATCTCCATGCCGCGCCCGCCGAGCACGTAGGACGGCCGGACGAGCACCGGGTAGCCGACGTGCGCGGCGATCTCGCGGGCGCCCTCGAAGCTGGTCGCGGTGCCGTACGGCGGGGCGGGCAGCCCGGCGTCGTCGAGCACACGCCCGAACGCCCCGCGCTCCTCGGCGAGGTCGATGGCGGCCGGCGGGGTGCCGACGATGGGCACGCCGGCGGCCTCCAGGCCGGCGGCGAGCTTGAGCGGGGTCTGCCCGCCGAGCTGGACGACGACGCCGACCAGGCCCGGCCCGTCGAGGCCCGAGAGCTGCTCGACGTGGACGACCTCGAGCACGTCCTCCTCGGTGAGCGGCTCGAAGTACAGCCGGTCGGAGGTGTCGTAGTCGGTCGAGACCGTCTCGGGGTTGCAGTTGAGCATCACGGTCTCGAACCCGGCGGCGCGCAGGCTCGTGGCCGCGTGCACGCAGGAGTAGTCGAACTCGATGCCCTGCCCGATCCGGTTCGGTCCGGACCCGAGGATGATCACCTTGCCCCGCTCGGTCTGGGGCATCACCTCGGACTCGGCCGCGGGGTCCGACTCGTACGCCGAGTAGTGGTACGGCGTCCGGGCGGCGAACTCGGCGGCGCACGTGTCGACGGTCTTGTAGACCGGCCGCACCCCGAGACGGTGGCGCAGCGCGCGCACCCCGGCCTCGCCCGCGAGCTCCGGGCGCACGGCGGCGATCTGGGCGTCGGAGAGCCCGGAGCGCTTGGCGAGGCGCAGGAGGGCCTCGTCGAGCACCGGGGCGGCGACGATCTCGGCCCGCAGCGCCACCAGGCCCGCGATCTGCTCGACGAACCAGGCGTCGATCCCGCTGGCCTCGCTGACCTGGGCGACCGAGGCGCCGAGGCGCAGGGCGTACTCGACGGCGTAGAGGCGCCCGTCGCGCGGCAGCGAGCTCTGGTGGAGCGCGTCCTCCACCGTGCCGCCGGGGTCCGGAACCGTCCAGAAGCCCGCGGCCGTGGTCTCGGTCGAGCGCAGCGCCTTGTTCAGCGCCTCGGGGAAGCTGCGGCCGAGGCTCATCGCCTCGCCGACCGACTTCATCGTCGTGGTCAGCGTGGGGTCGGCGCCGGGGAACTTCTCGAACGCGAAGCGCGGCACCTTGACCACGACGTAGTCGAGCGTGGGCTCGAAGCTCGCCGGGGTCTCGCCGGTGATGTCGTTGGTGATCTCGTCGAGGGTGTAGCCGACCGCGAGGCGCGCGGCGATCTTGGCGATCGGGAAGCCGGTCGCCTTGGAGGCCAGCGCGCTGGAGCGGGAGACGCGCGGGTTCATCTCGATGACGACGAGCCGCCCGGTGGTGGGGTGCACCGCGAACTGGATGTTGCAGCCGCCGGTCTCGACGCCGACCGCGCGCAGGACGTCGATGCCGACGTCACGCATCCGCTGGTACTCGCGGTCGGTGAGCGTCATGGCCGGGGCGACGGTCACCGAGTCGCCGGTGTGCACCCCCATCGGGTCGACGTTCTCGATCGAGCAGACCACGACGACGTTGTCGACGCGGTCGCGCATGAGCTCGAGCTCGTACTCCTTCCAGCCGAGCACGGACTCCTCGATGAGCACCTCGTGCACCGGGCTGGCGGCCAGTCCGGCGCCGGCGAGGCGCTCGAGCTCCTCGGGGGTGTAGGCCAGCCCGGACCCGAGCCCGCCCATGGTGAAGCTGGGCCGGATCACGACGGGCAGGCCGAGGTCGGCGACGGTGGCGCGCACCTCGGCCATCGAGTGGCAGACCTCGGAGCGCGGGACGTCGCCGCCGATCGAGCGCACGATCTCCTTGAACTTCAGCCGGTCCTCGCCGCGCTGGATGGCGTCGATGTCGGCGCCGATCAGCTCGACGCCGTAGCGCTCGAGCACGCCCGCCTCGTGCAGGGCGATCGCGGTGTTCAGCGCGGTCTGCCCGCCGAGGGTGGCCAGCAGCGCGTCCGGCCGCTCGGCCTCGATGACCTTGCTGACGTACTCGACGGTGATCGGCTCGACGTAGGTGGCGTCGGCGTACTCGGGATCCGTCATGATCGTCGCCGGGTTGGAGTTGACCAGCGACACGCGCAGGCCCTCCTCGCGCAGCACCCGGCAGGCCTGCGTGCCCGAGTAGTCGAACTCGCAGGCCTGCCCGATCACGATCGGCCCGGAGCCGATGACCAGGACGTGGTGGATGTCCTCGCGGCGCGGCACTAGCGCTCGCCTCCCATCAGGGTCGCGAACCGGTCGAAGAGACCGGCGGCGTCGTGCGGGCCGGCAGCGGCCTCGGGGTGGTACTGGACGCTGAATGCGGGCACGTCGGCGCACGTCAGCCCCTCGACGACCCCGTCGTTGGGGCAGCCGTGGGACAGGTGGACGTCGCCGAAGGGGCTGTCGACGTGCTCCCCCGGCGTCCCCGCGACCGCGAACCCGTGGTTCTGGCTGGTGATCGCCACCGCGCCGGTGGTGTGGTCGACCACGGGGACGTTGATACCGCGGTGGCCGTAGCGCAGCTTGAAGGTGCCCAGCCCGAGGGCGCGGCCGAGGATCTGGTTGCCGAAACAGATGCCGAACAGCGGCACCTCGCGTCGCAGCACCTCGGCGGTCAGGGCGACGGCGTGGTCCGCCGTGGCAGGGTCGCCCGGGCCGTTGGACAGGAACACGCCGTCCGGTGCGCCCTCGAGCAGCTCCTCGATCGTGCTGCCGGCGGGCAGGACGCGGGTCTCGACACCGCGCTCGGCGAACATCCGGGGGGTGTTGGCCTTGATCCCGAGGTCGAGGGCGGCCACCCGGAAGCGGGTCCGGCCCACCGCGGGCACGACGTAGGGCTCGGCGGTGCTCACCGCGCCCGCGAGGTCGGCGCCGGTCATCTCCGGGCTGTCGAGGACCTGGGCGCGCAGCGTCGTCGGGTCGGCGAGCGCGGCACCCGAGAAGATCCCGGCGCGCATCGAGCCCGCCTCGCGCAGCCGCCGGGTGATCGCCCGGGTGTCCACCCCGGCCAGGCCGACCACGCCCTGGGCGGCGAGCTCGTCGCCGAGCTCGCGGCTCGACCGCCAGTTCGACGCCTGCCGTGCCGGGTCACGCACCACGTAACCGGCGACCTGGATGCGCGCGGACTCGTCGTCCTCGTCGTTCCAGCCGGTGTTGCCGATGTGCGGGGCGGTGGCGACCACGATCTGGCGGTGGTAGCTGGGGTCGGTCAGCGTCTCCTGGTAGCCGGTCATCCCGGTCGCGAAGACGGCCTCACCGAGGGTGCGTCCGCGGGCGCCGAAGGCCTCCCCGCGGTGCGCGCTCCCGTCCTCGAGGACGAGGACCGCCTCCTCATGAGCTCTCACACCCGCACTCCTGTCTCGACGTCGTTGCTGGTGGCGGGCCGGCCGTCACGCACCGTCCATCGTCCCCGCAGCATGGTGTGCACCACGGAGACCGGCATCTCCATCCCCTCGTACGGGGTGTTGTCCGCGAGGCTCGCGAGCTCCGCGCCGCGCACGGTCCAGGCCCCGTCCGGGTCGACGAGGGTCAGCGTGGCCGGCTCGCCGACCGCCAGCGGGCGTCCCTGGTCCGCCAGGCCCGCGATCCGCGCCGGGGCCTCGCTGCAGACCCGGGCCACCCCGCGCCAGTCGAGCAGGCCGGTCGCCACCATCGTCGACACCACGACCGGTAGCGCGGTCTGCAGCCCGAGCATTCCGGGGCGTGCCGCGGACCACTCGCAGTCCTTGGCCTCCACCGCGTGCGGAGCGTGGTCGGTGGCCACGCAGTCGATGACGCCGTCGGCGAGCGCCCGCCGCAGGGCGAGGGTGTCGGCCCGGGGGCGCAGCGGCGGGTTGACCTTGTGCACCGGGTCGTAGCCCTCGGCCGCGGTGTCGGTGAGCAGCAGGTGGTGGGGCGTGACCTCCGCGCTGACCCGGAAGCCGGCGCGGGTGCTGGCGGCGTCGGTCAGGCTCGCCCGCGCCCAGGCCACGATCTCGGCCGCGCGGGCCGTGGAGAGGTGGCAGACGTGCAGGCGGGCGCCGGCCGCGGCGGCCAGCAGGGCGTCGCGGGCGACGATCGACTCCTCGGCCGCAGCGGGCCAGCCGGCGAGGCCGAGGCGCGCCGCGACCGGTCCCTCGTGGGCCTGCGCACCGGCGGTGAGGCGGTGGTCCTCGGCGTGCTGGGCGACGACGGCGTCCAGCGAGCGGGCGTACTCGAGCGCCCGGCGCATGACCAGCGGGTCGTTCACGCAGCGACCGTCGTCGGAGAACATCCGCACGCCGGCCGGGGAGGACGCCATCATCCCCATCTCGGCGAGCCGCTCGCCCGCGAGACCGACCGTGACCGCGCCGACCGGACGGACGTCCACCAGCCCGACCTCGCGGCCGCGGCGCCACACGTGCTCGACGATCACGGGCGAGTCGGCGACCGGGTACGTGTTCGGCATCGCGAACACCGCCGTGTACCCGCCGAGCGCCGCGGCGGCCGACCCGGTGGCGATCGTCTCGGCCTCCTCGCCGCCGGGCTCGCGCAGGTGGGTGTGCAGGTCGACGAGGCCGGGCAGCGCGATCAGCCCGCCGGCGTCGACGGTCTCGTCCGGCTCGTGGCCGCCGAGGGAACCGACCAGCGCGCCGTCGCGGACGACGAGGTCGGCGGGGTCCTCGCCGTACGGCGCCGCGCCGCGGATGAGGGTGGTGGTCACTGGTGCTCCTTGCCCGCGAGCAGGTGGTAGAGCACGGCCATCCGCACGTGCACCCCGGCGGTCACCTGCTGGGTGATGACCGCGCGGGGTGAGTCGGCGACCGCGCTGGCGATCTCCATGCCACGCACGGCCGGACCGGGGTGCAGCACGGCGGTGTGCTCGGGCAGGCGCGCGGCGCGGGCCTCGGAGAGCCCGTAGCGCACCGCGTACTCGCGCGCGGAGGGGAAGAAGCCGCCGTGCATGCGCTCGGACTGCACCCGCAGCATCATCACGGCGTCCGGCCCGGTCGCGAGCACCGCGTCCAGGTCGTGGGCCACGGTGACAGGCCACTGCTCGACACCGATCGGCAGCAGCGTCGGAGGCGCGACGAGCGTCACCCGGGCCCCGAGGGTGGCCAGCAGGTGCGCGTTCGAGCGGGCGACGCGGCTGTGCAGGACGTCGCCGACGATCGTGACGTGCAGGTCCTCGATCCGCCCGAGCCGGGCCCGCAGCGCCGAGGCGTCGAGCAGGGCCTGCGTGGGGTGCTCGTGGGTGCCGTCGCCTGCGTTGACCACCGCGACGTGGCCCTCCGCGCCGAGGTGGGAGTGCCCGACCCGGTCGAGCCACGCGGCGATGCGGTGCGGGGCCCCCGACGACGGGTGGCGCACGACGACGGCGTCCGCCCCGGCGGCGGCGAGCGTGGCCGCGGTGTCGCGCAGCGACTCCCCCTTGCTCACCGACGACCCACCGGCCGAGACGTTGATGGTGTCGGCGCTCATCCACTTGCCGGCGACCTCGAACGAGACGCGCGTGCGGGTGGAGTTCTCGTAGAACAGGGTCACCACGGTGCGCCCGCGCAGGGTGGGGAGCTTGCGCACCGCCCGTCCGGTGAGCGCCTGCTCCATGCTCGCGGCCGTGTCGAGCAGGGCCACGGCCTGGTCGCGGCGCAGGCCCTCGGTGCCGAGCAGGTGGCGCAGGCCGAGCGTCGCGTCCGTCGTGGAGCTCACCGCAGGCTCACCCCGTCGCGGCCGTCGACCTCGGTGAGCATCACGGAGACGTCCTCGGAGCGGTTGGTCGGCACGTTCTTGCCGACGTAGTCGGCGCGGATCGGCAGCTCGCGGTGCCCCCGGTCGACCAGGACCGCGAGCTGCACCGTGCGCGGGCGCCCGTGGTCGCGCAGCGCGTCGAGCGCCGCGCGGACCGTCCGCCCGGAGAACAGGACGTCGTCGACCAGGATCACGACCGCCTCGTCGATACCACCCTCCGGGATGTCGGTCTCGGAGAGGGCGCGCGTCGGGCGCAGGCGCAGGTCGTCGCGGTAGAGCGTGGGGTCGACCGTGCCCGTCGGCACGACCGTGCCGGTGATCTCGGTGATGCGCTCCGCGAGGCGGCGGGCGAGGAAGGTCCCGCGCGTCGGGAGCCCGAGCAGCACGACCGGAGGTGTCCCGGGGTCGCCGCCGGGGGCGGTCTTCTCGATGATCTCGTGAGCGACCCGGGCCACGGTGCGCGTGAGGTCGGCCGCGGTGAGCAGCTCGCGCTCACCCTCGGCACTCGCGGCACCCGTCCCGGACTCGCCCCGGCGCCGGGACGGCACGCGGGACCTCCTTCTTCGCCTCGCAGGACGACTCTTAAAGGATGTCGGTTCGGACTGCGCCCGCACACTATCAGCGACGGCCGACGGCCCTGTCGGGCCCGGAACGTCCGGACGGGCAGCCGCGCTCCGGGGGGAGCACTACGCGGCGTGTGCCGTCCACCGACCGAGTGCGACGGGCCACACCGGCGGGAATCGGTCGCACCCCGGCTTGACCATGAGACGACCGGGGGCGCATCATCACTCTCCGTATCGACTTCGCTGGGTGCACGGGCGGGGCGAGCCGGGCGACGCGAGAGGACGGGGTGTCCGCCAGATGGGTGACTACGCGAAGGCGCTGGGGTCGAAACTGAGGGGTATCCGCCAGCAGCAGGGTCTGTCCCTGCACGGCGTCGAGCAGAAGTCGGGCGGACGCTGGAAGGCCGTCGTCGTCGGTTCGTACGAGCGGGGCGACCGCGCCGTGACCGTCCAGAAGCTCGCCGAGCTCGCCGACTTCTACGGCGTGCCCGTCGCCGAGCTGCTCCCCGAGGGCCGCGTGCCCTCCGGTTCCGAGCCCGCGGCGAAGATCGTGATCAACCTCGAGCGTCTCCAGCAGCTGCCCGCCGAGAAGGCCGGCCCGCTGGCGCGCTACGCCGCCGCCATCCAGAGCCAGCGCGGCGACTACAACGGCAAGGTCCTCTCGATCCGCAACGAGGACCTCCGCTCGCTCGCGATCATCTACGACATGAGCCCCGGCGAGCTCTCCGACCAGCTCGTCGACTGGGGCGTCCTGCCCCCCGAGGCCCGCGCCGTCCGCGAGGACTAGTCAGTCGCGCCAAGGAGATGCGGTCACTCGGGGCTCGCTCGCAGCGTCTACCGATCTCCGGCGCGCTCCGCGGGTCGTCGGTTCGTCCACCGGGGCCAGCTCGACCCCGGCCGGGACCTGCACCCGGTCGGGGGTCGGCGCCGCCACCGTGCCCGGGCGGCCGGAGGACACCCCGGCGAGCACGCCGTTGACGAAGCGCGGCGAGTCGTCGGTGGACAGCTCGCGCGCCAGGTCGATCGCCTCGTCGATGGCCACCGGATCGGGCACGTCGTCGGAGTAGAGGATCTCGTAGACCCCGATCCGCAGGATCATCCGGTCGACGGCCGGCATCCGGTTCATCGTCCAGCCCTGCGCGTACGACCCCACGACCTCGTCGATGCGCGGGCGGTTGGTCACCACACCCTCGACGAGGGTGACCGCGAAGTCCGACACCGGCGGGGCGTCCGACCCGGCCACCCGGCGGGCCAGGACCTCGAGCGGGTCCTCGCCGCGGGCCTCGGACTCGAACAGGATGTCCAGCGCGCGCTTGCGGGCCTTGGAGCGGGACCCCTTGCGGGGGTTCGGTACGTGAGGCGTCGCCACGTCAGCCGCTCACGCGGCCCAGATAGCGCCCGTCGCGGGTGTCGACCTTGACCGTGGTGCCGGTCTCGAGGAACAGCGGGACCTGGATCTCCGCGCCGGTCGACACCGTGGCCGGCTTGGTGCCGCCGGTGGAGCGGTCGCCCTGCAGGCCGGGGTCGGTCTGGGTGATCTCGAGCTCGACCGAGGCGGGGAGCTCGATGTACAGCGGCGCACCGTCGTTGAACGACACCTGCACCTCCTGGTTCTCCAGGAGGAAGCGGGCCTGGTCGCCCACGGTCTTCTCGGGGATCGGGATCTGCTCGTAGTCCGCGGCGTCCATGAAGACGAAGTCGCCGCCGTCGCGGTACAGGTAGGTCATGTCGCGGCGGTCGACGCTCGCGGTCTCGACCTTCGTGCCGGCGTTGAACGTCTTGTCGACGACCTTGCCGGTCATGACGTTCTTCAGGGTCGTCCGGACGAAGGCGCCGCCCTTGCCCGGCTTGACGTGCTGGAACTCGGTGACGGCCCAGAGGTTGCCGTCGATCCGCAGGACCAGGCCGTTCTTCAGGTCGTTGGTCGTCGCCACTGCCGCGATCTCTCCTGCTCGGTGGTCTCAGCCCAGGGCCAGCAGGTCCCGGGTGCTCGTGGTGAGCGGTTCGGCACCGTCGTCGGTGACGACGAGGGTGTCCTCGATCCGGACCCCGCCCCGACCGGCCAGGTAGACCCCCGGCTCGACGGTGACCGTCATCCCGGCCTCCAGGGTAGCGGTCGCGGTCGCGGAGAGCGCCGGAGCCTCGTGGATGACGAGGCCGACGCCGTGCCCGAGCCCGTGCACGAAGTGCTCGCCGTGGCCGGCGGCGACGATGACGTCACGGGCCGCGGTGTCCACGTCGCGGGTCGCCACCCCGGGCGCGAGCGCGGCCCGCCCGGCGGCGGCCGCCTCGTCGACCAGGGTGTACAGGTCGCGCTGCCAGTCGGCGGGGCGGCCGACGACGACGGTGCGTGTCATGTCGGAGCGGTAGCCCTCGACGAGGGCCCCGAAGTCCATCGTGAGCAGGTCACCGTCGGCCAGGGGCGCATCGGTGGGGCGGTGGTGCGGGATGGCCGCGTGCGCGCCGGTCGCCACGATCGTCTCGAACGACGGCCCCTCGGCGCCCGCGTCCCGCATCCGCTCCTCGAGCTCCCGGGCGACCTCGCGCTCGGTGCGTCCCGCGCGCAGGGCGCCGTCGGCGACCATCCCGTCGAGCGCGGCGTCCCCGGCCGCGCAGGCGAGGCGCAGCACGTCGACCTCGCCGGCGTCCTTGACCGCGCGCAGTCGCTCCACCAGGCCGGGGGCACGCTCGAGGGGGTGGCCGGCCGCGAGGAGGTCGGCGTGGCCGTCGACGGTCACGTGGGCGCTGTCGAAGCCGACGCGCGCCGGGCCCTCCAGGGCGGTGAGCAGCGCCGGGCCGCACACCCGCTCGATCAGGTGCGGCAGGTCGGGGGTCTGCGCGGCGGCCTGGGTGAGGTAACGGCCGTCGGTGGCCAGCACCGACCGGGGCTCACCCGACGCCCCGCTCGCCGCGTCGTCGGCGTGCACCAGCAGCGCGCCGTTCGAGCCGGTGAACCCGGACAGGTAGCGGACGTTGACCAGGTCGGTCACGAGCAGGGCGTCCAGGCCCGCGTCGCGGACCAGCGCCCGCAGCGCGTCGCGCCGTCCGGCGGCGGTGCCCGGGACGCGCCCGACGACGGCCCGCGGCGGTGCGGCACGGGCTCGACCGCCCGGGTCGTGCGCCGTCGCACCCATGGGGGTGAGCGTAGGCGAGCGCGAGTCGTACGGTGTCCGGGTGCCCGATCGGCGTGCTCCCTTCATCTCCACGACGGTGCTCCCCAACGCCCCGCGTCCCTGGGTCCTGCGAGCGCTCGTCCTCACCGCGGTCTACGGCGTCGCCCAGGCGGCCTTCGTCGCCCTGCGGTCCCTCTCGCCCGACCTGATGACGCTGTGGAGCGTCCTGCTCCTGGCGGCCGTCCTGGCCGTGGGCATCCTCTGGGTGGGGGCCGAGGTCGTCCTCGACCGGCACCCCCCGGAGTGGAGCTGGTTCTTCGCGGCGCTGGCCGCCGCCCCGGCCGCCGGACTGCTGAGCTGGCTCCTGCTCGCCCTGTTCGTCGACGACACCGGGGTGGCCGACCTGGGGTCCGCGCTCGTGGGGCGGGCGGCGTTCACCGCCCTGCTGGTGCTCGTCTCCGTCGGCATCGGCTCCCGGCTGGGGTGGCTGTCGCTGCGCCGCCACGGCGAGGGTGCCGACGACCCCGCACTCGACGCCGACGACGACGCGGTGTCCCGCCAGGCCGCCCTCGACCGCGCAGGCCTCACCGACCCGGCCACCGCCTCCACCGCCTCGCCGCGCGCCACACGCGCACCGCGGGAGGGCCGCGCCGCACCCGCCCCGGCGGCACGCGAGGTCGCCGGGCCGACGATCGCCGGCGTCCGCACCCCGGGCCGTCGTGCCCGGCCCGAGCCCGCGGTGGAGGAGCGCGAGCGCCTGCCCGAGGCGCCTCGCCTCGCCGGGGAGCGCCGCGCCTCCCGGGTCCGCCCGGCGCGCGGGGACGCCGCACCGCCCGTCGCCGTGCCGGCCGCCGAGCCCGACGCCCCACCGGCCGTGGGACCGCCGTCGAGCCCCTTCGGCCCCTCCCCCGCGCCGGCTGACGCCACGCAGGTGACCCCCGACGCGGCGGCCTCCGACCCCGCCTCCGCACCGGTGACCCCCGAGCCGGTGACGCCCGAGCCCGCGGCGGAGTCGCTCGCCCCTCCGGTCGTGGCGGTCCTGCCGACCACGGAACTGCCGATCCTCCCGGTCCAGACGCCACCCGAGCGCGCAGGCACGACTCCGGTCGAGCCCGAGGAGGAGCCGGACCGCGCCGACCCCGCCGCGCTGCGACGTCGGTTCGGGCTGCGGCGCCCGCGCGAGTGACCGGCGCTCAGGCCGCGAGCGCCGCGTAGGCCGCGGCCAGGTCCGCCGTACTCGGACCCTCGAGACGGCCGGGACGAGCCAGCCCGTCGAGGACGACGAAGCGCAGCAGGGCCCCACGCGCCTTCTTGTCGACCCGCATCGTGGCGAGCAGGTCGTCGAACGCCCCGGCCTCGTAGGTGACCGGGAGACCGACCGCGGCGAGGACGGCAGCGTGACGGTCGGCGGTGGCGTCGTCGAGGCGCCCGGCGCGACGCGCGAGCTCGGCGGCGAAGACCAGCCCGACGCTGACCGCTTCCCCGTGCCGCCAGCGGTAGCGCTCGCGGCGCTCGACCGCGTGCCCCAGGGTGTGGCCGTAGTTGAGGATCTCGCGCAGGTGCGACTCGCGCAGGTCGGCGGCGACGACGTCGCCCTTGACCCGGACCGAGCGGACGACCAGCTCGCCGAGGACCTCGCCGGCCGGGTCGAGCGCGGCGTCGGGGTCGGCCTCGACCATCTCGAGGATCGTCGGGTCGGCGATGAACCCGGTCTTGACGACCTCGGCCATGCCCGCGGCGCGCTCGGCGCGGCTCACCGTCGCCAGGCTGTCGAGGTCGGCGATCACCGCGGCCGGTTCGTGGAAGGCGCCGACGAGGTTCTTGCCGGCGGCGGTGTTGATGCCCGTCTTGCCGCCGACCGCAGCGTCGACCATGGCCAGCAGCGTGGTCGGCACGTGGACGACGCGGACCCCTCGCATCCAGGCCGCGGCGACGAAGCCGACGAGATCGGTGGCCGCGCCGCCACCCACCGCCACCAGCGCGTCCGACCGGGTCACACCCAGGCGCCCGAGCTCCTCCCAGCAGGCCCCGGCGGTCGCGAGGTCCTTGCCGTCCTCGCTGTCGGGCAGGACCAGCAGGTGGGCCTCGGCGCCGCCGGCCGTGAGGTCGTCGCGGATCGCGGCCGCGAGCCCCGCCACGGCGGGCTGGTGGCAGACGACGACCCGCGCCGTCCCGGCGAGCACCTCGGCGACCGCCGGCGTGAGCCCGCGGCCGACGACGACGTCGTACGGCGCGGCGGTGGCGACGTGCAGGCGCTGCTCCGGTGTCCGGCTCCGCGGCCCGGCGCGTCCGGGACTAGCGGGCACGGTCGGCCCGGTCCGGGAGCGCGGCGAGCACGGCGTCCACCACGGCGGCGGGCTCGAGATGGTCCGTGGCGATCTCGTGGCGGGCGACCGACCGGTACACCGGCATCCGCTCCGCGAGCAGCGCGGAGAACGTCGCCCGGGGGTTGACCCCGGCGAGCAGCGGGCGCGCCGTCGAGAGCCCGACACGGCGCACCCCGGCGGCGAGCCCGACGGTCAGGAACACCACCGGCTGACCGGCGAGGGCCGCGCGGACCGGCTCGCTCATCACCGATCCCCCGCCCAGCGACAGCACCCCGGGATGGCTCTCGAGGGCCGCGGTGACGACGTCGCGCTCCAGGACGCGGAAGGCGGGCTCGCCGTCGGTCAGGAAGATGTCGGCGATGATCCGGCCGGTGTGGGCCTCGATGAGGTCGTCGCTGTCGGCGAAGGGCACCCCGAGACGCTCGGCGAGCAGCGCACCCACCGTCGACTTCCCGGCCCCCGGCGGACCGACGAGCACCGCGACCGGGCTCACCGGAGGTCCTGGGGGGTCTCCACGACCCGCAGCGGGTCGACGGCCGCGGTGTAGGCCGCGTGGTTGCGGGCGGTCTCGCGCAGCGAGTCGCCGCCGAACTTCTCCAGCGCGGCGTCGGCGAGGACCAGGGCGACGAGGGCCTCGGCGATGACCCCGGCCGCGGGCACCGCGCAGACGTCGGAGCGCTGGTGGTGCGCGACGGCCGTGTCGCCGGTGGCCAGGTCGACGGTGGCCAACGCCCGCGGCACCGTCGAGATCGGCTTCATCGCGACGCGGGCGCGCAGCGGCTCGCCGTTGGTCATGCCGCCCTCGATGCCGCCGGCCCGGTTGGACGTGCGCCCGATCCCCGGATCGCCCTTCAGGATCTCGTCGTGGGCCGCAGAGCCGCGGCGGCGCGCGGTGGTGAAACCGTCGCCGATCTCGACGCCCTTCATCGCCTGGATCCCCATCAGCGCGCCCGCCAGCCGGGCGTCGAGGCGGCGGTCGGCCTGCACGTAGGAGCCGAGCCCGACCGGCAGACCGTGGGCGACGACCTCCACGACGCCCCCGAGGGTGTCGCCGTCCTCCTTGGCCGCGTCGACCTCGGCGACCATCGCGGCCGTCGAGGCGTCGTCGACGGCGCGCACCGGGCTCGCGTCGATACGCTCGCCGTCGCCGGGCATCGGGATCACGTCGGGCGTGGCGTCGGCGGTGCCCAGGCTGACCACGTGCGAGAGGATCTCGACGCCCAGCGCCTGGGCCAGGAACGCCTTCGCCACCGCGCCGAGCGCCACCTTGGCCGCGGTCTCGCGGGCGCTGGCGCGCTCCAGGACGGGGCGGGCCTCGTCGAAGTCGTACTTGGTCATGCCGGCGAGGTCGGCGTGCCCCGGCCGTGGGCGGGTGAGCGGCGCGTTGCGCGCCCGCCCCTCCAGGACCGCGGGGTCCACCGGGTCGGCGGACATCACGGTCTCCCACTTGGGCCACTCGCTGTTGGCGATCCGGATGGCGACCGGGCTGCCCATCGTGACGCCGTGGCGCAGGCCCCCCGAGAGCTCGATCTCGTCGGCCTCGAAGGCCATCCGCGCGCCGCGTCCGTAGCCCAGGCGTCGCCGGGCCAGCTCGGCCGACACCTCTTTCGAGCTCACCGAGACGCCCGCGACCATGCCCTCGAGCACCGCCGTCAACGCCGCCCCGTGGGACTCTCCCGCCGTCAGCCATCGCAACACCCGCCCATCGTTCCACGTCGGTGCCCGGCGACTACCGGGCGAGCATCGGGACGGCGATCACCCCCCAGGTCGCGGCGAGCATCGGCGGCGCGAACGGCACACCTCGGCGCACGCCGGGGCCGCCCCACGTCACCCACACCGTGACGGCGACCGCCGCGAGCACCGGGACGACGAGCAGCGCCCACCACGACGCGGCGGCGAGCGGGGCGCCGAGGGCGGCCGCGAGCTTGACGTCGCCCGCCCCCAGTGCCCCGGGCGCCGCGAGGTGGACCACGGCGTGCGCGGCGAGGAAGACCACCGCGCCGAGGAGGCCGGTCCCGGCCGACGCGACCCCGAGCGGCAGCAGGGCCACCGGGGCGAGCACCGCCGCGGGGAGCGTCAGCCGGTCGGGCAGGCGACGGTGCAGGATGTCGGTCGCCGAGGCGGCCACGGCCAGGACCGGGAACCCGAGTGCGGCCGGGAGCCACGCCGCGTCGACGTGACCGCCGGCGACCCCGAGCACCGGGAGGAGCCAGAGCAGCGCCACTGCGCCCTCGCACCACCCCACGGCCACCACCGCCCCCCGCCGCATCCGGGCCAGGACCACCCGCATCCCCGCTCCGACCCCCGCCCCGGCCACGCCGGCGAGGACCGCGACCAGCGCGCCCATGACCATGCTGACGAGCCTGCGCCGACCCGACTCGCCTGTCGCGCCGCGTCGCTCGGCCTGTGGACGCAGTCGGCCGATGGGGACAACCGGGGGCCCCGCTGGTGCGGCCGCGGTGATGCAGCTCCGGCCCAATCGCCGCCCGCGAAGGGTGCCGCTCGGCCCGCTGGGCGACACCAGGACGCCCCTCGCTCCAGGAGCGTCCGGGTCAGGCGGGCAGCGGGAGGAGGCCGACGTCGGTGGTCGCGGCGAGGGCGGCGTGCATGGCGGCGCGGGGAGCGGGGCGGCCGGTGAACTGCTCGACCTGACCGAACGCCTGGTGCAGGAGCATGTCGAGGCCGGTGGCGACGGCGAGGCCGCGGTCGCGGGCGGCGGCGGCGAGCGGGGTCGGCCAGGGGTGGTAGACGGCGTCGAGGACGACCGCCCACTCGGGCAGGGCGTCGACGAGCATCGCGGCGCGCGCGGCATCGACCGAGCCTGCGGGCGTGGTGTTGATCAGCGCCGCCGCCCGGCCGAGGTCCGGGGGAACCAGGTCGGGCCAGGCGAGGGCCCGGTGGGCGAGGCCGTGGGCGCGGGCGACATCCAGGGTGCCGGCGGCACGGTCGACGTCGCGCACCACGAGCGTCACCGCTTCGCCGCCGACGTCGGCGATCCCGCCGAGCGCCGCGGCGGCGGTGGCCCCGCTGCCCAGGACGACGGCGTCGAGGGGCCCCGCCGCGGTCGACGGCGGCAGGCGCACCCCGGCGGCGCGGAGAGCCCCGGCGACACCGTCGACGTCGGTGCAGTCGGCCGACCAGGATCCGTCGGCGGCGCGCACCAGGGTGTTGGCCGACCCGAGCCGTCGGGCGCGCCGGGACGCCGAGGAGGCGACCGCGAGCGCGGCCCGCTTGCCCGGCATGGTCACCGACAGCCCGGCCCAGGAGTCGTCGCGGGCGCGCACCCAGCCGGGGAGCTCCGCCTCGGTGCACTCGACGCGTTCGTAGGTCCAGCCGTCCAGACCGAGGGCGGCGTAGGCGGCGCCGTGCAGGACCGGGGAGAGCGAGTGCGCCACCGGCGAGCCGAGCACGGCCGCCCGCACCGTCAGTACACCCCGCGTTCCTGGGCCAACCGCCGGTTGGCGTCGTGCTCGGTGGGGCTGACCGCGAAGCAGGACTGGCCGTCGAGCTCGCACTTCACGAAGTAGACCCACGGGCCCGGGGTCGGTTCGAGCGCGGCGTGCAGGGCTTCCGGGCTCACCGCGCCGATCGGGGTCGGCATCAGCCCGAGGTTGAGGTAGGTGTTGTAGGGGCCGGGCGTCGCGCGGTCGAACGGCGTGGTCAGCAGCATCTGGCGGTCGAGCGGGTAGTTCACCGTCGAGTCGAGCTGCAGGCGCATGGGCACCGCGAGGCGGTTGTAGATGACGCGCGAGACCTTGCCGAAGTCCCCGACGACGCCCTCCTTCTCGGCCAGCGACGCCACCACGAGCACGTCGTAGGGCGACCGGCCCGCGGCGTCGGCCTGGGCCACCAGCCCGCCGGCCTCCAGCCGCGGCACGGAAGCGCGCACGACCTGAGCGAGGGCGTCGCGAGCGCTCGTGCCTGGCGCGATGTCGTAGGTGCCCGGGGCGAGCAGGCCCTCGAGGCGCCGGGCCGGGTCGGCGCGGCGCACCCCGTCGAGCGCCCAGGACGGCACCCCGAGCGCCGCCGGGTCGGTGTTCGTCATCGCCGCGCGCACGTCGGCGACCGAGGCGCACTGCATCGCCCCGGCGTCGTCGGTGGTGCAGGTGGACTGGGCGATCTGCGAGAGCACGCCGGGCACGGTGGCGTTGCCGGCACCGACGGTGTCGTCGAGCTGGGTGCCGCTGCGCACGTCGAGACGGCCCACCCGCGACGCCGGGTCGAGGAGGGCGTCCACCGCGCCGGCCGCCGACATCTGACGGCGCAGCTGGTAGAAGCCGGGCTGGATGCCGCGCCCGTCGGGGTCCTCCTCCGCCGCCGTCCCGAAGGCACGGGCGGAGGCGACGACGTCGGCGGTGGCAAGCTCCTCGCCGATGGCGCGCGTGGAGGCGCCGTCGGCCACCTCGACGACGACCCGACCGGTGCCGGGGCCGTCGTAGTCGGGCGGGAAGACCACCGAGAACAGGTCGCGGGCGAAGAACACGCCGCCGACCAGGGCGATCACCATCAGCAGAGCGATGCCGGGCCACAGCAGACGTCGCCGTGACCGGGTGGCCCGCCCGTGCGGGAGGAGCTCGGTGAGCGCGTCGCCGCCGCCCGTGGCGGTCGTCGTGGCGGTCGTCGTCGTGGTGGTCGCGTCGTCGTCATCGTCGCCGAGCAGCCAGCCCGGGTCGGCCGACTCCGGCTCCGGCTCCGGCCGCTGCCACACCGCCGGGTAGTGACGGTCGGTGACGGCGTCCTCGTGCACCGACGGCGCGGGGCGCTCGGCGGTGGTGCGGCCGCCGCCCCCGCCGGGCGACATCCGGATGAGCCGTCGCTCGCCCGACGACCCGCTCGCGCGGTCGTCCCTCACGGTGCCCCCGGGGCGCCACGGCGAGCGTCGAGATACCCCTGCAGGATGCCGACGGCGGCGGCCTGGTCGATCACCCGGCGCTGCTTGCGGCCCTTCACCCCACGGTCGGAGAGCATCCGCGTGGCGGTGACGGTGGTGAAGCGCTCGTCGTGCAGGGCGACGGGCACCGCCCGCCCGGACGCCGCGAGGCGCGCCTCCAGCGCCGTCGCGTAGTCCTGCGCCGCGACGGCCGCCGGACCGGTCCGGTCCGCCAGCGTGCGCGGAAGTCCCACGACCACCTCGACCACCTCGTGCTCGTCGACGAGCTCCAGGAGACGGTCCAGGTCGGACCCGCCCGTCTCGTCCCGACCGAGCGTAACCAGCGGGGTGGCGAGGACGCCGCCGGGATCCGACAACGCGACCCCCACCCGCACCGATCCGACGTCGACGCCGAGGCGCCGACCGGTGGGCGACGGGAGGGGGTCGTTCACCGTGCGGGAGACCCAGCGGAGCGGAGCTCGACCATGGAGGACAGCTTCACGCGGATCCGGCGCGGGACACCTCGGCGCGCAGGGCGGCCACCGCCTCGTCGATCCCGGCGGGTGTGCTGCCACCGCCCTGGGCGAGGTCGGGCTTCCCGCCGCCGCGGCCGCCGACGGCCGGGGCGAAGACCTTCACCAGGTCGCCGGCGGCGAGCCCCCGGTCGCGGGCGCCCTCGGTGGTGGCCACGACGAACGCGAGCTTCTCGCCGTCCGGGGCGAAGAGGGCGACGACGGCCGGGCGGGCCTGCAGGCGGGTGCGCACGTCGGCGGCGAGCGCACGCAGGTCGGCGCCGGCGACGCCCGCGGGCGTGCGCGCGGCGACCAGGGCGATCCCGGCGACCTCCTCGGCCCCCTCGGCCAGCGCCCCGGCCGAGGCGAGCACCTCGCGGGCCCGCACGGTCTCGAGCTCCTTCTCCGCGGCGCGCAGACGTTCGACGACGCCGTTGATGCGCTCGGGCAGCTCCTCGGCGGGCGCGCGGAACTGCTCGGCGAGCTGGTTGACCAGCACGTGCTCGCGGGCCAGGAACCGGAAGGCGTCGATGCCGACCAGCGCCTCCACCCGCCGGACCCCGGAGCCGATCGACCCCTCGCTGAGCAGCTTCACCAGCCCGAGCTGCCCGGCCCGGCGCACGTGGGTGCCGCCGCAGAGCTCGCGGGAGTAGTCGCCGACCTCGACGATGCGCACCGCGTCGCCGTAGCGCTCCCCGAACAGCGCGATGGCGCCGAGCTGGCGGGCCTCGTCCATGGAGGTGACGAAGGCGCGGACCTCGTCGTCGCCGAGCAGGACGGTGTTGACCTCGTCCTCGACGTCGGCGAGCACGCTCGGCGGCACAGCGCCCGCGGGCGAGGTGAAGTCGAAGCGCAGGCGTCCGGGGGCGTTGAGCGACCCGGCCTGGGCGGCGGCGTCGCCGAGGGCGCGGCGCATCCCCGAGTGCACGAGGTGGGTCGCGGTGTGCGAGCGCGACACCGCGGCGCGGCGCTCGACGTCGACCGAGGGCACGGCGGGGGCGTCGCGGACGACCTCGCCGAGCACGACGCGGCCGCGGTGGACCGAGAGCCCGGGTACCGGGGCCTGGACGTCGTCGACCTCGACGGCCCAGCCGTCACCGGTGATCCGCCCGGTGTCGGACTGCTGCCCGCCGCCCTCGGCGTAGAAGGGCGTGCGGTCGAGGATCACCTCGACCTCGCTGCCCTCCCCCGCCGCGGGCACCGGCGTGCCGTCGACGATCAGGCCGACGACGTGGGCCTCACCGGTGAGGTCGGTGTAGCCGAGGAAGTCGGTGAGCCCGCCGCGCTCGAGGATCTCCCGGTAGGCGTGGGCGTCGGCCCCGCCCTGCTTGCGGGCCGCGGCGTCGGCCTTGGCACGGGCCCGCTGCTCGTCCATCAGCGTGCGGAACGCGCCCTCGTCGACGGACAGACCGGCCTCGGCCGCCATCTCGAGCGTGAGGTCGATCGGGAAGCCGTAGGTGTCGTGCAGGGCGAACGCGCTCGATCCGGGGAGCACCGACCCCCCGGAGGCGCGGGTCTCGGTCACGGCGCTGTCGAAGATGCGCGACCCCGTGGCCAGCGTCGCCAGGAACGCCTCCTCCTCGGCGCGCATCACCGCGGCGATCCGCTCGTAGGAGGTGACGATCTCGGGGTACGAGGGCCCCATCGCGTCGCGGACGATGCTCGCGAGGTCGACAAGGACGGGCTCGGTGACGCCGAGCAGGCGGGCGTTGCGCACCACGCGGCGCAGCAGGCGGCGCAGCACGTAGCCCCGCCCCTCGTTGCCCGGGGTGACGCCGTCGCCGATGAGCATCGCGCCGGTGCGGATGTGGTCGGCGATCACCCGGAAGCGCACGTCGTCTGTGCTGGCCTCGTCGCCGGTGCCGTCGCGGGGGTCGTAGCGACGTCCCGAGAGCTCCTCCATGCGCGTGATCACCGGGCGCAGGAGGTCGGTCTCGTACACGTTGTCCACGCCCTGCAGCAGGAACGCGACGCGCTCGACGCCGAGGCCGGTGTCGATGTTCTTCTGCGGCAGCTCACCCACCGGGGACGCGCCGTACTTCGGGCTGTCCTTCCCGCGGATGTCCTGCATGAAGACCAGGTTCCAGATCTCCAGGTACCGGTCCTCGTCGGCGACAGGGCCGCCCTCGATCCCGTACGCCGGGCCACGGTCGTAGTAGATCTCCGAGCACGGGCCGCCGGGGCCCGGCACGCCCATGTCCCAGTAGTTGTCGAGGCCGTCGCGACGCTGGATGCGCTCGGGCGGCAGGCCGGCGATCTCCCGCCAGAGACGCTCGGCCTCGTCGTCGTCGGAGTAGACGGTGACCCAGATGCGTTCGGGGTCGAAACCGTAGCCGCCGTCGGCGACCGACCCGGTGACCAGCGACCAGGCGTGGCGGATCGCGCCGTCCTTGAAGTAGTCGCCGAACGAGAAGTTGCCCGCCATCTGGAAGAACGTGTTGTGGCGGGTCGTGTGGCCGACGTTCTCGATGTCGCCGGTGCGCACGCACTTCTGGACCGAGGTCGCGGTCGGCCAGGGCGCGGGGGCGTCGCCGAGGAAGTAGGGCTTGAACTGCACCATGCCCGCGTTGACGAACAGCAGCGTCGGGTCGTCGAGGATCAGCGAGGCGCTGGGGACGGGCGTGTGGCCGGCGTTCTCGAAGTGGGCGAGGAAGCGGCGACGGATCTCGTGGGTCTGCACGGTGTCCTGCTCAGGGTGTGACGGATGGGCGGGTGACGGAGCGCGGGGCCGCCGCCGCGGGCTGCCCGCCGCGCGGGCGCCTAGCGCGCGTGGGCGGAACCCCGCCGGGGCGCTCGGGCGTGCCGCGCCGCCGATGCGGGCCGGATCGGGATCTCCGTGGTGTCCTCGACGAGGGCGAGCAGCTCGTCCTCGCGCTCGGACATCCCCGCGCGCACCTCGGCCCCGAAGGCACCGAGACCGGCGCCCAGCTCGCGCAGGCCCTCGCCGAGGCTGGTCCCGATACCGGCCGGGGTGGCCTTCTGGGTGATCTGGTTGACCTTGCGGGTGGCGCTCACGCCGACCGCGACGCCGACGCCGATCCAGAACAGACGCTTCATGCGCGCGCACCCCGCTTCGACTTCGCGGGCGGGCCGTTCTTGAGCTTGCGGTTCTGCGAGGCCTTGCGCAGCCCGTAGGACAGGGCGGCCGCCTTGACCAGCGGCCCACCCAGGGTGGCGGTGAACAGCGTGCTCAGCGCGCGGGTGTTGGCCGCGACGGCCTGGGCGCTGGCGGTGACGCCGTCGACCCGCTCGAGCTGCGTGTTCACCGACGTGATGGTGATGCCCGCTTCGTCGAGCAGCGGTCCGGTGCCCTCGTGGGCCTTGCGGATCGCGATCGTGGCCTCGTCGAGCGTCTTCCCGAGCTTGAGCAGCGGGATGGCGAGCAGCACCACCAGGATCACGAACGCCACCGCAGCGATGATCGCCGCGATCTGGCCGACCGACACGGTCTCCTCCTCGGGTGCCGACTGCTGCCTGGGCCCTGTCCCGCCGCCCCCGATCGGACCGCCTGGCGCAGGTGGCGGCAGGTTACCGTGCCGCCCCGCGACGCTCGCGCGCCCGGCCGATCACCCGGTCGGCCGCGTCAGCTCGCCCAGGCGCGCAGCTGCTCGGCGCCCTCCCCCTCGCGCAGGCGGACCATCACGGCGCGGTCGATCTGGCGCACCCGCTCGCGGGAGAGCCCCAGCTGCTTGCCGATGTGGTCGTAGGTGCGCGGGGTCCCGTCCTCGAGCCCGTAGTGCATCCGCACCACCTGCTGTTCCCGCTCGTCCAGGGTGACCAGCACCCGGCGGATGTCCTGCTGGAGCAGGCCGGCCATGACGGTCGTCTCCGCGCCCGGGGTGACGGCGTCGGCCACGAAGTCGCCGAGCGGGGCCTCGTCGTCGGAGCCCACCGTCATATCCAGGCTGATCGGCTCACGCGCGTGGTCGAGGAGGTCGGCGACCTTCTCGGCGGTGAGCCCGATCTCGGCGGCGAGCTCCTCGTCGGTGGCCTCGCGGCCGGTCTTCTGGTGCCACTCGCGCCGGAGTCCGCACGAGCTTGTTCACCTTCTCCGAGACCTGCGCGGGCAGTCGGA
Organism: uncultured Actinomycetota bacterium; assembly: GCA_963785135.1. GTDB lineage: Bacteria > Actinomycetota > Actinomycetes > Mycobacteriales > Pseudonocardiaceae > Actinomycetospora. Next base: position 317,437 of record CAWATV010000010.1, read on the forward strand.
TGGTGCGGGACTGGTCGGCCATCCCGCGGGTGATGGCCTGCCGGATCCACCACGTCGCGTAGGTCGAGAACTTGAACCCCTTGGCGTAGTCGAACTTCGCGACCGCGCGGATCAGGCCCAGGTTGCCCTCCTGGATCAGGTCCAGCAGCGGCATGCCGCGCCCGGTGTAGCGCTTGGCGAGCGAGACGACCAGCCGCAGGTTCGCCTCCAGGAGTCGCCGGCGGGCGCGCTCGCCGTCGCGGGCGATCGCGCGCAACTCCTCGGGGCGGGCGGTGCCCGTGGCCCCGGAGAACTTCTCCCCCGTCTCCAGCAGGTGGGCGGCGTACACGCCGGCCTCGATGCGGCGGGCGAGGTCGACCTCGTCGGCGGCGGTCAGCAGTGCGGTCTTGCCGATCCCGTCGAGGTAGACGCGCACCAGATCGGCGGCAGGGCCCTGCGCGTCGAGGTCCACGTCGCTCGTCCGGGTCGGCTCGCGTCGCGTGTCCTTCTTCGTGCTCTGCATCGTTGTCGTGCTGTTCCTCCCTGGGAATGTCTCCGGCCCGAGCGCGTCGCGGCCGGTCCCCACGGTGCAACACCGGGGGGCGCTGCGGACTTCCCGCTCCGGACTCATCGGTTCGCGCGCGCAGGTATCCTGGTTCGCGGAATGACCGTGAGATGCGTCGAGTGCGGCGACGAGCTCCTCCAGCGAACGCGCGGACCTGGGCTACGAGTACTGCACGAGGTCGAAATGCCAGGCCGGGCACCGCGCGGCCCCGGTCGTCACCGCCGTGGCGGTGAACAAGAGCGGCGACAGCTACCTGGTCGCCGACCCCGACGAGATCTCCAAGCGCGCGGCCGCCGGCGAGTTCGGTCGCAAGAACGCGACGCTCGGCGCCGACCCGCTCCCCCGCGCGGCGGTGCCCGCGCCGCGGCGGCCGGCCCCGGCCCACCCGGCGCCACCGCGGCGCCCCGGCGCCGCTGGAGCGAGGCCCAGGAGAACGTCGTCCGCCTGTACGCCGAGATGGGGCTCAGCCCCCGGCAGATCGCGGAGCGGGCCCGCCGGAACACGCCCCGCCTCGGGATCACCGAGCGGCTCGCCGTGACGATCCTGTCGGGGCCGCGCCGACGGTGAGCCGGCTGAGCTCGGCGCCGGTCAGGTGCCGCGCACGACCTCGCGCAGCCGGGCCAGCCGCTCGGTCAGGGCGCGTTCCTCGCCACGCCCGGAGGGCCGGAAGTAGTCGCGGCCCACGAGGTCGTCGGGCGGGTACTGCTGGGCCAGGACGCCGGCGCGGTCGTCGTGGGGGTAGCGGTAGCCCACGGCGTTCCCCTGGGCCGCCGCGCCCGCGTAGTGCCCGTCGCGCAGGTGCGCGGGCACCGGACCGGCGGCGCCGGAGCGGACGTCGGCCATCGCCTCGTCGATCGCGACGATGACGGCGTTCGACTTCGGCGCGGTGGCGAGGTGCACGGTGGCCTGGGCCAGCGCGATGCGGGCCTCGGGCATCCCGATGTTCTGCACCGCCTGGGCCGCGGCGCTCGCCGCGAGCAGGGCGGTCGGGTCGGCGAGGCCGACGTCCTCGCTCGCGTGCACCACCAGGCGGCGGGCGATGAAGCGCGGGTCCTCGCCCGCGACGATCATCCGGGCGAGGTAGTGCAGCGCGGCGTCGGGATCGGAGCCGCGGATCGACTTGATGAACGCGCTGATCACGTCGTAGTGCTGGTCGCCGGCCCGGTCGTAGCGGACCGCGACCTCGTCGACGACCCGCTCCACCGCCGCGAGGTCGATGGTGCCGCCGGCTCCGACGGCGTCGGCGGCCGCCTCGAGGGCCGTCAGCGAGCGGCGCCCGTCGCCCGCGGCCAGGCGCACGAGGTGGACGCGCGCCTCGTCGGTCAGCGTCACCGCCCCGTCCAGGCCCCGCGGATCGGCGACGGCGCGGTCGAGCAGCGTGCCCACCGCGGCGTCGTCGAGGGCGTGCAGGCCGAGCACGAGGCTGCGCGAGAGCAGCGGGGCCACCACCGAGAAGCTCGGGTTCTCGGTCGTCGCGCCGACCAGCAGCACCACCCGGTCCTCGACCGCGGCCAGCAGCGCGTCCTGCTGCGTGCGCGAGAACCGGTGGATCTCGTCGATGAACAGGACCGTGCGTCGCGGCTCGGGGGCGGTCAGCCGCCTGCGGGCGACCTCGATGACCCCGCGGACCTCCTTGACGCCGGCGTTCAGCGCGCTCAGGGCCTCGAACGCCCGCCCGGTGGCGTGGGAGATCAGCCGCGCGAGCGTCGTCTTGCCCGTCCCGGGCGGTCCGTGCAGCACCACCGACGCGGGCGCGGCGCCCTCGACCAGGCGCCGCAGTGGGGCTCCGGGCCCGAGCAGGTGGTCCTGGCCGACGACCTCCTCGAGGCTCGCCGGGCGCATCCGGACCGCGAGCGGCGCGGAGACCCCCGAGGTCGGTGCACCCTCCATCCCCGGTCGAGCTCCGCTCCGCTGCGTCTCCCACCGGTCGTCCACGACCCCCCGTGTGACCGGACGATCGGGGTCGGGCCCGGTCACCGGGGCCTCCGGCGCCGCGACCTCGAACAGTCCGCCGTCTCCACCACTCGAGCTCACGGCCGCTGACGGTACTGGCGTCCGGCTCCATGGTGCGGGAGTCCCTGCCGTCACCAGGGAGATCGACATCGACCACACGAGCTCCTTGATCATGAACCGACGGGCGCACCCCCGGCGTCGCACGTCCCCGTTACCCTCGTGACATGCGCGAGATTCCTCACGGTGCTGGAGGCCGACGCCCACGCGACGCCGGAGCGGATCGCGGTGCTGACCGGGATCGCGGAGCCCGAGGTCCGCGCGGCGATCGCGGCGTGGGAGGCCGAGGGCGTCATCCGCCGCTACAAGACGGTGGTCGACTGGGACCGCTTCGGCGACGAGCGCGTCACCGCGTTCGTCGACGTCACCGTGGCCCCGGAGCGCGGGCGCGGGTTCGACGACGTCGCCGAGCGGATCGCCCGGTTCCGCGAGATCCGCGCGGTGCACCTGGTCAGCGGCGCGCAGGACCTCCGCGTGCGAGGTCGAGGGCGCCTCGATGAAGGAGGTCGCCGACTTCGTGGCCCAGCGTCTCTCGGCCATCGACCGCGTCACCGCGACGAGCACCCACTTCCTGCTGCGCCGCTACAAGGACGACGGCCAGCTGCTCTTCGACCCCGAGCCCGACCAGCGCCTGTCGGTGACGCCCTGATGGCCACCACCCCGCGCAAGCCGCTGTCGCGGATCGTCGAGGCCGTCCCGCCCTCGGGGATCCGGAAGTTCTTCGACCTCGCCCAGACCATCGCCGGAGTGATCTCCCTCGGCGTCGGCGAGCCCGATTTCCCGACGCCGTGGGGGGTGCGCGAGGCCGCCATCCACGCCCTCGAGCACGGCGCGACGACCTACACGTCGAACTCCGGGCTGCTCGAGCTGCGCGAGCTGATCTGCGCGGACCTCGACCACCCGCTACGGCACGTCCTACCGGCCGACCGACGAGTGCCTGATCACCTCCGGGGTCTCCGAGGGCCTCGACCTCACCCTGCGCGCGCTGCTCAACCCCGGCGACGAGGTGATCGTCCCCGAGCCCTGCTACGTCGCCTACCAGCCGTGCGTCGCCTTCGCCGGCGGCGTCCCGGTGCCGGTCGCGATGGACCCGGCGGAGGGCTACCGGCTCGATGCCGACCGGCTCGCCGCGGCGGTCACCCCGCGGACCAAGGCCGTGCTGTTCGGCTCGCCCTCCAACCCGACCGGGGCCGCCCAGTCGGCGGGCGACCTCGCCGCGCTGGCCGCCCTCGCCGAGCGCGAGGACCTCTGGCTGGTCTCCGACGAGAATCTACGACCGGCTGACCTACGTCGGGACGCACACGAGCGCGGCCGCGGCGCCCGGCGCCTGGGAGCGCACGGTGGTGCTCGGCGGGTTCTCGAAGTCCTACGCGATGACCGGCTGGCGGGTCGGGTTCGTCTGCGCGCCCGCGCCCGTCGCGGCCCTCATGCACCGCATCCACCAGTACACGATGCTCTGCGCCCCCCACATGAGCCAGATCGCGGCCATCGAGGCGATGCGCTCCGCCCAGGACGACGTCGAGGAGATGGTCGCCGACTACGACCGCAGGCGCCGGCTGTTCGTCAAGGGCCTCGACGAGCTCGGCCTGACCTGCCCGGAGCCCGGCGGGGCGTTCTACGCGTTCCCCTCGATCCGCGCCTCCGGACTGTCGAGCCAGGACTTCGCCGAGCGTCTGCTCACCGAGCAGAAGGTGGCGGTGGTCCCCGGCGACGTGTTCGGCCCCTCCGGGGAGGGCCACGTCCGCTGCTCCTACGCCACCGCCCTCCCCCAGCTCGAGGCGGCCCTCGAGCGCATCGGCCGGTTCCTCGCCGACCTGCGCTGACACTGGTCGTGGCCCGCCGACCGGGGGCAGACTCCCCACCGTGGGGGGCACGCAGCGGGTGCCGGAGGTGCCGTCGCTCGTTCGTCGGGCGCGCCTCGGAGCTGGCGGATTTGGCCGAGCTGATCGGCCGCGAGCGGTGGGTGACGCTGCTCGGACCCGGCGGGAGCGGGAAGACGCGGCTGGCCGTCGAGGCCGCCCGACGCGGGGTCGTCGTGCCCTGCGGGTTCGTCGAGCTCGCCGGCGTGGACCCGGGCGGCGACCTGGCCGCCACGGTGCTCGCCGGGTGCGGGATCCGGGACGACCCGGAGCGCGGCCCGCTCGACCGCCTCGTCGACCGCTGGGGCGACACCACGGACGTCCTCGTGCTGGACAACTGCGAGCAGGTCCGCGACGAGGTCGGCGACCTCGTCGTGCGGCTGCTGCGCCGCTGCCCCGGGCTCCGGGTGCTGGTCACCAGCCGGGTGGCCACCGGCGGGGCCGCCGAGACGATCCTCCCGGTCGGCGGCCTGCCGGTCGCCGACCCCGACGCCGACGGGGTGGTCCTGTTCCTCGACCGTGCGCGGCGGGTCCAGCCGGGACTGCCCGAGGGGGCGGCGAGCCGCGACGCCGCCCGGGCGGTCTGCCGCCTCGCCGACGGCCTGCCGCTGGCCATCGAGCTCGCCGCCGCCCACGCCCTGGCCCTCTCGCTGCCCGAGATCGAGGCCGGGATGGCCGACCGGATGCGCTTCCTGGTCTCGCGGGAGCCCGGTGTCCTCCCCCAGCACCGGTCGCTGGAGGCGTGCGTCGCGTGGAGCGTGCACCTCGCGGGCGAGCGGGCCGAGCGGGCCCTGGCGGCGCTGTCGGTCCTGGGCGGTCGCTTCACCCTCGGGGCGGCGATGGCCGTCACCGCCGACGACCGCGCCGTGCTCGAGACCCTCGTGGCGCACTCGCTGGTCACGTTCACCGCCGGCGACGGCCGCTACCTGCTGCTCGACCTCGTCCGCGAGCACGCGCGGCGCGCGCTGGCCGCCTCGGGCGAGGTCGACGCGGTGCACGACCGGCTCGTCGACTGGGCGGCCGGCCTCGCACGGGAGGTCAGCGACGGCCTCGACCACGCCGATCCGGACGCCCTGCTCCGGGTGGACCGTGACGAGGCGGGCCTGCGCGCCGCCCTGGAGCATGCCGCCGTCGCGCACCCCGAGACCGCCGCGGGCATCGTCGTCGACCTCGCGTTCGCCTGGTCGCTGCGCGGGCGGTGCGCCGTGGGTCGCGACCACGCCCACCGGGTGGGCGAGCGCATCACGTCGTCGGCCCGGCTGGCGTGGGCCACGGCGTTCCTCACCGCCTACGCCGGCGACATGGAGGCGGGCGTCGAGCTCGCCGCCGCCGCTGCCGAGCTCGCCGCCGCGCAGGGCGACCCCGGGACACGTGGGCGCTGCCTGATCCTCGTCGGCATGATCGTGATGTTCGTCGATCCCGGTGGCGCGCTCCCCGTCCTCGCCGAGGCGGTCACGCTCGCCGACGCCGCGGCCGACGACTGGGCGCGGGTGGAGGGCCGGCAGATGCTGGCGTACGCCCACCTCTTCCGGTCCGAGGTCGCCGAGGCCCTGCTCTGCGCGGACGCCTCGCTGCCCGCGCTCGAGCGCCTCGGGCACGCGCAGCTGTGGGCCTGGGACGACGCCGTCCGGGCCCAGGTGGCCCAGTGGGCCGGACGGGCCACGGACGCCCGCGACCAGGCCCGTCGCGGGCTCGACCGCGCCCTCGCCGTCGAGGAGCCGGTGAGCGCAGGCGGCGCGCTCGCGGCGCTCGTCCGCGCCCTCGTCCGGCTGGACCGGGCCGCCGAGGCGGCCGAGCTCGTCGACGGCCTCCGGCCGTTCTTCGCCCAGCGCCCCGCGGTCGGAACGGAGGCCTCGCTCGCCATGGCTGCCGGGGTCGCCGCGTGCTGGGCCGATCCCGCGGCCGCCCACGACGATCTCGAGGCGCTGCGCGACCACACCCGCGAGCTGCCGCCGATGGCCACCGAGGCCGGCACCCTGCTCGCCGTGGGCGCGCTGGCCCGCGGCGACCGGGCGGGTGCGGTCCGGGCCGCCGCGGAAGCGGTGGAGGCGGCCGCCGGGGTCGGCGACCGCGGGGCGGCCGCGGCGGCGGAGCTGGCGCGCTGTGCCGCGGAACGGCCCGATGCCGGCGAGCAGGTGCACGTCGCCCTCGCCGACCTCGCCGCACTCGGCCTGCGGGTGCTGGTGCCCGACGCCCTCGACCTCGTCGCGGGTACCGCCCTCGACGCCGGCCGGCCCGGACACGCCGCCCGCCTGCACGCCGCCGCCGACCGGATCCGCCATGAGGACGGGGTCGTGCGGTCCCCACTGGCGCGGCTCGTGCGCCCCGCCGACGAGCGCGCGGTCGCCGAGGCCCTCGACGCCGACGAGGCGGCCGCCGCCCGCGCCGAGGGCGCGCGCCTGGACCTGCCCGCCGCCGTCGCCTACGCCGGCCGCGCCCGGGGACGGCGCCGGCGTCCGCGGACCGGGTGGGACAGCCTCACCCCGACCGAGCGCGCGGTGGCCGACCTCGTCGGCGAGGGACTGAGCAACAGGGTGGTCGGCGAGCGCCTGCTGATGACCGTCGGGACCGTGCGGACCCACCTGCGCAGCATCTTCGGCAAGCTCGGCGTCACCGGGCGGGCCGAGCTGGCCGCGCGCCTCGCCCGCCACGCGGGCTGAGCCTCGTCCGCTCGGCAGATGTTCCGGGCGGACGGTCTTCCTAGCGTCGGTCGCGACCCCACCGACCACCCCGGGAGACGACCATGGGACACCCGAACGCCGACATGTTCCTGAACGACTTCGCCGCCCTGGCCGCCGGGGAGCTCGCGCCGGTGTTCGACCGGATGACCGACGACTTCGTCATGGTCAACGACGAGGGTGCGGGCCCGTGGCGCGAGCTCCACGGCAAGGCGGCCGTCCTCGACTTCTGGACGCGCTGGTCGGAGCTGTTCGACGGCACCTTCCGCCAGGACGTCACCGACGTCTTCGGCGAGGACGACCGCGTCGTGGTGTTCATCCACGAGCACGGCACCGCCGCCGGGCAGCCCTACGACAACCGCGCGATCTACCTGATGCGGATCCGCGACGGCCGCTACATCGACCTGCGCACCATGGACACCGACCGGGAGAACGTCCAGCGGTTCTGGGCCGCCGTGGGCGTGCCGGCGACGGCCTGAGATCAGTTCAGCTTGCGTACGTCGGCGGGCAGGCCGCCGCCGGCGTAGACGTCCTCGGCGAGCTTCGCGAGAGCCGTCAGCGCGGTGTTCTGGCTCCACGGGCCGTAGGACACACGCGCCACCCCGAGACGTTGGGCGGCCTCGAGCGAGATCGAGCCCGGGATGCCGATGAGGTTGACCTTCCGCTCGCCCAGCTCGGCGACGAGGTGGCCGACGGTCGCCTCGTCGAGCTTGCCGGGGACGAAGAAGCTCGCGGCGCCCGCGTCGAGGTAGGCGCGGCCGCGCTCGACGGCGTCGTCGAGGACCTCCTTCGGGTCGCGGTCGCCCGCCTTGAGGAAGGCGTCGGTGCGCGCGTTGAGCACGAACGCCACGCCGGCCTCGTCCCCGGCGGCCACCGCCGCCTCGACGGCCTTCACCGCCTCGGCGAGCGGCTTCATCTGGTCCTCGAGGTTCGCGCCGACGATGCCGACGTCGATCGCGCGGCGCACGGTGCCGCCCGGATCGCCGTAGCCCGCCTCGAGGTCGGCGGTCACGGGTAGCTCCGTCTGGCGGGCGATCAGTCCGACCTCGGAGATCATCTCGTCGCGCGGGATCACCTCACCGTCGGGGTAGCCGCGGGACGCGGCGATCCCGTGGCTGGCGGTCGCGAGCGCCTTCGTGCCGGGGACGGACGGCGACGGTCGTGGCGGTGATCGCGTCCCAGACGTTCACCACGAGCAGCAGCTCGGGGTCGGTGTGCAGGCGGAGGAGCTCCGTGGCCTTGTCGGCAGTGGTCATGTGAGAGGCCAACGGTCGGGGGCGCGGAACCCTTCCCGCCACCCCGGGGGGCGGGCGAGGTGACGAGGCGCCTCTAGATGCGCCGTCCACTTACCGGGAGGAGATCGTCGCTGGCAGCCTGGAAATCCTCCGGCGGCCCACCACCCGCCTCATCGCCGTGCTTCGGCTGGGGGAATCCGTGACGACATTCGCCTCCCACAAGGACACCACCGTCCACATTCTGTGGATCAATGCCGGGCCTCAGTTGCGACGGCGACTCGGTGTCGCTGACCGCGGCCACCCAGCCGAGCATCGAGGAGATCGCGCTCGGCGCGCTTCCCGGGGCTCCCGACGGTCGCCGTCCACTGGCCGCTCATCGATTTCGAGTCCGGGCCCGACAAGGGCGCGGACACGTTCATCGACTGGTACTTCAAGGCGGAGCGCGGGGAGCTCGACGGACCGTTCGTCCTCGTCATCGAGGGCTCGATCCCGAACGAGGCGATCAAGTCCGAAGGGCTACTGGTGCGGGTTCGGGAACAATCCCGCCACCGGGCAGCCGATGACCACCAGCGAATGGATCGACCGGCTCGCCCCGAAGGCGCTCGCGATCCTCGCCGTGGGCACCTGCGCCACGTACGGCGGCATCCACGCGATGGCCGGCAACCCGACGGGGGCGATGGGCGTCGCGGACTACCTGGGCTGGGACTGGAAGTCGCACGCCGGGCTGCCGATCGTCAACGTGCCGGGCTGCCCGGTACACCCGGACAACCTCTCGGAGACGATCCTCTACCTGCTCTACCAGGCCGTCGGCTCGGCACCGATGATCCCGCTCGACGAGGCGGGCCGGCCCACCTGGCTGTTCGGCATGACCGTGCACGAGGGCTGCGACCGCGGCGGCTACTACGAGCAGGGCCAGTTCGCGACCGAGTACGGCTCCCCCGAGTGCCTGGTGAAGCTCGGCTGCTGGGGCCCGGTGGTGAAGTGCAACGTGCCCAAGCGGGGCTGGATCAACGGCGTGGGCGGCTGCCCGAACGTCGGCGGCATCTGCATCGGCTGCACGATGCCCGGCTTCCCGGACAAGTTCATGCCGTTCATGGACGCTCCGCCCGGCAGCAAGGTCTCCGGTGCCGCGAGCGGTGCCTACGGGGTGGTCATCCGCAAGCTGCGCGACATCACGGCGAAGACCGTGGACAAGGAACCGAAGTGGCGGCGCAAGGGTCGTCAGCTCAAGACCGGCTACCAGCCCACCGCGTTCTGAGAGGGGTCGCGTCATGACCGCCACGGCACCGAAGCACAGCACCGGCCAGAAGACCGACCTCGTCGAGATGGCGTGGGACCCGATCACCCGCATCGTCGGCAGCCTCGGCATCTACACGAAAATCGACTTCGCGAACAAGACCGTCGCCGAATGCCATTCCACGTCCTCCATCTTCCGCGGCTACTCGATCTTCATGAAGGGCAAGGACCCGCGCGACGCACACTTCATCACCAGCCGGATCTGCGGGATCTGCGGCGACAACCACGCGACCTGCTCGGTCTACAACCAGAACATGGCGTACGGGGTCCGGCCGCCGCACCTCGCTGAGTGGATCATCAACCTCGGCGAGTCCGCCGAGTACATGTTCGACCACAACCTCTACCAGGACAATCTGGTCGGGGTGGACTTCTGCGAGAAGATGATCTCGGAGACCAACCCCGGGGTCCTCGAGCTCGCCAACCGCACGGAGTCGCCGGGGGCCGCGGAGCACGGCTACCGCACCATCGGCGACATCATGCGGGCGCTCAACCCGTTCACCGGCGAGTTCTACCGCGAGACGTTGAAGGTCTCGCGCTACACGCGCGAGATGTTCTGCCTGATGGAGGGCCGGCACGTCCACCCGTCGACGCTCTACCCGGGCGGCGTCGGCACGGTGGCGACGATCCAGCTGTTCACCGACTACATGACGCGGCTGATGTGGTACGTCGAGTTCATGAAGCGGGTCGTGCCGATGCACGACGACCTGTTCGACTTCATGTACGAGGCGCTGCCCGGCTACGAGGAGGTCGGCCGCCGGCGGGTGCTGCTGGGGTGCTGGGGCTCGCTCAACGACCCGGAGCACTGCGACTTCGACTACAAGAACATGACCAACTGGGGACGCAAGATGTTCGTCACCCCAGGGATCGTCGTGGACGGCAAGCTGGTCACCACCGACCTCGTCGAGATCAACCTCGGCATCCGGGTCCTCCTGGGCAGCTCGTTCTACCGTGGCTGGGAGGACCAGGAGGTCTTCGTCAAGCGCGACCCCCTGGGCAACCCGGTCTCCCAGGACCACCCCTGGAACCAGCACACGATCCCGGCGCCGCAGAAGCGCGACTTCGACGACAAGTACTCCTGGACGATGTCGCCGCGCTGGTTCGACGGCACGGAGCACCTGGCCCTGGACACCGGCGGCGGCCCGATCGCCCGGCTGTGGGCGACCGCTCTCGCCGGCATGGTCGACATCGGCTACGTGAAGTCGACCGGGCACAGCGTCGAGCTCAACCTGCCGCAGACGGTGAACAAGCCCGAGAAGACGTTCACCTGGACCCCGCCGGTCGACAAGCAGGGCCGGCCGCTGTCCAACGCGATCGAGCGCGACCGGGCCCGCACCTACTTCCAGGCCTACGCCGCGGCCGCCGCGATGCACTTCCTGGAGAAGGCGCTCGCCGAGGTGCGCGGCGGCAACACCAAGACCTGGGAGTCCTTCGTGGTGCCGGACGACTCGGTGAGCTGCGGCTTCACCGAGGCCGTCCGCGGGGTCCTCTCGCACCACATGGTGGTCCGCGACGGCAAGATCGCGAACTACCACCCCTACCCGCCGACGCCGTGGAACGGCAGCGTCCGCGACAAGTACGGCACGCCCGGGCCCTACGAGGACGCCGTGCAGAACACGCCGATCTTCGAGGAGAACAAGCCCGAGAACTTCAAGGGCATCGACATCATGCGCGCGGTCCGCAGCTTCGACCCGTGCCTGCCCTGCGGCGTGCACATGTACCTCGGCAACGGCAAACAGCTGCACCGCGAGACGTCGCCGACCCAGCTCAACCTGCCCTGACGATGGCGCCCCCCGAGGACAACACCGACCCGGGCGCCGTCGCCGGGACCATCGCCGAGCTGCTCGACGAGCTCTCGGCCGACCCGGCGGCGCGGGACGTCGGCGAGGACCTCGTCCGGGTCCTCATGCAGTTCTACGGTGCCGGCCTCGCCCAGATGGTCTCGATCGTGCGGCTCGGCTCCGGGGACACCCTGGTCCACCGGCTCGCCGCCGATCCGCTGGTGGCCGCCCTGCTGACGCTGCACGACCTGCACCCGGTCGAGCTCCCGGTGCGGGTCGGGCACGCGCTCGACACCGCGCGCCGCCGCCTGGGCAGCCACGGCTCGGGCATCGCGCTCGACCGCGTGGACACCCACACCGGCACGGTGCACGTGACGCTGGCCGCGGGCTGCGGGTCGTCGTCGGAGACGGTGCGCGACGTCGTGCGCACCGCGGTGGCCGAGCTCGCCCCGGAAGTGGCCGCGGTCGAGTTCGCGGCGGAGGCGCCGGGGCCGGCGCTGCTCCAGATCGGGCTGCGGCCCCCGGACCCGGTGGGCTCCCCCGGTATCGCCGCGGCGGGCTCATGACGGCGGGGCCGGAGGTCGCGGGCCTGCGGCGGTTCCTGGCGGCGCGACCGGAGTCCGAGTCACCGGTCGTCCCGGCCGAGCGCTGCGACCTGTGCGCCACCGAGGTGCCCGCGGAGCACCCGCACCTCGTGCACGTCGTCGAGCGCTCGCTCAAGTGCGCGTGCCGCCCGTGCTCCATCCTGTTCCGGGACCGCGCCGACCGGCCCGACGACCGCAGCGCGTTCGCCGGGTTCCGCACGATCCCGGAGCGCTACCTCCGCGACTCCGGCTTCGTGCTCACCGACCAGCAGTGGGACGCCCTGCAGATCCCGGTGGGCATGGCGTTCTTCCTGCTCAGCACCGCGGCCGACCCCACGGCGCCGACCGTGCTCGCCTGCTACCCGAGCCCGGCGGGCGCCACCGAGAGCGAGCTCGACCTCACCCACTGGTCCGACGGTGTGGGTGCGGGCCGGCTCGCCGCGCTTCTCGAGCCCGACGTCGAGGCGCTGCTGGTGCGCCGCGCCCCGGGCGACGCCGGCGGCTCCGACGGCACGTCGGCCGCGACCCGCTGCGTGCTCGTGCCGGTGGACGCCTGCTACCGGCTCGTCGGCCTGGTCCGCCGTCACTGGCGGGGCTTCGACGGCGGCGCCGAGGCGTGGACCCACATCGACGCGTTCTTCGACGCGATCATGGCGCGCAGCCGTGAGGTGCCCCGGTGACGCTCCCGTTCCCCCGCACCGCGCCGGGGCCGTCGTTCCGGTTCGCGGTGACGCGCGCCGACCACGACCCGCACGCCCTGGGACCGATCCTGCGGCTGCACCTGGAGATCACCGAGACCACCGGCACCCGGATCCACGCCCTCGCGCTGCGCAGCCAGATCCGCATCGAGCCCGCCCGCCGTCGCTACTCCCCCAGCGAGCAGACCCGCCTGGTCGAGCTGTTCGGCGACCCGGAGCGCTGGGGTCGCACGCTCAACCCGATGCAGCTGGCGACGATCTCGACCGTGACCACCTCGTTCGCCGGTGACCACGAGGTCGTGCTCGAGGTGCCGCTGACCTTCGACACCGAGGTCGCCGCGACCCGGTACTTCCGCGGTCTCGCCGAGGGCGGCGAGGTCCCGCTGCTCCTGCTCTTCAGCGGCACCGTGTTCTACGAGTCCGCCGACTCCGCGGCCGGGGTGCAGATCGGCCTGGTCCCGTGGAGCTCGGAGACCGCGTTCCGGCTCCCGATCGACGTGTGGTCGCAGATGATGGCCGCCCAGTACGGCGGCACCGCGTGGCTGCAGCTGCCCGAGGGCACGCTGGCCCGGCTGTCGGCCTGGCGCGCGGCCCGGGCCCTGCCGACGCTGGGAGCAGACGTTCACCGCGCTGCTCGACGAGGCCGAGGGGGCGTCGTCGTGACCGCTCCCGACCGGCTCGACCCGGATCCCACTCGACGCGGTCGCCGCCGTCGCCGACGCCGTCCTGTTCGAGGGCTACCTGCTCTACCCCTACCGGGCGTCGGCGCAGAAGAACGCGCTGCGCTGGCAGTTCGGGGTCCTCGTGCCGCCCGCCGCCGCCGACCGGCTCGCCGAGCCCACCCGCAGCCGCACCGAGCTGCTGCTCGAACCCCGCGCCGGGGCGACCCTGCGACTGCGCGTGCGGTTCCTGCAGGTACAGCAGCGCACCCTCGTCGGTCCCGAGGGCGCGCCCCTCGACGAGCTCACCGTCGACGGCACCCCGCACTTCGCCTGGGACGAGGCCCTCCCCCGCCAGGTCGACGCCGCCGTTCCCGTCGACGACCTCCGCGAGCGGACCACCAGCGTGCCCGTCGCCCTGCCCGCCTCCGAGACCCGCGAGCCGATCACCGACACCACCGGCACCGTGCACGGCGCCTACGTCCGGACCACCCGGGCGCTCGCGGGCCACCTCCTGGTCTCCGCCGTCCCCGTGCCCGGTCCCTACGGCGCGCTGCGGCTGCGGCTCGACGTCGTCAACGACGCCTCGGCCGGCGCCGACGAGCCCCGCGAGGAGGTGCTGCGCTCGTCGCTGATCTCCGCGCACACCGTGCTCGGCCTCGACGCCGGGGCGTTCCTGTCCAGCGCCGACCCGCCCGAGTGGGCGCGCCCGGCCGTCGCCGAGTGCGTCAACGCCCACAGCTGGCCGGTGCTGGCCGGGCCGGAGGGCAGCGCCCGGCTGGTCCTGGCGTCGCCGATCATCCTCGACGACCACCCCCAGCTCGCCCCGGAGAGCCCCACGGACCTCTTCGACGGCACGGAGAACGACGAGATCCTCAGCCTGCGCACGCTCGCCCTCACCGACGACGAGAAGCGCGAGGCGCGCGCCACCGACCCGCGCGCGGCCGGCATCCTCGACGCGCTCGACGCGATGGGCCCGGCGATGTTCGAGCGGCTCCACGGCACGGTGCGCCCCGGGGGGCGCGCACCGGAGGTCGCGGACGACGGGATCCCCACCCTCGTCACGCCGGGCACGCCGTGGTGGGACCCGGCCGCCGACGCGTCGGTCGACCCCGACACCGACAGCACCCTGGTCGACGGCCGGCCGGTGTCGCGGGGCAGCGCGGTGATCCTCATGCCCGGAGCGGGCAGCGACGCCCAGGACACGTTCCTGCGCGGCGTCGCGGCCACCGTCCAGGCGGTCCTGCACGACGTCGACGGACAGACCCACGTCGCGGTCTCGATCGACGACGACCCCGGCGCGGACCTGCAGGCCGCCCACGGCCGCTACCGGTACTTCCGGCCCGACGAGCTCGCGGTCGGAACACGCCAGGAGAGTGCGCCGTGAGGGCGCTCGTCGCCGGGGTCGGCAACGTGTTCCTCTCCGACGACGGCTTCGGCTCCGAGGTGGCGCGCCGGCTGCTCGCCGCCGGCGGTCTGCCCGACGAGGTCGACGTCGTCGACATCGGCATCCGCGGGATGCACCTGGCCTACCAGGTGCTCGAGGGCTACGAGGTGCTCGTCGTCGTCGACACCACCCACGGCGACGGGCCGCCCGGGTCGCTGTACCTGCTCGAGCACGACCTGGCCGCCATGTCCGGGGACGCGGCGTTCGACCCGCACGGCATGGAGCCGGACGCGGTGCTCGAACTCATCGGCGCCCTGGCCCGCGGCGTCGGCACCCACGGGCTCGACCGGGTGCTCGTCCTCGGGTGCGAGCCGGCGCACCTCGGCGAGGGGATGGGCCTCACCCCGGCCGTGACCACCGCCGTCGAGGACGCCGTGGACGCGGTCCACCGGCTCGTCGAGCGGCTGATCGAGGGCCGCCCCCTGGAACCACGGACGACGACGACGAACGGAGACAACCGATGAAGACGATCCTCGTGGCAGCGGCGCTGCTCGGCGCCGGCTGGGTGGTGAAGGAGTCGATCCCCGACATCAGCCGGTACCTGCGCCTGCGGGCGATGTAGCCGGACGAGTGAGCGGAGGGAGCCGGGATGCACGAGTTCGGGGTGGCCGCGTCGGTCCTCGAGGCGGTCGAGGCGCGCGCGGCGGGCCGGCCGGTGGAGGCCCTGCGCCTGCACGTGGGCGCCCTCCAGCGGCTCGACCGCGACGTCTTCGACCAGGCCTTCGCGCTGGTCGGCGGCGGTGGGGTGACCGACGGGGCGCACGTCGACATCGTCGAGGTGGCGGTCGAGGTCCGCTGCCACGCCTGCGACCACCGCACCGTCGCCGACGAGCTCGTCACCGCCTGCGGGAGCTGCGGTGCGCACGACCTGGAGCTGCTCCACGGCGACGACCTCGTCCTGGAATCGATCACCATCGCGGGCCGCGTGGCCGGCGGGCAGGAGGTGCGCTGATGTGCCTGGGCATTCCGGGAGAGCTCGTGGAGATGGCGACCGACGACACCGATCTGGCGCTGGTCTCGGTGGCCGGCGTGCGGCGGCGCGTCAACGTGGGCCTCCTGACCGAGGACGAGGAGCTGGCGGTCGGCGACTGGATCCTCATCCACGTCGGCTTCGCCCTGGCCAAGATCGACGAGACCGAGGCGCAGGCCGCGCTGCAGATGCTGCACGACATGGGCCCGGCGTTCGACCAGGAGATCGCCGACTTCGCCCAGTCCGACGTCGGATAGAGGGGACGAGGGAGATGAAGTTCGTCGACGAGTTCCGCGACGCCGACACGGCGCGGTCGGTGGCCGCGCGGATCGCCGAGCTCTGCGAGCCCGGCCGCCGCTACGCCTTCATGGAGGTGTGCGGCGGGCACACGCACACGATCTACAAGCACGGACTCGAGGACCACCTGCCCGAGTCGGTCCGCCTCGTGCACGGCCCCGGCTGCCCGGTCTGCGTGCTCCCGATGGGGCGGGTGGACGACGCGATCGCGATCGCGCAAGGAACCCGACGTGATCATGACCGCCTTCGGCGACATGATGCGGGTCCCCGGCGGGGACGGGTCGTTCTTCGACGCCAAGGCCGCCGGAGCGGACATCCGGATGGTCTACTCGCCGCTGGACGCCCTGAAGATCGCGCGCAACAACCCGGACAAGCACGTGGTGTTCATGGCCATCGGCTTCGAGACCACCGCCCCGTCCACGGCGATGACCGTGCTGCGGGCCGCGCGCGAGGGGATCGAGAACTTCTCGATCTTCTGCAACCACGTCACGATCATCCCGGCGATCAAGGCGATCCTCGACTCCCCGGACCTGCGCCTGGACGGCTTCCTCGGCCCGGGCCACGTGTCGACGGTGATCGGGTGCCGGCCCTACGAGTTCATCGCGGCACGCCACGGAAAGCCGCTGGTCACCGCGGGCTTCGAGCCGCTGGACATCCTGCAGTCGGTGCACCAGCTGATGCTCCAGCTGCGCGAGGGCCGCTGCGAGGTGGAGAACCAGTACAGCCGGGTGGTGCCCTGGAACGGCAACCGCCGGGCGCTCGAGGTCATCGGCGAGGTGATGGAGCTCCGGCCCTACTTCGAGTGGCGCGGTCTCGGGTTCATCTCGCAGTCCGCCATGCAGATGCGCGAGGAGTACGCGCGGTTCGACGCCGAGCGGATCTTCCAGGTCCCCGGGGTGCGCGTCGCGGACCCGAAGGCGTGCCAGTGCGGTGAGGTGCTCAAGGGCGTCCTCGAGCCCTGGGAGTGCAAGGTCTTCGGGACCGCCTGCACGCCGGAGACACCGATCGGCACCTGCATGGTGTCCTCCGAGGGCGCCTGCGCCGCCTACTACAACTTCGGTCGCTTCAGCCGCGAGCGCGTCCGCGCCGGCGGCACTGGTACCACCATGCTCGCGGACCCGGTGGTGGTGCGGCGATGACCTCGACCCAGAACGGGACACCGGCCCAGAACGGGGCCACGGTCAACGCCGGGTGGGCCGAGGAGGCCGTGGCGACGCACGCCGGGGCCGAGCACCTGCGCAGCGAGGAGCAGGTGCTCGAACGCATCGAGCGGGCACGGCGGCGCAAGCCCCGGGTGCGCGAGGACCGCATCACGCTCGCCCACGGCGCCGGGGGGAAGGCGACGCACACGCTCATCGACGCGGTGTTCGTCGAGGCCTTCCGCAACCCGGTCCTCGAGCAGCTCGAGGACGGGGCGTCGCTGGAGGTGGGCGGCGCGCGCCTGGCCTTCACCACCGACTCCTACGTGGTCTCGCCGCTGTTCTTCCCCGGCGGCGACATCGGCGACCTCGCCGTCAACGGCACGGTCAACGACCTCGCGATGTGCGGGGCCCGGCCGCTGCACCTCTCGGCGGGGTTCATCCTCGAGGAGGGCTTTCCGGTCGCCGACCTGCGGCGGATCGTCGCCTCGATGGCCCGCGCGGCCGCGGCGGCGGGCGTGCAGATCGTCACGGGGGACACCAAGGTCGTCCCGCGGGGCAAGGCCGACGGCTGCTTCATCACGACCGCCGGCGTCGGCGTCCTGGAGCGGCCCGTCACGCTGAGCGCCGCGGCGGCCCGCCCCGGCGACGCCGTGATCGTCTCCGGGCCGCTCGGCGACCACGGCATCACGATCATGCTCGCCCGCGGCGAGCTCGACATCGAGGCCGACCTGTCCTCCGACACGGCCCCGCTGCACGAGCTCACCGCCGGCCTGCTCGACGCCGCGGGCGACGGCGCGCGGGTGCTGCGCGACGCGACCCGCGGCGGGGTCGCCACCATCCTCAACGAGGTCGCGGCCGCGTCGCAGGTCGCGGTCGTGGTCGACGAGGCGTCGGTGCCCGTGCGCGAGGTCGTCACCGGGGCGTCCGAGCTGCTGGGGATCGACCCGCTCTACGTCGCCTGCGAGGGCCGGCTGGTCGCCGTGGTCGACGCCGCCCGCGCCGACGCCGTGATGGCCGCGCTCCGGGCGCACCCGCTCGGCGACGGCGCCGCCGTGATCGGGCACATCGCCGACGACCCACCCGGGCTGGTGCTCCTGCGCACCGCGTTCGGCGGCACCCGCATCGTCGACATGCTCGTCGGCGATCCCCTACCGCGCATCTGCTGACGCTCGTGAGTGCCTGCCCGTGCCTGGGCACGGGGAGGCACTCACGAGGCCGAAGGCCAAAGGAGGCCGACATGAAGGAAGCCGAAGAGGGCGCCAACAAGGCGTTCGACGCCTCGAACGCCCCGCCACCGGGCCCGGGTCGCGAGTCCTCCCCGAGGAGCGCGCCGGGATGAAGGACACCGACCCGGCGCCCGATCCCCCGCTCGGGGTCGGCGAGAGCATCAACGCCAGCGCGGAGGACATCGCCCGCGAGGCCGAGAGGAAGCGCGGTTCCGACCGCGAGGGCACGAAGGGCGCGTCGGGGCGTCCCTACGGCAGCGGGAGCTCGCAGGACGCCGAGGGGGTCGAACCGAACCCCTCGGTCACTCCGGGGAGCCCGGATCTCCCGCCGGGCGACCAGGGCAGCTGAGCGCGGCGAGGGTCAGCTCGCCGAGCACCTGGTAGACGGTGGTCTGGGCCTCCTGGATGCGGTGCACGGACGACGACGGCATCACGAACAGGTGGTCGACGGTGTCGGCCTCGGCCATCTTGCCGCCGTCGTACCCCGCGAGCCCGACCGTCACCATGCCCTGGCGGCGCGCCTCGGCGAACCCGCGCAGCACGTTCGCCGAGCCGCCGCTCGTGGACAGGCCGAGGGCGATGTCGCCGGGGCGCCCGGAGGCGGCGAGCGGGCGGGCGAAGACGACCTCGAAGGACACGTCGTTGGACAGGGCGGTGAGGACGGCGACGTCGGCGGTCAGGGCGATCGCGGGGAGGCCGGCGCCCGGGTCGTCGGGCGCGGAGAACATCTCGGCGACCGCCTGGGCGTCGGTGCTGCTGCCGCCGTTGCCGAAGGTGAACAGCCGCCCGCCCGCGGCGAACGCCGCCGCCATCACGGTGGCGCAGGCGACGAGCTCGTCGGCGTAGGTGGCCAGCACGCGCTCGCGCAGCGCCGCGATCTCGACGACCTTCTCCCGCGTCGAGCGCCGGACCTCGGCGAACACCTCCTGTTCGCGGGCGTCGTCGGCTCCCGGCGCCTCCTCGGCCGTCGGGTAGAGGAACGGGTAGAGCGCCTCGAACCCCGTCATCGCGCCGCCCCCCGCCCCAGCGACTCCGGTCGCTCGAGGAACACGTGCGCCAGTTCCCAGAGCACGTGGTAGATCGTCACGTGCATCTCCTTGACCACGTAGGGGTCGACGGACCGGACGAGCAGCAGATGGTCGAGGCGCGGGGTCGGGCGGGCGGCGGCCAGCGCGGCCACCGCGCCCCCGTCCCCGCCGACCAGCGCGACGGTGAGCAGGCCCCGGTCGTGGGCCTCGCCGAGGGCGCGGGCCACGTTGGGGCACTGCCCGTCGGAGGAGATCCCGACCGCGATGTCGTCGGGGCGGGCCTGGGCCCGCAGCTGGGCGGCGAAGGTGTCGTCGAACCCCGAGCGGCGGGCGATCCCGGTGAGGGTCGCCGGGTCGGTGACCAGGGAGACCGCCGGGAGGGCGCGCTTGCCCATGATCACCGGGTGCACGAACTCGACCGCGAGGTGCGCGGCGTCGGCGGCGGCCGCCCCGTTGCCGAAGGTGATCAGCCGCGCGCCCCGGTGGAAGCGCGCGGCCATGGCGTGGCAGGCCGCCGGCGATGGCGTCGGCGTCCTCCCCGAGCGCGGTGGTGGCCGGGGTCCGGCGGGCGAACGCCGCGACCGCGTCCTCCCGGGTGAGCGTTCTCGTCATCGGTCGACCTCCGTGGTCGTGGGGGTGCAGGCGGCCACCGCCGCCTGCCCGAGGCTGATCCCGCCGTCGGTGCACGGGACGCGTTCGTGGACCAGGACGCGCAGGCCGGCGGCCTCGAGCCCCGCGCGGACGCGTTCGAGGAGCACGAGGTTGACGAACACGCCGCCGGAGAGCGCGGCCGTCGTGACACCGTGCCCGCCCGCCGCGGCGACGACCGCACGGACGGTGGCGTCGGCGAGCCCGTGGTGGAAGCGGGCGGCGATCCGCCCGACGTCGACGCCGGCGCGCAGGTCCTCGGCCACGGCCGCGACCAGCTCGCCCGCCGCGACGACCCCGTCGTCGGAGATCGTCACCGGGTACGCCGAACGTTCGTCCGGGTCGACCCGCTGCTCGAGCTCGACCGCGGCCTGCCCCTCGTAGGTCGTGGTGTCCCGGACCCCGAGGACCGCGGCCACCGCGTCGAACAACCGGCCCGCGCTCGAGGTGCGCAGGGTCCGCCCGGCGCCCGCGAGCGCGACCACGGCGTCCCACCGGTCCGCGTGCCGCCGCGCCACCGCGAGCTCCGGCCCCGGACCGCCCAGCCAGGCCGCGGCCATCCGCCAGGGTTCGCGCACCGCGGCCGCGCCGCCGGGCAGGCCGACCGTTGCGAGGTGGCCCACGCGCCGGTACCCGGTCAGCGACGCGAGCAGCAGCTCGCCGCCCCAGACGGTGCCGTCGGGGCCCCACCCGGTGCCGTCGTAGGCGACCCCGAGCACCGGCGGGTCGTCGGGACCCCAGCCGTGCTCGGCGAGGCACGACGCCACGTGGGCGTGGTGGTGCTGGACGCCGACCGGCACGAGGTCGTCACGGTCGAGCGCGTACTTGGTGGACAGGTACTCCGGGTGCAGGTCATGGGCGACGACCTGCGGGACCACGTCGAAGAGCCGCCCGAGGTGGGAGACGGCGTCGGTGTAGGCGCGCAGGGTCGCGAGGTTCTCCAGGTCGCCGAGGTGCGCGGACAGGAACGCGCGCCGACCCGACGCCAGCGCGATCGTCGTCTTCTGCTCGGCGCCGCAGGCGAGCACCGGCCGCGGCACCCCGAACGCCAGCGCCACCGGCTCGGGCGCGTACCCGCGGGCCCGGCGCACCGGCAGGAGGCGTTCCCGGGCGATGCGGACCACCGAGTCGTCCACGCGGGTGCGGATCGCCCGGTCGTGGGTGAGGAATCCGTCGACCAGCGGGGCGAGGCGGACCGCGGCGTCGTCGTCGCGGTGCGCGATCGGCTCGTCGGACACGTTGCCGCTGGTCAGCACGAGCGGGACGCCGACCGCGCGGACCAGGAGATGGTGCATCGGCGTCGGGGGCAGCATGACGCCCAGCTCGCCGGTGCCGGGTGCGACCGCGGGGGCGACCGCCGCGCCGGGGGCGCGCGGGAGCAGCACGATCGGCCGCTGCCGCGACGCGAGCACCTCGGCGGCCGCCCCGTCGACGACGACCAGGGCGCGCGCGGCCGCGAGGTCGGCGGCCAGCAGGGCGAACGGCTTGTCCTCGCGGTGCTTGCCCGCCCGCAGCCGGGCCACCGCGCGCTCGTCGTCGGCGCGCACCGCGAGGTGGTAGCCGCCGAGCCCCTTCACCGCGAGGATCTCCCCCGCCGCGAGACGCCGCGCCGCCCGGTGCAGCGGGTCGGTCGCCGCCCCGTCGAGCGCGAGGGTGGGCCCGCAGTCGGGGCAGCACACGGGCTGGGCGTGGAAGCGGCGGTCGGCCGGGTCGTGGTACTCCGCGGCGCAGGCCGGGCACAGCGCGAACCCGGCCATCGTCGTGGTCGCGCGGTCGTAGGGGACGTCGCAGACGATCGAGAACCGCGGGCCGCAGTGGGTGCAGTTGACGAACGGGTGCCCGTACCGGCGGTCGGCGGGGTCGGCGAGCTCGGCGAGGCAGGCCGCGCAGGGCCCGGTGTCCGCGGAGACGAGCGTGCGCGGACCCGCGGCGCCCGCCGCGCTGGCCGCGATCACGAATCCGGGCGCTCCGGTGGCCGCCACCGGGGCGCAGCGCACGTCCTCGACCACGGCCAGCGGCGGCGGCTCGGTGCGCAGGGCGTCGACGAAGGCCTCGACGTCCTCGGCGCGCCCCTCGACCTCGGCCACCACCCCGGTCGCGTCGTTGCCGACGTAGCCGTCGAGCCCGAGGCGGGCGGCGAGCCCGTGGACGAAAGGACGGAACCCGACGCCCTGGACGATGCCCGTGACCGCCAGGCGCACCCGGACCCGCTCGCCCGCGAGCGTCACGGGGGCCCGACGACCGCGATCGCCTCTCCGGCGTGCACGAGGACGACGTCGCCGACCGCGGCGTCGACGAGGGCGACGCTGACCTCCTCGCGCCCGTCGCCGGCCTCGACCCACGCGAGGTCGCCGTCGGCGATCTCGAGGACGGTGTACGGCAGCGCCTGGTCGGAGCAGGTCACGCACACCTCCGCACCGCAGGCTCCCCCCGGCGTGTCCGGGCCCGTCACGGGACCCACGCGTGCAGCGAACGCCCGCAGCGGTCGAGGAACGCGTGCACCAGCTGGTGGGTCGCCTCGAGGGTCTCGATCTGGTGCTGCAGCGTCTCCTTGCCGGTCGCGGTCAGCGCGTAGGTCCGCCGTGCGGGCCCCGACACCGAGGTGCACCACGAGGAGCGCACCAGGCCCTCGCGCTCGAACGCCCGCAGCGTGCGGTACACCCCGGCGGCGTCGGTGTCGTCGATCAGCGACGTGTGGAGACGCTCGACGAGGTCGTACCCGTGCGCCGGCCGCTCCTGGAGGAGGAGCAGGAGGCAGGGCCGGAGGAAGTTCCGCGGCTCGCATTCGCCCATGGGAGACCCCTAGGAGGCCCTGGGGTCCGGAGGGCCGTTGCTCGTGTGGTGGTGATCACATATCGTTCCATTCGCACGGCGTGGCGGCAAGGCGAGTGGCCGAGGCGGGTGAGGCGGATGGACGAGGCGACCCGGTCGCTGCTCGACCTCTGGGACGTCACCGAGCACGCCGTCGGCACGATGGCGCCGCCGGACTGGGCCCGGCGCACGCCGTGCCCGGACATGGACGTCACCGACCTGGTCATGCACCTCGCGGGCGTCCACTACGCGGGGCCCGACCGCCTCCGCGAGGGGCTGGTCGCGGGCCGCGCGCGCACCGCGACCCAACTGGCCGACCGCGCCACCGGCGACCGGGTCCTCGGCGCGCACTGCCTCGACCTGTGCCTGCACGCCCACGACCTCACCAGCGCGCTCGGCGACCCGGTCGACCTCGCCGACCACGCCCCCGCGGCCCTCGAGGCGTGCCGGCTGGTCGTCGACGTCGCGCCGCGCCTGCTCGTCGCCGCCCTCGGCGGGCGCGACGCGACGGTGCGCCTGGTGGTGCGGGGCGCGGCGTCCCTCCCCGGGCTCGAGCGCACCATCCACGTGGTCGAGGGCCACACCGCGCCTCCGGCCGTCGGCGCGGGCACGACCGTCGACACCCTCGAGGTGGAGGCGAGCGCGCTGCTCCTGCTGCTCGCCGGCCGGCGCGGCGCGGACGCCCTCGAGGCCGCGGGGGCGGCGCGCTGGTCGGGGTCCGCGGCCGACGCGTTCGTGCACCGCGCGCGCCTCGTCGGGTGAGCCCCGCTCAGGCGAACGCGGGGTAGGCCGGCAGCGCGACGTCACCGCCGTAGCGCGCGAGGGCCGCGACGACGGCGCCCGCGAGCCGGGCGGTCTCCATCCATCCGGCACGCTCGGCATCGTGGCCGAGGCGCCGCCAGTGGGTGGCCAGCAGCGGGGCCGCATCGGCTCCGGGGTCGGCCACGACGACCTGCACGGGACGCTCGGCGCTCGGGAAGGCCGACCGCGCTGGGCAGCAGTGAGCGCGTGCACAGCCACACCCACACCACCTCGGCCTGCAGCACGCGCAGCGCCAGGAGCTCCAGGTCGGCCAGCTCGGGCCAGACCGGCACGACCTCGGCGTGCCAGGAGGCCAGCATCGCCTCGGCCATGCCGGCCGGCATCCGCCGCGCCGGGACGCAGCCGGGGAACGGCAGACGCAGCGTGGCCGCCGTCAGGGCGATGTCGCGGAAGCAGCCCCACTCGAAGTCGAGGAAGCGGGCGCCGCCACCGGTGACCAGGCAGTTGTCGGGGCACACCTCCGAGGGGCTGAACGCGCGGAACCCCGACCCCCCCAGCAGGCGGGCGGCGCCGCGGGCCTGCTCGACGGCCGCGGGGGCGGCCTCGACGCGCAGCAGGCGCGCCAGCAGGTCGGGCACCTCGGCGAGGGCGGCGCGGGCGTCGTCGGCGAGCGGATCGCGCCACGCGCGCTCGCCGAACCGCCGCAGCAGCGCCCCGAAGTCGTGCTCGCGGCCCGCGGTCGACGCCTGCATCCGGCCCAGCGCCCGGGCCCATCCGAGCAGGGCGCGCTCCGCGGCCTTCGGATCGGCCTCCTCGAGGCGGTCGGCCAGGGTGGAGCAGCGGCCCAGGTCCTCGAGGACGAGCAGCCGGTGGGCGGGGTCGTGGGCGACCAGCATCGGGCTGGCGCGGTGCTCGGCCGACAGCGCGGTGAAGAGCTGGCACGACGCCGCCTCGTAGCGGAACCGGTCGGTCGCGGTGTCGTAGGGGGCGTCGGCGTCGGAATCGAAGTAGTGCTTGATGACCAGCGTCCGCGGCAGCGAGAAGGGGTTCTCGGTGACGCGCACCCGCACCACGAGCGAGCGGTCGCTGCCGCCGAGGTCCTCGGCGTCGGCCAGCCGCACGGTGGCCCCGTGGCGCCGGGTGAGCAGCTCCTCGGCCAGGCCCATGGTGCGCTCCGGCCCGACGGGCGCGGGACCGTCCGTGGTACCGGGATCGTCGGTCGTCAGGGGAGCCATCAGCTGCGGGACTCTACCCGTCCGGGTGGGCCGCGGGGAGGGCGTCGTCGTGCCCCGCGCGCTCGCGGCGCTGGCGTCGCGAGGCCCGGACCAGCAGCAGGACCGCGATCCCGGCCAGGACGACCCCCACGATGTTGATCGCGAGCTGGGCCAGGGAACTGCCCGCCTCCGGGTAGGACCCGACCACGGCGGCGACCGCGGCGAACCCGGCGGCGGGCACGGTGGTGATCGAGATGAACACCCCCACGAGCACGCCTGCGCTCTCCCCCGCGATGAGCGCCACCATCCCCGCCACCCCGGCGAGCAGTGCGATGACCAGCGAGAACGGGCCGACCTGGTAGATGAACGAGACCCCGGAGAGGTCGGTGAGGGCGTCGTCGGGGATCAGCCCGGCACCGCGCGCCACCGCCGACGCACCGGCGGTGATCAGGACGGCGATCGCGAAGCCGACGGCCAGCGCGATCCCTGCCGTGCGCGCCAGCCGCCCGTCGCGCCGCACGGCGGCCACCGACACCGCCGCCAGGGGACCGAACTCGGGACCGAGCACCATGGCACCGACGACGGTGACCGCCGAGTTGGTGACCACCCCGACGGCGGCGAGCAGGCAGGCGATGGTCAGCATGACCACGAACGTGACCGACAGGCGGGCGCTCTGGCCGGTGCGGGCGAGCAGCTCGTCCCACACGACGGCGTCGACGCCCTCCCCCGGCGCGTCCGCCTCGGCCCGGTCGGCCGCGGTCGAGACGACCGTGTCGAGCTCCTCCAGGACGATCCCCCCGCGCCGCGTGCAGCCCATCCCGTGGAGGGTCTCCAGGACACCGTCGACCGCCTCGCGGGCCAGGTCGGCCTCGACGACGTCGCCGGCGGGGTGGACCGCAGCGCCCCGGAGCCGGACCACGTGGGCGGCGCCCGGCTCGTCGGCGAGGACGCCGAGGACGGCGTCGGCGAGCTCCGGGGAACCGTCCGCCTCCGCGGGGCAGAGGACGCGCAGGCGCATCACGGCGGGGTCCTACCCGTTCTGGACGGGCCGCTCCTGCGGCTTCACCGGCGCGGCCGGCTGCGTCCCGGCGGCCTGCTCCGCAGGCGCGGCCGGGGTCTTCGCGTCGACACCGGCCTCCTTGCGCTGCAGGGCGGTGACGGGCGCGGGCGCCTGGGTCAGCGGGTCGTAGCCCCCGCCGGTCTTGGGGAACGCGATGACCTCGCGGATCGAGTCGGCCCCGGCGAGCAGGGCGCAGATCCGGTCCCAGCCGAAGGCGATCCCGCCGTGCGGGGGCGGCCCGTAGGCGAAGGCGTCGAGCAGGAAGCCGAACTTCTCCTGCTGGGCCTCGGCGTCCAGCCCCATCAGCGCGAACACCCGTTCCTGCACGTCGCGGCGGTGGATACGGATGGAGCCCCCACCGATCTCGTTGCCGTTGCAGACCAGGTCGTAGGCGTAGGCCAGCGCGTGCTCGGGGTCGGACTCGAACCGGTCGGTCCACTCCGGGGTCGGCGAGGTGAACGCGTGGTGCACCGCGGTCCACGTGCCCGAGCCGACGGCGACGTCGTCGGTCGATCCGGCGCGCTCGAACAGCGGCGCGTCGACGATCCACACGAACGACCAGGTGCCCTCCTCGATCATCCCCAGCCGCTGGGCGATCTCACCGCGGGCGGCGCCCAGCAGCGCGCGGCCCGCGGCCGGGGTGCCGGCGCCGAAGAACACGCAGTCGCCGGGGTTCGCGCCGGTGGCCTTGGCCAGCCCCTCGCGCTCGCTCTCGGAGAGGTTCTTCGCGACCGGGCCGGACAGGGTGCCGTCCTCGCCGACCAGCACGTAGGCCAGGCCCTTCGCGCCGCGCTGCTTGGCCCACTCCTGCCAGCCGTCGAGGGTGCGCCGGGGCTGCGAGGCGCCGCCCGGCATCACCACCGCACCGACGTAGGGGGCCTGGAACACGCGGAACGGGGTGTCGGCGAAGTACTCGGTCAGCTCGACGAGCTCGATCCCGAAGCGCAGGTCGGGCTTGTCCGAGCCGTAGCGCGCCATGGCGTCGGCGTAGGTCAGGCGCGGGATCGGCGTGCTGATCGCGTACCCGCCCAGCTCCGACCAGAGGGCCGTGACGATCGCCTCGCCGAGCGCGATGACGTCGTCCTGGTCGACGAAGCTGGCCTCGATGTCGAGCTGGGTGAACTCGGGCTGACGGTCGGCACGGAAGTCCTCGTCGCGGTAGCAGCGCGCGATCTGGAAGTAGCGCTCCATCCCCGAGACCATCAGCAGCTGCTTGAACAGCTGCGGCGACTGGGGCAGCGCGTACCAGGACCCCGGGCGCAGGCGCGCCGGGACGAGGAAGTCGCGCGCGCCCTCCGGGGTCGACCGGGTCAGCGTCGGCGTCTCGATCTCGACGAAGTCGCGGGCGTCGAGGACGTCACGGGCGATCTTGTTGGCGCGGCTGCGCAGGCGCAGCGCCCGGGCGGGGCCCTCGCGGCGCAGGTCGAGGTAGCGGTACTTCAACCGCGTCTCCTCGCCGACGACGCCACTGGACTCGTGCTCGTCGAGGGAGAACGGCAGCGGCGCGGACTCGGAGAGCACGGTCAGGTCGGTGGCGCTGACCTCGATCGCGCCGGTGGCCAGCTCGTCGTTCTCGCTGCCCGCGGGCCGGGCGATGACCTCACCGGTGACCTGCACGCAGAACTCGGCGCGCAGCCGGTGCGACGCCTCGGCCACCGACCCCTCGCGGAAGACGACCTGCACGACCCCGGAGGCGTCGCGCAGGTCGATGAACACCACCCCGCCGTGATCGCGGCGCCGGGCCACCCAACCGGCCAGGGTGACTCCGGCGCCGATGTGCTCGGCGCGCAGCGTGCCGGCGGAATGGGTGCGCATCATCGCTCGCGGATCTCCTGGCTGCTGGTGGACGGACCACCGACCAGGCTAGTCACCGCCCTCACCCGGAGACGTCGGGCCCGGCGCGGTCGAGGTGCACCCGGACCAGGACCCGGCGCTCGCGGCGCATCGCGGCGTCGAAGTCGTCCCAGTCGTCGTGCTCCCCGCCGCTGACCTGCCGGTAGAGCGCGCGGAGCCCCTCGAGCGCTGCGGGCAGCTCGACGATCTCGACCTCGCCCTCGACCTGGATCCACGGCCCGAAGAACGCGTCGGGCAGGACGCACAACCACGCCCGGCCGTCCCGGCGCAGGTTCTTCGTCTTCACCGCCGTCTCGCGGGTGCTGATCGTCGCTGCGCCGTCGTCGTCGATCCCGACCACGATCGGCGAGAGCTGGGGCGCCCCGTCGGT
Source organism: uncultured Actinomycetota bacterium (assembly GCA_963785135.1). Taxonomy (GTDB): domain Bacteria; phylum Actinomycetota; class Actinomycetes; order Mycobacteriales; family Pseudonocardiaceae; genus Actinomycetospora. The sequence goes on from CAWATV010000010.1 coordinate 345,607, forward strand.
CCGCCTCGTCGCGAGCACCGCCCGGTGCTGGCGTCGGAGCACGTCGCGGGCCTCGTCGATGTCCATACGGGACATCGTCCCCCCGTCACAGGAGGCTGAGCTGCTCCGGGGCCGCGGTCACGATCGCCTCGGGCACCTCCGGCATCGCGCCGGCCGGCCAGGAGCGCGCGGACTCGGTGCCCGGCTCGTGGTCGGCGTCCGCTCCGCCCTGACGCCCGCCCATCGCGTGGCCGCCTGCGTCCAGGCCGTGCCGCGCGAGCAGCGGGGCGACGCGCGCGGCGAGGTCGCGGCGGTAGGCGGGCTCGACGGTGGCGCCCCGGCGGTAGAGGGCGGCGTAGCGCTCGAGCAGCTCCGGGTGCTCGCGGGCCAGCCAGGCGTGGAACCACTCGCGCGCGCCGGGCCGCAGGTGCAGGGCGAGAACCGACGCGCCGCTCGCTCCCGCGGCGGCGATCTCGCCGAGCAGCGCGTCGAGGGCCTCGTCGGTGTCGGTCAGCCCCGGGAGCACCGGGGCGACGAACACCCCGCACGGCAGGCCCGCGTCGGTGATGCGGCGGACGAGGTCGAGGCGGGCGCGGGGCGTCGGGGTGCCGGGCTCGACGCGGCGGTGCAGCGAGGGGTCGAGCAGGGCCAGCGACACCCCGACCCCGACCGGGACGTCGCGCGCCGCGGCGGTCAGCTCCGGCAGGTCCCGGGCGAGCAGCGTGCCCTTGGTGAGGATCGAGAACGGCGTCCCCGACCCACCGAGTGCGGAGATGATGCCCGGCATCAGCGCGTACCGGCCCTCGGCGCGCTGGTAGGGATCGGTGTTGGTGCCCATCGCGACGTGCTCGCGGGCCCAGCGGGGCGCGCGCAACTCGCGGGCGAGCACCTCGGGGGCGTTGAGCTTGACCACGACCTGCCGGTCGAAGTCGTCGCCGGCGTCGAGATCGAGGTAGGTGTGGGTCTGGCGGGCGAAGCAGTTGTGGCTGATCACCCCGTCGGCCACGAAGTCGCCGGTGCCGGTGGTGAGGTCGGCCAGCGCCCGCTCCCCCGCGATCGCCTCGATGGTGGTCACGGCCCGGCCACCGCCCGCCGGGGGCGGGGCGACGGGCGCACCCCCGGGCCGGCGGAACGCCTCGTCGGTGAGGGTCTCGGCCCCGACCAGGACGTCGCCGACGGTGAGGTGCGGGCGCTCGGAGCCCGCGCAGCCCTCCGGGCGGACGTGGGCCCACCCGTCGGCGGTGAGGAACCGGTGCTCGGCGCTGGCCACCAGGGCGGTGCCGTCGGCGAGCCGGACCCGCCAGGCGGGCTTCGTCGTGCTCCACGCGTCGAGGACCGGCGTGGGCACCAGGCGCCGCAGCCCGCCGCGGACCTCGGTGCCGACCACGAGGTCGCCGGGGCGGACGTCGGCCAGCCGGGCGCTGGTGCCGTCGACGAGCAGGATCGGGGTGTCCGCGCCGAGGCAGTAGGTGCACGCGTGGCTGCAGCCGCGGTACGGGTTGACCGTCCACGCGAACGGCATGGGTGACCCGCCCGGCACCCTGTTCAGCACCGACCGCGCCCGCACCTCGTGGAAGGTGATGCCCGCGAACTCCGGGGTGCGCACGCTGCGCACCAGCCCCTTGAGCGCGGGCATGCCGGGCAGCTCCGGGGTACCGGAGCCCCCGCCCTCGACCTTCTGCTCGTCCCACCGCACGCCCACCATTCGAACACGTGTTCGGACGCCGGGCAATCCCGCGCCGCGGGGACACGAACCACGTTTCGGTACCGCCGGTACGCGGTACTGCTAGGACCCGGAACCCCTCGCCGCCCCAGGGAGCACCGTTGAGCTTCGACCTCGCCCTCACCCCGGCCCACCACGAGCTCGTCCGGCGGGCGCACGCGTTCGCCGAGGACGTCGTCCGGCCCGCGGCCGCGCACTACGACCACATCCAGGAATGCCCCTGGGAGATCGTCGACAAGGCGGCGCAGGAGGGCTTCTACAACGCGCTGTTCTACGCCGACCTGATCTCGGACCCGACCGGGCTGTCGCTCCCGCTGTTCCTGGAGGAGATGTTCTGGGGCTGTGCGGGCATCGGGCTCACGATCGTGCTGCCCGCCCTCGCGCTCTCGGCGCTGAACCAGGCCGGCACCCCCGAGCAGCTCGCGAAGTGGGCCCCGGAGATGTTCGGCGAGCCGGGCGCCATCAAGCTCGCCGCCCTCGCCGTCTCCGAACCACAGGGCGGCAGCGACGTCGCCAACCTCCAGACCCGCGCGGTCAAGGACGGGGACGAGTGGGTCCTCGACGGCACCAAGATCTGGATCGGGAACGGCGGGATCGCCGACGTCACCGTCGTCAACGCCGTCGTCGACCCCGACCTCGGCACCAAGGGCCAGGCGATGTTCGTCGTCGGCAAGGACACCCCGGGCATGACCGAGGTGCGGCGGCTGGACAAGCTCGGGCACCGGGCCTCGCACACCGCCGAGCTCTCCTTCGAGAACTGCCGCCTCCCCGCCGACCAGCTCCTCGGGGGCGAGGACAAGCTCGAGCACAAGCTGGACAAGGCCCGCCGCGGCGAGGGCCGCTCCGCCGCGCTGGGCACCTTCGAGCAGACCCGCCCGATGGTCGCCGCGATGGCGCTCGGCGTGGCGCGTGCCGCGTTCGAGTACGCGAGCGAGTACGCGACCGAGCGCGAGGCCTTCGGTGCCCCGATCATCGAGAACCAGGGCGTCGCGTTCCCGCTCGCCGACATCGCCGCCGACATCGACGCCGCCCGCCTCCTGTGCTGGCGCGCCTCGTGGATGGCGGCCAACGGCGTGCCCTTCCACATGGGCGAGGGCTCGATGTCGAAGCTCAAGGCCTCCGAGGTCGCGGTCCGCGCCGCCGAGCAGGCCGTCCAGACCTGCGGCGGCTGGGGCTACGTGAGCGATCTGCCGGTCGAGAAGTGGTACCGCGACGCGAAGCTCTACACGATCTTCGAGGGCACCAGCGAGATCCAGCGCATGGTCATCGGCCGGACCCTCCACGACGCCCGCGGCCCGCAGCACCACCAGCTGCCCGGCGACCACAACGGCGTGAGCCGGAAGTTCGGCCACGGCTCCCTCGCCCGCGCCCGCGCCGGCGAGGTCTTCCTCAAGCTCGCCGGCAAGGCCCCCGACCGTCTCCTCGAGCTCGGCGGCAAGCTCGCCTCGCCCGGTCGCTGACGCTCGCGGGCCCCTGCCTTTCCGCGCGAGGGGCCCTTTCAGGCGCATAGAGCGACGAGGGGTGACCCTCGCCCAAAACCGGGCGGCGGCCTGCGCACGGGGATAGCCGGTGTCCGCGCCGTCGTGACCGGACGGAGGGGACGTTCCGGACGGACGCGAGGATGACGCCGTGACCGCCCCGCGCCGCCCGTCCCCGCCCCCCGGCGGCGCGGACCCGGACGCCGCGACCGGCCCGATCGCCGGGCCCGGGCCGACGCCTGACGCCGAGGCGCCTGTGGCGGACCCGCGCGCAGAGACCGGTCGCGCACCGAGTCGCGCACCGAGGAGCCACGGACGGCCCGTGCGGTCCGAACCTCGCGGCGCCCGACGAGCGCGCCGGTCCTCGGACACGGCGCACGGGCATGGCCACGGCCACGGTTCCGGGCGGCTGCCCGCGGACGCCGCGCGGCGGGCGCGAATCGTGCTGGCGGCCCTGCTCGCCCCGTGCGTGGTCGCGGTGCTGGTCGGAGTGGTGGTCCTGGCGCCGAGCGCGTCCGAGTACGGCGCGCTGATCGAGGGCACGCGCGGTTCCGCGTCGAGCAACGGGGCGGCGGCCGCCGCGCAGCAGCAGCGCGTCGACGGCGAGGTCCGCGAGGCGGGGGCGGTCGCCGACTGCACCGATCCGAACCTGCCCGCCGAACCGGGCGCGGGATGTGTCGTGCTCTCGGTGCGTCTCGACTCCGGGCCCGCGGCGGGCCGCGCGATCTCCGCTCTGGTGCCGACCGACCCCGGGACGCCGCGGTTCGCGGTGGGCGACGCCGTTGTGCTGTCCTGGTCCGGCGACGACCCGGTCGACCCGGCGTCGTACCAGATCACCGACTACCAGCGCGGACCGCCACTCGCCCTGCTCGGGGCGGTGTTCGCGCTCGCCGTGATCGCCCTCGGCCGCTGGCAGGGCCTCGCCGCCCTCGCCGGGCTCGGGGTCACACTCGGCGTGCTCGCGTTCTTCGTGCTCCCCGCCCTGCTGACCGGGGCCACCCCGGTGCCGGTCGCCCTGGTCGCCGCGGGGCTGGTGGTGGCCGTGGTGTTCCCGCTCTCGCACGGCGTCTCGGCGCGGACGGCGACGGCCGCGCTCGGGACGCTCGTGAGCCTGGCGCTGATCGGCGTGCTGGCCGTGGTGTTCGCCGGGTTGAGCAGGCTGACCGGGCTGGGCGAGGAGACCTCCGAGCTGGTGGGCGTGCTCGGGCCCGGGATCGACACGCGCGGCCTGCTGCTCGCCGGCGTGATCATCGGCGCGCTCGGGGTCCTCGACGACATGACCGTCACCCAGACCAGCACAGTCTGGGAGCTGCAGCGCGCGGATCCGTCACGTCCGCTGCGTGACCTCTATGGTTCCGCCATGCGTGTCGGTCGGGACCACGTCGCCTCGGCGGTGAACACCCTGGTGCTCGCCTACGCCGGTGCCGCGCTCCCGCTGTTGCTGCTGTTCGCCCTGGCCGGGCGGGGTCTCGGGGACGTGCTGACCGCCGAGGACGTCGCGCAGGAGGTCCTGCGCACCGTCGTCGGCAGCATCGGCGTCGTCGCCTCCGTCCCGGTCACCACCGTCGTCGCGGCCGTCGTCGTCCGGTCGATCCGGTCCGGCGACGCCGGTTCAGCTCGGGGAGTCCCTGCATGAGCGCCCTCCAGCCCTCCCCCGACGATCGGGCGGCCGCACCGTCCGGCGTCCTCGACACCGCGTTCGCCCTCGCCTCGGCCTCGGCGCGCACGGCCTACGAGCTGACCGTGAACGGCCCCGCCATCGTCCGCGGCCTGGCCGGGTTCGCAGAGCAGGGTGCCCGCACGACCGCCGAGCTGCGCCCGCTCGTGGTCGACGCCCTCCGCGCCGTTCCGCGCCTGCCGGAGCTGCTCGACGCCCTCCTCCCCGTCGCGCAGGGTCTGCAGGAGACGCTCGGCCGGGTCGCGCCCGACCTCCAGCGCCTCGCCGGGGCCACCGACGCCCTCGACCACCTCGCCTCGGCCGTGCCCGCGCTCGAGCAGCTCGGCGGCGCGGTCGACGACCTCCACACGATCGCGACCGCCGTGCCCGCCCTGCAGCAGCTCGGCGGTGCGGTCGACGATCTCCACACCCTGGCCGGCGCCGCCCCGGCGTTGCGGCAGCTCGGCGGCGCGGCGGACGACATCCACGCCCTGACCGCCGCGGTCCCGGCGCTGCAGCAGCTCGGCGGCGCGGCGGACGACATCCACGCCCTGACCGCCGCGGTCCCGGCGCTGCAGCAGCTCGGCGGCGCGGTCGACGACCTGCACGCCCTGACCGGGGCGGTCCCGGCCCTCGAGCGACTCGGCGGCGCGGTCGACGACCTGCACGCGCTCGCGGCGGCGGCTCCGGCCCTGGAACGGCTCGGGGGTGCCGTCGAGGACCTGCGCGTGATCGCGGCCGCCACCGACGACGTCCACGCGATCCGCGAGGCCGTGGGGACCGTGGAGGCGATCGCGGCGGCCGTGCCGACCGTCGAGCGGATCGCCGACGCGGTCGGCACCGTCGCCACCATCGCCGACGCCGTCCCGGTCATCGAACGGATCGCCGACGCCGTGGGCACGGTGCGTGTCCTGGCCGACGCCGTACCGACCGTGGAGCGGATCGCCGACGGCGTCCCGGTCGCCGAGCGGATCGCCGGGGGTGTCCCGGTCGTCGAGAGCCTGGCGGGGGCGGTGCCGACCATCGAGTCCCTCGCCGCGGCCGTCGACGACGTCGGGCGCATCGCCGCCGCCGCCCCGGCCCTCACCGAGCTCGCCACGGCGGTGCCGCAGATGGAGAAGCTCGTCGGGGCGATCGGCGCCGTCGAGGCCCTGGCGCGCCACGCCGACTCGACGTTCCCCGACGTCCCGCCCCGGCTGGCGTCGCTCGACGAGTCGTTGGAGACCGCCGCGTCGGAGCTGCAGAAGGTCGCGCCGGACCTGCGGTCGGTGGCGAGCCGGATCCACGATCTCGACGAGCAGATCACCGTCCTCGCCGACGCCCTCGCGCCCCTGCAGGGCACCACCGAGCGCCTCGGGCGGCTGGTCGACCGGCTCCCCCGAAGCGGGCGGTCGTCGTCGACGAAGGCCGTCGAAGGCTGACCTCTGACCCGAACGGATGAGGAACTACTCCGTTTGTCGTAGTGCGAGCGCGGGGCACCTCTCGGGAGACCGAAGTCGTGACACCCGAACAGAGGAACACTCGTGCCCCCTGCCTCCTCCGGCGGCGGTTTCAACGTCCTGCAGAGCCTGCAGACCGCCTTCACCACGCTCGTCAGCTACCTGCCGCAGATTCTCGGCGCCCTGCTGGTGCTCGTCATCGGCTGGATCGTCGCGAAGATCCTGAAGATGGTGATCACCAAGCTGCTCCGCAAGGCCAGGCTCGACGACCGCCTCGCCCACGGCAAGGGTGGCGAGTACGTCGCACGCGTGAGCCCGCAGGGCAGCCCGGCGGCCCTCGTGGGCACCGTCGTCTACGCCGTGATCATGCTGTTCGTGGTCATCTCGGCTGTCAGCACGCTGGGCATCCCGGCGCTGACCGGGTTCATGAACCTGGCGCTGTCCTACCTGCCGAACGTCATCGCCGCGCTGGGGATCTTCCTGGTCGCCGCGGCCGTCGCCGCCGCCGTGGGCGGGCTCGTGCACCGCACCATGGGCGACACCCCGACCGGACGCGTCGCCCGCACCGCCGCGCCGGCGCTGGTCATGGCCATCGCCGTGTTCATGGTGCTCAACCAGCTGGGGATCGCCCCGGTCATCGTCACGACGACCTACATCGCCCTCATCGGCGCGATCGCGCTCGGCGCGGCGCTCGCCTTCGGTCTCGGCGGCCGCGAGGCCGCCGCCGAGCTGATCAACTCCGGCTACCGCAAGGCGCAGCAGGAGTCGGCCGGCATCCGCGAGGACCTCGCCCTTGGCCGGGAGCGCGCCACCGCGGACGCTCGGGCCCACGCGCAGGCCGCCCCGCGCGAGGACGCCACTGCGGCCGTCTCGGCCACCCAGGCCACGCCGCCGCGCGGTACCCCGGTCGGCGCGATCAACGGGCGCGGCGAGCACGCCTGACCCACCACCGTTCCCGCGCGAGGGGACCCTTCCGGCGCTCTATGCGCCGGAGGGGTCCCCTCGCGCGCGTCAGCCGGCGCGAGGGGTCCCCTCGCGTGCGTCAGCCGGCGGCCGGGGGCAGCGCCGCGCCGGTGTCCTTGAGGTCGACGCCGGAGAGACCGAGGCGGAACGACTCGGTCATGAGGGCGGCGAGGACCTCGGCGGCGGCGTCGTGGGTCAGTCCGTCGGGCGGGCGGATGTTGGAGACGCAGTTGCGCTCGGAGTCCGCGCGCCCCTCCCTGGGATCGAAGGTCAGGTAGGCGCCCAGCGAGTCGGGGGCCGACATCCCCGGTCGTTCCCCGATCAGCACCAGCACCATCCGCGCGCCCAGCCGCTCGGCCACCTCGTCGCCGAGGGCCACGCGGGCCTGCTCCGCGACGACGACCGGGGCGAGCGACCACCCGTCCAACCGCGGGCGCAGCGCCTCGAGCAGACCGGCGGCGTGGTCGTGCACCGACCGCGCGGAGAGCCCGTCGGCGACGACCACGGCGAGGTCGGCCGCCCCGGCGTGCGGGGCGAGCACGTCGCGGGAGGCGTCGTCGAGGCGCCGGCCGAGATCGGGTCGTTGCAGGTAGGTCGCGCGGTCCGGGGCCGCGGAGTGCACCCGCAGAGTGGTGCCGCCGAGCGCGGCGGCCACGTCGTCGGCGCGGAACGGCTCGTGCACCGCGTCACGGGCCTGCGCGTGCGCGGCGGCCAGCGCCAGGTTCGCCGCGGTCGTCAACCCGTCCCCGGCGCGGCCCAGCCCGACACGCGCGCGCGTGGCCTCGCGCAGCCGCACCCACGGGTCGCTCGGCGCGGGCTCGCTCACAGGGTGCCCGCCGTCAGGGCCCGCACGGCGCCGTCGTCGGGGGTCAGGACCGGGACCCGCCCGGCATCGTCGAGCAGCCCCACCGACGCCAGCCACGCCTCGAACTCCGGGGCGGGGCGCAGGCCGAGGGTCCGGCGGACCTGCAGCACGTCCTGGAAGGACAGCGACTGGTAGTTGAGCATGATGTCGTCGCCGCCCGGCACGGTGATGACGAACGAGCACCCGGCCGCGCCGAGGGTCAGCAGCAGGGTGTCGGTGTCGTCGGCGTCGGCCTCGGCGTGGTTGGTGTAGCAGACGTCGACGCCCATCGGGACGCCGAGCAGCTTGCCGCACAGGTGGTCCTCGAGGCCGGCACGCAGGATCTGCTTGCCGTCGTAGAGGTACTCCGGGCCGATGAACCCGACCACGGTGTTCACCAGCAGCGGGTCGAAGCGACGGCACACCGCGTAGGCGCGAACCTCGAGGGTCTGCTGGTCCACCCCGCCGTGGGCGCGTCCGCGGACAGCGCCGACCCCTGGCCCGTCTCGAAGTAGGTGACGTTGGTCCCGACGGTGCCGCGACCCAGCTCGAGCGCGGCGCGGTGGGCCTCGTCGAGCTGGTCGAGGGTGACGCCGAAGCCGCGGTTGGCGGCCTGGGTGCCGGCGACCGACTGGAACACGAGGTCCACCGGCGCCCCCTGCTCCAGGAGCTCGAGCGTGGTCGAGACGTGGGTGAGCACGCACGACTGGATCGGCGCGTCGAGGCGTCGGCGGGCGTCGTCGAGCAGCTCGAGCAGGGTCCGCACCGTCGAGGGCCGGTCGGTGGCCGGGTTGATGCCGATCACCGCGTCGCCCGCGCCGTGGAGCAGCCCGTCCACCAGCGACGCGGTGATGCCGACCGCGTCGTCGGTGGGGTGGTTGGGCTGCAACCGCGTGGCGAGCCGCCCCTCGAGCCCCAGGGTGGTGCGCAGGCCGGTGACGACGCGGGTCTTGCGGGCGACGGCGACGAGGTCGCCGACCCGCATCAGCTTGCTGACCGCCGCCACCATCTCCGGCGTCAGCCCCGGGGCGAGGGCGGTCAGCGCCGCGGTGTCGGCCGCCCACGACAGCAGCCAGTCGCGGAACCCGCCGACGGTCATCGAGCGCACCGGGGCGAACGCCGCGGCGTCGTGGCTGTCCATGATCAGGCGGGTGACGTCGTCGTCCTCGTAGGGCACGACCGCCTCGTCGAGGAAGTGCTGGAGTGCGACGTCGGCGAGCACGGTCTGCGCCGCGACCCGCTGCGCGGCCGACTCGGCCGCGACCCCGGCGAGGACGTCGCCCGAGCGCAGCGGGGTGGCCCGGGCCAGCAGGTCACGCAGGTCGGTGAACCGGTAGGAGTGCCCGCCGAGGGTGGTCGTCCAGCTCACCGGACGTCCTCCTCGGCGGCGGCGAGGGCGGCGAACTCCTCGTCCGGCGCCGCGGCCACGAGGTGGTGCCGGGAGTAGAACCCGAAGTACGCCATGAACAGGGCGAACGCCCCGAGGGCGCAGAGCGCGGCGACGACGTCGACGAGGAACGTGGCGACCACGGCGGCGATGGCGAGGACCAGCGCGACGCCGGTGGTGATCCGTCCGCCCGGCGTGCGGTACGGCCGCGGCAGGTCCGGTCGGCGGACGCGCAGCACCTGGTGGGCGATCATCATGAACACGTAGGACAACGTGGCCCCGAAGACCGCGAGGTTGATCAGGGTGTCGCCGTTGCCGGTCGCGGCGAGCACGAAGCCGATCACGCCGGGCACGATCAGGGCGAGCACCGGGGCCTTGCGCCGGTTCGTCTTCGACAGCGCCCGTGGCAGGTAGCCGGCCCGCGAGAGGGCGAACGTCTGGCGCGAGTACGCGTAGATGATCGAGAAGAAGCTCGCGACCAGCCCGAGCAACCCGATGTAGTTGACCACCTGCGAGAGCCACCAGCGGCCGCCGCCGGCCGCCTCGGCACCCGTGACCAGGGGGTTGTCGCTGGTGGACATGGCTTGGCTGCCCGCCGCACCCGGGCCGAGCACGAGCACCACCGTGGCGAACACGGCGAGCGCGCCCATCGCCACGACGATCCCACGCGGCACCGCACGGACGGGGTCGCGCGCCTCCTCGGCGGCGAGCGGCACCCCCTCGACGGCGAGGAAGAACCAGATGGCGAACGGGAAGCTCACCCAGATCCCGACCACGCCGAACGGCAGGAACGGCGAGGCCCCGGCCGCGTCGGTGACCGGGATGTCGACGAGGTTGGCGGCGTCGAAGGCCGGGATCGCGCCGATCGCGAAGATCACGAGCCCCACGACGGCGATCGCGGTGATCACGAACATCGCCTTGAGGGCCTCGCCTGCCCCCAGGAGGTGGATCCCGATGAAGATCACATAGCAGGCGAGGTAGATCCACCAGCCGTCGGTGATCCCGAAGAGGCCGAGCGACTCGACGTACCCCCCGATGAACGTGGCGATCGCCGCAGGCGCGACGGCGTACTCGAGCAGGATCGCCGCGCCGGTCGCGAAGCCACCCCACGGCCCGAGCGCCACCCGGGCGAAGGTGTACCCGCCGCCGGCCGCGGGCAGCGCCGACGACATCTCGGCCAGGCCGAGCACCATCGTCGCGTACATGATCCCCATGAGGACCGCGGCGATGGCGAGCCCGCCCCAGCCACCCTGGGCGAGCCCGAAGTGCCAGCCCGCGTAGTCCCCGGAGATCACGTACGCGATGCCGAGGCCGGCCAGCAGGACCCAGCTGGCCGATCCTGCTCGCAGCTGGCGGGCGGCCAGATAGTCGCTCTGAGTACTCGATCCGGGCGTCGCGTCGACCTGTTCCGCCATCAGCGTCCCTCTCCGCTCGCCCCCGGGGGCACAGCGTGAAGGAGACGTGAGCTCCGTGGGTGACGGAGAGGTTGCGATCCTCGCCGCGCGGTCGCTCAGCCCTCGTGCAGGGCGCGGTCGACCGCCGCGGCGGCGCCGTCGAGGGGCACCGCGGTCTGGGTGCCGGCGGCGAGGTCCTTGAGCTGCACGACGCCGCCGTCGAGATCGCGCTCGCCGAGGACGAGGGCGTAGCGCGCGCCGGAGCGGTCGGCGGCCTTCATCGCCCCCTTGAGCCCACGCCCGCCGTAGGCCAGGTCGGCACGCACCCCGCCGCGGCGCAGCTGCCCGACGAGGCCGACCAGCCGGTCCTTCGCCGCGTCGCCGAGGGGGACGCCGAACACCTCGACCCGGTGGCCGGCGTCGAGCCCGATGTCCTCGGCGCGACAGGCGAGGAGGGTCCGGTCGACGCCGATCCCGAAGCCCACCCCGGACAGCGGCTGCCCGCCGAGCTCGGCCATCAGCCCGTCGTAGCGCCCGCCGCCCCCGATGCCCGACTGGGAGCCGAGGCCGTCGTGCACGAACTCGAACGTCGTCTTCGTGTAGTAGTCCAGGCCGCGCACCATCCACGGGTTCTCGACGTAGGCGACGCCGAGGTCGTCGAGGTGGCGCTTCACCGCGGCGTGGTGCGCGGCGGCGTCGTCGGAGAGGTGGTCGATCATCAGCGGTGCGTCGGCGAGCTGCGCGCGAACCTCGGGGCGCTTGTCGTCGAGCACGCGCAGCGGGTTGATCCGCGCACGCTCGCGGGTCGCCTCGTCGAGGTCGAGCTTCTCGAGGAAGGCGGTCAGGGCGTTCCGGTAGTCGGGCCGGGTCGTGGCGTCGCCGAGGCTGGTCAGCTCGAGGCGGTAGCCGGTCAGGCCGAGGGCACGGAACCCGGCGTCGGCGACGGCGAGCACCTCGGCGTCGAGAGCGGGGTCGTCGACACCGATGGCCTCGACCCCGACCTGCTGGAGCTGGCGGTAGCGCCCGGCCTGGGGACGCTCGTAGCGGAAGAACGGCCCGGCGTAGCGCAGCTTGACCGGCAGGGTGCCGCGGTCGAGGCCGTGCTCGATCACCGAACGGACGACGCCGGCGGTGCCCTCGGGGCGCAGCGTGACCGAGCGGCCACCCCGGTCGTCGAAGGAGTACATCTCCTTGCTGACCACGTCGGTCGACTCGCCGACACCGCGGGCGTAGAGCGCGGTCTCCTCGAAGACCGGCAGCTCGACGTGGGCGTAGCCGGCGCGGTCCGCCTCGCGGACCAGGGTGTCGCGGACGGTGGTGAACTCGGGCCCGACGTACTCGGGGATGCCCTTGGGCGCGTGGAAGGCGGTCACAGGTGGCGCCCGGGCGCGCGCGACAGGCCCCGGAGGAACGGGTTGGTGTCCCGCTCCTGCCCCACGGTGGTGGCCGGTCCGTGTCCGGGGAGGACCGCGGTGTCGTCGGGCAGGGTGAGGAGGCGGTCGCGGATCGAGGCCATCATCTGCTCGGTCGACCCGCCGGGCAGGTCGGTGCGCCCGATCCCGCCCTGGAACAGGGTGTCGCCGGCGACCACGAACGGGCGCTCGCCCTCGACCGCCGACCGGAACACCACCGAGCCCCGGGTGTGCCCCGGGGTGTGGTCGACGGTGAGGCGCAGGCCGGCGAGCTCCAGTTCGGCGCCGTCGGCGAGGGTCTCGACGCGCCGCGGCTCGCGGAACTCCAGCCCCGGGTACATCGCGGCGAGCTGCGCGCCCATCTCACCGACGCCCTTCAGGGGATCGTCGAGCATGAACCGGTCCTCGGGGTGGATCCACGCGGGGATGTCGTCGCCGTCGCACACCGGGGTCACCGACCACATGTGGTCGAGGTGGCCGTGGGTCAGCAGGACCGCGACCGGCGAGAGCCGCCGGCGCGCCAGGACCTCGCGCAGCCCGTCCTCGGCGTCCTGCCCGGGATCGACCACGAGGCACGGTTCGCCGGGTCCGTTCGCGACCACGTAGCAGTTGGTCTGGAACATCCCGGCCGCGAAGGCCTCGACCAGCACGTCCTCGTCCTCCTCGATGATCGGTACCCGTGCCAGCGTAGTCGAGGGGCCGGGCGGGACCGGGCGGCGCGGTTCCTACGATGTGGGCCGTGCCGACCAACGAGCAGCGCCGGAAAGCCGCCAAGCGCAAGCTGGAGCGACAGATCGAGCGGCGCGCCGAGCGGGCCAAGCGGCGCCGCCAGCGACTGACCGTGATCTCGGTGGTCGGCGTCGTCGCGATCGTCGCAGCCGCGGTGGGCGTGTACCTGATCGTGAACGCCCCCGACACACCCGAGCCCGTCGCTGCGGCGCCGACGTGCACGTACAACCCCGGCGACGCGGCGTCGAAGCCGAACACCCCGCCGGACGGCAACCCCCCGACGACCGGCACCGTCGACGTGAACCTCGAGACCTCCCAGGGGGCGATCCCGCTGACCCTCGACCGCGCGTCGGCGCCCTGCGCGGTCAACGCGGTGGTCAGCCTCGCCTCGCAGGGCTTCTACGACGACACGCCCTGCCCGCGCCTGGTCACCGGCCAGAGCCTGCAGGTCCTGCAGTGCGGCGACCCGACCGGCTCCGGGTCGGGCGGGCCGGGCTACCGCTACGCCGAGGAACCCCCGCAGGGCCTCGCGCCGTCACCGCTGTCGCCGGAGGCGGCGAACTACTCCCGCGGCCTGGTCGCGATGGCCAAGGCGTCGAGTCCCGGCACCACCGGCAGCCAGTTCTTCCTCGTCTACGGCGACTCGGCGCTACCGCCGCAGTACTCCGTCGTCGGCCGCATCGCGACCCCGGGCCTGCAGGTCGTCGACCGCATCGCCGCGGGCGGGGACGACGGCTCGAACTCCGCGGGCGGCGGCGCCCCCAAGATCCCGGTCCAGATCCAGCGCGCGGTGGTCGCGGCGCCGGCGCCCTGAGGCCGCTTCCGATTCGTCCAAGCCACCGGGGCCCTCGACGTCCTACCGTCCCGGGTATGGACACAGCTGTCGTCGAGCAGGAGATCATCGCCCTGTCGGACGCCTGGAGCGAGGCCATCGTCTCCGACGACGCCGACCGCATCGGCGAGTACATGACCGACGACTGGATCCTCGTCTCGTGGTCGGGCCCCACGAGCCGCGAGGACTTCCTGTCCTACGTCCGCTCCGGCGTGCTCGGCCACTCGCGGATGGAGGGGGTGGGCGAGCGCCGGGTCCGCGTCCACGGCGACACGGCGGTGCTCACCGTCCGCGTCGTGAGCACGGCGCAGTTCGGCGGTGCGGACATCGACGCCGACGAGTGGACGACGGATGTCTTCGTCCACCGCGACGGGAGGTGGCGATGCGCGCTGACGCACATCACCCCCGTCGCGCCGCCCACCTGAGTCAGGCGCTCAGCGGGACCGCGTCGGGGCGCAGGGGCGCGGGGAGGTCGGTGCTGCCGGCGGGGTCGAGGTAGCGGTCGACCGCGGCGGCGGCGGAGCGGCCCTCGGCGATCGCCCACACGATCAGCGAGGCGCCGCGGTGGGCGTCGCCGCAGACGAACACACCCGGGGCGTCGGTCTGCCAGTCCGAGCCGCACCCGACGGCACCCGTCGCGGTCCGCTCGATCCCGAGGGCGGGGAGCAGCGGCATGTCGTCGGGACCGGTGAAGCCGATCGAGAACAGCACAAGGTCGCAGGGCATCTGGTGCACCACCTCGGTGGTCGGGACGACCTCGCGGGAGCCGTCGTCGCCCTTGCGGACCTCGACGGTCGCGAGCTCGACGGCGCGCACGTGGCCGTCGTCGTCGCCGACGAAGCGCTGGACGGCGGTGGCGAACAGGCGCTCGCCGCCCTCCTCCAGCGCCGGGGGGGTGCGGACGATGTAGGGCCACGTCGGCCAGGGCGAGCGTGCCTCGTCACGGACGACGGGCGGCGGCGGGTACTGGTCGAGCTGGTGGACGCCGATGGCGCCCTGACGGGTCGCGGTGCCGTAGCAGTCGGCGCCGGTGTCGCCCCCGCCGATGATGACCACGTTCTTGCCGCGGGCGTTGATCGGCGAGGGGCCGTCGCCCTCGCACTCCCGGTTGGCCGGCGTGAGGTAGTCCATCGCCAGGTGGATGCCCTCGAGGTCCCGCCCGGGGACGGTGTCGTCGTCGCGCGCGGCGAGCGCCCCGACCGCGAGCACCACCGCGTCGTACTCGGCGCGCAGCCGCTCGACGGGCAGCGCGTTCCGCCCCGACGAGGGGGTGCCGCCGACCTCGCAGCCGACGATGAAGCGGGTGCCCTCGGCGCGCATCTGGTCGAGCCGTCGGTCGAGCTCGTGCTTCTCGAACTTGAACTCCGGGATGCCGTAGCGCAGCAGCCCGCCGATACGGTCGTCGCGCTCGTAGACCGTGACGTCGTGCCCGGCGCGGGTGAGCTGCTGGGCGGCGGCGAGCCCGGCGGGTCCGGACCCCACCACGGCGACCCGCCTGCCGGTGCGCACCGTCGGGGTCTGGGGGGCGATCAGCTCCTGCTCCCAGCCGACCTCGGCGATCGACCACTCCACGCGCTTGATCGTCACCGGGCCGCCGTTGCGGTCGGTGATCGACAGGACGCACGCGGCCTCGCAGGGTGCCGGGCACAGCGCCCCGGTGAACTCCGGGAAGTTGTTCGTGGCGTGCAGGCGCTCGACGGCGCGCGGCCAGTCGCCGACGCGCACGTACTCGTTCCACTCCGGGATGAGGTTGCCCAGCGGGCAGCCCGCCGAGCCGGAGTGGCAGAACGGGATCCCGCAGTCCATGCAGCGCGCGGCCTGGGTGCGGGTCTCCGCCTGGCGGTCGGGATCGGTCAGCGGGGCGTAGAGCTCGTGCCAGTCGGCACGGCGCTCCTCGACCGGGCGCTTCGGGGCGTCGGACCGGGCGTACTTGAGGAATCCGCGCGGATCAGCCACCCGCCACCTCCATGATGACCTCGTTGGGGTCGCGGCCCTCGGTCTGGGCGCGCTGCGTCGCGTCGAGGACGCGCTGGAAGTCCCGCGGCATGACCTTGGTGAAGTGGGAGACCTGCGCCTCCCAGTCGTCGAGCAGGGCCTGCGCCGTCGGCGAGCCGGTCAGCTCCCGGTGGCGCCGGACGACGCCGTGGAGCCAGGCGACGTCGTCGTCGTCGAGCGCCACGAGGTCGACCATCTCGGCGTTGACCCGCACCTCGGGCAGGTCGTGGACGAACGCGATGCCCCCGCTCATCCCGGCGCCCAGGTTGCGTCCGGTCGACCCGAGGACGACCACCCGGCCGCCGGTCATGTACTCGCAGGCGTGGTCGCCGACGCCCTCGACGACGGCGAGCGCACCCGAGTTGCGCACGCAGAACCGCTCCCCCACCTGCCCGCGCAGGAACACCTCGCCGGCCGTGGCGCCGTAGGCGATGACGTTGCCCGCGACGGCGTGGCGACCGTCGGGGACGACGCTGCCGGGTGTGCCGTCCGGGTCCCGGCGAACAGCGCGTCGGGGTGGGGACGCACGATCACCCGCCCGCCGGACAGCCCCTTGACGAGGTAGTCGTTGGCGTCACCGACGAGGTCGAGGGTGACGCCCAGCGGGAGGAAGGCGCCGAACGACTGGCCCGCCGAGCCGGTGAACTCGACGTGGATCGTGTCGTCGGGCAGACCCTCCTTGCCGTAGCGGCGGGTGACCTCGGCGCCGAGCAGGGTGCCGACGGTGCGGTTGACGTTGCGCACCGGCAGCTCGAGGCGCACCGGCGTCGCGTCGTCGAGGGCGCCCTCGGCCAGCTGGATGAGGGTGCGGTCCAGGGCCCTGTCCAGCCCGTGGTCCTGCTCCTGGGTGCGGTGCCGCGCGGTGGGCGCGCCCTCGGGCACGTCGGGGACGGTGAACAGCGGGGTCAGGTCGATCCCGCGCGCCTTCCAGTTGTCGATCGCCTCGGCGCCGTCGATCAGCTCGGCGTGCCCGACGGCCTCCTCGACCGACCGGAAGCCGAGCTCGGCGAGGTACTCGCGCACCTCCTCGGCGATGAACCAGAAGAAGTTCTCCACGAACTCCGGCCTGCCGGTGTACCGCGTGCGCAGCTCCGGGTTCTGGGTCGCGATGCCGACCGGGCAGGTGTCGAGGTGGCAGACGCGCATCATGATGCAGCCGTTGACCACGAGCGGGGCGGTGGAGAACCCGAACTCCTCGCCGCCCAGCAGCGCGCCGATGATCACGTCGCGACCGGTCTTCATCTGCCCGTCGACCTGCACGGTGATCCGGTCGCGCAACCCGTTGAGCATCAGCGTCTGCTGGGTGTCGGCCAGGCCGACCTCCCAGGGGGCGCCGGCGTGCTTGAGCGAGGTCAGCGGCGCGGCTCCGGTGCCGCCGTCCCAGCCGGAGATGAGCACGACGTCCGACTTCGCCTTGGCCACGCCGGCCGCCACGGTGCCCACGCCGACGGAGGCGACGAGCTTGACGTGGATCCGCGCGTACTCGTTGGCGTTCTTGAGGTCGTGGATGAGCTGCTTGAGGTCCTCGATGGAGTAGATGTCGTGGTGCGGCGGAGGCGAGATCAGCCCGACGCCCGGGGTGGAGTACCGGACCTCGGCGATCCACGGGTAGACCTTGTTGCCGGCGAGCTGCCCACCCTCGCCCGGCTTGGCGCCCTGGGCCATCTTGATCTGCAGATCGCTGGCGTTGACCAGGTACTCGCTGGTGACCCCGAAGCGGCCCGAGGCGACCTGCTTGACCGCGGAGCGCTTGGTCGGGTCGTACAGGCGGACCGGGTCCTCCCCGCCCTCGCCGGTGTTGGACCGGCCGCCGATGTTGTTCATGGCGATGGCGAGGTCGGTGTGCGCCTCGGCCGAGATCGACCCGTAGGACATCGCGCCGGTCGCGAAGCGCTTGACGATCTCGCTCGCAGGCTCGACCTCGTCGAGCGGGACCGGGGTCCGGTCCTCGGTGCGCAGCCGGAACATGCCGCGCAGCGCTCCCCCCTCGCGGACGAGGCGGTCGCTCTCGGCGGTGTACCGGCGGAACACGTCGCGCTGGTTGGTGCGGGTCGCGTGCTGCAGCAGGAACACGTTCTCCGGGCTGAACAGGTGCAGCTCGCCCTCGCGCCGGTAGGCGTA
This sequence comes from uncultured Actinomycetota bacterium, assembly GCA_963785135.1. Lineage (GTDB taxonomy): Bacteria > Actinomycetota > Actinomycetes > Mycobacteriales > Pseudonocardiaceae > Actinomycetospora. Next base: position 363,560 of record CAWATV010000010.1, read on the forward strand.
CTCGCCGCCGACGTCGAGGCCGCGGTGGACCAGCTCGCCCGGGTTGGCCGGGTAGGCCCGCCGGTGCCGCTCGGCGACCTCCGCGGCGACGACGTCGAGGCCGCCGCCCCCGAGCTTGCTCGAGGTGCCGGTGAAGTACCGGTCGATGAACTCCTGCGAGAGCCCGACCGCCTCGAACACCTGCGCGGCGGTGTAGCCGGAGACCGTGGAGATGCCCATCTTCGACATCACCTTGCGCACGCCCTTGACCAGCGCGCCGATGTAGTTGCGGATCGCCTCCCCGGCCTCGACGTCGGTGAGGACGCCGTTGGCGGCCATGTCCTCGATCGACTCGAACGCCAGGTAGGGGTTGACCGCCGCGGCGCCGTAGCCGAGCAGCAGCGCGACGTGGTGGACCTCGCGGGCGTCGCCGCTCTCCACCACCAGGGCGGCCTGGGTGCGCTCCCGGGTGGCGACCAGGTGGTGGTGCACCGCCGAGGTCAGCAGCAGCGCCGGGATCGGGGCCAGTCCGTGGTCGGAGTCGCGGTCGGACAGCACGAGGATGCGCTTGCCGTCCTTGATCGCGTCGGACGCCTCGCGGCACACCCGGTCGAGGGCGTCGGCCAGCGCCGACTCGCCGCCGTCGACCTCGTAGAGCCCACCGATGACGGTGGCCGCGAACCCGCCCTGGTCGCCGTCGCCGTTGATGTGGATGAGCTTGGCGAGGTCGTCGTTGTCGATGACGGGGTCGGGGAGCACGACCTGGCGACAGGACGCCGGCCCCGGGTGGAAGAGGTTCTCCTCCGGCCCGATGGCGCGGGCCATGCAGGTGACCAGCTCCTCGCGGATGGCGTCCAGCGGCGGGTTGGTGACCTGGGCGAACAGCTGGACGAAGTAGTCGTAGAGCAGCCGTGCGCGGGCCGAGAGGGCGGCCACGGGGGTGTCGGTGCCCATCGACCCGAGCGGCTCGGCGCCGGTGCGCGCCATCGGCGCGAGCAGGATCCGCAGGTCCTCCTCGGTGTAGCCGAAGGTGACCTGGCGGCGGACCACCGAGGAGTGGGTGTGGACGACGTGCTCGCGGGCGGGCAGCTCGTCGAGGCGCACCAGCCCCGCGTGCAGCCACTCCTCGTAGGGCTCGGCGGCGGCCAGCTCGCCCTTGTAGGCGTCGTCGTCGACGATCGTGCCGGCGCGGGTGTCGACCAGGAACATGCGACCGGGGCTCAGGCGGCCCTTGGCGAGCACCTGCTCGGGCTCGACCGGGAGCACGCCGGACTCGCTGGCGAGGACCACGCGGTCGTCGGTGAGGTGCCACCAGCGCGCGGGCCGCAGGCCGTTGCGATCGAGCGTGGCGCCCACGAGCGTGCCGTCGGTGAAGGTGACGCACGCCGGCCCGTCCCACGGCTCCATGAGGCTGGCGTGGAACTGGTAGAACGCCCGCTGGTCGGCCGGCATCTCGGCGTGGTTCTCCCACGCCTCGGGCATCATCATCATCACGGCGTGCGGCATCGGGCGGCCGCCGAGGCAGAGCAGCTCGAGCACCTCGTCGAAGCTCGCCGAGTCCGACACGTCGTCGGGACAGACCGGCATGGCGCGCTGCAGGTCGCCGGGGAAGAGGTCGGTGCTCAGCAGCGCCTCGCGGGCCCGCATGCGGTTGCGGTTGCCGCGGATGGTGTTGATCTCGCCGTTGTGCGCCATCGTCCGGTAGGGGTGCGCCAGCGGCCAGCTGGGAAAGGTGTTGGTCGAGAACCGGCTGTGCACCACGGCGATGGCGGTCACGGTGCGCTCGTCGCCCAGGTCGCCGAAGAACAGGGGCAGCTGATCGGCGGTCAGCATCCCCTTGTAGGTCATGGTCCGGCTCGACAGCGAGGCGATGTAGAGCCCGCACCCCTCCTCCGCGGACTGGCGCTCGACCCGCTTGCGCAGGACCCACGCCCGCCGGTCGAGGTCGATGCCCGCGACGTCGCGGCCGGGGGCGGCCACGACGAGCTGGGCGAAGTGCGGCATGGCGCTGCGCGCGACCGAGCCGACGCCTGCGCCCTCGGGGTCGGTGGGCAGGGCACGCCAGCCCAGGACGTCGAGCTCCTCCTCGGCGGCGATGCGCTCGAGCAGCGACACGGCCTTGGCGCGGACGTCGGAGTCGGCGGGCAGGAAGGCGATGCCCGTGGCGTAGGCGAGCACCGGAGCGCCGCCGTCGGGCGAGGGCAGGGCGTCGGGCAGGGCGAAATCGACGTCGTCGCGGATCAGCGCGTCCGGCACCTGGATCAGGATGCCGGCGCCGTCGCCGCTGGTCGGCTCGCTGCCGGCGGCACCGCGGTGATCGATGTTGTGGAGGACGGCCAGGGCGTCCTGCACGATGCCGTGGGTGCGTGCACCGTGGACGTGGGCGACCGCCCCGACGCCGCACGCGTCGTGCTCGTTCCTCGGGTCGTACAGACCCTGTGGTCCCGGGTTCGTCGAGAACAACACGTCCGGTGGCCCTCCTCGTCAGTGCAGGCCCGGCGAGCCGGTCTTTGGAGCCGGGGACGACGATGGCCCAGGACGGTGTGGCGCGGTGCGGTCCGACGCCGCGGACGGCTCGGGCTCGGGAGACCGGTGGCACGTTCGCGTGGTGGTCCGTGCGCCCGCGGACGGTCGGCGCGGGACCCCGATGTCCGGCACGGCGCTCTCGATGATAGTCCGTCTGCCGGCTGACGGCAGGCCCGCGGCAGCCGGCGCCTCGGCGCGGTGACGATCTCGGCTCCGGGCGGAGCGGTCAGTTCCTGGCGCTCGAGGGCGGTTCGGCCGGCACGTCCTCCTCGCGTTCCTGCTCGGGGTCGGCCGGCGCCGCGTCGACGCCCGAGGGATCGTCGGCGCCGGGCGTCTGCGAACCACCCCGCGGCGTGTTCTCGCCGTCACGCTGGATCCGCTGCTTCTTCGTGCCGTCGTCGTCCACAGATCTGGACGTACCCGCCGACCCGGTCGGTGAACCGGTGGCGTCCGCCGGGGCGTTCCGCCCGAAGATCTCGCGCTCGCCGCGCACCCGCCACAGGTAGATCACCGCACCGACGAACACGACGGCGCTGACGACCACGTTGATCCGGATGTCGCCGAACACCCGCGTGGCCGGGTCGGTGCGCATGAGCTCGATGACGAAGCGCCCCGCGGTGTAGAGGGCCACGTAGAGCGCGAAGGTCCGCCCGCGCGCGAGCCGGAAACGCCGGTCGGCCCAGACCACGACGGCGGCGACGACGAGGTTCCAGAGCAGCTCGTACAGGAACGTCGGGTGCACGATCGCGATCGGGGTGGAGTCGACCGCCACCCCGGTCAGGTTGTCGGGCAGCCCCGTCGACGGGTCCACCCGCCGGTAGATCTCCAGTCCCCACGGCAGGGTCGTCGGCCCGCCGTAGAGCTCCTGGTTGAACCAGTTCCCCAACCGCCCGATCGCCTGCGCGGTGACGATGCCGGGCGCGGCCGCATCGGCGAACGCGGTCAGCGGGACGCCGCGGCGCCGGCACGCGATCCAGGCGCCGACCCCGCCCAGGGCGACCGCACCCCAGATCCCCAGCCCGCCCTGCCAGACGTAGAGCGCCTCGATCGGGTTGCCGCCGGGGCCGAAGTAGGTCCGCCAATCGGTCGCGACGTGGTAGAGCCGCCCGCCGACCAGCCCGAACGGCACCGCGAACACCGCGACGTCGGTGACCGTGCCGGGCTCGCCACCCCGGGCGGTGAACCGCTTCTCGGTCCACAGGATGGCCACGACGATGCCCGCGATGATGCACAGCGCGTAGGCACGCAGGGGGATCGGCCCGAGCTCCCACACGCCCTGCGGCGGGCTGGGCAGGTAGGTGGGAAGGGCGAGCACGGCGGCCACGTTATCGCTCCGCCGTCATCACCCGGTGTGGCGGCCCGCCCCGCCGCCCGCGGTGGACGGGCGCGCCCCTGCTCAGCGGCCGGTGTGCTGCCCCCGGACACCGGCGGCCAGCTCGGAGGTGAGCCGCGCGACGGCGGCGCGCCCGTGCTCGGCCGCGCTGACCAGCGCCGAGCCCGACGATGACGCCGTCGGCGAAAGCGGCCACCTCGCCGGCCTGCGCGCCGCTGCGGACCCCGAGCCCGACGCCGATGGGGAGGTCGGTGTGGGCGCGGGCCCGGGCGACGAGCCCCTCGGCGGTGCTCGAGACGGCGTCGCGCGCCCCGGTCACGCCCATGGTCGAGGCGGCGTAGAGGAACCCGCGGGTCGCCGCGGTGGTGGAGGCGATGCGCTGCTCGCTCGAGGACGGGGCGATCAGGAAGATCGGGGCGAGGCCCTCGCGACCGGCGGCCTCGAGCCAGCCGGCGCCCTCGTCGGGCACCAGGTCCGGCGTGATCATGCCCAGCCCGCCCGCCGCCGCGAGGTCGCGGGCGAAGGCGTCGACCCCGTAGCGCAGCACGGGGTTCCAGTAGGTCATGACGACCGCGCGCCCGCCGCGCTCGGCGAGGCGCTCGACGACGTGCAGGGTGTCGCGCACCCGCACCCCGGCCTTCAGTGCGGCGTCGACCGCGCGCTGGATGACCGGTCCGTCGAGCACCGGGTCGGAGTAGGGCAGGCCCACCTCGACGAGGTCGGCGCCCGCGTCGAGCGCCTGGGTGAGCAGCCCCAGCGAGCCGGGGACCGTCGGGTAGCCGGTGGGGAGGTAGGCGATGAGCGCGGCCCGGTCCTCGGCGCGCGCGGTGGCGAAGACCTCGCCGAGGCGGGCGACGCCCGTGGCGTGCCGGCACTCGTGGGGGTCACAGCTCCCGCTCCCCGGTCTGGGCGTCGCGTGCTCGCGGGGCGCCTCGGTGGGCAGCGCGGCCTCGTCGACGACCTGGAACCAGCGCGCGGCGGTGTCGACGTCCTTGTCGCCGCGTCCCGAGAGGTTGACCAGGATGGTGGCGTCGCTGCCGAGCTCGGCGACCAGCTGCGGGCCCAGGCGCAGCGCGCCGGCGATCGCGTGGGCCGATTCGATGGCCGGGATGATGCCCTCGGTGCGGCACAGGAGGCGGAACGCGTCCATCGCCTCGGCGTCGGTGACCGGCTCGTAGCGCGCCCGCCCGGAGTCGGCCAGGAACGCGTGCTCCGGTCCGACGCCCGGATAGTCGAGCCCGGCCGAGATCGAGTGCGTCTCGAGGGTCTGGCCGTCGGAGTCCTGGAGCAGGTACGACATCGCGCCGTGCAGGGCACCGGGGCTCCCACCGGTGATCGACGCGGCGTGCCGGCCGGTCTCGATGCCGTCGCCCGCGGCCTCGTAGCCGATCAGCCGCACGCCCGGGTCGTCGAGGAACGGGTGGAAGATGCCGATCGCGTTGGATCCGCCGCCCACACAGGCCACGACGGCGTCGGGCAGCCGCCCGTGGGCGGCGAGGACCTGCTCGCGGGCCTCCAGGCCGATGACGCGGTGGAAGTCGCGCACCATCATCGGGAACGGGTGCGGGCCGGCGGCGGTGCCGAGGATGTAGTGGGTGGTCCCGACGCTGGCGACCCAGTCGCGGTACGCCTCGTTCAGCGCGTCCTTGAGGGTGCGCGAGCCGGTCGTGACGGGCACGACCTCGGCGCCGAGCAGCCGCATGCGGGCGACGTTGAGCGCCTGGCGCTCGGTGTCGACCTCGCCCATGTAGACCAGGCACTCGAGGTCGAGCAGCGCGCAGGCGGTGGCGGTGGCGACGCCGTGCTGGCCCGCGCCGGTCTCGGCGATCACGCGCGTCTTGCCCATGCGCTTCGTGAGCAGCGCCTGGCCGAGCACGTTATTGATCTTGTGGGAGCCGGTGTGGTTGAGGTCCTCGCGCTTGAGCAGGATGCGCGCGCCGCCGGCGTGCTCCGAGAGGCGCCGCGCGTCGGTGACCGGGGACGGGCGACCCGCGTAGTCGCGCTGCAGGCGGTCGAGCTCGGCGAGGAACGCAGGGTCGCTGCGGGCCTTGTCGTACTCGGCGGCGACCTCGTCGACCGCGGCGATCAGCGCCTCGGGCATGTAGCGCCCGCCGTAGGGGCCGAAGTGACCCCCGGCGTCCGGCTCGTGGCTGCGCTCGGAGATGCCGTGGCTGGCGGTGGTCATGGGGGGAGCCTACGAGCGGGGGAATCAGCGCGAGGGCTTGTGGGCACGCGGGGTGCGAGCCGGCCGTGACGAGCTGGCGGACCGCGGCGCGGGGGTCGGACGCGGTGGCCATCGACTCGCCCACCAGCACCGCGTCGGCGCCGTGGCCGGCGTAGGTCATCAGGTCGCCCGGTCCGCGGACCCCGGACTCGGCCACCCGCAGCACCTCGCCGGGCAGGCCGGGGGCGATGCGGCTGAAGACGGTGCGGTCGACCTCGAGGGAGTGCAGGTCGCGGGCGTTGATGCCGACGAGCTTCGCGCCCGCGCGCAGCGCCATGTCGGCCTCCTCCTCGTTGTGCACCTCGACCAGGGCGGTCATCCCGAGGGACCCGACCCGGTCGACGAGGGCGTCGAGCGCGTTCTGCTCGAGCACCGAGCACATGAGCAGGACGAGGTCGGCGCCGTGGGCCCGCGCCTCGTGCACCTGGTAGGTGCCGACGACGAAGTCCTTGCGGAGGATCGGCGCGTCGACCGCGGCGCGGACGGCGTCGAGATCGGCCAGCGAGCCGCCGAACATCCGCTCCTCGGTGAGCACGCTGACGACGCGCGCCCCGCCCGCGACGTACTGGGACGCGAGGAGGGCGGGGTCCGGGATGTCGACCATGTGCCCGCGCGACGGGCTCGCGCGCTTGACCTCGGCGATCACGCCGATGCCGGGGCCCTGCAGGGCGGCGATGGCGTCCCGGGCGGGCGGCGCGGCCGCGGCCCGTTCCTTGATCTCGTCGAAGGACACGGCGGCCTCGCGGGCGGCGAGGTCGGCCCGGACCCCTTCGAGGATCTGCTCCAGGACGCTCACGCGGGACCTGCCCCTTTCCCCCGTCGGAGTTCGTTCCATGTTAACCCTCGCACCTCACCCGTCCGCCCGGGGCCCACCGGCAGGTCCGGTGCGGTCGGCGAGCGGGATCCCGGGTCGGGTCCTCACCCTCGTCCTGGGCCTCCCAGAGCGCGCGGTCGGGGTCGGCGGGGGGGCTGCCGTCCCCGGTCGGGCCCCGCTCCGCACCGGGTCGCCCGGCCCGCGCGCCCGGCGCCTCGTAGCGCGCACCCAGGCGCGGGAGGTCGGCCGCGCGCCGGGCGACGACCAGTCCGGCGGCGAGCATGAGGAGCCCGCCGAGCAGCGCCACGAGCGGCCAGGCGACCGCCGCGGTGGCCGGGAGCGTGCGGTCCCCCGGCCGCATCCCCACCGGCAGCGCCTCGGAGGTCGGGGCGACCAGTCCGACCACGGCGCGGAGCACGGCCCATCCGCCGGCCACCGCGACGAGGGTGCCGACGAGGCGCCGTCCCCAGACGGCCGTGGCCGCGATGCCACCCACCGCGGCGAGGGCGAGCAGGGCCCACGGCACGAGGATCGGCTCGGCATGGGCGCCGTCGGCGGTGTACACGCTCGGGCCGGACAGCGGGTTGACGTGGGTCTGCGTGACCCAGGTGCCCTGGGCGGCGGACCACAGGGCGGCGGCGGCGAGGACGAGCAGCAGGGCGACGAGCCCCAGCAGCCGCCCACCGGTGGGCAGGCGCCGCGTCCCCGGGGCCGCGTGTCACGGGGCGCTCCCTCCGGCGCGGGCGCAGGCCAGGGTGCCGGCGGTGGCGATCGCGGCGAGGACGGCACGCGCCTTGTTGGCGCACTCGGCGTCCTCGGCGACCGGGTCGGAGTCGGCCACGATGCCGCCGCCGGCCTGGACGTACGCGGTGCCCTCACGGATCAGCCCGGTGCGGATGGCGATCGCGGTGTCGGCGTCGCCGGCGAAGTCGAGGTAGCCGACGATGCCGCCGTAGAGCCCGCGCCGCGTCGGCTCGAGCTCCTCGATGATCTCCATCGCCTTCGGCTTGGGCGCCCCGGACAGCGTCCCGGCCGGGAAGCAGGCGGCGACGGCGTCGAAGGCCGTCCGGCCCGCCGCCAGGCGTCCGGTCACGGTGGAGACCAGGTGCATGACGTGGCTGTAGCGCTCGATCTCGAAGAAGCGCCGCACGGTCACGGTGCCCGGCACGCACACGCGGCCCAGGTCGTTGCGGCCGAGGTCGACGAGCATGAGGTGCTCGGCCCGCTCCTTCTCGTCGGCCAGCAGGTCCTTCTCGAGCAGGGCGTCGTCCTCCTCGTCGGCCCCGCGCCACCGGGTGCCCGCGATGGGGTGGGTGGTGGCGAGCCCGTCCCGGACCGTGACCAGGGCCTCCGGGCTGGATCCGACGATCTCGAAGGTGCGCCCGGCCGCGTCGGCGAGGCGCAGCAGGTACATGTAGGGGCTCGGGTTGGTCATCCGCAGCACGCGGTAGATCTCGAGCGCGTCGGCGTCGGTCTCGGTCTCGAACCGCTGCGACAGCACCACCTGGAAGGCGTCGCCGGCCCGGATCCGCTCCTTGACGATCTCGATGGCGGCGTGGTGCTCCTCCGGCGCACGGCGGCGCCGGATCTCCGGGTGCGCGGTGGTGACCGACGCGACCGTCGAGGGCGCGGGCGCCGCGAGCTCGGCGGTCATCCTGTCGAGGCGGGCGACGGCGTCGTCGTAGGCCTCGTCGGCCCTCGCCGGGCTGTCGTCCCAGTTCACGGCGTTGGCGATGAGCGTGACGGTGCCCTCGTGGTGGTCGAGGGCGGCGACGTCGGTGGCCAGCAGCATGACCATCTCGGGGAGCTCGAGGTCGTCGGCGGCCAGCGTCGGCAGGCGCTCGAGCCGGCGGACCGCGTCGTAGCCGACGTAGCCGACCAGCCCACCGGTCAGCGGCGGCATCCCGGGCAGCGGATCGGTGCGCAACCGTTCGAGGGTCTCGCGCAGGGCGGCCATGGGGTCGGCGCCGCTCGGCACGCCGGTCGGCACCGTGCCCGTCCACACCGCGCGTCCGTCGACCTCGGTGAGCGCGGCGGCGCTGCGCGCGCCGACGAAGCTCCATCGCGACCACGACTCGCCGTGGGCCGCGGACTCGAGCAGGAACGTGCCCGAGCGGCGGCCGGCGAGCTTGCGGTAGAGCCCGACCGGGGTCTCGCCGTCGGCGAGGAGCCTGCGCGTGAGCGGGATGACGCGGTGGTGCTCGGCCAGGGCGTGGAACCCCGCGCGGTCGGGCAGCACCGCGCCGAGCGCGGCGGTCGGGGACGGTGCGGCGGACACGTCCCCCATTGTGACCAGCCCACCGACACCGGGCGCCTACCCCCTGGGCTCGACGGGGCCGGTCCCGACCGGTTCGGGCTCGGGTCGCGGCGTCGGCGACGGCGGCGGGGCAGGCGGGGCGGCCCGGGTCCGCGCGGCGAGGGCCACGGCGCCGATCACGACCGCGCAGCCGACGAGCTGGAGCACGGCCGGGCGCTCGGCCAGCAGGAGCATCGCGAGCAGCACCGCCCCGACGGGCTGCAGCAGCAGGATCGACGCCCCGGTCGACGAGGGCAGGCGTGGCAGGGCCGAGGCGATGAGCACCCACCCGATCACCTGCCCGACCACGGCGAGCAGCGCGAGCCAGGCGAGCGCCACCGGCGCCGGCGTGAGGTCGACGCCCTGCCAGGAGGACCCGAGCACGAAGGACGTGAGTGCGGCGCCCACCGTGGCGATGGCGACCGGCACGAAGCGCTGTCCCTCCCCGGCCCCGAGGCGGACGAACAGGATGTAGCCCGCGTAGGCGCACGCGGCCATCAGCGCCGTGACCGTGCCGCGGAGGGGGTCCGGACCCGAGACGCCCTCGCCCACGAGCCCACCGGCGAGCGCGACCCCCACCAGCATCACCGGCACGGCGAGGACGAACGTCCGCCGCACCCGCTCGCCGAGGACCAGGAAGGCCAGCAGCGGCAGGATCACCACCTGCACGTTCACCAGCACCGTCGACACCCCGGCGCCCACCGCGCGCACCGACTCGGCCCAGAGCGTCATGTCGACGCCGAGCATTCCGCCGCCCAGGAGCAGGATCACCGGTCGTCCGAGGCTCCCGGTCGCTCCGCGGCCGGAGCCACGTCGCCACTCCCACCACGCCAGGGGCACCAGGAGCGGCAGGGCGAGCACGCAGCGGAAGAACGTCGCGGTGCCCGGGGTGACGTCGGCCAGGGCGATGAGGATCGGCGAGAACGCGATGCACAGGCTGCCGGCCACCGCAACGAGGCGGGCGTCGATCCGGCGGGCCGGGAGCGCGGTGGAGGTGGAGGCGGGTCGCGCGGACGTGGTCGGGGACGGCACGCCCACCAGCCTCATCGCCACGACCGTTGAGCACCAGCGACCGATTCTGCCCTGAACCCGTTACGGTTCCTACTGTGTTCGCCCTCGACCGTCTCCGGGCCCTCGACGCGCTCGCGGCGCACCGCTCCGTCGCCGGGGCGGCGGGTGCTCTGCACCTGACACCGTCGGCGGTGTCCCAGCAGCTGGCGAAGCTCGAGCGCGAGGCGGGGGCGACGCTGACCGAGCCCGCCGGGCGCACGCTGCGCCTCACCCCGGCCGGCCGGGTGCTCGCCGAGCACGCCGCCGAGATCCTCACCCGGGTCGCGGCCGCGCGCCTGGACCTCGACCGGCTGCGCGACGAGGTGGTGGGCCCCCTGCGCCTCGGCGCGATCCCCACCTCGGTGCACGCGCTGGCCCCCACGACGCTCGCGCGACTGCGCGCCGCCCACCCGGAGCTCCGTGTGGCGCTCACCGACGGCGAGGCCGAGCAGACCCTGCCCGCCGTGCTCGCCGGCGACCTCGACCTCGCCGTCGTCGAGAACTGGGACGGACTGCCCGCCCCGGCGCCGTCGGGCACCACCCGCGCCCGCCTCGGCGAGGACGTCATCGACCTCGCCCTGCCCGCCGACCACCGGCTGGCCGGCCGGGCGACCGTGGTCCTCGCCGACGTCGACGACGTCGACTGGGTCGCCGACGGCGCCGGCACCCGCGCACAGGCCTGGCTGATCCACACCCTGCGCGCGGCCAACCTCGAGCCGCGGGTCACCTGCACGGTCTGCGGGTTCGGCATGCACCTCGAACTGGTCGCGGGCGCCGGCGTCGCCGCGCTGGTGCCGCGGCTCGCCCGCCCGCCGATCCCTGCCGGGGTGGTGATGGCCGCGACCGATCCGGTGATGCGCCGCAGCATCGACGCCGTGTGGCGCACCGACCGCGAGACCCCGGCGGTCCGCGCGGCCGTGGCGACGCTGACCGCGGTGGCGCGCGAGCGGGTGGGCGGTCAGGCCTCGGGCGCGAGCAGCTGATCGGCGTCGAAGCAGGTGTGCTCGCCGGTGTGGCACGCGGCGCCGGACTGGTCGACGAGCACCAGCACGGTGTCCCCGTCGCAGTCCAGGCGGACCTCGCGGACCTTCTGCACGTGTCCGGACGTCCCGCCCTTGATCCACAGTTCGTCGCGCGAGCGGGACCAGTAGGTGCCCTCCCGGGTGGCGAGCGTGCGCGCCAGGGCCTCCTCGGTCATCCACGCGACCATGAGGACCTCGCGGGTGTCGAACTGCTGGACCACCGCGCAGACCAGGCCCTGCTCGTCGAACTTGAGGCGGGCGGCGACGTGCGGGTCGAGGCGGAACGGCTCGGTCACCGGACCACGACCCCCTCGGCGCGCAGAGCGTCCTTGACCTCGCCGATCCTCATGATCCCGAAGTGGAACACACTCGCGGCGAGCACCGCGTCCGCCCCCGCCGCCACCGCCGGGGCGAAGTGCTCGACCGCGCCCGCACCGCCGCTGGCGATCACCGGGACGTCGACGAGGGCCCGCACCCCGGCGATCATCTCGAGATCGAAGCCCGCCTTGGTGCCGTCGGCGTCCATCGAGTTGAGCAGGATCTCCCCCACCCCGAGCTCCTGGCCGCGCTGCGCCCAGTCCAGGGCGTCGATGCCGGTGCCGCGGCGACCGCCGTGGGTGGTGACCTCGTAGCCCGACGGCGTCGGCTGACCGTCGGCGGGCACGCGCCGCGCGTCGACCGACAGCACGATGCACTGCGAGCCGTAGCGACGACTGGCCTCGCCGAGGAACTCCGGCCGGGAGATGGCCGCGGTGTTGATGCTGACCTTGTCGGCCCCGGCGCGCAGCAGCCGGTCGATGTCGTCGTTGCTGCGTACTCCCCCGCCGACGGTGAGCGGGATGAAGACCTGCTCGGCGGTGCGGCGGACCACGTCGTAGGTCGTCTCACGCTCGGCGGAGGAGGCGCTGACGTCGAGGAAGGTCAGCTCGTCGGCGCCCTCGGCGTCGTAGAGCCGGGCCATCTCGACCGGGTCGCCCGCGTCGCGGAGGTCCACGAAGTTGACGCCCTTGACCACCCTGCCGGCGTCGACGTCCAGGCAGGGGATCACGCGGACGGCGACACCCATGTGGATCAGCCTACGGCGTGCAGGGCCTCGGGGAGGGTGAACGCCCCCGCGTACAGGGCCTTGCCGACGATGGCGCCCTCGACCCCGAGGGGGGCCATCCCGGCCAGCGTCCGCAGGTCGTCGAGGCTCGCCACCCCGCCCGAGGCGACCACCGGTCGGTCGGTGCGGGCGCACACGGCTTCGAGGAGCTCGGTGTTGGGCCCGGTGAGCGTGCCGTCGCGGCCGACGTCGGTGACGACGTAGCGCGCGCAGCCCTCGGCGTCCAGGCGGGCGAGCACGCTCCACAGGTCACCGCCGTCCGAGACCCAGCCGCGCGCGGCGAGCCGGTGCCGCCCCTCGACGATCTTGACGTCGAGCCCCACGGCGACCCTGTCACCGAACTCGGCGATGGCCTGCGCGCACCAGGCCGGGTCCTCGAGAGCGGCGGTGCCGATGTTGACGCGGGCGCAGCCGGTGTCGAGGGCGCGGCGCAGGGACGCGTCGTCGCGGATGCCGCCGGAGAGCTCGACCTTGATGTCGATCCGGTCGATCACCGTGGCGAGGAGCGGGGCGTTGGACCCGCGGCGGAACGCGGCGTCGAGGTCCACCAGGTGCAACCACTCGGCGCCGTCGGCGGCCCACGCGCGGGCGGCGTCGAGCGGGTCGCCGTACCCGGTCTCGGTGCCCGCCTCGCCCTGCACCAGACGGACGGCCTGGCCGTCGACGACGTCGACGGCGGGCAACAACTCGAAGCTCACGGGGTCGAGAGCGTAGGGACGCGGTCCGGGGCGAGGCGCACCGGGCGGCGCGCACCGGGAGTGCAGGGCCTCACCGGGAGTGCAGGGCCTCGCGTCGGCGGGCGAGGAGGTCGCGGTCGGCGCCGGTCCTGGCCAGCTCCAGGGCGCGACCCAGCTCCCGGTCGGCCTCCTCGAGGCGGCCGAGCTGCTCGAGCAGGTCCGCGCGCACCGCGGGCAACAGGTGGTACCGGGCGAGCTCGGGGGCGTCGACCAGCGGGTCGAGGACGGCGAGCCCCGCGGCCGGGCCGTCCGCGCGGGACACGACGACGGCGCGGTTGAGCTCGACCACGGGCGACGGGGTCAACCGGCCGAGCTCGCCGTACAGCGCCGCCATCCGCGCCCAGTCGGTGTCGTCGGTGGAGCGCGCCCGGGCGTGGCAGGCGGCGAGGGCGGCCTGGAGCGTGTAGCGCCCCCGGGTGGGCGCGCGGCTCTCGGCGACCGCGAGCGCCTCGAGGCCGCGCCGGAGCAGCAGCCGGTCCCAGCGCCCCCGGTCCTGGTCGGCGAGCAGCACCGGGCGACCGTCCGGGCCGGTGCGGGCGGGGAGCCGCGAGGCCTGCAGCTCCATCAGCGCGACCAGCCCGTGGACCTCGGCCTGATCGGGCAGCAGCCGCGCGAGGACACGGCCGAGCCGCATCGCCTCCGCGCACAGGGCCGGGCGAATCCAGTCGTCACCGGAACTGGCGGCGTAGCCCTCGTTGAACACGAGGTAGATCACCTCGAGCACCGAGCCGAGGCGCGGGGCGAGCTCGTCGCCGACCGGCACCTCGAGCGCCGCCGGGCCCTCCGCCGCGAGCTTCTTCTTGGCCCGCGCGATCCGCTGACCGACGGTCGGCGACTCGACGAGCAGGGCCCGGGCGACCTCGTCGGTGGTCAGGCCGCCGAAGAGCCGCAGGGTCAGGGCGACCCGCGACTCCCGCGGCAACGCCGGGTGGCAGGTGGCGAACAGCAGCGCGAGGAGCTCGTCACCGATCTCCCGCGTCCCGTCGCCCACGGTCGCGTCGGCCGGGGCCGAGACCGTCGGGGTCTGCTCGGCGAGCTGCTCGGTCTTGCGGGCGAGGTTCTGCTCGCGGCGGATCGTGTCGATCGCCCGACGCCGGGCGGTGGCCGCGAGCCATGCCCCCGGGTTGTCCGGCACCCCCTCGCGGGGCCACTGGTCCATCGCCGCGATGAGCGCGTCGTGGGCGAGGTCCTCGGCGAGGCCGACGTCGCGCACGACACGCGCGACGCCGGCCACGATCCGGGCCGACTCCATGCGCCACACCGCCTCGAGGCGGGCGTAGGCCGCGGCACCGTCGATCAACCGTCACTCACCCCGACGCTCGGCCGTCCGTGCACGGAGCACCTCCTCGGCGTCGAGGACCTCCTGGGGAGCGATGCCCTCGAAGTCCGAGACCTCGGTGACGCGGCGCACCTCGAGGACGGAACCGGGGCCGAGCGGAGCGCGACGCGCCCAGGTCACGGCCTCCTCGCGGGAGGCGACCTCGAGGATCCAGAAGCCGCCGACGAGCTCCTTGGCCTCGGTGAAGGGACCGTCCGTGACCGTGGGCTCGTCCTCCCCGTCGAAGGTCAGCAGCACGCCCTCCTGGCTCGGCCTGAGCCCCTCGCCGGCGAGCAGGACGCCGGCGTCCACCAGCGCGGTGTTGTAGCGGCCCATCTCCTCGAACATGTTCGGGTCGGGCGGCGCGGCCTGCGCGGCGGCCTCGTCGTACTTCAGCAGCAGCATGTAGCGCATCGGGTCTCCTCCGTCGTCCGGTCCAGGTCCGTCCCGGCCGGTCACCCACGCGTCGATCGGGACCGCCCGCCTTCGACAGCGGGGCCGAGAGAATTCCTCAGTTCAGGACGCCGAGCCAGTTCTCCAGCAGCGTGGCGCCCGCGTCGCCGGACTTCTCGGGGTGGAACTGGGTCGCGGCGAGCGGCCCGTTCTCGACCGCGGCCACGAAGTCCTCACCGTGGTGCGCCCACGTCACCATCGGCGGGATGAACGGTGCGAGGGGCTCGAGCTCCCACCGCCGCACGGCGAAGGAGTGCACGAAGTAGAAGCGCTCGTCCGCGGGCATGCCGGCGAACAGCGCGCTCTTCTCCGGCGCCGAGACCGTGTTCCAGCCCATGTGCGGCAGGACGTCGGCGTGCAGCTTCTCGACCGTGCCCGGCCACTGACCGGCACCGGTGGCCTCCTCGCCGAACTCGACACCGCGCTCGAACAGCACCTGCATGCCCACGCAGATGCCGAGCACCGGCCGACCACCGGCGAGGCGGTGCTCGATGATCCGCTCGCCCCGCACCGAACGCAGCCCTGCCGCGCACGCGGCGAACGCGCCGACACCCGGCACCACCAGCCCGTCGGCCTCCGTGGCGGCCTTCGCGTCGGCGGTCACCTCGACCTGCGCGCCGACCCGCTCCAGTGCCCGCTCCGCCGAACGGAGGTTCCCGGAGCCGTAGTCGAGCACCACCACGCGGGGAGACCGGGTCGGAGCAGCCATGCCGTCACGCTACCCACGTGAGGCGGCCGGGTCGGGCGGACGTGGCCGTCCTAATACAGTATCGTGTCGTACATTCATAGCACTTAGAAGAAGGGCCAGCGATGGGCAAGATCGTGCTCTACATGTGGATGTCCCTCGACGGGTTCATCGCGGGACCCGAGGACGGGCCGGGTCAGGGACTCGGGATCGGCGGGGAGCGGTTGCACGACTTCCTCACGCTCGACGACGGGGACCCGTCCTCGGCCCGGAGCGACGACGAGGTCGGGGCCGCCGTGATGGCCGACGCGATGGCGACCGGCGCGGTGCTCACCGGCCGGCGCACGTTCGACCTCGCCGGGGGATGGAACGGCGACCACCACGACGGGGTCCCGATCATCGTGCTCACCCGGTCCGCCCCGGCCGGACCCGCGCCCGGGCATGCCCGCTACGTCACCGACGTCCACGAGGCCGCGACGCAGGCCAGGGAGGCCGCCGGCGACCGGAACGTCCTGCTCCACGGCGCGGAGGCGGCGCGGGCCTGCCTGCGTGCCGGGGTGCTCGACGAGATGGCGTTGCAGGTGGTGCCGGTCCTGCTCGGGCAGGGCCGTCGGCTGTTCGACGACATGCCGCCCGACCACGTCGAGCTCGAGCTGGTGCACACGCTCGACGGGCCCGGGATGCTGCACCTGCGCTACCGCGTGCGGTCGGCGGGTGAGCACTGATGGCCATCCGCCTGGACATGACCATCTCCCTGGACGGCTACGTCGCGGGACCCGACGACGGCCCCGACGACCCCATGGGACGCGGCGGGTTCCGACTGTTCAACTGGCTCGACCGCCGCAACGACCCCGGACCGAGCGGGGAGGTCTACGCCGAGTCGCTGGCCACCCGCGCCGTGTTCTCCGGTCGCCGCACCTACGAGCTGGCGGGGCGCTGGGGCGGCGATCACCACGACGGTGTCCCGATCGTCGTCCTGACCCACGCGATCCCGGACGACCCGCCACCGGGCAGCGTCGTCTACTCCACCGACGTCCGGGAGGCCGCGGGACTGGCCCGCACGGCGGCCGGGGACGGCGACGTGATGGTGCACGGCGCCGGCGCGGCGCAGGCACTGCTGCGCGCCGGGGAGCTCGACGAGATGGAGCTGCACGTCGTGCCGGTGCTGCTCGGCGCGGGACGGCGACTGTTCGACCACCTCCCGACCGGGCACGTCGAGCTCGAGCTGAGGCGCCGGCTGACCAGTCCGGAGACCGTGGACCTCGCCCAGCGGGTCACGCACCTGCGCTACCGCGTCCGCCCGCGGCCGTAGCGGACGACCCCGCCCTCAGGCGGACACGAGGCGGAGCACGGCGCCGGCGACGGCGAGCGCGGCCAGCACGGCGAGGACACCGGCGGCGAGCCTGCTCGTGGACCAGAAGCTCACGACGCCACCGAGCAGGAATCCGCCGAGCAGCAGGAGCCCGAGAGCGACCAGCTGGGTGGAGGACACCGGCTCAGGTCTCGAGGACGCCCTTGGTGGACGCGGGGCCCTCCAGGCGCGGGTCGGTCTCGGTGGCGGCGCGGAGGGCGCGGGCGAGGGCCTTGTACTCGGCCTCGGTGATGTGGTGCGGGTCGCGCCCGCCGGTGACGCGGACGTGGAGCGCGATACCGGCGTGGAAGGCGATCGACTCGAACACGTGGCGGTTGAGCACCGTCGGGTAGTTGCCGCCGACCACGAAGCCGGTCATGGCCTCGGGCTCGCCGGTGTGGACGCAGTAGGGACGTCCGGAGACGTCGACGACGGCCTGCGCGAGCGCCTCGTCCATCGGGATCCAGGCGTCGCCGAAGCGGCGGATGCCCGACTTGTCGCCGAGGGCCTGCTTGAGCGCCTGACCCAGGACGATGGCGACGTCCTCGACGGTGTGGTGCGCGTCGATGGCGACGTCGCCGGTGGCGCGGACGACCAGGTCGAGCGCGCCGTGCTTGCCGAGCGCATCGAGCATGTGGTCGAAGAACGGCACCCCGGTGGACACCTCGGTGCGGCCGGTGCCGTCGAGGTCGACCTCGACGAGCACGCTCGACTCCTTGGTCACGCGCTCCACGCGTCCGGTCCGGCTCACGATCCCGAGGCTACCGGGACCGGCCGTCCCGCCGGTCGCCGCTGGTCACCGCCGGACGATGCGCACGTGCACCGTGCCGGTCTCGCCGGGCACGAACCCGTCGACGCGGTAGCCGGCGGGCAGGGCGTCCAGGCGCTCGAAGAGCCTCTCCCCCGCCCCGGCGAGCAGCGGGGCGATCACGAGGTTCAGCTCGTCGACCAGGCCCGCCGCGAGGAAGGCCCGCACGGTGGCCGCACCTCCGCCCACGCGCACGTCCCGACCGCCCGCGGCCTCGACCGCTCGGGCGAGGGCCTGCTCGGGGGTCGCCTCGAGGAAGTGGAACGTCGTCCCGCCGTCCATGGGAAGCGACGCGCGCGGGTGGTGGGTGAGCACGAACACGTCGTGCCCGTAGGGCGGCGTCTCGCCCCACCAGCCCCGCCAGCTCTCGTCCGGCCACGGGCCGCGCACCGGGCCGAACATGTTGCGACCCATGATCGTGGCACCGATGTTCTCGCCGCCGGCGCGGAACGCGGCGTCGTCGACCCCGGTGCCCTCGCCGCGGAACGACGCCGTCATCCAGTCGTGGAGCCCTTCGACACCGTCCCCGAACGGGGCGTCGGCACGCTGGTGCCGCCCGGCCGCGAAGCCGTCGAGGGAGATCGTGAGGGCGTGGATGCGCAGGCGGGCCATAGCTCCTCCAGGTCTGGTGGTTGTGTTTCGCAACCGGACCGTAGCGGCGCCCGGTGGTAAACTGCAACCACTTCGTCGCGAGGAGGACCCATGCGCCAGGACGGACGGTCGGGCTGCCCGATCAACCGGGCCGTCGAGGCCTTCGGTGACCGGTGGAGCCTGCTGGTCCTGCGTGACGTGATGTTCGGGAACCGGCGCCACTTCCGCGAACTGCTCGCGGGCTCCGAGGAGGGCATCGCGTCGAACATCCTGGCCGACCGGCTCAAGCACCTCGTCGAGGACGGGCTGCTCACCCGCGACGACGTCGGCCCCGGGCGACGCGCGGCCTACAGCCTCACCGAGGACGCGATCCAGCTCGTCCCGGTGTTCGCCCAGCTCGGCGACTGGGGACGCCGCCACCGCGAGACGACCGAGCGCCTCCGCGTCCGCGCCGAGCTGCTCGCCGACGGCGGCCCACAGCTGTGGGCGGACTTCATGGACGAGCTGCGGGTGATCCATCTCGGCGCCCCGCCCCCGACCCACGGGCGGCCCCCGGTCGTCGAGCGGCTCGCCGCAGCCGTCGCCGCGATCGGGGCCTGACCGTGGCGCGCCCCCTCGTCGAGGCGCTCGCCGACCTCGACGCGATCGTCGACGCCGCCCGGCGGGAGCCCAGCACCCGGGGCTACTTCGCGGCGGTCTACCGCTCGGTGACCGCGGCCGTCGCCGACGCGGTGGACGACGGCGTCTTCGCCGACGGCGCGCGGATGGAGCTCCTGGCCGCGCAGCTCGTCGCCCGCTACACCGACGCGGTCGCCGGGCGCTCCCCCGGGCGGGGCTGGCGGGTGGCCCTCCGTGCGACGCAGCCGGACCGCGCCGGGTACACCATGATCGTCCAGCACCTCGCGCTCGGCCTGAACGCGCACGTCAACGCCGACCTGCCGGTGCTCGCGGCCCGGATCGCGCCCGGGGACGCCATCGACGGTCTCGCCCCCGACTTCGCGGCGATCAACGGGCTCGTCGCCCGCTTCCTCGACGCCGCCCAGGACGCGATCGGCCGGTTCTCCCCGCTGCTCGCGCGCCTCGACGAGGTCGGCGGGCGGAGCGACGAACAGGTCGCGGGCTTCGCGGTCGACCAGGCACGCGACGACGCGTGGCGCCACGCCCGGGTGCTCGCGGCACTTCCCGAGCCCCTCCGCGACGACGCGGCCGACCTGCTCGACCGGCGCAGCGCGTTCCTCGGCCGGCTCGTCGCCGACCCGCCCTTCCCGGTCGGCCCCGTGGCCCGCGCGGTCGCGGCCGGCGAGTCGCGGGACGTCGTCGCGGTGATCGACGCGCTCGACCTCAGGGCGCCAGGATCGCGGCGCTGACCTCGAGGAAGCGGTCGTTCTCCTCCGGGGTGCCGACGGTGACCCGCACCATCCCGGGGATGCCGACGTCCCGGACGAGCACGCCGGCGTCCAGGTAGCCCTGCCAGGCGGCGTGGGAGTCGACGAAGCGGGCAGGGAAGCCGCCGTAGAGCAGGAAGTTCGCGGTCGACGGCACCACGTGGGCGCCCAGCTCCCGCAGGCGCGCGGCGACCCGGTCGCGCTCGCGGCTCAGCGTCGCGACGAGCGCCAGGGTCTCGTCGGCGTGCTCCAGGGCGGCCAGCGCCGCGGCCTGGGTCAGCGACGAGAGGTGGTAGGGCAGGCGCACGAGCATCAGCGCGTCGACCACGGCGGGCGCGGCCGCGAGGTAGCCGAGCCGTCCGCCGGCGAACGCGAACGCCTTGGACATCGTGCGGCTGACCACGAGCTTGTGGCCCAGCGGCTCGAGCAGCTCGACCGCCGAGGGACCCGGGGCGAACTCGACGTAGGCCTCGTCCACCACCACCAGCCCGGGCGCGGCCTCGGCGACGGCGCGCAGCTCCTCGAGGTCGATCGACTGTCCGGTCGGGTTGTTCGGGGTGGTCACGAACAGGACGTCGGGCGCCTTGCCGCGCACCACGGCGACGGCGAGGTCCGCGTCGAGGGAGAAGTCGTCGCGCCGCGGCGCGGGCACCCACTCGGTGCGGGTGCCGGCCGCGAGGATCGGGTGCATCGAGTACGACGGCTCGAAGCCCAGCGCCCGCCGTCCCGGTCCGCCGAAGGCCTGCAGCAGCTGCTGGAGCACCTCGTTGGAGCCGTTCGCGGCCCACAGGTTCTCGGTCGCGAGCGGGACGCCGGTGACGCGGGTGAGGTACGCGGCGAGCGCCGTGCGCAGGGCGACGTGGTCGCGGTCGGGATAGCGGTGCAGGCTCGCCGCCGCCTCCCGCGTCGCGACGGCCACCGAGTCGACCAGCGCCGCCGGCGGCGGGAACGGGTTCTCGTTGGTGTTCAGCGCGACCGGGACCTGCAGCTGCGGCGCGCCGTACGGGCTGCGCCCCCGCAGGTCCTCGCGCAGCGGCAGGTCCTCGAGCGACACGCCCGCGCCGACGACGTCGCTCACGAGCGCGGTTCCCGGGCGCCGAAGCGCGCCGTCACAGCCTGGCCGTGGGCCGGGAGATCCTCGGCGTCGGCCAGGGCGACCACGCGGCCGGCGACCTCGCGCAGCGCCTCGGCGGAGTAGTCGACGACGTGGATCCCGCGCAGGAACGTCTGCACCGACAGGCCGCTGGAGTGGCGGGCGCAGCCCCCGGTCGGCAGGACGTGGTTCGACCCGGCGCAGTAGTCGCCGAGCGAGACCGGGCTGTGCGGGCCGACGAAGACCGCGCCGGCGGACCGCACGCGCGCCGCGACCTCGCGCGCCGAGTCGGTCTGGATCTCGAGGTGCTCGGCGGCGTAGGCGTCGACGACCCGCAGGCCGTCGTCGAGATCGGAGACGAGGATCGTCCCCGACTGCGGGCCCGAGAGCGCCGTGCGGATCCGCTCGTCGTGCTTGGTCGTCGCCACCTGGGCGGCGAGCTCGGCGTCGACAGCATCAGCCAGGGCCGGCGAGTCCGTCACCAGCACCGACGCGGCGGCCGGGTCGTGCTCGGCCTGACTGATGAGGTCGGCGGCGACGTGCACCGGATCGGCGGTGTCGTCGGCGAGGATCGCGATCTCGGTCGTGCCCGCCTCGGAGTCGATGCCGATCCGCCCGCGCAGGACCCGCTTGGCGGCGGTCACGTAGATGTTGCCGGGCCCGGTGACCATGTCCACCGGCTCGAGCACGGCGCCGTCGGTGTCGGTGCCGCCGTACGCGAGCAGGGCGACGGCCTGCGCGCCGCCGACCGCCCACACCTCGTCGACCCCGAGCAGGGCGGCCGCGGCGAGGATCAACGGGTGCGGCCGGCCGCCGAACTCCGCCTGCGGCGGCGAGCACACGACCAGGCCGTCGACACCCGCGGTCTGCGCCGGGACGACGTTCATGATCACGCTGGAGGGGTAGACGGCGAGGCCCCCCGGCGCGTAGAGCCCGACGCGTGCGACCGGCACCCAGCGCTCGGTGACCGTGCCGCCGGGCACCACCTGGGTGGTGGTGTCGGTGCGGCGCTGGTCGGCGTGCACCGCCCGGGCGCGGGCGATGGAGGTCTCGAGGGCCTCCCGCACGGTCGGATCGACCGCGTCGAGGGCCTCTCCCAGCGCCGCGTCGGGCACGCGGACGCTCTGCGGGCGGACGCGGTCGAAGCGCTCGGTGATCTCCAGGACCGCCGCCACGCCCCGGTCCCGCACCGCGTCGATCATCGGCCGAACGCGCTCGACGACGGCGTCGACGTCGACCGCCGCCCGCGGCACGAGGGCGCGGAGCTCGGCGGCACCCGGCAGCGGGCCGCCGGTGGACTCGGGGCGGAGATCGATGCGGGAGAGCACGGCCCCAGGGTAGTCAGCGGGACCGACCGGACGGTGGCGAGCACGCCGTGCCGCCGACCTCCGGGGACCGACGCGCGGATGTCATCTCGCGGGGTATGGAGTGGCTCACGCAGGGCACACTGTCGGGCGTGAGCGGAAAAGCCGAGATCGGCGTCAGCGGCCTGGCCACGATGGGGCGCAACCTCGCCCGCAACCTGGCCCGGCACGGCCACGTCGTCGCCCTGCACAACCGGACCTATCAGAAGACGATGGACCTGGTCGACAACTACTCCGACGAGGGCACCTTCATCGGCGCGGAGACCGCGCAGGAGTTCGTCGACGCCCTCGAGAAGCCGCGGCGCATCGTGGTCCTGGTGCCGGCGGGCAAGGCCACCGACGCCGTGATCGACGAGTTCGTCCCCCTGCTCGACGAGGGGGACGTCGTCATCGACGCCGGGAACGCGCACTTCCTCGACACCCGGCGCCGCGAGAAGGCGCTGTCGGAGAAGGGCCTCAACTTCGTCGGGATGGGCGTCTCCGGGCGGCGAGGAGGGCGCCCTCAACGGCCCCTCGATCATGCCGGGTGGGCCGAAGGAGGCCTACGACGAGCTCGGTCCGCTGCTCGAGGACATCTCGGCCGAGGTCGACGGCAAGCCCTGCTGCACCCACATCGGCGCCGACGGCGCGGGCCACTTCGTGAAGATGGTCCACAACGGCATCGAGTACTCCGACATGCAGCTCATCGCCGAGGCCTACGACCTGCTGCGCAAGGGCCTGGACATGGACCCGGCGGCGATCTCCGAGGTGTTCCGCGGCCTGGAACGAGGGGCGCCTCGACTCGTACCTGATGGAGATCTCGTCCGAGGTCCTCGCCCACAACGACGCCGACACGGGCAAGCCGTTCGTCGACGTCGTGGCCGACGAGGCCGAGCAGAAGGGCACCGGACGCTGGACGGTGCAGGGCGCCCTCGAGCTCGGGGTCCCGGTCACCGGCATCGGCGAGGCCGTGTTCGCGCGCTCGCTCTCGGGCAACCGCGAGCTGCGCGACGCCGCCGAGCAGCCTGCCCGGCACCACGGGCGCCACCCTCGAGGGGGCGGCGGCCGAGGGGTTCGCCGACGACATCGAGCAGGCCCTCTACGCCTCGAAGATCGTCGCCTACGCGCAGGGCTTCAACCAGATCCAGGCCGGGGCCGACCGAGTTCGACTGGACGATCGACCTGGGCGCCGTCGCGTCGATCTGGCGCGGCGGCTGCATCATCCGCGCCCGCTTCCTCGACGAGATCGCCGCCGCCTACGACCGCGACCCCCACCTGCCGACGCTCCTGGCCGACTCCTCGTTCTCCGAGGCTCTCGCGGATGCCCAGGACTCGTGGCGTCGCGTCGTGGCCGTCGCCGCGCAGCTCGGCATCCCGGCGCCCGGGTTCGCCACCGCCCTGGCCTACTACGACGGGCTGCGCGCCGAGCGGCTGCCCGCCGCGCTCATCCAGGGCCAGCGCGACTTCTTCGGGGCGCACACCTACCGGCGCACCGACCGCGAGGGCACCTTCCACACCGCCTGGGCCACCGAGGAACGCGCCGAGAGCGACGCCTGAGACGGCCCCGTCAGCGGGCGGCCCGTCAGCGACCGATCCCTCCCCCGACGGCGTCGGCGAACGCGTCCCACCGCGTGCGCCGGCCCTCGGGGTAGCGCTCGCGTGATCGCACGTCGCGGGCGGAGCCGGGGTGGTAACGCTTGCGCGCCCACGGGGAGCCCGGCTTCGCCAGGCGGATCGCCCCGACGAGCGAGACGATCGGCACGAACAGGCCGAGGATCGCCGTCGCGATCTTGCCCTTGAGCGCGGCGAGGACGGCGAAGACGAGGTTGACGACGATGGTCCCGGCCAGCAACGGCCCGCTGTCCTCCGGGTCGGTGTCGAAGGGGTTCGCGCCCAGGACGAGCAGGGCCCCGACCGCGCCGACGACGAGGACCGCGTCGACCGAGACCCGGCCCTCCTGCTCCCAGTAGACGTCGGACAGGTGCAGCCAGCAGGGCGAACTCGTCGAGGGTCAGCGCGGCCCCGGCGCCGAAGGCCACGGCCAGCACGACCTGCCAGGCGCCGTCGGGCCGGTAGGTGAACTCCCCCGCCCCGGCCGCGAGCATGAGGAAGATGCCGTAGACGAGGTGGTGCAGGTGCACCCCGCCCACGGAGGTGTCGCGGAACGGGCCCCGACCGGCGCGGATCATCCGGGTGATCACCCGCGTCACCACGAAGACGACCAGGAACGAGCCGACCATCCACGCCGCCGTCGCCCGGCCGTCGTCCAGCGACAGGTCGATCGACCAGCCGTCGCCCACCGCCCCCATCACGGGCACGCTGCTCGGGACGTCCAGGGCGAGGCAGCCTGGCGCATCCGAGCGGCCCGGCGGCCGCACGATCATCGGCGTGCCCGACGACCCCGGCCGCGACCGGCGCCTGCTGCTGCTGTCCGTGTGGGTGTCGGCCGGCTTCGCGGTGGGCTCGTCGGTCTGGGGGTTCCTCAGCGGCTCGTCGATGATCGTGTTCGACGGGCTGTTCTCGTTCGCGAGCGTCGGGCTCTCGCTGCTGGCCGTCGCGGCGCTGCGGATCTCGCGACGCGGCCCGGACGCGACCTACCCCTGGGGCCGGGAGGCCGTCGAACCGGTGACCGTGGTGGTGAAGGCGCTGGCCCTCGCGGTGCTGTGCGTCTACGCCATCGTCGGCGGGGTCACCGACCTGCTCGCCGGCGGTCGCCCGGTGTCGACGGGATGGGCGGTCGCCTACGGGGCGCTGGCCACCGCGGTCGGCGTCGTGGTGACGGTCGTGCTGCGCCGTGGCGGGGGCTCCGGCCTGGTCCGCGCCGAGGCCGCCGAGTGGCAGGGCGACACGCTGCTCAGCGTCGGCGTCCTCGTCGGGTTCGTCGTCGCGGCCGTGCTGGCCGCCGCGGGGCGCGCCGACCTCGCCGCCTACGTCGACCCGGCCATGGTGGTGATCGCGTCGGCGGTGTTCCTGCGGGTCCCGTTCTCGCTGGTCGCCGGGGGGCTGCGCGAGATCCTGACCATGTCCCCGCCCCCGGCGACCCTGGAGGCGCTGCAGGAGTGCGTCGACGCGGTCGAGGAGCGCTACGGCTTCGCCGAGTCGTTCCTGCGCGCCTCGAAGGTCGGGTCACGGGTGGACGTCGAGGTGGAGTTCGTCGTCGGCGACCGGTCGTCGGTGTCGACGGTGACCGACTGCGACGCGGTGCGCCTCGATCTGCACGAACGTCTGGCGGCCCTGGGACACGAGCGCTCGGTCGTCGTCGCCGTCACGGCCGACCGGAGGTGGGCGGTATGAGCGAGGAGTACGAGGAGATCGTGGTGCACCTGCACCGCCCCGAGGACCTCGTCGCCGTCGACCCGTCGGTCCTGCTCGACGACCCCGGCGCCGACGCGGTCGCCCGCAGCGTGCCGGGTGTCGAGGAGATCCTCGCCGAGCTGCTGGCGCGGCCACGGATGCGGACGCGGCGCCGGATCGTCCTGACCCTGCCCGCGGACACCACGGCCGACGACGCCGCGCTCACCCCCCGCCTCGGCGCCGCCGTCGCGCGCTGGTGCCGCGCGCGGATGGAGCTCGCCGAGCGGGCGAGCCGGGGCGCGTGGCGGCAGGGCCTGAGCTCGCTGCGGGGCGGATCGGTGCTCTTCGTCGTCGGGCTGGTGCTCTCCACCGACTTCCTCGAGCCCGACGTGCCCGAGTTCCTCCAGAACCTCCTGGGCAACGGCGTCTTCCTCGTCATCGCCTGGATCGGCCTGTGGTACCCGCTGGACCTGCTGTTCTTCGCCCGGTCACCCCTGCGCCGCGAGATGCGCGCGCTCGAGCGGATGACCAAGATGCCGGTGGTGGTGCGCCGCCGTACCGCCCCGACGCCCGAGAGTCCGGCGCCCGAGAAACCGACGCCCGCGGAACCAGCATCCGGAAATTCCGGCGCATGATGTCGAGAACGGCGGCCTCGGCTCCGACCCCCGGATGACGGCGCCCACCAGGGGCGCCCACCGTCGGAGGAGAACACCTCATGAGCGGCAACCCCGTCGTCCACTTCGAGATCATCGGCCGGGACACCGCCGCCCTGCGCGCGCTACTACGGCGCGCTGTTCGGGTGGGAGTTCGGGCTCGGCGACGCCGACCCCGTCTCGGCGCCCGGCGAGTACGGCTTCGTGGAGGGGGCGGCCACCGGCGGCATCAACGGCGGCATCGGCGGGGGCGCGGGCTACGCGCACCAGGTGCTGTTCTACGTGGGCGTCGCCGACGTCGAGGTCGCACTCGCCGAGGCCGAGCGGCTGGGCGGCACCCGTGTGATGGGCCCCGAGGGCAGCCCGGGGGCACCCGTGGTCGGCCGGTTCGCCGACCCCGAGGGCCACGTCGTCGGCGTCGCGGGTCCGGCGTAGGGAGACACGATGAAGTACCTGCTCCTGGTCTACAGCAGCGAACCGGACCGCTGGGAACACCCGATCTTCCTGCGGCAGCCCGCCTTCCAGGCGATGTCGCCGGAGGAGCGCGAGGCGTTCGTCCGGGATGCCGAGGAGCTCCGGGCCGAGATCACGGGGTCCGGGGAGCTGGTGAGCGGGACGGCGCTGGCCGACCCGGTTCTGACGCGGACCGTCGAGGTGCGCGACGGGGTGCCGGTGACCACCGACGGCCCGTTCCTCGAGGCGAAGGAGGAGCTCGCCGGCTACTTCGTGCTCGACTGCGAGAGCCAGGAGCGCGTGGCCGAGATCGCCGCGCGCTTCCCGGACACCCGTTTCGGGCGCGTCGAGGTCCGCCCGATCATGGACACATCCGGCCAGGAGATGTGACACGCTCCCGCGAGGTCGAGGACCTGCTGCGTCGCCTGGCGCCGCGCGTCCTCGCCGCGGTCGCCCGCCGTCACCGCGACTTCGACGCCGCCGAGGACGCGGTGCAGGAGGCGCTGCTCACGGCGGTCGCCGAGTGGGGCGAGCGCGGCGTGCCCGCGAGCCCCCTGGGCTGGCTGATCACCGTCGCGTCCCGGCGACTGACCGACCACGTCCGGCGCGAGGCGGCCGGGCGTCGGCGCGAGGAAACCGTCGCCGCCCGGATCCCCGCCGACGAGAAGCACGCCTCCGCGGCGGACGCCGTCGAACCGGACGACGACACGCTCGCACTCCTGCTGCTGTGCTGCCACCCCGAGCTGACGCCCGCCTCGCAGATCGCGTTGACCCTGCGGGCCGTCGGGGGCCTGAGCACGGCCGAGATCGCCGGGGCGTTCCTCGTCCCCGAGTCGACCATGGCCCAGCGCATCAGCCGCGCGAAGAGCCGTCTGGCGAGCACCGGTGCGCGATTCCGCCTGCCCCCGGAGTCGGAGCGGGCGGTCCGACTGCCGGCGGTGCTGCACGTGCTCTACCTGATCTTCAACGAGGGCTATACGGCGACGAGCGGGCCGGCCCTGCACCGCGCCGAGCTCACCTCCGAGGCCCTGCGCCTCACCCGCGCGCTGCACGGGCTGCGTCCCGACGACGGCGAGGTGGCGGGCCTGCTCGCCCTGATGCTGCTCACCGAGGCACGCCGGCCCGCCCGGACCACCCCCGACGGTGGGCTCGTCCCGCTGGCCGAGCAGGACCGGGAACGCTGGGACTCCGGCGCCCGCGAGGAAGGGCTCGCGCTGGTCACCGCCACCCTGCCGCGCGGTCCGGTCGGGTCCTACCAGCTGCAGGCCGCCATCGCCGCGGTGCATGCCGAGGCCGCGCACGCCGGGGACACCGACTGGCCCCAGATCGCCGCGCTCTACGCGCTGCTCGCGACCCTCGACCCGGGTCCCGTGGTTGCCCTGAACCGGGCGGTCGCGGTGGCCAAGGTCGACGGGCCGCACGCGGGGCTCGCGATGCTCGAGGACCTGGACGACGAGCTCGCCGGTCACCACCGTCTGCACGCGGTCCGCGCCCACCTGTCCGAGATGGCCGGGGACCGGGCGACCGCGCGGGAGGGCTACCGGACGGCGGCCCGCCTGACCACCAGCCTCCCCGAGCAGCGCTACCTCGCGGAGCGGGCCGACGGGCTCACCGACCCGTGACGACGTCCGTCCGTGCCGCCTCACCTGCGCGCAGATCTCAGGCGCGCGCCTTCGCGCGGATGCGCTGGCGGTTGCGCAGGTGCGAGTCGAGCTCGACCTTGCGGATCCGGATCGAGCCGGGGGTGACCTCGACGCACTCGTCCTCGGAGCAGAACTCCAGCGCCTGCTCGAGCGAGAGGATCCGCGGCGGGGTCAGGCGTTCGAGGACGTCCTGCGAGGACTGGCGCATGTTGGTCAGCTTCTTCTCGCGGACGATGTTGACCTCCATGTCCTCGGACCGGGAGTTCTCCCCGATGACCATGCCCGAGTAGACCGTGGTCGTCGGGCCGACGAACAGGTCACCGCGGTCGGACAGGAGGCCGACGGCGTGGCCGGTCACCGCGCCGGCGCGGTCGGCGATCAGCGAGCCGGACAGCCGCGCCCGCAGCTCGCCGACCCAGGGGCCGTAGCCGTCGAACAGCTGGTTGGCGATGCCGGTGCCGCGGGTCTCGGTGAGGAACTCGGTGCGGAACCCGATGAGGCCCCGGGACGGCACCCGGTACTCCATGCGGACGTTCTGCGAGGACGCCGAGTGGCTCATCTCGAGCAGCTCGCCCTTGCGGGAGGCGAGCAGCTGGGTGACCGCGCCCAGGTAGTCGTCGGGAACGTCGACCGAGAGGCGCTCGAACGGCTCGTGGATCTTGCCGTCGATCTCCTTGGTGACCACCTCGGGCTTGCCGACGGTGAGCTCGAAGCCCTCGCGGCGCATCTGCTCGACGAGGATGGCCAGCGCCAGCTCGCCGCGGCCCTGCACCTCCCACGTGTCGGGGCGCTCGGTGGGCAGCACGCGCATCGAGACGTTGCCGACCAGCTCGGAGTCGAGGCGGTTCTTGACCAGCCGCGCGGTGAGCTTGGTGCCGGGCTTGGGATCGCGCCCGGCCATCGGCGAGGTGTTGGTGCCGACCGTCATCGAGATGGCCGGCTCGTCGACCGTGATCCGCGGCAGCGGGTGCGGGTCGTCGGGGTCGGCGAGGGTGTCGCCGATGGTGACCTCGGCGATGCCGGCCACGGCCACGATGTCGCCGGCGTCGGCGTGCTCGGCCGAGACGCGCTCGAGGCCCTCGGTGCGCAGCAGCTCGGTGACCTTCACCCGGGTCACGGAGCCGTCCTCGCGGCACCAGGCGACCTGCTGGCCGCGCCGGATGCGCCCGGAGCGCACGCGGCACAGCGCGATACGGCCGAGGTAGGCCGAGGCGTCGAGGTTGGTGACGTGGGCCTGCAGGACGCCGTCGGGGTCGTCGGTCGGCGCCGGCACCTGGGTCATCAGGGTGTCGAACAGCGGCTGGAGGTCCGGGGAGTCGGGCACGGTGCCATCGGCGGGGCGCTCGACCGAGGCCTTGCCGGCGCGCGCGCTCGCGTAGATGACCGGGAGGTCGAGCAGGTGGCCGACGACGTCGTCGTCGAGGTCGAGATCGGTGGCCAGCTCGAGCAGCAGCTCGAGGGACTCGTCGACGACCTCGGCGCAGCGGGCGTCGGCACGGTCGGTCTTGTTCACGACCAGGATCACCGGGAGCTTCGCCGACAGCGCCTTGCGCAGCACGAACCGCGTCTGGGGCAGCGGGCCCTCGCTGGCGTCGACCAGCAGGACCACACCGTCCACCATCGACAGGCCGCGCTCGACCTCGCCGCCGAAGTCCGCGTGGCCGGGGGTGTCGATGACGTTGATCGTCACGCCGTCCCGGTGGATCGCGGTGTTCTTCGCGAGGATCGTGATGCCCTTCTCGCGCTCGAGGTCGCCGGAGTCCATCACCCGGTCGACGAGCTCGGCGCGGGCCGCGAAGGCCCCGGACTGGCGCAGCATCGCGTCGACCAGCGTCGTCTTGCCGTGGTCGACGTGAGCGACGATGGCGACGTTGCGCAGGTCGGTGCGCAGGCTGGGCCGCTCGGGTGCGGTGACGGACACGCGGGTGACTCCACAGGTGAGAAAGGGCGGGCCGAGATCGGCCCTGCTCCCCTCCAGACTACGGGGGGTGATCCGCCCGGCCCGCGCCCGCCACGGTGTCACCCACCACCCGGCACCGCCCGCGCCTTCTCAGGGACGATCCCGGGGTTCTCCCGGAGTCGCGCGGGCGCCACGCCGCGCACGCTGGCGGAATGAAGATCGTGGTGATGGTGCTGGCGGGGATCGGGGCGGTCGTACTGCTCGGCGGGGTGGTCGTGCCCCTGGTCGGGTGGCTGCTCGGGATGCTGGGGTGGATCGCCGCCGGCGTCCTGGTGATCGGCGGCGGGGTGCTCCTCGCGCGCCGAGTGCGCGGCCCGAAGGACGGCGCGCCCGTCGTGACGGGCGCCGACGGGCGACGGCTCCCCTAACGGGCGGCGGGGGTGCGGTCGGAGCCGACCGCGAACACGCCCTCACCCGGGAACGCGCCCGCGGCGAGCAGCGTGGACACCAGCGGCGTGACCACCTCGAGGAGGCGCGCGGCGTCCTCGGCCCCGAGGTGGGCCCAGGGGGCGAGGGCCATGCGGGACGTGTGGTCCTCGATGTCGGCGCGCAGCGCGACGCCGGCCTCGGTGAGGGCGGACCCGTCGGCGGTCAGCAGGCCGCGCTCGGTCAGACGCGCCTGTGCTTCACCCCACTGCTCGGGCGACCAGCCGCGGCTCTGCTGGGCGAAGGAGGGCTGGAAGCCCTTCCCGGTGGCCGTGTGGGTGATCAGCGCCTCGATCCCGGACAGCCCGCCGGAGAGCAGGGCGTGCAGGTGGGCGTCGCCGCGGTGCTCGCGGAGCAGGGTCACCGCATGCCAGAGCATCAGGTGCGGCTCCTCGGGCCAGGGCAGGTCGGCGTGGGCGGCGTAGAGCGGGCGGTCCTCGCCGGTGGCGCCCTCGCACGCGCGGCGGGCGAGCGTGCCGGCCTCGTCGACGGCGGCCGAGTCCACCTGGTCGCCGAGCAGGTGGCTCAACGCCCGGTCGACGGCGCGCAGGCGCGCGTTGAGGACGTCGGCGGGCGCGGCGGTCGCCCACACCGACGGCACCGAGCGGGCCACGAGCGCGGGGTTGAAGTTGTAGAACGTCGCCGCGACCACACCGGGGCCGACCGCGCCCATCGCCGCCGACCGCTGGGCGAAATACTGCGTGCGCGGGTTGTCGATGCCGAGCTCGCCCAGCTCCTCCCCCACCTCGGGCGCGAAGTAGATCATCGAGTGCAGGGGCTCCAGACGGCGGGCGACCCGCGCGGCGGAGGAGGGATCGACGGTGGCGTTCGCGGGGGTCTCCACGAGCGCTCACGCTAACGCCGCGGCCCCGGACGGCACACTGGTGAAGTGATCTGGCCCGACCGAGCTCCCCTGGGCGGGCTCGCACCCCGACGCCGCGCCTTCGTCATCGGCCTGGCCGTGATGGCCGTCGTGGTCGCGGTGCTCGCCGGGTTCGCCGTCAGCCGGGAGTACGAGGTGCCGCCCCGCGCCTCGCAGGACGCCCTCGGCACGGTCGTCCTCGTCCCCGGCTACGGCGGGAGTCGCACGGCGCTCATCGCGCTGGCCGAACGCGTGCGCGCCGCGGGTCGCCCGGCGGTGATCGTCGAGCTTCCCGAGGGCGGCACCGGCGACCTCACCACCCAGGCGGCGACGATCGACGACACCGTGCGCGAGGCCCTCGCCGCCGGCGCGCCGTCGGTCGACGTGATCGGCTACTCCGCGGGCGGCGTGGCCACCCGCGCCTACCTCGCCGAGGGGCTCACCGCGCCCGCGGTCCGCCGGGTGGTCACCCTCGGCTCCCCGCTGCGCGGCGCCGAGCTCGCCGCCGCCGGCGGCGCTCTCGTGCCCGGCGCCTGCCCCCGCGCCTGCCAGCAGCTCGCCCCGGGCAGCGCCCTGCTCCGCCGCCTCGGCGCCGCCCCGCTCCCCGGCGGCCTGCCCTGGTTGTCGCTGTGGACCGAGGACGACCAGACCGTGACCCCGCCCGAGTCCGCCGAACTGCCCGGCACCCGCGCGATCCGCCTCCAGGACGTCTGTTCTGACGCCACCGTCGCCCACTCCCAGCTCCCCACCGACCCCCTGACCGTCGGCCTCGTCCTGCGCGCGCTCGGCACCGGCGCCCTCCCCGACGCCGCACCGGGCGACTGCGAGGACCTCCGCGCCGAGGGCCGCGCCTGACCGGCCTCTGCCCGTCTCCCGGCCCCGACCCCGCGACACGGCGGGGCGGTCTTTGGCGCGACGGCTTCCGCGCCGACGGTCGGCACGTGGGGCGACGGAGGAGCACCACGGGTCGCATCGTCTTGGCGCGACAGCTACGTCGCGACGTCCTTGGTGGTGAAGTTCGCCCAGGCCGCGAGCATGAGTACGACGACGTAGGCGGCCTGGAGGACGAGGCCGCTCTGGATGTCGCGCAGGAAGATGGGGTCGCGGAAGAAGTCGACCCACGCGAGCCAGTACCGGGTGGGGAGATAGGGCGTGATCGACGACGCCGCGTCGAGGCTGACCAGGACCTGGCTGCTGATCAGGGCCGCGAGCGCGCCGAGGGTCGCGCCCAGGGACGAGGCGGTGGCGGTGGACAGGAACAGCGCGATCGCCGCGACGCCGAGCATGGAGATGGTCACGTAGCCCATCGCTCCGAGCAGGCGGGCGGCGAGGTCGGCCGGCGACAGCGCCTCCCCGGACAGCGACGACACCGACGCCTGGGCGCGCTCGCGGGCGGCCGCGGGATCGACGGCGGGACCCGCGGCGCCGGCCCCGCCGACCTGGCCGCCCGCCTGCCCGGTGGCGGTGTCCTGGCCGGCGACGGCGTTGTCGTCGCCGGTGATCTCCGGGAGGGAGTTGACGACGGCGACCGGGTCACCGGCCCCGAACAGCGACACCCCGACGACGTAGGAGGTGCCGGCGACGGCGGTGACCGCGACCACCACGAACACGACGACCGAGACGAGCTTGGCCACGAGCAGCGTCGTCCGGCGCACGGGGCGGACCAGCAGGTAGCGCAGCGTCCCCTGGGCGGACTCGCCCGCCACGGCGTCGCCGGCGACCACGGCCACCGCGACCGGTAGGAAGATCGGCAGGACGAGGGCAAGGGCCGCGGCCGGGTAGAGGGTGCCCGACTGCAGGACCGCGGACAGGAACGCCGCCCCCTGCCCCGGCGGGGGCGAGATGCGGGTGGTGGCCAGGAAGATCGCGACCACCGTCGGGAGCAGGCACAGCAGCCCGATCGAGACCCAGGTGCGGGGCCGGCGGGCGAGCTTGGCCAGCTCGACGCCGATCACCGCCGCACCCCGTCGGGCGGGGTGCGGGCCGAGTCCGAGCCGGGTCCGGTCATCGCCACGACCACGTCCTCGAGGCTGCGGCGCTGCTCGGCGAGCCCGTCGAGGGGCACGCCGTGCTCGATCAGGTGGCGGGCCAGCGCCCGGGGGCCGCCGCGGGTGGCGTCGACGACGAGCAGGTCGCCGCGGCGCTCGGTGACCGCGGCGCCGAGCAGGCGTGCCGCGGTGTCCGGCTCCGGGGTCCGGACCTCGAGGCGTCCCGTGGCGCCGCGCACGGAGTCCAGGGCGTCCTCGAGGACGAGCCGGCCGCGGTCGACGACGCCGACGGTCGTGCACAGCGCCTCGATCTCGACCAGCAGGTGGCTGGAGAGGAAGACCGTCGTGCCCGCGGCGTTGAGCTCCACGAGCAGGTCGCGGACCTCCCGGATGCCGTGCGGGTCCAGGCCGTTGGTCGGCTCGTCGAGCACCAGCAGGCGCGGCTCGTTGAGCAGCGCGCCGGCCAGCCCGAGGCGCTGGCGCATGCCGAGGGAGTAGGTACGGACGGGCCGGCGGTCGATCCCGCCGAGACCGGTGCGCTCGAGGACGTCCTCGATCCGGTCGCGGCGGCTGCGCCTGCTGCGACCCCGGGGGCCGGACGCGTCGAGCAGGGCGAGGTTGGCCCGGCCGGACAGGTGCGGGTACGCCGCCGGGCCCTCGACCATCGCGCCGATCTGCGGCAGCACCTCGGGCAGGCGGGACGGCACCGGACGCCCCATCAGCTCGATCTCCCCGCGCGTGGCGAAGACCAGCCCGAGCAGCATCCGGACCAGCGTCGTCTTCCCGGAGCCGTTGGGGCCCAGGAAGCCGTAGCGGTCGCCCTCGACGACGTGCAGGTCGACGTCGTCGACGGCGAGCTGGGTGCCGTAACGCTTGGTCAACCCGTGGGTCTCGATCATCAGACGGGTCACGTGCGACCCCCCGCGACGAGGTCCGCGGACGCGCGGTCGACGACGTCGGGCCCGATGAGCCCGGCGACGGCCCAGGCGCGGCTCGCGTCGGCGGTGCGCACCACGGCCAGCGCCAGCAGCGGGGTCTCGAGCGCGACGCCCTGGCCCTCGACGGTCAGGGTGCGCCCGGCCCCGGCCCGGGCGATGCCCTGCAGCAGGCTCCCGGCGAGCTCGGGCGGCAGCGGCACCGCGATCACCTGGCTCAGCGTCGTCCCGTAGCCGCCGAGGGCCCGGAAGCCGCGCTGCGGCGGCGTGCGGTCCCGGCCCGCGACCGTCGCCGGGAGCGTGTCCCCCGGTCCGCGCCCGAGGACGCCGAACAGGTCCGAGGTCGGGCTGCGGGTGAGCCCGGCGCCGACCCCCCGGCGCGGCTCGAGGGCCGCCGCGTCGGGCGGGCCCTGCTCGAGATCGCCGAACGCCGTGCTCAGGACCGGCGCCGTGGAGCCCCGGGGGATCACGTCGACGGCGACGGGGAGACCGCTGGCCGGGTCGGCCCAGATCTCCAGGGCCGCGACGGTGGTCTCCGGGTCCGCGACGTCGACGCGGACACCGGCGGCGTCGAGACCGGCCACCCGCCGGGCGGGCAGGGCGCTCGCCCGGTCGGTGGGCGCGGTCCCGGCGAGCAGGCGGCGGGCGAGCGAGGGCGGGAGCAGGTCGTCCGGGCGCGGCAGGCGGATCACCGGGTCACGGGCGACGAGGGTGAGCAGTTCGGCGCCGTAGTCCCACACGGCCTGGCCCTGCGGGGTGACGTAGCGGTCGCGCTCCCCCACCGCCGAGATGACGTCGGTGCGCGCCCGGTCGGGCGCGGCGTACCAGCCCCGCATCCGGGTGGTCCCCGACAGCAGCGTCGTCACGTCGGCGAGCTGCGGGATCCGCGGCAGCGACAGCCCCGCGCGGCTCTCCGCATACCCGGTCCACGGACGGTCCGCCGACGCGGCGATCCGGGCGCGGAGCTCACCGGGGTCCGCGCTCGCCGTGGTCGGCGACAGCGCCGCGACGAGCGTCGGGGCGGTGACGAGCAGGACGCCGACGAGCACCACCAGGGCCCACCGGCGCACGGCCGTGAGCCGCACCGACACCGCTGCCACCCGCGCCCCGACTCCCTCTCGTCCCGCTCGATCACCTCCGAGAGTGCCAGCACACCGCGCCGCGGGTGGTCCCGCCGTGAGGCACTCAGGCCCGCGGGATCGCCGGTGGCGCGGTCTCCGTCACGCTCGCCGCGGCGTCCGGCCCAGGGTCCTGGTCCGTCCGGTCCTCCTCCGGCGGGGACGCCGGGACGTCGGGGAAGAACCGCACCGCCACCAGGCTCGCGACGGTGGTGATCAGCAGCACACCGACGATGACGGCGAGGGAGACCTCGATCCCGATGACGGGGACGCCGACCGGCCGGCCGTCGTTGAGGAAGGGCAGCGTGTTGGTGTGCAGCGCCTCGAGGACGAGCTTGACCCCGATGAACATGAGGATCACGCCGAGCCCGTAGGAGAGGTAGACGAGCGAGCGCAGCAGCCCGCCGAGCAGGAAGTACAGCTGCCGCAGCCCCATCAGGGCGAAGACGTTGGCCGTGAAGACGATGTACGGGTCGCGGGTCAGCCCGAACACCGCCGGGATCGAGTCGAGCGCGAACAGCAGGTCGGTCATCCCGATCGCGATCATCACGAGCAGCATCGGGGTGACCAGGATCTGCCTGCCTTCCGACCCGCGGGGCCTGCGGAGCCGGGCCGGGGGCGCCGCACGAACGAGTGGGCGCCGACGTAGTCGTCGGTCACCGGCAGGACACGTCGGACCAGGCGGAGGGCGGCGTTCTCCCGGAACTCGTCGTCCTCGTCGCGCGAGGTCACGACCTTGATCGCGGTGAGGACGAGGAACGCGCCGAAGAGGTAGAAGACCCAGCTGAACCGCGCGATCACCGCGGCGCCGGCGAGGATGAACGCGCCACGCAGCACCAGCGCGATGAGGATGCCGAAGAGCAGCACGCGGTGCTGGTGGATCTTCGGCACCGCGAACGCACCCATGATCAGCAGGAAGACGAAGAGGTTGTCCACCGAGAGCGAGTACTCGGTGATGTAGCCGGCCACGAACTCGGTGGCCGCGCGCTGCCCGGACGCGAGGAACAGACCCACCGCGAACACCGCGGCCATCGCCACGTAGACCGCGACCCACCGGGCGGCCTCGCCCATGCTCACCTCGTGCGGGCGGCGCCCGACGATGAGCAGGTCGACGGCCAGCACCGCCAGCAGGCCCACGAGGGTGGCGGCCCAGACCCAGAAGGGCACGTGCACGACGGTTCTCCGATCTCCGGGGAGTACTCGGGCGCGAGCAGTCACCGGAGGTCTCTCCCGCCGCCGGAGCACGCTCCGGGCGACCGACGGCCCCGGGCATCAGATGCCGTGTTGACGAGGCCGGCGCGCAGGGATACTCCCCTCCACCACCACGAGCATGTCACCTTCGGTGAGCGCGCGACCACCGGGGCGGGTCGGCGAGGTCGCCGCGACGGCCTCGGCGGTGCTCCCCGCACGCCCAGGTCACGCCCGCCGGTTAGCGTGGCACCGGTGATCAGGCGCCTGCCCCGGGTCCTCGGGGTCGCCGTGCTCGCCGTCCTGCTCGTGCTGCCGCCCCGCGCGGCCACGGCCAGCACGGCGCCCACCGCTCCCGCCCCGGACGGCGCGGCGACCGTGCGGACCGAGGACGTCCGCATCGACGTGCGCGACGGCCCGGCGCGCGACCAGCCCCAGACGCTCGACGCCACCGTCTACCTGCCCTCCGCGCCCGTCCCGGCGCCCGCGGTGCTGGTCGCGCACGGTTTCGGCGGCAGCAAGCGCTCGGTGGCCGACGAGGCGCGCGCCTGGGCCGCGCGCGGCTACGTGGCGCTGGCGTGGTCGGCGCGCGGGTTCGGGGAGAGCACCGGGCAGATCGCGCTGAACTCCCCCGAGTACGAGGTCGCCGACGCCCAGCAGCTGATCGACTGGCTCGCCGCGCGGCCCGACGTCCGCCTCGACGGGCCCGGCGACCCCCGCGTCGGGGTCACCGGCGGGTCCTACGGGGGCGCGCTGGCCCTGCTGCTCGCCGGCTACGACCGCCGTGTCGACGCCACCGTGCCCGTCATCACCTGGAACGACCTCGGCCAGGCGCTGTTCCCGAACGGCCGGGCCGCGACGCCCCCGACCGCGGCGACGCCCGCCGTCGGTGCGGGCGGCCCGGACGGGGTGTTCAAGCGGGCCTGGGCGTCGCTGTTCTTCGGCAGCGGCTCCCGCCCCGCCCCGGGCGAGGAGCAGGCCCCGCCGCAGGTGTGCGGGCGGTTCCTGCCCGAGATCTGCGCCGGCTACGTCGCCGCGGTGACCACCGGACGCGAGCCCGCCGACCTCGCCGCCTTCTTCGCCCGCGCCTCCCCGGCCGCGGTGGCCGGGCGGATCACCGCACCGACCCTGCTGGTGCAGGGCGAGCAGGACACCCTGTTCGGGCTCGACCAGGCCGACGCCACCGCCCGGGGCATCGCCGCGGGCGGCGGCACGGTGGCCGTGAGCTGGTTCGCCGGCGGCCACGACGGCGGCGAACCCGACAGCGGCACCACCGAACGCATGCAGGCCTGGTTCGACCACTACCTCGCCGGCACCGCACCCGACCCCGGCACCGCCTTCACCTACGTCGTGCCCTCCGGAGTGCAGTCCCGCAACGCCCCGACCCGGCGCACGATCACCGCGGCGCACTACCCCGGGCTGCCCGGGAGCGCGCCGGCCGAGGGGACGGTCCGGGTCGCCATGCCGCTGACCGGTGACGCGCAGGACGTGGTCGCCCCGGCGGGCGGCCAGCCGGCGGCGATCTCCTCGGTGCCCGGGCTCGCCGCGCTCGCCGGTGGCGGCGCGGGGGGCGGCGCCGGGGGCGGTGGCGACTCCGGCGGCGACTCCGACTCCGGCGGCGACTCCAGCGGTGACTCCGACTCCGGGGGTTCGGGTGGGGGCGGCGGCGGTGGGGGCGGGGGCGCCGGGGCGGGTGCGCTGCTCGGCCGGCTGGCCGCCGACCTCCCGGGGCAGGCCGCCACGTTCGGCACCGCCCCGCTGGCCGCGCGCACCGTCGTCGCGGGCTCCCCCCAGGTCCGGCTCGCCGTGTCGGCCGTCCCCGGACGCCCGGCAGGCGAGCCGGTGCTCTTCGCGAAGGTCTACGACGTGGCCCCCGGCGACGGCGCCCCCGGTGCCCGCACCCTGTTGGGCAACGCCGTCTCCCCCGTGCGCCTGCCCGCCCCGGCGCCGGGCGGCGCGCCGACCGAGGCGACGGTGACCCTCCCGGGGGTCGTCGCGACGCTGGCCGCCGGCCACCGCCTCGAGGTCGCGGTGTCCACCACCGACCAGGCCTACGCGGCGCCGCCCGCTCCGGCGGTCTACCGGATCGCCCTCGCCGGCGACGGGGCGCTCGCCGTGCCGACCGTCTCCGGCGAGGTGCGCAGCGGCACCTCGGTCCCCCTCGCGCCGCTGGTCGCGGCCGGGATCCTGCTGCTCGGCGTGGTCGTCGCGGTGATCGTGGCGCGGATGCTGGCCGCCCGCAGACGTCGACGCGACACCGAGCCGGGGGGTGCGCTGGCCCTCGAGGAGGATCTCGTCGACGTCCCGCTCGTGGTGCGCGGGCTGTCGAAGACGTGGCCGAGCGGCCTGATCGCCGTCGACGACGTCTCCTTCACCGTCGAGCGCGGTCAGGTGCTCGGCCTGCTCGGCCCCAACGGCGCGGGCAAGACGACCGCCCTGCGGATGCTGCTCGGCCTGATCCGGCCGACGGCGGGCGAGCTGCGGGTCTTCGGTCGCCGGGTGGTGGCCGGCGCCCCGGTGCTCGGGCGGGTCGGCGCGTTCGTCGAGGGCGCGGGCTTCCTGCCGCATCTTTCGGGCCGCGACAACCTCGAGCTCTACTGGGCCGCCACCGGCCGTCCGACCGCCGAGGCGCACCTCGAGGAGGCCCTGGAGATCGCCGGGCTGGGCACCGCGGTCGAGCGGACCGTGCGCACCTACAGCCAGGGCATGCGCCAGCGCCTGGCCATCGCCCAGGCCATGCTCGGTCTGCCCGACCTGCTCGTGCTCGACGAGCCGACCAACGGCCTCGACCCGCCCCAGATCCACGCCATGCGCGAGGTCCTGCGCAGCTACGCGCGCGGCGGCGACACCGGGCGGACCGTCCTGGTGTCCAGCCACCTGCTCGCCGAGGTCGAGCAGACCTGCGACCACGTCGTCGTCATGCACCGTGGCCGCGTGGTCGGCGTCGGGCGAGGTCAGCGAGCTCGTCGCCGGCGGGCAGGTCGCGGTCACCGTCGCGAACGGCACCAACGGGACCTCCGACCGGCGCGAGGAGGCGCTCGCCCGGCTGCGCGACCTCCCGGGTCTCGGCTCCGTGGAGGTCGACCCCACCGAGGCCGACGTCGTCCTGGTCGACCTGGGCGCCCGCGACCGCGCCGACGTCGTCCGGGCCCTCGTCGAGGCGGGCGTCGACGTCCGCGGCGTCGGGCCACGCCGCCGCCTCGAGGACGCCTTCCTGGCGCTGATCGGCGAGGAGGTCCCCCAGGCATGACCGACACGATCGACACCCCCCGCCCGACCCTGCCCGTCCGGGTCGAGCTCGCGCGCCAGTGGCGGCGCCGACGCACCCAGGTCACCCTCGGGCTGTTCGCGCTGCTGCCGGTGATCCTCTGGATCGCGTTCTCGGTCGGCGACGACACCCGGACCACGAACGCCACCACCCTCACCGACCTCGCGCAGGCCAGCGGCCCGAACTTCGCGGTGTTCGCGCTGTTCTCCTCGGCGAGCTTCCTGTTCGTCGTGGTCGTCGCCCTGTTCTTCGGCGACACCGTGGCCAGCGAGGCGTCGTGGTCGTCGCTGCGCTACCTGCTCGCGATCCCGGTGCCCCGCGTGCGGCTCCTGCGCCAGAAGGCGATCGTCGCCGGGCTGCTCTCGCTGGCCACCCTCGTCGTGCTCCCGCTGGTCGCCGTCGCGCTCGGGACGCTGGTCT
This sequence comes from uncultured Actinomycetota bacterium, assembly GCA_963785135.1. GTDB lineage: Bacteria > Actinomycetota > Actinomycetes > Mycobacteriales > Pseudonocardiaceae > Actinomycetospora. Next base: position 403,881 of record CAWATV010000010.1, read on the forward strand.
ACGGGGCGGGCGACTACCTCTCCCCCACCGGCGAATCGCTGCCCTACGGGCTCGCCGTCGGCCGCATCGCGCTGGCCGTCGCCTACCTCGCCGTGCACCTGATGTGGGTGGCGGGCGTGGCGTCGCTGCTCTCGGTGGTGACCGACGCTCCGCTCGGCGCGGTCGGCGGCGCGGTCCTGGTCTCGATCCTGTCGCAGATCCTCGACACCGTGGACGCGCTCGGCTCCCTGCGCAACGCGCTGCCGACCCACGACGTCTTCGCCTTCGCCGACCTGCTGACCCTCGACGTCGACGGCTCGGACCTCGCCCGCGGTGTCCTGTCCGCCCTCGTCTGGGCGATCGCCTTCGGCGCCTCCGCGGTCTGGTACTTCCGGCGGAAGGACATCACGAGCTGACGTGTCAGCGTGGCGTCCACGCTGACACCCAGCGTCCGGAAACCCACCACGATCACGACGGGTCGGCGCCCACCTCCACGGTGAGCGCGCCGCCGGGCTCGGGGGCGTCGACGGTCGCGTGCCCGCCGGGGCGCAGGGCGCCGGCGACGATGCGGCGGGACAGCGCGCGGTCGACCTCGCGGGTGACGACGCGGCGCAGCGGGCGGGCCCCGAGGACGGGGTCGTGGCCGCGGGCGACGAGGGCGTCGACGGCGGCCGCGGTGACCGTCAGGCCGATCTCCTGGTCGGCGAGGCGGGTGCGGGTGCCCTCGAGCAGCAGCTCGACGACGGACCGCAGGGCCTCGGCAGACAGGGCGCCGAACAGCACGACCTCGTCGATCCGCCCGAGGAACTCGGGGCGCAGCGCCCGGGCGAGGGCGGCGAGGACGGTCGGGCGCGCACCCTCCGGGTCGCGGCCGTCCGAGAGGGTCGACGCGCCGAGGTTGCTGGTCATGACGATCACGGCGTCGGCGAACGACACGGTGCGGCCGCGGCCGTCGGTGAGACGCCCGGCGTCGAGGACCCCGAGCAGCAGGGCGAGCACGTCGGGGTGGGCCTTCTCGATCTCATCGAGCAGCACGACGCACGAGGGGGTCCGGCGGACCGCCTCGGTGAGCTCGCCGGGCCGGTCGTGGCCGATGTAGCCCGGGGGCGCTCCGGTGAGGCGCGCGACGGTGTGGGCCTCGCGGAACTCGCCGAGGTCGAGGCGCACCATCCGCTCGTCGGAGCCGTGCAGCGCCTCGGCCAGGGCGCGGGCCAGCTCGGTCTTGCCGACACCGGTCGGGCCCGCGAACAGGAACGACGCGACCGGACGCCCGGGGGCCCCCATCCCGGCGCGGCCGGCGAGCACCGCGTCGGTGACGGCCTCGAGGGCGTGGTCCTGGCCGACGACGCGCTCGCGCAGACGGTCGGCGAGGCCCAGCAGGCGGCTGCGCTCCGAGTCGGTGAGGTGCGCGACCGGCACGCCGGTGCGGTCGGCGACGACCTGGGCGACGTCGGCGACGGTCACCGTGGCGTTCCCGGCGGCGCCCGTCTCGGCCTGGCGCAGGCGGACGCGGGCGGCCGCGGTGTCCATCGCGTCGATCGCCTTGTCGGGCAGGAAGCGGTCGCGGACGTGGCGGGCGGTGAGTTCGACAGCGGCCCGGCGGGCGTCGGCGGGCAGGCGAACGCCGTGATGGGTCTCGTAGCGGGCGCACAGCCCGTCGAGGATCGCCACGGTCTCGGCGACGGACGGCTCCTCGACGGTGATCGGGGCGAAGCGGCGCTCGAGGGCAGGATCGGACTCGACGTGGCGCCGGTACTCCTCCAGCGTGGTCGCGCCCACGACCTGGAGGTCGCCGCGCGCCAGGGCCGGCTTGAGGATGTCGGCGCCGTCCATCGTGCCTTCGGTGCCCGCGCCGGCCCCGACCAGCGTGTGCAGCTCGTCGAGGAACAGCACGACACGGCGGTCGGTCCCGACGACCTCGTCGACCAGCCGCCGCAGGCGCTCCTCGAACTCGCCGCGGTACTTCGTCCCCGCGACCAGGCCGGCGAGGTCGACGGACACGACACGACGGTCGGCGGCCCCGGGGACGCGCCCTTCGGCGATCCGCGTGGCGATGCCCTCGACGATGGCGGTCTTCCCGACACCCGGGTCGCCGACGAGCACCGGGTTGTTCTTGGTGCGCCGCCCCAGGACCTCGAGCACGGCGGAGACCTCCCGGTCCCGGCCGACGACGGGGTCGAGCCGGCCCGCGCGGGCCGCAGCGGTCAGGTCGCGCCCGTAGCGGTCGAGGGTCGGCGTCCGGGGGCCGCTGCGGTCGCTCCCGTTCGCGCGGGGTGCGTGCTCGGTGGCGGGTTCCTGCTCACCGAGCGGGCCGCCGAAGCTGCCGAAGCCCTCGACCAGCCGCCCCACCAGTTCCTCGAGGGGATTCGACCATTCCGGGCCCCGGCGGGCGTCGTCGCTCACCGCATCCATCATGCCCCGCCGCAGGGCTGCGGCGGGCGGTCAGCAGGAAGGCTCGACCGACAGCACGCCGGGCAGGGTGCGGACACGGTCGGCGAACTCGTCGCACTCGAGGCTGGTGAGGGCGACGGTGCAGCTGATGCACGAGCAGGTGACGCCCTCGTGGACGTCGACCGAGAAGTCGGGGACGCGGTAGCCGAACGAGCACAGGGCCGAGGCGAGGTCCATCACGCCGGGCATCCCGCCGGTGGTCAGGATGGTGAACGGGCGGGGCAGGCGGGAGGCGCGGCGACCGGAGGGGAGGGTCGGGGCGGGTTCCAGAGTGGTCACGGGAGGCTCCTGGGGGATCCACGGGTGGTGCGGGGGATCCGAGCCAGGTCTCGGAGAGGGGCCGCTCAGCAGGACGTGAGCGGAACGAGCGCGCCGGGGGCCTGGCTCACCCGACGCGCCGAAGTACTACCTCTCGGCGGTGGACCGCGTTCATGGCGGAGATGTTACCCACAGCACGAACGCCCGCGCCACGCGGGCACTGAATCGTCACCGTGACGACGGAGGGTGAGTACCCGCGGGGCGCGACCCGGGGCGCGTACTAGGCAGTCGATCGTGGCGATGACACCATGTCACCAACCAGGGCGCGGAGGGTCAGGATGCGCGAGGCGGCGATCGGGTCGGTCGTGGGTGGGGTCCGGCTGGACGCCGAGATCGGCCGGGGCGGCATGGGTGTGGTCTACCGGGGCCACCAGGAAGCGCTCAACCGCCAGGTCGCCGTGAAGGTCGTGCTCGGCTCGCTGTCCGACGACGAGGAGTTCCGCCGTCGCTTCCGGCGCGAGTGCGAGATCGCCGCGTCGCTCGAGCACCCGAACGTCGTGCCGATCTACTCCGCCGACGCCCAGGACGGCCAGCTCTCGGTCACGATGCGGTTCATCGACGGCATCGACCTCGGCCAGCTGATCCGGCAGGACGGCCCGCTCGCCCCGCTCGAGGTCGCCGAGGTCATCGCCCAGGTGGCGTCGGCGCTCGACGCCGCGCACCGACGCGACCTCATCCACCGGGACGTCAAGCCCGCCAACATCCTGATCAGCGCGGTGGAGGGCCGCACGCACGTCTACCTCACCGACTTCGGCCTGAGCCGGACCACCGCGGACCCGCACGGGCTCACCGGCACCGGCATCCTGATGGGCACACCGGCGTACATGGCGCCCGAGCAGTACCAGGGCACGCATCTGGATCAGCGCATCGACGTCTACGCCCTGGGCTGCGTGCTCTTCCACAGCCTCACCGGGCGGACCCCGTTCCCCGGCGATTCGGCGCCCGCCATCATGTGGGCCCACGTCGTGGAGCCCCCGCCCTCGCCGCGCTCGGTGGTCCCGACCCTTCCGGCGGAGCTCGACACCGTGATCAACCGTGGGCTGGCCAAGAATCCCGACGACCGCTACGCGAGCGCGGGCGAGCTCGCCCGGGCGTTCCAGGGCGTTCTCGGCGGCAGCGGTGCCGGCGCGTGGGCAGCGCTGCCGCCGGCGGACTCGACGGCGGTGAACGGGCGCGGCGCGGGGTTCCCGTCCCCGACGAGCGCGTGGACCGGTGCGGGGACCGGCACGGCGGCGGAGCGCCCGGTCGGGTCCACGGGCGGGTCCACGGGCGACGAGGCGACCGGACCGATCCCGCGGCCGCTCACGGGTGCGGTCGGACCGCCCCCTCCCCTGGCGAAGCGCAAATCTCCGTCCTCTCGACCCCGGCGTCCGCGGTGGCTGACGATCGGGCTGCCCGTCGCCGTCGTGCTGGTGGCCGCCGCGGTCGTCGCGGTGCTGGTGCTCCACCCGTGGGCGACGGTGGGCACCGTCGTGGGTGCACCCATCGCGGTCGGGCGCACCCCGGTGGACATCGAGTCGGGTGGCGGTTTCGTGTGGACGGCCGACGCCGGTGACGGCTCGGTGACCAAGATCGATCCCCGGACCGGCGTCGGCCAGCGGATCATCGTCGGCGGCACGCCGAGCGAGATCGTCGTGGACCAGGGCGCCGTGTGGATCGCCAACTTCTCGGACACGATCACGCGCCTGGACATCGCGAACGGCCAGGCGGCCCGCATCGCCACGGACCCGGGGGCGCCGATCACCCACATCGCGGCGGGCGACGGCATGCTGTGGATCAGCCACAGGACGACGAACACCGTCTCGCGCATCGACATGGGGCTGCGGCGGCTCGCCCCGGGGGCCCCGATCGCCGTCGGACGAGCGCCGTCGGCGCTGCTCTACCTCGACCACCGTCTCTACGTCTCCAACACCGACGACCGCAGCCTCTCCGTGCTCGACCGGACCGGGAAGGTGCTGGGCAACCCCGTGCTGTTCTCCCGCGACATCGGGGGCATGGAGGCCGACGGCGGGACGATCTACATCGTCGCCGGCGACGTCAATGCCCCCGCGGACCAGCAGGAGGCCACCGTCCTGCCGGTCGACACCAGGTCCTACGTCGTGGGCGACCCGATCTCCCTGGGCCGCGCGTCGTGGTTCGACGTGGGCGCCGGGGCGGGCTGGGCCAGCTACCCGCTCACCAGCGACGTCCGCCGGATCGACTTCCGGGAGGGCGGGCCGTCCGGCAACCCGATCAAGGAGGTCGGCCGGAGCGTCGGCGCCATGCAGGTGCTCGATGGCGAGCTCTGGATCGCCAACCGGGAGAACAACACCGTCATCCGGGTCCGGCTGGAGCCGTCGCCGGTCACACCATGACGATCCCACCGTCGATGATGACGGCCTGGCCGGTCATGTAGTCGGCGTCGCGGCTCGCGAGGTAGGAGACGAAGGACGCGACGTCCTCCGGGGTCTGGACCCGCCCCAGGGCGATGAGCTGGGAGTACTGCTCCAGCGCCTCGCCCGTGCCGGTGCCGAGGTAGCCGCCGAGGCCGGCGTCGATCTCGTCCCACATCGTGGTGCCGACGATGCCCGGGCAGTAGGCGTTGACGGTGATCTGGTGGGTCGCCAGCTCCTTGGCCGCGGCCTGGGTCAGCCCGCGCACGGCGAACTTCGAGGCGGAGTAGTGCCCGAGGTGGTCGAAGCCCTGGTGCCCCGCGACCGACGACGCGGAGATGATCTTCCCGCCACGACCCTGCTCGATCATGGTCTCGGCCGCGGCCTGCAGGCACCACAGCACGCCCTTGACGTTGACCGCGAGCATCCGCTCGATGTCCTCGGGAGTGACCTCGAGCAGCGTCTTGACCTGCGCGATGCCGGCGTTGGACACCATGACGTCGACCGCCCCGAAGTGCTCGCGCGCGGCCGCCACCAGCGCGAAGCAGGCGTCGCGGTCGGCGACGTCGGTGGCCGTGGACGCCGCCCGGCCGCCGGCGCCCTCGATCTCCCGCGCGACCTCGGCGGCCGTCGAGCCGTCGATGTCGGACACCATCACGGCCAGCCCGTCGGTGGCGAGACGCCGGGCGATGGCCGCGCCGATCCCCCGTCCGGCCCCGGTCACGACGGCGACGCGGGTCTGCTCGGCACTGCTCACGGCTGCACCAGGATCTTCACGTTGGTCTCCTTGTGGTCGATGAGCTCACGGAACCCCTGCTCGACGATGTCGTCGAGGCCGATCCGGCCGGTGATGAACTGGTCGACGTCGACGACGCCGTCCTGGACGAGCTTGATCGTCTCGGGGTGGCGGTTCGCGTAGGCCAGCGACCCGATGAGGCGGATCTCGGAGAACACGAGCGAGTTGACGTCGAAGGTGGCCGGATGACCCCAGATCGACACGTTGACGCACGTCCCGCCCGGCCGGGTGGCGGCGACGGCGGACGCGAGCACCTCGTCGATGCCCGCGCACTCGAACGTGACGTCGGCGCCGGCGCCGCCGGTGAGCTCGCGGACGGCGTCGGGGACATCGACCTCGGTCGGGTCGAGGACGTGGTCGGCGCCGGCCCCGGGGGCCTTGGCCTTCCGGGCGTCGGCGGGCTCCACGACGAGGATCTGGCCGACCCCCACGGCGCGCAGGGCCGCGACGGTGACCAACCCGATCGGGCCGGCGCCGAAGACGGCCGCGGTCTGGCCCCGCTCGATCCCCGAGAGCTTCGCGGCGTGGTAGCCGACGGTCAGCGGTTCGATCAGCGCGCCCTGCTCGGTGGTCAGGTCGCCGATGGGGTGCACCCAGCGCTGGGCGACGACCGCCTTCTCCGCGAAGCCGCCCTGGTCGCCGTCGAGGCCGATGAAGCCGAGCGAGCGGCAGATGTTGTACCGCCCGTCCCGGCACGCCACGCAGGTCCCGCACACGTCGTAGGGCTCGACGACGACGCGGTCGCCCTCGCGCACGTGGGTGACCCCGGCACCGACCTCGGAGACGACGCCCGCGAACTCGTGCCCGAGGGTGATCGGCACCGCGCCGCCGGTCAGGGGATGGGGGCTCTCGGGCGTGGGCGCGAAGATCGGGCCGTCGAGGTACTCGTGCAGGTCGGTGCCGCAGATGCCGCACCACTCGACGTCGATCTGCACCTGGCCCTCACCCGCGTGGGGCTCGGGCATGTCCTCGACGCGGATGTCCCCACGCCCGTGGAACCGTGCGGCCTTCATCGTCTGCTGCCTCCCGGGGTCGCTCGCGCTCCGGCGACGCGGCCTCGGCGCCGGGACCACGAGTGAAGCGCGTCACGGTCCGCGCGGCCAGCGTTGCAGGCGGGTTGCAGGCCGATCAGCCGTCGCGGAACAGCGCCTGGCGGGCCGCGCGCTCGGGCGGCTCGGCCACGACGCCCGGGGCCAGGCGGTAGGGCCGGGCGGAGAGCAGTCCGCCGAGAGTCCGGCGCAGGCGCGACATCTCGGCCCGCACGGTCACGAGGTGGTCGGCGTCGCCGTAGAGGCCCCGGCTCAACGACGACGTGTCCAGCCCGGCCGGGCCCGCCTCGACGAGCAGCGCGAGGATCTGGGCGTGGCGCCGCGAGAGCGGGTAGCGCCACTCGCTGCGCCCGGTCACGACCGCCTGCGGGGGCCGGGCGGCGAGGTCGAGGCGCAGGTGGGTGCGCGGGGTCGCGTCGGTCGGGGTGTCGGGGCGCAGCAGCCAGCCGCCGGGAACGTGCTCGGCGGAACACGCCCCGATCCCGTGGACGAGCACCACCTCGCCCTCGCGGGGCGCGCCGACGCGCTCGCGCACGGCCGTGCCGGTGGCCGCCGCGACCCAGCCGTGCTCGTCGACCACCAGGGCCGGGCCGCGCAGGCCCGCGAGCATCGGTGCCGCGACCGCGCGCAGGGCGTCGAGGCGGGTCTCGTGCCGGGTCCAGAGCCCGGACTCGGCGAGCCGGACCGCGGTGCGCACGAGCGCGACCGTCGTCGGGTGCACGGTCAGCGCCGGACCCGACAGGTCGACGACACCGAGGAGCTCGCCGGTGCTCGGGTCGTGGACCGGGCACGCGGTGCACGTCCACGGGTGCTGGTTGCGGACGAAGTGCTCGGCGGAGAACAGCTGGACCGAGGCCTGCTCGACCAGCGCCGTCCCGATCGCGTTGGTGCCGACCGAGGCCTCGGACCAGTCGGCGCCCGGCGAGAACCCGAGCCCCTCGGCCTGGCGGGCGACGAACGGCGAGCCCTCGCGCCAGAGCACGAACCCGTCCGCGTCGGTGACCACCATGATGTGGTCGGCGTCCTCGGCGATCGAGGTGAGGCTCGCCCGCAGCTCGGGCAGCACGCCCGTCAACGGCGACGCCGCCCGTCGCGACTCGACGACGTCGGGCCCCGCCGGGTCGGCCAGCGGGCGAGGATCGGGATCGACGCCGTACGCGCGGACCCGGTTCCACGAGCGGCGCACCAGCCCGCGGACGTCGGCCGGGGCGGGACCGCCGGCCATCGTGGCGTCGTGAGCCTGGTGCAGCCGGCGGGCGTACCGGCGCAGGTCGGTGCCCCGGCCCACCGCGCAGACGCCGTCGTCACCGGGACCCACGCGACCCCCTCGACGTCGACGGACCTCGCCGAAGCCTAAGCAGCGGTGGTGATCGACACCATAGGTCGACGCGGCGCTACTGCAAGCAGAACTCGTTGCCCTCGGGGTCGACCATGACGAGGCACCACCCCCCGGGCTCGTCGACCTCGCGCAGGACACGCGCCCCGACCGCCTCGAGCCGCTCGCGGTGGGCGTGGGCGCGCGCCTTCCTCTCCTCGCCCTCCGCCCCGGCCCCGACGTTCACGTCGAGGTGCACGCGGTTCTTGAGCTCCTTGGGCTCGGGCACCTTCTGGAACAGCACACGCGGGCCCGCGCCGGCGGGATCGACGACCGCGGACAGGCGGTCCCACTGGTCCTCGGGGATCCCGACCGCTGCGGCGAAGGCCAGCCAGTCGTCGAAGCCCGGCGGCGGGGGCTGGACGATGTAGTCGAGGGCGAGGGCCCAGAACTCGGCCTGCGCGGCCGGGTCGCGGGCGTCGAACGTGACCTGGACGGTGAGTGCCATGCGCGCGAGTGTCGCAGGTGGCGGACAGGCTGTGTCCTCGGTCGAGCTCCGCTCCGCTACGTCTCCCAGTCCGGGTATCCGCGCCCGTGACCGAGCCCCTCGACGTCCTCCCCGCGGACCTGGACACCCTGCGCGCGCAGGCCGCCGACTGCACACGGTGCGAGCTGCACGAGCACGCCACCGCCACGGTGTTCGGCGAGGGCCCGGCGCGCGCCCGGCTCGTCCTGGTCGGCGAGCAGCCCGGGGACCGGGAGGACCGGGAGGGCGCGCCGTTCGTCGGGCCGGCCGGTCAGCTCCTCGACCGCGCGCTCGACGAGGCCGCGATCGCCCGGGACGACGCCTACGTCACCAACGCCGTCAAGCACTTCAACTTCCGCTACCGCGGCAAGCGCCGGATCCACGAGACACCCAAGGCCGGCCACATCCGGGCCTGCCGACCGTGGCTCGACGCCGAGCTCGCCCTCGTCCGGCCCCAGGTCCTCGTCACCCTCGGCGCGACGGCGGGCAAGGCCCTGATCGGACCGAAGTTCCGGATCACGGCCGAGCGGGGCGAGCCGCGGGCCTGGAATGACCTGACCCTCGTGCCGACCATCCATCCCTCGGCGATCCTGCGCGCCGAGGACGACGGCGCTCGCGAGGAGATGCTCGCCGGGCTCGTCGCCGACCTGCGCCGCGCCGGGGAGCTGCTCGCGGACTGACCCCTCGGGGTCCGTGGACACCGCAGGCGGACGCGAGGACGATCCCGGCGACGTGAGCAGGATGTCGCGTCTCGGACTGCGCCGCCCACCCGTGCTGACCGCCGGCGTCGCCGTGCTCACGGCGGTGGTCGGTGTCAGCGGCCTGCTGTCCCGCCCGGTGCTCGACGCCCTCCAGCGCACCCCCGCCGCCCGGGACGGGGAGCCGTGGCGCTGGCTCACGTCGATGCTCGTCCAGGACGGCGGCTGGGCCGGGACCGTCTCGAATCTCCTGTTCCTCCTCGTCCTCGGCGCCGCCGCCGAGCAGGTGGCCGGCCGGCCGCGGTGGGCCGGCTGGTACCTGGTCGCCGGCCTGGTCGGTCAGGTCGCGGGCCAGGCCTGGCAGCCGGTCGGCGCCGGGAACTCGGTGGCGGTCTGCGGCCTGGCAGGCGGCCTGGCCTGGCGCGCCGCCGACCCCGACCTGCCGCCGTGGGCGCGCCCGGCCGCACTGTTCTGGCTCGGCGCCCTGCTCGCGACCTGGTGGCCGCCGTTGCTGCTCCTCGGCCTGGCCGCCGGGATCGCCGAACCGCGGCTGCCGCGCGGCGCCCGGCGCCTCCTGCTGCCGTCCGCGACCGCGCTGGTCGCCCTCGTCCTGATCGCGGTGGCGAACGTCCACGGCGCCGCGCTCGCCGCGGGACTCGTGGTCGGGGTCCGCGTCAGACCGGCAGCCCGAGCCCGCGGGCGATGAGCATCCGCTGCACCTCCGAGGTGCCCTCGCCGATGGTGAGGATCCGGGCGTCCTGGTAGTGCCGGGTCACCGCGGTGTCCTGCATGAACCCGTAGCCCCCGGCGAGCTCCGTGGCCAGGTAGGCCGCCTTGTTCGCCGCCTCCGACGCCACCAGCTTCGCGGTCGCCGCCTCGCGGGCGATCGGCAGGCCGTGGTCGTACTTCCACGCGCCGTCGTAGGTCATCACCCGGGCCGTCGCGGCGAGCGCGGCGATGTCGGCGAGCGGGAAGGCGACGCCCTGGTGGCTGCCCAAGGGGGCGCCGAACGACGTCCGGTCGGCGACGAAGCGGCGGGTGTCGTCCAGGCAGCCCAGCGCGAGCCCGGTGCTCATCGCCGCGATCGGGAAGCGTGCCCAGGTGAGGAACCCGAGAGCCTCCTGGTAGCCGCGGCCCTCGGTCCCGAGCAGGGCGTCGGCGGGCAGCCGGACGCCGTCGAAGAACAGCGGGTGCGTGTCCGAGGCGCGCCAGCCCAGCTTCGGGTACGACCCGCCGACGGTGACGCCGGGTGCGTCGAGCGGCACCAGGAACGCCGACACGGGACGCCGGTTGCGGCCGTTCGCCCCGACCGACGCCTCCCCCGTGGCCGCGAAGACGATCACGTAGCGGGAGAACGGGGTGCCCGAGTTGGTGATGAACTGCTTGGACCCGTCGAGCACCCAGTCGTCGCCGTCGCGGCGGGCCGCGGTCGCGATCGTGCCGGCGTCGGAGCCGCCCGTCGGCTCCGTGAGCCCGAAGGACACGAACGTCTCGCCCGTGCAGGCCGCGGGCAGGACCTCGGCCAGCAGCTCCTCGCGGTCGGCGGCCAGGTGCGCGAGCAGCGCGACGCTGATCGCCTGGACGTGCACGGTGACCGCGAGGGAGGAGTCGACCCGCGCCAGTTCCTCGGCCGCGAGGCACAGCGTCCGCAGGTCGGCGCCCCCGCCCCCGAAGCGCTCCGGGGCGAGCAGGCCGTAGGCGCCGAGGCGCCCGGCGGCGCGGGCGAGGTCGGCGTCGAAGACCCCGGCGATGCTGCGCTCGGCCGCCCCGGGCGCGACCTCCCGCGTGCAGAAGTCGCGCAGGGTGCGCTGCCAGCGGTGGTGCTCCTCGTCGAGGGCCCAGGGCACCCCGTAGTCCGCGCCGTCGAGGGTGTCGTCGAGACCGTCGCCGCCCGCCTCGCCCGGCCGCGTGCTGGTCTGGGTCATCGTCGCTCCCGGGGATCGGCGGGCAGGGTCTCTCGTCGCTCAGGCACCGGCCACGCGCCGACCCTGGCCCGCCCAGTGCGGCTCGCGGAGGGTCTTGCGCAGCAGCTTGCCCACCACGTTCTTCGGCAAGGGCTCGTGGACGAACTCGACGGCGCCCGGCTTCTTGTACGAGCCCAGGCGTCGACGCACCAGGTCCACGATGTCGTCCGCGCTCACGGTGGCGTCCACCCCGACGTGGCAGACCGCCATCGGCGTCTCGCCCCACCGCTCGTGCGGGATCGCGAACACCGCCACCTCGATGACCTCGGGATGATCGGCGATCGCCGACTCGAGCTCCGCGGGCCAGATGTTGAAGCCGCCGGAGACGATCATGTCGTCGGCGCGGTCGAGGATGTAGACGTAGCCGTTCTCGTCGATCCGGCCGATGTCGCGCGTGCGCACCCAGCCGTCGACCAGGCGGGTGGCGGTGAGCTCGTCGTCGTCCCAGAACCCGGTCATCTGGGCCTCGACCTGGGCCCAGAGCTCCCCCTCCGCGCCCAACGGCAGCGCGGCGCCGTCCTCGTCGCGGACCTCCATCCGCGCGAACGGCAGGACCTTGCCCGCCGCGCGCAGCGGGGTCGAGCCGGGCACGTCGGAGAACCACTCCTGCGGGGTCATCACGGTCAGCGGCACGGCCTCGGTCTGCCCGAACACCTGGTGGAGCACGTCGCCGAACGCGGCCCGCCCCGCGAGCGCGGTCGCGTCGGTGATCGGCGCGCCACCGACGAGCAGGCACTCGAGGGCGCCCAGGTCGCGGTCGCGGGTCGCGGTCTCGGCGGTGAGCATCTGGACCATCGACGGCGGCGCGAACATGTGGGTCACCCGGTGGCGCTCCACCATGTCCAGCACCTTCGCCGCCTCGAAGGCGCCGAAGAGCAGGTTGGTGCTGCCGTGCAGCCAGGCCGGCAGGAAGAGGTAGCCCGAGGCGTGCGAGATCGGGCCGGCGTGGCCGACGACGCTGTGCGCCGTCAGGTTGGGCAGGCGGTAGTACCAGTTGCGGCAGTTCACGAGCCAGTCGTGCTGGGTGTAGCCGACGCCCTTCGGGCGCCCGGTCGTCCCGGCGGAGTGGCGGATGACGTACCAGTCGTCCGGCCCGATGCGCAGCTCCGGGTCGGTGTCGGACTGCTCGCCCAGCCAGGTCTCGTAGCCCTCGTCACGGACCAGGATGCGCAGGCCCTCGACCTCGTCGTCGAGCCCCTTGACCTCGTCGGCGTGCGCGCCGTCGACGACGACCACGCGCGCCTGCGTCTGCTCGATCATGTGGCGGTGCGCCTGCCGCGCGTTGCGCGCGTAGAGCGGGACCCGCACCGCACCCGCGATCGCGCAGCCGAGGAACAGGTCGGCGGCGCCGAGGTTGTTGTCCTCGAGCCCGGCCACCCGGTCCCCCGGCGCCACCCCGAGCGCCCGCAGACCGTTGGCCGTGCGCACCCCGCGCGCCCACGCCTCCCCGAACGTGAACGCGGCGTGCTCGGTGATCAGCGCGGTGCGGTCGCGGTACAGCGTCATCGACTGGCGCATGAGGCTGGGCACGTCCATCGGGGGCTCCTCCTCGTACCGGGCGGCCGCACCGTCGCGGCGGCCGGACCCGACCGGGGCCCGCGGCCCACGAGCCCGCCGGCGCCAGTGCAGCACCGGCGACGCGCTCGTGTCGAGCGTCAGCCCCGGCGGGCGCGCCGGGTTCAGCTCACGCCGGCGGCGTCCATCCCCCGCATCTCCTTCTTGAGGTCGGCGATCTCGTCGCGCAGGCGGCCCGCCAGCTCGAACTGCAGGTCGCGGGCCGCGGCGAGCATCTGGTCGGTGAGCTGCTGGATGAGGTCGGCCAGCTCGGCCCGGGCCATGCCCTTGGTGTCGCGGTGCTCGACGATGCCCGAGCTGCCGCGGCCCCCGGCCTCGCCCGCGGCGCGGCGGCCGCGCGAGCTGTTGCGCCCGGACCCGCCGACCTCGACGGACTCCTCGGTGTCCTCGGCCTCGCGGTAGACCCGGTCGAGGATGTCGGCGATGTTCTTGCGCAGCGGCTGCGGGTCGACCCCGCGCTCGGTGTTGTAGGCGATCTGCTTCTCGCGCCGGCGGGAGGTCTCGTCGATGGCGTAGCGCATCGAGTCGGTGATCTTGTCGGCGTACATGTGGACCTGGCCGGAGACGTTGCGCGCCGCGCGGCCGATCGTCTGGATCAGCGAGCGCTCGCTGCGCAGGAAGCCCTCCTTGTCGGCGTCGAGGATGGCCACCAGCGACACCTCGGGCAGGTCGAGGCCCTCGCGCAGCAGGTTGATGCCGACCAGGACGTCGTAGTCGCCGGAGCGCAGCTGCCGCAGCAGCTCGACGCGGCGCAGCGTGTCGACCTCGGAGTGCAGGTAGCGGACCCGGATGCCGAGCTCGAGCAGGTAGTCGGTGAGGTCCTCGGACATCTTCTTGGTCAGCGTGGTGACCAGGACGCGCTCGTCCTTGTCGACCCGGGTGCGGATCTCGCCCACGAGGTCGTCGATCTGGCCCTTGGTCGGCTTGACCACGACCTCGGGGTCGACGAGGCCGGTCGGGCGGATGACCTGCTCGACGAACTCGCCGCCGGCCATCCGCATCTCGTAGTCGCCCGGGGTGGCCGAGAGGTAGACCGTCTGACCGATGCGGTCGGCGAACTCCTCCCAGGTCAGCGGCCGGTTGTCGGTGGCCGAGGGCAGGCGGAACCCGTACTCGACGAGGTTGCGCTTGCGCGACATGTCGCCCTCGTACATGCCGCCGATCTGCGGGACGGTCACGTGCGACTCGTCGATGACGAGCAGGAAGTCGCGCGGGAAGTAGTCGATCAGCGTGGCGGGCGCGGTGCCCGGCCCGCGGCCGTCGATGTGGCGCGAGTAGTTCTCGATGCCCGAACAGAACCCGACCTGGCGCATCATCTCGACGTCGTAGGTGGTGCGCATGCGCAGCCGCTGGGCCTCGAGCAGCTTGCCCTGGCGTTCGAGCTCGGCGAGGCGCTCCTCGAGCTCGGCCTCGATCGCCTTGATCGCCTTCTCCATGCGCTCGGGCCCCGCCACGTAGTGGGTGGCCGGGAAGATGCGCACGTCGTCGACCTGCCGGACCACGTCGCTGGTCAGCGGGTTGAGGTAGTAGAGCGACTCGATCTCGTCGCCGAAGAACTCGATGCGGATCGCGAGCTCCTCGTACGCGGGGATGATCTCCACCGTGTCGCCGCGGACGCGGAAGGTGCCGCGGGCGAAGGCCATGTCGTTGCGCGTGTACTGCACGTCGACCAGCGCCCGGAGCAGGGTGTCGCGGTCGAGCTCCTCGCCGACGGCCAGCGTGACCGAGCGGTCGAGGTAGGACTGCGGCGTACCCAGGCCGTAGATGCAGGACACCGAGGCGACCACGACGACGTCGCGGCGGCTGAGCAGGTTGGACGTGGCGGAGTGGCGCAGCCGCTCGACGTCCTCGTTGATCGAGGAGTCCTTCTCGATGTAGGTGTCGGTCTGCGCGATGTACGCCTCGGGCTGGTAGTAGTCGTAGTACGAGACGAAGTACTCGACCGCGTTGTTCGGCAGGAGCTCGCGCAGCTCGTTGGCCAGCTGGGCGGCGAGCGTCTTGTTGGGCGCCATCACCAGCGTGGGTCGTTGCACCCGCTCGATCAGCCACGCGGTGGTGGCCGACTTGCCGGTGCCCGTGGCGCCGAGCAGCACCGTGTCGTGGTCGCCGGCCCGGACCCGGCGCTCGAGGTCGTCGATGGCGGCGGGCTGGTCGCCCGCGGGCTCGTAGGGGCTGATGACCTCGAACGGCCGCCCGGTGCGCTCGATCTCGCCGACCGGCCGGTGCACGGAGTCGGCGAGGGCGTCCTCGGGGAGACCCTCGGGGTTCTCGTCGCGCGCCGAATCGTCACGTGCGGAGCCCGGCACCTCGGTTGCGAAAGCCACGCCCCGAGGTTACGTGCACCCCCCGACAGACCTCGTCCGTCTAAGGTCCGGGCCCGTGGGGATCCACCCGCCGAAGATCGAGACGTTCGACGTCGCGGCCGGCACCAACACCGATCCCAAGGGATACGTCCGTGCCGTCGACGTCTACCGCGAGGCGCCGTACGGGCTCTACCTCAGCCGGCCGATGCCCGGGCACGCGACCCTGGCCCACCTGCGGTCGTGGCTGCTGCCCGCGCTGGGGGTCCGGGTCACCGACTTCACCTGGCACCCCGGGCACGAGCGGAGGCAGGACTACTACGTCGACATCGTCACCGTGACCCGCGACGGCGCGACCTGGTGGACCGAGGACCACTACGTCGACCTCGTCGTCCTCACCGGCGAGAGGACCGAGGTGCTCGACCTCGACGAGTTCGCCCTCGCCCTGGCCGGCGGCCTGCTCGCCCCCCGGGCCGCCGAACGGGCCCTGGAGACGAGCCACGCGACCCTGGCCGGGCTCGCCGCGCACGGCCACGACCTCGACGCCTGGCTGGGCTCGCACGACATCACACTGTCGTGGGAGTGAACGCGCGCTCCGCATGAATGACACCGGTGGAGTTCGGGTAGGGGTCGCCGTTCGCGTGATCGGCAGGGTGGCCTAGGGTCCAGCGCCGTGAGCCCGGTCGTCTCCCACCAGTTGGTCGAGGTCGTCGACACCCGCGACGCGTCGCACACCATTCCCCCCGCCCCCGCCGTCCCCCTCGACCGCTGCCAGGTGGCCTCGTGGGGTCTCCAGACCACCACGGTCACCCCGGACGACCCGTTCGTCCTCGCCGAGACCTGCTGGCTGCTCCCCGGACCGGGCCTGCGGGTCCGACGGCGCCGGGGACGCGACGCCGGGGCCGGCGACGTCATCGAGATCGGCGCGGCACGCATCGAGGTCGACGCCCACCTCTGGCGGATCACCGATCTGCTCCTCGGGCTCGACGTCCGCCCCGGACGCCCGGCCCGCGTCGCCCACCACGCCGATTTCGCCGCTGCCGTCGCGGGCGGGGTCCTCACCGCCACGGACGCCGACGAGGCCATGGGCACCGTCCACCGCGTCCTCGGCGAGCTCGTCGAGCACCGCCACGGCCTCGCCGCCTGGGCGGACGCGCTCGGGGTCACCTCGCTCGCCCACGCCTGACGCTCCTCAGCCCGGCGTCAGCTCCGCCCGCACGGCGTCGGGGTCGGCGCGGACCCGGTCGGCGTCCGCGCGCGCGAGGTCGCGGGCCTCGATCGGGCCCCGGGCCTTGCGGGCCGACAGCACGACCGCGCGCGCCGGCCGGCCGGGGTCCGCGCTCGCGTGCCGCCCGCGCTCGAGCGCCGGGAAGCCCGCACGGGCGAGCGCCCGGGCGGCCCCCTTCCTGTCGTCCGCGACCACGACGAGGTCGATGACGTCGGGCGCGGGCAGGCCGGGCACCGACGTCGGGCCCACGTGTTCCACGCGTGACACCGCCTCCCCCGCGGCCACGGCGAGGCGCGAGGCGAGCCGGCGTCCCTGCGCGGCCCAGTCCGGGTCGGCGTCCACCACCTCGGTCGGCACGGGCACCGCGCGGCCGGCCTCGAGGTTCCCGGCGAAGGGGGCGATCCGGTCCCGCCACAGGACCTCGACCTGCTCCCGGACGACGCCGGCGGGTCCGGCGTTGTCCAGCCACACGTCGGCGGCGGCGCGGCGGGCGTCGTCGTCGGCCTGTGCCGCGATCCGGGCGCGGGCGTCCTCCGCGCTCATCCCCCGGGCGTCGCCGAGCCGGGCCACCCGGACGTCGACCGGCGCGTCGACCACGAGGACCAGCGCGAACGCCGCACCCATCCCGTTCTCGACCAGCAGCGGGACGTCGTGGACGAGCACCGCGTCGTCGGCGGCGTCCGCGACCAGCTCGGCGGTCCGCGCCGCGATCCGCGGGTGCAGGATGCCGTTGAGGCGCGCGAGCTTCTCCTCGTCACCGAAGACGATCCGGCCGAGCGCGGGGCGGTCGAGGGCGCCCTCGGCGTCGAGGACGTCCTCGCCGAAGGCCTCCACGACCGCGGCGAGCCCCTCGGTGCCGGGCTCCACCACCTCGCGCGCGATCCGGTCGGCGTCGACCACGACCGCCCCCAGCTCCGCGAGGGTCGCCGCGACCGTCGACTTCCCCGCCCCGATCCCGCCCGTGAGCCCCAGCCTCAGCACGACGGGCAGTCTGCCGCAGCGTCACTCGACCGGTGCACGAGCGTTCCCGCGCGCGTCCCACGTGTCCCACACGTCACACCGCTAGTCTGCTGCCTCACCCGCACCACACGACGAGGAGTTCCTGCCGTGTTCCGTCTGCGCCGCCACCGGGGCCGCCACCGTCTCGGCGCGCCCGGACTCGTCTCGTGCCGGGCGATCCCCCAGATCGCCGCCGCCCTCGCCGTCCCGGACATCGCCCGCCGCGGCCTCGTCGAGCGCCTGCTGTCCTCCTCGCGCCACCTGCGCCCCGCCTTCGGCTAGTCCTTCGCGCCAAGGAGATGCGGCACCCGGCGCTCCTCCGTCGCGCCGTCTACCGACCTCCGGCGCGCTCCTGTCGGGCACTCCGGCCACCCTTCGCGCCAAGGAGATGCGGCACCCGGCGCTCCTCCGTCGCGCCCTCTACCGACCTCCGGCGCGCTCCTGTCGGGCACTCCGGCCATTCTTCGCGCCAAGGAGATGCGGCACCCGGTGCTCCTCCGTCGCACCGTCTACCGACCTCCGGCGCGCTCCTCTGGGCACTCGGGCCACGGAGACGACGACGGGCCCGCACCCCTGAGGGGTGCGGGCCCGTGTCGAGAGAACCGTACGATCAGCCGCCGGAGAGCTTCTCGCGCAGGGCGGCGAGCTGGGCGTCGCTGGCGAGCGAGCCACCACCGCTGGCCGACGGCGGGCCCTGGCCCGGGTCGTCGTCGTCCGCCGCGGGGGCCGACTCGTCGGTGTCGTCCCCGTCGGCGCCCGTGGCCGAGGAGTAGTTGGCCGGCGCGGCGGTCTCCGCCTCGGCCTCCTGCTCCGCGGTGCGCTTGAGCTGGGCGATGTGCTGCTCGTAGCGGGCGTGGGCGAGGGCGTACTGCTTCTCCCACTCCTCGCGCTGCGGCTCGTACCCCTCGCGCCAGTCGCCGGAGTCCGGGTCGAAGCCCTCGGGGTAGATGTAGTTGCCGGCGTCGTCGTACTCGGCGGCCATGCCGTAGAGCGACGGGTCGAACTCGGTGTCGACGGTCATGCCCTCGTTCGCCTGCTTGAGCGAGAGGGAGATGCGGCGACGGTCGAGGTCGATGTCGATGACCTTGACCATGACGTCGTTGCCGACCTGGACGACCTGCTCGGGCACCTCGACGTGGCGCTCGGCCAGCTCCGAGATGTGGACGAGACCCTCGATGCCCTCGTCCACGCGGACGAACGCGCCGAACGGCACGAGCTTGGTGACCTTGCCGGGGACGATCTGCCCGATCTGGTGGGTCCGGGCGAACTGGCGCCAGGGGTCCTCCTGGGTCGCCTTGAGCGACAGGGAGACCCGCTCGCGGTCGAGGTCGACGTCGAGGACCTCGACCTTGACCTCCTGGCCCACCTCGACGACCTCGGAGGGGTGGTCGATGTGCTTCCAGGAGAGCTCGGAGACGTGGACCAGACCGTCGACGCCGCCGAGGTCGACGAACGCACCGAAGTTGACGATCGAGGAGACCTGGCCGGACCGGATCTGGCCCTTGGCGAGCTGGTTGAGGAACTCGCTGCGGACCGCGGACTGGGTCTGCTCGAGCCAGGCGCGGCGCGAGAGGACGACGTTGTTGCGGTTCTTGTCCAGCTCGATGATCTTGGCCTCGATCTCCTTGCCCACGTAGGGCTGGAGGTCGCGGACGCGACGCATCTCGACCAGCGAGGCGGGGAGGAAGCCGCGGAGGCCGATGTCGAGGATGAGCCCACCCTTGACGACCTCGATGACGGTGCCCTTGACCGGCTCGTCGTTGTCCTTGAGCTGCTCGATCGTGCCCCAGGCGCGCTCGTACTGAGCTCGCTTCTTGGACAGGATCAGCCGGCCCTCCTTGTCCTCCTTCTGGAGGACGAGGGCTTCGACCTCGTCGCCGACGGCGACGACCTCGTTGGGGTCGACATCGTGCTTGATGGAGAGCTCGCGCGAGGGGATGACCCCCTCGGTCTTGTAGCCGATGTCGAGGAGGACCTCGTCTCGGTCGACCTTGACGATGGTTCCTTCGACGATGTCTCCGTCGTTGAAGTACTTGATCGTCTCGTCGATGGCGGCGAGGAAGTCCTCTTCCGACCCGATGTCGTTGACCGCCACCTGGGGGCTGGTCTGCGTCGGGGCGGTGTGGGTGTCGATGGACATACGGTGGACGGCTCCGGAAGGGATGGTCAGGATCGAGCGTGCTGGGACAACCACGAAGAGGCCGTCGTCCTGACGCGTGCACCGGCGAGAGCCCGCGGACCGGACCGGAGACGAGGTGTCAACGCCCACCGCTGCACGAAGCACGCGGACAGGGCGAGACCACTGACGTGGACTTTCATCGTAGCTGCGCTCGCGACGGCACGGCAATCGGGGCCCCTCGAAGTCCGCCCGGCGTGTCGCACGTTCGGCGCGCGGCGTGTCCGCCCCGATCCGGGCCGCATCCGGGCGTGTCAGGATGCCCCCCGTGCCGTCCGACGCATCGATCAGCTCCGGGTCGAGCAGCGCCGAGCACGTCCTGGGGGCGGTCGGGATCGCGAAGCGTCCGGTCTCCGCGGCCGAGTCCAGCGCCGCCAGCCGGGCGTGGTGGGACGCCGACGCCGACGACTACCAGGCCGAGCACGGGGCCTTCCTCGGTGACGACGACTTCGTCTGGTGCCCCGAGCGCCTGCGGGAGGCCGACGCGCACCTGCTCGGCGACCCGGCGGCGCTGCGCGGCGCACGGGTGCTCGAGATCGGGTGTGGCGCCGCGTCCTGCGCGCGCCAGCTCGCGGGGCTCGGCGCGCGGGTCGTCGGCCTCGACCTCTCGGCCGGGATGCTCGCCCAGGCCCGCGCCGCCGACGCCCGGACCGGCATGCGGGTCCCGCTCGTCCAGGCCGACGCCGGCGTCCTCCCGATCGCCGACGGGGTCCTCGACGCGGCCTTCTCGGCGTTCGGCGCCGTGCCGTTCACCGCGGACTCCGCAGGCCTGATGCGCGAGGTCGCCCGGGTCCTGCGACCGGGCGCGCCCTGGGTGTTCGCGGTCAACCACCCCATGCGCTGGATGTTCCCCGACGACCCGGGCCCCGACGGGCTGACGGTCACGCAGTCCTACTTCGACCGCACCCCCTACGCCGAGGTCGACCACCACGGTCGCGTGGTCTACGTGGAGCACCACCGCACCCTGGGCGACCGGGTGGCCGAGGTGGTCGCCGCCGGCCTCGTGCTCGAGCGGATCGTCGAGCCGGAGTGGCCCGAGGACCTCGACGAGGTCTGGGGCCAGTGGTCCCCGCTGCGCGGCGCGCTGTTCCCGGGCACCGCGATCTTCTGCTGCCGGCGGCCCGGCGGGGCGGGCCCGTGATCGGCCGGTCGCGCGCCACCCCCTCGGGCCGGGCACCCTCGGTCGTGCTCGGCGACCTCGTCGCCGACCAGCACCACCGCTTCGCCCACCTCGATCCCTGGCTGCCGGCCGCGGTGGTCCCGCCGCCCGGCGACGTCCTCGTGGTCGCCGACGGCGCCGACGGCCACGGCGAGGTCGCGGGCGTGGTCACCCACCACCGCTGGCCCACCGGCAGCGCGCCGCTGCTCTGGTCGGCGGCCTCGGTGACCGAGCTGCACCCGGTGCCCGGTACGGGTGGGCCCGCCGGGCTGGATGCGCTGGTGTCCGCCTGGCGCGACCACATCCCGGCGCACACGGCCCGCGAACCCGACTCCGCCGCCGTCGTGACGTGGCCGAGCCGCGACACCGTCGCCGCGCGCGTGTTCCTCGACCACGGCCTCCTGCCGCTCGCCGTGCTCGCCGTCCGCCCGGTCGCCCCGCCCGAGCCGGTCCGCCCCGACCCGTCCCTGCGGGTACGCCGCGCCGGCCCTGACGACCTCGAGGACTGCGTGCGCCTGGCCATGCACGAGATCGCCTACTCGAGCCTCGTCGGCGGCAGCGTCCTGCGCCCCGAGGCCGAGGCGATCAAGCGGACCGCGCTGCACGAGCGCTGGCAGCGCGGGGAGCCGACGTGGGTCGCCGAGCGCGGTACCGAGACGGTGGGCCTGCTGGAGTGCGGCCACGCCGACGCCGGCCCGGGCTCGTGGCTCGCCGGCCTCCTCCCCGGCGGGACGTGGGGCTACGTCAACTGCGCGTCGGTGGTCCCCGGGGCGCGCGGGACGGGTGTGGGGCGCGCGCTGGTCGCCGCGGCGATGCCCGCCCTGCAGCGACCCGGCGCGCGGGGCACCTACCTCTACTACAACCCGCCGAACCCGATCTCGTCGGTGTTCTGGCCGCGCCAGGGCTACCGGCCCCTGTGGACGCTGTGGGAGGTGCGTCCGGCCGCGGCGCTGCGCTGAGTACCCGCTCAGGCGGTGCGCGCCAGGGCGTGTTCCACGAGCACGACCAGCGCGTCGGTGCACGACGCGTCGTCGCGGGCGTCGACGTGCACCACCGGGCACCGGGGCGGGACGGCGAGGGCCTCGCGGACGGCCTCCACGTCGACCCCCTCCGTGCCGGGGAAGCGGTTGAGCGCGATCACGAACGGCACACCCCGGTTCTCGAAGTAGTCGATCGCGGCGAAGCAGTCGTCGATGCGGCGCAGGTCGACGAGCACGACGGCCCCGATCGCGCCCCTCGCGAGCTCGTCCCACATGAACCAGAAGCGCGACTGGCCCGGGGTCCCGAAGAGGTAGAGCAGGAGGTCGTCGTCGACGGTGACACGGCCGAAGTCCATCGCCACCGTGGTCGTCGTCTTGTCCGGGACCGCCGCGTTGTCGTCGACCCCCTCCGAGAGGCTGGTCATCTCCTGCTCGGTCGACAGTGGCGGCACCTCCGAGAGCGCACCGACCAGCGTGGTCTTGCCGACGCCGAAGCCGCCCGCGACCAGGATCTTCAGCGGCAGGAGCGTGGCCCCGCCCGTCCGCGTGGCGGGGCTCAGCGGGACCGGAGTCCATCGAGCAGCCTCTCCAGGAGTTCGCGTCGGGGACGCCCGTCGGCGCCGACGAGGGGCAGGTGGACGGCGAGGTGGTCCTCGGCCGCGAGGTCGCTGACCAGGACCCTGGCCACGCCGATCGGCACGCCGAGCAGCGCGCCGATCTCGGCGAGCGACTGCGGGACCGTGCTCGCGTCGATGATCGCCCGGGACTCGGGCGAGAGGTCCGCGGACTTCGCCAGGCCGAGCTCGGTCGCCGTGACCAGCGCCTCGATGGGCATGTCCGTGCCCGCCGCCGACCGGGTGCGCCCGCCGGTGAAGGCGTAGTTGGGGACCACCCGCCCGGCCTCGGACGGCGGGGGGGGCGACGGTCGACGCTCACGGCGCCGTCGGGTCGGAGCGCGCGCGCCCACCGCGCGCACCCGGGGTCAGTGCGTGCCCGACCCGGGCGGCGAGCATCGTCATCTCGTAGCCGACCAGCCCCAGGTCGGCGGTCCTGTCGGTGACGACGGCCAGCGTCGACCCGAGGCTGATCGAGCTGGCGAACAGGTAGCCGCCCGCCATCTCGACGATCGTCTGGGTCACCGGCTCGGACTCGAGCAGGGTCGCGGTACCCCGGGCGAGGGCGACCAGCCCCGAGGTGGCGGCGCACAGCTGGTCGGCCAGGTGCGGGTCGACGCCGTCGCTGATCGCGAGGCGCAGGCCGTCCGCGGAGACGACGAGGACGTGCCGCACACCCGGAGTGCCGGCGGCGAAGTCGGAGAGCAGCCAGTCCAGTCCGCTGTCGGTCGGCGCGCTCACGACGTCCTTCCCGGGGTCTCGTGGTGCGGGGTGACGGCGCGGTCGTCCCCGATCGCCGAGCGCGCGGCCTCGCGGCTCGCCTGGTAGGCGGCGAGGGCCTGGAGCGGCCCGCCGGGAACCGGGGTCCGGTCCTGTGGAGCCGCACGGCCCGCCGAGCGCTGCGCGGCCTCGTCCGCCGTCGAAGCAGGTGACGTCGTGGTCGCCGCTCCCGGGTTCCTGGGGCGCGATCGGCGCCCGGCGGATGAGCTCGGGGGCGAGGTGACTCTGGGGCACGCGGCGGGTCAGCACGAGGCCGTTCGGGCCGGCGGCGACGCCCGCGCCCTCGTCCGGGCGACGCGGCGCGGGGGCGACCGGAACCGCCTCCTCCGGCGCGGGTGCGCCCGGCACGGCGGCCACCGGCGGGGCGGGCGGGGCAGGCGGGGGCACGACGATCGGGTGGATGAGCTCCCGTCGGGGCGCGGACCCGATCGCGACCGGCGGTACCGGGACGACGCGGCTCCACCGGGCCGACGCGCGCGGGGGCGGCGGGGGGCGCGGCCCCGGCCGGCATGGGCGGCCCGGCGCCGCGAACCGCCACCGTCGTCGTCCGCACCGCCGCCGTCCGCCCCGTCGGCGTCCTCATCCGTGCCGGCGCCCGGCTCGTCGGCGCGCGGGTCCGCGCCGGGCCAGGAGTGGCGTCCGTCGAGGACGAACGGGCCGGTCGCGGGGTCCCGATCGGTCCGTTCGGGCGAGCGCGGGGCCGGGACGGCGCCGGCGGGGACGCGCGCGGGGAGGTCGTGCTCGGGGGTCTCACCGCCGGCGGCCACGGCGAACAGCGCGGCCGGGAGCACGAGCACCGCGGTCACCCCGCATCCCGGGGTGGGCGTCAGCGAGACCTCGATCCCGTGCCGCTCGGCGAGCCGCGCGACGACGTGGAAGCCGAGCTGACGCGCAGCGGCCGAGACGTCGACCTCCTGGGGGTGGGCGAGGAGCGCGTTCGCGGCCGCGAGCTGGTCGGCCGGCATGCCGATGCCGGTGTCCTCGACGATCAGGAGGTGCGCGCCGGACACCCGGTGGTACGCGCGGCTGTGCAGCACCACCGAGGTGCCGGGCGGCGAGAACCGGGCGGCGTTCTCGACGAGCTCCGCGACCATGTGGGTCAGGTCGGCCACGAGGCTGCCCACCACGCGGGGGCGTTCCTCGACCGTGAGCGTCACGCGGTCGAGGTCCTCGGTCTCGGCGACCCCGGCGCGGACGACGTCGCGCAGCGGCACCGGCGCCGACCACACGCGGGCCGGCTGCTCCCCCGAGAGCACGAGCAGGCTCTCGGCGTTGCGCCGGACCCGGGTGGCGAGGTGGTCGAGGCGGAAGAGGTCGGCGAGCACGTCCGGGTCGCGCTCGCGCTCCTCGAGGTCGTTGATGATGTCGAGCTGCCGGTGGAACATGCTCTGGTTGCGGCGCGCGAGGTTGAGCAGCAGTTCCGAGGTGAATTCCTGCTGTCGGACCTGACCGTCGGCCCGTTCCCCGGCCCGTTCACCCCGGCGACGCTGGTCGTCCTCGGTGATCCGGCAGAAGATCGTGACGCCGACCCAGGCGAGCACCACCGCCCCGATGGGGATCAGCGACCACGCCCACGGGTCCTGCTGTCCCCGGGAGGGCTCGAACATCACCGTCGGGATCAGGAGTGATCCGAGAGCGAGACCGATGGCCGTGCCGGCGATGTTCGCGACGAACGGCACCCAGTTCTGGTACAGCGCGAGGAATCCGATGATCACGAACAACGAGAAGTAGGCCTCGGTCGCCCCGCCGGAGAGGATCACCAACCCGAGACAGCTCGCGGTCAGACCGCCCGTCACGACCAGCGACGCCCGGCGGCGACCGACGGCGAGGTGGCCGCCGAGCGCGGTGAGCAGCGGGACGAGCGGGAGCACACCCGTGAGCAGCAGGGGAGCCCCGAGCGCGACGCCGACCACGACGAGCACCGGAGCCATCAGGACCAGCACCCCCAGCAGGAAACGGTGCCGGCGCTGCCACGCAGCGTCGTCGACCATCTCCCCGCTCGGGAGGTGGTCGAGGAGACGGACCATGACCGCCCACGCTCCTTCCCTGCGGTGGGCTGACGGACGGCCGGAACCGTACACCGCTGTGTGACCATTCTCGCGAGTGCAGTGAGCCATCAGGGCTACAGCGCCGCGCAATAGTCCGGACGTCGTCACGAAGTGCTTCCGAATGGCATGCGCCGGCATCCGGACACCCACTTTCGCTGCTCCGAAGTACGCGTCCGCGCCGCGTCGGCCCGTCCGGACACGGACGTGGGCCACGACTCCGACCATTCCCCGAAATGCGGCCGAACACCTCGGCGCCCTCATCCGAAAGGCCGCAGATCCTCCGGCCCGACCCCGAATGCCGCGAGCGTCGGCCGACGTGGTCGTCGCCGGATGCCGCATCGGCGAGGGCCGGGCGCGCTCCGGCCTGTGCCGGGGCGCGGCCCCCCTCGCCGAGATGGCCTACCGGGGCGCGGTCGCCACCGCCGCCTCGCGGTCCGACCGCGTCGAGCCGGCGCGCAGGCTCACCCCGAGCGCCGTCCAGCACACGCCCCAGACGGCGATGGCGAGGAAGTGCGGCACGTCGCCGAGGGCCGCGCCGGCCGGGATGGTGAGGATCGGCCAGACCCCGCAGACCAGCGGGACGGCGTGTCCCCACCCGTGCGCGGCGGTGCTGCGCAGGATCGCGACGCCCGCGACGATCATCCCGATCGAGGTGAGGACCATGAACACGCTGAACAGCAGGATGGCCACGTCCTCGTCGACGAGAGCGTAGAAGTGCGCGAGGGCGAACAAGGTCATCGCGACGCGCTGCCGCGGCCAGCGCCCAGCGGGTCACGGCGACATCGACGGACCGCGCGCGCAGCCCGAGGATCCCCACGACGAGGAGCGCGGCCGCGATCCCGGCGGCGACGAACCAGGGGTCGGAGGCGCCGGCGGGCCAGAAGGCGCCGATGACGCCGAGAACGACGATCATCAGCCCGCCGATCACGGCGGCGAGTCCGCCCCGGGCGGGCAGGGTCGTGGTGGTGGTGGTCATGATCGCTCCTCGATCGTCGGTGGTGTGCTCCGTCGAGCGTCGGTGCGGCCGGTTCCCGTCCGGCAGGGCAGAGCGACGGCGGAGCGCGGGCGATCAGGAGACCCGGGACGGGCAGAAGTACCCGGGTCCGGCGGGACGGAGCCCGCAGACAGCGGGTCGGACGCGGGCCACGATGAGCCACATGGCGGAGGCGACGGCGAGGCGTGCCTGGCCTGCGGTCGCCCTGTTCGCGCTGCTGGTGGCGGAGGGGGTCGCGGTCGTCGTCGGCGTGGCGGTGACCGGCATGAGCTTCGCGGCGGCGCGGGACAGCTTCATGATCAGCAACGCGGCCATCGGGATCGCGTGCGGGGTGTGCGGGGTCCTGATCGCCGGCCATCGGCCCCGTCACGTGCTGGGCTGGTTGCTGCTCGGTGCGGGCGTCACCCAGACCGGGACGGCGGCGGTCACGCCGTGGCTGGTCGAGGCCCGCCTGGCCGGCGCCTCGGAGGGCGTCGTCCGGGCGCTGTCCACCGTCTACTCCGCGGCGTGGCCCTGGTCGATCAGCCTGTTTCTCCCGCTGGCCATCCTCGTCTTCCCCGACGGACGACTGCCCGGGCGATGGTGGCGCCCGATCGCCGTCGCCACGGTGATCAACAGCCCGCTGCAGGTCTTGCTCTTCAGCGCCGATCCCGACCCGCTGCACACCGTCCACGAGCTCCCGCCGGGTATCGGCGACGGTGCGGCCTCGTGGTGGCTGATCCCCGGACTCGGGGACGGCGGGCTCGACCTCGTCTCGGAGCTGGTTCTGACGGCGGCGTTCGTGGCAGGTCTGGTCGGGCTGCTCGCGCGCTACCGGCGGGGGGACGAGCGCACGCGGCGACAGTTGCTGTGGTTGCTCCTGGCCATGGTGGTGACGGTCGTCGTCGTGCTGGCCGAACGGCTGCTCTTCTCGGTGGAGAACGGTGACTTCCCGATCATCCTCACGGTGCTGATCGCCCTGGTCCCGATCGCCATGGCCGTCGCGGTGCTGCGGTATCAGCTGCTCGACATCCGGCTGGTCTGGTCCCGAACCGTCACGTACGCCCTGCTGACGGCCGCGGTGGCGGCGACCTACGTCGTCCTCGTGGAGCTCGGCGACCGCCTGTTGCGCCGGGAGATCGGACTGGGCACGTCGGTCCTGGCGACGCTGGTCGTCGCCGTCGCGTTCAACCCCGTCCGGAGCCGCCTGCAGCGGCAGGTCGACCGGCTGCTCTACGGCGAGCGGGCCGACCCGGTGCGGGCGGTGTCGTCGGTGACCGCCCAGCTCGCGACCGGCGCGGAGCGCCCCGCCGACGTGCTCCCGGCGCTGTGCGACGCGCTGCGGCTGCCCTACGCCGGTGTGTGGGATGCGGACGGGGTGCGCGGCGAGCACGGCGTGGCCCCGGAGCACCTCGAGGTGATCCCGCTGCACCACGCCGGGGAGCGGCTCGGTGAGCTCCGGGTCGGCGTCCGCTCCGGTCAGCGGCGACTCGATCCCGCCGACCGGGCGGTCCTGGAGCTGATGGCCGTTCCCATCGGGGTCGCGGTGCGCGCCAACGCGCTCACCGAGTCGCTGCGGCAGTCACGCCAGGAGCTCGTCGCCGCCCGGGAGGAGGAGCGCCGGCGCATCCGCCGGGACCTGCACGACGGGCTCGGCCCCGTCCTGACCGGGATCGCCTTCCAGGCCGATCTCGTCGTCGCCGTCGCCGAGACCGACACCCCGAAGGTCCGCACGCTCGCCCAGGACATCCGCAGCGAGGTGACGGGGGCGCTCACGGACGTCCGGCGGCTGATCTACGAGCTGCGTCCGCCGGCACTCGACGAGCTCGGACTGGTCGAAGCCGTGCGCCGCCACGCCCAGCGCCTGGACCGTCGAGCCGACGGGGCGCCGATCGAGATCACGGTGCGCGCCGACGCCCCGCTCCCGGAGCTGCCCGCCGCCGTCGAGGTCGCCGCCTACCGCATCCTCACCGAGGCCCTGACCAACGTGGCACGGCACTCCCACGCCTCTCGCGTCGACGTCGACATCGTCGAGTCCCCCCGCACACCCCCAGGGCTGGAGCTCACCGTCCAGGACGACAGCGCCGCGAACGGCTCCTCGCCCGCCTGGACCCCCGGCGTGGGGCTGCGTTCCATGCACGAGCGCGCCACCGAGCTGTGCGGCACCGTGCAGGCCGAGCCCACCCCCACCGGGGGGCGCGTCCACGCCCTGCTGCCGCTGGGAGCCGACCGATGACCATCCGCGTGGTGCTCGCGGACGACCACCCGATCATCCGGGACGGGCTGGCCGCTCTCCTCGGTCACGTCGAGGGCATCGAGGTCGTCGAGCTCGCCGCCGACGGCCGGGAGGCGGTCCGCGCCGCGGTCACGCTCCAGCCCGACGTGCTCGTGATGGACATCCACATGCCCGACCTCGACGGCGTCGCGGCGGCGCGCGAGATCACCAGGGCCGCCCCCGGCGTCGGCATCCTCATGCTCACGATGCTCGAGGACGACGAGTCCACCCGAGCCGCGGTCCGCGCCGGCGCCGCGGGATACATCGTGAAGGGGGCCTCGCAGGAGCAGATCGTGCGGGCGATCCACACCGTCGCCGCCGGCGACACCGTGCTCGCCCACGGAGCGGCCCGGCACATCTTCGACGCCGCCGGAGGCCGGGAGGTCCAGCCCTTCGCCCACCTCACCGCCCGCGAGCGGCAGATCCTCGACCTGCTCGCCGCCGGCCTCTCGACCGCGGCCATCGCCGGCCGCGCCGGCCTCGCCCCCAAGACCGTGAGCAACACGCTGTCCACGGTCTTCGCCAAGCTCGGTGTCGCGAGCCGTACCGAGGCCGCCGTCCTGGCCCGCCGCGCCGGGCTGGGCGAGTCGACCGAACCTCGATGACTCGAGGAGCCGGTCCCCTCGCCCGCGACAGGCCCGTGGTCAACCGGGGTCGGGCTCACACTCGATGATGATCGGAGGCGAACAACTCTGGGGACAGTGCGAGTCGTCGGGACTGCACACCTGGTAATCAGGCTCGCAGCACTGCGGGCAATGGTGCGGGTCGCACGCCGTCGGGGTGGCCCGGGGAAGCCACACGGTCTCGTAGACCGTCGTTCGCACATCGTGGAGCTCGGCGCCGCGGACGATCTCGGCCAGCGTGGCGTCGAGGACGTTGCCCACGGGCCAATCCCTCGACATCACGCACGCCAGTGCGGCCCCGTCGGGAGTGACACACAACTTTCCCTTCCAGCAGTGGCCGCAGAGACCCGACATCTGCGCATTTCGGCCGAGCACGCCCTCACCGCGACCGAACTCGCGGACCTCCGAGATCCTCACCTGCGGTACGCCGAGACGATGCAGCCATTGCTCGGTACGTTCGACGACCGTCGGGTCCTGGTCGATCACGATGATCCCCGCCCGTGTCTGAATTCCGTTGGCGATCAACCGCTCGACGTTCTTGACGGTTCGCGCGTGGCTCGATCTCACCGTCGTGATGGCGTCGTGGCCGGAGGGCTCGTCCGAGTACATCGAGGTGGCGAAACAAACGCCGTGCTTCGCAGCGTACTGCACCGTCTCCTCGGAGAGGAAAGTCAAGTTGCTGAAGACCTCGATGAACTGGTACCCGATCCTCCGGGCGCATTCGACCAGCCGGAGGAAGTCGCGGTGGAGCTGCGGCTCGCCACCGATGAACTGGACCCGGCGGCATCCGAGCTCGAAGGCCTGGTGCAGGACATCCTCGTAGTCGTCGGTGGAGAGCAGGTCACGGTGCCCGCTCGTCGGGTCCGAGTCCGAGTAGCAGTGGACGCACCGCAGGTTGCAGCGGTTGGTCAGCTCGAGCCACAAGAATTCGAGCTCGTCGTCGCCCGGCAGGGTGAGCGGAGCCTCCGGGGCCGGCGCGACGTCGAGAGAGGAGGGATTCATCGACTACTCTCCGATTCGTTCGATGGATTCGCCCGGACGCAGACGCTCACCGGACACGGTAGATTCTCCATCCGTTCGTGGTGTTCGTCAGGAAGTAGAGCAGGAACGCGGCGCGATCGCCCTTGTCCGGCCGCTTGTAGGTCTCCTTGACGAGGACAACACGTTCGATATCCGATTCCTCGTGTACATACAGGACGTCCGGTTCGATATTGCTGAGCGCCAGGTAGCCGTCGGTCGACGCGAACTCGAGCTCCGAGATCTGCGTGGACAAGAAGAGATCGACGTCCCGATTGCGGACCGCGTCGGCTCGTGTGCGGAACAGTTGCTGTACGTCGCTGTCGGTCATCGCGTCGTCCGATCTCGTCCTGGGCGGGGCGTCAGTTCCACCCCGAGCCGCAAGGCATGACGACGACGAACCGCGACCACGTCGGGAGAAGAGCAACAAAGGCTCGACACCCGCGCGACATCGCGTGCGCTCGGACTGAATTCGCCTCCTCGGCTTCAATGGTGAAGCCATTAAGCCCCTGGAAGGGGCACGTGTCAAGACCGTCGCGGATATCGCCGGGAATGTCAGTCGAGTGCGCGTTCATCGAGTTGTCGACGCCGCCGCGAGGCGGGTCCGTGCACCACTCAAATCGGAATCCGATCTCGAGCGGCGTCGTCCGCGTCCCGTGCCCGCCCGTCGGCCTGGTGAGTCGAGGATCTAGTGGGCGGCCATATCCCAGGAGCGGCCGAACCCGACCGACACCTCGAGCGGGACGTCGAGGTCGAACGCGGCGCCCATCTCGCGACGCACCAGCTCGGTGACCTCGTCCTTCTCCTCGCTCGCCACCTCGAGCACCAGCTCGTCGTGGACCTGGAGCAGCATCCGCGAGCGCAGGCCCGCGGTGCGCAACGCCTCGTGCACCCCGAGCATGGCCACCTTGACGATGTCGGCGGCGCTGCCCTGGATGGGGGCGTTGAGCGCCATCCGCTCGGCCATCTCGCGTCGCTGGCGGTTGTCGCTGGTCAGGTCGGGCAGGTAACGGCGACGACCCAGGATCGACGAGGTGTAGCCGTCCTTGCGGGCCTGATCGACCACCTGGTGCAGGTAGTCGCGCACGCCGCCGAAGCGGGTGAAGTACTCCTCCATCAGCTCCTTGGCCTCCTCGGTGGAGGTGCGCAGCTGAGCGGAGAGCCCGTAGGCGGACAGCCCGTAGGCCAGGCCGTAGTTCATCGCCTTGATCTTGGCGCGCTGCGCCCCCGAGACCTGGTCCTCGGGGACGCCGAACACGCGCGCGGCGGTGGCCGAGTGGAAGTCGTACCCGGAGTGGAAGGCCTCGATCAGCGCGGCGTCCCGCGAGAGGTGCGCCATGATCCGCATCTCGATCTGCGAGTAGTCGACGGTCATGAGGTCGGAGAACACGCCGTCGGCCGAGTCGGAGCCGACGACGAACGTGTCGCGGATCCGGCGGCCCTCGACCGTCCGGACCGGGATGTTCTGCAGGTTCGGCTCGGTGGAGCTCAGCCGCCCGGTGGCCGCGATGGTCTGGTTGAACGTGGTGTGGATGCGGCCGTCGTCGGTCACCGACTCGAGCAGCCCCTTGACCGTCACCCGCAGCCGCGTCGCGTCGCGGTGGTCGAGCAGGTGCTCGAGGAAGGGGTGCGGGGTCGACTCGTTGAGCGTCTGGAGGGCGTCGGCGTCGGTGGTGTAGCCGGTCTTGGTGCGCTTGGTCTTCGGCATCTGCAGCTCGTCGAACAGGACGACCTGCAGCTGCTTGGGCGAGCCGAGGTTGATCTGCTTGCCGATGACGTCGTAGGCGGACTGCGCGGCGCTCTCGACGCGGGCGCCGAACTCGCTCTCCAGCTCGTGCAGGGCGGTGATGTCGACGGCGACGCCCGCGGCCTCGAGGTCGGCGAGCACCCCGAGCAGCGGCAGCTCGAGGTCGGTGAGCAGGACGGTGCCGCCGTGGTCGGCGAGGTCGACGTCGAGGGCGTCGGCGAGGTCGGCGATCGCCCGGGCGCGCAGCATCTCGGCCTGCGCGAGCGCGGCGTCGGCCTCCTCCTCGCCCCCGTCGAGGGTCAGCTGGTCGCCCACCGGGGCGCTCGTCTCGTCGGCCCCCTCCACGCGCAGCTCGCGCCGCAGGTAGCGCAGGGCGAGATCGGCGAGGTCGAAGCTGCGCTGCCCAGGTCGCGCCAGGTAGGCCGCGAGCGCGGTGTCGCTGGTGACGCCCTCGAGCCGCCACCCGCGGGCGCGGACGGCGTGGCTCGGGCCCTTCACGTCGTGGCCGGCCTTGGGGACCTCGGGGTCGGCCAGCCACGCGGCGAGCGCCGTCTCGTCGGCCTCGGACAGGGTGCGGGCGTCGACGTAGGCGACCTCGCCGTCGGGCCCGGCGAGGGCCACGCCCTCGAGGTCGCCGGTGCCGTGCCCCCACCGACCGCGGAAGGACAGCCCCACCCGCTCGCCCCCGCGGGCGTGCGCGGCGAGCCAGGCGGCGACGGTGTCCGGCGCGAGCGCCGCACCGGTCATCTCGAAGCCCTCGTCGGCCTCGGGCGTGGCCGCGGTGAGCGTGGAGAACAGGCGGTCGCGCAGGACACGGAACTCGAGCTCGTCGAACAGGCGGTGCACGGCGTCGCGGTCCCACTGCCGGACCACGAGGTCCTCCGGGTCCGCGCCGATGCCCTCGACGTCGCGCACCAGCTCGGTGAGCTGGCGGTTGAGCACCACCGAGGACAGGTTCTCGCGTAGCGCGTCGCCGGCCTTGCCGCGCACCTCGTCCACGCGGTCGACCAGCGCGTCGAGCGACCCGAACTCGCGGATCCACTTCTGCGCGGTCTTCTCCCCCACGCCCGGGATGCTGGGCAGGTTGTCGCTGGGGTCGCCGCGCAGCGCCGCGAAGTCGGGGTACTGCTCCGGGGTGAGGGTGTAGCGCTCCTCGACGGCTTCCGGGGTGTAGCGCGCGAGGTCGGACACGCCCTTGCGTGGGTAGAGCACCGTGACGTCCGGCGTGACCAGCTGGAAGGCGTCGCGGTCGCCGGTGCAGATGGACACGACCATGCCGGCCGCGGTGGCCTGCGTGGTCAGCGTGGCGATGAGGTCGTCGGCCTCGAACCCCTCGACCGCCAGCACCGGGATGGCCAGGGTGGCCAGGATGTCCTTGATCAGGTCGACCTGGCCGCGGAACTCGTCGGGCGTCGCGCTGCGGTTGGCCTTGTAGGCGGCGTAGGTCTCGGCGCGGAAGGTCTGGCGCGAGACGTCGAAGGCCACCGCGACGTGGGTGGGCGCCTCGTCGCGCAGCAGGTTGATGAGCATCGACGTGAAGCCGTAGACCGCGTTGGTGATCTGCCCCGTGGTGGTCTTGAAGTTCTCGGTGGGCAGCGCGAAGAACGCCCGGTAGGCCAGGGAGTGGCCGTCGAGCAGCAGGAGTCGGGGCCGTTCGGGCTGCGGCGGTGTGGCGGGCTTGCCCGCCCGGCCCTGGCCGGTGGTGCCGGCGGCCTTGTTCCGCGCCCGCGTCGCGGCACCCTTCTGGGCCGGGGTCAGCGCCACCGGGGACGCCGCCTCGCCCTGCTCGACGGCCGCCTCGCCGGCGTCGGGCGTCGTCGGCGCGGCGGGCGTCTGCTCGGTGTCGGTGCTCGTCGTGGCCACGGCGCGAGTCTAGGCGCGACCCCCGACACAGCCGGGTCGCCCGTGGGGCGCCGGCACCGATCACGGTCCTACGCTGCGGGGATGGCTCCGTCGTCCTCGTCCGCGCCCGAGACCACCGCCCTCGCCGAGCTCGAGGTGAAGTACCCCGAGGAGCAGCTCGCGGCGAAGATGGGCATCGAGATCACCGGGTGGGACCGCGATCGCGTCGTGGGGACGATGCCCGTCACCGGCAACCGCCAGCCCTTCGGCCTGATGCACGGCGGGGCGAGCGGCGTGCTCGCCGAGACCCTCGGCTCCACCGCCGCCGCCCTGCACGGCTGGCCCGAGCGCTCGCCCGTCGGCCTCGAGCTCTCGTGCACCCACCACCGGGCCGCCCTCGACGGACTCGTCACGGGGGTCTGCACGCCCCTGTCGGTGGGCCGCACCATCGGCACCTTCGAGAT
Source organism: uncultured Actinomycetota bacterium (assembly GCA_963785135.1). Lineage (GTDB taxonomy): Bacteria > Actinomycetota > Actinomycetes > Mycobacteriales > Pseudonocardiaceae > Actinomycetospora. The sequence goes on from CAWATV010000010.1 coordinate 438,149, forward strand.
CGTGATCAGCGACGACCAGGACCGCCGGGTCTGCACCGCCAAGCTCACCTGCGTCTTCCGCTCCCGCCCACCGGGTGGGTGACCGGGACGTCCGATCACCCCGACGACCGCGCCCTGTCCGGCCACCTGAGCTCGTCCGGGAGCCGGTCAGGCGATCTGCTGGTCGGGCACGATCTGGGAGTTCCGGACCCGGTACAGCCAGATCGGGGTCTCCGTGAGCTCGCCCGTGCTCCCCCACCGGAATCGCTTGGTGAGCCCGATGCCGTCGTACCCGCGGACGAACCTCAGGAGTGCGGACCTGTCGCTCGCGCCTCGATCGATGCCGCGCAGCAGGATCGTCGTCACGTCGTACGCCTCGGCCGCGTAGGTCGGCGGTGCGGTGCCGACGGCCCGGCGGAACGCGTCGGTGAAGTCGGTGAAGCCCTCCGAGGGCACGCACGGGCAGCTGATCAGGGTGCCCTCGGCCGCGCTGCCCGCCGTGACCGGGTACTGCTGGTCCTTCACCCCGTCCGGCGCGACGACCGTGGCCTGGACGCCCGCGGCCCGCAGCTGCCGGACCAGGGGCGCCGCCTCCTGGTAGTACCCGGCGTAGACGATCGCCTGCGGGTTCGCCTGCCGGACCTGCCCGACGACCGCCGAGAACTCCGTCTGGTTGGTCCGCACGTCGGCCTGGCACGCCGCGACCTGCGGACCGAGCACCTGGTTCACGGACGCGGCGAGGCTGATCCCGTACTCGGAGTCGTCCTTGATGACGCACGCGCTCCGCGCGTTCAGGCCCTGCTGGACGTACCGCGCCACGGGTGCGCCCTGCGCCGCGTCGTTGCCCAGCCCACGGAAGAAGGTGGTCCACCCGTTCAGGCTCAGGCTCGGGCTGGTCGCGGAGGGGGTGATGTGCACCAGTCCGGCCGCCTCGAGGGCCGGCCCCACGGTGCGCGACTCGCCGGAGAACGGCAGGCCGACCATCCCGAGCACCGCCGTGTTGTTGATGACCGAGGTGACCGGGCCGAGGGCGGTGTCCTGGGTGCCGCCGGTGTCCGCGCGCACCAGATCGACCTGGCAGTTCGGGTTGGCCGCGTTGTGCTGGTCGACGGCGAGCTGCGCACCGTTGAGGATCCCGAGACCCAGCGACGCGTTCTGACCCGCGACGGTGCCGGCGTAGGCCAACGCGGTACCGGGCGCACACCGTCCCTGGCCGTCCCCGGCGGGAAGGACCGCGTCGCGGGGTTGCGCCGGGGCCGACGCGGTGCCGGCCGATCCCCCACCGATGTCCGAGGTCCCGTCGCCGTCGGATCGCGTGACGACCACGAGGGTGACCACGGCGGCGATCACCACCGCGAGCCCGGCCGCCAGGACCGGTACGAGGCGGCGCCCCCGACGTCCGGCCCCGCCGCCGCCCTCCGGCGGCGGGACGGGTGGAGGCGTCGGAGTCCACGGGGGTGGAACGGCGGTCGACCGGGGGTCGCCGGGCGACCTCGACGCCCCGTCGGGCGGGGTGCTCGGGGCGGGGCCGACCCAGGTGCTCCGGTCCCGCTCCGGGGTGGCCGCGGGGCCGGCATCCAGAGCACCGCCGGCCGCTTCGGCGAGGTCGCCCGGCGTCGGGTACCGCCCGGTGGGCTCCTTGTCCATGCCGCGGGCGACGACGTCGTCGAGTCCGCGCGGCAGCCCGGGGACCTGCTCGGACGGGCGCGGCGGCGGGACGCTGAGGTGGTGGTGCATCAGGGCCGGGCCGCTGTGCACGGGGAACGGCTGTTGCCCGGTCAGCATCTCGTGGAGCACGCAGGTCAGGGCGTAGACGTCGCTGCGCTCGGTCGCCCGGCCCTCGACGAACAGCTCCGGAGCCATGTAGGCCAACGTCCCGATGGCCGCCCCGGTCCCGGTCAGCGAGGTGCCGCCCCCATCGTCGAGCGCGCGGACGATCCCGAAGTCGACCAGGTAGGCGAAGTCGTGCCCCCGCTCGTCGGTGACCAGCACGTTCGACGGCTTGACGTCACGGTGGACGAGGCCGGCGGCGTGGGCGCTGTCGAGAGCTGCGGCGATCTGCCGCAGCAGGTCGACCGCGCGCGCCGGAGGCAGCGGGCCGGTCGTGCGCAGCAGGGCGGCAAGGTCGGCGCCCTCGGCCAGCCGCATGTCGATGTAAAGCCGGCCGTCGATCTCGCCCCAGTCGTGGACCGGGATGACATGCGGGGAGGACAGGCGCGCGGCGAGACGGGACTCGCGGCGGAACCGCTCGCGGAAGGCGTCGTCGGCGGCCAGGGCCTGGTGCAGGCGCTTCAGTGCGACGGTCCGGCCGCGCACGGTGTCCCGGGCCCGGTGCACCTCCCCCATCCCGCCCCGACCCAGCGGCGCGACGATCTCGTACGGCCCGAACATCTCCGGCTCGATCGGACCCTCCCCACCCCCGGTACCGCCCGGCAGCGTATCGGCCGGGCGGCGGACCGTTCGGACGGAAGGTCGGCGACCACCTCGGCCCGGCTCAGGAGGCCGGACCGCTCATGGCCCACCCGCCGCTCTGCACCCGGTAGACCGTGACGGTGTCGGTGCTGACGTCGCCGTAGCGGTCGAAGGAGATCGGCCCGGTGGCTCCGTCACCGCTGTAGGACTGCACGGAACGGACCATCGCCGGACGCTGACCCGGGCTCCAGGTGCCGTCCTCGCCGAGTGTGCGGGTCACCGAGTCGACGAGGACGTCGGCGGCGTCGAACGTGAACGCCCCGTAGGACCCGTAGCTCTCCGGGTAGCCCGCTCGTCCGTAGGCCTCGACGAAACCGCGCGCGCTCGGCAGCGTCTCCGGCGGCGCCCCGACCGAGGTGCCCAGATCGCCCTCGCGACCGCCCGCACCGACGTAGCCGGGGTTGACGATGCCGTCGCCGCCCATCATCGGCGCGTCCAGGCCGGCGCCGGCGAGCGCGCGCGACAGCGGGCCGCCGTCGGGATACTCGCCGCCGTAGAAGACCGCGTCCGGGCGCGCCGCGGCGACCGTCGTGGCGATCTCGTCCGGGGGCGTGCCCGGCGGCAGGGTCTCGCGTGCGACGACCTGGCCCCCGAGCGTGGCGAGCTGCTTGGCGAACTCGGTCGCGATGCCCTCGCCGTAGGTCTTGCCGTCGGAGACGACGGCGACCCGACGCTTGCCCTCGGTGCCCGCGAGGTAGGTGGCCGCCAACGGGCCCTGTACCGCGTCGGTGGCCACGGTGCGGAAGTAGGTCTGGTACTGCCGCAGCGGCGCGTTCACGGCGTTCGTGCCGCGGGTCAGCGCGGTCGCGGTGTTGCCGGGCGAGATCTCGACGATGCCGGCGTCGCCGAGCACGGGCTGGACCGCGAGGGCCACCGAGGAGTTGAACGGCCCGAGCACGCCGATCAGCGACGGGTCGGCGGCGAGCGTCCGGGCGGCCGCGGCCCCGGTGGCCGGGTCGGCGCCGTCGTCCTCGCTCCGGAGCGCCAGGCGGTAGCCGGGGACCGCGCACCGCTCGTTGGCCTGGTCGACGGCGAGCGCCGCAGAGTTCTTCATGCCGAGGCCGACCGAGGCCAGCTCGCCGGAGAGCGGGGCGACCAGACCGACGACCAGGGTGCCCCGGCCGGCGTCGCAATCGCCGGAGGCGCCGGAGCCCCCGACCGCGCCGCCACACCCGGCGAGCAGGAGCGCACCGGCCAGGAGCACCGCAGCGGACCGGACCCGCTCGCGACCGATCCGACGCACCCGCCTCAACTCCTCGACCTCGACCTCGATCCGTGGTGGTGGACCACGGTAGGTCACAGTCGGGGGACGCCTCCCGGCGGGACAGGATGTCGGTGTCCGTGCTGGTCAGCGCCAAGATTGGCGTTCGGGACGGGGGTGCTCACTCGTCCGGAGCAGTGACGCTGCGTAGCGTCAGCCGAAGGTCTCGACGACCGCGTCGGCGACCGCCTTCATGGTGGTGCGCCGGTCCATCGCGGTGCGCTGGATCCAGCGGAAGGCGTCCGGCTCGGACATCTTCTTGCGCGCCATGAGCAGGCCCTTGGCGCGCTCGACCGTCTTGCGGGTCTCGAGGCGCTCGGTGAGCCCGGCGACCTCGGCCTCCAGCGCGGCGACCTCGGCGAAGCGGGACGCGGCGACCTCGATCGCCGGGACCACGTCGTTCTTGGAGAACGGCTTGACCAGGTAGGCCATCGCCCCGGCGTCGCGGGCCTGCTCGACCAGCTCGCGCTGGCCGAACGCGGTGAGCATGACGACCGGCGCGAGGCGCTCGGCCGCGATGGTGCGCGCCGCCTCGAGACCGTCGGTGCCCGGCATCTTGATGTCCATGACGATGAGGTCCGGGCGGGCCTCGCGAGCGAGGCGGATGGCCTCGTCACCGTCACCGGCCTCGCCGACGACGTCGTAGCCCTCCTCGCGCAACATCTCCACGAGGTCCATCCGGATCAACGCCTCGTCCTCGGCCACCACGACGCGCAACCCCGGCGCCGCGCCGGAGTCCTGAGCGTCGGCGACCTCGCCGTCGGCTGTCGGGTCGGCGAGCGCGTCGACCGGCTGGCTCATGTGCGGCTCCTCAGTCTCAGCGCCTCGTCGCCGTCCCGGATCGGCGTCGGCCTCCGAGCCCGGCCGTACCGACCCTCGAACGAGCCCGTTCGGGCAGGCCGTTTCGATTCAGCGACGGTACCTCGGCTAGGCTCCGTCGCCGACGGTGACGATGCCCTCGTGTGGAGGACGTAACACGTCACGGTCCGGCGCCGGAGCGCCCGCCCCCGTAGCCCAATCGGCAGAGGCAGCGGACTCAAAATCCGTACGGTGTGGGTTCGAGTCCCACCGGGGGCACCCATCGTTGCAGGTCAGCGCCTCGAAGTGGTTCGCGCTCAAGAGCCACCGGCTGTCTACCGGCCGGAAACCTCTCCAAGCAGCCGCTGAGGTCCCATGGCCCTCGACCCCTGTCCCTGGGGACGCCCGGCGCGATCACGGTCGCTGAGGACTCCACCGACGTTTGGGTCGCTCGGTGTCGGTTTCGGCTGGACTCGGCGTCGGCGCTGCCGGGCGCTCAGTCCCGGCGCCGGTGATCCTGGAGCGGTCGTCCTCGGCGAGCGCGATCGCGGCGTCCTGCTCGGCCTGGGCCTGGGGCCTGGGCCTGTCCGCTCATAGGCCCGTGTCGCGTCCGTCCGGGTACTGAACTTGGTGGTCCCCGCACTTGCTCAATCGCTATGAGGATGGTTCAGCCATAAGGCGACCGTGGGGCTTATGAGCGAGTTGGAAAGTCTCGGCCCGACAGCCGGTATTGCGGGAGTAGGGATAAACACGGTCAAGAAGACCGATGATGGTCTTCCCCGACTCTTCGGCCTCAGGACCGACGAAGTAGCAAAGGGCTTACAACGTTGGACCGGGTACCATCTCCGTAACGTCGGAAAGGGAGAAGGGAAATCGTCAGTGGCGTCCAGCAGGGTGGTGTACGACCCGCTCCCTGCGTAGGGCGTGGCGACGATGAGTAGGGCGGCCACCGCGCGAGCAGCGGTGAGCTCGTCATCTCCTGCGGCTCCTCGTCGACGTTCGAAGGTTCAGATGTTCGACCCGTCGGGCGGCAGCTCCGGCGGCGGCTGAGGCACTCCGACGTCCGTACTGCTGCCGGGGCATGGCGCGTCGAGGGTGTAGGCCGTCATCGACAGCGACCCGTAGGCGTAGCCGTCCACGAGGACGTCGATCGCGGGAGCGTCATCGGCGCCAGCCAATCCCGCAAAGTACAGCGCCGGGATGAAGTGGTCGGGGGTCGGCACGGCGGCGGGGAAGTCGGCGTGCCCATCCAGCGCCGCGAACTCGCTCGGCGCGGTGAGCATCCGCTCGCGGGAGGCATCGCTGAACCGCTGCGCCCAGTCGTAGCCGTCGTCGGCCAGCCCCCAGCTCATCACCCTCAGGTTGTGCACGACGTTGCCGCTACCGATCACCAGGACACCCCGACGCCGCAGCGCAGCTAGCTTCGCGCCGAGCTCGAGGTGATAGTCCAGCGGCTTCTCGGCGTTGATCGACAGCTGGACGACCGGGATCGACGCATCAGGAAACGCGTGCAACAGCACCGACCATGTGCCGTGGTCGATCCCCCAGCTGTCCACGTCGGCCCCCACCCAGGTCGGATGGACCACGTCGCTGATCTCCTCGGCCAGCTCGGGTAGCCCGGGAGCGGGGTACTCGACCTCGAAGAGATCGGGCGGGAAGCCGTAGAAGTCGTGGATCGTGCGCGGGCGCGGCATCGCAGTCACCGCGGTCGCGTTGATGTACCAATGCGCGCTGATCACCAGGATGGCCCGCGGGCGGGGGACGGCGTTGCCGAAGGCGTGCCAGGCCGTGGTGTACCGGTTGACCGCCAACGCGTTCATCGGGTTCCCGTGCCCGAGGAACGCCGCCGGCATCACCGCGTCGGGCCCCGTCATGTGTGCGTCCCAGTCACCGTATGAGCATGCATCACTGGGCCGCCTCCGAGTCACAGTCGATCGGGGAGCACTTGTCCCGAGATCGAGCGGCCGAGCTGGCTGGCGAGGAACACCGCTAGGGCACCGACGTCGGCTGGGTCGGCGGAGCTCGTCACCGGCTGATTCGCCAGTGCCCTCGCCCGTTCGTCGTCGAGGCGCACTGTTATCCAGTGGACCCACGCTGTGCGCCCGACAGACTCGCCACAGGCGTGCAAGCAGTCCCAGAGATCACCCGCACCACACAGCGCTGGTGTATTTGTGCAGGTCAGGGTCTTACAGTGGGCGCGGTAGGGTTCGAACCTCGCCGAGCTAGTCGTGCACTTACGAACTGAGGACTGACGGAGCCCGCCGCCCTACCGCATGCGACCCCCGTGCAAATGGACCCGCCGTCTTCGGGGAGGGACAGGAGGTCCGCCGCCCCTGATGATCCGCCGGCCACCGGACGTCCTCAGTTGCCCAGCAACGAGCGGTACTGCGGGCAGTACGCGTTGACCGCGGCACCGACGATGAAGCCCGCCTCGAAGTCCGAGTAGCCCTCCTGCTTGAAGTGGGTCACCTCGCCGAGGACGTCGTTCCCACCGGCGAAGCGCTGACATACCGCCTGCCCCTCGTTGATGGCGCTGGCCTGGCTTGTGTACTGGACGCCGCGGCTGTTCAGTGCGCCGAGGAAGGTCTCGTCAGCCGCACTCAAGGTGGTGGTGGACCCGCCGCCACCGGTATCGCCGCTACCACCGCTGCCGCTTTCGCTGCCGGGCAGGAGCGAGGCCACCACCACGATGATGATCACGACGACCAGCCCGAGGCCGAGCACCACCATCGGGCCCGCCCGGGAGCGCCGCTGGGCCGTACCGACGAGGGGCGCGCTGGTAGCCCCGGCGAGCTGCCGCGTGGTCGACGTCCACGCCCGCCCGTCCCACCAGCGCTGCAGATGGGGCTGGGCGGCGTCGGGGTACCAGCCCGGGGGTGTCGTCCACACCTTTGCGTGGGAGGACCCGGCCGTGCTCAGCAGCCGGTCGAGCTCCTCGGCGACCGCGACCGTGATGTCCGGACGGGACCGGACCCGGCGAGCGAGCGCGCGCAGCTCCGTGCGGGCGTCCTCGTCGTGCTCGTCGCGCAGGGCCCGACGCAGCTCAGTGAGGATTGGTCCTGGTCCGCCTGGGCCAGGGTGGGCTGGTCGGCCCGCTGCTGCAGCCGGGCGAGGTACTCGAACGGGATGGGCGGCGCAGGCGGCAGCGGGTCAGGCAGCGATCGGCGCGCCTCCCGGCGGTCGTTGAGCGCCACCATCAGCTCGACGCCGGCGTTGGGGTTCCCCGACGCGTAGTCGACGATCTGCAGACCGGCAACCGGGCTCGAGCGCACCGAACCGACCTGGCCGATCCGGACGGGGAGAATGGGGATTCCCAACCGCATCGCGTAGTCCAGCTCGGAGCGGCACGGCGTCGAGCTCAGCGCATTGTCCGAGAGCGCGACGAGGAAGACCGAGCACCCCCGGATCTGGGTGAGGACCTCCTGCCACCAGCTCTCGCCCCCGCGGAGCTGCTGGTCGACCCAGACCGAGTACTGCGCTTTCTCGAGAGTCCGCAAGAGCTGCCCGGCCGCCTGCTCGTCGCGGCGCGAGTAGCTCACGAACACCGTCACCGGTCACCCCCTCGTCGCCCGGCGGAGTGACATCAGACTAACATTGGGTATTCAGTGGCAAGTCAATTATCACCCATTGGCTCTAACTCCGTCTGCCTTCGATCACGTAGGGCGAGTGCTGTAACGAGGAACGTTGTCGCTATTTGGATGGGCAGTCGCAGTGGTTCGCCCCGTCCTGATGGTCGTCGACGGCGGTCTGCAGCCGTGTCTGAGGGGTCGCCGGTGGCGGGGTGGGTTGGGCCGGCTCGTTGGTCGGCTCCACGGCCGGGGGCTCTGGTTGGGGATCGGGTCGGCAGACCCAGCGGCACGACTCGAGGTCCCAGTAGCAGCGGGTGCCGTGTTGATGCGCCATCACGCGCCTCCGGTTCTAGATCGAGGTGTGTAGTCGGACGAGGAGGCCGTCCGGGTCGGGTACGTCGGCGGCGTGGCCGCGGTGCCCGGGAACGGGCTCGCTGTGGGGCACGCCGGCGTGATCGAGGTCGGCGAGAACGGCGTCGAGGTCGGCGCGGGTGCCGACCGCCAGGCAGAGGGCGTCGAAGCCGGCCAGCGCCCGGGCTCGTGTCGGGTCGACCCGCAGCGCCAGGACGAGGTCGGCGTCGGGTTGGTGCAGGGCCACCCCGCGCAGTACGCCGTCTTCGCGGAACTCTCGCATCACTCGGAAGCCGAACACCCGTACGTACCAGTCACGGCTGCACCCGATGTCGATGACCGGGAGCTTCACGTGGTGCAGCCCCGACAGCGTCCCGACGCCCCAGTCGTGCTGGACGACGATCCGGGCGTCGACGACGTGCATCGCGTGGTCCTCGACGAACCGGCAGTGGGGTTCGGCGGCCACGTAGCGGCGGGCCGCGGCGAAGTCGGGGAAGTCCAGGACGGCGACGAAGTCGTGGTTGCCGGGGAAGTGGCCGGCGTCGTCGCCGTAGCGCAGGGCCACGAGCTCGGGGATGGGCCGTAGCCGCTCCATCGCGTCTCGGTAGGCCTGCTGTTCGGTCTCGCTCGTCCCCGCCGCCCAGCGGTGGGCGATCACCTGCCGGAACATGAGTCGCACCTTTCGTCTACCGAGAATCTAACGAACACGCGAATGGTAGGATCGTGACGTGGCAGACGTCAATGGCGCCCCGCGGACCTACGCGTCCCCCCTGCGCCGCCGTCAAGCCGCCGCGACACGGGGAGCGGTCTTGGCGGCGGCGCGCGAGCTCTTCCTCGCCCAGGGCTACGGCGCCACGACGGTCGAGCAGGTCGCGGAGCGCGCCGGGGTGAGCAAGCCGACCGTGTTCACCGCTGTCGGCAACAAGCAGACGCTGCTCAAAGTGGTGCGCGACGTCGCGATGGCCGGGGACGACGAGCCCATGCCGGTGGTCGACCGCCCGAACGTCCACGTCATCGAGCATGAGCCGAATCTCGACCACGCCGTTGAGCTCGTCGCCGCCCACGTGGTCGCTCTGTGCGGTCGCTACGCCGGCATCGACAGCGTGCTGCGCGGTGCCGCCGAGAGCGGCGAGGACGGGCCTCGAGAACTGTGGCGCATCAGCGAGGAGCAGCGCCTGAGGGGGGCACGGCGCTGGCTGGAGATCCTCGGATCGAAAGGCTCGGTCACTCCCGACCGAGACACCGCAGTCGACCTGCTGTGGCTGCTGATGGCACCCGACCTCTACCGGCGGCTGGTCGACGACCGCGGCTGGGCCCTCGACCGCTACCAGAAATGGCTGGCACGCCAGATCCGTATGCTGTTCGTCTAGCCCCCCGCCCCATCCGAGCCGCTGACACTAGTTGATGGTGCATAGGCCGGTTACCGAGCGCGGGCCAGCGCCTCGACCACATTGAGCCCGCGGGTCCCGAGCTAGCGGAAGCCGCGGCCCTGCGCCGACGGCCGTCAAGACCGCTGCCGGGGTGCTGCGCGGGGTCGGCGGAGCAGTTTGTCGGTCGGGTGTCTGACGCCGAGGACGCGCCGGTCCTTGGGCGATAGGTGTTGTGCCCAACTAAGGGCGTGGGCAATCGTAAGCGCCTGCTTGCCGCGAAATGACCATTTCCGTCATCTGTAATTCAGCGCAGCGTGCTCGATGAACTCCGCTCGGTCACGCGTTGCTGGAGTCTTATCAGAGTAGTAACGTACTCGTCTCTCGAAGAGCTAGCCTAGTCGACGTTCGGATCACTGACGGGGGTATGACGATGAGCTCCAATGCCGATGTCGTCCGAGCCGGGTACGAGGCGTTCGCCCGGGGCGACATCGCCGCTGTCCTGGGCCTGTTCGACGAGCGGATCGAGTGGTACGCCCCCGACGAGCTGCCCGACGGCGGTACCTTTCACGGTCCGAACGGCGTAGCCGGGTTCTTCAACTCACTCTCGAACAACTACGAAGAGCTCAGGGTCGAACCGGACCGCTTCCTCGACGCAGGCACTCAGGTCATCGCGGAAGGTCATCACCGCGGAACGATCAACGGCGCCTCCTTCGAGGTCGGCTTCGCACACGTCTGGACGCTAGATGACGGACGCGTGACTCATTTCCGTGAATATATGGACAGCGGAAAGCTGCTGCCACTGTTCCCGCGAACCTCGCAGTCCGCGATTTGACTGATGGTCGGATCCCAGAGCCGGTACCGATCGATGTCGTCCAACGTGGTCGACGAAACGGATTTCCTGAAGGGCGACGACTAGGCGGTGCCAGGATTCTGACCTCCTCGCCTGCTATCAAGTCGCTCGCTACCGCATTGCACCACGAGCCCTTGTCCCTCCGCGGCGAGAGGCCGTCGACGAAGGCGGACCAGCTGTCCACGTTCGTGACGCGGCAGAGGCCGCAAGCTCCGACCGCCACGCGGCCGAGAGTAACGGTCAGGTCTCGGCGGGACGGTCAGGGTCGGGAGGCAGCAGCGCCTGCGCCGGTCCGCTGCAGCTCGAGCCACTGCGGCTGCCCCTAGCCGCTTCGGCCAGTGCCGACAGCCTCACTCGGTGACCCCAACTTTGAATCAGCGTCAAGCAACTCTCTGTTTGCGATCTGTAGCTCCGCGCAATGGAGGTCATGCTCGTCCTGTGCGAGTTCAGTGAGCTCCACGTTCGACCTAGCGAAGATCGGCGGCCAGACGGCCGCCCCGCGCCTTGACACGGTGAGTGGTGCGCAGGACAGTCGATTCCCTTCAATAGTCGCAGGATGTAGGGAGCAACCATGTCGTGGAACCTGCGGGGCCGCTACGTAGAGACCTGCTCCTGCGAGTTGATGTGCCCGTGCAACCTGTCAATGGATCACGGCGCCACCTACGATTTCTGCCGAGCCAGTCTGGCTTTCGACATCCGAGAAGGATCGATCGACGGCACCGACGTGTCGGACCGCAAGATGGTCATGATCATCGACACGCCGAAGATCATGACCGAAGGGAACTGGCGAGTTGGGGTGTTCGTCGACGACCAGGCGAGCGACGCCCAGTTCGAGCAGCTGGCCCAGGTTTTCAGCGGTCAGCTCGGGGGACCGATGGCCGGCCTTGTCCCACTGATCGGGGAGGTCCTGGGACCGGAGCGGGCCACGATCGAGATCGACCACGACGGCCTGCGGCACTCGGTGCGCGTATCGGGAGGGATCGACTTCGAGATCCAGGACATCGTGCCGTTCGGCAAGGAGCCCGCGGAGCCGGTGAAGTTCTCGGGCATGTTCCACCCGGTGGCCTCCGACCTCACGATGGCCGAGGCCACTCGATCACAGATCGACGCCTTCGGTATCCGGTACGAGGGCAAGACGGGGGTCTCGCACTCGGACTTCTCCTGGGCAGCTTGACGACATGACCCTGGAGGACCGCAGCGAGCGAGCCGCCGATGAAGGTCCTCGTCCGGCGCTGGCGGCTGCTGGTGCGCGGCTCGGTCTCCTCGTCGCACTCCTGCTTATTGCCGCGGTTGCCTGGTGGTGGTCCGTCGAGCAGATGCGGGGAATGGACTCCGGCCCGTGGACCGCTCTCGGCGGTCTCGGCTGGTTCGTCCTTCTCTGGGTCGTGATGATGGCGGCGATGATGTTTCCGTCGGTCGCGCCGACCGTTGCGTTGTACACGCGGATGACGAAGACGCGGACGCCCGTCGCACCCTCTACCTTCACCGCGGGGTACCTCCTGACGTGGACCGTTGCAGGCGCGATCGCTTGGGGGGTCGGAGCGGCCTTGAGCCGCGTGGGTGGCGATGCTCTCGTGTGGGACAACGGCGGTCGTGCTCTCGCGGGTGCCGCGCTTATCTTCGCGGGTATATACGAACTGACCCCGTTGAAGAGCGTCTGCCTGACCCGATGCCGGAGCCCGCTGGGTTTCCTACTCGGCTCCTGGCGCGATGGCTCGATCGGCGGCCTGCGGATGGGCGTCCAACTCGGTGCCTGGTGTCTCGGGTGCTGTTGGGCGCTCATGCTCGCCCTGTTTGCCCTCGGCGTCATGAGCATCGTGTGGATGGCGTTCGTCGCCGTCCTCATCGCCATCGAGAAGATCGCACCGTGGCGGTCCCTGGTCACCTACGGGACGGCGGCACTCCTCGTCGTCATCGGAATCGTCGTTCTCGTCGCCCCGACCGCCGTTCCCGGGCTGACGATCCCCGGCATGCACGACATGATGATGATGTGATGCTCCTCCGGTGGGGTGCCGAACAAGCCGGCGGTTACCCGGTCGCTCGCCCTCCGCGTCGGGGAGCTCGGCCGAATGATCCGCCGCGGGCACAAGGGGACGCACGGCCGAACACTTGTGAGGACGGAGCACGAATCGTGACCTCCGGCTGTCGGTACAAGGTGTCACCGTGTCGGCCATGGAGGTGACCGACGCGGACGTGGCTGCCATTCCGGCGCGCAACGTCCGCGTACCTCGTGGCGATTTCGTGGCGGTCCGGAGAGCGGCATCCGACCGGGACCCCCAGGACACGTCTCACGGTGGTGAGGGCTGGTACGCAGCCGGCGTGGCGGCAACGTGTCGATGGCTCGCTACCGCACCGTCCCGGCTCGCGAACGGCCTTACCGACGCGACGCCGGCACCCGTCACGCGACGGACGGCGATGGCGTACGAGGAGTTGATCGAGGCGGAGTGGCTCGCCGCCGCGCGGCTCGAGGAGACGCGCCCGCACCTCGCGCAGTCCCGACCCGGCTGGTGTGAGGGGGTGCGGTCGACACTGCCAGTGCGTCAGCTGCTCCGTGCGGTGTTCGGCTTCCTCTCGTGAGGAGGTCGAGGCCCCCGAGCACGCGAACGAGCCTCCCCCACCGCTCGAGGTCTCGCCGGCACTGGGTACGCGCACGTGGCTTCGGCCACCGGGCCCGGCTCCGAGGCGGCTACCTCTCGGATGTCGGGCTCGCTCGGCTCGGCCTCGTGGTCCTCGTCGGCGCGGTCCACTTCCACGTGTTCATGCTGGTGGAGGTCGTTCGGGCGGTCCGTGACGTCGTCCTCGGTGACCTCGCGGTGGAACTCGCCGTCTCCGATCTCTGCTCGGTGCGCTGCGAGCCATTCGCTCGCGGTGGTGCGTTGTTCGGGCTCGGCATCGTCGGCATGGCGGGCGGCGAGCTCGGCCTTGGCACGTTCGGCGGCGGCTCGGGTGCCTGCAGTGTGGGCCAACCACCGGGAGCGGGCCTTCTCGAGCTCGCTGAGCTCGGCGGCACGCGCTTTGAGAGCACCGGCGAGGGTCGCGGTCCCGGGGCGGGCGCGGCCGGAGCGCCACAGGCCACGGTCAGCTCACCGATCACGATCTCCAGTCCGCCACGGCAAAGCCGCCAGCCCGGAGATGGCCTTCAGCGGTATGCCAGCGCGTGCCCAGGGTCTAACGTCCGCCGGGCACGACACGAGGTGCAGCCGACACAGCAGGAGCGCGGCGCCCGTGCTCGGCGCCCGAGACCCCGGTGCACCGTCCCGGTCTCCTGCGCGTCTCGCCCGGAGCCGATCCGTGTCCCCAGATCCAACGCCCACCGTCCTCGTGGGTTCCTCGTCCGACGAGCGGTCCGCCCGCCGGCTCCTGGGCCGACGCCGAGCATCCCACCGGGCCGGCACCCGGTAGCCAGACCCAGCCCACCCCGCGAGCCCGTGCGCAGGGAGCACAAGGCTCGCGTGCGACGACCCCAGGAGCGATCGATGGACACGCTGACCACGACCACCACCGAGCGGGAGATCCGCCCGTTCACGATCGACGTCCCCGACGCCCAGCTCGCCGACCTCCGCGACCGTGTCGCGGCGACGAAGTGGCCGGACCGGGAGGTCGACTCCTCTCAGGGGGTGCAGCTCGAGACCATTCAGGCCCTGGCCGAGTACTGGGCGAACGGCTACGACTGGCGCGCGTTCGAGCAGCGCTTCGCCGCCCTCCCCCACTTCGTCACCGAGATCGACGGCGTCGACATCCACTTCATCCACGTCCGCTCCGAGCACGAGGACGCGCTGCCGCTCATCGTCACGCACGGGTGGCCCGGTTCCACGGTCGAACAGCTGAAGATCATCGGCCCGCTCACCGACCCGACGGCCTACGGCGCCGGCGCGTCGGACGCCTTCCACCTCGTGATCCCGTCGCTGCCCGGGCACGGGTTCTCCGGCAAGCCGACCGAGACCGGCTGGGACCCCGTCCGCATCGCCCGCGCCTGGACCGAGCTGATGGAGCGGCTCGGCTACACCCGATACGCCGCGCAGGGCGGCGACTGGGGCAACGCCGTCACCGAGCAGATGGCCCTGCTGAAGCCCTCCGGGTTGCTGGGCATCCACACGAACATGCCGGCGACCGTGCCCCCCGAGGTCTCGCAGGCGATCTCCCGCGGCGACCCGGCGCCGGCGGACCTCACCGCCGCGGAGAAGACGGCGTTCGACGTGCTGGTCCACTTCTTCGCGACCGGAACCGGCTATGCGGCCGAGATGTCCAACCGCCCGCAGACGCTCTACGGCATCGCGGACTCCCCCGTCGGGCTGGCGGCGTGGATGCTCGACCACGACGTGGCCAGCTACGAGCTCATCGCGCGAGCCTTCGGCGGACACCCCGGTGGCCTGTCCCGCGACGACGTCCTCGACAACATCACGCACTACTGGCTGACCAACACCGCGATCTCCTCGGCCCGCCTGTACTGGGAGAGCAAGCTCCCTTTCTTCGACGTCAAGGGCGTGGACATCCCGGTCGGCGTCACCATGTTCGTCGACGAGCTGTACCCGGCACCGCGGAGCTGGGCCGAGCGGGCCTACCCGCAGCTCATTCACTTCAACGAGATCGATCGGGGCGGCCACTTCGCCGCCTGGGAGCAGCCTCAGGTCTTCGCGGAGGAGATGCGGGCGACGTTCCGGTCTCTGCGGTGACCAGATTGGCGGAGCTCCCCGTCGAGGGCGCCTTCCCGCCGCTCGACGGGGCCACGACGTGGCTGAACTCGGCGCCGCTGACGCCGGCGGGCCTGCGCGGGAAGGTCGTCGCGGTCCAGTTCTGCACCTTCTCCTGCATCAACTGGCTGCGCACCGTGCCCTACATCAGGGCGTGGGACGAGGCGTACCGCGACGACGGGTTGGTGGTGATCGGCGCACATTCCCCGGAGTTCGCGTTCGAGCACGACCCGGAGAAGGTCCGGTCGGCCCTCGCGGCGATGGGCATCGCCTACCCGGTGGCCGTCGACGACGACTTCGCGATCTGGCGCGCTTTCGACAACGCGTACTGGCCCGCCCTCTACGTCGTCGACGCGCAGGGCCGGACCCGGTACCACCACTTCGGCGAGGAGGCCTACGAGCGCTCGGAGCGGGCGATCCGGGGGCTGCTCGCCGAGGCGGGGGCCGGCGTCGGCGACGACCTCGTGTCGGTCGAGCCGGACGGGGTGTACCTCGCCGCCGACTGGCTCCGGCTGGGGTCGCCGGAGACCTACGTCGGCTACGCCCGGACCACCGGATTCGCCTCGTCGGGCGGCCTCGCCCTCGACCGCAGCCGGTTCTACACCGAGCCGTCGCAGCTCCGGCTGAACCATTGGGCGCTGTCCGGGCACTGGACGGTGCGCTCGCAGGTCACGGTCCCCGACGAGCCCGGCGGCCGGATCGTGCACCGCTTCCAGGGCCGGGACGTCAACCTCGTGATGGGCGGCCGGGCGGACGGCGAGCCAGTGCGCTTCCGGGTGGCACTGGACGGCGAAGCACCGCACGGCGCTCGGGGGCTCGACGTCGACGAGGACGGCACCGGGATCGCCACCGAGGAGCGGCTCTACCAGCTGATCCGGCAGGAGGGTGCGATCCACGAGCGCACCGTCGACATCACCTTCGCCGACGCCGGCGCCCGGGCCTACGTGTTCACCTTCGGATAGTCAGGAAATCGAATGAACGTCAAACAGCTAGAGGCCGGCGACCTCGTCGTGAGTTACGTCGACGTCTTGGCTCATCATTAGGGTGAGCTGAGCCGCTCGGATCAGGCCGGTTCGGGTTCAGGCTGTGGTGCGGCCCGGCGCTCGTGACCGGCGAACACCCAGAGCCGCAGGAACACGAATCGAATCGTGCCGACCGCTCCGGTCACCGTGCCGATGAGCAGCACCTGCGTCCACCAGGCTTCGCTGACCACGGGCTCGAGCACGGCGAGGGCGGTGGCGGTGGCCACTAGGCCGGCAGCGGCCAGCCCGCCGCCCTCCCATTGCGCCGTCCACCAGCCGATCCGCTCGTCGGCGTGGAAGGTGAGCCGCCGGTGCAGCTCGTTGGCGAGGATGGAGGAGACGACGGCGCCGGTGAGGTTGGCCAGCTGGCTGCCGAACGGCCGCAGCAGCAAGAACACACCGAAGTAGACCAGCGAGCTGATGACTCCCACCGTCACGAAGCGGACGAACTGAGCGGCTGGGTCGTCGCCGTGCAACCGGGCCCGGGTGCCGCACAGCGCCACCTGCCAGAGCCGCGGCCCCTTCGAGCACGGCCCGCACGGGCTGGAGGCGGACACTCGCCCAAGGTACTTCGGGTGGGGGTCACCAGGTTGTTGATGGGGCCCTCTCCGCATGGAGCGACAGGGCCTCTGCCGCGACGTGGTACCTCAAGACTTCAGCGCTCTCGCTCCGGGTGAGGCACTTGGTCACGCACTGATCGCAGTCCTCCATTCGGGCTCCGGAGACGGCTGCCGGATCATGTGCTCGAGCGGTTTCCACCCCCCTGAACTTGGTGCCGAAGCTCGCGTCGCCGTGGGCGGGGGCCAGTCATGTGCTCCGGGTGTTCACGAACGATCACGGCCTGGGACGCGAGCGGTCCGTACCATCGTGCCGGTCAGCTTCCACGGGCATTCGTGGTGCATCTCGTTCGGCAGCCCAACGACAGCTCGCGCGGCCGGTGGGCGGCTGTTCAGCGGTAGGCCCGAGCAGTTCACAGGCGCTAGCGTTCGCCGGTACGACACGTGGCGCATCCGTCAACGCAGGGAGCGGCGCCGGTGTTCGGCGCCCGAGACCCCGGTGCATCGTCCCGGTCTCCTGCGCATACCCCGGAGCGACGATGTCTCCCACTGTCTCTGCCGCCGTCGTGACCAGCCGCATCGAGGCCGAACTGATCGCCGGCTTCCTGCGCGACCACGACTTCCGGGCCGTCGTGGCGGCGGACGACGCCGGCGGGCAGGAGCCCGAGCTCCAGCTGCAGGGAGTCCGCGTGCTCGTCGACGCCGCCGACGAAGCCACCGCGCGTCGGCTTCTGGCCGACGTCGATAACCCCGGCCCGGAGCCCGGCGAGTAGCTGTGTCGGCCCGCCTGACGCGCGCTCACTCGAGGCCGCGCATCGGTGTCGTCACCGTCGGGCAGTCGCTCGCCGGGATCGCCGTGGCCGTGTCCGACGATCGGGGTCAATGACGTCCTGGGCGCCACGCGGACAAGGAAGGATCCTGCGCAGCGCGGACGCCACCCGCGCGCAGGTGGACGCCCAGCTCCGGCGCCCCCGGCCCCCCTCCGTCGTCCACGTAGCGGTCCAGCGCGACGACCTCAGTATCCTCCGTGTCCGGAACGATCACGCTCGCTGAGCGATCCCCAGGGTGTGGACCGCGCGGTGCCGCTTCCGGAACCTGCCCCTGGGGTGCTACGCCCTCGGGGTCAGTCCCGCAACGGAGCCGATCTGGCCGGTGTTCCTTGAGACATGACCGATTGCACCCAGCATCGTGATCAAACGGCAGGGCTCGTCTGGCACGCAGCCGCTTGGAGTGCCCAAGACTCGGAGCGGAAAAGGGGGCCGGCGAAGCCCGTGGACCCGGCGGCGGATCGTTCTCTGACAACAGACGAACGGTCGGTGGCTCTGCGATCGGCTCGTTACGCCTCGCACGCATACCCCGGGCCGGTGGGGGAAGTGATCTGTTCGAAGATTGAGGAGTACGTCCTCGACGGAAAGGTACTCCAGCCTTTCTCGCTGCTGCGCCGTCTGATCCGCTCGATGCAGACGATGGAAACCCAAAGCCCGCTCCCTCCGCTCTGTGGATACGACTACCTCCCCGCGACATATATGCCTGGCGGCGCTCAGCGGTGGCGGTATCGCACCGCAGCGGACGAAGAGCAGGACCGTCGCTGATCGGGCGACCGAACCCGCGAGCCGGGCTCGGCATCTCGCGCGCATCCCTGGACCGCTACCCCGCTCATGGTCGAGCCTGACCCGCGGCTCCCCGAGCGGGCAGTTGCGGTGGCGGGTCGCCCGCCTCCTCAGGCCGTCGAAGACGGTCGCGCTGGGCGGATTGAGGTCCTGACCGAGTCCGATAGCGAGCCGGCGTCCGATAGGACGGTGCGATGCAGCCACCGACAGGCTTTCATCCGATCACGCGGCGCAGCGGTTTCCTCGACCTGATCGGCCCGCTCTACGTCGATGACACCGATCCTCGCGCCCCCATCTACGGGCTGCGGGTCGAGGAGCAGCACACCAACAGCCGCGGCAGCGTCCACGGCGGCGTGCTCACCACCCTCACCGACGTCGCCCTGGGCTACGGCACCCTCGCCGCACACGGCGAGACCGTCGCACTGTTGACCGCCAGCCTGACCATCGACTTCACCGGCAGCGCCGCCGTCGACGACTGGCTCGAGGCCCGCACCACCCTCAAGCGCCTGGGCTCCCGACTGGCCTTCGCCAGCTGCGAGATCACCACAACGAGCGACCCGTGGCCTCGGGCAGCGGCGTGTTCAGCGTGCCACCGGCACAGAAGAGACGAGCTGATCGCCACAAGCTGGTGCACCCGGACATACAACCGGGTCTCTCGGATGGGTTCTTCCGGCCTGGTTTGGTTGGGCTTTGCGCCTATTACTCGGGCGTCTCACCGTTCAACAAGGGCGGCCGCGCCTTCCCCGTCGCTCTCACGGCCGACCTCGGGGGGGCCCCAGCGTGCTCGTCGGCGAGGTCTTCCGGTTGCCAGCCCCTGAAGCGAGACCCGCCCGGATGTCAGACCGTTTGGTCGTAGAGCGAGCTGGTACGGCAGGAGAGTTCGGCAACACGGTCGCGCAGTTCTCGCGGATGCGTGATCTCGATAAGCGGGCCAGGGAGAGCACATCGGCTGCAGTGTGCTCGAGGGAGTGCAATCGAAAGCTCACCGCGAGCCAACCACGCCTGTCCTCGACCGCGTCCGGCAGGTTGGGCCGGAGCGGTTGTAGACGGCCGAGCACCGCCGCCAGCGTGGCCCCCTGCGGCGAGAATCCGAGCCCGCGCCCTCTGGGAGCGCCGCCGCGGCGCATGCCACCCAGGACCGGCGGCCGGTAGGGGCGCCGGGTGGTCAAGCAGCGCGAATCCGCCGCCGGGCCCGCGCACGGCGTAGATCGGCACACCGGCACCGGAGAGAGCCTCGATGTCGCGCAGCACCGTGCGTCTACTGACCTCCAGACGGGCGGCGAGCTCGGACCCGCCAGGCGACCCTGACTGTGCAGCAACGACATCAAGGCGACCAGCCGGCCCGCCCGCATCACATCAGCGTGCCCGACCGTCTGAGTGGGCGACAAGAGATGTCACCTTCCGGGTCTAACGTGCCCGGCGGACGGGACGTAGGACCAGGATCGGTCCCCCCGCAGAGAGAGAAGGCGAGAACCACACGATGACCGAGACCGAGGTCGAAGGCTCCGGGACGCCGGCGGATCCGTGGGTTCTGTCCACGCCACCGGGCACGTCGCAGTTCGAGAGCTACCGCGACCCCGACGCCGATCCCCCGGCGCTGGTGGTGCGGGTCGGGACCACCGAGCTCCGCTACCACCTGCGCTGCATCGAGGACCTACACCGATGCTCGTCGACGCGCGGGGACTGGATGCCGCTCGGCAACGCTGACGAGCAGAAACCCCGAAACCCGACACGGTCGAAGCTGGGGGCGCCGACGACAACCCGGTCGGAGGATGGTACGGCCTGAAGAAGGGACTCCGCGGCCGATTCGGCAACTACGTCCCGCCCGTCCTCGAAGCCCTCGGCCTCGCCGAAGTCGAGCACAACAGCCGCAACAACCGCGTCCGCGCCCGCTGAGGCGAGCTCGAGCCCGCCTGCGGGCTCGGACGCGACACGGCCGCACGTGTGCACGTGTTGCTCTCCGCGGCCAACACCCACGACTCCAAGCTGTTCGAGCCACTGCTTGAAACGAACCCCAGCGTCCGCGGCCGGCGCCATTACCCTGAATGCTGGGCCTGCGACTCAAAGGAATCCTGCGCTCCGCCTCCGACAGAGCCCTCTACCAGCGACGCTGTGCGCGGCGCTGACCCCTCCGGACCTACTCCATGCTCATGAGTTGACACCGCTGTTCTCCACGGCCTGCTCCGAGACATCGTCAATGCCGGTCGTCAGGGGATCATTCCTCCATCTGGTGCTCGACCGGTACCGGCGCGAGGCCTCGGCTCTGAGTCCCGGGCGCCCCACGGACGCTGCCCCGAGCAGGGTCCGCAGTGCCTCGCGGTCGCCGTCGGCGCGCGGTAGCGGAATCCATCGCCAGACGCAGCGCAAGAAAACACGCGAGGTGCACATCATCGGATCGGACTTGCCCTTTCCGCGTCGAGCGGCAGCACCGGGTTGCTCCCACTCCACCACCACGAACCCGGCCGCCGTCACGCCCTGCTGGTCGGCGGGTTGAGCGCGGGGATTGTCGCGCCAGCATGGGCGGGCGTAGCCTCCGCCTTTCAGACGCGAGGCCCGGGCGGATCACGCTGCTGGCCCGGCGTGCGAGCATCCGGACTCGTCGTGCTGCCGCCGTGAGCTGCGGCAATGAGGGGCGGCCATGACGGCGGAGGACTACACCACCCCGCCCCGACCAGTAGGCCGGGATGCGGTGTTCGTGCGGCACCGACTCAGAAACCCGAAGGTGGCCGAATCGGCCTATATCGCCCCGAACGCGGTGCTGTGCGGGGACGTCACCGTCGGCCCGCACAGCCGGGTGCTGTTCGGTGCGGTCATCACCGCCGAAGGCGGCCCGGTGGAGATCGGCGCGAACAGTGTGATCATGGAGAACGCGGTCGTCCGCGGGGTGCCACAGCATCCGACCCGGCTCGGGGACCGCGTGCTGGTCGGCCCGCACGCCTCCCTGACCGGGTGCGTCGTCGAGGGCGACACCCGCATCGCGACCGGAGCGGTGCTGTTCAATGGGGCGCGCATTGAAGTCGGCGCCGAGGTCGAGTTCCATGCCGTCGTCTACGTCAACACGGTGGTGCCGGCCGGAACGGCGGTGCCCGTGGGGTGGTTCGCCGGTGGCGACCCCGCCGAGTTGGTTGCGCCGGGTGAGTGGGACCGCATCCGGGACCTAATCGGCCCGCTCGACTCTTTACCCGGGCACCGTATTTGGCGCCGCAGGCACCGACGCTGCGGTTCCTGACCTCGCGCAGCGCTACGCCCGCGGGCTGGCGCTGCACAGTGGCGTGACACCGTTCTCCCGCCGGGCCAGCACGACCAGCTCACCGAACAGGACGGCCACCGAGCAGACACCTCCTCAGTGCCAGTAGAGGATCAGCCGGGCATCCCCCTCGGGTGAGCGTCGTTAGAGGGCGGTTCCGCGGGACGTCTCCCCAGCATTGGGGTTCTTGATGGGGCTCCGTGGAGGCAAGTAGTGGATGACACCACCGCCCCCCGACACCGGGAGGTCTCACAGTCAGCTTTCAGGCGTCGTCAGCAAACGCACGCAAAATGTCCGTTGTCCATGACAAGGCAGTGCCATAGCATCGTTGTGCAAAGGTGCCGATGGTAGGGGTAAGCGATGGCCGAGGATGGCACGCAGACACAAGATGACATGCTGGCGGAGCGCAACGAAGCGGTACGCTACGCAACAAGGCGTTCGGGCTCGCGTTGAAGGTCCCGAAAGGTCAACGACTTCCGAAGCCGGACAGCGTCACCCGGATGTTCGGCGGGCTCTTCCAAAACTGCGGCGCGTACTTTACCCAGGCAAGTACCTGGTACGAGGCTGCCAGCGACGCCTACGACCGCGGCCAAGCAGCGTTGGGTGCCTCTTACATGAAGAAGGGCGACGCCGC
>CAWATV010000011.1:0-405291 GCA_963785135.1 uncultured Actinomycetota bacterium
CCGGTCACCGCGACCCCCGGACGTGTCATCGCTGGTTGCCGGGCGAGGGGATGCGACCGAGGCGGTGGCTGGGCGCTTCGTGCTCTTGGTCGTTTCATTGCGGAGACTTTTGATTAGCCCGATCGGACGTAGCTCGAGGACTGTGTGTATGCGAAAGTCGCCGAGATCACACTGGTCGTCGGGGGGCCGGTCACCGGAGTGCGCCACGAGGGGCCAGTTGTGTCACTACCCGACTCACATGACACCGCGGCTCCCATGCCGCCTCGCACCGCCAGCAGGCGCACGGGCTGGCTCGCGCTGATCGTCGTCGCGGTCCTGCTCGTCGGGGTGGGCGGGACCGTACTCGTTCTGAACCTTTCCGGGGCCTTCGGCACCGCGGTACAGGCAGAGCCGGTCCGGGCGTCGGGTGAGAATCCATTCATGCCTTCGGTCGGCCAGGACACCCCTGTCACGGCCCCGCCGAACACGGGGCGCTCCGTGACAGCCGACACCGCCGGGCTGTACGGGGGGACCATGAACAGGGCGACCTGCGACCCCGACAAGATGGCTGCGTTCCTCCAAGCCAACCCGGAAAAGGCCGCCGCGTGGGCCGACGTGGAGGGCATCCCGGTCGCCGACGTCGCGCGCTATATTCGCGAGCTGACTCCGCTGATCCTCCGGTCGGACACCCGCGTCACGAATCACGGTTTCGCTGATGGGCGGGCGACGAACCGTGACTCGGTCCTGGAATCCGGTACGGCCGTGCTCGTGGATCGCAGCGGAGTCCCGCGAGCGAAATGTGAATGCGGCAACCCGCTGACACCACCCCGGAACTACAGCCGCGAGCGTGTTGTGGGTCCGACGTGGCCCACTTTCTCGCAGACCAACATCACGATCATCAACCAGTCGGTCACTGTGATCAACCAGTTCGTGATCATCGACGTCGTCAACAACCAGATCATCTACCGACCGGCTGGAACGAGAGGCGGCGATGACCGCGGTCGACTCGAAGACGCAGACATCGCGGGAACGTACACGCTCACCGGTAGGCCGATCTCGTGTTCAGGATTCGAGTACGGGTGCAGGTCAGGCACTCTTGAAATTCAAATAGGCTGCAGCGGGGGTCAATGCACAATTTCTCGCCCCGACGGCGGTTGGGCGCGAGAACACCCGCTCACGGGGGATGGTGCGAGCTGGCGGACTTCAGGCCCCGATGAAGGGGCCACCAACTGCAATGGAGAAAACAGACCAGCGACGATCTCGCTCAGCCTCACCATTGTTTCCGCTGCTACAGTCAATGGGGCATGGAAGGCGCAGAAATTGCAGGGAGTATATTCCTATTCTGCCACGGCTGTTTCAGATTGCAACGGAGGGGACGGAAGTTTCGACGTGTCCAACTAACCTATTGATGAGCTGCTCGGCCGGTAGGCGGCATCTCCCTGAGCCACGAACCTCGCCATAGGCGCCCCGGCGCGAGCGCCCCGCTCCGTCAGCCGGAAGTTCGCGACTCACGGCGACCGGCGTCCTCGACCAGATGCGCACGCCGGCCGATGACGCGCTCGGTCGTA
The DNA here is from genome assembly GCA_963785135.1 of uncultured Actinomycetota bacterium. Classification (GTDB taxonomy): domain Bacteria; phylum Actinomycetota; class Actinomycetes; order Mycobacteriales; family Pseudonocardiaceae; genus Actinomycetospora. Next base: position 1,548 of record CAWATV010000011.1, read on the forward strand.
CCGTCTCGGGGCCCCGAGGGCCCCTCGTGAGGCATTACCGCTTGTCGGCGGGCCGGTCCTCGCGGTAGCTCGGGTACTGGCGGGTCGTCCGCTCGTCGAACTGCGCGTGGCCGGGGCGGCCGGGGATGCTGGTCTCCTTGCGGAATCTGGCGGAGTGCCGAGTCGATCTGCCGGCGGTAGCGGCCTGCCGTCCGGCTGTTGACGAAGGCCGCGGCCTGGTCGGCGTAGCGGTTGACCTTCTCGGGGTTCTGACGGGCGTACTGCCGCGCGGCGGCGACGGTGGCGGCGAGCGCCGCGACTCTGCGCACGAGGGGCATCAGGTCACCTCTTCTCCTCCGGAGCGTGTCCCCTCCTGAGTACCACGAGCAAGGTCAGCGCGACCCGAACCGGGCACCGGGACCCGCCCCGGGGACGTGGGGCGGCCAGTCCGCCCCCGGGTCCCCGTCGCGGACGAAGCCCAGCCAGCCGGCCCGCATCCGTGCGCCGAGCGGTTCGATGTCGGCGTCCCAGTCGGCCCCGGCGAGCATCGGGGCGTCCGTCCACGCCTCCCGCGTGCCGAAGAGGAACGGCAGGTCGATGCAGTGGCACGCGCCGAGCTCCGAGTCGGGCGCCCGCCACTCGACGAGGTAGTGGTGGACCCGCGACCCGGCGCGGGCGGCGTCGTCGGCCAGGCGCCGTGCCGCCGCGCCGAACACGCGGTGTGTCGCGACCGCCGATCCCAGGCCCGCCACCCGCCCGAGCACCGGGAGCCGGCGGACCCGGTCCAGGGCGGGGCTGATCCGCAGGAACGTCTCGGCCTCGTCCGCGGTGGTGCCGACGATCAGGTCGTGGCCGGAGCGCGCTGCGTCCGCCCACGTCGTGCCCGGGGCGAGGGGAGCGACCCCGTCCACGGGCGCGAAGGCGGGGGAGGCGTCGAGACCGCCGGGGCCGGCCGCGCGGATCACCGCCCGGCGCTGGGCGCGCAGGAGCGTGCCGACGTCGGCCGTCACGGGGTCGGCGCCGTCGAGCGCGTCGGCGACGTAGCCCGCGACCTTCGCCGCCCGCTCCTCGGAGGACAGCCCGAGCCCGAGCTGCCCGCTCTGCAGGATCGCCCGCCGGAACAGCGGGCGTGCCGCGGGCACGGTCATGAGGCAGGCGATGGCGTGGGCGCCCGCCGACTGCCCCATCGCCGTCACGCGGTCCGGGTCCCCGCCGAACGCGGCGATCTCGTCGCGCACCCAGCGCAGCGCGGCGGCGAGGTCGAGCAGTCCGAGGTTGCCCGGGCTGACCCCCGGCGCCCGCAGCCATCCGAGCAGGCCGAGGCGGTAGCCCACGTTGACGGTGACCACGTCGCCCTCGACGACGAGCCGGGCCGTGTCGTACCAGCCGGTGGCGGCGGACCCGATGACGTACGCCCCGCCGTGGAACCACACCAGCACCGGGCGGGGGACGCCGTCGGTGAGCGCCGCCGCCGGCACGCGGATGTCGAGACGCAGGCAGTCCTCGTCCTGCGGGGCGTCGGCCTCGCCCGAGGGCCCGGTCACCGCGGCCACCACCGAGCGCAGCTGCGGGCTCGCCGGCCCGTGCTCGACCGCGTCCCGCACACCCGCCCACCCCGACACCGCCACCGGCGGGGCGAAGCGCGGCGCGGTCGCGTACCGGACACCGAGGAACTCGACGACGGGCACCCCGTCCCGGACCCGCCCGCGCAGCGCGCCGGCGGAGACCGTCACGACGGGCGCCCCGGTGGTGGTCACCGTCGGTGGAACGTCGCGTGGTGGTCGGCCAGGACGTCGAGACCGAAGTCGTGGCCCGGGTCGCGCCAGACCGAGTGGGCGTGGTTGACCCCGCGCTGGGTGTTGTCCCACTCGGCGAGCAGGCGGGGGCCCTCGAGGCGGTAGTAGTGCGGCTCGCCGCGCTCGAGGCCACCGGCCCAGGCGAAGTGGACGCCGTCGAGCGCCTCGCCGTCGAAGCGGCCCCGCTCGCGCTCGACGAGTCCCGGGGGCATGCGCCCGACGTAGGTCTCGAGGACCTCGCGCAGGAGCGCCCGCTGTCCCTCGCCCAGGTCGCCGGCGGGGATCCCCCGCGGCTCGGCGGCGATCTCGGTGGCCCGGCGGTCGGACTCGGTGACGCCCAGCTGCGCCTCGAGGCCGTCGTGCATCGACCAGAGCCGGTCCTCGAGGCCCTGCTCGAAGTGCCCGCGCCACAGGTCGGGCAGCGGGATCAGCCGGTCCCCCGGACGCACGCGCACCCGGTTGGCCCCGATGATGTCGGCGGGCGCGGTCGGGGTGAGCACCGCGCGCGCCCGCTGGCCGGCGTCGAGGTCGTGGAGCAGGGCACGTGCGGTGTCCTCGATCGCTCCGAGCGGGCGCAGCTCGGTCCCGCCGAGCAGCGGCGACACCATGGGGTCCGCGCCCAGGAAGCAGGGGCTGCCGGCCGCCGCCTCGCCGTCCACGACGAGGTGGTGCACCGAGACGTGGTGCCCGCCGAAGCGCCACGACCAGGGACCGTCGCCCGTCGGGTCGCCGAACACCCGCAGGTAGTACATCCCCGGGTCGCGCCCGCGGTCGCGGGCGAAGGCGGTGGCGAAGTCCTCGGTGCGGTCGAGGACGTTCTCCAGACCCATGATCGTGGACGCGGTGACGTACGCGGCCTCGGACAGGCCGGTGGCCACCAGGCGCATCGCCGCGCGCTGCTGGTGGGGGCGCTGCTCATGCATCGTGAGCCCACCGTGGTCGGTGGGCGTGTAGTACCACCGCACGCGCTCGGCGCCAGCGGCCTTCGATCCCGGCCACTCCCACGCTCCGCGCGGGCGCTGGACGTCGTCGAGCCCGTCGATCCATGTCGCCGCCGCTTCGGCCATGGCCGACGCGGCGGCGCGCGGGGACCCTTCGCTCACTTGATCCGCTGCAGGTGGGTGATCACCAGGCCGTCGGCACCGTCGACCAGCAACTCGCCGAGGCGGTTCGCGAAGGCGACGAGGTGGTCGCTCGCGAGGTGCGCGTCGAACTCGGCCGAGCCGGTCCAGTTCTCGTAGAAGAAGAACGTGGCCGGGTCGTCCTTGGCGACGTGGAGGTCGTAGTTGACGTTGCCGTCCTCGGCCAGCGTCGGCTCGACGAGGCCCTCCAGGGTGCTGCGGAGCTCCCGTTCCTTGCCCGGCAGGGCGGTCATGCGGGCGATGACCGTCAGCAGGGTGCGGTCGGCCTCGGTGGGGGTGGACACGGGGTGCTCCTCGATGTCGACGGCGTCGTCGTCGGGTCCGTACCCCGTGAGCGCACCGGTCAGGCGCGGGCCGGTGGGTCGTCGGTCGCGGCGGTGTCCCCGGAGGGGTTCTCGTCGCCGGTGTCCGCCGGGCCCGCGTCGCCCGGGTCCTGGTCGGGATCCGGTGCGGAGGCGGGGGGCGGGGGCTCGCTCATCGGCCCGGCGCTGGGCGCCGAGGACGGCGGGGGCGGGCTGTTGGACAGCGTGCGTGCCGAGCGCTCGGCCGAGGTGCGCGCGGACCTGCTGGACGGCGTAGAGGGCGCCGCCCAGCAGGACCGCGAGGATCCCGAACAGGACCACGGCGAAGGCGGTGCCGATCACGCCGCCGATCACGGCGAGCGCTCCGACGACCATCCAGACGATGCCGACGGTGCGCATCGTGTTCACGGTCGGCGGCGGGTCGGGCATGTGCGACTGCGCGCCCGGCCCGGGCATCGTCACGTCGTGTAGCCCGCCTTCTCCGCACGCTGGATCGAGGCCCGGATCTCCTTCTCGGCGTCACCGCGGCCGACCCACTCGTGACCCTCGACCGTCTTGTCGGGCTCGAGGGCCTTGTACACCTCGAAGAAGTGCTGGATCTCCATGCGGTGGTACTCGTCGAGGTGGTGGATGTCGCGCAGGTGCTCGAGGCGCGGATCGTCGCTGGGGACGCACAGCACCTTGTCGTCGCCGCCGGCCTCGTCGGTCATGCGGAACATCCCGATCGCGCGGCTGCGGACCAGGCAGCCCGGGAACGTCGGCTCCTGGACGAGCACGAGCGCGTCGAGCGGGTCGTCGTCCTGCCCGAGGGTGTTCTCGATGTATCCGTAGTCCGCGGGATAGCGGGTCGCGGTGAACAGCGTCCGGTCCAGGCGCAGGCGCCCGGACTCGTGGTCCATCTCGTACTTGTTGCGGCTGCCCTGCGGCACCTCGACCAGCACGTCGAACTCCACCCGGTTCTCCCTCCACCGTGAACCCGCCCGGACGCGCCCAGTGTGACGTGCGGTGCACGCCGCGACCACCCCGGGGATACGCGACGGCCCGCGTCCCCTCGACGGGGGCGCGGGCCGGTCGCGTGGCGCGAGGTCGCGGGGGTGGGTCAGGCCTGCTTGACGGCCGAGATGTCGAACTCCAGGCCGATCTTCTCCGACACCAGGACGCCGCCGGTCTCGAGCGCGGCGTTGAAGGTGATGCCGTAGTCCTTGCGGTTGATCGTGGTCGAGCCCTCGAAGCCGGCGCGGACGTTGCCGAACGGGTCCTTGGCGACGCCGTTCTGCTCGAAGTCGATGGTGACCGACTTCGTGGTGTCGCGGATCGTCAGGTCACCGGTGATGCGGTAGACGTCGCCGTCCTTCTCCACCGAGGTCGACCGGAAGGTGAGCTCGGGGAAGTTCTCCACGTCGAGGAAGTCCGCGCTCTTGACGTGGCCGTCCCGCTGCTCCTGGCCGGTGGTGAAGCTGGGGGCGTGGATGGTCAGCGTCGTGTGCGAGGCGGAGGGGTCGTCGTCGATGTGGGCGGTGCCGGAGAACTCGCCGAACGAGCCCCGGACCTTGGTGACCATCGCGTGGCGTGCGGTGAAGCCGATCCGCGAGTGGGCGGGGTCGATCTCGTAGTCGCCGGCGAGCTCGAGGACGGGGGTGGCGGTCTCGGTCATGGCGGTTCTCCCGAAGAGTTGAAGCATCAACTGTCAGAACCGACTCTAGCACTATCGGTTGAGGCGTCAACTAATTCGGTGGCGGGGCGGGGTTCCCTACGTCACGCCACGTCCGCGAGGCCGGCGTCGCCGACGACGAGCTCGCCGTCCCAGCGGGCCCGCAGCGCCTCGACGAACGGCTCGCCCGCGTCGCCGAGGATCTGGATGACGAGCCGGTCGCCGGAGAGCGCGCTCGCCCCCGAGGCGAAGCGGGCGAGGGCCGTCGGGTCCCAGGCGTCGGCGTGCACGCCGACGACGACACGCACCCGCTCGGTGGCGAGCAGGACGGCGAGGGCCTGCGCGGTGGCGGGCCAGTGGCGCTCGGCGGGGGCGTCGGCGTCGGGTGCCGGCACGACGACCGCGGTGGCCCCGTCGCGCTCCGCGGTCCGCGCGGCGTCGAGCACCGCATCGAGGTCGCGGCACCCGCCGCGGTGGTCGACGAGGCCGTGGCGGACCTCGCCGAGGACGACGGGGCGCGTCGGGGCGACGGTGGTCATGGCAGCTCCCGGGGGATCGGGCACGACGCGCAGCGCAGCGGCAGCGTCGTGGACGGGGGTCAGACCGACGCGGCGGTGCGCGCGGTCCAGGTGCTGGAGAGGTCGGTGCCGGCCCGGCGGAAGAGCGCGCTGACCGGGCAGCGGCGTTCGACCTCGGCGCCGAGGTGGTCGACCTGGTCCTGGGGGGCGTCGGTGTCCACGGTGGCCGAGAGACGGACCGCGGTGAACGTGTCGGGGTGGTCGTCGTCGGTGGCGCGCCCGGTGGTCATGACCGTCGGGTTGAAGTCGCCCTCGACCGCGAAGTCGAACGCGCGGACGTCGACGCCGAGCTCCCCGGCCACGATCGAGGCGGTGACCTGGTTGCACGTCGTCAGCGAGGCGAGGGCGTAGGCCAGCGGGCTGGGGAACTCGTCCTTGCCGCCGAAGGACTCGTACGCGTCGGACTTGATGACGTGCCCCGAGCCGACGACGTCGACGTCCTGACGGACGCCGGAACCGGAACCCGTGACGGAGAAGGTGACCAGAGGCATGTGTCGAGCCTTTCGGTGGCGCGCGGAAGGTGGTCGGGACGCGCGCGAGCGCCGGGAGGAGGACCCGTCAGAGGGGAGACGACGAGCCGGGACGCGGCGTGCGCGGCGTCCTAGCGACAGAGCTCGTCGAAGGCGTCCAGGCGACGGCTCGGCCAGAAGCGCTCGAGCTGGTCGGCGGACACAACGTCGTTCTTACACCGGCGCCGACGCACGGGACAACCGTGGGCGGAGTTACCTTGGCCGCATGAGCGATCTCAAGCCCCGCAGCCGCGACGTCACCGAAGGCGTGGAGCGGGCCGCCGCCCGGGGCATGCTGCGCGCGGTGGGCATGGGCGACGACGACTTCGCGAAGCCCCAGATCGGGGTCGCGTCGTCGTGGAACGAGATCACCCCGTGCAACCTCTCGCTCGCCCGGCTCGCGACGGCGAGCAAGGAGGGCGTGCACCACGCCGGCGGCTTCCCGATGGAGTTCGGGACCATCTCGGTCTCCGACGGCATCTCCATGGGCCACGTCGGGATGCACTACTCGCTGGTCAGCCGCGAGATCATCGCCGACTCGGTCGAGACCGTCGTCCAGGCCGAGCGCCTCGACGGGACGATCCTGCTCGCCGGCTGCGACAAGAGCCTGCCCGGCATGCTCATGGCGGCGGCGCGCCTCGACCTCGCGTCGGTGTTCCTCTACGCCGGCTCGATCCTGCCCGGCACCGTCGACGGCCGCGAGGTCACGATCATCGACGCCTTCGAGGCCGTCGGGGCCTGCGCGCGCGGCCTGATCACGCGCGAGAAGGTCGACGAGATCGAGCGCGCCATCTGCCCCGGCGAGGGCGCGTGCGGCGGGATGTACACCGCCAACACGATGGCCTGCGCCGCCGAGGCGATGGGGATGTCGCTGCCCGGCTCGGCCTCGCCGCCCGCGGTGGACCGGCGCCGCGACGGGTTCGCCCGCGCCAGCGGTGACGCCGTCGTCGGGATGCTGCGCGCGGGCATCACCGCCCGCGACGTCATGACCCGCGAGGCCTTCGAGAACGCCATCGCCGTCGTCATGGCCTTCGGCGGGTCGACGAACGCCGTGCTGCACCTGCTCGCGATCGCCCGCGAGGCGGAGGTGCCGCTCGAGCTCGACGACTTCAACCGCATCGGCGACCGCGTCCCGCACCTCGCCGACGTCAAGCCCTTCGGGCGCCACGTGATGCCCACCGTCGACAAGGTCGGCGGCGTGCCCGTGGTCCTGCGTGCGCTGCTCGACGCCGGGCTGGTGCACGGCGACGTCATGACCGTCACCGGCCGGACGATGGCCGAGAACCTCGCCGCGATCGACCCGCCCGACCTCGACGGCGACATCCTGCGCGCGCTCGACAACCCGATCCACCCCACCGGCGGGCTCACCATCCTGCGCGGCTCGCTCGCCCCCGAGGGCGCCGTGGTCAAGTCGGCGGGCTTCGACTCGGCGTCGTTCGAGGGCGTGGCGCGCGTCTTCGACGGCGAGCAGGGCGCGATGGACGCGGTGTCCAAGAACGACCTGAACGCGGGCGACGTCGTCGTGATCCGCGACGAGGGCCCCCGTGGCGGTCCCGGGATGCGCGAGATGCTCGCGGTCACCGGCGCCATCAAGGGTGCCGGGCTGGGCAAGGACGTCCTGCTGCTCACCGACGGCCGCTTCTCCGGCGGCACCACCGGGCTGTGCGTCGGGCACGTCGCGCCCGAGTCGGCGCACGGCGGCCCGATCGCCTTCGTGCGCGAGGGCGACCGCATCCGCCTCGACCTCGCCGCGCGGACGCTGGACCTGCTGGTGGAGCCGGCCGAGCTCGAGGAGCGCGCGCGGGGCTGGACCCCGCCGCCCCCCAAGCACCGCACCGGCGTGCTCGGCAAGTACGCCCGCCTCGTCGGGTCCGCGGCCGAGGGCGCGGTGGTCGGCTTCTCGTGATCGGGCCTCGTCCCGCGCGAGGGGACCCCTCCGGCGCATAGAGCGACGAGACGCGCCCCTCGTCCAGAGCCCAGGCCGCTCACAGCCGGGTCTCAGGACACCGCGGCACCGTGGATGACGTGATCGAGGTGCTGCTCATCCTGCTGGTCGTCGGTGGTCTGCTCGCGCTCGTGCTGACCAGGGGGAGGGGGAGCGGGACGTCCGCGTCGGCCGCGCTGTCGGACGCCGAGGCGGAGGCCCGCCGCTGGTACGAGCGGCTCGGCGGGCAGGTCCTGAACCTGACCGGCTCCGACGAACCGTCGAAGCAGGCGATGGCCGACGCCGCCGAGCGCTACACCGCCGCCGGCGCCCAGCTCGACCAGGCCCGCACCGCCCCGCAGTACCGCCTGGTCACCGACACCGCCCTCGAGGGCCTCTACTACGTGCGCGCCGCCCGCGTGGCGATGGGCATGGACCCCGGCCCCGAGCTGCCCGGCTCCGCCGAGCGCGCCCGGGCCGGTCAGCTCGACGCCGAGCGTCGGGTCGACGTCGAAGGCCGCTCGGTCACCGGCTCGCCCCAGCCCTCGGCGCGCAACAACCACTACTACCCGGGTGGCGTGGTCGCCGGTCGTCCCGTCCCCGCGGGCTGGTACTCCGAGCCCTGGTGGAAGCCGATGCTCCTCGGCGGCGTCGGCGCGGTCGGCGGGATGATGGTCGGCCTCCGCCCTCTTCGGTGGTTCGGCGGTGGCTTCGGCGGTGGCTTCGGCAGCGATTTCGGCAGCGATTTCGGCGGCTTCGACGGTTTCGACGGCGGTGGCGTCGACGGCGGCGGTCTGTTCGACGGCTTCGACGGCGGCGGTCTCTTCGACTGGTGATCGCGGACATTCCCACCGACGCGCACGCAGGGCGTCGGCCTCGTCACGCCCCGGGGCCGCACCGGGGCGCCGGGACTCTGCGACAATGGAGGAGCACGCGGCGCCATGATGGGCGCCCGTGGGTCGTTGGCACCTCGCGCACCGCGCGGGTCCCCCCTCCCTCACCAGTGACGGACCGGGTCGTCGCTTGCGACCACACCCGTCCCCGCTGAGAGGTCCTCCGACATCCCCGCTCCGTCTGCTCCCTTCCGCGCCCTCGGCATCGACGACACCGTCGTCGGCCTGCTCGCCGAGCGCGGCATCACCGAGCCCACCCCCATCCAGGCCGCCGCGCTCCCCGACGCGATGGCCGGCCGCGACGTGCTCGGCCGCGGTCGCACGGGCAGCGGCAAGACCCTGGCCTTCGGCCTGCCGGTCCTGACGCGCCTCGCCGCGAAGCACGCCCCCACCCGCAGCCAGCGCCCCCGCGCGCTGATCCTGCTGCCCACCCGCGAGCTGGCCAGCCAGGTGCGCGACGCGCTCGCCCCGCTCACCGACGCCCTCGGCCTGCGCCAGACCGTCGTCTACGGCGGCGTCGGCCAGGGTCGCCAGGCCGAGGCCCTGCGTCGCGGCGTCGACCTGCTCATCGCCTGCCCCGGGCGCCTCGAGGACCTCATCGGCCAGCGGCTGCTCGACCTCGACCAGGTCGAGGTCACCGTCCTCGACGAGGCCGACCACATGTCCGACCTCGGGTTCCTCCCCGCCGTGCGGCGCCTGCTCAAGCGGACGCCGTCCGACTCGCAGCGCCTCCTGTTCTCGGCGACGCTCGACGGCGAGGTCGACCGTGTGGTGAAGGAGTTCCTGCACCAGCCGGTCACCCACAGCGTCGACTCGGCGTCCGAGCCGGTGCCGGACATGACCCACCACGTCTTCACCGTCGACCCCGGGCACCGCAACGCGGTGATCCAGGAGCTCGCCGCCGGGCGGGAGCGCAGCCTGCTGTTCACCCGCACCAAGCACGCGGCGCGCAAGCTGTCGCGTCAGCTCACCCTGGCCGGTATCCCGTCCACCGAGCTGCACGGCAACCTCAGCCAGCCGGCCCGCGACCGCAACCTCGCCGGCTTCCAGTCCGGCGACGTCCGCGTCCTCGTGGCCACCGACATCGCCGCGCGTGGCATCCACGTCGACGACGTCGCGGTGGTCGTGCACGTCGACCCGCCGACCGAGCACAAGGCGTACACGCACCGTTCCGGCCGCACCGCGCGGGCGGGTTCCGCGGGCGACGTGGTGACGCTCGTGGCGCCGGCCGAGCGCGCCGAGGTGGCACGCATGACGCGCAAGGCCGGCATCAAGCCCCGCACCGCCGACATCGCCCCGGGGGCGTCGGAGATCCGTGCGCTCGTCGGCGACCCCGCACCGCTCGTCTCCGTGGACGCGCAGCCCGCGGCCGCGTCGCGCAAGCCCGAGCCGCAGCCGGTCGGGTCCGGCGGGGGTCGCGGTCGCGGTGGCGGCGGTGGGGGACGCCCCCGTACTGGTGCCCGTTCCGGCCAGCCGGCCGCTGCGGGATCGGGCCGCGGGCGCTCCGGTGGTCAGTCGGCCGGCGGCCAGGGCTCGGGACGCGGCCGCTCCGGCGGGCGGGCCCGCTCCGAGAGCGCACCGACCAGCTGGTCCACCTCGACGCCGTCCGCGGGCGGCTCGCACTCCGCGGCGACGCACTCCGCGCGCGCCGGCCGTGGCCGCGGGCGTCCCGGGGCGCGCTGACCACCCCGCTCGCCGGGTGATCGTGGGGGCTTTGCTGACGTTGTACGCCAGCAAGGCCCCCACGCTGGCGTCTGAGCCCGCACGCCGGGACTCACGCTCCGTAGGCGAAGCTGTAGACCGTTCGAGTGACAAGCCTTGCCGGGGGTGGCGAGCGGACCCGACAGTGCGACCGCACACTTCCGTGCGTCACCGTCGTGCGCTCACGTCCCGGAGGTCGTCGTGACCGACACATGGAGCATCCCCGGTACGACGTTCCTCGTCGTGTTCGTCGGGCTCCTCGTGCTCGCGTGGATCAGCGGGCCGCTCCTGATGCGGTCGCTCGACCGGCGGGTCGCCCGGGCGGACGGTGCGGGACCCGTTCAGGACGCGACGGTCGAGGACCTCGCGCTCGTCGCCGACGGTCCCGCCCGGCTGGTCCAGGCCGCGATCGCGCGGCTCCTCGACGCCGGCGTCCTTCGCCTGTCACGGGACCGCCGGCTCGCCACCACGGGCCGCGCGCCGATCGGCGCGCTCGACGAGGAGGTCGTGTACGCCGTCGAGACCCTCTCCGCGCCGACCCCCCTGAGCGTCGCGGGCCGGATGAAGGACTCCCGGACCATCCGTGACCTCCTCGCCGCGGCGCAGCGGCGCGGGCTGCTGCACGATCCGGCCGCCGTCGGGCGTCGGCGCGGCCTGGCGCTCGCCCTGATGGGCGCGGTGGTCGTGCTCGGGCTGGCCCGGCTCGCCGCCGGGATCGCCCGGGGGGCGCCGGTGGCCTTCCTCGTCGTGGTGGTCGTCATCGCGGCCGTCCTCGCCACGCGGCGGCTCGCCATCTCGACACGGCGACCCACCCGGCGGGGCCACGCCACCCTCGCGGCGGCGCGGGCCGTGGCGGCGCAGGCCCGGGCGGCGCAGGCCCCGGCCGCGAGGGCCGTCGCGGGATCCGCGTCCCCGGGTGTCGCCCGGGGGCCCGTCCTCGCCGGCGCCCTCGGGGTCGCCGGACTCGTCGCCGTCGGCGGGTTCGCGATGTATCCCGACGACGAAGTGGCCGGCCTGCTCGCCGGCCCCACCGGGCTCGGCGGCGGGGGCGGCGACGGCGGGTCGTCGTGCGGCTCGTCCTCCTGCGGGTCGTCGTCCGGCTCGTCCTGCGGCGGAGGCAGCAGCTGCGGCGGCGGCGGTGGCTGCGGCGGATGACCGCGACCCTCTCGACCGGTCCGCGGGGGATCGGCATCGGCTGGCGCCCCGAGATCGACCTGACCGTGGAGCGGCTGCCGGGCGTCGACTTCGTCGAGGTCGTCGCCGAGGACCTCCGGCCCGGCGCGCTCCCCGCGTCGCTGGCGACCCTGCAGGCGCGCGGCGTGCCGGTGCTGCCGCACGCGGTCTCGCTCTCCCTCGGGGGCGCCGAGCCGTTGCGCACCGACCGGGTCGAGCACCTCGCGGCCGTCGCCGACGCCCTCGGCGCGCCGCTGGCCAGCGACCACGTGGCCTTCGTCCGTGCGGGTGGGCTCGAGTCCGGTCACCTGCTGCCGGTGCCGCGCACCCGCGAGGCCCTCGACGTGCTGGTCGACAACGTCCGCGCGGCGCAGGCGATCCTCGGGGTCCCGCTCGCGCTGGAGAACATCGCGGCGCTGCTCGCCTGGCCGGACGCCGAGCTCACCGAGGGGGCCTTCCTCGCCGAGCTCTGCGACCGCACCGGGGCCTGGCTGCTGCTGGACGTGGCCAACCTGCACGCCGGCGCGGTCAACCTCGGTCAGGACGCCGCGTCGGTGCTCGACGAGCTGCCCCTCGAGCGGGTGGTCTACGTGCACGCCGCGGGCGGGATCTCCCACGACGGCGTCTACCACGACACCCACGCGCACCCCCTCGGCGAGGCGGTGCTCGACGTGCTCGCCGAGCTGTGCGCCCGCCACCGCCCGCCGGCGGTCCTGCTCGAGCGCGACGACCGCTTCCCGCCCGACGACGAGCTGGCCGCCGAGCTCGCCGCGCTGCGCCGCGTCCACGACCGCGTCGGAGCCGATCGCACGGGGGCCGACCGGTGAGCCGCGAGGACCTCGCCCGCCGGCAGGCGGAGCTGCTCGCCGCGCTCGTGGCGGGCGGTCCCGCGCCGTCCGGGATCGACCCGGCGCGCCTCGCGGTCGAAGCCGGCGCCCTCCGCGCCAAGCGCCGCCGCGTGCTCGTCCGCCTGGTGCCGCCGGACGTGCGGGACCGTCTCGGCGCCGATCTCGACGCCCGCCTCGACACCTGGATCGCCGCCCACCCCCGGCGGACCGGCACCACGATGCGCGACGACGCCGCCGCGTTCGTGGCGGACCTCCCCGCGCGGCCCTCGCGGTGGTGGGCGCGCCGCCGGTGATCGTGGGGGCTTTTCTGACGTCCAGTGTCAGCGTGGACGCCACGCTGACGCTACGGCGCGCGCCCCTCGCGGACGTCGGCGTAGGCCGCGCGGATCCGGTCGGCGGTGCCGGGGTCGGCGTCCCCGCGGCGGGTCTCGCGGGGGACCGACCAGGTCGGTTCCTCGCCGTGCAGGGCCCAGGCGGCCTGGCGGGCGGCGCCGAGGGCGACGTACTCACCCGCAGCGAGGACCTCGACGGGCATGCCGAGGACCGACGGGGCGAGGTCGGCCACCGCGCGGGAGCGTGAGCCGCCACCGATGAGCAGGGCGCGCCGGGTGGGGACGCCGTGGTCGGCGAGCGCGTCGATGCCGTCGGCGAGCCCGCACAGCATCCCCTCGACGGTGGCGCGGGCGAGGTTCTCGCGGGTCCCGTTGGTCGTGGTCAGCCCGACGTAGCGGCCGCGGGCGTCGGGACGGTCGGGGGTGCGCTCGCCGTCGAGGTAGGGCAGCAGGACCAGCCCGCCGGCACCGGGCTCGGCGGCGAGGGCGAGGTCGTCGAAGCCGTCCGGCTCGACACCGAGCAGGGCGGCGCCGACCGACAGCACGCGCGCGGCGTTGAGGGTGCAGGCCAGCGGCAGGTAGCCACCGCGCGCGTCGGCGAACCCGGCGACGAGCCCTGACGCGTCGGTGGTGGGGGCGTCGTGGGAGGCGAAGACCGCGCCGGAGGTGCCGATCGACACCACCACCTCGCCCGGAGCGGGTCCGATCGCGAGCGCGGCGCCCGCGTTGTCGCCGGTCCCGGGCGCGACGAGCAGGCCGTCGGCGGTGTGCCCGACCGTCTCGGCGCGGTCGGCGACGCGGGGGACGTCGAGGGAGCGGCCGAAGGCCATCTCCAGCAGGTCGGGCCGGTACTCGCCGGTGATCGTCGACCAGTAGCCGGTGCCCGAGGCGTCGCCCCGGTCGGTGGTCGCCTCGGCGCGCGAGCCCGGTCCGCCGCACAGCCGCCAGGTCAGCCAGTCGTGCGGCAGCATCACCGACCGGGCGCGGGCGGCGTTCTCCGCCTCGTGGCGCGCGGTCCAGCGCAGCTTGGTGGCGGTGATGCTCGCGACCGGCACGGTGCCCACCGCCTCGGCCCAGGCCGCCGCCCCGCCGAGCTCCTCGATGAGCGCGGTCGCGTCGGGGGCGGAGCGGGTGTCGTTCCACAGCAGGGCGTCGCGCACCGGCGTGCCGTCGCCGTCGAGCAGGACCATCCCGTGCTGCTGGCCGGCCACCGCGATCGCGGCGACGTCGTCGGTCCCCACCTCGCCCAGCGCGCCCGCGAGGGCGTCCCACCAGCGGACGGGGTCGACCTCGGTGCCGTCCGGATGACCGCGGCGCGCCTCGCGGACCACCCGGCCGTCGTCGGGATCGACGACGAGGACCTTGGTGGCCTGGGTGGAGGAATCGACGCCGGCGACGTAGCGCGCTGGGTTCGCCATCAGCGCAGTATCACCCGGATAGGGTCGGCGCCCGTGGCCAGCGGGGGGTTCCGGGAGCACTTCGTCGTCTGCGGCGAGGACGTCCTGGCGCTGCGGATGGTCGAGGCGCTGCGTCGCGAGGCGCGGCCAGGGACGACCGACGTCGCCGTCCTCACCGCGCCCGGGGGGCGCCACCTGCAGTCGCTGCGCGGCGTCGCCGGGGTGGCGCTGATGGAGACGGGCGAGCCCGACGACGCCGCCTTCACCGCCGCAGGCGTGGCCGGCGCCGCGGCCGTCGCGCTGGTCCACCGCGAGGACGTGGTGAACATCCACCGGGCGCTGCGGGTGCAGGAGCTGGCGCCGGGGGTGCGGCTCGTCGTCCGTCTGCACGCGGACGCCCTGGGCGAGCGGCTGCGGTTGCTGCTGCCCACCGCGACGGTCCTGTCGGTCTCGGCCACCGCGGCGCCCGCGTTCGTCACCGCGGCGATCGGGGTGGACACCCGCCAGGCGGTCGACCTCCCCGGCAACCCCATGACGGTCGCGGAGCGCTCCGGGGTGCGCGACCCGCTGGTCGTCGCGGGGCTCGCCCGCCGTCCCGCGCTCGGGGCCCCCGAGCTGCTGCCCGCCGACGAGAACCGCGCGGACCTGGTGCTCGCGCGCGTCCCGGTGCACGAGTCCGGGCGCATCGTCGGCACCCGGCGCGCCGCCGTGCGTGGGGCCGTCAGCCACGCCTGGCAACGACTGCGCGCCGGTGCGACCCGCTCGCTGGCCCGCGCCACGCTCGGTCTCGTGGCGCTGCTGGTCCTGGGCACGGTCGGGTTCGCGACGCTGGCCGGGTTGTCGTGGGGCGACGCGATCTACCTGACCGTCCTCGACTCCGCGGGCGCCGCCGATCCGGACACGCACGCCTCGGCCCTCGCGCGGACGATCCAGGCCCTGGTCACGGTGGTCGGCATCGCGATCATCCCGCTGGTCACCGCGGTCGTCGTCGACGCCGCGGTCAGCGCCCGCTTCGCCGGCACACCGCAGCGCTCGCGGACGCGGCGCGGGCACGTGATCGTCGTGGGGCTGGGCAACGTCGGGGTCCGGGTGGTCGAGCAGCTCCACGAGCGCGGGATGCGGGTGGTGGCGGTGGACGACGACCCCGACAGCGCCGGGGTCGCGTCGATCCGCCGACTCGGCGTCCCGGTGGTCGTCGGCGACATCACCCGGAGCCAGACCCTCGAGGCGGCCTCGGTGGCGACCTGCCGCGCGATGGTGGCGATGACCGGCGACGACATCGCCAACCTCGAGACGGGCCTGCTCGGCCGCTCGCTGCGGCCCCGCCTGCGGGTGGTGCTGCGCCTGCGCGACGACGATCTCGCGCGCCGGGTGGAGCGCTCGCTGGACGCCGCGGTCTCGCGCAGCGCCTCGGTCCTGGCCGCGCCCGCGTTCGCCGCGGCGATGCGCGACCGGCAGGTGGTGGCGACCGTCCCGGTGGGCCGCTCGGTGCTGCTGGTCGCCGACGTCCCGGTCGGGCGCAGCGCGCTGCTCGCCGGCCTGCCGCCGGGCGTCGCGGAGGTTCCCGGCGAGGTCCGGGTGCTCGGCGTCTACCGCGGCGCGGGGCCGGACGCGGTGCTCGAGTGCCCGCCGCGCCCGCAACGCCGGCTCCGGCTCGGCGACCGGCTCGTCGTCGCCGCCACCCGCGGTGGGCTCGCCGAGCTGCACGCCCGGTGCGAGTCGCGGACCGCGCCCGCCTGAGCGCGCTCAGCGGGCGCAGCCGCAGGACTCCCGGATGTGCAGGGTCGGGGCGAGCCGGCGGGTCCGCGGTGGGGCGTCGGGATCGGCGATGCGCGCGAGCAGCATCCGCACGGCGGTGGCCGCGATCTCGGAGAACGGTTGGGCGACGACGGTCAGCCGCGGCGCGAACAGGTCGGCCCAGGCGAAGTCGTCGAAGGCGACGAGCGCGACGTCGTCGGGCACCCGCCGCGCCGCCTCGCGCAGCGCCTGCATCACCCCGATCGTCATGCTGTTGTTGCCGGCCACCACCGCGGTCGGCGGGTCGTCGAGCTCCAGCAGGCGATGGGTGGCCAGGCGGGCGGCCTCGGTCGCGGACGCGCCGCCGACCTCGAGGGCCGGATCGACGGGAAGGCCGCGCGCGACGAGGGCGTCGCGATGCCCGTCGCGGCGCTCGTCGGTGGTGGAGAGCCCGGCGAGGCCGGTGACCAGGCCGATCCTGGTGTGGCCGTGGTCGGCGAGGTGGCCGGTCAGCGACGTCGTCGCGGCGCGGTTCTCGCTGCCCACCTGGTCGCGGTCGGCGTCGATGAGGCGGTCGAGCAGCACCGTCGGCACCTCGTGGCGCGCGAGGTAGGCCAGCGCCGCCTCCGGGTGCGCCGACGGGGCGAGCACGATGCCGTCGACGCGGTGGTGGTGCAGGCGGGCGACCACGGTGACCTCGTAGTCGGGGTCCTCGTGGGGGTCGACGAGCAGCAGCGTGTAGCCCGCCGCGGCGGCGGCGGACTCGGCGGCGTGCAGCAGCTCCCCGAAGTACGGGTTGGAGATCGCCGAGAGGACCAGGCCCATCGTCGTGGTGCGCGCGGTGGCGAGGGAGCGCGCGACGGTGTTGGGCGTGTAGTGGGTCGCGGCCACGGCGGAGAGGACGAGCTCGCGGGTGCGGGCGCGCACCGGGCGCGTGCCGTTGAGGACGTGGGAGACGGTCGCGGTGGAGACGCCCGCGATCCGCGCGACATCGGCCATGGTGACCACGGCGACCTCCCCTTCTCGGGTCGGCGACCATCCTGCCCGCCTCCGGGCGCAGACGGACCTCCGGAGAAACCCGGATGCCGGATTCCCGTCCGGCTCACGTGGTTAAGCGCTTGCGCTCGCCCGGAGCTCCGCTTTACGGTCCCCTCACCACAGTGGTTCAGATCACGCCGGCTGCTGTTCAGGATGACGAGGTCGGGGAGGCGTGGATGTCCGCACGAGGTCTCGCTCGACGGGGTCCGCGGGGCCCTCGCGGCGCGGTGGCCGTCGCCCTCCTCGCCGCGCTCGGCCTGCTCGCGGGATGCTCCGGCGCCGGCGCGCTCGGGGCCGAGGAGGGCGTCGAGACCGTCACCGTGGCGATCGTGTCCAACCCGCAGATGGAGGACGCGAGGTCACTCGCGCCGCAGTTCGAGGCGGAGAACCCGGGCATCCGGCTGCGCTTCGTCTCGCTGTCCGAGAACGAGGCCCGCGCCAAGATCACGGCATCGGTGGCCACCGGCGGCGGCGAGTTCGACATCGTGATGATCTCGAACTACGAGACCCCGGACTGGGCCCGGAACGGCTGGCTCACCGACCTGCAGCCGCTACGTGGACGGCACGCCCGGGTACGACCCCGGCGACTTCATCCCGAGCGTGCGCAACGCCCTGTCGTACCAGGGCCACATGTACTCGGTGCCGTTCTACGGCGAGTCGTCCTTCCTCATGTACCGCAAGGACCTCTTCGAGCAGGCGGGGATGACCATGCCGGCCCGGCCGACCTGGCCCGAGGTCGCCGCGATGGCGGCCCGGCTCGACGACCCCGCCGCCGGGCGCGCCGGCATCTGCCTGCGGGGCAAGCCCGGGTGGGGCGAGATGATGGCGCCGTTCGACACGGTGCTCAACACCTTCGGCGGCCGCTGGTACGACCCGCAGTGGCAGGCCCAGCTCGAGTCGCCGCAGGTCCGGGCGGCCACGCAGTTCTACGTCGACCTCGTGCGGGAGCACGGCGAGCCCGGCGCGGCGCAGGCGGGGTTCTCGGAGTGCGGCACGCAGTTCGGTCAGGGCAACGCGGCCATGTGGTACGACGCGACGTCCGCGGCGGGGACGGTGGAGAACCCCGAGGAGTCGACCGTCGTCGGGCGGGTCGGGTACGCGCCGGCCCCCGTCGTCGCCACCCCGTCCTCGGGCTGGCTCTACAGCTGGGCGCTCGGCATCCCGCAGACCTCCCCGCGCAAGGACGCGGCCTGGCGGTTCATGGCCTGGATGACCAGCAAGCAGTACATCGAGCGGGTCGGCCAGCAGCTGGGGTGGACCTCGGTGCCGCCCGGGTCGCGGGTGTCGACGTACGCCCGCCCCGAGTACCAGCAGGCCTCGGGGGCCTACGCCCCGCTGATCCTGCAGGCCCTCCAGGAGGCGAACCCGCAGCACCCGACCGTCGAGCCGGTGCCGTACGAGGGCATCCAGTTCGTCCGGATCCCCGAGTTCCAGGACCTCGGCACGCGGGTGAGCCAGCAGATCAGCGCCGCGATCGCCGGCCAGGGCACGGTCGACGAGGCCCTACGGCAGTCCCAGAACTACGCGGAGACGGTGGGGGAGACGTACCAGCGATGACCGGAGCCGACGCGACATGACCACCACCCTCGAACGGCCGTCGCCCCCGCCGCAGGCCACGACGGTCCGCGCCTCCGAGCGGGCGGAGGGCTGGCGCCGGCGCGCACCGCTGCTGCCGGCCCTGGTCTTCACCATCATCGTCACCCAGATCCCGTTCCTGCTCACGCTGTACTACTCGTTGCAGTCGTGGAACCTGGTGCGGCCGGGGTCGCAGCGCTTCGTCTTCCTCGACAACTACGCCGAGGTCTTCACCGACAGCCAGTTCCGCGGGGTCGCCCTCAACACCGTGATCATGACGCTGGGCTCGGTGCTCATCGCCGTGGTCCTCGGGCTCGCGCTGGCACTGCTCCTCAACCGCCAGTTCTTCGGGCGCGGCATCGTGCGCACGCTGCTGGTCACCCCGTTCCTCATCACCCCGGTCGCGGCGGCCCTGCTGTGGAAGACGGTGCTGCTCGACCCCACCTACGGGCTGATCAATTTCGTGCTGTCGCCCCTCGGGCTCGGCGGGACCGACTGGATCAGCCAGTTCCCGCTGGCCTCGGTGATGGCCGCGCTGGTCTGGCAGTGGACGCCGTTCATGATGTTGCTGCTGCTCGCCGGGCTCCAGAGCCAGCCCACCGACCAGCTCGAGGCGGCCCGCGTGGACGGGGCCGGCGCATGGGCGATCTTCCGGGAGCTGACGCTGCCGCACCTGCGGAGGTTCATCGAGCTGGGCGTCGTGCTCGGGACCATCTACCTGGTCAACACCTTCGACACCGTCTACATGATGACCCAGGGCGGGCCCGGGACCGCGAGCGCGAACCTGCCGTTCTACATCTACCAGCGCGCCTTCCTGGGCTTCGACATCGGACAGTCGGCGGCCATGGGCGTCGTGGTCGTGGTGCTGACGATCATCGCGGCGACCTTCGCGCTGCGCCTGCTGTTCCGGAGCTTCAGCGGCGAGGAGGAGGCGGTCTGATGGCGGACGACGACGACGGCGGCCGCCGGACCCGTCCGCGCCGCTCCGGGACACAGGTCGTGCTCGCGGTGGTGGCCTGGGTGGTCGGCATCGGGTTCTTCTTCCCGGTGCTGTGGATGGTGCTGACGGCGTTCAAGACCGAGGCCGACGCCTACACCTCGCCGCCGCGGCTGTTCTTTGCGCCCACCCTCGAGCAGTTCCGCGGGGTGTTCGACGCCGGCATCGGCCCCTACCTGGCGAACTCGCTGGGTGCCACGGTGCTCTCCACCGTGCTGGTGCTGCTGCTCGGCGTCCCGGCGGCCTTCGCGCTGTCGCTGCGGCCGGTCCGCAAGACCTCCGACGTCCTGTTCTTCTTCATCTCCACGAAGATGCTGCCCGTGGTCGCGGCCATCGTGCCGATCTACGTGGTCGTCAACGAGATCGGCGCGCTGGACAACATCTGGACGCTGGTCGTGCTCTACACCGGGATGAACCTGCCCATCGCGGTGTGGATGATGCGCTCGTTCTTCCTCGAGGTCCCCGGGGAACTGCTCGAGCAGGCCAGCATCGACGGGGCTCCGCTGTGGCGCACGCTGCGCGAGATCGTGCTGCCGATCGTCTCGCCGGGCATCTTCGCCACCGCGCTGATCTGCGTGATCTTCGCGTGGAACGAGTTCTTCTTCGCGGTCAACCTGACCGCCGCCAACGCCGGGACGGTCCCGGTGTTCCTGGTCGGGTTCATCACCTCGGAGGGCCTGTACTGGGCGCAGCTCTCCGCGGCCGCCACCCTCGCGGCGCTCCCGGTCGTCCTCGCCGGGTGGGTCGCCCAGAACAAGCTGGTCCAGGGTCTGTCCTTCGGCGCCGTCAAGTAAAGGGAGTCCGCCATGGCCGAGGTCGTCTTCGACCGCGCGTCACGTATCTACACCCCGGGCGACAAGCCGGCCGTCGACGCCCTGGACCTCACGGTCGGCGACGGCGAGCTCGTGGTCCTCGTCGGGCCGTCCGGGTCGGGGAAGTCGACCGCGCTGCGGATGCTGGCCGGGCTCGAGCCGATCGACGCCGGCTCCGTGCTCATCGGGGGGCGCGACGTCGTCGACGTCCCCTCCAAGGACCGCGACATCGCGATGGTGTTCCAGAACTACGCGCTGTACCCGTCGAAGTCGGTCGCCGAGAACATGGCCTTCCCGCTGAAGATGCGCGGGATGGACAAGGACGAACGTGCCCGCCGCGTCCGGGACGCGGCCGAGATCCTGGGCCTGACCGACTACCTCGACCGCAAGCCCAAGGCCCTCTCCGGCGGGCAGCGCCAGCGCGTCGCGATGGGCCGGGCGATCGTCCGCGAGCCGCAGGTGTTCCTGATGGACGAGCCGCTGTCCAACCTCGACGCGAAGATGCGCGTCCAGACCCGCGCCCAGATCGCCGGGCTGCAGAACCGCCTCGAGGTCACGACCGTGTACGTCACCCACGACCAGGTCGAGGCCATGACCATGGGCGACCGGGTGGCGGTGCTCGCCGACGGCAAGCTGCAGCAGTACGGCACGCCCTCGGAGCTCTACGACCGCCCCCGCAACGCCTTCGTGGCCGGCTTCATCGGATCGCCGGCGATGAACCTGCTCGACCTGCCGCGCTCGTCCGGCGGGGTCAGCCTCGGTGGCGTCGAGATCCCGCTCGAGCGCGGCACCGGCGGCGACGGCGACCGCCTCACCGTCGGCATCCGTCCCGAGGACCTCCACCTGGAGGGGTCGGGCGTCGCCGAGGAGGGCGAGACCGTCAAGGCCGTCGTCGACGTCGTCGAGGAGCTGGGCAGCGAGTCCTACCTCTACGCCCACCTCGCCGACGACACCGCGACCTCGATCGTCGTCCGCGGTCCGGGCCGTGTCCGCACCCGGTTCGGCGACCCCATCGCCGTACGTCCCGACCCCACGGCCCTGCACCTCTTCGACCCGACCAGCGGGGAGCGGGTCGCCTGACCTGCGGCCTTCAGGCGGCCGCGCACGGTGGGCGTCCCGTCCGTGGCGGCGGGCCTCGTCCGACCGGTAGGTTCGGCTCGTCGGAGGTGTTCGGTCGCTGGGGGGTACGTGAGGCGCTGTTTCGTCGTGATGCCCATGAGCACGAGGGCAGGCGGGTACGGCGACAGCCGACACTTCGAGCACATCCTCGAGCACCTCTTCACGCCGGCCCTGGAGAGGGCCGGGTTCTGCGTCGTCCCGCCCTCGGTCGCCAGCTCCGAGGTGATTCACGCAGAGATCATCAAGAACCTGGAGGAGTCGGAGCTGGTTCTCGGGGACCTCTCCGCGGCGAACCCCAACGTGTTCTTCGAGCTGGGTATCCGGGTCGCCCTCGACCGCCCGCTCGCCCTGGTCCGTGACGAGAGATCGGTCGAGGTGCCCTTCGACACCGCGTCGATCAACTTCCATACGTACTTGTCGGATCTCGGCCCGTGGAACCTCGAGTCGCAGATCGAGCGTCTCGCCCTCTTCCTGCGGCTCGCGGGCGAACAGCAGCGCAACGCGCTCTGGCGCCACTTCGGGAACACTCGACGCGCCCAGCCCCGCGGTGACCCCGAGATCGCCAATCTCGTGGCCGCCGCTGCCGCCATCGCCCGCGAGGTCGCGGCCGAGCTCCGACTCGTCTCGGTGGACCACAACGAGCTCGTCCTCAGCTCGGACGACACGTTCGTCGACGAGCAGCGGGTGCGCCGCATCGTCGCGCTGGGGGCCGAACACGGTTACGCGATTGTCGTCCGCCCGTAGCAACCGGCCGAGGGGCCGAGGAGAGGTCGTCTGATGCAGGTCTCCCTCTCACAGTTCCAGGGTGGGCGTTGCTCGATCCCGCCGGGGGTGGATTCCGGGAATCTGCGCGCCGGGACGGTGCGCTCCCTCTACTTCATCGACCGCTCCCCGGGCGACCCCGAGGTCAGGCTGCGCGACCTCGTTCTGCTGCCCTGCGAGCCCGACGAGGTCGCCCGCCTCCACTCCGTCACCCTGGGCATCAGGAACGTGCCCGGGGCGACGGCCGCCGGAACGAGCCTGATGCAGCGTTTCGGTCTCTCCCTCAAGTTCGAGCAGGCCTTCGACGGGGTCGGTGGTGACGTCGGGTCGAAGCGGTGCATCGTGGCGTTCCCGCAGGGGCGGACACCGCAGGATCTCGACGACTTCATCGAGGCCGCGGTGGCGGCCGGTCAGCCGGGCGCCGACCTCGTGCGGCTCGCCAACGCCGAGGCACGATCCGCGGTCCGGGCGACATACTCCTCGGAATCAGTCCTCTACTTCGGCCGGTACGTGACGGCCCGTCGCTTCGTCTCGGAACGCACGGACATCGAGTACGTCGGACGGGTCGTCATCCGGAGCGACGAGCAGTTCGTCGGTGGAGGCGTGCGGGTCGTGCGCCTCGCCGAGGCCGAGCAGCGGCGCATCGAGACGAAGCTCGCGCGAACCTACGGTGACGAGTACCAGCTGGACGCCAGGTACGTCCAGATCTCCGTCGACCAGGACTTCGAAGCGCTCTCACTGAGTTTCTTGGATCCCGAGGACATCCTGTGCTGGTTCTCGATCGACTTCCAGGGAGGCACCGGCGAGGTCAATGCCGTGGTCGAGTGGCTCGGGGAGCGTGGGATCGATTTCCGCCAGTACCAGCTCGAGGTCAACGGTGATGCCGACGGATATCTGCTGCGGCTGCTGTGCGACCTGTCGCAGACCGACCTCCACCGGTTCGCCTCGGGGACGCTGCGCGAACTGTTGTTCGCTGAGCTCCGACGGCTTCTCGCGCCCGCTCCGGGGGACAGTGAGCGTCGCGTGCGTTCCGTCGAGGCCGACTTCGAGTCCGACACGCTGTCGCTCTACGGCGGCTTCACGGAGAAGGATCGTTTCCGGCTCACCGCCGTCGCCGAGTTCGCCGCGGACCTGACTCCGGTGGCGACGTGGCCGGCCGACGCACTGGATGCCGAGCTCGAGCGGGAGATGCTGACGGTGGCCAGGACCGCCGGCAGTCGGGCCCGCTCGTTCCCGGTCGCGGGGATGCCCCAGCGATCCCTCCTCGTGGGTCGCCGCCACGGCGAGGACGGAGTCGTGGTGGTCGTGTACGACAACGCGGCCCCGCAGAACTTCGTGTCGCTCTTCGAGCACTACTGCCTGCAGAAGGCGCCCTCCGACGACGCGGAGATCGTCGAGCACCTTCACCGCTACCTCTTGCCGGGGCTCGAGTTCCGGATGCTGGCCAAGGAGAAGTTCGACCACCTCGGTGAGGCGCCTGCGGAGCAGTTCAGGGCTGAGAACGACGCGCGGTTCAGTGCCCTGGGCTGGCAGTACATCGTGGAAAAATGGGAGCGCGACAAGTTCGCCTTTCGGGGGAACAAGGTCCTTGCCGAGATGCTTGCGCACTATCTCCGGGAGCAACCGGAGGTCCGACGGCGCCTGACCCGGCCCGGCGCGGGCGGGCGGGTCCGCCTGCTCGACGTGGGGCCGGGGGTGGGCGCGCTCAGCTCCATCCTCGCGATACGGCAGAACAGGGTCCTCTGGGAGAACGCGGCCAACATCGACCTGGTTCTCGTCGATTCGGCGGAGCAGGTGCTGGCGCTGACCCGGGCCGCCGACGACCTCCGCCGTCTTCCCACGGGTCTCCTCTACGACCTGCAGATCCTGCGGCGGGAAGAGCTCGACATCATCGTCGGCCTGCTGCGGTCCGCCACCTATGTGACGTGTGACATCTCCGACCGTGAATCGGTCGGTCGTGTCGCCGATGTCCTCGTGCCGGAATCCTTCGACCTCGTCTACTCGGGCTTCTGTCACCACCACATGAACCTGGAGATGAAACGAGAGGCGTGCCGGGCGACGATGGAGCTGGTTCGTCCCGGCGGCTTCGTCGGAATCGTCGACGAATCCTTCACCTACCGACAGTACCTGCTCTACAACATCGGCCATTCGTCGGACGAGGTCGAGATCGCGGCCGAATCGTACTTCCGCAGCCCCGAGGAGCACGCGAGCCTGCTGGAGGGCCTCCAGCTCCGTGACGCCCGGCGTCGTGGTGCGAACAAGTTCTACGCCTTCTGGGGGGAGGCGCGCGGAGTGGACGCCGGTGCGGAGACGGCACAGGCCGAGACCCGCCGTCCGGTTCGCCTCCGAGCAGCAGAGGTCCTTGTCCGATTGAGCACGTGGTTGGCGAGCGAGGCCGCGCTCGGCATCGCCTTCGTCGCTGACCCCGCCGGTCGGTTCGCAATCGGTGCGGACGACACGGAGTTCGCACCCCCTGCCCCCGTGGTGATCACGCTCGATCTGGGTGCGGACGGGCTCGACGCCGTCGTGCGGACCCTCAACGAGCTCCGGCAGCCCGCCCGGCCGGTGATGATCGTCCTCCAGCGGGCCGAGCGCGTGGACCCGGCCGGCGAGGCGGTCGTCGCCGTACGCACCCGCGCGAAGACGCTCTCGCGCCAGGGACCGGTCCTGCTGGTCGCGTGCAGCGCTGTCGACGATCCGGTGCGCATCGAGAACGCCTGGGCAACGGGTTCCGACGAGGTGTCCTTCGTGGCAGAACTGCCCCGTGCCGGGTACTTCGTCGTGGACGCGGACGGGTGAGGGACGAGGCCTACCGGATCGACGCCGCGGACCCGAGCACAACCGCATCCGCACCGAGTTGTTCGCCCCGTCACCGAGACATCGTGCGGATCCAGTTCGCGTTGCGGCGGTGAAGTGCGCTGACGAGCATGAGGCTCAGGCGACGCCCTCCGGGGAGGCTCCGGAGACCTGGACGCCGTCGGCGGTGAGGCGCTCGATCTCGGCGAGGTCGTCGGCGGTGAGCTCGACGTCGACCGCCGCCAGCGAGCGCTCGATGTTCCTCGACGAGCGGGCGCCGACGATCGCGACATCGATGCCGTCCTGGGCGAGGACCCAGGCGATGGCGAGCTGGGACACCTCGCAGCCCTTGTCGGCGGCGAAGGACTTCAGGCGCTCGACGACCTCGAGGTTGCGGCGGAACGTGTCGCCGGTGAACGCCGTCGCCGACGCGCGCCAGTCGTCGTCGGCGAACGTCGTGTCGCTGGTCATCGCCCCCGTCAGCAGGCCGGAGCCCAGGGGGCTGTAGACGAGCGTGCCGATGTCGTGCTCGCGGACGTAGGGGAGCACGCCGTCCTCGATGTGGCGGCGGAACAGGTGGTACGGCGGCTGGAGGGTCTCGACGGGGCGACGCCGGTCGAACGCGGCCATCTGGTCGGCGTCGAAGTTCGAGACGCCGGCGTGCCGGATCTTGCCCTCGTCGACGAGCTCCTGCAGGTAGCCCGCGGTGTCCTCGAACGGCGTCTGCTCGTCGGGCCAGTGGATCTGGTAGAGGTCGATGTGGTCGATCTTCATGGCCCGCAGGCTCGCCTCGACCCCGGAGCGCAGGTACTCCCGCGAGGAGTCGCGCGGCCGGTCGGTGCCCGGGTTGATCCCGCCCTTCGTGGCGATGACGATCCCGTCGCGGTTCCGGTCGAGCTCCGAGCGCAGGGCGTTCGCCAGCACCTCCTCGGACTCGCCGAAGCCGTAGGCCTGGGCGGTGTCGAAGAACGTCACCCCGAGCTCGTGGGCGTGGCGGATGGCCTGCTGCGCCTCGTCCGCGTCGTAGGAGCCCCACTCGCCCGAGACCTGCCAGGTGCCGAACGCGATCCGCGAGACCTCGAGCCCGCTCCTGCCCAACGTCGTGTACTCCATGGAAGCGGGCGTACCCCGCTCGGCGAGGATGCATCCGTGCGCATCCTCGTCGCCGCCCTCGGATCGCCCGGCCATGCCTTCCCCCTCGTCCCACTCGCCCTGGCGCTGCGCGACGCCGGCCACGCGGTGTCCTTCGCGGTCGGCTCCGACCTGCGGGCTGCCGTGGCCTCGGCGGGGCTGGACGTCGTGGTCACCGGGCGGTCGATCGGCGCGGCCTTCGGGCCGGTGCTCGCCCGCCACGGCATGACCGAGCGCCCCACCGACCAGGAGACGATGCTCGTGCTCGCCTCCGAGGTGTTCGGGTCGGTCCTGCCGCGCGACAGCGCCGAGCGTCTCGTCCCGTGGGTCGCCGAGCATCGGCCGGGCCTGGTGATCGCCGAGGTCGCCGACCCCGGTGCCGCGCTCGCCGCCGCGGCCGCCGAGGTCCCGTGCGTGCTGCACGCGTTCGGTCGCCGCCCGCCGGCCGGGGCCCCGATGGGGGTGCGCGCCCGCGGGCCGCTGGTCGACCTGGCCGCCGAGCACGGGGTGACGCTCGCCGTCGGCGAGCCCCTCGGCCACACCTACCTCGACATCTGTCCGCCGGCGTTGCAGTCGGCGCCGGTCGGCGACGAGATCCGCGAGCTCCCGTTGCGACCGACGGCGTGGAACCCGCCGGTGCCGTCCTCGCCGGCCGCCGACCCCGACCGTCCGTGGGTCTACCTGACACTGGGTACGGCGATGGGTGACGCCGCCGTGCTGCGCACCGCGGTGGCCGGGCTGTCCCGTCTCGGCCTCGACGTGCTGGTCGCGACCGGGTCGGTGTCGGCCGGTGAGCTGGCCGACCTCGCCGGTGGTGCCGGCACCGTCCGTGTCGAACCGTTCGTCGCCCAGGCCGACCTGTTCGCCTCGGACGCGCCGCCACGCCTGGTCGTGCACCACGGGGGGAGCGGCACGACGCTCGGCGCCGCCGCGGCGGGGATCCCCCAGCTGTTCCTGCCCCAGGGCGCGGACCAGTTCTTCAACGCCGCGGCGGTCGCCGGGGTCGGGGCGGGCCGGACCCTCCCGAGCGTCCCGGAGGTCGACGCCGTCGTGGAGGCCGCCCGCGCGCTGCTCGCCGACGGGCCGGAGCGGGCGAGCGCCGCGGCGCTCGCCGCCGAGATCGGCGGCATGCCCGCACCCGCCGAGGTGGCCGCCCGCGTGGAGGACTGGGCTCAGCCGTTGATGTAGGCCTCGAGCTGCTCGCGGTGCTCCTCGAGCTGGTCGATGCGGCTCTTGACCACGTCACCGATGCTCACGATGCCGGCCAGCTTCCCGTCGTCGTCGAGCACCGGCACGTGCCGGATACGGCGCTCGGTCATGGTCACGCTGAGCGTCTCGACGGTGTCCGACGGTCGGCAGGTCGCGACGAGGGTGGTCATGATCTCGGAGACCGGGGCGTCGAGCAGTGCGGCACCGCGGTCGTGGAGGTGCCGCACGACGTCGCGCTCGGAGACGATCCCGGCGAGCCCGTCGTCCTCGCAGACCACCGCGGCGCCCACGTTGCGCTCGGCCAGGGCGGCCAGCAGCGCGCGGACGGGATCGGAGGGGACCACGGTCACCACAGCACGACCTTTGCTGGCGAGCACGTCGGCGATGCGCACGGCCGGTTCCCTTCGTCGGGTTCGCGACGATGTGAGGATGGCATGAAGCCGAGCCTCCGGAGAAGCCTGACAGTACATGTCAGGATGGCCGATCTCCGCTGATCAGGAGCACGGCGACGCCGAGCATCGGCACCATCGCGACGGCGATCAACACCGGCAACGCCACCGCCAGCGAGCCGAGTCCGATCGCGGCCATCAGCGCGATCGCGACCGCCTCGGACCCGAAGCCGGCCACCGAGGTCACCGTCGCGCGCGCCGGTCCCGTCACGGCGTCCTGCACCCGGACGTCGACGACCACGAGCATCGCCTGCAGCGCGCCGAACCCCACCGCGACCGCGGCGAACCCCGGCACCACCGGGAGCAGGACCCCGGCGGCGAGCACTCCTGCGGCCCCGGTCAGCACCACGGCCAGGACGCGACCGCGTGCCGCGGCGAGGCGCCCCGCCACGGCCGCGCCGGCCACCTCGACCACGCCCACGCCCGTCAGGAGCAGGGCCACGGTCGCCGGCGTGGCCCCGTCCTCGGCGGCGAGCAGCGGGACGTACTCGTCGACCGCGATGACCCCCGTGACCAGGGCGGCGACCAGGACCGCGCGCGCCACCACCGGGACCCGCCGGACCTCGCCCAGCCCGGCGCGCAGCATCGCGAGCCAGGCCTGCAGGGCGCCGCCGGTCGGGGCGGGGGCGTCCTCCTCGGGGTCCGGCACGCGCGGGGGCTCGGGCAGGCCGAGGGCGAGCGCGGCGGAGGCGAGGCAGGCCGCGGCGCCGACGAGACCGGTCGCCACGTAGCCACCCCAGGCGACCAGGGGCGCGGCGGCGGCCGTGGCGAGCAGCGTCGTGGTCAGGCTCGCCGCGCGGGCGCGCGACATGAGAGCGGGGTAGGCCTCGACGGCGCCCCTCTCGGTGAGCGCGTCGTGCACCAGTGCCTCGAGGGTGCCGGACGCGAGCGCGGTGGCGACGCCCCACAGCACGAAGCCCAGCGCGAACACCGCCGTCGTGGGCACCAGCACCCATCCGGCGAAGGTGACCGCGGCCAGGACCCCGGAGAGCGCCAGCATCCTGCGCCGCGACGTCGCGTCGGCCCAGGCGCCGGAGGGCACCTCGAGGACCATCGACGTGAGCGACCACAGCACGAACAGCGCGGAGATCGACGCGTCGGAGAGCCCGTGCTCGGCGAAGAGCAGCGGGTAGAGGGGGTAGAGCGGGACGAGCTGGGCGAGCGCCTCGACGGCGACCACCCGGGCGGCGAACCCGCGGTGGGGGCGGTGTCAGCGATGTCGACGGAAGTGACGCATGCCATCACCCTAGCGAGGCGACGAGGCCCGCGGGAGCTCTTTTCCGACCGTGCAGGATGACCGTCATGGCGACCGACACCGGCGGAAACCCGTACCTCGACCGCGCCTACGCGCTCGGCGGCCCGGACGACGCCCGCGCCCTCTACGACGAGTGGGCGCAGGCGTACGACGCCGACCTCGCCGACGCGACCCAGGGCTACGTGGGGCCCGAGCGCGCCGCCGAGACGCTCGTCCGCGTGGCCGGCACGGGCGGGACGGTCCTCGACGCGGGCTGCGGGACCGGTCTCGTCGGCACGGCGCTCGCCGACCGCGGCGTGGCCGTGATCGACGGCGTCGACGTCTCCCCGGGCATGCTCGCGCGCGCCGAGGCCACCGGCGCGTACCGCCACGTCGAGGTCGCCGACCTGACGCACCCGCTCACCACGCCCGCCGACGCGTACGACGCCGTCGTCTGCGTCGGCACCCTGACCCACGGCCACGTCGGCCCCGAGGTGCTCGCGGAGTTCGCCCGCGTCGTCCGCCCCGGCGGCTACGTCGTCGCCACCGTGCTCGACGACATCTGGTCCTCCGGCGGCTACGAGGCCGAGACCGCCCGCCTCGTCGAGGCCGGCACCGTCGAACTGGTCTCCGCCGACGTCACGCCCTACCGCGCCGGCGCCGGCGTCGACGCCCGCATGCTCGTGCTCGGCGTCCGCTGAGCCTTCCGCGCGCGGTCCCCTGTTCCGCGCGGTCTCCTGTTCCGCGCGGTCTCCTTTCCGCGCGAGGGGCACCTTCAGGCGCATAGAGCGACGAGGGGCGCCGTTCGTCCGAACGCGGGCGCGGTCCGCGCCTCGGGTATCACGGTCGTGCGGTGAACCGCGCGGGCCTCCCGTCCGTGCTGGGGGGCACGGGTCGTGCCGCGGAGACCCGGCGACCTGCCACGTCCGGGGCCGAGGCGGATGATCGACGTTCCGGGTCCTGGTCGGGCGGGGAGGGTCGGGTGACCCACCTGCGCGCGACCGAACGAGCCATCGACGAAGGACGGTTATGACACACAGCACCGGCACGATCCCCGCCCGCGGGGGCACCACCGCCTCGCGTGCCACGACCCTGCTGCGCGCCCTGCGGGTCGTCGCGGTCCTCGCCGTCGTCAACCTGGCGTGGCAGTTCGTCACCGCGGGCCAGCTCTTCCCCCGTGGGGGACCTTTCGAGCTCCACGAGGCCGGGGCGATCGCGCTGCACGTCCTCACCGGGCTCACGACGGTCGCCGCGGCCCTGTACTGGCGCGCCACCCGCGGCCCGTGGTGGCCCATGGTCCTGGCCGCGGTGGTCTTCGCGCTGTCCTTCGTGCAGGCCTCCGTGGGGGGCTACGCCACGCTCGCCGTCCACGTGCCGGGCGCGCTGGTGCTCACGATCGGTGCGGTGTGGGTCGCCGCGTGGGCGTGCACACGCACCGGCGCCGCGGCGTAGCGGCCGAGCGCGTCCGCCGGCGCGAGGGGAGGATTCCGTCGCTCTATGCGCCGGAAGGGTCCCCTCGCGCCGGGACGGGCGGGTCGCCGGGACGGGCGGGCCGGGCGGGACGTCAGGCGCTGACCGGCACCTCGACGAGCTCGTCGAGGGTGGTCAGCGGCGCGCCGGTCTTCTCGCGGACCTCGTCCTCGCTGACGCCGGGGGCGAGCTCGCGCAGCACCAGGCCACCGCCGGTGACGTCGATGACCGCGAGGTCGGTGATGATCCGCTGGACGACGCCCTGACCGGTCAGCGGGAGGTCGCAGGTCTCGACGATCTTGTACGCGCCGTCCTTGGCCACGTGCTCCATCAGCACCAGCACGGTCTTGGCGCCGTGCACGAGGTCCATCGCGCCGCCCATGCCCTTGACCATCTTGCCGGGGATCGCCCAGTTGGCGATGTCGCCGGTCTGCGACACCTGCATCGCGCCGAGGATCGCCGCATCGACCTTGCCGCCACGGATCATCCCGAACGAGAGCGCGGAGTCGAAGAAGGAGGCCCCGGGCAGCGTCGTCACCGTCTCCTTGCCCGCGTTGATCAGGTCGGGATCGACGTCGGCGTCGTAGGGGTACGGCCCCACGCCGAGCAGCCCGTTCTCGGAGTGCAGCACCATCCCGACGCCCTCGGGGACGTAGTTGGGCACCAGGGTCGGCAGCCCGATCCCCAGGTTGACGTAGGAGCCGTCGGCCAGCTCTCGGGCCGCGCGGGCGGCCATCTGTTCCCGGGTCAACGCCACGGTTCAGCCCTCCTCGGACAGTTCGGCATGGTCGGCCCGGCGCACGGTGCGCTTCTCGATGTGCTTCCGCTCGACCTCGTCGGGGGTCAGCTCGACGATGCGGTGGACGAAGATGCCGGGCAGGTGCACCTCGTCGGGGTCGATCTCGCCGGGCTCGACGAGCTCCTCCACCTCGGCGATCGTCGTCCGGCCGGCCATCCCGCACAGCGGGTTGAAGTTCCGCGCGGACTTGTTGAACACGAGGTTGCCGTGCCGGTCACCCTTGGCGGCGCGGATCAGCCCGTAGTCGACGGTCAGCGCGTGCTCGAGCACGAACGGCACCCGCTGGACGGTGCCGTCGTGCCCGCGGACCTCGAACTCGCGGACCTCCTTGGCCGGCGACTCCTTGATCACGTTGCCCTCGGCGTCGTAGCGCCAGGGGAGCCCGCCGTCGGCGATCCAGGTCCCGACGCCCGCCGGGGTGTAGAAGGCCGGGACGCCGGTGCCCGCGCAGCGCAGCCGCTCGGCCAGCGTCCCCTGGGGGTTCAGCTCGACCTCGATCTCGCCGCCGAGGTACTGGCGGGCGAACTCCTTGTTCTCCCCGATGTAGGAGGCCACGACCCGGGCGATGCGGTGCTGCTCGAGCAGCACGCCGAGGCCCCAGCCGTCGACCCCGCAGTTGTTCGACGCGACCGAGAAGTTGCTCGCGGACGTGCGGTTCAGGGCGTCGATCAGCACGATCGGCACGCCGGACAGACCGAAGCCGCCCACGGCCAGTGATGCGCCGTCGTGGATGTCGGCCACCGCCTCGTCGGCCGAGGCGACCACCTTGTCGATAGAACTCACTCAGCTTCCCTTCACGTGCTCACGGATCAGCGGGCCGACGATCTCCGGCCGCTGGTAGGACGCCAGGTGCGCCGCGTCCTCGAGGATCTCCAGGCGCGCTCCGGCGATGCCCCGGGCCAGGATCTCCTGGTGCTCCGGGGGTGTCGCCGGGTCCTCGACGCCGCCGATCACGAGGGTGGGCGCGGCGATCCGGGGCAGGTCGTCGACGACGTCGAACCCCGCGATGGCCTCGCAGCACGCCGCGTACCCCTCGGGCGGGGAGGCGGCGATCATGTCCCGCATGTGCTCGACGGTAGCCGGGTTCGCCTGCGCGTAGCGGGCGCTGAACCAGCGGCCGACGACGGTGTCGGCGACCGCCTGCGCGCCGCTGTCGCGGACGGTGGCCGCCCGCTCGTGCCACGTCGCGGGGTTGCCGAAGCGCGCCGAGGTGCACAGCAGCACCAGCGCGGCCACCCGCTCGGGCGCGTGCAGGGCGATCCACATGGCCGTCGCCCCGCCCAGCGACACCCCGGCGAACGCGGCGCGCGTCACCCCGAGGGCGTCGAGGGTCTCGAGCACGTCGGCTCCGAGGTCGGCCACCGTGTACGGCCCGTCCGGTACCGGCGAGCCGCCGTGGCCCCGGGTGTCGATGCTGATCACCCGGTGCTCGTCGGCGAGCTCCCGGCGCTCCGGGGCCCACATCTCCACGGTGCTGCCCAACGAGCAGAGCAGGACCAGCGGTGGGGCGTCGTCGGGCCCCTCGACCACGGCGTGCAGCAGCATGCTCCTCCACCTTCCCCGACAGGACTCCCGCGGAGCGGCCGTCCTTCCGACCACCGGAATCCGTCGGTCGACGACGTCGACCCGTCCAGCTTCGCTACCCGTCCAGCTTGGAGGGGTGTCGCGTGAGCGCTGTCACCTCGATGTCCATGTAGGGGAACAGCGGCAGGCTGGAGAGGATCTCGTGCAGCTCGTCGCCGGACTCGACGTCGAAGCGACTGACGTTGGCGTAGCGCCCGACCACCCGCCAGAGCTCCGGCCACTTCCCGGCGCGCTGGATCTCCGTGGCGCGCGCCTTCTCCCGCGCCCGCAGGTCGTCGGCGACCTCCGTGGGCATGTCGTGGGGCAGGCGGACGTCCATCCGGACGAGGAACTGCACGCGGTCTCCTTCGCTGTCGTCGTGCATGATCGTGGGGGCTTTTCTGGCGCTGAGCGCCAGCAAGGACGCCATGCTGGCACTTCTCTCAGCCGTCGACCCGGTAGTGCGCCAGCTTGTCGCGGTCGATCGTGACACCGAGTCCGGGAGCCTGGCGGGCGGCGGCGCGGCCGTCGGCGACGACCGGGGGCTCGGCGAGCACGTCGTCGGTCATGAGCAGGAAGTTGGTGACCTCGACGGGGTGGCGGGCCAGGGCCCGCAGGCCGGCGCCGAGGGCGATGGACGCGACGGTGCCGAGCATGCCGTCGATCTGGTTGCCGACGACGGTGGTGACGCCGAGGCCCTCGCACAGTCCGACGATCTTGGCGGAGTCGGTGAACCCGGTGCGGGCGACCTTGACGCTGATGGCGTCGGCGTCGCCGTCGAGCAGGGCGCGGGCGACGCCGCCGAGGGTGATCGTCGACTCGTCGCCGACCACCGGGATGGGGCTCGCGCGCACGACGCGGCGCCGGCCCAGGACGTCGTCGGCCGGGTTGGGCTCCTCGAGCATCGTCACGCCGTGATCGGCGAGTCGACGCGACGCGACCACGGCGGTGTCGGCGTCCCAACCGCGGTTGGCGTCGGCGTAGAGCTCGACGTGGTCGCCGAGCTCGCCACGCAGCGCGCGCACCGCGGCCATGTCGACGCCGAGCTCGCGACCGACCTTGATCTTGAAAGCGTCGACGCCGTACTCGTCGCGCATCTCCACGGCGTCGGCGACCATCTCGACGGGCGTGCCGAGCCCGATCATGTGCGCGACGCGCACGTCGTCGGCGGCGTGGCCCAGCAGGACGTGCACCGGCTGCCCGGTCGCCTGCCCGACGAGGTCCCACAGCGCGACGTCGATCGCGCCGCGGGCGGCGTTGTTGGCGACGGTGCGCGCGAGGCCGGCCCGGATGCGCTCGCGGGCGAACGGGTCGGCACCGAGCAGGACCGGGGCGAACAGGTCGCGCACCGCCGCGACGATCGACGCCGCCGTCTCCCCGTAGGTGTACGGGCGCGGTGGGGCCTCGCCGTGCCCGACGAGGCCGTCGTCGGTGGTGATCCGCACGAGCACGTGGTCGGCGGCGCTCACGCGCCCGCTGGCGAAGTCGAACGGCCGCCGGTACGGGATGGCGAGCGGGATCGCCTCGACAGAGATGATCTTCATCAGGCGGGGGTCTCCAGCGGATCGGGGTGGCGCAGGACGGCGAGCGCCCGGGCCAGGGCGGGGGACGGGTCGTCGCGGCGCCAGGCGAGCGCGACGTCGGTGGTGACGGTGTTCCCGGCGAGCTCCACGTAGCGGACGCCGTCGACGGCCACCGCGAGCACCGAGGACGGCAGCAGGGCGATGCCCGCTCCGGCGGCGACCAGGGCGAGCACGATCGAGGTCTGGTCGGCCTCGTGGGTGCGGCGGGGGGTGAAGCCGGCCGCCCGGCAGGCGCGCTCGGCCGCGTCGCCGACCACCGAGCCCGGCGCCGAGTAGACGACGAACTCCTCGTCGGCCAGGTCGGCGAGGTTCGCGCTCCGCGCCCGTGAGTGCTCGTCCGTGCCGGGGCCCGGACAGGCACTCACGAGGCCGGAGGCCACAGGAACGGCCAGCACGAGTCGCTCGCGCGCGATGACGTGGATCGCCAGCTCGGTGCTGCGGACGGGCGGGCGCAGCACCGCGAGGTCGATGCGGTGCTCGGACAGCGCGCTCTCCAGGGCCGGGGTGAGCATCTCGGTGTGGAAGGTCAGCGCGAGCCCGGGCAGGTCGGCCGCCAGGCGCCGCACCAGGTCCGGCACGTGACGGTAGGTGGCCAGCGCCGTGGCCCCGACCCGCAGCCGCCCGAGGTCGCCCGCCGCCACCCGGGCGACCTGGTCGCGGGCGGCGGTGACCGACTCGAGGATGCGCACCGCCTCCGGCAGCAGCGCCTCGCCCGCCGCGGTGAGGTCCACGCGGCGGGTGGTGCGCGCGAACAGCGCGGCCCCCAGCTGCGACTCGAGCTGCCGGATCGCCTGCGACAGCGGCGACTGGGCGATGTGCAGCCGCTCGGCCGCGCGCCCGAAGTGCCGGGTCTCGGCGAGCGTCACGAAGTAGCGCAGCTGACGGACCTCCACGACTCCCACGTCCTCCCGGGCGCTCGGCGCGCGGGCGCCCGTCAGGACCCGTCCGGCTCGAGGACGAAGTCGTAGTCGGAGCGGACTCCCGCGCCGTCGCCGGTCGCCTGCGGGTCGAGGATCAGCTCCGGCTTGGTGGCCGAGGCGACGTCGGAGTCGAGGTAGGGGTCGCCGACGAAGAACAGCTGGCTGGTGACCGTGCGGTGCCCCGGGGCCGCGACCAGCAGGTGCAGGTGCGCCGGGCGCCACGGGCTCCAGCCGGCCGCCTGCGTCATCTGCCCGGTCGGCCCGTCGAGCGGGATCGTGTACGGCGCGGGCTTGCGCGTGGTGATCTCGAAGCGTCCCTCGTCGTCGCAGGCGACCACGCCGCGCAGGTTGCCCGCCGGCGGTGCCGAGGCGAAGCCCGAGTACCAGCCCTCGTCGTCGGTGTGCCAGATGTCGACCGTCGCGCCGGACAGCGGCGCGCCGTCGGTGCCGCGGACCTGGCCGGCGAGCACGAGCGGCGTGCCGGGCTCGTCGTCGCGCATCGGCAGGGTGGCGGGCGAGGTCAGCTGCTGCTGGTCGGGCAGCCAGAACGGGCCGAGGATGGTGCCGACGG
Source organism: uncultured Actinomycetota bacterium (assembly GCA_963785135.1). Lineage (GTDB taxonomy): Bacteria > Actinomycetota > Actinomycetes > Mycobacteriales > Pseudonocardiaceae > Actinomycetospora. The sequence goes on from CAWATV010000011.1 coordinate 37,538, forward strand.
AACCGTCGCGCTGTCTCGGCGGCGACGCGCTCGACCTCGAACTCGATGTAGACGTCGAGGAAGAGCGGCCACTCGCCGGTGTCGCTGACCGAGATCAGCCACTGCTTGAAGGCGTCGAACTCCTCGTAGGTCACCCGGTGCTCGCGGATGGCGGCGCGGATGCCCTCGAGCGCGGCGCCGACGACGGCGGACACCCGCTGCGGGTCGGCGGCGGCCCCGGCCCCGACGCCGCGGGCGTTCGACAGTCCGACGCGCGCGGCCTCGGTCGCGTGGGCGCCGGCGGTGACGGCGTCGGAGACCGACGGGGCGTCGGTGGACTCGGTGGTGGTCATGGCTTCCTCCGTGGTGATGCGCTGCGGGGTGGTGGGTCGGTGGTGGTCAGGGGTGGCGGGTCAGGGTGGTGGGGACGTACGGGGACCGCGCCGGCGTCGTGGTCGTGCACCCACGCGTTGCGGTCGAGGTAGTGGGCGAACGCGTCGTCACGCGTCGCGAGCCGGGGGTCGTCGTCGGGCAGGTGGAGCAGCGTGCCGGTCTCCCACGCGCTCGTCGCCACCGCTCGGGTGCGGGCGCGGCGTCGCCGCGGGTAGGCGTCGAGAGCCTCATCGATCCCGCCGCCCGTGAGCAGTCCGGCGAGCGCGGCCGCGTCCTCGATCGACTGGTTCGCGCCCTGCCCGTGGTGGGGGAGCATCGCGTGGCAGGCGTCGCCGATCAGCACCGCGCGCCCGCGCGTCCACCGTGTCAGCGGCGGCTGGGACAGCAGCGGCCAGCGCGGGCTCTGCTCGACCGCGCCGAGCATCTCGGTGACGGCGGGATGCCAGCCGGCGAAGGCGTCGACGAGCTCACCGGGTCGAGCGGCACGGTGGCCGCCGTCCCACGCCGCGGGCCCGCAGAGCACGGCGAGGAAGTTCACCGTGTCGTCGTCCGCGCCGAGCGCGTAGTGCAGCAGGTGCGCGCCGGGCCCGGCCCAGAACTGGATGGCGTGCGGGTCGGGCAGCGTCGGGAGCTTCTCGACCGGGACGAGACCGCGGAACGCGCTGGTGCCCGAGTAGACCGGTCCGGAACCGGGCCCCGCGACGTGCTCGCGGACGGTGGAGTGGACGCCGTCGGCGCCGACGACGAGGTCCGCGGACACCTCCGTGCCGTCGTCGAGGACGACGCCTCCGTCGACGACGCGGGCCACGGCCCGCCCGAGGTGCAGGTGCTCCGCGCCGAACGCCGCCGGCGAGGGCCTGCTGGAGGTCGACGCGGTGCACGCCCCAGTACGGCGCGCCGAAGCGGGCGCGGTACCGCGCGCCACCGGGGTGGGCGGCGATCCGGGCGCCGGAACGGCCGTCGCGGTAGATCAGCTCGGTCGGCTGGGTGGACACCGTCTCGAGCGCGTCGCCGAGACCGAGCCGCCGGAGGATGCGGGTGCCGTTCGCCGACAGGGCGACCGCGGCGCCGACCTCGCGCAGCTCCTCGGCGCGCTCGTGGATGTCCACCGGGACACCCGCCCGCTGCAGGGCGATGCCCAGGGTGAGGCCGCCGATCCCGCCGCCGACGACCACGACCCGGTCGATGGACGTCATGGCCGGTCTCCTCGCTCGGGCGGCGTCGCCCTCGGGAGGACACTGGCACATCGGTTGTGTGCGAAACAGGGGGAAATCGCTCTGGATCGAGACGTGGGAACTCTGGATCGGGCGAGGGTCACGTGCTCGACGGGCTGCGCTACGGCGCCGGCCCGGGCCCGCGACGTGGCCGGGGTTCCGGCGGGCACTACCGTCGTCGGAGCGGGACGGCGGCGACCGGCAGGAAGGCGGAGCGATGACGGCGAGCACGGACCCGTCGACGATGCGCACGGTGCTGGGGCACTTCCCCTCCGGCGTCACCATCGTCACCGGCACCACCTCCGACGGGCCGGCCGGGTTCACGTGTCAGTCGTTCTCGTCGCTCTCCCTCGACCCGCCGCTGGTGCTGGTCCTGCCCGGGCGGAACTCGACGAGCTGGCCGGGGATCGAGGCCACCGGGCGCTTCTGCGTCAACGTCCTCGCCGAGGACCAGGGGGAGCTGTCCACGACGTTCGCGCGCTCCGGCTCCGACAAGTTCGCCGGCGTCGAGTGGGTCGCCTCGGACCTCGGCTCGCCGATCCTCGCCGGCGCGACCGCGTGGATCGACTGCACCCTGCACGCCGTCCACGACGGCGGCGACCACCTGATCGTCGTCGGGGCCGTGCACGACCTCGGCGCCGCCGAGGAGAGCGCGCCGCTGGTCTTCCACCGCGGCGCCTACGCCCGCACCGCCCGCACCCTCACGCCGTGACCGGGCCGCTCGAGGGCGTCCGGGTCATCGAGCTCGGCACCGTCGTCGCCGGTCCGTTCGCCGGGCGGCTGCTCGCCGACTACGGCGCCGACGTCATCAAGGTCGAGTCGCCGGGACGCGCCGATCCGCTGCGCGACTGGGGGCAGGAGTCGTACAAGGGCCACCGTCTCTGGTGGACGGTGCACGCCCGCAACAAGCGGTGCATCACCCTCGACCTGCGCTCCGAGCGCGGTCAGGAGCTGCTGCTCGCGCTGGTCGAGGACGCCGACGTCGTCGTCGAGAACTTCCGCCCCGGCACCCTGGAGCGCTGGAACCTCGGCTACGACCGCCTCGCCGCGGCGAACCCTGGCGTGGTGCTGGCGCGCGTCTCGGGCTACGGCCAGACCGGGCCCGTACGCGCAGAAGGCCGGCTACGCCTCGGTGGCCGAGGCCCTCTCCGGCCTCCGCGCGATCAACGGCTTCCCCGGTGAGGCCCCGCCCCGCCAGGCCATCTCGCTGGGCGACTCGCTCGCCGGGATGGTGGCCGTGCAGGGGGTGCTCGCCGCGCTCTACCGCCGCTCGGTGACCGGCGAGGGCCAGGTCGTCGACGTGGCGCTCACCGAGGCCTGCCTGTCGGTGCTCGAATCGGTGATCCCCGAGTACGACAAGCTCGGCCGCGTCCGCCGGCCGGGCGGGACGCGGCTCGACGGCATCGCGCCGTCGAACGTCTACCGCACCGCCGACGAGCTCTGGCTGGTCGTCGCGGCGAACCAGGACACGGTGTTCGCGCGGCTGTGCGAGGCGATGGGCACCCCGGAGCTGGCGCAGGACCCGCGCTTCGTGGACCACATCGCCCGCGGCGAGCATCAGGACGAGATCGACGGGATCGTCGCGGCGTGGGTCGGCGGGCGGTCGGCGGACGAGGTCCGCGCGCTGCTCGACGAGGCCGGCGTGATCTGCGGACCGATCAACACCGCCGCCGAGGTCGTCACCGACCCCCAGTTCCTGGCGCGCGGCATGCTCGTCGAGCACTTCGACGAGCGGGTCGGCGAGGACGTGCTGGGTCCGGGGATCGTGCCGACGTTCTCGGCATCGCCCGGCGCGGTGCGGTGGGCGGGACCCCCGGTGCCCGGTCACCACAACCGCGAGGTCTACGGCGAGATCCTCGGTCTGGACGCCGATGCGCTGAAGTCACTGGCGGCGGAGGGTGTGATCTAGGACGCTGGTCGGTGACGCACCGGGGGACGGGTGAGAGGGGTACGCGATGTCGATGCGATCCGCCGAAGGGATGGTCTCCCGCTCGTCCGGGCAGTGGGGGTGGCTCGCTGCGTCCGGCGTGCTCGGCCTCGTGCTCGGGGTGGTCGCCCTGTTCTTCCCCGGTGCGGCCCTGATCTACGCGGCGCTCCTGCTCGGGATCGGCCTCATCGCGCAGGGCGTCATGGAGATCGCGGCGGCGGTCCGGGCCGGCACCGGCACCACCGGCCGGGGCTGGCTCATCGCGTTCGGGATCCTCGCCCTCGTCGCCGGCATCCTGGTGCTCATCGCGCCGGGCGCCGGGATCCTCGTCCTGGCGTGGGGCCTGACCCTCTGGTTCTTCGTCGTCGGCGTGCACGACCTGATCGTCGCCGCGTCGACCCGCGAGCACCGTGGGTGGAACATCGCGCTCGGCGCGATCAGCATCCTGGCCGCTCTGGTCCTGCTGTTCTCACCGGAGACCGCGGTCGGGGTCATCGCCCTGTTCGTCGCGCTCGGCTTCCTGTTCCGCGGCGGCGCCGACCTCGGGCTCGCCCTGACGATGCGGCGGAACGCGCGGGCGTGATCCGGAGGGGTCACCGCTGAGGATCGGCGGTGGGCGGCGTCTCGGTCAGAGCCGCCCGCAGGAGCGCCTGGGCCGACCAGCGCATGAGGCCGGCGGCGTCCTCACGCGAGAGCTGCGCGACGTCGGTCAGCCAGACGAGGGACTCGATGCCGATCGTGCTCCGGATGGCCAGGACCAGCCGGTGGATCGTCTCGTCGGACAGTCGACCACGGAGCGGGAGGAGTGCCTCCTCGATCCAGCCGATGGCGCGGCCCTGGCGCAGCGGGAGGGCACCGCGCTCCGCGGGGTCGTCGTCGAGGGACAGCCGCAGCATCGTGCGCTGCTGGGCCTCGGTGTCGGCGATCAGGCGGGTGAACCTCTCGACGACGATCTCCAATCGCGCGGACGCGTCCTCCGGGGGATCGGGCGGGAGCAGGGAGCGGGCGGTGGTCTCCGGGTGGGCCGCCGCGAGCAGCTCCCGTTGGCTGGGGAAGTACCGGTACGCGGTGGTCCGGGAGATGTCCGCGGCAACCGCTGTCGCCTCGACGGTCGGGGTCACGCCCGCGGTGACGAGGTCGCGCGCCGCGGCGACGAGCGCCGCCCGCGTGCGCTGCTTCTGGGCGACGCGCCCACTGCGGAGGTCGGGGGTTGACACCTGCTACATGGTACTAGACTCTCGTCATGGTACGCGAGTCCCACGACGGGGCTCGCCCGACCGACGGGCAGGACTCCATGACCACCACGGTGAGCACCCCGGTCCCGATCGTCCGCGCCCGGCACGAGGGCGAGCGGCGCTGGTTCCACGGCGGCGGGGTGCACACCTGGAAGGCCACCGCCGAGGAGACCGCGGGCGCCTTCCTCCTGTTCGAGGATGTCCTGGAGCAGGGCAAGACGACGCCGCTGCACGTGCACCCCGGGTCCGACGAGACGATGTACATCCTCGAGGGCGAGATCCTCATGCACATGGACGGGCGGGAGCATCGGATCTCCGTGGGTGGGCTCGCGGTCGCTCCGCGCGGTGTGCCGCACGCCTTCCTCGTCGTGTCGGAGACGGCGCGGATGCTGTGCCTGCACACGCCCGGCTGCTGCCAGGCCTTCTACATGGACGCCAGCGAACCCCTCGACGCCGATGTGGACACCGGGCCGGTGGACTTCGCGCGCATCCACGCCTCCGCGGAACGGAACGGCGGTATCGAGATCCTCGGTCCGCCCCCGTTCACCCGGTGACGGGTCAGAACGTCCGTACCCGTCGCAGCCGGACGGGACCCCGTGCGGTGGACGGGTCGACGACGCGGCCGGCCTGGGTCATCTCGACCGTGCCGTGGGCGACGAGGCGACGGGCGACTTCCCGTGCCGGGTCCATGAGGTCGCGCCAGCGCTCGGGGTCGACCTGCCGCGCGGCCTCGGATGGGCAGATCGTCTTCCCGGCCGCGCGGTGGTCGAGCAGGTCGGTGATCGCCCGTTCGAGGCGGAGTTCCACGTCGTCGGCGTCTCGTCCCACGGTCACGGGCGTACCCGGCGGGCGCCGTCCTACCCTCTCGCGGTGCGTGCCGAACTGCTGCCCGCCGTGCTGCGGGCCCTGACCTCCCTCCCCGCACCGCTGAAGCGCCTGGTCGCCGGGCGCCCGGTGGTCCGCGACGGGCAGGTCCTCGACGTCGACGTCCAGGTGCTGCTCCGGGTGCTCACACCGCGCCCCGGCACTCCGGTGCCGGAGCTCACGGAGCAGCGGCGCATGACCGACTCCGCCACCTGGCTCGCCGAGCAGGTCACCCACGGGGTGCGGACCAGCGACCTGCAGCTCCCCGCCCCGGCCCGCTACCGGCAGCCCGAGCGCATGCTCGACGCCCGCCTCTACGTCCCGGACGACCTCGCCGTCGGCCCGTCGGGGCTGCTGGTGTTCCTGCACGGTGGCGGGTTCGTCCTGGGCAGCCTGATCTCGGGCGACCCGCTGTGCCGGACGCTGGCCCAGCAGGCCGGGGTCCGCGTGCTCTCGGTGGACTACCGCCTCGCGCCCGAGAACCCCTTCCCGGCGGGCCTCGCCGACGCCGTCGCCGGGCTGCGCCACGCCCTGGCCCACGCGGGCGAGCTCGGCGCCGACGCCGCGGCGGTGGCGATCGGTGGCGACAGCGCAGGCGCCAACCTCGCCCTCACCGCCACGCAGATCCTGGCGCGCGCCGGGGAGCCGACCGCGTCGTTCGTGCTGGCCCTCTACCCGGTCACCGACGTCGCGCGCACCACCGGCTCGCGGTCCACGTTCGGCGCCGGCTTCGGGCTCAGCGCCACCGACATCGCCCACTTCGAGCGTGCCTACCTCCCCGACGGCGTCGACGCGATCCGTCCGACCGGGCTGCTCGAGGCCGACGACCTGCACCTCATGCCGCCCACCTACCTGGCCACGGCCGGGTTCGACCCGCTGCGCGACGAGGGTGAGGAGCTCGCCGCGGCCCTGCGCGCGGCGGGGGTGCCGGTGGTGGCGCGCCGCTTCCCCGGGCTCGTCCACGGCTACGCCGGGTTCAACGGCCTCAGCCGCGCCGCCCACGACGCGGTCCTCGATGCGGCGAGCGCGCTGCGGGCCGGGCTCGCGCTCGCCGGACCGCGCTCCGGCACGCGGCGGGTGGACCGCCCCGCGTCCGCCCGGGGGTGATGGGGCCCGGGGGTGACGGGCGCGGGGGTGACGGGGCCCGGGGCTGACGGTCGCCGGGCGACGTCGGTCGCACACCGGGATGGCGCCGCGCCCACCGGGTACAGCCCACGGGACACCCCGAGGGATGGAGCCCCGAGATGCCCGAGCCTGTCCGCAACTCCGTGACGATCTCGGCCCCGGTCCCCACGGTGATCGAGGTCGTCTCCGACCTCGAGAACACCAACCGCTGGGCCAACGAGGCCAAGGAAGCCAAGATTCTCGAGAAGGACGACCAGGGCCGCCCGGCGAAGGTGCAGGTGACGCTGGGCGCGATCGGGTTCACCGACACCTCGGTCTACGAGGTCGCCTACACCGGGAACTCGGTCACGCTGACGTGCGTCGAAGGCAAGCTGATCAAGGACAGCGTGATCTCCTACGTCGCCCACGACGAGGGCGACGGGACCACCCGGCTGGACATGACCTCGACGATGGAGGTCACCATCCGCGTGCCGCAGTGGGGCCTCAAGCGGGCGATGCACTCCAGCGCCGACAAGAACCTCGCGTCGATCAAGAAGGACGCCGAGGCCTCGTGATCGGTCAGCGCATGCCGAGCTTGTCGGTGCAGGTCGGCCACGCCGCCCAGCCCTGCTCCTCCTGGACCCGCTTGGCCACCGCGATCTGCTCCTCGCGCGAGGCCTGGTCGGGGGAGGACGCGTACTGACGACCGCCGAACTCCCGCCAGGTGGAGTCGGTGAACTGCAGCCCGCCCTTGAAGCCGTTGCCGGTGTCGGCGTCCCAGTTCTGTGTGCTCTCGCACTGCGCGAGCCGGTCCCACGTCGCGTTCGACGCCGGCGAGTTCGACGGCGCCGCCATGGCGGTGCCGGTGATCGCGAGCGGCGCGGTCACGGCCGCGACGGCGACGCCGGCGCGCAGGACGGTGCGGCCGTGGGTGGTGGGCAGGCGGTGGCGACCAGACATGCGGGGCTCCGGTTCGTCTCGAGGGGGGCCGGTCGCGGAGGTCGTGGGGAGCCGACCGGCGTTGGTCCAGACCGTAACCGAACTGAGACCTTTAGTGACGAGCCGTGACGACGCGACGCGCGGATGTCGCGTTGAGTGGCCGAGCTCGGGCGGTGGACGGCAACCGGACCAATCGAGGCGTTCGGCGCTACGCCGAATGGATCGTCGGTCGCGGAGGGGCCGGAGACGAGCGGGGACGATCAGGGCGTGGGAGGCCCGGGCTGCGTCGGAGGTCCGGGCGGGAGGAACCCCACGGCGGCGCGGTGACCGCAGCAGGGTTCCCGCACGGGGCCGCGGGTGAGTCGGTGCTCCGGACGCCACTGCGCGGCGTACACGAGACCGGGGTCGATCAGGTCCACGCCGGACACGAGCGCGGCGACCTCGGGGAGGGAGCGCGGGGTCAGGGTGCCCCGCGGGTAAGCCCGCGTCAGTCGGCGCAGGGCCGCGATGTCGATGCGCCGGTCGTCGCCGGTGAGGTGGGAGAGCGCCACGGCGCTGCCGGGAGCGAGGCGCGCGAGGTAGCGGCCGACGATCCCGGCCGGGTCCTCGGTGTCGGGCACGTGCTGGAGCACCGAGAGCATCAGCAGGCCGACGGGGCGCGAGAGGTCGAGGACCTCGGAGACGCCCGGGAGGCCGAGGACCGAGTCGGGGTCGCGCAGATCGCCCCAGCTCGTCGCCAGTCCCTGCTCGTGGGCCAGCAGCAGCTCGCCGTGGGCGACGGCGACCGGGTCGACGTCGACGTAGGCCACGCGCACGCTCGGATCGACCCGCCGGGCGACCTCGTGGGTGCTGCCGACCGCCGGGATACCCGAGCCGAGATCGAGGAACTGGTCGATGCCGGCCTCGACGAGGGCGGTCACGGCGCGGCGCAGGAACGAGCGGTTCTCGCGGGCGATGGCGACGACGAGCGGCTCGGCGAGGATCAGCTCACGACCCAGATCCCGGTCGACGGCCCCGTGCGCGGAGCCCCCGAGGAGGAAGTCGTAGACCCGCGCCGAGCTGGGCCGGTCGAAGTCCTCGGACCGCGAGGCAGCACGCGACCGCGACACGCGGGCGGAGCCGTCGTCGACCACGGGCCTCCCTCCACGTGCCGGCAGGTCCAGTAGTCAGGACGCCGGGTCCCGTGTCAATCCGGCTCCGTCGCCCGACCGATGGAACCAGGGCGCACAAAGTGACGTTCCGTCAGCGACACGCGGATATGCTTCAAGCAACACGCCGAGGGCGCCCGCGATGCTGGCGCCGATGTCACGATGCGTGGAAGCAGCGTCCCGGGAAAAACGGTGCCGCCGCACCGCACAGCACAGTGTTGGACAGCCGTTCGGACGGGCGACACGTCGTGGACGGCCGTGGGGCCGCCCGCACCGGGAACGGTCCGCGTCGTGCGCGTCGCCGTGGTCACCGAATCCTTCCTGCCCGCCGTCAACGGCGTCACCAACTCCGTGCTCCAGGTCGTCGCCCACCTCCACCGGCACGGCCACGAGGCGCTGGTGATCGCGCCCGGCGCCGGGCCCACCGAGGTGCCGGGCGTCCCCGGGGTGCCGGTGGTGCGCGTGCCCGCGGTGGACCTCCCGGTGGTCGACTCGCTGCCGGTCGGCGTCCCGACGCCTGCGGTGCGGGCCGCGCTGGGCGAGTTCGGCCCCGACGTCGTCCACCTGGCGTCGCCGTTCGTGCTGGGCGCCCGGGCGCTCACGGTCGCGCGGCGGCTCGGCGTGCCCTCCGTCGCGGTCTACCAGACCGACGTCGCCGGGTTCGCCTCCTCGTACGGGATCGGCCTGACCTCGCGCGCGGCGTGGCGGTGGATCCGGCGCCTGCACTCCGGGGCGACCCGCACGCTCGCCCCGTCGCGGTGGGCGGTCGACGCGCTGCGTGCTCACGGCGTGCCGCGGGTGCATCGCTGGGGACGGGGCGTGGACACGGCGCGCTTCCACCCCGGACGCCGCGACGACGGGCTGCGCGCCGCGCTCGCGCCGCGGGGCGAGCTCCTCGTCGGGTACGTGGGCCGTCTCGCCGCCGAGAAGCAGGTCGAGCGCCTCGCCGCGCTCGAGGGCGTGCCCGGCGTGCGGGTCGTCGTCGTCGGTGACGGCCCGGCCCGCGCCCGGCTGGCCGAGGTTCTGCCCTCGGCGGCGTTCCTGGGCTTCCGCGGGGGCACGGCGCTGGCGCGCGCCTACGCCTCGCTCGACGTGTTCGTCCACACCGGCCCGCACGAGACGTTCTGCCAGGCCGTGCAGGAGGCCCAGGCCTCCGGGGTCCCGGTGCTGGCCCCGGACGCCGGCGGGGTCCGCGACCTCGTCGTCCCCGGCCGCACCGGCTGGTTGATCGACCCCGCCCCCGAGGGGACCGCGGAGCTGCGCCGACGCGTCATCGCGTGGCGCGACGACCCGGCCACGCGCCTCGCGGTCGGCGCCGCCGGGCGTGCCGGGGTCGCGGGCCGCACCTGGCCGTCCGTCTGCGCGGAGCTGATGGACCACTACGCGGCGGTGCGCACGCCCCGCCCCGTGCGCGACGGCGACCGCGACGCGGCCTGACCCGGTCCGCGGCGCGCGACCGCGACGACACGGGTGGGCCCGAGCGGCCGTCAGCCCCCGATGGCGGAGCGGACGACGCGGTCGAGCTCGGTGCTGTGGCGGTCGAAGTCGCCCGCGGTGGCGAGGAGCGTCGAGGTCGAGGGCGTGGCGGCCATCGTGTCCAGGTCGGCGATCATCCGGTCCGCCGCCGGCAGGAGCTCGGTGTCGACCCGCAGCGCGGTCGGCGGGCGCGAAGGCGATGCCGGCGACGGTCGCGCGGAAGCGCTGCACCGCGTCGCGGTGGACGGTGCAGTCGCGCCGCTGGGCCCGGGTGTCGCCGCCGTGGGCCGCGAGCTCGTCGGAGAAGGTCTGCCGCGCCGAGGAGAGCTCGCCGTAGGCCACGAGGAGCTGCGAGCGTCCGGTGACCGCCACGCCGGCCGGGTCGGCGGGCGCGGGCGCCACGGCGGCCGGCGGGGTGACACCCGGCGCGATGGGCACGCGGAGCGCGCCCGTGAGGACCGCGCCCGCGACGGCGGCCACGACGAGGACGACGAGGACGGCGACGATCGCCGGGACCGCCCCCCAGGCCCGCCCGGGAGCCGGCGTCCCGGACGCCACCGCGTGGCGTTCGAAGCTCGGCAACGGCACCGGTGGCCCGTACCTCGGCGTCCGCTCCGGCCGGCCCGGCTCCGCCGTCCCGCCGCCCGACCACCCGTCGCGACCGGACGCGGTGACCTCGTGGGTCGGCTCCAGCTGCTGGGTCATGACGTGCTCCTCGCCGCTCGTGACACCGGTGCGGGCTGCGTGCGACACGCCGGGACCGGAGTCGCGGATATCGTCACGCGACGTCAACGAGCTCGGCGAGCCCTTCGTGGCGATTGTCACCCATTCGGGCTAGCGTTCTCCCGTGCTCTCTCACCCTCTGTCATACCTGCAGGTCAGGGCGTGGCCACCCGTTCGGCTCGTGTACGGTCCCGCAACCATCGGCCGGTCGGACCGCGGGACACCGCGGCGTGGCGGGTCCGTGTTCGTGTGATGTCGTGGGACAACCGTCCTCGACACGGGAAGACCCCGACAACCCTGAGCAGAGAGAGGGGAGACACCGAGATGGCCCTCCCGACGTTGACCCCCGAGCAGCGCGAGGCCGCCCAGGCCAAGTCCCGCGAGGCTCGTCAGGCCCGCTCCGCCCTGCTCGCCGGCATCAAGAGTGGCGACGAGTCCATCCCCGCGGTCCTCGACCGCGGCAAGAGCGACCCCATCGCGGGCAAGACCAAGGTCTCGCAGCTCGTCCGGGCCCTGCCCGGCTACGGGCCGGCGAAGGCCGCCGCGGTGCTCGAGCAGGCCGGCATCCCCGAGGACCGCCGCGTGGCGGGTCTCGGTGCCCGGCAGAAGGAAGCGCTGGTCAGCGCCCTGGCCTGAGCCGGCGCCCGCACGACGACACGGGGGCGGTGCCCACCGGGAGTATCTCCGGTGGGCACCGCCCCCGTGGTCTGCGCGGGTCTAGTCGGCGCCGGCGGCCGGGGTGGCGGTCGCCCGGTCGTCGCGGTCCACCGCACCGAGGCTCGTGCCGATCGCGTAGCTGCCGAACGAGAGGCGGCCGGGCTGGTCGATCGCCGTGTTCCGGTAGATACCGATCTTGAGGTAGCTCGCGAGCCCGTCGTAGAGCGTTCCCGTCGGCGGCTTGTAGTCGGTGATCGTCTGACGCCCGTCCTGCCAGGCGCTCACCCGCCCGTCGGTCGACGAGAACTTGACCTTGAGGACGAGGTGGGTCCACTGCCCGGGCACCGCGCGCCCGATGGTCTCGTGGAAGGCGCCGCTGCCGCCGTCGAGGACGAACTGGCCGTCCTGGACCTTCACCTCCAGCGGCGGCGAGCCGGTGCCGTTGTTCTTGAACTGGGTGATGACCTGCCAGTCCGAGGTGGTGACGGGGAAGTCGTCGGCCAGGCGCACCGAGAACCCGACGTAGTACTCGTCGCCCTCCTGGAAGTCCGGGAACTCGGGCTCGAGCTCCGAGCGCTTGCCGCCCCCGGGCATCGTGAAGTCGACCGCGCCGCCGGAGACCCGGGGGCCCGACGCGCCCTGGTTGTTCCACGGCGTGGACCGGAAGTGGCGCAGGCCCGCCGAGGCGAAGTCGGCGCTCCAGATGGTGCGCCCGCCGTCGGCCGGGGCCTGCGCACCCGGGGCGGCGGGCGCCGGCGTGCTCCGGCTGGGCGCGGTGGTGCGCGGCGCGCTGGTCGTCGGGCTGGTGCTCGTCCCCGTCACGGCGCGGGAGTCCGGGGCCGTGAGACCGGCCAGGGCGGGGTCGCCGTCGGGCAGGCGGAACTCGCCGGTGTCCGGGGTGTCACCGGCGGTCAGCATCGTCCCGCCGCCCGCGGCGGCCACCCCGGCACCGGCGATGGCGCCGACGAGGGCGAGGGCGCCCGCCGCGCGGGTGGGCAGCAGGACCCGGGCGCCGCGCGCCGGCGTGCGGTGCGACACCGGCTCCGCGGCGGGCGCGACGAGCGGGGTCGCCCCCGTCGTCGGGCCGGTGGTGCGCGGGGCGGGCGTCGTCGTCGAGGACGGCAGTGCGGTCGTGCGGGCGCTCGCCGCGGCCAGCGCGATGGCGGCGAGATCGAGCGGCGTGGTGTCCGGGTCGCTGCTGCGGTGCCGCCCACCGCTCTGCCGAGGGGTCTCGTGGTGGGTGCGGTCGGGGCGGGCCGCGTCGAGACGGGGGAGCGGGCCGGAGGGGTGCCGCTCGCCGAGCTCCTGGCTCGGGAGGGCGACCGTGCCCGGCGCGCCGACCGGGGAGGAGGTCGTGGGTGCGGGGGCACGGGACGTCCGCGGACGTTCCTCCTGGCGGTGTCGGGCCATGCGGGTCTCCGCTCGCGTCGCCGTCGTGGACCTGGTCGAGGGGGAGCGATCCAGGTGCCGCGCCACCGGTGGGGAGCCGGGGCGGCGGCGTTGCGCCTGTCCGCGCTGCAGGTCGGGGGCCGGGCACGCCGGACAGGCATCGTGGCGGGCGCACACGGGTCCGGCGCCTCGCGGTTCCGGACGCCGGTCAGCTTAGGGACCGTCCGGAACGGCCCGCCGACGGCGTCACCCGGTCGAGGGACGGGTCAGGGTCACGACCGGGTCACGTCCGGGCTGTTCAGGTGGTCGTCATGCGGTCACGGACCGGATTCGGCCAGGTGTCGACGCGATCTCGCTGTGAGGCACGTCACTCTCAAGTGCCGCCGAACGGCGCATCGCCGGTGTGGGCTTCGCCCCGCTCGGCTGCGGGAGGCCACACGGCGGTCGACATCGGGCCTGATGACCGGGAGGGTCGGGGCCGCCCCCCGCCCTCTCGTCAGACGAGGACGCCCGACGGCGTCCATGGATGAGGTGTCGATGACCGACCAGTCCGGCCCGGACACGCGGCGCAGCAGCGCAGGACCCGAGGGTCCGGCGTCCCCCCGAACCGCCCGGCCTGGCTCCGGGGGTGAGCACGCGCTGCAGGACGCCCTGGGTACCGCCGACCGCGCCCGCCGCTTCTACGACGACCAGATGTCCGATCGCCTCGTCCCCTCGATGGCCGAGTTCGTGGGGCGCATGACGATGGCCTTCGTGGCCACCTCCGACGCCCACGGCGAGTGCGACTCCACCCTGCGCGCCGGCCCGCCGGGCTTCCTGCGCGTGCTCGACGACCGCCACGTGGCGTGGCCGGAGTACCGCGGCAACGGGGTGATGGCGAGCCTGGGCAACATCGCCGAGAACCCCCACGTCGGGCTGCTCGTGGTCGACTTCACCGACGAGCTCATCGGCCTGCACGTCAACGGCACCGCGCGCGTCGTCGACGACGAGGTGATCCGTGGCGAGCACCCGGCGCTCCCGCTCGAGACGGTGCCCGGACGCCGCGCCGACCTGTGGGTCGAGGTCACCGTGGAGGAGGCCTACGTCCACTGCCGCAAGCACATCCCACGGATGATGCCGGTGGTCCGGCGGCGCTCGTGGGGCACCGACGACAGCAGGCGCAAGGGCGGGGACCACTTCGGCGTCGCCGCGAGCCGCCGGGAGGGCGCCGCCCCGTCCCACCCTGCTCCGTCCCGCCCCGCCGAGCCCCGCTCCGCGGACCCGGCACCGGAGGGTGCACCCTCGGGCGTGTGATCACCGATCGGCACGCGTGGAGCCGTCCCGAGAAGGAGACGGTCGCCCCGGGCGTGCACCGCCTGCCGTTGCCGTTGCCCTCCGACGCGCTGCGCGCGGTCAACGTGTACGCGCTGGTCGCCGACGGCGAGCTGACCCTCGTCGACGGCGGCTGGGCGATCGAGGAGTCCCGTGAGCTCCTGCGCTCGATGCTCGGCGAGCTCGGCGCCGACCTCGGCGACGTCGGCCGCTTCCTCGTCACCCACGCGCACCGCGACCACTACAGCCAGGCGGTCGCCCTGCGCCGCGAGCACGGCGGGACCGTGGCCCTCGGCGTCGGGGAGAAGGAGTCGCTCGCCGTCGTCCGGTCCCGCGACCGGCCCCTCGACGCCCAGGTCCGCGGGCTGGTCATGGCCGGGGCCGACGAGCTCGCCGACGTGATCCGCGCCTGGCTGCGCGACGCCGAGGGCGAGCCGGTCGAGGACTACGCCGACCCCGACGAGTGGCTCGTCGACGGCCAGCGCCTCGCCGCGGGCGGCCGCGCTCTCACCGCCCGGGAGACCCCCGGCCACACCCGCGGGCACCTGGTCTTCGCCGAGGAGGCGGCCCCGGGAGAGCGCGCGCTGCTGTTCGCCGGCGACCACGTGCTGCCGCACATCACGCCCTCGATCGGGTTCGAGCCGGCCGCCGTGCCCGGGGCCCTCGGCCGCTTCCTGACCTCCCTGGCGCTGCTGCGCGGCGAGGACGACCGCACGCTGCTGCCCGCCCACGGCCCCGTCGGACCGAGCGTCCACGCCCGCATCGACGAGCTGCTCGCCCACCACGAGAAGCGCCTGGACGAGGTCGAGGCCGCAGTGCGGGCCGGCGCCCCGACCGCGGCCGAGGTCGCGGCGTCGTTGCGCTGGACGCGCCGCGAGCACCGGCTCGAGGAGATGGAGGCGTTCCACCGCATGCTCGCCGTGCTCGAGACCGACGCCCACCTCGAGGTCCTCGCCGCCCAGGGCCGCGTCCGGCGGACCGAGGAGACCGGCGTCGACGGCCGGGTCGCCGCCCGCAACCTCGCGCCCTGACGTCCGTTCGGTGATCACACCCTTCTCGCGGCGGGCAGCACCCGGCTCGGGCTACCGTGGAGGGCCCCTCCCGGCGGAACCCTCCGCCGGTGACGTCGACGAGAAGGCTCCCGCGTGACCCGCTCGCCCTCGCCCGTCCGCGGCGGCGCTCCCGAACCCCCCGGTGCCGGCGGCCCCGCTGACGGCGGCCCGGCCGACCCCGTGGCCGCCGAGCAGCCCTACGTGTCGATGCTCTACGGCAAGCTCGACGACCGCCGCGCCGAGACCGCCGCCCTGCTGGCGCGCGTGCTGCGCGAGGAGACCACCGGGACGCCCCAGGCGGTGTCCGAGCGCGACGCCGCCGCGCAGATGTACTCCGAGCAGCTCGCGACCCTCTCCGCGGTCGAGCAGGGCCTCTGTTTCGGTCGGCTCGACCTCGACCCGGAGCGCCCCCCGCCGGCGCCCCTGGACGGGGACGAGGCCGTCGACGGTGCGGGCGGCGCCGAGCAGGACGTCCTCTACGTGGGCCGTCTCGGGCTGCTCGACCCCGACAACGACTACGAGCCGCTGCTCGTCGACTGGCGCGCCCCGGCCGCCCGGCCGTACTACACGGCCACCGCCGCCTCGCCCGACGGCGTGACCCGGCGCCGTCACATCCGCTCGCGCAGCCGGCGGGTCACCGCGGTCGACGACGAGATCCTCGACCTCGAGGAGGCCGCCGCGGCCGCCTCGTCCCGCCACGGGCACCAGCGCCAGGGCCTGACCGGCGAGGCGGTGCTGCTCGCGGCGCTCTCGGCGGGGCGCACCGGGCGCATGGGCGACATCGTGGCCACCATCCAGGGCGAGCAGGACCGGGTGATCCGCTCCAGCGCCAACGGGGTCACCGTCGTCGAGGGCGGCCCGGGCACCGGCAAGACCGCGGTCGCCCTGCACCGCGCGGCCTACCTGCTCTACACCCACCGCCGCCAGCTGGCCAAGCGCGGCGTGCTCGTCGTCGGTCCGAACCCGACGTTCCTGCGCTACATCGAGCAGGTCCTGCCCTCCCTCGGCGAGACGAGCGTGCTGCTCTCGACGGTCGGCGAGCTCTACCCGGGCCTCACGGCCCGGCGCACCGAGCCCGCGGCGACCGCCGCGCTGAAGGGCCACGCGGAGATGTCGAAGGTGCTCTCGGCGGCGGTCCGCGACCGCCAGGAGCTGCCGCGACACCCGATCGAGCTCGTCGTCGACGGCGAGCGCGTGGTCGTCGACCGCGACGTCGTCCACCACGCCCGCGGCCGCGCCCGGCGCACGCGGCGGCCCCACAACGACGCCAAGCGCACCTTCGTCCGCGAGGTCGTCGACCAGCTCGCCCGCCGCGAGCGCGACCGGGTCGGCACCGACACCTCCGGCCGGGGCAACCTGCTCGACCGCGGCGACCTCGCCGACATCCGTGACGGCCTGCGCGCCGACCCGGAGCTGCGCCGCGTCCTCGACGAGCTCTGGCCGACGCTGAGCCCCCCGCAGATGCTCGCCGAGCTGTTCACCTCCCCGCGGCGCCTGCGCGCGGTCACCCGGGGCTGGTCGGACACCGACCGCGACCGCCTGGCCCGTGACGACCCGCCGCCCGCGGAGCTGCTCGACGGCGGGTGGTGGAGCACCGCCGACGCGGTCCTGCTCGACGAGGTGGCCGAGCTGCTCGGCGAGGACGACACCGCCGCGCGGGAGGCCGAGGAGCGCCGCCGGGAGGCCGACGAGGCCTACGCCGCCGGCGTGCTGGAGATCCTCGCGATGGAGGAGGACTGGGATCCCGAGCTGCTGCGCCCGACCGACGTCATCGACGCCAGCGTGCTCGCCGACCGCTCGCGCGAGCGGTCCCACGCGTCGGCGGCCGAGCGGGCCGCCGACGACCGGACCTGGACCTTCGGTCACGTGATCGTCGACGAGGCCCAGGAGCTCTCGCCGATGGCGTGGCGCGTGCTGATGCGCCGCTGCCCGAGCCGGTCGATGACCCTGGTCGGCGACGTCGCGCAGACCGGCGCACGAGCCGGTGCCGGGTCGTGGGCCGAGGTGCTCTCGCCCTACGTCGCCGCCCGGTGGCGCCGCGAGGTCCTCACGGTCAACTACCGCACCCCGGCCGAGATCATGGCGGTGGCCGCCGACGTGCTGCACGCGATCGAGCCCGGGCGGACGCCACCCACCTCGGTGCGCGAGTCGGGCCGCCCGCCCCGGGCGATCCCCACCGCCCCGGCGGGGTTCGCCGCGGCGGTCGTCGCCGAGGCGCGGGCGGCGGTGGACGACGTGCTCGACGCCGAGGGCGCGGGCCGCGTCGCCGTGCTCGCCCCCGCCGCGCAGGTGGCCGCGCTGGCCGCGGACCTCGGGGTGGCCGCGGGCGCCGAGGGCGGGGTGGACCTCGAGACCTCGGTCGTGGTCAGCGAGGTCGCCGACGCGAAGGGCCTCGAGTTCGACGCCGTGGTGCTCGCCGACCCGGCGGGCATCGTCGAGGAGTCGCCGCGCGGGCTCAACGACCTCTACGTCGCGCTGACGCGCGCCACCCGGACGCTCGCGGTGGTCCATCCCGGGCCGTTGCCGCCGGTCCTGGCGAGGCTCGGGGACGGCTCCGGGTAACGCCGGGGGCCGCGGCGCCGAACCACCCCGGACGGGGTCGGCGGGGACGATCCTGCCGGTGGTGACCGCGCAACCCGCCGTTCGGGCGATCGCATAGCCGCCGCGTCACGCAGACGAGGGACCCCACCGTGAGGAATGATCGGGTGGGAACGACACGAAGCGGAGCGACCCGGACCGCGGAGGAGAGGGGAGGGCGGCGATGAGCACCGACACCGGCCCGCCCCTGTCCGTCGGCGGCCGCTACACCCTCGGTGAGCTGGTCGGCCGTGGTGGCGCCGCCGACGTGTTCCGCGCGCGCGACGAGCTGCTCGGCCGCGACGTCGCGATCAAGATGTTCACCGCGGGCGGCGACGCCCTCGCGGCGGGCGCCGAGGAGGCGAACGGCGACGCGCCGGGCGCGGAGAAGGTCGGCGACATCGAGGAGGGCCAGGAGGCCCGTCACCGCCGTGAGGTCCTGACCCTCGCCGGGCTGTCGCACCCCGGGCTCGTCACCGTCTACGACGTGGGCGACGAGGAGGGGCGCGCCTACTTCGTCATGCAGCTCATCGAGGGGGACACCCTCGCCCAGCGCGTGCGGGCCGGCGCGCTGCCCGTGGTGGACGTCGTGGCCCTGGGTGCCGCCCTCGCCGATGCGCTCGCCTACGTGCACCGCCGCGGCGTCGTGCACCGCGACGTCAAGCCCGGCAACGTGCTGCTCGACGTCGACGGTCGCGCGCACCTCTCGGACTTCGGCATCGCGGCGGTCCACGACGCCGCCCCGGTCACCGCCGCGGGCATGGTCATCGGCACGGCGTCGTACCTGAGCCCCGAACAGGTCCGCGGCGAGCCGGTCGACGGCGCCGTCGACATCTACGCCCTCGGGCTGGTGCTCATCGAGTGCCTCACCGGCCGGCGCGAGTACCCGGGCAACGCGCTCGAGGCCGCGGTGGCCCGGCTGCACCGCCGTCCGGTGGTCCCCGCGGGGCTCACCCCCGGGCTGGCCGCGCTGCTCACGTCGATGACCGCCGACGATCCCGCCGACCGCCCCACCGCCGAGGAGGTCGTGGCCGCCCTGCGCGGCGTCTCCCGCGAGGTCGGGATGGAGGCGGAGACCGTCCTGTCCCCGGTGCTGATCAGTGCCCCCACCGGGGGGTTCGCCGCCGAGACGGTCGCCGTCGGGCCCTCGGTCCACGTCCCCGGCGCGGGGGAGCCGGCCCCGACCGGCGCGTCCTCGCTGGCCCGTCCGGCTCCGCGGCGACGTGCCGCGGCGATCGGCGCGGCGATCGCCGCCGCGCTGCTGGTGGCCGGGTCCGCGGTGGCCTACGTGACACTCTCCGAGGACCGCCCGCTCCCGGTCATCCCCTCGGCCACGGTCGCCCCGCCGGCGCCGCCGGTACCGATCGCGCCGCTGCTCACCACCACCACGACCAGCGAGCGGGCCGAGATCGCGACCGCCCCGCGCACCCGCCGGACCACGACCACCCCCCGCACGCGGGTCCCGAGGAGGACGACCACCACCGTCGCCCCGGTGGTCCCGCCGCCGGTCGTGGTCCCGCCGACGACCACGACGACGACGCCGCCGGTCGGCGAGTGAGCTCCCCTCAGCCGCCCCCGGGCAGCGGGGTCACCGCGTCGGCCACCGAGAGGACCGGGCCGGGCGGGAGCAGCCCGAGGATCGCGTCCGGCACCGGCGGGTAGCTCTCGCCGAGCCCCAGGGCGCGCGCCGTCTCGAGGTCCGGGACCGTGCTGACCGAGCCCGAGCCCGACACCACCGCCGCGCCGCCCGGGGCGTCGGGCCGGCCCGCCGGGACCCCGCGGACGGTGGCGCCGCCCCCCGGGAGCGCCACCGCGTCGACCCGGTCGTCGGACCCGTCGGCCTGGGCGAGCGTGGTGGTCACCGCCGCGGGCGGGACGGGGGAGACGGTGAGCACGACGGGACCGGCGCCGTCGGCGCTCGCGCAGGTCGTCGGGGCGTCCGCCATCGGGACCGGGCGCGGCACGGGGTCGGGGTAGGCGCCGACGGCGATCGCCCGGGCGGTCCCGAGCGGGCGCAGCTGGCCGGGGGACACGACCGGGATCGGCGTGGCGGCGCGCGCCGGGTCGGGGTCGGAGAGCCGGACGAGCCGGGCGAGGACCTCGGGGACCTCCTGGACGCCCCCGACCTCCACGACGTACCAGCGGTCGGGCGTACCCGGGCCGACCAGCCGGACCACGCCGCCCACCGGCTCGCCGACGAGCAGTCCCTCCGGCGGCACGGTGCCGCGCCCGGGGACGCGCGGGGCGACGATCGGAGGTCCCTCGGGCAGCGTGTTCAGCAGGCTGGTGGTCACCGGTCGGGGAAGCTGGCCCGCCAGACCGAAGGCCAGCACGACGGCCGGGTCGCGCAGGTCCAGCCGGGAGCGCACCCCGTTCGTGACCAGCCAGGTGCCCAGGAACCGGTCGCGCAGCAGCAGGCCGCGCCCGGTGTCGGGAGGCCGCCCGGGCGCGGTGTCCCCGGCCAGGACAGTGGTCCGGATCCGGGGGCGGGCCCAGGGCTCGGGGTCGGACGCGATCGGGGTCCCGGTGTCGCAGACCGTCCACACCGGCGGCACCGGCGACCCGGCCGGCGGCAGGGCGGGGGCGTCGACGATGCCGGCCCCCCGCTCGCGCGGCGCCCCGGCGAGCTCGGCGTCGGCGACCGTGACGGGTTCACCGGGTCCGCCCGCCTGCCCCGCCCCCGGGGCCCCGGCGACGGCGAGGGCGCTCCGCACCAGGCGGGCCGAGGCGAGGTTCGGCACCGGGACGAGGCGATCGGGCTCGTGCAGCACGACGTAGAGCGCGCCGGACCCCTCGGCCAGCACGATCCCCGCCGAGCGCCAGTCCGTGGGCCGGTCGAGCAGCCCGACCACCGCGGCCACCCCGAGGGCCAGCGCGGCGAGCAGCGCCCCGGCGATCGTCGCGCGGCTCTGCGCACGCAGCGGGTCGGTGCGCGGCACCGCCTCGCGACGCACCAGGGCGGCCTGCATCCGGCGCAGCGCGAACCGGTACGCGTGCACCTGGTCGGAGGTGGTGGTCGTCGGGGCGGGCATCCTGGCGGCGATCGTGGCACGGGGCGCGGCCGCCCGGGGGCCGTTCGAGCGGTCTCCTCAGGCGGGGGCGGCGGCGCGCACCGGGCGCGGCGAGACGCGGACCCGGATCGTGGCGTGCACGGCCTCGACGCCGTCGCGGTCGGTGATCGCGACCTCCGCGTCGAGATCCTCGCGATCCGCGCCGAACGCCGGCGGGGTCGCGAAGGTGGCCACGGCGGTGAGCCCGGTGGTGGCCTTCGCCCGGTACTCGACGGTCATCCCGAGCGGGATCCAGCGGTGCGTCGACGGCACGGTCGCCTCGGCGAGGACGCCCATCGCGTACTCGGCAAGGTTGCACGAGGCGATGGCGTGCACGGTGCCGAGGTGGTTGTGGACCAGCCACCAGTTGCGCAGCGACACCTCGGAGCGGCCCGGTTCCAGCGCGCGGATGACCGGTGCGGCGGTCAGGAAGTACGGCGCGCGCAACCACACCGCCCCGCTCACCGCCAGCCGGCCCGCCGCGGTCCCGGACCAGCGCCGCCAGGCGTCCAGCACGCTCGGAGTGCTCACGGCGCAGGATGTTACCCACGAGTAGGTGACCCAGTACACCGTCGACGTCGCCGGTTGCCGTGTTCTCCCGACGTGACCTGGATTACACCGATCGTGAACCGGGAATCGTGACGGTGCTCCACCGCGCGCACCGGCCGAGAGGAACGCCGATGTCGGCTCGTCATGATCGACCCATTGCGGGGACCTCCTCCCTGGCCGGGGTGAGCGGCGTGGCCCTCCTCGAGCGGCTCGGGGCCGTCCTGGCCGACCTCCGGTTCCCGGCCCGACGCTGGCAGGTCCTGACCGTCGGCGACCTCTACGGCGTCGACACCGCGACGCGCGGGCTGCTGGAGCTGCTGCCCGAGCGCCGCTACCACTCCATGGCCGAGGTCGCCGGGGTCCTCGCCGCGGTGCTCGCGGGCGGTGCCCACCCCGCCCGTCGCCTGACCCGGGGTCAGGTCTCGTCGAGGTCGAAGGCGTCGTCGCCCACCCAGACGCGCAGTCCCTCGCCGTCCTCGCTGATGGCGCCCTCCTCCTCCTCGGAGAGCTCGCGGGCGGCGCCCAGGGCCTGCTCGTTGTAGGCGACGCGACCCTCGCCGAGGTCCTTCGGGCCGGTATTCCGACGCCAGCGCCGCCGTGCGACTGCGCGTGGCGAGCAGCTCGGCGTTCTCGACCCCGACCTCGGCCACCCAGTGACGCCAGCGTCCCATCGTCGGATTCCACCGCTCGCGCCCGCCGGAGGCAACTACCCACACGGTCGCAGCAGATGCTGCACACTCGTCGTCGAGGAGTGGACCTCCACCACGGTCGACGCCCTACCGTCCGACCGTCGGCCGACCGAGGAGGCCCCATGCCCGCGCTGCCGCGCGCGCTGCGCCCGCTCCGCCACTCCGCCTACCGGCGCCTCGCCACCGCCCTGACGCTCTCGGTGCTCAGCGAGGGACTCTGGACCCTCGCGGTCGTGTGGCAGGTGATCGAGCTCGGCGGCGGCCCCTCGGAGCTCTCGCTGGTCGCGGGGGCGCTGGCGCTCGGGCTGGTGGTGACCGCGCTGCTCGGGGGTGTCCTCGCCGACCGGATCCCGCAGAAGCGGATCCTCGTCGCGGTCCAGGCGACGCTCGTGGTGTCGATCGGGGCGGTCGCGGCGCTCTCGGCGACCGGCGCCCTGACCCTGCCGATCCTGGTCGCCGCGGCGGCGGTGAACGGGCTGTCGATGGGGGTGTTCTTCCCGGCCTATTCCGCGCTGGTGCCCGCCCTGGTCGAGCCGGACGACCTGCTCGCGGTCAACGGCCTGGAAGGGATGATCCGGCCGGCCCTGATGCAGGGCGGCGGTCCGGCGCTGGCCGCGGCGCTCGTGGCCGCCTTCTCGCCGGCGGCGGCGCTCGCGACCACCGCGCTCGCCTCCCTGATCTCCCTGACCGCCGCGCTCTGCCTGCCACGGCGCGCGGTCCGCCGCGACCTCGCCGCCGAGGACGCCGACCAGGCCGGCCATCCGGTACGCGCCGTGCTCCGCGACCTGCGGGCGGGCTTCCGCTACATGCTCGTGACGCGCTGGCTGCTGGTCACCCTGGTGTTCGCCTCGCTGATGATCCTCGTCGTCCTGGGCCCCCTCGAGGTGCTCGTCCCGTTCGCGATCATCGAGCGGGCCGGCGGCGGACCGGGTGAGCACTCGCTGGTCCTGCTCGCGCACGGGGCCGGCGGGGTGGTGGCGTCCCTCCTGGTGGCTTCGCTGCGCCTGCCGCGGCGCTACATGACGGTGATGATCGTGATGTGGACCTCGGCGTGCCTGCCGATGGTCGTCTTCGGCCTCGTCACCGCCCTCTGGCCGATGATCGTCGCCGGATTCGTGGTCGGCGCCCTGTTCAGCGCGCCCCAGGTGATCTGGGGGACGTTGCTGCAGCGTCGCGTCCCGGCCGGTCTGCTCGGGCGGGTGTCGAGCCTCGACTTCTTCGTCTCGCTCGCCCTCATGCCGGTCTCGATGGCGCTCGCCGGCCCGCTCAGCGCCGCCGTCGGCCTGACCGCGGTCTTCCTCGCCGCCGGCCTGATCCCGGTGGTCCTCGGCGCCCTCGCCCTCGTCGTGGGCCGCCTCGGTCCCGACGAGATCGCCCACCCCCTCGACGCCCCGCCCGCGCCGTCGGCGCCCTCCCCGCGCGAGGGGACCCCTCCGGCGCATAGAGCGACGGATTCCTCCCCTCGTACGACGAGCTGATCGAACCCAATACGACGCGAGGGGACCCCTCGGATGCATAGAGCGCCGGAGGGGTCCCCTCGCGCGGAATCGGGTCGGGCGCGCCGGTCAGCTCGTGGGCGCGGTCAGGTCGTAGACCGTCGTGCCGCCGACCGTCGTCGCGGTGTAGTGCGCGGCGACCCACTCGGTGATCTGGGTGGCGACGCTGTTCTCCCCGCCGCCGGGTCCGCCGCCCTGACCGCCCGACGCGATGAAGTAGTGGATGTCGCCGGCGGCCACGGACGCCTGGAACTGCGCCAGGCTCGGGGCCGCGTCGGAGCCGGAGAAGCCACCGATCGCCATCACCGCGGTGCCGCTGGCGAGCTCGAGCCCCGAGGAGCCCTGCGCGGACACCGTGGCCGCCGACCAGCGCGTGCCGGCCGAGGTCAGCAGCGAGGTCAGCTCGGCCGACGACGCCGTCTCCCCGGGACCGCCGGATCCACCGGCTCCACCGGATCCACCGGGGCCGCCGTCCGGGACGCGGGCGCCCGACGGCGGAGCCTGCCCCGCCGGGGGCTGCCCGCCGCCGGGACCGCCGCCACCCGGTCCACCGCCCACCCCGGCGTCCTCGCCGGTCGAGGGCCCCGCGCTCACGATCGAGCCCTGGTGCGCGGTGGCCGCGGTCTGCATCGCGTAGGCGGTCGACCCGCCCGCGCCGGCGAGCAGCGCGGCGAGCAGCACCACCGGCAGGGCACGCCGGCCGGCGCCACGCCAGGCGGAGGCGGGCAGCAGCAGCGCGACCGCGGCGAGCGCCCCGGCCACGACGACCACCCAGCGCAGCCCGGGCAGGAAGTCGGTCGAACGCCCCAGGAGGACGAAGCTCCATCCGGCGGTCACCGCGACGCCGGCCGCGAGCGTGAGACGGGCGGCGCCGTGCTCCCGCCGCTGCCACAGCTGACGGCCGCCGACGGCGAGCGAGCCGGCGAGGCCGGGCGCGAGCGCCACCGCGTAGTACGGGTGGATCGTCCCGCTCATGAAGCTGAACACCAGGCCGGTGACGATCATCCAGCCACCCCACATCACGAGGGCGGCGCGGGTCCGGTCGGTGCGCGGGGCGCGCCGGGTCAGCCACAGACCGGCGGCCAGCGCGATCAGGGCCGCCGGCAGCAGCCAGCTGATCTGGCCGCCGAAGGCGGAGTTGAACATCCGGGTGATGCCGGTGGAGCCACCGAAGCCGCCACCTCCGCCACCTCCGCCGCCCCCGGCCCCGCCGCCGTTGCCCTCGCCGCCGAGGAGTCGGCCGAGGCCGTTGTAGCCGAGCACCAGGTTCAGCAGGCTGTTGTCGGTCGAGCCGCCGATGTAGGGCCGCGCGTCGGCGGGCCAGAGGTCGACCAGCAGGACGTACCAGGCCACCGACGCGACGAGCGTGGCCCCGGCGACGGCGAGCTGGATCGAGCCGCCGGCGCAGCGGCACCGCGGCGGCGAGCAGGAACACCGCGCCGAGGGCGGGGAGCACGAGGAACGCCTGCAGCATCTTGGTCAGGAAGCCCAGGCCGAGCAGCGCACCCGCGGCGGCGAGCCACCAGGTCCCGGCGCGTGCGGCGGCGGCGTCGACGGCGCGCACCACGGCGTAGGCGGCGGCGACCATGCAGAGCACGAGCATCGCGTCGGGGTTGTTGAACCGGAACATCAGGACCGCGACCGGGGTGAGCGCCAGCGCCGCGCCCGCCAGCAGCCCTGCGCCGGGACCGGCCCACCGGCGCACCGCGAGGTAGAGCAGCCCGACCGAGGCCACGCCCATCAAGGCCTGCGGGACGAGCATCGACCACGACGAGAACCCGAAGATCCGCCCGGAGAGCCCCATCACCCAGAGGGCGGCCGGCGGCTTGTCGACGGTGATGAAGTTCGCGGAGTCCAGCGACCCGAACAGCAGCGCCTTCCACGACTGCGTCCCGGCCTGGACCGCGGCGGCGTAGAAGGAGTTCGCGGTGCCCGAGGCCGAGAGGTTCACCAGGTAGAGCAGCCCCGTGCCCACCAGGAGGGCGAGGAGCGAGGGGCGCACCCACCGGGGGTCGTCGGCCGGGCCTGCGAGCAGGCGGGGTGGCACGCGCCGGGTCGCGGCGTGCCGGCCCGGCCGCGCGAGGGAGGAGTCGGGGGCGGGGACCCGCAGCTCGGTCGTGGTCATGGTGACGACTCTCGGGACCGCGGCTGTCGGAACGGTGGGCCGAGGTTGTGCGTCGGCTGTGAACCCGCGCCGCGACCTCACACGAGTGCCACACCCCGATCGGTGGCCCACAATGAGACGCCGTGCACTGCGAGGTGAGGGACGCCCGGGTACGGGGAATGCACGAGGAGTGAGACATCCGATCGTCCGTGGGCACGGGCTCCGCGTGCTCGCACGGACGATCACAGTGGGACTGGCCGTGGGCATCCTGGCCCTGACGGCGTTCGGATGGGTCCAGGTGCACTCCCTCGAGCGATCCACGCCGGCCGCCGCCGTCATCGACACCCCAGCGCCCCCGACGACCGGGGAGCAGAACCTCCTGCTGGTCGGACTGGACAGCCGCACCGACGCCCTGGGCGACCGGCTGCCCGAGCAGGTGCTCGCCGCCCTGCACGCCGGCGACTCCTCCGACGGCGGCGACACGGCCGACTCGCTCACCGTCGTGCACGTGCCGGCCGGTGGTGGGCGGGCGACCGCGATCTCGATCCCGCGTGACGCCTACGTCGACCTCGGCGACGGTTCCGGGAAGCACAAGATCAATTCTGCGTGGTCACGGGCCTCGACCCAGGCGGTCGAGGCGATGACCGGCCGCGGTCCGACCGGCGGCACGGCGCTGTTCGCGGCCGAGTCGCCTGCCGCGCCGAGCCCGGACGACCCGGCCGTCCAGCGCGCCGCCGCCGCGGCGGGCGCGCGCGCCACCATCTCGGCAGTCGAGCACCTCACCGGTCTGCCCGTCGCGCACTTCGCCGCGGTGAACCTCGCCGGGTTCGCCGACATCAGCACCGCGATCGGTGGCGTCGAGGTCTGCCTGCGCGCGCCCGTCGAGGACGACTACTCCGGGGTCGCACTCCCCGCAGGGCCGCAGCAGATCTCCGGTCCCCAGGCCCTCGCGTTCGTGCGCCAACGCCACGGCCTGCCCGGGGGCGACCTCGACCGGATCGCCCGCCAGCAGGTCTTCCTGGCCGGCGCGACCGAGACGCTGCTCTCCGCGCGCACGCTCGCCGACCCGTCCGCGACGGGCCGCATCTCGGCGGCCATGGCGCGCTCGGTCACCCTCGACTCCGGGTGGGACGTCCTCGGCTTCGCTGCCCGCCTGCAGGAGCTCTCCGCGGGCGCGGTCACCTTCCGCACGATTCCCACGGGCAGCACGGAGCTCGGCACCTCCTCCGACGGCACCGCCGTCCAGGTCAGTCCGGTCGCCGTGCGCGCGTTCGTCACCGCCGCCGTCGCCGCGGACGCGGGCGACCCGGCCGCCGTCGCCTTCCTCGCCCAGGGCGCGCCCGCGGTTCCCGGTCCCACCGAGGCCCCGGACGCGCAGGCGCCGGACCTGGAGTCCGGCGACGACACGTCCGGCACCGACGGGAGCGCGTCGGAGGACGACCCGTCGGAGGACGACCCGTCGGAGGAGACCACGATCCCGGCGGCTCCGGCGCCGTCCACCGCGATCCCGGCGGCCCCGCCGATCACCGCGGCTTCCCCCGGCTGCGTCAACTGAGATCCCACCCGCACGACGAACGGCCCCCTCGCGACGCGAGGGGGCCGTTCGTCACCCTGGTCTCAGCCCGAGCGCTCGGTACCCAGGGCCACCGGGACCTGGCGCGGAGCGGCGCCGGGCGAGGTGACCGTCAGGGTCACCGTCGCGCCGGGCTGCTCGGAGCGGATGGCGGCGACGAGGCTGTCGGCGTCGGGGACGAGGCGGTCGTCGACGCGGCTGACCACGTCACCGTCGCGCAGCCCGGCGGTCGCGGCCGGCCCGCCCGGCGCGATCTGACCCAGCGTGGCGCCGGTCGGGGAGGCGTCGGTGACCCCGACCCCGAGGACCGCGCGGTTCGCGAAGCCCTGCGTGGCCAGCTCGTTGCCGATGCGCGCGGCCTGGTTGATCGGGATGGCGAAGCCGAGGCCGATCGAGCCGGACTGGCCTCCCGAGGACTGGCCCAGCGAGGCGATCGCCGAAGTGATACCGACGACGCGGCCCTGCATGTCGACGAGCGCGCCGCCGGAGTTGCCCGGGTTGATCGCGGCGTCGGTCTGGACGGCGTCGAGCACCGTGGCCTGCCCGCTCTGCGCGCCGCCGCTCGAGACGGGGCGCTGCAGGGCACTGACGATGCCGGTGGTCACCGTGCCCGAGAGCCCGAGCGGCGACCCGACGGCGACGACCTCCTGGCCGACCTGCAGCTGCGAGGAGTCGCCGAGCTGGACCGGCGTCAGCCCGGAGACCCCCTGGGCGCGGACGACGGCGAGGTCGGCGGTGGTGTCGGTGCCGACGACCTGCACCGGTGCGGAGTTCCCGTTCTGGAACAGCGCGGTGAGGCCCTGCGGTTCGGTCTGCGGCGCGCTCTGCGGCGCGCTCTGCGGCGTCTGCCCGTCGCCGCCGAGCAGCCCGCCGAGCGAGGATCCCTGCGACGGGGCGGCCTGGCCGGCCTCGAGCACGTGGGCGTTGGTGAGGATGAGGCCGTCGGCGGAGATGACGACGCCCGAGCCCTCGCCCGACGGTCCGCGCAGTTGGACGACGCTGGGCAGCACGGTGTCGGCGACCTGCTCGACCGATCCGGCGGGCGCCGTGGCCGGCGACCCCGACGACGAGCTCGGCGCCGACGCCAGCACCGAGCTCCCCGCTCCGGAGGAGGCGGCCTCGTAGCCGACCGCCCCGCCCACGCCGCCCGCGATCAGGACGGCGGCGAGCGCGCCGGCCACGAGCGCGACGGGACGCCGTCGCCGCGGGGGCGCTCCGCCGGCCCCGCCCGAGCCGGGCGGCCACGCGCCGGGTGGTGGCGTCGCCCCGGGCGGGGTCGGGCCGGACGGGGTCGGGCCGTAGGGGCCCGGGCCGTAGGGACCCGAGCCGAAGTGGGCCCGAGCCGTGGGGCCCGGAGCCGTACGGGAACGTCGCGGTGCCGGGCCCGCTCCGGTGGGGGTCGGTCGGGTGGGGGTCGGTCGGTCGCTGCTCCGGCAGGGTGCCGGTCGCGGCGGGACGGGCGTACGGATCGGCGGCGGGAGCGCCGCCCTCCCCGGGGACGGTCGGGCGCTGCGCGTACGGGTCGGTGTCGCTCACGCGAACCAGCGTCGTCGCCCCGGCTGTGCGTGGGCTGCGGGGTGTCTGCGGTCTTCCTGAGAGCCATATCGTCCTGACCAGCAGAACCGGACGATCGTCGTCACCTCGTCCGAACCGGACAGGCCCGCCCCGCGCGAGGGGTCCCTTCCGGCGCTCTATGCGCCGGAAGGGACCCCTCGCGCCGGGGCCGGGAAGGTCGCACAGCTCGCTCACAGGTCGTCTCCAGCCCGCGGACATGATCGGCGACGAGCGTCGCCGTCATGGCGTCCCCGCTGCTCGCCGCACTGCGCTCCCCGGCGTCCGCCCCCGCTCCGTCCTCCTCTTCGTCCGTGACCGACGACCGCACCGCCCGCCGAACGACCCGGCTCCACGGGCTGCTGCCCGGCGCCGGCGACCCGCTCTGGGCGCGCGGGGCGCTCGTCGCCCTGCTCGTCGGGACCGCGGTGCTCTACCTGGGGAACCTCGGGGCCTCGGGGTGGGCGAACGCCTTCTACTCGGCAGCCGCACAGGCGGGCGCGACGAGCTGGAAGGCGTGGTTCTTCGGGGCCTCCGACGCCCCCGGGCTGATCATGGTCGACAAGCCGCCGGTCTCGGTGTGGGTCATGGGGCTCTCGGCGCGCCTGTTCGGGGTGAACGCCTGGGCGATCCTCGTGCCGCAGGCGCTGATGGGCGTCGCCTCGGTCGGCTTCCTGCACGCCGCCGTGCGCCGGTGGGCCGGTCCCGGCGCGGGGCTGCTCGCCGGGGCCGCCTTGGCGCTCACGCCGGTCGCGACACTGATGTTCCGGTTCAACAACCCGGACGCGCTGCTGGTGCTGCTGCTCGTCGTCGCGGCGTGGGCCGTGGTGCGCGCGGTCGACAGCGCGTCCCCGCGGGCCGGCACGCGCTGGCTGCTGCTGGCCGCGCTGCTGGTCGGGACGGGCTTCCTGACCAAGTCCCTGCAGGCGTTCCTCGTGCTGCCCGCGTTCACCGCGGTGTGGCTGACCGCCGGACCGGGACGGCTACGGGGCCGGCTGTGGGCGCTGCTGCCGACCACCGCGGTGCTCGCGGTCGCCTCGGGCTGGTGGGTCGCCGTCGTCGACCTGTGGCCGACCGCCGACCGGCCCTACGTCGGCGGCTCGCAGACCAACTCCGCGCTCGAGCTCGTGCTCGGCTACAACGGCTTCGGCCGCGTGACCGGGACCGAGGTCGGCAGCGTCGGCGGTGGTGGGGGAGGCGGCGGGGCAGGCGGGCGCTCCAGCGGGAGCGTCGCGCAGCTGTTCTCCTCGGAGATGGCGAGCCAGGTCTCCTGGCTGCTGCCGGCCGCGCTGATCCTGCTCGTCGCGCTGCTCGTCCTTCCCGGTCGGGCTCCGCGCACCGACCGCACGCGCGCCGCGGCGCTGCTGTGGGGCGGGACGCTGCTGGTCACCGCGGGCGTCTTCACGCTCTCGCGGGGGATCATCCACAGCTACTACACCGTGGCGCTCGCCCCGGCGATCGCCGCGCTCGTCGGCGTCGGCGCGGTCGCGCTCGCCCGCCGCGGAGGCCGGTGGCCGACCGCGACGCTCGCCGTGACCCTCGCGGTCACCGCGGTCTGGAGCTGGACCCTGCTCCGCGAGACCCCGACGTTCCTGCCGTGGCTGCGGGCGGTCGTGCTCGTCGGCGGCCTCGTCGCGGCCGGCGGCCTGCTCGCCACCGCGCTCGTGCCCCCGCGTCGGTGGGCCAGGACCCTGCTCGTCGGGCTGCTCGCGGTGGCCGTCGTCCTCGGGATCGCCGCTCCGGCCGCCTACGCCGCGCAGACCGCGGCCATCACCCACGAGGGCGCGCTCCCGAGCGCGGGCCCGGCCGGGTCCGGGGGACCGGGCGGGCGGGGTGGTCCAGGGCGCGACGGTGGCGCGTTCCGCGGCGCCCCACCCGGTGACGCACCCGTCGGCGCGCCGGGAGCACCGGGTCAGGGAGCACCGGGTCAGGGAGGCCGGCCGGGGGCGCCGGGCGGTGGACGCGGCGACGGCCCGGGCAGCGGGATGATGACACTGCTGCAGGCCAGCAGGCCGAGCGCGGAGCTCGCCGCGTTCCTGCGGGCCGGCGCCGCCGGGCACACGTGGGTCGCGGCCGCGGTCGGCTCGAACGCCGCCGCCGGCTACCAGCTCGCGTCAGGGGCGCCGGTGATGGCGCTCGGCGGCTTCAACGGCACCGACCCCGCGCCGACCCTCGCGCAGTTCCAGGCGTACGTCGCCGCGGGCGCCGTGCACTACTTCGTGGGCGCCGTCTCCTCGGCGTCGATCTCGAGCACCGACACCGGGGGCAGCGACGACGCCGCGCGCATCGCGCAGTGGGTCGCGGCGCACTACACCGCCACGACCGTCGGCGGCACCACCGTCTACGACCTCACGGCGGCCGCGCGATGACCGCGCACGACCGTCCCGCCGCTCACAGCCCGGCCACAGGGACGGCACACGGCCCGTCCACGATCACGACCGACGCTCGGATCATGACCGCAGCGACCCCGCTCCGACCCGTACCGAGCAGCGCCCCGGCGCACGCCCCGATCGACACGACCGGAGGCGTGGTGCTCGACGTCGTCGTCCCCGTCCACAACGAGGAGCGCGACCTGGGGCCGTGCGTGCGGCGCCTGCACCGCCACCTCATCGACGCCTTCCCCTACCCGTTCCGGATCACGGTGGCGGACAACGCGAGCACCGACGCGACGCTCACCGTCGCCGAGGCGCTGGCGGCGGAGCTCGACGACGTCGCGGTCGTGCACCTCGTCGAGAAGGGCCGCGGGCGGGCGCTGCGGGCCGTGTGGTCGGCGTCGGACGCCCCGGTGCTCGCCTACATGGACGTCGACCTGTCCACCGACCTCAACGCGCTCCTGCCGCTGGTCGCGCCGCTGATCTCCGGGCACTCGGACCTGGCGATCGGCTCGCGGCTCGCGCCGGCCTCGCGGGTGGTGCGCGGGGTCAAGCGCGAGCTGATCTCCCGCTGCTACAACGTGCTCCTGCGCGGCACGCTGCGGGCGCGGTTCTCCGACGCCCAGTGCGGCTTCAAGGCGATCCGCGGCGACGTCGCGCGCCGGCTCCTGCCGCTGGTCGAGGACACCGGCTGGTTCTTCGACACCGAGCTGCTGGTGCTCGCCGAGCGCACCGGTCTGCGCATCCACGAGGTCCCGGTCGACTGGGTCGACGACCCCGACTCGCGCGTCGACGTCGTGGCCACCGCCGTCGCCGACCTCCGGGGCGTCGCCCGCGTCGGGCGCGCCCTGGCGACCGGCGCGCTCCCGGTCGCCCGGTTGCGCCGCGAGTTCGGGCGCGCTCCGCTGGGCGAGTCCACCTCCGACCAGGTGGCGGGGGTGGCGCCGGGCATGACCGCGCAGATCGTGCGGTTCGCGGCGATCGGGATCGTGTCGACGCTCGCGTTCCTGCTGCTCTACACGCTCTTCCGCGGCGCGCTCGGCCCGCAGCCCTCGAACCTGCTGGCCCTGGTGATCACCGCGGTGGCGAACACCGCCGCCAACCGCCGCCTGACGTTCGGCATCCGCGGGCGTCGACACGCCGGTCGCAGTCAGGTCGAGGGGCTCGTCGTGTTCGGCCTCGGCCTCGTTCTCACCGCGGGCTCGCTCGCCCTCCTCGGCATCCTCGCCCCGGCCGCGAGCCACGGCGTCGAGCTCGCCGTCCTGGTCGCCGCCAACCTCGTCGCCACGCTCCTGCGCTTCGTCGCCTACCGGTCCTGGGTGTTCCACCCGCGCCGTCAGCGGGCGTGATGGGCGTCGTCCGGGGTGCCAGCAAGGCGGCCTTGCTGGCACCCAGCGCCAGAAAAGCCACCTCGATCATGAACGCCCACGATCACGGAGGAACCGCTCCCCGATGAGCACCGCCACGACCGCGCCGAGCACCGAGCCGCCCGCCGCGGCTCCCGACGCCGCCCCGCCGGGGCCGCGCGGGTTCTGGCGCGGGCGCGCCGACGATCCGCGCTGGGTCCGTCCCACCCTGCTCGGCCTGCTCGCGGTCACCGCCGTGACGTACCTGTGGAACCTCGGCGCCTCGGGCTACGCGAACACGTTCTACGCCGCGGCCGTGCAGGCGGGGACGCAGTCGCCGAAGGCATGGTTGTTCGGCGCCCTCGACGCCCCGGGGCTGATCACGGTCGACAAGCCGCCTGCCGCGCTGTGGGTGATGGCGCTCTCCGGGCGGATCTTCGGGTTCTCGTCGTGGTCGATGCTCGCGCCGCAGGCGTTGATGGGCGTCGCCGCGGTCGGGCTGGTGTACCTGACGGTGCGGCGCTGGTCGGGTCCGCGCACGGCGCTCGCCGCCGCGGCGCTGCTGGCCGGCACCCCGGTCGCGGTGCTCATGTTCAGGTTCGACAACCCCGACGCCATGCTCGTGCTCTGCATGGTCGCGGCCGCCTACGTCACGGTCCGGGCCGTGGACGCCGCCGGGCGCCGCGCCGGCACGGGGTGGCTGGTCGCGGCGGGCGCGCTGATCGGGCTCGGCTTCCTCACCAAGCAGCTGCAGGTGCTCCTGGCCGTGCCCGCGCCTCGGGCTCGTGTACCTCGTGGTCGCGCCGACGACGCTGCGGCGGCGCCTCCTCGACCTGCTCGCCGCGGTGGCGGCGGTCGTCGTCTCGGCGGGCTGGTACGTCGCGCTCGTCGACCTGTGGCCGGCGTCGTCGCGCCCGTACATCGGCGGCTCGACGGACAACTCGCTGCTCGAGCTCGCGCTCGGCTACAACGGTCTCGGCCGCATCCTCGGTGGCGAGGGCAACGGTGGTGGGGCGCGCCGGGCCGGCGGTGCGGCCGGCGCTCCGCCCGGGATGCCAGGCAGTGCGGGCGGCGTGCCCGGTGGTCCTGGAGGCCCCGGTGGCCCCGGCGGGGGCGGCGGCTTCGGCGGCGAGCCCGGCGTCACCCGGCTCTTCACCAGCGAGTTCTCGGCGAACGCCTCGTGGCTGCTGCCGGCGGCCCTCGTGCTGCTGGTCGCGGGTCTGTGGTCGACCCGGCGTGCCCCGCGTACGGACCGCGCCCGTGGCCTGCTGCTGCTCGGCGGTGCGTGGACGCTGGTGCACGCGGTGGTCTTCAGCTTCATGAGCGGGACCATCCACCCCTACTACACGGTGGCGCTGGCTCCCGGCCTCGCGATCCTGGCCGCGGCTGGTGCCTCGATCCTCTGGCGGCGCCGATCGTCCCTGGGAGCGCGCATCGTCCTCGCCGTCGTCGTCCTCGGCACCGCGTCCTGGAGCGCGGTCGTGCTCACGCAGCAGGAGTCGTTGCCGGCGCTGCGGTGGGTGGTGCTGGTGGCCGGCGTGCTCGGTACGGCGGCGCTGCTCTTCCCGGCGGTCCTGCGTCGCACGCGGGCGATCGGGACCGTCGCGGTCGTGGTGTCGCTGCTCGGCGTGCTGGGCGGCTCCACCGCCGTCGCCGCGGTCACGGCGGCCAGCGCCCACCAGGGTTCGATCGTCTCGGCGGGCGGCATGGGCGGCCCCGGGGGTGCTGGTCGCGGCGACCGTGGTCCTGGTGCAGGCGACCGCGCCCGGGCCGGCGGAACGGGTGGTCCGGAGAGCGAGACCGCCTCCCCCGCCATGGTCGCGCTGCTCCGGCAGGCCGGGACCCGCTGGGCCGCGGCGACGACGGGAGCGATGAGCCAGGCGTCGCTGCAGCTCGCCTCCGGTGTGCCGGTGATGGCGCTGGGCGGGTTCATGGGCAGCGACCCCGCCCCGACCCTGGCCGCGTTCCAGAGCGACGTCGCGACCGGCCAGGTCCGCTACCTCGTCGAGGGCGGCGGGCCCGGCGGCGGCCCCGGACGCGGGCCCGGCGGCGGCCCGGGTGACGGCGAGGTGCGGGGCGGAGGCCCGGGCGCGCGCGGGACGTCGAGTGAGATCCAGGTGTGGGTCGCCGCGCACTTCACGCGGATCGACGTCGAGGGGCGCACCGTGTACGACCTGGCCCGGCCCCTCGGTTGAGGGTCCGACCAGGACCTCGGGACGACCGGCTCCGCCGGTTCCCGCGAGGGCCGTGTGCGCCCCTCCCCCCGGGTGTGCGCGGCCCTCGCCCGCGTCCGGGGCACGACGGATCGTCGCGAGAGCACAGCCGCGACTCAGGCTCCGGCCAGGTGACGGGCCGATCGTGGAGCGCATGAGGTTGCTCCCCCGTCCCCGACCGTCCCTGGACGACGCACCCGACGAGGAGGAGGCCGTCCTCGTCGAGGTCGTGGGCTCGCCGTCCACGGCCCGGCTCCTGGCCGCCGCGTGCCCGCCGGGCTGGCGGGTCGTCGCGACCGGCACCCCGACCTACCACCCCTGCGTCGACTACGTCGTGCTCGTCGCGCCGGGCCCGGGCCGGGTCCGGGAGGTGGCCCGCCGCGGTGGGGGCGCGGAACTCGTCGTGCTGCTCGACCGGCGCGCCCCGGTCGCCGAGGTCGTCGAGGCCCTCGACGCGGGGGCCACGGCGTGCCTGCGCGATCCGCCCGCCGCGCTCGTCGCCGGGCACCTGATCGCGTCGCGCCGGCGCCGCACCGGGCGCCGGACCGACTGACGACCGCTCAGACGTCGGCGCCTGCGGCCTCCGGGTCGGCCGCGACGCCACGCTCCGGCAGCGTCGCGAACCAGGCGGGCGGCTCGGTCCACGGATCGGGGAGCTCTGTCC
Organism: uncultured Actinomycetota bacterium; assembly: GCA_963785135.1. Lineage (GTDB taxonomy): Bacteria > Actinomycetota > Actinomycetes > Mycobacteriales > Pseudonocardiaceae > Actinomycetospora. The sequence goes on from CAWATV010000011.1 coordinate 73,133, forward strand.
TCGACACGAGGCCGGGACCTCAGCCGGCGCGGTAGGCCGACACCAGGCGCCCGAACACGACGAGGTTGTCGTCGTAGCTCCGCTTCGCCTCGTTGAAGACCCCGCCGCAGGTGATCAGGCGGATCTGGCCGTCCGGGGTGGGCCCGTACACGCTCTCGGTGGGGAAGGCGTTCTTCGGGTACTGCTCGACGCGGTCGACGGCGAACACCGCGACGGTCTCGTCGGCGCGGTAGACCTCGACCCGGTCCCCGGCGCGCACGTCGCCGAGCCGGGCGAAGGCGCCCTCCTCGCCCTTGTAGTTCACGTGGGCGGCGAGGACGGCGGGGCCCGCCGTCCCGGGGCTCGCGCTGCCCTCGTACCAGCCGACGGTCTGGGCCTCGGAGGGCACGTCGAGGGAGCCGTCGTCGCGGAGCCCGAGCTCGCTGAGCTGGCGGGAGAACAACCCGATGCCCGGCACGTCGAGGCCGGTCACCGCCGAGGCCGCGAGCGGGACCGGCACCGCGACGCGCTCGTCGACCGGGATGCCTCCGGCGAGCTGACCGCCGTCCCGCGGGCCACCGCCGGCGAGCGCCATCACGGCGGCGATGGCCAGCACGATCACGATTCCCACCGCGACCCAGTTGACGCCCCCGACACGGCTCGTCGTCGCGGTCTCCCCGCCGCCCCTCACGTCAGGCGGCCCGGCGCTCGGCCAGCTGCAGTCCGGCCCGCGCGGCGCCGCCGAGGGCGACGACGCCGCCCATGGCCAGCAGGGCGATCTGACCGAGGTCCAGGCCCACCGGTCCGTCGCCTGCGGCGATGCCACCGACCGGGTAGGCGCCCACCGGGTAGGCGGCGCGGACGACCCCGACGCCGGCGTCGCAGGCCATGCCGTCGCGGTCGGCGTCGAGGACGTTGGGGTCGGACGGGTCGGCGGCGAGCACGGCCTGCGCGTCGGCCCTGCTGGCGAAGTCCATGCAGTCGAGGAGGTTGAGGCGGCTCGGCACCCAGGTGTTGTAGACCGGCGCCGGGGGCGTCCAGGTCGTCGGCGCCGTCGTGCGCGGCGACGTGTCCGTCGTCGAGCTCTGCTCGGGCGTGGTCGTTCCGGGGCTCGTGGTGGCGCCGCTCACGGCGTCGGTGAGGCCGCCCAGCGGGTTCGACCCGAGGGCGTCGGTGAGGGTGCTCGTGAGGCCGTCGACGAGATCGGTCACGGGGGCGAGGGGATCCTCCGCGGCGGAGGCGACCCCTCCGACGGAGAAGCTCATCGCTGCGAGCATCCCGACCACCAGGGCCGACCTGCGCAAACGGTGTCCCGAGACCATGACATCACTCCCCGTTGTCGACATCCGGGGGTTAGGCCGATCGGACGTCGGCGCCCCCCGCTGTCCAACGCGTCACCGACGCGGAGGTTGCGGCCGGATTCGGCGGTTTCCGCTGGTCACCACGGGCCTCGCTCGTCACACGCGACGCGGGCGGCTCAGGACGGCGCGCGACCCGCACCATCCAGACGGGCGAGTGACGCCTCGTCGAGCTGCAGCACGCCGGCGGCGACGTTCTCGGTGAGGTGCTCCGGGTCGCCGGTCCCGGGGATGGGGAGCATCCACGGCGAGCGGTGCAGCAGCCACGCGAGGGCGACCTGGACCGGTGTCGCGCCGTGCTCCGCGGCGACCTCCGAGACGGCGCCGGGGTCGACCACCGAACCCATCGCGAGCGGGAAGTAGGGCAGGTACGGGATGCCGCGCGCGGTGCAGTGGTCGACGACGGGCTCGTCGGCGCGGTCGAGCGGGCTGTAGGCGTTGGACACCGATGCGATGTCGATCGACGCCTCGGCCTCGCGGATCTGGTCGAGCGACACGGTGCTCAACCCGATGTGCTCGATCTTGCCGGCATCCCGGAGCCCGATCATCGCCCCGAGCGCCTCGGCGAACGGGACCCCCTGCGAGCCGTCGTCGAGCCAGCGCAGGTGCGCGACCGGGACGGAGTCGACGCCGAGGGCGCGCAGGTCGTGCTCGCAGCCCGCCCGCAGCTCCTCGGGCCGCATCGCCGGCGCCCACCCGCCGTCCGGGGTCCGTCGACCGCCGAGCTTGGTGATGAACATCAGGTCGTCGGGGTAGGGCCGCAGGGCGGCGGCGAGGATCTCGTTGCTGACGTTGTCGCCGTAGTACCAGGCCGTGTCGATGACCCGGATCCCCAGCTCCACCGCACGCCGGCACACCGCGAGCGCCTTCTCCCGGTCGGCCGGCGGCCCCCACACCCCCGGACCGGGCAGGCGCATCGCCCCGAAGCCCATCCGCGGGGCCTTGCGGCGTGCGATCGCGATCGTTCCAGCGTCGGTCGCCTCGGTGTGATCCATGGCGACGAGCCCAACACACCTCGCCGTGCCAGGCATGTCGCCGACGCACGCTGCGCCGAACGGGTGCTTCTCAGGAAGCGCTCAGGCTCGCCCGTAAACGGCGAGTAACGGCTCTCGCTCCCGGGGCGATCGATGGGCAGGACGGCCGAGCGCATTCGGCCGCGGAGTCGTGGACGAGGAGCGTCGATGAGGGGCAGGAAGAGCAGCCGCAGTGCCGCGGTCGTGCTGGCCGGCTGCGTGGGACTGGCCCTGATGGCGCCGGGCCTCGCGTTCGCCACCCCCGCCGTCCCACCCACCAGCGACGCGGGGTGCGCCCGGGAGGACGCGACCACGCCCTTCTACGACGCGGCATCCGGCCGCTGCGTCGCCACGGACCCGGGTGCGGTCGTCACGCCGTCCGAGCCGACCCGCCCCGCGGGCGGCACGGGGAGCTCGACCGGCACGGGGAGCTCGACCGGCACGGGGAGCTCGACCGGCACGGGAACGACCGGCTCGACCGGCCCGACGGGCTCCGGGGGGTCCTCCTCCGGAACCACGGCAACCACCGGGAGCCCGGCCACGGGCGGGTCCTCGGCGGCGCGGGTGGCCACGCCACAGGAGACGGCCGAGGGCACCCGGACCCTGCAGCAGGGCATCACCGAGGCGCTCACGGCGAACGCGGTCAGCGCGCCCGCCGGGAGCACGGTCCCGACCGCGCTGGTCCCCGGGGCCGGCAACCTGCCGCTCGACCTGCCCTTCGACGTCCCCCTCGAGGTGCCCGACGGCGGCTTCCTCAACCCGCAGGAGCAGTGCGCGTTCCTCGCCGGCGGTCTCACGGTCCCGGTCGAGCAGGCCGCAGCCCTCGGCGCGGCCTTCTCCCAGTTCTGCGCCGGCCTGCCGGACACCTTCACCGGCATCGACCCGTCCGCCCTGCTCCAGGACCTGCTCGACCTCATCAACGGGCTGATCCCGGCGCTGCCGGACGACGGCGGCGCGATCCCGACGACGCCGCCGTCTGCGGTGCCGGCCGCCTACCACGGCTACTGGTACCACCACTACGACGTCGACTGCGGCGACGTGACGTACGAGGAGGCCAACGCGATCCTCGCCGGCGACCCGTCGGACCCCTTCAACCTCGACGGTGACGACGACGGCGTGGCCTGCGAGGCGTGCCCGGACGACGGCGTCGTCTCCCAGGCCGTCTACGTCGGCTACCCCGTCGGCGGGGTCTCGACCGGCGACGGCAGCACCGGGACGACCGGCACCGAGGTGGCCCCGGCCGTGCTGGCGCTGGCCGGCGCGGGTGTCGGCGCGCTGGCGCTGGCCGGCGTGACCCTGGTTCGGCGCTTCGGCCGGGAGGGCTGATCCGATGGCCACGTCCACGTCGGGAACCACGAGCGCGACGACCCGCGCCACCGTGGGCGTCCTGGTCGTCCTCGGGCTGCTGCTGGTGATCGCCCTGATGTCGGGCGGGACGTCGTCACGGGTGGGTCCCCCCGCAGCCGACCTGCCCGTCGGGCGCACGGCGGTGGAGCTCCCGCTCGAGCCGGCGGACACCGCCGCGGTGCGGGTCCCCTCGATCGGGGTCGACACCCGGCGGCTCATGGAGCTGGGGATGAAGGAGGACCGGAGCCTCCAGGTCCCTCCGGACGCCACCACCGTCGGGCACTACGACGGTGGTGCGGCCCCGGGCGGGCGCGGCCCCGCGATCTACGCCTCCCACGTCAACTACCGGGGCGTCGAGGGCGGCTTCGCGAAGCTGAAGGACGTCGAGGCCGGCGATCAGATCCTGATCGACCGCGAGGACGGCGTCACCGTCGTCTACACCGTCGACCGGGTCGACGAGGTGTCGAAGAACGCCTTCCCGACCGCGGCGGTCTACGGGCCGACCGTCGGCCCGGAGATCCGCCTGATCACCTGCGGCGGGCAGTTCGACAGCGACGTCCGCAGCTACGAGGACAACATCGTCGTCTTCGGGCGTGCCACGGAGGCGTTCCGCGCCTGATGGCGGCGGTTGCTAGCCTTCCGCGCACTCCATCCCTCGACCCCGCGGAGCAGACGGTGTGTAGGACCCGCATGCTGTCCCCCTCCCGCAGATGACCGCCCGACGGACGCCCGGTGGCGCGGTCGACACGGACGCGACCCAGGGCGCCGGCAGCGACCCGGACGGCGAGCAGGACGACCTCCAGCTCCGCCTCGAGAACGGCCTGGGTGGGCGCGTGGCGATCAGCGTGCTGATCGTGGTGCTCCTCGGGTCGGTGATGATCATCAACATGCCGACCTCGGTGACGAGGAACGCGCTCCTCGCGGTCGCCGGACCCGTCGCCAACGTCGTCGGCCTCGACCAGGGATGGGGGGTCTACGCACCGGCGCCCCGCCGGGTCAGCTCCTTTCTCGAAGCGCGGGTCACCGATCGGGACGGTTCGGTGAGCGCGCGGCCGATCCCGATCCAGCACGGCCTCGCGGAGTACTGGGACTACCGCTGGCAACGGTGGGGCGACGCCCTGTTGAACCTGCCGAACAACAACGAACGGTGGGCGCCGTACTGCCTCTGGGTCGCGGACCAGGAACGGGCCGCCGGTCGCCACCCGGCGAAGGTCTCCCTCGTCAGCATCGCCGCCGAGACGCTCCCCCCGGGCCCGGGTCCCGAGCGTGCGCCGTGGGCCGAACGAGAGTTCTTCACGCTCGGAGTCGTCTCGTGACCTCGGCGCTACGCCGCGCGTGGGACGCCTGGCAGCGGTTCTTCTTCACGCCGCAGCCGACGTCGACGCTGGCGATCTTCCGGATCGCGTTCGGGCTCGTGACGACCGCCTGGACGCTCACCCAGCTCCCGTACCTGTTCGTCTTCTACGGACCGGAGGGCATCCTCCCGACGCCACCGAAGGTCGGCGGCCCCGGGCAGTGGGGCCTGCTGAACATGGTCAACTCCGTGCCGGCGGTCTCGGTCGTGTGGCTGGCGACGCTGCTCGCGGCCGTCGCACTGACCATCGGGATGAGCCCGCGGACCGCGTCGATCGTCGTCCTTCTCGGCCTCATCGCCTTCGAGCGGCGCAACCCCCAGCTGCTGAACTCCGGCGACATCCTGCTGCGCGTCATGGCGGTCTACCTCGTCTTCGCGCCGTCCGGCGCCGCCCTGTCGTGGGAGCGCTGGCGGCACCATCGGGAGCGGTTCTGGGAGTTCCCGCTCCGGGCGCCGTGGGCGATGCGGATGCTGCAGGTGCAGGTCAGCGTCATCTACCTGGCCGCGGTCTGGGCGAAGATGCAGGGGGACGCCTGGTCCCGGGGCACGGCGGTGTCGTACGCGCTGCGGATGCTCGACCAGACGCGCTTCGTCCCACCCTCCTTCGTCAGCAGTTCCGTGCTCCTCACCGAGTGGTTGACGTTCGGCACGCTGCTCGTCGAGCTCTCGGTGGGAATCCTCGTGTGGAACCGCCGGGCCCGTCCCTGGGTGATCGGTCTCGGCGTGCTGGTACACCTCGGTATCGAGATTTCGATCATGGTGGGCTTCTTCAGCATCGCCATGTGGTGCCTCTACCTCGTCTTCATCCCACCGGAGACCGCCGAGCGCTGGATCCTCACCGCCCGTGATCGGTGGCGTGCGCGCCGGAGCGGTGCGCCCGTCGAGGAGGCGCCTGCTCCGACCGGGCACCCGTCTGTGGCCAAATCGTGACCGACGAGAGCAGGCGCTTCATCGTTTGACGTAACGAGGACGTGTCGAGATGCGACACAGGATCAACTTGAGGTCTCGCAGTGTCGAGTAGGACGGATGAACGCATGAGCAAGGAGCGACGCGTTGTAGTGCTGAAGCGCGCTGGAGCTGTGGTCGGGGGCGTGCTCCTGGCCGGCACCATCTGGTCGGGGGTCGCCACCGCGGAGGTGAACACCGCGCCGGCACCAGCGGGCCTCCACAGTGCGGTGGCCGATGTCGCGGACACGCTTCCGGTGAGCACGTTGCCGGTGAGCACGTTGCCGGTGAGCACGTTGCCGGTGAGCACGTTGCCGATCAGCACGCTGCCGATCAGCACGTTGCCGATCAGCACGCTGCCGATCAGCACGCTGCCGATCAGCACGCTGCCGATCAGCACGCTGCCGACCTCCACGTCGAGCACCTCGAGCACGAGCGTGACGGAGACGGTCTACCCGCCGCCGCAGTACTACGACAACGGGCACCGTTACTACGGGCAGTACTGGGACAACGGCTGCGGCTGCAACCGCTACGCCTCCCCGACCTACGTGCCGCAGACGGTCGCGGCGACCCAGGTCGCGTCCGTTCCCGTGGGCGGCGTCAACACGGGCGACGGCTCCTTTCGGTGACGATGGCTCGACGTCGGGCCGGAGGTAGCGCGTGAGCACGGAGACCCCTCCGAAGGGGAGGTCGCGGTCCGACGCGGCCATGACCAAGATCAGCATCGGTCTGATCGTCGTCGTGGCGCTGGCCGCGCTGATCGCCGTCGGGACGGCGAGCTCGAACTCGTCCTCGTCGAACGTCCTGCTCCTGGGCGCGGCCACCCCGATGAAGGTGACAGTGCCCAGCATCGACGCGAGCTCGTCGCTGATCCCGTTGGGTAAGAAGCCGGACGGCGAGCTCGAGGTGCCGCCGTTGTCCAACCCGATGCAGGCGTCCTGGTACGACGGGTCGCCGGCACCGGGGACCCTCGGCCCCGCCGTGATCCTCGGTCACGTCAACGGCAACGGGATACAGGGCATCTTCTACAAGCTCAAGGACGTGACGGCCGGCCAGGAGATCCTGGTCGACCGGTCGGACGGGCAGACCGCGGTGTTCACCGTGTCGCACATCGACACGGTGCCCAAGGACGCCTTCCCGTCCAACGACGTCTACGGCGACACCTCCGACGCCCAGCTGCGCCTCATCACGTGCGGCGGGATCTTCGATCCCGAGGCGAGGAGCTACGAGGCCAACGTCGTGGTCTACGCCAGCCTCACCTCGGTGCGGAAGACGTAGCCGGCCGTCCACCTCGACACCTCGACACCACGAGCCGCCCCGGACCCGGTCTGGGGCGGTTCGTCGTCGTGACGGAGGCCGGCCTCAGCGCCGGGCGGTGAGCCACGGGAGCGCGCCCGGTGGCGTCGGCCGGAGGGTCGCGCCGCACGGCCAGCTCGGTCCGGTCATGCCGCGGTACAGCCCCCCGATGACGTCCGTCGACCGTTGCGCCGCCATGCGCGCCTCGTCGAGGGCCTGCGGACTCGGGACCGCGTCCCGTCGCACCCAGGCCGTCCCTCCGTAGGCGTTCGACCATAGGGGCACGTAGTCGCGCGTGAGGCGGGGGTCGTCGAAGACGCCGCTCGCCATGGAGAGGCTCCACCCCCGGAAGAGCCGCATGAACGTCGGCCGCTCCCGGTCGAACAGGTCGTCACGCAGTCCGGCCATGTCGCGGTCGCGCCAGTACGTCGCGATCCGAGCGTCGGTGAGGCCGGCCAGGTCGACGAACCGCAGCCGGCTCGTCAGCGCGGTCCCGCCGGCATCGGCACCGAGGAACGATCCGTCGCGCACACCGAGCACGTCGGCCGAGGCGTTGAACGCGTACCCGGAGGACAGGGCGACCTCGCAGACCGACAAGGTCGGCCGTTGGCGGAAGGTCTGGGCCGCGCCGATCCAGCCGACGCCGGTGACGAGCCCGGCCAGGACGACCATCGTCAGGGCCAGGACACGGGTCCGCCCCCGGACGTCGTGCAGGACGACGCCGAGCGCGAGGACCGCCACCAGTGCCGAGAGCGGCCACACGGGCGTCGCGAAGCGGGCCTGGGCCATCCAGTCCGCGGCCAGGACCGTGAAGGCGACAAGCGCGAGCCCGAGGGTCACGAGCAGGCCGGTCAGCGCGGAGCGGACAGGGGACGGACGGGTCATCACGACGGCGACCGCGCCGACGACCACGGCACAGGTCAACCAGCCCGTGTAGGCGACCAGCTCGGCCGGTCGCGAGAACTCGGCCACCGACGGCAGCCCCTGCATCTTGGCGCGTGCGGTGTTCGGCAGCCAGTCGCCGAACTCCGCGAGACGCCACGACAGGTACACACCCACCGGGACCACGAAGGCCGCCACGCTGACCGCCACCGGAGCGATCGCGCGGCGGAGCTCGTCGCGGCCGACGAGCAGGAGGGTCCCGACCGGGTAGGCGACGACGTAGACGAGACCGTCCGGGCGGGTCAGCGCCGCCAGCGCCGCGAACAGCCCGCAGGCGAGGGCGACGGGGACGGCGAGGAGCCGGTGCACGACGGCGGCCCGCGCCAGCGGTCGTCGCCAGGGCGACCACGGCCAGCGCGAACAGGGAGTTCTCGAGGCCACTGGTCGTCCAGATGACGAACGACGGCACCGCCGCCGTGATCGCGCCGGCGACGACGGTGACCGTCACCGGACTGGAGGAGACGACCTCCGCGAGCCGGTGGAAGCACAGGAAGATCCCGAAGCAGCAGAGGAGGGCGAGCAGCTTCGGGAAGAGCACCAGGTCGGAGGCGCCGAACCACGCGCCGGAGTCGAAGAGGCCGAGCCAGCGTCCGACCACGAGGAGGGCGAGCCACGCCGGGTCGGAGAAGCCCTCGACCGGCGCGGCGCCCGGCTGGAGGACGGGCCCGAGCCCGGAGGCCACGGAGCGCGCGTAGGCGAAGGTGATACCGGCGTCGTCGACGATCCAGGGGCCGTACACCCACGCGTGGAGTCCGACGAGGACGGTCGGCAGGCCCGCCGCCACGGCGACGTCCCGCCGGGAGCGTTCCGGCGTCTCCTCGACGTCCTGCGCACCGACCGGCTCCGAGGTGGACTCCGGGGTCGACTCCGAGGCCGACTCCGAGGTCGGTACGGAGGTCTCCGTCATCGGGCGTCCTTTCCGGGCTGCCGGCGCCGGATCGGAGGTGGCGCCGCCGGAGTCTGCCACGCAGGGAGGTTCTCAGCCCTCGCACAGCGGGCCGTCAGCCGGTCCACACTCCCCGTCCGGAGGCTGAGGCCATGCCCCCCAGCACGCTCGCCACGGCGCCGACGGTCCCGTTGCGCCCGACGCTCGACCGTGACGCCGCCCCGACGACGGCCCGGGCCGGGCGGGGGCCGCGGATCGTCGCGTCGGTGCTCGCCGTCCTCGGCGGCGCGGCGTCGGTCGCGCTCCTCTACGTGCTCGCCGTGCTGGACCCGGCCGGGCGGGCCGCCGACCAGTCGGTGATGCGCGCGGCGATGGGCCTGGGTCTGCGCGGCGACGGCCTGGCCCTGCTCGACGTCGGTGTCCCGGCGGTGGCGCTCGCGGTCGTCGTCCTGGCCGGGCTCGCCCTCCTGCGCGGGCGGGGCGCCGCCGCGGTGGCCGTGGTGGCGATCGTGCTCGGCGCGCAGCTGGTCACCCAGCTGCTCAAGGCCGGGCTGGTCCGCCCGGACTCGACGGACGTCAACTCCCTGCCCAGCGGGCACGTCACCCTGGTCGCCTCGCTCGGGGTCGCGCTGGTGCTGGTCGTGCCGCGCCTGCTGCGCCCCCTCGCGGCCACCGCGGCCGTCGGCGTCACGGTCGTCGCGGGCGCCGCCACGATGATCGTGGGCTGGCACCGCCCCAGCGACGTGGTCGCCGCGGTCGGCGTGGTGGTCGCCGTGACCGGGGCGGTGGGCCTGGTCCGTGCGGCCGGCGCCCTCAGTCCGGCGCGAGCGCGTCCACGATCTGCATGACCGACCCGTGGCGCTCGCGCACGCCGGCGAGCCCGTGGCGCACCAGCGCGTCGGCGAGCTCGCCCGAACGGAACAACCGGACCTGCCCCACGCGGGCCAGGGCCTCGGTGGCCAGCCGTCCCGGCCCCCGTCCGTGGCCCGGCACGGCGACGGCCAGCCGCCCGCCCGGGCCCAGCACCCGGGTGATCTGGTCCAGGGCGGTGTCGAGGTCGGGCACCAGGTGCAGCAGCAAGGAGCAGGAGACCGCGTCGACGGTGCCGTCGCGCAGCGGCAGGCTCATCGCGTCGGCGCGCACGAACACGGTGTTGTCGGCGGGCACGGCGCGGGTGGCGCGGGCCAGCATCGGCTCGGAGAGGTCCGCGGCGATCACCAGGCCCTCGTCGCCGACCGCGTCGGCGAGGTGGCGCGTCAGCGTCCCCGGTCCGCAGGCGAGGTCGAGCACCGTCTCGCCCGGGCGCAGGGCGAGACGGCCGGCGACGTCGAAGAAGTCGTGCAACAGCGCGCCGCCGAGCACCCGCGGGGCCCACGGCGCCAGCCGGTCACCGCCGGCGAGCAGCAGGTCGTAGGCACCGGCCCCGCCGCCGGACTCCCACATGTCCTGCACCCGCCCGCGGGATCCCGGCCGGCCCTCGACCAGATCGAGCCACGGGGTGTCGCCCGCAGGCGGGGGCGGTGACGCGAGCAGCGGCCGGAGCCGCTCGCGCGCGGAGCTCACGTCTCCTCCTCGACCGCCGCCGCCATCGCGTGGAAGTCGGCGATCACCGCGTCGGCGAGGTCGGCGAGGTCGGGCATCAGCTCGGCGCACGCGAGCAGGCCGAAGTCGAGCTGGTCGACGTAGCTCTGAACGGTGATGTTGAGGCCCATCCCGTCGGCGATCGCGGACACCGGGACGTAGTGGCCCATCCGTGCCCCGCTCATGTACAGCGGCTCGCTCGGGCCGGGGACGTTGGAGACGATGGTGTTGAACGCCGGCGGTCCGACGGTCGACCAGCGGGTCACGGCCCGGCTGACCGCCGCGACGCCGGCCGGCGTCCCGAGACCGGCGAACTCGGGCACGAGGCCCCCCGGCAGGGCGCGGAAGAGGTTCTTGGCCACGTCGAGCGCGTCGTGCGCGGCGGCGAGGCGCGCCCGCGGGCCGTCGATGTCGGTCGGCAGCGCGACGAGGGTGCCGGAGACGCGGTTGGTCCACTGCTCGCTCTCCTCGCCCGTGCGCAGCGACACCGGGATCATGGCGGTCAGCGGGACCTCGGGCAGCTCATCGCGGTCGAGCAGCCAGTGGCGCAGCCCGCCGGCGCACAGGGCGACGACGACGTCGTTGATCGTCGCGCCGGCCGCCTTGCCCACCGCCTTGACCTCGGCCAGGGGGAGCGCACGGTGCTCGAAGCGCCGGTAGCGGCTGATCGGGCCGTTCCACGGGGTGGGCGGCGACACGAGCGGGGGCAGGCGGGGGAGCTCCTGGTCGGGATCGCGCTCGCGGCCCAGGTTGAGCACGGCTCCCACCGGACCGCGCAGGCCGCCGCGGACCCGGTCGGCGAGGTCGATGACCGCGGGGTGGCGGCTGGCGCGGGCGACCTGCTGACCGGCCTTCGCGGCGAGCAGCAGGCTCCGGCCCGGGCGGCGCAGCCCGTTGACCGCGGCGCGCGCCAGCACCGAGGTCGTCGAGGGCGGCTGCTCGGTCGACCACTCGCCCGCGTGGCTGGGGACCTCGGCGTCGGCGACGTCGTCGAGCATCAGCGCGAGGAGATCCGCGCCCGCCGCGCCGTCGACCGCGCTGTGGTGGACCATCGTCAGGATCGCGAAGCGGTCGGGTCCGCCGTCGACCCCGCTCAGGCCCTCGATGACGTGCGAGAGCCACAGCGGGTGGTCGCGGTCCAGCGGCGCGGCGACGAGGCGGCCGACCAGCTCGTCGAGCTGGGCGTCGGTCCCGGGCGGGGGCACGGCGCTGTGGCGCACGTGGAAGTCGAGGTCGAAGTCGGGGTCGGCGATCCAGTACGGGTGGTCGAGACCGAAGGGCACCTCGACCAGCCGTCGCCGCAGCGGTTCGAGCTGGTGCAGGCGGTCGGCGAGCTGGCGCCGCCACGCCGGGAACGGCGCGAACCCCGGATCGGGCTTCTCGAGGATCAGCAGCTGGCTGACGTGGGTGAACTGGTGATCGTTCTCCGAATCGAGGAACACGGAGTCGAGACCGGACAGCTGCTTCACTTCGGTGGGCCTCCCCGTCGACGGCGACGCACCAGTGTGTCGCCGCCGCCGCGGTCCGGCCAGCCCGGACGGCCGCGCGAGCCGGCGCGCGATTTCACGCGATCGACGGACTCAAGTTTCTCCGGCATCGGTGCGTAACCCCGGGGCGGGCCGGCCGTTGAGCCATCGGAGGGGTGGTCACTCGTTCGGTGGCTGCGCCCGACGTCGGATCAGACGGAGAGGCAGTCATGGGTCGGCACCACCCGGTCGGTTCGTCCGCCGCCCGCGCGCGCCTCGCCGTCGGCGCCCTCCCGCTCGTCGCCACGGTGGCCGCCATCGGCGCCGGCTCGGCCCTGATGGGGAACGCCGACGACGCCGCCGTCACCCCGACCGGCACCACCGGCCCGGACGCGCCCGGAGCCTCGTGGGCCGCGCTCCCCCTCGGGCCGCCGGCCGTCCCGGCCGGGCCCGTGACCGTCATCGACCTCGCCACCAGCGGTGCGCACCCCGGGTGCCGTGGCCGGAACGCCCGCGCGGTCCGGCGCCGGCTCCGCCCGGTCCGGCACCGCCCGTGCCGGCGCCTCCGACGCCGGCGGCACCGGCGGGGGTGGCGCCGGGACCGCGCGCCGCGCCACGGCGGCGGCGGCACCGCGGCCGCGCCCACGGGCGGCGGATCGGGCGGCGGGGGCTCGCAGGGCGCCGCGGCGTCCGGCGGCTCCGCAGGCGACGACGGCTCCGAGGGCGGCTCGCAGGGTGGCGGCGGCCTCCTCGGCGGTGTCGTGGACGGGGTCGGGGGCGTCGTCTCGTCGGCACCGTCCCTGCTGTCCTTCGGTGGGGCGTCCGAGCAGCCCTCGCTGCTGTCCTTCGGCGCCTGACGCCGGGTCCGCGCGAATCCCGTCGCCACGCTCACGCGACGCTCGCATAGCTTGTCAATATAGTTCGGTGATAGAACGGCCGGATGACGGCACCGACCACGGCGCGGCTCGGCACGGCAACGGCCCTCGACGCGTTCGCGGCGTGGGCCATCCGCACCACGGCGGCCCGCGACCTGAGCCTGACCACCGCGTCCACGCTCGCGACGCTCGACCGTGGCGGCCCGCTGCGGCTCTCCGAGCTCGCGACGCGTGAGGGGGTCACCCAGCCGAGCATGACCGCGCTGGTCAGCCGTCTCGAGCGCGACGGCCTCGCCACCCGGGGCAGCGACCCGAGCGACGGCAGGGCGGTGGTCGTGACCCTGACCGACGCCGGCCGTGAGGTCCTCGTCGCGCGCCGCGCCCGTCGAGCCTCGGTCCTCGCCGACCTGCTCGCCGAGCTCGACCCGCGCGACCGCGAGGCGATCGCGGCCGCCGCGCCGGCCCTGCACCGACTGACCGGAATCACCGACCGACCGGGATGACCGTCCTCGTCGGAGGAGACGGTCCGTGAGCCGGCCCCGAACGCACGACGGCCCGGCCCACCGTGTCGGTGGGCCGGGCCGTCACGCCGGAGGAACGACTCAGATGCCGGGGGCCGCCACGCCGGGGGCGGAGAGCTGGGGGGCACTCGGGACCTTCGGAAGGGCCCCGGCGTCGGGCGCGGCGGGGAGCTTCGGGAGCGAGGGGACCTCGGCGTGGCCGAGCGTGTTGTGCGAGCCGACCTCGTTCCCGTTGAGGTTGTGGTTCAGGAAGTCGCTGCAGTCGGCGATGTTGAGCGCGTTGTTGCCACCGATACCGCCGACGGCCGCTCCGCCGATGCCGGCGATCTCGCCGTTGGCGTCGCCGCCCGTGGCGCCCTCGCCGGTGCCACCGACGAACGAGCAGTTGCCCGACTCCTGGTGGTCGCCTGCGGACTCGTGGGCCGAGGCGAAGGGGGCGGCGGCGAGCAGACCGGCGGTGACGCCGACGGTCACCAGGCCGAACTTCTTGATCACGGGAACTCCTGGGGGTCTTCGGGGAGCGAGCCGCCATCGGCGGATCGGGGAAGGCCGAACGGGTCCGACCGGCCACGACGAGCGGACGTGCGTACCACGCGGCGTGACTACATCGGCTCAACGAGTAAGGTTGCGAGAAGGTCACGGCCTTGAGACCCCCGTTCGGAGGAAAGGTCTCCGAACACAGAACGGCCCGGCCCTCCCGATGCGGGAGAGCCGGGCCGTCGGTGGAGCAGGAACCCCTAGAGGCCGATCTTGTTGCCGGACAGCACGGAGTTGCCGTTCAGGTTGTCGTTCAGGAAGCTCGAGCAGTCGGCGATGTTGCCGATGTTGTTGCCACCGATGCCGCCGACGGCTGCCCCGGCGATGCCGGCGAGGTCGCCGTTGGCGTCGCCGCCCCGCGAGCCCTCACCGGTGCCACCGGTGAAGTCGCAGTCCGAGGACGCGTGGCGGTCGTGGTGGTCGTTCTGCGGGGCCTCGCCGGCCGACGCGAACGGTGCCGCAGCCATGAGACCCGCGGTCACCCCGACCGTGACGATGCCGACCTTCTTGAACACGAGTACTCCTTCACGCTGACGTTCTGGGGAAGGTCACGCGCCGCAGTCGGTGTGGCTGCTCTGCGTGACTCTGAGGGTTTCAACGACAGGGTTGCGATCCGGTCACGGTCCTCGTGGCACCCGTTCGGGCAGTGCGTGGTCCGGGTCCGGACGCGAGCACGGCCCGGCTCCGCGGAGGGAACCGGGCCGTGGCCGTGGACTGCGCTCAGACCGGGAGGAGGCCGAGGTCGACGTCGTTGTTCGACAGGACCTGGTTGCCGTTCAGGTTGTCGTTGAGGAAGTCGGAGCAGTCGGCGATGTTGGCGATGTTGTTGCCGCCGATGCCGCCGACGGCCGCGCCGCCGATGCCGGCGAGCGCGCCGTTGGCGTCGCCGCCGCGCGAGCCCTCGCCGGTGCCCCCGGTGAACGAGCAGCTCGAGGAGCCCTCGTCGCCACCGTCGTGGTGGGTGGTGGTGGCCGAGGCCAGGGGAGCGGCGGCCATGAGGCCGGCGGTGACGCCGACGGTCACGAGACCGAGCTTCTTGATCAAGGGGTACTCCTCGGGTCGTCTTCGGGGGAGCGAGGCGCCGCAGCTCCGTCCGGACGACGGCGCGACACCCCCACGGTCACGCCTCGGCGCCAGACGGCTCCGAGGTGTGACGTGCTGGTCTCAACGAGCGGATTCCGTTCTGGTCACGGCCCATCTGGTCGCGGACCGAACGGGTGTACGCGCGAGGGCTACAGGGAGAGCGAGTTGTTCGAGAGCACCTGGTTGCCGTCGAGGTTGTGGTTCAGGAAGCTCGAGCAGTCGGCGATGTTGCCGACGTTGTTGCCGCCGATGCCGCCGACGGCCGCCCCGGCGATGCCGGCGAGCTCGCCGTTGGCGTCTCCGCCCGACGAGCCCTCGCC
Organism: uncultured Actinomycetota bacterium; assembly: GCA_963785135.1. Lineage (GTDB taxonomy): Bacteria > Actinomycetota > Actinomycetes > Mycobacteriales > Pseudonocardiaceae > Actinomycetospora. The sequence continues at coordinate 88,636 of CAWATV010000011.1, forward strand.
GGTGCCTCCGAGGAACGAGCAGTCGCCGTGGCGCGAGGAGGACTCGTGGTCACGGTGGCCTCCGTCGTCGTGGCACTCGCTCGCCGAGGCGAGCGGCGCCGCCGCGAACAGGGTCGCCGCGACGCCCACGGTCACCATTCCGGCCTTCTTCAGCAGCACGATTCACTCCCTGGGTCACTGGTCCGGGGACGGAGCCCACGCCGACGACGCACGCGTCGGTCGCGTGCGGTCACCTCGCGGGGCCTCGCCCGCGCCACGATCCGGTGATGGAGACACCGTCGAGTGACGCCTGCCTCCCTCAACGACGAGATCTCGGACGGGTCACGGTTCGGTGGCGGAAAATCTCGCGTGCGCGCACCGGGACACGGCGCGACCTGGGGGATCATGGGCCCGGACGGACAGGGGCGCCCTCCTGCGGCGGGCCCCGGGAGGAGCGCGGTGCAGGTGGCGGGTGCGGGCGGGTCCGACGGAAGCTCGGACGGGAAGGCCTCGGACGGGAAGGCACTGCGGGAGCTGGTCTCCGACGTGCTCGACCTCGAGCGCATCGAGCGCGACATCTTCCGCGGCCGCAGCCCGCGCGAGTCGCTCCTGCGGGTGTTCGGCGGGCAGGTCGCGGGCCAGGCGATGGTGGCGGCGGGCCGGACCGTCGACGACGACCGCGCGGTGCACTCGCTGCACGGGTACTTCCTGCGCCCCGGTGACCCGTTCGCCCCGATCGTCTACGAGGTCGACCGCGCCCGCGACGGCCGGTCGTTCACCACGCGCCGGGTCACGGCCGTCCAGCACGGCGAGGCCATCTTCACCATGTCGGCGTCCTTCCAGCGGCCGGAGTCCGGCGTCGAGCACCAGGCCCCGATGCCCGAGACGCCCGGCCCGGAGGGCCTGCCCCGCCGCGACATGCCGCCCGCGCCGACGGACCGGCCGGCCTTCACGACGACCGGCCGGGCCCTGACGTGGCCGCTCGACGTCCGCTACGTCGACCACGCCCCCTGGCAGGACGAGGACGAGACTCCGGACCGCGACCCGCGCAACCGGGTCTGGGTGCGCGCCGACGGCGAGCTCCCCGACCCGGAGTCCGAGGGCGGGCGGCTGCTGCACGTGTGCGTCCTGACCTACGCCAGCGATCTCACCCTGCTCGAGGCCGCGGTGTTCCCGCACGTCGCGGGCGGGGGCGCGAGTGCGGAGGTCAGCCTTGCGAGCCTCGACCACGCGGTGTGGTTCCACCGCCCGTTCCGCGCCGACGAGTGGTTGCTCTACGTGCAGGAATCACCCAACGCCGGAGGTGGGCGTGGCCTCGCGAGCGGACGGTTCTACCGGCGCGACGGCGTCCTCGTCGCCTCCGTCGTGCAGGAGGGCCTGATCCGCCGGCGTCGGCCGTGACACGCGGCCGCCATCACCGGTGCCGTCGGGGTCGGCGCGGGCCGCGTCGGCGGCCCGGCCGAACAGTTCGAAGTCCTCGGGGTCGAAGCGGCGGGTCTCGAGCCAGTACCGCACGGTGAAGCCCGGCCAGATGGACCGGTTGACCCCGGCGGCGTCCAGGTACCAGCTCGTGCACCCGCCACGGGTCCAGACGCCCCGGGCCAACCGCCGGTGGACGGCGGCGTTGGAGCGCTGCTGGACCTCGGCGCGGACGTCGAGCCCGCTCATCCCGGCGCTGCGGACGGTCTCGATCGCCTGGCGCACGTACCGGGTCGCACACTCGATCATGAAGACGACCGAGTTGTGGCCGAGACCGGTGTTCGGGCCGAGCAGGAAGAACAGGTTCGGGAAGTCCGAGACGGTGACCCCGAGGTGGGTGGCCATCCCGTGCTCGGCCCACGTCCCGCGCAGGGTGCGGCCGTCGCGCCCGACGATGTCGAGGCCGTCGAAGGCGTCGGTGACGTGGAACCCGGTCCCGTAGACGATCACGTCGACGTCGCGCTCGACGCCGTCCCCGTCGACGATCGAGCGCGCGCGGACCTCGTCGACGCCGGCGGTGACCACCTCGACGTCGTCGCGCGCCAGGGCGGGGTAGTAGTCGTTGGACAACAGGATGCGCTTGCAGCCCAGCGAGTAGTCCGGGCGCAGCGCGGCGACCAGCGCGGGATCGTGGATCGAGCGCTCGATGTGCTTGGTGGCGAGCCACTCCGCGGGCCGCAGGAGGGCCGGGTTCGCGTTGAAGCCGACGGCGCGTGACTCGAGCCCGGCGTAGAGCGCGGCCCGGTAGGCGCGGTGCAGGCGGGGGTGGCGCGCGAAGAAGGCGCGCCGCCGTGGCGAGACCGGCTTGTCGTTCTTGGGGAGCACCCACGCCGGCGTGCGCTGGAAGAGCGTGACCGTCGCCGCGACCCCGGCGATCTGAGGGACGAGCTGGATGGCGCTCGCCCCGGTGCCGATGACGGCGACGCGCTTGCCGGCGAGGTCGACGTCGTGGTCCCACCGCGCGGAGTGGAACGCCGGGCCGGTGAAGCGTTCGGCGCCGGGCAGATCCGGGACGTTCGGGAGCTGCAGCGGACCCATCCCGGCGACGAGGAAGCGGGACACCCAGACGTCGCCGTGCCCCTGTCCGTCCTGGCCGGCGGTCCGGACCGTCCAGGTCCGGCTCTCCTCGTCCCAGGTCGCCCCGGTGAACTCCTGGCCGAAGCGCACGTGGCGGCGCAGGTCGTGGTCGTCGGCGAGCCGTTCGAGGTAGGCGCGGATCTCCGGTTGCGGGGAGTAGGAGCGGGACCAGTCGGGGTTGGGCACCGAGGACAGCGAGTACATGTGCGACGGGATGTCGCACGCGCACCCCGGGTAGGTGTTGTCGCGCCACGCACCGCCGAGCCCGTCGGCCTTCTCGAGCACGACGACGTCGTCGATGCCGGCGCGCCGCAGTTCGAGGACCTGCGCCAGCCCGGAGAACCCCGACCCGACGACCACGACCTCGTGGTGGTGGACGGTGGCTTCCTCACGCGCTGACACGGGCGGGCTCCTCGGTCTCGGGCGTGCCCGGCGCGGCGGCGCGGGCGGCGGCGAGCAACCCGGCGAGGTGGGCGGCCACCTCGGCCGAGCGCTCGAAGGTGATCATGTGGCCGGCGCCGGGGTAGAGGGCGATCTCGGCGTCGGGCAGTTCATCGGCGATGACGCGCGCGTGGCGCTGGGGGCAGAGGCGGTCGCGGTCGCCGACGAGGACCACCGTCGGGGTGCTGCGCAGGGCGGCCAGGGCCTCGACGCGCCGGTGCTCGGCGATCGAGGAACGGAACGCCATGACGCTCGGCGGGTGCGCGGCGAGCGCCTGCTCGGCGACCGAGAGGACGTCCTCGCGGCGGGCGCGGTGACCGAACACCAGCGCCCGCACGGCGGGGGCGAGCAGCCGGGCGCGACCCCGGGCTCCGGCGCCGCGGGGGAGGAACACGAAGCGCAGCGGAGCTGGACCCGAGGAGGAGGAGCGGGACGGGGTCACCGCACCGTCCCCGACGCTGCCGGCCGGCGCCCGGTGGCCCAGGCGGGCGGCCATCGGCGCCATCAGCTGCTCCCCGCGAGCGGCGAGGTGCCCGGCGGGGCCGTCGAGACCGAGGGTCAGCTCGCCCATGTCGTTGCTGGCGGTGGCCACGAAGGCGACGCCGGCGACGCGCCGCGCGACGAGGTCGGGGTGGCGCTCGGCCAGCGCCATGACGGCCATCCCGCCCATGGAGTGGCCGACGAGCACGATCGGGCCCTCGGGCACGCGCTCGACGATCAGGGCGGCGAGGTCGTCCGCGGCCCGGCCGAGGGTGGCCGTGCCGTCGGGCGCGGCGTCGGAGCCGCCGTGGCCGCGGTGGTCGTGGCGCACGATACGACCGGTCTCGCCCCCGCGGCGCAGGTCCTCGACGACGCGATCCCAGGTGCGCAGGTCCTGGGACCAGCCGTGCACGAGGACCAGCGTCGGCTCCCCGGGCCCCGCCGACTCCCGAGGTCCCGAATCGGCCACGCGCAGCCCGATGCCGTCCGGGGTCTCGAACCGGTCCACTCGCTCCATCGCGGCACACCTCGGATGTCGGGGGGTGGTGGCTACTTCTCGCCCACCAGGAACGACGCGCGCCAGCAGGTCATGCCCGGCGCGGCGACCAGGCCGGCCTCGTCGAGGAAGGACAGGATCTTCTCGCCGGCCCAGCGGATCATCTCGCGGTGGTGCGGGTTGGCGAGGGCCGCGCGGCGGCCCTCGGCGGGGTCGATGCCGACCGCGGCGTAGACCCGCGGGTTGATGAGACTACGGACGACGAACATCGAGGTGAAGGCGCAGATGAAGCGCTGGTAGGCGAGCTCGGTGCGGGAGAGCTCGGCCATGCCGCGCAGGACCTCGTCGCGGGCGAAGGAGACGTGGCGGGCCTCCTCCATGATGTGGATCTTGTTCACCTGGCGCATGAGCGGCTGGATGTCCTCGTCGCCGGCCTGCTCCCGCTGGAGGCGGTCGAGCACCTCCTCGGCCACCAGGATCGCTCCGTAGGCGGCGGGACCGCGGTTGACCACGGAGAAGAGCTTGCCGAGCTGGCGGACCGACTCGCGCGGCCCGTAGGGCTCGACGCCCGCGGTCGTGACCATGCGCGCGAACATCTGCGAGTGCCGGCACTCGTCGGCCACCTCGGTGAGCGCGAACTGGGCGCGGGGGGTGGTCGGGTCCTCGGCGTAGACGTCCTTGAGCAGGCGCTGCATGAGCAGCACCTCGAACCACAGGCCGACGGTGGCGATGCTGCAGGCCTCGTGCTTGCCCAGCTCGACCCGCTGCTCGGGCGTCATCCGGTCCCAGAGCGCCGTGCCGTAGAGCGAGACCCGGTGCTCGGGCACCCAGAATCTTGTCCGCCGGCAACGGGGCGTCCCAGTCGATGTCGACCTCGGGGTCGTAGGACTTCTTGGCCGACGACTTCAGGAGCCGCGCGGCCGTCGCGTGCCGGTCCGTCGAGGAGCCCGTCGAGGTCGTCCGCTGCGCCGTGGGCGTGCTCATGGTCGTGTCCTCCTGCTGGGCGCCGATGTGCCCGTACCTCAGGTATCACCTACCTGATGTACGTCTTACCGCTGGTAACTGTAACTAGTGGTAGCGTGCGGACCCATGCCGGACGATGTCAAGCCGAACCGCCCCGGGAACCCCCCTCGGGGTGACGGTCGTCGCACCCGCTGGGAGAAGCACCGGGCCCAGCGCCGCGCGGAGTTCGTCGAGGCGGCGATGCGGGTCCTCGCCGACACCGGGCCCGACTTCGGCATCGAGCAGGTGGCCGTCGAGGCGGGCGTGACCAAGCCGGTGCTCTACCGCCACTTCTCCGACAAGGCCGACCTCGTCGAGGCCATGGGCGAGCGCGGGACCGAGATCCTCCTCGACCGCCTCATGCCGGCGCTGAACAGCGAGGAAGCGCCCCTGCCGCGCATCCGCAAGTCGATCGACGCGGTGCTCGGGGCGCTCGAGGAGTTCCCGAACCTCTACTGGGTCCTCGCCCGGCACACCCCGATCGAGGGAGCGGGCTCGCGCGCCGCCGAGCTCGTGCGGGAGGACAAGGAGATCATCGCGACGGCCCTCTCGGCGCTGATCGGCGATTACCTCCGCGCCTTCGGCGTCGACTCCGGGGCGGCCGAGCCGTGGGCCTACGGGATCGTCGGCTTCGTCCAGAGCACGGCGGAGTGGTGGCTGGAGCGGCGCTCGATGAGCCGCGACTCGGTCACGGAGTACCTGACCCTCGCGATCTGGTCGGCGATCGACGGCTTCGCCCGCCAGCGGGGGGTCTCCATCGACCCGAACGTCCCCCTGGAGATCAACAAGGTGATCCAGCTGACCGCGGGGGACGTCCACGGGCACGAGCACGAGGACCGGAGCACGACCGACCGAGCAGTGAGGAGCCAGGAGCGATGACGCAACCGGCGACGTCCCCGCCCGATCAGCACCACCACGACGAGGACGAGGACGGCTATCGCGGTCCCGCCACCCTCACCCTCGACGGGACCGACTTCCCGGTCACCGTCCGGCTCCTCGGCCACTTCCAGCCCCTCGACGGCTGGTACCACTGGTACGGCCGCGTCGCGGCCGACGACGCGCTGCACGCCGCGCTCGGCGGCTCGCGCGCGTCCGTGCACGTCGTGACGCCGGAGGGCTCCGCCGACGGCGAGATCGCCGACGTCGACCCGTGGGGTCGCTACCGCCTGACCGGCACCTCGACGCCGCCCTACGCCCTCGCCGGGGTCATCGAGGTCGCCGAGGCGGCCCGGTGACCGCCGTCGACGGGGACGGGCCGGCCCTCGACGACGCCCTCGCGGTCGCCACCCCCGCGCGCGCCGTCGAGGTCGTCGGCGGCCTGCTCGGGCCCACCGTGTCCTTCGGGCCGGTTCCCGCCGGGCCCCACGACATGGCCACGGCCACCGCCACCGGCCGGGTCGGTCGTCTCACCGCCCGCCGCGACGGCACCACCCGCATCGTCGTCAGCGTCCCGGTCCAGCTCGACCTCCACGTCGTCGTCGGCACCAGGACCATCCCGGCCGAGGTCGACCTCGTCGTCCGCGTCGGGCTGGAGGGACGCGTCGTCCCCGGCGCGGTGGAGGTCGACGTCGACCCGATCCGGGCGTGCGACATCGACGCCGACATCCGGACCCGCGGCGTCGGCGGGTTGTTCCTGCGCCGCCTCGGGGATCTGGACGCCGAGGTCCGCCACCACGTGTCGGTCTACGTCTCCACGCTGCTCGGCACCCCGGAGGCGATCGACGCGTGCCGGCTCCCGGTGGACTGAGCGCGGGCGCCCTCAGCGTCGCCGGGCGAGGGCGGCGAGCTCGGCGCGGTCGACGACCTTGACGCGCGGGCGGCCGTCGGGGTCGCCGCGCTCGCGCTCGTGGGCGTCGATGTTCTCCCACCCCTGCTGGTCGACCAGGTCGGGGCAGCGGGTCCGGAGCCACTCCTCGACCTCCGCGGGCGAGGGCGGGTCCTCCAGGGCACGCCCGGGGGCGTCGGCGAGGTCGGCGAGCATGTGGCGCACCGTCTCGTTGGCGTCCTTGCGGTTGGTGCCGATGATCCCGGTGGGCCCGCGCTTGATCCAGCCGACCACGTACTCGCGGTCGTGGCCGGTCACGCGGCCCTCGGTGTGGGGCACGGTGCCGCTCGCCTCGTCGAAGGGCAGGCCCGGCAGGGCGACGCCCTTGTAGCCGATCGCGCGCAGCACCAGGCCGGTCGGGATCGTCTCGCGCTCGCCGGTGTCGACCGCGCGCACGCGCCCGTCCTCGCCGGTCTCGAGGCGGTTGATGCCGAGCACGATCTCCTCCACCCGGCCGTCGCCGCGCAGCTCCACCGGCGAGCGCAGGAAGCGGAACTCCATCCGGTTCCTGCGCTCCGCGTCGGGGCCGGCCTCGGCCCAGCGCCGCAGGATCTCCAGATTGCGTCGCGTGCCCTTGGCCAGCGTGTCGTCGTCGGCGATGCCCTCGGGCACCTGTTCCGGGTCGACGACGATGGTGAGGTCGTCGATGTCGTCGAGCTCGCGCAGTTCGGTGGTGGTGAACGAGGCCTCGACCGGGCCGCGCCGCCCGCACACGATCGCCTCGCGCACCGGGGAGGCGGCGAGCGCCTCGATCGCGTGGTCGGCGGTGTCGGTGCCGCGCAGGTCGGACTCGGGCAGCAGCAGCATGCGGGCCACGTCGAGGGCGACGTTGCCGGCGCCGATCACCACGGCGCGCTCGGTGTCGAGGGCGGGTTCGAGGCCCACGTGGTCGGGGTGGCCGTTGTACCAACCGACGAAGTCGACCGAGGCGACGCTGCCGGGGAGGTCCTCGCCGGGCAGGCCGAGGCGGCGCTCGGTCTGCGAGCCGACCGCGTAGAGCACCGCGTCGTAGCGCTCGAGCAGTTCCTCCCGCGTCACGTTCTCCCCCAGGCACACGTGCCCGAAGAACCGGAAGCCCTCGCGCGCCGCGGTCTTCGCGTACTGGCCGCTCACCGACTTGATCTTCGGGTGGTCCGGGGCGACGCCGGCGCGGACGAGGCCCCAGGGGGTCGCCAACCGGTCGAACATGTCCACCCGGACGTCCAGGTCGGCGTCGAGCAGCGCGGCCGCGGCGTAGAAGCCCGAGGGCCCGGACCCGACGATCGCCACGGCGCGGGGCCGAGCGTGAGTCTCCGCAGCGTGAGTCGTCACGGGGGCATCGTGGCCCACACGGCGGCACCGCGCACCCGTCCGCCACGCGCCGGGCGCCCGGTCGTGTCGCCCCGTGGTCACGGTGTGGCGGACGCGCCACGCCGACGACAGGGTGATCCCGAGCCGTGGCGAGCCCGGCCGTCGAACCGGTCGAGTGGTCACTCCATGGGATTTCCGAGCGCGAGATCGGGCCCTGTGCAGGGCTAACGTCCGCTCTCGATGATCTCCAGTGCGCAGGACCTCGACGGCCGGACCGCGGTGGCGGGGCACTGGCGGCGTGCCCGCGAGATGTTCGACGACTACGACGGTGGTGGCGTGCTCTCCGAGGAGCTCGCCGACGACCTCGTCAACGAGCTCGTGTGCCTGCGCCCCCGCCCCGGGGCCCGCCCGCGCCGCGGTCCGTCGACCGGCCGTCGACCGGGCCCGCAACCGAGCCGGCCCGCCGTCGCGCCGACGTCCGCACCCCACGCCCCGCGACCGCGCCTGACCCTGGTCCGCGGCGACGGCTGAGCACCCCGCGCCGTGGCGCGAGAGATCAGTCCTTGACCGCCACGAGCACGAGGTAGTGCAGCTCGGCGCCGGCCATGCTCAGCCGGTGACGGAACCGCCGGCGCACGACGGTGCGGCTCGGGTGCTCGCTCCCGGCGGTGGCCGCCAGCATCGCCTCGACGTCGGTGGTGTCGTGGTCCCCGGTCTCGGGCCCGCCGTCCTTGAGCGTGAGCGCCAGGTACGAGCCGGGCGGGAAGGCCGCCCACAGCTCGGCGAGCGCGTCGACCGGGACGTGGCCCTCGCCGACGGCGCCCGCCGCGACGAGGGCGGTCAGCTCCTCGTCGTGCACGAGGCGGCTGACCTCGGCGACGTCGAGCCGCTCGCCGACGAGGTAGTGGGCGTAGAGCCCGGGGCGGTCGCGGTGCGCGGCGTCGCGGGCCTCGGCGATGCCGTCGGCCCCGGCCACGACGGTGATGTTGCGGTCGCGCAGCTCCTCGCCGACCACGCCGTTGCCGGCGCCGAGGTCGAAGGCGCGCAGCGCCGCGGCGCGGGCCCCCTCGGCGGACACGGCCTCGACGAGCGCGGCCGCGACGGTGGCCGGGGAGGCGCACTGGAGCCGGCGCTGGACGACCTCCTCGTAGAGGCCGGGCACGGCGTACACCCGGGCGTAGTCGTGCAGCACGATCCGCTCGGTGGTCCCCCCGCGGTGGAGGACGATCTCCTCCTGCCCCTGGCGCCGACCCGGGGTGGGGTCGAGCTCCACGGTCCAGTCACGGTCCCCGCCGGCCTCGTGCGCGCCGTCGGCCTGCCCCGGTGCTGTGGCCATGGCGGCCATCATGCTCACTCCCGCCCGCGCTCGCGACCCTCCGCGGCGCGGACCGGACCGGACGGCCGGTAGATTGCTAGTCCGATCGGCCCATCCCCGGGGCCGGAAGGGCGGAGCATGAGCATCGACGTCGACGGCGTGAGTGTCTCGGAGACGTCGCGGGACTCCGGCGCCGCATGGCGCTGGAAGTCCCACGGAGCACGCCCATCGAGTACGAGGTCGAGTGGGTCGAGGGCAAGGACACGTTCCTCTACGGGACCCGTGTCCGGCCCGGGGGCTGGAACGTCAGCCAGCTCGACCCCGACGTGTGGGTCGGCGACGGGACCCTCGAGGGCGCCGCGCGAGATGATCAAGCGGTGCGGCCTGGCCCGGGGCGCTGCACCCACTCGAGCGCGTCGGGTCACGTACCCGCCGAGCACCCCGGCCTCGCCGAGCTTCGACATGACCGCGTTCGGCCCGTCGAACTGGTCCTTGTCCAGCCCCTTGAGGGTGTCGACCAGCTGCTCGTCCGCACCCTGGGACTGCGCATGGCGGGCGAGATCCTCGGGCCCGCCGGGGTAGTCGAACCCGGCGAGCGACTTCTGTACCTGCGTGACGTCGTAACCCATGGCGGCGGATCCCCGACGGCCCGCACCCGAAACCGTCCGATCGGCCGGGAACCGGCGCGTCGTGTCCGGTGTGGGTGGGCCGTCACCGGGTAGCCGGAGGGCCTGCGGGAGAGGGCCTCGACGAGGTCTCTGCGGTCCCCGCCCAGGAGGAGAGCTCATGACGGTCACCGACGGCGCGCCGGCGATCGAAGGCCCGGAGTGCGTGTGCTGGCCCGACATGGCGCGCTTCCCCGACGACCCGTCCTACCTGCGCGCCGTCCGCGACGCGGAGCCCGCCACGGTCCGACGGTTCCGGGGGCTCGTGCGCGACTGGGTGTCGCGGGTGCGGCCTCGACGAGGACACGGCCGAGGCCGTCGTGCTCATCGTCGACGAGGCCGTCACCAACGCCGTCGAGCACGCCCGCTCCGAGGAGCACACCTGCCAGGTGGAGCTCGTCGCCGGCCCCCGCGCCTGCGGGGGCGGGATCGCGGTGCGGGTGACCGACAACGGCGCCTGGCGCGACCCGCCCGCGGACCCGGGCAGCCGCGGTCGCGGCGTCCAGCTCATGGGGCGCCTCGCCGACCGCTCGAGCATCACCACCGGGGACGACGGCACGAACGTCCGGATGTGCTGGAGCACCGGGGCCGGCGTGCCGTCCCCGGCGCGCCTCGAGGCGGCCGCCGGCGAGTGGGTCGCCGGGGGAGAATCCGGGGCGTGACCACCGCCGGATCGGGGGGCTCGTCGTGCACCGCTGGGTCCTGCACCTCGACCTCGACTCGTTCTTCGCGTCCGCCGAGCAGCTGACCCGGCCGACCCTGCGCGGCCGGCCGGTGCTGGTGGGCGGGCTGGGCCCGCGCGGGATCGTCGCCGGGGCCAGCGGCGAGGCCAAGGTGTTCGGGGCCCGGTCGGCGATGCCGATGAGCCAGGCCCGCCGCGTCTGCCCGCAGGCCACGGCGCTGCCGCCGCGCACCGCGCTGTACCGGGTGCTCTCCGGGCGGTTCTTCGGCGTCGTGCGCGCCTCGGCGCCGGTGCTCGAGCAGATCGGCTACGACGAGACCTTCGCCGAGCCCGAGGCGCTCGCGGGCGCCGGGCCCGACGACGTGCGCGCCTTCGCCGAGCGGGTGCGGGCGGAGGTGCGCGCCGAGACCGGCCTGGCCGTCTCCGTCGGGGCGGGCTCCGGGAAGCAGGTCGCCAAGATCGCCTCCGGGCTGGCCAAGCCGGACGGTGTGCACGTCGTGGCCCAGGGCGGTGAGCGGGCGCTGCTCGACCCGTTGCCGGTACGGGCGCTGTGGGGGATCGGCCCGGTCGCCGAGACCACGCTGCACCGGGCCGGGGTGGAGACCGTGGCGCGGCTGGCGGCGCTGGACCTCCCCGAGGTGACCGCCCTGCTCGGGGTGGCCGTCGGCACCGGCCTGCACCGGCTCGCCCGCGGGCTCGACGACCGCCCGCTGGTCGAGCGCGGCGAGGCCAAGCAGGTCAGCGCGGAGACGACCTTCGACGACGATCTCTCCGACCTCGGGGCCGTGCGCGCCGCGGTCGGCGAGCTCGCCGAGGGCGCCCACCGGCGGTTGCTCGCCTCCCACCGCGCCGCACGCACCGTGACGGTGAAGATCCGGAGCGCGTCCTTCGGGACGACCAGCCGCGCCGAGACCGCGACGGTGGCCACCACCGACCTCGCCACGCTCACCGAGACCGCGCAGCGTCTCGCCGTGGCCGCGCTGCCCGACGCCGGCGTCCGGCTGGTCGGGGTGTCGTTCTCCGGGCTCACGACCGCGGTGCAGGAGTCGCTGTTCGACGACGCGCCACCCGCCGCGTCCGACCCGGAGCCGGTGCCGCGCGAGCCGGACCCCGAGCCCGAGCGCCCCGATCGGCGCGCTCCCCTGTCCACCGGCGACGACGTGAGCCATCCCGAGCACGGGCACGGCTGGGTCCAGGGCAGCGGGCACGGGCGGGTGACCGTGCGCTTCGAGACCGCGACCACCGGCCCGGGGTACGCCCGCACCCTCGCCGTCGACGACCCGGCGCTGACCCCGGCCGACCCGATCGCGAGCCTGGGGTCCGCCGGCGTCACATCCGGCTGAAGCCCGCCCGCAGCTCGTCGACGAAGTCCTGGGGGACCTCGAGGGAGGCGAAGTGCCCGCCGGTGGGCAGGGCGGTCCAGTGGCGCAGGTCGGTGTAGCGCGCCGCGACCCAGGCGCGGGGGAGCTTGGACATCTCGGCGGGGAACACCGAGACCGCCGACGGGACCGTGACCGGGCTGTCGACGTCGCCGCGGTGGAAGCTCTCCCAGTAGAGGCGCGCCGAGGACGCCCCGGACGACGTGAGCCAGTAGAGCGCGGCGTTGTCGAGCACCCGGTCGCGCGGGACGCCGCCGAAGCCCTCGCCGTCGGTCCAGGCCACGAACTTCTCGGCGATCCACGCCAGCTGCCCGGCCGGTGAGTCGACCAGCCCGTAGCCGAGGGTCTGCGGCCGGGTGCTCTGCTGCGCGGAGTAGCCCGACCCGACGTCGCGGAACTCCCGGGCCTCGGCGAGCCACCGCCGCTCGGTCCCGGAGAGGTCGGCGTCGTCGAACCCCTCGGGACGGCGGGCCAGCGGCATCGTCGTGTGCAGACCGGCGACCCGATCGGGATGGCGGACACCCAGGCTCGTCGTGATCACGGCGCCCCAGTCGCCGCCCTGGGCGAGGAACCGGTCGTAGCCCAGGCGGCCCATGAGCTCGACCCAGGCGTCGGCGATGCGCTCCACGGTCCACCCGGGAGCGGTCGGCTTGTCGCTGAACCCGAAGCCGGGCAGCGAGGGCGCGACCACGTGGAAGGCCGGCAGGTCGGGGTCGCCGGGGTCGGTCAGGGCGTCGAGGACGTCGAGGACCTCGACCACGGAGCCCGGCCACCCGTGGGTGACGATCAGTGGCCGAGCGTCACGTCGTGGTGACCGTACGTGAAGGAAATGCATGCCGAGCCCGTCGAGGACGGTCCGGAACTGACCCCGTCGGTTGAGCTCCGCCTCGAGGTGGCGCCAGTCGTGCTCGTCGAGCCACGCGCGGCACAGCTCGGCGACCGCGTCGAGGCCGAGGCCCTGGCCGGGATCGGTCGCGGGCTCGGGGAGGCGCACCCGGTACAGGCGTTCCCGCAGGTCGTCGAGCTGGTCGGGCGGGCACGTCGAGCGTGAAGGGCACGACCTCGGCGGTCGGCCCGGTACTCGGATCGGCGGCGCGCTGGTCGGGCACGCGTCGCACGCTAGCCAGCCGGACCCGATGCCGCCGGACGGCCGCGCGCACAGCGCCCGTTCCGGTGGTGCCGCGACACGCCGACGGCTGGAGTTCATGACCCGAACGAGCCAACTTCGCCCCGAGGTGTCACACCGGGCCCCAGGCTTGCGATGCACGAGGTGGAGGTGATCAGCGTGATGAACGATCGATCGGCGGCTCTGCTCGCCGCGGCAGCCGACCTGGACGAGTGCGACGGGTACATCGTCCTCGTCTTCGATCCCGAGACCGCCGAGCTGGACGCCCACGGGCCCTACGAGGGGGTCGAGGCGACACTTCGTGCGGAGGAGATGCGGAAGGAGTTCGACGACGACGGCCTGCGCGACGTCATGGTCCGCATCTCCCGGCTCCACCGGCCTCGCTGAGCACCGTCCCGGAGTCGGATCCCCCCACCGCCGCCGGGATGGCGCTCAGCGTCTCGGGTACTCCCCTCCGCGTGCCGCCCCGACCGTGGGCGTCGCGGAAGGGGTGAGGTCGACCGTGGCCGTCGCAGCCAGCACCGTCCGGGAGGCCGCCCTCGAGGTCTTCCGTGCCCACGGGATGACCACGATCTTCGGGAACCCCGGGTCCACCGAGCTCCCGATGCTCACCGAGCTGCCGGACGACTTCCGCTACGTGCTCGGCCTGCAGGAGGCCGCGGTCGTCGGCATGGCCGACGGCTACGCCCAGGCCACGGGGCGCCCCGCGCTGGTCAACCTGCACACCGCGCCCGGGGTCGGCAACGCCGTCGGTGCGCTGGTCAACGCGTCCGCCAACGCCTCGCCCCTCGTGATCACGGCCGGCCAGCAGGTGCGACCGATGATCAATCTGGAGGCGATGCTGGCGAACAGTGACGCCACGGTCCTCCCGCGCCCGACGGTGAAGTTCTCCGCCGAGCCGTCCCGCCCCGGCGACGTGCCCGCCGTGCTCGCCCGGGCGATCCACATCGCCACCACCCCGCCGCGCGGGCCGGTGTTCGTGTCGATCCCGATGGACGACTGGGACGTCGCGATCGACCCGGTGCGCGACCCCGCCGCCCTCGTCGCCGGCCGCCGCGTGCACCACCGGGCGGCGCCCGATCCCGCGGGCCTCGACGCGATCGTCGCGGCGCTGGAGGGGGCCCGCGCCCCCGCGCTGGTCGTCGGCGGCGACGTCGACGCCACCGGCGGCTTCCACGACGCCGTCGCGCTCGCCGAGCACCTCGACGCCGCGGTGTTCGGACCGCCCGCGGACGGACGGGTCGGCTTCCCGCAGACCCACCGGCTCTTCCAGGGCCTGCTGCCGATGGCGATCGCGCCCGTCGCCGACACGCTCGAGCCCTTCGACGTCGTGCTCGTGCTCGGGACCCCGGTGTTCCGGTACTACCCCTACGCCCCGGGACGCTTCCTGCCCGAGGGGACGACGCTGTACCACGTCACCGCCGACCCCGACCAGGCCGCGCGCGCGCCGATGGGGGACGCCCTCGTCGCCGATCCGACGCTGACGCTGCGCGCGCTGCTCGAGCGGGTCGGCCCCGCGCCCGCGTTCCGGCAGGCGCCGCCGGTGGCCCGTGCCGCCGCCGAGGTCCAGCCCGCCGGGGACGGGTTGCTCTCGGCCGACGAGGTCTTCGCGACGCTCGCCGCCGAGTGGCCCGAGCACGCCGTGCTGGTCAACGAGTCGCCGTCGAACCGCGCCGCACAGCAGGCCCGCCTGCCCCTCGCGCGGCCCGGCAGCTTCTACTTCACCACCTCCGGCGGGCTCGGCTTCGGCCTGCCGGCCGCCGTGGGGATCGCGCTGGCCGACCCGTCGCGCCCGGTGCTCGCCGCGATCGGCGAGGGCTCGATGCAGTACGCGATCCAGGCCCTGGCCTCCGCCGCCGCCCTGCAGGTCCCCGTCACGGTCCTGGTGCTGGACAACCGCGAGTACGCGATCCTGAAGTGGTTCGCGCACCGGGAGAACACCCCGAAGGTGCCCGGCCTCGACCTCATGCCGATCGACCACCTCGCCCTCGCCCGCGGGTACGGGGTCCCGGCCGAGAGCGTCACGACGACCGGCGAGCTCGCCGCCGCCCTGCGCCGCGGCTTCGCCGGGCCCGGGCCGCGGCTCGTGCACGTGCCGATCCCCTCGGCCCCGAACGCTTGACCTCGACCATCCCTGAGGTCGCACGGTGGGGACCGAAATCGACGAGAACCCTGTCGGGGGGTCGGCGTAGCGTCGGCTGGTCGGGCACGGGAGAGGATCACGGTTGAGCACGCAGGCGGTCACGCGACCGGAGGTCACGCGCGAGGGACCGCCTCCCGCGGTCGAGGTGCGCGACCTCGTCAAGCGCTACCCGAAGGCCCGCAGCAACGCGGTCGACGGCATCAGCTTCGCCGTGGCCCCGGGTGAGGTCTTCGGCCTCCTCGGGCCCAACGGCGCGGGCAAGACCACCACCGTGGGCGTGCTCACCACCCGGGTGACGAAGACGTCCGGGCTGGCCACCGTCGTCGGCATCGACGTCGCGGCCGACCCGGTGGCGGCGCGCGCGGTGCTCGGGGTGGTCCCCCAGCGTCCGAACCTCGACCGTTCGCTGGACGCCCGCGGCAACCTCGTGTGGCACGCCGCCTACCACGGGGTCCCGCGCGCACAGCGCCGCCGCCTCGCCGACGAGCAGCTCGAGCGGATGGGCCTGACCGACAAGGCGGGGACCGATCCGGACAAGCTCTCCGGGGGCGAGGCGCAGCGGCTGATCATCGCCCGCGGCCTCATGCACCGCCCGCGTGTGCTGTTCCTCGACGAGCCCTCCACCGGGCTCGACCCCCAGGCGCGCCTGTTCGTCCACGACCGCGTGGCCGAGCTCGCCGCCGAGGGCGTGACGATCGTGCTGACCACCCACGACATGGACGAGGCGGCCAAGCTCGCCGACCGGGTCGGCGTCGTCGACCACGGCACGCTCCTGGCCCTCGACTCCCCGGAGGCGCTCGTCGCCGGCCTGCCCGGGTCGGCCACCATCGACCTGACCCTCCCCGGCGCCGACCTCGCGAGCGTGCGCGCCCGCGTCGGGGAGCTGCGCGGTGTGGCCGGGGTCGAGGAGATCGACGACGAGCAGCTGCGCGTCGGCGTCGACGGCGAGGCGGGCGCCGCCCTGCCGACCGTGCTCGGCGCCGTCGCGGCCGCCGGCGCGTCGGTCTCCGACGTGGCCCTCGGCGAGCCGACCCTCGAGGACGTCTTCATCCACCTGACCGGGACGGGGGCTGCGGTGAGCACCACGACACCACCCGGCCGACCCCGGCCCCGACCCCGGCCGTGAGCCAGGGGACCGCCTTCCTGGGCGTGCTCGGGCGCGACCTCGCCGTCACCGGGCCGCGAGTTCGGGAGCTTCGTCGCCCAGGTCCTCGTGCAGCCGTTCTTCCTGCTGTTCGTGTTCGGCAAGGTCCTCGGCCAGCTCGGCTACGTCACGCCGGGCTACGCGCAGCTGCTGCTGCCCGGGCTGCTGGCGCTCAACGCGTTCTTCGTCGCCGTCCAGGCCACCGCCCTGCCCCTGGTCATCGACTTCTCGTACACCAAGGAGATCGAGGACCGCCTGCTCGCGCCACTGTCCACCCGGCTCGTGGCGTCGAGAAGATCGTGTTCGGTGCGCTGCGCGGGCTGTTCGGGTCGCTCGTGATGATCCCCGTCGGCTACCTCGTGCTCGACGAGGTCAACTGGCAGCTCTCCGGCCTCCCGGTCGCCGCGGTGCTGCTGGTGCTCGGGGCCCTCGCCGGCGGCGCCGCCGGCCTGGTGATCGGCACGTCGGTCTCGCCGCGCCGGATCAACATCGTGTTCGCCGTCGTCATCACGCCGCTGCTGTTCACCGGGTCCACCCAGTTCCCGTTCCTGCAGCTCGGCTCGCTGCGCTGGTTCCAGGTGATCTGCGCGCTCAACCCGATCACCTACGTCTCGGAGGGCCTGCGCGGCGCGCTGACCCCGGCCGTCCCGCACATCGCGGGCTGGGTCTGCCTGCTCGCCCTCGTGGCCTCGTGCCTGCTGTTCGGGACGATCGGGATCCGCGGCTTCGTCCGCCGCGCGCTGGACTGAGCGGCGATTGGACGGCCGCTCCGAGCGGGTAGGTCCCGGCCATGCGACACCAGGAGTTCCTCGCCGGCGTGGCCACCCGCGGCGGCTTCACGGAGACCGACGACGCCCGGCGCGCCGCCGACGCGGTTCTCGCGACGGTCGCGCAGCACCTCGGGCAGGAGGACCGCGAGGCGCTCGCGTCCGCCCTGCCCACCCTGCTCGAGCAGGAGTCGGGGGTCGACGCCGCCGCGGGCGGCGGGACCCCGACCGACGCCGGGCTGGTCGACGACATCGCCCGGAGCACCGGCTGGACGCCGGAGCGCGCACGGTATGCCCTCACCGCGGTGACCGGCGAGCTCGCGGCGCAGGATCCCGACCTCGGCGCCCGGCTCGCCCGCGTGCTGCCGTCGGACCTGCAGGGTGGCGGCCCGACCCTGCCGCCGGACGCCGCGTCGGAGGGGTCGCAGGGGCGCCCGCAGCCCGTCGAACCCGACGAGCTCGCGCGGGCCCTGAACGCCCTCGTGGACTGGTCGGGCGACACCACGGGCATCGAGCGCACGATCGAGCTGCCGGCCGAACGCATCGACCTGGTCATCGACCGGGTCCGCGCGGCGGAGCGGGAGCTGGGCCACCGGACGCACGTGGTCGACCGGACGAACGGCTCCCTGACCCTGCGCGCCCGCACCGAGAGCCTGCACGCGGTGACCGACGTCGACCTCGTGCTCGCCCGCCGGGTCGACGACGCCGTGGCCGCCGTCGGGTCCGGGGGCTGAGCGTCCGGGTTCAGGCGATCAACTTGGCGGCGATCCCCGCGAGGCGGGCGCCCTGCACGCGGGCCGCGCCGAGGGCGGCGTCGTCGGGGGCCGCCGACTTCCGGCGACACCCAGGACGCGCCGTAGGGGTTGCCCGTGCTCATCAGCGACGGGTCGGCGGCGTAACCGAGGGGCATCACGAGCGCGCCCCAGTGGTAGAGCACGTTGTTCATCGACAGGATCGTCGACTCCAGCCCGCCGTGCCCGGTCGAGGCGCTGGTGAACGAGGTCCCGACCAGGCCGGCGAGCTTGCCCTGCGCCCACAGGCCCCCGGTGGTGTCGAGGAACGCCTTGAGCTGCTCGGCGGAGTTGCCGAACCGGGTCGGGCTGCCCATCGCGAGACCGTCGGCCCACTCGAGGTCGTCGAGGCTCGCGGTCTCGGTCGTAGGGGTTGTCCTCGACCCACGCCTTCCAGCGCCGGTTGCCCTCGATGGCCTCCGCGGGGCGCGCTCGACCACCGGGCGCACCCGCGTCTCGGCGCCCTCGCCGCGCGCGCCCTCGGCGAGTGCCTCGGCGAGAGCGGCCACGTTGCCGGTGGCGGAGTAGAAGACGACGGCGATACGCGGCGCGCGGTCGGTCACGGGACCTCCTGGGTGAACGGTGACGCCGCGATCATCACCCGCCCCGTTCCGACCGGCGCCCCGGGGGGCGCTCGATTGATCAACGGCGCTGGTCACGGTCCGGGGTGACTGGTTACGGTCCCACTGCACGTCGATCGAGGGGGGCCCATGACGGCGGCGACGAGCGGGAAGTCGGAGTCCGAGCAGGCTGGGTCCGCGGAGACCGACCAGACCGAGACCGCGGAGACCGAGACCGAGACCGCGGAGTGCCCGGGCGCGCCACCGACGTCTGGGTCGTGGTCACGGTGGCCGGTCCCACCGGGCCACCGACCCTCTACGGGCGGGTTCTCGACGTGCCCAGCCCGGGCACGGTCGTCGTCGACGTCGGGGGCTCCCCGGTGACCGTGGACGTGATCGGTCTCGACGACGCCTCCGTGCCGGCCTGCGCGCTCCCCGCGTCGCAGGCCTTCGCCAGGACCACCCTGGGCGGGCGCACCGTCACCCTGGTTCCCGACCCGACCCTGCCGCCGGCCCCGGGGACGCGCGCCTACGTCGTGCTCGACACCCAGCTCTCCTACACCGACGCGGCGATCGGTGCCGGCGCCGCGCCCGCCGCGGGCCCCGCCCAGTACCGCGCGGTCTTCGACACCGAGCAGCGCACGGCCCAGAGTCGACGGCGAGGGCATGTGGGGTCCGCCGTGCCGGCCGATGACCGCCGTGGTCGCCCGACCGCGCGGGTGGCGCTGAAAGCGCAGACTGGTCGGGTGGCGACGAGGCAGGTCCGGGAGGCGTCCGGACGCATGCCCGCCCGCGTCCCCACCCGGGACCGGCGGGGCCGTCGCCGCGCGGTCTCGTCGCGGTCTACCGGCGGATCTCCGGGCTCGTCGCCGCGGCCGACGGCCGACCTCCAGGCCGTCGTCGCGGTCGTGGCCGACGAGCTCGGGGTGCGGCGGCCGTCGTCACCGACGAGGTCGAGGTGCTCGCGGCCGCCGCGCCCGGTATCGGCGATGCCGGAGGCCGTGGCCGCCGTGCGCGCCGACGCCCGCACCGCGCCCTGGGCCCGGGCGCTCGACACGGCCTCGGCGACCGGGCGCGCGCTGCGCCTGCCCGGCGCCGGCACCTGTGTCGCACGTCGTCGCGCCCGTGCTCGTCGGCCGGGACGTCACCGCGTTCGTGGTCACGGAGGAGGACACCGCGACCCGCGACCGTGCCGAGACGCTGTCCGCCGACGACGCCCTGCTGCTGGTCACCGAGCACGCGGCGACCGTCGCCGGCGTGCTCGCCGGACGCGACCAGGTGCTCGCCGCGGCGGCGGGGCAGGTCCGGGGCGACCTCGTCTCGGGGCTGCTGCTCGACCGCGCCCGCGACGCCGACCAGGCCGCGCAGTGGGCGGAGCACGTCGGGCTACGACACCGACGTCGCCCACCGCGTCGTGCTCGTGTCGCCCGACGACGACGCCGCCCACGGCGCCGGCCCCGGCCAGCCTGCTCGGCGAGGCCGAGGAGCACCTCCTGCGCGCCGCGCCCTCGCGCTGACCGTCGTCCGCGACACCGAGACCGTGGCCGTCGTGCCCGAGGACGCCGACCCCGCCGCCGTCGGCGCGGCGTGCGCCCGCCGCCTCGCCCGCGGACGGGTGCCCGACCCCGACGCCGTCTGGCCGGTGACCGTCGTCCTCGGCGGCCCGGTCCGGTCGCCGGCCGACCTCGCGACGTCCTACGACCAGGCCCGCCGCACCCTCGCCGTGGCCCGGCGGCTCGGTCGGGCGGGGCGGGTGCTGCGCTTCGACGACCTCGGCGTCCACCGGCTGCTGCTGCAGATCCCCGACCCCGAGTCGGCCCGCGACTTCGCCCGCGAGGTGCTCGGGCGCCTCGCCACCGACCGCTCGGCGCGCGACGGTGGAGCTGCTGCGCACCCTCGCGCGCTACTTCCGCGAGGACGGCAGCCCGCAGCGCGTCGCCCGGGCGCTGTCGGTGCACCCCAACACGGTGGGCTACCGCCTGCGGCGCGCCGAGGAGCTCAGCGGGCTCGACCTGGACCCTACCGCGACCGGCTCGCCGCCCAGGTCGCCCTGGAGATCCTCGGGGAGATGGAGGAGTGAGCGAGACGTTCGTCGAGGCGCTCGCGCGCCGGGTGCTGCTCTGTGACGGCGCGATGGGCACCCTCGCGCAGGCGAGCGGGGTGCGCGTCGAGGGGCCCGGCGTCGAGCTGTGCCTGCGTCGCCCCCGAGCTGGTCACCGCCCTGCACCAGCGCTACCTCGCCGCCGGCGCCGACGTGCTGCAGACCCACACCTACGGGGCGACGCGGCTGCGGCTGGAACGGCACGGGCTCGCCCGGCGGGTCCGCGAGATCAACCTGACCGGGGCCCGGCTCGCGACCGCGGTCCGCGACGCCGCCGCCCGGCCGGTCTGGGTCGCCGGCTCCGTCTCGCCCGCCACCGCCCCGCGGCGGCCCGTGCGCGCCGACCCCGGCGAGGTCGCCGCCGCCGTGCGCGAGCAGGTCGAGGCGCTCGTCGAGGGCGGCGTCGACCTCGTGCTGCTCGAGACGTTCAGCCGCGGCGCCGAGCTGCTCGCCGCGATCGACGCCGTCCGCGAGGTCACCGACCTCCCCGTCGTCGCGCAGGCGACCTTCGTCGACGAGGACGGCCGCCCGCGGACCGCGGCGGGGGAGTCGCCGGCCGAGGTGCTCGAGCAGCTCGACGACCGGGGCCTCGCCGCCGTCGGCACCAACTGCACCCTCGGTCCGCAGGGCCTGCTCGACGTCCTCCGGCGGATGCGCCCCCAGCGGTGGGACCCCGCTCGCCGCGCAGCCCAACGCCGGGCTGCCCCACGTCGTGTCGGACCGCAGCGTGCGCTTCGCCGGCGACGCCGAGCACTTCGCCCGCTACGTGCGGCACTACGTCGACGCCGGCGCCCGCCTGGTCGGCGGGTGCTGCGGGACGACGCCCGAGCACACCGCCGCCGCGGCCGCCGCGCTGACCGCCCACGACCTGTGGACGCCGACCGCCCCGGCGACCGCGCCGATCGTGCTGACCCGACCCGACGAGCGCGCCCGACGCGCCGGCGGCGGCCGACCTCGGGCGCCCGCCGGGCTCGCCGGCTGCCGCCGGCCGGGGCGACGCCCGGTCGCGGTGGCCTCGAGCGCTGGTTGTGGGCGCGGCCGGGGACGCGGGGGTTCCTCGTCGCGGCCGAGGTCGCGGGGCACGGGTCGCCGGCCGAGCAGCTCGCCCGCGCGCGGGCGACCGCGGCGGGTGGTGCCGGGATGCTGTGGGTCAGCCGGCCGCGGGCGCGCCGGGCGACCACCAGCACCGCCGGCCTCGCGGTCCACCTCCACGACCGCGTCGAGGTCGACACCGCCCTGACGGTGACCAGCTGGCACACGAGCGTCATGGCGCTGCAGGCCGACCTGCTGGGGCTGCACGCGCTGGGCCTGCGGGCGGTGGTCTGCGAGACCGGCAACCCGCCGCTGCACGCCGACCAGCCCGTGCGCGACGGGCTCTGGGAGGTGGACGCGCTCGGGCTGCTGCGGCTCGCGGCCGGACTCAACCGCGGGATCGACGTCGACGGCAGCGAGCTGCCGGCGGCGACGGCGTTCCGTCTCGGCGCGCGCTTCACGCCCGGGCGCCGACGACCTCGCGCGGGAGGCCGACCGTGCCTCGGCGAAGATCGAGGCGGGCGCCGAGTTCCTGCTGTCGCGCCCGGTGTTCGAGCTCGACCGGTTGCGCGCCGTGGTCGACGCCCTCGACACCGGGGGGCGGCGAGTGCCGGTGCTGGCGTCGGTCGGGCCGCTCTCGCGGGCTTCGCCCAGGCCGAGCACCTGCGTCACGAGGTCCCCGACGTCGTCGTCCCCGACGACGTGTTCGACCGGATGCGGCGGGCGGGGGAGGGCCCGGACGCCGCCCGCATCGGTCTGCGGCTCGCCGAGGACCTCGTCCGCGAGGCGGCCGGGCTCGTCGACGGCGTCGTCGTGCGCTGGTCGGGGCCCGCGCGTGCCCGGTCTCGACCCGGCGACCGCGGTCTCCCGGCTGCGCTCGGCGGCGATGGCCGCGCGCAGGAACGGCCGCCGGACCGCGGGCTGAGGGGTCAGACCGCGACCGGGACCGCGTGGTGGTGGTGCTCGGTCGGCCGGGGCACCGCCGTGCCGCTGGGCGCGCCCCGGAGGCGTGCGACGGTCGCGCGCAGATAGGCGACCTCACGGGCGAGCGAGGCGACGGTCTCGCCGTCGTAGTCGTAGGACATCTCGTGGGGCATGACCACGACCCCGCAGCAGGGGCACGTCGTCGGCGCGTTCATCTGTCGGCACCTCGGGAGTTCGGATCGGCTTTCTGATCTCCAGTCTCCGAGGGCGGGGCCGACGCGGCACTGTGCGCGCCCACAGAATGATCGACCGCCGCGTTGTGTCCGGCCACAGCCACCGGGAGGCGTGCGGCCGGGTGCCGCGTCAGGTTGCGTCGACCAGACGAGCGCGCCAGGCGTCGAGGTCGTCGTCCGGGAACACCGGCCGCGCGCAGCGGGGCGCGGGGGTCGTCGTCGAGCAGATCGAGGACCGGTTCGAGGTGCGCCGGCTCGACGCCGATCTTCTCCGCCGGGATGTCCGTAGCCGACGGAGCCCTGCGCGACGAGGCGGTCGCGCAACGCGCGGCGGTGGTCGTTGGTGGCGGCGAAGTCGGCGGCGACGGTCGCGCGGTCGACGCCGACGGCGCGCAGCAGCATCGCGACCGCGACGCCGGTGCGGTCCTTGCCCGCTGCACAGTGGATGAGCAGCGGTCCCGGCCCGTGCGCCGCGACCGACATCAGCTGCGGCAGCCACGCCGCGCCGATGTCGAGCAGGAGCAGGTAGAGCTCGTCCGTGGTGAGCTCGCCCCGCCGGCCACGGGCCCGCGCGTCCGGGGCCAGCGACTCGACCAACGGCAGAGCCGTGACCTCCGAGCCACGGGCGAGGAGCGGGTGCGGCCCGGCGAACTCCGAGGGGTTGCGCAGGTCGACCACGGAGCCGGGCGGCCAGACGAGCCCACCCGGCGCGTCGGCCGCCGACGTCAGGTCGTCGGGCATCGGTGCGTCGGCACGCCAGAGCACACCGGGGCGCGTCACGCCGCCGTCGACGGTCGGCATCCCACCGACGTCCCGGAGGTTGGCCAGGTGACCCTGCCTCCCGGGGGACATCGGGTCGGGCGTTGCGAGCCGGTCGCGTCGGGGTCGGTCGCGGCGGGGTCGGGCACGGTCGAAGCGGACGCTCCGGACACGGATTCTCCTCGGTCGGGGCCTCCATCGTCGCGCTCCCCGGAGCCACCCACCGGTCGCCGTGGGCGTTCTCACGGGGACGGGGCCGTGCCGGTCTGCCCCGGCGGGCTGGTGGTGCCCCGCCGGGGGTCAGAAGGGTGGTTCGACGTCGTAATCGCTCGCTACGGGTGGTGGCCGCGGTGGTGGTGGGGTCAGCGGTTCGGTGGGGTAGGGCTCGGTGTCCCAGATGGGTCGGTGGCCGGGGTCGGCGTAGCCGCCGGGTGAAGCGCCCCGGGTTTGGTGGCGGCTCTGAAGCCCCGAGAGGGTGTGGAGTGTGCCAGCGCCGAAGAAGTACCCCGAGGAGATGCGGGAGCGATCGGTCCGGTTGGTCCTGGATCTGGTCGAGGGTGAGGAGCAGGCCAGCGTGACCGGGGCGTGCGCTCGGGTCGGCCAGCAGCTCGGGATCAACCGGGACACCTTGCGTGGCTGGGTCAAGCAGGCCCAGATCGATGCCGGTGCCCGGGCCGGGACGACGACCTCGGAGCGGGACCGGATCAAGGCGTTGGAGAAGGAGAACGCCGAGCTGCGGCGGGCGAACGCGATCCTGAAGACGGCGTCGGCTTTCTTCGCGGCGGAGCTCGACCGCCCGACCGGCAGCAAGTGATCGACTACATCGACGCTCATCGTGGGGAGTTCGGGGTCGAGCCGATCTGCCGGGTGCTCGCTGAGCACGGTGTGCCGATCGCCCCGAGCAGCTACCGCGCGGCGCGCACCCGACCGCGGTCACGGCGGGCGCTGACCGACGCGGCGTTGTCCGAGGTCATCGAGGCGACGTTCTGGGGGCGGGAGAAGGGTCGCGGGGTCTATGGGGCCCGCAAGATGTTCCACCAGCTGCGCCGCGACGGGGTCGCCGGCCCCGACGGCAAGCCGGTGGCGCGCTGCACCGTGGAGCGGCTCATGCGAGGTCTCGGGCTGCGCGGAGCCCGCCGGGGCCGGCCGGTGATCACCACCCGCCGTGACCGTCAGGCCGGGCGGGCCCCGGACCTGGTCGACCGCGAGTTCCACGCCGAGCGACCGAACCGGCTCTGGGTCGTGGACTTCACCTACGTCGCGACCTGGACCGGGATGGTGTTCACCGCGTTCGTCGCCGATGTCTACTCCCGGCGCATCGTGGGGTGGCGCACCGCTGCGTCGATGCCCACCGAACTGCCCCTCGACGCGCTGGAGATGGCGTTGTGGACACGGGAACGTGCTGGTCACACCGACGCCGGCCGCCTCGAGGGGCTGGTGCACCACTCCGATGCCGGCAGCCAGTACACCGCGATCCGCTACGGCAACCGCCTCGCCGAGGCCGGCGCGGTCGCCTCGATCGGATCGGTGGGCGATAGCTACGACAACGCCCTGGCCGAGTCGGTGATCGGGCTCTACAAGACCGAATGCGTGCGTCGTGACGGGCCGTGGCGCACCGTGGAGGACCTCGAACTGGCCACCCTGTCCTGGGTGCACTGGTTCAACCACCAGCGCCTGCACTCCATGATCGGCAACGTTCCACCCGTGGAACACGAACAGGCCTACTACCGTCAGCAAGCAACCCGAGAGCACCCGCTCTCGGGAGAACTCAGCCGCCACTGAACCCGGGGCGCTTCAGGGTGTCGTGGTCGGTGGGGTCCTCGGGGTGGGCGGCGGTGAGGACGGCGCCGATGAGGGTGGTGTCGTCGGCGCCGGCGTGTTCGGGGACTGAGCAGGGCGAGGAACACGTCCGCGCGGATGGTGTCGATCAGCCCGGGGTGCCCGAGGGCTTTGGTCTTCGCGGCGATGGTGTTGACGCGGGCGACCGCGCGGGCCACGTCGTCGAGTGGCAGGTCGAGGCCGGAGAGGTTCGCGGTGCCGGTGTCGGTCATCCGGGCGCGCAGGCGGCGTTGGCGCACGCTGTTCTCGTAGAGGTGGCGGGCCCAGTCGGGGTCGAGCGCGACGGCGACTTCCCGGATGCGGGTGATCAGGGCGCGGTGGGTCATCCGCGCGGCGTCGGGCAGCACCACCTCGACGACCCGGCGGGCGTGCTCGGGGGACAGGGCGTGGGTCCAGGTGCAGAAGGTCTGGACCCGGTCCTCGTCGATCCCCCCGCCCGCCCACGCGGCCCCGAACTCCGGGAGCCGGAGGGTGGTGTCGTCGGCGCGCCCGATCAGGGTCCAGGCGGCGGTGCGCGACAGCGAGAGCACGGCGCGGACCTCGTCGGCGGCGTACTCGCCCAACACCTCGCCGCGCCCGCCGGGTTCGGTGGTGTCGGCCAGCCCGAGTTCGCGGGCGAGGGTGGCGAAGCGGGCGGTGTCGGCGGAGAGCTGGCGGCGGGCGGCGGCGAGCACCCGTGGGAGGTCGCGGGCCGACACGGTGGCCGGGTCGAAGTCGTGGAGGGCGGCACTGAGGTCGGGGCCGGCGGGGAGCCCGGCGAGCCCCTCCACCCGGCACTCGAACTGGTGTTCGACCATGGGGGCAACGCTAGCGCACACCCCCGACACCCCGAGGTGCTTCCCGGGAAGCGACTCAGCGACGCGCGACGATCCGGGCGGCACGGGCGAGGAGGATCGGGGCGAGGACACGGTGGGCGGGACCGACGAGGGTCCAGACGGCGCGGGCGAGGGCAGGGCGCCGGTACTCGAGGTAGGTCGTGAGCGTCGTTTCGGTGGGGGAGACGCGGTGGGCGATCAGGAGCCCGCGCAGGAGGGGTGACGTCGCCTCGACGGCGGTCATGTCGGTCTCGCGCACCACGATGCGCCAGCCGTGGATGTGCTCGGGGGAGCCGGGCGGACCGAGGCGGAGACCCAGGACGCCGCGCCACACGAGACGGACGAATGTTCGTGCGAGCCACGGGGCGCGCTCGAGGCCCGTGCGGAGCCACTCCTCGGTGGGCTGAGCGTCGGGCTCGTCGAGCCGGACCGAGAAGGCGTCGGCGTAGTCGTACGGACCGAGACCCGGGGGAGGTCCCCCGGGCGTCACCGCACGGGCCCGGCCCGACGGCGCGTCCGTCACGAGGAGCTCCGGCCGGTGGTCGCGCGCAGCAGACGAGCAACGACCCGGCAGGCCGAGACCCCGAGCAGCGGGAGCCCCAGCGCGATCAGCGACGGCGCCAGGGTGATCTCCGCGCGGGCGCCGGCGAGCAGGGCGACGGCGAGCAGGAGACCGAGGACCGGCGACCCGAGGTCGACGGGGGCGGCCGGGGCGCGCGCGCCGGCCGCGCGGCGGGACGGACCGGCGGTGAGCAGTTCGTCGACGGCGTCCGCGAGCCCTGTCCGCGAGCAGCGCCGGACGCTCGACGCGTGCACCACGGCCGCCTGCCCCGGATCCGACACCGAGCGTTCCGCCAGCTCGACCTCCCAGCGTTCCGCGGTGCCGTCGAGATCGCGGAACACGAGCACGCGCTCGCGGCGACGCCGGGGCGGGAAGTACCAGGAGACGGCCCCGCGGTGACTCGACCCGTAGTGGGCCGCGCGCTCCTCGAGCCATGGGCCGACCGCGGTCGCCACGACCGCCGCCGCCCGATCCCCCGCCCGCATCACGGTCATCGCCTCGAGTGTGCGACGCGTCACGTCGCCCGGGCAACACGCTCCTCGCAGAACCGGGTGGACACGGTCGACCAGGCTGGGGCCGTGGGATGGGACGAGACGAGCGACGCAGAGGTGTTCTGGCGTGCCACCGCCGGGTTCCTGCGGGCACGGCGGATCGAGTTGACCGTGCCGATCTCCGTGGTGGACACCCTGCGCTCGAACGGCTCGTCCTCTCCGTCCCCGGCGCGGTTGGCCTGGTTCCGCGGCGTGGAGGACGGCGAGGTCGGGGCGATCCTCATCGAGACCCCGCCCCATCGCCCCGTCGTCTCGACCATGCCCGCGACCGCCGTCGCCGAGCTGACCGCCTTGCGGGAGCGACCGGCCCGGGTGCTCGGGCCGGTCCCGACCGTCCAGGCCCTCGCCGCCGCCTGGGGCGCCCGGGTGGACGACGGGATCTCCGAGCGACTGCACCGACTCGATCGCCTGTCGCCGCCGACCGCGCCGACCACGACCCGGGTCGCGGGGCTCGCGGACGCCCCGGCGGTCTGGGACGCGGTCCGGGAGTTCCACCGGGAGGCCACGCCGCAGGACCCGCCGCCGCGCCGGAGCATGGTCGAGGCGGGGCTGGTCGGCCGTCGCTACCTGCTCGCCGTCGTCGAGGACGTCCCGGTGGCCCTCGCCGCGGTGACCCCGACGGTCCTCGGCGTCGCCCGGATCGGGCCGGTCTACACGTGGCCGGGTCACCGCGGCCGGGGGCACGGCGCGTCGGTGACCGTGGCGGCCGCTCGCCTCGCCCGCGAGAGGAACGCGGAGGAGATCCTGCTGTTCACCGACCTCGCGAACCGCACGAGCAACGCCCTCTACGCCCGGCTCGGTTTCGTCGGCATCGGCGACCACGTCGACGCGGCGCTGGTCCCCGTCGCGACGGTCACCGATCTCAGACCCCGTAGATGCGCCCCGGTGTGAGGAGGACCGCGGCGCGCGACTCGCGCACCATGACCTCGTCGAAGGCATTCCAGTCGTCGTGGGTGCCGCCGGCCGCGGAGAAGACGGCGCGCAGCAGGCCGGGGAGCTCGGCGTCGGCCACCCCGGGCAGCGGGTCGTCGGGGCCGGCGATCTCGACGTCGCCCTCGACGGTGACCCAGCGCCAGCCCGAGCGCACCGTGACGGTGGCCCAGGGCCGGGCCCGGAGGTGGGCGAGCTTGGCGGGCCCGTAGGTCACGAAGGCGATCGTCTCGATGCGCGACACGGGGTGGGGGAGCAGCCCGGCGTTGACCACCGACGACTGGATGGTCCCGTCGGCACGGGCGGTGGCGACCACGACGAGGCCCTGCTCGGCGGCGGCGGCTTCGGAGAAGGTGGCGAGGTCCATCGGCCCAGTGTGGCGCGACTACAGGGCGAAGCCGAAGGGCAGTTCGAGGCGGTGCTCGCGCAGGAACGCGGTGTCGGCGAGGACCTCCCTCGTGGGGGCGTCGCGGACGACGACGCCCTCGTCGATCACGACCGCCCGCGGGCAGAGCTGCAGGGCGTAGGGCAGGTCGTGGGTGACCATGAGCATCGTGCGGTCGAGCCTGAGGAGGACCTCGGCGAGCTCGCGGCGGGCGACCGGGTCGAGGTTCGACGACGGCTCGTCGAGCACCAGGATCTCCGGGTCGCAGGCCAGGACGGTGGCCAGCGCGACGCGGCGCCGCTGCCCGCCGGAGAGGTGCATGGGCGAGCGGTCACCGAGATCGGCCATCGCCACGGCGTCGAGGGCCTCCTTGACCCGCAGCGACAGCTCGGGCTCGACGACGCCGAAGTTGGCCGGGCCGAACGCGACGTCGTCGCCGACGGTCGGCATGAACAGCTGGTCGTCGGGATCCTGGAACACGATCCCGACCCGGCGCCGGATCTCCTGAAGGTGCTCCCTCGTCACGTCGAGACCGCCGACCCGCACCGTCCCGCGCCCGGCCCGGTGCACGCCGTTGAGGTGCAGCACGAGGGTCGTCTTCCCGGCGCCGTTCGGGCCCAGCAGCGCGACCCGCTCGCCCCGGTCGATCCGGAGGTCCACGCCGTAGAGCGCCTGGTGCCCGTCCGGGTAGGCGAAGGCGAGACCGGCGACCTCGAGGGAAGGGGTCACAGAATCCAGTATCCGGAGGCCGCGAACAGGACGGCGGCGACCGCGGGGACCAGCGCGCGCCCCCACGTCGCCGTCGAGGCCGGACCGGCACCGAAGGTCGGCATCGTGCCCGTGTACCCGCGGGACAGCATCGCGAGGTGCACGCGCTCGCCGCGCTCGTAGGAGCGCAGGAACAGGGTGCCGACGGCGCGCACCGTGGCGCTCGCCTGCCACAGGAACCGGGGGTCGTGCCCGCGGGACAGGCGCGCGAGGCGCATCCTGCGGGCCTCCGCGGCGATCACTTCGAGATAGCGCAGCATCAGCGTGGCGATCACCGTGACCATGGCGGGGACGCGCAGCCGCGAGAGTCCCGAGACCAGGTCGCGCAGCGGGGTCGTCGACGCCAGCGTCACCGAGATCAGCACCCCGAGGGTGCCCTTGACCAGGATGTTCCAGCCCGCGAGCAGGCCGTCCGAGGACAGCGAGAGCCCCCACCACTCGACTCTCGGTCCGTCGGCGAAGAAGGGCAGCAGCACGGCGAGGACCACGAACGGGGCCTCGATCAGCGACCGCATCGCGAGCCACCCGGGCGGGAGGCGCGCCGCGATCCAGACGCCGACCAGCAGCAGCAGATGCAGGCCGAAGACGGCGAACGCGTCCCGTGGGGTGGCCACGACGGCCACCACCATGACGAAGGCCGTCACGATCTTCACGTGGGGCGGCAGGCGGTGCACGACCGACGTCCCGGGTCGGTAGAGCGGATGGGTGTGACCGCTGCTCATCGTCGGCTGCTCACGATCGGCTGCCCATCACTCCACCCGACTCGGCGCGGTGGGTCCGCGGGTGCGGCGGCGCAGCACCCAGAACAGGCCACCGGCCACGAGCAGGGTGGCCAGGACCCCGATCACGCCGGCCACACCGGTCGTGCTCTCGTCGCCGCCGACGGTGTAGTCGGCCAGGGGGCTTCCCGCGGTCGCGTGCTCGCCGGCGTTCTGGGCGATGCACTGGCCCTCGAGCTGCTCCTGCCCGTTGACCTCGACGGCCTGGCACCCGGTCTGGGTCACGGCGTCGAGACCGTCCGGGTTCGGGCTCGCCGCGTAGGACACGATCCCGGCGAGCAGGAGGGCCACGGCGAGGAAGCCTGCGTAGAACGCGACCGGAGAACGCTTCACGACGAGGCCTCCTGGGTCCGGAGCGCGAGGTCGGGCTGGTCGGTGCGCAGCAGGTAGATCAGGTCGGGCCGGACCGAGGCGACGGCGCCGACGGTCAGCGCGGTGATGATCCCCTCGCCGATCCCGATCAGGGCGTGCAGGCCGACCATGAGGCCGAACACCGTGCCCAGGGCGAGGCCCTGCCCGCCGATCGCGTACTCCAGCACGAAGCCCAGCGAGGCGACGACGGTGTTGACGAAGGCGGCCACGAACGCGGTGGCGATCAGCCCGCCCCTGCTGCGGCGCGCGAGCCCGCGCATCGCCACGGCGACCCCGTACCCGACGAAGGTGCCGATCAGCGCCATGTTGGTGATGTTGGTGCCGAGCGCGGAGAGGCCGCCGTCGGCGAAGAGCAGCGACTGCAGGATCAGCACGATGGACACGCAGAGCGCGCCGACGTACGGCCCGACGAGGATCGCGACCAGCGCGCCGCCGAGGAGGTGGCCGCTGACCCCGGGCAGGATCGGGAAGTTGAGCATCTGCACCGCGAACACGAAGGCGGCGACGAGCCCGGCGAGGGGCGCGGTGCGGTCGTCCAGGTCGCGACGGGCCCGGGTCACGCAGAAGGCGAGCCCGAGGACCGCGACGACGCCGAAGAGCAATGACGTCGGTGCGTTGACGATGCCGTCGCTCATGTGCATGGCGACGAGCTCGGTATGCGGTTCCACCGATCACCCCCGGCGACTCGGGCGTCCACCCGGACGGGTGGCGCCGGGAACAGTCTGTCGCAGGGGAGTGCTTCTCGCACTAGACGTGCGATAGCCGAAGACTGGCCGTTCGGAGGGTGTGGCGCCGGGGTGTCACGTCACCCCCCGAGCATCGCCGCCGCGGCGCGCCCGACGGCGGCCGGGTGGAGGCCGAGGACGGTGCGTTGCAGGATCAGGCCGGGCAGCAGCGAGACGATCAGCTGCGCGCCGTCGGCCGGGTCGAGGGCGGCGGCGACCCGACCGGCGTGCCGGCCCCGGGCGAGGGCCGCGGCGATCCCGATGTGGAAGCCGGCGAGGCCGCGGCGTGCCGTCGCGCGCAGCGCGTCGTTGCGCAGGAGCTCGCCCCACGCCTGGACGATCACGCGGGCCTGGACCTCGAGGTCGATCTCGCGCCCGTCGACGGTGAAGGTGTCCGCGCCCAGGCGGTCGACCAGCACCGCGACGATGTCCGCGGCCGACGGGGCGTCGAGCGCGTCCAGGCGGCTCACGATCTCGGACACGACGCCGGTGAAGGCCTCGTGGGCGAGTTCCTGGATCAGCTCGTCCTTCCCCCCGAAGTAGCGGTAGAACGCGCCCGCGGAGATCCCGGCCTCGGCGACGATGTCGGGCATCGAGGTCTGGTGGAAGCCGTCGCGCGCGAAACAGAGGCGGGCGGCGTCGACGATCGCGGCGCGGTTGGCGGCGCGGCGCTCGTCGGTGATCCGGGGCACGGTCCGTCACTCTACCGCGAATGTTGGTTCGCCTTGACGACGCGCGCCGGGAGGAGGACCCTCAGCGAAAGGACGTTCGCTAAAGGAGAGAGTGGTCGAGATGGACGAGGCACGCACGACCTGCGCGATCGCCGGCGGCGGGCCGGCGGGACTGTTCCTCGGACTGGTGCTGGCGCGCGCCGGGATCGAGGTCACCGTCCTGGAGAAGCACGGCGACTTCCTGCGCGACTTCCGCGGGGACACCGTGCACGTCTCGACCATGACCCTCATCGACGAGCTCGGTCTCTGGGACCGCTTCGCCGAGCTGCCGTGGAAGCCGATCGAGACCGCCCGGGTGCTCCTGGACGCCGGCCCCGCGACCATCGCCGACATGCGGCGCCTGCGCCAGCCGCACCCCTTCATCGCGATGGTGCCGCAGTGGCACCTGCTCGACATGCTCGCCGGTGAGGCGGCCGAGGAGCCGACGTTCCGGCTGGTCCGCCACGCCGAGGTCGTCGATCTGCGCCGCACCGACGGGCGCGTCACCGGGCTTCGCTGGCGGGAGACCGGGAAGGACTCCGCGGGCACCGAGCACGTGCTCGACGCCGACCTCCTGGTCGCGTGCGACGGGCGCGACTCCCGGGTCCGTGAGCTCTCGGGCCTGCCGCTGCGCGACTTCGACGTGCCGATGGACGTCTGGTGGTTCCGCTTGCCGCGCGGGGATCAGGAGGACCCCGCCGGCGGCCTGGGCCGGGTGACCAACGGCCGGATGATGGTCATGCTCGACCGGGGTGACTATTACCAGGTCGCCTACCTGATCCCGCGCGGGACCGACGCGACGTTCCGGCGCCGCCCGATCGCGGATCTGCGCGCCGACCTTCTCCGCCTGCAGCCCTGGCTCGGAGACCGCGTCGAGGGCCTGACCTCCTGGGACGACGTCAAGCTCCTCGAGGTGACGCTCGACCGGCTGCGGACGTGGTACGCGCCCGGGGTGCTCTGCATCGGCGACGCCGCGCACGCGATGTCGCCGATCGGCGGGGTGGGCATCAACCTCGCGGTGCAGGACGCGGTGGCCGCGGCGCGGGTGCTCGCGCCCGTGCTCCGGGCGAAGCACCCCGACCCCGAGGCCGTCGACGACGCCGCCGCACGGGTGCAGCGGCGCCGGTGGTTCCCGACCGCGGTGACCCAGGCCGCGCAGAACCTCGCCCACAAGCGGGTGATCGGCTCGGTCTTCGGCAATGGCACCGAGGCCCCGGGACGCACCCGCCTGCCCGCCGTGCTGCGCCTGCTCCAGCGCATCCCCGCGCTGCAGCGCATCCCGGCCCGCGCGGTCGGCGTCGGCGTCCTGCCCGAGCACGCCCCGGCGTTCGCCCGCCGGGGCCCGGGCCGGATCGTCAGGTCTCCGGGATCGGACCGCTCGCCCAGTCGCGCAGGTTCACCTGGTCGCAGCTGAGGGCGAACTCGTCGATCTCCTCGGGGGTCGGCGGGGTCTCGCGCGACGTCAGTTCGGCCAGGCCGCGGAAGTACCGCTCCCGCGGCGCGCCGGGGACGAACAGGATGAGGAAGCGCGCCTCCTCGTCGCCCACCGCGCGGAACGCGTGCACCCCCTCGACCGGGACGTGGGCGAAGTCGCCGCTCGCGCACACCCGCCACTCCCGCCCGCTCATCACGGCGAGCCGCCCGGACAGGACGTAGAAGGACTCCGAGAAGTCCCGGTGGTAGTGCGGGACCGCACCGGGGACACCCGGTGCGGCCCCGGACTCGAAGAGTCCGAACGCGCCGCCGGTCATCCCGCCCGGCGCCACGAAGCGCGCGGGCCCGGCCCACTCGGTGTCCTCGCCGAAGCGCCAGAAGCCGGCTCCGGCGCCGGACGCCTCCGGGAGGCTCACCCCTGGGCCATCGCGAAGAACTCGAGCGCGTTGCCGTCGGGGTCCTTGCAGGACAGCGCGAAGCCGTACTCGGCCTCGACGATCCCGCCGTGGTCGACGCCGATCTGGTCGAGGTGGGTCTGCCAGGCGGCGACCTCGGCACGGTCCGCACAGCGGAAACCGACGTGGTCGAGGCCGGGGGCGACGACGTCGAAGCGGTCGCCGGCGCGGGCGCTGTCGTGGGCGGTGAGGCCGAAGAGCTGCCCGTCGGCCAGGGCGAACACGCGTCGCTCGAAGGGCCCGTCGGTCAGCGTCATGGCCGGCTCGGTGGCGAAGAGGGCCTGGTACCAGGGGAGGCTCGTCGCGAGATCGGTGACCGACAGGGCGACGTGGGACAGCGACGGCATCTCGGGCATGCGGCCTGACTGCCCTCGCCGCGCCTTTTCCATGCGGGCCTCAGGCGGCCACCGGGAACCGGCGCGGTCCGCGCAGCACCGTCGCGTGCCGCGGTGTGATGCGGCCGGTCGGGCGCAGGGCCGGCATCCGTTCGGCGAGCAGCTCCAGGGCGACCTCGCCCTCGAGCCGCGCCAGGGCGGCGCCCAGGCAGTAGTGCACACCGCCGGAGAACGCCAGGTGCGGCGTGGTCTGCGCACGGCGCAGGTCGAAACGGTCGGGATCGGGATGCGCGGCCGGGTCGCGGCCGGCCGCGCCGAGCAGGACGAGCACGCCGGAGTCGCGGCGCAGCGCGCGCCCGGCGACCTCCAGGTCCTCGTGGGCGAAGCGCGCCGTGAGCTGGACCGGCGGGTCGTAGCGCAGGGTCTCCTCGACCGCGCCGGGCGCGAGCGCGGGGTCGGCGACGAGGGCCGCCCACTGCCCGGGGGTGGCCTGCAGCGCCCGGACCGCGTTGCCGACGAGGTTGGTGGTCGTCTCGAAGCCGGCCACGAGCAGCAGCTGGGCCAGCGACACGAGCTCCTCGAGGGTCATCCCGCCGTCGTCGAGCGTGCCGACGAGCCCCGAGATCACGTCCTCGCCGGGGTCGGCGCGGCGGCGCTCGACGAGGTCGGCGAACAGGGCGCGCAGGTCGGCGGTGGCGGCCGCGAGCGCGTGGGCGTGACGGACCGAGCGCACCCCGTCGAGCGCGGCGCCGAGGGCCCGCCCCCACCGGACGAATCGCGGGGTGTCGACGTCCGGGATCGCCAGCAGCTCGGAGATGACGGCGATCGGCAGCGGCGCGGCGAGGTCGGCGACGAGGTCGAACCGCCCGCGCGCCGCGGCGTCCTCGAGCAGCCGGCGAGCGACCGTGCGGGCGGTCACGCGGTACTGCTCGAGGCGCCGGGGCGCGAAGGTCGGCTGGGCCAGGCGTCGCAGGCGCGTGTGGTCCGGAGGGTCGAGGGCGAGCAGCGAGAGGTCGAGCGGCTCGAGGAGCGAGGGCTCGGCCGGGGCGTCGGGGTCGTCGGGCTCCGGCGCGAACGGCACGCGACCGTCGGCCAGGCGCACCCCGAACCGGCGATCACGCAGCACGGCGAGGCAGTCGGCGTGCGTGGCCACCACGGCGAGCCCGGTGCGGCTGCGCACCACCCCGCCCGGGGCGCGCAGCGCGGCGTAGACGGGGTACGGGTCGAGGCGCCAGGGACGGTGCATGAGGCGGGCGACGGGGTCACCACGCAGGGCGAGGGCCATCCCACCGGCGCGCATCGCGGCGATGCGTGTGCCGAGACGCAGATCCGTCCGCCAGCCCGCGTCGATCGCCATCCGCAACCTCTCCGTCCGCCGGACCCGTGGCGTCGCGTGGCCGGGCCCGTGCGCCGTGTCACGTCCGTTCCGCTGGACCGGGCCGAACGGGGCGCGGAGGGTGGAGACTGCGCTCCCCGGATACCCGGGGGCCACGAAACGATCTCCGCGCCCGCCCACCACGATGCCACCCGACCGACGGCCGCACCGGACGGTGCCGACGAGCCGACGACGCGAAGGAGCGGGACGTGACCAGCACGAGCCCCGCTCCCCGGGTGGACCCCGGGGGGTGGACCGACCCGGTACGGCTGTTGCGCTCCTGGACCCCCGGCCACGCGTCGTGGTTCTCCGGGCCCCGCGGCTCGTTCCTGGCCCGGGGCGCCGCGGCGACGCTGACGAGCACCGACCCCGACGTCGTGGCGCGCACGCTCCGCGAGGTCGCCCGCGGCGGTGGCGCGCCGATGGTCGTCGGCGCGCTGCCCTACGACACGGCCGGGGCGCCCGCGCACCTCGTCGTCCCCGAGCACGTCGACCACGCCGCGGCGCTGGGCACCGTCCTGGTCGCCGAGACCGCGGGCACGCCGATCTCGGGGACCCCGCACGCCGTGCCCGCCCCCGCGGCCTACGAACAGATGGTGGCCGAGGCGCTCGCCCGCATGTCCGTGGGCCCGCTGGAGAAGGTCGTCCTCGCCCGCACCCTCGACGTGATCGCCGACGGCGTGATCGACCCGGTCCCGATGTTGCGCGAGCTCGCCCACCGCGATCCCCGCGGCTA
The DNA here is from genome assembly GCA_963785135.1 of uncultured Actinomycetota bacterium. Classification (GTDB taxonomy): domain Bacteria; phylum Actinomycetota; class Actinomycetes; order Mycobacteriales; family Pseudonocardiaceae; genus Actinomycetospora. The sequence continues at coordinate 125,097 of CAWATV010000011.1, forward strand.
CCTGTTCGCGATGGCGCTCCCGCCCGGCGCCGCCCGGGGCCCGCGCACCCTGCTCGGCGCGAGTCCCGAGCTGCTGCTGCGCCGCGACGGCGACCTCGTGACGGCGAACCCGCTGGCCGGATCGGCGGCCCGGGCCCTGGACCCGGAGGAGGACCGGGCCCGCGGCGAGGCCCTGCTCGCCTCCGCGAAGGACCGTCACGAGCACGCCCTCGTCGTCCGTGAGGTCGCCGCCGGGCTCGACGGGCTGTGCCGCGACCTCGAGGTCCCGCCGGCGCCGTCGCTGGTGCGGACCGCGACCCTCTGGCACCTCTCGACCACGATCCGGGGGCGCGTCGCCGACCCGCGCACCGGCGCGCTGCACCTGGCCACCGCGCTGCACCCGACCCCCGCGGTCTGCGGGGTCCCGCGTCCCGCGGCCCAGACGGCGATCACCGAGATCGAGCCGTTCGACCGCGGCTTCTACACCGGCATGGTCGGCTGGACCGACGTCCACGGCGACGGCGAGTGGGTCGTCGCCCTGCGCTGCGGCGAGGTCGCCGACGACCGCGTCCGTCTCTACGCCGGCGCCGGGATCGTGCCGGCGTCCTGCCCCGCCGACGAGCTCACCGAGACCGCGGTGAAACTGCGCACCCTCCTCGACGCGCTGGGGCTCGACGAGGGCGACGTGATCGGATAGCGCCGTGGAGACGTGGGCCGAGATCCGGGACGGGCGCGTCCGCCTGGAGACCGGGGCACTGCTGGTCCTGGACAAGCCGGCCGGCTGGTCGGTGATGGGCGAGCGGCACGACACCGACCTCGTGCGCCTGGCGCGCGACGCGGGCGAGGAGCTGTGGCCCGCCCACCGCATCGACAAGGTCACCTCGGGTCTCGTGCTGTTCGCGAAGACGCTCGCGGGGCACGGGGCGCTGACCCGCCAGTTCGCCGCCCGCACGGTCGACAAGACCTACCTGGCGCTGGCGACGGGGACCGGCATGCCGGCGCGCGGCACGATCGCCCTGCCGCTGTCGGTCGGGCGCAAGAACCGGGTGCGTATCGCCGCGCCGCGCGAGGCGATCGTGCGCTCGGGCGGGGCCGACGACGGCTCCTGGACCGTGCCCGACGACGTCGTCCTCCCCGGCGACGTCTACCCCTCGACGACGACCTTCGCGCGGAGGGGCGAAGGCACCGACCGCACCCTGCTCGCCGTGCACCCGACCACCGGCCGCCGCCATCAGAATCCGCGTGCACCTGGCCTGGATCGGCCACGCGCTCGTCGGGGACCCGCTCTTCGACAAGCACGCGACCACCCGCACCGGACTGCACGCGTGGCGCCTGGCCTTCGACGGCCCCGACGGCACCCACCACGAGGTCGAGGCCCCGCCCGGGGACGACTTCCGCGCGCTGTACCCGGACGGCACCTGCCCCTAGGCCAGAGCCTCGCCGAGCAGGCGGATCGACGCCGCGAGCTGCTCGGCGGAGACGACGGGGAAGAAGCCGAGGATCTCCTCGTCGGTGACCGGCGACCAGTCGTAGGTCTGTGTGACCGTCGTGTCCGGTCGTCGCCGTCGGGCTCGAGGCGCCACACGTAGGTGTGTCCGGGCGGCGGGTCGTCGGGCCCGCCGGGCGCCCAGCCGATCGCGCGGTCGGGCTCGTAGACGACGACGTGGTTGTCCATCGTCGTAGTCGCCGATCAGAGGTCGTTGTGCATCGCCATCATGAACACGTCGCCGAGCTCGGTGATCGCGAGATGGGTCTCCGAGTGCCGGACCATCCCGCTGGCGTCGAGATCGGGGTGGCGGTCGGGGTCGGCGAGCAGGGCGAAGACCCGCTCCACCGGCGCGTCGACGGTGCCGGTGACGGAGATGCTGGTGTCGCTCACACCGGCGATCGTGTCAGGAGACGGCGCGCCGCGGACGTCGGCCCGCGAGGCGGGGTCCGCGGCGGGGTACCCCGGTCGCATGGGCAGCACGAGGCACCGCCGCCGAGATCACCCTCGTCCGCGGCGACATCACCGCCGCGGAGGTCGACGCCGTGGTCAACGCGGCCAACTCCTCCCTGCTGGGGGGCGGCGGCGTCGACGGCGCCATCCACCGCAAGGGAGGGAAGGCGATCCTGGAGGCGTGCCGGGCGCTGCGCGCGGACACGCTGCCCGACGGCCTGCCGACCGGGCAGGCCGTGGCCACCACCGCCGGCAACCTGCCGGCCCGCTGGGTGATCCACACCGTGGGCCCGGTGTACGCGAAGTCGACGGACCGCTCGGCGCTGCTCGCCTCGGCCTACCGCGAGTCGTTGCGGGTGGCCGACGAGCTCGGCGCGACCACCGTCGCGTTCCCCGCGGTGTCGGCGGGCGTGTACGGATGGCCGCTCGACGACGCGGCCCGGATCGCCGTGACCACGGTCCGGGAGACGCCGACCGCCGTGCGCGAGGTCCGCTTCGTCCTCTTCAGCGATGAGCGTCTTCGAGGCGTTCACCCGGGCGGCGCAGGAGAGTGGGTGACACCCGGCGGTGATTGACCCGCTGTGGTGAGCACGCCCGACCCCCGTCGGGGTTGTCGCCCGAACCGGTTCCGGTGACGTGCGGCCGCGCACGTTTCCGGTCCGTGACCCCCGCGACGCCCGATCGTTGTGCCGTTCGGAACGCCGTGCCACACCGCCGGCGCTCCGTCGGGGGCCGTCCGCTGTGGGAGTGGGGACGCCTGTCCGCCCGGGACTCGGGTGGGACGTCGCGGGGACGAGGGAGCACGATCGGCATGCAGACGCACGGCAGGCACCGCAAGCAGCGCGCCACCGTACGAGCCGCCTCCACCGGCCGGGTGGCCGTCTCGCTGGCCACGCTCGGACTGGGGGCCCTGCAGCTCGGCGGCGTCGCCACCGCCGCGCCCGCCGCGGCCACGGTCGACGGCACCTCCTGCACCGATGCGCGCATGAAGGCCTGCGTCGACCTCTCGGAGAACAAGACCTGGCTGCTCGACGGCGAGGGCAACGTCGTCTACGGCGCGGTGCCCAACACCCACGGCTCGGAGGGGCACGAGACCCCGACCGGCGACTTCGTCGTGCAGTGGAAGGACCGCTACCACAAGAGCAAGGAGTACGACGGGGCCTCGATGCCCTACTCGGTCTTCTTCGACAACAACGGGCGCGCCTTCCACCAGGGCAGCCTGCAGCGCGAGTCCGCGGGCTGCGTGCGCCTGACGAGGACGACGCGAAGCGCTTCTTCGACTACCTGCAGCCCAACGACCGGGTGCAGATCGTCCCCTGATCTCCCCGTCCCACGCGACGACGAGGGCCCCGCAGCGCGTGCGCTGCGGGGCCCTCGTGCGCTCTCCTCAGGCGCGCCGGCGCAGCACCAGCGCGACGGCCCCGCCGACCACGACGACGGCGAGCACCACGAACAGCCAGACGGGGAGCCCGCTGCTGTCGTTGCTGCTCGACGCCGCCGGCGACGGCTGGGCGGCCTGGGTCTGGTCGGCCGGGGCCTGCGCGCGCCGGGGCCGCGGACGCCGGGGATCCGGTCGCCGGGTTCGCCGCGGCGGCGGGCGAGGGCGTCGTGAGCGTGAACGACACCGAGCCGGTCACCGGGTGGCCGTCGTCGGAGACGATCCGGTAGCCGATCTGGTAGACGCCGGCCGCGGGCAGCGGGCCGACGCCGATCGAGATCGACGATGCCGTCGGACGCGGTGGCGCCCTGCTCGTGGTGCGCGCCGTCCGGCCCGACCACGGTGAGGGTGCTGAAGCCGGCCTGCGGTGCCTCGTCGAAGGTCACCGACACCCGGCTCGGGGCGGCGGCGACCGTCGAGCCGTCGGCGGGATCGCTGCCGGTGATGACGTCGTGCGCGCTCGCCGGAGCGGCGGTGAGCACGGCGGTCAGCAGCGCGAGGACGCCCGCCAGCAGGGCGGCGGTCACGCGGGGGACGGCGTGCGCCGTCCTGGGATGGTGCATGGGTGGGTCCTTCCGTACGGGATCGGGGTCGGGGTCGTGCGCCCCGACGGCGGTCCGCGTCGCGGATGGATCCGGGTGAGATGGGTGGTGACCGGAACGGCGATGGCCGGTGCCGACGCGCCGGGAGCGCGGCGACCGGCGCCATCGGCTCCGGGGCCCGGACGAGCCGGGCGAGGACGGTGAGCGCCCGCGCGGCGGCGTGCCGGGCGGTGCGCGCGACGCTCCGGTCGGCCGCACGACCCCGGCGGCCACGAGCGCGGCGACCGCGAGGTGGGCGCCGATCATCGTGAGCCCGGCGGCGCCGGGGCGTCGCCGCCATGCCGGGCATGGCGTGGTGCGCGGCCGGGGCGGCGAACCCGTGGCCCTGGGCGAGGTGCATCGCGAGCTGGCCCGCCGCCAGCACCACGGCGGTGCGCAGCCGGGCGGGGCGGGGCGGTCGCCAGCGCGGGCGGTGACGAGCACGACGCCCAGCCCGACCAGCAGCGTCGTCGCCTGAGGTGCGTGGCCCCGCCGGCCTCGCCGTGCGCGGCCAGGCCCAGGACCGCCGCGGCGAGCGCGAGCAGTCCCGCGCGCGGCGAGGCGGTGCCGGGTCCCCTCTCCCGGGGCCAGCTCCGCTGCGCTGCGTGTCCCACGCCCCCACGGTAGGCGCGTGGCCCGCCGGACCGGGCTCAACCCCGGATGCTGTGCGCGACCTCCCACACGGCCTGGTGGCTGACGCCGCCGGTGAGGCCGGCCGTGGCGACGTAGCCGTGGGCGGCGCCGACGTAGCAGGTGTGGCGGACGGGGACGCCGGCCGCGGCGAGGGCCGCGGCGTAGTGCTCGCCGTGGTCGCGCAGCGGGTCGTGCTCGGCGGTCTGCACCAGCGCGCGCGGCAGGTCGGTGAGGTCGGCGCGCAGGGGCGAGGCGTAGGGGTCGGTGCCGTCGCCGCCGCCGAGGTAGAGCGCGTGGTAGCCGCGGATGTCGGCCGCCGAGAGGAGCGGGGCGTGCGGGATGGCCCGCTCCGAGGGCAGGACGTCGACCATCTCGACGCCCGGGTAGACCAGCGCCTGGGAGGCGATGCGCGGGGCGGTCCCGCCCGCACCCCGGCGGCGTCGGTCGCGGGCCATCAGGCACACCACCGTGGCGATGTTGCCGCCGGCGCTGTCGCCCATGACGTGCAGGCGGTCGGGGTCGATGCCCCAGCCGGCGGGGTCGGCGGCGACGGCGGCGGTCACGTCGTAGCAGTCCTGCACCGGGACCGGGAAGCGGTGCTCCGGGGCGAGGCGGTAGTCGACCGAGATCACCGTGGCCGCCGCGGCGCGTGCGACGTGCCCGCAGAACCACTCCGACTGGCCCAGGTCGCCCTGGACGAAGCCGCCGCCGTGGAAGTTCAGCACGACCGGCGCCGGGGTGCCGCGGATCGACGGACGGTGGGCGGTAGACCCGCACCGGCAGGCCCGCGGGGACGGCGTCGGTGGGCACCACGGCGTCGGAGACGACGACGTCGCGGGGCGGGCTGCTGATGACCGCCCGCCCGAGCGGACCGGCCTGGAGACGGTGGACCGCCTCGCGGGCGGACGGCACGTCGGCGGCGTCGACGCCGGCCAGCGACCCGCCGAGGCGGGTCCGCAGCGCGCCGAGCAGGCGCACGGTCAGGGGGAGGCGCACGCCGGGGAGCGTCGCACGCCGACCCCCGTCCACCGGGTCACACCGTGGCGGAGACCTCGACGTCGATGTTGCCGCTTCGTCGCCTTCGAGTACGGGCACAGCTCGTGCGCGCGGGCGGCGAGGCGGTCGGCGGTCTCCTGGTCGGCGCCGGGCAGGTGGACGGTCAGCCGGACCTGGAGACCGAAGCTCGTGGCGTCCGGCCCGATCCCGACCTGCGCGTCGACGGTCGAGGAGTCGACGTCGACCTTCTCCTGGCCGGCGGCCAGCTTGAGGGCCTGGTGGAAGCAGGCCGCGTACCCGGCGGCGAAGAGCTGCTCGGGGTTGGTGGCCCCGCCCGGGCCGCCCATCTCCTTGGGCATGGCCATGTCCTGGTCGATGATGCCGTCGGAGGAGCGGACGTGGCCGTTGCGGGCGTCGCCGGACGACGTGGCCTCGGCGGTGTACTGTGATGTCCATCCGGCCGGGTGCCCGCTCCGGGCGGGCCAAGCGTGATTGTCAGCGACCGGGCCACACCGGCGCGCGCTTGCCCAGGAACGCGGTGATGCCCGCGCGGCCCTCCGCGGAGAGCGCCGCGCGCGCCGATGCTCGCCGCCTCCGCGTCGAAATGGGCGTCGGACAGCGTGCCCGGCGGCCTCGCGCACCAGGCGCTTGGTGGCGGCCAGCGCCTCCGCGGGGCCGGCGGCGATCGCGTCGGCGACGCCGTCGGTCGCGCGTCGCGCAGGTCGTCGTCCGGGACGACGCGGGACGGCGAGCCCGGCGGCGAGGGCCTCGGCGGCGCCCATCGGGCGGTTGGTCAGGAACATGTCCATCGCCCGCGCCCGGCCGACGGCGGCGGGCAGGGTCGCGGTCATGCCGCCGTCGGGGGACAGGCCGATCGCGGTGTAGGCGGGGCGCAGGCGCGCGCTCTCGCCGAGCACGATGACGTCGCCGACGAGCACGAGCGACAGCCCGATCCCGGCGGCCCACCCGTTGACCCCGATGACGACGGGCGCGGCCAGGTCGAGCAGCGCGCGCTCGCAGGTGTGGAAGTGGTCGGCGAGCTCGGAGAGGCTGCGGTCGGGCGCGGCCGCGAAGCCGCGGACGTCGCCTCCGACGCAGAAGTTCTGGCCCTCCGCGACGATCTCCACGCAGCGCGCCTCGCGGGCGGGCCCGACCAGCGCGGCGAGGAACTGCTCACCGAAGGCGTGGTCGACGACGTTGTGCGCGGCCGGGTTCGCCAGCACCAACCGGCACACCCCGTCCGCCGCCTCGACACGGACCCTCTGGTCGTCACTCATCCTGGGTGGTCCTCTCGAAGCCCCGGTCCGGCACCGCCGTGGCCGAGCCTGCCACGCTCGGACCGCCCACGAATCTCGTGATCGTCCCCAGAGGTGACCCCGTCGTGCCGGACCTGCACATCCCCGCGTCCGCGGGCAGCCACCAGTCGGCCTATCTCGCCACGCCGCCCGTCGGGGACGGGCCGTTCCCCGGGGTCGTCGTGCTGCAGGACGCGTTCGGTGTGGGGGAGAACATCAAGGACCACGCGGACCGGCTCGCCGCCGCCGGCTACCTGGCCGTCGCCCCGGCCATCTACACCGCCCGCGGGGGCGGACCGCGCTGCGTCGCCGCCACGTTGAAGGCCATGGGGTCCGGCCAGGGTCCGGTGTTCGACGACATCGAGGCGGCCCGGGCATGGCTCGCCGGCCGCGACGACTGCACCGGCCGGATCGGCGTCATCGGGTTCTGCCAGGGCGGCACGTTCGCGCTGCTCTCGGCCGTCCGCCACGACTACGCCGCCGCGGCCCCGAACTACGGCCTGGTCCCGGACGACGCCGAGGCCGACCTGTCCGGCATCTGCCCGGTGGTCGCCAGCTTCGGCGGGCGGGACTCGATGCTGGCCGAGCACCCGGAGCGCCTCGAGGCGGCGCTGACCAGCTTGGGCGTGGACCACGACGTGAAGACCTACCCCGGCGCCGGGCACAGCTTCTTCGAGCACCTCCCGGCCAATGGCCTGCTGGTCCGCTTCGCCGGCGCCGGTTTCCACCGTCCCAGCGCCGAGGACGCCTGGGGACGCATCCTCCGGTTCTTCGACACCCATCTCCGGAGCGCGGCATGACCTCTGCGACCTCGGCCCTCCCGATCTCGAGCACTACCTCATCGACATGGACGGGGTGCTCGTCCACGAGGAGAACGCGCTGCCCGGCGCCGACGACTTCATCCGCCGCCTGGGCGAGGCCGGCAAGCGCTTCCTCGTGCTCACGAACAACTCGATCTACACCCCGCGCGACCTGCAGGCCCGCCTGCACGCCAGCGGCATCGAGATCCCCGCGTCGTCGCTGTGGACCAGCGCGCTGGCGACCGCCCAGTTCCTCCACGACCAGCGTCCGGACGGGAGCGCGTTCGTCGTCGGCGAGGCGGGGCTGACCACCGCCCTGCACGACGTCGGCTACATCCTCACCGACCGCTCGCCCGACTACGTCGTCATCGGGGAGACCCGCACCTACTCGTTCGAGGCCATCACCCGCGCGATCCGGTTGATCCAGGGCGGTGCGCGCTACATCGTCACCAACCCCGACGCGACCGGCCCGTCTCCGGAGGGCACCCTGCCGGCGGCGGGCTCGGTGGCGGCGCTGATCACCCACGCCACACGCAAGGACCCGTACTTCGTCGGCAAGCCCAACCCGCTGATGATCCGCGCCGGGCTCAACACCATCGGCGCGCACTCCGAGACCACGGCGATGATCGGCGACCGGATGGACACCGACATGGTCGCCGGCATGGAGGCGGGCCTGCACACGATCCTCGTGCTCTCCGGTGTGACCGACCCGGCCGAGATGGACCGCTATCCCTACCGGCCCAACCAGGTGGTCGAGAGCGTGGCGCACCTGGAGGTGGGCGTGCGGGGCTGACGGGGTATCTCGCCGGCATGCCCGACGATTTCGAGGACCTCCCCTCCACCCTCCAGCGCTCACCGGAGAGTGCGCGCAAGACCTTCGCCGAGGCGAAGGAGTCGGCCGAGGGCACGTACGGCGCGGGCGAGCGGGCCAACCGCACCGCGTACTCGGCGCTGAAGCACACGCACGAGAAGGTCGGCGACCACTGGGAGCCCAAGGAGTCGAAGGGACCGTCGGACTCCCAGGCCGAGAGCGGCGGCCCGAACCCGAGCGGGCAGACCGCGGGCGGCGTCGACGCGAACGCCAGCAAGGAACACCTCTACTCGCGCGCCCAGGAGCTCGGCGTCGAGGGGCGCTCGAACATGACCAAGGACGAGCTCGTCGACGCCATCCAGAAGGCCAACGACAAAGCGACCCGCCAGGCCCGTGGCGATTCGTGAGCGCCCCCGACAGCGCGCACGACAGCACGGCCGCCACCACTCCTGATCCCGACACGCCCCGAACCCGCCGGCGCGCCGGTCGATCCGCCGGTGCTCCCGCTGGGCCGGGGGCCGCGACCCGACCGGCCGGGCCTGGGGTGGACCGAGCTCGCCATCGCCGCCGTCGCCTACGTCGGCCTGCAGCTCGTGCTCGTGGGCGGCGCGGCGGTGCTCTCCGGGGGGACGCCCGCCAGCGGCTGGCTGATCGCCGGGTCGGCGGCCTCGGCGTTCGGGGCCGTCGGGCTCGCGCTGGCCCCGCGGGTGCGCTCGCGGACGGCGGTGGGCCTGCGGCGCGTACCGGGGCGGACGATCGTGTTCGCGATCGGCCTCGGCATCGTCGTCTGGGTGGTGTCCCGAATCCTGATCGTCGCCTACGTGACGATCACCGGGGACACCTCGGACCCGCAGGAGGCGCTGACCCTGTTCACGGGGCCGGTGTCGACGGTCGTCGTGGTGGCCCTGGGCGGGCTCGTCGTCCCGCTCGGCGAGGAGCTCCTCTTCCGCGGCGTCGGCTACGGCGCGCTGCGCCGCTACGGCCGGGTGGTCGCCGCCGTCGCCACCGCGGTCGTCTTCGCCCTCGCCCACGGCGTGAACGTCGTCTTCGCCGCCGCCCTGGTCCTGGGCCTGCTCAACGCCGCGCTCTACGAACGGACCCGCTCGATCTGGCCGTGCGTCGCCGCCCACGCGACGTTCAACCTGATCTCGTTCGCGCTGGTCCTGGCCCTGCGCTGACGCCCCCTCGTGCGGGCCGACGCGTGCTCAGCCGGCCTGCTCCGTGGGCCGGACAGCATCTCGTTGACCGCGGTCCGGCGCGGGCGGGAGACCATGTAGACGACGGCGTCGGCGATGTCGTCGGCCGCCAGGAGTCCGAGCTCGGAGGCCTGGCCGGCGTCCGGCTTGTTCTCGTCGCCGGTGTTGGTCAGCTCGGTGTCCACCAGGCCCGGCTCGACGAGTCCGACGCGGACGTGGCGCGCGCCGAGCTCCTGGCGCAGCGCGTCGGAGAACGCGTTCACCGCGTGCTTGGTCGCGGCGTAGACGTTGCTGCCGGGTCCGGTGACCGTGCGACCGGCGACCGAGCTGACGGTGACCACGTCGGCGATGCCGCGGGGACCGTCGGCGGCCGCCACCAGGTGCGACAGGGCGGCGTGGGTGGTCGCGAGGACGCCGTTGACGTTGATGTCGACCATCGTCCGCCACTCGGAGAGGTCGGCCTCCAGCGCGGGATCCATCGAGCCGTAGCCGGCGTTGTTGACCAGCACGTCGAGCCGGCCGCGGTCGCTGCACGACGGTCTCGACCGCGTCCCGCACGCCGTCGGCGTCGGTCACGTCGACCTCGTGGACGCTGGCGGCGTCGCCGATGTCGCGGGCGAGGTCCTCGAGCCGGTCCTTGCGGCGCGCGAACAGCGCCACGAAGGCCCCCTCGGCGGCCAGGGCCCGCGCCGTCGCGGCGCCGATCCCGCTCGACGCACCGGTCACCACGGCCGTCGTCCCGTCCAGTGCACCCACAGTGGTCCTCCTCGCGTCCGGCGACCGGAAGAGTCGCCGCGGGCAGGCGTACCCGGCGACGCGAGGTGGCATCCGGGGAGCGTGAGCACAATGACGACGACCGAGGACACCGACGCCGGCACCGACATCGTGGTGCACGACCCCGCCACCGGGGAGCTGGTGGGCCGCGTCCGGCCCGCGGGCCCCGACGAGGTCGCGGACGCCGTCGACCGGGCGATCGCCGCGCGGCGGGAGTGGGCGCGGACCCCGGCCGCCGACCGCGCGGGCCTGGTGCGGGACGCCGCGGGCGCCGTGCGGGCGCGCGCCGAGGAGCTCGCGCGGCTCAACGAGACCGAGACCGGGCGCCCGTACGACGACGGCCTCGGCGGCGTCCTGGCCGCGGCGGGCACGCTCGAGCAGTACGCCGAGCTCGGGCCGCTGCACCGTGGACGCTCGCTGCACGGGCAGCTGGTCGGCGACCGACCTGATGGTCCCCGAGCCGCGCGGCACGGTCGCCGTGATCACGCCGTGGAACGACCCGGTGGCCGTGGCCGGCGGGCTGATCGGCGCCGCGCTGGTCACCGGCAACACCGTGGTGCACAAGCCCAGCGAGCGCTGCCCGCACCTGGGCCGGGCGTTCGCCGACCTGCTCGCGTCGTTCCTGCCCGCGGGGTCCTGGAGGTCGTCGACGGCGCCGGGCCGACCGGCGCGGCCCTGGCCGGGAACGCCGGCGTCGACGTCGTCGCCCACGTCGGGTCCGTCGCCGCCGGCCGCGCGATCCTGCAGGCGACCGCCGGCACCGGCGCGCGCGTGCTGCGCGAGAACGGCGGCAACGACGCGCTCGTGATCGACGCCGACGTCGACCCGCGCTGGGCCGCCGAGCAGGCCGCGCTGGGCTCCTACGCCAACGGCGGCCAGGTCTGCGTCTCGGTCGAGCGCATCTACTGCGCGGCGCCGGTCGCCGAGGCGTTCCTCGCCGCGCTCACCGCGGAGGCCGCCCGCTGGGTGTACCGGCCGTCGGCGCCCGGCGAGAAGGCGCTCGGACCGCTGGTGGACCGCCGCCACCGCGAGCACGTGCACGGCCACGTCGCCGCGGCGCTGGCCGACGGCGCGCGGGTGCACGCCGGCGGCGTGGTCCCCGACGGCGCGGGAGCGTTCTACCCGGCCACGGTGCTCTCCGGGCTCACGCCGTCGATGGCGATCCTGCGCGAGGAGACCTTCGGGCCGGTGGCGGGTGTCCGCGTCGTCGACGACTTCGCCCAGGGGCTCGCCGAGGCCATCGACGACCCCCACGGACTCGCCGCGACCGTCCTCACCGGCGACATGGCGCACGCCCAGCGGGCCTGGCGTGAGCTGCCGGTCGGGCACCGTCAAGATCAACGCGGTGTTCGGCGGGGCGCCGGGCGGAGCCGCCGAGCCGCGCCGCGCCTCGGGGGCCGGGTTCGGCTACGGCCCGGAGCTCCTCGACGAGATGACCACCACGAAGGTCGTGCACTGGGAGCCGCTGCCCGGCTGACCGCGGACGCGCGGTGGAGCGGCGGTCAGCGCATGAGCGCCACGAGCTCGCCCGGCAGCTGCTCGAGGGTGCGGTCGACCTGGTCGTCGGGCAGCCACTCGCGCAGCAGGCGCAGGACCTGCTCGACCTGACGCTCGACCTCCTCGGCGTCGACGGAACCCACGACGCCGCTCACCGCGTCGACGAAGGCGTCCTTGCCGATCGCGCGGGCCTGCTGGTCCGTCGGGCGCTGCGCGTGGAGCTCGGCGGAGAGCTCGGGCGGCAGGCTCACGGCGAGGTCCTCGGCGAGGCCGGCGCTGATCGCCGTGCCCAGCTCGTTGAGCGTGGCACGGGTGAGCGCCTCGGCCTCGGACTGCGTCTCGAACCCGAGGCGGCGCTGGACCTGGCCCGTGAACGCAGACAGCGTGGCGCCCGAGCGCGCCGGGTCCGGGTCGTCGGGCTGGCGTTGGGCCTGGGTGGGGGGCGTGGTCATGGTGTTCCTCCAGCAACGTCGGTGTCGGTGTCACGCGGGCCGAAGCCCTCCTCGGCGGCACGGCGCAGCCCCTCCGCCCGGCGTTCGCGACGCTCGTCGTCGGACTGCGACCACCACTCGGGACCTCGTTCACCCAGCGCGATCTTCGCCGCATGTACCCGGGAGCGGGCGTGGGACTCACCTTCGGCGTCGCCCGCGCGGGTGGCGGTCCCCACGTCGCGGCGGGCGGCCATCAGCCACCGGCGCAGGATCGCGGCCTCCGGCTCGGGGATCGCGGGATCGGTGGCGCGCCACGTGCGGCCCTTGATGACGACGTGATGCCCGTCGGCAGTGTGCTCGACCTCGGTCATGACGCCACCGGGGAGAGCAGGCCGAGCGCGGCGTCGGCGACCTCGGAGGGCGCGACGTCGAGGCACTCGTGGTCGAACGGGCACACGAGCTGGCGGCAGGGCGCGCAGGTCGTCGGCCGCGTCAGTACGGCGGCGGGCACCGAGCGCGGGCGGTACTGCCCCACGGTCTCGGTGCCGGCGAAGACGTCGACCACGGGCGTGCCGACGGCATCGGCGAGATGGACGCCGCCGGAGTTGTTGGCCACGACGACCGCGGCGCCGGCGAGCAGCGCGGCGAGCCCGGCGAGGTCGAGGTCGCCGGCGAGCGTCGTGACACCGGGGACACCCTCGGCGGCCGCGGTCACGAGGTCGCGCTCGCGGTCGGTGCCGGTGACCACGACCCGCAGCCCGGCGTCGGCCAACCGCCGGCCGGCGGCGGCGAAGCGTTCGGGCGGGTAGCGGCGCGACGGGCAGCTGGCCCCCGGTGCGACGACGGCGTACGAGTCGTCGCCGACCAGCGCTGCGACGCGGGCCCGGGCGTCGTCGGGGACCACGGCACGCAACGTCGGGTCGGTGGCGGGGACGCCGACGCCGCGGAGGACGGCGAGCATCCGGTCGACCTGGTGGTCGGAGTCGGGCGGAGCGGGCACCCAGTGGGTCAGGCCGGCGCCCCCGAACTCCTTCGACATGCCGACGCGCACGGGGATTCCGGCACGCCGGCAGACCTGCGCCGCCGGCCACGGCGACTGCGAGAACGACGTGAGCACGACCGCCGCGTCGTAGTCCCGGGCGGCGAGCGCGGCGACCAGGTCGGCGTCGGGGTCGGCGCCCAGGTCGGCGGTGCGCTCGTCGGCCGCGAGCTGCTGCCAGGACACCGACGCCACGACGGTGCCGTCGACCGCGGGCAGCAGCGCGGCGGCCGCGGCGCCGGCGGGGGAGGCGAGCAGGTCGAGCCGTGCGCCGGGCACGGCGGCGGCGAGGGCACGGAACACGGGACCCGTCATGATCACGTCGCCGACGTTGTCGGGACGGACGACGAGCACGCGGCGCATCGCGCGCCAGTCGGGGTCGCCGTGGCCGGGGCGGTGGGCGGCCGGATGGGCCAGGTCGTCCGACGCGCCGGAGGAGGGGAGCACGGCGCCGAGTACCCGCCTCGCTGGCAGGCTCACCATGCGTGAGCTGGTTCCGTGCGCGCCCGGTGGCCCGCGACGCGTGGCTCGTCGCCGAGCCCGGGCACGTCAACTCCTGGCTGATCGGCGGTACCGACCGCGCGGTCCTCGTCGACACCGGGCTCGGGATGGCCCCGGTCCGTCCGGTCGTCGAGGCCCTCACCCCGCTGCCCGTCGACGTCCTGCACACCCACGCCCACCTCGACCACGTCGGCGGGGACGCCGAGTTCGCCCGGGTCGCGATCCACCCGGCGGGCGTCGCGGAGCTGCGGGCCGGGGCGGGCGCGGCCGAGCGTCGCCGCTACCTCGCCCACACCCGCCGGATGCTCGCCGCCGCCGACGCCTACCGCGCTCTCGACCGCGACTTCTTCCACCTGCTCTCGGCCGACTCCGACCCGCGGCCGCTGCCGGACGGGCTCGACGAGACGACGTGGGCGCCGGGTCCCGCCCCGGAACCCGCGCTGCTCGCCGACGGCGACGTCGTCGACCTCGGCGGGCGCCGCCTCACCGTGCTGCACACTCCGGGGCACTCGCCGGACTCGGTCTGCTTCCTCGACGACCGCGACGGCCTGCTGCTCGCCGGCGACACGGTCAACACCGGCCCGATCTACGCGCAGGCCCCCGAGTCGGACCTCGCCGACTTCGCGGCCTCCACCGCGCGCCTGGCCGACCTCGCCGACGACGTGACCCTCGTCCTCATGGGGCACTTCGGCCGCGGCGTCGCCGAGGGCCGGTACCTCCGCGACGTCGCCGAGGCCTTCGCCCGCCTCGCCGCCGGGGACGCCGTCACCCGGCCCGCCCGCGACTGCGACGACGACCCCGTCCGCGAGGCCGTCTTCGACGAGTGCTCGATCCTCGTCGCCGCCGATCGCTAGGCCCTGGCGTGCACGGTGCGCTCGACGAAGTCGACGAGATCCCCGATGACCTCGAGGCGGTTGATCTCATTGAAGATCTCGTGTCTGGCGTCGACGTACACGTGCTCCTCGAAGACTTCCGGGCGGATCCGCTCGAGCGTGGCGCGGCTGACCGCGGCGAGGGCGAGGGCGTCGTCGGCGCCGTGCAGCCACAGCGTCGGCACGCCCAGGCGCGGGCCGGCGTCCACGGCCGCGATGGCGTCGAACAGCCCGCGCACCGACTCCTGGCGCAGCGGGCCGTGGTAGACGAGCGGGTCCGCGGCGTAGTCCTCGCCGACGCGCTCGTCGCGGGACAGGGCCGAGGGGTCGATCGGCACGTCGGGCATCGGGTCCATGGCGAGCAGCGCCTCGAACGCGGGGTTGCCGAGGAACGGTCCGGACAGCGCGAGCGCGTCGAGCGGCAGCTCGCCCCGCTGCGCGGTGCGGACGGCGATCAGCCCACCCATCGAGTGCCCGAGCAGCACCAGCGGCAGGCCGGGGTGGGCCTGGGCGGCGTCGCGCCCGACGGCGACGAGGTCGGTGACCATCACCTCGATGTCGTCGACGAGCCCCGGCTCGCCCTCGGACTGGCCGTGCCCGTAGTGGTCGGGGGCGTAGACCACCGCGCCGGCGTCGACCAGCGCATCGGCGACGTGGTCGTAGCGGCGGACGTGCTCCCCGATCCCGTGGGCGAGCAGGACGACGTGCCGGGCGGCGTCGTTGTCCCAGCGCTGGACGACCTGGTTACCGCGGCTCGCGGGACGGTCGATACGGGTCGGTGCGGGCACGTGGTGCTCCTCGTCGATGAGGGATCGATGGTCGGGGGACATCGTGGTGGCTCGCGGCACGGCGCACCAGCGGCGGTTGCCGCGCGCCGCGGTCGGGTACCGGCGGCGGGTGTCCGAGCTCCGCGTCGCCCTGGTCCACGGGCGCGCCGACCCGGCCCACGACGGGGTCGCCGACTACACCGTGCACCTCGGCGCGGCCCTGCGCCGGTGCGCCGTCGAGGTCGTCGACGTGCCGGTCGACCCGGGGCCGGTCGGTGCGCTGCGGGCGGCGCGGCAGGTCCGGTCGGCGGGGGTCGACGTGGTCCACGTGCAGTTCGCGCCGTCGGCGTTCGGGTTCTCCGCGGCCCCGGGCCTGCTGGCCGACCTGCTCGGCGGCCCGCTCGTGACCACCGTGCACGAGTACGGGTGGTGGTCGTCCGTGCCGTGGGTGCCGGAGCGGCTCTGGGCGTCGCTCGAGACCCGGCGCGCCGCCGATCGCGAGACCGGACGTCTCGTCCCGCGCAGCGCCGCGGTGCTCGCCACCAACGACGAGCACGCCCGCGCCCTGCACGCCCGCCTCGGCGTCGTCGCGCACCGCGCACCGCTGGCGCCGAACGTGCCCGTCGACCCCGACGCCCCGGACCGGGCGGTCACGCGGCGCGCGCTCGGGATCGCCGGGGACGCCGAGGTCGTCGTGTTCTTCGGCTTCGTGCACCCCGTCAAGGGCCTGCGCTACCTCGTCGACGCCGTCGCCGCGCTCGCCGGCGAGCACCCGCGCCTGCACCTGCTCGTCGTCGGCGGGTTCACCTCGCTGGCCCTGCCCGCCGACGAGGCCGCCGCGTTCCGCGAGGAGCTCACCGCGCACGTCGCCGCCGCGGGGGTCACCGAGCGGGTGACGATCACCGGGCACCGGCCCGCCGCGGAGGTCTCGGCCGCCCTGCAGTCCGCCGACGTCGCCGCCTTCCCGTTCACCGCCGGGGCGACCCTCAAGAGCGGGGCGCTGCTCGCCGCGCTCGACCATCGCCTGCCCACCCTGGTCACCCGACGGTCGGACGCTCCCGGGGACCCCGACCTCGTCGACGGCGAGACCGTCGTCGTCGCCCCGGAGGTCCGCGACGTGGACGTGCTCGTCGACGGCCTGCGCCGGCTGCTCGACGACGCCGGCCTGCGCGCGACGGTCGCGCGACGCCGGGTACGCCCTGACCCGCGGGCGCGACTGGGACGCCCTCGCCGCCGACCACGTCGCGCTCTACCGGCGGGTGCTGGCGCGATCGGATCCCGGCGATGAGGATCCTCGTCGTCGACCTCCTCGGCGGCCTCGGCGACCTGATCATGGTCCTGCCCAGCGTGCACGCCCTCGCCGAGCACCATCCGGGCGCCGAGGTCACCGTGCTCACCCATGCCCCCGGTGCCGTGCTGCTCGCCCGCGACCCGGCCGTGGCGTCGGTCCGCACCGCCGAGAAGCACGGCGAGCGTGCCGCCGTCGAGGACGCGCTCGCCGCGCTGCGCCCGGACCTCGCCGTGACCACGACCCGGTTCGACGGGATCGGCGACCTGCTCGACGACGACGCGGCGCGCCGGGGCACGCGGGCGGTGACCAATCTGTGGCGGCAACCGCCCCCCGACGAGCTGGTCGGCGAGCGCTACCAGCGGATCCTCGCCGCCGAGGGTGTGATCGCTCCCGGCGAGCGGCCGCCGCGCGTCGTCCTCGGCGCGGACGAGCGGGCGGCGGGGCGGGCGGCGCTGGGGGCGGTCCGGCGCCCCGTCGTGCTCGTCCCGGACGCCGGCATGGCGGTGAAGCGGTGGCCGGCGCGGCGGTGGGCGGCGCTCGCGGCGGCGCTCGACGGTCCCGTGCTGTCGGTCGGGACGGTCGAGGGCGCGACGCCGTTGCCCCCGGCCGATCTCCGGGGGCTCGCGGCGACGTTCGCGGCCGTGGGGGAGCGCGGCGGGGTCGTCGTCGGTCCCGACACCGGCCCGGTCCGGCTGGCGGCGGCGGTCGGCGCGCGCACGGTCGCCCTGTTCGGGCCCACGCTCGCCGCCCGCTACGGCCTGGAGGAGGGCACGAACCTCCAGGGCCTGCCGGAGTGCCCGCACCGCCGTCCGACCGCGATCACCGAGCAGGTGTGCTGGTGGGACGCGGCGTGCCCGCTCGCCGCGGAACCGGCCTGTCTGCTGGATCTCCCCGTCGACCGGGTGCGCCGCGCGGTCGTCGGCGGCGGGTAGAAACGGGGACATGCGCTATCTCGATCTCCCCACCGCGAAGAGCTGGTCCGCGATCGGCCTCGGTACCTGGCAGTTCGGGTCCCGGGAGTGGGGCTACGGCGGTGACTACGCCGACGCCGAGGCCCACCGCATCGTCGCCCGCGCCCTCGAGCTCGGCGTCACCGTCTTCGACACCGCCGAGGCCTACGGGTTCGGGCGCAGCGAGCGCATCCTCGGCACCGCCCTCGACCGCGCCGACGCCGACCCCGACACGACCGTCGTCGCCACCAAGATCTTCCCGGTGCTGCCCGTCGACCCGGTGGTCACCCAGCGCGGCGTCGCGAGCGCCGCCCGCCTGCGCCGGAAGCTCGACCTCTACCAGGTCCACCAGCCCAACCCGGTCGTCGGCGACGGCACGACCATGGCGGGGATGCGGACGCTGCAGGCCGCGGGCGTCGTCGACGAGGTCGGCGTCAGCAACTACTCGCTGGACCGCTGGATCGGCGCCGAGACCGCGCTGGGCAGCCAGGTGGTCTCCAACCAGGTGCAGTACAGCCTCGTCGCCCGCGACCCGGACGCCGATCTCGTGCCCTACGCCCGCGACGCCGGGCGCGCGATCCTGGCCTACAGCCCGCTGGCCCAGGGCCTGCTCTCGGGCCGGTACGACGCCGACCACCGTCCCTCGAACCGGATCCGCTCGCTCAACCCGCTCTTCCTGCCCGAGAGCCTGCGCCGGGTCACCCCGCTGATCGAGGTCCTGCGCGCGGTGGCCGACGCCCACGACGCGACGCCCTCGCAGATCGCCCTGGCCTGGACGATCCACCACCCGGTCGTCGTGGCGATCCCCGGCGCCTCCAGCGTCGCGCAGCTCGAGAGCAACTGCGCCGCCGCCGACATCGTCCTCGCCGAGGACGAGTACACCGCTCTGACCAGCGCCGCCGAAGGCTTCCGCCCGGTCGGCGGCCTCGGCGCCCTCGCCGGCATCGCCCGCGCCCAGATCGGGGTGTGATCGGCCCTCAGGTCACGGCCGGCAGGCGGAGGTCGAGCTGCAGGCCGCGGTCGCCGGCGGACACCCGCCCCCGCGCCAGGGCGTATCCGGCGGGGTGGAGGACGTGGCGATATCGGGCGCTCATCGTGGCGGTCAGCTCGCCGACCCGTTCGCCGTCGAGCCGGACCTCGATCGCGAACGCCCCGCGGTGCGTGCCGCGCGAGACGGTGGCCGGGTGCAGGTCGGCGGTGACCGGGGTCGGCGAGCCGCCGGCGCGGTGGTGGCGGGCGAGGACGTCCTGATGGTCCTCCTCGCGGGTCACGACGACCTCCCGGTCGGCGGCCAGCACCCGCGCACGCACGGGGTCCGGAGCTGGTGCGAACCGGGTCGTCGGCGGCGGCTGTCGGTGGAGCGCACTCGGGACGTAGCCCGCCGGGACGTAGCCCGCCGGGACGTAGCCCGCCGGGACGTAGCCCGCCGGGACGTAGACCGTGGGTCCCGGCGGGCCGCCGGCAGTCGCCGGAGTGCGCGTGCGGTCGTAGAGCCACCAGACGCCGAACGGCACGACGAGTATCAGCGCCGTGATCAGTAACCACTTGATCACCACGATCCCGACGGCGAGGACCACCAGCCCGCCGAGCACCTGTGGAAGACCGACCTGCTTCTGACCACGGGCCATGCGTGCCTCACGTCCTCGCGAGACGGGCACGCGGGAGGCGCGCCGTGCACCCGGGACATCGTCGTCCCACGAAGCCCGTTACCTCCCGCGGCGAACGGTAACGACCCGGACGCCCACGCCGACACCCGGCGGACGGTCGACGGGGTGCATCGGGGGGAGACCGGCGTGCGGGTCGCGTACAAGGTCTGGTCGGGTATCGCCGCGGGGGTGTTCTGCGTTGTCGCAGCCGTGGATCTCGGTGGGAGCCCGACGCCGCCGGCCGCACCCGCAGCGAGCTCGGCGTCGGTGACGGCGTCACCGACGTCGGCGGTGCCGGCGCGCGCGGACGCTCCGGTGGGTGAGGGGGTCAGCCTCCTCGAGGTCATCGACGGCGACAGCTTCCGGCTCGCCGACGGCCGTGAGGTCCGGGTGCTGGGCATCGACTCCTGCGAGGCGGCCACCCCGGGCGGGGCCCGTGCGACCGCGGAAGCGCGGACCCGGCTCCTCGGGGTCCCCGTGGTCCTCACCGCCGAGCCCGGCATCGGCAACGACCGTTACGGGCGGATGCTCCGGTACGTCACTGCGGGCGGCACCGACTACGCCGCCGCCATGGTCGTCGCCGACCACACCGCGATCTACACCGACGGACGCAACGACGCCTCGCCCGCGGTCCAGGACAGTCTGCGCCGCGTCGACACGAACGGCCGGACCTGCGGCGCCCCGGTCACCTCGACCGGGTCCACGCCGGTGCCCGACCCCGATCTCGACCGGCCCCGCACTCCCCGCGCCGACCCCACCCGCCGCACCCGGACCGATCCTGGCCCCGTCGCCGGCTCGGGTGGCGGGGCCGCCTACTACGCGAATTGCGCGCAGGCCCGGGCCGCCGGCGCGGCTCCGATCCGCGCCGGCCAACCCGGCTACCGGGCCGCGCTCGACCGGGACGGGGACGGCACCGCCTGCGACACCTGAGTCGCGCGCCGCGAGGCTCCGGCGCCGAGGAGCTGCGGCGCGAGAGGTACGTCTGGCAGGTCCGAGCACCTGTTGGTCATGCTCAACGTGCCTCTCGCGGGTGAGCGTCGCCGCGCCGTTCGGGCGAGGGGCGTCGCTCGTCGCTCTATGCGCCTGAAGGTGCCCCTCGCGCGAAACGAACCAGCGCGGCGGGAGCGCCCGGGCGCGCGCGGCGCTCAGGAGGCGGTGAGCTCGTCGGCTCCCGGGGCGAGGACGCCGTGGACCTCGTCGCGGCCGACCTCGACGCCGCGGCGCAGGACGTCGGGGTCGGTCTCGAGAGGGCTGATCGTGTCCGCGCCCTCGGGAGGGCGGATCTCGAAGAGGTAGGGCGGCTCGTCGGGGGCGAGGCCGGCGCTGGCGCGGGCGAGGCGGTCGTCGTCGGCGCGGCGGTTCTCGAGGCGGGAGCCGAGGACCTGCACGAGGCCGGGGACGCGCGCGGCGCCGAGGCGGGACACGAGCGCCTTCTCGAGGCGGCTGACCTCGACGGCGACCTGGTCGGCGCGCCGGGTCCGCAGGACGAGGAGGTGTGTCGCGCCCTGGGCGATCGCGATGTGGAACGGGATCGGCGCGGCCACGGCGGCGTCGACGTAGCGACGCCCGCCGATCTCGATGGGCAGGCCGGCGAGCAACGGCACGCAGGCGCTGGCGCGCAGGGCGGCCTGCAGCGAGGCCTTGTCGGTGATCGTGTCGTGGAGGTCGACGGCCTCGCCGGTCTCGACGTCGGTGGCGATCGGGTGCAGGGGCACGGGCGCGTCGAGCACGGCCTGCCAGTCGAGCGGCACGATCGTCTCGCCGACGGTGTGGACGAGGTACTCGACGTCGACGACCGGGCGGCCGCGCAGGCCGCGACCGGGACTGGTCACCCGCTCCATGAGCCCGGGGCGCCACCACCCCGCGCAGCAGTGCGCGGCCTGGGCGGCGACCAGCCAGCTGCCGGCCAGCGCGCCCGCCGAGGCGCCGTAGACGCTGTCGAAGGCCTCGGTGAGCCCGAGCTCCTCGAGCCCGAGCACCATGCCGCTGGAGTACGTGGCACGGCTGCCGCCGCCCTCGACGACGAGCGCGACGTGGTGGGGGTCGGCCCGCGCGCCGGGACGGCTGCCTTCGGACCGGCGCGCGGCGAGGACGTCGAGGACGGCATGGGGACGCACCGGAGCATCATGCCCGCACCGGACCAACCCGACCCGCCGGAGGGACGAGCCTCTCAGCCGGTGCGTCGCTCGAGGGTGACGCGGTCGATCTCCGTGCCGGCGTCGGTGAGAGCGCGGACGGTCAGGCGGGTGACGCCGCCGGACGCGGGGGGCGGGGCGACGTCGACGGTGACGTAGGCGTAGTCGAGGTAGCGGGCCTGTGACCAGTCGACAGGATCAGGAGCCTTCTCGTCCTCGCCGGTCGCGAGGTAGCTGGCCACCACCACGCCACTGTCCGGGCCGAGGTTCCCGCGGTAGCGGTCGGTCACGTCCGTCTGCCACGAGGAGCGCGGCCGCCCACCGGAGCCGACGCAGACGTAGGTCGTGCCGTCGGTCTCGGGGCGCACGGTCGCGCCGTCGGGGGCCTGGACGACGGAGCGGCCGCGCCGGATCGGGTTGGACCGCTCGTACTGGTGGTTGTGGCCCTGCAGCACCAGGTCGACGGAGAACTCGTCGAACAGCGGGGCGAC
The DNA here is from genome assembly GCA_963785135.1 of uncultured Actinomycetota bacterium. GTDB lineage: Bacteria > Actinomycetota > Actinomycetes > Mycobacteriales > Pseudonocardiaceae > Actinomycetospora. The sequence continues at coordinate 147,159 of CAWATV010000011.1, forward strand.
GGCCGCGCGGACGCCGGCGTCGGAGGCGTGGGCCTTCGAGGTGGCGAACGCGCAGTGGTGGAAGAAGGCGACGACGAAGTCGATCGTGCGGTCGGCGCGCATCTGCGTGAGTGTCCGCCGCAGCCACGCGGTCTGGGTGCCGTTCGAGTACCCCGCATTGGTGGGGATCTCGGTCGAGAGGTCGTTGGCGTCGACCGAGATCACCCCGACGTTGCCGCAGCGCACCGAGTAGACGCTCGGGCAGGCCGACGGTCCGTTGCCGGGCAGGTCGAGGCGGGCGGCGTGCCCGCCGTAGCCGTGGGCCGCACCACCGGGAGCGCGATTGTCGTCGTAGAGCGCCTCCATGTCGTGGTTGCCGGTGGCGAACATCCACGGCGTGGAGGCGGCGCTGCGCTCGATCACCCCGAAGTAGGTGCTCCACACGGTCGGGTCGAAGCTGTCGAACCCGCTCGGCGACTCCGAGGAGCCCGTGCTGCGCACGGGGCGGCCCTCGCCCGAGGGGTCGGCGTAACAGATGTCGCCGGCGAGCAGGTGGAACGCGGGCCGGGTGGCCGCGATCCGGTCGACCATGCTCGTCGACGGCGCCGGTGTCCGGCGGGTGTCGTCGGGCTTGTAGCTCTGGTTGGTGAACCCGTCCAGCCCGCTCGGCGGCACCGTGTCGACGCCCTGGTCGGCGAACGCGGTGAAGCTCCAGGGCGCGGTCGCGACGGCGGGCGCGGTACCGAACTCGGCGACCTCGGTCGTCGTGCCGTCGGGCAACCGGAAGCGGTACTGGTAGCGCTCGCCCGGGGCCAGGCCCTCGGCCAGGGCGTGCACGAAGTACTGGTCGCTGCCCCGGATCGACCCGTCGGCCTGGGGGACCTGCGAGACGAGGTGCCGGATCTCCGCGGTCAGCGTCGTCCCGAACTGCCCGCCCTGCCCGACGTCGACGACCACCGTCCCGGACGGCGGTGCGGTGAGCTCGCCCGCCATCGCCATCTGGCGCTGCGGGTCGGCGCCGAAGGCCAGATGGCGCCCGACCACGGCGACGGACGCCTGCGTGGCGCGGGCGCAGGCGCTCACCGTCCACGGGGCCGACGCCAGGCCCATCGCCGCGAGCACCCCGGTGCCCCCGCGCAGCGCGCTGCGGCGGCTGACCGGATGGCGGCGCAGGAACGACGTCAGCCACTCGTGCTGTTCGGCGACCGACATCCGCGCGGCGAGGTCGACGGGCACGCCGACGTCGGGGGCTTCTCCTCGGGGAGTGAGCGGCACGGGCGAAGACTCGCCCGTCGGGGCGCCCGCGAACCGACCGATCCGCGAACGGCGCGTGAACGCGGCCCGGCGGCGAGCGGACCGGGTCCGGTGAGTGGTCGCTCACCCGATCGGCGAGACTGGCGGGGTGACGGTGACGACCGCGCTGCTGCGTCGGGCCCTGCTGCCTGCCCCCGCCGCGGACCCCGCGCGTCACGGTGGACCGCGACGTCGCCGTGCCCATGCCCGACGGCACCGTCCTGCGCCACGACCACCACCGCCCGGCGGGCGTCGGGCGCGGTCCGGTCGTCCTGGTCCGCAGCCCCTACGGGCGCGCGGGGTGGGTCGGCACGGTGTTCGGGCGTCTCGTGGCCGAGCGGGGCTGGCAGGTCGTCGTGCAGTCGGTGCGCGGCACCATCGACTCCGGTGGGACGTTCTCGCCGTTCGCCGAGGCCGACGACGGTGTGGCCACCGCGGCGTGGGTCGTCGACCAGCCCTGGTGCGACGGCCGCCTGGCCACCCTCGGCCCGAGCTACCTCGGGCTGACCCAGTGGGCTCTGGCGCGGGGCGCCGTCCCCGCCCTCCGGGCGATGGGCACCCTGGTCACCGCGTCCCAGTTCCGCGACCAGACCTACCCCGGCGGCTCCTTCTCCCTCGACAACGCCCTGTCCTGGACCTCGCTCATCCGCGCCCAGGCGGCGGGGCGCCTCGGACGGCTGCGGCGTCTGGCCGGGCGGGGGAGACGCCTGGCCCGGGGCTTCGCCGCCCTGCCCCTGCGCACGGCGGATTCCTCGGCGACCGGCGGCGAGGTCGACTTCTTCCAGGAGTGGCTGCGCGAGACCGACGCGGCCTCGCCCTACTGGGCCGGGCGCTCCTACTCCGCCGGGGTCGCCGAGGTCGCCCGCGCCGGTGTCGCGGTGACGATGCTCGGCGGCTGGCAGGACATCTTCCTGCCCTGGCAGCTCGAGGACCACGCCGCGCTCCGCGCCGCGGGCGCCCGGCCCCGCCTGGTCGTGGGCCCCTGGGTGCACGCCTCCCCGGCCGGGATGGCCGCCGGCCTGCGCGAGTCGCTGGCGGGCTTCGAGCGCACCTTCGACGCCGCGAGCGAGATCGCGGCCGTCACCACCGAGGACGCCCCGGTGACGGTGACCCTCGGCGGAGACGGCGGACGGCGCAGGCTCGCCGACTGGCCGCCCCCCGGGGTCCGGGACCGGTCCTGGTTCCTGCGCACCGACCACTCGCTCGCCGACGAACCGGCCGCGCCGCACGGAGGGCCGGTCGCCTGGCAGGGCACGACCGTCGTCTACGACCCCGCCGACCCGACGCCCTCGGTCGGCGGGCCGATCCTCGCGGGGAAGTCGGGGCCGCGCGACCAGACGCGCCTCGAGGCCCGCGCGGACGTCGCGGTCTTCACCTCCCCGCTGCTGACCGAGGACGTCGTCGCCCTCGGACCGGCCGAGGCCACGGTGTTCCTCCGGGCCGAGAGCGACCACCTCGACGTGTTCGTCCGGGTGTGCGACGTGGACACCACCGGGCGGTCGGTGAACGTGACCGACGGGCTCGCCCGCCTCGGGCCGCGCGCACCCGCCCGCCGGGCCGACGGGACACGGTGCGTCACCGTGGCGCTGTGGCCGACCGGGCACCGGTTCGCCGCCGGCCACCGCGTCCGCGTGCAGGTCTCCGGTGGCGCGCATCCCCGCTTCGCCCGCCACCCCGGCACGGCGGCACCCCTGGGTGAGGCCGCCGAGCTCGTCCCGACGCCCCGCGAGGTCCTCCACGACCCCGACCACCCGTCGAGCGTGCTGCTGAGCGTCGAGTAAGGCAGCCCACAGCAGGTTGCGCCGTCCGGGGACGATCGAGAAACGGGTCATACCGCCCGTCGGAGGATCCCGGCCCGTCACCGACGTGAGCGGCGAGACGGTGTGGGGCCCGCTCCCTCACGGCGACCCTGGGGACATGGCCGTCCTGTCGTCCGAGGCCCCCGCGCGCCTGCCGGACACCTCCGCCGCACCGCGGCCGCGCCCCGTCCACGGGGTGCGCACCGGCGACGGGGTGCTCCTGCACGTCGAGATCCGCGGGAGCCAGGGGCCGACCGTGGTCTTCAGCCACGGCTTCACCGTGGACTCCGGCGAGTGGGCCCCGCAGATCGCGGCGCTCGCCGGGCGGGCACGGGTCGTGACGTGGGATCAGCGCGGACACGGTCGCTCGGGCTGGGGCGACCCGGCGCACGCGACGATCGACCAGCTCGGCCGGGATCTCGCCACCGTGGTCGACGCCGTCGCCCCGACCGGCCGCGTGATCCTGGCCGGGCACTCGATGGGCGGCATGACCGTCCTCGCCCTGGCCCGGCAGCACCCGGAGTGGTTCGGCACCCGCGTCGTCGGCGTGTTCCTCGTGGCCACCTCGGCGGGCGACATGATCTCCGACGGCGCACTCGGTGCCCTCCACCACGCCGCGCGCCGCGCCGGCGTGCTGCCCGCCGTGCTCGCCGGCGCCCAACTGGCCGCACCGTGGGCCGACCAGCTGCCCTGGCGTGACTCGGCGCTCGGGCGCTGGGTGGTCCGCCGGATGGCCTTCACCCCGGATGCCTCCGAGGAGGACGTCCGTCGCCTGCAGGCGATCACCGAGAGCCTGCCGCTGCCGGTCGGCTCGGCGTTCTCGGGCGCGCTGCTCGCCCACGACGAGAGCGCCTCCCTGCCGGCCCTCGAGCGGGTGCGCACGGTCGTCGTCGCGGCTGACGGCGACCGTCTGACCCCCGCGGCGCACGGCGAGCGGATCGCGGACGAGCTGGGCTCGCACGCGCGCCTGGTCCGCGTCGACGGAGCCGGTCACGCGGTCAACCGGACCCACCACGAGGTCGTCGACGCCGAGCTGCTCGATCTGGTGGACGGACTGCGCCGCCCGTAGGACCCGCCCTCCGGCGACGATCACTCTCCGTGGCCGGAGGCCTCGGCCGGGCGACCGTGCCTCGCCGGTCACACCCCGGGTCCCACACTGCGTCGAACGGATCTCCGTGCCCCGCCCTCCCGCGATGACCTCCTCGGGTGGTGTCGGGAATTCCGAGCATGGGCGCCGCCGATTGCGAGCATTCCTCGAGCGTCAGCAGATCAGGAACGACGCAGAATTGTGAAAGGGCGGACGAAACAATGTCGATCACTTCGGACATGGTGCAGGACCTGCGTGGACGCGAGGTGTACGACGCCCACGAGGAGAAGGTCGGAAAGGTCGGCGAGGTGTACGTCGACAACGCCAGCGGTGAGCCGAAGTGGGTCACGGTGAACACCGGCATGCTCGGCACCAAGGAGTCGTTCGTGCCCCTCGACGGCGCGAAGGCGGGCTCGCAGGGGGTCCAGGTGGCCACCGAGAAGAAGATCATCAAGAACGCCCCGAACACCGGCGACAACGAGGGCGAGCTCTCGGAGACCGAGGAGCAGCGCCTCTACTCGCACTACGGCCTGACGGCCCCCTCGGCCTCGGACCGCGACGCCGGCCGCGGCGACACCGACCGCCACGCCCGCCAGGGTCGTGACACCGACTCCGAGCAGGGGATGTCGCGCTCCGAGGAGCGTCTCTCGGTCGGCACGGAGAACGTGGAGACCGGCCGGGTCCGCCTGCGCAAGTACGTCGTGACCGAGAACCAGTCCGTCGAGGTGCCGGTCAGCCACGAGGAGGTCCGCCTCGAGCGCGAGCCCGTCTCCGGCGACCGTCCGGCCCGCGGCGAGCTCGGCGACGACGAGCAGTCGGTGACGCTGCACGCCGAGCGGGCGGTCGTCGACAAGGAGGCCCACGAGGTCGAGCGCGTGCGCCTCGACACCCGCACGGTCACCGAGAACCAGACGCACTCCGACGAGGTCCGCAAGGAGCAGATCGAGGTCGACGACCCTTCCGGGGCGATCGGTGACGACAAGCGCTGACGAGCGAGGGTGATTCGCACGACGCATTGTCGGCACGATTTCGCGCCGGCTCGCGACGGACGTGGTGCGAATCGCCAAGGGTACTCGGAGTGCAATTTCCGAACCGCCCCCCTCGACGGCCCCCCGAGCTCGGTGACCACGTCGTCACGGGGCCCGGGGGGTCTCCACGTGCCGTCATCCGGCCCCGACGAGCGCCTCCCGGTCGCGTGCGGGGGGCGCACAGTTGCGGGCGGTACCGGGGAGGTGACAGCCTGGTGAGGTACTCCGGTTCAGAGACCAGCCGGGACTTGCTCCAGCACACGAGCGCCCCGGTCCGGTCGTCTCTCGCGCGACGGTCCCCAGGGCGCCCCCGGAGGGGAAGCCAATGACCGGACGCAGCAGCGACTACGACGTGTACGTCCCGCTGCTGGCCGAGTACGCCACCCTGTCCGCCGACGATCCGCGCCGCGCCCAGCTGCGCGAACGTCTGGTGGTCGGGTTCCTGCCCGTGGCCCGCAACATCGCACGTCGCTTCTCCCGCCGCGGTGAGGCCACCGACGACCTCGAACAGGTCGCCTCGCTCGGCCTGCTGCACGCCCTCGACCGCTTCGATCCCGGACGCGAGCGCGACTTCCTCTCCTACGCCGTCCCGACGATCATGGGCGAGGTCCGCCGGCACTTCCGTGACTCGGCCTGGTCGGTGCGCACCCCGCGCAGCATCAAGGACCGCTACGTCGCGGTCGGCTCGGCCACCGCGGCGATGGCCCAGCAGCTCGGGCGGGCGCCGACCGCGGCCGAGCTCGCCGAGCACCTGGGCATGTCCCGCGACGAGGTGTCCGAGGCCATCGCCGCGCACGGCTCCTACCAACCGGCCTCGCTCGACGAGTCCCTCGGCAGCGGCGACGACTCCGCCCTCGTCGACATCCTCGGTGTGAACGACGGCGAGCTCGACCGCGTCGAGGTCCGCGCCCTGGTCGGCGCGCTCGTCCGCTCCCTGCCCGAGCGGGAACGCACGATGCTCGCGCTGCGCTTCGTCCACGAGAAGACCCAGGCGGAGATCGCCGCGGTGCTCTGCATCTCCCAGATGCACGTCTCCCGGTTGCTGACGCGCACGCTCGCGGCACTCCGCGACCAGATCGAGCGCGAGAGCGACGTGGACCGGCTCGTCGCCGTCTGATCGACCGGAGGGTGTACCGCGGGCGGCCTCCTCGCCGCCCGCGACGCCTCCGTCGCCGCCCACCGGTTCCGCGCGAAGGGCACCCTCGGGCGCATAGAGCGACGAGGGGCGCCCTTCGCCGGTACGCGCCGGGCCGCTCACACGCCCGTTTGTGAGCCCGGGGGCGCGGTCACTCCCGGACATGGCGTCACCGACCCTGCCCCTTCGACCGCTCTCGCCGTGGCTCGACCCCGAGCACGCCGAGGAGCCCGACCGCTACGGCCGACTGGACGGCGACCTCCGGGTGGACGTCGCCGTGGTCGGGGCCGGCATCACCGGGCTCACCACGGCCGTGCTGCTGGCGCGGGAGGGCCTGCACGTCGCCGTGCTCGAGGCGCGCCACGTCGGCGCCGTGACGTCCGGGAACACCACCGCGAAGATCTCGATTCTGCAGGGCACCCGCGCCGGCACCCTCGACGCCCGCCACCCGCCGGAGGTCGTGGAGGCGTACGTGGCCGCGCACCGGGCCGGGATGGACTGGCTGCTCGAGCGCGCGCGGGGGGTCGACTGCGACCTCGAGCGGCGCGAGGCGGTCACGTTCGCCACGAGCGGTCGATCCGGCTCCGCGGCGGAGGCGGTGCGCCGCGAGGCCGCGGTGCTGCGCAGGGCCGGTGTCCCGGCGGCCCTGCGCACCGACGTCGGGCTGCCGTTCGCGGTCTCCGAGGCGGTCACCCTGGCCGACCAGGCACAGTTCGACCCGGTGCCCTACCTCGCCGACCTCGCCCGGGAGCTGGCCGACGGCGGGCACGCGGTCCACGAGAACACCCGCGTGCTCGGCGTGTCGCTGTGGGGCGCCCCGCAGCTGCGCACCGAGCACGGGCGGGTGCGCGCCGAGCGCGTCGTGCTGGCCACCGGGATCCCGGTGCTCGACCGCGGGCTGTACTTCGCACGGGTCGAGCCGGCGCGCTCCTACGGGCAGGTGGTGGCGGTCGACGGCGACCTTCCCGAAGCCATGTACCTGGGCGCGGACTCACCCACGGTGTCGCTGCGCACCGCCGTCGTCGAGGGCGAGCGCCGTCTGCTCGTCGGCGGTTTCGGCCACCGCGTGGGGGCGAGCACGCCGACGTCGTCCCACGAGCGCGACCTGGCCGACTGGACCGCTCACCACTTCGCGGTCCGGGGGATCACCCATCGCTGGTCGGCCCAGGACTACGAGCCCGAGGACGGCCTGCCGTTCGTCGGACCGATGCCGCTGCAGTCGCGCGTCATGGTGGCCACCGGCTTCGCGAAGTGGGGGATGACGGGCGGGACGGCTGCCGCACTCGCCCTCGCCGACCAGGTCGCCGGACGGGACAACCGCTGGGCCGAGGTCCTCCGCGCCGACCGGGCGCCGGCCGTCACCTCGCTGCCCACCCTGGCCCGTGCCAACGGCGAGGTCGCCCGCTACCTGGCCGGCGGCTGGGCCCGCCCCGACCTGCCGAGCGGTGCGCCGCTGGCCGAGGGCGAGGGCCGGGTCGAGACGACGCGGCGCGGCAAGGTGGCGCGCTGCCGCGTGGACGGGGTCGAGCACACCTCGGCCGCGCTGTGCCCCCATCTGGGCGGGGTGGTGGCGTGGAACGACGCCGAGCGCAGCTGGGACTGCCCGTTGCACGGCTCGCGTTTCGGCCCCGACGGCCGGGTGCTCGAGGGTCCGGTGACCGAGGCGCTCGGCGCCCCGCCCGGGGTCGCGGCGGCGGTCGCCCCGCGGGGTCGCCCGGTCCCCGGGGTCGACGGGAGCCGTCGGCGGGCCGGAGGACTCGACCGCGGGACGGCGTCTCCGGGACGATGACCGTGTGACCGACCTCGCCGACACCGTGGAGGAGCTCTACGGGCTGCCGCGCGACGGGTTCATCCCGCGCCGCGACGAGCTGGTGAAGCAGGCGCGCGCCGAGAAGGACCGGGAGACCGCGACCGCGATCGGGGCCCTGCGCAAGCCGTCGGTCGCCGCCTGGCTCGCCAACCAGCTCGCCCGTGAGCACCCCGACGAGGTCGGCGCCCTGGCCGAGCTCGGGTCCTCGCTGCGCGACGCGCAGTCACGGCTGGAGGGCGACGCCCTGCGTCAGCTCTCCCGCCAGCGCCGCGGTCTCGTGCAGGCCCTCGTGGACCGGGCCCGCACGCTGGCCCGCGCGGACGGCGTGCGGATCGGCGACGCCGCGACACGCGAGCTCGAGCAGACGATCCAGGCCGCCCTCGCCGACGGCGAGGTCGCCCGCGCCCTGGCCGCCGGCCATCTCGTCACCGCCATCGAGCCGGGCGCCGGCCTCGGCGACGCGGCCGCCTCGTCCGCGATCACCCCCACCCGGGCACCCCGCCCCCGGGTGCGCAGGCCCGGCTCGGGCGGGGCGCCGCCGAGCCCGAGCCCGACCCCGACCGCGGCCCCGGACACCGAGCACGGTCGGCCCGATCCCGACACGGGTGGAACCGCCGAGGACCGGGAGGCGGCCCGGCGCGCCACGGAGGAGGCCGAGCGCGCCCAGGCGGCGTGGGACGAGCGGCGCCGGCAGCTGCGCGACGAGCGCGACGACGCCGAGGACGCGGCGCACCGCGCGCGGGAGGCGGCGCGGGCCGCGGACCGCGACCGGGACGACGCCGAGCGCGCCGCCGGCCGGGCCCGCGCCACGGTCGAGGACCTGCGGGCCCGCCTCGGCGAGGCCGAGGACGAGGAGCGGGCCGCCGACGACCGCTCCGCCCGCGCCGAGGACGCGCACGAGCAGCGCCGCCGGGCCGCCGAGGAGGCCGCGGAGCGGCGCGACGACGCCGACCGCCGTCTCGCCGAGCACGAGGCGTCCGCCCCGGAGACCGCCGCCGTCTGACCGGGTGCGGGCCGCTCTGCTCGGGACCGGTCGCCGGGGCCGGGAGGGTCAACCGCGGTCCGGCTCCAGGCCGTCGAGGCCGATCTCCAGACCGATCTGCGCGGCGAGCGTGGCGGTCCGGATCACGGCCCGCGAGCAGTGGACCGCACGCAGCCGGCGCCCCCGACGACGGGCGGTGACGGCGAGGGCGGCGAGCGCGTCGAGGCCGGCGAGGGCGACGAAGGCGACGACGTCCAGGTCGAGTACGACGTCGGCCTCACCCAGGGCGTCCTCGACGGCGCGGACCAGGGCCGGCACGGCGCTGGCGTCGAGGTCGCCGCAGACGTCCACGACGAGCGCACCGTCCGCGTCGCGCTCCGGGCGGCAGCGCGCCGAGAACGCCGGCGGACCGGGCGGTGGCTCGGGGGAGGATCGCGGACCGGGCACGGTTCACCAGTTCGTCAGGGCACGCCGGAGAAGGGCGGCTGACGGCTCAACCGGGTCGCCGACCGTAGCGGCCCTCCGGGCCGCTGACCAGGCCCGACATCCTCCGGTGACGGACGGCCCGGCATCCCGTCGTCGGTCGGTCGATCAGGCCGGTCCGGCGGCCAGGCGTTGCAGCCGTCGCGGCGTCGGCCAGCGGACGTGGGAGGCCCAGCCGAGCTTCTCGAAGAGCCAGATCGTCCGTGCCGAGATGTCGATCTGGCCGCGGCCGACGCCGTGCCGGGCCGAGGTCGGGTCGGCGTGGTGCAGGTTGTGCCACGACTCGCCCATGCTCGGGATGGCGAGCAGCCAGACGTTGGTCGAGTGGTCGCGGGCGCGCCAGGGACGGTCGCCGACCATGTGGCAGATCGAGTTGGTCGACCAGGCGACGTGGTGGCTCAGCGCGATCCGCACGAGGCTCGCCCAGAAGAACGCGGTGAAGGCGCCCCACCAGCTCCAGGTGGCCAGCCCGCCGACGATGGGCGGCAGGAAGACGGTGATCAGCGTCAGGCCGGTGAACGCCCGGTTCACCGCGCGCATGTCGGGGTCGGCGAGCAGGTCGGGGACGAAGCGCTTCTGGTTGGTGAGCGACCGGTCGAAGATCCAGCCCATGTGCGCGTGCCAGAACCCGCGCACGAGCGCGGCCGGCGACGTCCCGAACAGCCACGGCGAGTGCGGGTCGCCCTCGAGGTCGGCGAAGGCGTGGTGGCGCCGGTGGTCGGCCACCCAGTGCTGGATCGGGCCCTGCACGGACAAGCTGCCGGCGACGGCCAGCGCGATCCGCAGGCCACGGCGCGCGCGGAAGGCCCCGTGGGTGAAGTAGCGGTGGAACCCCACGGTCACGCCCAGCATCGTCACGACGTAGAAGCCCGCGGCCAGCCCGACGTCGAGCCAGGTCAGCCCCCAGCCCCAGGCCAGCGGGACGGCGGCGACGAGGGCGACCAGAGGCACGAAGGCGAAGACGTACACGAAGAGGTGCGGGGCGATGTGGCGTCGATGATCGGACAGGTCGGGGGTCGCGGCGGGCTTGGGTGCGACAGAGGTCATCGAGCGAGCTCCGGAGGCGATCGGCGTCGAGACGGGCCGGGGCCCGCCGGGGTGCGGTCGCACCGGGGTCCGACTCTGGCACGAGGGTCCATGATCATGAGATCCGGAGTGGTCGGAACGTCCTTTCTCACACGGGGATTGCTCTGCCGGGACACCCCTGGTTGACACGCTCGCCGCCCCGGCGGTTCCCGCGAGGGCGCTCAGCTCGCGGGGACACCCGTCACACCGGCGACCGCCACCTGGAGGCGGTCCGCGACCACCCGGGTGCGGATGCGGGGCTGCGGCGCGGTCGCCGGGCCGTGCACCACCGAGCCGTCGTCGAGCCGGAAGACGCTGCCGTGCCAGGGGCACTCGATGCACGTCGCGCCGTCCTCCTCCGTCAGCGATCCCTCGTGCAGGGGCGCCGAGGCGTGCGAGCAGCGGTCGGCGAGGGCGTCGACCCGGTGGCCGCGCCGGACGAGCAGGACGCCGACGTCGCCGACCAGGAGGCGGGTCGGGGTGCCGTCGGGGAGGTCGTCCATCGTGCCGACGTCGGTCCAGTCGCCCGGGCCGATGTGCGGGATCGCCTCGGCGTGGTTGGCGCCCATCGCCTGGTGGAAGGCCATGTGCCCGCCGAGGGCGGCGCCGGCGCTGCCGACCGCGAGCGCGGCCCAGCCCCAGAGCGCGCCGCGCAAGCCCCGTCCCCGCGCGCGGGCCGCGAGCGAGACCGCGTAGCCCGCGAGCATCGTGATGTTCGCGGCGGCGTGCACGATCGCCGACCCGCTGCTGCTCCTCGTGGCCGTCGGCGAAGTCCGCCCAGCCGGCCGCGGCGGTCGGGGGCGGCGGACGCCAGGCCCAGGACGATCAGCGCGGTGGCCGGGCGCCGGGTGCGCGGCACGACGTCGAGCACGCCGGCCGAGACGAAGCTGCCGATCGAGAACTGGGCGAGCGTCGGGTGCAGCGGATGCCCCAGCCACACACCGTGCAGCAGCGTCCTTGACGTCCTGGCGGGTCAGGAGCTTGTGGACGAGGTCGCGGGCCGGGGCGGCGACCTTGTCCAGGGCGGCGGTGTGGGCGATCCGGTCGATGTCGTCGAAGGGGCGCACGGAGTCCTCCCGGGGTGGTGGTACCAGGCGTAGTCGCCCGTTCGCCCCCTGCGCAAACCCCTGCTCAGCCCGCCGTCGTGTACTCCCGCAGCGGCGGCTCGGCCAGGACGTGCGGGTAGGTCGCGACCTGGACGCCGGCGCCCGCGGCGTACTGCGCGAGACGGCCGGGGAAGGTCAGCGGGTCGACGCCCTCGTGGAACGGCTGCAGGCACACCGCGCGGTCCACCCGCGCCGGGTCCGCGGGCCCGTCGTGGTCGAGGGCGTCGACGACCAGTCCGTACCCGACGGCGTCGAAGCTGCCCATCGAGAGGTGCTCGGCGACGTGACCGGGGCAGACGCGAAGGTGGAGATGGTGCGTCGCGCGCCCGCGCCGGTGCTCAGCGACGAGCTCGGCGCCGGCCCGAGGTTCGGGAACACGACCTCGTCGGTCGGCGTGTAGATCTGCGTGTAGTCGATCCCGGCGAAGGTCTCGGCCCGGGAGTTGAGCGCGGTCGAGAACGCCGAGTACGTCTGCTGCTGCCAGAACGCCGGCGCGCAGCCGGCGCCGGTGCACACCGGGTAGGCGTCGAGCGTGCCGTGGTTGGAGGGATCGATCCCGATCACCTCGGCGACCTCGTCGCGCGTGTCGGGCCAGAACCGCAGCGCCCAGCGACCGATCATGCCGCCCTGGCTGAAGCCGACGATCGCGACGTCCTGACCGCTGCGCTCCGCCATCGACCGGATCGCGCCGACGACGTACTCGGCCGAGACCTGGATGTCGGTCATCGCGTGGTCGGGCAGCGTCAGGGCGCAGTACGGGCGGTCGCGCGCGGTGAAGGCCCGCTCGTAGTTCCAGGAGAAGTTCTCCCGCGCGGTCAGCGTCGTGCCCGGGATGAGCAGGACCGGACGCTTCGGCGAGGTCGCGACGTCCGCGGTGCAGTCGAGCGCCGAGTCGATCTGCGCGTCCGACACGCGCAGGGCCGGACCCGGCCGGTCCAGGGGGGCGTACTCGCGGGACGGCTGGGGCACCGGTACCGGGATCGGCACGATCGGGTCCGCCCGGGCCGGCGCGGCACCCAGGGCCAGCGCCGCCGCCACCAGCACCGAGGTCGCCGCGCGCCGCAGTCCGATCGCCGGTCCTCGGGCCGAGCCCCGCTGTGCTCCGTGTGCCACCCGATGCCTCCCTGCACCTCCTCCGGGTCCGCAGGCGAGGAGTCCCCGCGCGCCGCGGTGCGACGCGAGGGGGCCCCTCGCCTCCCCCGACGTCGGATCAACGACGCGCCCGGCCGCGGGTCACGCCGGGGCGCGCGAGCACCCCGTTCGGCCGGCGCCGGGCGGCGGGGGAGCCCAGGGCGCGGGAGATGCCGCGCGCGGAGGCGCGGACCGCGGGGACGATGGCGCGTGGCTCGGCGCCCGCGCTGGGGACGACCACCGAGAGGGCGGCGACGACGCGGTCGTCCTCGCCGCGCACCGGCGCGGCCACCGAGAGGGAGAGCAGGTCGACCATGCCGTCGGCGACCGCGACACCCTCGCGGCGCACCGCGGCGAGGATGCGACGCAGTTCGTGCGGGTCGACGACGGTCCGGGGGGTGAGCGGCGCCAGCGGCGCGGCGAGGATCTCCTCCTGTATCGCGGGCGACGCGAAGGCGAGCAGCACCTGGCCGACGGCGGTCGCGTGCAGCGGCATTCGCCCGCCGACCCGGGAGAAGACGCGCACGGCCTCGGGGTGGGCGAGGCGCTCGACGTAGACGACCTCCGCGCCGTCGCGCACCGCGAGCTGCACGTTCTGGCGGGTCGCCTCGTAGAGGTCCTCCAGGAAGGGCATCGCGCGCTCGCGCAGGCCGAGGCTGCGCGGGGCGAGCGCGCCGACCTCCCAGAGGCGCAGCCCGATCCGGTACCGGCCGTCCTCGCCCCGCTCGAGCGCGCCCCAGCCCGACAGCTCGCCGACGAGCCGGTGCGCCGTGCTCAGCGGCAGCCCCGCGCCCCGGGCGATGGCGGACAGGCTCAGGGCGCCGGCGTCGGCGCTGAACGCCGAGAGGATGGCCAGCACGCGGCCCGTGACCGTCGAGGCCTCGCCGCGCGGGCCGCGCAGCGGGCCGGAGCCGGATTCGGACGTCACCGTGCGCTCCCTTGCCTCCCGGTGAGTGGAAGCCGGATTCTGACACGGCCGGGCGGCCCGGCACGCTGTGTCCGTGAGTCCCTCGCCGCCGGATCAGGACGACGCGCCACCGACCCGCCCGGCGGAGGCGGGCCAGCGCGCGGTCTCCGCGGAGATCGCCGCGGCGGCGGCGGGCGTGCCGCTCCCGGGCGGCCATCCCGACCGTGCGTACGCGCCCTACCGGAGCACGGCCCTGCGGGCGCCGGGCCGGCCGCTCGTGGCGACCCCGCCGAGCCTGGCCGAGCTCGCCGCGCCCGTGTTCGGCCCGTCCGACGTCGCCCCGCTCGACGCCGACCTCACCCGCCGCCACGACGGCGAGCCGCTGGGCGAGCGCATCGTCATCACCGGGCGCGTCCTCGACGGCGACGGGCGTCCGGTCCCGCGCCAGCTCGTGGAGATCTGGCAGGCCAACGCCTCCGGGCGCTACCGCCACGACGGCGACCAGCACCCCGCGCCGCTGGACCCGAACTTCACCGGCGGCGGTCGCGCGCTGACCGACGACGAGGGCCGGTACCGCTTCACGACGATCAAGCCGGGCGCCTACCCGTGGCGCAACCACCACAACGCCTGGCGTCCCGCGCACATCCACTTCTCGTTCTTCGGCACGATGTTCACCCAGCGCCTCGTGACCCAGATGTACTTTCCCGGCGACCCGCTGTTCGGGCTCGACCCGATCTTCCAGTCGGTCACCGACGAGAAGGCCCAGCAGCGCCTGATCGCCGCCTACGACCACGACGTGACGCAGGCCGAGTGGGCGCTGGGCTACACCTGGGACGTCGTCCTCGACGGGGCCCACGCCACGCCCCGGGATCCGGAGGACGCCTGATGCCCGACGAGACGCCCTCGCAGACCGTCGGGCCGTTCTTCGCCTTCGGCCTGCCCTTCGACGGCGGCGGCGACGTGGTTCCACCCGGGACCCCGGGGGCGATCACGCTGCACGGGACCGTCCGCGACGGGGCCGGCGCGCCGGTCCCCGACGCGCTGCTGGAGTTCTGGCAGACCGGACCGGACGGTCGCGTGCCCGTGCGGGCCGGCGCGCTGCGCCGTGACGGCCGCTCGTTCACCGGCTTCGCCCGGGTGCCCACCGACCGGGCCGGCGACTACCGGCTGCGGACCCTGCGCCCGGCGCTGCCCGAGGGGGTGGGACACGCCCCGCACCTCGCCGTGACGGTGTTCGCCCGCGGGCTGCTGCACCACCTGTTCACCCGCGTCTACTTCCCGAATCACATCGAGGCGAACGCCGCCGACCCCCTGCTCGCCGCTCTCGACGAGCAGCGTCGCGCCACGCTGATGGCGGTCCCGGACGGCAGCGTCACCGGCCCGGGCTACCGGTTCGACGTGCGCCTGCAGGGCCCCGGCGAGACCGTCTTCCTCGACCTCAGCGCCGCCGGTCGCGCCCAGCCTCCCGCCACCACCGACGCACCGGAGCCCGCGTGACCGTGCCCGAGCGGACCCAGGTCGCGATCGTGGGCGGTGGTCCCGCCGGGCTGCTGCTCGCCCACCTGCTGCGGGCGGGCGGCGTGTCGTCGGTGGTGCTGGAGTCGCGTCCACGCGAGCGGGTGGAGTCGCGCCAGCGTGCCGGCATCCTCGAGCACGGCACGATCGACGCGCTGCGCGAGGTCGGGGCCGGCGCGCGGATGGACCGTGAGGGCCTGGTGCACGACGGGTTCGAGCTGCGCTTCGAGGGCCGGGGTGTCCGGGTGGACATGCAGGCCCTGACCGGCCACAACGTCATGATCTACGCGCAGACCGAGGTCGTGAAGGACCTCGTCGCGCTGCGCCTGGATCAGGGCGAGCCGCTGCGCTTCGGCGCCGAGGTCCTCGAGGTGGCCGACGTCGAGACCCACGCGCCGCGGGTGCGCTACCGCCACGAGGGCGCCGAGCACGAGCTGCGCGCCGACGTCGTGGTGGGCGCGGACGGTTTCCACGGCGTCACGCGGCGCGCGATCCCGCCGGCGTCGGCGCGGACCTTCGAGCGGGTCTACCCGTTCTCGTGGCTGGGGATCCTCGCCGACGCCGCCCCCGCCACCGAGGAGCTGATCTACGCCCGCCACGGGCGTGGGTTCGCGCTGCACTCGATGCGCTCGCCGTCGGTGAGCCGGCTCTACCTGCAGGTGCCCAACGGCACCGACCCCGCCGACTGGTCCGACGACGCGATCTGGGACGAGCTCGACGCCCGCTTCGCGCTCGACCCGGGGGAGCACGCCGAGAGGGGCTCGTTCGCCCTGAACCGGGGGCCGGTCACCGACAAGTCGGTGACCCCGATGCGCAGTTTCGTGGCCGAACCGATGCGCCACGGACGGCTGTTCCTGGCCGGCGACGCCGCGCACATCGTCCCGCCGACCGGGGCGAAGGGTCTCAACCTCGCGGTGGCCGACGTGCGGCGGCTCGCGCCGGCGCTGGTGGAGTTCTTCACCACCACGGACGAGCGGGGGCTCGACGCCTACTCCGAGGCCGCCCTCGCGCGGGTGTGGAGGGCCGAGCACTTCTCCGCGACGATGACCACGATGCTGCACGCCGACCCGGCCGCCGACCCGTTCGACGACCGGCTGGCCCTCGCGGCACTGCGCCACATCGCCTCGTCCGAGTCGGCCCGCACGAACCTCGCCGAGAACTACCGGGGTCTCGACCTGGACGCGCCCTGACGGGATCGCGCGAGCTCCGCGCTCATGCTCGCGGGGGCTCGTCGGCGAGGACGGCGCGGGCCACCCGGAGCGCGGCGTCGCGGATCCGCGACGAGCGCGGATCCTCCGCCGAGCCGTGCGCGACGGCCTCGAGCAGCGCGCACATCTCGAACCCGGCGTAGTCGCCGGCGAGCCCGGCGTAGCGACCCAGCGCCACCCGGCGGCGCAGGACAGCGGCGGCGCGGTCGATGGTCTCGGCGTCCAGGCGGGCCTGGGCGCGGCGGTGGTCGGCGTGGGCGGACACGGCGTTCCCCTTCGACGGACGGTGGGCCGTCGCGGGGGAAGCGCGACGCCGCCCATCGTGCCCGCGGGGACCGACGATCGGCAGGCGCGACGGTGAGGGAGTCTGGAAGGTCCGCGTGCTCGTCGACGGGCTGCTCGCGCGGGGGTAGCCGCGCGCGTTCGGGTCCCGGTGCTCATCATGGGCGCCATGACCCTGCTCCAGGCCCTCACCGACGGCGGGCTCGACGGTCCGGACACGATCCACGTCGGGGGGACCGCGCTGTCCGGACCCGAGCTGCTCGGAGCGGCGTCGGTGGTCGCGGAGGAGCTCGCCGAGCGCCCGGGTGGGGGACCGGTGGCCGTGCTCGCCGAGCCGACCGCCGAGACGGTCGTGGCCGTCGTCGGGGCCCTGCTGGCCGGGGTGCCCGTCGTGCCGGTGCCGCCGGACACCGGGCCGGGTGAGCGCGGGCACGTGCTCTCCGACTCGGGGGCGTCGACCTGGTTCGGTCCCCGCCCGCCGGAGGTGACGCTGCCCTGCCGCCGCGTCGACCTCAACCGGCGCAGTGGCGACACGGTCCGCGAGGCGCCCGAGGACGGCGCGGCCCTGATCCTCTACACCTCCGGGACCACCGGAGCCCCGAAGGGCGTGCAGCTCTCCCGCGCGGCGATGGCCGCGGGCCTCGACGCCCTCGCTGACGCCTGGGAGTGGACCGCCGGGGACACCCTCGCCCACGGGCTGCCCCTGTTCCACGTCCACGGCCTGGTGCTCGGCGTGCTCGGCGCGCTGCGGATCGGGTCGCCGCTCCTGCACGTGGGCCGCCCGACCCCGGGCGCCTACGCCGCCGCCGTCCGCGACCACGGCGCGAGCCTGCTGTTCGGGGTGCCGACGGTCTGGTCGCGCATCGCCGCCGACCCCGACGCCGCGGCGGCCCTGCGCCCCGCGCGCCTGCTCGTCTCCGGGAGCGCCGCCCTGCCCGTGGCCGTGTTCGAGCGCCTGCGCGAGCTCACGGGGCAGGCGCCGGTCGAGCGCTACGGCATGAGCGAGACCATGATCACGCTGTCCGTGCGCGCCGACGGCGAGCGCCGCCCCGGCTGGGTCGGCGTACCGGTGGCGGGTGTCGAGACCCGGCTGGTGGCCCCGGACGACGAGGCCGTGATGCTGCCGCACGACGGCGAGTCGATCGGCGAGCTCCAGCTCACGGGTCCCGGCCTCTTCGACGGCTACCTCGGGCGCCCCGAGGCGACCGCCGAGACCTGGACCGACGACGGCTGGTTCCGCACCGGCGACGCCGCCGTCGTCGACGCCGGGGGCTACCACCGCATCGTCGGCCGCCGCTCGGTCGACCTGATCAAGACCGGGGGCTACCGCGTCGGGGCCGGCGAGATCGAGACCGCCCTCCTCGAGCACGACGGCATCGCCGAGGCCGCGGTGGTCGGCGAGCCCGACGACGACCTCGGCCAGCGCATCGTCGCCCACGTCGTCGTCGCGGAGGGCCCGATCGACGAGGGCGAGGTCATCGACTTCGTCGCCGAGCGCCTCTCCGCCCACAAGCGCCCCCGCGAGGTCCGCATCGTCGACGAGCTCCCCCGCAACGCGATGGGCAAGGTGCAGAAGTCCCGCTTGTCGTGAAATGCGGCGAATGCGCACCGGGCTGAGCCCGGCACCGCGCTACCGGGAGCGGCAGACTGATCAGCATGGCGACGCGAACCCCGGCGAACCCTGCGGTGGACGCCCGACCCGCCGGCGATGCCGCGCCGCCCGCCGCCCCCGCGCCGCCCGCCGCGGCGGCGAAGTGGGGGCTACCGCTGGCCGTGCTCATCGCGGGGATGTTCATGTCGGTCCTCGACGTGAGCATCGTGAACGTCGCGGTGCCGGCCATCCAGAAGGACTTCGGCGCCACCACCGACGAGATCCAGTGGGTGGCCACCGCCTACTCGCTGGCGCTGGGCGTGGTCGTGCCGGTCAGCGCGTGGCTCGGCGAGCGCTTCGGGCTCGCGCGCCTCTACGTGATGTCGTTGCTCGCCTTCGGTGCCGGATCGGCACTGTGCGGCCTCGCCTGGAACCTCGACAGCCTCGTCGTCTTCCGCATCCTGCAGGCGATCCCGGGCGGAGTCCTGCCGGTGATCTCCCTGTCGATGCTCTACCGGATCGTCCCCCGGGAGAAGATCGGCGCGGCGATGGGCATGTACGGGCTCGGGATCGTCTTCGCCCCGGCGGTCGGCCCGACCCTCGGCGGCTACCTCGTCGAGTACGTCGACTGGCGGCTGATCTTCTTCATCAACGTGCCGATCGGCATCCTGGGAGCCCTCGCCGCGGTGGCGTGGCTGCCCCGCTTCGCGCCCGGTCGCGCGGGACGGTTCGACCTGCCCGGCTTCCTGGCCATCGCGGTCGCTCTGTTCTCGCTGCTGCTGGCCCTGTCCGAGGGGCAGGACTGGGGCTGGACGTCCTACCCGATCCTCATCCTCTTCACGATCGGCGTGCTGAGCATGGCGCTGTTCGTCGTGATCGAGCTGGAGGTCGACGAGCCGCTGCTCGACGTCCGCGTCTTCAGGTCCTGGCCGTTCACGAACTCCCTGCTGCTGATCTCGGTCCTCTCGGTCGGACTGTTCGGGGTGCTGTTCTACGTGCCCCTGTTCCTCCAACAGGCCCAGGGCCTCGGCGCCTTCGACAGCGGGCTGCTGCTGCTCCCGCAGGCGCTGGTGATGGGCGTGCTCATGCCGGTGGCCGGTCGCCTGTACGACCGGTTCGGCCCGCGCTACCCCGCGCTCGTCGGGCTGTCGATCGTGGCGTTCGGGACCTACCTGATGAGCGACCTCTCCCTGGACACCTCGCACAGCACCCTGATCTGGCTGCTCATGTTCCGGGCCTCGGGTCTGGGCCTGGCGATGATGCCGATCATGACCGGCGGGATCTCCTCACTCCCGCCGTCGCAGGTCAGCCGCGGGAGCGCGTTCAACAACGTCGTCCAGCGCACCTCGGCGGCGATGGGGCTCGCGGCGCTCACCGCGGTGCTGACGACCCACCAGAGCCAGGCCTTCGCCGACCGCTCCGGGCTGATGTCCCCCACGACGTTCGGCACGGCCGATCCGGGTGGTGCCGGTGCGGCCGCCGCCGCGGGGGCCGGCTCGGGATCGGGCTCGGGGTCGATGCTGCGGATGTACGAGATGTACCAGCAGGCCCAGTCGCAGGTCTTCGTCTCCGCGCTCGACGACCTGCTGCTCATCACGGCGGTGACGACGCTCCTCGGCGTCGTGCTCGCGCTGTTCCTGCGCTCCGGACCTGCGCCGGCGCCGACGGCCGAACCCGCTGCGGTGCCGGCGGCGACGGCGGAACCGAAGGCCCCGGTGCAGGAGCTCGAGGATGCCGTGCGCCCCGCTCCCGGGGCGCACGAGGAGCACGCCCGGCCCGACGCCGATCGAGGACCACGAGCCCGAGGACCACCGCCAGCTGATCCCGCTGCGTGCGCGCAGCCAGCAGCCGACGTCGTCCGGGTCCCCGTCCCGCTCCTGAGCGGGACGGGGCCGGTCACTGCTTCTGGATGTCCGCGGTGACGTTCATGCCGGGGATGAGATCGAGACCGCGGGGATCGTCGATGCTGATCTTGACCGGGATCACCTGCGTCACCTTCTGGAAGTTCCCCGAGCTGTTCGACTGCGGGAACGGTGAGAAGACGCCCGCGGCGCCGCGCTGGATCTCCCGGACCGACCCCGTGAGCGTCGTGCCGGGGTAGGCGTCCACCGAGATGTCCACCGGAGCGCCGGTGCGGACCTGGTCGATGTCCGTCTCGTCCACGCGCGCGGTGACCGTCAGGCCGGCCGTGTCGTAGGCCACGGCGAGCTGGGTGCCCGCGGTGACGTAGGCGCCCTCGGTGGTGTTGTCGACGGCCACGGTGCCCGCGGCGGGCGCCCGGATGGTCAGCTGCGGCTGGACGAACGCGCCCTGGAGCTCCACGCGGCCGACGACCTGGTCCCGGCGCAGCACCGTCCCCTGCGTCGCCGACCAGCCGATCAGGGTGCCGCTGGCCGGTGCCGAGATCGGGATCTGCGTCCCGTCGATCTGCGCGTTGTCGGTGGAGACGTACCGGCTGGAGACGACCAGGTAGCTCACCGTGAACGCGGCGGCGGCGAGCAGCGCGAGGACCACGATGACGATCAGCGCGATCCGGGTGCGGCGCCTCATCGGGCGCCGGGTGGGTGGGGGTTCGGGCTCGCCCGATTCCTGCAGCCCCACCGGAGCGGTCAGTGGCTCGTCGGTCATCCCTGGCCTCCCGTCAGGAGGACCTGCTGGTTCTCGTCCAGCCCGCCGACCACCTGGGTCCGGTCGGTCCCGACGATCCCGGCGGTGAACCGGGTGGTGACCTGACGCCCGTCCGGCTCGAGCACGACGACCGACGTCGAGTCACCCTGCCGGCGGACGGCGGTATTGGGCACGCTCAGCGTGTTGTCGACCTCGCCGGTCACCACCGAGGCGCGGGCGGTCTGGCCTTCCCGCAGCCGCGGGTCGGACGGCGGGAGCGCGACCGTGACGTAGTAGTTGACGACGTTGGCGATCGCGGCGCCCGCGGGCGAGACCGCGCTGACACTGCCCGTGAGGGTCGTGTCCGGGAGCGCGTCGACGGCGACGTCGACCCGCTGGCCCACGGTGATCGCGGAGGAGTCGGCCTCCTGGAACGGGGCGACGATCTGGAACGAGTTCAGGTCGAGCACGATGAACTGGGCGCCGCCCGGTCGGGTGGGCGTGGCCGCCGCGCCCGCCGCGCCCCCCGCTCCCGCCGCCGCGGCCGCCGGGGCACCGGGGATCGCGGCGCCTCCGGGCGCCTGGGCCGTCGTCCCGGAGCTCGGGGCGAGGAACTCGCCGGGCGCGCCGTTGAGGGCGGAGACCGTTCCGGCCGTCGGCGCCCGCAGCGTCGTGTTCGCGAGATCCTGCCGGGCGTTGTTCACCCCGGCCTGCGCCCCGTCGACCGCCGCCTCGGCGGCGTCGATCAGGTGGGGACGGTCGGTCTCGGCCGCGTCGAGGGCGTTCTCCGCGGCGACCACCTGCGAGCGCGCGGTCTCGACCTGCAGCTGACCGGCGTCCGAGCTCGTCGAGCCGCTCGCCATCGCGCCGGCCGCCTGGGCGGTGCCCCCGCCCGCACCGGCACCGCCGGCGGCACCGCTGGCGGCGACCCGCTCGGTCGCCGCCAGGACGCGCCGGGCCTGGTCCAGCGAGGCGCGCGCACCGTCGACCGCCGTGGAGTCCTCGGCGCGGTCGAGGTTCGCCTGCTGGGCGTCACGCTGGGCCTCGGCCTGCCGGAGTGCCTGCTTCGCGCCGAAGTCGTCGACCGTGGCCAGGACCTCGCCCGGCGTGACCGTGTCCCCGACGCCGACCGCCACCGACGTCAGCTGCCCGCCCTTCGCGAACCCGACGTTCACCTGGCCGGTCGCCACCGAGCCGACCGCCGAGACCGAGGTGCTGACCGACGCCCGCGTCACCGCCGCGGTGCGTGGCGGCGTCGGTGCCGACGCCCCGCACCCGGCCACCACGATCACCGCGCCCAGCACGGAGGCGCTCACCCGGACCGCGCTCCCGCTCCACCGCCGCGGGAGCCTCCATCGCGCCGTACTGACCACCGACGGGCCTCCTCCGTCTGGTTGGTACATACAAGTGCATAGCCCTATCTCCGGCCGTGACCCGATCGGCCGCATCATCGCTCACGCCCCGTGCTCCCGCGTCACTGGGGCGCGGGTGGTGGAGCGGGCAGCGTGCCGGTGGACACGGCGAGGGTGATCGTGTCGCCGGGCAGCGCGGTGCCCTGGACGTCCTGGCCGACGACGGTGCCGGCGGCCTCCCGGTTGCCGACCGGGATCTGGCGGACCTGGTAGCCGGCGGCCTGCAGGGTGCCGACGGCGTCGGCCACGGACCGGCTGACCTCGTTCGGCACCGGGTCGCGGCGCCCGCCGGTGAGGAAGCGGGGGTCGGGCGCGGGCAGCGGCACGACCGGCTGCGGAGCGAGAATCTGGGTGGCGGCGCCGTAGAACGTCCGCGCCGGGACCTTGCCGCCGTAGATGTTGCCCGCCCCGCAGGAGGTCGGGGGGTCGCCGTCGCAGATGCCGCGCGGGCGCGGCGAGTCGTCGAAGGTGATCGCCGCGCCCGCGAGCTGCGGGGTCGCCCCCATGAACGCGGCCGACTTGTAGTCCTGGGTGGTGCCGGTCTTCGCCGCGATCGGGCGGTTCCAGCCCGCGGTCTGGGCGGCGGCGGCGGAGGTCCCGGAGGGCTGGTCGTCGCGGGACAGGCCGTTCATCTCGGTGTCGGCGAGCTGCGGCGGGACGGCCTGGTCGCACGGGGTCTCGGCGAGCGGGACCGGGTGGCCCGCGGAGTCGCTGACCGACTGGATCGGGGTCGGCGGGCACCAGGTGCCGTGGCTGGCGAGGGTCGCCCCGACGTTGGCGAGCTCGAGGGTGCTGGTCGGCGTCGTGCCCAGGGTGAAGGACGCGAGGCGCTGGTCGCGGGTGATGTCGGCGATCGAGCGGCCCGGCACCCCGGACGGTGTCGTGGCCAGCGAGCGCAGGCCCAGCCGCACCGCCATGTCGACCACCGGGGGGACTCCGGTGGTCTCCTCGAGCTTCACGAACGCGGTGTTGGGGGAGCGGGCGAGCGCGTCGGTCAGCGAGAGCTCCGGCGGGAAGTCGCCGACGTTGCCGACCGGGATCGGCGCCCCGTTGTTGGTGTAGATCGGCGAGGCGTAGCCGGACGGGGGCACCGGGATGATGTCGTCGATCCCGCCGCCCTGGGCCAGGTAGGCCGACGAGGTGAAGATTCTGTAGACCGAGCCCGCGCCGAGGTTCTCGGGCTCGCCGGGCAGGTCGTAGCTGGTCTGGCCGGCGTTGCCGTCGAGGCCGTAGGTCCGGTTGGCGACCATCGCGGTCACCTCGTGGCGGGTGGCGCCCGGCGTGATCGTGGCCATCACATCGGCCACGTGCGGGGTCGTCGGCGGCACCTGCTGGTCGGCGGAGGCCTTCGCGGCGGCGAGCGCGACGGGGTCGAGCGTGGTCCGGATCGTGTAGCCGCCCGCGTTGAGCTGGTCGCGGGAGATCCCGAGCTGGTCGAGGTAGTCCAGGACATAGCTGCAGAAGAACCCGGCGTTTCCGGCACCGATGCACCCGTTGGGCAGGCTCTGCAGCGGGGCGACGACCCCGAGCGGCGCGGTGGCGGCCTGGGCGGCGTACTCCGGGGGGATCGCCCCGGTGTCGGCCATCGCCCGGATCACCTCGTTGCGCCGGTTCGCCGACGCGACCGGGTGGGCGACCGGGTCGTAGGCGGCCGTGCTCTGCACCAGCCCGGCGAGCATCGCGGCCTGGGGCACGGTCAGCCGGTCGGCCGTCGTGTTGAAGTAGGTGCGCGCCGCGGCGGCGACGCCGTACGCGCCGTTGCCGAGGTAGACGAGGTTGAGGTATCGGGTGAGGATCTCGTCCTTGCTCAGCGTCTGGTCGAGCTGCGTGGCCTGGGCGGCCTCGCGGAGCTTGCGCGCGTAGGTCGGCGCCGCGGCCTTGAGGCGCTCGGACTCGGTGTGCGCCGAGACCAGCACGCCGTAGTTCTTCACGTACTGCTCGGTCAGCGTCGAGGCGCCCTGCTGGCCGCCGCCGGAGTTGTTGTTGATCAGGGCGCGCGCGATGCCCTGCGGGTCGATACCCGCCTCGGAGTAGAAGCGGCGGTCCTCGATGGCGACGATCGCCGCCTTCATGGCCGGGGCGATCTGCTGCGACGCCACCACCGTGCGGTTCTGGTCGTAGACGGACGCGATCGGGGCGCCGTTGCGGTCGGTGATCGTGGTGACGCCGGGCAGCGCGCCGCGCTCCAGCTCCGGCGACGACGCCGAGACCGACGACCCCGACGCGAGCGTCAGCGCGCCGATCCCGCCGACGAGCGGGAACGTGACGCCCGCGATGATCACGCCGGTCACCACGCAGATCCCCAGCAACCGGGCGGCCGCGCTCGCCCGACCCGACCTCGTCCGCATCCGGTGCGCCCCTCCTCGTGGTGCTCGTCCGACCTCACCGACCCCACCGTCGACGCGCGGCCCACCCCCACCGTTCCCCCTTCGCGCACACCTCCGGCGGCGGCTCCGGGGGATCAACCGGACAGCGCGGGCGGCCGGGCGACGAACCACCACGGATCGCGCCCCCGGCATGGCGCAGATCACAGCCACCGTCTTCGGGAACGATTCCGCCGATCTGGCGTGGTGGCCTGTCGCACGGGAGGAAACCGGCCCGGGGCGACCGTCCTACGATCCCGCCATGACTGCCGGCCCCACACACAGCGACTCCCCGGGGGACCTGACGCTGGCCGGGGAGTTCGAGGCCCCGACCCGCGAGCGGTGGCGCGAGCTGGTCGCCGAGGTCCTCTCGCGTTCCGGGAGGGACGTCACCCCGGACCAGGCCGAGCAGGCGCTCGCCACCCCGACCGACGACGGCTTCCCGATCGCCCCGCTCTACGCCGCCGAGGACGCGCCGGACGTCGCGACCGGGGTCCCCGGCTCGTCGCCGTTCGTCCGTGGCGCCCGCCCCGAGGGCGCCGTGCCGGAGGGGTGGCTGGTCCGCCAGCGCCACGCGTTCCCGGCGGACGTCGACGTCGCGACCGCCCACGACATCCTGATGGGCGAGCTGGAGAACGGGGTCTCGTCGCTGTGGCTGGTGCTCGGCGACGCCGGCGGGCCCGCCCCCGACGCCCTGCCCGCCCTGCTCGAGGGCGTCTTCCTCGACCTCGCCCCGGTCGTGCTCGAGGCCGGTCGGGACACCCCGGACGCGGCGGCGACCCTGCTGCGGCTGGCCTCCGAGAGCGGAGCGGCGGGCGACCTGCGCGCGACCCTCGGCTACGACCCCCTCCTCGCCCGCACGCGCGGTGGTCCGCCGCTCGAGCAGTCCTACCTCGACGCGATGCTCGAGCACTCCCGCTCCGCGCCCGCGGCCGTGCGCACGGTCGTCGCCGACGGACTGCCCTTCCACGAGGCCGGGGGCAGCGACTCCCAGGAGCTCGGCGCCGCCCTCGCCGCCGGGGTGGCCGCGCTGCGCACGCTCACCGATGGAGGCTTGTCGGTCGACGAGGCGTTCTCGCGCATCGAGTTCCGGCTCGCCGCGACCGCCGACCAGTTCGCGACGCTGACGAAGCTCCGCGCGGCCCGGCGCTGCTGGGACCGGGTGGGTGAGGTCGCCGGCGCTTCGGAGGCTGTGCGGGGGATGGTCCAGCACGCCGTGACGTCGCCGGCGATGATGACCGCGCGCGATCCCTGGGTGAACATGCTGCGCACGACCGTCGCCACGGTCGGCGCCGGGCTGGGCGGCGCGGGCGCGGTCACGGTGCTGCCCTTCGACACCGTCCTCGGCGTGCCCGACGACCTCGCCCGGCGCATCGCCCGCAACACCCAGGCGCTGCTGCTCGAGGAGTCCCACCTCGCCCACGTCATCGACCCGGGCGGCGGCTCCTGGTACGTGGAGGCGCGTACCGACGCCCTCGCGCACGCCGCGTGGGAGGTCTTCACCGGGATCGAGCGCGACGGGGGCGTCGCGGCCGTCCTCGACGACGACAGTCTCGCCGCGCAGCTCGCGGCGACGTGGTCGGCGCGGGCCGATCGGATCGCCCGCCGTCGCGACCCGATCACCGGGGTCAGCGAGTACCCGAACCTGCACGAGCAGCGCCCGACCCGCGAACCCGCGCCCGAGCCGCGGCGCGGGGGCGGCCTGCCGCGGGTGCGTTACGCGCAGGTGTTCGAGTCCCTGCGCGACCGGGCCGACGCCGCCCCCGAGCGGCCCGCCGTCTTCCTGGCCACGATCGGGACGCTCGCCCAGCACACCGCCCGCGCCTCGTTCACCACCAACCTCATGCACGCCGGGGGCATCGACACCGTCGAGGGCCCGGGTGGCACCGACCCCGACGAGATCGCGGCCGCGTTCACCGAGGCCGGCACCACGGTCGCGGTGCTCGCCGCGTCCGACGCGGTGTACGCCGAGCACGCCGCCGCGGTGGCGCAGGCGCTGGGCAAGGCCGGCGCCACGCGCATCCTGCTGGCGGGCCGGGTCGAGGCCGAGGGTGTGGACGGGTACCTCCACGCCGGTGGCGACGCCGCGGCGACCCTGCGCGAGACGCTGGACCACCTCGCCATCCCCACGACGGAGGCCGGCTCATGAGCAGCATCCCGAACTTCGCCGACGTCGAGCTCGGCGCACCCACGGGCGTCGCGTCGGACCCGGCCGCCTGGGAGGCCGCCGTCGAGGCGTCCACCGGCAAGCCCGCCGAGGACCTCGTGTGGGAGACGCCCGAGGGCATCGGGGTGAAGGCGCTCTACACCGGGGCCGACACCGCCGACCTCGACTTCCTGCGCACCTATCCGGGGATCACGCCCTACCTGCGCGGCCCGTACCCGACGATGTACGTGACCCAGCCCTGGACGGTGCGCCAGTACGCGGGGTTCTCCACGGCGAAGGAGTCGAACGCCTTCTACCGGCGCAACCTCGCGGCCGGGCAGAAGGGGCTGTCGGTCGCGTTCGACCTGCCGACGCACCGTGGCTACGACTCGGACAACCCGCGGGTGGCCGGCGACGTCGGCATGGCGGGGGTGTCGATCGACTCGATCCTCGACATGCGCCAGCTCTTCGACGGCATCCCGCTGGACCGCATGTCGGTGTCGATGACCATGAACGGGGCCGTGCTCCCGGTGATGGCGCTCTACGTGGCCGCCGCGCAGGAGCAGGGGGTGGCGCCGGAGAAGCTGGCCGGGACCATCCAGAACGACATCCTCAAGGAGTTCATGGTCCGCAACACCTACATCTACCCGCCGAAGCCGTCGATGCAGATCATCTCGGACATCTTCCGCTACACCTCGGAGAAGATGCCGAAGTTCAACTCGATCTCGATCTCCGGCTACCACATCCAGGAGGCCGGGGCCTCGGCCGACCTGGAGCTGGCCTACACCCTCGCCGACGGGGTGGAGTACCTGCGGGCGGGCCGGAACGCCGGTCTCGACGTCGACGTGTTCGCGCCCCGGCTGTCGTTCTTCTGGGGCATCGGCATGAACTACTTCATGGAGATCGCCAAGCTTCGCGCCGCGCGCCTGCTGTGGGCCAAGCTCGTGCACTCCTTCGGCGCGCAGAGCCCGAAGTCGCTGTCGCTGCGCACCCACAGCCAGACCAGCGGCTGGTCGCTGACCGCGCAGGACGTCTACAACAACGTCGTCCGCACCTGCGTCGAGGCGATGGCGGCGACCCAGGGCCACACCCAGTCGCTGCACACCAACGCGCTCGACGAGGCCCTCGCGCTGCCGACCGACTTCTCCGCGCGCATCGCCCGCAACACCCAGCTGCTGCTGCAGCAGGAGTCGGGCACCACGAGGACCGTCGACCCGTGGGGCGGCTCGGCCTACGTCGAGCGCCTGACCCGCGAGCTCGCCGGGCGGGCGTGGGCCCACATCGAGGAGGTCGAGGGCACCGGTGGCATGGCGGCGGCCATCGACGAGGGCCTGCCCAAGATGCGCATCGAGGAGGCGGCCGCGCGCACCCAGGCGCGCATCGACTCGGGCCGCCAGCCGTTGATCGGGGTGAACAAGTACCCCCTGCTCGGCGGGGAGGACGTCGACGTCCTCAAGGTCGACAACGCCGACGTGCTGCGCCAGCAGGTGCAGCGGTTGACGGACCTGCGCGAGGACCGCGACGGCGACGCCGTGCGCTCGGCGCTGGAGGCGCTGACCAACGCCGCGCGCGCCGCCTCCGAGGGCACCCGCGACGAGCACCTCGACGGCAACCTGCTCAAGCTCGCCATCGACGCCGCGCAGGCCAAGGCGTCGGTCGGCGAGATCTCCGATGCGCTCGAGGAGGTCTACGGCCGGCACCGCTCGGACGTCCGGACGATCTCCGGTGTCTACCGTGACGAGGTGGGCGAGAACTCCGCCGTCGAGCGGGCCCGGGCCGCCGCCGAGGCGTTCGAGGAGGCCGAGGGCCGCCGGCCGCGCATCCTCGTCGCCAAGATGGGCCAGGACGGCCACGACCGTGGCCAGAAGGTCATCGCCACCGCGTTCGCCGACCTCGGTTTCGACGTCGACGTCGGCCCGCTGTTCCAGACCCCGGCCGAGGTCGCGCGCCAGGCCGTCGAGGCCGACGTCCACGTCGTCGGGGTGTCCTCGCTCGCCGCCGGCCACCTGACGCTCGTCCCCTCGCTGCGCGACGAGCTGGCGAGTGCCGGAGCCGAGTCGATCCTGATCGTCGCCGGCGGCGTCATCCCGCCCGGCGACCACCAGGAGCTGCTCGACAAGGGCGCGGCGGCCATCTTCGGGCCGGGCACCGTGATCGCCGACGCCGCGACCCAGCTGCTCGAGACCCTGGCCGAGCGGCTGGGCCACCAGGCGGGCTAGAACAGTACTTGTTTAGGACCGAGTGGTGCCGTTACGCTACCAGGCCATGACGACCGACACTCTCATCGCAGCGACCACCATCGGGGCTCCCGCCGACGCCGTGTTCGCGGTCCTGGCGGACCCGGCGCGCCACGCCGCCATCGACGGGACGGGGTGGGTGTGCGAGCCCCTCGACGGTGAGCCGTTGCGGCAGGAGGGCCAGGTCTTCCGGATGGCGATGTACCACTCCAACCACCCGGACGGGCGCTACGAGATGGCCAACGCGATCCGGATCTTCGACTCGCCACGGGCGATCGCGTGGGAGCCGGGGCAGGACACGGGCAGCGGCACCCTCGAGTTCGGCGGCTGGATCTGGCGCTACGACCTGACCCCGGTCGGTCCGTCCGAGACCACCGTGACCCTCACCTACGACTGGTCGGCGGTTCCCGCGGCCATCCGTGAGTACATCGCCTTCCCGCCGTTCGCGCCCGAGCACCTCGACAACTCCTTGCACCACCTCGCCGAGATGGCCACGACGTAGCACGCTGGGCGGAACGGGCGGTCGTCGAGACTCCGCACCTACCATCCGTCCGTGAGCAACCAGTCCGACACGGATCTTCACCGAGTACATCGAGGGCGTCCGCTCCGGCTCGCGGCTCTGGATCGGACGCGCGATCACGCTCGTGGAGTCGACGCGCCCCGACCACCGGGACGCCGCGCAGCGACTGCTCGTCGCGCTGCTCCCCCATGCGGGAGGCGCGCGCCGCATCGGGATCTCCGGGGTGCCCGGTGTCGGGAAGTCGACGTTCATCGGGGCGCTGGGCACGGCGCTGACCGCGTCGGGGTCGAAGGTCGCGGTGCTCGCCGTCGACCCGTCGTCCACCCGCAGCGGCGGCTCGATCCTCGGCGACAAGACCCGCATGGACACCCTGGCCACCGACGACGATGCGTTCATCCGACCCTCGCCGACCGCCGGGACGCTGGGCGGGGTCGCCAAGGCCACCCGCGAGACGGTGGTGGTGATGGAGGCGGCGGGCTACGACGTCGTCATCGTCGAGACGGTCGGCGTCGGGCAGTCCGAGACCGCGGTCGCGGAGATGGTCGACTCCTTCCTGTACCTCACCCTCGCCCGCACCGGTGACTCGCTGCAGGGGATCAAGCGCGGCATCCTCGAGATCGCCGACGTCATCGCGGTGAACAAGGCCGACGGCCCCCACCGGCGCGACGCCCAGCGCGCCGCCCGCGAGCTGGAATCGGCGCTGCGGATGCTCCGCGGCGAGCGCGACCCGTGGCAGGTGCCGGTCCTGACCTGCTCCGCGGCCGAGCGCACCGGCATCGACGACGTCTGGGCCGCGCTCACCCG
Organism: uncultured Actinomycetota bacterium; assembly: GCA_963785135.1. Taxonomy (GTDB): domain Bacteria; phylum Actinomycetota; class Actinomycetes; order Mycobacteriales; family Pseudonocardiaceae; genus Actinomycetospora. The sequence goes on from CAWATV010000011.1 coordinate 177,649, forward strand.
CCACCAGGACTTCCTGGACCAGGACGGGGGACTGGCCGAGAAGCGTGCCCGCCAGCAGGTGCGCTGGACCTGGCAGATGGTCCGCGAGCGCCTGCTCGCCCGGCTCAGGGACCATCCGCGGGTCAAGGAGATCACCGGCGAGCTCGAGCGCGAGGTCCTCGACGGCGAGCTCACCCCGGCGCTGGCCGCCGACCGCATCCTGTCGGCGTTCCTGGAGAGCTGAGGAGCTCAGTTGCTGATGGCCGGCGCGGCGCCGACGAAGCGGTCGTCGACGAGCTGGTCGACCAGGAACGCGGCGATGTCGGTCCGCGCCATGGGCGCGCCGACCCCGTCACGCCCGAGGAAGCCGGCGCGCAGGGTCCCGTTCGTCGGGATGTCGATCGGCGCGGTGATCCGCGCGACGGTCCAGTCGAGGCCGGAGGTGGTCACGACCTCGGTCATGCCCTGCACCTCCTCGAGAGCGCCCGGGATCAGCGCGCCGATCCCGACCGGGACGAGACGGTCGACGAGACCCGGACGGTCGCGGGGGTCGGGGACGCTCACGGTGGACAGTGCGACCAGGCGCCGGACCCCGCACTCGTGCATCGCCGCGACGATGGTGCGCATGGCGTCGGTGAGCGGACCGCTGCGCAGGAAGGGGTCGATGACGGGACCGAGCGCGCTGATCACCGCGTCCGCCCCCGCGACGACCCGCCGGATCGCCTCGGCGTCGGAGAGCTCGGCGACGACGACGGTCAACCGGTCGTCCTCGACGGCCAGCTTGTCCGGCGAGCGCACCAGGACGGTGACGTCGTGGCCGGCCTCGAGCAACTGCCCGACGGCGAGCAGCCCGATCTTCCCTGTCCCGCCGAACACGGTCACGTTCACGGATACCTCGCGCATCGCTCGTCCGGACGTCGCAGCGGAGTACCCGGCGGGCAGGTCGTCAGCGGTGTGCGCGCTCACACCTCGGCGGGCGGCTCCCCGGGGGACCGGCCCCGGACGTGCGCGCGTCGCGGCGTGTGCGGTCGTTCACGCCCGGGTAACGTCGCCTCATGGCGGACGAGGAGCCGGATTCCGAACACGTCGACTCCGGGCCGCTCACCGGGATCCTCTCGGGGATACGGGGCGTCGCGGAGGGCCTCGTGCGCGCGGCGGGCTCGGTGAACCCCCTCGGCGAGATGCCCGCGTTGCCGGAGTTCGCGACCCATCCGGGGGCCATCTCCGCCGCCCAGTTCACTGCGATGCGCTCCACGCTCAAGGCGCAGCGCGACAGCATTGCCGCGATGCAGAGCCAGCTCACCGCGTACGACGAGCAGCTGCAGGTCTTCGAGCGCCTCCTCGGCCCGATGGCCGAGTGGGTCGAGACCTGGGCGCGGCTCGAGGGCGGCCTCATGCCCGAGGGCGCCACCCCGCCGGCCCCGGACGACGCCGCCTGATCGTCCGGGCACAGCGGGCGCACAGGAAGCACCCAGCGTCCGCCGATCGGCCCCTGCCACGCTGGGCGACATGAACGCCGCCACCCGTGCCGACCTGCGTCGCGCCGACGGCAGCCCGGTGCGCGCGCTGGTCGTCGACGACGAGCCCACCCTCGCCGAGCTGCTCTCGATGGCCCTGCGCTACGAGGGGTGGGACGTCCGCAGCGCCGCGGACGGGCTGGGCGCGGTCAAGCAGGGCCGCGAGTTCCGCCCCGACGTCGTCGTGCTCGACGTGATGCTTCCCGACATCGACGGGTTCGAGGTGCTGCGGCGCCTGCGCGCGGACTCGCCCGACGTGCCGGTGCTGTTCCTGACCGCCCGCGACGCCGTCGAGGACCGCGTCGCCGGCATCACCGCGGGCGGGGACGACTACGTGACCAAGCCGTTCAGCCTCGAGGAGGTCGTCGCCCGGCTGCGGGGACTGCTGCGCCGGGCCGCGGTGGCGACGGTGGCCCGGGGCGACGCGGCGCTGGTCGTCGGCGACCTGACCCTGGACGAGGACAGCCACGAGGTCACCCGCGCCGGCGCCCAGCTCGAGCTCACCGCCACGGAGTTCGAGCTGCTGCGCTTCCTGATGCGCAACCCGCGCCGGGTGCTGTCGAAGGCCCAGATCCTCGACCGGGTGTGGAACTACGACTTCGGCGGCCAGTCGAACATCGTCGAGCTCTACATCTCCTACCTGCGCAAGAAGATCGACGCGGGCCGCCCGCCGATGATCCACACGGTGCGCGGCGCCGGGTACGTGCTCAAGCCGGCCGCGGAGTGAGGGCGGGCGCGCCGGTCCGCCGGACCCTGCGGCGGGTCCGGTCGCTGCAGAACCGGCTGGTCGTGACCACGGTGCTGCTCCTGACCCTGGTGAGCGTGGTCGTCGGCGTGGGCGCCGCGCTCTCGCTGCGCGGCTACCTCTACCAGCAGCTCGACAGCCAGGTGCAGGACATCGCCCGGTTCCGTACCAACCCGCCCGACGGGGGCGGTGGACGCCCGCCCCCGCCGGACGCCGGCGGAGGGTTCGTCGGCGGCGGCCCGGACCGCCCGGCCAACACGCTCGAGGTCAAGGTCGACGACGGCCTCGTGACCGGCGCGGTCCTCCTGGGCCGGCGCGGCGCGATCCAGCCGCTGGACGTCACGCAGGTGGCGCCGGTGATCGCGGTGGCCCCCGGTGACGAGCCGCAGACCGTCTCGATCGACGGCCTCGGCGACTACCGGGTGTCGGCCGGGCGCGCGGTCGACGGGACCGTCACCGTGGTCGGGCTGGGCACCGACGCGCTCGAGGGCACCGTCGACGAGCTGATCCTGCGCGAGGCGATCATCTTCGGGATCGGCGTCGTCGTGGCCGGGATCGCGGCGGCGTACACGACGCGGCTGACGCTGCGCCCGCTGCACCGGATGTCGGCCACCGCCCGGCGGGTCTCCGAGCTGCCGCTGGAGTCCGGCGAGGTCGACCTCGCCGAGCGGGTGCCGGCGGCCGACGCGGACCCCCGCTCCGAGGTCGGCCAGGTCGGGGTGGCGCTGAACCGGATGCTCGGGCACGTCGGCGCCGCGCTCGCCGCGCGCCAGGACAGCGAGACCCGCCTGCGCCGCTTCGTCGCCGACGCCAGCCACGAGCTGCGGACCCCGCTCGCGGCGATCCGCGGCTACTCCGAACTGGCCGCGCGCCGGGCCGGCGACCTGCCGCCCGAGGTGGCCGCCCTGCTCGACCGCGTCGGATCCCAGACCGAGCGGATGACCGCGCTCGTCGAGGACCTGCTGCTGCTCGCCCGCCTCGACGCCGGGCGCCCGCTCGCCCGGGAGCGCGTCGACCTCACCCGCACCGTCGTCGACGCGGTGACCGACGCCCACGTCGCCGCGCCGGAGCACCGCTGGTCGCTGGACCTGCCGGAGGGCCGCGAGGACGACGAGGACACCGGCGACGACCCGGGCGAGCTCGACGTCGTCGGCGACCCGGAGCGCCTGCACCAGGTGGTCAGCAACCTGCTCGCCAACGCCCGCACCCACACGCCGCCCGGCACGGCGGTCTCGGTGCGACTGGCCCGCGAGAACGGCGCGGTGCACCTGGTCGTCCACGACGACGGCCCCGGGATCCCGCCCGATCTGCTGCCGCACGTGTCCGAGCGCTTCGCCCGCGGGGACACCGGGCGCGCCCGCACCACCGGCAGCACCGGACTGGGGCTCTCGATCGTGTCCGCGGTGGTCGCCGAGCACGGCGGGGAGCTGCGGATCGCGAGCGAGCCGGGCGACACCCGCTTCGAGGTCGTGCTGCCTGTGGCGGGCCCCGGAGAGCCCCGCCACCTATCCTCGCCGGCATGACGGAGCCGACCCCCGACGAGCCGTCGGAGCAGAAGCCCGCGATACGCGCGTCGGACGCCGACCGCGAGCGGGTCGCCGCGGTCGTCCGGGCGGCGGTCGGCGACGGGCGGCTCACCCTCGTCGAGGGCGACGAGCGCCTCGCCGGGGTGTACGCCTCCGTGCACCGCGACGAGCTGGCCGCGTACACCCGGGACCTGGGGGTGGACGGCGTTCCCGCCGAGGGGGCCGCGCCACCTGCGGGCCGCCTCCACCGCCCCGGTCGGCGACCGGCCGACGACGACCTCGTCGATCGCGGTGATGAGCGGGGCCGAGCGCCAAGGGAGCGTGGACCCCGGGCCTCACGCACACCGCGGTCGCGGTGATGGGCGGTGCCGAGCTCGACCTGCGCCGGGCCCGCCTCGGAGGTCAGGGACTGACGATCGTCGCCGTCGCGCTGATGGGCGGCGTCGACATCGACCTGCGCGGTGCCGACATCGGCGCCGGCGGCGTCACCATCCGCGCGTTCGCGCTGATGGGCGGGGTGAACGTCCTGGTCGACCGCGGCACCCGGGTCGAGGAGAACGGGATCGGTCTCATGGGCGGCTTCACCGACTCGAGCGGCGCCGCGAACCGACCGAACGGTCCGGTCGTGCACCTCACCGGGCTCGCCGTGATGGGCGGGGTCGACGTCACCCGGCGGCCACCGACGATCGACGCCGACGGGCGCCGTGAGCTCGACCCGGGCGGGCGCGACGGACGGCTTCCAGCCTGCGAGCTGACGGCCCGACCGCGGCACCCTCAGTGCCGGAAGCGCTCGGCGACCTTGTCGGCCACGTCGGACACCGTCCGCGCGGCCACACCCGTGGCGTCGGCGGCCGTCTCGGTGGCGGCCCCCGCCGCGCCGGACACGACCTCGCCGGCCTTCTCGGCCGCCAGGCCGGCCTTCTCCGAGAGCGAGCCGGCCTCGATGGTGGCGTCGGGGCCCGGCGTCACGATCGTCTCCTCGCCGGAGTCGAAGCGCACCCGGTAGGGCGGGCCGTCCTCCCCGAGCACCGCGACGACGGTGCCGGTGCGGTCGGGGGTGTCGACGGCGTTCGAGTGCAGGCGGATGCGGTCGCCGACGGACGCGCTCACGGGGACTCCTTCTCGGGACGGACGGTGTGCGTCGCGGGAGTACCCCGGATGCACGAAGGGCACCACCACCGCTGACGGGTGATGGTGCCCTTCGCTCAGGAACGCACGTGCTCGGGGGTCAGCCCGCCGGCACGACCTCGGCGGCCGGGACGTCGCCGACCGCGAACGACAGCTCGCCGTCGTCGCCGACGTCCACCGTCACCGACTGGCCGGCGTGCAGCTCCTCGGAGAGCAGCATCGCCGAGAGCCGGTTGCCGAGCCGGCGCTGGATGGTCCGGCGCAGCGGCCGGGCCCCGAACTCGGGCTGGAAGCCCAGCTCGGCCAGGCGGTCGACCGCGGCCTCGGTGACCGCGATGCCGATGTCCTGGGCGGACAGGCGCTCGCGGGTCTCGTCGAGCAGCAGGTCGGTGATCCGGCGCAGCTGCTCGGCGTCGAGGCGCTTGAACACGATGACCTCGTCGATCCGGTTGAGGAACTCCGGCCGGAACGACTCGCGCAGCCGCGGCATGAGCCGGTCCTGCAGCGACCGGTCGGCGTCCTGGCTCGTCGGGGCGAACCCGAGGGCCTGCGTGTTCGTGGTGATCAGCTCCGATCCCACGTTGCTCGTCATGATCAGCACCGTGTTGCGGAAGTCGACCGTGCGGCCCTGCGAGTCGGTCAGCCGCCCGTCGTCCAGCACCTGCAGCAGCGTGTTGAAGACGTCGGGGTGGGCCTTCTCCATCTCGTCGAGCAGCACCACCGAGTAGGGGCGACGCCGCACCTCCTCGGTCAGCTGACCGGCCTCGCCGTACCCGACGTAGCCGGGGGGCGAACCGACGAGCCGCGAGACGGTGTGCCGCTCGGAGAACTCGCTCATGTCCACGCGGACCATGCGGTCGGCGTCGCCGAACATGGTCTCGGCCAGGGCCTTGGCCAGCTCGGTCTTGCCGACACCGGTCGGTCCCAGGAACAGGAAGCTCCCGATGGGACGGTCCGGGTCACCGAGACCGGCCCGCGAGCGACGCACGGCCTCGGCGATCGCGGCGACCGCGTCGTCCTGGCCCACGACCCGCTCGTGCAGCTGCGCCTCGAGCCCCAGCAGGCGGTCCCGCTCGGTCTCGGTGAGCTGCGTGACCGGGATGCCGGTGGAGCGCGACACGATCTCGGCGATGTCCTCGACGGTCACCTCGAGCACCCCGGCCTGGCCGGAGCGTCGGTTCTCGCGGGCGGCGGTGAGGTCGGCCTGGGCCTGCGCGATCTCGTCGCGCAGCGCGCCGGCGCGCTCGTAGTCCTCGTCGGCGACGGCCTGGTCCTTGTCGCGGCTCAGCGACTCGACCTTGCGCTCGAGCTCGTTGCAGTCGGTGTGCGGGCCCTTGGCGCGCAGCCGCTTGCGGGCGCCCGCCTGGTCGACGAGGTCGATGGCCTTGTCGGGCAGGAACCGGTCGGTGACGTAGCGCTCGGAGAGCTCCGCCGCCGCGGCGAGGGCGTCGTCGGTGAACCGCACCTGGTGGTGCGCCTCGTAGCGGTCGCGCAGCCCGTGCAGGATCGCGAGCGTGTCGGCGACCGACGGCTCCGGGACCATGACGGTCTGGAACCGCCGCTCGAGCGCCGCGTCCTTCTCGATCGACTGGCGGTACTCGTCGAGCGTGGTCGCGCCGACGATGTGCAGCTCGCCGCGGGCCAGGGCCGGCTTCAGGATGTTGCCGGCGTCCATGCCGCCCTCGGACGAGCCGCCCGCCCCGACCATCGTGTGCAGCTCGTCGATGAAGACGATCAGCTCGGTCGAGTGCTCGCGGATCTCGGCGACGAGCTTCGTCATCCGCTCCTCGAAGTCACCGCGGTAGCGCGTGCCGGCGACCATGCCGGTGAGGTCGAGCTGGACGATCCGCTTGCCCTCGAGCTGCTCGGGGACGTCGCCGGCGACGATCCGCTGCGCGATGCCCTCGACGACGGCGGTCTTGCCGACGCCGGCCTCGCCGATGAGGACGGGGTTGTTCTTGGTGCGACGCGACAGGACCTCGAGGGTCTGGTCGACCTCGTCCCCGCGGCCGATCACCGGGTCGAGCTCGCCCGCCCGCGCACGGGCGGTGAGGTCGACGCCGAACTGGTCGACGGTGGGGGTGTCCGAGTCGCTGGTGTCGGGTGCGCCGGACGCGCCGGGACGCTGACCCCCGGAGGCAGCGGAGCGCTGCAGCGACTGCGGGGTGACGCCCTGGTCGGCCATCGCGCGGCCGACGGGGCTGTCGGTGTTCGCGGCCAGCGCGAGCACGATGTGCTCGGGGCCGATGTAGCTCGACCCGAGGGCGCGCGACACCTGATGGGCGTCGAGCAGGGTCCGCTTGGCCGTCGGGGTCAGCGACGGCGGCTCGGTGGTGGCCTCGCCGCGGGGCAGCTGCTCGTCGGCGGTGCGGGCCAGGGCGTCGGGGTCGGCGCCGGCCCCGGAGAGCAGCTGGCGCAGCGGGGGGACCTGGCTCACGACGAGCAGCAGGTGCCACGCGTCCAGGTCGGTGTTGCCGCGCTCGGCGGCCTGGCGGGCGGCGGCACCGACGAGTCCGCGCGCCGGCTCGGTCATCAGCGCGGTGATGTCGATGCGCTGCGCACCACGGTCGCCTGCGCCGCCCATGAAGCGGGCCAGGAAGTCGTCGAACGGGCCGGACCCGGGACCACCGGGCCCGAAGGCGCTGGTCATGTAGGGCTTCTCCTCGGAGGGTCCTCGCCGGCAGGGTGCCGGCACTGCCTGATTCAGCAACCGGCCGCCACGTTTCATTCCTGAGTCGATGAGGCTCAAGTCTCGCCGCCCGATCGGGTGCCGGCGCAGCGGGTAGGTCTGGAGGCATGACCACCGCCCGCGAGGTCCACCTCGTCCGCCGCCCGCACGGTTTCCCCGACGCCGACGACTTCGCACTCGTCGACCGGGAGCTGCCCGAACCCGCTGACGGCGAGGTGCTCGTCGCCAACCACTACGTGTCCGTCGACCCCTACATGCGCGGCCGGATGAACGAGGGCAAGAGCTACGTGCCGCCGTTCCGGCTGAACGAGGCGATGGACGGCGGGGCGGTCGGCGAGGTGCTGGCGGTCGGCCCCGACGGTGGCGACGGCGTCGCGGTCGGCGACCTGGTGCTCACCGGGCTCGGCTGGCGCTCCCACGGCATCGCCCCCGTGAAGCACGTCGAGCGGGTCGCGCCCTCGACGGCGTGGGCCTGTCCGCCTATCTCGGGGTGCTCGGCATGCCCGGGTTCACGGCGTGGACGGGCCTGCTCGACGTGGCCGGGTTCCGCGCGGGCGACGCGGTGTTCGTCTCCGGCGCGGCCGGCGCGGTCGGCAGCCTCGTCGGGCAGCTCGCGCAGCTCAAGGGCGCGTCGCGGGTGATCGGCAGCGCCGGGTCACCGGAGAAGGTGGCCTGGCTGACCGACGAGCTCGGCTTCGACGCGGCCTTCGACTACCACGACGGGCCGGTGCTCGAATCACTGCGCGCGGCGGCCCCCGACGGCATCGACGTCTACTTCGACAACGTCGGCGGCGACCACCTCGAGGCCGCCATGGACGTCGCGAACGACTTCGCGCGCATCGCGGCGTGCGGCGCGATCTCGACCTACAACGCCACCGAGCCCCCGCCGGGACCGCACAACATGTTCCAGATCGTGAAGAAGCGCCTGGCGATCCAGGGCTTCATCCAGACCGACCGCCGCGACCGCGCACCCGCGTTCCGCGAGGAGGTCGGCCCGTGGGTGGAACAGGGCCGCATCCGCTTCTCCGAGACCGTCGTCGAGGGCGTGGACCACGCCGTCGAGGCGTTCCAGGGGCTCCTGCGCGGGGAGAACACCGGGAAGATGGTCGTCAAGGTCTGACCGGTCCCCCGCGCGGGTCGTGACGCGCGTTTGGGGCGGCGGGTGCGTCGGGCAGCCGAGGACCTTCGTTCCGATCCGAGGAGTACCGACGATGCGCGCACTGACCTGGCAGGGACCGAACGACCTGCGGGTGGAGGACGTTCCCGACCCGAAGATCGAAGAGCCGAACGACGCGATCGTCCGTGTCACGAGCACGGCGATCTGCGGGTCGGATCTGCACCTCTCCGAGGTCCTGGGTCCGTTCATCGACCCGGGCGACGTCCTCGGCCACGAGCCGATGGGCATCGTCGAGGAGGTCGGGCCGCAGTCCGGCGACCTCGCCGTCGGCGACCGCGTCGTCCTGCCGTTCAACATCAGCTGCGGGCACTGCTGGATGTGCGAGCGGCAGTTCTTCGCCTCCTGCGAGACCACACAGGTGCGCGAGTACGGGATGGGCGCGTCCCTGCTGGGCTTCACGAAGCTCTACGGCCACGTGGCCGGTGGGCAGGCCGAGTACCTGCGGGTGCCCCAGGCCCAGTTCGGGCCCATCAAGGTCCCCGAGGGGCCCGCCGACGAGCGGTTCCTGTTCCTCTCCGACGTCCTGCCCACCGCATGGCAGGGCGTCCAGTACGCCCAAATCCCGCCCGGCGGCAGCGTCGCGGTGTTCGGGCTCGGCCCGATCGGGCAGATGGCGTCGCGCATCGCGCGCCACCTCGGCCACCGTGTCATCGCCGTCGACAGCGTCCCCGAGCGACTGGCCATGGCCGCGCGGCACGGCATCGAGATCGTCGACGGGAACGACCACGACGACGTGCCCGCCGTGATCCGCGACATGACCGACGGTCGCGGCCCCGACTCCGCGATCGACGCGGTCGGCATGGAGGCGCACGACTCGCCGCTGCCCCGCATCCTCCACAAGATGACCGGCCTGCTGCCGGACGCCGTGGCCGCGCCGCTGCTCTCGAACGCCGGGGTCGACCGGATGGGCGCGCTGCTCGCCGCGATCGACACCGTGCGTCGCGCCGGCACCCTGTCGCTGTCGGGGGTCTACGGCGGGATGGCCGACCCGATGCCGATGATGAAGATCTTCGACAAGGGCATCACGATGACCATGGGCCAGGCGCACGTGAAACGGTGGGTCCCGGAGATCCTCCCGCTGCTGACCGACGACGATCCCCTCGGCGTCGAGGACTTCAAGACCCACACGCTGCCGCTCGACGACGCCGTACACGGGTACGACATCTTCCAGAAGAAGCAGGACGGCGCGATCAAGGTCGTTCTCAAGCCGTGAGTGCGGGATCGCTGTACTTCGTCGGCACGGCGACGACCGTGCTTCGGTGTGCGGGGTTCACGATCCTGACCGATCCGAACTTCCTGCATTGCGGCCAGCGGGCGTACCTGGGCCACGGGTTGAGCTCCCGCCGACGGACCGACCCGGCGTGCGAGGTGGGGGAGCTGCCGCTGCTCGACGGCGTCGTGCTCTCCCACCTGCACGGCGACCACTGGGACCGCGTCGCGCGCCGCGGTCTCGACCGGTCGCTCCCGATTCTGACCACGGCGCACGCGTCGAAGCGGTTGCAGGCCCGGCAGGGCTTCCGCCGGGCGCTCGGGCTCGAACAGTGGGAGTCGCACACCCTCGTGCGTCCCGACGGCGCCACGCTCGAGGTGACGGCGCTGCCCGGACGGCATGCGCCCGGCCCGTTCCAGGCGCTCCTGCCACCGGTGATGGGGAGCCTGCTGGAGTTCCGCGCCCCGGCCGGGGAGACGGTCCGCCGGATCTACCTCTCCGGCGACACCCTGCCCTTCGAGGGGATGCGGGCGATCCGGGACCGCATCGGCGAGGTCGACCGCGCGGTCCTGCACCTGGGCGGCACGACGTTGCCCGGCGGGCTCGTCGTGACCATGGACGGCCGGATGGGCGCCGACGTCCTCGAGACGATGGCCCCGCGCCGTGCCACCCCGATCCACTACGACGACTACGAGGTCTTTCGCTCGCCGCTCTCGGAGTTCACCGCGGAGGTCGAACGCCGCGGATGGTCCGACCGCGTCGACCTCGTGGCCCGCGGGGAGACGATCGACCTGTAGGGGTCAGGCCTGCCGCAGGGCGAGGAGCAGGTGGTCCTTGCCCTTGCGGGAGCGCAGGGCGGCGTCCCAGCCGCCGTCGACGGCCGCGGTGAACAGGTGCACCTGCGACGGGATCGTCAGCGGCTTGCGGAACACGACGTCGGCGGTGACGGCGTCGCCGTGTCGGCCCTCCAGAGCGGCGAGCACGCGGGCCTTGGCCCACATGCCGTGCGCGATCATGCCCGGCATCCCGAACGCCTTCGCCGCGAGCCCGTTGACGTGGATCGGGTTCACGTCGCCGCTGACCGCGGCGTAGCGGCGCCCGATGTCGCCGGGCACCGACCACTGCGCGTGCGGGCGGTCGCCGACGCGCGGCTCGGGCTCGGGCGGGGCCGGCGTCCCCGCGTCCTCGGCCTGCGCGCCGCGCACGAAGTACGTGCTGCGCGAGTCCCAGACGACCTCGTGCGGGCCGCCGACCGACACGGCGGTCACGAGGTCGACCTGGGCGCCCTTCGGGTGTGCCACCAGGCGCTCGGCGTGCACGGACACGGTGAAGGTGTCGGCGACGTCGATGGCGCGGTGGCGGGTGATGACGTTGCGCAGGTGCACCATGCCCGGCGCGGGCAGCGGGAACTCCCGGTCGGTCATCAGCCGCATCTGCAGCGGGAACGCGAGCATGTGCGGGTAGGTCAGCGGCAGCTCGCCCCCGACCCGGAACCCGCACACGTGCGCGTAGTCGGCGAGGGCGGCGGGGTCGACCCGCACGCCGGGCAGCTCGAGGCGACGGTCGGGCAGGGTGTCCCCGCCCGACCGCGCGGTGAGCAGCGCGCGCCCGTAGAGCGCGCCGAGGGTGGGGGAGTGCTCGAGGGTCTCGGTCTCCGTCTCGGACGCCATCCTCATGCCCCCAGGAAGTTCTGGCCGTCGACGCGCAGGACCTGGCCGTTGACGGCGTAGGAGGCGGCCTGGGCGAACCACCCGATGGTCTCGGCGACGTCGACCGGGAGGCCGCCCTGGGTCATCGACGACAGCCGGCGCCCGGCCTCGCGCGTGCCGACCGGCATCGCGGCGGTCATCGCGGTCTCGATGAAGCCGGGGGCGACCGCGTTGATGGTGGCGTCGCGCTCGGCCAGCAGCGGCGCGGTGGCGTCGACGAGGCCGATGACGCCGGCCTTGGAGGCGCCGTAGCTGGTCTGGCCGCGGTTGCCGGCGATCCCGGCCATCGAGGACACGGTGACGATGCGCCCGCCGCGGTGGAACCCGGTGGACTCCGACGACGCCAGCAGGGCGTCGTCGATCGCGAGCTGGGACTCCAGGTTGACCGCGATCACCGAGTTCCAGCGGTCGGTGTCCTGGTTGGCGAGCAGCTTGTCGCGGGTGATGCCGGCGTTGTGGACGACGATGTCGATGCCGCCGTGGCGCTCGGCGTGCTCGAGGATCCGCGCGCCGGCGTCGCCGGCGGTGATGTCGAGCTGCAGGGCGGTGCCGCCGACGTCGTTGGCCGTGCGGGCCAGCGCGTCGCCCGCGGACGGGACGTCGACGCAGACCACGGTCGCGCCCTCGCGGGCGAGGGTCTTCGCGACCGTGGCGCCGATGCCGCGCGCGGCCCCGGTCACCACGGCGACCTTGCCGGCCAGCGGGCGGTCCCAGTCGACACCCTGCGCGCTCCCCGCGTAGCCGGGGACGACGCCGACGTCGACGCGCTGGCCGTGGACGAACGCCGAGCGCGAGGACAGGAAGAAGCGCAGGGTCGACTCGAGGTCGTTCTCGGCGCCGTCGGCGACGTGGATCAGGTTCACCGTCGCGCCGTAGCGGGCCTCCTTGCCCGCCGAGCGCACGAGGCCCTCCAGGGCGCGGCGGGCCGCGCGCACGGCCGGCGAGGTGGTCTGGGCGGGGACGTCGCCGATCACGAGGATCCGCCCGGACGGCCCGATGCGCTTCATCGACGGGGTGAGGAACTGCTGGATCGCGGCGAGGTCGGACGGGCCGGACAGTCCGGTGGCGTCCACGACCGCGGCGGCCACCTTCGAGGTGGAGCTGCCCCCGCCGACCGGGGCGTTCGGGTCCTCGTGGACCTCCACGCCGGCCTCGGTCAGCAGGGCGCGCACGGCCTTGGCCACGCGCCCGTCCGCGGTGGCCGTGCCGAGCAGCGCCGGGCCGGAGAGCAGCGCCTGGCCGGGCTCCCAGCGCCGCAGCCGGGGGACGGGGGGCAGGCCGACGGAGCCGGCGATCGAACGCCCGACGCCGGAGTTGACGAAGTCGGAGTACCAGTCAGTGCTCATCAGTTCTTGGGCTCCATGTCTCAGCTCTCCAGGATGGCGACGACGCCCTGGCCGCCCGCGGCGCAGATCGAGATGAGGCCCCGCTTGCCGGGGCCCGCCTCGTGCAGCAGCTTGGCCAGGGTCGGGACGATGCGGGCGCCGGTGGCGGCGAAGGGGTGGCCGGCCGCGAGCGACGACCCGTTGACGTTGAGCTTGGAGCGGTCGATCGACCCGAGCGGGGCGTCGAGGCCGAGGCGCTCCTTCGAGAACTGCGGGCTCTCCCAGGCGGCGAGCGTGGCGAGCACCGTCGACGCGAACGCCTCGTGGATCTCGTAGAAGTCGAAGTCCTGCAGCGTGAGCCCGTTGCGCTCGAGCAGCCGGGGCATCGCGTAGACCGGGGCCATGAGCAGGCCCTCGTCGCCGTGCACGTAGTCGACCGCGGCGGTCTCGGCGTCGACGAAGTGGGCGAGCACCGGGAGCTTGCGCTCGGCGGCCCACTCGTCGCTGGCCAGCAGGACCGTGGCGGCGCCGTCGGTCAGCGGCGTCGAGTTGCCGGCCGTCATGGTGGCCTCGGCGGGGTCGCCGCCGGCCGGGAAGAACGCCGGCTTGAGCTTGGCGAGCTTCTCGACGCTCGAGTCGGCCCGCAGGTTGTTGTCCTTCGTCACGCCCAGGAACGGGGTGAGGAGGTCGTCGAAGAAGCCGCGGTCGTAGGCGGCGGCGAGGTGCTGGTGGCTCAGCGCGGTCAGCTCGTCCTGCGCGGTGCGCTCGATGCCCCAGTGGGCGGCGGTCAGGGCCGCGTGCTGGCCCATGGCGAGCCCGGTGCGTGGCTCCCGGTTCTCGGGGATCTCCGGCACGAGCTGGCCGGGGCGCAGCCCGCTGAGGGCCTTGAGCATCCCGGCGGTCGTCTTGGCGCGGTTGGCCTGAAGCAGGACGGCGCGCAGGTCGTCGTTGACCGCGATCGGGGCGTCGCTGGTGGTGTCGACCCCGCCGGCGATGCCCGCCTCGATCTGGCCGAGAGCGATCTTGTTGGCCACCAGGACCGTGGCCTGCAGGCCGGTGCCGCAGGCCTGCTGGACGTCGTAGGTGGGGGTCGAGGCGGCCAGGCGGCTGCCGAGCACGGCCTCGCGGGTCAGGTTGAAGTCACGGCTGTGCTTGAGGACGGCACCGGCCACGACCTCGCCCATGCGCTCGCCGGCCAGCCCGAATCGCGCCACGAGGCCGTCGAGCGCGGCGGTGAGCATGTCCTGGTTGGAGGCACGGGCGTAGGCACCGTTGGAGCGGGCGAAGGGGATGCGGTTGGCACCGACCACCGCCGCGCGACGTGAACTGGCGGGCACGGGTCCTCCTGGCGAGGGGTCGTGGGATGGGCTGATCGGGGGCGTGCGGGCGTGACGGGGGCTGTCATGTGCGTCGGCGACCGAAAGTATCAGGTACCGTCGGTAACGTGAGCCGACGTCCGACGCATCACAGCGACGCGCCGGACGGGGATCCCGGTACCCGATCCGGCACGCGTGCAGGCTCGACCGCGGCCGGGCGCGAGAGCGGGGACGCCGCGCGCGCCGCGGGTCGCCCGCGTCGTGACCGGCGCTCCAGCCGGTGGGACGAGCACCGCCGCGCCCGACGTGAGGAGCTCACCGCCGCGACGATCATCGCCATCCGCGCGTACGGCGCCGACGTGGGCATGAGCCAGGTCGCCGCCCAGGCGCGGACCAGCAAGACCGTCGTCTACCGGCACTTCGCCGACAAGACCGACCTCTACCTGGCGGTCTGCGACTGGGTCGCCGCCGTCCTCGTCGGGAAGATCCAGAAGGCGATGCGCGAGACCTCGGAGCCGCGCGAGACCCTCGTCGCCGGTGTCGACGCCTACCTGGGCCTCATCGAGGCCGACCCCGAGGTCTACCGCTACGTGATGCGCCCGCCCAAGCTCGACCGGCCGGTCGGTGAGGACCCCGTCACCGACCTGTGCACGGTGATCGGCGACCACGTCGCCGAGGTCATCTCGACGGAGCTGCACCGCCAGCACCGCGACGTCACGCCCGCCCTCACCTGGGGCCACGCCCTGGTCGGGATGGCGCGGGCCGCGGGCGACCAGTGGCTGGCGCAGCGCCCGGAGCTCGCCCGCGAGGTGCTCGCCACCCAGCTCGCCGACCTGGCGTGGGCAGGCATCTCGCGCACCGTCACCCCCCAGGCCGCGTCGTCGGCGTCCTGACCGTCACGATCGACGCCCCCGCGTCCCCTCTCCACCCGGAGGCCCCCGTTGCCCGCTGACGCGACCATCCCGACCGACGTCACGCCCGCCACCGTCGCCGCCGTCGGCCGCACGCTCGACGGCCGCTGGCACGACCTGCGCGAGAGCATCCGCGCCCGCGAGGACTTCGCCGAGCTGAAGGTCGCGCCCGGCATCGACACCGAGAGCTACCGCGCCGCCATCTGGGACATGCTCGGCACGCTGGCCGCCGACGGCCACGCGCTGCACGGCTTCCCGGTCGCCGTCGGGGGCCACGGCGACATCGGCGGCTCGGTCGTGTCGTTCGAGATGCTCGCCTTCGCCGACCTGTCCCTGCAGGTCAAGTCCGGGGTGCAGTGGGGGCTGTTCGGCGGCGCCATCCAGGCCCTCGGCAACACCGAGCAGCACGCCGAGTACCTGCCGAAGGTCATGGACCTCTCGCTACCGGGCTGCTTCGGCATGACCGAGACCGGCCACGGGTCCGACGTGCAGTCGGTGCACACCACCGCGACGTACGACCCGGACACCGAGGAGTTCGTGGTCGACACCCCGACCGAGTCGGCGCGCAAGGACTACATCGGCAACGCCGCCCGCGACGGGCGGATGGCGGTGGTGTTCGCGCAGCTCTACAGCGCGGGCGAGCGTCACGGCGTGCACGCGGTCCTCGTCCCGCTGCGCGGCGACGACGGCGCCGTGCTGCCCGGCGTGGAGATCACCGACGACGGCCACAAGGAGGGTCTCAACGGTGTCGACAACGGCCGCCTGGCCTTCCGCGGCGTCCGGGTGCCGCGGGCGAACCTGCTCGACCGCTACGGCACCGTCGCCGCCGACGGGACGTACTCCAGCTCGATCGCGAGCGAGAACCGCCGCTTCTTCACGATGCTCGGCGCGCTCGTGCGCGGGCGCGTCAGCATCTCGGGCAGCGCCGTCGGCGCCGCATCGCTCGCGCTGACCATCGCGACGCGCTACGGCGAGGCGCGCCGCCAGTTCGCCGCGCCCGGCGGCGAGGGCGAGATCGTCGTCCTCGACTACCTCGCCCACCAGCGCAAGCTCCTGCCGGCGATCGCGCGGACCTACGCCCTGCGCTTCGCCCAGAACGAGCTCGTCGAGATGCTCCACGACGTCCAGACCACCCGCGAGGCCGGCGGTGACGTCGACGAGCACCGCCAGCGCGAGCTCGAGTCCCGCGCCGCGGGCACGAAGGCGCTCACCACGTGGCACGCGACGTCCGCGATCCAGGCCGCGCGCGAGGCGTGCGGGGGGCAGGGCTACCTCTCGGAGAACCGCCTCGGCCAGCTGCGCGCCGACACCGACGTGTTCACCACCTTCGAGGGCGACAACACGGTCCTGCTCCAGCTGGTCGCCAAGGGCCTGATCTCGAACTACGCCGACGACTTCGGCAACCTCGACACCCTGGGCACCGTGCGCTTCGTCGCCGACCAGGTCCTCGACACCGTCGCCGAGCGCACCTCGCTGCGCCAGCTCGCCGAGCGCCTGCGCGCGGTGGGCCCGGGCCGCGAGGAGGACGACGTCCTCGACCGGTCCTGGCAGGTCAAGCTGCTCGACGACCGCGAGGAGCACACCCTCGACTCCCTCGTGCGCCGCCTGCGCCCGGCGCGGGAGAAGGGCCTCGCACCCGACCGTGCGTTCGCCATCTTCAACAACGCGCAGGACCACCTCCTGCGCGCCGCCCACAGTCACCTCGACGGCCTCGTGCTCGACGCCTTCGTCCGCGCCCTCGACGCGGAGGTCGACCCCGCGGCGCGCGCCCTGCTCGGCCGGGTCTGCGACCTCTACGCCCTGTCGGTGATCGAGGAGGACAAGGGCTGGTTCCTCGAGCACGGACGGATCACCGCGACCCGCTCGAAGGCGATCACCGCCGAGGTCAACCGCCTGTGCCGCGACCTGCGCCCCCACGCCCGCGCCCTCGTCGACGCCTTCGGCATCCCGGAGGCCTGGATCGGCGCACCCATCGCCACCGGCGCCGAGCAGCGCCGCCAGGACGAGGCCCTCGCGCACGCGGCGTCACTGGCCTAGGTCTGCTCAACCACCAGCATGGCGTCCATGCTGGCGTTCAGCGCCACAAAATCCGCCCGCTCGATCGAGCGTTGCGGGCGCCGGGCTCACGCTCCGTGTGGGACGGTCCTCGACGGGTACATGATGCCCACAGCATCGTCCGGCTCGCGCAGTGCCGGAGCGCACACGAGGAAGGAACGCATCGTGACCACTCCGGACGGTGGGCAGTACGGCGGCGGCCAGTACGACCCGAACTGGAACCCGAACGAGAACCCCCAGCAGGCCGCGATCTCGCGGGATCCGAAGAACGGCATGGGGATCGCGGCGCTGATCTTCGGTGTCCTCGCGCTGCTCACGTGCTTCTGGCTGCCCGTGGTCGGTGGTGTGCTGGGGATCGTGGCGATCGTTCTGGGCGTCGTGGGGCGCGGTCGGGCGAACCGCCTCGAGGCCACGAACAAGGGCGTCGCCACCACCGGGCTCGTGCTCGGCATCATCAGCCTGATCGTCAACATCATCGTCTCGGTGGCCCTGTTGTTCCTGGGCGTCGCGTTCCTGAACTTCGGTGGCGGGCAGTCCCTGCAGCAGCTCCAGGACTGCGTGACGAACGCCAACAACCAGCCCAACCCGGCGGCGGTCCAGCAGGCCTACGAGCAGTGCTCGCAGCAGTTCGGCTCGCAGCTCCCGGGCGACAACGCGCCCCAGCCGAGCGGGTACTGACCCGCTCGCTCGACCCGCGGACGACGACGGCCCCCGCACCAGCGTGGTGCGGGGGCCGACGCGCGAGTAGGTGTCCGAACCGGGCGATGAGCCGCCTCGCGGCGCGTGGCACACCAGGGCTTCAGCCGAACGATCGTCCCTGGCGGCACTTCAATATGAGACCCGGGGGCACATGGCGCCCGGTCCGGACACCCCCATTGAACCCCATGAGCAGCCGGTGTGTTCCCACCCGGCCGCGTTTCGCCGCGCGGGCACCGGCTCAGCGCGGGACGACCGCGAGGCCGTCGGTCACCGCGCGCAGCGGGCTCGCCGACGGACTGTTGACCACGGCGAGGCCCTCGTCGCGTCCCCGTCGCACCATCGTCGTGGAGCCGCCGCCGTCGAGGGCGACCGCCTCGGGCACGCCGAGCTCGGTCACGAGGCGCCCGAGCTGGGCGAGGGTGGCGCCGACGCTGGTCTCCTGTCGCCCGTCCACGGTGATCAGCCACATCCGGCTGCCGTCGGTGGTGAGCCCGGCGGCGGTGCGGGGCGCGCGCTCGGAGGTCTGCAGTCCGGGTAGGGCGCGACCGCCGCGCGCGATCGGGAGGGCGCCGACCGCCATCCGCAGGGGTGGGGTGTCGACGGCGTCGAAGCCGTAGTCGACGGTGACGTCCTCGCCGACGCGCAGGGCGCGCAGGCCGGCCGCACCGGCGTCGCGGCCGACGAGGGCGACGGTGCCTCGCGGCAGGGCGCCGGTCCCGGGCGGTCCCGTCGCCGTGACCTTCCCGTCGGCCACCCGGACCTCGACGGTGTCGGGGCTGCAGCCGGCGGCCGCGTCGGTGTCGGAACCGCAGGTGGACGCGGCCCGGGACGCCGCGCCCCACGCGGGCGTGAACACGACGACCCCGCCGACCGGAACGGCGTAACCGTTGAGCCCGCGCAGCGGCACCGTCCGGTCACCGGCGACGACCCGCCCGCGGAACGCGACCCGCCCGATGTGGCCGACGCCCTCGGCGTCGACGCCGAGGACCGCGTCCGGGCTCTCCCCGGGTGGTGGGGGCGGGGCCGGGCGCCGCCCCGCGGGCACGCCCGAGCTGCGGGGTGCCCCCGCCACGATCTGCGGCCCGACGGGCGCGCCGGTGCCGCCCTGGTCGAAGAAGTCGCCGTTCACCGCGGCGACGGCGTTCGCCCGGCGCGCGAGGTCCAGCACCGTCGCCGTGGCCGCGACCGTGGGCGGTGTCAGCAGGTCGACCCGGACCGCGGGGGAGGAGAGGTCGACCTCGACGACGTCACCGGTGACCCGTCCGCCCCCGGGGGCGGGGATGGTGGTGGTGAACTCGCGATAGGTCGTCCCCGGCAGGTCGGGTGCGGCGCGCGGGACGATGACCTGGTCGAGGACCCGCCCCTCGTCCGGCGGTGGCCCCGGGACGGGAGGTGCCGCGGCCCCGAGGGCGAGCACGGCCGCCAGGGCCACGGTCGCCGCCGGCCCGAGCGTCGCGATCCGGCGCCGCGCGCCCCGGCGAGGGCGCCCCGGGGCGCGCTCGGTCTTCCTGTCCACGCCACGACCCCCACGACCGGGCCGCCGCGGACCCGTGCCGGGCGGTGCCGCCGCCGACGGTCGCCGTCAGGGCGGGTCGTGGCGGGCCCGACACGCCGCACCGACCTGCCGGTGTGCCCTCTCGGGTGATCGACCGCGGGTGACGAGGAGGGCGTCGAATCGGACATATCGTCCGGTACCGCTCGGCGATCGGTATCGTCGCGGGGGGCGTCAGGTATCCCGGCCGCCCCGGTTCGACGATGACGAAGGAGCACGCGTGACGGTTCCCGCCTGGGCGTGGCTGGCCACGATCGGGGGCATCGTGGTCCTCGTCGGCATCGACATCTGGCACGCGCGCTCGCCACACGAGGTGACCTTCCGGGAAGCCACGCTCTGGTCGGTCATCTACGTCGCCGTGGCCGTCGTCTTCGGCGCCGGGCTGTGGTGGTTCATGGGCACCCAGTCGGGCATCGAGTACTTCTCGGGCTATCTGGTCGAGAAGAGCCTCTCGGTCGACAACCTGTTCATCTTCGCGGTGATCCTGGGCCAGTTCGCGGTGCCCAAGCGCCACCAGCAGAAGGTGCTGCTCTGGGGCGTCATCGGCGCGCTGGTGCTGCGCGGCATCTTCATCGCGATCGGCGCCGCGGTGATCTCCGCGTTCGCCTTCGTCTTCGTGATCTTCGGCCTGTTCCTGATCTACACCGCCTACAGGCTCCTGCGCCAGCACGACGCGGAGCCCAAGGACATGCACGACAACCGCACGGTGAAGCTGGTCCAGCGGTTCGTCACGGTGCACGAGGGCGACGAGGACTCCGAGGGCGGCAAGCACGACGGACAGCTCACCCGCCGCAAGAACGGCAAGTTCGGCGTCACGCCGCTGTTCATCGTGGTCGCGGTGATCCTCTCGGTCGACCTCGTGTTCGCCCTCGACTCGATCCCGGCGATCTTCGGCATCACGCAGAACGCCTACATCGTCTTCACCGCGAACGCGTTCGCGCTGCTCGGCCTGCGGGCGCTGTACTTCCTGCTCGTCGGGCTGCTCGACCGGCTCGTGCACCTGAGCTACGGGCTGGCCTTCATCCTGGCGTTCATCGGCGTCAAGCTGATCATGCTGTTCTTCCACGAGCAGTTCCCCGAGACGATCCCGGAGATCCCGACGTGGCTCTCCCTGATCGTGATCGTGCTGACGCTGACCGTCGTCACGATCACGAGCCTGCGCGCCACCGGGGGGAAACCTGCCGGCTCCGACGACGCCACCCCCGCCGAGGAGCCACGGACGCGCTCACAGTCCTAGGGTCTCCGGGATGAACGCCCGCGATCGTGACGAGGGGGGCCGGGCGCGCAACGCCCGACCCCGGGACGCCAGCGGCCGCCCGCTGCCGCGCGGCGCGGTCGGGGTCGGGCGGGTCGACGAGGATGTGGTCCTCCCGCCCGAGGAGTCCCTGGCCGAGGCCCAGCGCCTGCTCGACGGCGGCTTCCCGTTCCACGCCCACGAGGTGCTGGAGGGGGCGTGGAAGTCCGCACCCGAGGACGAGCGGCCGTTCTGGAAGGGGCTCGCCCAGCTCGCCGTGGGCCTCACGCACGAGCAGCGCGGCAACACCCGCGGCGCCTCCTCGCTGCTGCGCCGCGGCGCGGCCACCCTCGCCGATGCCCCGCACGCCGCCGTCCGCCACGGCCTCGACCCGGCCGCACTCGCCGACTGGGCGACACGCCGCGAGGCCGAGGGCGCCACGGCAGGCGGTCTCGCGCTGCGGGAAGACCCGCGCTGACCCGTTTCGGACCCGCCGCCGACCGGGCAGCCGACCGTCGACATCGACCGCGACGATCGAGGAGGAACACCCATGGCGGGCGAACTGAACGGACTGCGGGTCGCGATCCTGGCCGCGAGCGGCGTCGAGCAGGTCGAGCTCGAGCAGCCGCGCCAGGTCGTCACCGACGCCGGGGCGACCACGACGCTGATCTCGGTCGAGGACGGCCCCATCCAGGCCATGAACAGCGACATCAACAAGGGCGACACCTTCGACATCGACGCGCAGATCGGCGACGTGCAGGCGGCCGACTTCGACGCCCTCCTGCTGCCCGGCGGGACGTGCAACCCCGACACGCTGCGCCAGAACGGCGACGTGATCCGGTTCGTGCAGGAGATCATGGGCGCGGGCAAGCCGATCGCCGCCATCTGCCACGCCCCGTGGACGCTCGTCGAGGCCGACGTGGTCCGCGGACGCCGGCTGACGTCCTACCCGAGCTTGCGCACCGACATCCGCAACGCCGGCGGCACGGTCGTCGACGAGCAGGTCGTCGTCGACGGCAACCTGATCACCAGCCGCAACCCCAACGACCTCGACGCGTTCAACGCCGCGGTCGTCCAGCAGTTCGCGACGGTGCCCGCGGGCCGCTGATCGCACGGCATGATGCGGGCGTGACCGATCGCCCGGGTCCGGCCCCCCTATCGGCGTGCTCCCCTGGACACTCCGAGCTCGCCGGCCTGTTCGACCCGGTCCTCGCCCGCGGCGAGGCCCGGGCGGCGGTCTCCGACCGCGCGTGGGTCGCGGCGCTGCTCGCGGTGGAGGCGGCCCTCGCCGCGGCGACCGCCGACGCCGGTGCCCTCGACCGGGACACCGCCGACGCGATCGTCGCCGCCTGCGCCCGGCCGGTCGACCCCGGTCCGCTCGGCGAGGACGCGGCGGCGTCGGGGAACCCGGTCGTGCCGCTGGTGGCCGGGCTTCGGCGGGTGCTGCGCGAGGACGGCGCGACCGAGGCGGCCTCCGGCGTGCATCGGGGCGCGACCAGCCAGGACGTCGTCGACACGGCCGCGATGCTGGTGACCCGCGAGGCCCTGCGGGCGGTCGAGGCGGACCTGCGCCGCGCCGCCGACGCCGCCGCCGACCTCGCGGCCGCCCACCGGGACCGTCCGGCGGCGGGGCGCACGCTGCTCCAGCAGGCGGCCCCGATCACCGTGGGCCTGCGCGCCGCGGGCTGGTGCCACGGGCTGGACACCGCCGCCGACACGCTCGCCGCCTGGCGGCCCGCGGTCCAGCTCGGCGGCGCCGTGGGGACGCTCGCCGCCTTCGCCGGGCAGGGACGTGCGGTGCGCGCGGCGCTCGCGGCACGCCTGGACCTGGACGAGCCCGTCCTCGCCTGGCACACCGAGCGCGGGCGGGTGGCGGAGATCGCCGGCCTCGCGGGTCGGGTGGGCACCGCCGTGGGAAGCGTCGCCACCGACCTGGTGCTGCTCGCCCAGACCGAGGTCGGCGAGGTCCGGGAGGACGTGCCACATCGCGGCGGGTCCTCGACGCTGCCGCACAAGCGCAACCCGGTCGCCGCGGTGTCCGCCCGGGCGGCCGCGATCGCCGTTCCCGGCCTCGTCGCCTCGCTGCTCTCCGCCGCCTCGCTCCACGAGCACGAGCGCGCCGCCGGGGCGTGGCACGCCGAGTGGCGGCCGCTGACCGAGCTGCTGCGCACGATCGGGTCCGGCGCCGCGTGGCTGGCGGACGCGCTGACCCACCTCGTCGTCGACCCCGACCGCGTCGCGGCGACCCTCGAGGTCACCGGCGGGCTCCTGCTCGCCGAGCAGGCCACCACCGGGCTGCGCGAGCGCCTCGGCCACGCCGCCGCCTCCGACCTCGTCACCGACGCCGCGAGCAGGGCCCAGGACGAGCACCGCCCGTTCGCCGACGTCCTCACCGAGGCCGTCGCCGCCCTGCGCGACCCCCCGCCCGACCCGGCCGCCGAGGTGCGTCGCCTGCTCGACCCGGCGGGTGGGATCGGCGAGGCCGCCGCGCTCGTCGACGACCTGCTCCGAACCCGGAAGGCCCGATGACCAGTCCCGAGACCGGTTCCGAGACCAACCCCCACGACCCGCGCCGGCACCCCGACTGGAACACCGACGGCGAGGCGGTGCGGCGCGCCGTGCTCGGCGACGAGCACGTCGACGCCTCCCTCGCGCGCGCCGACGCCACCACCGAGGACTTCCAGGCGTTCATCACCCGCTACGCGTGGGGCGGCATCTGGACCCGCCCCGGCCTGGAGCGCCGCGAGCGCAGCATCGTCACCCTCTCGGTGCTCGCCGCCCTGCACCACGACGACGAGCTCGCGATGCACGTGCGCGCCGCGCGCCGCAACGGGCTGAGCGTCGAGGAGATCCGCGAGGTCCTCCTCCAGGTCGGGGTCTACGCGGGCGTCCCTGCCGCCAACCGCGCGTTCGGGGTCGCCCAGCGCGTGCTCGCCGAGCCGGAGGGCGGGTCCGGCTGATCCCGGCCGGAACGGCGGTGCTGCGCGGCCCGCGGTCGGCGTGCGCACTACCGTGGGGCCCGCGGCGCGCGCGGGGCGCGTCGCGCATGAGGTGACGGGGGCCGATGGGTACGGCAGCGGGACCGGTGGTGCGGCCGCGAGGCGGCGGTGGGCGCCGGCGGCGATCGGTGCGTGCCCTCGCGGCGGCCGCGCTGCTCGCGGCCCTGGTGGCGGGCTGCTCGTCGGGCCCGACGGCGGGGACCCCGCCGGTGCCGACGTTCCCCGGACCGGGCGCGGCGCCGGTGACGAGCGCGCCCCCGCCGCGCGACAGCATCCTGCCCACCGACTGCGACCAGGTGCTCGCCTCCGACCAGCTGCCCAACTTCCTCGGGCTGCCGCTCGGGACGGTGCGCGTGACCTCGCTGCGTGACGTCCCGGCGCCGACGGTCGGCCGCCTCGAGCGCGTCACCTGCAACTACACCTCGCTCGGCGGCCCGGGTGCGCCGCCGCCGAACACGCCGGTGCTCAAGATGCTGGCCAGCGGCTACACCTCCCCGCAGGCCGCATCGGCACAGTCGCAGGTCAACCGGGACGTCCAGGCCAGGGAGGGGACCCCGCCGCAGCCGGTTCCGCTGGGTGCCGCCGAGGCGGTCTACTTCGCCGACCCCGACGGCCCGGTCCTCGTCGTCGTCTACGGGCGGGTCACCGCGAGCTTCACGCTCACGCCCGGCGGCCCCGTCGCTGAGGACCAGGCGCAGCCGGTGCTCGTCGACCTCGCCCTGCGCGCGCTGCCGGTGCTGGTGCCGCGGACGTCCTGACCGGCGGGTCGGGACCGCTAGATGTACTGACCGGAGACGTTGGTCGAGGTCGTGTGACGACACGATGTGAATGATCTTGGAGGGAGGACCTCCCGGGAGTGGTGTGGAGCTGTCTCACGGCTCTACTCCGACAAGCCCGGGAGGTCCTCCGTGGCCCACGCTAACGCTGCGCTGACTCCGCGAGCCCGATTGCGGTTGGCGCGTCTGATCGTCGAGGACGGTTGGCCGATCGCCCGGGCCGCGGAACGGTTCCAGGTGTCCTGGCCGACCGCGAAACGGTGGGCCGAGCGCTACCGGCAGGCCGGTGAGGCGGGCATGGCGATCGTTCGAGTCGCCCGCACTCGAGCCCGAACCGCACCCCACGACCGGTGACGCGCCGGATCGTGCACCTGCGCCTCAAGCAGCGCCTGGGCCCGGTGGAGATCGCCGCCCGGGTCGGGATCGCGGCGTCGACCGCGCACGCGGTGCTGCGCCGCTGCCGGATCAGCCGGCTCAATCAGGTCGACCGCGCGACCGGGGAACCGGTGCGGCGCTACGAGCATCCTCACCCCGGGTCGTTGATCCATGTGGACGTCAAGAAGCTGGGAAACGTCCCTGACCAGGGCGGATGGCGCTTCGTCGGTCGTCGGGAGGGTCGCCGGCATCGGGCGGCGACCGCGAACAAACCCCGCAACGCCTACCGCAACCCGAAGATGGGCACCGCGTACGTCCACACCGTGCTCGACGACCACTCCCGGGTCGCCTACGCCGAGATCCATGACAACGAGACCGCCGCCACCGCCACCGGCGTGCTGCGTCGCGCGGTGGCGTGGTTCGCCGCCCGCGGCGTGATCGTCGAGCGGGTCCTGTCCGACAACGGGCCGGCCTACCGCTCCCGCGCCTGGCGGGCTGTCTGCGCCGAACTCGGAATCACCCCGAAACACACCCGTCCCTACCGGCCCCAGACGAACGGGAAGATCGAGCGGTTCCACCGCACCATGACCCAGGGCTGGGCGTTCCGACGGCTCTACCTCAGCGAAGACCAGCGCCGACACGCCCTGCCGAGCTGGCTACACGAGTACAACCATCACCGGCCCCACACCGCCATCGACCGGCAACCCCCGATCACCCGCTTGACCAACCTGTCCGGTCAGTACAGCGGGACTGTCCGACGAGCGGTGTAACTGGCGTTGATGGGTCAGTTGGTGGTTGACGGGACGATACGGCCGGCGAAGGTGATCGCGAAGGCGTTGAGGGCAGGCTTCCAGCGCACGGCCCACTTCGCGCGTCCCTTGCCGGTCGGGTCCAGGGATCTCGTGACGAGGTAGAGGCACTTCAGGGCGGCTTGCTCGGTCGGGAAGTGCCCGCGGGCCTTGATCGCCCGCCGGTAGCGGGCGTTGATCGACTCGATCGCGTTGGTCGAGCAGATGACCCTTCGGATCTCCACGTCGTAGTCCAGGAACGGCACGAACTCCGACCACGCCGAGCGCCACAGCGTGATGATCGCGGGGTACTGGCTGGCCCAGGACTCGGTGAACTCGGCGAACCGGGCACTCGCGGCGGCCTCGGTCGCGGCGGTGTAGACCGGCTTGAGGTCCTTGCCCATCTGGTCCCAGTCGCGGCGGCTGGCGTAGCGGAAGGTGTTGCGGATCAGGTGCAGGATGCAGGCCTGCACCAGCGCCTGCGGCCATACCGTGGTGATCGACTCGGGCAGGCCCTTGAGGCCGTCGCAGACCGCGATGCACACGTCGCCGACACCGCGGTTCTTGAGCTCGGTGAGGACCTGCAGCCAGTACTTCGCGCCCTCGGCGCCGTCGCCGGCCCAGATGCCCAGCACGTCGCGGTGCCCGTCGACGGTGACGCCGATGACCACGTAGAAGGGCCGGTTGGTGACTTGGCCGTCGCGGACCTTCACGTGGATGGCGTCGACGAAGATCACTGGATAGACCGCGTCGAGGGGTCGCTGGGCCCACTCGGTCATCTCCTCGAGCACCTTGTCGGTGATCCGCGAGATGGTGTCGCGGGAGACCTTGGCGCCGTAGACCTCGTCGAAGTGCGCGGCGACCTCACCGGTGGTGAGCCCCCGAGCGGTGAGCGAGAGGACGATCTCGTCGATCCCGTCCAGACGCCGTTGGCGCTTGCGCACGATGACCGGCTCGAAGCTGGCGTCGCGGTCGCGGGGGACCTCGATCTGCACCGGCCCGATCTCGGTGAGCACGGTCTTGACCCGCGTGCCGTTGCGCGAGTTTCCGCTCAGGTCGCCGGTCGGGTCGTGCTTGTCGTAGCCCAGGTGCTCGCTCATTTCCGCCTCCAGGGCGGTCTCGAGCACCGTCTTCGTCAGGCCGGTCAACAGCCCGCCCGGGCCGACGAGCTCGACCCCCTCAGCGCGGGCGGCGTCCACGAGCTCCTGGGCAAGCTGCTGCTGATCGATCCGAGCCGGCACAGGCTCGATCGTGTCCGTCATCGGTGGTCCTCCCCCCGGGACACGCCCGGAGCCTCAGGACCAGTTACACCGTCCGTCGGACACTCCCGACAACCTGTCCGGTCAGTACAGCTGATATGGAGTGCAGTCCTGTCAAGTGAGCAGGGTTGTTCGGCCCTCGATGTGGTGCATCGTGGCTGGTCAGCGAGCTATGGGTCCGGCGGGGCCAGGTGGGTGGAGGCGTGTCGGCTCGACGCGCGGTCAGGCTGATATGCGCGGGTTGGTTACCGCATGACCGGGTGTTCGTCGGGAGCGTTCCGCGACTCTAGGGGCGAGCGTCGCCCCCGCTCGATGACGCATCGGGCGGAGCTGCTCATAGCTGGATCGCGGGTCGCTCCACGCGCTGCCTGCATCCGCACCCGGCGCCCGCCGGGGCTTGTGGGGCAGCCGTGTGTCAGGCGGCTGCGCGGTGGTGCTCGTCGTGCTGGTCCTGGTCGTGCGGGTCCTGGTCGAGCACCGCGAGACTCCAGCACCAGCCGGCGAGCTCGCGGGCAACGGCGACCACCGACACCGTCGGGCGTTTGCGGCGCTGCTCGAGGCGGCACCAGCGTTGGTGCAGGCGGCGGTTGCCGGCCTCGGCGCGGGCCCGCACCGCGGGGCTCTGGCTGTCGGCGCGGCGGGCGCGTTCCCGGCTGGGGCGCAGCGGGCGGCGGTGGTGCCAGGCCGCTTCGACCAGCAGCCGACGGGCGTGGCCGTTGCCGGTCTTGGTGATTCCGCCCTGGACCCGTCGGGCTCCCGAGGAGAACTCCGAGGGCACCAGCCCGAGGTAGGCCCCGATGGTCGAGCCGGTGAAGCGGTGCCAGTCGGCGACCTCGACGCAGAGCCCGACAGCGGTCAGCGTGGAGACCCCGCGCAGGCAGCGCAGCCGTCCCACCGGCCCGGCCAGTGGCATCGTCTCGGCCATCTCTTCGATCGCGGTGTCGAGCCGGTCGCGGCGGGCGTGTACCGAGAACACCGCGTCGAGGGCCTCGTCGAAAGCCAGCTGCACGCCGCGCCGCTCGAAGTGCTGGCCGCGCAACCAGTCGGTGTGCTCGCCGGTCCACGCGCTGCGTTCCCAGACGATGCCCTGGCGCAGCAGCAGCTTGGAGAGCCGGTGCCGCGCGCGCATCAGATCTCCGCGAGCGTCTTCGCGGGCTCGCACCAGGTCCCGCGCGGCTTCCTCAGCCTCGGAGGGGACACGCACCGCAGGCAACTCACCGATGCGCAGCAGCCGCGCCAGCCGCTCAGCGTCGCGGCGATCGGTCTTGACCTTGTCCCCCGGCGGCCGCTCGAGCTTCGAGGGGGCCACCACCTCGCAGCGCACCCCGGCCGCGGCCAACGCCCGGGCCAGCCCGAACCCGGTCGGGCCGGCCTCATAGGTCACCGCCACCGGCCCCGGCAGCGCGATCACCCAGTCGACGATCGCCTCAGTTTGCGGTGCCACCCGTTGGGTGCGGATCTCGCACGCCTCGTCGTCGATCGCGCACCCCACGACCGAACGAGCATGAACGTCCAGACCCACCCACGTACGCTCTGCCAACACCCGGCGCCTCCCGTAATTGCGGCACCGTCACCGAGTGCGACGGCGACCCGCGCCAACTTACGAGCGAGGCGCCGGGCCTCCATACGGTCTAGACGCGCACGGCCTCGATGTCGATCTCGACGCGCAGGGTGCGACCGACCGCGAAGATGCCGGCGATCACCGACTGGTTCCACCGGAGGTCGAAGTCGTCCCGGGAGAGCTGGGTGGTGGCGCTGAACCCGGCGCGCTCGCCGCCCCACAGGTCGGGACCCGCGCCGTGGTAGACGACCTCGAGGTCGACCTGGTGGCGGGCGCCCTTGAGCACCAGGTCCCCGGTCATGGTCCAGCGGTCGGCGGTGTGGCCGACGATCCGCTCGGAGGTGAAGTCGATGGCGGGGAAGGTGAGGACGTCGAGGAAGTCGCTCGTGCGCAGGTGCTGGTCGCGGTGCTCGTCGTCGGTGTCGACGCTCGCCGGGTCGATCGCGGCGTGCACCTGGGTCCCGGCGAGATCCGTCCCCATGTCGATGTACCCGGTGAACGAGCGCAGGCGTCCGTGCACCTTGGTGATCCCGAGGTGGAACGCCGAGGCGGAGATGCGGGAGTGCACCGGGTCGATGTCCCAGCGGCCCGGGGCGGGCAGGGCGAGCGCGCCGGTGCGGGTGAGGACCACCCGGCCCAGATCGCCGGGCTCGCTCAGCGTGCGGGCCGCGGGCGTGTGGCCGACCGCCGAGGTGATCACCGTGCAGGGCCCCGCGGGCAGGCCCTCGACCGCGAACCCCCCGTCGGCGCCGACGGTCCCGCCGCCGACCTGGGCCCCGGTGGCGTCGATGACGGTGATCACCGCGAACGGCACCGGCCAGCCGTCGCTGGTGACCGCGCTGCCCCGGACCCACCCGGGAGCGGACGTGCCGGAGGGCGGACGGCCCGTCGGGTCCACCGACGCGCTCACCGCCGGTCGCCGCTCTCGGTGACGTCGTCGGTCGCGAGGTGGGGGACGTGGTGGTTGCCGGCGTGGTCCACGGGTGCCGGTGCGTGCTCGTCGGCCGCACCGTGCCCGGAGGTGCCCTCACCGTCGGGGGCGACCAGGGAGGGCGCGCCGCCGTCGACGACCGGCGGAACCAGCCTGAGCACGATCTCCGAGGGCTGGCCCGGGCCGATCTCGATCTCGGAGGCCACCGGGGCGTAGCCGCTCGCGGTGATCGTGTAGACGCCGTGGGCGACGTCCTCGAAGCGGAACGCGCCGTCCTCGCCGGTGACCGTGGACCCGACGACGTGGCCGTCCTCGCTGACCAGGGTGGCGAGGGCCTCGGCGACCGGCCGCCCGGCACCGGCGGAGCGCACGGTGCCCGTGAGCCGGGTCCGGGTGGCGACGACGAGGTCGTGGGAGACGTGTCCCTCCACCGGCACGCGCACGGTCTCGGCGACCGGGCCGAGGTCCGGGGCGGCGGCGGTGAGCGTGTACACGCCCTCGGTGAGGTCGGCGAAGTGGTAGGTGCCGTCGCCGCCGGAGCGGGTCACGGCCACGACGGTGCCGCGTACGTCGGTCAGGGTGAGCACGACGTCGGCGGACCCGTGCAGCCCGACGGTCTCGGTGGACCCGTGCCCGTTGGTCCCGGTGCCCGCCCGGCGCACGCCCACGGTCCCGCCCAGGGTGGCCCCCCCGCCGGCGAGGGAGAGGTCGTGGCGCAGCGGGCGGTCGGCGACGGCGACGAGGGAGGCCTGCGGCTGGTGGGTCGGCGACGAGCAGATCACGAGGTACGTGCCGCCGGCCGGTGGGACGAGCTGGTAGTGCCCGCCCTCGTCCACCCCGGCGCGGTCGAGCTGGTCCCCGGAGAGGTCGCACAGGGTCAGCGCCGCCCCGGTCACGGGCGCACCGTCCCCTCGCGTGACCCGACCGAAGATCATGATCGGTTCCTGTCCGTCCACCGACGACACCTCTCTCGACGACTGCGCACACCGGGTAGGTCCGTTCGGGCCATGCGCGGAGGCCATTGTCTCCCCCGACCGGCGCCGTCGCGCCCCGCAGGCCCCACTCGGGGAGGGGAGCCACCGGTCACGTGTGTTTGATGGATAGTACAAGCATCTGGTCGACCCTGTCGGGGCGACCGCGGCGCGCACGACGTGCGCCCCGTCGCAGCCCGGGCCACAGTGGGCGCATGGCGGCACCGACGACGGGCAGGACCGGCGACACCGGCGACCGGGAGGCCCCGGCACCCGAGCACGCCCTGGGCCCCGGCCAGGAAGCGACGTCCGACGTCTCGCCGTTCGCCTCGCTCCCGCATCCGCAGCTCGAGCTGGACCCGGACGCGGCCCACGTCGCCGACTTCTACTCCTACGCCGACCTGCTCACCGACGGGGAGCGGGCGCACGTGCGCCGGCTGCGCGCCTACCTCGCCTCCGACGTCGCCCCGGTGGTCGAGGACGCCTGGCGCACCGCGGAGTTCCCGACCCAGCTCGTCCGCGGGTTCGCCGACCTCGACCTCGCGGGCCTGCCCTACGGGTTGGCCGACGCGAGCCAGGGCGGCGACCAGCCCGCGCGGCGCCTGCTGATGGGCTTCCTGCACGCCGAGATCGCCCGGGTCGACCCGTCGGTCAACTCGTTCTTCGGCGTCCACACCGGCCTCGCGATGGGCTCGATCGACGCCTGCGGCACCGAGGAACAGCGCAGCCGGTGGCTGCCGCCGATGGCGCGCATGGAGCTCATCGGCGCGTTCGGTCTCACCGAGCCGCACGGCGGATCCGACGTCGCCGGCGGCATGGAGACCACGGCGCGCCGTGACGGCGACTCCTGGGTGATCGACGGGCACAAGCGCTGGATCGGCAACGGCACCTTCGCCGATCTGATCATCATCTGGGCGCGCGACGTCAGCGACGGCGAGGACGGACGTGCGGTGCGCGGGTTCGTCGTGCCGGGGGACAGCGCGGGCCTGAGCACGGTCAAGATCGAGGGCAAGACGGCCCTGCGGATCACCCAGAACGCCGACATCACCCTCGACGGCGTGCGGGTGGACGATGACCACCGGCTCGCCGGCGGCCGCGGCACCTTCGCCGACGCCGGCGGGGTGCTGCGGCGCACCCGGGGCAACGCGTCGTGGGCGTCGGTCGGCGTGCAGATGGCCGTCTACGAGCTGGCCCTGAAGTACGCGCTGGAGCGTGAGCAGTTCGGGCGCCCGATCGCCGGGTTCCAGATGATCCAGGACGCGCTCGTGCAGATGCTCGGCAACACCACCGCGTCACTGGGGATGGCGGTGCGCAACGCCCAGATCATCGACGCCGGCGGCGGCAGCGACGCGCACTCGGCCATGGCGAAGCAGTTCTGCGCCGACCGCATGCGCGAGACCGTCGCGCTCGGCCGCCAGATCGTGGGCGGGAACGGGATCCTGCTGTCCAACGGCGTCACCCGGTACTTCAACGACGCCGAGGCCCTCTACTCCTACGAGGGCACGCGCGAGATGAACACCCTCATCGTCGGCAAGGCCGTCACGGGACACAGCGCCTTCGTGCGCTAGGTCCCGCGCTCCTCCTCGCGCTCGTTGTCGACGGCCTGCTCGGCGGCGGGCTCGCCCTCGCGGCGGCGCTCGGGCGGTGTCTCCCTCTCCCGCTCGCGCTCGGCGTCGCGGGCCTGCTCGGCCGCGGGTTCGTTCTCCTTGCTCATCCCTCGCTCCTCGCCGGGCAGCGGCGCCCGTTCCGGGGACCATGGTGGACCGCCGGAGGGCCGGGGTGAACCGCCGGGCGGCTCAGAAGTCCGCGGCCCCGCCGACCGACGAGGAGATCCGCTGCAGGTGGACGCGGCGTGACAGCCGGATCACTGGGCGGATCAGCAGCTCGATGCTGCCCGCGAGGAAGCACCACGTGCCGGCGATCGTGGTCGCGGCGGAGAAGAACAGCACGCTGCCGACGATGAACCACAGCGCGACGAGGATGTCGTTGAGGATCGAGGCGACCTCGTAGCGGCGCCGGATGACCAGCTCGTCGTGGCCGATGGTCAGCGTGATCGGGGGTGGCGCGTCGGGGGGTATCGGTCGGGTCATGCGCGGGATGATCACCCGCCCGCGGTCAGAGAGCCAGGGCGAGGCCGCTGAGGACGGCGAGCAGGACCACCGACCAGCCCAGCAGCGGCACCGCGAACCGCGGTGCGAGCGGGGAGGGCAGCGGGGCCCGCCGTAGCCGGGCGGTGCGCCGCCGGCCGTAGACCGCCGTGCCGATCGCGAGGGCCAGGGCCAGCCCGGCGGGGACGAGGGACAGCCCCCACGTCCCGTGGCTCAGCTCCCGGGCCGCCAGCAGGACCGCGTTCGCGCCGACCCCGAGCGAGGTCCTGCTCCACGCCAACCCGGTGCGCTCGGCCTGCAGGCCGGCGTCCGAGGGCGAGGTCACGAGGTTCCGCGGAGCACGACGAGCGCGAGGCCGAAGAGGGAGAGGACGACCAGCCCGCCGGCGAGGACCCACGGGATCCGCTGGGCCGGGAGGGGGCGGTCGCGGCGGATCGCCCGCTCGACGCTCTGCCAGCGCAGTACGCCCGCGGCGGCGGCGAGCACCGCCAGCGCGGCCAGGAGCCCGCCGGTGATCGGGCGGGCGAGGGGCACGGTGAAGGCCGGGACGAGCTGCACGACGGCGACGCCCGCCGCGAGCAGCGAGAGCGACGTCCGTAGCCACGCGAGGAAGGTCCGCTCGTTGGCGAGGGTGAAGCGGTAGTCCGGCTCGTGCTCCTCGTGGTCCGTCCGCTCCTGCTGCTCGGAGTCCGGGGGCATCGGCTCAGTGTCCGGGCTCGACCCCGTGGAGCACGAGCCGCGCCCACGAGTTGTTGACGTAGCCCTTCGGGTTCCAGACGTGCTCGGGCTTCTCGGGCTGGAGTCCCGCCGAGGAGTCCCAGGCCCGGGCCAGGACCACGTTCTCGCCCGGGACGACGTCGACGGTGACGTCCCAGGCCCGCCAGCTCCAGGGGCTGAGCTGCGCGCCCAGCTCGGCCTGGACCCAGGTCGTCCCGCCGTCGAGGGAGACGTCGACGCGGGCGACGGTGCGGTCGCCGCCCGCGAACGCGTACCCGCCCACGGTCGTCGGCCCGGCCGGCACGGACGCCCCGTCGGGATGGGTCAGGACGTCGGAGTTGACCGCGACCAGGCCGAGCGCCACCCCCTCGCCGCGCTTGCCGGCCGACTGCTCGGCGTCGGGCGGCAGCAACCGGTAGGTCTTCGCCTGGAAGAAGTTCTCCGACGGCCGGTCCTGCACGGTGACGCGCTCGAGCCACTTCACGCTGCGCGCGCCGATGTAGCCGGGCACGACCACACGCAGCGGCGCGCCGTGGATCGGCGCGAGCGGCTCGCCGTTCATGGACCAGGCGAGCAGGACCTCGCTCTCGCGGGCCTTGCGGATCGGCACCGACCCGCCGAACGGCTCGGGCTCGGCGGGCTCGGTCGAGACGTCGGCGCCCAGGAACGCGACGTCGGTGGCGTCCGGGTCCGCGCCGACGTGGCGGAGCAGGTCGGCGAGGCGCACCCCGGACCAGCGCGCGGTCGCCGTGGCGGCGGGCCCCCAGGGCGCCTCACCCGGGATGTCGGCGACCTCGAGGAGCCCGGAGCGGCGGTTGCCCGCGCACTGCAGGGTGGCGATCTCGGTGTGCTCGGTGAACAGGCCGCGCATCTCGTGCAGCGACAGGGTCGCCGGGCGCTCGACCATCCCGTCGACGCGCACGGTCCAGGTCGCGGCGTCGGCCTCGGGGACCGGACCGTGGCCGCGGACGTAGAACGTGTCGACGGGGGTCAGCCCGTGGGCGTCGAGGGCGGCGCGCGGCGGCTCGGCGTTGTACGGCTCCTCGACGTGGACGACCATGTCGGCGCGCTTGCCCCACACCGGCGCGCTCACAGCTCGCCGGTCAGGAACTGGGCCCGCCCGTGGCCGAAGGACCAGTCGTCCCGGGTGTTCTCCACGACCGAGACCACGAGGTCGCGGGGCTCGACGAGGTCCCGCTCGCCGAGGCGCTGGGCGAGCGCGGCGTAGAGGGCCTCCTTCTGGGCGCGGTCGCGGCCCTGCTGGGTCACCTGGATCAGGGTCACCCCCTGGCTGCGCTCGATCCCGAGGCCGGTGTCCTCGATGATCATCTCGTCGGGGTCGTGCTGGTGGATCACCTGGTAGCGGTCGCCCGGCGGGGCGGCGAAGACGTCGAGCATGACCTCCTGCACGGTGTCGGCCAGCGCGCGCAGCGCCTCGGGCGTTCGCCCGCGCACCAGGTCGATCCTCACCAGCGGCACGGTGGTCCTCCTCGATCTCCATCGGTGACGACGCCAAGGTTCCCGCCCGGCCGTCCACGCACGCCGGACGGGTTCACGGACCGATCACGTCGACGGTCGACGACGTCCGCCCGTGACGGAACCGGCCACCGGTGCCGTGCGCGTCGACGCCGGCGACGACAGGCGGTGAACCTCGCCGAGCTGGTCTGATCCGACCGGGTGGACCTCGTCGGGCACCGGTGGGCGCGGGCCCGGACTGTGATCTTCGCGACGCGGTGACGGCTCCCGAATCCCCTGCTCAGCGGCGGGATGAGAGCCGGATGGCGGACGCTCCGGCCGCCGTCGGGACGAGACGCCACGCCCGTAGGGTGCCCGCATGAGCCAGACGCCGATCTACGAGGAAGTCCGTCGTGCGCTCGGCCGGGCCGACCGCGGCCTCGGGCGACGATCGTTCCGCGGAGATTCGTCCGGGGATGTCGACGCCCGTCCCTCGCGCCCGGTGATGCTGCGCGGCGCCGGCGGCCGCCACCGCCGCTCGGGCGACTGAGGCCGCCGACGAGCCCGCCCGCGAGCACCGGCCCCGCTCCCGGTCGCCGCGGCCCGTCGTGCAGGGTGGTGCCCGACCGGGGCCCGGCGGGGCGTCCGCACCGACGGCAGCGAGGGCAGGTGCGATGAGCGAGGAGCCGAGGGCCCCGGGCCGCCCGGAGGCGTCGCCCGGACGGCACGCCGCCCCGCCGCCGCCCGGACCGGCGCCGCCGGGGCCGCCGCCGCAGGGGGCGCCACCCCAGGGGCCCTCGCCGCAGGGGCCCTCGCCGCAGGGGCCGCCACCGCAGGCACCGCCGCGAGGGGCGCCGCCGTCCGGCCTCGCGCCCCCCGGCCCGCGGCCGCAGGGCCCGCCGCCGGGACCGCAGGGCCCGCCCTTCGCGGGACCTCCACCCGGGCCCGGCGCCCCGCCACCCGGACCGACGCGGGCGTTCCCGCCGCCCGCGGCCCCGCCGCCGGACAGCCCGCGGCACGCCCCCCAGCCCCCGGGCGCCTCGGAGAGCACCGCGCGCATCCCTCCGGACGACGGCGGGACCCCCGCGGAGTCACCGACCCGTGTCGCCGCCGCCGGTGGGGGGTCGTCGGATCCTCCGCTGTCGGTCGTCAAGGTGACAGGGCAGGCGTTCGCCGCGGTCACGGCGGCCGGCGTGGGTGCGGTGCTCGGCGGGGCCGGCGGCACCGTCGCCGGGGCCGGGATCGCCGCCGTCGTCACCACCGTCGGCGACGCGGTCTACCAGCGTTCGATCGAGCGCACCCGTGACCACGTCCGGACCCGTCTGCAGTCGCGCCGGCCGTCCGAAGGCGGGGCTCCCGAGCCCGAGCCGGAGGCGCTCGACGACCCGACGATCGTGCTCGAGACCGAGGACGTCACCCGCGCGGTGGCCGCGTCCGGGACCGACGACGAGGCCCCGGAACCCTCGGCGAGCGGACGGGCCGTGCGTCGCTACAGCCTGCTGGTGGCCACCGGACTGCTGATCTTCCTGGTGGCGCTGCTCGCGATCACCGGGATCGAGCGGGTCAAGGGCTCGCCCCTCTCCGGCGGCGAGAGCGGCACCAGCGTCGGGTCGGTCCTCGGCCGCGGCGACGCCACCACGACCACCACGACGGCGCCGAGCACCGGGGACAGCGCGCCGACGTCCACGGCGCCCGACGCCACCGACGGCGCGACGACGACGACCGGAACGCCCACCCGCACCACGACGAGCGGGGCGCCGCGCCTGGTGCCGACGGGGCTGCTCCCGGGGAACTGAGCCCCCGGATCCGGGACGACGTCCGCCCGTGCCGCGCCATGATCACCTCGATCGTGGCAGGCTCCGGACGACGGCACGGTCCGGCTGGGCCGGCCGCGGGGCGAGGAGGCGCGCGTGCGGATCGGGATGGGCCTGAACTACAGCGGGGGCTTCGAGGAGACGGTCGCCGAGCTCACCGAGCACGAGCAGGCCGGCCTCGACATCGCCTGGGTGCCGGAGGCCTACAGCTTCGACGCCGTCAGCCAGCTCGGCTTCATCGCCGCGCGCACCTCCACCCTCGAGATCGCCTCGGGCATCCTGCAGATCTACACGCGCACCCCCTCGCTGACGGCCATGACCGCAGCCGGCCTGGACTACGTCTCCGGCGGCCGGTTCACGCTCGGCCTCGGGGCGTCCGGCCCGCAGGTCATCGAGGGCTTCCACGGCGTGCGCTACGACGCCCCGGTCGGACGGACCCGCGAGATCATCGAGATTTGTCGCCAGGTCTGGGCGCGCGAGAAGGTGCAGTTCGAGGGTCGGCACTACCGGATCCCGCTGCCCGCCGAAGAGGGCACCGGCCTCGGGAAGCCGCTGAAGATCATCAATCATCCGGTGCGCGACCGGATCCCGATCGTGCTCGCCGCCCTCGGTGAGAAGAACGTGACGATGACCGCCGAGCTCGCCGAGGGATGGCTGCCGATCCTGTTCGTGCCGGAGAAGGCGCACCACGTCTGGGGTGACTGGCTCGCCGCGGGCACGGCGAAGCGCGACCCGTCCCTCGGCGCGCTCGACATCGTGGTGCAGGCGTCGCTGTGCATCACCGAGGACGAGGACGTCGCGAAGCAGATGCTCGACGGGATGCGGCCCTTCGTCGCGCTCTACGTCGGCGGCATGGGGGCGAAGGGCGCGAACTTCTACAACGACGTCGCCCGCCGCTACGGCTACGAGGCCGAGGCGGAGAAGGTCCAGTACCTCTACCTCGACGGCAAGAAGGACGAGGCGGCGGCGGCGCTGCCCGAGGACCTCGTCCGCTCGATGTCGCTGATCGGGCCGCGCTCCTACGTCGCCGAACGCTTCGCGGCCTTCGCGGCGGCCGGCGTCACCACCATGAACGTCATCCCCCTGGCCGGGACCCCCGCCGAGCGCGTCGCGCTCGTGGGCCAGGCCAAGGCCATCGCCGCCGATCTCTAGCCGGGAGCCCGCATGCGCACGTTCGCCGACGTCGAGGAGTTGCGCGCCGCGGTGGGGGAGGACCTGGGCACGAGCGACTGGGTCACCGTCGACCAGCACCGGATCGACGTCTTCGCCGACGCCACCGACGACCACCAGTGGATCCACGTCGACCCGGAGCGGGCCGCCGCCGGGCCGTTCGGGAGGACCGTGGCGCACGGGTTCCTCACTGTCGCGCTGATGCCCAAGTTCGGCTGGGACACCTTCGAGGTGAGCGGCGTGACGATGACGGTGAACTACGGGATGAACAAGGTCCGCTTCCCCTCGCCGGTGCCGGTGGGTAGCCGTGTCCGGGGTCACTGCCGCCTGGCGGACGTCATCGACGTCCCGCACGGCGTACAGGCCACCATCGGGGGGACCGTGGAGATCGAGGGCTGGCCCAAGCCGGCGTGCGTCGCCGAGGTCATCCTGCGCTACATCGTCTGATCGAGGAGCTCCGCCGTGCCCGAGGCCGTCATCTGTGAACCGCTGCGCACCCCCGTCGGGGGCTTCGGGGGCGCCCTGCGCGACGTGCCCGCCCAGGAGCTCGCCGCCACGGTGATCCGCGAGCTCGTGGCGCGCACCGGGGTCACCGCCGAGGTGATCGACGACGTGATCTTCGGGCACTGCTATCCGACGATGGACGCCCCGGCGATCGGCCGCGTCGCCGCCCTCGACGCCGGCCTCGAGGTCACCGTGCCCGGCATCCAGGTCGACCGGCGCTGCGGCTCGGGGCTGCAGGCGGTGCTCTACGCCGCGATGGCCGTGCAGACCGGCGGCGCGTCGCTGGTGCTCGCCGGCGGGGCCGAGTCGATGTCGGGGGCGTCGTACTACTCGGCGGCGCCGCGCTGGGGGCACCGCGGCGGGACGCTCGGGTTCAAGGACGCGCTGGCCGAGGGCCGCGTGCACGCCGGCGGGAAGGACCACCCCGTCTGGGGCGGCATGATCGAGACCGCCGAGAACGTCCGCAAGCGCTACGACATCGGCCGCGAGGAGCAGGACCGCCTCGCCGTGCGCAGCCACGAGAAGGCCACCGCCGCGGTCAAGGACGGGCGCTTCGCCGACGAGATCGTCCCGGTGAGGATCAAGGGCAGGAAGTCCGACACGACCGTGGACGCCGACGAGCACATCCGGCCGGACTCGTCGCTGGAGAAGCTCTCGGGGCTGCGCCCGATCATGGGCAAGCAGGACCCGGACGCCACCGTCACCGCCGGCAACGCCTCCGGGCAGAACGACGGTGCCGCGGTCTGCCTCGTCACCACGCCGGAGAAGGCCGCCGAGCTGGGGCTGCGCCCCTTGGTGCGCCTCGTGTCCTGGGGTCTCGGCGGCGTGGGCCCCGAGGTCATGGGCCTGGGCCCCGTCCCGGCCACCGCCCAGGCCCTCGAGCGGGCGTCCCTGTCGCTGGCCGACGTCGACGTCATCGAGCTCAACGAGGCCTTCGCCGCCCAGGTCCTCGGCGTGACCCGCGAGTGGGGCATCGACCCGCTGTCCGACGAGCGCTACAACCCCAACGGCTCCGGCATCTCCCTCGGCCACCCCGTCGGTGCCACGGGCGTGCGCATCCTCGCCACCCTCGCCCGCGAGATGGACCGCCGCGAGCTGCGCTACGGCCTCGAGACCATGTGCATCGGCGGCGGCCAGGGCCTCGCCGCGATCTTCGAACGCGTGGCGTAGCGCTCGGTCCGCCCTGGCGAGCGGCACATCCGGCAGGTTTCCCCGGCGCGTGACCTGCCGGATGTGCCTGTCGGGACGCCGGTCACCGTGTGCTCACCTGGCTTGCCAGCGAGGAGCGCGCTTCTCGCGGGCGGCTGCGGCGCCCTCGGCGGCGTCGGCGGTCGCACCGGCGACGCGGCGCATGGTCTCGCCGAACCGGATGGCGTCGGTCTCGGGGAGGTCCGGGGCGCGGCGGGCCATCTCCTTGATCGCGCGCTGGGCCA
Source organism: uncultured Actinomycetota bacterium (assembly GCA_963785135.1). Lineage (GTDB taxonomy): Bacteria > Actinomycetota > Actinomycetes > Mycobacteriales > Pseudonocardiaceae > Actinomycetospora. Next base: position 217,282 of record CAWATV010000011.1, read on the forward strand.
GCGGCGCGCCGGCGAGCAGGCGGTCGGCGAGGGCGCGCGCGGCGTCGGCCAGCTCGTCGTCGGGCACGACCCGCAGGACGAGGCCGATCTCCTGCGCGCGGCGGGCCGAGATCGTCTCGCCGGTGAGCAGGAGCTCCATCGCGGGCTGCCAGCCGATCCGCTGCGGCAGGCGCATGGCGCCGACGATCGTGGGCACGCCGAGCTTCACCTCCGGGTAGCCGAAGGTCGCGCGCTCGGCGGCGAGCACGAAGTCGCACCACGTCACGAGGGTCAGCCCGTAGCCGAGGCACGTGCCGTTGACCGCGGCGATCACCGGCTTGTGGATCTCCCAGCCGCTCTCGAAGGAGTTCACCGTCGGCCGCTCCCAGAACGACCCCGGGAACTCGCCGGCCGGGTTGCGCTCGGAGGCGAAGTCGGCCCCGGCGCAGAACGCGCGCCCGGCGCCGGTGACGATGCCGACCCACGCGTCGTCGTCGGCGCGGAAGCGGTCGAAGGCCTCGTTGAGCCCGTCGCGCATGGCGCCGTCGATGGCGTTGAGCTTGTCCGGGCGGTCGTAGGTGATGGTCGCGACGTGCCCGTCGCGCTCGTAGCGGACGCGGTCGGTGCTCACCGGCCCACCGTAGGAGTGCGCTGCCCCCTCCCTGTGACCCACGAGGCTCACACGGTCGGGCATCCCGGTGGCGCGTCCTCCGGACCGACGTGCATGCTTGACACCAGCAACCGATTGTACGGAGCATGCAATGGATTCCACAGGCACGCGGCTCCCGGCACCGCCGGGGGTGGACGACCGCTGGCTGGTCTCGGACCGTCTGGGCCACCAGATGATCCGGTTGATCCGGATGGTCGAGCGCGCGAAGGCGGGGAAGGGCGTCGGTCCGGACGGTGTCGAGCGGGCGGCCTACGTCCTGCTCGCGCGCCTCGTGCTCGAGGGCCCGAGCCGGTCCAACGCCCTGGCCGAGTCGGTCCACTCCGATCCGTCCACGGTGAGCCGGCAGGTCGCCGGGCTCGTCCGGGTCGGTCTCGTCGAGCGCCGCCCCGACCCCGACGACGGGCGCGCCAGCCTGCTCGGCGCGACCGAGGAGGGCCTGCGGGTGTTCCAGGCCAACCGTGATCGCCGCAACCGCGAGATCGGGGAGATCACCGCGCACTGGGACGAGGCCGACCGCGTCCAGCTGGCGACCCTCCTCGACCGGCTCACCACCGACCTCGAGAACCACCACCACGCCCAGTGCTCGTCCGCCCCGCGCGGACAGGAGGTCTCATGAGCACCACCGCCGCCCCGACCGAGGCGAGCGCCCCCGCCGCACCGACGGGGCCCCCGGCGCCCGCCGGAGCGTTCACCCACCGCCAGATCCTGGCGATCCTGTCCGGGCTGATGCTCGGCATGTTCCTGGCCGCGCTGGACCAGAACATCGTCGCGACCTCGATCCGCACGATCGCCGACGACCTCAACGGCCTCAACCTGCAGGCCTGGGCGACGACCGCCTACCTGCTCACCGCCACCATCTCGACCCCGCTCTACGGCAAGCTCTCCGACCTCTACGGGCGCAAGCCGTTCTTCCTCTCGGCGATCGGGATCTTCGTCGTCGGCTCGGTGCTGTGCACCATCGCGACCTCGATGTACGAGCTCGCCGCCTACCGGGCCCTCCAGGGGCTCGGCGCCGGCGGCCTGATGAGCCTCGCGCTCACGATCATCGGTGACATCGTCCCGCCGCGGGAGCGCGCCCGGTACCAGGGCTTCTTCCTCGCCGTGTTCGGGACCTCGAGCGTGCTCGGCCCCGTGATCGGCGGGTTCCTCGCGGGCACGGACACGATCGTCGGGATCACCGGCTGGCGCTGGGTGTTCCTGGTCAACGTGCCCATCGGCATCATCGCGTTCCTCGTCGTGTTCCGGGTGCTCAACCTGCCGCACACCCGCCGCGAGCACCGGATCGACTTCCCCGGCGCGATCGCCCTCGCCGTCACTCTCGTGCCGATCCTCATCGTCGCGGAGCAGGGCCGGGAGTGGGGCTGGAGCTCCGTCTCGGCGATCGTCTGCTACGTGATCGCGGCCGTCGGGCTGGTCGCGTTCCTGGTCGCCGAGCGCGCGTACGGCGACGATGCCGTGCTCCCGCTGCGCCTGTTCGACAACTCGGTGTTCAGCCTGACCTCGCTCATCGCGATCATCACCGGCATCGGGCTGTTCGGGGGGATCGCGCTGGTCCCGCAGTACCTCCAGATCGTCACCGGCTCGACGCCGACGCGGGCGGGCCTGGAGATGCTGCCCCTGGTCGGCGGGCTGATGGTGTCCTCGATCGTCTCGGGCCAGCTGACCTCGCGCACGGGCCGCTACAAGATCTTCCCGGTCATCGGCCTGGGCCTCATGACGATCGGGCTGGTGCTGTTCCACTTCCGGCTGCACTTCGACACGCCCTACACCGAGGTCGCGCTCCTCATGGTCGTGTTCGGTCTCGGCGTCGGCCTGTGCATGCAGACCCTGGTGCTCGCCGTGCAGAACGCCGTGCCGGCCAAGGACATGGGCGTCGCGACCGCGTCGGCGACCTTCTTCCGTCAGATGGGCGGCACGCTCGGCGTCGCGGTGTTCCTGTCGATCCTGTTCTCCACGGTGGGCGACAACATCCGGACGGCCTTCGCCACGGCGGTCGCGACGCCCGCCTTCCGGGCCGCGGCCGCCGACCCGGCCGTGCGCGCCAACCCCGCCAACGCCGTCGCCCTGGACCCGGCGAGCGGGGCGAGCCAGGTGGTGCAGGACTCCTCGGTGCTGCAGCGCATGGACGCGCGGCTCGCCGAACCGTTCCTCGTCGGGTTCGCGAACTCGATGGACCTGGTGTTCCTCGTCGCCGCCGCCGTGGTGGCCGTCGGGTTCGTGCTCATCTGGTTCATGCGGGAGCTGCCGCTGCGCACCGTCTCGGGCATCCAGGCCCGCGACGAGGAGTCCCACGCGACCCCGACCCCTGTCGAGGACGCCGTCGCCACCTCGTCGGTGTCCTCGGCCGCCCCGGTCGGCGCCGCGTCGGCCGGCCCCGCCCCGTCGGACGCCTCCCCGACGCAGGTGTCCCCGGCGACGGCGCCGAACGGGTTCCCGACGCCGGACGCGTCCCCGCGGTCCGCGCCCGCCGTCCCGACCGGGCGGGTCGTCCACGGGCGGGTGAGCGCACCGGGTGGGCCGGCGATCGCGGCGGACGACGAGATCGTCGTCTCGCTGCACGGGCTGGACGGCGCGCCGCTGGAGCGCCGCGCGGTGGACGCCGACGGCGGCTTCGTGCTGGCGGCCCCGATGTCGGGCACGTACGTGCTCATCGCCAGCTCGCCGCGGCTGCGCCCGTTCGCCGAGCTCGTCTCGGTCGACGGCGGGCCGGTCCGTCGCGACGTCGCACTCACCCGCACCGCGACGGTGCGCGGCCGCGTCACCGCAGGCCGGCGGAACCCCGGTCCCGGGCGCCGCGGTCACGGTCACCGACCCGCAGGGCGGGGTCGTCGGCGTGGGCCGCAGCGGCGAGGACGGCACCTGGGAGACCGGGGAGATGGAGCCCGGCCTGCACACGGTCACCGTGCTCGCGCCGGGCCGGGCCCCGCAGGCCGGGCGCGTCGACGTCCGCGCGGGCGGCGCCCGCCACGACGTGGAGGTGCCCGAGGCGCGCTACGGCCTCACCGGCGCGGTCCGCGGCACCGGGGGGCGCCCGGTCGCCGAGTCGCTGGTCGTGCTCGTCGGTCAGGACGGCGCGGTGGTGGCCTCCGCGGTCACCGGCGAGGACGGGCGGTTCCGGTTCGACGACCTCGCACCCGGACGGCACATGCTGACCGCGAGCGGGTTCGCTCCCGTGTCGCGGGAGGTCACGGCGGGCGGGCCCGGACCGTCGAGCGAGGTCACGCTCACCGTCACGCCGCCGAGCCCGGCGGTGCCCTCGGCCGGGCGCCACGAGGCCGGGGACGGCCGCCGGGTGAACGGGGTCCACCCGGCGGGCGAGACCGTTCGCGTCGGCGACTGACCGACGCGACGAGGGCCCCGCACCGGCACACGGTGCGGGGCCCTCGTCATGGGTCAGTACTGCTGGCCGGCGTCCTCGGCGCGCGTCACCGAGGCCTTGATCTCCTGCTCGGCCTCCGAGCGGCCCACCCAGGAGGCGCCCTCGACGCTCTTGCCGGGCTCGAGGGCCTTGTAGACCTCGAAGAAATGCTGGATCTCCAGCCGGTCGTACTCCGAGAGGTGGTGGATGTCGCGCAGGTGCTCCAGGCGTGGATCCCCGGAGGGGACGCACAGCACCTTGTCGTCGCCGCCGGCCTCGTCGGTCATGCGGAACATCCCGATGGCACGGCTGCGCACGAGACAGCCCGGGAACGTCGGTTCCTGGACCAGCACGAGGGCGTCGAGCGGATCGCTGTCCTGACCCAGGGTGCTGGCGTGTCCGGCCTCTAGTGTGGGGCATCCTCGTCCTCGTCCTCGTCGAAGGCCCCACGGTGATCACAGACGTCCGAGATCAGGAGGCGGTGCCCCGGTGAGTGGTGAGGGTCACCACCCCAGCGCCGAGGACTCCGCCCGCGGCGCCGGACGGTGGACGCGGCGCCTGCTCGCCCTCGCGGTGACGGTGGCGCTGCTCGGCGGCCTCGGGGTGGGCGCCGCGCTCTCGCGGCCCGCCCTGGCCCGATCGCTGGGTCTGCCCGTCGACGTCGCCGCGAGCGACCCGCCCGCGCCGCCGAGCCCGCGCGCCCGCCTCGTCGCGGCCGCGGCGGACGCCCCCGCCCCCACGACGGCGGGCCTCGCGGCGGCTCTCGACGGTCGCGTCGCCGCGCTCGGCGACCTCGCGGGCGTGGTCGCCGACCCCGCCACCGGCGCCACCCTGTGGAGCCGCACACCGACCGAGCCGCAGGTGCCGGCGTCGGTGACCAAGCTGCTGACCGCGAGCGCGGCCCTGCTGCGCCTCGACCCCTCCGCGCGCTGGACGACCACGGTGGTCGCGGGCCCGACCCCGGACTCGGTCGTGCTGGTCGGCGGCGGCGACCCGACGCTGTCCTCGCTGCCCGCGGGTCGGCAGACCGTCTACCCGGACGCCGCGCGCCTGGACGACCTCGCCGCCGCCGTGACGTCCGCGCGCGCCGGGGCGCCCGCCGTGCGCCGGGTCTACGTGGACGTGTCGCGCTACGCCGGGGGCGGCGGCGCGGGCGTCGCGCCCGGCTGGGACCCGGCCGACGTCGCCGGCGGCTTCGTCGCCCCGATCGTGCCGGTGATGCTCGACGGCGGTCGGCGCGATCCGACGGTCCTCGACGTCCCCCGCACCGCCACCCCGGCGTCCGACGCCGCCGCGGCGCTCGGCGCGCGGCTGGCCTCGGGCGGCGGCGCCGCGCCGACCGTCGTCGTGGGCGACGCCCCGCCGGGCGCCCGGGTGCTCGGGACGGTCGACTCGCCGCCCCTGGCGGAGCTGGTGCGCACCGCGCTGCAGAACTCCGACAACGTGCTCGCCGAGGCGCTGGGCCGCGAGGTCGCCCGGGCCGCCGGCGAGCCCACGACGTTCGAGGGCGCCACGCGGGCCGTCGTCCGGACCCTGGGCGAGCACGGGATCGACACCGCCGGCGTCACGCTCGCCGACACGAGCGGCCTGTCGGTGAACGACCGCGTGCCGCCGGCGACGCTCGCACAGATCCTGGCCCCGGCCGCGGCGCCGACCGGGGCCGACCCGCGCACGGCCGCCCTGCGTCCGCTGCTCGACGGGCTGCCGGTGGCGGGCGGCGGCGGGACCCTGGCCGACCGCTACGTCCCGGGCACCCCGGCCGCGGGCGGGCGGGGATGGGTGCGCGCCAAGACCGGCACGCTGACCGGCACCAACGCCCTCGCCGGGGTGGTCGGCACCGTCGACGGCCGCGTGCTGGTGTTCGCCCTGATGAGCAACGGCCCCGACCCGCTGACCGCCCGGCCCCGCCTGGACGCCATGGCTGCCGCCCTGCGCTCCTGCGGCTGCCGCTGAGCGGCGGGCGCCTGCGGCGGCCGCCGAGCGGCCAGGGCGCCCGGCGTCGGGGCCCGGACGTACGGTGGGTCGTGTGGCGACCGATGTGAGCACGACCCCGACGGCTCCGAGGACCGGCCTGCCCGTCAACTGGTCGCTGGCCGCCGGGACGGGTGCGCGTCTCGTCCCCGCGGGGCCCGACGTGTCGCCGGCCGAGGCCGCCGCGGAGGTCGCCCGGCTGCGCGACGGCGCGCGCGAGGGCGAGCAGCACGTCCGGACGCTCACCGGGCTCGGCGCCGGGCTCCCGGTGCCCGAGGCCGACGTCGTCGACCGCCCCGGCTGGGTCCGCTCCGCGGCGGACGGGATGTCGGTGCTGCTCGGTGGGATCTCCGTCGCCCGCGCCCCCACCGGCGCCGTGGGCTCGGCGCTCGGGTCGGTCACCGCGTCCGCCTCCGGCGTGCAGCTGGGTGCGCTGCTGGCCTTCCTGGGCTCGCGCGTGCTCGGGCAGTACGACCCCTTCGGTGGCGCCGACCGGGCCGGGCGCCTCCTGCTGGTCGCGCCCAACGTCGCCGCCGCCCGCGAGGCGCTCGACGTGGACCCCGACGACTTCGCCCTGTGGGTGTGCCTGCACGAGGCGACCCACCGGCTGCAGTTCACCGCGGTGCCGTGGCTGCGCGACCACTTCCGCTCCGAGATCGACGCCTTCGCCGGGGGGATGGACCACACGGCCAGCGGCGCGCTCGACCGCCTCCCCGAGATCCTGCGCGCGCTGCGGACCAACCCGCCGCGCGACGGGCTCGCGATCGTCGAGATGTTCCAGGGCCCCGAGCAGCGGGCCGTCCTCGACCGCCTGCTGGCGCTGACCACCCTGCTGGAGGGCCACGCCGAACACGTCATGGACGCCGTCGGCCCCGCGGTGGTGCCCAGCGTCGCCACCATCCGAACGCGCTTCACCGCCCGCCGTCGCGGTGGCGGGCTCCTCGACCGGGTGCTGCGCACCGTGCTGGGCCTCGACGCGAAGATCCGCCAGTACGAGCAGGGCCGCGTGTTCGTCGACGAGGTCGTCGACGCGGTCGGGCTCGACGGCCTCAACGCCGTGTGGACCTCACCGGAGACGCTCCCGCTGCGCGAGGAGATCACCGCACCCCGCGCCTGGCTCGCCCGCGTCCACGGCTGAACCTCCTCTCCCGATGCGCGTCCCCGAGCCGGTCGCCGCCGTCCGCCGGGCCGTCCGCGAGGCCCTGCCCGAGGGCCGGCGGGCGATCGTCGTGGCGTGCTCCGGCGGCGCGGACTCGCTGGCGCTGGCGGGAGCGGCCGCGCACGTCGGTGCCGAGCGAGCCCTCGCCGTGCACGCGGTGGTCGTCGACCACGGCCTGCAGGAGGGGTCGGCGGAGCGGGCGCGGGCGACCGTCGGGGTCCTCGACGGGTGGGGGTTCGCGTCGGCGGAGGTCGTCGCCGTGGAGGTCGGCGGGCCGGGCGGCCCGGAGGCGGCGGCCCGCGACGCGCGGTACGCGGCCCTGGGCGCGGCGTCGGCGGGTCACGGCGGCGCGCCGGTGCTGCTCGGTCACACCCTCGACGACCAGGCCGAGACCGTGCTCCTCGGGCTGGGCCGCGGCTCGGGGGCCCGCTCGCTCGCCGGGATGTCGCGCTGGGACCCGCCGTGGTGCCGTCCGCTGCTGGGGACCCGGCGGGCGACGACCCGGGCGGCGTGCGCGGCGGCCGGCCTGACCCCCTGGGACGACCCGCACAACGACGACCCCCGGTTCACGCGCGTGCGCCTGCGCCACGAGGTGCTGCCGCTGCTCGAGGACGTGCTGGCCGGCGGGGTCGCGCCCGCCCTGGCCCGCACCGCCGCGCAGCTCGCCGACGACGACGCGGCCCTCGAGGCCCTCGCCGCCACCCGCCGGGCGGCGCTGGTCGACGACGAGGGGGCCCTCGACGCCCGGGCCCTCGCGGGTGAGCCACCCGCGGTGCGACGCCGGGTGCTGCGGATCTGGCTGGGACGGGCCGGGGTCCGGGCGCTCACCGACGCCCACCTGCGCGCGGTCGACGACCTCGTCGGCGCCTGGCGCGGGCAGGGGGCGCCGCCGCTGCCGGGCGGGTTGGAGGTCGTCCGGCGGCATGGCAGGCTGCGGGTGCTCGTGGCGCCACCGCCCTCCTCCGTAGCGCCACCGATCCGGTGAGGAGTTCGCAGACGGTGTACGACGGCGACATCTCGTCCGTGCTGATCACCGCCGAGCAGATCCAGGACAAGGTCGCCGAGCTCGCCGGGCTCATCGCGGCGGACTACGGCGACCCGGGTGAGCACGGGCCCGACCTCGTGCTGGTGGGCGTCCTCAAGGGCGCTGTGATGTTCATGACCGACCTGGCGCGCGCGCTGCCGGTGCCGACCCAGCTCGAGTTCATGGCCGTGAGCTCCTACGGGTCGTCGACGTCCTCCTCGGGCGTCGTGCGCATCCTCAAGGACCTCGACCGGGACATCTCCGGGCGTCGCGTACTGATCGTCGAGGACATCATCGACTCCGGTCTGACGCTGTCGTGGCTGCGCAAGAACCTCGAGTCGCGCGGTCCCGCCTCGCTCGACGTCGTGACCCTGTTGCGCAAGCCGGAGGCGACCAAGCTGGACGTCGACATCGCCTACGTCGGCTTCGACATCCCCCACGAGTTCGTCGTCGGTTACGGCCTCGACTACGCCGAGCGCTACCGCGATCTGCCCTATATCGGGACGTTGGACCCCTCGGTCTACGCGTGACACGCCGTCGTCACGCCCCCGGCCGTATCGGCCACGCTGCGTGGGCATAGCCTCCGCCGCATGGCAGCAGGTGCGTCCGGGGGACGCTCGCTCTGGCTGGTGAACGGCGCGATCGTGGTGGTCGTCCTGCTGGCCCTCGCCGGCACCGTGATCGGTCTGACCTCCGGCTCGGCGAACGACACCTCGACCCTGCGCACGACCCCGCTCGGACGGGGCACGGTGTCCGAGACCGTGACCGCGTCCGGCACCGTCACCACCGCCCTGAGCTCGACGGTGAACTTCGGCGTGAGCGGCCGGATCGCCGAGGTCCGGGTCCGCCTCGGCGACGTCGTCGAGAAGGGCGAGACCCTCGCCACCCTCGACGGCGAGTACGCCGAGGCCAACCTCGACGCCGCCGAGGCCAAGCGCGACTCGGCGCGCCAGGCCCTCGACGACGCGCGCACGGCGCGCGACAACCCGGCGGCCACGACCACGAGTACCGCCGCCGCACCCGGTGCCACCGCCGCCGCTCCCGGTGCCACCGCCGCCGCGCCCGGCGCCACGGCCGCCGCGCCCGGAGCGGCGACGCCGCCGGGCACCCCGGCACAGCCCGGCGCGACGACCGCCCCGGCCGCCGGGGCCCAGCCCGGCGCGCCGGCACAGCCCGGAGCCGGCACCCCGCCGGGGTCGACCTGTGTGGGCATCTGCCGCTTCGGGGCCCCGTCCGCGAAGCAGGGGCCCACTCCGACCCCGACCCCGCCGGCCGGCGGTACGGGCACCGGCGCGACGGGCACGACGGGTACCACCGCGGGGGGCACCGGCGGGGCCGCGGGCGGCGCCGGCGCATCCGCGACCACCCCCGAAGGGCAGGTCGCCTCGGCGGAGGCGACGCTGGCCGACGCCGAGGCCGGGGTGATCCAGGCGCGCCAGGCCACCGAGGACCTCGACCTCCTCGCCCCGCAGGCCGGCACCGTGGTGAGCCTCGACGGCGTCGAGGGCCAGGTCGTGGGACCGCAGGGCATCGTCACCAGCTCGACGGCCTCCGGGAATCCGGCGGGCGGCCGGCTGCCCGACGGCACGGCGGGCGGTGGCTCCGGGGCGGGTGCCGCAGCCGCCGGCGGGGCGGCGGCCTCCGGCGCGTCCGGGGCCGGCGGTTCCGGGGCCGCCGCGTCGGGCGGCGGGAGCTCCTCGGTCACCGCCGCACCGAGCGCGCCCGCGGTCCTCACCATCGCCGACCTGGCCGCCATGCAGGTCAAGGCCGACATCCCCGAGCTCGACGTCGGGCAGGTGGCGGCGGGCCAGCCCGTCGACGTGCGGATCAACGCCCTGCCCGGGCGGACCGTCCCCGGGGCCGTGGCGATGGTGAACCTGCTGCCCGGCTCCGGCTCCGCGGTGCAGTACGGCACGTCGGTGGCCCTGACCGCGCCGCCACTGGGCATGCGGCCGGGCATGTCGGCCAGCGTCTCGATCATCACCCGGTCGGTGCCGAACGTGCCGTTCCTGCCCTCGGCGGCGATCCGGGCCCTCGGCGGGGAGGGCGCAACCAGCGGCACCGTCGACGTCCTCGTCGGCCCCGACAACCACCGCGAGTCGCGCACCATCGGGCTCGGGCTGAGCTCCGACACCGTCACCCAGGTGACCTCGGGGCTGTCCGACGGCGAGCTCGTCGTCCTGCCCGACCCGAACACCGTCGACCCCTTCCAGGGCGGCGGGGGTCCCCCCGGCACGCAGGGCGGGGACAGGAACCGCGGGGGCAGCGGCGGCGGCAACTGATGGTCGAGGCCCCCTCCCAGGACCGCATCCTCGACGTCCGCGGCCTGTCGAAGGTCTACGGCGAGGGCGACAACGCCGTGCACGCCCTGCGCGAGGTGGACTTCACCGTCCTGCGGGGTGAGTACGTCGCCGTCGTGGGGCAGTCCGGGTCGGGCAAGTCGACGCTGCTGAACATGCTGGGCTGCCTCGACGCGCCCACCTCGGGGCGCTACCGGCTCGAGGGGCTCGAGGTGGCCGACCTCGACGACCGGCAGCAGTCGGTGCTGCGGAACCGGCAGATCGGGTTCATCTTCCAGTCCTTCAACCTCATCCCCCGGACCAGCGCGCTGGCCAACGTCGAGCTGCCGCTCGTCTACGCCGGCGTGGGGCGGCGCGTGCGTCGTGAGCGGGCGCGGGCGGCGTTGTCGCTCGTGGGCCTGGAGCGCCGCGAGCACCACCGGCCCAACGAGCTCTCCGGAGGCCAGCAGCAGCGCGTGGCGGTGGCGCGGGCGCTCGTGACCTCCCCGGCGCTGCTCCTCGCGGACGAGCCCACCGGCAACCTCGACTCGGCCTCGACCGACGACGTGCTCGACCTGTTCGACGGCCTGCACGCCGCGGGCCGCACGATCGTGCTGATCACCCACGACGACCACGTGGCCGAGCGCGCCGACCGCGTCGTCGTGGTCACCGACGGGCGCCTGCGCGCGTCGCTGTCCGGCGGCGACCACCGGTGAGCATCGTGGAGGTCGTCCGCTTCGCGGTGCGCGGGCTCGTCGTCAACCGGCTGCGCTCGCTGCTGACCATGCTCGGGATCATCATCGGGATCGCCGCGGTCATCCTGCTGACCGCCCTGGGCAACGGCGCCTCGCAGTACATCCAGAGCCAGATCACCGGTCTGGGCGCCAACAGCATCACGATCATCCCGCGCCAGCCGCCCGCGGACGCCGGGACCACGGGTCGCGACCTGACGACCGCGGACGCCGACGCGCTCGGCGACCCCCAGGGCGCGCCCGACGTCGCGACGGTGTCGCCCGTGGTCACCGACAACGTGGACGCGACGGCGGGGCGCGCCACGGCGAGCCCCACCCTCGTCGGGAGCACGCCCTCCTACTTCCCGGGCGCCAACGTCAACATGGCCACCGGACGGGCCTACACCGAGGACGACCTGGCGCGCGGTTCCAAGGTGGTCGTCCTCGGGCGCACGATCGCCGACGACCTGTTCGGGGTCGGCTCGGACCCGCTGGGGCGCGAGGTGCAGTTCGACGGCGTGCCGTACGTCGTCATCGGCACGCTCGTCGCGGCCGGTCAGAACGGCGGCCTGACCACCCCGGACGAGAACGCGCTGGCGCCGATCACCGCGGTCCAGGGCACGTTGACGGGGTTCGGCAACCTCTCCCAGGTCGTGGTCCAGGCCCGGACCACCGAGACGCAGGCCTCCGCCGAGTCCGAGATCAACTCCATCCTGGACCGGCGCCACGGCATCACCGACCCGGACTTCCGCGACTACCAGGTCTTCAGCGCCCGGCAGCTCGCCTCCGTGCTCAACCAGACACTCGGGGCCTTCACCCTGCTGCTCGCGGCCATCGCCGGGATTCTCGCTCGTCGTCGGCGGGATCGGGATCACCAACATCATGCTGGTCTCGGTCACCGAACGGACCCGTGAGATCGGCATCCGCAAGGCCCTGGGTGCGCCGCCGTCGGCGATCCTCGGGCAGTTCCTGGTCGAATCGGTGATCCTGAGCATCATCGGTGGGGCGATCGGCGTGCTCGTCGGGTTCTCCGGCACCCTGATCCCGCTCGGCGACTTCCGACCCGTGATCCTGCCGTCGGCGGTCATCGCCGCCGTCGCGGTGTCCGCGGCGATCGGAGTGTTCTTCGGTGCCTACCCGGCCCGCCGCGCCGCGCGCCTGCGCCCGATCGAAGCCCTGCGACGCGAGTGACCCTCCACCGCGCGAGTCCCCCCGACGAGGAGATCCGCATGACCCGGCCCCCGTACCGCGACCCCGAGGGCGAGCCCGACAGCGACCCGGACGACCCGCCCCGCACCGAACGCCTCGACCTCTCGGGGGGCGGGGAGGAGTTCCCCACCCGCCGCTCGGCCTTCCACGCCGAGCCGATGCCGCCCCGCACCGGCCAGGACGGCACGCCGCCGCCGTCGGGGGAGAACGAGGACCTCCGGTCCACGGCCCAGCGCCGCTCCGACGCGGTCGCCATCCTCGACGAGCCGCTCGACGACACCGACCTGGCCGAGCGGATCCGGCGGCCCGGGCTCGCCCGGTCCACCCGGATCCTCCTGGCGGTGCTCGCCGCGGTCCTGCTGATCGCCCTCGGGGCGCTGATCGGCCGGGTGACCGCGCCCGCCACGGGACCCGGGTCGCTGCCCGACGTCCTCGGTGTCGTCGAATCGGTCGGCTCCGACACCGGCGGGTTCCCGCAGATCACCCTGCGGACCGCCGACGGCGGGCTCACGGTCCTGCAGACCACACCGGGGACCCGCGTCGCCGTGCCGCGCACCGAGGGCCTCGGCGCGGTCCGCGTCGGGCAGCAGGTCACGATCAGCGGCGAGCGCAACGCGACCGGCACGCTGACCGCGACCCGCGTCGACGTCCCCGGCGGTTCCTGACGCGGGCGCCGGCAGCGCGCCGATGCTCCTGTCGTGGTCACCGGCACCGCTACTGTGCCCCCGTGGCTGAGCAGAGTGCGGCGGCGGGGATCGCGGCCGGGTACGCGACCGAGGCGGGGGCACTCGAGCTGGGGGCGGTGGTCGTCGACGGCACCGTCGACCCCGACGCGAGGGTGCGCATCCCCTTCGCGACGCTCAACCGCCACGGCCTGGTCGCCGGCGCGACCGGCACCGGCAAGACCAAGACGCTCCAGGGCCTCGCCGAGCAGTGCTCCGCCGCGGGCATCCCGGTGCTGCTGGCCGACGTCAAGGGCGACCTCTCGGGGCTGGCGCGGCCCGGCGAGGCGAGCGACCGCACGGCGACCCGCGCGCGGGAGACCGGCGACGACTGGGCCCCGACCGCCTACCCGGTGACCTTCCTGTCGCTCGGTGAGGGCGGCATCGGTCTCCCGGTCCGCGCCACGATCACCGCGTTCGGGCCGATCCTGCTGTCGAAGGTCCTCGGGCTCAACGACACCCAGGAGTCGACCCTCGGCCTGATCTTCCACTGGGCCGACCAGCAGGGCCTGGCGCTGCTGGACATGAAGGATCTCCGCTCGGTGATCCAGCACCTGACCTCCGACGAGGGCAAGGCCGAGCTCAAGGGCATCGGCGGGGTCTCGGCCTCGACGGCCGGGGTGATCCTGCGCGCCCTGGTCAACCTCGAGGCCCGCGGCGGCGAGAAGTTCTTCGGCGAGCCCGAGTTCGAGCCCTCGGATCTGTTGCGTGTGTCCGGTGACGGCAAGGGCGCCATCTCCCTGCTGGAGCTGGCCGACCAGCAGGCCGACCCGGCGCTGTTCTCCACCTTCCTCATGTGGCTGCTCGCGGAGCTCTTCGAGGAGCTCCCCGAGGCCGGCGACATCGAGAAGCCCAAGCTGATCTTCTTCTTCGACGAGGCGCACCTGCTGTTCGCCGACGCGTCGAAGGCCTTCCTCGACCGCATCGAGCAGACCGTCAAGCTCATCCGGTCCAAGGGTGTCGGGGTGTTCTTCTGCACCCAGCTGCCCACCGACATCCCCAACGAGGTGCTCTCGCAGCTCGGCGCCCGGGTGCAGCACGCGCTGCGCGCCTTCACCCCGGACGACCAGAAGGCCCTGACCCGGACGGCGAAGACCTACCCGACGAGCACGGTCTACGACATCGAGGAGTCCCTCACCTCGCTGGGCACCGGCGAGGCGATCGTCACCGTGCTCTCCGAGCGCGGCGCGCCCACCCCGGTGGCCTGGACCCGGCTGCGGGCGCCGCGCTCGCTGATGGGCGCGATCGGCGAGGAGGCCGTCAGGAAGGCCGCGCACGACTCGGAGCTGTGGGCGACGTACGGCGAGACCATCGACCGCGAGTCGGCGTACGAGAAGCTCGCCGCCCGCACCGGGGCCGCCGGCGCCCCGGACGTCCCGCCCGCGGACCCCGTCGGACTCGACGCCGGTCCGGCGCCCGAGGCGGCGCCCGCGCCGCCGCCGCAGGACGACGAACCGGGCATGGTCGAGAAGGCGATGGCCAACCCGGCGGTCAAGTCCTTCGTGCGGTCGCTCGCGAGCCAGCTCGGTCGCGAGATCACCCGCGGGCTGTTCGGCACGGCCCGGCGGCGCTGACGGCGGGGGAGTCGCGCGTCCTGCGGCGCACGGCCGGGCGTCGGGGCCCCGGGGTACATTGAGCAGATCAGGGCTCCGCGGGGACACCGGGTAGGAGTCGCCGCACACCGCCCGTTCACCCGGGGAGGGTCGAGGCCGCCGGAGGCCGCAACCGTATGGACCGCAAGCGCCTTCTCCGCAATCCGCTCATCTGGATCGTGGTCTTCTTCCTGGTCTACCTGGCCGTCTCGTCGCTGCTCAGCGACACGCGCGGGTTCAGCGAGGCCCCGACGTCGCTGGCCCTCCAGCAGGTCGAGACCCGCAACGCCGGTGAGATCACGATCGAGGACAAGGAGCAGCGCCTCCGCCTGACCCTGATCAACCCGATCCAGGTCCCGGGCGTGGACGGCGCCGCGCCGACCACGACCAACCAGATCTTCGCGCAGTACCCGGCCGCGGCCACCGAGCAGGTGTTCGCCCTCGTGCGCGACAACCCGGCACCGTCGGGCTTCGACACCCGCGTCACGCAGGACTCCGTCCTCACCCAGATGCTGATCTACCTGATCCCGCTGGGCCTGGTCCTGCTGCTGCTGTTCTGGATGATGAACTCGCAGGGCGGGGGCAACCGCGTCCTGTCCTTCGGCAAGTCCAAGGCCAAGCAGCTCAACAAGGACATGCCGAAGACCACCTTCGCCGACGTCGCCGGGGCGAACGAGGCGGTGGAGGAGCTCTACGAGATCAAGGACTTCCTCCAGAACCCCAGTCGCTACCAGGCGCTCGGTGCGAAGATCCCCAAGGGCGTGCTGCTGTACGGCCCGCCGGGTACCGGCAAGACGCTGCTGGCCCGCGCCGTGGCCGGCGAGGCGGGCGTGCCGTTCTACACGATCTCCGGGTCCGACTTCGTCGAGATGTTCGTCGGCGTCGGCGCCTCCCGGGTGCGCGACCTGTTCGAGCAGGCCAAGCAGAACTCGCCCTGCATCGTGTTCGTCGACGAGATCGACGCCGTCGGGCGCCACCGCGGCGCCGGCATGGGCGGCGGCCACGACGAGCGCGAGCAGACGCTCAACCAGCTGCTCGTCGAGATGGACGGCTTCGACGCCCGCGGCGGGATCATCCTCATCGCGGCCACCAACCGGCCCGACATCCTGGACCCGGCGCTGCTGCGCCCCGGCCGGTTCGACCGTCAGATCCCGGTGGCCGCGCCCGACCTCGCCGGCCGTCGCGCGATCCTCGCGGTGCACTCGGCGGGCAAGCCGATCGCGGCCGACGCCGATCTCGAGGGCCTGGCCAAGCGCACCGTCGGGTTCTCCGGCGCCGACCTCGCCAACGTCATCAACGAGGCCGCGCTGCTGACCGCCCGCGTGGGCAAGACCCAGATCGACAGCATCGCGCTCGAGGAGTCCGTCGACCGGGTGATCGGCGGCCCGGCCCGCAAGAGCCGGATCATCTCCGAGCAGGAGAAGAAGGTCGCGGCCTACCACGAGGCGGGCCACGCGCTGGCGGCGTGGGCGATGCCCGACATCGAGCCGGTCTACAAGGTCACGATCCTGCCCCGGGGCCGCACCGGCGGCCACGCGCTCGTCGTCCCCGAGGACGACAAGGAGCTGATGACCCGCTCGGAGATGCTCGCCCGGCTGGTGTTCGCCATGGGCGGACGGTCGGCCGAGGAGCTGGTCTTCCACGAGCCGACCACCGGCGCGTCCTCCGACATCGAGCAGGCGACGAAGATCGCCCGCGCGATGGTCACCGAGTACGGCATGAGCGCGAAGCTCGGCGCGGTCAAGTACGGCCAGGAGGGCGGCGAGCCCTTCCTCGGCCGCACCGCGGGCAAGCAGAACGACTACTCCCTCGAGGTCGCCCACGAGATCGACGAGGAGGTGCGCAAGCTCATCGAGGCGGCGCACACCGAGGCGTGGCAGATCCTCAGCGTCCACCGCGACGCCCTCGACGCGCTGACCGGCGAGCTCATCGAGCACGAGACGCTGCAGCGCCGCGACCTCGAGCGCATCTTCGCCTCGGTCACCAAGCGCCCCCGGATCACGGCGTTCAACGAGTTCGGCGACCGCCAGCCCTCCGACCGGCCGCCGATCAAGACCCGGCGCGAGCTCGCCACCGAGCGCGGCGAGCCGTGGCCGCCCGAGGACGAGCGGCCCGCCGTGCCCGCGGGCCAGGGCGCGCACGGCAACGGCAACGGGCACCACAACGGCTACGTCCACGGGGCCCACGCGTCGGGCAACGGCTACGACCCCTACGGCGCGGGCCACTCGTCGCCGACCCCGCCGGAGGGGACCCCGACCACGTCGATGCCGACGCCGGGGAGCTACGGAGAGACGGAGCGCGGTGGCGCCGGCCCCGCGTGGGGTGGCGGCGTCCCCGCCGGGATCCCCGACGTCTACCGGACGCCGGGCAACGGGCACCGCGGGGGACCGAACGCCGGCGACGGCGACAAGCCCTCGTCGGTGGCCCCGAACTACGGAGCTCCGGCGGGGTGGACGCCGGCCACGGTGCCGCACGGCACCACGTGGAACCCCGGTCGCAGCGGGTCGACCCCCGCCGACCGCTCGGGGTCCGCCTCGTCACCCTCGCCCGGCGAGGCCGCCTCGAACCCGTACGGTGACCCGGATGGTCGTGCCCGGGAGGGCCGATCGGAGGGTCGGCACACCGGCGCCCCCGACAGCTGGGACGCGGGCGACGGTCTCGACGGTCGGGACACCCCCCGCGGCCACGGCTGAGCGCAGGCGGACGACGCCGGGTCGGGGAGCACGCCGAAGCCCGATCCCGGTCGTACGGACGGCCGGTCCCGGGCGTACCGAGAGCAGCACCGCGAGGGAGACGTGACCACCAGTCAGGACGCGGACCGTGACGACGAGGTCCGGGACGGCGTGGAGCGGGACGGGCCGGAGGCGCGCCGTGACGGCGGCACCCCGGTCGGCACGGTCATGGCCGGGCCGTGGGACGGCTTCGACGCCGCCCGGGCCGAGGCGGCCGTCCGCGAGCTGCTGCTCGCCATCGGCGAGGACCCCGACCGCGAAGGGCTGCGCGAGACCCCGGCCCGCGTCGCCCGCTCCTACCGCGAGCTGTTCGCCGGCCTGCACTCCGACCCGGCGGACGTCCTCGAGCGCACGTTCTCCGAGGATCACGACGAGTTGGTGCTGGTGCGCGACATCCCGATGTTCTCGATGTGCGAGCACCACCTGCTGCCCTTCCACGGCGTCGCGCACGTGGCCTACATCCCGGCGCTCGACGGCCGGGTGACCGGGTTGAGCAAGCTCGCCCGCCTCGTCGACCTCTACGCCCGCCGCCCCCAGGTCCAGGAGCGCCTCACCCGCCAGGTGGCCGACGCGGTGCACGAGCGCCTCGGTGCGCGCGGCGTGCTGGTCGTCCTGGACGCCGAGCACCAGTGCATGTCCGCCCGCGGGGTCCGCAAGCCCGGCGCGCGCACCACCACCTCCGCGGTCCGCGGCATCCTCAAGACCTCGGCCAGCACGCGCGCGGAGGCGCTCGGCCTCATCCGGGGCGGCGGCTGAGATGGGCGCGGTGGGGCGGCTGCCCGACCCCGGCCGGTGCGTGGTCATGGGCGTGCTCAACGTCACCCCCGACTCGTTCTCCGACGGCGGTCGCTGGCTCGACCGCGACCACGCCGTCGCCCACGGGATCGGGCTGCACGCTCGCGGTGCCGATCTGGTCGACGTGGGCGGGGAGTCGACGCGTCCCGGCGCCGAGCGCGTGGACGCCACCACCGAGATCCGCCGGGTGGTCCCGGTGGTCCACGACCTGACCGAGGCGGGCGTCCGGGTCAGCGTCGACACCACCCGCGCCGCGGTGGCCGCCGCGGCGGTCGAGGCCGGCGCCACCATGGTCAACGACGTGTCCGGCGGGCTGGCCGACCCGCGGATGGCGCGCACGGTCGCGGAGACCGGCGTGCCGTGGGTGATCATGCACTGGCGCGGGCCGAGCGACCGGATGGCCGCGCTGGCCACCTACGAGGACGTCGTCGGCGAGGTCCGCGCCGAGATGGTCGAGCAGGTCGACCGGGCGGTACTGGCCGGCGTCGACCCCGCGCTGCTGGTGCTCGACCCGGGCCTCGGCTTCGCCAAGACCGCGGCGCACAACTGGCAGCTGCTGCGCAAGCTCCACGTCTTCACCGGCCTGGGCTTCCCGGTGCTCGTCGGGGCCTCGCGCAAGCGCTTCCTCGGCGCGCTGCTCGCCGACGACGACGGCACACCGCGCCCGCCGGACGGCCGCGAGATCGCCACCGCCGCGGTCTCGGCGCTCGCCGCGCAGGCCGGGGCCTGGGGGGTGCGCGTCCACGAGGTCACGCCGTCGCTGGACGCCGTGGCCGTCGCGGCCGCCTGGTCCTGGGGCACCTCGCGCGCCCCGATCCAGCCGTGACACGCCCGTCCGGCGACCGCATCGAGCTCCGCGGGCTGCGGGTGCGGGGCCACCACGGCGTCCTCGACCACGAGCGCCGCGACGGGCAGGACTTCGTCGTCGACCTCGTCCTGCACCTCGACCTCGCGCCGGCCGGGGCGAGCGACGATCTCGCCGACACCGTCGACTACGGCGCGCTCGCCGAGCGCGCCGCCGCGGTGATCGCGGGGCCACCGCGACAGCTGATCGAGGCGGTGGCCACGGAGATCGCCGAGCAGGTCCTCGCCGACCCGCGCGTCGCCGAGGTCGAGGTCACGCTGCACAAGCCGCAGGCGCCGATCCCCCTCGCGTTCGACGACGTCGCCGTGGTCGTGCTCCGGTCGCAGCGCGCGCTCCGGGAGGCGCCGTGAGCCGCGCGGTGCTGTCGCTGGGCTCCAACCTCGGCGACCGGGTGGCGCACCTCGCCGGGGCGCTCGCCGACCTCGCGGCGTGGACGGTGGCCGTGTCGCCGGTCTACGAGACCGCCCCGTGGGGCGGGGTGGACCAGGACGACTTCCTCAACCTCGTGGTCGTCGCCGACGACCCGGCAGCGGACGACCCGCGCACCTGGCTGGAGCGGGCGTGGGCGTGCGAGCGGCGCGCCGGGCGTGTCCGCGCCGAGCGGTGGGGGCCCCGGACCCTCGACGTGGACGTCGTCGACGTCGACGGCGGGGAGCGCGCCGATCCCGAGCTCGTCCTACCCCACCCGCGCGCCCACGAGCGGGCCTTCGTCCTGGTCCCCTGGCGCGACGTCGACCCGGACGCGGTGCTCGCCGGCCGTGGCCGGGTCGAGGACCTGCTCGCTGCGCTCGGGCCCGCGGAGCGCGCGGGCGTGCGCCGCCGGGACGACCTCTTGAGAAGGGCGGGAGACGCAGCGCAGCGGAGCTCGACCCGGAGGGCGGGAGACGCAGCGCAGCGGAGCTCGACCCGGAGGGAAGGCTCGTGAGGACGGCGACCAGCCCGTCGGTGCTCGTGGTGGTCGCGGTGGCGGCCGGGCTGGCGGCCAACCTCGTGGTCGGTGTGGCGTACGGGGACCTGCCGCCGCTGCCGCTGCTCGCCGGCCTGACCGCTCTGGTGCTGGGCCTGGGCGAGATCGTGCTCGGCGCCGTGCTGCGCGCCCGGATCCGGCGCCGCCCCGGGGCGCGCCCGATCGACGCGCTGGCCGCCGCCCGGGCCGTCGCGCTGGCGAAGGCGTCGTCGCTGGCCGGCGCCCTGCTCGGCGGCGCATGGGTCGGGTTCCTGGCCTACGTCGGTCCGCTGGCCGGCCAGGTCGCGGCGGCCGCCGACGACACGGCGAGCGCCGTCGTGGGCGTGGTCGGGGCGGCCGTCCTGGTCGGCGCGGGCCTCTGGCTCGAGCACTGTCTGCGGACCCCCGACGACCCGGCGGAGCGCCGTTCCGACGGGCGCCCGCGCTGACCGGAGGGTCGGTCACCGGGTCGGGTGGCGTCGCCGCGGGACACCGCGCCCGTCGGGGGGACCCGCGCGCCGCGGGCCGCTCGCTATCCTGACCCGATGAGCAGCCCGGACGGGGACGTGCGCGCTGGCGCCGGCCCCGACCGCCGACGTGTGGCGCTGCTCGTCACGGCCGTCGTGCTGGCCGGGGCGGCGGCGAGCGCCGTCGTGCTCGCCGACGACGCGCGCTGGCTGCGCCTCGGCGTGGTCGCCGCCCTCTGGGCCGCCCTGATCGCGGCGCTCGTTGCTGGCCCGCCGCGCCCCCGCCCGGTCCGCGGCGGTGGCCGACGATCCCGAGGAGCGCCTCGAGGCCCTGCGGCGGCGCCACGAGCGGGAGCTCGCGCGCGAGGCCGCGGCCCGCGAGGACGAGGTCGCCACCGCCCGGCGGGAGGCCGAGGCCCGGCGCGGCGAGGAGATCGCGTCGCTGCGCGAGGAGGTCCAGCGGCTGCGCGCCCACGCGGACGCGGTCACGGCCCAGCCCCTCGAGGTCCGCCCCGCTCGCCTCCGGGTGGTCGGGGAGGGGGCGCCGCCACCCCAGCGCACCGCCGCCCACCGCTCCGCGCCGCCGCCCCCGACCGACCGCCCGCACCACCTGCGGCCGGCCCCGGTCGCCGGGCCGACAGCGGTCCCGCCACCGGTCCCGGTCGTGCCGCCCGCCCCGATCCGCCTCGACCGGGGACCCCGCCCGGATCCGTCGGTGGTCGCCGTCGGCTCCTTCGTCGACCAGTACGTGCGTGCCGCCGGCTACGAGCCCCGCGACGCCGTGCCCGACCCCGGTCCCGGTGGCCCGCCCGAGGGCCCGGCGGCGCCCGGACGTGGAGCCCCCGGCGGCGCCGCCAACCGCATGCCGTCCGCGGCGTGGGACGCCGGTTCCTCGGCGACCACCGGCCGCACCGTCGCCGAGCTGCTCGCCGCCCACGCCGCCGCGGGCGGTGCCGGCGGGCGACGTCGTCGCGACGAGCGCTGAGGACGGCCGTTACCCTCCCGCAGGGTGATCGCCCCTCCGGTGCGGCTGGCTCCCCAGCAGACCCGCACGCTCGTCTGGCCGCTGCTGGGCATGACCCTGCTCGGTATCTGTGCGCTCGTGACCGTCGGCCTGGCCAGCACGGAGATCGGTGCGGTCGGCGTCGTGGTCGGGGTGGTCGTCGCGCTGCTGCCGGTCGTCCCGGTCGTCGCGGCGTTCCTGTGGCTCGACCGGTTCGAGCCCGAGCCACCGCGGCTGCTGCTCGCGGCCTTCCTGTGGGGGGCGGGGCTGTCCGCGCTGGTCGCCGTGGTCATCAACTCCAGCGCCGTCATCGCCGCCGAGCTGCTGATCGGGCGCGGCCAGGGCGACCTGATCGGCTCGGTGATCTCCGCGCCGCTGGTCGAGGAGTTCGTCAAGGGCGCGTTCGTCGTCGGGCTGCTGCTCGTGCGGCGCCGCGAGTTCGACGGGATCGTCGACGGCGTCGTCTACGCCGGCATCACCGCGGCGGGCTTCGCCTTCACCGAGAACATCATCTACTTCGGGCGCGCGTTCTCCGAGGCGGGTGAGGGCACGCCGGCGGCCGCCGTGCTCGCCACGTTCATCCTGCGCGGGGTGCTCTCGCCGTTCGCCCACCCGCTGTTCACGGCCATGACGGGGATCGGGGTCGGCATCGCGGCGGGGTCCCGCTCCCGCGCGCTCGGCGCGGTCGCGATCGTCGGCGGCTACGTCCTCGCGGTGATCCTGCACGCCCTGTGGAACTCCTCGACCCAGCTCGGCCCGGGGTTCTTCGGCGTCTACCTGCTGATCATGGTGCCGCTGTTCGCCGGGCTGATCGGGCTGGTCATGTGGCAGCGTCGCCGGGAGCGCGACGTGCTCGCCCGCCAGATGCCCGGCTTCGCCGCCGCGGGGTGGATCGCGCCCAGCGAGGTGCCGCTGCTCTCCAGCCTCGCCGGGCGCCGCCGGTGGCGTCTCGCGGTGAAGCGCCGGGCCGGCGGGGCCGCCGCCCGGGCGGTCGAGGACTACCAGCACGCGGTGACCGAGCTCGCGTTCCTGCGGGCACGCGCCGAGCGGGGCGCGCTGGAGCCGCGCCCGGAGTGGCACGCCGAGCTGCTCGACGCGGTGCTGCGGACCCGGCTCGCGGCGGTGAACGCCCCCGGGGTCGAGGGACCGACCGGCCCCCCGGCCGCCCGCGGACCGTCCTGGCCGGGCGGGCACGGCGCGCCCGGCCCCTACGGCACCCGGTGACCATGAAGGCTCGGCCCGTGAACCCGCTCACCTGATCGGCCGCCACGCGCCACGACGACTACCGTGGGCCGCCAGTGATCGTCCGGTACCCGCGGGACGCGGGACGGGAACGAGACGGCAGCGAGGTGGCGCGTGGGCACCGAGACCGGCGAGGGCGCCGGGCGGTGGGAGTCGGCATCCGGGCACTCCGGGCGCACGCCCCACGCCGCAGGCATGCCCCGCGACGCGGTGCGACCCGCCCGCCTCGCCGTCGGCATCGTCTCGGCCGGGCGCGTCGGGGCCGTGCTGGGCGCCGCGCTCGAGAACGCCGGTCACTCCGTCGTCGCCACCTCCGCGGTGTCGCGGGCGTCCCGGGCCCGGGCCGCGGCCCTGCTGCCCGACGCGGCGATCCTCCCGCCGGACGAGGTCGTCCGCCGTGCCGACCTGGCGGTGCTCGCGGTCCCCGACGACGTGCTGCCCGGCCTGGTCCGCGGGCTCGCCGCCGCCGACTGCCTGCGTCCGGGCCAGATCCTCACCCACACCTGCGGCGCGCACGGCGTCGGTGTGCTCGCGCCCGCCGTCGAGCACGACGTCCTGACGGTGGCCCTGCACCCGGCGATGACCGTGACCGGGCGCGCCGAGGACGTCGCGCGCCTGACCGGCGCCTGCGTCGGCGTCACCGCGGGCGACGGGCCCGACGGCTCCGACGCCGACGCCGCGTGGCTGGTCGGCGAG
Organism: uncultured Actinomycetota bacterium; assembly: GCA_963785135.1. Classification (GTDB taxonomy): domain Bacteria; phylum Actinomycetota; class Actinomycetes; order Mycobacteriales; family Pseudonocardiaceae; genus Actinomycetospora. The sequence continues at coordinate 240,722 of CAWATV010000011.1, forward strand.
GCGCTGGTGCTGGAGATGGGCGCCGAGCCGGTCCGCATTCCGGAGGCCCTGCGCCCGCTCTACCACGCGGCGCTCGCCCACGGCGCGAACCACCTGATCACGCTGGTGCGCGAGTGCGTCGACCTGCTCACCGACGCGGGCATCGCGCCGGCCGAGCGCATCCTCGCCCCGCTGCTCTCGGCCGCGCTGGACAACGCGCTGCGCCACGGCGACCGCGCGCTGACCGGGCCGGTGGCGCGGGGCGACGCCGGCACCGTCGCCACCCACCTGCGCCACCTCGACGCCCGGGCCCCGCGGTCGGCGGCGCTCTACCGGGCGCTCGCGCAGCGCACCGCCGAGCGCGCCCGTGCCGGCGGGCTCCTCGACCCCGCGGCGGCCGACGACGTCACCGCCACCCTGACCAGGAGCGACCCGTGACCCGTCCGTCCAGCCTGCGCACCCACGACCTGCTCGGTCGCAAGCGCCCGCAGTACACGCGCGACACCCTCACCGTGCACCGCGATCCGAACACGCTGCGGCGGGTGACGCGCGCCCTGCGCGGCGGCGGTCGCCGCGTCGTGCTCGTCCCCACCATGGGGGCGCTGCACGACGGGCACCGCGAGCTCCTGCGCCGGGCGCGGTCGATCCCCGGCGCCACGACCGTCGTGTCGATCTTCGTCAACCCGCTGCAGTTCGGGCCGGGCGAGGACTTCGACCGGTACCCGCGCGACGTCGACGCCGACCTCGAGGTGTGCCGGGAGGAGGGCGTGGAGCTCGCCTTCGTCCCCGAGGTGTCCGACATGTACCCCGAGGGCTTCTCGGTCCGCGTGGACCCGGGCCCGCTCGGCGCCGAGCTCGAGGGCGCGTCGCGACCGGGGCACTTCGCCGGCGTGCTGACCGCGGTCAACAAACTCCTGGCGATCATCGGCCCGGACGTCGCGTTCTTCGGCGAGAAGGACTACCAGCAGCTCGCCCTGATCCGCCGCATGGTCCGCGACATGAACACCGACGTGCACGTGGTCGGGGTGCCGGTGGTCCGCGAGCCCGACGGGCTCGCCCGGTCCTCGCGCAACGCCTTCCTGTCCGACGACGAGCGCGCCGCGGCGGTCGCGATCTCCGCCGCGCTCTCGGCCGGTATGTACGCCGGCGAGCAGGGCCCGGAGGCGGTCGTCGCCGCCGCGCGCGAGGTGCTCGCCGCCGCCCCGAGCCTGGCCGTCGAATACGTCGAGCTGCGCGATCCCGATCTCGGGCCGGCCCCGACGATCGGCGACGCGCGGCTCCTGATCGCCGCCCGCGCGGGGACCACCCGCCTGATCGACAACGCCGCCGTGTCCGTCGTGAGGAGAGTCTGACGTGCAGCGCACGATGCTGAAGTCCAAGATCCACCGTGCGACGGTGACCGACGCCGACCTGCACTACGTCGGCTCGGTGACCGTCGACGAGGACCTCATGCGGGCCGCGGACCTGCTCCCCGGCGAGCAGGTCGCCATCGTCGACGTCACCAACGGCGCCCGCCTCGAGACCTACGTGATCACCGGAGCCGCCGGCTCCGGCGTGATCGGGATCAACGGCGCGGCCGCGCACCTGGTGCGCCCGGGCGACCTGGTCATCCTCATCGCCTACGGGCAGATGGACGACGCCGAGGCCCGCACCTTCGCGCCGCGCGTCGTGTTCGTCGACGAGGCCAACCGGGTTCTCGACCGCGGCGCCGACCCGACGCACGTCCCGGACGCGGCGCCGACGACGTCGATGCTGCGCCCGGGCACCGAGGCCGCCGGGGCGCCCACCCCGCAGGCGCCGTCCGGTCGCCGCGCGCACGCGGCCCCGGCCGGGCCCGCGATGGCCACCATGTCGGGCCCCTGGACGACCGAGGTCGTCGGCGGCGACTCGCGCGCCGCCCGGCCCACCGAGAACGCCGAGACCACCGACGCCCGCCGCCTCGACGCCCTGCTCGCCGCGGACTCCTGAGCGCGCCGGGGAGGTGGCCGTGCTCCTCTGCGTCGACGTGGGCAACACCCACACCGCGCTCGCGCTCTACCCCGACGACGAGGGGCCTGCCGTCTGGGACGCGCGCCTGCGCACGGAGCCGCGCGCGACCGGCGACGAGTTCGCCCTGGCCGTGCGCGGCCTCCTGGGGGAGCGGTGGCGCGAGGTGAGCGGCGTCGCGGCGCTGTCGACGGTGCCGGCGCTGCTGCGCGAGATGCGCGGCATGCTCGACCGGCACTACGGGGGGCAGCGCCACGTGCTCGTCGAGCCGGGCGTGCGCACCGGGGTGCCGCTGCTGGTCGACAACCCCAAGGAGATCGGCGCCGACCGGGTCGTGCAGGCCCTCGCCGCCTTCGAGCGCCACGGCGGGCCGTGTGTCGTCGTCGACTTCGGGACCTCGACGACGGTCGACGCGATCTCGGCGCGCGGGGAGTTCCTGGGCGGGGCGATCGCCGCGGGGCTCGCCGTCTCGGCCGACGCGCTCGCCGCCCGGGCCGCCGCGCTGCGTCCGGTCGAGCTCCTCGTGCCGCGCTCGGTGCTCGGCCGCAACACCGTCGAGAGCATGCAGGCCGGGCTCGTGCTCGGCGCCGCCGCCCAGGTCGACGGGCTGGTCACGCGCATCAGCGCCGAGGTCGCCGCCCGCGACCCGCAGGGCCGCCCCCCGGTCGCGGTCGTCGCCTCCGGCGGGCTCGCGCCCCTGGTCGTCGGGGAGTGCGCGACCGTCACCCACCATGTCCCCGACCTGACCCTGCTCGGGCTGCGCTCGGTGTTCGCCCGCCAGCGAGCGCTCGCCGACGGCGCCCGCGAGCGTCGGGAGAAGCGCCGCGCCGCCGACGGCTGAGCCCCGGTGGTCGCGGCGGTGGGGTCAGAGCTCCGCGCGGCGGGGGTCGCCCTCGGGCAGGACGCGGCGGAGACGCTCGGTGAGCTCGGTGTCGACCGCGCCGGACTCGGTGCGGGCGAGGGCCGAGAGCGCGTCGGCGTCGCCGCTGCGCAGGACGGCCGTGCGGGTGGCGCTCTCGAGGTGGGCGCGCTCCTCGCGCACTCCCGGGGCGTCGGAGGCGGGTAGCAGCGCGCCGCGCGCGAGCATCTCGGGAGCGGGCACGCGCCCGGCGCGGAGGGCGGCGCGCACGTCGAGGAAGTCGGCGTCCACGTGGGCGCGCAGCCGGTAGGGCTGGGTGCTGATCAGCGCCGGGCCGAGGGCGGCGCGCAGGCGGTGCACCTCGGAGCGCACGGTCACCGGGTTGCCGGCCTCGCCGTAGAGGGCCTGGGCGAGGCGGTCGGCGGTGAGGCCCGCGGGGTGCAGCGCGAGCAGGGCGAGCATCTCGGCGTGGCGCAGGGTCAGGCGCACCGGGCGTCCGTCGATGCGGGCGACCGGACGACCGGCACCCAGGAACGGGAGCGCCACCGTGGCCCGCACCGGGGCGGTCCGTGGCGCCAGGCGCAGGAGCCAGCCCTCGGCCAGCGGCTCGAGGAGGCCCTCGCCGTGCTCGCCGAGGTCGACCCGGTCGCCGGAATCGGGCAGCTGGACCCGCTCGGGCAGGCAGCCCTCGGGGGTGGTCGCCGAGAGCACCCGGCCGCGGGGGGCGAGCAGCGCGCCGGGCTCGCCGCGCAGGCCGTCGAGGTGGGTCTGGTTGCGGGCGCGCAGCCGCTCGTCGCGCTCCACGAGTCGCGCGGTGAGGTGCACCTCGGCGAGCTCGGCCGCGGCCGAGACCAGCGCGAGCGTGCTCGGGTGGAAGGTGCGCAGGGGGCCGGTGAGGTCGATGGCGGCCAGGAGCTCGCCCGTGTCCGGGTCGTGGATCGGGGCCGCGGCGCACGTCCAGGCGTGGTACAGCCGGACGAGGTGCTCCGCGGAGTGGATCTGCACGGCCTGTCCCGCGGCCAGCGCGGTGCCCATGGCGTTGGTGCCGACCGCGTCCTCGCTCCACCGGGTGCCCTCGACGAGCGCCACCTGGTCGGCGTGCCGCAGGACGCCGGAGTTGCCCTCGCGCCACAGGATGTGCCCACCGGCGTCCGTCACGATCATCATGTGGACGGCCTCGTCGGCCGCGTCGAGCAGGGTGCGGCGCAGGAGGGGGAGCACGGGCGCGAGGGGATGCGCGTCGCGCACGCCCTCGAGCTCGTCGGTGCCGAACACCATCGAGGGGCGACCGCGGTCGGGATCGACGTGGGCGTCCAGCGAGCGGCGCCAGGACGCCGAGACGAGGTCGCGGGGCTCGTCGGCGCACGTCGCCCCGCTCAGGACGGCGTCGTGGACCCGGGACGTGAGGCGAGCGCGCTCGACGGGGTCGGCCGGCTGCTCGCGACGCCGCAGCGGTGCGTCCGTGCGCGTCATCGCACCCCCAGACCCCGCCGCAGGCGGCGGGCATCAGCCCCGCTCATCGTGCGCCACCCGGCCCAGTGAGGCAACCCTGAGTCGGTTCGGAGTGTCCGGATGCAACGCGCCTGCAACCCCGTTGCGTCTAGTGTCCGTGGTCACGTCACGATCCCGATGTGGAAGGACCAATGATGGCCAAGTACGCGGCTCCCGGACAGGCCGACAGCGTGGTGGAGTTCAAGCCCCGCTACGACCACTACATCGGCGGCGAGTACGTCGCCCCGGCCAAGGGCCAGTACTTCGAGAACCCCACCCCGATCACGGGCGAGACCTTCACCGAGGTCGCCCGCGGCACCGCCGACGACGTGGAGAAGGCCCTCGACGCGGCGTGGGGCGCCGCGGAGGCCTGGGGCAAGACGGGCGTCGGCGAGCGCGCGAACCTGCTGGTCAAGATCGCCGACCGCATGGAGCAGAACCTCGAGAAGATCGCGATCGCCGAGTCCTGGGAGAACGGCAAGGCCTGTCGCGAGACCCTCGTCGCCGACATCCCCCTCGCGATCGACCACCTGCGCTACTTCGCCGGCGCGATCCGCGCGCAGGAGGGCAGCCTCTCCCAGATCGACAACGACACGATCGCCTACCACTTCCACGAGCCGCTGGGTGTGGTCGGCCAGATCATCCCGTGGAACTTCCCGATCCTGATGGCGATCTGGAAGCTCGCGCCGGCACTCGCGGCGGGCAACGCGGTCGTCCTCAAGCCTGCCGAGCAGACCCCGGCGTCGATCCACGTCCTCCTCGACGTCATCGGCGACCTGCTCCCGGCGGGCGTGCTCAACGTCGTGAACGGCTTCGGCGCGGAGGCGGGCAAGCCGCTGGCCTCGAACCCGCGGATCCGGAAGATCGCCTTCACCGGCGAGACGACGACCGGCCGGCTGATCATGCAGTACGCGTCGGAGAACCTCATCCCGGTGACGCTCGAGCTCGGCGGGAAGAGCCCGAACGTCTTCTTCGACGACGTCTCCTCGGCCAACGACGCCTTCTACGACAAGGCGCTCGAGGGCTTCGCGATGTTCGCCCTCAACAACGGCGAGGTGTGCACCTGCCCGTCGCGCGCGCTCGTGCAGGGCGGCCACTACGACGAGTTCGTGCAGCAGGCGGTGAAGCGCACCGAGCAGATCAAGGTGGGTCACCCGCTCGACACCGAGACGATGCTCGGCGCCCAGTGCTCGAACGACCAGTTCGAGAAGATCCTCTCCTACATCGACATCGGCCGCCAGGAGGGCGCGAAGATCCTCACCGGTGGCGAGAGGATCGAGCAGGACGGCGAGCTCGCGGGCGGCTACTACATCCAGCCGACCATCTTCGAGGGCAACAACTCGATGCGGATCTTCCAGGAGGAGATCTTCGGGCCGGTCCTGTCGCTGACGAAGTTCAGCGACTACGACGACGCCATGTCCATCGCCAACGACACGCTCTACGGCCTCGGAGCCGGCGTGTGGTCGCGCGACGTGAACACCGCGTACCGCGCGGGCCGCGACATCCAGTCCGGCCGGGTCTGGGTGAACAACTACCACTCCTACCCGGCGCACGCGGCGTTCGGCGGGTACAAGTCGTCGGGGATCGGCCGCGAGAACCACAAGATGATGCTCGACCACTACCAGCAGACGAAGAACATGCTGGTGAGCTACTCGGAGAACGCCCAGGGCTTCTTCTGATCGCCCCGGCTCTCCTGATCGGAGGTCGTCCATGACCGAGGTCACCTCGGACACCGACGTCACGAAGTCCGTCCCGGAGGTCCCGGGTTCGGGCACCGACCGGGTCGCGCTGACCCCGGCGGCCGCCGAGCTGCTGCCGAAGCTCACCGAGATCCACGGGCCTCTGATGTTCCACCAGTCCGGCGGGTGCTGCGACGGCAGCGCTCCGATGTGCTACCCGGACGGGGACTTCAAGCTCGGGGGAGCCGACGTCCATCTCGGCGACCTGACGGTCGAGGGCGTGGAGAAGCCGATCGGCTTCTACATGTCCTCCTCGCAGTTCCAGTACTGGAAGCACACCCACCTCACCGTCGACGTGGTGAAAGGGCGGGGCAGCGGGTTCTCGGTCGAGGCGCCGGAGGGCGTCCGATTCATCATCCGCTCCCGCCTGTTCACCGACGACGAGGTGAAGGAGCTGCGCGAGCTGTAGGCACGTCCATCGAGCGAGGGGCACCCTCGTCCCGCACACCGGGGCGAGGGTGCCCTTCGTCTCTTCCTCCCACGAAAAGGATCTCTCCCCCATGAGCACCCCGTCGACGACCCTGCGCGCGCTCACCGGCATGCCGGCCGAGCCGGCCTCGCTGGCCGACTCCACTCTCATCATGATCGATCTGCAGAACACCTACACCCGCGGCGTCATGGCCCTCGAGGGCGTCGAGCCGGCCATCGACGAGGCCGCCGCCCTGCTCGAGCGGGCCCGCACCGCCGGGATCCCGATCGTCCACGTGCAGCACGACGCGGGGGAGGGCTCGCCCTACGACGTCCGCGACGAGATCGGTGCCATCGTCGATCGCGTCGCCCCGCGCGACGGTGAGCACGTCATCGTGAAGAACTTCCCGAACGCGTTCGTGGGCACCGACCTCGGCGAGCACCTCCAGGCGCACTCGGCGACCAACCTCGTCGTGGCCGGCTTCATGACGCACATGTGCGTGAACTCCACCACCCGCGGCGCGTTCAACGCCGGCTACGCGCCGACGGTGGTGGCCGCGGCCACCGCGACGCGCGCGCTGCCCGGACCCGACGGCACGGTGGCGGCGGACGCGCTGCAGTCCGCGAGCCTCGCCGCGCTGTCCGACATGTTCGCGGTCGTCGTCCCGAACGGCGGCGCGATCCCGGACTGAGCGCATCCCATAGCGCCGAACGGACGCAGGAGAGGGCGTTCCGCGCCCCATTTTCCGTGACGTTTCCCGCAACGGCGGCGTCGAATGCACCACTCGGACGCCGTCATGCTCGACACCGGGTGCCACCGCAAATAGTCTGCGCGCGAGATCATTCGTGACGGGACGCGGAACGCGTCCGGCGAAAGGGAACGCGGAGGTCGTCATGGCGCAGAAAGTCGTGGTGTCGCTGGTCGACGACATGGACTCCTCGGAGGCCGACGAGACCGTGGAGTTCGGCCTCGACGGCACCACCTACGAGATCGACCTCTCCGACGACAACGCGTCGGCGCTGCGTGCTCGCCTCGCCGACTACGTGGCGCACGCGCGCCGGCGTTCCGGCCGCCGCCGTTCCGGGAACGCACCGGCCGCGACCGCCCCGTCGAAGCGCGCCGGCGGCGGTCGCGCGGCGGTCGACCGCGAGCAGAACCAGGCCATCCGGGAATGGGCGCGCAAGCAGGGAATGACCGTCTCCGAGCGCGGCCGCATCCCGAGCGAGGTCTCCGAGGCCTATCACCGCAGCCACTGAGGAAGGCACGGACGCGGCGACGGACGGCACCCAGGCCGAATCCGCTGTTCGCCCGCCGCGAACAGCCCGGTCGTGAGGTCCGGGAAGCCCCGGCGCGCGGGGAGTGTTGTGGGGGTGCGGGTCACTGTCGTCCACCCTCGTCCCGAGGGGGGCCGCGTGGCCGTCGTCACCAGGGCGCAACCGTCGCCACCCGGTGGCGTCACGCGCGACGACTAGGATGTCCGTACGGTGCTCTGTCAGTCTCTGGGGCATCGTGGAGGTCCCGAACCAGTGACGGGCACCAGCCAAGGGGCCACCGCGACCGCCGCTCCGCCGGGGGCGTAGGCGCGGTGGAGGACCGCCGGCGCAGCAGTCAGGAGTGACAGATGTTCGAGAGGTTCACCGACCGCGCGAGGCGGGTGGTCGTCCTGGCCCAAGAAGAGGCCAGGATGCTCAACCACAACTACATCGGCACCGAGCACATCCTGCTCGGTCTGATCCACGAGGGCGAAGGCGTCGCCGCCAAGGCCCTCGAGTCGCTGGGCATCGCCCTGGAGGGCGTGCGCCAGCAGGTCGAGGAGATCATCGGCCAGGGGCAGCAGGCCCCCAGCGGCCACATCCCCTTCACCCCCCGCGCCAAGAAGGTGCTGGAGCTGTCGCTGCGCGAGGCGCTGCAGCTCGGGCACAACTACATCGGCACCGAGCACATCCTGCTCGGTCTCATCCGCGAGGGCGAGGGCGTCGCCGCCCAGGTCCTGGTCAAGCTCGGCGCCGACCTCAACCGCGTGCGCCAGCAGGTCCTGCAGCTGCTCTCGGGCTACCAGGGCAAGGAGCCCGCGGAGTCCGGCGGCCAGCGCGGCGAGGGCACGCCGTCCAGCTCGCTCGTGCTCGACCAGTTCGGTCGCAACCTCACCCAGTCGGCCCGCGAGGGCAAGCTGGACCCGGTCATCGGCCGGGAGAAGGAGATCGAGCGGGTCATGCAGGTCCTCTCCCGGAGGACCAAGAACAACCCCGTACTGATCGGCGAGCCCGGCGTCGGCAAGACCGCCGTCGTGGAGGGCCTCGGCCAGGCCATCGTCAAGGGCGAGGTGCCCGAGACGCTCAAGGACAAGCAGCTCTACACGCTCGACCTCGGCTCGCTCGTGGCCGGCTCGCGCTACCGCGGTGACTTCGAGGAGCGCCTCAAGAAGGTGCTCAAGGAGATCCGCACCCGCGGCGACATCATCCTGTTCATCGACGAGCTCCACACGCTCGTCGGCGCGGGTGCCGCCGAGGGCGCGATCGACGCGGCGTCGATCCTCAAGCCGATGCTGGCCCGCGGCGAGCTGCAGACCATCGGCGCGACCACCCTCGACGAGTACCGCAAGCACGTCGAGAAGGACGCCGCCCTCGAGCGCCGCTTCCAGCCGATCCAGGTCGGCGAGCCGTCGGTGGCGCACTCCATCGAGATCCTCAAGGGTCTGCGCGACCGCTACGAGGCGCACCACCGCGTCTCGATCACGGACCCGGCGCTGGTCGCGGCGGCCACCCTGGCCGACCGCTACATCAACGACCGGTTCCTGCCGGACAAGGCCATCGACCTCATCGACGAGGCCGGCGCCCGCATGCGCATCCGTCGCATGACCGCGCCGCCGGACCTGCGCGAGTTCGACGAGAAGATCGCCGACGTCCGTCGGGACAAGGAGTCCGCGATCGACGCGCAGGACTTCGAGAAGGCGGCCCGCCTGCGCGACGAGGAGAAGACCCTCATCGGGCAGAAGACCGAGCGCGAGAAGCAGTGGAAGTCCGGTGACCTCGACGTGGTGGCCGAGGTCGACGACGAGCAGATCGCCGAGGTGCTGGCCAACTGGACCGGCATCCCCGTCTTCAAGCTCACCGAGGAGGAGACCACCCGTCTGCTCCGCATGGAGGACGAGCTCCACAAGCGCATCATCGGTCAGGAGGACGCCGTCAAGGCGGTCTCGCAGTCGATGCGGCGCACGCGGGCCGGCCTCAAGGACCCGAAGCGCCCCTCGGGCTCGTTCATCTTCGCCGGACCCTCGGGTGTCGGGAAGACCGAGCTCACCAAGGCGCTCGCGGAGTTCCTCTTCGGCGACGACGACGCCCTCGTCCAGATCGACATGGGTGAGTTCCACGACCGCTACACCGCCTCGCGGCTCTTCGGTGCCCCTCCCGGGTACGTCGGTTACGAGGAGGGCGGCCAGCTCACCGAGAAGGTGCGGCGCAAGCCGTTCTCGGTCGTGCTGTTCGACGAGATCGAGAAGGCCCACTCCGAGGTCTACAACACCCTCCTGCAGGTGCTCGAGGACGGGCGTCTGACCGACGGCCAGGGCCGGATCGTCGACTTCAAGAACACGGTCATCGTGTTCACGTCGAACCTGGGAACCCAGGACATCTCCAAGGCGGTCGGGCTCGGATTCCAGTCCGGGGCGGACGCGGGGTCGAACTACGAGCGGATGAAGAACAAGGTCACGGACGAGCTGAAGAAGCACTTCCGGCCCGAGTTCCTCAACCGCATCGACGACATCATCGTGTTCCACCAGTTGACCGAGAACGAGATCGTCCAAATGGTCGATCTGCTGATCGGGCGCACCGAGAAGCAGCTGGCCAACAAGGACATGGCACTCGAGCTCACCGACAACGCGAAGAAGCTGCTCGCCCAGCGCGGCTTCGACCCGGTGCTCGGTGCGCGACCGCTGCGGCGCACGATCCAGCGCGAGATCGAGGACCAGCTCTCCGAGAAGATCCTGTTCGGCGAGATCGAGCCGGGTCAGATCGTGCTGGTCGACGTCGAGGGCTGGGAGCCCGAGGACGACGACAAGGGCGTCACGAAGCCCGCTCCGGAGACGGCCACCTTCACCTTCCGCGGTGAGGCCAAGCCGACCCCGGTGCCCGACACCCCCGAGGTCGCCACGGCGGAGTGAGCCTCCGCCGACGACCCCGACCGGAGCCCCGGTCCCCGCAGGGGGCCGGGGCTCCGGCGTGCCCGGGCCGCCGTCCCACGCGGGGGACGCGCGGAGTTTCGTCGACCGCGGAGCCTGACAGCCGCGCCGTGACCGCAGTAGCCTGCCGCGAGCCCGGCACCCCGATCCACCCAGCCGGGCACGGAACGCGCGGCCGGGCCGGGCGGGAGCCGAGGAGCGGCCCGTGGTGCGAACCCTCGTGCGGCCGGAGCTGAGGCCGCTCGACGCCGACCTCGTGGACGCCTGGGACCGGCTCGCCCTCGCCACCGGCGCTTCGGTCTTCGCGCGGCCCGGCTGGCTGAGCGCCTGGGCCGCGGCCTTCGGGAAGACCGGCGCGCTGCGGGCCCTCACCGTGCACCGCGGTGGGGAGCTCGCCGGCGTGCTCCCCGTGCTCGGCGGCCCCTTCGGCCTCCGCACCGCGGCGAACTTCGAGACCGTGGTGATCGCCCCGGTGGTGGCCGACGGGGACGCGGCGGGCGAGATGGCCGAGCGGCTGCTCGCCCGGCGCCTCGGCCCGGTCGACCTCGACGCCGTGCTCGCCGAGGATCCGGTCGCGGTGGCACTGCGGGAGGCCGCGGGACGCGCGGACGTCCCGGTGCTCGCGAGCACACGCTGCCGGTCGCCGTACATCTCGACCGTCGGCGACCCCGCCGGGTTCCTCAAGCGCCTGTCGAAGAACCGGCGTCGCAGCATCACGCGCCTGCAGAACCGCCTGGAGGAGGCCGGCGAACTGGTCTTCGAGGTCCACGACGGCCGCGAGGGCGATCTGGCCGCACGGTTGGAGGAGGGCTTCCGTCTGGAGGCCCGGGAGTGGAAGCTCGCGGCCGGCTCGGCGATCCTCTCGAGCCCCGCGCGGGTGGCGCTGTACACCGCCGGGGCCCGCTGGGCCGCCGACGCGGGCATCCTGCGCCTCGCGTTCCTGCGCCTCGACGGGCGGGCGATCGCCTTCGGCTACTGCCTCCAGCAGGGCGCGACGCTGAACTTCGTCAAGCTCGGGATGGACGACGAGCTCGCCAAGCTCGGGCCGGGGTTGGCGATCACCCACCACATCGTCGACCACGCCTACGCGCAGCCCGAGGTCGCCGAGGTCGACATGCTCGGCGAGAACGAGCCGTGGAAGGCCGACCTGGCCAGCGGGGTGCGCGAGCAGGTCCGGCTCCGGGTCTACCCCGCACCCGCGGTCGGGGGTGTCCAGCGGGCGGCCACCGCGGCGGTCGGCGACCTGCGGGCGGCGGCCGTCGCCCGCCTGTCCGGTCCGGCGCGGGAGCGGATCCTCGCGGTCCGCAACCGGCTGCGGCGCTGAGCTCCCGGTGAGCGGGTGGGGACCGCCCCACCCACGACGGCGGGTCCGCCCCGGACGCCGGGGGGTCCGCACCCTCGGATCCGGGGGTCGCCGGGCGCCAGGCTCGGGGCGACACCACGAACGCCGGCCCACGGGGCCGGCCGGACCCGGAGGAGCCCCGTGAGCCCGATGCGGATCGTCGACCCGATCACCGAGAACGGGGCCGACGGAGGCCGTGCGCCCGGGGGCGGGGCGAGGACGAGTTCACAGTGCGGGACTGCCCGTGACGAACTTCCGGCCGGTAGTGTCACGCTGCGCGAGCACGGGTGGAAGAGGATCACTCTGAGCAGCGGCACTCGCGCCGGCAGACGCGGGGGAGGTGGCGGGGTGCCCGAGATCCATCGCGGGTGGCCGTCGCGCGACGTCCCTCCGGGCCGCGCGCGGCCGGGTGCGGGCGCCCCCCGCCAGGGCGGGCCCGCCGGCCGTCCGAGCCCGCCGCCCCCCGGCCGTCCGGCTCCGCCACCCGCCGGCCGTCCGGCCGCACCGGGAGCGCGTCCCGGTCCGCCGCCCAGCGCCCGGCCCGGCCCCGCCCCCGGCGCGCGTCCCGGTCCGCCTCCCGGCGAACGCCCCGCGGCGCCCCGTGCCCTCGCTCCCGGCGCTCCGCCGCCTGCGCTCGGCACGGGCGACGAGAAGAAGCCGTGGTGGAAGCGGACGTCGACGCCGTCGCTGCCGAAGGCCGTGCCGCACCGCGGGATGCCGCTCGAGTCGGGCACGGTGCTCTTCACGCTCTCCGACCGTGGCTGGATCGGGTACCTGACCGTCGGGCGTACCTGGCCCCTCACGGCGGCGGTCGCCGTCCTGGCGTTCCTGATGCGGGCGATCGGGCTGGAGCGGGCCAACGACCTGCACATCGACGAGCTGCTCTACGCACCGATCGGCAACTCGGTCGCCCAGGGGAACCTGCCGACGTTCCAGGGCACGCCGTTCTTCCTGCACCCGATCGGCTCGTTCCTGCTCGACGCGGTGTTCATCAAGATCTTCGGGCTCGGGGACGTCCCGGTGGTGGATTTCGTCTACGGCCTGCGGTGGCTGACGGCGATCCTCGGTGCCCTCGTCGTGCTCCTCGCGTTCCGCCTCCTCCTCAAGGTCGTCCCGCTGCCGATCGCCCTGGGGGCCGCGGCCGTCCTCACCTTCGACCCGTTCGTGCTCCGCAACGACAGCCGCGTGATGCTCGAGACACCGGCGACGATGTGGACGCTCGGCGCGTGGCTGCTCCTGCTGGGGGTCCTGACCAACCCGGCGAGCGAGCAGGTCCGGCGCTGGCGCGAGTTCGGGGTCGGCGTGGTCTTCGGGCTCGCGCTGGTCACCAAGGACATGACGGTGATCCAGATCCTGGTCCCGCTCGTGCTCGCCATCTTCTGGCGCAAGACGCTGTCCGCCGCGCAGGTCGGACGGATCTCGGCCGGCGCGCTCGTGCCCTACACCCTGTTCGTGATCGTCGTCGCGGCGAGCGGGGAGATGGGCGAGTGGACGTTCCAGAAGGTCGGCGGCGTCCGCCGCATGATCGGGGTGGACCAGGTGACCGGGTTCAACTCCGGTTCGGTGAGCCTGGTGGACCGCCTCATCGCGGAGATCTCGCGGTTCGGCACCAGCTACGTCCTGCTCGGCCTGTGCCTGTTCGCCGGTCTCGGGACCGTGTTCGCGAAGGCGACCGGACGGCGGCTCATGGGGCTGATCGGTGTGAGCACCGGGATCTTCGGCGTGTACGCGGCGGCGGTCGGTGCCCTCGAGGAGCAGTTCGGCTACTACACGGTCGTCGTCTCCGTCGTCGTGTCCGCCACCGCGATCGCCGAGCTGCGCGACCGCAGGCCGGCGCTGCACAAGCCGCTGACCATCGCCGCGGGGGTGTTCATCGCCGCCACCCTCGTGATGGGGGTGTCGGCCCGCCTCACCGTGGACGACGGCTTCCCCCAGGCACGGGCCTGGATGGAGGCCAACCTGCCGCCGGACGCCCGCGTCGCCACGACCGGCCCGGTGGGCGCGTACGCCCTCCTCCCGCACCCGGGGTGGGGGAACTGGCCCAGCCTGACCGCCCTGCGCGACAACAACGCCCAGTACGTCCTCACGGCCGGCCGCACCCTGGAACAGGGGTACGGCGACGCCGCCCCGCAGATGCTCGTGTGGTTGCAGCAGAACGCCGAGCCGCGCTTCGTCGCCCACGGGCCCACCTACGGCGACATGGTGGTGTGGCAGGTCGATCGCGCCACCCTCGACGCCGCGATCGCCGCGGGCCAGGACGTCCCGCCGGTGGACGGGTGAGCCCGACGGACCGCCGCCGGTGGTTCGCGCTCGCCGGTGGGGTCGCCGTGGTGCTCGTCGTCGCGGTGGTCCTGGTCCTCGGGCTGCCGGGCTCGGCGCGCCCCGCCGTCGCGGCGCCGGCGTTCGGGGTGCTGGGCTCCTCCTGCGCGCCCGAGCGGATGGGGGCGCTGCGGCAGGCCGGGGTGACCGTGGCGATGACCGACGTGCAGTGGGCCCTCGCCGAGCCCGCTCCCGGCGTCGTGGACCGCGGCTACCTCGCCGGGATGCGCCAGCAGATCGACACCTGCGCCGCGGCCGGCATCTCGGTGGTGCTGGGGCTGGGCCTGAACAACCCCCCGCCCTGGGTGCTCGAGCTCCCTTCGGCGGCCTTCGTCGACCAGGCCGGCGCGACGTCCTCGGCGAACGAGCCCAACCTCGTGTTCAGCGCCGCGGCGCGGGACGCCGCCGCCGGCTACCTGCGCGAGCTCGCCGCGGTGACCGGCTTCGGTGACGTCGTGGCGATCCGGCTCGCCGCCGAGCTCGGCTACCCCGGCCCCGAGGAGCTGCTCGCGACCACGACGCAGTTCTGGGCCTTCGACGACGCCGCCCAGGGCGGCCCGGGGCTCGCCGCCGGGGCCGCCGCATCACCGATGCCCGGGTGGCGCCCGACGAACCCGACGTGGCAGGACGCGCCGGTCACCGCGGACCAGGTCGCCGGGTGGTACGACTGGTACACCGCCTCCCTCGGCGGCTCCGTGGACTGGCTGGCCGACACGCTGCGCCGGGTCGGGTACGTCGGCGACGTCCACGTCCCCGTGGCCGGGCGCGGGGTGCTGCGCCAGGACCGCGACCAGGCCGCCGCAGCGGGCCTGGACGGGAGCGGGGACCCGGAGGGCAACCTGGGCCGGGGGCTCGACTACCCGCGGCTGTTCGGAACCTTCGCCGAGATCGACGCCCGCCTGCGGGGGACGTCCCCGCCCTCGCGCCTCGTGGTCGACTACACCGGTCTCGACGACGACACGGCGACCCGGGCGAGGGAGGCGTCGCCGACGCAGGAGACCTGCCATCTCGGGGACACCCCGGAATCCCTCGCCGAAGCCGGCCTCGACCGCGGTGCCGGGCAGCGCTGGACCATCGCGAACGCCCGGGCCGTGGGCCTGCGGGTCGTGGCGGAGAACCCGGGTCCTCCCGATCGCGCGAACACCGGGGGGTCGCCGTTCTCCGACAGCGAGGCCGACCAGATGGTCCGTGGCGCCGGGTACGCGCGGGACTGCGGGCTCGACACCTTCTTCCTGGCCTTCGAGGACACGCTGTTCGAGGCGGGCTCCGGGATCGACGTCGACAGCTACGCCCGCGTGATCGCCGAGGCGGGCGCCGGGTCGTGACGGCCACCCCGCCGTGCCACCCGGCTCCGCGGAAGTAGGGATTACCCCCTCCGGGCGAGGGTCGCCCCCCTCCTTCGCGGGCGCCCGCGCGGCGAGGCTTGGTCTCGCCGACAAACGAGGGGCGAGCACCATGCGAGCGTTACGAGGACACCAGTCCGCAGCCACCGGAACCGTCGTCATGATGGGCGCGCTCGCGCTGCTGGCCCCGCTCAACTACGGCTTCGGGCTCGCCCTCGCGTGGCTGCTCCCCGCCGCCGAGCTCGGCGTCGTCAGCGTGCTGCTGACCGTGCTGCTGCTGGCCACCACGGTGCTCGCCGCCGGCTTCCCCTGGGTGCTGGCGCGCACCGTCGCCCGCGCCGACAGCGGGGAGCGCCCCGACAGCGCCGACAGCGCCGACGACACCACCGGCGCCGACGCGTCGTTCCGCGCGGCGCTGGTGGGCAACGTCGGCCTCGGTGTGGCGCTCGCCGCGGGCTTCGCCGGAGTGCAGCTCACGACCGGCGCGATCCTCCCCGGAGTCGGAACCGGACTCACGCTCCTGGTCGCCGCCACGATCGTGCTGGTCGGTCTGAGCCAGGTGCTCATCGGTGGCCTCCAGGGCCACCGGCGGTTCACCGCCGTCGTCACCACCCGCATCGTCGAGGTCGTCGCCAAGGTGACCGCCGGCGTCGGCATCCTCGTGCTGGTCGCCGCGAGTGCGGTCGGGATCGGCTGGGCGCTGTTCCTCGGCGCGGCGGGCGCCGCCGGGTGGGCCTGGTGGACCCTGCGCGACCGGATGCCGCGGCTGCGCGGCGCGCTGGCCGGATGGCGCTCGTTCGCCGCCGCCGCGCCGATGGCGCTGGCCATCACCGGTTTCGGTCTCATCAGCACGCTCGACGTGCTCCTGCTCGGCGCGCTGGGCCACGGCCACGGCGTCACCTTCGCCGCCGTCGGCACATACCAGGTGGCCGCGATCCTGGCCAAGGCACCGTTCCTGGCCGGCAGCGCGCTCTCCGAAGCGGTGTTCCCCTTCATCGCCCGGGCCCGGGGTGCGGGCGAGGCCCACGGCTGGTTCGTGACCGCGTTCCGCTGGGTCCCGCTGGCCCTGGTGCCCATGCTGCTCGTCCTCGTCGTCACCCCCGGCTCGCTGATCGGGCGCCTGTTCCCCGCGGAGTACGCCGACACCGCCGGCCTGGTCCGCGTGATCGCCCTCGGGACCCTCGGGCTGATCGTCGTGGACATGCTGATCAAGGCGCTGCTCGCCCGCGGGCTGGCCGGAGCGGCGGCCGCCCGGATCCCCGCCGCCGCGATCGCCGAGGTGGCCACCATGGTCGTCCTCGTGCCGGGGCACGGGGCGATGGGTGCCGCGGCCGGCTTCGCGGTCGGCGCCTGGGTCGGGGTCGCCGTGCTGGCCGGCCTGTACCTGCGCCACCACCGTCCCGGTCGCCTGCCGCTGCGCCGCGTCGCCGGGTGGGCCGCCGCCATCGCGGTGCTGGTCGGACTGCTCGGCACCGCCGCCGGGACCGGGCGCACGCTCGACCTGGCGCTGGTGACGCTCGGCGTCCTGGCCTACGCGGTGCTGGTCGTGCGCCTGGGAGTGCTGCCCGCCGCCGACGTGGCCCGCGCGCGGGGCCTGCTGGCCCGCGTCGCCGGCCGGAGCCGGGACGTCGCCGAGGACGGTGTTCCGGTGTGAACCCCGGGGCTGGTTGCCCAGCGTGGTCGCCGCTGGTGTGATCGTCCGAACCCTGCCGGCAGTTCCCGCACGGCTATTGCTCTGAGTAATGAACCCCTTGCCGAGAGCCCTGATCGAGAGAAGGTTCCGCCGCCATGACCGACGAGATCATCGACCCCCCGGGCCCGCGGTCCGCGGTCCTCACCCCGAAGGCCCGCCGACGCTTCGCGCGCCGCTACGTGCTGGCCAAGACCGTCTGGCTGTGGCGCGACGTGCGCAGGCCCCGCCTGCGGCTGTTCGTCTACGAGGTCGTGTACTCGCTGTGCCGGGCGCTGGGACGCCCGACCGTCCCGCTGAACTTCCTGCACCTGGACCGGGTGACCACGGTGTTCGGCGACTTCCACGTGCGGCCCGGCACCATCGACGCCGCCTGCGTCTCCCCGGCGTTCGAACGGGACGACGTCGACCACCTCCTCGACCGGACGCGGGCGTACCTCGCGCAGGGCAGGCGGGTGCTGTTCCTCGACGTCGGCGCCGACGTCGGCACCTACGCCGTGACCGTGGGCAACCGGCTCGGCGCGGTCGGCGGCCCGGACGCGCTGCGCGTCGTCGCCTTCGAGCCCGCGAGCTCGTCGTACGCGCTGACGTCGGCGAACGTCGAGCTCAACGGGCTCGGTGAGATCGTCGACGCGCGCAACATGGCGCTCGGCGACGGCTCGGTCACCTCGGCCGTCCTGCGGTTCGACCCGGCCGAGCCGGGCGGCAGCGGGCTGCACGAGACGCTGGTCGAGGGCTCGGTGGAGGAGGAGGTGTCGGTCTCGACGATCGACAAGGAGGTCGGTGCGGACGCCGCGGGGCGGGTCGTCGTCGCCAAGCTCGACGTCGAGGGCGCCGAGACCGAGGTGCTCGAGGGCGCGAAGGCCACCCTCGCGGCCGCGGACGAGGCACTGCTGCTCGTGGAGGACTTCGTCGACACCAGCATCATCGGCTACCTGGAGCGGACGGGGTGGACCCTCGTCGACAAGCGCACCCCGTACAACAGCTTCTGGGTGCGCCGGGGCGACGACGCGCGCGACCGGGACCTGTCGTGACCCGCTCCGGCAGCGCGCGGGGGGCCGAGGTGCGGGTGACGAGCCCGGCACCGCGCGACGTGTGGGCCCGGGTCTACGCGAGCGACCCGAACGCCGTGCCCACGCAGTCCCCGGAGTGGCTGGACTGTCTGTGCGCGACCCGCGGCCGGGTCGACGCCAGCCGCGCCTACGAGCTGCCGGACGGTCGCACCGCGGTCCTGCCGCTGGCCGGACGCCGGTGGGCGGGCGTACGCGTGGCCGAGGAGTCGTGGCCCTACGGCTGGGTCTACGGGGGCGCGCTGGTCGAGGGTGGTGAGCTGACCGCGGCCGACGCGCAGGTGGTGCTCTCCGACCTCGCGCGGCGTCCGGTGGTCCGGGTCGGTGTCGTGCCGATGCCGCTGACCGGCCGGGCGTGGAGCGACGCGGCCGACGCGCTGGACCGTCCTGTGGTGCGGGTGCCGTACCTGTCCCAGAGCCTGGAGCTGGACGGCGGGTTCGACGTCGTCTTCTCCAAGCGCATCCGCCGGGACACCCGCCGCCTGATCCGTCGTGCCCGCGAGGCGGGCCTCGACGTGGTCGAGTACCGCGGCGACGACGCCGACGCCGCCGTGGACGTGTTCGCGGGGCTCTACGCGCAGTCCAACGACCGCTGGGCCACGGCCATGGGACGGCCGCTGGCGCTCGCGCGGCTGCACGCACGCCTCCAGGACCGGGCCGGCCAGCTCCGGGTCGCCGCGCGCGCCCTCGGCGCCCGGTGCCGGATGTGGACCGCCCACCTGCACGGCGAGCCGGTCGCGGTCCTCGCCGTGATCCAGGAGGGCCGGCACTCGTTCGCCTGGCTCTCGGCGATGGACACGGAGCGGGGCCGGGAGACCCCCGCGGGCCACCTGCTGATGTCGCTGGCCGTCGAGGGGGCGTGCGCCGAGGGCGCGTCGTGGTTCCACTTCGGCGAATCGGCACCCGGCTCCGGCGTGGAGCGCTTCAAGGCGGGCTTCGGGGCGCATCCGGTGGAGTACGAGGCGCTCGTGCTCGAGCGTCTCCCGCTGACCGCCGCCGACCGCAGGCTGCGCGAGGGGGTCTCCACGGTCGCCGCCTGGCGCCCGCGCCGCTCGTCCGGGGGGTAAACCCCCGCCGGTCCGTCGGGATGGCCACCGCCACCCGGGGGCGCGCTCCATCGAGGTCGGGTGGTCGTCCGGCCAGGCTCGACGCAACGTCGCGAACGTCGGCGCGGGAGCCCCCGGAGGACCAGATGTCGACCACCACCAGCAGGCCCGCCGCCACGGCGGAGGCGGGCCGCGGCCACATCCGCAGCCTCACCGGCCTCCGGGCCGTGCTCGCCGGGTACGTCCTGCTGATCCACCTCACGTCGCAGATGATCGACCTCGTGCCGGCTCTCGGTCCCGCGGCCATGGCCTCGGCGCGGCACCACCACTTCGCCATCGACACGTTCTTCCTGCTCAGCGGCTACGTGCTGACTGCCGGGTACCGCCGCGTGTTCGCCTCCCGGCCGTCGCCCGCGCGCTACGCGCGCTTCCTGTGGGCGCGGTTGGCGCGCTTCTACCCCGTCCACCTGGCCGTCCTCGGTGCCCTCGTGCTCGCCGCGGTCGTGGGACCGGCCGTCGGGCTCACGGTCGACCACGGCGGGAACCTCGGCGGGGACCTCGTCCGGCACGTCCTCCTGCTGCAGGGCTGGGGCGGCGGCGACGCGCTGACCTGGAACGGCCCGTCGTGGACGGTGAGCTCGGAATGGGCCTGCTACCTGGTGGCGCCGCTCGTGGTGCTGGGGGTCGTGCGCCTGCGCCGGTCCGGCATCGTCCTCGCCTGCTACGCCGCGGCCATGGCGTTCGTCCTCGTGCCCTACGCGATCCTCGGCTTCGACGAGATCCACCTCACGGTCGCCGCTCCGCTCTGGCGCGCCCTGGGCGGCTTCGTCGCCGGCTCGCTGCTGTTCCAGCTCACGGTCGTCGGTTCGCGGCTGCCCGCCTGGTGCGGCCGCTGGACCGGCGCCCTGGTGATCGGGCTCCTGGGCGTGGTCGTGGGCCTCTCGGTGCTCGACCTCCCCACGATGCTGTGCGAGCCCCTCCTCGGTCTCGTGCTGGTGGCCCTGGCCCAGCAGCGCGGCGCGGTCAACCGGGTCCTGGCCGGCCGGCTCCTGGTGCGCGCCGGGGAGCTCAGCGTCGCGCTCTACCTCACGCACGTCCCGTGGCTGATGCTCGCGGGGCACGTCGTGAACCCGGAGTCCTTCCCCGGGGCGTGGGGATGGGTGGGTGTCCTGCTCCTCGTCGCCGGCGCGTTCGTCGTCGCCCACCTCACCTTCGTGCTGGTGGAGCGGCCCGCGGCGCGGCTGATGCAGCGCGTGGCCGCCGGTCGCGCGGCGACGCCCGCGCCCGTCGCGCCTGCGGCGGTCCCGCCGGTCCTCGAGGGTCAGCCGGCGTAGAGGCCCGCGAGGGCCCGCGCGATGCCGGCCATCTGCTCCCGCAGGGCCGGTGGGGCGAGGACCTCGACCTCGGCGCCGAGGGCGAGGAGCTCGGAGCGGGCGTGGGCGAGGGACTCGATGGGGATGACGGCCTCGGTCCAGCCGCCCTCGTCGACGGGCCAGGAGCCCTCGGCGAGGGCGCGCGCGGTGTGCGGGCGCAGGAGGATCGAGGCGAGCTCGAGGGCGGCGGGGGAGAACCGGACGGTGGCCTCGGCCTGGTAGAGCGCGTGGGTGAGCGCCTCGGTGCGCTGGTGCCAGAACTTCCAGAGGTCGAAGCCCTCGGGGCGGTCGAAGCGGGCGTCCAGGGTCTCGAGCTCGAGGATGCGGGCGACGCGGTAGGTGCGGGGTTCGGCCGTGTCAGCCGTGTCAGCCGTGTCGGCGAGCTCGTGCGGGCGCGCCACGAGGTACCAGGTGCCGGCCTTGAGGACGACGCCGAGCGGTTCGAGCTCGCGCTCCACCTCGGGATCGCGCCCGCCGGTGGCCCAGCGCCGGTAGCGGACCCGCAGGACGCGCTGGTTCCACACCGCGTCGGCGACGCCGGTCAGCGTGGGGACGTGGTCGGCCTCGCGGAACCACCCCGGGGCGTCGAGGTGGAAGCGTTCGGCGATGCGGCCGGCGCGGTCGGAGAGCTCGGTCGGCAGCGCGGCCTGCACCTTGAGCTGCGCGGCGGCCAGGACGCGGCCCAGGCCCAGCTCGGCGGCCGCCTCGGGCATGCCGGAGAGGGCCAGCGCGTCGGCCTCCTCGGCGCTCATCCCGGTCAGCCGGGTCCGGTAGCCCTCCAGCAGGGAGTAGCCGCCCTCCGGGCCGCGGTCGGCGTAGACGGGGACGCCGGAGGCCGCGAGCGCATCCATGTCCCGGTAGATCGTGCGGATCGAGACCTCGAGCTCGTCGGCGAGTTCGCGCGCGGTCAGCCGCCCGCGTGTCTGCAGCAGGAGCAGCACGGAGAGCAAGCGGCTGGCGCGCACGGGTCAGTCGTACCGCATCCCTGACAGGCGGTGTCAGGCATGTCCCCCGGTCGGCGTCCGGTCCTCGGCGGAGACCGGGGCCGGCTGGCGCTCGTCGGGGATGCCGTCGGCGTCGTCGTCGCGCAGGAGAGGGTCGTGGATGCCGACGCGGGCGCCCTCGAGCTGCGCGGCGACGGCGATCCCGAGCAGCAGGGCCACACCCGTCACGGTCGCCCACAACAGCAGTGCCATGATCCCGGCGAGCGGCCCGTAGGTGTCGCTGAAGCCCCCGGAGAGGGCCACGTAGAGCGCGACCAGACCGGACGCGGCGAGCCAGAGGACCACGGTCAGGCCTGCGCCGAGGGCCAGCCAGCTGAGCCCGGGCTGGCGGCGGCGGGGGGAATGGCGGAAGAGGACCGTCACCGCGAGCACCAGCGACGCCAGCCCCACCGGCCAGCGCAGGATGTCCCACACGGTCTCGGCGGCGTCGCCCCAGTGGTAGACCTCCTCGAGGGCGTCGCCGAACGGCCCGCCCGCGATGATCAGGACCAGGCCGACGCCGAGAGCGCTGCCCGCGGTGAGGGTGAGCACGGCGGCCCGGGAGTACTTGCGCAACGCCGGCCTGTCGCGCTCGGTGCCGTAGATGCGGTTGGTGCCGCGTTCGAGCTGGGCGACGGCGCTGGTCATGGCGAGGAACGCGGTGCCGAGGCCCAGGGCGACGGCGAGCTCGCCGATGTTCTCGCCGCGGCTCTCCCCGCCCTCCTCCTCGTCGTCCACCTCGGCCCCGGGCTCCGGTTCGGACGCCGTCCCGCGCGCCACGACGTCGGCGAGCAGCTGGTCACCGGATCCGGGCGAGACCGCGACGACGGTGCGCGCGACGACCTGGGCCACCGACTCGGCGCCCACCGCGGTCGCCAGCCCGGCGCCCGCGATCACCAGGGGCACGGTGGCCAGCGCGAGCTGGAGGGCGAAGGCGCGCGCGTGGCTGAACCCGTCGCCGTAGCGGAACCGCAGGAACGCGTCGCGCAGCAGCCTCCCGAGGCCGACCCGGCGCACGGTGTGCCAGGCGTCGTCGGCCGAGAGCTCGGCCCCGTGCATGTCCTGGGTCTCGGGGATCGCCCGCACGGAGCTCACGTCGCCCATCATGACCGTGTCCGGGGATCCTGACGACGGGTGTCAGCCGGGATGGGGCACGGTGGAGCGATGCTCGACGTCGATCGCGCGACGGTGATGGCCCACCGCATCGCCGCCCAGGGCCTGCACCGCGACGGACGCCTGGCCGGCGTCCTCACCCTCGGGGTGCAGGACCTCGGCCCCTCGGCCCGGATCGCGCTCGCCGCGCGCGACGACGAGCCCGACCCCGCCGCCCACGGGCTGGTCGACGGCTGGACCCACCGCGGCGCCCCGCACCACCACCCGCGCGACGACCTCCGCGCCGTGGCTGCCGCGTCCCGACCTCTCGATGACGCCGACGCCGCCGCCCGGCTGGCCTGGAGCGGCCCGGAGCAGCGCCGGGTCGGCATCCCCGCCCGGGAGGCGATCGACCGGGCCGCGGACGCCCTGGCCGCGGTGGTCACCGAGCCGATGACCAAGGGCGCGGCCAGCACCGAGGTCACCCGGCGGCTGCCCGACGCGCTGCTGCGCGAGTGCCGGAGCTGCGCGTGCACCCACATCAACGAGCAGCTCATGCGGCTGTCGGCCCTGCCCGTCGGCATCGGGCTCGACGCCGGAGGGAAGACGCTGCTGCTCACCCCGCCGCCTGCCGGCTGGGTACGCCCCACCGAGGCCGACCCGCGCACCGCCGCCCGCCTGGTCCACGACTACCTGCGGGTCCTCGGTCCCGCGACGCTCGCCGACGCCGCGGGCTTCGTCGGGAGCTCGACGGCGTCGTTCCGGCCCGCCTGGCAGGCCGCGCTCGAGGGGCTGGCCGAGGTCCGGGTCGAGGGCCGACCGGCTTGGCTGCCGGCGGAGGACCTCGACGCGCTCCAGGCTCCGTCCGAGCCGGACGTCGTCCGCCTGCTCCCACCCTCGGACCCGCTGCTGCAGGCCCGCGACCGCACCCTGCTCGTGCCCGACGAGGCGGTCCGCGCCGACCTCTACCGCGTGCTCGGCAACCCGGGCGCCGTCCTGGCCGACGGGGAGGTGGTCGGCACCTGGCGGCCCCGGGCCAGCGGGAAGAAGCTCACATTGCAGGTGTCGACGGTCGGCGCGCTCGATCCCGCGGCGCGGGCCCGCCTCGGGGACGAGGCCGAGCGTGTCGCGGGCGCCCGGGGTATGCGGCTGGCCGCGCTGGAGGTCAGCTGAGGGCGGCGTCGAGGGCCTCGAGGGTCGCGCGGGCCCCGGCGGCCAGGCCGATCCCGCGGCCGTGCCGGACGTCGGGCTCGCGGACGTTGATCCGCACCAGCGCCCCGGACGCGGCCGACGCGAGCTCGGCGTGGCGGCGCACGGTCGGCACCGCGGTCCCGGCCCCGAGCTCGACGACCGCGAGCGAGCCCGCGTCCTGCGCACGCAGCCAGTCGCGGTGCGCGGCCATCCGCTCGGCGTGGACCCCGGGGACCCAGGAGCCGTCGCCGAACATCAGGATGTGGGGGCGCGCGACCGCTCCGCAGCGTGGGCAGGCCGGCAGGGGCGGGCGGGCGCGCATCGTGTCCTCGTCGATCGCGACGTCGACCTCCTCCGCCGACCACGTCCCCTCGTGGCACGGGCGGCTGCACTGCAGCGCACCGATCGCCCCGTGGCACTCGACGACCTCGTCCGCGGGGAACCCGGCGGCCTGGAAGGCGCCGTCCACGTTCGAGGTGAACACCCGCGTCGGCCACCTCGCGCCCCACCGCCGCAGCACCGCGAACCCGGCGTGCGGCACGGTGCGCCGGTAGAGCGCGAGCCGGTGGCCGTAGAACCCCCAGGCCAGCTCCGGGTCGTCCGCGAAGTGCTCGGGGTCCGCGAGCTCCTCGAAGCGCAGACCGAGCGGCCGGTACGGCGGGTAGGCGCGCCAGAACCCCTCGGGACCCCGGAAGTCGGGGAGCCCGGAGTCGACGCCCATCCCGGCGCCCGCGCAGACCACCAGCGCCGACGCCCCGGCGAGGAGCTCGGCGGCGCGCGCGACGGCCGCCGGGTCGGGCGCCGTGGTGTCCGCCGGGGTCAGGAGCCCGCGCCGTCGACGGTCAGGACCACCTCGAACTCCATGAGGTCGGCACCCGAGGAGACCGGCTGCTTGCGCTCGCCGGCGTGCGCCGCCGCGGCGGCACCCCCGTCGCGCCAGGCGGCGAAAGCCTCCTCGGACTCCCAGCGGGTGTAGACGAAGTACCGGTCGTCCCCGGCGGTCGGGCGCAGCAGCTCGTAGCCCAGGAAGCCGGGCGTGTCCTTGATCGAGTCGCCACGCGCGGCGAAGCGACGCTCGAGCTCGGCCTCGTTGCCCTCGGGGACCTTGATGGCATTGATCTTCACGACGGCCATGACGCCAGCCTACGGGGCTTCCGGTGGGTCGGCGCCGACGTCACCGGGCAGTGCGAAGCGTCCGTCGGCGGTCTGGACCGCCAGCCCGTCGACCAGCAGGGAGTCCAGGCAGCGGGCGCGCTGGGCGGGGTCGGAGGTCCATGCCGCGTCCATGGCGGCGGCCGCCACCGGGCCGGGGGCGCTGCGCAGGACGTCGAGCAGCCGCCCGCGGACCTGCCGGTCGGTGCCCGCCCAGCGCTGGGCCCGGCGCGCCGGCCCGTCACCGGGCGGGCGTCCGTGCCGCTGCCAGGCGCAGGCGTCGTGCACCGGGCAGTCGGCGCAGCGCGGGGTCCGGGCCACACAGATCGTCGCGCCGAGCTCCATCAGCGCCGCCGACATCGTCGCCGCCTCGGCGTCGGTGACCGGCAGGAGCGCCTCGGTGTCGGCGAGGTCCCGGCTCGCCGCGGGACCCGCGTCGGCCCGGCCGTGCACCGCGCGCGCCACCACCCGGCGGACGTTGGTGTCGACCACCGGCGTGCGCCGTCCGTAGGCGAACGCGGCCACGGCCCGGGCGGTGTAGGTCCCGATACCGGGCAGGGCGAGAAGGGTGTCGACGTCGTCGGGCACCACGTCGTCGTGCCCGGCGGCGATCGCCGCCGCGGCCTCGTGCAGGCGCAGCGCGCGGCGCGGGTAGCCGAGCCGGCCCCAGGCGCGGAGCACCTCCGCGGCCGGTGCCGCCGCCATGTCCGAGGGGCGCGGCCAGCGCGCGAGCCACTCCCGCCACGGGCCCTCCACCCGGGCCACCGGCGTCTGCTGGAGCATGATCTCCGAGACCAGCACGCCCCACGCCGTGGTGTCCGGCCGTCGCCACGGCAGGTCGCGGGCGTGGGCGCGGAACCAGGGGACGAGGACGTCGGCGAGGGCCATCGTCGACCGATCCTGCCCGGCGACGAGGTCGCGGGGACGTCCGGGGCCGCGCCGGAGACCGGCGAGCGCCCGAACACCCTCGGGTGATTCGCCCCGAGGACTGCGTGGTGAAGGGTCGCGGTGTGCGACATCGCTCCTACGTTCCGTGACGTGCTGGAGCCGGTGGGACCGCTGGCGCCGTCGATCTACTGGCGGCGTCGGTGTCTGGCGCTCGGGCTCGCGGTCCTCGTCCTGGCCGGGTTCGTGTGGACGCTCGGCGCCCTGGTCGCGGCGGGCGACGACCCCGTCCTCGCCGATCCGGAGACGGCGGCGCTCGGTGCCCCGTTCCCGGAGCCCGGCACCCCCGCATCCGGCGGCGCGGCCCTCCCCGCCGGCGCGGCTCCGTCGGTCCCCGGGGCCGGCGCCCCGGCGGCGGGCGGCGCGCCGGGTGCTCCCGGTGACCCCGGGACCGCGTTCGTCGCCCCGCCCGGCGGCGACGGGTTCCGCAGCCTGCTTCCCGACGGCACGGCCCCGGGCGCCCTGCCGCCCGGCGTCCCGCCGGCGGCCGCCGGCGCGCTCCCGACACCCGCGGGCGCGGCGGCGCCCGTCCCGAGCGCGCCCGTCCCGAGCGCGCCCGTCCCGAGCACCCCCGTGCCGACCGACCCGGCGCCGGTCGCGCGGGCGGCGCCCGCCCCGGGTCCCTGCGCCGACGGCGATCTGCGGGTGACCGCCCGCACCGACAGCCCGCGCTACGAGGCGGGCCAGAAGCCGGTGTTCAGCCTCGTGGTCACCAACGCGAGCGCGGTGCCCTGTGTCCGCGACCTCGATGCGGCCAAGCAGGCCGTGGCCGTCGTGCGCACGCCCGGGGACGGCCTCTGGGGCAGTAACGACTGCTCGCCGGGGGACACGGACGACGTCCGCACCCTCGCCCCCGGGCAGGAGGCGGTGTTCTCGCTGCGCTGGTCGGGCCGCACGTCCGCGCCGGGCTGCGGCGGCGCCCGCACCGTCGTGCCGCCCGGCGACTACCAGCTGCTCGCCCGCCTCGACACCATCGTGAGCGAGCCCGCGAGGTTCACGCTCGCCGGCTGAGCTGATTACCATAACGTTGATTATGGTACGGTCCCCGGCATGACGGCGTTCCGCGACGAGGACGAGCTGCGCCGGTACGTCGGTGGCATCTTCGAGAAGGCCTTCGACGATCCCGAGCTCGGCCCGAAGCTCGCCGGCACCGGGCTGGTGCTGCGGGTGGAGATGACCGACGTCGACGGCCGCATCACCCTCGACCTCGCCGAGCGCACCGTCCACCAGGGCACCGCCGGGCCGGATCCCGACGCGACCATGGCGATGGACGCGACCACCGCGAACACCTACTGGCAGGGCAAGGTCAACCTGCCGATGGCGATGGCCCGCAAGAGGATCACCGTGGACGGCAGCGTCGGGAAGCTGCTCTCCCTGGCGCCGCTGTCGAAGAAGCTCTTCCCGGCCTACGTGGCGTCGCTGCGCGCCGACGGGCGCGAGGACCTCGTCGCGAGCTGAACCGGGCCCCCGGCCCGCTCCAGGGCGGTCGCGAGGTCGTCGACCTCGATCACGGACATCCCGGGCGGGCGTTGCACCACCCCGGACGGCACCAGCGCACGCGTGAACCCGAGGCGCGCCGCCTCGGCGAGACGCCGATCGAGACCCACCACACGGCGCACCTCGCCGGCCAGCCCCACCTCGCCGACCACGACGAGCCCGGGCGGCACCGGCGTGTCCCACACCGCCGACGCGACGGCGAGGGCGATGCCGAGATCGGCGGCCGGCTCGCGCAGGCGCATGCCGCCCACCGTCGCCGCGAAGACGTCGTTGTCGGCGAGCACCTTCAGCCCGCAGCGCTCCTGGAGTACGGCGAGGATCTTCGCCACGCGGGCGGTGTCGAGATCGGAGACCGCCCGCTTCGGCGCCGTCTCGGTGGCCCGGCGCGCGACGAGGGCCTGCACCTCGGCCATCAGCGGGCGCTTGCCCTCCATGGCCACCGTGACGGCCTGCCCGGGCACCGTGTCGCGGCGCCCGGCGGTGAACAGGCCCGAGGGATCGGTGACCTCGGCGATCCCGCCGTCGTGCATCTCGAAGCACCCCACCTCGTCGGCAGGGCCGAAGCGGTTCTTCATGCCCCGCACCATCCGCAGCGGCGAGTGCCGCTCGCCCTCGAAGGCCAGCACGACGTCGACGAGGTGCTCGAGGGTGCGCGGCCCGGCGACCGCGCCGTCCTTGGTGACGTGGCCGATGAGGACCACCGGCAGCCCGCGCTGCTTGGCCAGGGCCACCAGGGCGGTGGTCACGGCGCGGACCTGCGACACCCCGCCCGGCGTGCCCTCGACCGTCGGGGAGGTCACGGTCTGGACGGAGTCGACGACGAGCAGGCCGGGGTCGACCGCCTCGACGTGGGCGGCGACCTCCTCGAGGTCGGAGGTGGCCGAGAGGAACAGGTGCGGGGCGAGCGCTCCGGTGCGCTCCGCGCGCAGCCGAACCTGGCCCGCCGACTCCTCGCCGGTGACGTAGAGGACCGTCCCGCCGCGCGCGGCCCGCCGGGACGCCACCTCGAGCAGCAGCGTGGACTTGCCCACCCCGGGCTCGCCCGCGAGCAGGATGACGACGCCGGGGACGAGACCGCCGCCCAGCACCCGGTCGAGCTCGCCGACCCCGGTGGGCGTGGCCGTGGCGGTCTCGAGGTCGACCTCGCCGATCGGGCGGACGGGGCTCGACGGGCGCGGGGCGATCGACGGCACGGCACCCGGCAGCCCCACCCGGCCGTCGGTCGCGGGCGGGAGACCCTCCTCGACCGTGCCCCACCCGCCGCACTCCGGGCACCGACCGACCCACTTCGCCATCGTGTGACCGCACGCCGTGCACTCGAAGCGAGGCGCGGCACGGGCCGTCGAGCGGGTGCGGGGGGTCACGACGGGGACGGTAGGCCCGATCCCCGACAGAGCCGCGGACGGCCCCGCGGCCGGCCTACCCCGCGGAGGGACCGGGGCCGACGACGATGACCGGGACGGTGATCGTGCCGGCGCGCTCGAAGGTGAAGGTGACCGCGTAGGTCGGGCCCGGACGCAGGACCTGGGTGGAGCCCTGGAGGGTCAGGCGCATCGTGCCGCTGACGCGTTCCTCGAGGTTGGGCGGGCCGACCGGGCCGGGCTCGGCACCGACGATCCGCACGGCGTTGTGGTCGGGGATGGTGGTGGCACCCTCTGGAGTGGCCCCCACCGCGTAGGGACTGGAGACCGCGACCAGGCGGTCGGCGACGGCGCCCTGGTTGACGAGCGAGCCCTTGAGCTGCGCAGGAGCGCCGGCGGGGACGATCTCGTTGGCCCCGCCGTCGATCGAGAGGTCGCGGATGAGCATCTCGCCGGCCTGCCCGTTGGCCCCGGCCGCACCCGACACGGTGGTGTCGGTCTGGGTCACGGTCCCGGCGCTGCAGCCCGCGAGGGCGAGAGCCGCCGTGAGCATGGTCGCGACGACGAACGCCTGTCGGTGCCCGCGTGGGCGGCGGCTCATGGTCCGGCTGTCCTCTCGGTGGGGGCGCGCGTGAAGGCTCTCCGAGTGCAGCGACACCCTAGTACCCGATGCCTGGCCAGGGCCTTGCGGAGCACCGCGCTCCGGGGTCGAGCACGACGAAAGGGGACTTGTCAAGTCCCTGACCTGCGAAGACGGGTCGATCCCCGGTGAGGTTCGTGCGCCGGACGTGTTAACCTGGTGGAGGCGAAAGGGGTTCGGGACACATGGTTTTCAAGGTCGGCGAGACCGTCGTCTACCCGCACCACGGTGCCGCTCTCATCGAGGCCATCGAAACCAGGACGATCAAGGGCGAGGAAAAGAAGTACCTCGTGCTGAAGGTTGCTCAAGGCGACCTGACCGTTCGGGTCCCCGCGGACAACGCCGAGATCGTCGGCGTCCGCGACGTGGTGGGCCAGGAGGGACTGGACCGGGTGTTCGAGGTGCTGCGGGCACCGCACACCGAGGAGCCGACGAACTGGTCGCGCCGCTACAAGGCGAACCTCGAGAAGCTCGCGTCGGGCGATGTGAACAAGGTGGCCGAGGTCGTGCGCGACCTCTGGCGCCGTGAGAAGGACCGCGGCCTGTCCGCGGGAGAGAAGAGGATGTTGGCGAAGGCTCGCCAGATCCTGGTGAGCGAGCTGGCCCTCGCCGAGGGCACCGACGAGGTGGCCGCGGAGTCCCTGCTCGACCAGGTGCTGGCCTCCTGATCCGACGGTGAGCCCCCGGTGACGGTCGTCGCCGTCGTCCCCGCCGCGGGACGTGGTGAACGTCTCGGTCTCGGGCTGCCCAAGGCCCTGGCCCCCCTCGGGGGTCGGGCCATGGTCGCCCGGGCCGTGGACGGACTGTTCGCGGCGGGTGTCGAGGCCGTGGTCGTCGTCCACCCCCCGGGTGGCGAGGTCGTGATGGCGGACGCCCTGGGCGATCTGCCGGTCGTCCTCGTCGCCGGGGCCGACGACCGTGTCGGCTCGGTGGCGGCGGCGCTGCCGATGCTGCCCGACGACGCCGACGTGGTGCTCGTCCATGACGCCGCGCGCTGCCTGTGCCCGGCGTCCGTCGTGCGCGCCGTGATCGAGGCGGTGCGCGCCGGCCACGTCGCCGTGGTGCCGGCGATGGCCGTGGCCGACACCCTCAAGCGCACCGTCGACGGCGGCCGCGTCGTCGCCAGCGTCGATCGCGCCGGCCTCGCGTCCGTGCAGACGCCGCAGGGTTTCGCCCCCGCCACGTTGCGTGCCGCGCACGCGCGGGCGCAGGAGCTCCGCGAGGCCGGCCGGGCGATCCCCGCGACCGACGACGCCGGGCTCGTCGAGGATCTCGGCGAGACGGTCGTCACCGTCCCCGGTGACCCGCGCGCCTTCAAGGTCACGACGCCGCTCGATCTCGCGATGGCCGAGGCACTCGTGGTGGCGGGTCCGGCGTGAGGGCGGGAGACGGAGCGGAGCGGAGCTCGACCGTCAGGGCGGGAGACGGAGCGGAGCGGAGCTCGACCATGAGGGTCGGCATCGGCACCGACGTCCACCCGGTACGTCCGGGGGTCGCCTGCTGGGTCGCCGGGTTGCTCTGGGAGGGCCTCGACGGCTGCGCCGGGCACTCCGACGGCGACGTCGCCGCCCACGCGCTGTGCGACGCCGTCCTCTCCGCGGCGGGTCGCGGCGACGTGGGGGCGGTGTTCGGCACCGGCCGCCCCGAGTGGGCGGGCGCCTCGGGCGTCCGGCTGCTCGGCGAGGTCCGCAGGCTGGTGGGCGAGGACGGGTGGGTCGTGGGCAACGCCGCCGTGCAGGTGATCGGCAACAGCCCGCGGATCGGCACCCGCCGGGAGGAGGCCCAGGCGGTGCTCTCCGAGGCGGTGGGCGGGCCGGTGGCCGTCTCCGGGACGACCTCCGACGGTCTCGGCCTCACCGGGCGGGGCGAAGGTCTGGCGGCCGTCGCGACGGCCCTCCTGCTGCCGGCCTGACCTTCACCAAACCGCCCCCACGAGCGCGCGCGCCGACCTACGCTCCGCGCGAGGGGAGGTGTCGTGTGTTCGACACGAACTGGGAGTCCCGCACCCACCAGCAGATTCTACGACGAGACCCGCGCCGCCTCCCCGGGCGACGGATTCGCCGACAGCGGCACCTCGTGGCAGGGGATCGGCCAACGGATGACCGCGGTCGTCGCGTCGGTCCAGCGCGCCAACGATCGCATCGTCGAGAACTGGAGCGGCGCCGCCTCGGACAGCGCCCAGCAACGGGTGGGTCCCCTCGGGCCGTGGATCGACGACACCGGCTCCCTGGCCGATCAGGTCGCCGGTCACGCCGCCGACCAGTCGCGGCGGCTCGTCGCGACGCGCAACGCCATCCCGCCGCCCGACCCGCGCTCGGAGTTCCTGGTCGGGGTGGACTCGATCGCCGAGAACTACGGGCCCTCGCCGCTGTGGCCGGTGGACGCCTTCCGCGACTGGCAGGCGGCCGACGCGGCGCGCTCCGAGGCCGAGCGTGCCGCCCGCGAGACCATGGGCACCTACCAGAAGTCGACCGGCGAGCAGATGTCGACGCTGCCGCAGTTCGCGGGGCCCGCCTCGGGGCAGCCGCTGCCGAACGGCGCCGTCCCCGGCGACGGCGCGGGCTCCGGCGCCGGCGGTGTGGGGGTCGGCGGTGTGGGGGTCGGCGGTCTCGCCGGCTCCGGAGGAGCGGCGGTGCCGCCGGTCGGCGCCGCGGGCGTCCCGGCGGGAGCCGGTGTGCCGGGCGGGCCGACCGGGAGCGCTGGTCCCGGTGCGGGCGTTCCCGGAACGGCGGGCATCCCCGTGGCGGGTGGTGGGGCTCCCGGGGCAGGGTCCGGCGCCGGTGCGGGCCCCGGCGGGACGGCCGTGCCCGGTGGGGCCATACCGGCGGTGCCGTCGACGCCGGCCGCGGCGGGCGCGGGCGCCGGATCGGGCGGTACGCCCGGCGCGGGCACCGGGGCGGGCGGGAGCGCCGTGCCGCGGGTGCCGTCGACCGCGCCGGGCACGGGCTCGGTGCCCCCGTTCGTGCCCGGGGTCGGCGGGCTGCCCGGTGGCGCGTCCACCGGCGCCGGAACCGGCGTCGGCCCGGGGGTCTCGCGCGTGCCCGGTGTGCCCGGCACGGGTGTCGGCAGCGCCGGGACGTTCTTCCCCCGCGCGCCGGGAGGGTCCGCGGCCGGACGCGCCGGAGGTGCCGGGAGCCTGGGCGGGCTCAGCGGTGGTGGGCTCGGCGGTGGTGGGCTCGGCGGTGAACCGTCGACGGGTGCCAGGGTCGGAGCCGGCGGTGGCCCCGGAGCCGGGAGCACCGGCGGGGGGCTCGGGTCGGGCGGGGTCGTCGGATCGGGCGGGGCGGCCGGGGAGGTGGCGGGTGTCGCGCGGGCGGCCGGCGCGGCGGAGGCGGGGCGGGGCGGCGTCCCGATCGTCCCGCCGGGCGGCATGGTCTCCGGCGGGAATCAGGAGGGCAGGCGGGGCCGCCCCGACTACCTGACCGAGGACGACCCCGACGCCATCGCCGGTGAACTGCCCGCGACGGCTCCTCCGGTGATCGGCGGGTGAGCCAGGCGGTGCGCGGGGCCCTCGTGCGCAACCACGGGATTCCGGTGACGCTCGACGCGGGTCAGTACCTCGCGCTCTGGCGGTACCTCGGGCTCGGTGCCCGGCATCTGCTGCTCGACCGGCCCGACCACGGCGAGCACCTACGCCGAGCGGGACGCCCTGGACGCCGCGGCGTGGCGGCGTCTCGCGGTCCGGGGACTGCTCGATGACCAGGGTGCTCCCGCCCCGGCGCTCGCCGACGCGCTCGGGGTGCTGGCCGCGCCGGCGTGGGAGGTCGACGCGCGCGTCCTCGTACCGGGCGCCACCGTCCACGGCGTGGTCGCGGCCGCGCGCGGGTCGCTCGCGCTCGTCGCGGAGCGCGAGCCCGGCGGCGGGGTGCGCCTGTCGCCCGCCGACCCCGGGGACCTCGCCGGAGCGCTGCTCGCCCACCTCCCCGACCGACGCGCCGTCGCCGGAGTCCCGATCGTCGTGCCGCGGCATGCCCTGGCCACCGGTGGCAGTGCCGCCGACCGGGCGCGCCGGTTACGCCGGGCCGGTGTGGGGCGGCACCTCGTGGAGCGCTTCGGTGCGATCGCGGAGACGCCGCCGGAGCGGGTGCTCCAGTGCGGGGTGGCGGTCCGCGACGCCGATGGCCGGCGGTGCCGCGGTCCGCGCGTCGTGACCGTCATCGACACCCCGCAGGGGCGCTGTGTGGTGGGCCCGGACCCGTCGGGGGCCCGGCTCGAGTACCGGCCGACGGACCGTCCGCGGCTGCGCACCGAGCTCGCCGGCCTGCTCGAACGCCACCGGCGTCAGGTCGTCCCCGGCGCGTGCTGACGTCGTCCCCGTCGTCCGGCGCGGCTCTACCGCAGCAGGGTCCGGAGGGCGGCCGGGGCGGCCGAGGGGCGCAGGAGCGGCTCCGAGCGCCCACCGCCCGCGCTCGCGAGCCGGCCGCACGCGGTGCGCGCCTCGTCGGTGTCCACCGTGACCAGGGTGTGCACCCGCGCGCCCGCCGCCGCGGCGGTCCCGGCCACCGGAACGGGGTCCTCGCCCTCGTTCCAGGCGCCGTCGGTGAGCACCACGATCTCGGTGCGCGGCGCGCGGGCCGCCGAGGCCTGGGCGAGCGCGGTCCGCACTCCGAGCGCGAGGTCGGTGGTCGAACCGCCGCGCAGGTCGAACAGGGCGTCGAGCACGGCCGCGGGCGGGGCCGGCGAGCGCAGGTGGCGCAGCACCACCGCCTGCGACCAGAACGCCACCACCGCCAGTTCGTCGTCACCGCGGGTCCCGGCGGCCAGCGCGCCCGCCGTCGTCGCGGCCGTCGTGAGCGGCGACCCGGCCACCGAGCCCGACGCGTCGACCAGCAGGACGACCGCCCGCGCCGGGGAGCGCCAGGTCCGCCAGCGGAGGTCCTCCTCCCGCACGGCGCGGTGCGGGTCGGTCCGCCCGAGCTGGGCCTCGAGGGTCGCGTCGAGGTCGAGGTCGAGGCCCTCGCCGGGCACCGTGGCCAAATTCGACGCGCCGCGTCGCACGGCCGCGCCTGCGCGGGGTGGGGGGACGAGCAGGCGGACGGCGAGGCGGCGGGCCGCCGCGCGCAGCGCCGGGTCGGTGGCGCGGGCGAGGTCGGCGAGCAGGTCGACCGCGGCGTCCGGATCGTCGGCGTAGGCACCCGCGACCGCGGCCTCGTCGAGCACCCCGACGGTCGGGCTGGCGTGCTCGAGGTCGGGGTGGCGGCGTTCGAGCTCGCGGCGGGTGGTCGTGCGGCGGGCCTGCTCGCGCAGGAGGTCGGCGACCGCCCGGGGCTCGGAGACCACCGTCGGCGGCGCACCGGGCGAGCGCCCCGGCTCGGGTGCGCCGGGGCTCAGGCTTTTCCCGGCCCGTCCTCCCCGTCCGAACCGGCGGAGTCGTCGTTCTCGTCGACGGGCGCGGTGGCCCGCCACAGCTCGGCGACGACGTCCTCGACCGTGCGGGTCGAGCCCTCGAGCAGCTGGACCCGCCCCGTCAGGGCGGCGAGGGCGGCGTCGGTGCCGGTCTCCCCGGGGTCGGCGAGGCGCGACCCGCGCAGCTCGGCGAGGGAGGCGGCCACCGCGACGAGGTCGAGCGCCCCGCGGACCGACGACCCGAGACGCAGGTCGGGATGGGTGCGCGTGGCCCGGACGGCCCGCACGGCGCGGTCGACGAACGTCGCGTCCGCGGTCGGGTGGTCGCGCACGACGATGCGGACCTCCTCGTCCGCGCTCTGGTGGGCGAACCCGACCCGGCAGGAGCGGTCGTAGAGCGCCGGGGTGATCCGCCCGGTGCCCACGGCGTCGGAGGGGTTCATCGCCGCGACCAGGCGGAACGAGGGCGCGGCGTCGACCACCCCGAGTCGCGGGACGTGCAGGCGCCGCTCCGAGAGCACGCCGAGCAGGACGTTGAGCGTCTCCTCGGGAACCCGGTTGAGCTCCTCGACGTAGAGCAGCGCGCCGCTGGTCAGCGCACGGACGAGGGCGCCGGGGACGAAGTTCTCGGGCTTGTAGTCCTCGGTGAGCACCCGGGAGGGGTCGTGGTGGCCGACGAGGCGCGCGGGCGAGAGCTCGGCGTTGCCCTCGACGAGCTCGAGGCCGACCCCCGCGCCCGCGGCGAGTGCGCGCAGCAGGGTCGTCTTGCCGGTGCCGGGCGGACCCTCGAGCAGGACGCTGCGACCCGCGGCCAGCGCGGCGGCGAGCACCTCGGACTCCCGGGTGCGCCCGACGACGCCGGCGCGCGCGGTGTCGAGCATCGCGTGCACCGGCAGGGTGCCGGCGCGGGGGAGCCCGCGCAGGACGGCCCCGGTGCCATTCGGCACCGGGGCCGTGAATCCCGTCGTCAACTCAGTCGAAGATCAGGACGCCACGGATGTTCTTGCCGGCGTGCATGTCCTCGTAGCCCTGGGCGACCTCGTCGATCGAGTAGTGCTTGGTGACGAGCTCGTCGAGCTTGAGCTTCCCGTGGTTGTAGAGGTCGAGCATCTTCGGGATGTCGGCGCGGGGGTTCGACGAGCCGAACAGCGAGCCCTTGATCTTCTTCTCGAACAGGGTCAGCTGGCTGATCGGGATCGGCACGCCGATCTCGGTGAGGTCGCCGAGGCCGGTGACGACCACGGTGCCCTGCTTGCGGACCGAGGCGAAGGCGTCGGCGACGTGCTGCCCGTTGGTGATGCCGATGGTGACGATGGAGACGTCGGCGCCCTGGCCGTTGGTGAAGCCCTGGGCGATCTCGGTGGCCTCCGCGATCGACTCGACCGCGTGCGTGGCGCCGAGCTCCTGGGCCTTCTCGCGCTTGAACGCGAGCGGGTCGACGGCGATGATGTTGAGCGCGCCCGCGTGGGCGGCACCCTGGACGGCGTTGATACCGATGCCGCCGATGCCCTGGATGATCACGGTGTCGCCGGGCTGGACGTCGCCGGTGTTGACCGCGGAGCCCCAGCCGGTGCCGACCGAGCAGCCGAGCATGCAGGCGACCTCGAGCTTGGTGTCCGGCGCGACCTTGATCGCCGAGTCGCACCGCGACGGTCGTGTACTCGGTGAAGGTGCCGATGCCGCACATCTGGCCGACATCGCTGCCGTCCTCGAGGTGCAGGCGGGTGGTCGGCTCGTCCCAGCGCATGCCGGAGAGGAGGCCGGCGCCGAGGTCGCAGAGGTTCGAGTGACCGGTGGCGCACCAACGGCACTTGCCGCAGGAGGGGAGGAACGAGAAGACGACCTTGTCGCCGACCTCGAAGCCCGTGGTGTTGGGGCCGACGGACTCGACGATGCCCCCGCCCTCGTGCCCCCCGGCGAAGGGGTAGACGCCGACCGGCATGTCGCCGGTGGCGATGTGGTCGTCGGAGTGGCAGAGGCCCGAGGCGACCATCTTGACCCGGATCTCGTCCTGGTGCGGGTCGTCGACCTCGACGGTCGCGGTCTCGTACTTCCCCGGCGCCTGACGGACGAGGCTGGTCCGGCACTTCATAGGGTGTCCTCCACGGCGGTGTGTGTCCCCCGGCTCGATCTACTGATGCGCACCCGACTCTATGTCGAGGCTCACACCCTTGGGAAGAGGTTGACCGAACGATCGGTCGGGAGACCGACGGCGCGCGGTGGACGGGCCGCGAGGTCGTGATCAGGGGTTCCGTAGGATCCGGAGGGTGAGCCTGCACCTCTACGACACCGCACGACGCACGCTGCGGGAGTTCCACCCGCAGCGCGCCGGCACGGCGTCGATGTACGTGTGCGGGGCCACCGTGCAGGGCGTACCCCACGTGGGTCACGTGCGTTCCGGTCTCGACTTCGACGTGCTGCGCCGCTGGCTGATCCACACCGGCCACGACGTGCTGCTCGTGCGCAACGTGACCGACATCGACGACAAGATCCTGACCAAGGCCGACGCCGCCGGCCGGCCCTGGTGGGAGTGGGCCGCCACCCACGAGCGCGCGTTCTCCTCCGCGTACGACGCCCTGGGCTGCCTGCCGCCGTCGGTCGAGCCGCGCGCCACCGGGCACATCACCGAGATGGTCGAGCTGATCGAGCGGCTCGTCGAGCGCGGGCACGCGTACGAGGCGGGCGGCGACGTCTACTTCGCGGTCGGCACGTGGCCGTCGTACGGGGAGCTCTCGGGCCAGCGCGTCGACGAGATGGAGCAGGGCGAGGGCGCCGACGCGCGGGGCAAGCGCGACGCCCGGGACTTCACGCTGTGGAAGGCCGCCAAGCCCGGCGAACCGAGCTGGCCCACGCCGTGGGGCCGCGGGCGCCCCGGCTGGCACCTCGAGTGCTCCGCGATGGCCACCCGCTACCTCGGTCCGCGCTTCGACATCCACGGCGGCGGGCTGGACCTGGTGTT
Organism: uncultured Actinomycetota bacterium; assembly: GCA_963785135.1. Classification (GTDB taxonomy): domain Bacteria; phylum Actinomycetota; class Actinomycetes; order Mycobacteriales; family Pseudonocardiaceae; genus Actinomycetospora. Next base: position 278,711 of record CAWATV010000011.1, read on the forward strand.
CCCGCACCACGAGAACGAGCTGGCGCAGTCGCGTGCGGCGGGCGACGGGTTCGCCGAGTACTGGCTGCACAACGCGTGGGTGACGATGGCCGGCGCGAAGATGTCGAAGTCGCTGGGCAACACGCTGACCATCCCGGCGGTGCTCGAGCGGGTCCGCGCGGTCGAGCTGCGCTACTACCTGGTGGCGCCGCACTACCGCTCCACGCTGGAGTACTCCGAGCACGCCCTCGCCGAGGCGGCCGCGGCCTACCGGCGCGTCGAGACCTTCGTGCACCGCGTGCACGACCGTCTGGGCGCGGTCGAGCTCGAGGCCGGTGACCTCCACTCCATCGCCCCGGCGTTCGCCGCGGCGCTCGACGACGACGTGGCCACCCCGGCCGCGCTGGCCGAGGTGCACGAGAGCGTGCGGACGGGCAACGGTGCCCTCGACGCGGGCGACCGGGTCCTCGCCCGGGACACCGCCGCGCGGGTGCGCGCCATGACCGACGTGCTCGGACTCGACCCGCTGGCGTGGGCCTCGGGGCCGGGCGGGTCGGCGGGCACCGCCGATGCCGCACGCCAGGCGCTCGGGGCGCTCGTCGAGGACCTGCTCGCCCAGCGCGCGCAGGCCCGGGCCGACCGCGACTTCGCCCGGGCCGACGCGCTGCGCGACGAGCTCACCGCCGCCGGCGTCGCGGTGGAGGACACGGCCGACGGTCCGACCTGGACCCTGGCCAAGGAAGACTTCTAGAGGATCGGTAGACACTGATGGCGGGCAACTCCCGGCGACCCGGCGCGCGCCGCAAGCCGGGCACGAAGAAGGGGCCGACCACCGGCTCGGGTGGGCAGCGCCGCAAGGGGCTCGAGGGCAAGGGCCCGACGCCACCGGCGGCCGAGCGGCCCAACCACAAGGCCTACCGCAAGGACGGCTCGTCGTCGGCGCCCCGACGGCCGGCGGGGACGGGGTCGAACTCGAGCTCGAAGGAGGGCGGCACGTCGTCGCCGCGCCGTTCCCCCGGGGGCGGGCGCCGTGAAGCGCCCGACGGGCCCCAGGTGGTGCTCGGACGCAACCCGGTGGTCGAGAGCCTCCGCGCGCACAGCCCGGCGATCGCCCTCTACATCGCGCAGGGCATCGACGTCGACGACCGCGTCCGCGAGTCCATCCGCCACGCCTCCGAGCGCGGGGTGGCGGTCATGGAGGTACCGCGCGTCGACATCGACCGCATGGCCGACGGCGCCGTCCACCAGGGCCTCGCGCTCTCCGTGCCGGCGTTCGAGTACACCCACCCCGACGACCTGCTCGAGGAAGCCCGCCAGGCCGCGCACCTGCAGCGTGTCGAGCCCCTGCTCGTCGCCCTCGACGGCGTCACCGACCCCCGCAACCTCGGCGCCGTGCTGCGCTCGGCGGCCGCGTTCGGCGCGCACGGCGTGCTCCTGCCGCTGCGCCGGTCGGTCGGCGTGACCCCGACGGCGTGGCGGACCTCGGCCGGCGCGGCCGCCCGCGTCCCGGTCGGGCGTGCGACCAACCTCAGCCGCACCCTGGCCGCGTGGCTCGACGAGGGACTCGTCGCCGTCGGGCTCGACGGCGACGCCCCGACCGACATCGACCACCTCGACGACGTCGCGGGCCCGGACGCGGCCCGCGGCCCCCTCGTGGTCGTCGTGGGCTCCGAGGGCAAGGGCCTCTCCCGCCTCGTCCGCGAGACCTGCACCGGCACCGTCTCGATCCCGATGAGCGACGACGTGGAGTCCCTCAACGCCTCGGTCGCCGCCGGCGTGACCCTCGCCGAGATCGCCCGGAGGCGGCGCGCGGCGTGAGCGAGACGTCAGCGTGGCGGCCACGCTGACACTCAGCGTCAGAAAAGGCGCCACGATCATGACGACGCCGTCCCGGGCGCACGCGCGTCGTGAGGGGAGGATTCCGTCGCTCCCCGTTCGCGCCAAGGCGCTACGGCACGTGGTGCTCCTCCGTCGCCTCACGTGCCGGTCGCCGGCGCGCAGAACTATGCGCCGGAAGGGACCCCTCGCGCGGAACCCTCGGCGCCGGAGCGCGGCGAGGACGTCGCGGCGTCCTGGGGGGCGTGCTCGGCGGGGACCGCGAGGTCGGTGTCGTCGTCGCGACCGCGCAGGACGCGGGACTCGATGACGCGCCAGCGGCGCGCTTCGTCGTCGCCGGCACGAGCGAGGGCGGCGCCCGAGGCGACGACGCACCCGTGGATCTCCTTGGCGGCCTCGGTGAGGCGGGCGGCCTCGTTCACGGGATCGCCGATGACGGTGTACTCGTAGCGGCGGGTGTCGCCGATGTTGCCGGCGACGGCCTGACCGGCCGAGATCCCGATGCCGGCGTTGGCGCCGTCGAGGTCGGAGGAGAGGCGCTCGGCCAGCGTGCGGCCGGCGCGGAGGGCGGAGCCGGCGGCGTCGGGGATCGCGATGGGCGCGCCGAACACGGCCAGGGCGGCGTCGCCCTCGAACTTGTTGATCCAGCCGTCGTGCGCCTCGACGACGTCGATGACCACCGCGAAGAACGCGTTGAGCATCTCGACGACCTCGGTCGGCGGGCGGGACGCGGCGAGCTCGGTGGAGCCGATGAGGTCGACGAACAACACGGCGACCTCGCGGACCTCGCCGCCCATCTCGGCGTCGTTCTCCATCGCGGTGCGCGCGACGTCCTCGCCGACGTGGCGGCTGAAGAGGTCGCGCACCCGCTCGCGCTCGCGCAACTCCGACACCATCGTGTTGAAGCCGGCCTGCAGCAGGCCGAGTTCGGTGGTGTCGAAGACCGGGACCTCCACGTCGTAGTCGCCGCCCTCGACCTTGCGCTGCGCCTTCCGCACCGCGAGCACCGGGGCGGACGGTGGCGGCCGCGGTGAGCACGGTGACGAGGAAGCCGACGACGAGGGCCACGCCGCCGAGCACGAGCACGACGAGGGCGAGCCGATCGGTGCTGTACCCGCCGAAGAAGATCGCCGCCGCGGCGGCGAGGACGACGCCGAGCAGCGGGACGGCGGTGCCGAGCGCCCACGCCCCGACCGCGCGGAAGGCGACGCCGGGCAGCACGCGGTCCGACGGCGGGCGGTCGTTGAGGACGCGGGCGACCTCGCGGCGCAGCACGATCTCGCAGAACCGGTAGGTGACCGCGACCGTCGCCAGACCCCCGAGCAGCACGGTCACCCCGACGGTCGCACCGAGGCGTGCACTGGCGAACACGTTGATCAGCACGAACACCACGGTCGCGACGACCCAGAGGACGGTCTGGACGGTGGCCAGGCGCAGCGGGCCGCGCAGCACCACACGTCGGACCCGCTTGCGGTGGCGCTCGACGGCGTCGTCGTCGGCGTCCGGGCCCGGGGCCCGCGGGATCCGCATCCGGAGGTGCCCCACAGGACCCCGACCAGGACGGCGCCGAGCAGGTAGGCGCCGAAGGCGATGATGTTGCGCATCAGGATCTCGGTGTCGCTGCGCACCAGCGACTCCACCGGGAGCACCCAGGCGGCGACGAAGAGGACGACGCCGGCCCCGACGACGTTGGGCGCCACGACCACCAGGGTGAGCGTGAGCCGGGTGATCAGGCGCAGGCCACGGTCCTCGGGCGCGCCGTCCACGCTGGCACCGGACATGCGCGGACCCTAGCGGCGTTCAGCTCAGCAACTGCACCAGAGCGGCCACACCGACGACGACGATCACACCGCGGAGCACGATCGGGGGGAGCCGGCGTCCGATCCGCGCGCCGAGCAGCCCGCCGACGATCGAGCCGAGGGCGACGAGGCCGACCACCGGCCACGACACCGGCGCGACGAACACGAACACGAGCCCGGAGACGAGGTTGACCAGCATCGCGAGCACGTTCTTGACCGCGTTGTGGCGCTGCAGGTCGTCGTCGACGGCGATCCCGAGCAGGGCCAGCAGCAGCACGCCCTGCGCGGCGCCGAAGTAGCCGCCGTAGACCCCGGTGCCGAACGTGCCCGCGAGCAGCCCCGGACCGACCCGGGTGCGCGCCACCCCACCCCGGCGCGCGGCCAGCCGCCGGGCCACGAACGGCTGGACGATGACGAGGACGACGGCCAGCGCGACGAGCACCGGGACGACGGCGTCGAACGCGTCCGGGGGCAGCGCGAGCAGCAGCCCCGCGCCGGCCAGCCCGCCGAGCACCGACGCGACGGCCAGGCGCATCACCCGGTCCCGCAGGCCGGTGAGCTCGCGGCGGTAGCCGATCGCGCCGGTCAGCGAGCCCGGGACCAGACCGAGCCCGTTGGAGACGTTGGCGGTCAGCGGCGGATAGCCCAGCGCCAGCAGCACCGGGAAGGTCACCAGGGTGCCGGAGCCGACGATCGTGTTGACCATCCCGGCCCAGACGCCGGCCACGGCGATGATCGCGGCGTGCGTCGGCGTCACCCGCGCATGATTGCCCCTGCCCCGGCGGGGCGCCCACCGACGTCGGTGGGATCACCCGCGCGCCGGCGCGGCCGCTTCCTCCGGGGTGTCCGCCACGGGCCGGCGGTCGCGGCGCCGCCCCCCGAGGAGGCGGCAGGCGAGGTAGATCACGAAGGCGATCCCGACGACGTACGGGCTGATCGGCAGGCCGGGGGAGAGCGACAGGACGATGCCGCCGAGGACGGCGACCTCGGCGAACGCGACGGCGAGGACGGTGGCCGCGACCGGGCTCGCGGTCACGCGGGCGGCGGCCGCCGCCGGGATCACCAGCAGCGCCATCACGAGCAGCGCGCCGACGATCTGGACCCCGAGCGCCGTGGTGACGCCGAGCAGCACGGCGAACAGGATCGACAGCGCGCGCACGGGGACGCCGCGCGCCGCGGCCAGGCCGGGGTCGAGGCTCGCGAACAGCAACGGCCGGTGGACCACGACGAGCGTCGCGGCGACCACGAGGCCGACGCCGCTCAGGACGAGGACGTCGGCGGTGTCGACGCCGACGATCTGGCCGACGAGCAGGCCGTACTTGTTCGCCGAGCGTCCGGTGTAGAGCGACTGGAACAGCACGCCCAGCCCGAGCCCGAACGCGAGGATGACGCCGATGACGGTGTCGCGCTCGCGGCGCGCGAGCCCGAGGACGCCGAAGAGCACCGAGACGAGGACCGCGCCGACGAGGGCGCCCCAGCCGACGGCGGCCGGCCCGACGAGCAGCAGGGCCCCGGCGCCGCCGGCGAACGACAGCTCCGCCGTGCCGTGCACCGCGAAGGCCATGCCGCGTCCGACGACCAGCGGGCCGAGCAGCCCGGCGAGCAGGGCGAGGACCGCGCCCGCGAGCAGCGCCTGCTGGACGAAGGGCTCGTCGAGCAGGCGGGCGGTCTGGGAGAGGTCGAGCAGCCCGGTCACACGTGCGCCCCGAGCGGCTCGAGACCGGGGTCGTGGCGCGCACCCGCGTCCTCCGCGCCGACGACGAGGATGCGGTCGCGGACCCGCACCACGTCGACCTGCGTGCCGTAGAGCTCGCTCAGGTTCTCCGAGGTCATGACCTCGTCCGGGGTGCCGATCCGGAACCGGCCCCCGACGAGGTAGAGCACGCGATCGGTCACGGGCAGGACCGGGTTGATCTCGTGGGTCACGAAGACGACGGCCGTGTCGTGCTCGCGGCGCCGCCGGTCGATCATCTCGACGACGGAGCGCTGGTGGGCGAGGTCGAGCGAGAGCAGGGGCTCGTCGGCCAGCAGCAGGCGCGGGTCGCCGACGAGGGCCTGGGCGACGCGCAGCCGCTGCTGCTCGCCGCCGGAGAGCCGGCCGGCCGGGGCGTCGGCCCAGGTGGTGGCGCCGACCGCGTCGAGGGCCTGGTCCACCCGCGCGCGCCGGGCCCGCGCGCCGCGCCATCCCGGTCCCCAGCGGTGGCCGTCGAGCCCGAGACCGACGAGGTCGCGCCCGCGCAGCGGGGTGAGCGGGTCGAGGGTCTGCTGCTGGGGCACGTACCCGACGACCGGGCTGCCGCGCCGCGGCGGGACGCCGTCGAGCAGGACCTCGCCCGCCGCCGGCGCGAGCAGGCCGAGGAGCACCTCGAGCAGCGTCGACTTCCCCGACCCGTTGGGCCCCAGCACCGTGAGGAACTCCCCGGGCGCGACGTCGAGGTCGAGCGAGGACCACAGCGTCCGCCCGCCCCGCTCGGCCGCGGCGCCGGCGAGGCGCACCACGGGGTCGGGGGTGCTCACGCCGGTGCTCCCAGGGCCCGGGCGAGCGCGTCGCGCAGCCCGCCCACCCATTCCGTCCAGCTGGTGTTCGGGGGCAGGGTCTCGGTGACCTCGACGACCGGGAGACCGGCCTGCTGGGCCGCGGCGCGCACCTGGTCGACGACCGGGGTCTCGGTCTGCGGGTTGACGACCAGCGCCGTGGCCTGGCGCGCCGCGAGCACGTCGCGGGTCGCGGTCAGCGCCGCGACCGGCGGGTCGGACTCCTCCTCGACGGCCGCGACGAACTCCGGCGGGGTCACGTCGCCGACGCCGGCGGTGGCGAGCAGGTAGTGGGCGACGGGCTCGGTGGCCACCACGCGCGCGCCCGGGCGGGCCTGCCCGATGGAGGCGAGCCGTCCCGCGAGGCCGTCGACCTCGGCGGTGAACGCGGTGGCGCGCCCGCGCAGGGCGTCGGCCTGGGCCGGCTCGACCGCGGCGAGGCGCTCGGTGACCTGTGCGATCACGCCCCGCACCGCGGCGGGGTCGAACCAGACGTGCTCGTTGTCGTCGGCCGGGTTGCCGCGCAGGGCGAACGCCTCGACCGCGCGGTCCCGGACGGCGGGGTCGGTGTCGAGGATCCGGGTCATCCAGTCGTCGTAGCCCCCGCCGTTGTAGACGACGAGGTCGGCGTCGGTGACCTCCGCGGCGTCGGCCGGGGTGCTCTCGTAGGAGTGCGGGTCGGCGGCGGGGTCGGACAGGATCGAGCGCACCTCGACGCCGGGCCCGGCGAGGCGCGACACGACGTCGCCCCAGACGTTCGTGGAGGCCACGACGGTCAGCGTGCGCCCCGTGCCCGGCGCGGCGGCACCCGGGGTCGACGCGTCGCCCGACCCACCGCAGGCGGTGATCAGCAGCAGGGTGCCGAGCAGGACGGCCAGCAGGCCGGTGCGGGGCATCCGGGGGTGGACGGTCACGGGGCGGCTCCTCGTCCGTGGGTGACAAGAAGAAATGATAACGGTTATCGATTGCAGCGGGGAGCGCGGGATGCCCCGATCCGGTCACTCCCCGGCGTCCCGGGCCCCCTCACGGTCGCGAGGAGTGGCCCTAGATCGAAACAGTCGATAGGTTCGGACGGTGGGAGAGGCACTCGAGGGGCGACGCGCGCGTCGCACCGCCACGCTCGCCTCCTTGGCGGCGGAGCTGGGCGTGTCGCGCACGACGGTCTCCAACGCCTACAACCGGCCCGACCAGCTCTCGCCGGCGCTGCGCCGCCGCGTCCTCGACACCGCGCGCCGCCTCGGTTACCCCGGGCCCGACCCGGTCGCGCGGTCGCTGCGCACCCGCAAGGCCGGCGCGGTGGGTCTGCTGCTGACCGAGGCCCTGTCCTACGCGTTCCGCGACCCGGTCGCCGTGCAGTTCCTCGAGGGCCTCGCGCTGGCCTGCGAGGACAACGGCTCGGGACTGCTGCTGGTGCCCGTCAGTCCGGAGGCTGACGACCCCGGCGCCGTGGCCCGCGCGGGCGTCGACGGGTTCGTCGTCTACTCGATGCCCGACGACGACGACAACTTCCACGCCGTCCTCGAGCGGCCCGTCCCCGTCGTCGTGTGTGACCAGCCGACCGCCGTGCCCGACGTCGACCGTGTCGGCATCGACGACCACGCCGCCATGGTCGACATGGCCCGCCACCTCACCGAGCTGGGCCACCGGCGGGTCGGCGTGCTGTGCATGCGGTTGTCCACCGACCGCAACGACGGCTTCGCCCCGCCCATGCGCCAGGAGCGCGCCCGCTACGAGGTGCAGCGCCGCCGCCTCGCCGGGCTGCGCGAGGGCTTCTCCGCGGCCGGCGTCGACTGGACGACCGTGCCCGTGGTCGAGCGCTTCGACCACAGCGAAGCCGCCGGTGCCTCGGCCGCCGACCAGCTCCTCGCCGCCCACCCCGACGTCACCGCCGTGGTGTGCACCTCCGACATCCTCGCCCTCGGCGCCCTGCGCGGCGTCCGCGCCGCCGGCCGCGACGTGCCCGGCGACCTCACCGTCACCGGCTTCGACGGCGTCCCCGCCGCCGAGCGCGCCGAGCTCACCACCATCCGCCAGCCCACCCTCGACAAGGGCCGCGCCGCCGGCGAGCTCCTCCTCGACCGCGGCGACCGCCAGCGCTCCCGCACCCTCCTGCTCCCGACCGAGCTCCTCGCCCGCGCCACCTCCGGTCCGGCGACGCACGGGTGAGGCCCGCCTAGAACACGCGCGGGCGGCCGCGTTGGGCGTCGCGGGCGCGGTCCTCGGCGGTCACGCCCGGGGTGAGCCGGCGGATGATGCGCTGGAGGGGCCAGCCGATCTGCTCGCCGAACGAGACGCCCGCGGCCAGGGCGAGGCCGAAGGTCAGGGCGAGCACGATGGTCACCGCGCTCTGGCCGACCGAGTTGTAGGCGAGCTGCGAGAAGCCCCGGTACATGGTCAGACCGGGCAGCAGCGGGGTGATGCCGGCGATCACCAGCACCAGCGGTGGTGTGCCGACCGACCGCGGCAGGAGCATCGCCACCAGGCCCAGCGCGCCCGCCGCGAGCGCCGCCGAGACGACCTCGCCCGCTCCGAACAGCGTCAGCACGGCGTAGGTGCCCCACGCCGTGGCGCCCGAGAGCGCGGCCAGCGGCAGCGAGCGCAGGGGCGCGTAGGCGGACAGGGCGAACAGCACCCCGGCCGCGGCGGCTGCGAGGAGCGCGATGGGGTCGAGGCTCGGTGTGGGCCCCGGCGGCACGACCGCGGCGTAGCCCATGACGTCGTCGCCGGCGATCGCGGTGACGAGCTTGATGCTGACCACGACACCGACCAGCAGCCCGGCCGAGGCGAGCACGACCTCCACCCCGCGTCCGGCCGCGGTCAACGGGAAACCGCTGATCGCGTCCTGCACCAGGCCGACCAGCGACAGGCCCGAGAGCAGCACCACCAGGCCGGCGGCGATGACGAAGGCCGGGGAGTCGTCGAGCCATCCGGCCGACGCGAGCGCGGTCGCGCTGGCGGTCACGATGCTGGCGCCGACCACCTGCTGGAAGAACATCGGCACGGTGTGGCGACGCATCCAGCGGGTGGCGCCCCAGACGACGCCGGTGGCCACCGCGGCCAGGAGCGCCACGGTCACCCCGCCACCGATCAGGAAGCCGACGGCGCCGGCGAACAGCGACCGCGCGATGCCGGCGACGAAGCGCGGGTAGGGGTGCGGGCCGTCGACGGCCTCGCCGAGCCGGCTGAAGGCCTCGTCGACGGGCACCGGGACCTCGCGGTCGACGATGGCGACGATGATGTCGTCGACCATCGAGAGGCGCGTGTAGTCCTGCGTGCGGTACCGGACGTTGCGCATCGTCGTCACCGGGCCGGCCTCGACGCCACGGTGGCAGCACATCGTGATCGTCGAGAAGGCGATGTCGACGTCGCACACCGGCAGGCCGTACGACCGGGCGATGGCGAGCATCGTGTCGTGCGCGACCGCCGCCCCCGCCCCGGTGGCGAGCTGGACCTCGCCGACGCGCAGCGCCAGATCGAGCACCCGCAGGACCAGGCTCTCGTCGGCGACCTCGGGTCCGGTGACCGCCGGCAGCAACGTGTCGCGCATCGTCGGTGCGTCGATCGCACGCCGGAGATCGCCGTTGACGGGGAACTGCCGACGGAGCGAACCTGCGGCTCGCTGGGCCACCCCCACGGGCGGACCCCCCTGTTCATGCCTGCCCGGGAGCTCATGCCGCGGACGGGGCACCCGGGGAAACTTCATCGTTCACCTACTCAGACGTGTGGTCGGTCGCCGAGGTTGCCCGATCGATCACGGTGAGCCCCGCCCCACCCGGACGGCCCACCCTGCCAGTTCGGAGGCCCGCCCCGTACGACCCCGGGGCCTCGTAGGATGGCGCCCGTGCCGGCGTAGCTCAATCGGCAGAGCACTCGCCTTGTAAGCGAAAGGTCCGGGGTTCGATTCCCCGCGCCGGCTCCAGGTCAACGAGGGCGCGCCCCGTGTGATTCCTTCGGTGACAGCAACGGCTGACAGCAACGGTCAGTCCTCCGAGGGGTCGTCGAGGTCGAGCTGAGCGTCCAGCCGGCCCAGGGCCCTCGCGCTGGGTGTCGAGCGTGATGTGGCCGTAGACGTTCATGATCATCTCAATGGCGCGTCGGAACCCGTGGGCGGCGCACAGCTCGTCGACGGCGCGCGAGACGACGCGCGATCCACCCTGAACCGGGGTCAGCGGGTCGCGACGAGCGACGCCCAGCGATGGGTGAACCAGCGCCCGTCCGCGTCGGAGCTGGGGCGAAGACCGGTCGGTCGCCCGCCCCCGATCTCGTCATCGAGGCGAGCGCGAATCTCCGCGCGACTGTGATCGGGGGTCTGCGTGCGCGCCAACCAGTCCTCGAGGTCCATCCGCATGTCCCGGGACTGCACCGACACCATGTGCGCTCCGGCAGCAGTCAGCATCGACTCGATCTCGGACACGCTGCGGGTGCGGCCGTGACTGGGGTCGCGGAGCCGCTCGAGGCGGGTGTTCTCCTCCGCGACGGCCGGGTCGTCGTCGACGAGCACCATGTCGGTGACCCCGATCCGACCGCCGGGGCGTGTCACGCGCACCATCTCCGCCACGGTCTCGTGCGGGTCGGCGACCTGGTGCACGGTCAGCCGGCACACCACGAGGTCGAACTGGCCGTCGACCCACGGCAGCATCGTCGCGTCGCCGACGGCGAAGACGACGTTGCGCAGCCCGGCGTCGCGGGCGAGACGGTGTCCCTGGGCGAGCATTTCCGGGGTCAGGTCGATCGCGCTCACGTGTGACACGCGCGGGGACAGGGCCCGGGCGAGGTGCCCGGCCCCGCACGCGACGTCGAGCGCCTGATCGCCCGGTTGCGGCGCGAGGATCTCCACGATCCAGTCCAGGCCGTTCGCCGCGAAGCCGGAGTCGGTGAACGTGGCGGCCTGCAGACGGAACTGGTCACGAATGCGGTCGTTGTGAGCGTCGATCATCTTCGGCCTCCATCCGGCGAAGTCTTCAGACGTCTGAGGACTTGATGCCACGGTCCCGGTGACCGGTTGGCGAGCGCTCGAGCGGGGCCCCGTCGTTCCCCAGGTCGACGCCATGCTGCGGGAACGACTGCTCCTCGGGACCTGGCCGGAGGGCACCAAGGTGCCCAGCGAGGCGGCACCGATCGGCGTCTGCGAGCCTCACGGGGCGCTCGATCCGTCCGCGCCCAGAGGACTGCTGGCAGGGTGTCGGGATGCGCGAGGGCGAACGCAGCCGTACCGCGGAGTACATGGCCTTGTTCCGGGCGCTGGAGACCGGTCGATCCCCGGAGCGCCGGCTGTTCGCCGATCCCCTCGCCGCGTCGTTCCTGAGCCGGCCGCTCACGGAGGTGGCCAAGGCCGGCCGGTTGCCGGGGCTGCGATCGGTCGTGCCCTGGCTGATCGATCGTCGATTCCCGGGGCCACGACCCTCGGCGGTCGCGCGCACGAAAGTGCTCGATGACGCGCTGGTGGCCGCGATCGCTGACGGGGTCGAGCAGCTGGTGATCCTCGGCGCCGGGTACGACAGCCGCGCGTACCGGCTGCCCGGCGCCACCCGGTTGCGGGTGTTCGAGGTGGACCACCCCGATACGCAGGCGGTCAAGCGACGGGCCGTGACGCACGCGTTGGGTGGGCTCCCGACCCACGTGCAGTTCGTGGCCGTCGACTTCGACCGCGACGATCTGGGTGTCGCCCTCGACCGCGCCGGGCTCCGCGAGGGCCGGCCCACGTTCGTCCTCTGGGAGGGCGTCGCGAGCTACCTGACCCCGGACGCCGTGGACGCCACCGTGCGCTGGGCGTACGACGCCAGCGGGGTCGGCAGCGAGCTGGCGTTCACCTACGTCCACCGCGGCCTGATCGACGGCACCGTGTCCTTCCCGCACTCGCAGGCGTGGGCGCGCTCCGTCGCCGACGCGGGCGAGCCGTTCGTGTTCGGGTTCGACCCCGCCGAGCTGCCGGCCTACCTCCGCGACCGCGGCTGGGCGCTGACCGAGGACATCTCCACCACCGAGGCCCTCGCCCGGTACGGCAGCGACCCGACCGGCGTGCCCGCCTTCTACCGGATCGCCCGCGCGCGCCGGTGAACCGTGCCGGCGGACAAGTCGCTTGCGAGGCACGTCCGTCCTTGGTCAGCTGAGGCCCATGATGTCGGTGCGACACGGCGCGCGGGTGCTGCGCGTCCCCGCGGAGGGTCCCGTGGTCCGGGGCGAGACCGAGGCCATGGACATCATCGGCGACGCGTTCGGGCACGAGGCCGACGTCGTGGCCCTCCCGGTCTCGCGGCTGTCGCTGGACTTCTTCCAGCTCCGGAGCGGTGTCGCGGGCGCCGTCGTGCAGAAGTTCGTCACGTATCGCGTGCACCTCGTCGTGGTCGGCGACGTCGACCATCACGGTCCCACCAGCGGGCCGGTGGCCGACTGGATGCGAGAGGCGAACAACGGACAGGAGCTGTGGTTCGTGGCGGACGACGAGGAGCTCGACCGTCGGCTCGAGGCGCTCGCCTGATCCCCGACGCCGGTCATGTCCTCCGCGTTCTCGGGGTCTGGAGCCCCCGCGAGCGCGCTGAGCTTCATGGCGGAGATCGGGGCCGCCCTGCCGGCCTCCGGTCCTCCCCGACCCGGCGCTGCTGGCCGACATCTACCGCCGGCACAACAGCGAGATCACGCCGTAGAGGGGACCCGCTCTCGCCGGAACGCCGCACCGTTACGTTGTGGCCGCGACGGCCCGCGTTCGAGTAGGGAGTGACCGTGCTGCGCGCGATCAAGAACGCGGTCGGTGACGTGGTCCACCGGGGGCGCACGGCCTACCTGCGCGGGATGGGTGTCCAGGTCGGGCAGGGCTGCTTCATCAGCTCCGGCGCGTGGATCGACACGTGGCGCGGCACGGTGGTGATCGGCGACGGCGTGACGCTCACCCACGGCAGCAAGGTGATCTCGCACGACCACGCTCGCCTCCGCATGAGCGCGGGAATGACCGAGAAGACGCGCACCGTGATCGGTGACCGCGTCGTGGTCGGCATGAACGCGATCGTCCTGCCGGGCGTGACCGTCGGCGAGGACTCGATCATCGGGGCGGGCGCGATCGTCGCGAAGGACGTCCCCGCCGGGTCGCTGGTGATCGGCCAGGCCGCCCGCGTCGTGAAGCGCATGGATCCGACGCAGTCGTGCGCGCACGCGGGCCACGACCGCGGTTCCGCCTGCGATCGGGAATGGACGGCAGTGGACTGACGTCGTCGACCCCGGCGCTCAGCGCGTCAGCTCGGCGATGAGCTGCTCGTAGCGCTCGGCCATCACGATGTCGCTGAACTCGGCCACCGCGTGGTCGCGGGCGTGCGCGCCGAGCGTGGCGCGGGCGGCGGGGTGGTCGATGAGCGCGCCGGCCGCTCAGGCGAGCGCGGCGTCGTCACCCACCGGTACGACGTAGCCGTCCTTGCCGTCGGTCACCAGGTCGGCGACGGCGCCACAGCCGGTCGCCACCACCGGGAGGCCGGCGAGCATCGCCTCGAGGACGGCCAGCGGCGCGGCCTCCTGACGTGACGAGAGCGCGAAGACGTCGAGGGCAGGCAGCAGGACGCCGACGTCGGCCCGGGCGCCGGTCAGGACGACGCGGTCGGTGAGGCCGAGCGCCTCCACGAGCTCGCGCAGCGGCTCCTACCGGGGGCCGCCCCCGACGACGACCAGCCGCGCCTGCGGGTGGGCCGGCACGAGCCGCGCGAACGCCCGCAGCAGCGTCTCGTGGTCCTTCTCGGGCACCAGGCGACCGACGGTCCCGACGACGACGTCCTCGACACCGAGCCCGAGCTCGCGCCGCACGGCCGCGATCGCGCCCGGTGCGGCGACCGGCGCGGGCGGCGCACCGTTGGGGATCACGTGCTGCGGGGCCGAGCGCCACGGACGGGTGCCCACCCCCTCGGCGCGCCGCAGGTAGTCGGCCTGGCTCGCGGCGAGGACGACGAGCGCCCGGGACATCCGGAGGGTCGCGACGATGTGGCGGGGCAGGCACCGCCCGCCCGGAGGGTTCGGGCCCATGGTGTGCACCGTGACGATGTCGGGCGTGCCCGTGAGCCGGGCCGCGACCCGGGCGAGGGTCATCGCGGCGGAGTGGTGGCTGGCGACCAGCACGACGTCGGCGTCCCGACGCAGCCGGCGCACCAGCGTGGCCAGCATGCGGGGGTCCCGCGCCCGCCGTCCGACGATCTCCATGGGGCAGCCCGCGGCCTCGAACGCGTCGGCGAGCTCGCCGCCGCGGTAGAGACAGATCATCCGAGTCGCCACATGCGCCGGGTCGAGCGCGCGCACCAGGTTCAGCAGCGCCGTCTCGGCGCCGCCGCGGCCGATCCCGTGGAGCACGAGCGTGAGCCGTGCCGGCGGGCGGGCCAACCGGGCGAGCTGGCGCTCGGCGGCCCGCGTCGCGGCGGCACCGTCGAACCGTCGGGTCACCTCGCGTCGTCCGGCGGCGACGAGCGCCGACCGTCGGGCGGGGTCACCGAGCAGGGCGAGCAGCGCCTCGGCGAGCGCCTCCGGGTCACCCGGCGGCACCAGCAGCCCCGTCCTCGCGTCGTCGACCATCTCGGGGATGCCGCCGACCGCGGTCGCCACGATCGGAACGCCCACCGCCATGGCCTCGAGCAGGGCCTGGGGCGCGCATTCCTTGCGGGAGGACAGGGCGGCGACGTCGGCTGCGGCGAGGAGGTCGCCGACGTCGGACCGGACGCCGGCGAAGACCACGTCGTCGGTGATCCCGAGGTCGCCGGCGAGCTGCTCGAGCTCCCCACGCAGCGCCCCGTCGCCCACGACGAGCAGCCGGGCCCGGGGGCGGGCCGCGCGCACCCGGGCGAACGCCCGCAGCAGCGTCGCGTGGTCCTTCTCCGGGGCCAGCCGGGCGACGATCACGACCAGCTCGACGTCGGGATCCAGCCCGAGCCCGGCCCGGACGTGCCCGCGCTCGGCGGTCACGGCCGGGGCGGCGATGCCCGGCGGCACGAGGCGGAATCTGGTCGTGGCGCCACCGGAGCCGTGTCAGGTGGGGCCGCTGGGCCTCGACCAGCGCGAGCACGCCCGCGCTGCGCGGGTTGAGCAGGCGGTCGAGGAGTCGGCGTCCCGCGGTGCGGGGCACGATCGAGCGGGACTCGTGCATCCAGATGGCCGCCGGGATGCCGAGCACCAGGGCCACGATCCGGCCGAGGGCCTCGGCGTTGTAGCCGCGGGTGACCACGAGTGCGGGCCGCTCGCGCCGCAGGAGCAGCCACAGGTCGAGGGCGGCGAGCGCGGCCGTCCTCTTGCGCCGGTGCAGGGCCCGGCCGGGGACACCGGCCGCCGCGAGGGCCGGGAACAACGGGCCCTCGTCGCCCATGCAGACCACCGACGGGGCGAAGCGGTCGCGGTCCATGGCGGCGACCAGGGAGACCAGATGGCGCTCCGCCCCCCCGACGTCGAGGTTCGGGACGACGAAGAGCACCGGCAGCGGTGCGGTCACGCGGCCACCGCCTCGGCGAGGCGCTCGGTCGCGACCACGGGTGGTGGCGCCGGGGGCCGTCCCGGCCCGACCGCCAGCCCGGCGAGCAGGAACACCAGGATCGAGGCGAAGTCGAGCAGGCGGATGTCGACCGTCGTCCCCACGATGATCAGGGCGGGCACCGTCAGCAGCGCGATGCCGGACGCGCCAGGGTCGGCGGCCCGCCGGTGGGCGACGAGGACCTGCCGGAGGAGGAGCACGAGCACCGCGAGCCAGAGTCCGAGACCGACCAGCCCGAGCTCGACGCCGATCCCCAGTTCGGTCTCGTGGGCGGCACGCCCGTAGCCGTTGCGCCAGTCGACGGTCGGGGACCACTGCTCGTGGTACAGGGTGTTGACCGTCGCGAACCGGCCGAGGCCCCAGCCGAAGAGCGGTTGGGAGCGGATCGCCGGTATCGCGGTCGCGATCATGTTCAGGCGGTCGTCGACGGGCACGGTGGACCCCACCCCGCCGGCCGCCCGGTTGGTCCCGGTGAACGCGGTCCAGTTCACGACGACGGCCGCGCCCGCCAGGGCGAGGATGGTGAGCGCACCCCGGCGGTAGACGCGGGACACGAACGGGGCGGCGACGAGCGCCAGGCCCGTGACCAGCCAGATCACCCGGGTGTGGGTGAGGTAGATGCCGTACACGGCGCCGGCCGCCACGACGTGCGCGATCCAGCGCTGCCAGCGCGGATTCGACGCCTGGCCGCCCAGCCACAGGCAGATCACGAGCCCCGCCATCAGGAGCACGCCGTTGGTCACCGGCTGGTTGAACACCCCGACGGCGCGGCCCGGCCACCCGGACGCCTCGATGATGAAGCGCGGCCAGACGAGGGCGGGGGGGCCGTGGAACTGCACGATCGCGGTCAGCGCCGAGAAACCGGTCGCCGCCACGATCCACCACCACACGACCGGCGTCACGCGCCGGTCCCCGCCCCCGAGGCGGCCGATGACGTAGGCGGCGAACGGGAACGCGATGCCGAAGGCGACCAGCGACGTCGTCGACGGTGGCGCGCCGTAGAGGTTCAGCACGGGCAGGGCGTGCGGGGCCAGCCACGAGGCGGCGTTGACGAGCAGGTAGAGCCCCATGACGAGCTCCAGCGCGCCGAGCCGCGGGACGACGAGCGTGCCCCGCGCCAGCGCGACGCCCAGGCCGGCCACGGCGACGAACAGGAGGAGGGTCGGCACGGGCAGCGCCAGCGCCTCCCCGTGGATGGCCGCACGGAGGAACAGCGTGGTGAGCAGCAGCGCCAGGGCCGCCGCGGGTTCGACCAGGGCGAGGACGACCGCGGCACCGCCCACCGCGGCGAGCAGGAGCAGCGGACCGGTCGTGGTCGGCGCGAGCACGCCGCCGGCCGCGACGGCCGCCGCCGCGGCGCCCGTCACCAGGCGCTCCCCGCGTGAGCTCACCGGTCGCACCCGTGCGGGGCGCAGGAACGACGGGCCCAGGGGGAGCCGGGGCGAGGTCATCCCCGGACCCCGTGGGGGACATGGGTGGGTCGGGCGGACACCACGGGCTGGGGCCGGGTGTCGTCGTTGCGGTGGTTTCCGACGTGGTCCGGGACGGCCTCGTCGCCCGCCTCCGGGGTGGCGGCCCGGTCGTCTCCCCGGACGAGGACGACGCCGAGCACCCGCGCCCCGGCCCGCTCGGCGCGGTCGAGCGCGCGCCGCGCATCGGCCGTGCGCGTGGCGCCCTGCTCGACGACCAGGACGGTGCGGTCGGCGGCGCCGCAGAGCACCGGCCCGGCGGCGGAGGTGGCGGCCGCGGGGGCGTCCACGACCACGAGGTCCGCGAGGCCCCGCGCCGCGCGCAGCAGCTCGGCGGCGCCGCCGCGGGAGCAGATCGCGTCGACGTCCTCCCGCGGGCGCCCGGGCGGCACCACCCGCAGCCCGCCGTCGTCGACGACCAGCGCGTCGAGGGTCGTCGTGTGCGGCACGTCCTGGTCGAGGAAGTCGGACACCCCCAGCGCGCCGGCCGGGGCGTCCGCCCTCGACGCGGCGTGCAGCAGGAGCGCGCTCCCGTGCTGACGGGCGCGCAGCCGCGCCAACGACGTCGCGACGGCGCCCGTGGACGTCCCCACCGGGTCCGCCGCCACGACCGCGAGCGCTCCGGGGACCGGGATGTCGGGGAGGGCGAGGACGTCGGCCAGCGCGCGCATCCCGTCGGGGTCCGGACCGGCCACGACGTCGGCCAGGACCTCCCGGCCCAACCGCGCGCGGACCTCGGTGGGCGAGGTCAGGCGGCGCTCCAGCAGGCCGAGGGCCAGCGCCAGCGCGATCCCGCCCGCGAGTCCGCCGACCAGCGCCAGGCCGACGATCCGTACCGCGCCGCCGGGGTCCTCGGTCACACCCGCCTGGAGCTGGAGGTCCTTGAGCTGGTTGGTGGTGTTGGACTGGACCGCGACCAGCTGGTTCTGCAGCGTGCCGATCTGGTCGGCCAGCGTGCGCCGTTCCGGGCTCGTCAGCGGCAGGTCGGCCAGCCGGGCCTGCGACGCCTGCAGCTGGGTGGTCAGCTCCGCCGCCGCCGCGACGCGGTCACCGGTGAGGTTGTTGCGCACGTCGTCCCGGAAGGTGGTGGCCAGCAGCGTCGCGGCCTGTGCGGCCCGGTCCGGTTCGGGCGCGCTGGCCTCGACGTAGAGGATCGGGCTGCCCGCCGCCAGGCTCGCGGTGAACTGCACGTCGGGCCCGGACCGAGGCGACCGGCCATGACCTGCTGCTGTGAGGGCTGGTTGAACAGGTCGACGTAGCCGCGGCCGAGGACGGCGTCCTGCTCCGGGGAGCGGTTCTGCGAGACGATCGCGAGCGCGGCCCGGCCGGTCCAGCTGTCGGGCCGGATCAGGACGCCGACGAGGGCGGCCACGGCGGCCACCAGGGTGACCACGGCGACGAGCACCCACCGGCGCCGCACGCGCTCGAGGTGGACGGCCAGCTGGTTCACGGGAGCTCCTTCCCCTCCACCGTCTCGACCCGTCTCTCGGAGATCGTTCACACAACGTTAGTTCGACCTGGGTCACCGAGAACTATTCACTCGAAAAGAGCAACGAGGAACGGGAACTCTCTGACCAGAAGTGACGACATGGGCGAATCCCGCCGTCGCGGGTCTCTCACTCCGGCCACACCTTCCACGGCGCCTTCCCCGTGTCCCAGAGCTCGTTGAGGGTGGCGAGATCGCGCGAGGTGTCCATGGACACCCAGAACCCCGGGTCCCGGTACACCGCGAGCTGGCCGTCCGCGGCGAGCTCCCGCAGGGGCCCCCGCTCGAGCACCAGCCCCTCGTCGTCGTCGAGGTAGTCGAACACCGCGCGGTCGAACACGAAGAATCCGCCGTTGACGACACCCCGGGCGGTCGCGGGCCTCGTGTCGACGTCGACGACCTCGTCGCCCTCGATCGCCAGCTCGCCGGAGCGGGCCGGCGGCGCGACGCCGGTGACGGTGGCGATCCGCCCGTGTCGTCGGTGGAACGCGAGCAGCGCCCCGACGTCGACCTCGCCGAGGCTGTCGCCGTAGGCGCACATGAACGTGTCGCCCTCGAGGTAGCGCCGGACGCGCGAGACCCGGGCGCCGGTCTCGGTGGTCGGGCCCGTCTCGGCGCAGACCACCTCCCAGTCCTCCGTCCCGAGGGAGGTGAGGAACGACGGTGCCCGCGCGCCCGAGAGATCGACGCTGACGTCGGCGAGCCGCTCGCGGTAGGACAGGAAGAACTGCTTGATCAGGTCGCTCCGGTAGCCCAGGCAGAGCACGAAACGACGGTGGCCGAAATGCCGATAGAAGCGCATGACGTGCCACAGGATCGGCAGCCCGCCGATCGGCAGCATCGGTTTGGGCAGCTGGGAGGTGGCCTCGCCGAGCCGTGTGCCCCGCCCGCCGGCGAGCACCACCACGGGCACGTCCGAGGCCGCGGCCCCGGCGCGTCCGGCGATGTCGAGCATGCGGCCCCCTTCACCTGAGCGGATCAGGAGTATGCCGATCCGCCGAGACGGTTGCTACTCTCAGCGCCGAATTGTCGAGGAACTGTCCGCCAAAAGGGGCATACGAGGCGTTCTCGGCGAGAATCAGTCACGGCAAGTGTTCAGCAGCGGAGGGCCATGACCGACGTCGCGATCGAGCACGCGGGCCGACCGCCACGCGCCACGGCTGTCGACCGGTGTCGCTCGTGCGGCCGGACCGATCTGCGTCCGTTCCTGTCGTTGGGCGAGACCCCGATCGCGAACGCGCTCGTGGACCCCGACGCCGTCGGGCCGGACCCCCGGTACCCGCTCGAGGTCGGGTTCTGTCCCGGATGCTCGTTGGTGCAGCTCACCCACGAGCTCCCGGCCGAGGTCATCTTCGGTGCCGACTACCCGTACCACTCGTCGGTCTCCGACACCCTGGTGGCGCACGCCGCGGCACACGTCGACGCGGTCGTCGCCGAGCGCTCGCTCGGACCGCACTCGCTGGTCGTCGAGGTCGGGAGCAACGACGGCTACCTGTTGCGCCGGGCCCTCGATCACCGGGTGCGGGTGCTGGGCGTCGACCCGAGTCCCGGTCCCGCCGCGGCCGCCGAGGAGTGGGGCGTCCCGACGCTCACGACGTTCTTCGGGTGCGACGTGGCCGAGGACGTCCGCGCCCGGCACGGACCCGCCGACCTCGTGGTCGCCAACAACGTCATGGCCCACGTCCCCGCCCTCGACGACTTCGTCGCCGGTCTGGCGACGCTGGTCGCCGACGACGGCGTCGTCTCGGTCGAGAACCCCGACGTGGGCTCCCTGATGGCCAACAACGCCTTCGACACCGTCTACCACGAGCACTTCTGCTACTTCTCGACGCTCGCGGTCGACGCCCTGTTCGCCCGCCACGGCCTGCGGCTGATCGACGTGGCGTCCTTCCCCGGCATCCACGGCGGCACCCTGCGCTGGACGGCGTCGCGGTCGGGACGCCCGTCCGTGGCCGTGTCGCGCCGGCTCGCGGAGGAGCGGGACCGCGGACTCGGCGACGCCGCGGTCTACGAGGCGTTCGGCCGGCGGGTCCCGCGCATCCAGGCCGATCTGCGCGACCTCCTCGACGGGCTGCGTGCCCGGGGCGCGCGGATCGCCGCGTACGGCGCCGCCGCCAAGGGCGCCACCCTGCTCAACAGCAGCGGGATCGACCGGAGGACCGTCGAGTACGTCGTCGACGGCAGCCCCCACAAGCAGGGCCGGGCGATGCCGGGGGCGCGCCTGCCGATCCACGAGCCGTCCGTGCTGCTGACGGACCGGCCCGACCACGTCCTGCTCCTCGCCTGGAACCTGCAGGAGGAGATCCTGCGCGGGCAGGTGGAGTACCGACGACGCGGCGGGCGGTTCATCGTCCCCGTGCCCACTCCCGCGATCGTCGAATGACGGCGCGGTACCGCACCGAGGAAGCCGGGGACGGATCCATGACCACAGGCCGCAGCGCCCTCGTGTGCCGCTTCTGCGCCGGAGTCGACGGCGAGATCGTCCTCGACCTCGGCGCCCAGCCCGCCTGCGACCACTTCCCGGCACTCGAGCTCCCCGTCGAGGACGACCCGCGCCACCCGCTGCGGCTCTGGCTCTGCGCGGGGTGCCGCCTCGCGCAGCTCGCCGAGGACCCGACCACTCCCGAGGAACCGCGGGCGATCGAGCCGGAGGCGCTGGCCCGCCAGGCTCGCGACGCCGTCCGCCGCGTCGGCGATGTGGGTCTGTGGCCCGCGGCGGGCACCGTGCGCGAGTTCGGCAGCCCGCACGGCGAGTCGTGGCTCGGGCTGCTGGCCGACCGCGGTCTCGTGGAGGCGGCGCCCGGCGCTCCCGCGGACGTGGTGCTCGACTGTCTGGGGCTCCTGCACGACCGCGACCAGGCGGCGGCGTTCGCTCGGCGACTCGAGGCGCTGGCCCCGGGCGGTGTGCTGCTCGTGCAGTTCCACTCGCTGGCGGCGGTGCTCGCCGGCTCCCAGTGGAACGCCGTGCGCCACGGGCACTTCGCCTACCACTCCGTGACCGCCCTGGTGGGCATGCTCGCCCGGTACGACGTCGAGGTCACCCACGCGTTCCGCTTCGACCTCTACGGCGGCACGGTCATGCTCGCCGCGCGGCGCGCGGGCGGGCCGGGCCCCCGGGACACGACGGAGCTCTCGGCGCTGCTCGCCGAGGACGCCCTGCTCGGCATCACCGACCCGGACCGGCTCCGGGCGCTCGACCTCTCCGTGGGTGTGCTCGCCGACCAGGTGCGGACCCACCTGGAGACGGCGCGCCGGGAGGGTCGGCGGGTCCTGGCCTACGGGGCCGCGTCGCGGGCGGTGTCGCTGCTGTGCCGGTCCGGGGTCGGCCCGGACCTCCTGGCCGCGGTGGCCGACGCCTCCCCCGCCAAGCACGGTCGCCGGATGCCGGGTTCCGGCATCCCGATCGTGCCCCTCGACGACGTCCGTGCCGCCCGGCCCGACGAGGTCCTGGTCTTCGTCCCCGACCTGGTCGACGACGCGCGGGCGGCGTGGCCGGAGGTCGACGCCGCGGGCGGCCGGTGGATGGTCGTCGATCCCGAGCTACGCCCGGTGGGGAGGGTGCGCACCGGTGCCCGGGGATGACGGGCGCAGGCCCTGGTGCCGCACGCGGGACAGGGCGAGCTGGACCCCCCGCTTGTAGGGGTGCACCAGCCGGAGCAGCGCCGGGGCAGCGGTCACCGCCGCCAGCACCGTGACGCTGCGGGGCGTGGCGCGGTGGGACACCGCCGTGCGCGCCCGGGCCCGCGCGGTGCTCGTGTCGCCCCGGCGCAACGCCTGACGCGCGGCGGTGAGCGCCACGGTGTAGCGGCGCCGGCGCAGTCGACGGGCGAGCGCGGCGCGCAGTTCGGGGTCCCCCGATTCCTCGGCCGCCGCCGTCAACAGCGCTTCGACCAGCTCGGTGAAGCCCGAGGTGGTGGGATCCGTGGTGATCGACTGCTCGCGGACCCGGTTCACGCCGAGGCGCTCGGGCAGCACCCGCACGTCGTGGCCCGCGCGCAGCACCCGGAGCCACAGCCCGAGATCGCTCGCGACGCCGTCGGCGTAGCCGCGTGCGGCGTCCCAGACCTCCCGCCGGAACGCCGCCCCGTAGTAGATGTCGCGTCCCCCGACCACCTCGAGCAGGCTCACGCGGTGCTCGGGATCCGCCGCGGGCGCACCCACCGCCTGCAGCCAGGTCCCGGGCAGGTAGCACCGACGCCGCTCGTCGTAGAGGTAGGCGTCGCTGCTGACCACGTCGATCTCGGGGTGGGCGTCGAGCACGCCGATGAGGCGCTCGCACGCCGTGGGCACGAGCATGTCGTCGCTGCACAGCGGGAGCAGGTAGCGGCCCGACGCCACCGCACGGGCCGCGGCGACCCCGCCGTCCAGACCACGGTTCTCCTGGCGAACCAGGACGATGCGCGGGTCGGGTCCCACCGAGGCGACGATGTCGACGGCCTCGTCGGAGAGTCCGTTGTCGACCACGACGAGCTCCCAGTCCCCGCGCGTCTGGGCCAGGACGGAGTCGATCGTGGCGCGCAGGAAGGGCTCGGTGCGGTAGACCGGGCACAGGATGCTGATCACCGGCGGCCCCGGCGCGGTGGTGCTCACGAGGCCACCCGGCACGGCGCGGGGACGGGCCGTCCCAGCCGGGCGGCGAGCGAGGCGATCGTCGCCTCCAGACCCACGTCCAGCGTCACGACGGGCTCCCAGCCGAGGCGCTCCCGGGCGAGCGTGATGTCGGGCCTGCGGACCGCGGGATCGTCGGGCGGGCGCTGGACGAACGACAGGCCCGCCGTGGGGTCGGTGGCCGCACGGACGCGCTCGGCGAGCTCCAGGATGGTCATCTCCTCCGGGTTGCCGATGTTCACCGGCCCGGGGAGATCCGAGAACAGGAGCCGCAGCGCACCCTCGACGAGATCGTCGACGTAGCACATCGACCGGGTCTGCGAGCCGTCGCCGGTGACGACCAGCGGGCCGCCGGCGAGCGACTGCGCGATGAACGAGGGGATCGCCCGGCCGTCGTCGGGCCGCATCCGCGGACCGTAGGTGTTGAAGATCCGCATGACCGCGGTGTCGACGCCGTGGTGCCGGTGGTAGGTCATCGTCGCGGCCTCGGCGAAGCGCTTCGCCTCGTCGTACATCGACCGCGGCCCGACGGGGTTGACGTGGCCCCAGTAGTCCTCGCGCTGGGGGTGCTGCTGCGGGTCGCCGTAGGCCTCGGACGTCGAGGCCAGCAGGAAACGGGCCCCTCTCGCCCGGGCGAGCCGGAGCATGGCCAGGGTGCCGACGGAACCGGCCTCGAGCGTCTCGACCGGGAACTGCGCGTAGTCCACCGGTGAGGCCGGCGAGGCGAGGTGGAGCACGTAGTCGAGCCGGCCCGGTACGGAGACGGGCGCGGTGACGTCGCCCCGGATCATCTCGAAGTCGGCGCGGTCGAGCAGGTGCTCCACGTTGGCCGGCGAGCCCGTCAGGAAGTTGTCCAGGCACACGACGTCGACACCGAGGTCGAGGAGCCGCTCGCACAGGTGGGAACCCAGGAAACCGGCCCCACCGGTGACCAGAGCGCGGCGTCTCCCGGTCCCGGCGTCGTCACGACTCACCATCGCCCGGCCTCCGCCTCTCGTGCTTCCCTCGGATCTCCCCATCGACATCGCCTCGACCGCCGGGAGCGCTACGGAGAGCCCATCTTCAGGCGTCATCATGCTGCCTTTCGGGCGACGCCGGAAGCTCATCGCGGCGCCCGCTCACGCAGGGTCGTGACCGCGCCGGGGAACTCGCGGTCCGCCGGTCGCACCGGCCCGTAACGCCGTCACCCGGACGAGCGACGTCGGATCGACGGAGACGAAGGGGGCGCCGTGGAGTGGGTCGTGGCGGTGGCGGTCATGTTCGTGGTGTCGGCCGTGGCGGTGGGGCTGCCGGTCCTGGCGCTGACGAGGTTCTGGGACGCGCGACGGCGTGCCCGGCGCGGGCGGCCCGCTCGCGGCCGCCGCACCACGACGCTTCCCGCGCTCTGAGCCTCACTCCTCCGTCGGCAGCCAGGCCCCGTGGAGACCGAGGGGGACGCGCACCGGAAGCCGGACGCGGGCGACGGGGCCCGTGGCCGGATCGGCGGCGGGGATGACGAGGAACGAGCTCGACAGGTCGCGCCGGTCGGTGGCGAAGGTGACCCACCAGCCGTGCGTGGTGTCGTCGTCGCCGGGCTTGGGGACGAAGACCGGTTCGCCGAGCGAGAGCTCGTCGGCCTCCCAGCGGGCGGAGCCACCGGTGCGCGTGTCGATCCAGCTCAGGGCGTCGTGGTCACCGCTGGTCAGCCGCTGGCGGTGGCCCGTGGCACCGAGCGCGACGACGTCGTGGCGGCGCCCGGTGCGGCGGTCGTCGATGCGCGGGAACTCCATCGAGCCCTCGTCGAGCCAGGTCCGCGCGACGGACCCGCGGACCGGGTCGATCACGGCCCGCGCCAGGCCGCCGGTGATCGGGCTCGTGTCGGCGGTCATCCCGCCGGGGCGCGACCACTCGACGTAGTCGAGCACCACGGTGCCGTCGGCTGCGTCGTAGGCGTTGGCGTTGTGCCACGACCAGTACGCCTCGGTGTGCGACCAGCGGACCGGCCCGCCGTCGCGGGGGACGAGCGCGATCCGCGTGCCGTCCGCGGGGCGCCAGCTCAGCAGCGAGCCCCCCTGCATGGCCGCCGCCATGTCGAAGTAGAACGGTGCGAGGACGAGCACGAGGTAGCGTTCGGTCAGCGCCATGTCGTGGATCATCACCGGCTGCTCGACGCCGGGCACCGGGGTGGGGGCGCGCCGGGCGACGCCGTCCGGTCCGATCATCGACCAGGTCAGGTAGGGCGGCTCGAGCCCGTAGCAGAAGACGGCCATCTCGCCGGTGACCGGATCGACCTTGGGGTGCGCGGTGATGCCGGCGGGCAGGGCGCCGTCGAAGGTCTCGCGACCCCGCGTGGCCAGCTCGGGGGAGAGGGCGAACGGCGGAGCCGACTCGGCGAGGGCGAGCAGCCGCCCGCCGTGGCGGACCACGTTGATGTCGGGCAGGTCCTTGTCGGTGCCCGCGAGCGCCGGGCCGACCTGCTCGACGCCGGGCAGGTACCCGGTCATCAGCCCGCCCCACAGGGCGCGGCCCGCGGTCTCCTCGGCCTCCAGCGCGGGGGTGCGGACGAAGCGGTTGCGGTAGCGCGCGCGAC
The DNA here is from genome assembly GCA_963785135.1 of uncultured Actinomycetota bacterium. Lineage (GTDB taxonomy): Bacteria > Actinomycetota > Actinomycetes > Mycobacteriales > Pseudonocardiaceae > Actinomycetospora. Next base: position 304,479 of record CAWATV010000011.1, read on the forward strand.
CCTCCGAGATCCACACGCCGTGCACCATGCCGTCGCCGTCGAGGGGGAACACGTACGAGCCCAGCGGTGTGAAGCGCGGGTTCGGGCCGTTGCGCAGGTAGAGCCCGTCGATCTCCGGCGGGAGCTCGCCGACGACGCCGAGGTCGACGTCGACCTCGTCGTGCACCGGGGCGAACACGCCCTGCAGGTGCGGTTCGGTCGCGAGGTCGATCGGCGCCGGCGGCCGGGGCGCGGTGGCGGTCACGACGCGGCCGCCGGCGCGTGGTCGGCCGGTGCGTGCTCGGGCGCCGCGGGGGCGGACGGCGCGGGATCGGACGGTACGGCGTGGTCGGGGTACCAGATCGTGATCTTGATAGCGGCCACCACGACGAGCGCCGGGAGCACCCAGGTGAAGACGTCGGAGCTCGCACCGGCCAGGACGGCCGCGTTGCTCGCCGCGTTGACGAGGAACACCACGCCCCACACCAGCGTCAGGACCCGGTTGACGTGGCGGAACGTCGCGGTGCCCCAGTACTCCTGGGGCGTCGTCTGCCGCGCGTAGTACTCGGTGAACGGGTGGCCCGCCAGCAGCCCACCGAAGACGACCACGACGAGCACCAGCGACGACAGCAGCTGCGCGTGGTCCTCGAGGACCTGCAGGTCCGCCCGGTCGAGCACGAGGGCCGCGACGACGAGGGCGGCGAAGAAGGCGAGCCCGACGACGTCGAGGACGCTGGTGCTCCGCGTCCGGATCCAGGTCGGGACCGCGATGATCAACGAGCACGCCAGCGCCGCGAGCGCGGCCCACACCCACGTGCTCGGCCCGGCGACGACCCCGAACACGATCCACGGCGCGAAGCCGAGGAACACCGACGCGCTCTTCATACTGACTCCCTGAACGGACGCTCATTGGTGACCGACTGTCATCGTGGAACCCGTCGAGCCCGGGATACAAGGACCGCCGGAACCAAAACGCTCGCTCCATGTCACAACTGAGTGAAGGTGAGGGCCGGACGGGTGAACGGGGCGACCCCGTTCATCCGCGACGCAGAGGCAGCGCGACCGCGCGCCGATAAGCTCGCGGCGTGTCCACGGAGTCCGCCCGCCGCGCGGGGTGGCTGGTGACCGCGGCCGCGGTGCTGGTCGCCGTGGCCACGTCGGCCCTGATCGGCCTCGTCGCCCCCTCGCCCACCCGCACCGTCGTGATCGTCGGGGCGGTCGTGCTCGCCTTCGTCCTCGCCGCGTGGCGCGCGATCCGGGCCCGTCGCGACACCTCCGAGGTGGCCGGGCTGCGCCCGATCTCGAGCTGGCTGGCGGCGTTCGCGTGGGCGGTGACGGTGTTCTCGGCGCTCGTGGCGCTGGCCGCTCCGGACTCGGGGGGACGGGCCGTCCTCACCGGCGTCCTCGCGGGGTGCGCGCTCGTGCTGATAGGGCGCACGAGCGAGCAGGTCAGCACGTCGAAGGACTGAGCCCGGCGCGGCGCCAGATCCGCTCCGAGGGCCCCCCGACCATCCCGACGTCGCGCAGGAAGCCCAGCACCTTCTCGGTCATGAACCGCTTCGTGGCCGTGTGGTGCGGGTTGGCCTGGGCGGCGGCGCGCCCGACCCGTCCGGAGAGCCCGACCGAGCGGTAGACGCGGGCCTGGACCAGCGAGTTCATCACCTCGGTGGAGACGAGTGCGGTCAGCCAGCGCTCGCGCTCCAGGGCCGCGCGGGAGAGCGTCGGGACCAGGCGGGCCAGCTCCTCGCGGGCGAAGCGGACGTGGCGGGCCTCCTCGACGACGTGCACCCGGCTGACCCCGCGCAGCAGCGGCTGGACCCGCTCGTCGTGCATCGACTCGCGCTGCAGGCGGTCGGTGGCCTCCTCGGCGACGAGGACGCTGGCGAACATGCTCGCGCCCGACCCGACGTGGCCGTAGAACCCGCCGAAGTGGTGCAGCGCCTTGTGCGGGCGGTAGTCGGGGCACCCGAGCTTGTCGACGGCGCGCGCGAACATCACCGAGTGGCGCGTCTCGTCACCGACCTCGGTGAGGGCGTACTGCGCGTGCGGGCGCCGCAGGTCGAGGTCGTAGGCGTAGCGGGTGAGCATCTGCATGAGGATCACCTCGAACCACAGCCCGACGCTGAGCAGGCTCGCGACCTCGTGCTCGGACAGGGTGATCCGCTGCGCCTCGTCGAGGGAGTCCCACAGGGCGGTTCCGTAGAGGGAGGTCCGTTCCGGCGCCATGCCCCAGCACCCCGGCACCAGCGGGGCGTCCCAGTCGATCTCGACGACGGGGTCGAGGGTGTGCCTCGCCGACGACGCGAGCAGCCGGGTGGCCGTGGTCTCCCGGTCGGGTGGGGCGGATGCGCGGGTCATGACGTCCCCTTCGTGGACCGGATAGGCGTGACTCAATGTAACCCATACATCGTGTCTCGCATAGTTGGTGTCCGCGCGGGGGCGATGTCACTCTGGGTCGACCATGACCGACACGCCGACCACCGACACGCCTGCCGACACCCCGGACGTCACCGACGCCGCCGAGGCCGTCGACGGCCGCACCCGGCGCTGGGCCGGGCACCGCGAGGCGCGCCGCCTCGAGCTGGTGGACGCCGCGGTGGCCGCGATCGGCGAGCACGGCCCGGAGGTCACCACCGAGCAGATCGCGGCCCGCGCCGGCGTGTCGCGGCCCGGGCTCTACCGCCACTTCGACGGCCGCGACGACCTGCAGAGCGCCATCGCCGCCCGCTCGGTGGAGCGGCTCGTCCAGGAGCTCGAGCCGGTGTGGCGCCCGCACGGCAGGCCGTTCGACATGCTCGCCACCGCGCTGCGGGCCCACCTGCGCTGGATGTCCGCGAACGGCAACGTCTACCGCTACCTCAAACGGACCTCGCTGGGTGCCGGTGGGGAGACCGCCACGACCAACGTGCGCATCACCGTCGCCGAGCACGTCGCGGGCATGCTCGTCGACGGCTCGCTGGGGGCCGAGGTCGAGCCCGCCACGGCGCACCCGCTGGCCTTCGGGCTGGTCGGGATGATCGACTCCGCGGCCTCGCACTGGCTCGACGAGCCCTACGGCGCCACCCTCGACCAGCTCGCCGGCCAGCTCACCGAGGCCTGCTGGGCGGTGATCCGCGCGACGGTCGGCCCGGCACGCCTCGCGGCGGCGGGCGATGCGCCCTAGGGGCCGCCGGGAGACCGGCGGCGGAGCGGTGCGCGACGATGGGAGCCCCCGGCTCGAGAGGACCCCGTCGATGGCCGTGCGCCGCTCGTTCCCCACCATCCTGTCCGATCGGTTGCCCGAGACGAGGGACTTCTACATCGCCCTGCTCGGCTTCGACGTCGGCTACGACAGCGAGTGGTTCGTCTCCCTCGTCAGCGCCGACGGCAACGCCACGCACGAGCTGGGGATCTGGGCGGTCGGGCACGAGCTGGTGCCGCCGCCGTACCGGGCCGACCCGGCCGGGCTGATCCTGACCTTCGTGGTCGACGACGTCGACGCCGTGCACGCCGAGGCGCGCCGCCTGCGCCTGCCCCTGGTGGCCCCACCGCGTGACCTCTTCTACGGCCGCCGTCAGATGTTGGTCACCGACCCGAACGGCCTGCTGGTCGACGTCTCCACCCCCAGCACCCCGTCGCCGGCGTTCTCCGCCGAGCTGACCCGTCGCGGCCTGGCCCGGGAGACCATCGCCTGACACGATCGGGGCGCTGGACGATCACCGGGAGGGCGAACCGTACGTGGCTGGGCGCGCCACCGGGTCGAACCCGCTCACCGAGATCCTCGGTGGTCGGGGCCAGGCCGTCGACGCCTCGGTGCCCTCGATCGCCTTCGTCGTCGCCTGGTTCCTCGCCGGTCCCCTCGGGGCCGCGCAGCCCGTCGTGGTCGGTGGTGTCGCCGCGGTCGTCGTCGCGGCCGGGGTCGCGTGGTGGCGCCACACGCGGGGCGAGCGGCCCCGGGCGGTCGCGGTCGGGGTGCTGCTGGCCGTCGTCGCCGCCCTGATCGCGGTCTACACCGGCCGCGCCGAGGACTTCTTCCTGCCGCGCATCGTCGCCAACGCCGGCAGCCTCGCCGCGTGGCTGGTCTCGATCGCGCTCCGCTGGCCCCTGCTCGGGGTCGTCGTCGGTGCCGCGACCGGACACCCGACCCGGTGGCGCGGTGACCCGGACCTCGTGCGGGCCTACTGCCGCGCCAGCTGGGTGTGGGTGGCGCAGTACGCGGTGCGCGTCGTCGTGTTCACCGCGCTGTGGGCCGCCGACCAGGTCGTGGCCCTCGGGATCGCCCAGATCGTGCTGACCTGGCCGCTGGTCCTGGTCTGCGTCGCCGCCTCATGGCCGCTGATGCGCTCCGCCCTGCCACCAGGACACCCCGGACCCCGACATCCCGTGGTGCACGCCGACGCGTCACCGGAGGGCCCGACGCGTCCGGACGGAGCAACGTCTGGGACGTCCGGGTGATACGGCCGCGGGGGGTCGGGTGAACGTTCTCACCGTCGGACAACACCGGGACGATGGTGGGCGTCGTCAGGGTTGTCGTCCGGAGTGGGTGTGCGGTTCGCGCACGGCCGCACGCCATGCACCACCCGCCCGACCGAGCACGATCCGCCCAGTTGTCCCCGATCCGCTCGAGCCCCGGGAGCCATGTCCGCACCGAACTCCGGCCCAGTCGCCTCCGACACCTCGACCACCGAACCGTCGTCCAGCACCGGCCTGACCTTCCCGCAGATCGCCGCCAGCGCCCTGGCGGCGGCCACCGCCGCGATCCTCGGGTCGTTCATGGGTGTGCTGGGGACGATCGGGGGCGCGGCCGCCGCGTCGATCATCAGCACCGTGGGCGCCGCCCTCTACCAGCGCTCCCTGGAGCGCACCCGTGACCGCGTCAAGCAGCGCCTCGTCGTCGGCGGGACCGCGCAGGACAAGGTGAGCGCGGTCGTCGCCCGCGCGACCGGCCGGTCCGCGGTCCCGACCCGCGCCGAGCCGGCCCCGCAGGTGCCCGCGCAGCAACGGCCCACGCAGGCCATGCCGCCGGCCGGTCGGCCGGGCGTGCCGGCTCCCGGCACGCGCCCGATGACCGGTCCCGTGCGGGGTGGTCCGCCACCGGGTCCCGGTCGCGGCGGTCCGCCGGCGCGCCCGATGCCCCCCGGCCAGGTCGCGCTCCGCGCCGACGGCACCCGGATCCTGGCCGACGGCACCCAGGTGCTGGCCGACGGGACCCGGGTCCTCGCCGACGGCGTCACCCGCGTCCAGCCCACCACGCACATCCCGTCCAGCCGCGCACCGATGACGCCGGCCGGCGGCGGTCCGACCGCCGTGTTCGGCCAGCCGGGCGGTGCCTGGCGGGCCTGGTGGTCCCGGTGGGCCCGGTGACGACGTGACCCGCGTGACGCCGCTCGAGCCGGCCCGACCGGGGAAGAACCGGCGCAAGACCTGGGTCGCGGTCGCCGGTCTCGCGGCCAGCGTGTTCGCGATCGGTCTGCTCGCGTCCTTCGGTGTCGAGACCGCAGCCGGGCACCCGCTCTCCGGTGGCTCCAGCGGAACCTCGGTGGGCGCCCTGTTCGGTCAGGACACCGGGACCGCGGACGCCACGACGACGTCGTCCGACGAGGACACGGGGTCGGAGTCGGCGACGTCCGAGACGGGGGCGCCGGGCGCGGAGGACACGACCCGGAGCACCTCGACGACGCGGAGCACGACGACGACCACGCCGCGCCAGCTCGTCCCGAACCAGCTGCTGCCCGGCGGGGGCGGTTCCACCAACGGCTGAGAAACCCTCATCCCGGCAGCGCGCGGCCGGACGGACGCTCTAGCGTTCGTCCGGCCGTTGTCGTCGGTGGCGACGACGGGAGCACGGGCGCGGCGCGGTGGGGGAGTGTGAATGGCTCTGGGAGCCGATCGATCGACCGGATTCCTCGTCACGGTGCTCGCCGTTCTCGCCGCCGTCCTGGTGCCCTTCGCGACCGCCCCGCCCGCCGCGGCCGACACGCCCGCCGAGCTCGCGCAGGTCAAGGCCCGGCTCGACGAGATGGCCCTCCAGCGCGGCGGCGCACCCGACGCCGTCACCGCGTGGTGGGTCGACGCGGCCGCCCACTCGGTGGTCCTCGCCCTCAACGCCGAGCCCCGCAGCGGCTCCGAGAGCGCGTTCGTCGACGAGGCACGGCGCCTCGACCCTGCGGTGCACGTCGTCGGCGGGATGGCGGCGCTGGCTCCGCGCGCCGACCCCGTCTTCGACCTCGTCGGCGGCGACGCGATCCTGCTCGGCGGTGGGCGGTGCTCGGTGGGCTTCTCCGCCCGCACCCTCGCCGGTGCCCCCCGCATGATCACCGCGGGGCACTGCACGGCCAAGGGCGGCGACGTGCGGGGCGCGAACAACGTCCTCATCGGCCCGGTGCGCAGCTCGGTCTTCGACCGCACCGGCGACTGGGGCGTCGTCGACGTCGGGCCCGGGTGGCGCACGACGCCGACCGTGGCCTCCGGCGGCACGACCACCGTGACCGTCACCGGCACCGCGACCGCCCCCGTGGGCGCGCCGGTGTGCCGCTCGGGGTCCACGTCGGGCTGGCGCTGCGGCACGGTCACCGCCACCGACGTCACCGCCAACTACGCGACGGGCCCCGTGCTCGGCCTGACCCTGACCACCGCGTGCAGCGAGGGCGGCGACTCCGGCGGGTCGTTCGTGTCCGGCAGCTCCGCGGTCGGGACGCTCTCCGGCGGCTCCGGGGACTGCTCGAACCCGACGGCGACGAGCCTCTACCAGCCGATCGACGAGATCCTGCGCAGCGAGGGCCTGTCGTTGGCCGTCGCCTCGTGAGTCCGTGCCCGTGCCCAGGCACGGGCAAGGGCTCACAAGCGCTCGCGCAACGCCCGCGCGGCGGCCTCCGGGTCGTCGGCCTCGGTGATCGCGCGGACGACGACGACGCGGGTGGCGCCGGCCCGCAGGACCTCGTCGAGGCGGTCGTGGTCGATGCCGCCGATCGCGAACCAGGGCCGCGCCGGCGCCGCGTCGCGCGGTGGCGCGCACGAGGTCCAGCCCCGGAGCCGGGCGACCGGGCTTGGTGGGCGTCGGCCAGCACGGGCCGGTGCAGAAGTAGTCGATGCCGGCCTCGCTCGCGCCGCAGGCGGCCTGGGTGGCGTCGTGGGTGGAGCGCCCCAGCAGGACGTCCTCGCCCGCCACGCGCCGCGCCCACGGCACCGGCAGGTCGTCCTGGCCCAGGTGCAGCACGTCGACGCCCGCGGCCAGGGCGACGTCGGCGCGGTCGTTGGCGGCGACCAGCGCCCCGTGGCGGCGCGCGGCGTCGCTGAGGGCGGCGAGCGCGTCGAGCTCGTCGCGCGCCTCGATGTCCTTGTCGCGCAGCTGGATCACGTCCACCCCCCCGCGCAGGGCCGCGTCGGCGAAGTCGGCGAGGTCGCCCCGGTCGCGCCGGGCGTCGGTGCACAGGTAGAGGCGGGCGTCGGCCAGGCGCTCGAGGCGGGCGGCACGGGTGGCGGAGGTGGCGGTCGCGGCGCTCATCGGTCGCCGACGGTAGCGCGTCCGGTCCGGGTCGAGCTGCTCATCCCGTAGCGTCGATCGCCATGGAGGACCGGCTCGTCGTCGTGGGCGCCGGGGCCGTCGGGTCGGCGGTGGCCTGGGCCGCGGCGCGCGAGCGGCTCGCCGGCGAGGTCGTCCTCGTCGACCCCGCGCCCGGCTCCGGGGCCTCGCACGTCGCCGGCGGGATGCTCGCCCCGATCACCGAGGCCTGGCCCGGCGAGCAGGAGGTCCTCGAGCTCGGCGCGGCCTCGCTGGCCCGCTGGCCGTCGTTCGCACAGGCGGTGGCGCGCGACGCCGGTGTCCCGGTCGGCCTGCGGCGCGAGGGGACCCTCCAGGTCGCCACCGACTCCGCCGACGTCGCCGACCTCGACCGCGTCGTCGCCCACCTGCGGGCCTGGGGACGCGAGGTCGAGCGCCTGACCGGCCGTGAGGTCCGCCGCCGCGAGCCCGCCCTCGGCCCGGCCGTGCGCGCCGGCCTCGCCGTGCCCGACGACCTCGCCGTCGACAACCGCTCGTTGCTCGCCGCGCTGCGGCTCGCGGGCTCGTCGGTCGGGGTGGAGCGGCGCGCCGCCGCCGTGCGCGGCGTGCTCGAGTCCTGCGGACGGGTCGTCGGCGTCGAGCTCGACGGCGAGGTCCTCGAGGCCGGGCGGGTCGTCGTCGCCGCGGGGGCGTGGTCGTCGGCCCTGCACCCGGCTCTGGAGGGGCTCGTACGCCCGGTCAAGGGGGAGATCCTGCGGGTGCGCGCGCGGCGCACGTCACTGCCGCCGCCGGGTCGCACCGTGCGGGCCTCCGTGGCCGGGCGCCCCGTCTACGCCGTGCCCCGGGACGGCGGGCGGCTGGTGATCGGCGCGACCCAGTACGAGGTGGGGTTCGACGACGACGTCCTGCTCGGCGGGGTCCGTGACCTCATCGCCGACGCCGAACGCGTCCTGCCCGGCCTCGCCGACTACGCCCTCGACGAGTCGGCCGCCTCCTTCCGGCCCGGCACCGACGACAACCTGCCCCTCCTCGGCCCGCTCGGCCCCGAGGGGCTCCTCGCCGCGACCGGCCACGGGCGCAACGGCATGCTCCTCGTCCCGGTCACCGTCGACGCCCTCGTCGCGGCTCTGCGCGGCGACGACCTCCCGGGCGCCGCCCGCCCGGCCGCCGCGGCCCGCGTCGTCGCGGCGCGTCGCTGAGGGCGGCGTTGCCCGCCGAGTGGACCGCTACCATGATCCACAGGGCTTGTTGACCACGATGGGAGTCCACTCGGTGGGTCAGGCCCCCTCGGCGGCGCGCACGTGCTGCTCGGTGGCCGCCGTCGTGAGCCCGAGCCCGGTGAGGACGCCGGCGCCCGCCTCGGCGTCGACGAGGGCGAGCAGGACGTGCCCGGTGCCGACGTGGTCGTGGGCCAGGCGCAGCGATTCCCGCACCGCGAGCTCGAGGACCTTGCGGGCGCGGGCGTCGTAGGGGACGAGCTCGGGGGCCTCCTCGGCGGGCGCCGGCAGCGTCTCGGCGACGACGCGGCGCAGCGTGGTCGCCGAGACCCCCTGCGCCGCGACGGCACGGGCGGCCACGTCGTCGCTCTCGGCGAGCAGCCCCAGTGCGAGGTGCGCGGCGCCCAGCTCGGTGGCACCGCCTGCGCGGGCCTCGTCGTGCGCGGCGACGAGGGCGTTGCGCGCCGCCTCGGTGAAGCGGGCGAACCCGTCGGCGGCGTCCGGCTCGCGCGCGGTGAAGCGCTTCTGCGCCGCCTGCTTCGTGACGCCCAGGCTGGTGCCGATCTCCGACCACGACGCCCCCGAGCGCCGGGCGCGATCGACGAAGTGACCGATGAGGTGGTCGGCGACCTCATCGAGGTGGTCGGCGGCGAGGACCGCGTCGCGGAGCTGCTCGAGCGGCTCGACGTGGACGGCGACGATCGCGGCGATGAGGTCGTCGAGGCGGATCGGGATGAGCCGGGGTGCGGGACATGCGTCAAGCATGAGCTGACGTCGCGAATTCCGTCAACATCGAGTTGACGATGTCGGCGGTACGCTGTGGGGGAACCACGGGAGCCCGGCACGCACGCGGGCTGAGAGGGGGCCGACCGGCCCCGACCGTCGAACCTGATCCGGGTCATGCCGGCGCAGGGAGGTGTGAGGCACATGATCGTCTGGTGGAACGGCGAGCGACGCGAGGTCGGCGACGCGACGACGGTGGCCGAGCTGATGGACGCTCGCGGCATGCCGGTGCGTGGTGTCGCGGTGGCCGTCGACGGCGCGGTGCTCCCGCGCGCGTCCTGGCCCGGGACGCCGCTCGTCGAGGGCACGCGCCTCGAGGTGCTCACCGCCGTGCAGGGAGGGTGATCGTGGGAGACCCGCTGACGATCGGGGGCCGCGAGCTCGGCTCCCGGCTGATCATGGGTACCGGCGGGGCGTCGAACCTCGCCGTGCTGGAGCGCGCGCTCGTGGCGTCGGGGACCACCCTGACGACCGTGGCCATGCGTCGCCTCGATGCGGGCGGTGGACCCGGCGTGCTCGCCCTGCTCGAGCGCCTCGGCATCACCGCGCTGCCCAACACCGCAGGCTGCCGCACCGCGGCCGAGGCCGTGCTCACGGCCCGGATGGCGCGCGAGGCGCTGGACACCGACCTCGTCAAGCTCGAGGTGATCGCCGACGAGCGGACCCTGCTGCCCGACCCGATCGAGCTCCTCGACGCCGCGGAGCAGCTCGTCGACGACGGCTTCACCGTCCTGCCCTACACCAACGACGATCCGGTCCTCGCGTCCAAGCTCGCCGACGCGGGCTGCGCCGCGGTCATGCCCCTCGGGTCGCCGATCGGCACCGGGCTGGGCATCCGCAACCCGCACAACATCGAGATGATCGTCGCGGCGTCACCCGTGCCCGTCGTCCTCGACGCCGGGATCGGCACCGCCTCCGAGGCCGCGCAGGCGATGGAGCTCGGCTGCGACGCCGTCCTCCTGGCCACCGCGGTCACCCGCGCCTCCGACCCCGAGGCGATGGCCACCGCCATGCGCCTCGCGGTCGAGTCCGGCCGTCTCGCCCGCGGCGCCGGCCGCATCCCGCGCCGCTTCTGGGCCCAGGCCTCCAGCCCCGCGATCCCGGATCAGGACGGCGAACCCTAGAGCGACTCGGCGAGTTCCTTGAGGCGCGGGAGGGTCTTCTCGATACCCCGGGCGTTGGCGGCCGGGAACGAGGAGCGGTCGATCAGCGCGGGGGCGAGGGAGGTCGACCAGTCGAAGGTCTCGGTCACCCGCGTGCCGCCGTCGTCGGTGGGCTCGAGCTCGTAGCGCCAGCGGTGCCGGCCGAAGTGGCGCCACGCGATGCGCCGGTCCTCCTCGAACTCGACGACCGTGTTCGAGATCCGGTACGGCACCTTGATCTTCATGCCGACGCCGAAGCGGTCGCCGAGGCTGAGTCGCTCCGGCCCGGAGACCGACGACTGCACCGTGCCGGAACCGTCGAAATCGGGGTGCCGCCGTGGATCGGCGAGCAGCGCGAACACCGTCGGCGGCGGCGCGTCGATCACGATGTCCCGGGAGACCTGCCGGCTGGTCATGATCTCCAATCGTACGCGAGCAGGTGGGTTCCGTGACGTTGAGCGTCAGCAAGGCCCCCACGCTGGCAGCTCTACGACCACGCCACCGGCAGGGCGTCGACGCCGTAGACGATCGAGGTCTGGCGCAGGGGCTGGGCGTCGAGGCCGCCGGCGTCGTCGGCGAGGCGGAGGCCGGGGAAGCGGCGCAGGAGGGCCGGGTAGGCGATCCGGAGCTCCATGCGGGCGAGCTCGGCGCCGATGCAGCGGTGGATGCCGTGGCCGAAGGCGAGGTGGGGGGTGGGCTCGCGGTGCGGGTCGAACCGTTCGGGGTCGGTGGTCAGGCGCGGGTCGCGGTCGGCGCCGGAGAGCGAGACGAGCACGCCGTCGCCCTTGCTGATCGCCTGGCCCCCGAGCGTCATGTCCTCGGTGGCGAAGCGGGGGAAGGCGACCTGGACGACGGTCAGGTAGCGCAGCAGCTCCTCGACGACGCCGGGCACGGCCGTGGGGTCGTCGCGGACCAGGGCGAAGGTCTCGGGATCGCGGAGCAGGACCATCGCACCGAGCGCGAGCATCGACGCGCTGGTCTCGAGGCCGCCGGTGAGCAGGCCGTCGGCGAGCTGCGCGAGCTCGTCGGAGTCGAGGTCGTCGCCGTGCTCGCGGATGAGCATGCCGAGCAGCCCGTCACCGGGGTCGAGGCGCTGGCGGGCGACCACGCCGCGCAGGTACTGCATCGACTCGGAGATCTTGTCGAGGGCCGCGGCCCCGCCGAGGAGATCGAAGCGGGCGGTCGAGAGCTCCTGGAACTCGTCGCGCTCGTCGTAGGGGATGCCCAGCAGCTCGCAGATGGTCAGCGCCGGGATGGGCAGGGCGAAGTCGCGGACGAGGTCGACGCGCTCGCCCGCGGCGGCCATCGCCTCCATCGCGTCGAGGCGCTCCTCGACGATCGCCGTGATGCGCGGGCCGAGGCGGGCGAGGCGACGGTGGGTGAACTCCGGGGTCAGCAGCTTGCGCAGCCGGGTGTGCTCGGGCGGATCGGTGAAGCCCAGCCCGCCCGGGTTCTGGCCCGACGTCACCCCGGCCTGGCCGACCATGTGGCCGAAGTCGTTGGACAGGCCGCGGGTGCGACCCAGCACGGCGCGGGCCTCCTCGTGGCCGGTCACCAGCCAGACGGTCACCCCGAAGGGCAGCGGGAAGTGGCGGACCGGGGTCTCCTCCCGGGCCTCGCGCAGGGCGGGCACCGGGTCGAGGCCGTCGCGGCGTAGCGGCATCAGGGCGGATTCGGGCAACAGCGAGACCGGATCGAGGCCGCGGCGGCTGCGCCAGGCGAGGTACTTCCGGGCCGCCCAGCCCACGATGCGGGAACGCAGTGTGGCCCAACGTGACTGCTCCACCGTGTCCACTCTGCCCTCCTCGCCCCGCGTGCTGCCGCCGGGGGCGAGGCTAGGGCGTTCCGCCGCCCGGGGGACCCGATGGAGAGGGTGTGTCACCCCACCCTTCCTCGGGGTCCACCCGGGGGAGGGTCTTCGGGCGGTCCTCGGGGTCGTCGGGCAGGGCGCTCGGCGCGGGGAGCGGCGCCCGCACCAGCGACGGCCCGCGCAGCCCGAGCCGCCCGAGCTCGAGGTCGGCGAGGCGGGACAGGACGTGCGGATCGCCGCGCCGCCAGCCGTCGGCGGCGTCCGGGACGCGCCGCGCGAGGCGGCGGGGCGAGCCGAGGGCGAGGGCGCGCAACGCGAGCAGGTCGGCGTCGTGCACCCCGTCGCGCAGGACGAGCACCGCGCGGGCCGCGATCATCCACCGCAGGCGCAGCGTGACCCAGACCGCGAGCACCGGCAGCACGGCGAGCAGCACCACCGCCCAGGCGAGCCCCGAGGCCAGCGCCTCGATCGCCGCGACCTCCTGCTCGCCCGCGGCGACCAGCGAGTCGCCCGCGCGCGTGCCGCCGGAGAGGGCGCCCGCGAGGTCGTCGCCGACGAACGGCACCCCGGACGCCGTCTGCGCGGCACCGGTGAACGTGTCGCGCACCTGCGACCCCGCCTCGCCGAGGTCGCGGCCCGGCCCCTGCAGCGTGAGCACCAGGTCGTGCAGCACGACCGCGAGCGAGACGACCACGGCCACCCAGGTCAGGACGGCGACGTCGGCGGCGAACTGGCGGATCCGGCGCCGCGGTCGCTCCGCGTAGACGGGCCAGTGCGGACGGACGGGGCGCAGTGGCGCCGCCGGGTCGGTGTCGGGGGGCGGCGGCACGCCGCGGGTGTGCCCCGGAGGACCCGGGGGCACACCCCTCGACGTCGGCCACCGCCGGCGCAGCGCGGAAAGCCCACAGACCGGCAGCCCATAACCGACGGAGGACGACCAGGTGACGGCGCAGACACCCCGGCGGATCGCGGTGCTCGACGACTACCAGCAGGTGGCGCACTCCTACGCCGACTGGGACTCCCTCGGCGCCGACGTCGCGTTCTTCGACCGGCATCTCGGGGGTGCCGACGACGTCGTCGCCGCCCTCGAGCCCTTCGACGTGGTGGTCGCGATGCGGGAACGCACCGCGTTCCCCGCCGAGGTCCTCGAGCGCCTGCCCAACCTCCGCCTGCTGGTGACCACCGGGCCCGGCAACGCCGCCATCGACGTCGCCGCGGCGCAGGCGCGCGGGGTGACGGTGTCGGGGACGGGCGGGGTCAGCCCGTCGACGCCGACCGTGGAGCTCACGTGGGGCCTCATCCACGCTCTGACCCGCAGCATCGCCGCCGAGGACCGGGCGATGCGCGAGGGCCGCTGGCAGCACACCGTCGGGGCCGACCTGCACCGCAGGCGCCTCGGGGTGATCGGTCTCGGCGGGCTCGGCACGCCGGTCGCGACGGTCGGGCTGGCGTTCGGGATGGACGTCGTGGCCTGGAGCGAGCACCTCGACCCCGAGGTCGCCAGGAACGCAGGCGTCACGCCGGTGAGCAAGGACGAGCTGCTCGAGACCTCCGACGTCGTGACCATCCATCTCAAGCTCTCCGAGCGCTCCGCCGGCCTGATCGGGCGCGATGAGCTCGCGCGCATGAAGCCGACCGCACTGCTGGTCAACACCTCGCGGGGCCCGATCGTGGACGAGGACGCCCTGCTCGAGGCCCTGCACGCGGGGACGATCGGCGGCGCGGGCCTCGACGTGTTCGCCGTCGAGCCGTTGCCGGCCGACTCCCCGCTGCGCTCCGCACCCCGCACGGTGCTCACCCCGCACCTGGGCTACGTCACCGAGGGCACCTACGCCGTGTTCTTCACCGAGGCCGTCGAGGACATCGCGGCCTGGGCGGCCGGCTCGCCGATCCGGGAGCTCACCTCCTAGCCTCTCGACGCCGAGTGCCCGCTCCGGATGGCCACGATTCAGCGCGACTCGTCCCACCACTCCCGTACCGCCCACAGCGGCGACACCGGACCGGTCCCGGCGCCCAGCGGGTACGAGGCGGCGACCGCGCGCCGGATGTAGCGCTCGGCGAGCGCCACCGCGTCGGGCATCGCGAGGCCCCGCGCGATCCCGGCGCACGTGGCGCTCGCGAGCGCGTCGCCCGCGCCGTGCACGTGCGGGGTGTCGATGCGGGGGCCGCCGAACTGCCAGGTCTGCTCTCCGTCGGAGAGGAGGTCGGTGACCTCCGGCGAACCGTGCAGATGGCCGCCCTTGACCAGCACCCAGCGCGCGCCCAGGGCGTGCAGGGCGGAGGCGGCCTCCCGCGCGGAGGCCTCATCGGTGACGGTGACGCCGGCGAGCAGGCGGACCTCGTCGAGGTTGGGGGTGACCAGCGCGGCGCGGGGGAACAGCCGGGTGCGGATGGCCTCCATCGCCGCGTCGTCGAGGAGGGGCTCGCCGTACATCGACGCCGCGACCGGGTCGACGACGAAGGGCGTCACGCCCGGGTCCCGCCCGATCCCGACCTCGTCGACGACGTCGGCGACCGCATCGATGATCCCCGCGGTCGCCAGCATGCCGGTCTTGGCCGCGCCCACCCCGATGTCGGTGACCACCGCGCGGACCTGCGCGGCGACCGTCTCCGGGGGCACGAGGTGGACCCCGGAGACCCCGAGCGAGTTCTGCACCGTGACCGCGGTGACGGCCACGCAGCCGTGGATCCCGCACGCCGTCATCGCCCGCAGGTCCGCCTCGAGCCCGGCGGCGCCGCCGGAGTCGGAGCCGGCGATGGTCAGCGCGCGGGGCGGGGTGGAGGACATGGCGCACAGTGTGGGCGGCGCCGTTCGGCCCCGTCGGTCCGCCGCCGGATCGGCTAGCGTGGCGCGGCTGGAAGACGAGGAGGACTTCATGACCCGCGACGTCCGTGTGACCGTGCTCGGTTCCGGCTCCTGGGGGACCACGGTGGCGGGCCTCGTGACGGCGAACGCACCCACGCTGATGTGGGCCCGCACCCCCGAGACCGCCGAGGAGATCTCCGAGCAGCACACGAACGCGCGCTACCTCGGCGAGCGGACGCTGCCGAAGAGGCTGCGGGCGACCTCGGACCTGCAGGAGGCGGCCGAGCACGCCGACGTGCTCGTCGTCGGCCTCCCGTCGCACAGCATGCGCGCCGTGCTGGGGGAGGCCTCGCCCTACCTGCGGCCGTGGATCCCGGTGATCTCGCTGGCCAAGGGGCTCGAGCCGGAGAGCCGCAAGCGGCCCACCCAGATCCTCGAGGAGTGCCTGCCCGGGCACTCCGTCGGCCTCCTCGCGGGCCCCAACATCGCCGGGGAGGTCGCCGACGGCCTGGCCGCGGCCGCCGTGATCGCCACCGCCGACACCGCGGTGGCCACCGCCCTGCAGCCGCTGTTCGCCCGGGCCCGCTTCCGCGTCTACACCAACCACGACGTGCTCGGGTGCGAGCTCGGCGGCATCCTCAAGAACATCGTGGCCATCGCCTCGGGGATGGGCGACGGGCTCGGCGTCGGCATGAACACCCGCGCGATGGTGATCTCCCGCGGGCTCGCCGAGATGACCAGGATCGGCGAGGCGATGGGCGCCGACCCCCGGACCTTCGCGGGCCTCACCGGGCTCGGCGACCTCATGGCGACGTGCATGAGCGGCGCCTCGCGCAACCGCCGCGTCGGCGAGGAGCTGGCGAGCGGCAAGAGCATCGATGAGGTCCTCGGGGAGATGACCCAGGTCGCCGAGGGGGTCAAGACCGCCCGCAGCGTCGTCGAGCTCGCCACGGAGCACGACGTGCACGCCCCGATCGCGTGCGAGGTCGACGGCGTCGTCAACGAGGGCCGCACCCCCGCGGAGGCCTACCGGGGCCTGCAGAAGATGGCGGCCGGCAGCGAGTACGAGGCGGCCTGACGCCTCCCTCTCGGTCACAAGTTGACCGACCAGAAGGGTGTATCTCGCGCACGAACGGCCCAATCTTCGCTGGTCCTATTACCACTGGTGACCGGAGCCCGTCAGGGTCGGGCGAGGTCCGGCCGGTCGCGGCGGGGCACACGCGACCGGGGGCCGACATGTCGAGCACGGGTCTGGACTTCTACGGGACGACGCTCGTCGACGGGGTGACCAGCTCGCTGCGGGTGCTGGTCGACAACGACGGCGGGACCCGGTTGACGATCCCGTCCGGCAACCTGCCGGCGGGCCCGTTCCACGTCGAGCTCGACAGCAGTTCGGGGCTGGGCCTGTTCGAGTCGACGAAGCCGATCGAGCTGAGCGTCGAGGCGGGGGAGGAGAAGCTCGGGATCACCCAGCTGATCGAGACGATGTGGCCGAGCCTGCCCCACGGCCCCCTCTCGGACACGTTCACGACCTACAGCCGGGTCGGCGTCCCCTCCCCGGCCGGCCCGTTGGCGATCTCCTTCGGGTTCGGCGACACCTCGGGCGCCCCGGCCTGGACGGACACGGCCTACCTCACCGCGACCCCGGTGTTCGACCGGTGGATGGGCGACCTCGTCGAGGCGCACCCCGACCTCGCCGACCGCCCCTTCACGACGATGACCCTGCCGGGTGCGCACAACGCCGGCATGTTCTCCCCGGGGGCTGCCGTGGACCAGACGGTGCAGCGCCTCGCCTCCCGCGGTGCGGACGAGCTCCTCACCGACGTCGTGGACGACGTCGTCGGGGCCGCGCTGACCTCCGGCATGCTGTCGGTTCAGCTGCTGGTGAACTCGGCGTTCTGCCAGAAGGACGACATCTCCACCCAGCTCGACCTGGGAGCACGCTTCTTCGACATCCGGCCCGGCACCGTCCCGGCCGGCTCCGACGAGCTCTTCCACGTCCACAACTTCGTGCCCGGGGCCTCGATCCGCTACCTGCTCACCAGCATCGCGGGGTGGCTCGCGCTGCACCCGACCGAGATCGTCGTCCTGCGCCTGAGCAGCAACGTCAACCCCCGGTGCGGGGTCGACGCCGCCAGGATCGCGCGCGAGGTCAGCGTGCTCGACGGGGCGCCGTTCCGGCGGGGCGACCGCACCGACCTGGACCGCACCGTCGCCGACCTCCTGTCGACGAACACCCGGATGATCGTCCTCGACGGGAGCGGGGGCTGGGGATCGTGGGGCGACGAGTACAGCACCGACGACCCGCACGCCATCCTCGGCAAACTGGTGGCGATGACCCCGGCCGCCCGGACGAAGGCCGACCAGGAGGCCCGCAAGGCCGGCGGCGACCCGACCTTCTACACCCTGCTCGAACTGCAGACCTCCGGGACGAAGGCCGGATTGCTGTGGGGCCAGAACAACCGCGCCTCCGGCGAGCTGATCCGGCTCAAGCCCCGCTTCGACGCCGTCACCCACCCCTGGCTGCGCGCGAAGGCGGCGGCCGAGTTCGACACCGACCGCCTGCTGGTGCTCGGCAACGACTTCGTCGACGGCCTGCTCACCGACGTCGCGATCGACCTGACACGGCAGCGTCTGCTCAGGTCCTGAGCGGCTCCCAGTCGCGCACCGACCACAGCGACGACACGGGCCCGTGACCGGCGCCCAGCGGGTGGGCGTGCTCGACGGCGCGGGTGATGTAGGCCTTGCCGAGGGCCACGGCGTCGAGCAGCGTCATCCCGCGGGCGAGCCCGGCGGTGATCGCCGAGGCCAGCGAGTCGCCGCCGCCGTGGGTGTGCGCGGTCTCCCGGCGCGGGCTCGTGAGCTCGTGGAACGTCGTGCCGTCGAAGAGCAGGTCGGTGACCTCGGGCTCGTCGCGTCCGCTCATCGCCGCCAGGTGCCCACCCTTGACCAGCACCGCGCGCGCCCCCAGCGCGTGCAGGGCGTGGGCCGCCTCGCGAGCCGTGTCGGCGTCGACGACCTTGACGTCGACCAGCAGCTTCACCTCGTCGAGGTTGGGCGTCACCAGCGTCGCCCGCGGGATCAGCTCCTGGCGCACCGCGTCCAGGGCGTCGGCGGCCAGCAGCGGGTCGCCGTGCATCGACGCCGCCACCGGGTCGACGACGAAGGGGATGCGCGCGCCGATCCCGACCTCGTCTGCGGCGGCGACCACCGCCACGATGATGTCCGCCGACGCGAGCATCCCGGTCTTGGCGGCGTCGACGCCCATGTCGCCGGCGACGGTGCGGATCTGGTCGGCGACGACGTCGGGCGGGATCGCGTGGAACCCCGAGACGCCGACCGAGTTCTGCACGGTCACCGCGGCGACGGCCACGCAGCCGTGCACCCCGCACGCGGTGAACGCCTTCACGTCGGCGGTGAGCCCCGCGCCGCCGCCGGAGTCGGTGCCGGCGATCGCGAGCGCCGTGGGGGGTCGGGTCCCGTACGAGGGCATCGGCACGTCCTTCCTACGCCGGGCCAGCGTAGGCGCTCGGGTGCGCGCGCTCAGTGCTCGGCGAGCTCGCCCGGCACCGCGAGCACGTCGACCATCGCCTCGCCGCGCAGGACGGTCACGGGCATCGTCCGCCCGATCGACGCGGCGAACAGCCGCCGCTGCAGGCCCTGGGCGTCGCTGACCGGTTCGCGGTCGGCGGAGACCACGAGGTCGCCGCGCCGCAGCCCGGCCTGCGCGGCGGGGCTGCCGGCCACGACCTCGGCCACCCGCAGCCCCGTGCGACGCCCCAGGCGGCCCGCGACGTCGGCCGGCAGCGGCGCGGGCGCGCCGACCAGCCCGAGGTAGCCCCGCCGGACGCGCCCGTCGGTGCGCAGCGCCTCGAGGATGCGCCGGGTGGTCGCGGTGATCGGCACGGCGAGGCCGAGCCCGACGCCCGCGACCGCGGTGTTGATCCCGACCACGCGCCCGGAGGAGTCGGCGAGCGCGCCGCCGGAGTTGCCGGGGTTGAGCGCCGCGTCGGTCTGGATGACGTCCTCGACCACCCGCGAGGCGCTTCCGCTGCGCACCGGCAGGGCGCGCCCGAGCCCGCTGACGACGCCCGCGGTGACCGAGCCGGCCAGCCCGAGGGGATTGCCGACGGCGACGACGAGCTGCCCGACGACGAGCTCGCCGGCGTCGCCGAGGACCACCGGCGGCGGCGTCGGATCCTCGCTGACCAGGACCGCGAGGTCGGACAGGGCGTCGGCGCCCCGCACGCGCACCGCGCCCTCGGTGCCGTCGGCGTAGGCGACGTGCCCGCGGTCGGTGCCGTCGACCACGTGCGCGTTGGTGACCAGGACCCCGTCGGCCACGACGACGGCCGACCCGCTGCCCCGCCCGGCGCGCACCGCCGCGACCGAGGGGCCCAGGCGCGCCGCGACCGTGCTGACGGTGCGGGAGTAGGCATCGAGCTCGTCCACACCATCGTGCTTACACCGTTGCATCCACGGTGACCGTCCTGTCCGCTCAGCGCGCAATCCCGTGGTCGGCGCGGATCGAGCTGGGTTCGGGGGAAAGCCGCATCTCGGGCGGGCGCGCTCAGTGGCCGAAGGGGTCCGGGTCGACGCCCGGCATCCAGGTCAGGCCGGGGACGCCCCAGCCCTGGTCGCGCACGGCGCGCTTGCCGGCGCGGCGGTTGCGGCCGACGAGGCGGTCGAGGTAGGTCAGGCCGTCGAGGTGGTCGGTCTCGTGCTGGAGGCAGCGGGCGAGGAACCCGGAGCCGGCGACGACGATCTCGGCGCCGTCGACGTCGACGCCGCGCACCTCGGCGCGGTCGGCGCGCCCGGTGGGGAAGTGCTCGCCGGGCACGGACAGGCAGCCCTCCTCGTCGTCGTCGGGGTCGGGCATGGTCTCGGGGACCGGGTCGGTGGTCAGGACCGGGTTCACCACGACACCGCGCCGCCGCTCGCCCTCGAGGTCGTCGTCGGGACAGTCGAAGACGAAGACGCGCCGCTCGTCGCCGACCTGGTTGGCGGCGAGGCCCACGCCGTGCGCGACGTCCATCGTCTCGAAGAGGTCGGCGACGAGGGTCCGCAGCGCGTCGCCCCCGAGCTCCTCGGCGGTCACCGGGCGGGTCGGTCGGTGCAGCACCGGTTCGCCGACGATGACGATGGGCAGCACGGTCACGGCGCGCACCGTAGTGCCCGCCCGGATGCGCGACGCGCCCGAGGATCGTCCCCGCTGTCGGCGGCCCGTGATGTAATGGAGGGGCGCGAATGACAGCAGTGTCATTCTGCGGGTGAGCCGGGCGAGCGGGGAGGCGAGGAGCGTGGCGGACGCCGTACGGGTGCATGCCCCGCAGGAGGAGAGCTCGGACGGGCTGAGCCGTCGCGAGCGGGAGGTCCTCGCGTTCGAGCGGCAGTGGTGGAAGTACGCGGGGGCGAAGGAGCAGGCCGTCCGCGAGCTGTTCGACATGTCCGCCACGCGCTACTACCAGGTGCTCAACGCCCTGGTCGACCGGCCGGAGGCGCTCGTCGCCGACCCCATGCTCGTCAAGCGCCTGCGCCGGCTCCGGCAGAGCCGACAGCGCGCCCGTGCGGCGCGTCGCCTCGGAGTCGAGCCTTCGTGATGGTCTCCTGATCCCCGGAGCGGTCACCGGATCGTGAGGTGACCGCGGTCCTCGCCGAGGGCCGCACGAGGGGAGCTGGAGATGACAGGGCCAGGGTCAGCCGACGCCTCGCGCATGCGGATCGCGGGCATCGTGCTGCTCGCCATCGCGGGGGTGGCCGCCGTGGTCGGCCTGCTCGCCCTCGGTGGGGAGGGTCCCTCCGCCACGAACACGGCCGCTCCGGCCACGACGTCCGTCGCCCCGCTCCCGGGCGCCGGCGGCATGAGCCCCTCGCCGGCTCCGCCGGTCTCGCCCGGTATCCCGCCCGCCGGCACGCCCGGCGCGGTCGGGGCCCCCGGCGGCCTCCCGCCGGCCGGCCCCCTCCCGGCGGGCCCGGGTGGTCCGCCGGCCGGCGCGCCCGTGGCGGGTGCCCCGATCGTCGTGCCCGACGGCTCCTCCGGGGCCGGCCCGGCCGCCGGCGCGGGGGGTGCCGGCAATGCGGGCGGCGGCAATGCGGGCTCCGGGGGCGGCGGGTCGTCGTTCGCCGCGGTGCCGGTGCGGGTGTTCAACAACTCGACCATCACCGGGCTGGCCGACCGTGCCGCCGCCGACCTGCGCGCCGCGGGGATGGAACGTCGTCGAGGTCGGCAACTACCCCTACGGCATCATCCCCACGAGCACCGTCTACTACCGCCCGGGCACCGCCGAGCAGGGCGCCGCCGACGCCGCCGCCCGCCAGCTCGGCATCCGCTCGGAGCCCCGGTTCCCGGGCATCCAGCAGGCCTCGCCCGGCCTGATCGTCATCGCCACGAACAACTGGGGCCGCAACGCCGGCTGACCCGCGCCCTCAGGCCTCGCCGGCGTAGGCCTCGAGGTCGGCGAGCTGGCGGGGGTCGAGCGAGGGCCGCACGACGGCGCGCGCGGCCGCCAGGTCGGCGGCCGAGACCTCGGTGGAGTCCAGCGACGCGCGCATCGCCGTGAGGGCCGCCTCCCGGATCAGGGCGGCGCAGTCGGCCGCCGAGTAGCGCTCGAGGTCCGCGGCGAGGGCGTCGAGGTCGACGTCGTCGGCCAGCGGGGTCTCGCGGGACGATGCCCGGAGGATGTCGGCGCGGGCCGCGGCGTCGGGCGGGGAGACGTAGACGCGGCGCTCGAGCCGGCCGGGGCGCAGCAGGGCGGGGTCGATGAGCTCGGGCCGGTTGGTGGCGCCGAGGACCACCACGTCGCGCAGCGGTTCGGCGCCGTCGAGCTCGGTGAGCAGCGCCGCGACGACCCGGTCGGCGACGCCGGCGTCGGTCGACCCGCCGCGTCGCGGGGCCAGGGCGTCGACCTCGTCGAGGAACACCAGCGCCGGTGCCGAGGCGGCGGCGCGTCGGAACAGCTCGCGGACCGCGCGCTCGGACTCGCCCACGTACTTGTCGAGCAGCTCGGCACCCTTGACCACGAACACGTTGAGCGCCCCGCTGCCGGCGAGCGCGCGGACCAGGAAGGTCTTTCCACACCCGGGTGGGCCGAAGAGCAGGACACCGCGCGGCGGGGAGACGCCGAGGCGGGCGAAGGAGTCGGGGTAGCGCAGCGGCCAGAGCACGGTCTCGGTGAGCGCCTGCTTCGTCTCGACCATGTCGCCGACCCGCTCGAGGGTCAGGCCGCCCGCGGACAGCGTCTGCGCGCCCGAGGACGACAGCGAGGCCGGGCGCACCGACGACACGGCGCCGATCAGGTCCTCGGTGTCCAGGCGCGGCTCGACGTCCGGGTCGGACCCGGCGCCCGCGCGCACGGCGGCCCGGACCGCGGCCTCGCGCCGCAGGGCGACCAGGTCGCCGGCCACGAAGCCCGGCGTGCGCGCCCCGACGGCGGAGAGGTCGACCCCGGGCGCCAGCGGGACGTCGCGCAGCAGCACGCGGAGCAGCTCGGCCCGGTCGCGGTCGCCGGGGGCGGGGACGACGAGCTCGCGGTCGACCAGCTCGGGGACGCGCAGCCGCGGGTCGAGGGCCTCGGGACGGCCCGAGGTGACGACGAGCGCGACGCCCCGGGTGTCGATGACCCGGCGCAGCGCCTCGAGGACCAGCGTCGCCAGCGGGGGCGGGTCGGTGGCCGGGAGCAGCACCTCGGCGTCGGTGATGAGCAGGAGCGCCGGCGTCGACCCCGTGATGGCGTCGTCGACCGCCTCCCGGACCCGGGCCGCGGCGGCGCCCGCCTCGACCGCCGCCGCGCCGGGGGCGTCGAGGCACACGACCCGGACCCCGGCCTCGGCGGCCACGGCCTGCACGAGGGTCGTCTTGCCGACGCCCTCCGGGCCGCTGACCAGCACGCCGAGACGGACCGCGGCCCCGAGGCGCTCGAGCAGTTCCGGGCGCCGGAACACGAGCTCGAACCACTCCGCGAGCCGCCCGGCCGCCGCGCCGTGACCCACGAGGTCCGACACCGGGACGGCCGGCGGCGGCTCGGGCTCCGGAGCGCGCGGGGGCGCAGCCGCGGCGACGCCGGGCGCGGACCGGTGCCTCCGCCTCGTCGCCCCACGACGCCGCCCACGACGGCGGCGGTCGGGTGCCCGCCGCCGTGATCGGCGCGGACTCCGGCGCCGGCGCGGACCGCAGGGCGGCGCGCGGCGCGCTCGGCGCGGTGTCGGCGAGCGTCGTGTCCGGCGCGTCGCGCCACCCGACGACCGTCGTGGGGGACACGGCGAGCGCCGCGCCCGCCGGGCTGCCGTGCGCGCCCTCGGCGGCGGTGACGGTGACCAGCTCGGTCGTCCACGTCGCGCCCAGGGCGGCGGCGAGCCCGCGCCGGGCGCCCGCCGCGTCGGCGCCGGGGGTCGGGGCGAGGTCCTGGGGCAGCAGGGAGAGGGTGTCGCCCGCGACGAGGACCTTGCCGAGCAGGGCGAGGCGCAGCGTCGGCGGGGGGAGCGCGGCGACGGCGAGGCGCGAGCCGGCGAGCTCGATGCGACGCGCGACGGCGACGTCGACGGCCGCGATGCCGATCGTCGTGCCGTCGACGACGCCGGCGTTGACCATCGTGGTCTCGTCGAGGACGGCCGCGCCGGGCGCCGCGGGCTCGGGGGCGGGCGCGACGAGGGCGACCGTCGTCCGCGCTCCCGTGACCCGCACCGCGTCCCAGGCCTGCAGGCCCAGCGCCTCGACCACCTCCGGGTGCAGCCGCACGACCCCGCGCCGCGAGTCGGCGGCCGAGGTCCCGAGGCGGGCGAGGAGGTCGATGCTCCGGGACGGGCGAGGCGACGGGGGGAGGGGGCTGCTCACGGCCGGTCGTCCCGCTCGCGACGCAGCCCGAGCCGTCGCGAGCCGCGGGGTCCGCTGCGCCGATCCCCTGTCGGGCCACCGGGCCTGTCGCGCCCGATGTTGCGGGCGGCGCTGCCGGCGCGGGCGGCCGCCCCGGCCACCCTGCGGCGCAGCTGGCGGCGCGGCGGGGCGAGCCCGAGGCGGCGGTTCGCGCGCCGCACCGCGCGCCGCTGCCGCGCGGGGACGTGCCAGACCTCGGGGTGGCGGCCCAGCCAGCGGTAGCGGCTGACCGCCCAGGGGATGTGCAGCAGGTAGGCGCCGACGAGCACGGCGTAGACGACGAACGGGAACGTCAGCAGGGCGGCGAACCCGAAGGCCACGACGACGAGGCCGGGGGCCACGAGCCGGGGGGAGACCTTGACGCTCTTGAGCGACGCGGTCGGCACGCGGCTGATCATCAGGACGCCGACGAGCACGGTGGACACCGCGACGACCGGCGGGGCGGACCACCAGCCGGGACCGAGCTGGATCTCCAGTCCCAGGGGGACGAGCGCGACCAGGGCGCCCGCCGGGGAGGGCACGCCGACGAAGAACTCGGCCGCGTAGGGCGGGGCCTCCTCGTCGTCGGTCAGGGTGTTGAAGCGCGCCAGGCGCAGGGCCGCCGACACCACGAGCACGAGGGCGACGACCCAGCCGATGCGGATGTCGTGCAGCGACCAGAGGAACAGGATCAGCGCGGGCGAGACCCCGAACGACACGCAGTCCGAGAGGGAGTCGAGCTCGGCGCCCATCCGGCTGGTGGCGTCGAGCAGCCGGGCGAGCCGCCCGTCGAGGGCGTCGAACACCGCGGCCAGCGCGACCGCCGCGACGGCCGCCGAGTGGTTGCCCGAGAGCATGAACTGCACCCCGGACAGCCCCGAGCACAGAGCCAGCACCGTGACGGCGTTGGGCAGCAGGCGCACACCCTTGGCTCCGGCGTGCCCGGTGTCGGCCTCCATGCTCATGGCGGCCTCAGCTCGGTTCCGGGCCGGACGGGAGCTCGGCGAGGACGGTCTCGCCGCCCACGGTGCGCTGTCCCGGCTCGACGAGGACGCGGCTGCCGGGAGGCAGCAGGAGGTCGACCCGGGAGCCGAACCGGATCAGGCCGTAGGTGTCGCCGGCCCGGAGCTCGTCACCGGGACGGACGTCGCACACGATCCGGCGGGCCACCAGGCCGGCGATCTGCAGGACGACGAGGTCGTGGGCGTCGGTGCCGCGGATCCACAGCGCGGTGCGCGCGTTGTTCTCGCTCGCCGCGGGCAGGTCGGCGGAGACGTAGGTGCCGGGCCGGTGCTCGACGGCCTGCACCTGACCGTCCACCGGGACGCGCTGGACGTGCACGTCGTACACCGAGAGGAAGACGCTGACCCGGGGACGCGGCCCGGGGTCCAGGCCGAGCTCGGGCGGCGGCTCGGCGGTGTCGACGAGGCTGACGGTCCCGTCGGCGGGTGCCACGGCGATCCCCGCGCGCCGCGGAGTGGTGCGGTGCGGCGCGCGGAAGAAGGCGGCGACGCCCGCGGTGAGCGCCAGCGCGCCGACCGTCCCGCGCCCGCGCAGCAGCCGGACGCCGAGGGCGGCCGCGGCGACGGCGCCGATCACCGGCCGCCCGCCGGGGTGCAGTGGTGGCAGGGTCTCGCGGACGAGCGCGAGCGCGTGGCGGACGGCGCCCTCTCCGGAACCGTCCACGGTGTCGGCCGGCGTGGCGGGCCCGCCCGCGGGCGGGGAGGACCGCGGCCCGGCGGAACGGGCAGCGGGGGAGCGATCGGACAGGACCATCGGCGGTACGGATCCCTCAACTCGACGACGAACGCGCGGAGCGAACCTATCGGCCGATCGGGAGCGGGGGGCAGGCGGCAGGGGCGGGAGGGCACGCCGGAGGCGCCCGTGGCTGATCATCCGGCGTGAAGTAGGGGAGCACGCCGATAGGCGGGTGGGGCCGGGGCCGCCATCCCCCGAGACGGCGACCCCGGCCAGTAACCGCTCGTCCGCTCCCCAGCGACAAGCGGTTGGTCCACGCCTGCGCCGGCGGCTCCCGAAGGCGCCCCGGCCGCGTCGACGACCCGGTGGGCATCATGGCGCGTCACCACGCCATGACACCTGTCACACATGGTGCCCGATGCATGCGCGGAGGGGAAGGGCGGGTCGCCCCATCGGGGCAGCCGGACCGCTCGATGAGCGCAACGTCGAGGGCGCGGAGGGCCTGGTCGAGCCCCCCGTGGCTCCATCGAGCCATCCCCGGACGTCGCAGGAGTGCTCGGGCGTCCCTCACGCCTCCAGGAGCCACACCTCGACGGTCTCCCCGGCCGGGACCGCGGTGCGCTCCTCGTCGACCACGATCAGGCAGTCGGCCTGGGCGAGCGCCGCGAGCAGGTGCGAGCCCGCCGCGCCGACCGGGGCGACCGTGCCCGCGACCGCGTCGATACGTCCGCGACGGAACTGCCGGCGACCGGACGGCGACGCCAGGGCCTCGGTGAGGCGCGCGCGCACCCGGGGGCGCCCGGGGTGCGGGTGCCCGGCGACCGCGCGCAGCACCGGACGCACGAACACCTCGAACGACACCAGCGAGCTGACCGGGTTGCCGGGCAGCGTCACGACCGCCACGTCCCCGACCGGGCCCGGATAGCGTCCGCGGCCCTGCGGCATGCCCGGCTGCATGGCGACCTTGACGAACTCCACCCCCGCGCCGTGTCCGAAGGCGTCCTTCACCACCTCGTAGGCCCCGGCGCTCACCCCGCCCGAGGTCAGCACCAGGTCGACGGCGTCGTCGGCGCGGGCGGCGAGCGCCTCGTCGAGGGTCGCCGTGAACGCCGCGACGTCGTCGGGCACGAAGCGCAGCAGCTCGCCGACCCCGCCGGCGTCGGCCACGGCGGCGGCGAGCATCGGCCCGTTGGACTCGTGGATCTGCCCGTGGCGCAGCGCCTGGCCCGGGGCGACGAGCTCGGAGCCGGTCGAGAGCACGAGCACGCGGGGACGCCGCCGCACCGGCAGGGTCGCGGCGCCCACGGCGGCGGCGAGCCCGATCTGGGCCGGGCCGAGCACGGTGCCGGTCGGGAGCACGACCTCGCCCGCGGCGACGTCATCGCCTGCGGCGCGGACGCTCTGGCCCGCGGTCGACGCCGCGGTCGACCCGCACTCCGGTCGACCCCGCCGTCGGTCCACTCGACCTGCACGACGGCGTCGGCGCCGTCGGGGAGGGCCGCACCGGTCATGATCCGGTGCGCGGTGCCCGGCGCCAGGGGCGGCACGTCGGAGCGCCCGGCCGGGATGTCGGCGGCCACCGGCAGCGTCACCGGGAGGTGGACGAGGTCCGCGGCGCGCACCGCGTACCCGTCCATCGCCGAGTTGGCGAACGGCGGCAACGGCATCGGCGAGACCAGGTCCTCGGCGAGCACCCGGCCGCGCACGTCCCCGAGGGGCACCTGCTCCACCGGCATCGCGGGCAGCAGGGCGGCGACGTCGGCGACGTGGTCGGCCACCGGCCGCAGCGCCGCGGGATCGCCGTGGTCGTGACCGTGTCCGTGCTCGCCGTGTGTCACGGGCCGCATCGTCCCGTCCCCGGCGGATCCCCGCGATCCGGCCCGGTCGGATCCGTGCACCGTTACGATCCGCGACGTGTCGGACCGGGGATCGCAGGATCTGACCGGGCAGCGGCTCGGGCACTTCCGCGTGGACGGGGTGATCGGCCGCGGCGGGATGAGCGTGCTCTACCGCGCCACCGACACCCGCCTCGGGCGCCGGGTCGCGCTCAAGGTCATCGACGAGGCCCTGGCCGCCGACGCGGAGTTCCGCGAGCGCTTCGTCGACGAGGCCCGCAACACCTCGGCGGTCGACCACTCCCACGTCGTCCCGCTCTACGACTTCGACGAGACCGACGGCCACCTCTACATCGCCATGCGCCACGTCGAGGGTCCGGACCTCGCCAGCGTCATCGACGGCCGCCCGCTGACCGTCGCGCGCACGCTGCGGCTGCTGACCCAGGTCGCCGACGCCCTCGACGCCGTGCACGCCCGCGGGCTGGTGCACCTCGACGTCAAACCGGCCAACGTCCTGGTGACCACGCGCGAGTCGGCGGGCGAGCACGTCTACCTCGCCGACTTCGGCCTCACCCGGCGCGGGGCCACCGGCCACCGCACCTCCGGCGGCGACTTCCTGGGCTCGCCCACCTACGCCGCCCCCGAGCACCTGCGCGGCGAGCCGGTCGACGCCCGCACCGACGTCTACTCGCTGACCTGCGTGCTCTTCACCTGCCTCACCGGCCGCGCGCCCTACCTGGGGTCGGTCACCGAGGTCATCGACGGCCACCTCGGCGGCGACGTCCCCTCGGTCGCGGAGCTCACGGGGCTCGACCCGCGCGTCGACGACGTCGTGCGCCGCGGGATGGACCCGGACCGCCCCCGCCGGCACGACTCCGCCAGCGCGGTCATCGAGGCCGCCCGGGGCGCCCTCACGAGCCCGGTCCCGGCCCCGCTGACGGGCCCGCCCGCGCGCACCCCCGCGGCCGGTGGGCCCGACCCCCGGGGGCGCTCCGGCACCCCGCCGCCGCACCCGTCCACCGGCCCGGTGCCCACCACCGGGGCACCGAGTGGACCCGCACCATGGTCGACCCGCCCTGTCGATCATGGTGGCGGTCCACTCGGCGCGCGACCGGCCGCTCCGCCCCCCGCGCGTCACGAGACCCCGCCCGGCCCGCTGACCCGCTCCTCGGTGGCGCCGCCGATGCGCCTGCGCGATCCGGTGCCGCCCGACCGCGACGGCTCCTTCACCCGCGCGCGCGGGTCGGTGCCGAGCCTGCCGGTGGCGATCGGGATCGCGGCGGGGCTGCTGGTCCTGCTCGTGGTGCTGGTGCTGTTCCTCGTCTGAGGGTCACGACGCGCGGCCCCGACGGGGGTGGTCGCTTGCACTCACCCGACCCGAGTGCCAGAGTGGCGGTTGGCACTCGGTATCGTCGAGTGCCAGGTCGGGTAGGTGAGATCGGCGGTCTGGATGCCGGTCGTCCGTCGCGGGCACCGCCCCGATCGTGCAGACGTGTCTCTCATTCGGAGGACCACCCGGTATGGCCAAGATGATCGCGTTCGACGAAGAGGCCCGTCGGGGTCTCGAGCGTGGCATGAACACTCTCGCGGACGCCGTCAAGGTGACCCTCGGACCGCGCGGCCGCAACGTCGTCCTGGAGAAGAAGTGGGGCGCCCCCACGATCACCAACGACGGCGTCTCGATCGCGAAGGAGATCGAGCTCGAGGACCCCTGGGAGAAGATCGGGGCCGAGCTCGTCAAGGAGGTCGCCAAGAAGACCGACGACGTCGCCGGCGACGGCACCACCACCGCGACCGTCCTCGCCCAGGCGCTCGTTCGCGAGGGGCTGCGCAACGTCGCGGCCGGCGCGAACCCGATGGCCCTGAAGAAGGGCATCGAGAAGGCGACCGAAGCCGTCTCCCAGCAGCTGCTGAAGTCGGCGAAGGAGGTCGAGACGAAGGACCAGATCGCGGCCACCGCCTCGATCTCGGCCGCCGACCCGCAGATCGGCGAGCTCATCGCCGAGGCGATGGACAAGGTCGGCAAGGAAGGCGTCATCACGGTCGAGGAGTCGCAGACCTTCGGGCTCGAGCTCGAGCTGACCGAGGGCATGCGCTTCGACAAGGGCTACATCTCGCCCTACTTCGTCACCGACCAGGATCGGATGGAGTCGGAGCTCGACGACCCCTACGTCCTGCTGATGTCGTCCAAGATCTCGTCGGTGAAGGACCTGCTCCCGCTGCTGGAGAAGGTCATGCAGTCCGGCAAGCCGCTCGCGATCATCTCCGAGGACGTCGAGGGCGAGGCCCTCGCGACCCTGGTGGTCAACAAGATCCGCGGCACCTTCAAGTCCGTCGCCGTCAAGGCCCCGGGCTTCGGTGACCGCCGCAAGGCGATGCTGGCCGACATGGCCATCCTCACCGGGGGCGAGGTCATCTCCGAGGAGGTCGGCCTCAAGCTCGAGACCGCGGACCTGACCCTGCTGGGTCGCGCCCGCAAGGTCACCGTCTCCAAGGACGAGACGACCATCGTCGACGGTGCGGGCGACCCCGAGCAGATCGCGGGTCGCGTGACCCAGATCCGCTCGGAGATCGAGCGCAGCGACTCCGACTACGACCGCGAGAAGCTCCAGGAGCGCCTGGCCAAGCTCGCGGGCGGCGTCGCGGTCATCCGCGCCGGTGCCGCGACCGAGGTCGAGCTCAAGGAGCGCAAGCACCGCATCGAGGACGCGGTGCGCAACGCCAAGGCCGCGGTCGAGGAGGGCATCGTCGCCGGCGGCGGCGTGGCCCTGCTGCAGGCCTCGGTGGGCGACGTCTTCTCGGGCCTCGGGCTCGACGGGGACGAGGCCACCGGCGCCAACATCGTGAAGGTGGCGCTCGAGGCGCCGCTGAAGCAGATCGCCGTGAACGCCGGCCTCGAGGGCGGCGTCGTGGCGGAGAAGGTCCGCAACCTCCCGCTGGGCGAGGGCCTCGACGCCGCGACCGGCGAGTACAAGGACCTGATCAAGGCCGGGATCATCGACCCGGCCAAGGTCACCCGCTCGGCGCTGCAGAACGCCGCGTCGATCGCCGCGCTGTTCCTGACCACGGAGGCCGTGGTCGCGGACAAGCCGGAGAAGAACGCCGGCGGCGGGGGCGACCCGACCGGCGGCATGGGCGGCATGGACTTCTAGGTCCCGCTCTCCCGATACCGACGAGGGCCGCATCCCCGCGAGGGGGTGCGGCCCTTCGTCGTGCAGCGACCGCGATATCTTCGCGCGATGCTCGACAAGCGGCTCCTGAGGGACGATCCGGATCTCCTCCGCCGTGCCGTCGAGCTCAAGGGCATCGACGTCGACGTCGACGAGGTGCTCGCGCTCGACACCGCGACGCGCGACCTCCAGCACCAGCTCGATCAGACGCAGGCCCGGCGCAACGACCTCTCCAAGCGGTTCGCGAAGGCAGGGGACGACGAGCGCGCCGCGCTGCGCGCCGAGAGCACGCAGGCCGGCGAGACGATCACGGACCTCCGCGGGCGCCTGGCCGAGACCTCGGACCGGCTGCGCGACCTCATGCTCCTGCTGCCCCAGATGCCGTGGGAGGGGGCGCCCGTCGGCCCCGACGAGGACGCCAACACCGTCGTCCGCACGTGGGGCACGCCGCGGACGTTCGACTTCACCCCGCTCGACCACGTCGACCTCATCGAGCGCCGCGGCTGGGGCTTCTTCGCCCGCGCGCGCCAGGTCGCGGGGGAGCGCGCCTACACGCTGATGGGCGACCTCGCCCTGCTCGAGCGCGCGATCCACTCCTACGCGATCGAGATCCTCGTCGGCCACGGGTTCACGCCGATCACCGTGCCCGCCCTGGTGAAGGAGTCGGCGCTGGTCGGCACGGGCATGTTCCCCAAGGGACGCGCCGAGACCTACGAGATCACCGCCGACGACCTCTTCCTGGCCGGGACCTCCGAGGTCGGCATGATCGGACTGCACTCCGGGGAGATCCTGGAGAAGGCGCAGCTGCCGATCCGCTACGCCGGGATCTCGCCGTGCTTCCGCCGCGAGATCGGCAGCGCCAGCCGCGACGTCCGCGGCCTCCTGCGCGTGCACCAGTTCGAGAAGGTCGAGCAGTTCGTCATCTGCGAGGCCGACGACGCGCAGTCGGCGCGCTGGCACGAGGCCCTGCTGGACACCGCCGAGGGGATCCTGCGCGCCCTGGACCTGCCCCACGAGGTCGTCGAGTGCTCCACCGGCGACATGGGCGCGGGCAAGTACCGGATGAACGACGTGAACACCTGGTTCCCGTCGCTCGAGCGCTACCGCGAGACGCACTCCTGCTCGACGTTCCACCAGTGGCAGGCCCGCCGCGCCGACATCCGCTACCGCGACGACGGCCGGATCGTGCACACGCACACCCTCAACAACACCGCCGTCGCGACGCCCCGGCTGCTCGCCGCCGTCATCGAGAACCACCAGCAGGCCGACGGCACCGTGACCGTCCCCGAGCCGTTGCGGCCGTTCCTGGGCGGGCGCGCCGCGATCTGAGGTCGGACGCCTGGTCAGGAACCGGACGCCTCGCCTAGGGTCACCCGTTCGGGGGCGACTCACGGGGAGCGCGCATGAGCCAGGTCTCGGACACCGTCACCACCGATCGACACCGTCTACCGGTCCGCACGCTGGTCGCGGCGAGCATCGGCAACGCCGTCGAATGGTTCGACTGGACCATCTACGCGACGTTCACGGTCTACTTCTCCTCGCAGTTCTTCGACAAGAGCAACCCGACGCTGGCGCTCATCGGCACGACGAGCACCTACGCGCTCGCGTTCTTCTTCCGCCCCCTCGGCGGGGTGCTGCTCGGACGGCTCGCGGATCTGCGCGGACGCAAGTTCGCCATGCTCGTGACGATCATGCTGATGGCGGGCGGCTCGCTGCTCATCGCCGTCCTCCCGACCTACGCCCTGGTCGGCTGGCTCGCGCCGCTCCTGCTGCTGATCGCCCGCATCGCGCAGGGGCTGAGCCTCGGCGGCGAGGTCTCCAACGCGAGCGCCTACCTCGCCGAGATCGCCCCGCCGGAGCGTCGCGGCCGGTACTCGAGCTTCTTCTACATCTCCACCGGCACGGCGCTGCTGGCCGCGTCGCTGCTCGGCCTGCTGCTGACCACCCAGCTCGACCGCCCCGAGCTCGAGTCCTACGGCTGGCGCATCGCCTTCGCGGTCGGCGGCGTGCTGGGGATCGTCGGGCTGTGGCTGCGCCGCACGCTGACCGAGACCGAGCAGTTCGAGGAGAACGTCGCGAAGGCGAAGGCCACGAAGAACCCGCTGCTCCGGACCCTCACCGCACTACCCGCGCTCGGTCCTGCAGCTGTTCGGGTTCACGCTGCTCTCGACGCTGTGCTACTACACGTTCTTCAGCGCGCTGACGCCGTTCGCGGTGCAGTTCCGCGGCGCCCCCGGCAGCGACGTGTTCCTCGCCCTCTCGATCGGCACCGTCGTCTTCATCGCCCTGCAGTACCCGATGGGTGCCCTCGCGGACAGGTTCGGCCGCAAACCGCAGATGCTCGCGTGGTCGGCGGCGTTCACGGTGCTCACCGTGCCGCTGAGCCTGCTCATCACCGAGAAACCCCCGCTGCTCAACCTGATCATCGTGTTCTCGGTCGGCCTCGGGCTCTACGCGGTGTTCTCCTCGATCGCGCCGGCCATCATGAGCGAGATCTTCCCGACCGAGCTGCGCGCCCTGGGCATCGGCGCCTGGTACAACCTCACCGTCGCCGTCTTCGGCGGCACCGCGCCGCTCCTGATCGCGGCGCTGAGCGGCGCCGGGCGTCCCGACCTGTTCTTCTGGTACGTCTCGGGGGGCGCGCTGATCGCGTTCCTGATCATCCTGACGCTGCCCGAGACCAAGGGTCGCGTCCTGACCTGAGGTTTCTCTCAGCTTCGGGTGGCACCCTGGTCCCATGGGCCTCCTCCGCCTCGTGCTCAACCTGGTCTGGCTGGTGCTGGCCGGCGTCTGGATGGCCCTGGGCTACCTCGTCGCCGGCCTCGTCTGCTGCGTGCTGATCGTGACGATCCCGTGGGGCATCGCGTCCTTCCGGATCGCGCTGTACGCGCTGTGGCCGTTCGGGCGGGAGATCGAGCGGACCCCGCAGGCCGGCCTCGGGTCGACCCTCGGCAACGTCGTGTGGTTCGTGTTCGCGGGCTGGTGGCTCGCGATCGGCCACCTCGTGACGGCGGTCGCGCTGGCTGTCACGATCATCGGCATCCCCTTCGCGATCGCCAACCTCAAGCTGATCCCGGTGTCGCTGACGCCCCTGGGTCGGCGCATCGTCGACAGCGACCGGCCCTTCGTCCACGCGGGCCCGGTCCGGGTCTGAGCTACTCCGGCCCGATCGGCAGGTCGTAGCGCCGGCGGATGCTCGATCCCCGCCGGGTGACGTCGAGCCCGTAGACGTGCAGCGAGATCGCCGTGATCGACGACGTGTTGGTGACCCGGTGGATGTCGCCCGGGGGCAGCAGTCCCGTGACGGTCCCCGGGCCGGCGAGGGCCGTCCCGTCGACGAGCAGCCGCGCGCCGTCCGCGTCGAGCCGGTAGCGGGTCTCGTACTCCTCGCCGGTGTGGACGCCGACCACGCACCACGAGAGGTGGTCGTGGACGGGCGTGGTCTGCCCGGGCAGCCAGACGAGCGCCACCAGCGAGAACGCCCCGTCCTCCGCGACGTGCAGGAGGTGCTGGCGGTACCCGTCCGGGTCGCCGACGCACTGGTCCGGCGCGAGCAACCGGGGGTCCCCGAGGTGCGGAGCCAGGGCACGCCCGACGGCCTCGACCCGCGCGCGACCGGGACGCGCCGCGCGCAGGGCGTCGTCCACGTCGTCCACCAGCGCGGTCAGCGGTGGGGCGGTGCGGGTGATGGTCGTGGTCATGGTCGTCTCCTCGAGGGAAGGGCCGGGTGTCCGGCTCCTCGAGCGTGGCCCCGCACGGCCGCGCGCCTCATCGGTGGCGGGTCCCCATCTCCGGGGCGGCGGGTACCCACGTCGCGGCGTCGGCGCCGCTACTCCACCTCGGGGACGGCGGGGCCGAGCAGGTCGTCGGCGTCGACGATGCGGTAGGCGTAGCCCTGCTCGGCGAGGAAGCGCTGGCGGTGCGCCGCGTACTCGGCGTCGACCGAGTCGCGGGCGACCACGGAGTAGAAGTGGGCCTGGCGGCCGTCGCCCTTCGGACGCAGGATCCGGCCGAGGCGCTGGGCCTCCTCCTGGCGGGAACCGAACGTCCCCGACACCTGGATGGCCACCGACGCGTCGGGCAGGTCGATCGAGAAGTTCGCGACCTTGGAGACCACCAGCACCGGGATCTCGCCGCGGCGGAACTGGTCGAAGAGCAGCTCGCGCTCCTTGGTGCGCGTCGAGCCCTGGATGACCGGGGCGTCGAGCGCGACGCCGAGCTCGTCGAGCTGGTCGAGATAGGCGCCGATGACCAGCGCGGGCTCGTCGGGATGCCGGGCGAGGATGCTCTTCACCACCGGGATCTTGGTCCGGGCGCAGGCGCACATGCGGTAGCGCTCGTCGGCCTCGGAGGTGGCGTAGATGATGCGCTCGTTGTCGGTCATGGTCACGCGGACCTCGACGCAGTCGGCCGGGGCGACCCAGCCCTGCGCCTCGATGTCGCGCCACGGGGCGTCGTAGCGCTTGGGCCCGATCAGCGAGAACACGTCGCCCTCGCGGCCGTCCTCGCGGACCAGGGTGGCCGTGAGCCCGAGGCGCCGGCGGGACTGGAGGTCGGAGGTCATCCGGAAGACGGGCGCGGGCAGCAGGTGCACCTCGTCGTAGATGATCAGGCCCCAGTCGCGGGAGTCGAAGAGCTCGAGCGCCCGGTACTCGCCCTTGGTCTTGCGGGTCATCACCTGGTAGGTGGCGATGGTGACCGGGCGGATCTCCTTGCGCTCGCCGGAGTACTCGCCGATCTCGTCCTCGGTCAGCGACGTGCGCGCCACCAGCTCGCGCTTCCACTGCCGCCCGGCGACCGTGTTGGTGACCAGGATCAGCGTCGTCGCCTCGGCCCGGGCCATCGCCGCGGCACCGACCAGGGTCTTGCCCGCGCCGCAGGGCAGCACGACGACCCCGGAGCCGCCGGCCCAGAAGCCCTCGACGGCATCGGCCTGGTAGTCGCGCAGCTCCCAGCCCGTCTGGTCGAGGGCGATGGCGTGGGCCTCGCCGTCGACGTAGCCCGCGAGGTCCTCGGCGGGCCAGCCGACCTTGAGCAGGGCCTGCTTGAGGCGGCCGCGCTCGGAGGGGTGCACCTGCACGGTGTCGTCGTCGATGTGGGCGCCGAGCATCGGGGCGATCTTCTTGTTGCGCAGCACCTCCGCGAGCACCGCGCGGTCGTGGGAGATCATCACGAGGCCGTGCACGGGTGAGTTGGTCAGCTGCAGGCGCCCGTAGCGGCCCATGGTGTCGACGACGTCCACGAGCAGGGCCTGCGGCACCGCGTAGCGCGAGTAGGCGACGAGGGCGTCGACGACCTGCTCGGCGTCATGACCGGCGGCGCGGGCGTTCCACAGCGCGAGCGGGGTGACGCGGTAGGTGTGGACGTGCTCGGGGGCGCGCTCGAGCTCGGCGAACGGCGCAATGGCCTGGCGGGCGGCGGGAGCGTCGGCGTGGTCGACCTCGAGCAGCAGGGTCTTGTCGGACTGGACGATCAGGGGTCCGGTCCCCGGGGAGCTCAACGGTCTCGTACCTCCGGCACGGCGACGGGTGGTCGGCCTCCATTGTCCCCGCCCGGGCGACATGCCGTCGGGCGGACCGACGGCACCGCTGCTCGAACGCGCAGACGGGCCCGGTCACTCCGGTCGGGGTCGGCCGATACAGTGTCGCTCACTCGACCACGCTCTCGAAGAGTGACCACGACCCGAAGGCTCGACGGCGAGGCGCCTGTGGGCGCAGCACCGTGGGACCTCCGCCGCAGCGACCTGCGGTCGCGTCCGTCCGCACCACGGCCGGACCGATCGAGGGTCGTGCCGACCCGCAACGGACGCCTGACGACGCTGATGCGATCCCTCGCCCCGCTCCCTGCCTCCCGTGTCGGCCCGACCCGTCACTGCGCCATGTCACCCACGCGACGGCACAGGAACCAGTCTGCCCATACCTTAGCCCATCCCTGGTCACCGAGCGTCGATCAGGGACCCGTCCGGAGCGCGGTGGCGGCGGGCGAGGTCCGACCGACCGGCGGAAGCGGGAGGACCCGTCCGTGACGACACCCGATCGAGCACCCGGTCGCACCAGCGTGCGGTACGGCGACCAGTACGGCGGCACCGCCGGTGAGGGCCGCGAGGACGCCGGTCCCGCGGGGACCGACCCCGGCGCATGGCAGGAGCGGCTGGCCCTGCGCAACTGGAGCCTGCCGGTCAAGCTCGCGGCGGTGCTGCTCGTCCCGACGCTGTTCGTCCTCGCGCTCGGTGTCCTGCGGATCGTGGAGCAGACCCAGGAGGCGTCGTCCTACGACGGCGTCCAGCAGGCGGTCACGCTCGAGGACGTCACCGCGCGCGTGCTCGGCGACATCGCGGCCGAGCGCTCGGCCGCCGCGGTCTACGTGGCGTCGGGGCGCACCGGCGGGTCGCAGGTCGTGACCCAGCGCGCGAACGCCACCCGCGACGGCATCGCCCAGTTGCGCAGCTCCGCGGACCGGTCCGACTCCCTCGACGACCAGACGCTCACCGCGTTCCGGCAGGCCAGCACGCAGCTCGACCAGCTCGACCGGCTGCGCGAGAACGTCACCGGGGGCCAGGTCGACTCCGCAGGCACCATCGCGCGCTACACCGAGGCCGTCGGCGCCCTCCAGATCTTCGACCGCTCGCTCTCCCGCGAGGCCGCCGACCCGAGCCTC
Organism: uncultured Actinomycetota bacterium; assembly: GCA_963785135.1. Taxonomy (GTDB): domain Bacteria; phylum Actinomycetota; class Actinomycetes; order Mycobacteriales; family Pseudonocardiaceae; genus Actinomycetospora. Next base: position 341,904 of record CAWATV010000011.1, read on the forward strand.
GCCGGCCTCGCCTCCGGGCTGTACTCGCTCTCGGTGGTCCGCGAGGAGGACGCCTACGTCCAGGCCGTCGTCGCCTCGGGCATCGCGGCCGGCCGCATCGACGCCCCGTCCATCGACCAGGCCCGCAACGCCACCCTGCGGCGCACGATCGCCGTCGACGACTTCCGCTCGGCGATCGGCACCGACAACTCAGCCCTCGCCGACGCCGTCGTCGGGTCGGACGTGGACGCCCGCGACCTGCTCGCCCAGGTCGTGCTCGGCCGGGGCAGCGCCGGGCTGCCGCTGCAGGTGTCCGGCCCCGACTGGGAGCGGGCGTCGTCGGCGGTCTACGACCGGGACACCACGGTCTCCGAGCAGCTGCGCACCCAGCTCCAGTCCCAGGCCGGCGCGCTGCAGGCGCAGGCCCGCAACGGTGCCGGCATCGCTTCGGTGGTCCTCCTGCTCGCGCTGATGGCGGGCGCGGCCGTGGTGTTCTTCGTGACCCGCTCGCTGCTGCGCCCGCTGCGCCTGCTGCGCCGCACCGCGCTCGACGTCGCCGAGCGCCGCCTGCCCGGCGCGGTGCGCAGCCTGCGCGAGGGCGAGATCCCGGACACCACGATCGTGCCGACCCCGATCACCACCCGGGAGGAGATCGGGCAGGTCGCGCGCGCGTTCGACCAGGTCCACGAGCAGGCGGTACGGCTGGCGGCCGAGCAGGCGGGCCTCCGCGCCGCGTTCAACTCGATCTTCGTGAACCTGTCGCGTCGCTCGCAGGCGCTCGTCGAGCGTCAGCTGCGCCTCATCGAGCAGCTGGAGAACTCCGAGGAGGACCCGGAGGCGCTCTCCAACCTCTTCCAGCTCGACCACCTCGCGACCCGCATGCGCCGCAACTCGGAGAACCTCCTGGTGCTCTCGGGCACCGACCTCTCGCGGCGCGGCAGCCGGCCGGTCCCGCTGGTCGACGTGCTGCGGGCCGCGGCCTCCGAGGTCGAGCAGTACCAGCGCATCGACCTCGCCCCGCCCCCGAGCACCCAGCTGCTCGGCCGCACGGCCAGCGACGTCGTGCACCTCGTGGCCGAGCTGCTGGAGAACGCGACGACGTTCTCCGCGCCGGACACCCGCGTCCAGGTCCTCGCCACGCAGAACCCGGACGGCTCGGTGCTCGTGGAGATCCTCGACGACGGCGTCGGGATGTCCGAGGAGGACCTGTACGAGGCCAACGTGCGCCTCGACTCGCCGCCCACCGTCGACGTGTCGTCCTCGCGCCGCATGGGCCTGTTCGTGGTCGGCCGCCTGGCCACCCGGCACGGCATCGCCGTCGCCCTGCGCGCCCGCGAGGAGGGTGGCGTCGCGGCCACCGCCATGGTGCCGGCCTCGGCCGTGCTCGCGTCCGTCCCCGAGGGCTCGGGCCGCGGCGTCGCCGTCGGCTCGGGCGCTCCCGAGGAGCAGCGGCGCGGTCCCGGGGTGAACGGCACGAACGGCGCCCTCGCCGGGGCCGGCGTCGGGGGCACCGAGCTCCCGCGCCAGCCGCGTCCCGAGGGTGGGAGCGGGCCCGGCCTGCCCCAGCGCGGCCCGGGGCGCCCGTCGGCGCCGGGGGCGTTCTTCGCGCCCTCCGTCGACCCGAACGACCCGTCCGCCCCGCCGCCCGGCCGGCCCCGGTCCCGGCGAGGGCCCGGCCGGGCGCCCGGCGGCGGCGCGCACCCCGCTGATGCCGCGCCGCGGTGGTCCGGGCGGGCCCGGCGCCGGCGTCAACGGTCGCGGGGGTCCCGGCGGCCCGGCCGGTCCGGCGCGTCCGGGCGGTCCCGGCGGCCCGGGCGGGGGAAGCGGCCGTCCGCCGCGCGGCACCGAGGAACCGGCCGCCGACGAGCGGCCGGTCGAGGCACCCGCCACCGACGCCGCCCAGCCCGACGACGAGCGCGGCGGGCGCCGTGCCGGCGCGGCGACGGCGGTCGGGGGCGCGGGGGTCGGCGCGGCCCTCGCCGCGGCCGCGGCGCGCCGCCGGTCCCGACGGGAGGAGCCGGCCGACGACGCCGGGGTGCCGGACGAGCCCGGTCGAGGACCGCGACGACCTCGCCGGCGGGCACGACGCCGACGACGCGGACGACGCGGACGACGCCGACGACCGTGTCGCCTCGACGTCGCCGGACTCCGACGGCGTGACCGTGTGGCGCCACGGCGGGTCCGGGGACGACGGGACGGACGAGCCCGACGTCGCCCCGACGGCCGACGCGACGGGCGAGGCCGAGGAGCCCTCGGGCCGCCACGGGATGCGCGCACCGTCCGCGCCACCGGGCCCGGCACCCGCCGGGGCGCCCGGTCCCGGCCCGCAGGGTCCCGGCCCGCAGGGTCCGGGCCCGCAGGGTCCCGGCCCGGTCGGCTGGGCCCCACCCGGGGCGCCTCCGCGCGGGGGCCCGCCCCCGGGATGGCGCGGTCCCGGCACCGCCCCCCCGGGGTACGCACCACAGGGTCCGGGCCCCTACGGACCCGGCGCACCCCCGGCCGGCCGCCCGCCCTACGGCGGCCCGCCCCAGCACGGGGGTTCGGGCCCGCCCCTCCGGAACGGAACCCCGGGCGGCCCGCCCGGGTACGGCCCGCCGCCCGGGCGGCCGGAGGAGCCGGCGGCCGGGGAGCGGCAGCGCCCGAGGTCGGACGACCCCGAGCGCGTTCCGGACCGGTCCGCCGGAGCGCGGCCGGACGTCCCGGAGCAGGTCGACGACCGCACGCCCGCGGCCGACGTCGCCGGGCCGGCCGAGGTCGACGCGCCCCGGTCGGACCTGCGGCCCGGGACCGGGGAGCTGCCGGCCGCCGAGCCGGTCGCCCCGGACGAGGCCCCGGCGGCACCGGCCCGGCCGGCCGGCTCCGACGACGGCACCCCACGCACCACGGCACCACGCGGCACGCTGCCCCTGCGCCGGCGCGCGCCCCGGGTCGAGCCGTCCGCGCCGTTCATGGCGAACCCGCCCGCGTCCGGGCCGGGCGAGCCCCAGGAGCCGGTGCTGCCGGCCGTGACGGACGACCCGGCGGCGAGCGCCGACGGTCGCCGAGACCGTGGAGCGGGCCGACGCGGCGAGCTCCGGCGAGCAGGCTCCGGAGGGCACGCCTGCCGATCCTGCTGCCGGGGCGGCGTCCCCGGGTGCCGGCGCGGCCGGGCGCCGGGCCACGACCGCTCGCCCGCCGTCGCGGACCCTCGGCGGCCCCGGTCGTCGCCCCCGGGATGGCACCGCGACTGCGGCCCCGCCGGAACCCCGACCGGGTCGAGACCACGGCCGACACCGACACCGCGGCCGCCGGCAGCGACGGTGCCCCCACCCCGGCGACGGCGGGGGACGAGCGGCTGTTCGACCCCGCGGGCGACACGCCGGGCGCCGACGCGGCCCCGAACGGCCACGGTGGTCCTGCCGGCGCGCGCCCGAACGGTCGTGGAGCTCCCAACGGCCGGGGTGGGCCGGCGCGCGCCGTGCCCGAGCGCCTGCCGATGCGGGCGGGCAGCTCGCCACGCGAGCGCACACCGATCTACGACGAGGTGGCGTCCGCCTGGTTCCAGGAGGCCCCGACCGCGGGCGCCGACCCGGACGGGGCGGAGTGGTCGTCGACCTCCGGCGACGAGGGCTGGCGGGCCGCCGCGGCCTCGTCGGACCCGGCCGCCGGGACGTCGACCACCGAGGCGGGCCTGCCGCAGCGGCGCCCGCGCGCCCAGCTCGTGCCCGGGGCCGCGCGCCCGGGCGGCGGGCCCGCGCCCGCCGCGCCCGGGCCGGCCGGACCGCGCCGCAACGCCGACGCGATCCGGGGACGGCTCGCCAGTTACCAGCAGGGCGTGACCGACGGGCGCACCACCCGCCGGGCGCGCCCCGCCGAGACCGTGGGCGACCCGGCGCCGAGCGCCCGCCCCGACGAGGAGGACCAGTGAGCAGTGCCCACAACCCGGGGCCGCAGTCGCAGCCGAGCCGGTTCGGCTGGTTGGTCTCGAACTTCGCCGAGCGGGTGCCGGGCGTCGCCCACGCGGTCGTGGTGTCGACCGACGGGCTGCTGCTGACCGCGTCGAGCCGGCTGCCGCGCGACCGCGCCGACCAGCTCGCGGCCGTGGCGTCCGGGCTGATCAGCCTCACCCAGGGCGCCGCCCGGTGCTTCGAGGCGGGCGAGGTCGTGCAGACCGTCGTGGAGATGGAGCGCGGCATCGTGCTCCTCATGTCGATCAGCGACGGGTCGTGCCTCGCGACCCTCGCCGCACCGAACTGCGACATCGGACTCGTCGGCTACGAGATGACGCTGCTGGTCGACCGGGTCGGCCAGCTGCTGACCCCGGAGCTGCGAGCCGAGTTGCAGGGGTCGGCCGTGCGATGACCTCGCGAGGGGGTGACGAGCGGTGAGCGACGATCCCGAGTCCTTCGCCGACGTCCTCAACGGCATCAGCGGTCCGGCGCGCCCGAAGGGGGAGCGCCGTGGCCTGTTCCGGCGGCGCCGGAGCGAGGACGCCACGCCCGCCGAGGAGCCCCGGCCCCCCGAGCCGGACGGGGGTGCCGGCGCGTCGCCGCCCGCTGGACCCGGGGACGGGGGCGGGGCGCACGCCTGGACGCCCGGAGAGGCCCAGACCGCGCCGTACGGCACCCCGACGCCGGGGCCGCCGCGGCACGAGCTCCCCGAACCGGGGCCGCCGCCCGACGCCGCCGAGGACGTCGCGATCGTCCGGCCCTACGCCTGGACCGGGGGCCGGACCCGGCCGACCTACGACCTCGCGATCGAGACCCTGGTCTCGGTCGCCGCCGGAGGACGCGACCCGTCGCACCTGCGGCAGTACGAACACCGTGCCGTGGCCGAGCTGTGCCGCGAGCCCCGGTCGGTGGCGGAGGTGGCGGCGCTGCTGACGCTGCCGCTGGGCGTGGCCCGGGTGCTGATCGGCGACATGGCCTCGCAGGGCACCGTCGTGGTGCACCAGACCGCCACGACCTCGGACTCGAACGGCGTGCCGGACATGGCGCTGATGGAAAGGGTGTTGAGTGGACTTCGACGGCTCTGACTTGGGCGTCGTGCAGGAGAGCGTCCCGACCACCACCTCAGCCAAGATCGTCGTGGCCGGGGGGTTCGGTGTCGGCAAGACGACCTTCGTGGGATCGGTCTCGGAGATCGACCCGCTCACGACCGAGGCGGTCATGACCGACGCCAGCGCGGGGGTCGACGACCTGTCGGCGGTGCCGAACAAGCGGACCACCACCGTGGCGATGGACTTCGGGCGCGTGTCGCTGGACTCCGACCTGATCCTCTACCTGTTCGGGACGCCCGGTCAGGACCGCTTCTGGTTCATGTGGGACGACCTCGTGCGCGGCGCGATCGGCGCGGTCGTGCTCGCCGACACCCGGCGGCTCGCCGACTGCTTCGCCGCGGTCGACTTCTTCGAGGACCGGCACCTGCCGTACGTCCTGGGTGTCAACTGCTTCGACGGCGTCCTGCGCCACGAGCTCGAGGACGTCCGCGAGGCCCTGGCGATCGATCCCTCGGTCCCCGATCCTCACCGTCGACGCCCGCGACCGGGAGTCGACGAAGGAGGCGCTCATCTCCCTCGTGGAGCACGCCATGCAGGTCTGGGCGGTCGGCGCCCGCGCCTGATCACGCCGGTTCGAGGAACTCGAGGCGGTTGCCGAAGGGGTCGTGGGCGTAGAAGCGGCGGAAGCCGGGGAAGTCGCGGTCCCAGGTGACGTCCTGACCGGCCGCGGTGACACGCCGGGCGACCTCGTCGAGGTCGTCGACGAGGATCCCGGGGTGGGCCTTGACGGCAGGCCGGAAGCCGGCCTCGACGCCGAGATGAATCTCCAGGACGCCGGCGGCGAACCACACCCCGCCCCGCCCGGCGAGGACCGCGGGCTTGGCGGTCTCGGTCATCCCGAGGACGTCGACGAAGAACTCCCGCGCCCGCTGCTCCTCTCCCGGCGGCATGGCGAGCTGCACGTGGTGGAGACCGGCGTACACGCCGCCCAGTGTGCCCCCGCTGGTCAGCGGTCGGCGAGGACGCTGACCGAGGTGATGCGGTGGAGGGCGAAGCTGAGCGCCGCGCCGTCGTCGGGCGCGCCGACGCGCTCGCTGTCGTCGTCGATGTCCTCGGTGTCCTCGATGCCCTCGAGGACGCCGCCGCCGACGCGCAGGGGGCGCACGACGCGCTGGGAGGCGGTGCCATGGGCGTCGACGTAGCCGATCCAGACGCTGCGCCCGGTGCGGGCGGCCTCGGCGAGGACGGCGACGGTGGCCGACGCCGTGCTGCGCCCCGTCCCGCCCGCGGAGACGGACCGTCCGCGGGTGGCGCTGGCGGCGCGGTCGCCGGCGCGCATCTGGGCGACGAGGGCGGTGATCTGGTCGGCGGAGAGCAGCGGGGCGCCGTTGACGGTGCGCTCGGGCCTGCGGGCCGCGGTGCGCCGCCCGCGGGGACGGAGCTCGAGCACGCCACCGGTGTCGTCCTCGGCGACGGGGGCGAGCCCGGCGTCGCGCAGCGCGGCGAGGACCTCGGCGAGCGGCTCGGGGCTGACGAGCACGGTCGGGGCGATGCGGCGCAGCTCGAGGCGGGTGGCCTCGGGGTGGGCGAGGACCTCGGCGATCAGCGTCTCGTCCTCGGCGCGCAGGAACGACGCCGCCGACCCCCCGCGCAGCCGCCCGTGGCGCCGGGCGACGTCGTCGACGAGGTAGGTCAGGCCCTGCGGGACCGGGGTGGCCGAGCGCGTCGCGAAGAGCTGGTGGAGGTCGTCGGCGGTCTGGCCGAGGTCGAGCGCACGCCGGACCGAGCGCTCGCTGATGCGGTAGACCGTGGCGCTGCCCGCGGACTCGACGTCGGCCACCCGTTCCATCGCGGCGGTGAGCTCCGGCTCGAGGCGTCCGGGGGCGATCGCGGTGAGGTCGGCCTGCAGCAGGACGTGGTCGACGGGCGCGGGCAGGGCGCGCCGCAACGTGGCCGCCGCCGCGGCGTCCGGGTCGTCGCCGGGACCGCGGGCGACGGTCAGCAGCTCGCGCGCCGCCGACGTGATCGCGTCGTGGGCGACGAGCCCCACGGTGGTCGCCTCGCGGAGGACGACGCGCACCATCTCGTCGCGCTGGCGCCCGCCGCGCCGGGGCGCGCGCCACGCCAGCGAGGCGACGAGGTCCTCGGCGCTCGGCGGGCCGTCGCCGTCGTCGAACTCGGCGAGCCGGGCGAGCACCCGCCGGCGCAGCGCGGGCGCCCACGGCCGGCGCGCCTCGTCGGAGAGCGGGCCGATGAGCTTGTCGCCGGCGTCGCGCGCGCCGACCAGGGACGGGGCGCGCGGGGTGTCGAGCCAGCCGCGGGCCAGCGTCACCCAGCGGGCCTCCGGTGTGGCGGCGAACCAGCGGTCGACGGTGACGGTCGGCGTCCAGGCGGCTTCGTGACCCCGGCCGCGTCCCGGTTCCAGGGTCCGGCTCCGCTCCGCTCCGCGTCCCGGCTCGGCGCCGTCACTGACGGCGATCAGCCCCGCGCCGGCGAGCACCTCCACGAGCAGCGCGGCCGCCGGCTCACCGACGGAGAGCTCGCGGGCGACCTTGCGCAGGTCGCGCACCCCGAGCCCGCCCGAGCGCAGCACCGCGGGCGGCGCGGCCGACCAGGCGGTGAGCACCGTCTCGGCGCGGCGGACCAGCTCGAGGACCTCCCCGGCGGCGGTGGCGTCGACGTCGTGGGGTTCGTGGTGGCGCGGCGCGGGCATCGGGTCGGCGACGGGGACCTCGCCCAGCGGCCGGGTGCCGCGGACCCCGAGCGCGGCCTCCCGGGTGAGCTCGACGGTCTCGGCGTCGACGCGGTGCAGCAGGCCGGCCTCGAGCAGGCGCCCGATCGGGCCGTCGACGGCGCCCGGGGTGCGGCTGCGTCCGACCGGGCCGTCGGCGGCGAGGGCCTCGACGACGGCGCGCTCGTCGGCGGGCAGGGCGGCGACGAGCGCGGCGGGGTCGTCGGCGACGGCGATCGCGGAGAACGCGGGGGCCGGCCGCCCGAGCCCGCCCGGGTAGCGCACCGAGACCTCGCGCAGGGCGGGCACGGCGCGCAGGCCGACGGCGTCGCGCGGGTCGGTGGAGTCGGTCCCGACCGTGGTGCCGTCGGGCCACACGAGGGCGCGGACCTCGAGCTCGGCCAGCGCCGCGCGCCCGGCCTCGACCCGGTCCGGGCCGAGCAGGGCCAGCACCGCCCCGGCGCCGACGGCGGCCTCGTCGGCGCGCGCGACGAGCAGCGCGTCCACGACCTGCAGGGTGAAGGCGTCGAGCTCCTCGCAGGCCCGCCCGACCGACATCCGGACCCCGGCGCGGGTGACCACCACGCCGGTGTCGGCGGGGGCGGGCACGGCGAGGTCCGGGCGCGCACGCAGCAGCGCGCCCAGGGTGGCGTCGTCCTGGGCGCGCAGGTGGTCGAGCAGGGTCCGTCCGGACATCGCCTCCACGGTAGTCGTGCCTGCTCGCGGGGTACGGAGCAGCAGGGGGAGCACGCCGATCGGCGGGCCGGACCGTCGTGCGAGCCCTGGCGTACGGCAGACTGAGGGCCCGCCGGCGCGCCGACCCAGGAGGAACCCGTGGCCACCCATCGCAGTGACGAGACGCCCGACGCCCCGGAGACCCCGCGCCAGGACCCGTGGTGGCCCGAGGTCGACGGCGGCCACCCGATCACCGAGCTCATGGCCCCGACCCAGGGGGCGCCCTCCCCGTACGGCGAGACCGCCTTCCCCCTGCCCGCCGACCAGCTCGGGTACGAGCACCCGGTCACCGAGATCAACCGGTAGGGCGGGCGACCCTGACGCGCGTCGCGGGCCTGCTCCTCGCCGCCGGAGCAGGGTCGCGGATGGGTCGGCCGAAGGCGACGGTCGAGCTCCACGGCGAGCCGCTGGTGCGCCGCGCGGTCCGGACCCTGCGCGCCGCCGGCCTCGACCCCGTCGTCGTCGTGCTCGGCGCCGGTCTGCCCGACGTGGCGGGGCTGCTCGACGACCTGGTGGACCCCGCGGGCGAGGCCTCCGGGCCCCTCCCCGAGCACGGCACCACGTGGACGCCCGCGGTCGGCTGGGACACCGAGGGCCAGGCCGCCTCGCTGCGGGCGGGGCTGGAGCTGCTGGAGCACGGCGGGCGTGGACGTCGGCGCCGCGCTCGTGACCCTCGTCGACACCCCGGGCCTGGGCGCCGAGGCGCTGCGGCGGGTGGCGGGCCACGCCAGGGCGGCCCGACGTGCTGGCCCGCGGGGCGGTCGACGGGCGGCTCGGGCACCCTGTGCTCCTCGGCCGCGCGCACTGGGCGGCGGTGCGGGAGCGCGCCCACGGGGACGCGGGGGCGCGCGGATTCCTGCGCGGGCGGCACGACGTGGTGGGTGTGGAGATCGGCGACGTGGCCACCGACGTCGACCTCGATACCCCCGAGGACCTGGCGCGCTGGGCCGCCGAGCGGGGCGGACGAGACGAGTGAGATGAGGAACGGATGACCGTCCCCGGTCCCGGCTACGCGATCACGGCCCGCGTGGAGGCCCCCGCGAGCGCCACCGCGGCCGGCGACCTCGCCGTCGCCGTCGGCCGGGTCGGCGGGGTGATGACCGCGTTCGACGTCGTCGAGTCGCGCACCGACTCGATCATCGTCGACATCAGCTGCAACGCCCTGTCCGAGGACCACGCCGGCGAGATCACCGACGAGCTCGACCGCCTCGACGGCGTGCGCGTCCGCAACGTCTCGGACCGGACCTTCCTCGTCCACCTCGGCGGGAAGATCGAGGTGACGCCCAAGGTGGGCCTGCGGACCCGTGAGGACCTCTCCCGCGCCTACACCCCGGGCGTCGCGCGGGTCTGCCAGGCGATCGCGCGGCGCCCCGAGGACGCGCGCAGCCTGACCATCAAGCGCAACACCGTCGCGGTCGTCACCGACGGCTCCGCGGTGCTCGGGCTGGGCAACCTCGGCGCCGCCGCGGCGATGCCGGTGATGGAGGGCAAGGCGGCGCTGTTCAAGCGCTTCGCCGGGGTGGACGCCTGGCCGGTGTGCCTGGACACGCAGGACACCGAGGAGATCATCCGGACCGTGCAGATCCTGGCTCCGGCCTACGGCGGCATCAACCTCGAGGACATCGCCGCGCCGCGCTGCTTCGAGATCGAGGAGCGGCTGCGCGACCTGCTCGAGATCCCGGTCTTCCACGACGACCAGCACGGCACCGCGGTCGTCGTCCTCGGGGCCCTGCGCAACGCGCTGCGCGTGGTCGGCAAGGAGATGAACGACTGCCGGATCGTCGTCTGCGGGGTCGGCGCGGCGGGCTCGGCGATCATCCGCCTGCTGCTGCCGCTGGCGCCCGCGGACGTGCTCGCGGTCGACGTCGAGGGGATCATCCACCCGGACCGCCCCGGCCTGCACCCGAGCCTGGCGTGGGTCGCCGAGCAGACCAACCACCGGCGCCGCACCGGCACGCTGGCCGACGCGATGCCCGGGGTCGACGTCTTCATCGGGGTGTCGGCGCCGAACCTGCTCGGCGAGGACGACGTCGCCGGGATGGCCGACGACGCCGTCGTGTTCGCCCTGGCCAACCCGGACCCGGAGATCGACCCCTCGGTCGCCCAGCACCACGCCGCGATCGTCGCCACCGGCCGCTCGGACTACCCGAACCAGATCAACAACGTGCTCGCCTTCCCCGGCATCTTCCGCGGGCTGCTCGACGCCCAGGCCCGGGGCATCACCGACGACATGCTGCTCGCCGCGTCGGCGGCGATCGCCGACGTCGTCGCCGAGCCCAACCCGCTGTTCATCGTGCCGAGCGTCTTCGACGCCACCGTGGCGACGGCGGTCGCGAACGCGGTGCGCAAGGTCGCCGAGCGGGCCCGCGAGCAGGGTGCCGAATCGGTCGACGTCGGCGAGGCCCTCGCGGTGGGCCAGGAGACGGCCAAGGCGGCGGAGGAGAGCGATGAGTGAGCCCGGTCCGGGCGAGCGGAGCGACGGGGGAAAGGGCCTGGGACTCACCCACGTCGACGCCACCGGCGCGGCGCGGATGGTCGACGTCGGCGACAAGGCCGTCACGGGGCGCACGGCCACGGCGACGGGTGTGCTCCGCACGACGGCCGCCGTGACCGCCGCGCTGCGCGACGACACCGTGCCCAAGGGCGACGCGCTGGGGACCGCCCGGGTCGCGGGCATCATGGGGGCCAAGCGCACGCCCGACCTGGTCCCGCTGTGCCACCCGATCCCGCTGGCCGGCGTGACCGTCGACCTCGAGGTCGGCGCCACCGAGATCGCCATCACGGCCACCGCCCGCGCGGCGGACCGCACCGGCGTGGAGATGGAGGCGCTCACCGCGGTCGCCGTCGCCGGCCTGACCCTGCACGACATGATCAAGGCGCTCGACCCCGCGGCCACGCTCGACGCCGTGCGCCTGGAGCGCAAGGAGGGCGGGCGCTCGGGCACTTGGATACGACCGGAGGACCGCGCATGAGCAGTTCGGGGCAGGGAACGCGCAGCGGAGCGGAGCCGGACCGGGGTGCGGGCGTCCGGCGAGCCCGGGTGGTCACCGCGTCGAACCGGGCGTCGTCGGGGGTGTACGCCGACCGCGGCGGCCCGCTGATCGTCGACTGGCTGCGGGCGCAGGGCTTCACGTGCCCCGACCCCGAGGTCGTGCCCGACGGCGAGCCGGTCGCCGCGGCCCTGCGCGCGGCGGTGGCCGACGGCGCCCACGTCGTGATCACCACGGGCGGCACCGGCATCGCCCCCACGGACGCGACACCGGAGGCCACCCGCGCGGTCGTCGACTACGAGGTCCCCGGGCTCGCCGACGCCATCCGGCGCGCCGGGGCCGACGCGGTGCCGACCTCGGTGCTCTCCCGTGGCGTGGCCGGCGTCGCCCGGCGCACCCTGGTGGTGAACCTGCCGGGCTCGCCGGGCGGCGTCCGCGACGGCCTCGCCGTCCTCGAACCCGTCCTGGCGCACGCCGTCGACCAGATCCTCGGAGGGGACCACTCGTGAGCGACCCCGTCACCGTGCCCGTCGTCCTGCGCGCCGGCGTCGGCACCGAGCCCCTCGACGTCGCCGAGCACGCCGCCCTGGTGGACGGCCCGACCAGCGGTGCCGTCGTCACCTTCGCCGGCGTCGTCCGCGACCACGACCACGGCCGCGGCGTCACCGCGCTGGACTACGAGGCCCACCCCAGCGCCGGGTCGGTCGTCGAGCGCGTGGCCGGGGAGGTCGCCGCGCGGTTCCCGGACGTCACGGCGCTCGCCGTGAGCCACCGCGTGGGCCCGCTGGCCGTCGGTGAGGTCGCCCTGGCCTGCGCGGTGGCCGCCGCGCACCGCCGCGAGGCGTTCGAGGCCTGCAGCGCCCTCGTCGACGAGGTCAAGCGCGACCTGCCGGTGTGGAAGCGCCAGGAGTTCACCGACGGCAGCGAGGAATGGGTGAACTGCCCCTGACCCGTCCCTCGGCGCCGCTCAGCTCATCGTGAGCGCCTGGCCGGGGAGGATCAGATTCGGGTCGGTCGCGACGTCCGGGTTCCCCTGGGCCAGCGCGCGCCAGGTGGTGCCGTGCGACGCCGCGATCGAGCTGAGGGTGTCGCCGGCCCGGACCGTGTACGACCCCGACGGCGTCGCCGCGGCCTGGCGTGCCCTCGACGAGGCGTCGTCGTCGGAGGAGCCCGGGTCCTGCGAGGACCGGGAGTCGTCCGAGGACGAGCGCGAATCGGCGGAGGAGCCGGAGTCGTCCGAGGACCGCGCGTCGTCCGAGGAGCCCGCGTCATCCGAGCCCGTCGTCGGACGTCGCCGAGCCCGCGGACCCGGAGTTGGGCGAGTCGTCGGTCTGCCCGGTCCGGCGGGAGCAGGTCGGCCAGGCGTTCATGCCCTGAGCGGCCTTGACCCGCTCGGCGACCGCGATCTGCTCGGAGCGGCTGGCGTCCTCGGCGTTGCCGGAGCCGCCGAAGGCCCGCCAGGTCGACGGGGTGAACTGCAGCCCGCCGGAGAAGCCGTTGCCGGTGTCGATGGTCCAGTCCCCGCCGCTCTCGCACCGTGCGAGCGCGTCCCAGTCGGTCTCGGCGTGGGCCGCCGGGGCCGCCAGCAGCACGGTCGGGACGACGGGGGCGCCGACCGCGACGGCGGCCAGTGCCGCGCGGCCCATCCGGCCGGGCCGGCGCGGGGCGCGGTGACGTCCGCCGGACGGGGTGGGCAAGGAGCGTGCGAGGTCCACGGGGAGCTCCATCGGCCGCGCCGGGGCCGGGAGACCGGGCCGTCGAGCGAGAGGGGGAGCGGACGGCGATCCGGTCTCGGGCCCTGTCCGGGCACGTCGTCTCGGGGTGACGGGACCCGCCGGACAGGGGGCGCTCGGATCCCGGCCGGCCCCACACGCGCGGGTCGACGGCGCGACGCTAGGCAGCCCCGGGCGTCGCCCGGGGAGCGCTCTCAGGTCCGCCGGACCCCCCGACGTCACGAACGGGTGTCGGTGAGGTGACGACGCCGCAGCTCCCGGGCCCGCGGTGACGGTCGGCGCTCCGCGAGTCCCCCGACGCGTCCGACCGATCTGTGACCCAGTTCACGCGGGAGCTCTCAGGAACGCGACGTCGCTCGCGGGGCGCGGTCGGCACCTCGGGTCCGGACACACGACGACCCCGGCGCCACGCGGGAGCCGGGGTCGTCGATCGTGCGGTGCGGGGAGCCTCCGCCGGCGGGGTCAGCGCACCGCGAGCTGCTGACCCGGAGCGATCGTGTCCGCGTCGGTCAGGGCGTTGCGCGACGCGACGGTCTGGGCGGTGGTGCCGTTTCTCGAGGCGATCTCGGTCAGCGTCTCGCCCGCGGCGACGGTGTGCATCCCGGTCGCGGCGGGCTGGCTCCGCGGCGCGGGCTGGGCCGGAGCCGCGGGGGCGGGCCCGGCCGGTCGGCCGTTCCCGGCGTCCTGTCGGTCCGCGGTGCTCGAGCCACCGCTCCCGGTGTTCGGCGAGCGGTCGGTGTTGCCGGTCTTCTTCGAGCACGACGGCCAGGCGCTCATGCCCTGGGCGGCCTTGACCCGCTCGGCGACCGCGATCTGCTCGGAGCGGCCTGCGCTCTCCGGGCTGCCCGATCCGCCGAAGGCGTGCCAGGTGGAGTCGGTGAACTGCAGGCCGCCACCGAAGCCGTTGCCGGTCTGGGTGTTCCAGTCGCCGCCGCTCTCGCACTGCGCGAGCTCGTCCCAGTCGGTGTCCGCGTGGGCCAGCCCGGTGCCGAGCACCAGCGGCGTCGTCGCGATCGCTCCGGCGAGGACGACCTGGGCCGTGCGCCGTCCGAGGGCGCGCGCCATCGACTCATGGGTGTTCCGAGACATGACCTCTCTCCGTACCGCGCCACGCTCGGACGGGCCTGCGGACGGGTCGTCGGCCGGTTCCACGCGGCCTCACCGTTCCGTGGGCGCTCTCGGCGCCCGCGGCCTCACGTCGTCGCGCCCGTCCGGTCCGCAACTTTCGTCTCGGGTCACCCGGAGCCGCTGGACGGGCGCAGGCGCGGCGACCCCGGGGGTGTCGGGCTCCTCGATCGGGATGTCGAGCGGGCCGACCGCGAACGGTACGGAGCACACCGCGTCTTTCAAGGTGTGACCGTGCGACGACCGTCACCTGGTCGAGACGTCCCCGTGACATCCGCGTGCGGAGATCCGCATGCTCCACCGCGGGGTCCGGCTTGTGACATACTTGTGACACAACGACCGGTTGTGCCCGGCCTCACGGCGCGAGCACCGCCGTTCGGAGCAGCGCGCACGGGCGCGGTGGCCGCGCCGCACACGCCTGGGACATGCTGGGAGCCGTGACCGCGATGACCGGACCGAGCAGCCCCGACGCGCTGGCGAGCGCACTGGAGACCACCGGCTACCTGGCCGATGCGGGGCTGGCCTCCGCGGCGTTCCTCGCGCTGCGCATGGGGCGGCCGCTGTTCTGCGAGGGCGAGCCCGGGCACCGGCAAGACCGCGCTCGCGCAGGCACTGGCCGAGTGCCTGGGGCTCCCGCTGATCCGCCTGCAGTGCCACGAGGGGATCGACGCCTCGCAGGCGCTCTACGACTGGGACTTCCCGCGTCAGCTCCTGCACCTGCGCGCCATGGAGGCGGCTCGCGAGCTCCTCGGACGCCGCCCTCGACGCCGACGCCGCGAGGCCTCGCTGTACGACCGGCGGTTCCTGCTCGCGCGCCCGATCCTGCAGGCGCTCCAGGACGCGCCGTGCGTGCTGCTGGTCGACGAGGTCGACCGCGCCGACGACGAGTTCGAGGCGTTCCTGCTGGAGGTGCTCGCCGAGAGCTCGGTGACCATCCCCGAGATCGGGGTCGTGAGGGCCGAGACCCCGCCGCTGGTGGTGCTGACCTCCAACCGCACCCGGGAGGTCCACGACGCGCTGAAGCGGCGCTGTCTCTATCTCTGGCTCGAGCACCCCGACCTCGCCCGCGAGACCGCGATCCTGCGTCGCCGCCTGCCCGACCTGCCCGACGCGCTGGCCGAGCAGGTCGCGCGGGCCGTCCAGGCGCTGCGCCGGCTCGACCTGCTCAAGCCGCCCGGGGTGGCCGAGTCGCTCGACTGGGCGCAGGCCCTGCAGCTGGTCGGCGCGCGCTCGCTCGACCTCGCCTCCGCGACCGCCACGCTCGGCGCGGTGCTGAAGTACCGCGAGGACGCCGACCGCGCGCGGAACAAGCTGGACGCGCTGCTCGCGTCATGAGTCCCCGACGGCCGCCGAGTCCGGATGGTGAGTGCCGTCCTCGACGACTTCGTCGCCTTCACCCGCCTGGTCCGCGAGGCCGGCGTGCCGGTCACCACCGACCGCGTGTCGGACGTACCTGGAGGCGCTGCGCCTGACCGACCTGACCAGCGAGGTCGCGACCTACTGGGCCGGACGCCTGACGCTGTGCGGCGACCCCGACGACGTCCTGCGCTACGACCACGCGTTCTCCGCCTGGTTCTCCTCCGACCCGCGCGACCAGCGGGCGGGCCGCCCGCGGCCCGCCGATGCCCCGCGTCTCGACGATGGCCGCGCTCGTCGAACCGCCGCCGTCGTCGTCCACCGGCGAGGACGACGAGCAGGAGGACCCGGAGCTCCGCGTCGCGGCGAGCGGCGAGGAGCTGCTGCGCGACCGCGACATCGCCGAGCTCTCGATCGCCGAGCGCGAGCACCTCAAGGCGCTGCTGGCGCTGCTGCGTCCGGCCCCGCCACGCCGGCGCGCCCGGCGACGGCGACCCTCGCGGCGGGGCGAGCCCGACGCCCGGCGCACCCTGCGCGCCGCGCTGCGCACCGAGCGGCGAGGTCACCGGCCTGCGCCGCCGCAAGCGCCGGGACCGGCCACGCCGGGTGGTGCTCCTGTCGACGTGTCCGGCTCGATGAGCCCCTACGCCGACACGCTGCTGCGCTTCGCCCACGTCGTCACCCGGCGCACGCCGGCCGCGGTGGAGACGTTCACGATCGGCACCCGCCTCACGCGCGTCACCCGCGAACTGCGCCAGCGCGACGCCGAGCGCGCCCTCGGCGACGCGGGGCGCGCCATCCCCGACTGGTCGGGCGGCACACGGCTCGGCGAGGTCCTGCAGGCCTTCCTCGACCGCTGGGGGCAGCGCGGCGTCGCCCGCCGCGCGGTGGTCGTGGTCTTCTCCGACGGCTGGGAGCGCGGGGGCGCGGAGCTGCTCGGGGAGCAGCCGCGCGGCTCGCCCGCCTCGCCCACGCGGTGGTCTGGGTGAACCCGCACGCGGGCAAGTCCGGCTACGCCCCGGTGCAGGGGGGAATCGCAGCAGCCCTCCCGCACGTTGACAAGTTGTTGGCCGGCCACTCGCTGACCACCCTCGCCGAGCTGCTGGAGGTCCTGCGAGATGCGTGACGTGCTCCCGACCCTCGAGAAGTGGTGGTCGTCCGGCAGCCGGCCGCGCTGGCCACCGTCGTCGGCACCTTCCGCTCCGCGCCCCGCCAGCCCGGCGCCTCGATGCTCGTCGGCACCGACGGCGAGGCGGTCGGCAGCGTGTCCGGCGGCTGCGTCGAGGGCGCCGTCTACGAGCTCGGCGGCGGGATCCTCGACGGGAGCGATCCGGCGACGCTGCAGCGCTACGGGGTCTCCGACGACGACGCCTTCGCCGTGGGTCTGACGTGCGGGGGCATCCTCGACGTGTTCGTCGAGAAGGTCGACCCGGAGAGCTATCCCGAGCTGGGTGCCATCGCCGAGGCGGTCCGCGAGCACCACCCGGTCGCGGTCGCCACCGTCGTCTCCGGCCCGGGGGAGGTGATCGGGCGCCGCCTCGTCGTGTGGCCCGACCACACCGACGGCACCCTGGGCACCGAGCGCCTCGACCACACCGTCCGCGACGACGCCCGCGGGCTGCTCGCCGCCGGCCGCTCCACCCTGCGTCTCCTACGGCACCGAGGGGCAGCGGCGCGGCGAGGGCCTCGGCGTGTTCGTGGAGTCGTTCGCCCCGCCGCCGCGGCTCATCGTGTTCGGCGCCATCGACTTCGCCGCCGCCGTCGCCCGCATCGGCGACGTTCCTCGGCATGCGGGTCACGGTCTGCGACGCCCGGCCCGTGTTCGCCACGTCCAGCCGGTTCCCCGAGGCCCACGAGGTGGTCGTCGACTGGCCGCACCGCTACCTCGCCGCGGAGGCCGAGGCGGGGCGCATCGACGGCCGTACCTCGCTGGCCGTGCTGACCCACGACCCGAAGTTCGACGTCCCGCTGCTCGAGGTCGCGCTGCGGCTGCCCGCGGTCGGCTACATCGGCGCGATGGGCTCGCGGCGCACCCACCAGGACCGCGAGGACCGGCTGCGCGAGGCCGGGCTGACCGACGACGAGCTCGCCAGGATGTCCAGCCCGATCGGGCTCGACCTCGGGGCGCGCACGCCGGAGGAGACCGCCGTGTCGATCGCCGCGGAGATGATCGCCCAGCAGTGGGGCGGGCAGGGCACGCCGCTCTCGGAGCGCCCCGGCCCGATCCACACCGAGTCCGCCGTCGCCCCCGGCGTCGCCGCCGCGTCGATCGGCAGCTCCGCGGTGACCTGAGCCGTCCGCCGTCACCCGCGGTGCTCGGACGGTCCAGCGCCCGTACGCCGGTCGGACCCGTCCGTAACCCTGCCCTCCCCCTGGTTGCGTCTGTAACGTGGGCAACACCGACGGCGGTCACCGCCGCTCGACCAGGAGGGGGCAGCGTGGTCCTCGTCGACAGCGCGACGCGCGCGGGAGACTCCATCCTCATCGCGCGTCGTGAGGCCACCCCCGCCCGTCGCGCCGCCGAGCGCGCGCGAGCCGGCGACGCCCCTCCACCGCGGCTGGCCAAGTTCCACGTGCCCGAGATCCTCTTCGGTCCGGGTTCGCTGCCCGAGGCCGCACACGCCGCGGTGCGGCTCGGTGCGCGCCGTCCGCTGCTGGTCACCGACCCGGGGCTCTGTGCGGCGGGCTGGCCCGACCAGCTCCAGACCCACCTGCGCGACGGCGGCATGCGCGCGACGGTGTGGAACGGTGTCACCCCCAACCCCAAGGACCACGAGATCGCCGCCGGCCACGTCGTCTACCGCGACGCGGGCTGCGACGTGATCATCGCGCTGGGCGGGGGCTCGGTCATCGACGCGGCGAAGGGGATCGCGCTGCTCGCCGGCAACGGCGGGGTGATCACCGACTACGAGGGTGTCGACCGGATGGCGATGCCCATCCCGCCCCTGGTCATGCTGCCGTCCACCTCGGGCACCGGCGCGGACGTCTCGCAGTTCTGCATCGTCACCGACACCCGGCGCAACACCAAGATCACGATCTTGGGCCGCGCCCTGGTACCGGACGTCTCGGTGGTCGACCCGCACCTGCTGATGACCATGCCCGAGTGGCTCAACGCGGCCACCGGGCTCGACGCGCTGACCCACGGCATCGAGGCCTACGTGTCCCGGGCCCACAACCCGCTCACCGACCACCACGCGCTGCAGGCGATCGCGCTGGTCGGCGAGCACCTCGAGCGCACCATGGACCACCCCCAGGAGGAGGCGGCGCGCACCTGTATGGCGCAGGCCGCGCTCCAGGCGGGGATGGCGTTCACCAACGCGATCCTCGGCGCCGCCCACGCCATGAGCCACCAGGTCGGCGGCCTGCTCGACCTGCCGCACGGCGTCATCAACGGCGTCCTGCTGCCCCACGTCATCCGGTTCAACGCGGCCTCCGACCCCGGCCGCTTCGTGCCGATCGCGCAGGCGCTCGGGCTGCCCGGTCGCGTCGCGCCCGACTCCTACGACGGCGCGGCGGAGGCCGCCGAGTGGGCCGCGCTCGAGGTGCGGCGGCTCGGCGACGAGCTCGGTGTCCCCAAGGGCCTCGGCGAGATCGGCGTGACCGAGGCCGACGTCCCGCTGCTCTCGGTGATGACCATGGCCGACACGTGCCTGTCGACCAACCCGCGCGAGGCCGACAAGGACGACATCGAGACGTTGTTCCGGGCGGCGCTGTAGTGACCCGAGGTGCCCCGTGAGCGTCGACAGCCACGACCTGGACCTCCTCACCGGGATCCGCTCGGGCAAGCCGTCGTTCTACCTGGAGTACCTCGCCTCGGCGGAGCGTCTGCGCCGGGTCATCCACGCGCTCGACCGCATCTCGCGCGCGCTCGTGCGCACCACGGAGGGACCCGGGACGCTGGTGCGCGCGGTGGCCGAGGCCGCCGCCGACCACCTCACGGCCCACTGGGTGGTCTTCGCCCTCGCCGACGGCGCCCTGCCCGAGGCCGCGCCGCGCCACCTCGTGCTCGGGCCGGACACCGCGGAGGTCGACGCCGACGACCCCGATCTCCCGCCGTGGGTGGTGGCGCACCTGCAGGCGGTGCGCGCCGGCCGGGGGCACACCCCGCACGGCGACGCGGCGGACCACGCCCACGACCCCGCTCAGGACCCCGATCACGACCAGCACCACCTGCACGTGCCGGTGCATCTCGACGGCGACGTGGTGGGCGAGATCGTCGCCTGGACCGGGGACGAGCGCACCATCGACGCCACCGACGCCTCGGTGCTGCGGGTGCTCGCGAGCCAGACCGCGGCGGCGCTGCAGAACTCGGCGCTGCACCAGCGGACCGTGGCCCTCTACGGCGAGGCGAGCCGCCACGCCGCCGACCTCGCCGCCCGCAACGATCAGCTGCAGCGCACCCGCGACGCGCTCACCGTCGCCCGGCAGCGCGAGGTCCTCGACTCCGAGCGCCACCGCATCGCGCGCGAGCTGCACGACTCGGTCACCCAGTACGCGCTCTCGGCGGGCATGCAGATCGAGGTCGTCCGCTCGGAGATCCGTGACGAACGCCAGCGCGCGCGTCTGGAGACGGCGAAGGCCCTCACCCGGCGCGCCGTCGAGCAGCTGCGCTCGGCGATCTACGCGCTCAACCACTCCGGTGATCGCGGGCGCCAGACCCTGCCGGCGATGCTCGAGGAGCTCTCCACCGTCCACATGCCCACCGACCTGCGGGTCGAGGTGCGCATCGAGGGGCGGCCGGTCGTGCTGCCCTCCGACGCGGAACGGTCGCTGTTCCGGGTGGCGGGCGAGGCCCTGTTCAACGCGGCCGTGCACGCCCAGGCGGGGGTCGCGGTCGTCCGGCTCGCGTTCCGCAAGGACCGCCTGGTGCTCTCGGTGTCCGACGACGGGGTCGGCGATCCCGAGCACGTCCGGCGCTCGCTGCGGGTGGCCGCGGCCGGTGACCTCGACGGCTCCCACCGGGGGCTGGCGAACATGGCCGAGCGTGCCCGCGAGATCGGCGGCACGCTCCGCATCCGCCGCGCCCCGCAGGGCGGCATCCGACTCGAGGTGGGCGTCCCCCTGCCGCTCGACACCACCACAGCGACCCCCGGAGTGCCGCTCGAGCACGCGGGGGACCCCACCAGGAGACCGTCATGACCGACATCCGCATCCCCGCCCGCGCCGCCGCGCGCCGCGGTGAGGTCCGCATCGTGCTCGTCGACGACCACGCGATCGTGCGCCAGGGCCTGCGCTCGGTCCTCGAGCGCGAGCCGCAGTTCGCGATCGTCGGGGAGGCCTCCAGCGCTCCCGAGGCGCTCGCCGTCGTCGCCCACCAGCGCCCGACGATCGTGCTGCTCGACCTCAAGCTCTCGACCAGCTCGGACTCCGAGGGACTGCAGCTGTGCCGCCAGCTCACCGCCGCCCACCCCGGGGTCGGCGTCCTCGTGCTGACGACGTTCCTCGACGACCGCCTCGTCGTCGAGGCCGTCCACGCCGGCGCCCGCGGCTACGTGGTCAAGGACGTCGACACCACCGAGCTCACCGCCGCCATCCGCGCGGTGTCGCGCGGCGAGTCCGCGTTCGACTCCCGCTCCGCCGCCGCCGTCGTCCGCTCCCTCAACGGCCAGCAGCCCCACGGCGACCCCCTCACCGCCCGCGAGCTCGACGTCCTGCGCCTCCTCGCCCGCGGCATGAGCAACCGCACCATCGGTCGCGAGCTCTTCATCTCCGAGACCACGGTGAAGTTCCACGTCGGCAACCTGATGCGCAAGCTCGACGTCACCCGCCGCGCCGAGGCCGTCTACGCCGCCTCGAAGATGGGCCTGATCTAGGGGCCTCATGTCAGCGTGGCGTCCACGCTGACACTGGGCGTCAGGAAATTCACCCCGCTCGCCACCGGTTCGAGGGCGATCGCGGCGAGCACGTCCGGGTCCGCGACGACCTCGACGCCGGTGATGCGGCCGTCGACGATCGTGAACCGGAACGCCGAGCGCACCACGCCGCCCGCGGCGTAGAACGCGCCCGGCCGCCCGTCGACCAGGGCGGCGCGCGCGAGCCGGGCGCGCCCGGCGAACACGCGGGCGACAGCGTCGGCCCCGCGCGTCGCGGCCGTGAGCGGCGGCGCGCCCCGCCCGGCGTTGGCTTCGGCGCTCGCCACGGCGACGGGGTCGGCGCGCAGCTCGACGTCGGGGTCGAGCACGGCGAGCAGGCCGGCGAAGTCGCCCTCGCGTGCGGCGGCGAGGAAGGCCGTCACGACCCCCTGGCGCGCTGCGAGGTCGGCGCCGGCCTGCGGGGCCCGACCACGCACACGCCGCCGCGCGCGGCTCGCGAGCTGGCGGGTGGCGTCGGGGCTGCGCTCGACGATCGGCGCGATCTCGGCGAACGGCAGGCCGAACAGGTCGTGGAGCACGAACGCGAGGCGCTCGGCGGGTGCGAGGGCCTCGAGCAGGACGACGAGCGCGACGCCGAGCTCGTCGGCGCGGACGGCGAGGTCCTCGGGGCCGGTCTCGCGCACCGGCTCGTCGTCCTCGGGAGCATCCGTCGGCTCCTCGCGACGGCGGGCGCGCAGCATCGTCAGGGCGATGCGGGCGGTCACCGTCGTCAGCCAGCCGCCGAGGTTCTCGACGTCCGCGACGTCGGTCCGCTCCAGGCGCAGCCAGGCCTCCTGCACGGCGTCCTCGGCCTGCGCGGCGTCGCCGAGCAGCCGCCGGGCCACCGATCGCAGGTGGTCGCGGTGGGCCTCGAAGAGAGCGGTCTCGTCCATCGGTCACATCCCGGGCTCGGTGGTGGTCAGGGACATGACCGGCGAGCGCCGGTGAACGTGACGAGACGGAGACGACCATGGAACCACGCATGCCCAACCCCGCCCGGACGCTGCCGGGACTCGGCGAGGCGGTCGGCACGATGATGGGCGCGATCAACGCCGCCGGGGTGCCCGAGAGCACGCTGGAGCTGGTGCACCTGCGCACCAGCCAGATCAACGGCTGCGCGTTCTGCGTCGACATGGCGGCGCGGGGTCTGCGCAAGGGCGGCGAGTCCGACGAGCGTCTCGCCGGGCTCCCGGTGTGGCGCGAGGGGCCCTGGTTCACCGAGGCCGAGCGCGCGGCCCTGGCCCTCGCCGAGTCGGCGGCCCGGCTGGCCGACCGTCCCGACGCCGTGCCGGACGCGGTGTGGGACGAGGCCGCGCGGTACTACGACGAGAAGGCGCTCGCCGGACTGGTCACCCAGATCGCGCTCACGAACTTCTTCAACCGCGTGAACGTGACGGTCCGCCAGCCGCCCGGGACGTGGTGACGACGCCGGTCATCAGCGCACGGGGGTGAGCAGGCGGTGCGGGTGGCGCAGGGCGCGGGTGACGACGTCGCCGCTCGCGTCGCGGGCGGGGTCGCCACCGTCGACCACGCGCATCTCGAGGGCACCGGGACCGGGGACGGTGCGGCACGCCGGGCAGAGGCCGCCGGGTCCGACGTCGGCGCCGGCGTCGACCGGGCAGTCGGCGTGCCGGAACCGGCGCCGCCTGCCGCCGGGTGCGGTGCGGTGGTGCTCGCCCCAGACCGCGAGGGTGAACAGGGCGGGCCAGAGGGCGAGGCCGTCGTCGGTGACGACGTACTCGTCCCGGCCGGCGGCGTAGGGCCGCCGCGCGAGGACACCGGCGGCGACGAGGGTGGCCAGGCGGTCGGAGAGCACGGCGCGGGGGATGTCGAGGTGGGCGCGCAGGTCGGCGAAGCGACGCACGCCGAAGAAGCAGTCCCGCAGCACGAGCAGCGTCCAGCGCTCCCCGACCACCTCCAGGGCGCGTGCGATCGCGCAGTCCTGATCGGCGTAGTCACGGCCCAGTGGCACGCCGCCCACCGTAGCGCGCCCAGCGCAGAACGGTTCAACCACCGAACCAAACGGTGCTAACGTGCCTGCGTGACCTCGCGCCCCACCGGTTCCCGCACCACCCTCGCGGTCGCCGCCGCCGCGACCTTCCTGGCCCTCGTCGTGTTCACCGTCCCGCTCGCGACGCTGCCGGCCACCTCGGCCGCGCTGGGCGCCGGACCCGAGGCGCAGGCGTGGATCCTGAGCTCGATGAGCATCGGCCTCGGGGTGGCGCTGCTCTCGGTCGGGGCGCTGGGCGACGACCTGGGCCGACGCCGGGTCCTGCTCGTCGGCGCCGTCCTGCTCGCCGCCGCCTCGGTGGCGGGAGCGCTCGCGCCGAACGCGGCGGCGCTCGTCGGGGCGCGCATCGTGCAGGGGATCGGGGCGGCCGCGCTGGTCGCGTGCAGCCAGGGTCTGCTCGGGCACGCCTTCCCGGCCGGTTCGCCGGAGGCGCGCACGGCCAGCAGCGTCTGGGGCGCCAGCGTCGGGGCGGGAATCGCCGCCGGCCCGTTCGTGGCCACCGGGCTCGAGCGGGTCGTGGGCTGGACCGGGGCCTACTGGGCGTCGGCGGTGGCCGCGGTGGTGCTCGCGCTCGTCGCCCGCGTGGCGATCGGGGAGTCGCGCGCCGCGCAGCCGCGCCCGATCGACCTGCCGGGGGTGGCCGTGCTCGCCCTGGGTGTCGGCGCCCTGCTGGCCGGGCTGACCGAGGGGCGCTCCGGGTTCGCGCGGCCCGGGGTGCTCGCGCTGCTCGTGGCGGGTGTCGTGCTCCTCGCGGTGTTCGTGGTCGTCGAGCGGCAGGCCGCCGCGGCCGCCACACGCAGCGGGGCCGGCGCGTCGCGACGAGCACCGATGCTCGACATGGCGCTGTTCGCCTCGCCCGCGTTCGTGGCCGCCACCGTCGGCGCGCTCGCGACCGGGATGGGGATCATCGCGACGACCTCCTTCCTGTCCACCGTGGTCGAGCGCGGTCTGCGGACCACCGCGCTCACCGGGGCGGTGCTCCTGCTCGCCTGGTCGGGCACGAGCGTCGTCACCGCGCTGCTGGCCCGCCGGCTGCCGTCCTCGCTGTCGGGACGGGGCCAGCTCGCGGTCGGGCTGGTCGTCGTGGCCGTCGGGCAGTTCCTGCTGGTGGGGCTCGAGCCGGGCGACTCCCCGTGGTCGCTGCTGCCGGGTCTGATATTGGCGGGGGCCGCGAGCGGCGTGATCAACTCTGCGCTGGGCCGCGAGGCGGTGGCCAGCGTCCCGCCCGGCCGCGGGGCGATGGGCGGCGGCGCCAACAACACCGCCCGCTACGTCGGCTCCGCCATCGGGGTCACCGTGGTCGCGGTCCTCGCGACCCGGCCCGGCCTCGGCGCCGGTCCGGAGGCCCTCGTCGCCGGGTGGAACGACGCGGTGCCCGTGGCGATCGCGTTCTCGCTGCTCGGGGCGGGTGCGGTGGCCGCCTGTCGGCCACGCCGGGCCCGGGTCGAGCCCGTCGCGGCGTGACGCGGACGTCGACGACGAGGCAGGATCGGGCCATGGACGCATCGAAGCTCGCCGAGACCCAGGGTCCGCTGAAGCAGCAGTACAAGGACGACCCCGAGTCCGCGGTCGTGACCCTCAAGGCCGACGGCGACGTGGACGGTTCGGGCATCGCCTGCCGCGTGCAGACCGCCCAGGCGCTCGTGGAGGCCGGCCTGCACCCGGCGACCGGGGGCGACGGCATGCAGCTGTGCTCCGGCGACATGCTCCTCGAGGCGCTCGTGGCCTGCTCCGGCGTCACGCTGCGCGCGGTGGCGTCGTCGATGGGCGTCGACGTCCGCGGCGGCAGCATCCACGCCGAGGGCGACCTCGACTTCCGCGGGACGCTGGGGGTGGCCAAGGACGCCCCGGTCGGCTTCCGTGAGATTCCGGCTGCACTTCGACCTCGACACCGACGCCGACGAGGCCACCCTCGCGACGCTGCACAAGCTGACCGAGCGCTACTGCGTCGTCTACCAGACGCTGGTGTCCTCGCCCGCCGTGTCGCTGGAGCTCGCGCCCCGCGCCGCCGCCTGACCACCCCCGCACGCACGACGGGCGCCTCCCCGCTGCCGTTCAGCGGGAGGGCGCCCGTCGTCGCGCGGGGCGGGGACCTCAGTCCGTGTGGTACGGGTCGTAGTGGATGTTGCGGAACGGCGTGCCCGCGTCGAGCATCGCCGAGGTGGTGGCGCGGACCATCGCGGGCGACCCGCTGATGGTGATCTCGCGGTCGGCCCACGCCCCGTAGCGGGCCACGACCTCGCCGAGGGTGCCGGTCTCGGCGCCGTAGCGGTGCCCGTCCTCCTCGACGACCGGGACGACGGTCAGCCAGGGGTTCTCCTGCGCGGTGCGGCGCAGGCCCTCGACGTCGTACATGTCCGCCCAGCTCCGGGCGCCCACGAACAGGCAGACCTTGCGGTCGGTGCCCTCGCCCGCGAGCTGCTCGATGATCGCGCGCGCCGGCGCGAGGCCGGTGCCGCCGGCGACCATGAGCAGGTCGGAGCGGCCACGGGGGTCGAGCGTCATCTGACCCATCGGCGGGCCGATGCGCCACACGTCCCCGACGCGGGCGTGCGAGACGATGGCGCGGCTGACCCAACCGCCGGGGACGGTGCGCACGTGGAACTCGAGCACGCAGTCCGGCCCGGGCGCGTTGGCCGGCGACATCGAGCGCCACATGCGCGGGCGCTGCGGGGTCTCGATGCTGACGTACTGCCCGGCGAGGTACGGCACGGGCTGGCTGGTCTGCGCCCGCACGATCGCGAGGTCCTGGGTGATGCGGCGGTGCTCCATGACCCGGGCCATCCACACCGCGGGGCCGCGCTCGGCGTCCGCGGCCTCGCGCATGGCCTGGGCGACGATGTCGTAGGCGCCGTGCCAGGCGTCGGAGACCTCGGTGGTCCACAACGGCCCGGCGATCTCACCGAGGGCGCCGAGCAGGGCCTCGCCGACGCGGTCGTAGTGCTCGCCGAGCACCCCGAACTTGCGGTGGTCGCGTCCGAGCTGGCGGAGGAAGACCGTCAGGTCGTCCGGTCGGTCGACCATCTGGACCACGTGCACCAGCGCCCGCAGGAGCCGGGTGCGCTGCAGCTCCATCGTGACCGGGAAGAGCTCGCGGGTCTCGGGCGCGATCTGGAACAGCCAGCCGTAGAACAGCTGGGTCAGCTCGTCGGAGCGTGAGGCGATCGCGGCGAAGCTCGTCCGGATCGTCGACACCATGTCGTGCACGTCGTTCGACGCCGGTGCCGCCTCGCGGGGGGCCGGCAGGCCGACGCCCTCGGCCGGGCCGAGCGGGGTCTGCGTCGGCGGCATGACTGGCATGGGCGGCGGCGGCGCCGTGAGCGGCGACGGCATCGACCCGGAGGCCGTCGCGGTGCGTCCCGGAGCGCGTCCACCCTGCGGCGGGGGCCGCATCGCCCCGTGCGCCGGCGGGGAGGCCGGGCCGGGCGGGCCGGGCGGGTAGGTCATCGCTATCCCATCATCACGCCGGTCGTCGGCGATGTCGAAGACAGTGCTGTCGGTGCTGCCGGCACGGTCGGAACCGTACGGCCGGGGGATCGGTCGCGACGAGGTCTCGTACCCGTCGGGCTCACCGTCCGGGGTGGCCGGCGGTCGCGACCGCCACGTCGGCCACGCGCCCTCGTCCGTCGTCCGGCCGGTCGGGCCCCCGGCCAGGGAGCGGTCGTCCCTCGCTGCGGTCACGTCTGGTCGACTCCTCGTCCCGGATGGATCGCTCCCCGACGTCGGCGCCACCCTAGCGGCTGTCCCCGAAGAGGGGACGCTACTCCGTGTCGTGGTCAGTGCTGCGTCGCCACGGTCTCATGCGGCCAGCGTAGAGGCGTGCCCGGTGAGTGGGAGATGGCCGGGCCACCATCGGGTGACCACGCCCACCGCGTGTCACCCGTCGTGGCGTAGCGACCGCTCCCCGGTGTCCGTGATGCGGTCGGGTGTGCGCCCGACGGGTGTCGGCGCAGCGCGCTCATGCCCCGGACGCGCCCCGGGCGCCCGAACGCCGCGGCACGGCCCCGGCGCCGGTCGAGCGCGGGGACGTCGGCTCCGCCGAGGTCGTCGAGCGCGGGGTCCGCGACGTCCGTGTGGTGGTCGGGGTCACGTCCGGCGTGGTCCCGGGTGCCGCGACGTCCCGGGGCGCCGGCGCGGTGCGGGCGGGGGCCCGCGGGGCGGCGGTCCGGACCGGGGGGACGTCGCGGACCACGCCGGCGGCCGGGCCGACCGTCGCGGGTGGCGCCGGGGCGAGGGCGTCGGTCGACCGCGGTCCGGAGCCCGGCTCGCCCGGGACGGCCGGCACGCCCTCCGCGGGCAGGGCGGGCATCGGGGGGAGGGCGAGCTGCTGTCCCGTGCGCTGGGCGTCCAGACCGAGTGCGAGGCCGACCCCACCCACGGCGAACGCGCCCGCCACGGCCACCGCGGCCGGCAGGGAGGACAGCCGCCGTCGGGAGCCGGCGCGTGGCGCGGCCCGCTCGAGCAACCGGGCCATCTCGTCCGCGCGCGCCCGCATGGACCGCGACGGCCGGACCTCGCGAGGGCGGGAGCCCGCGGTGACCCCGTCGTCCCCGGGCGTGAGCCCGGCGACCATGTCGACCGGCGGACGCCCCGGCCCGGCGAGGTCGGCGAGGGCCGGGACCTCGGGGACCCCGGCGGCCGCCGGGGGAGAGGCGTCCGGGTCGGGGGACCGCGGCAGCAGGGGCCCGGACGTCACGAGCGTCGGCCGGTCGTCGACGGGCGGGAGCACGACGGTGTCGTCGTCCCCGGCGGCGGAGGTGCGAGGCCACGCAGCAGGCCTGGACGTCCCGGGAGCGGCGTTCGGCCCCGGTCGTGGCTGGGGCACGGGGCCTCGCGTCACGGTGTACCTCCCGGCCCGCCGGGCGCGCCGTCCCCGACGACGTGACGCGCTGTGTACGGACCCATCACTCGTGGTCGCCGGACAGAGTGCCAGAACCTCGCGACCGGCGACGACCGGCCCGCGTCCGACGACCCGATCGGGGCCGGACGGTGTGTGCTCGGCGTGATCGGGACACCCTCTACAGTGGCGCCACGTGGAGCCGTCACCGACCGCCGTCGCGCGGCGTGCGCCGTGGATCGGACAGCGCGTGGCCTTCGTGGTCGTGGCGTACTCGTTCGTGGTCACCATGCTGGGGACCACGCTCCCGACCCCGCTCTACCCCATCTACCAGGAGCGGTTCGGCTTCTCGGGCCTGCTCGTCACCGTCATCTTCGCGGCCTACGCGGTGGGCGTCGTCGCCGCGCTGCTGCTGCTCGGGCGGCTGTCCGACCAGATCGGGCGCCGGCCGGTGCTGCTCGGCGGGCTCGCCCTCTCGGCGCTCTCGGCCGCCGCGTTCCTGGCGCCCTGGGGCCTGACCGGGCTGTTCGTCGGGCGGGTCGTCTCCGGGCTGTCGGCCGGCATCTTCACCGGCACGGCGACGGCGACGCTGCTCGACCTCGTGCCCGCCGAGCGCCGCCCCCGCGCCGGCCTGGTGGGCGCGGCGGTCAACATGGGCGGGCTCGGTCTCGGCCCGGTCGTCGCCGGCGTCCTCGCCCAGTACGCGCCCGGTCCGCTGGTCCTGCCGTTCGTGGTCTCGGCAGCACTGCTCGTGCCCGCCGCGATCGGCATCGCCCTGATGGGAGAGCCGGTCGCACAGCGCGGCCGGGCGTCGCTGCGCCCCCAGCGGCTGCGGGTCCCGAGCGAGGCGCGCCCGGTGTTCGTCCGCGCGGTGATCGCGGGCTTCGCGGGGTTCGCCGTGCTCGGCCTGTTCACCGCGGTGTCGCCGTCGTTCCTGAGCCAGGTGATCGGGGTCCGCAACCACGCGGTGGAGGGCCTGGTGGTGTTCTCGCTGCTCGCCGCCTCGACGGTCGGCCAGGTGCTCTCGGCCGGCCTCGGTGAGCGGCGGGCCCTGCTCGGCGGCTCGGCGGTGCTCGGGGTGGGCGCGCTCGGGATCGCGGCGGCGCTGGTGCTCGCGTCGCTGCCGCTGCTCGTCGTGGGGGCGGTGGTGGCCGGGCTCGGGTCAGGGCGCGAGCTTCCGGGCGGGGCTCTCCGCGGTCGGCGCGGCCAGCCCGCCCGCGCAGCGCGCGGAGGTCTCGTCGAGCTTCTTCGTGGTGGTCTACGTGGCCCTGTCGGTGCCGGTCATCGGGGTCGGCGCCGCGGCGGGGGCGGTCGGGCTCACCGCCGCGGGGGTGGGATTCTCGGTGGTCGTCGCGGTGCTCGCGGCGATCGCCTTCGCGGCGCTGCTGCGCCGAACAGACGATCCGGACGCGGACATCTCTCCGCACGATTGATCCGAACGGTGAGATTCGTAGCGGTCGCCCGTCCGGCAAGGATGGAGACGCCGCGCGGGGACGGCCCAACACACGGAGGTGGCATGGCGCGCGGTATGGCGGCGATCGAGGTCGTCGACAGCGGGATCCCCGAGGTCCCGGCCCAGACGTCCCCGCAACGTCGACCCCGGCCCCGTCCGCGGGTCCCGGCCCGTGTCCCGGCCCCCACGGCCGAGCCCGGGACCGAGCAGGCGGCGTCCGTCGAGGTGTCGGCCGAGGCCGTGGCGCCTCCCGCCGTCCCGCCCCCCGCGGGGGTGGACGTGGCGTCCCGCACCGCGCCTCCCACGCTCCCCAAGGTGCCCGAGGTGCCCGCGGTCGACCTCGCGGTCGCCGAGGACTTCCTGCGCTCGTTCCACCTCGAGTACCCCGCCGCGGGGCCCGTGGAGCCCCGGCTCGAGGCGGTGCGCGACGAGGTCGCGCGCACCGGCACCTACGTGCACACCACCGCCGAGCTCGAGTTCGGTGCGCGGGTGGCCTGGCGCAACTCGTCGCGCTGCATCGGGCGGCTCTACTGGCGCAGCCTGCACCTGCGCGACCGTCGCGACGTCGTGAAGCCGGGCGAGGTGGCCGACGAGTGCGTCGCCCACCTGCACGAGGCC
Source organism: uncultured Actinomycetota bacterium (assembly GCA_963785135.1). GTDB lineage: Bacteria > Actinomycetota > Actinomycetes > Mycobacteriales > Pseudonocardiaceae > Actinomycetospora. The sequence goes on from CAWATV010000011.1 coordinate 372,302, forward strand.
ACCCGCCGCGGCCGCATCCGGTCGACGATCACCGTGTTCGCGCCGGACGGGCCGGCCGGTCCCGGGCCGCGGATCTGGAACGAGCAGCTCGTCCGCTACGCCGGTTACCGCGCCGGGGGCTCGGTGCTGGGTGACCCGCGCTACGTCGGGTTCACCGACACCGCGCGCTCCCTGGGCTGGACGCCGCCGAGTCCGATGGGTCGCTTCGACGTCCTCCCGCTCGTGGTCACCGGGGGCGCGGAGCACGCCGGGGACGGCCCCCAGATCGCCGAGGTCCCGCAGGAGGCCGTGCTCGAGGTGTCGTTGCACCACCCCGACCACGCCTGGTTCGCCGACCTGGGCCTGCGCTGGCACGCCCTGCCCGTGATCAGCAACATGAGGCTGGACATCGGCGGCATCTCCTACCCCGCCGCACCGTTCAACGGCTGGTACATGGCCACCGAGATCAGCGCGCGCAACCTCGCGGACGCCGAGCGTTACGACCTGCTCGGCGAGGTCGCCGAGTCGATGGGCCTCGACACCTCCAGCGACCGGACGCTCTGGCGGGACCGCGCGGTCGTCGAGATGACCGCGGCGGTGCAGCACTCGTTCGACCAGGCCGGCGTGTCCCTGGCCGATCACCACGGCGAGTCCCGCCGGTTCCTGCGACACGTCGAGCGCGAGGAGGCCGCGGGGCGCGCCTGCCCGGTCGACTGGAGCTGGATCGTGCCGCCGATCTCCGGCGGGCTCACCCCGGTGTTCCACCGCTACTACGACGAGCCCACCGACACCGGCCCGATGTTCCGGACCGACCCCGGACGTGGGTGCCCCATGTGAGCACTTTCGAGGGCCATAGCCCTCGAAAGTGCTCACCTGCCTCAGAGGTCGAGCACCAGCCAGCCGCCGTGGTCGTCGTCGACGCGGTGGCGGGCGCCGGTGCCCGCGCCGAGGGCGTCGAGATCGGCGTGGTCGAAGGCCCTGAGGTGGCCGTAGACGCGTTCGGGCACGTTCTCGTAGGGCACGGCGACCACGACCCGACGGCGGGCCACGCGGAGCATCTCGTCGAGCACGGCGCGGGTCTCGCTCGCGGGCAGGTGCTCGAGGAGGTGCACGGCGGTCACCGTGTCCACCGAGGAGGTCGCGAGGGGCAGGGTCCGGGCGTCGGCGACGACGGCGCGCAGCGACGTGCTGCGCTGCCGTGCGATCGCGGCGAGCAGCGTCATCGTGCCGGTCGTGTGGTCCGAGGCGAGGACGTCGAAGCCCTCCCCGGCCAGGCGCAGGGGCAGGAACCCGAAGCAGGAGCCGACGTCCGCGACGGTGCGCCCGGCGATCTCGGCCAGCGCCCGCTCGTGCACCGGGGCGAACGCGGCGAGGCTCGACTCCGGGGGCGCCGACGGGTCGGCGGGGAGTTCCGGGGCCCGCAGCACGGCGAGGCTGTTGGCGTAGAACGTCGACCACGCGGTGATCGGGTCGGCGACCGTCGAGCGCACGATCCCGGTGAACACGCGCTCGAAGTCGCTCGCCGACTCCAGCAGCCCCGGTCCCGAGAGCTCGCGGCTCAGCAGGCCCGCGATGTCGTCGTCGAGCTCGTCGGGGCGCAGCCGGTGCAGCACGAGCAGGCGGTCGCCGGTGCGGTGCACCTCGAAGTGGCTCGTGACCCGCTCCGGGGGCCGGGCGGCGACCAGGCGGACCGGGACGGCGGCGCGGTCCACGTGGCACACCACCACCCGGCCGTCCTCCCACCGCCCGGGGTGCGACGGGGCCAGCGGGTCGATGTGCAGCGAGCCGGCGGCGGGCGGCAGGGCCGTGCTCACCACCGCACCGTCCTCAGCGTCCGATCATCTCGGCGGCCATGTCGTGCGAGACCTCCGAGAGGCCGGTGAGGTCGCGGACGACGCGGATGCGGTCGCAGTGCTCGGCGTAGCGCGGGAGGTCGCACGCGCCGAGCCCCCACGAGTAGCGCGGTTCGGGCGTCAGCCAGATCGTCTCCCGGGCCCGACGGCTGATCTCCGCGAACGCCTCCATGTTGGCGTCGTTGCCGTTGCCCCGGCCGTCCCCGAGCACGATCACGGTGCTGCGCCGGTTCACCGCCGACCCGTGGTCGTCCAGGAACGTCCCGAACGACGTCCCGTAGTCGGAGTTCGCGTCGACGTCGAGCGTGTCGCCCCCGAAGATCATCCCGAGGGCCTTCTCCACCGGGTGGTCGGCGAACAGGTCGGTGACCTCGACGAGGTCGGCGACGAAGGCGAACGAGCGGACCTGACCGAACATGTCCTGCAGGCCGTGGACGAGGTGCAGCGTGAACCGCGCCGTCGCCCGCACCGACAGCGAGACGTCGGCCAGGATCACCAGGCGCGGCTTGTCCTCGGTGCGGGCCACGGTGACCGGGGAGAACGGGACGCCGTCGAACCGCATGTTCGAGCGCATCGTCCGGCCGCCGTCGATGCGTCCACGCGGGGAGACCCGGCGCCGGTGGGTCAGCGCGCCCCGCAGCGTCTTCGCCAACCGCCGCAGGGAGTCCTCGAGCTGCAGGCGCTCGTGCTCGGCGGCGCGGTCCACCTCGGGCACGCGGTCCGGGTCGACCTCGCCGCCGTCGACGAGCCGGTCCTCGATCGCCATGAGCTTCTCGAGGTGGCGCTTGAGGGCCTCCGGGAGGTTCGCGAACACCCCGGCGAGGCGTCGCCGCAGCGCGTTCGCGTCATCCTGATCCCCCTCCTGCCCGATACCGTCCTCGACGCCCGAGAGCCACCCGAGCAGCGCGTCCTGCTGCGCGACCGACAGGTCGGCGTCGACCTTGGTACCCGCCTCCTGCGCGATCTCGCCGGGCAGGCCCGCACCGGAGAGGTGGTCGGTCTCGAGCTGGACCTTCTCGCTCGTCCCCGTCTGGTCGGTGGCGCCGTCCTTGGAGAAGACGATCTCGTCGGTCATCGCCGCGAGGTCGATCTTGTTGGCCTCCTGGTGCAGGTTGTACTGCTCGGCGAGGTCGTCCGGGTCGAAGTAGTCGCGGATGTCCACGGGCTTGCCGTGGTCGTGGCCCTGCTGCGGGGTCTCGGCCGGCTCCTCGGACAGGGTGAAGTCGTCGAGCGTGCCCGTGTCCTCGAGGTCCTCGTGGCCGTGGCCGTGCCCGTGGCCGGTGTCCTCGTCGCCGAACTTCACCAGCGAGAAGAACGCGTCGAAGATCTCGTCGAAGGTCGCCTCGTCGCGCATGTCCTTGACCAGCGACACGCGCAGACCGGCGCGCAGGGTCTCGCGGTCGGCGAGGATCCCCGGCTCGCGCGCGCACCTCATCGCGTCGACGACCTCGGAGGTCGAGACCCGGATCTGGCGGATGCGCATGAGCCGCACGAAGCGGTGGATGCTGGCCTCCACGTCAGCCTCCTTCCTGGTGGCGGGAGCGGAGAGCTACAGCGCGCGCTTGCGACCCATCGAGCCGGGCTTCGTGAACGACCGGGAGCCCTGCCCGGGGGTGATGCTCTTCGAGCGGGGGTTGGTCGGCTCGGTGTCGCGCGCGGCGATGCCCGGCGTCCCGTAGGCGCCGGGGCCGTGGCGGCCGGCCTGGTCCTTCGCGGCGCGCACGGCGCGCCCGTCGGGCCCGTCGTCGGTGTCGTCCTCGACGGCCGCGGTGACCGCGGTCGGACCGGGGCCCTCCGACCGGTCGTGGTCGTGATCGCCGTCGTGGCCGTGCCCGTGGCCGTGGCCCTCGTCGATCACCGCGTTCGGGTCGACGAGCTTGGGCAGGGCGCCGAGCGCCTTCGAGACGTCCTTGTCGTACTTGACCACCACGGAGACCGTGTCGGCGAGGATCTGGGAGTTCAGCTCGTCGATGCCCAGCACGGCCAGGGTGCGGGCCCAGTCGATGGTCTCGGAGATGCTCGGCGCCTTGCGCAGCTCGAGCTCGCGCAGCCCGCGCACCACCTCGACGAGCTCGCGGGCCGCCGCCTCGGGCAGGCCGGTGTCCTTGGAGCGCACGATGGCCAGCTCGCGCTCGGCGGTGGGGTAGTCGAGGAACAGGTGCAGGCAGCGGCGCTTGAGCGCGGCCGCCAGATCCCGGGTGTTGTTGCTGGTCAGGATCACGTAGGGCGGCGTCGTCGTGGTGAACGTGCCGACCTCGGGGACCGAGACCTGGTACTCGCCGAGCATCTCGAGCAGCACGGCTTCGAGGGCTTCGTCGGCCCGGTCGACCTCGTCGATCAGCAGGACCACGGGCTCCTCGGAGCGGATCGCCTCGAGCAGCGGGCGCGGGGCCAGGAAGTCCTCGGAGAAGAAGACGCTGTCCTGGGACTTGATGCGCTCCACGGCCGAGGGGATGTCGGTGGTGTCGGCGACGATGTCGCCGATCTTCTCGCGCAGCATCTGGGTGTAGAGGAGCTGCTTGCCGTAGTCCCACTCGTAGAGGGCCTTGGTCTCGTCCTGGCCCTCGTAGCACTGCAGGCGCAGGAACCGGCGCCCCGTGACGAGCGCGAGCATCTTGGCGAGCTCGGTCTTGCCGACACCGGCCGGGCCCTCGAGCAGGAGGGGCTTCTCCAGCCGCGTCAGCAGGAACACCGTGGTGGCCAGGCGTCGGTCGGCGATGTAGCCGTGCTCGGCGAGGGCGTCGACGACCGCGTCGACGTCGGCGAACGGTGTCTCGGTCACATCGTCGGGGGACGTGCTCACACGGTGTCCTTCCGGGAACAGGGGGTGACGCTGTCCAGTGTCCCCCCGGAGGCCGGCGGGGGCTGGTCGAACGGAGGCGTACGGGTCGCCGGCAGCAGGGAGCGGGGTGCCGGGACGGAGCCGGAGAACGGCCCCGCCCGGCACCCCGCTCGGGCGCCGCGGTCCTGCGTCAGCTCAGCAGGTCGTCCAGGTCGCCGTTCATGCAGTGCTCGACCACCGGGCGGACCGTGGTGAACGTGCACTCCTTCGGGTTGCCCGGGGTGCAGGCGTCGCCGAGGACGTGGTTGGTGATGCGGTCGACGTCCGCGTCGTCACCCCGGACGGTCTTCTCGCCCTCGTAGAACTTGGTCGGGCCCTCGCCCAGGCGGTTCTTGGAGTACGAGTCCTTGGTGACGTCGGTGAACTTCTCGGGGATGCCCACGTCGCGCAGCAGGCGGATCGACGCGGCGAGCGCCGCCTCGGCGGCCTGCACGTCGGTCATCCCGTGGGTGTCGACGCCCATGGCCTCGGCGATCCGGGCGAACTTCTTGTAGGCCACCGGCATGTTGAACGCCCACACGCGGGGGAGCGCGATGGCGTTGTTCAGGCCGTGGTGCAGGTCGTAGAACGCCGACACCGCGTGCGAGATCGAGTGGATGATCCCGAGCCCACCGGAGTTGAAGGCCTGGGCGGCGATGTACTGCGCGTACATCATGCCCTCGCGGCCGGGCAGGTCCTGCCCGTTCCACACGGCCTCGCGGAGGTGATTGTTCGTGAGCTCGATGGCGTGCAGGGCGTTGCCCAGGCTCGGCTCGAACTTCAGGCGCGAGACGTAGGGCTCGGAGGCGTGCGCGAGCACGTCGAACCCGCACTGCGCGGTGAAGTCGACCGGGCAGTCGTAGTAGAGCACCGGGTCGTCGATCGCCAGGCTGGTCACCGAGGCGTCGTCGAACGCGACGTACTTGTGCGGGTTGTTCGGGTCGGTCGTGGTGTCGGTGATGACGTAGGCCCACGAGGTCTCCGAGCCGGTGCCGGCCGTGGTGGAGACCGCGATGTGCGGCGGGTTCTGCGGGTTCTCCGACTTGTTGAAGCCCTCGAACTCGTTGACGTTGCGGCCGTCGTGGGCCACCGAGACACGCGCGCCCTTGCAGGCGTCGTGGCTGGAGCCGCCACCGATGGAGACGAAGCTGTCGCAGCCGTTCTCCTGGTAGAGCTTCACGCCCTCCATGGAGTTGTAGTCCTTGGGGTTGGACTCGACCTGGTCGTAGACGACGACCTCGAGGCCGTGCCACTTCATCGACTCGGCGATCTTGTGGACGATGTCCGTACCCCGCAGGCCGGAGGTCATGATCAGCGTCTTCTTGAAGCCCATCTTGAGGGCCTCCGGGCCGATCAGCTCGTGCGATCCGGGTCCCATGAGCGCCCGCGGGAACGGGTGGAACTCCTTGATCGGGAACGGCTTGAGCAGCTCGTCTACCTGCATGGCGGTCCTCTCGTTCAAACTCCGTCGGCCGGAGCCGCGTCTCCCGCGGCACCGGCCGCGATCCGGCGCGACCGTAAGCGTGGCGCGCATCACGACGACAGGGTCACGCCGTGATTACGACCACGACGATGGGCGGAGCCCCGACCTTCGGAGGGGATCGCCCCCTGACCTTGCTGCGCTGTTGCACCTCATTGGCAAGTGCGCCGTGTGTGGTGATCACGTAGCCGGGGGCGGGCGCGCGCCGGCGCCGACGCCCGAGGACGGCTACCTGATCACGGGCGCAGGAAGGCCAGGACCTCACGCGCGAGGTCGTCGGCGAGGTGGGGGTCGAGGACCTGCTGCGAGGACACGTGGAGCACCCGCCAGCCGGCCCGGCGCAGGGCGGCGTCGCGACGGTTGTCCCGGTTCTGGCCCTGGATCGTGCGGTGCTCGGCGCCGTCGTACTCCAAAGCGTGTTCGGGGCACGCGGGACCTCGCCGGCCCGGTGAGCGCTCCCTGATCACCCGGGCGGCGATCACCCGGGCGGTGTGGAGGACTCGGCGACGGCGGCGCGGGCGAGGTCGAGCGCGCGCCCGGGCGGGACGCCGAGGTCGGCCATCCGGCGGGCGAAGTCGGCGGCGGCGAGGCGGGCCTCGTCGCGCGGGCCGTCGGCGGGCGGGAGGACGAAGGTGCCCAGGCGCCCGCGGGTCTCGACGACGCCGGCGGCCTCGAGCTCGCGGTAGGCGCGGGCCACGGTGCCGGCGGCGAGGCCGAGGTCGACCGCGAGGCGGCGGACGGCGGGCAGGCGGGTGTGCGGGGCGAGTGCCCCGGCGCGGGCGAGCTCGGTGACCCGCGCGCGCAGCTGCTCGTAGGGCGCGTCCGGCGACGACGGGTCGATGTCGATCAACGCGACGGGATCGTCGGTCACGCTCCCGCTCCCCGATCCGCCTGCTCCTCCGACCGCTTCGCGTGCCCCGGCGGCACGAACCCCCGCGCGAGGACGTCGAACGCCTCGTCGACCAGCGTGGCGAGGTCGGCGGCACCGGCGTCGGGGCGGGCGTGCCAGACGGTGAAGGCCGCGCGCATGGCGGCGACGACGGCCTGGCCGAAGACGCGCGCGGGCAGCGCGGAGGGCGCGACGCCCCAGCGGCGCGCCGCGTCGGCGGCGAGGGCCTGCTCCCAGCCGCGGTAGCGGAGGGTGGCGCGCGCCGCGAGGTCGGGCACGTCCTCGATGAGACCGAGGCGACGGCGCAACGCGGGGATCTCGTCGGCGGCGTAGCGGTTGACCGCCAGGAACGCCGCCCGCGCGGCGGCCACCGGGTCGTCGCCCGGCTCGGCGGCGAGGACGTCGGCCAGGGCGGTCAGTCCGTAGTCGAGCTCGCCGAGGACGACGTCGAGCTTGGTGGGGAAGTAGCGGAAGAACGTCCGCCTGCCGACGCCGCCCGCGACGGCGAGCTCGTCGACGGTCGTCTCGTCGAAGCCCCGGGTGGCGAAGAGCTCGAGGGCGGCGTCCTCCAGCCGGCGGCTCACCGCCGCGCGACGCGGCTGGTCCCGGTGGGTGGTCGGAGCCGCGGACACCACGACAGCATGCTCCACGCGAGACGCTCCGTCCGACGGCTCCCCTCAGTGGCTCCCGAGCTCGTCCCGCCACACCGAGGTCTTCGTGCAGTACTCGGACGCGACCGTGACGGCCCGCTCGTCGAGCAACCGCTCGAACGCCGCGGCCGTCGTCGACACGTCCTGCGGGCAGCAGCGGGTGGACAGCTCCAGCAGCTCGCGGCCGCTGGGGAACCGGAAGTGCTCGAGGTCGGCACGACGCAGGCCCAGCGGTAGCGCCGCCACCTTGACCCGCCGGACGACGAGCGGTCCGTGCACCTTCAGCTCGCTCAGCCGGGCGTCGTCCACGACCTCGCTCCCGCCGCCGCACGCCCACGAGCACTGGGTCAACGAGAGCAGCTCCCGCGCCTTGGCCGAGCCGGCGATCACGGCGGCCGCCGTGGCCGAGTCGATGTCGCGCCGCACCTCGATGTCCTGCCACACCCCCTCCGGGACGATGTCGTACTCGACCCGTGCCCCCCGGGGGACGGTCTGCTCGCGGTCCGTGCCGCGGCGACGTGCGGAGACCGCGAGGTCGAAGCGACCGCGCGCACGCCGCCGCAGGCGGACCTCCACCCCGGCCCGGAGCAGATCCAGGGCCTCGGTGTCCAGCAGGTACGTCTGACGCACGCTCCACGTGGGGGCATGGCGGCCCGTCAGGGCCTCGGCGGCCGATCGTGCCGGGGGGACGAGCAGGGCCTTCAGCTCGACGCTGTCGGCGTGGGCGCCGTGGACGCCGAGCCACGCGAGCGCCTCGGCCGACCCGAACCTGCCCACGCGCGATCGACCTCCCGCCGGCAACGCCTCGTCCCCGTCGACGGCGTTCCGCGAGCGACCTTACGTCGAGCCGGTGATCCCCGACACCTGACCCTCAGAACCCCTACGGTCGGGCAGGGCGCGTCCCGTCCTGGACCGAACGCCGAGGGTGCCGGCGCCTGTCGGGTGCCGGTCGGGTGCCCGTCGCGCCGTGCGCGGCCGTCGTTCCGGCCACCGGAAGGGTCCGTCGGCAGCCACGCAGCGTGACAGCTCCTGGTCACGAGGGTGAGCGCACCGGATCGACGTGATCGGGATCGGAATCCGTCGCCGGGGCCCTTGCCGGGGCCGGATTCACTCCCTATGGTCGTCTGTGGCTCAGCACACACCGTTCGACGGCCCATGACGTTCAGTCACCGCCGAGAACCGTGTGTCCTGCCGCCCAGCGGTCGACGTGGTCGGCCGGATGGTCGAGAGACCTGTGGCGGCACCCGTGCGCGGAGCCGCCGTGTCCCTCGATGACACACGGCCAGGAGGAGTGCATGGGAGTGCCCGAACACGCGTCCCGAGGACGCGTTGGGCCGTCGGTGCGCGACAGGCGAGGACCGACGGCCTCCGGGACCGACCTCGGCGACTCCTGGTTCGACGACCGCCGTCGAAGCGTCAGTACCAACGGTCTCGGGGCGCGTACGTCCGGAGATCGGTCGGCGGGGACGAGAAGGGTTCCGGGGTGGCGCCGCCGCCACGGGCAGGAAGGACATTCATGAGGAGGTACGTCGGATGACGACCACTGAAGGTGATCGAACGGACGAGCTGTCCGCAGCAGGCCTGGACGTGCAGAACAAGACCGCACTGGGTCGGCTGCTCGGTACCGGGAAGGTCGGGTACGCCGAGGAGGGATCCGACGGCACGATGTCCGCCACGGTGCGGATCCCGGAGGACGAGCTGGTCTGGGAGCCCGCGATCCTCGTCGTACCCCACGGTGGCGCCCTCGAACTCACGCTCATCAACGACGACAAGAACACCCATTGTGCGGTGCTGCCCAACAACTGGGACCCCCTGATCATCTGGTTGGTGAACCATTCGAAGGGGACGGCCACCCTCAACCTGGATGGCCCGGGCACCTACCACTACGGCTCCACGACCGGCAACGACGAAGGCCGCGGCCTGACCGGGGCGATCGTCGTCGGCGGGGAAGTCCCCGACTCAGCCAAGATCGACCGCCCCCCGCAGACGCGTCCGTAGATCGCTCGCCGAAAGGAGCACGACATGACTGACTACGTGGACGCGGGACAGGCCGTCCCCCAGCAGACGCTCAGCGCCGTCAAGGGCACCGCGCCGGCCACCGAGAACGTCGATTACGACCGCATTCGCGGCGCGAACTCGGAGCCACAGAACTGGCTCACCTACTACGGCACCTACGACGGTCAGCGTTACAGCACGCTGGACCAGATCAACAAGGACACCGTCAAGCGCCTGTCCCCCGCGTGGGTGTTCCAGGCCGGCGCGATCGGCATGCAGTCCGGGGCATCGACCTACTCGTTCGAGGCGTCCCCGCTCGTCGTGGAAGGCGTCATGTACGTCTCCGGACCGGACGGCAGGTGCTGGGCCATCGACGCCAAGACGGGCGAGGAGCTCTGGCGCTACAAGCACGCCTCGCCGTACGACGTCTCGCTGTGCTGCGGGAACGTGAACCGTGGCGTGGCCGTCGGGCACGGCAAGGTCTACATGTACACCCTCAACGCCCACCTCGTCGCTCTCGACGCGACGACCGGTAAGCAGGTCTGGAACGTGACCAACGGTGACGTACGGGCCGGGGAGAGCGGTACCGTCGCGCCGCTGCTCGTGAAGGACATGGTCCTGGTCGGGAGCTCCGGCGGAGAGTTCGGGCTCCGCGGGCACCTCGACGCGTTCGACGCCGAGACCGGGGAGCGCCGCTGGCGCAGCTACACGGTCCCCAAGCCGGGCGAGCCCGGGTCCGAGACCTGGCCGGACGACGGCGAGGCGTGGCAGCGCGGTGGTGCGAACTGCTGGGTCACCCCCACGTACGACCCGGAGCTGGAACTCCTCTTCCAGGGGACGGGCAACCCTGCGCCCGACTTCGACGGCGGCGTTCGCGAGGGCGACAACCTCTACACCGACAGCGTCGTTGCGATGGACGTGAACACCGGCGAGATCCGGTGGCACTACCAGTTCACCCCGCACGACCTGTGGGACTACGACTCCACGATGGAGAACCTGCTCTTCGACGGGCCCGACGGGCAGAAGCTCCTCGCGCACGCGGACAAGAACGGGTACTTCTTCGTCCTGGACCGGACCAACGGCGAGCTCGTCCGGGTGTTCCCGTTCGTCGACCGGATCACCTGGGGCGAGATCACTCCCGAGGGCAAGGTCACGCCCAAGGTGTACCCGGACGAGGAGGGCGTCCCGGTGCACTTCTGGCCGGGGCCGGCCGGAGGCAAGGAATGGACGCACATGTCCTACAACCCCCAGACGGGGTTGATCTACGTGCCCGTCCAGGAGGTCGGAGCGACGGCCACCCGCCGGCGCCGCGAGTTCAAGGAGAGCATCCCGTACTGGGGCGCGGGCGTCGCCGTGGACCTCGATGACTACTACGGCTACGTGGCCGCCATCGACCCGACCACCGGCGAGGAGAAGTGGCGCTGGGACAACGAGTACCCGATGTGCGCCTCCACCCTGACCACGGCAGGCGGGCTGGTGTTCCAGGGCACGCCGACCGGGGAGTTCGTCGCCCTGGACGCCGAGACCGGCGAGAAGCTGTGGTCGTTCCAGTGCGGGAGCGGGCACCACAGCAGCCCCACCCCGTACAGCGTCGACGGTCGCCAGTTCATCGCGGTCCCGACCGGATGGGGTGGCTGGGTCGAGGGCTTCCTTCCCGGGCTGCTCGGCGCCGCCGCCGGAGACGCGCTGTTCGTGTTCGCGCTGCCGGAGAACTGATCCACCGCTCCACGCGCCTGTTCGTACCGAAGGGAGGTATGCACATGGACTTCACGATGACCGAGTGGGAGACCCCGCAGTTCGAGGAGATCGGGGTCGCCCCTGAGGTGACGATGTACGTCGCCCAGATGGACGACTGACCGCACGCGAGACCGCGGAGGGGCGCCGGACGAGGTCCGGCGCCCCTCTGCGGTGTTTATCGATCTCCCGATCGGCGGAACCCCAGGAGGTGGTATGAGCGGCGAGCAGACACTGGCCCGGCCGGAGGCCAAGCGGTGGCTCTGCGTCATGTGCGGCTTCATCTACGATCCCGAGGAGGGTGACCCCGACAGCGGGATCGCTCCCGGGACGCCCTTCGAGGACATCCCGGACGACTGGATGTGCCCCATCTGCGGTGCCGAGAAGGCGGACTTCCGCGAGCTGGAACCGGGAGAGCACTTCCCGTGAATGTGAGGATGCTGACCAAATGATCACCGGGTACGGCCACTTCGTCCAACTTGCCGATTCGTTGCAGTGGGACGAGACCACCATCGACCTGACGGCCGACATCGAGGCGTGGCCGAAGCTCGAGGACGAGGAGAGCGAGCAGGTCCTCGGACTGATCGCCGGGTTCTGCGTCGGCGAGACGTCGGTGGCCTCGCACCTCACGTCGTTCCAGGCCGCGGCGAGCACCGAGGACTCGATGGCGGCGTGCTTCGAGTCTCAGGCCCGGGACGAGGCGCGCCACGCCCGCTTCTTCGACCGCGTCGCGGCCGAGGTCGCCGGGGTGCCGGGCGAGAACATCGGCGAGCGCCTCGACGTCCTGCGCGGACGCGTCAGCGCCGACCTCCTCGAGCTGTTCGAGGAGCGCCTCCCGGCGATCGCGCAGGACCTCGCCGACGACCACGGTGGCCTCACCGGCGCCGTCGGGCTCTACCACATGATCCTCGAGGGTGTGGTCCTCACGGCGGGACAGCAGGCGCTGCTCCAGGCGCTCGATCATCTGTCCGTGGGCATGCCGGGTGTGCACAAGGGGATGGAGCTGGTCCTGCGGGACGAGCGCTGGCACATTGGATTCGGCTCGCGCGTCATCCAGAGCGCGGACGTCGTCGACGACGAGTTGGAAGAGCTGCTGACGCAGGGCGTGAAGGCGTCCTCGGCGTGGGGAGACCTCATCTCCTCCGAGGCCGTCGAGAAGGTCGAGCACCTCCACCGTCGTCGTCTCAAGTCCGTCGGGATCAAGTTCTGGTGACCCGACGACGCTGCCGGCCTGCGCCGCCAGCGGTACGTTGCCGTCAACCGGTTGAGAGGAGGTGGCAGTGAACATGGAGTCTTTCTCCGTTTGGGAGACCCCCGCGTTCGAGGAGTTCGGCGTCGCCCCTGAGGTGACGATGTACGTCGCCCAGCTCGACGACTGACGAGTAGCCGCAAGGGGCGCCGGAGATCGTTCTCGGCGCCCCTTGCGCACGTCCGGGGTTCGGAATCATCAGGAGTGGAGGTCGTCGCGATGTGGGTGCGGGTGCTGGGAGCCGGCGCCGGTGGCGGCTTCCCGCAGTGGAACTGCGGATGCCCGGGCTGCCGGGCCGTTCGTGACGGGTCACGACCGGCCACGCCGCGCACCCAGTCGTCGATCGCCGTGAGCGCCGACCGGACACGCTGGTTCCTGATCAACGCCTCGCCCGATCTGCGGGCGCAGATCGATGCGTGTCCACAGCTGTGGCCGCGCTCCGGACGGGACAGCCCCATCGCCGCGGTGCTGCTCACCGACGCCGAGCTCGACCACACAATGGGTCTTCTCCTGCTGCGCGAGGGCCCCGGGATCGAGCTGCACGCCACGGAGGCCTCCCTCGAGACCCTCCGCGACGGCACGGGCTTCCTCCCGACGCTGGAGCGCTACACGCAGGTCGAGCGCCGGCGGGTCGTCCCAGGCGAGACCGTGGCGCTCGACGAGCACCTGAGCTACCGCGCGTTCGACGTGCCCACGGTGAAGAAGAAGCGCTTCGGGGGAGACGCAGCGAAGCGGAGCTCGACCATCGGAACGGGCACCGAGGACGAGGGACGTGTCGTCGGCTACCGGCTCACCGACACCGCGTCCGGACGGGTGGCCGTGTACCTGCCGGGGGTCCAGGAGGTCACGCCCGCGGTGCACGAGGAGCTCGCGAGCGCCGACGTCGTGCTCGTCGACGGCACCACGTGGACCGACGACGAGATGATCCGCCTGGGGCTGGCCTCCAAGACCGCGCACGACATGGGGCACATGGCGGTGTCCGGGCCGGGTGGGAGCCTGGACGTCCTCGACGGGTTGTCCGCCGAACGCAGGATCTACGTGCACATCAACAACACGAACCCGATGTTGCTGGAGGACTCCGCGGAGCGCGCTCTCGTCGAGGAGCGCGGCGTGGAGGTCGCGGCCGACGGGCTCGAGGTGGAGGTCTAGGAACCGCCCATGACGATCGACGAAGCGACCACGACCCACGGCAGGACCAGGACGAACGGCACGGGCGCCGGCCCGGACGCCCTCGTCGAGCGGTTACGCGCCCAGTCGACGCGATACCACAGCGAGCACGACTTCCACGTGCGCATGAACGCGGGCGACCTCTCGCCCGAGCAGATCCGGGGCTGGGTGGCCAACCGCTTCTGCTACCAGGAGGCGATCCCCCGCAAGGACGCGGCCATCCTGGGCAACTGCCCCGACCGCGAGCTCCGGCAGCGCTGGATCCGGCGCATCATCGACCACGACGGCACCGAGACGACCGAGGGCGGCATCGAGGCGTGGCTGCGGCTCGGTGAGGCCGTCGGGCTGGACCGCGCCGAGCTGCTCGACGGGCGGCACATCGTGCCGGGCGTACGGTTCGCGGTCGACGCCTACGTGACGTTCGCACGGACCCGGCCGTGGCTGGAGGCGGTGGCGTCGTCGCTCACCGAGCTCTTCGCCCCCGGTCTCATGGCCGAGCGCCTCGCGGCGTTCGAGAAGCACTACACCTGGATCGACCGCGACGGCCTCGACTACTTCCGCAACCGGCTGCACCAGGCGCCGCGCGACTCCGAGCACGCTCTGGAGATCGTCCGCGAGCGCTGTCGCACCGCGGAGCAGCAGGACGCCGCCGTGGCGGCGCTCGCGTTCAAGAACGACGTTCTCTGGAGCATGATGGACGCCATCGACAAGGCCTACCCCGCTGACCCGGCCCCGTCGTGACGGCCGTGCCCGCGGTGCCCGACACCGGGCGACCCGTGCTCGTCCGCCACGTCCGCAAGCGCTACGACCCCAAGCGCGAGCGTCACGTGCTGCTGGCCCCCGAGTCGGTGATCGTCCTCAACCCGACCGGCTCGGACATCCTGGAGCTGTGCGACGGCGTGCGGACCGTGTCCGACATCGTCGCCGCCCTGGCGCAACGCTACGACCGGGTGGTGGACGACGAGGTGCACGGCTTCCTGGCCAAGCTCGCCGCCCGGCACCTCGTGGCCATCCGAGAGGAGCGCAGCACCGATGGATAGCCCGTTCGGCCTGCTGGCCGAGCTCACCCACGCCTGCCCTCTGGCCTGCGCGTACTGCTCCAACCCGCTGGAGCTGACCAAGCGCTCCGACGAGCTGGGCACCGACGAGTGGCGCCGGGTCCTGGACGAGGCCGCCGACCTCGGCGTGCTGCAGTGCCACCTCTCCGGGGGTGAACCGCTGCTGCGCCGCGACGTCGTCGACCTCGTCGCGCACGCGAACGGGCTCGGGCTGTACACCAACCTCGTGACCAGCGCGATCGGGCTGTCTCGACCGCGGGCACACCAGCTGCGCGACGCCGGGCTCGACCACGTCCAGGTCAGCATCCAGGCCGACGAGGCCGTGCTGTCCGACCGCCTCGCCGGGATCTCCTCGTTCGACAAGAAGATCGAGGCGGCCCGGCTGGTCAAGGAGCTGGGCTGGCCGCTGACGCTCAACGTCGTGCTGCACCGGCAGAACATCGACCGGATCGAGGCGATCCTCGGCTGGGTGGAGGAGCTCGGGGCCGACCGGGTCGAGCTCGCCAACACCCAGTACTACGGCTGGGGCCTGCGCAACCGGGCTGCGCTGCTGCCCAGCCGCGCGCAGCTCGAGCACGCCGAGATCGTGACCCGTGCGGCCCGCGAGCGCATGCGCGACCGTGTCGACGTCATCTACGTCCTGCCCGACTACTACAGCCGCTACCCCAAGCCCTGCATGGGCGGCTGGGGCGCCCGCCAGCTCGTGGTCGGCCCGGAGGGCAACGCGTGGCCCTGCCTGGCGGCGCACGAGCTGCCGCTGCCGCGCGCGAACGTGCGGGACCACGACCTGGCGTGGATCTGGGAGTCCTCGCCGCTGTTCTCCGCCTTCCGCGGCACCGACTGGATGCCCGACCCGTGCGCGAGCTGCGACCGCCGCGAGATCGACCTCGGCGGCTGCCGCTGCCAGGCCTTCCAACTGACCGGCGAGGCCTCCCGGACCGACCCGGTCTGCGTGCTCTCGCCCGACCGCCACCTCATCGACGAGGCGATCGAGACCGCCAACTCCGAGGACGGCCCGGGGCTCGCGGCGGTGGCGTCCGAGCCGGTGCTCGTGCCCCTGCTCCAGCCCCGGCCGCACCGCGCCGACTAGCTGGTCCTCCGATCACCCGCTCCTAGCAAGCCGTGACACCGGCCGCCCCCGCCGAAGGGAGGGGCGGGTCCCGTCCCCGCAAGGTGTGGTGGTGGCACCGAGTGCCGTTTAGCGTCGCCCTCGTCTCGAGCACCCCGAGGTGAGGAGGACGCATGGAGGACACGGAACAGCACGTCCAGAGTGAACTGGTCGAGGAGACCCTCGTCGAAGAGGTCTCGATCGACGGCATGTGCGGCGTCTACTGATGACGACGACGGCGGCGGGGGCCGGACCCGACACGGGCCGGGCCCCCGCCGGCGTCGGCGACTTCGCGCCCGACCAGCCCTACCGGATCTCCGGTTCGGTGTCGGTGCGCCCGGAGTCCTTCGGCGCCCTGGTCTACGACTTCACGACCCGCCGCCTGTCCTTTCTCAAGACCAAGCCCCTGGTCGCGGTGGTCACCGGTCTCGCCGACCATCCCGACGTGCACGGCGCGCTCGACGCCGCGGAGGTTCCCGCCGCGCAGCGCGACCAGTACCTCACGGCCCTGGCCGGGCTCGCCGCGGCGGGCACCATCAAGCGCCGCTCGATCGAAGGGGAGCCCACCACCTCATGAAGCTCGTCGAGCACTTCACCGAAGGCCTGGACGCCCCCATCTGCCTGACCTGGGAGCTCACCTACGCCTGCAACCTCTCGTGCGTGCACTGCCTGTCCTCGAGCGGGCGACGCGACCCGAACGAGCTCTCGACCGACGAGGCCAAGGCCGTCATCGACGAGCTCCAGCGGATGCAGGTCTTCTACGTCAACATCGGCGGCGGCGAGCCGACCGTGCGCAGCGACTTCTGGGAGCTGCTCGACTACGCGATCGCCCACGACGTCGGGGTGAAGTTCTCCACCAACGGCGTGAAGCTCGACAAGGCGCGCGCCGCCCAGCTGGCGGCGACCGACTACGTCGACGTGCAGATCTCGCTCGACGGTGCGACGGCGGAGGTCAACGACCACGTCCGCGGTCCCGGGTCCTACGCGACGGCGATCCGTGCGATGGAGAACCTCCACGAGGCGGGGTTCGGGCAGTTCAAGATCAGCGTCGTGATGACCCGGCAGAACGTCGACCAGCTCGACGAGTTCAAGGCCATCGCCGACAGGTACGGGGCCCAGCTGCGGATCACGCGCCTGCGCCCGTCGGGTCGCGGCGCGGACACGTGGGACGAGCTGCACCCGACCCAGGCGCAGCAGAAGCAGCTCTACGACTGGCTGGTCGCCCGCGGCGAGGACGTCCTGACCGGCGACTCGTTCTTCCACCTCTCGGCCTACGGCCAGGAGCTGCCGGGGCTCAACCTGTGCGGCGCCGGACGCGTGGTGTGCCTGATCGACCCGGTCGGCGACGTCTACGCGTGCCCCTTCGCCATTCACGAGCAGTTCCACGCCGGCAACGTCCGCGGCGCGGGCGGCTTCAAGGAGGTCTGGCAGGACTCGGAGCTCTTCGCCGAGCTGCGTGGGCCGCAGTCGGGCGGGGCGTGCACGAAGTGCTCGCACTACGACGCCTGCCAGGGCGGGTGCATGGCCGCGAAGTTCTTCACCGGCCTGCCGCTCGACGGCCCCGACCCGGAGTGCGTGCTCGGCAACGGGGAGCGCGAGCTGGCCAAGCTCGAGATGGACACCGTCATCCCCAAGCCGTCGCTGGACCACTCGCACCGCGGGAAGAAGAAGACAGGCCAGCACGCCGACAGGGGCCCGGTCCCGCTCCAGCTGTCCGTCCGGCGCCCGGACCGGACCTGCGACTCCGACCCCACCGCGGGCGAGGCGCAGCGGATCCCCGCGGCGGTCCGGGTGAGCTGAGCAGGACTTCCGGTGGTCGGCGTCAACAGACGGGTCACCGGACGGGACGGGTCCGGCGCGCACCGCGGACGGGCCCGTCCCCACCAACGCTCGAGGGACACCGGGTGGAGCTGACCGACCCGGTCGGGCTGGGTGCACGGACGGCACCGTCGCGCACCCTGTTCGGCCCGCACGTCACCAACCTCGCGCGCGGGCGGGCGATCTCGTCCGCGCACGGGTCCTACTATGGCGCCCGTGCGGCGGGCGGCGCCGGCGTGATCGTCGTCGAGACCGCGTCGGTGCACGACTCCGACCACCCGTACGAGCGGGCGCCGCGGGCCGCCGGCCCGGAGGGGTGGTCGGCGGTCGCCGACGCCTGCCGCCCGCACGGCACCCTCGTCCTCGCCGGCCTCGGCCACGCCGGATCGCAGGGGTCGTCGGCGTACCACCAGCGCGTGCTGTGGGCGCCCTCGCCGGTGCCGGATCCCGCCACTCGTGAGGTGCCGTGGGCGATGGAGGCGCCGGAGCTCGCGGCGCTGGTCTACGGGTTCGCGTCCGCGGCCGCGCTGGCCGTGGAGGCGGGACCTGGACGGGGTCGAGGTGCAGGCGGGTCAGCACGCGCTCCTGCGCCAGTTCCTCTCCGGCCTCACCAACCACCGCAGCGACGCGTACGGCGCCGACCGCGCCCGGCTGCTGCGCGAGGTCCTCGCCGCCGTCCGCGCCGCCCTCGGCCCGGACCGCGTGCTCGGCCTGCGCCTCGGCGTGGACGAGCTGGCCCCGTGGGCGGGCCTCACGCCGAGCGGCCTCTCCCGCGGCGGACCTCGCGCCGTGGGTGGACTACGTCGTGCCGGTGCGCGGATCGGGCCTCGCGGTCGCCGCGACCCGACCGGACGCCCACACCGCGCCGGGGTTCGGCCTGCCGCTGGCGCGGGCGGTGCGCGCGGCCTGCGCGGACGGGGGCCCGGCCGTCGTCCTGGCCGGTGGCGTCGTCGATCCCGCGGACGCGCAGGCGGCCCTCGACGAGGGCGTCGCCGACCTCGTGGAGATGACGCGTGCGCAGATCGCGGACCCGGGTCTGGTGGCCGCGGTGCGTGCGGGCCGGTCGCCGCGCCCCTGCGTGCTGACGAACCAGCGCTGCCGCGTGCGCGACGTCCGCAACCCTCTCGTGTCGTGCACGGTGGAGCCGGACGCGACCGCCCCGCCCGTCCGTCCGGTGTCGCCCGGGTCGCGCGCCGTGCTCGTCGTCGGCGCCGGGCCCGCGGGGCTGGAGGGCGCCCGGCTCCTCGCCGCGGCCGGCCATCGCGTGCGGCTCGTCGATCGCGCCGCCGGGCCGGGCGGGATGCTCCGCCGCGTCGCCCGCCTGCCCGGACGCGCCCGCTTCGGTCTCCTCGCCGACCACCTCGTCGCCGCGGCCCGCGACGCCGGCGTCGAGCTCCTCACGGGCGTGGACGTCGCCTCGACCGACGTCGACGCCGCCGACGCCGTCCTCGTCGCCACCGGCGCCGTCGACCGCCCCCGCCCCGGCGTCGTCCCGGTCGCCGCACTGCTCGCCGACCATGATCGTGGGGGCGTTCCGGACACTGGGTGTCAGCGTGGACGCCACGCTGACACGGGCACCGTGGTCGTCGACGACCCGGTCGGCGACGGGGTCGGCGTGGCGGTGGCGGAGATGCTGGCGGGGGAGGGTGCCGACGTCGTGCTCGTGACGCCGGACCCGGTCGTCGGCAAGGAGACCGCCGACCTCGTCGGGGCGCACGTGCGGGTGCGGCGCGCGGGGGTGCGGGTGGTGGCGCACGCGGCCGTCGTCGCCGTGGAGCCGGGTCGCGTGGTGGTGCGCGACGTCGACACCGGGGTGCGCATGGTGATCGCGTGCGGGACGGTCGTCGACGGCGGGCCGCGGCGGGCGGCGGACCCCCTCGGCGCCGACCGCCCGGGCCTCGTCCGCGCGGGCGACGCGGTGGCGCCGCGGACCGTGCACGAGGCGGTGCGCGAGGGTCGGCGGGCGGCGGAGGCCCTGGCGGAGACGGCGCGGCCGTGATGAGGCTGGCGCGGCCCCTCCGGCTCGGCCCCCTGGAGGTCCGCAACCGGCTCGTCTTCCCCGCGCACCTCACCAACGCCGCCGTCGACGGGCTGCCGACCGCCCAGCACGCCGCCTACTACGGCGCGCGGGCCGCGGGCGGCGTCGGGCTGGTGATCACCGAGGAGCAGTCGGTCGACCCCGACGACCGCCCGTACGAGAAGCTCGTGCGCGGCACCGACCCCGCGGTGGTGCCCGGGTACCGGGCGATCGCCGACGCCGTGCACACCCACGGCGCCGCGGTGCTCGCCCAGATCGGGCACCACGGCGGCCAGGCGTCCGGGCGGTACTCGCGCGCCCCGGTGGACGCGCCGTCCGACATCGTCGACCCGATGTTCCGCGAGGTCCCGCGGACGCTGTCGACCGACCGGATCGCCGCGCTCGTCGCCGGGTTCGCGCGGGTCGCGGGCCACGTCGTCGCCGGGGGCCTCGACGGCGTCGAGGTCCAGGCCTCGCAGGCGTCGTTGATCCGGCAGTTCCTCTCGCCGCGGGACAACCACCGCACCGACGCCTACGGCCGCGACCCCGCGCGCCTCCTGGTCGAGGTGCTGACGGCGGTGCGCGACGTCCTCGGCCCGGGGCGCGTCCTCGGCGTCCGCCTGCAGGGCGACGAGGGCCTGCCGGGCGGTCTCACCGCGCGCGACGCGGCCGCGGCGGCCGTGCGGGTCGAGGGGCTCGTCGACTACGTCAACACCTCGGTCGGCGTGGCCACCGCGACGCTGCCGCTGATCGAACCCCCGATGGGCGTGCCCGCGGGCTACGCGTCGGCCGTGCCCTCGGCGGTCCGCGCGGCGGTCGGGGTCCCGGTCGTCGGGGTCGGCCGGTTCACCACGCCCGCGCAGGCCGAGCACGCGCTCGCCGCCGGGCACTGCGACCTCGTCGGCGTCGTGCGCGGGCAGATCGCCGACCCCGAATTCGCGGGCAAGGCGCTCGCGGGCCGGCCGGTGCGACGCTGCGTCGGGTGCAACCAGGAGTGCATCGGTCGCGTGGGGCTGAACCGGTGGCTCGGATGCCTGGTGAACCCGCGCGCCGGTCGGGAGGCCGTCCCGGTCCCCGCCCCGCGCCCGCGACGCCGCGTGCTCGTCGTGGGAGGCGGACCGGCGGGGCTCGCGGCGGCGTCGCGGGCGGCCGAGCGCGGGCACGACGTGGCGCTCGTCGAGGCCGCCGACGTCCTCGGCGGCCGGATCCGGACCGCCGCGCGCGGGCCCGGACGCGACGAGCTGGGGCACCTCGTCGACGACCTGGCCACGGCCTGCCGGGCGGCGGGGGTGCGGGTGCGGACCGGCGCGCGCCTCGAGCGCCTCGAGGACGTGCCCGACGTCGTCGTCCTCGCCGTGGGTGCCGCGCCGACCGTGCCCGCCTGGGGCGCCGGCCTCGTGCGCGTCGTCGACGTCACCGACGTCCTCGACGGCCGCGTCACCCCGACCGGGCGGGTGGTCGTCGTGGACGACCTCGGCGACCACGCCGCCACGTCGGTCGCCGAGCTCCTCGCCCGCCGGGGCGCGACCGTGACGACGCTGACCTCGGCGATGAGCGCTGCCGGGGGCCTGGACGTCACCCTCGACCGTGAACGCTGGCGACGCCGCGCCCACGCCCTGGGGATCACGGAGCTGACCGACCGGGTCGTCCTCGCGGCGTGCGCGGGCCCCGGTCCGTCGGTCGTGCTCACCGTGCTCGACCACCCCGTCGCGGCCACGGCCGACCTCGCCGCCGACTGGGTCGTCACGGTCGCCCCGCCGACGCCACGGACGGGACTGGCCGAGCACCTCGCCGCGTGCACCCCGATCTGCCCGTGCACCGCGTCGGCGACGCCCTCGCCCCGCGCCGCGCCCACGCCGCGGTGGGGGAGGGCCACCGGGTCGCCGAGCTCCTCTGACCGCTTGACAGGCAACCTGTGAGTTGCTTGTGTGAAAAGGCAACTCGAAGGTTGCTCCGATGAGGAGGTCTCGTGGACGAGGTGTTCCGCGCGCTCGCCGACCCGAGTCGTCGGGCGTTGCTCGACGCGCTGTACGCCCGCGACGGGCAGACGCTGCGGGAGCTCTCGGCGGGCCTGGCGACGACGCGGCAGGCGGTGAGCAAGCACCTGGTCGTCCTCGAGGAGGCGGGTCTGGTCGCGACCCGGCGGGAGGGGCGGGAGAAGCACCACTTCCTCAACGTGGCGCCGCTGACCGAGGTCGAGCACCGCTGGATCCGCAAGTACCACCGGGCGCGGGTGGACGCCCTCGCCGACCTCAAGCACGCCCTGGAGGGGCCCCGCATGTCGAGCACCGAGTTCGTCTACGTCACCTACATCCGCACGACGCCCGAGCTGCTGTGGCAGGCGCTCATCGACCCGGCCTTCATCCGTCGCTACTTCGGGGGCGGCGGTCCCGAGTGGACTGGGGCGTCGGCGACCCCGTCCGCTGGAGCATGGGCCCGGACGACGGCCCGCACGACTGGGACCAGCAGGTGCTCGAGGCCGACCCGCCGCGGCGGCTGTCGTACACCTGGCACAACTACCAGCCGGAGATGGCGACGATGTTCGGCTGGAGCGACGAGCGCCTCGCCGAGCTGCAGCGCGAACCGCGCTCCCGGGTCACCTTCGACATCGAGCCCGAGGGCGGCGCGGTCAAGCTGACCGTCGTCCACGACGGCTTCGTCCCCGACAGCGAGATGCTCCGCGGCGTCTCCGGGGGCTGGCCGGGCATCCTGTCCAACCTGAAGTCCCTGCTCGAGACCGGCGACGTCGTCGTCGCCTGAGCGCTCCTGCGAAGCTGGGTGGCGTGGAGATCGCGTCGGCCCGGGCGTCGCAGTGCGCCGACCTGCCGGTGCTGCTCGTGCCCGTCGGCGCCACCGAGCAGCACGGCCCGCACCTGCCGCTCGGGACGGACACCACCATCGCCGCCGCGGTCGCCGGGCGGACCGGGCTGCCGGTCGGCCCCGCGCTGCCCTACGGCGCGTCGGGGGAGCACGAGACGTTCCCCGGCACGGTCTCCATCGGCACCGAGGCCCTGGCCGCGGTGCTCGTGGAGCTCGGGCGCTCGGCGTGCCGCTTCGCGCGACGGTTGGTGCTGGTCAACGGGCACGGCGGCAACGTCGTCGCGCTGCGCGCCGCCGTCGCCCTGCTGCGCAGCGAGGGTCGCGACGTCGCCTGGTTCCCGTGCGCGGTCCCCGGCGCCGACGCGCACGCGGGGCGGCACGAGACGTCGGTGATGCTCGCCGTGGCGCCGGGCGACGTGCGCGCCGACCTCGCCGTCGCCGGCAACACCGCCCCGATCGCCGAGCTGCTGCCGGCGATCACCGCGGGCTCGGTGCGCGACGTCAGCCCCTCCGGCGTGCTCGGCGACCCCACCGGCGCCGACGCGGGGGAGGGCGCGGAGTCGGTGTCGGTGATGGTCGCGGCCCTACGCACGGCCGTCGAGCACTGGTCGGTCGACGAGGCGTCCGGGCGTCTGCGGTGACCACGGCGACCCCGCGCAGACCTAGACTGCGCCCATCACGCCGCACCCCGCCCCCCGCGCCTGCCCGACGGCTGGACCGTCGTGCGCGATCCCGCGGTCTGGCGCCTCGACGGCGGCGCGACGCTCGTCGGGGGCTCCCCACCGCGGGTCCTGCACCTGTCGCCCGCCGCCCGCGAGCGTCTCGGCGCCGACCGGCTCGTCGTCGGTGACGCCACGAGCGCGGCGCTGGCGCGGCTGCTCTCCGACGCCGGTGTCGCCCACCCCGACCCGTCGGCCTCCCCGGGGCCCTCGCCGGCCGACCTGTCCGTCGTCGTCCCGGTCCGCGACCGCGCGGACGAGCTCGCGCGCCTGCTCACCGCGCTGGCGGCGACCGCACCCGGGCTGGGCGAGGTCGTCGTCGTCGACGACGGCTCCCACGACCCCGACCGCACCCGCGCCGTCGCCGCGGCGCACGGGGCGCGCACGGTCGCCCACGCCTCGTCGCGCGGACCGGCCGCCGCCCGCAACACCGGCGCGCGCGCCGCGACCGGCGCCGTCGTCGCGTTCCTCGACTCCGACGTCGTGCCCGCCGACGGCTGGCTCGCCCCGCTCCTGGGACACCTCGCCGACCCCGCCGTCGGGCTGGTCGCCCCACGCATCGTCGCCCTCGTGCCGCCCGCACGGCGCAGCGGAGCCGGTCCGTGGGCGAGCCCACGCGGGATCGTCGGCCGCTACGAGCAGCGCCGCTCCTCGCTCGACCTCGGTCCGCGCCCCGCCCCGGTGACCGCCCGCTCGCGCGTTGCCTACGTGCCCAGCGCGGCGGTCGTCGTCCGCCGCTCGGCACTGGATTCC
Organism: uncultured Actinomycetota bacterium; assembly: GCA_963785135.1. Lineage (GTDB taxonomy): Bacteria > Actinomycetota > Actinomycetes > Mycobacteriales > Pseudonocardiaceae > Actinomycetospora. The sequence continues at coordinate 396,412 of CAWATV010000011.1, forward strand.
GTCGGGGGTGGGTTCGACGAGGCCATGCACGTCGCCGAGGACGTCGACCTGGTCTGGCGTCTCGCCGCCGCGGGGTGGCGGCTGCGCTACGAACCCGCCGCCCACGTCGCGCACGAGCACCGCGACACCGTGCGCGCCTGGCTCGGGCGCAAGGCGTTCTACGGCACCGGCGCCGCCCCGCTCGCCCTGCGCCACCCCCGCCGCGTGCCCCCGGTCGCCCTCGCGCCCTGGACCGCGGCCGCCGTCGTCCTGCTCGGCGTCCAGCGGCGCTGGTCGGTGGCCGCCGCCGCGGCCGTGACCCTCGTCGCCACCGCCCGCCTCGCCCGTGGCCTGCGCCGCCCGCCGCGCCCGGAACCCTCGCGAGCGGGGGGCTTTTCGACGTTCAGTGTCAGCGTGGACGCCACGCTGACACGCATGCCACCCTCCGCGCCACCAAACTCGCGGCGGTGCTCGCGCCGTGGGGGCTGGGCGGGGCGGGGTGGCAGGCGGCGGGAGCGGTGACGCGGCACTGGTGGCCGGCGGCCGTCGTCGGGGCCACGATGTCGCGGCGGGTGCGGCGGGTGGTGGTCGTCGCGGCGGTGGCCGAGGGCGTCGCCGACTGGGTGCGCCACCGGCCGGCGGGGGCGGGGCCGCTCGACGCGGTCGGTCACGTGCTCGCGCACCGGCTCGACGACCTGGCCTACGGGGCCGGGCTGTGGTGGGGCGCGTGGCGGGCGCGCACGATCGCGCCGTTGCGTCCGGATCTCCGCGGGAAGGGACCCGATCGATGACCATCACCGTGACCGGCGTGGCCGTGGGGCTCCCGCGGGAGGTCGACGGCCCGCGCGCGGGTGAGCGCACCGCGACGGCGATCTGGAAGGAACCGGTCGAGGGCCCGGTGCAGGTGGAGGAGGAGAACCTGGCCGGCGACCGGCAGGCCGACCTCACGGTCCACGGCGGCCCCGACAAGTCGGTGTACGTCTACGGCGAGGAGGACCTCGAGTGGTGGCGCCGGAGCTCGGTGCGATCGACGCGGGGGTCTTCGGGCAGAACCTCACGACCACCGGCTACGACCTGCGCACCGCGGTCGTGGGGGAGCGCTGGCGCATCGGCACGGCCGAGTTCGAGGTCCGCCAGCCTCGCGTCCCGTGCTTCAAGCTGGGCATGCGCGCCGGTGATCCGACGATGCCGCGCCACGGCGACCTGCATGTGGGTCAGGTGCTGCGCGCCGGCGAGGCGCCGTACGACTACCGGCTGACGGACTTCGACGGCAACCCCGTCGTCGCGCCTGCCGACCGGATCAGGGAGCAGCCCGCCGCGGTGGACGTTGCCGGGATGGCCCAGTCGTTCACGCACGCCGGCATCGTCACCCGGAAGCACAACCCCGACGTCGATCCTGAAAGGTGCTGGCGACGGCTGCAGCCGGCCGCGCGGCGTTCCTCGAGGCGTACCGGACGCGGCTCGGTGACCGCGCCGACCTGCTGGACCAACGCCTGTTCGGCCGTTCGCGCTGCGGCAGGTCTGCCGCGAGTTCACCTACGCCGCCACCCACCTCCCACGCTGGTCCTATGTCCCCGAGGCCGCGCTCCCGATGGCCCTGGAGGAGAGCTGAGATGGATCCCGCGCTGTTCCTCGCCGACCTGCACCGCAAGCCCGCCGCCCTGCGGGACCTGGCGGCGCGGCTGCGCAACGAGGACTCGTGGGCGTTCTTCTCCCCCGACGTCGACGGCGTCGTGCTGCTCGGGATGGGCTCGTCGGCGTACGCCGGCGGCGTGGCTGCCGCCCGCCTCCGCGCCCGCGGCGTACGCGCGGTGTGCGAGCTCGCCAGCAGCGACCTCCAGCCGCAGTGGGGCCCGGGCACGACGGTCGTCGCGATCTCAGCGACCGGCGGCTCGCGGGAGACGCTCGCGGCTCTCGACGCGCACGGCGACGCGACGGTGGTCGCCCTGACCAACACCTCCGCTTCCCCACTCGCGGACCGGGCGGCGCACGTCGTGGACATGGCGGCCGGAGTCGAGGAGGGCGGCGTCGCCTGCCGCACCTTCCAGCACACCCTGGTCCTGCTGCTCGCGCTCGAGGCACGACTGACCGGCCGTCCGTTCGACATCGTCGAAAAGCTGCCGAGGCGACAGAGCACCTGTTGGGAACAAGCGATGAGTGGCTGCCCGAGGTGACGGACCTGCTGGCCGGGCCCGACGGCACCCACCTCGCCGCACCCGCCCGCCGTCTGTCCTCTGCACAACAGGGCGCCCTGATGCTGCGCGAAGGCCCTCGCCGCGCGGCGGTCGCCTGTGAGGCCGGCGACTGGGCCCACGTGGACGTCTACCTGACCAAGAACACCGACTACCGCCTGCTCCTCTTCGCCGGCTCCGGCTGGGACGACGGCATCCTCGAGTGGACCCGCCCCCGCGGCACCACCGTCGTGACCGTCGGCGGCGCCTTCCCCGACGCCGCCCTCACCCTCCGCTACCCCCACGACGACAACGACGACGTCCGCCTCCTGACCGAGACCCTCGTCCCCGAGCTCGTCGCCGCCCACCTCTGGACTGCCGCACCCGCTGGTCGTCGAGGCGGCCGCCGGGTGTCGTAGCCCGCAGCCGCTAGCGCGAGGGCGTATCGAGGCGCCGCAAGGACCACGGCCGCTCACCGCCATCGCCCTCGATCCACGGCTCGGCCAGATGGGCGCACACTGGAGCCATGGTGACCACTGCTGATCATGAGACCTGGGCGAAAGCGGCGTACGAGATCTTGGCGGAGTCGCCAGCAGCTACAACGCCGTGGTCGAGTACACCCAGCTCGGCCAAGAGATCCAGGAACGCAGCGGCGTACAGACCAGCTAGGCCGTCAGGAACTGGATCCCCGGCGTTCTCAGGCTGGTCGCGGACCGAACCGTCAGCGAGGGCATCCCGCCCCTGACGTCGCTCGTCGTCCGCAAGGACACCGGCATGGTCGGCGACGGGTACGACGCGGTCCTGACCGCGACCGGTGCCGCCCCCATCGAGGACCCGATGCAAAGGAGAACCACGCCGCGCAGTCGCGGCTCGAGTGCTACCGCTGGGCGAGGCCTCGGATCTGCCGGCAGACGGTGGCCGTGCCGCGCTGACGCCCAAGCTCGCAGCGTCTGCTCCCGCAAGCGCAAGGCCAATCCCCCCGCCACGAAGGTGTGCCCGAAGTGCAACATGGCGATGCTCCCAGCGGCACCTGCGACAGCTGCGACTGACCCGCCGCTGGTTGATGAGGTGCGAGGAGCGCAAGCGACGAGCCTCGAAACCAAGCCCCAACGCTCATCCCGCCCTCCCCGCCGATGACACCCAGGAAAAAAAAAAGGCGAGGAGGCGCAAGCGACGAGCCTCGAAACCAAGGCCCAAACGCTCATTTTTCCCGCCCTCCCCGCCGATGACACCCAGGCGCCGTCGAGGTAGACGACGTGTGCAGCCGCGAGCCGCAGCCGGTTGCTGAGGTGCCCGCTCCGGGCCGCGACAGTGACCTTGACGCCGCGAGCGCCGAGCTCGGTGACCCGATCGGTGAAGATGCCGTCGCCTGACACGAGGACGACGTGCTGGAAGTGATGCGAGACATCCTCGGTGAGGACGTCGAGCAGCTCCAGGTCGGCGCCATCCGCGCCGGACCGGACCAGCCGCCGAGCGGACGGCCAGGTCCACGCGACGTGCGGGTAGCCCTTGTGGCACGTCGCAACCACGACCTGGTTCATGGGGTGCACGCCAATCCCGCCCACGATCGAGCAGCGGGCGTCCTGCGCAGCCGCTTCGTCGCAGGCGAGCCCGCCGACGACGTTCTCGATGTCGACGAGCACGAGCCGTCGGCTTCCGATATCGACGCGTATGTCCATGGCGAGTCCCCTGGTGCCGGCCCGAGTCGTTGGTGTGCGGAGACCCACCATCCAACGACCCTCCGACAGAATCGCGATCAGCTCGGCACTACTAAGGTGCACTGGGGGCCCGTGAGCCACCTGAATGTCCCAGCCTTGGGAACGCCTGTGCCTACCGACATACTCGCCAGATGCGGCTCGGCACATGGAACCTCGACGGTGGTTGGGGCGACGCCCACCGAGAGGTCGTCGGGGCCATGCGATGCGACGTCCTGTTGCTGACTGAAATACGCGCGAGCGCTGAGATCACCGGGATGACCGGTCATCATTCCGTCGGCCTGATGCCGCCTGGCCGTTCTTGGGCCGCCGTGTACGCAAACGCTGAGATGATTTCGTTGCCAGCCGCGCATCCAGCCACTGCCTCCGCGCGAGTCGACGGACTCTCGATGTGCGCGTCAGTGCTTCCTTGGCAGGGATCGAGGCGATGGTTCCCAGGAGATGGACAATCGGAGGACGACCTGACGAGGGAAGCGATTGACGCGATCGTCGCGACCCGCCCGACGGTCTGGGCTGGGGACTGGAACACCACCATGGCCGACGGTGGGTACGCCGGAGCACCGAACGGCGCAGCATGTTGAAGAGCGCGATCAACCAGCTGGGCCTTCAGGTGCCGACGGCGTCGCTCACCCATCAGGACGGTTCGGACGCTATCGACCACATTGCCATTCCGGCTTCGTGGGACGTCATCTCGGCGGAGGCGATCTCCGCGGCGATTGGGCTGCGCGGTCGGATCTCGGACCACGATGCCTACGTCGTCGAGGTCAGGGCCTGAGACGATTGACCGGAGATCGGCCGGCGCCTGCATCAGCGCAAGGCCGTGGAGGGGCCTCGTCCGTAGACGAGACCCCTCCAGCGGTTGCTGCCGGCGTCAGCCGATCGAGACCAGCGTGCTGCCGACCTCCTCGGTGCCGTTCCTGGTCCAGCCGATCACGCCGAACCAGCGCTTCGTGGTGTCCAGACCGGACCACGAGGCGTCGAACGTGACGGTCTCACCGACGGTGACCGGCTGGCTGTCGGGACTGACGACGAGGTTGCCCGCGTCGGCGTCTCCGACGACCCACTGGGTCCACTGGTAGTTGCCGTCACCGGCGAACCCGTTGACGTAGGCGACGTACGTGCCGTCCTCCGGGTCCCGCAGCGTCACCGTCTCGTCGGCGTCACCGTCGGCGCTGAGGTCGATGAGCTCCTCCTCGCCGTCGACCACCTGGTAGACCCAGAGGTCGAGGTCGGCAGCAGCCGCCCCGTCGACGTCGAACCTGATCGCCTGGCTCCAGCCGCAGTCACCTCGAAGCGATCGGTGTCAGCGTCTGCCACCGGGTTCGCGTCATCGAACGGTCCGACCGCCACCGACTCCGCAGAGGGGGTCGCGCCGGCGAGGCCGTGCACCTCGGTGCCGAGCGTCCCCGTGAAGCCAGCGGTCGTCTCGATCTCGACGCTCCCCGAGGCGCCGTCGCCCGTGACCTCTGCCGGGGCAGAGATGTCGACCGGCCGCACCGCGAGCGGCATCCGCGCGCTGTGGCCCTGGTTGCCGTCCCAGGTCAGGCTGCCGGTGGTGTACTCGCCGGCTGCCGCGTCGTCACGGGTGAACGTGATCTCGACGTCCCTCGACTCACCCGCCGGGATCGTGACCGTCGCCGGGTCGAACGAGACCGTGATGCCGTCGATGTCCGCCGATGGCGTGTAGGTCTCGGCCTGGTCGCTCACGTTGGTGAGGGTCCGGGTCACCGTCTCGACACCGGTCAGGCTCCCCAGCGCGATCGACGCCTGGTTGAGCTGGCTGCCGTCCACGGTCGGGATCGTGGTGCCGAACGACGCGTCGAGGTCACCGACGATCGTCTCGAGATAGCCCAGCCAGTCGATGATCCCGCTGTCGAACACGATGCCCGGGTCGGCTGCCGGGTTCGGCTGGACGAAGCCCGCACCCTGGGCGAATACCCCGCCGTCCTCGGCGCCCGTCGACGCGTGGTCGACAGCCGTGGTCATCAGCGCCGACTTGATCATCATCGGGCTCCAGTCGGTGTGCGCCTGGTAGAGCAGCGCACCCAGACCGGCGATGTGCGGCGACGCCATCGACGTACCGGACACCAGGTCGTAGTTGCGGCCGAAGTGGGTCGACCCCACCGGGGAGACCGCGGCGAGTACGTCGACACCCGGTGCCGCGATGTCCGGCTTGAGGATGTCGCCGCTCGTGGTGATCGACGGACCGCGCGACGAGAACGCCGCGACCTCGGGCACCTCGGTGTCCGACTCGCCCGGGTCGAGCGGCACGATGCTGCCGACCGGGTTGGCGGTGGCGAGGTAGGCGTTGAGCGGTGCGTAGGCCTCGTTGCCCACGTGGACGCTCGGGATCGCGTGCAGGTCGCCGTTGAGCGAGTTCGGCGTCGGGTTCACGAGGACCATGCCCACCGCGCCGGCGTCGCGAGCGACGAACGACTTCTCGATCCGGGCGTTGATGCCGCGCTCGCAGACGACGAGCTTCCCGGTGACCTTGGTGGCGTCGAGAGTGCCGGGGAGGCAGAGCGCGGCGCTATTGGCCGGGCACCGGGCGCACCGGACGCGCGGGCGAGCGACCATCGGCGTCGGGTCGGGAAGGCGTCCGTGGTCGAGGCGCCGATGTACTCGTCGCCGTTGCCGAGGACGAGCTTCTGCTCCGCGATCCAGTGCGTGCTCGCAGCAGCGCCGGTGGTCCACGGGGTGGGCCACTTGCCGAGCGTGCTGGCGTTCGGGCCGTTGTTGCCCGCCGAGGTGGCGACGAAGACGCCGGCTTCCGCGGCGAACAGGAACGCCACGTCGACCGCGTCGAAGCTGCCGGGTTCGCTGGTGCTACCGATCGAGTAGTTGAGCACGTCGACGCCGTCGATGACGGCCTGGTCGACCGCGGCGGCGGAGTCGGAGTTGGAGCAGCCGTCCGGGATGCCGCGCTTGATGTGGCCCGTCCAGCAGACCTTGTACGCCGCGACGTCGGCCGCCGGCGCCATACCGCTGATGTCGCCGAACTCCGTGCCGTCGACGTTCACGTCGGGGACCGCGTTGCCGGCGGCGGTGGACGCGGTGTGCGATCCCGTGACCGTCCGCGTCACGCGGGGAGAAGAAGTCGGAGGGGTCGACGTCGCGCTTGCCGAAGCCCGCGACGTAGTAGCGGGCACCGATCAGCTTGTCGTTGCAGTCCTGGGCGTTCCAGCGCTCGCCCTCCTGGCAGATGCCCTTCCAGGTCGCCCGGACACCTTGACCGGGGACGACGTGGCCGGCCCTGTTGCGCTTCACGAACTTGCCGGCGAAGGACTTGCTCTCGGGCCAGATGCCGGTGTCGAGGACGCCGACGATGACGTTCTTGCCGGCGTTCGACTGTCCGCCGACCTGGTCCCACAGGCTGCCCTCGTCTCGGAGTCCGAGGAACTCGGGGCTGTTGAACGTGTCGGGCTTGCGGATCGCGTCCGGGGTCACGGCCAGGACGCCGGGCGTCTTGGCGAGCGTCGTCGCCTGCTTCGCGGTCAGGTGCGCGGCGAAGCCGTTGAGGGCGACCGTGTAGTCGTAGTAGGACTCGGCGCCGACCTTGTTGAGGAGGCGGTTGTGCTTGGCCTTGAGGAAGCCGCGGTACTTGACGGCCGCAGCGGAGGTCGCGTCGAACTTCTTGCCGGGCGCCGGCCGGGTCGCTGGGTACCCCTTGATGCCGCCCGGGTAGGCCCCGGCCGGGGTGTCGACCAGCATGACGAGGTAGTTGCCGTCCTTGTACGTGCGGTCCTGCACGGGGTCCGGAGCGGCTTGAACAGGTGCGGGTGCGGCGATGGTCAGGGTTGCTGCCACCAAGCCGACCGCCGCGAGAGCGGTGAGGGTGCGGTTGCGCACCTTCGTCCAACGAGATTCAGACACGGAAATGCCTCCAGGGCCGAGATGATCCGAGAAGTCGCGCCCGGCAGACCGCCGAGCACGCTCCGCGGACGATCAGACGCCCGAAAGGGTGTTCGAGTCAAGGGGTCGCAGAAACTCAGGTAACCCTTCCTTCACGGCCTTCTCGATGGCCCGGCAGCACCCGTCGACCAACGTCGGTCGGTGCGTCCGACAGGTTCCCACGGAGGGTCAGGCAACCCTTGGGCATGTGCAGAGGGCAATGCGTGCGTCGAAGGACAGATTGTCGAGCGCCAGACGGCGCCGATGTAGTCCATGGTCGCCTGGTTCATCCGCATGACCCCGCTGGGGACCTAGCCAGCCGCGAGCAAACGGGCCGACTCGAAGGCAAGCTCCGGGAGCGGTTGCCTGAGACTCCACGTCATCGCGACTGGCCGGTCTCCGGTGAGGTTGCCGCTCAAGTCAACCTGGCCAAAGCATCTAAAGGTGCTGGTCGTAGCTCCAGTACGGCCTTCACGGACGAATAGAAGCCGCTGGCGCGACCCGTCCTCACCGATTCCGACGCATCGCTTCGTTGCTGGACCATCCTGACGCCAGCTATTGGGCGACTCCCAGTGAAAGAGCTCTGGAGCGAGTGCGAAGTCTCGGTACTGGATGCTCGGCGAATACTGCTTGGAGTCTTTGTCCAGCGTTACGAACATCAGCTGGGTCCGCTGGTCGCTCGCGAAGTAGACACCCTCGCGATGCTCCTTCGGCTTAGCCGGAGTACTGATGCCGACGGCCGCGAACACTTCGGCTCGGGTGTAGCGCGCGTGGGCCATGAGCGGGACATCGTCTAAACCCTCGAGGGGCTGGGGCAGAGCATCGAGTTGCTGACGATCGATGAGAAGCAGACTGGCAATCTCGTCCCGGACGGCCGGCAGCCTCCCCAAAGTGGCGAAGCCCTCCGCAAGCGATACCGGCTTCAAGAGGAGAAGATGCATTAGCTGCATGGCTAGTCGGCGGTCACGCACCGACATGCCAGTCGGGTCCGGATCGTCGGTGCTCGTCATCCAGTCGAACCAGTGCTCCACACGCAAGCGATCAGACGCATGCTGAAGATGGCCGGTTCGACGCAGGAGTGCGCTCTCGACGTCCGCCAACTCGGCGTTGCTCGGCACAGAGGG
>CAWATV010000012.1:0-1301221 GCA_963785135.1 uncultured Actinomycetota bacterium
CCATGTATGTCGTGCCTGACCGTTCGTCTTGCTGTATCCAACCTGCTTCACCGGCCTCGCCTACTCCACCTCCGCCACCACACCGTGCTCACAACATTCACCTACAAGTAGATCGACAGGCCACGCACTAAACAAACAACGGAAAATCAGCAAACCCCCATGCACACAAAAACCATCCGCCGTTGGTCGTGGATCCACAAGTGGACCAGCCTCATCAGCATGATCTTCCTGCTGCTGCTCTGCATCACCGGCCTGCCGCTGATCTTTCATCACGAGATCGATCACTGGCTGCAGGAAGAGGTCGAGCCGGCGAACCTGCCGGCCGAAGCGCCGCGCGCCAACCTCGACGTGATCGTTGGCAACAGCTTGGAAAGTCCCCGGGCAAGTCGGTCCAGTTCCTATCTGGGATCGCGACGAGCCCGAACGTCATCGGGCTCCGTCGGCGAAGACGCTGGACTCCGACCCCGAACACAACGAGGTTGTGCGGCTCAAATTCGACGCGCACCGGGGGTATCTCGAGAAGCCGGAGTTCCGCGGGACCTTCACCTACATCATGTACAAGCTGCACGTGGACCTGTATGCCGGCCTGCCGGGCAAGCTGTTCCTCGGATTGATGGGATTCTGTTCGTCATCGCGGTGATATCCGGCATCGTGGTGTACGGGCCTTCGACGCGAAAACTCGACTTCGGGACCGTGCGCCACGAGCGCTCGCGGCTGTTGCGCTGGCTCGATCTGCATAACCTCCTCGGCGTCGTCACCATCGTCTGGGCGCTGGTCGGTCGGCGGCACCGGCGTCATCAACACCTGGGCGGATCTCGTCTTCAAGATCTGGCAATTCGGACAACTCGCCGAGATGACCGGCCGCAATACAAGGATCGCGCGTTCCCGCAGAACCCGCTCCGTTCGACGCGGCCGTCGAAGCTCGCGGGCAGAAGCTGCCGGACAAGATGCCATCATTTGTCGCTTTCCCGGGCACGGCCTTTCCTCAGCAAGAGCCACTATATCGGTCTTCATGCGCGGCGACACGCCGCTGACCTCGCGGCTGCTCACCCCTGTGCTCATCGATGCGGGCGACGGCACATTCACCGACGGCGCGAATGCCCTGGTACGTACCACGCTGCTGGTCTCGCAGCCGCTGCATTTCGGCGATTACGGCGGCATGCCGTTCAAGATCATCTGGGCGATCCTGGACGTCTCACGATCGTCGTCCTCATCAGCGGCCTCTACCTTTGGCTCAAGCGCCGACGCCGCGCTGCCGTGGGCGTGCGCCCGCCGGCGCGAATGCAGCCCGCCGAATGAGATGACATGCGGCCAGCCCGAAGCGTGCGCGCCGGCACAAAAGCAGCGCGGGACCTGGCGCATCTTCCCCGTTCCCGACGTCATGGGACTTCTCAGCGCGCCTCGGCCTCGCCGCCGCGCTGGTCGGCGACGACATCTGGGATTGGTTCCTGGGCGACCCTCGGGATCCCGATCCTCGTCGTCGTCTACTACTCGGCTCGGGCGCCAGCGCGGGCGGCGCAAGGCTTGATCTCCTACGATTCGGCCGTCATCCCGGCCGAACCGCATCTTTGTGGTGAGAGCCGGGACCCATAACCCCGGTGGGAGTAATCTCGCGAATGCAGGGGTTATGGGTCCCGGGTTCGCGCTGCGCGCGCCCCAGGATGACCAGCATCCTGTTTCGGCCGCTTGCCGCCCTCTCCGACCTCCCCACCGAAAACTTCAGCCGCCCGCGCGGCTGCAGCGTATGGTGTCGTAGAGCAGCACCTCGGTCTGCCCGCCCGTCTTCGACCGTGACCGCGATGCGCTCCGGCGGTCACCGCGGTGGCGATCACCCGGCGCCGGCCGGAAGGCTCGCCGCGGACGTCCTCGGTCGAGGGCGACCGCGGAACATCCCCGCTCTTGAAGATTTGGTAGCCGATCACGCCGAAAACGGCCGCGATGGCGATCCCGGCGAAAAAGTCGAGATCAGCCATAATCCGGCGAACTTTGTTAAAGACAGCTTGGCGGCCTCCGGATCGAGCTGCTGTCTTCCGATGGCGGGCGCATGACGTTCCTGACCAAAGTTCCCAAATCGAAACCATCACGGCCGCGCCGAAGAGAAGGGCGCAGCGCCTCGACGTCTTGCTCGCGGCGCGGCTCGACGGTCTGTCGCGCTCGCGCGTGAAAGCCCTGATCCTGGCCGGCCAGGTGATGCGTCGGACGCTCCGACGGGCTGCTTCTGACGCTCCCCGACCCCGGCTATCGCATCGCTGGCGGCGAGACAATCACGGTCACGGTGCCGCCGCCGTCGGAACGGGCCGCGCCGCAGGGCCGGAGAAATCCCGCTCGCCGTCGTGTTCGAGGACGACGAGCTGATCGTCATCGACAAGCCGCGCGGCCTCGTCGTCCATCCGGCCGCCGGCAACTGGACCGGCACGCTGGTCAACGCGCTGATCGCCCATTGCGGCGACAGCCTCTCCGGCATCGGCGGCGTCGCGCCGGCCCGGCATCGTCCACCGGCTCGACAAGGACACCACCGGCCTGATGGTGGTCGCCAAGACCGACCGCGCCCACAGAAGCTCGCCGCGCAGTTCGCCGACCACGGCCGCACCGGGCCGCTGACGCGCGGCTACCTCGCCTTCGTCTGGGGGGTGCCGGACCGGCCGCGCGGCACCATCGACGCGCCGCTCGACCGCCACCCGCATGAGCGCGAGAAGATGGCGGTGCGCCGAGGGCGGGCGCGAAGCGATCACCCATTGGCGAGTCGCGCGAGCGGTATCGGCCGCCGGACGGCAAGCCGCCGATCGCCTCGCTGCTCGCTGCCGGCTGGAGACCGGGCGCACGCACCAGATCCGCGTTCACATGGCGCATCTCGGGCCACCCGCTGATCGGCGACGACACTTACGGCACCGGGCTTCAAGACCAAGGTGGCGAAGCTCGCCGAGCCTGCCGCGACAGCGCTGTCCGCACTTCGGCGTCAGGCGCTCCACGCCTACCTGCTCGGCTTCGAGCATCCGGTGACGGGCGAACAGTCGGAGTTCGAATCGAACTACCGGCCGATCTGGCGCGCCTGCGCGCCGCGCTACGCGCCGCAAGCTGAGCTGCTGGTAGCCCGGATGAGTGAGCGGCGCGCAGCGCCGGGCGCGACATCCGGGGACTGAAGCCCCGCCGCAATTCCCATCCCGCATGTCGCAGACCCAGTCATGGGACGGCGTTAAAAAGCGCCGATCCGTTGGGGGCTCATGCGGCCTACAGTGATCACGCGCGTCATTTAGTCTTGTTTCCCGTCCCCACGGTGCCCTGATACGCTTGCGCCCGAATCCAGAATCCACAAGCCCGGTAGACCTCTTGGCGGACGCACTACCATTGCCTGCCGCCGACGACGGATCGGTCCGCAAGGGCTTCGTGTTCGGCGTTCTCATGGCGGTGGTCTGGGGCATCCAGGCCGTCGTCTCCCGCCAATCCGTTGCCGATGGCTTGAGCGCCGTCGATGTCACGGTGGTGCGCTTCCTGGTCGCGGGTCTCGTGCTCTCGCCGCTGGCGTTTCGCTACAGGCCGTTCCCGGTCGGACGGCTCGGCTGGTGGCGCGCCGCGGTCCTCACCGTCCTCGCCGGCGTCCCCTACAGCCTCGTGCTCGTCGGCGGCGCTGCTTTCGCGCCGGCCAACCACAGCGCCGTCATCGGATCTGGCGTTGATTCCGCCGGTGTCCGCGCTCCTCGCCTACGTCTTCCTCGGTGAGCGCACCGGCAAGGCGCAGCTTATCGGCATCGCCATCATCCTCGCTCGGCATCTGCATCTTCTCCTGGGACGCATTGACGGGCGCCGGCGTTCATCCCGGCGCCTGGCGCGGAGACCTGCTGTTCGTGCTCACCGCGCCGATGTGGGCGGCCTTCGGCCTGTTGGCCAAGCGCTGGGGCGTCAGCGCCCTCGAGGCGACGGTGGCGATCTGCATGCTCTCGATGCTCAGCATGCCGCTCTGGGTGCCTTTCATGCCGATGAACCTCTTCGAGGCGAAGCTCTCCGCGGTTGCCCTGCAGGCAATCTATCAGGGCTTATTCGTCGGCGTGCTGAGCCTGTTCCTCTACGCGCGCTGCGTCACGCTGCTCGGCGCGATGCGCACGACATTGTTCCGTACCGCTGGTGCCCGTCGTCGCCGCCATCGGCGGCGCGGTCGTTCTCGCCGAAATTCCTTCGGCGTTCGAGAATCATCGGCATGTGCGCCGTGATCGCCGGAATGTTCGTCGCGCTCGGCGCGAAGGAGCCTGCCCAATCTGCTTGAACCTGTATAACCTGTTTGTAGCCCGGACGAGCGAGCAGCGCGAAGCGCTGGTGAGCGACATCCCGGGGGGCTGTGGAGCCAGCCGCCAATATCCTGCCGCATATCGCTTCGCTCATGCGGGCTACGGAGTTCGCGCTTACCATGCAACCTTTCGGCTTCTCGGCGGTTATACATTGCCATTTCGACGAAAGGTATTGCGAATGCAGGACGCTCAAGTGAGGTTGGGTCGCGGCGCTGTTGATCGGCGCCATCGCGGGATGGCTGGCCGAGAAGGTCACCGCCAGCAACATGGGCATCATCACCAATGTCATTCTCGGCGTCATCGGCGCCGGTATCGCGACGTGGCTGTTCGGCATGATGGGCATTCGCGTCGGCGGGCCGCCGTGGCTCGCCTACTTGATCTCCGGCTTCGTCGGCGCTGCGCTGCTCATCATCATCACGCGCCTGCTGCGCCCGGCGCAGTGGCGCGCCAGCGCCGGTGCCAGACGCTTCACTAAATCCCGCGCGCACTGCGCTTCTCGAACATTTTCCAAGGAGCTATCGATGGCACGCAAGCCCACGAAGAAGACTGCCAAAAAGACTGCCACCGAGAAGACCGCTGCGAAGAAGACCACAGTCGCGCAACAATCGCCGCCAAGGCGCCGTCGCTGAAGAAAATTGCCGCCAAGGCTCCGGCGTTCAAGAAGGCTGCCGGCAAAGCGCTGACGGTCGCAACCGAGAAGCCGCTGAGCACCGCGCGCCGCATGGCCAAGTCGATGCCGATGCCCTCGCCCGCCATGGCGCTCGGCGCCGCCGCGACACCGGCCCCACCGGACCCGCCGCCTCGCCCATCGGATCCGAAGGCAGGAACGGCACCAGATGCTCGGCGACCGCCACCGGCCCCACACCCGGCCCGCCGCCGCCGTGCGGGATGCAGAACGTCTTGTGCAGGTTCAGATGCGACACGTCACTGTACCGGCCGGGCTTCGCCCAGCCCAGCAGCGCGTTGAGGTTCGCGCCGTCCACGTAGACCTGCCCGCCCGCGTCGTGGACGCGCGCGCACACCTCCACGATCGTCTCCTCGTACACGCCATGCGTCGACGGATAGGTGACCATCAAGGCGGCCAAGCGGTCCGCGTGCGTCGCGATCTTCGCCTCGAGGTCGGCGAGGTCGACGTTCCCGGCCTCGTCGCAGGCCACGACGACCACGCGGAGCCCGGCGAGGACCGCCGAGGAGGCGTTCGGTGCCGTGGGCGCTGGCGGGGATGAGGCAGACGTCGCGGCCCGATTGGCCGCGGTCGGCCTGCCAGGCGCGGATGGCGAGGAGGCCGGCGAGTTCGCCTTGGGATCCCGGCGTTGGGTTGGACGGAGACGGCGGCGTAGCCTGCAGACTTCGGCGAGCCAGGTCTCGAGTTGGTCGACATGAGGGTCTGCCAGCCGCGGGGTCTGGTCGGCGGGGGCGAAGGGGGTGGACGTCGGCGAAGGCGGGCCAGGTAGATGGGTTCCATCTCGGCGGGCGGCGTTGAGTTTCATGGTGCAGGAGCCGAGGGGGATCATGCCGCGGTCGAGGCCGTAGTCCATGTCGGCGAGGCGCTTGAGGTAGCGCATCATCGCGGTCTCGGAGTGGTGGGTGGCGAACACCGGGTGGGTCAGGTAGGTGCTTTCGCGTCGCAGCGCGGTGGGGATCGCGGTGCCGGCGGCGGCCAGGAGGGGGGGCTCGCGCACGCGAACGGGCTCGGGCTGTACACCAACCTCGTGACCAGCGCGATCGGGCTGTCGCGACCGCGGTCCAGCAGCTGCGCGAGGCCGGGCTCGACCACGTGCAGGTCAGCATCCAGGCCGACGAGGCGGTGCTGTCCGACCGCCTCGCCGGGATTTCCCTCGTTCGACAAGAAGATCGAGGCGGCCCGGCTGGTCAAGGAGCTGGGCTGCCCGCCGACGTCTACGTCGTGCTGCACCGGCAGAACATCGACCGGATCGAGCCGATCCTCGGCTGGGTGGAGGAGTCGGGGCGGACCGGGTCGAGCTCGCCAACACCCAGTACTACGGCTGGGGCCTGCCAACCGGGCCGCGCTGCTGCCCAGCCGCGCCCAGCTCGAGCACGCCGAGATCGTACCGCGGCGCGAGCGCCTCGCCGGCCGGATGGACATCCTCTACGTCTCCCGACTACTACAGCCGCTACCCGAAGCCGTGCATGGGCGGCTGGGGCTCGCGGCAGCTGGTCGGCCCGACGGCAACGCCTATCCCTGCCTGGCCGCGCACGAGCTCCCGCTGCCGCAGGCGAACGTCCGCGAGCACGACCTCCGCTGGATTTGGGAGTCGTCGCCGATGTTCTCCGCGTTCCGCGGGACCGACTGGATGCCCGACCCGTGCGCGAGCTGCGACCGCCGGGAGATCGACCTGGGCGGGTGCCGCTGCCAGGCGTTCCAACTGACCGGCGAGGCCTCCCGGACCGACCCGGTCTGCGTGCCCTCGCTCGACCGCCACCTCATCGACGAGGCGATCGAGACCGCCAACTCCGAGGACGGCCCGGGGCTCGCGGGCGGTGGCGTCCGAGCCGGTGCTCGTGCCCCTGCTCCAGCCCCGGCCGCACCGCGCCGACTAGCTGGTCCTCCGATCACCCGCTCCTAGCAAGCCGTGACACCCTCCACCCCCGCCGAAGGGAGGGGCCGGTCCCGTCCCCGCGAGGTGTGGCGGTGGCACCGGGTGCCGATTAGCGTCGCCCTCGTCTCGAGCACCCGAGGTGAGGAGGACGTGGAGGACACGGAACAGCACGTCCAGAGTATGGTGGAGGAGACCCTCGTCGAAGAGGTCTCGATCGACGGCATGTGCGGCGTCTACTGATGACGACGACGGCGGCGGGGGCCGGACCCAACACGGGCCGGTCTCCCGCCGGCGTCGGCGACTTCGCCCCCGACGAGCCCTACCGGATCTCCGGTCCGGTGTCGGTGCGCCCGGAGTCGTTCGGTGCCCTGGTCTACGACTTCACGACCCGCCGCCTGTCCTTCTCAAGACCAAGCCCCTGGTCGCGGTGGTCACCGGTCTCGCCGACCATCCCGACGTGCACGGCGCGCTCGACGCCGCGGAGGTCCCCGCCGCGCAGCGCGACCAGTACCTCACGGCCCTGGCCGGGCTCGCCGCGGCGGGCACCATCAAGCGCCGCTCGATCGAAGGGGAGCCCACCACCTCATGAAGCTCGTCGAGCACTTCACCGAAGGCCTGGACGCCCCCATCTGCCTGACCTGGGAGCTCACCTACGCCTGCAACCTCTCGTGCGTGCACTGCCTGTCCTCGAGCGGGCGACGCGACCCGAACGAGCTCTCGACCGACGAGGCCAAGGCCGTCATCGACGAGCTCCAGCGGATGCAGGTCTTCTACGTCAACATCGGCGGCGGCGAGCCGACCGTGCGCAGCGACTTCTGGGAGCTGCTCGACTACGCGATCGCCCACGACGTCGGGGTGAAGTTCTCCACCAACGGCGTGAAGCTCGACAAGGCGCGCGCCGCCCAGCTGGCGGCGACCGACTACGTCGACGTGCAGATCTCGCTCGACGGTGCGACGGCGGAGGTCAACGACCACGTCCGCGGTCCCGGGTCCTACGCGACGGCGATCCGTGCGATGGAGAACCTCCACGAGGCGGGGTTCGGGCAGTTCAAGATCAGCGTCGTGATGACCCGGCAGAACGTCGACCAGCTCGACGAGTTCAAGGCCATCGCCGACAGGTACGGGGCCCAGCTGCGGATCACGCGCCTGCGCCCGTCGGGTCGCGGCGCGGACACGTGGGACGAGCTGCACCCGACCCAGGCGCAGCAGAAGCAGCTCTACGACTGGCTGGTCGCCCGCGGCGAGGACGTCCTGACCGGCGACTCGTTCTTCCACCTCTCGGCCTACGGCCAGGAGCTGCCGGGGCTCAACCTGTGCGGCGCCGGACGCGTGGTGTGCCTGATCGACCCGGTCGGCGACGTCTACGCGTGCCCGTTCGCCATCCACGAGCAGTTCCACGCCGGCAACGTCCGCGGCGCGGGCGGCTTCAAGGAGGTCTGGCAGGACTCGGAGCTCTTCGCCGAGCTGCGTGGGCCGCAGTCGGGCGGGGCGTGCACGAAGTGCTCGCACTACGACGCCTGCCAGGGCGGGTGCATGGCCGCGAAGTTCTTCACCGGCCTGCCGCTCGACGGCCCCGACCCGGAGTGCGTGCTCGGCAACGGGGAGCGCGAGCTGGCCAAGCTCGAGATGGACACCGTCATCCCCAAGCCGTCGCTGGACCACTCGCACCGCGGGAAGAAGAAGACAGGCCAGCACGCCGACAGGGGCCCGGTCCCGCTCCAGCTGTCCGTCCGGCGCCCGGACCGGACCTGCGACTCCGACCCCACCGCGGGCGAGGCGCAGCGGATCCCCGCGGCGGTCCGGGTGAGCTGAGCAGGACTTCCGGTGGTCGGCGTCAACAGACGGGTCACCGGACGGGACGGGTCCGGCGCGCACCGCGGACGGGCCCGTCCCCACCAACGCTCGAGGGACACCGGGTGGAGCTGACCGACCCGGTCGGGCTGGGTGCACGGACGGCACCGTCGCGCACCCTGTTCGGCCCGCACGTCACCAACCTCGCGCGCGGGCGGGCGATCTCGTCCGCGCACGGGTCCTACTATGGCGCCCGTGCGGCGGGCGGCGCCGGCGTGATCGTCGTCGAGACCGCGTCGGTGCACGACTCCGACCACCCGTACGAGCGGGCGCCGCGGGCCGCCGGCCCGGAGGGGTGGTCGGCGGTCGCCGACGCCTGCCGCCCGCACGGCACCCTCGTCCTCGCCGGCCTCGGCCACGCCGGATCGCAGGGGTCGTCGGCGTACCACCAGCGCGTGCTGTGGGCGCCCTCGCCGGTGCCGGATCCCGCCACTCGTGAGGTGCCGTGGGCGATGGAGGCGCCGGAGCTCGCGGCGCTGGTCTCCGGGTTCGCGTCCGCGGCCGCGCTGGCCGTGGAGGCGGACCTGGACGGGGTCGAGGTCCAGGCCGGTCAGCACGCCCTCCTGCGCCAGTTCCTCTCCGGCCTCACCAACCACCGCGGCGACGCGTACGGCGCCGACCGCGCCCGGCTGCTGCGCGAGGTCCTCGCCGCCGTCCGCGCCGCCCTCGGCCCGGACCGCGTGCTCGGCCTGCGCCTCGGCGTGGACGAGCTCGCCCCGTGGGCGGGCCTCACGCCGAGCGCCTCTCCCGTGGCGGACCTCGCGCCGTGGGTGGATTACGTCGTGCCGGTGCGCGGATCCGGCCTCGCGGTCGCCGCGACCCGACCGGACGCCCACACCGCGCCGGGGTTCGGCCTGCCGCTGGCCCGGGCGGTGCGCGCGGCCTGCGCGGACGGGGGCCCGGCCGTCGTCCTGGCCGGTGGCGTCGTCGATCCCGCGGACGCGCAGGCGGCCCTCGACGAGGGCGTCGCCGACCTCGTGGAGATGACGCGCGCACAGATCGCGGACCCGGGTCTGGTGGCCGCGGTGCGTGCGGGCCGGTCGCCGCGCCCCTGCGTGCTGACCAACCAGCGCTGCCGCGTGCGCGACGTCCGCAACCCTCTCGTGTCGTGCACGGTGGAGCCGGACGCGACCGCCCCGCCCGTCCGTCCGGTGTCGCCCGGGTCGCGCGCCGTGCTCGTCGTCGGCGCCGGGCCCGCGGGGCTGGAGGGCGCCCGGCTCCTCGCCGCGGCCGGCCATCGCGTGCGGCTCGTCGATCGCGCCGCCGGGCCGGGCGGGATGCTCCGCCGCGTCGCCCGCCTGCCCGGACGCGCCCGCTTCGGTCTCCTCGCCGACCACCTCGTCGCCGCGGCCCGCGACGCCGGCGTCGAGCTCCTCACGGGCGTGGACGTCACCTCGACCGACGTCGACGCCGCCGACGCCGTCCTCGTCGCCACCGGCGCCGTCGACCGCCCCCGCCCCGGCGTCGTCCCGGTCGCCGCACTGCTCGCCGACCATGATCGTGGGGGCTTTCCGGACACTGGGTGTCAGCGTGGACGCCACGCTGACACGGGCACCGTGGTCGTCGACGACCCGGTCGGCGACGGGGTCGGCGTGGCGGTGGCGGAGATGCTGGCGGGGGAGGGTGCCGACGTCGTGCTCGTGACCCCGGACCCGGTCATCGGCAAGGAGACCGCCGACCTCGTCGGCGCGCACGTGCGGGTGCGGCGCGCGGGGGTGCGGGTGGTGGCGCACGCGGCCGTCGTCGCCGTGGAGCCGGGTCGCGTGGTGGTGCGCGACGTCGACACCGGGGTGCGCGTGGTGATCGCGTGCGGGACGGTCGTCGACGGCGGGCCGCGGCGGGCCGCGGACCCCCTCGGCGCCGACCGCCCCGGCCTCGTCCGCGCGGGCGACGCGGTGGCGCCGCGCACCGTGCACGAGGCGGTGCGCGAGGGTCGGCGGGCGGCGGAGGCCCTGGCGGAGACGGCGCGGCCGTGAGGAGGCTGGCGCGGCCCCTCCGGCTCGGCCCCCTGGAGGTCCGCAACCGGCTCGTCTTCCCCGCGCACCTCACCAACGCCGCCGTCGACGGGCTGCCGACCGCCCAGCACGCCGCCTACTACGGCGCGCGGGCCGCGGGCGGCGTCGGGCTGGTGATCACCGAGGAGCAGTCGGTCGACCCCGACGACCGCCCGTACGAGAAGCTCGTCCGCGGCACCGACCCCGCGGTGGTGCCCGGGTACCGGGCGATCGCCGACGCCGTGCACACCCACGGCGCCGCGGTGCTCGCCCAGATCGGGCACCACGGCGGCCAGGCGTCCGGGCGGTACTCGCGGGCCCCCGTCGACGCGCCGTCCGACATCGCCGACCCGATGTTCCGCGAGGTCCCGCGCGCGTTGTCGACCGACCGGATCGCGGCGCTCGTCGACGGGTTCGCCCGGGTCGCCGGCCACGTCGTCGCCGGGGGTCTCGACGGCGTGGAGGTGCAGGCGTCGCAGGCGTCGTTGATCCGGCAGTTCCTCTCGCCGCTCACCAACCACCGCACCGACGCCTACGGCTGCGACCCCGCGCGCCTCCTGGTCGAGGTGCTGACGGCGGTGCGCGACGTCCTCGGCCCGGAGCGCGTCCTCGGCGTCCGCCTGCAGGGCGACGAGGGGTTGCCGGGCGGGCTCACCGCGCGCGACGCGGCCGTGGCCGCCCGGCGGGTCGAGCGGCTGGTCGACTACGTCAACACCTCGGTCGGCGTCGCGACCGCGACGCTGCCGCTGATCGAGCCGCCGATGGGCGTGCCGGCGGGCTACGCGTCGGCCGTGCCGTCGGCGGTGCGCGCGGCCGTCGGGGTCCCGGTGGTCGGCGTCGGCCGGTTCACCACGCCTGCGCAGGCCGAGCACGCGCTCGCCGCGGGGCACTGCGACCTCGTCGGCGTCGTCCGCGGGCAGATCGCCGACCCCGAGTTCGCGGCCAAGGCGCTCGCGGGACGTCCCGTGCGGCGGTGTGTCGGCTGCAACCAGGAGTGCATCGGCCGCGTCGGGCGCAACCGGTGGCTGGGCTGCCTGGTCAACCCGCGTGCCGGGCGGGAGGCCGTCGCCGTCCCCGCCCCGACCGCCCGCCGCCGCGTGCTCGTCGTCGGCGGCGGGCCGGCGGGGCTCGCGGCGGCGTCCCGCGCGGCGCGAGCGCGGCCACGACGTGGCGCTGGTCGAGGCCGAGGACGCCCTCGGCGGCCGGATCCGCACGGCGGCGCGGGGACCCGGACGCGGCGAGCTCGGGCACCTCGTCGACGACCTCGTGGCGGCCTGCCGGGAGGCGGGGGCGCGCATCCGGACCGGCGTCCGTCTCGAGGACCTGGACGATCCGCCCGACGCCGTCGTCCTCGCCGTCGGTGCCGCGCCCGCCGTGCCCGACTGGGGTGCCGGCCTCGGGCGCGTCGTCGACGTCACCGACGTCCTCGACGGGCGCGTCGCCCCGACGGGGCGGGTGCTCGTGGTGGACGACCTCGGCGACCACGCCGCCACGTCCGTGGCCGAGCTCCTCGCCCGCCGGGGCGCGACGGTGACCACGCTGACCGCGGCGATGGGTGCGGCGGGCGGGCTCGACGCCACCCTCGACCGCGAGCGCTGGCGCCGCCGCGCCCACGCCCTGGGGGTCGCCGAGCTCACCGACCGCGTCGTCGTCGCGGCGAGCGCCGCCCCGGGCCCGTCGGTCCTGCTCACCGTGCTCGACCACCCCGTCGGCGCCATCGCCGACCTCGCCGCCGACTGGGTCGTCACGGTGGCGCCGCCGACCCCACGGACGTCACTGGCCGATCACCTCGCCGCGAGCCACCCCGGCCTGGCCGTGCACCGCGTCGGCGACGCCCTCGCGCCACGCCGGGCGCACGCGGCGGTCGGCGAGGGCCACTGGATCGCCGAGCGCCTCTGATCCGCTTGACAGGCAACCTCTGAGTTGCTTGTATCAACAGGCAACTCAAAGGTTGCCCGATGAGGAGGTGTCGTGGACGAGGTCTTCCGCGCCCTCGCCGACCCGAGTCGCCGGGCGTTGCTCGACGCGCTGTACGCCCGCGACGGGCAGACGCTGCGCGAGCTCTCGGCGGGCCTGGCGACCACGCGGCAGGCGGTGAGCAAGCACCTCGTCGTCCTCGAGGAGGCCGGTCTGGTCGCCACCCGCCGCGAGGGCCGGGAGAAGCACCACTTCCTCAACGTGGCGCCGCTGACCGACGTCGAGCACCGCTGGATCCGCAAGTACCACCGGGCGCGGGTGGACGCCCTCGCCGACCTCAAGCAGGCCCTGGAGGAACCACGCATGTCGAGCACCGAGTTCGTCTACGTCACCTACATCCGCACGACTCCCGAGCAGCTCTGGCAGGCGCTCACCGACCCGGCGTTCATCCACCGCTACTTCGGCGGCGGCGGACCCGCGTCGGACTGGGGGGTCGGCGACACGATCCGCTGGAGCATGGGACCGGAGGACGGCCCCCACGACTGGGACCAGCACGTGCTCGAGGCCGACCCGCCGCGGCGGCTGTCCTACTCCTGGCACAACTACCAGCCGGAGATGGCCGCGATGTTCGGCTGGAGCGACGAGCGCCTGGCCGAGCTGCAGCGCGAGCCGCGCTCCCGGGTCACGTTCGACATCGAGCCGGAGGGCGGCGCGGTCAAGCTCACCGTCGTCCACGACGGCTTCGTCCCGGAC
The DNA here is from genome assembly GCA_963785135.1 of uncultured Actinomycetota bacterium. Taxonomy (GTDB): domain Bacteria; phylum Actinomycetota; class Actinomycetes; order Mycobacteriales; family Pseudonocardiaceae; genus Actinomycetospora. The sequence continues at coordinate 13,357 of CAWATV010000012.1, forward strand.
AGCGAGATGCTGCGCGGGGTCGCCGGGGGCTGGCCCGGGATCCTGTCCAACCTGAAGTCGCTGCTCGAGACCGGCGACGTGGTCGTCGCCTGACCGCGCCTGCGAAGCTGGCGGCGTGGAGATCGCGTCGTCCCGGGCGTCGCAGTGCGCCGACCTGCCGGTGCTGCTCGTGCCCGTCGGCGCCACCGAGCAGCACGGCCCGCACCTGCCGCTCGGGACGGACACCGCGATCGCCGCCGCGGTGGCCGCCCGCACGGGCCTGCCGGTCGCCCCCGCCCTGCCCTACGGCGCGTCGGGCGAGCACGAGACGTTCCCCGGCACGGTCTCGATCGGCACCGAGGTCCTGGCCGCCGTGCTCGTCGAGCTCGGGCGCTCGGCGTGCCGCTTCGCGCGCAGGCTCGTGCTGGTCAACGGCCACGGCGGCAACGTCCTCGCGTTGCGCGCCGCCGTCACCCTGCTGCGCGGTGAGAGCCGCGACGTCGCCTGGTTCCCGTGCGGGATCGCCGGTGCCGACGCCCACGCCGGGCACCACGAGACGTCGGTGATGCTGTCGTTGGCGCCCCGCGACGTGCGCATGGACCTGGCCGCGGCCGGCAACACCGCTCCGCTGGCCGAGCTGCTGCCGGCCATCACCGCCGGCTCGGTGCGCGACGTCAGCCCGTCCGGGGTGCTCGGGGACCCCACCGGCGCGGGCGCGGGTGAGGGCGCGGAGTCGGTGGCCGTGATGGTCGCGGCGCTCCGCACGGCGGTGGAGCGCTGGTCGGTGGACGAGGCGAGCGGGCACCTGCGCCGCTGACGACCCGGCGACGCCGCGCAGACCTAGACTGCGCCCATCACGCCAGCACCCCGCCCCCCGCGCCTGCCCGACGGCTGGACCGTCGTGCGCGATCCCGCGGTCTGGCGCCTCGACGGCGGCGCGACGCTCGTCGGGGGCTCCCCGCCGCGGGTCCTGCACCTGTCGCCCGCCGCCCGCGAGCGTCTCGGCGCCGACCGGCTCGTCGTCGGTGACGCCACGAGCGCGGCGCTGGCGCGGCTGCTCTCCGACGCCGGTGTCGCCCACCCCGACCCGTCGGCCTCCCCGGGGCCCTCGCCGGCCGACCTGTCCGTCGTCGTCCCGGTCCGCGACCGCGCGGACGAGCTCGCGCGCCTGCTCACCGCGCTGGCGGCGACCGCACCCGGGCTGGGCGAGGTCGTCGTGGTCGACGACGGCTCCCACGACCCCGACCGCACCCGCGCCGTCGCCGCGGCGCACGGGGCGCGCACGGTCGCCCACGCCTCGTCGCGCGGACCGGCCGCCGCCCGCAACACCGGCGCGCGCGCCGCGACCGGCGCCGTCGTCGCGTTCCTCGACTCCGACGTCGTGCCCGCCGACGGCTGGCTCGCCCCGCTCCTGGGACACCTCGCCGACCCCGCCGTCGGGCTGGTCGCCCCACGCATCGTCGCCCTCGTGCCGCCCGCGCGGCGCAGCGGAGCCGGTCCGTGGGCGAGCCCACGCGGGATCGTCGGCCGCTACGAGCAGCGCCGCTCCTCGCTCGACCTCGGTCCGCGCCCCGCCCCGGTGACCGCCCGCTCGCGCGTCGCCTACGTGCCCAGCGCGGCGGTGGTCGTGCGGCGCTCGGCACTGGACTCCGTCGGAGGTGGCTTCGACGAGGCCATGCACGTCGCCGAGGACGTCGACCTGGTCTGGCGTCTCGCCGCCGCGGGGTGGCGGCTGCGCTACGAACCCGCCGCCCACGTCGCGCACGAGCACCGCGACACCGTGCGCGCCTGGCTCGGGCGCAAGGCGTTCTACGGCACCGGCGCCGCCCCGCTCGCCCTGCGCCACCCCCGCCGCGTGCCCCCGGTCGCCCTCGCGCCCTGGACCGCGGCCGCCGTCGTCCTGCTCGGCGTCCAGCGGCGCTGGTCGGTGGCCGCCGCCGCGGCCGTGACCCTCGTCGCCACCGCCCGCCTCGCCCGTGGCCTGCGCCGCCCGCCGCGCCCGGAACCCTCGCGAGCGGGGGGCTTTTCTGACGTTCAGTGTCAGCGTGGACGCCACGCTGACACGCATGCCACCCTCCGCGCCACCAAACTCGCGGCGGTGCTCGCGCCGTGGGGGCTGGGCGGGGCGGGGTGGCAGGCGGCGGGAGCGGTGACGCGGCACTGGTGGCCGGCGGCCGTCGTCGGGGCCACGATGTCGCGGCGGGTGCGGCGGGTGGTGGTCGTCGCGGCGGTGGCCGAGGGCGTCGCCGACTGGGTGCGCCACCGGCCGGCGGGGGCGGGGCCGCTCGACGCGGTCGGTCACGTGCTCGCGCACCGGCTCGACGACCTGGCCTACGGGGCCGGGCTGTGGTGGGGCGCGTGGCGGGCGCGCACGATCGCGCCGTTGCGTCCGGATCTCCGCGGGAAGGGACCCGATCGATGACCATCACCGTGACCGGCGTGGCCGTGGGGCTCCCGCGGGAGGTCGACGGCCCGCGCGCGGGCGAGCGCACCGCGACCGCGATCTGGAAGGAACCGGTCGAGGGCCCGGTGCAGGTGGAGGAGGAGAACCTGGCCGGCGACCGGCAGGCCGACCTCACGGTCCACGGCGGGCCCGACAAGTCGGTGTACGTCTACGGCGAGGAGGACCTCGAGTGGTGGCGCCGGGAGCTCGGCGCGATCGACGCGGGGGTCTTCGGGCAGAACCTCACGACCACCGGCTACGACCTGCGCACCGCGGTCGTGGGGGAGCGCTGGCGCATCGGCACGGCCGAGTTCGAGGTCCGCCAGCCTCGCGTCCCGTGCTTCAAGCTGGGCATGCGCGCCGGTGATCCGACGATGCCGCGCCGCTTCAACGCCGCCGGCCGTCCCGGGGTCTATCTGCGGGTCGGGCGTACGGGCACGCTCGCGGCGGGCGACACCGTGCACGTCGTCGACCGCCCCGCCGACGGCATCACCGTCGGCGAGATCGCCGAGATCTACCACCACGGGCGCGCCCGCGCGGCCCGCCTGCTCGAGGTCCCGAACCTGCCGGCGGTGTGGCACGCCTGGGCCCGCGCCCGCACCCGCGCGTGACGATCGTGGCGTGCGGGTGAAGCGGCACCCCTCCGATCGGAGGGGGACGACGCTGTCCGGCCCGGCCTGTTTCGGGCGGCACCCGTGGCTCGGGAACGGCAGGGAGCCCGCAGAATCGGCGATGCTCGTCGCTTGGCTCCGCGGTTGCGGACCGACACCTCGTTCGGCCTGCTGCCGGCCCTCGTTCGGGCCACAACCCCGCCCATTGTGGATGTTGCGCGCCCCGGTCACGGGCGGTGTGATGTGTCCGCCGCCACGCCGGAAGTGGCCGGCAACCCGCTGTCGGCGTCGTCGTGCCCGGGACACCACCCGGATCCCGTCGCGACGTCGAGGCAGCGGTTCACACCACCACCGCGTCCTCGGTCGAGGCCACGGGCTCCGGTGCCCCGTCGGCCCGCCGAGTGAGGAGTGAGGTCCATGGCACGCATCCGGACCACCGTCGACGGACTCGTCTACGAGGACGACGTCGAGCCCCGCATGCTGCTCGTGCAGTACCTGAGGGAACGACTCGGCAAGACGGGCACGGTGATCGGCTGCGACACCAGCAACTGTGGAGCGTGCACGGTGCACCTCGACGGGATGAGCGTGAAGTCCTGCTCCGTGCTGGCCGTCCAGGCCAACGGCAGCGAGGTCCTCACCATCGAGGGTCTCGAGCGCGACGGGAAGCTGCACCCCATGCAGCAGGCCTTCCACGACAACCACGCCCTCCAGTGCGGGTACTGCACCCCCGGGATGATCATGCAGTCGATCGACCTGCTCGGGGACAACCCGGACCCCTCCGAGGAGGAGGTGCGCCACGGCATCGAGGGCAACCTCTGCCGCTGCACCGGCTATCAGAACATCGTGCGGGCCGTGCAGGACGCTGCTCGCAACATGCGGCCCGGCGATACCGCCGACCCGCTCCAGCCCGGGTCCTCGAGCGCGGCGGACGTGCCCAAGTCGACGCGCACCGAGGACCCGGCCCGCTCCGCCGCCCGGACCACCACCATCTCCGGCGGAGGCGCCTGATGACGACCACCGAGAACGCCCCGAGCGCCCCGCCGCGGGAGATCGGTCGCGACCGCCGCCGCAAGGAGGACCGCCGCCTGATCACCGGGCGGACGCGCTGGACCGACAACATGGCGCTCACCGGGCTGCTGCACCTGGCGATGGTCCGCAGCCCGATCGCGCACGCGAACATCACCGGCATCGACACCTCGGCCGCGAAGCAGGTCCCCGGTGTCGTCGCCGTCTTCACCGGGCAGGACCTCGACGCCGAACAGAGCAGTCTGCCGATCGCCTGGCCGATCAACGCCGAGCAGGCGCCGCCGAAGCACCCGTCGATCGCGGTGGACAAGGTGACCTTCGCCGGTGAGATCGTCGCGATCGTCGTCGCCCGCTCGGCGGCCATCGCGAAGGACGCCACCGAGCGTGTGGAGGTCGACTACGACCCGCTGGACCCGGTCCTCGACATGGAGGCCGCGCTCCGCGAGGACGCGCCGCTGGTGCACCCCGATCTGGGCAGCAACAAGTGGGCCTACTTCAAGCTGGACTCGGCCGAGGCCGGCACCGGCGGTGACGTCGACCAGGCCATCAGCGACGCCGATCAGGCCGACGACCAGATCGTCGTCCGGCGACGTTTCCGCCAGCAGCGCCTGATCCCGGCCTTCATGGAGCCTCGCTCGGTCGTCGTCGACCCCAACGGCGAGCAGCTCACGATGTGGTCGTCCACCCAGGTGCCGCACATCGTGCGGACCATGACCGCGCTGCTGCTCGGCATCCCCGAGCACAAGATCCGCGTGATCGCCCCGGACGTCGGCGGTGGCTTCGGCGGCAAGCTCCAGGTGATCCCGGAGGAGTGGCTGTCGATCCTCGTCGCCCGCCGGGTGGGCAAGCCGGTCAAGTGGACCGAGACCCGTTCGGAGTCCCTGCTCTCGGGCCACCACGGCCGCGACCAGATCCAGGACATCACGCTGTCCGCCCGCCGCGACGGCACGGTGACCGGCCTCAAGGTCGAGCTGCTCGCCGACATGGGTGCACAGATGGGCCTGTTCACCCCGGCGGTCCCGATCCTCGGCGCGTTCATGTACAACTCGATCTACAAGTTCCCCGCCTACCAGTTCAACTGCACCGACGTGTTCACGACCAAGACGTGGACCGACGCCTACCGCGGTGCAGGCCGACCGGAGGCGACCTTCGCCATCGAGCGGATCATGGACGAGCTCGCGGTCGAGCTCGACCTGGAGCCGCTGGAGCTGCGCGAGAAGAACTGGATCAAGCACGACGAGTTCCCGTTCACCACCGTCGTCGGACTGACCTACGACTCGGGCAACTACGAGGCGGCGACGGAGAAGGCCAAGCAGCTCTTCGACTACGACGGGCTGCGCCGCGAGCAGGCCGAGCGCCGGCAGCGGGGCGACGTCGTGCAGCTGGGCCTGGGCATCTCCACCTTCACCGAGATGTGCGGCCTCGCGCCCTCGCGGCTGCTCGGTCAGCTCGGCGCGGGCGCCGGCGGCTGGGAGCACAGCCACATCCGCATGCTGGCCAGCGGCAAGGCCGAGGTCGTGATCGGGGTCAGCCCCCACGGCCAGGGTCACGAGACCGCGTTCAGTCAGATCGTCGCCGACCAGCTCGGGATCGGGTTCGACGACATCGAGATCCTCCACGGTGACACCCAGAGCTCGCCGCGCGGTCTCGACACCTACGGCTCCCGGTCGCTGGTGGTCGGCGGGATCGCGGTCCACAAGGCGGCCGAGAAGGTCGTGAACCGGGCGCGGATCTTCGCCGCGCACCTGCTCGAGGCCTCCCAGGACGACCTCGAGTTCACGCAGGGACGCTTCTCGGTCAAGGGCACCGACAAGGGGGTGACGATCCAGGACGTGGCGATGGCCGTGTTCACCGCCCACGACTACCCCGTGGGCGAGGAGCCGAGCATCGACGCCGAGGCGACGTTCGACCCGGAGAACTTCTCCTACCCACACGGGACCCACCTGTGCGCCACCGAGGTCGACACCGAGACCGGCCAGGTCTCGATCCGCCACTACGTCTGTGTCGACGACGTCGGCGAGGTGATCAACCCGCTGATCGTCGAGGGGCAGGTGCACGGCGGGCTCGCCCAGGGCATCGCCCAGGCCCTGTTCGAGGAGGCGGCCTACGACGACCAGGGCACGCTGCTCTCGGGCACGTTCGTCGACTACACGCTGCCGAGCGCGGCGGACCTGCCGAGCTTCACCACCGACCGCACCACCACCCCGTCGACCACCAACCCGCTCGGGGTCAAGGGCGTCGGTGAGGCCGGCACGATCGCCTCGACCCCGGCAGTGGTCAACTCGGTGCTCGACGCGATCCGGCACCTCGGGGTCAAGGATATCGACATGCCGACCACGCCGTACCGCGTGTGGACGGCGATCACGGAGGCCAAGGGCACGGCGGGCCGCGCCGACGAGGCGAACGTCGCCTCGCCGGGTGCCGGTCTCGGTTCGACCGCCGGCGACATCTCGAAGGGCGACACCGAGGGAGGACACCTGTGATCCCGGCCCAGTTCGACTACGTCCGGCCCACCACCATCGACGAGGCGGTCCAGGCGCTGCGTGACGGCGGCGAGGACGCCAAGCTCATGGCCGGCGGCCAGAGCCTGCTGCCCGTGCTGCGCCTGCGCATGGCCGACCCGTCGCTGGTCATCGACCTCGGTGGCATCCCGGAGCTCCGGGGTGTGCGCGAGGACGGCGACCAGATCGTCGTGGGGGCCATGACCAGCCACCACGACGTGACCCGTGACGACCTGCTCGCCCAGCACGTGGCCCTGATCCAGGAGGCCACGAAGACCGTGGCCGACCCGCAGGTCCGCCACCGCGGGACCCTCGGCGGGGCGCTCGCCCACGCCGACCCCGCCGGGGACCTCGCGGCACCGGCGCTGGCCCTGGGGGCGGACTTCGTCCTCGCCGGGCCGGACGGGCGCCGCACGGTGGCCGCGGACGACTTCTTCGAGGACTACTTCACCACCGCCATCGGCGAGGGTGAGCTGCTCACGGAGGTCCGCTTCCCGAAGTTCACCGGGTGGGGTGCGCGGTACGAGAAGTTCAACCGGGTCGCCCAGGCCTGGTCGATCGTGGCCGTCGCGGCGGCGGTCAAGGTCGAGGGCGGCACCATCTCCGAGGCCCGGATCGGCCTGACCAACATGGCCGGCACCCCGGTGCGGGCCCGGTCGGTCGAGTCGGCCCTGGTCGGGCAGAGCGCGACCGAGGAGAATGTCCGCAAGGCCGCGCAGGCGGCCGCCGAGGGCACCAACCCCACGGCGGACGCCGACGCCGGCACCGACTACCGCGAGCACCTCGCCAGGGTGCTCACCGGCCGGGCGGTGCTCGCCGCGGCGGGCTGACCCGACGCACGCACGTCCGCACGGCGCTGGCCCGTCCTCGCCCCGTCCGCCCTCGTCGGACCGGGGCGGGGCGGGCCTTCCGCGTCTGATGCCCCGACCCTCAAGGAGGCCTCCTCGTGAAGCTGGAGAACGAGTTCACCGTCCCGGTGGACATCGACACCGTCTACGCGGCGCTCAACGACCCGGAGCGGGTGACGCCCTGCTTCCCGGGGGCGACCCTGGACTCCCGCGACGGCGACGACTTCACCGGCACGGTGAAGGTCAAGCTCGGCCCGATCTCCATGACCTACAAGGGCAAGGGCACGTTCGTCGAGCGCGACTCGACAAACCACAAGGTCGTCGTCGACGCCCAGGGCCGCGACTCGCGCGGCAACGGCACCGCCTCGGCCAAGGCCACGCTGACCATGGTCGAGGAGGCGGGCAAGACCAAGGTCAACGTCCTCACCGAGATGCAGGTGACCGGTAAGCCGGCGCAGTTCGGCCGCGGCGTGATGGCCGACGTCGGCGACAAGATCCTCGGGCAGTTCGCGGCGTGCCTGGCCGACGAGTTCGGCGACGCGTCGGCGGCGCCGAGCGTGTCCGACACCCCGGCCTCCACCGGCAACGGCGCGTCCGCCCCGGCGGAGTCGGCCTCGGCCGGTCCGGTGGGCGGGGGCGCTCCCGTCACCGCCCCGCCGTCCCCGACGCCGGTCGCCGCGGGCTCCGGCGCCCCGGCCGCGGCGTCGATGCCGACCACCGTCGCGGAGGCGGCGAGCGGCAGCTCGGGCGCGAAGCCCGGTGCGTCGGTCGGCGGTGCCGGCTCCGGTGGCGGACAGGAGACCGCTCGTCCGGCCCAGCCCTCGCAGCCGCGCCGCCAGCAGGTCGAGGCGATCGACCTGCTCGACAGCTCCCGCGACGCGGTGCTCAAGCGCCTGCTCCCGGTGGGTGCCGGCGCGGGCGTGCTGGCCGCGCTGATCGCGATCATCGTGATCCTGCGCAACCGCTCGTCCTAGTTCCCGCGTGAGGGGTCCCCTCCGACGCTCTATGCGCCGGAGGGGACCCCTCACGCGTGTCCGAGGTGGCATCCTCGCGGCGTGCGCGCCGGACCCACCAACTCCCTCGTCGACGTCGCCGGCCTGCAGGTGGGCCACGCGGAGCGCAGCGGGGAGGGCGCGCTGACGGGGACCACCGTCGTGCTGCCCGCCCCGGAGGGAGCGGTGGCCGGGGTCGACGTGCGCGGGGGCGGGCCGGGGACGCGCGAGACCGACGCCCTGGACCCGCGCACTCTCGTGGACCGGGCGCACGCCGTGGTCCTGACCGGCGGTAGCGCCTACGGGCTGGCCGCCGCCTCCGGGGTCACCGACGCCCTCGGCGCCGCCGGGCGCGGGTTCCGCGTGGGGGCGGGCGAGCACGAGGTCGTGCCCGTGGTGCCGGCCGCGGTCGTGTTCGACCTGGGACGCGGCGGCCGCTTCGACGCCCGCCCCGACGCCGCGCTCGGAGCCGCCGCGCTCGCGGCCTGCTCCTCCGGCCGGCCGGCCGAGGGTGTCGTCGGCGCCGGGACCGGCACGCTCGTCGGCGGCCTCAAGGGCGGGATCGGCTCGGCGTCGGCCGTCCTCGACGACGGCACGACGGTCGCCGCGCTCGTGGTGGCCAACGCGGCGGGCTCGGCGGTCGACCCGGCCACGGGGACGCTGTGGGGTGCCCGGCACGGCCTCGACGGCGACGCCGAGCTCCCGTCCCTGCCCGCCGATCCCACGCGCCTCCTCGAGCGCCTCCGGCGCGCCGCGGCGCCACCCACGCTGAACACGACCATCGGCGTGATCGCCACCGACGCGACGCTGACGGTCGCCCAGTGCGCCAAGCTCGCCGCCGTCGGGCACGACGGCCTCGCCCGCGCCGTCCGCCCCGTCCACGGCATGACCGACGGCGACACGCTCTTCGGGCTCTCGACCACCACCCGCCCCGCCCCCGACCTCGGCGGCGTCCAGGCGATCCTCACCGCGGGCGCCGACTGCGTGACCCGCGCCGTCGTCCACGCCGTCCTCGCCGCCAGGACCGTCGCCACCCCCGGGGGACAGTGGCACGCCTACACCGACCTCGTGCGCGCGTCGTCCTGAGCACGCACCCTCGCCCCCGTGGCTCGCGGGGGCCAGGATCGGGGCATGGAGCCGGGGGAGTACCGCGAGCGGGCCGTCGCCCCGGGCGTCGTGCTCTGGGCCACCGGCGGCGGGCCGACCACGGTGCTGCCCGACGGTTGCCTCGACCTGGTCTGGGACGGCGCGAGCCTGCGGATCGCCGGACCGGACACCAGCGCACGCCACCTCGCTGCGGCCCGGCCGCACGTCGGGCTGCGCTTCTCCCACGGCCGCGGCCCGGGCCTGCTCGGCGTGCCGGCCGACACGGTCCGCGACGCGACCGTCGACCTCGACGGGGCCTGGTCGACCCGGTCCGCGCGGGCCCTGGCCGAACGGGTCGCCCAGGACCCGGCCGCGGCGCTCGAGGCCTGGCTGCACGCCGCGGGCCCGACCTCCGACCCCTTCGGAGCCCGGGTGTTCACCGCCGCGGCGTCCGGTCTCGACGTCGCGACCATCGCTGCTCACTGCGGGGTCGCACCGCGCACGCTGCACCGGCGCTGCCTGCCGGTCTTCGGCTACGGGGCCCAGCACCTCGGGCGGATCCTGCGCCTGCAGCGGGCGCTCGCGCGGGCGCGCTCCGGGACGCCGTGGGCCGAGGTCGCGGCGAGCGAGGGCTACGCCGACCAGCCCCACCTCGCGCGCGAGGCCCGCGCCCTGGCCGGAACGACGCCGACCGGGATTCTCGCCGGTACCGTCGTGCGATGACGACCCTGTTCGAGCACGCCGGGGGCGAGGAGGCGCTGCACCGCCTGGAGGCCACGTTCTACGCGAGCGTCCTCGCGGACCCGCTGCTCCAGCCGTTGTTCGGCGAGGGCCGGCCCGAGCACGTCGAGCATCTGACCGCGTTCACCGCGGAGTCCTTCGGCGGCCCCGCCCGCTTCTCCCGCGAGCTCGGTTTCGCCCACCTGATCGCGGTGCACCGCGGGCTGGCGATCGTCGAGGAGCAGCGCCTGCGGTTCGTCGAGCTCTACATGGCCGCCCTCGACACCGCAGGCCTGCCCGACGACGCGGCGTTCCGCGACGCCGTCCGCGAGCACGTCGACTTCGGATTCCGCGTGGCGATGCAGAACTCGCACGCCACGAGCGACGACGAGCTCCACCCGCTGCGCGAGGTCCCGCGCTGGACCTGGGCCGGCGACGCGGAGACCTGAGGGCTACTGCGGGGCGAACAGGTCCACGCCGAGGCCGTCGGGGTCGTGGACGCTCGCGTAGCGCATCCCCCAGAACGCGTCCCACGGTGCGAGGTGGCCCACGTAACCGGCGTCGGTGAGCGCGGCGTACGTCGCGTCGACCTCGGCCGGGGAGTCGCAGGCGAACGCCAGCCCGGCGCGCCCTCCGGCGGGCGGCGGCGTCCAGGACGGGTCGAACGAGCGGATGGTGGCCTCGGTGTCGAACGCGAGGCGCAGCCCACCGCCGAGGTCGACCTCGACGTGCGGCTCGGTATCGGCCTCGGGCGGGACGTCGAGCCCCAGACGGCGGTAGAAGGCGAGGGAGGCGGCCATGTCGGCGACGACCACGCCGACGACCGTGAAGCGAGGAGACATGCCCGGGACGGTAGGGCGCCCCGCCGCGCCCGGTCTTGGAGCCATCGGCCAGGTGACACCGATGATCCGCGTGCCGACCCGGGAGCTGGGCTTCGCGACGCCGATGTGCCCGGACAACCTGTTCGGGCACCTCGTGGCGACCGCCGTCCCCGGGGTGGAGGAGTGGCACGACGGGGCCTACCGGCGCGCGCTGCGGCTGCCGGGCGGACCCGCGGTCGTCGGGCTGCGCCCCGGCGCCGACCCGTCGACCGATCCGGTGCACGCGACGCTGGTCCTCACCGACCCGGCCGACGCCGACGCCGCGGAACGCGCCGCCCGCCGCATCCTCGACCTCGACGCCGACCCGGTGCGCATCGACACCGTCCTGCGCGCCGACCCCGTGCTGGCCCCGCTGGTGGACGCCGCCCCGGGCCGGCGGGTGCCCGGCTCACCCGACGCGGAGGAGTTCGCCGTCCGCGCGGTGCTCGGTCAGCAGGTCTCCACCGCCGCCGCCCGCACCCACGCGGCGCGCCTGGTGCGCGCCCACGGCACGCCCCTGCCCGCGGGGCTCGCCGGCGCGGGGTCGAGCCTCACCCACCTCTTCCCGGATCCGCTCGCGCTCACCGCGATCGACCCCGAGGAGCTGGCGATGCCGCAGACCCGGCGTCGCACGCTGACCACGCTGGTGGCCGCGCTGGCCGACGGGTCGGTCGCGCTGGACCCCACCCGGCTCGCCGAGACCCGGACGGCGCTCGGCGCCCTGCCGGGGATCGGTCCGTGGACCGTCGACTCCGTGGCCATGCGGGCCCTGGGCGACACCGACGCGTTCCTGCCAGGAGACCTCGGCATCCGCGTCGCGGCCGAACGCCTCGGCCTGCCGGGCCGGGACCGTGACCTCGTGGCCCGCGCCGAGGCCTGGCGTCCGTACCGCGCCTACGCCACGCAGTACCTCTGGGCGGCCCTGGACCACGCCGTCAACGTCATGCCAGCCTGATCACGACCGGGAACCGGGACGTCGAGGCCGGAGGTGGCACGTGGACGACGACCCCGCCCTGCTCCGGGCGCTCGACCGCCTGGCGGAGGTCCCGAGCCTGCTGGTGGCCTGCCGGTTCGACGGCGTCCTCGCCGACGTCACGGACGACCCCGTCGACGCCCGCGCCGAGCAGGAGTCGTCCGAGGCTCTGAACGTCCTTCTGGCGCTGCCCGGCACCCGGGTGGCGGTGGTGTCGGACCGTCCGGGCGACGAGGTCCACGAGCTGATGTTCCTCAGCGGCGCGAAGGGCGGCCTCCGGGTGGTCGGCCCCGACGGCCTCGCCGCTCTCCGCAGCGAGCTGAACCCGTCCGCCGTCATGGCCATCGGGGTCGATCCGGGCGACACGGGCCCGGACGACCTCGTGATCGAGGTCGGCGTCGACGCGGACGGGCACCAGGTGGAGGACGTCGAGGGCGTCGCCGAGATCCTCGGCGAGCTCGTCTCCCTGCGTCGGTGGGCCTGAGGCCCCGATCAGAACAGCGCGGGCGTGCGGTCGCGGGCCTCGAGGTCGAGCAGCCACCGCTTCACCGCCAGACCACCGGCGTAGCCCGTGAGGGCGCCGTCGGCGGCCACCACCCGGTGGCAGGGCAGGACCAGCCAGACCGGGTTGCGCGCCAGCACCCCGCCGACGCGACGCGCGTCCGCGGTGCCCAGGCCGACGAGCGTGGCCAGCGCCCCGTAGGTGATCGTCTCGCCGTGCCCGACCGTGGCGAGCCCGGCCATGACACGACGGTCGAAGGCGGGGAGCGTGTCGAGGTCGACGGGGACGGTGAAGGTGTGCAGGTCGCCGGTGAGGTAGGCGTCGATCTCGCGGCGGGCGAGGTCGAGGACGGCCGTGTCGCCGTGGTCGCCGCCGGTCGGCGTGCCGAACCGGCAGGACGTCAGCCCGGCGGGCGACGCGTCGAGGACGAGCGGACCGATCGCACTGTCGTGGACGAGGCTCATGTCTCTCAGGACACCGCGGCGGGCCTGGGCGTTGCGGTCTCAGCCACCGGCGAAGGGCGGGAGCACGTCGAGGACGGCGCCGTCGGGCACCACGACGGTGCGATCGCGCACGGCGACCTCGTCGAGCAGGAAGCTCGCGGCCGCGAGGACCCGGGTCAGCGCCTCGCCGTGGTCGGCGGCGAGGGCGGCGACGAGGTCGTCGACCGTGGTGCCGGCGGGCACCGAGACGGGCTCACTGCGCGTGCCGGCGGCGGCCTTGGCGCCGGCGAAGTAGCGGACGGTCACGGTGCAGGTGGTCAGGGTGCTGGTCACGTCAGCCTCCGATCGCGCTCATGGGTCGGTCGGGCTGCAGGAACCCGGGGTCGTCGATGCCGTGGCCGGGCTTCTTGCCCCACATGGCCACGCGCCAGGCGTCGGCGATCTCGTCGTCGCTGCCGCCGTCGCGCAGCAGCGACCGTAGATCGCTCTCGGTGCGGGCGAACAGGCAGGAGCGGATCTGGCCGTCGGCCGTGAGGCGGGTGCGGTCGCAGTTCCCGCAGAACGGCCGGGTGACCGAGGCGATGACCCCGACGGTGGCCGGGGCGCCGCCGCGGGTGTGGCCCTCGACGACGAACCGCTCCGCGGGCGCGCCACCGCGCTCGTGGGTGTCGGCGGTGAGGGTGAACCGGGTCCGCAGGTCGGCGAGGATCTGCTCAGCGGTGACCATCCGGTCGCGCTGCCAGGAATGGCCGGCGTCGAGCGGCATCTGCTCGATGATCCGCAGCTCGTAGCCCTCCGCGAGGGCCCAGGCCAGGAGGTCGGGCGCCTCGTCGTCGTTGAGACCCGGCATCAGCACGGTATTGATCTTGATGGGGTCGAGACCGTGCGCGCGGGCGGCGTGCAGCCCGTCGAGGACGTCGCCGAGCCGGTCGCGCCGGGTGATCTCGGTGAACCGCGCGGGGCGCAGGGTGTCCAGCGAGACGTTCACCCGATCGAGCCCGGCGGCGGCGAGGCCGCGGGCACGGCGCGTGAGGCCGAGGCCGTTGGTGGTCACCGAGGTGTCGGGGCGATGGCCCTGGAGGTCGACACGGAGCGCCGTCGTCGCGGCCACGATGTCCTCGAGACCCTTGCGCAGCAGCGGTTCACCGCCGGTGAACCGGATCTCGCGCACCCCGAGGCGCTCGACCGCGACGCGCACGAGCCGGACGACCTCGTCGTCGGTCAGCGCCTCCTCGGTCGGCATCCAGTCGAGACCCTCGGCCGGCATGCAGTAGGTGCAGCGCAGGTTGCAGCGGTCGGTCAGCGAGACCCGCAGGTCGGTCGCGACGCGGCCGAAGGAGTCGACCAGGCGCGCGTCGGCAGGCCGGTCGGCTGCGTCCGGGACGGAGCCGGCAGCCCCCGGTACCGCCGGGACTCCCAGGTCGAGGATGGTCATCACGCACCACACTAACCGCGTCCCGCGCCCTCTCGTGGGGCTGCGTCGCCGCAGGTGAGGAGCCGTTCCGCACATGCGGAGTCGCTCGCGATCGATGATCGCACCTGCGGGCGCATACCCGGGGAAACGGCCCGATCGGGCAGGGTGCGGGCACGGTCGGCGGACCGATGCGACGGCCGCCGACCGGGTGACACGCCCAGCGTGCGCCTCCCCGGTCCGGGTGGTCGTGCTCATTACAGTCGGCGACCATGTCCACCCGCCGGCGCCGTCTCGGGTGGCTGCTGCCGACGGTCCTGGTGATGGTCCTGCTGGTCGGCGCGGGCGCCGCGGTCGTGCTCCTGCGCTTCCCCGCCCTCGTGCCGCAGCGGGCGCCCACGGCGGTCCCCGTGGTGCGCGCCGACGTGACGGCGGAGGTCTCGGCCCGGGGGACGGTGCGCAGTGCGGCCGAGGCGGGCGCGTCGTTCGCGATCGGTGGCACGGTCACCACCGTCGACGTCGAGCCCGGCGCGGCCGTCCGCGCCGGCGACGTCCTCGCGACACTCGACGACTCGGGCGCCCGGGGCCGGATGAGCGCTGCCGTCGCCACCCTCGACGCCGACACGCGCGCCCGCGACGCCGCCCGCGCCGCCCCGGTGGCGGATCCGGTCGCCGCCGGACGTCTCGAGGCCGCGCTCGCCGCCGATCGCGCCGTGCTGACCGACGCGCAGCGGAGCCTCGACGACACGGTGCTGCGTGCCCCGCGCGCCGGCACCGTCACCGCGGTGGCGGGAGCGGTGGGCGACCGGGTGACCGCGGGCGTCCCGTCCCCGGACGACGCCCCGAGCCGACGGCCGTTCGTCGCGATCGCCGACCTCACCGCGCTCGTCGTCCGTGTCGCGGTGGCGCCGCGCGACGTCCCGCGGGTGGTGCCCGGGCAGGCGGTGGACGCCGTCGTCGACGGGGCGGGCCCGGGGTTCCCGGCGGAGGTCACGGTGGTCGAACCGGTCCCCGGAGCGGACGGCACCTACGGCGTCACGGTCACCGCCGCGGCGCTCCCGTCGGCGTTGCGGGTCGGACAACCGGCCACGGCCACGATCACCGTCGCCCGCGCGAGCAGCGTGCTCGTCGTGCCGCCCGCCGCCCTGCGGGTCAGCGGGCCGGACCGGGGCACCGTCGTCGTCCGCCGACCGGAGGGCGACCGCGTCGTGGCCGTCACCACCGGGCTGGCCGACGCCGCCGCCGTGGAGATCCGCTCGGGGCTCGGTGCGGGCGACCTCGTCGTCCTGCCCCGGTCCGCAAACCCGGACCCGGCCTCGTGACCGAGGACCCGGGGAGGCCGACCGACCCGCACGGTGAGCCACCGCTCGTGGCCCCGGCGACTCCGGCGGCGCCGGTCCCGGACGGGCGGCCCCGTCCGCGGCGCTGGGTGGTCGCCCTCGCGCTCGCGGCCGTGTTCGCGCTGGGCGTCGCCGGTGGCGTGGTCGCCGACCGGCACCTCGCCGTCGACTGCCGCACCTGTCCGCCGCCGGCCGGTGAGGGCACCCCGCTGCTCGGCACCGTCGAGACCGTCGGTGACGGCGTCCTCGCCGTGCGCACCCCGGACGGCAGGCTCGTCGCCCTGCGCACCTCCCCGGAGACCCGCCTGGTCGACGAGACGCGCTCGCCCCTCGCCGGGCTGAGCGCTCTCGGGCGGGGCACCCCGGTGCGCGTGCTCGGTGCCCGCGACGCCGACGGGGCGCTCACCGCCACGACCGTCGACGTCCCCCGCTGAGCGGAGCGCTCAGTTCCGCACCGTCCGGCCCGTCCCCGCGGCCGTGACCGACTCGTACGTCGTCCCCGCGCGGGCCACGGTGAGGTCGGCGGTGGCCGTGGTCGGCAGGCCGGTGGCGCGGTAGAGGCCGACCTTCCAGTAGCTCGGGAGACCGGGGTAGAGCGTGCCGCCGGCGGGCCGGTAGTCCGCCACCCGGTGGGTGCCGTCGAGCCAGACGTCGACGCTGCCCTTCGCCGGGTCCTCGGAGAAGAGGATGCCGACGACCAGATCGATCGTGCGCCCGCCCGTGACGGCGCCGACGTCCGTGGTGAAGGCCCGGGACCCGCCGGGGCGCCCGAAGCCGCCGCTGAGGGCGAGCCTGCCGTTCCCGATGCGCAGCTCGACCGGCGGGGACCCCTCGCCGGCGTTCTTCCACTGGGTCACCAGCTGGAAGTCCTGCGCGTCGACGGGGAACTCCGGCGGCAACGTGTAGGTCAGCCGGAAGAAGCGCTGCTGGCCCTCGATCAGGTCGGGCACCTGGGGCTCGATCTCGGCCCGCTGTGCCCCGGCCGGCACCGAGAACCGGATCGCCCGCGGCGGCCCGGGCACCAGCGTCACCGACGCGGGCTCGGTGACGTCGGCCTCGTTCTGCTCGAAGCCGTCCAGACCGCGGCCGGGGATGTCGGCGTCGAACAGCGCGGCCGGGGTGGCCGGGGGCGTGGTCCGGGAGGACGTCAGCCACAGACCGCGCACCACCGGACCGTCGGCGCCGGGCCGGCCGTGCAGGGTGAGGCGCACGCCGATCTCGGTCGTCGGCGTGGGGAGGCGGGCGTCGCCCTGCTCCCCGACGCCGACCCACGGCCCCCACCGGCCGTCGTCGCCGACCCCGCGGACGTCGGTGGTGATCGTGGTGCCGGGCGGCCGGTCCGCGGTGAGCGTCGCCGCCACGGTGTCGGTCGGTCCGCTCGTGCGGCGCGGCGCGAGCATCAGGACGCCGACCGCCGGCGTGCCGGCAGCGCCCGCGGCGCCTGCGCCCGCGAGCCGGACCGCGCCGTCGGTGAGCGCGAGGTTGCTGTCGTCCCCGCCGTCGAGGGCGAGTTCGGCTCCCCACATCTCGGAGCCGGGAGCGACGGGCGCCGCGTGGGCGGGGACCGCGAGGACGACCGCCAGGGCGACCGCCACGAGGCCCACCAGCGCGGCACGGTGGTCAGCACGCCGGGACATCGCGCACCTCGATCGCCTCGGCGGGCACGAACTGGGCGGCGCCGAGCCGCAGCCAGCGCTCGGGGGCGGCGGTCCGGCCGCCGGCGGCGACGGTCGTGGCGCACTCCACCGCGACACGGGCCCGGGGGGCGACGGTGCCGACGGCGGCGCCGGTCGCCGCCGGCGTGGCCCGCACGGTGAGGCGCTCGTCGGGGCGGCGGGCCGAGCCGGAGGGGCCGGTACCGGTCCAGAGGTAGGTCACGGTGACCCACCCGTTGTCGCGCATCCCGAGGTCGTCGGTGAACGTGCCGTCGGCGAGGTCGATGCCGGCAGGGTTGGTCACCTCGCGCCCGGAGCGGTCGCGGCCGCCGTGGTAGCCGTCGGTGAAGGCGGCCTCGGCCTCGGGGCGTCCGCGGGGGAGGTCGCCGAACGCCTCCCGCTGACCCGCGGGCGACCAGTAGTCGTCGGTGGTGTTCCACGGGCCGAGGTCCCACACGGGCGCCCACGTGCAGCGGGTCGGGGCGGAGCAGACGCGCACGGTGTAGTCGCCGGTGTCGCGGGGGCTCAGGCCGCGACGGGAGGGCAGGGCGGCGAAGCGGTCGTCGGCGACGACCTCGTGGCCGTTGGCCGTGGTGTTGCCGACGAGCCCGATGCGGGTGGCGAAGACCCGGGAGGTCTGGGCGGTCGCGGGCCCGACCTGCGGGGGAGCGGCGGGCCCACGGTCGGCGGTGAGCCAGAGCCGGCGCAGGGCCGGGCCCGTGCCGTCGGGCGCGGCGACGAGCGTGACGCGGATCTGCACCTCGTACGTCGCCTCCGAGAGGCGCGCGGGTGCTCCCGGGGACGCCTCGCTCCATTGGCCCCACGAGCCGTCGGCGCGGATCCCGCGCACGGCCACGACGACCTGCGCGCCCGGGGGGACGTCCGCGGTGACGTCGGCGGCGACCCGGTCGGTGATCGCGGCCGGCCGGCGCGGGGCGAGGAGGAGCTCGCCCTCGGTGGGCGTCGGCCCGGTGCTCGTCGCCCGCGGGGTGAGCTCGCGCAGCCGCACGGCGCCGTCGGCGGCGACGAGGTTGCTGTCGTCCCCGCCGTCGACGGCCAGCTCGGCGGCCCAGGTCTCGCCGGCGGGCACGGCCAGCGCCGCCGGCCCGACCGCCGCCGCCAGCAGGGTCGTGGCCGCGGTCGCGGCGAGCAGGACGACGGCACGCTGCCGGGCCCGGCCGGGTCCGGCTCGTCCGTGGTCTCGGGGCATCGGGGAGCTCCTCGGGCCGCGGCGACCGAAACTTCGGTCGCCTGGTGATCGCCAGCCAACGACTCGTGACACTCCGTCGACAAGAGAAACTCCTGAGGCGCGTGTGAGTGAGAGACGGTCGGGTGACTTACAGCCGTGTCGTTCCGATGAGGTGAGCGTCCGGCGCGTCGTACCGAGGTGGATCCCTCCGATGGGGTACCTCTTCGCGGTGTTTCGATCTTGGGGGAGGATGTGACGACGACATGGCTCGTGCACGACGAGCGCCCGCAGTCCTGTCGCCGTCTGGAGCAGCTCGTGCGCACCGTCGCGGGGGTCGAGTCGGTCGACGTCGCCGTGGAGGCCGAGGACCTGCTGCGCCGCGTCCGGGCGAACCCGGACGCGGTGGTGGTCGTCGGGCTGGCCGACGGGGCGACCACCGGGGTGGCGACGGTGCGCCGCATGCTGGAGTCGTTCCCGGGCGTGGCCGTGCTGGTGGCCGGCTCGGCCGACGAGCGCGGCGCCGCGCAGGACGCCCTGGCCGTCGGCGCGCTCGGCTTCCTGCGCTGGGACGCGCCCCGGGCGATGATCCGCACCCTGCTGCGCACCGCCGCCTCGACCGCCTCCGGCGAGTCGCTGCTCCCGACCCCCGGCACCGAGGCGGGCGACGGGGACGGTGCCCACGACGGGCTACGGGAGGTCCGGGTCGACGTCGCCGTCCAGCGACGCCTCGACCTGAGCGTGCGCGAGGTGCAGGTGCTGATCGGCGTGGGTCGCGGGCTCACCAACGCCGACATCGGCCGGCGGCTCTACCTCTCCGACCACACCATCAAGACGCACACCGGGCGCCTGTTCCGCAAGCTCGGCGCGGCCGACCGTGCCCAAGCGGTCCACCACGCCTGGCGCTCGGGGCTGTTCGTGTGAGCGGTCTCAGCCCTCGTGCGCCTTGATCTCCTGGCGCGCCACCGAGCGCAGGTGCACCTCGTCCGGGCCGTCGGCCAGGCGCAGCGCGCGGGCCCAGGCGTAGGCGTAGGCCAGCGGGAAGTCGTCGGACACCCCGCCACCGCCGTGCACCTGGATCGCGCGGTCGATCACCGTGCAGGCCATCCGCGGGCAGATCACCTTGATCGCGGCGATCTCGGTGGACGCGCCACGAGCCCCGACGGTGTCGATCATCCACGCGGTCTTCAGCACGAGCAGGCGGGCCTGCTCGATCTCGATGCGGCTCTCGGCGATCTGCTCGCGCACCACGCCCTGCTCGGACAGCGGCCGGCCGAAGGCGACGCGCTCGTTCGCGCGCCGGACCATGGCGTCGACGGCGCGCTCGGCCATCCCGATCAGGCGCATGCAGTGGTGGATGCGCCCGGGGCCCAGGCGCGCCTGGGCGATGGCGAAGCCGCCGCCCTCCTCGCCGAGCAGGTTCTCGGCCGGCACACGGACGTCGTGGAAGGCGATCTCGGAGTGTCCGTGCTGGTCCTGGTAGCCGAAGACCGGCAGGTGCCGGGTGACCTCCACGCCCGGGGTGTCGCGGGGGACGAGGATCATCGACTGCTGCCGGTGGGTCGGCGCCTCCGGGTCGGTCTTGCCCATGACGATGAAGACCTGGCAGCGGGGGTCGGCGGTGCCCGAGATCCACCACTTCTTGCCCGAGATCACGTACTCGTCGCCCTCGCGCCGGATCGACGTGGTGATGTTGGTGGCGTCGGAGGAGGCCACGTCGGGCTCGGTCATGGCGAACGCGGAGCGGATCTCCCCGGCGAGCAGCGGCTCGAGCCAGGTCTGCTTCTGCTCGGTCGTGCCGAACAGGTGCAGCGTCTCCATGTTGCCGGTGTCGGGCGCCTGGCAGTTGATCGCCTCCGGGGCGATCACCGGCGACCAGCCCGACACCTCGGCGACCGCGGCGTACTCGAGGTTCGACAACCCCGACACGTCGGGCAGGAACAGGTTCCACAGCCCGCGGTGGCGCGCCTCGGCCTTGAGCTCGGAGATGATCGGCGGGCACTCGTGCTCGGCGGACGTCCCGCGCCGCTCTTCCCGCCAGGCCTCGTACACCGGCTCGGCGGGCAGGATCACCTCGTCGAGGAAGGCCTTCATGCGGTCGGTGTAGTCCTGAGCCGCGGCGCTCGGTGCGAAGTCCACCTCCGCAGCTTCGCACCGCCGCCGGTACGCGCGCGAGGGCTGGCGTGGCGGCCGAGCCGCAAGCATGGCGCCCATGCTCGCGTCCAGCGCGAGGAAACGCCCCCTCACGATCGGCGCGCGAGGCCGGGATCGAGCTTTGATCTGCGGCCGTTTCGGGGCTGTGCGAACGCAGGAACGGGCTTAGGCTCCGCCGTCGTGACGCACTTCCGGATCGCCGACGCCGCGAGGCTCCTCGGCGTCAGCGACGACACCGTCCGCCGATGGACCGACGGCGGTGCCCTGCCCGTGAGCACCGACGCCAGCGGGCGCAAGGTCATCGCCGGCGCCGATCTCGCCGCGTTCGCGCGGGCCCAGGCGCACGCCACCCCGGACCCGTCCGGCGTGGGGCGGTCGGCGCGCAACCGCTTCGTCGGCCTGGTGACCGCGATCAGCAGCGACAAGGTCATGTCGCAGGTCGAGATGCAGTGCGGACCGCATCGCGTCGTGTCGTTGATGAGCACCGAGGCGGTGGAGGAGCTCGGCCTGGAGGTCGGCTCGCTCGCGGTGTCGGTCGTGAAGGCGACGCACATCATCGTCGAGACCCCCGGAGGCATGGCGTGACCCGCATCGCACGACTCCCTCTCGCAGCCGTGACGGCCGTGCTCGCGATCGGGCTCACGGCCTGTGGCGGCTCCTCCGACCAGGGCCAGGCGCCCGCCGGCCAGGACCCTGACCGTCTCCGCCGCCGCGTCGCTCACCGATGTCTACAACCAGCTCAAGACCCAGTTCGAGCAGGCCAACCCGGGTGTGACGGTCCAGTTCAACTTCGGGGGGTCGGACACGCTCGCCCAGCAGGTCGTGCAGGGTGCGCCGGCGGACGTCCTGGCCACCGCCAGCACCAAGACGATGCAGACCGCGCAGCAGGCCGACCGGATCCAGGGCCAGCCGGTCACCTACGCCGCCAACCAGCTCCAGATCGCGGTCCAGCCCGGCAACCCCAAGCAGGTCACCGGCCTCCAGTCCCTGGTGGGACCGCAGGTCACCGAGTCGGTCTGCGCGCCCGCCGTCCCCTGTGGCGCCGCGACCGAGGCGGCCGAGCGGGCCGCCGGGGTCACGCTCGACCCGGTCAGCGAGGAACAGGACGTCCGTTCCGTGCGCCAGCGCGTGGCGACCCGCAACGTCGACGCCGGCCTGATCTACGTCACCGACGTGAAGGCCTCGAACGGCCAGGTCCAGGGCATCGACTTCCCGCAGGCCACGGCCCAGGGCGCGGCCCAGAGCTACCTGATCGGCGCGGTGACCGGCAGCCAGAACGCCGACCTGGCCACCTCGTGGATCCAGTTCGTCACCGGACCCCAGGGCGACGCCGCGCTGAGCCAGGCCGGATTCCAGCTGAAGTGACCCGCGCCGGATCGCCGGCGAGGACCGCGCGCCCCCGCACCCGCCCGGCGGGCTCCACCGGCCACGCCCTGCCCTGGCCGGTGTGGGTGCCCGCGATCGTCGGGTTCGGGCTGATCGCCGTCCCGGTCGCGGGGCTGGTCGTGCGCGCCGACTGGACCCGCCTGCCGACGTTGGTGACCAGCGACGCGGCGCTCGACGCCCTGCGGCTGTCGGTGGAGACGGCGCTGATCTCGACCGCGCTGTGCCTCGTGCTGGGGGGCCCGCTGGCCCTCGTGCTGGCGCGCGCCCGGCTGCCCGGGATGGCGGTGCTGCGCTCGATCGTGCTGCTCCCGCTGGTCCTGCCCCCGGTGGTCGGCGGCCTGACCCTGCTGTTCCTGCTCGGCCGGGTGGGTCCGGTCGGGCGGCTGCTCGACCTCTGGTTCGGCATCACGGTGCCGTTCTCCACCGCGGCGGTCGTGCTGGCGCAGACCTTCGTGGCGATGCCCTTCCTCGTGGTCAGCCTCGAGGGCGCGCTGCGCACGGCGGGGTCCCGCTACGAGTCGGTCGCCGCGACCCTCGGCGCCTCCCCGCTGACCGCGCTGCGGCGCGTGACGATCCCCGTCGTGCTGCCGGGGCTGATCTCCGGTGCGGTGCTGGCCTTCGCCCGGGCGCTCGGGGAGTTCGGCGCGACCGTCGCGTTCGCCGGCAGCCTGCAGGGCACGACCCGCACCCTGCCGCTCCTGATCTACCTGGACTCGCAGGACGACCTCGACGCCGCCGTCGCGCTCTCGCTGCTGCTGGTCGTCGTGGCCGTCCTCGTCATCGTCGCCACCCGCACCCGCGATGCGAGCGGGATCCGGTGAGCGCCGCCTCCGAGCGCGAGGGGACCCTTCCGGCGCATAGAGCGCCGGAAGGGTCCCCTCGCGCGGAATCGGGCGCCGGGCTCGACGCGCGGGTCACGGCGCGGCGCGGCGCGTTCACCCTCGACGTGGACGTCGACGTGGCGCCCGGCGAGGTGGTCGCGGTGCTGGGGCCCAACGGGTCGGGGAAGTCGACGCTCCTGGGGACGCTCGCGGGGCTGATCGCCGGGGAGTCCGCGCGGGTGCGCCTCGCCGGCCGGGTGCTCACCGACACCGACACCGGCGTCGCGGTCCCCGTGCACCGCAGGCGGATCGGGCTGCTCAGCCAGCAGGCGCTGCTGTTCCCACACCTGTCCGCGCGCGACAACGTGGCCTTCGGCCCGCGGTGCGCCGGGGTCGGACGGCAGGCGGCGGCCGGGAGCGCGCGGCGCTGGCTGGCCGAGATGGGCGTCGCGGAGCTCGCCGACCGGCGCCCGGCGGAGCTCTCCGGCGGGCAGGCGCAGCGGGTCGCGATCGCCCGCGCCCTGGCCGTCGAGCCCGACCTCCTGCTGCTCGACGAACCCTTCGCCGCGCTCGACGTCGACGCCGCCCCCGCGGTGCGCTCGGTCCTGCGCCGGGTCGTCCGCGACGTCGGGCAGACCGTCCTGCTCGTCACCCACGACGTCCTCGACGCCGTCGTCCTCGCCGACCGGCTGGTCGTGCTCGCCGACGGGGTGATCGTCGAGCAGGGCCCGACCGCCGAGGTCCTCGCCCGGCCCCGCTCGGGTTTCGCGGCGCGCATCGCCGGCCTGGATCTCATCAGCGGTGTCGCCGGCGACGAGGGCCTCGCCGCCCCCGACGGGACGGTGGTGGCGGGCGCGGCGTCCGAGCCGCTCGAACCCGGCGAGCCGGCCGTCGCGGTCTTCTCGCCGCGCTCGGTCGCCGTGCACCGCGAGCGCCCGCACGGCAGCCCGCGCAACGTGCTCGCCGTGCGCCTGGCGGCGATGGAGCCGCAGGGCGAGGTGGTGCGCCTGCGCGCGGGGGCGTCGGCGCGCGGCCCGGCGTGGGTCGAGGGGCTGGCCGCCGACGTCACGCCCGCCGCCGTCGCCGAGCTCGGCGTCGAACCGGGCGACGAGCTGTGGTTCGCGGTCAAGGCGACCGAGGTGGCGGTGCACCCCCGGGCGCGGTGAGCCCGTCAGTCCTCCTGCGGTCCGCCGAGCAGGGGCTCGTCGACCGACCGGATCTCCTGGCCGGGCAGGCCGTCGGGGTGCTCGGCGCGCACCCGGTCGAGCGCGGCGAGCGCGAGCGCGAGGTGGGCGCGCTTGGAGTTCTCGTAGAACTCCTGGGCGCCGTCGGAGAGCTTGGGCGACCCGTGCAGCGGCTTGTCCGAGACGCACAGCAGGGTGGCGTGCGGGATGCGGTAGCGGAAGCCGTTGGCCGCGATCGTCGCCGACTCCATGTCCACGGCCACGCTGCGCGAGGCGCGCATCGAGGCGAGCGTGGTCGTCTGGTTGAACTCCCAGTCGCGGTTGTCGGTGGTGTGCACGACGCCGAGCCGGTAGTCGGCGCCCGCCGCGGTGAGCGCGTCGAGCAGGAAGCTGTTCAGCCGGTGGTTCGGGATGACCGGGACGTGGGCGGGCAGCACCTCGTCGAGGACGTGGTCGGCGCGCTGGTAGGCCGTGGCCAGCACGAAGTCGCCCTTGCGCTGGTGGTTCCGCAGCCCGCCGCAGTGCCCGATCATGATCATCGTGTCCGGGCGCAGGACGGCGACGTGGTCGGTGATGGTCTTGGCGTTGGCCGGCCCGACCCCGATGTTGACCAGGCTGACCCCGTCGCCCTCGTCGGTCCGGTGGTGCCACGCGGGCATCTGCACCGCGTTGCCTGCCCGCCCGCCCAGCACCGGGCCCTCGGCCTCCGGGAACCGTTCGAGGAACGACTCGACGTGCATCGCGTAGTTGGTGAACACCACGTGGCGCTGGAACGACTCGGCCGGCGTGCCCGTGTAGTGCGCGAGGCGGTCGAGGGACAGCGCCATGCGCTCGGGGCAGAACAGGAAGAGCTTCTTGGCGCGGGAGTCGACGCGGTCCTCGTCGAGTGCCGCGAAGAACTCCGGGTCGTGGAAGGCCAGCTCGGGCCGGGAGGGGCGCGCGGTCACCTGCGCGCCCGCCCGCAGCAGCCCGCCGAGCTCGCGGGTGAGGTAGCGACGCACGGCGTGCGGGCGGGCGAACTCCCCGGTGATACGCGGGTTGTGGTCCGACCACGGACGCACGACCTCGAGCCCGCCGTACCAGCCCGCCGCCTCGGCGCCGCCCAGCGCCTCGATCAGCCCGTCGACCGCGGCCTCGACGTCGGCGCTCCCGAGCGCCGCGCCGTCCACGGTCACCTCGTCACGACCCGTCATGGTCGCCATGGTGGCAGCACTGTCGATCTCTCGGACGGCGTGCGAAAGTGGCCGGGACCACAGTGCTCGGTCTCCGGAGGTCGTCGTTGTCAGCGCCAGCCCAGCCCCTCGTCCCGCAGCCCCGGGAGCCGAGCTACGCCTCGGGGATCTCCGACGTCCCGCTGCTCGGGGACACCATCGGCGACAACCTCGACCGCACCGCTGGGGCCCGTCCCGACGCCGAGGCGCTGGTGGACCGGGCCCGCGGTGAGCGCTACACGTGGGGGCACTTCGTCGCCGAGGTCGACGCGCTCGCGCTGGGCCTGCTCGACATCGGTATCGAGGTCGGCGACCGCGTCGGCATCTGGGCACCGAACTGCGCGCCGTGGACGCTGCTGCAGTACGCCACGGCCAAGATCGGCGCGATCCTGGTCAACATCAACCCGGCCTACCGCACCCACGAGCTCGAGTTCGTGCTCAACCAGGCCGGCGTGCGGCTCCTCGTCGCCGCGTCGAGCTTCAAGACCTCGGACTACGTGGCCATGATCGACGAGGTGCGCCCGAACTGCGCGGGCCTCGAGCAGGTCGTGATCATCGACGACGCGGCGTGGACGGGGCTGTTCCATCGCGACGCGGACGTCGCCGCGGTCCGCGCGGTGCAGGAGACGCTCACGCCGGACGATCCGATCAACATCCAGTACACGTCGGGGACCACGGGGTTCCCGAAGGGCGCGACGCTCTCGCACCACAACATCCTCAACAACGGCTTCTTCGTCGGCCGCCTGTGCGGCTACACCGACGTCGACCGGGTCTGCATCCCGGTGCCCTTCTACCACTGCTTCGGCATGGTCATGGGCAACCTCGCAGCCACGAGCTCCGGTGCCGCGATGATCATCCCGGCGCCCGGGTTCGACCCGACGGCGACGCTCGAGACGGTCGCCGCCGAGCGCTGCACGTCGCTCTACGGGGTGCCGACGATGTTCATCGCCGAGCTCTCCCTCGACGACTTCTCCTCCTACGACCTCTCCAGCCTGCGCACCGGGATCATGGCCGGCTCGCCGTGCCCGATCGAGGTGATGAAGCAGGTCGTCGAGCGGATGGGCATGAGCGAGGTGTCGATCTGCTACGGCATGACCGAGACCAGCCCGGTCTCCACGCAGACCCGCACCGACGACTCCCTCGACCGGCGCGTCTCCACGGTCGGGCGGACCCTGCCGCACCTCGAGTCGAAGATCGTCGACCCGGAGTCCGGGCGCACCGTGCCGCGCGGCGAGCCCGGCGAGCTGTGCACCCGCGGCTACTCGGTGATGCTCGGCTACTGGGAGCAGCCCGAGAAGACCGCCGAGGTGATCGACCGGGCGCGCTGGATGCACACCGGCGACCTCGGGGTGATGGACGACGAGGGCTACGTCAACATCACCGGCCGGATCAAGGACATGGTCATCCGCGGTGGCGAGAACGTGTACCCGCGCGAGATCGAGGAGTTCCTCTACACCCACCCCGACATCCTCGACGCCCAGGTCATCGGGGTTCCCGACGAGCGCTACGGCGAGGAGCTCATGGCCTGGGTGCGGCTGCGGCCCGGGGCCGGCGAGCTCACGCCCGAGACCCTGCGCGAGTTCGCCGCCGGGCGCCTCTCCCACTACAAGATTCCGCGCTACGTGCACGTCGTCGACGAGTTCCCGATGACGGTCACCGGCAAGGTCCGCAAGGTCCAGATGCGCGAGGAGGCCGTCGAACTGCTCGGCCTCGGGAGCGGTTCGACGACCTGAGCGTTCTCCGGGCACGACGGCGGCCGCACCCGGATGATCCACTTCGTGGAGGGCCGGTCGCACCGGGGATAGGCTGGGGACGTGCGCCCCGGTCACCGCCGGGGCGTGTTCTCGTCGACGAGAAAACGGGTGACGACGGTGCCGACCGGCAAGGTCAAGTGGTACGACGCCGACAAGGGCTTCGGCTTCCTCACGCAGGAGGGTGGCCCCGACGTCTACGTCCCGAAGGGGTCCCTGCCCCGGGAGGTCGAGGCGCTCAAGACCGGCCAGCGGGTCGAGTTCGGGATCGCCGAGGGACGCCGCGGCCCCCAGGCCCTGCAGGTCCGGCTCGTCGACCCGCTGCCGTCCGTGGCCGAGGCCAAGCGCCGCTCACCCGACGAGCTCCACGGCCTCATCGAGGACATGATCAAGCTGTTGGAGGCGCGGGTGCAGCCCGACCTGCGCCGGGGCCGCTACCCCGACCGCAAGAACACCGGACGCCTCGCCGAGGTCGTCCGGGCCGTCGCGCGCGAGCTCGAGGGCTGAGGCCGGCCGCTCAGCGGTCGTCGACCGAGAGCACCCAGGTGGCACGGGTCGCGAACTCGAGACCGTTCGGGCCCTGGCTGACCCGGGCGCCGTACTGCTGGACCTCGGCGCTCTGGAGCTGGGCGGTCGGCGTCGGGAGCACGAGGGTGAACGTCGGGGTGGCGGTGCGGCCGAAGAACACCGGGCTGCGTCCCTGCTCGACCGCACCGGTCGCGTCGCGGACGGTGAAGGCCAGCTGCCAGGGCGTGCGCGCGACCTCCTCGGGCACGGTGACGACCAGCGGCGTGTTCGGCGGGACCCGCAGGACGGCCTGCGCCTCGGGGTCGTTGCCGCACTCGGTGACTCCGACGTCGCAGAACTGGCTCGCCCCGACCGTCGCCGTCGTCCCACCCGCGGCGAAGGCGACGTCGCCGGGGGAGGAGGGGCCGGCCGTCGCCCGCACCACGAGCACGACGACGACGACCACGACGACCAGCAGCACGACACCGGCGATCACCACCGTGCGGCGGGGCAGCGCGCGGACCCGGTCGAGCGCGCTCACCAGGTCCTCGAGCGCCGCGGCTCCGGTCCGGTCCCGCCCCGTGGGCCGGGACGCAGCGGGGGGACCAGCGAGGAGCCGCGCGCGATCATCACGGTCTGGACGGTACCGAGGGCCACGACGACACCGATCACAGTGAACCCGATCCACCACGTCGGCGGCAGCAGCACGCCGAGCGCGCCGCCGAACACCCACGACAGCTGCAGGATCGTCTCCGAGCGGCCGAACGCCGACGCACGGCTGGCCTCGGGCATGTCCCGCTGGATGACGGCGTCGAGGCAGACCTTGAGCAGCGCGCTGGTCGTCGCGGCGACCAGCGCAGCCGCGGCGGCGGTCGCGAGCCCGGTGACGACGGCAGCGAGGACGACGCCGGCCAGGGCGAGCGCCAGGCACACGATCATGAGCACCGACGGCCGGGCGAAGCGCTGACGCGCTCCGATCGCGTTGCCCAGGAACCCGCCCGCGCCGGCGGCCGCACCGACCACGCCGAGGAGGACCAGCTGGTCACCGGGCGCGCCGGGGGTCTCGTTCTTGACCACGAAGGCGGCGAACAGCATGAGGAAGCCGGTGAGGCTGCGGATGGTGCCGTTGGCCCACAGCGCGGTGAGGACGTCGAGGCTCATCGGCACGCGGGGCGGACGCTTCGGCCCGCTGTCGACGCGGGTCGCCGACAGGTCGATCCGGGGCAGGATCGTCGTCGGGACCTCGCCCTCGGTGACCTCCACCCACGACGGGATCCGCAGGCACAGCCACACCCCGCCGAGGCAGAGCGCCGCGGTCAGCCAGGCGGCGCCCGGCGACCCGAACGCCCACGCGACGCCGGCCCCGATCCCGCCCGCGACCCCGGAGGCGATCAGCCCGAACACCGTCAGCCGCGAGTTCGTGGTCACCAGCGTGATGCCCGGCGGCAGCACCCGCGGGGTCACCGCGGCCTTGAGCACGCCGAAGGACTTCGACAGCACCATGATCCCCAGGGCGGCGGGATAGAGCACCCAGGTGTCCATCCACAGGGCCAGCACGACGGCGAGCGCGCCCTGCCCGGCGGTCGAGGCGGCCATGGCCCAGCGCCGTCCCCGCTGCAACCGGTCGAGCGCGGGCCCGATCACCGGAGCGACGAGCGCGAACGGCGCGACCGTGATGAGCAGGTAGAGCGCCACCTTCCCCTTGCTCTCCGCGCTGGCGGCCGAGAAGAACAGCGTGTTGGCCAGGGCGACGGCGAGGGTGGCGTCCGAGGCGTAGTTGGCCATCCACGCGTAGGTCAGGGCCGTGAGCCCCGACCGGTCGGCGCCGTCGGCCGACGCCGCACGGTGGAAGGCCTGCACGCCGCGCCGGGTCAGCCGCCGCGTCCGCCACGCCGCGACCCGGGTGACGGTGATCTTCGTGGGACCGTCGTCGACGGGGCCCTGCGGTCGGGCCGGCGTCTCCCGCGTCCCCGGCGTCCCCGGCCATCGGCCACGGGCGTGTCGCCCGCGCCGTGGGGGGCGGACGCCCGGGGCGGGGTGGGGGTGTCCCGTCGCCGGGGCGTCGCGGCGGCGGACGTGGGTCGTCCCGACGCGGAGGCGGGGGGCCAGACACGTCAACCATGATGACCGAGCGTCGTGGGCGCCGGGCACCGCACGGCCCGAATCGGCGCCCTCGGGACGGGACCGGGCGGGGCGACGTCGCCCGCCGGAGACACGTCTCGCCACCAGGGGCACAATCGGGGACATGGTCAACGAGCTCGCCGACCGTCCCCTCGATCACGACCCCGACGCCGCGCCCGTCCCGGAGGCGCTGGCCGGGGCCGTCGACCTCGCGCGCGCCGCGGCGGTCGACGCCGCCGAAGGTCTGACCGAGCAGGTCGGCGACGCGGTCGACGTCCGCGCCGAGGACGTCGCCGAGGCCGCCACCCACTACTTCGCCGCCGACAAGCCCGGCTACCGCGGCTGGTACTGGGCGGTCACCGTCGCGCTCGGTGGCCCCGACGGTCCGGTCGGTGTCAGCGAGGTCGTCCTGCTGCCCGGGCCCGACTCGGTGGTCGCGCCCTCGTGGCTGCCCTGGACCGATCGCATCCGTGCGGAGGACCTCGGCCCGGGCGACCTCCTGCCGGTCGAGGCCGACGACGAGCGCCTCGTCCCGGCCCACGCCGCCCTCGATCCCGAGGACGAGCCCGTCCCCGGTCCCGGTGACCCGCAGCCCGCCCGGCCCGACGCCGTGGGCGTGCGTGCCGCGGGCGACGAGCTCGGCCTCGGGCGCCCGCGCGTGATGAGCCGAGAGGGTCGGCTGGACGTGGCCCAGCGCTGGGCGGGCGGCGACTTCGGGCCGGGCGCGGACATGGCCCGCTCGGCGTCCGCCCACTGCGGGACCTGTGCCTTCTACCTCCCGGTGGCCGGCGTGCTGCGCGCCGCCTTCGGGGTCTGCGGCAACGGCAACGTCCCCGCCGACGGGCACGCCGTGCACGCCGAGTACGGCTGCGGCGGCCACTCCGAGCTCCAGGTCGACACGGGGTCGCTGATCGCGGTCGCCGAGCTCATCTACGACGACGGCGTCGAGATGGAACCCGGAACGGGATCACCCGCCTGAACGTCCGGTCGGGCACCTCGACGGGGTACATGGCTTCCGTGAACGCCCC
The DNA here is from genome assembly GCA_963785135.1 of uncultured Actinomycetota bacterium. Classification (GTDB taxonomy): domain Bacteria; phylum Actinomycetota; class Actinomycetes; order Mycobacteriales; family Pseudonocardiaceae; genus Actinomycetospora. The sequence continues at coordinate 44,096 of CAWATV010000012.1, forward strand.
CGCCGACCCGTTCGGCACCGCGGCCCTGCGTCGCGCCGTCCTCGACGCGTGGTCGGGCTCCGCCGCGCGCTTCCGCGAGGACGCGAACGCGGAGGAGGACCTCCTCCGCGGCGGCTACCGCGACCGGTGGTTCGTCGAGCTCGCGCAGAACGCCGCCGACGCCGCCGCCCGCGCCGGCACGACGACCCGGCTCCGCGTCGACGTCGTCGCCACCGAGGGCGGCCCCGAGCTGCGCGTCGGCGCCGCCGGCGCGCCCCTGGACGCCGACGGCGTCGCCTCCCTGGCGTCGCTGCGGGCGTCCAGCAAGCGCACCGGCGAGTCCGGCGGGGACGCGGTCGGGCGCTTCGGGGTGGGCTTCGCCGCGGTCACCGCCGTCTCCGACGCGCCGCGCCTCCTCACCCGGCGCGCCGACGGCACCCTCGCGGGTGTCGGGTTCGACCGCGCCCGGACCGCCCGTGAGATCGCCCTCGCCGACGTCCCGGCCCTCACCGCCGAGCTCGCCCGCCGCGACGGCGCCGCCCCCGCCCTGCGGCTCGTCTGGCCGACCGGGGACGACGAGCAGGGCCTGCCCGACGGCGTCGACACCGAGGTGCGGCTCCCGCTACGGCCCGGGGTCGATCCGGACGCCCTGCTCGCGCTCGCCCGGGCCCAGGCCGAGGACCTCCTGCTCGCGCTGCCCCGCCTCACCGGCGTCGACGTGGCCGAGACGGTGATCACCCGCGACGACGGTGCCGACGGCACGTGCACTGTCTCCACCACCGGCCCCGACGGCACGCACACGGTGACCTGGCGCCTCGCCCGCGCCGACGGCGAGCTGCCCGAGGAGCTGCGCGCCGACCTGGCCGTCGAGGACCGCGACCGCACCGCCTGGCACGCCACCTGGGCGCTGCGCGAGCCCGATCGAGCGGGCGGCGTCACGGACGCCGGACGTCAGCGTGGAACCCCCGCGGACACCCCGCACGAGGTCCTCGGCGCTCCGACGCCGACGGACGAGCGCACCTCGCTGCCCGCGCGCCTGCTGGTCACCGTCCCGCTCGACCCCGACCGGCGGCACGTGCGGTCGGGGCCCGTCGCCGACCACGTGCTCGCCGCGGCCGCGGCGCGCTACCCCGAGCTGGTGCGCGCGGTCGCTCCCGAGCGGCGCGTCGACCTGGTGCCGCGGCCGGCCCTGCCCGCCTCGGCCGTCGACGCGATCCTGCGCGACGGCGCGCTCGCGGCGCTACGGACCGCGGCGTGGCTGCCCGCGGCCGACGGCGGGGCCGACCTCGCACCCGCCCGCGCCCACCTGCTCGACCTCGACCCGGCCGGGCCGCCGGACGCCGTCGTCGTGCGTCTCGCCGACGTCGTGCCCGGCCTCGTCGACGCCCGCCTGAGCACCGCGTCCGCCGCGCCCGCGCTGGCCGCCGTGGGCGTCACCCGGGTGGGACCCGCCGAGCTGACCGAGCGCCTCGCCGGCCTGGAGCGTCCCGTCGCGTGGTGGCGCGAGCTCTGCGCGGAGCTCGCCGCGGTCGGATCGCTGACCCTCTCGGCCGCGGCGCCGCGAGGAGCTCGCCGCCCTGCCCGTGCCGCTGGCGGACGGGCGGGTGGTCTCGGGGCCGCGCGGGGTCCTCCTGCCCGGCCCGGACGGCGCCGACGGCGACCTCGCCGGGCTGCTCACCGACGCCGACGTGCCCGGTCTGCGGGTCGCCGCCGAGGGGCTCGCCGACACCCCGGCCGCGCGGGACCTGCTGCTCGCCCTCGGCGCGACCGAGCTCGACGCCGCCGCCCTGCTCGGCGCCCCTGCCCTCGTCGAGGCCGTGGCCCGCTCGGTCGACGACGCCGACGCCGGGCTGGAGCCCGACGCCCTCGCCGCGCTGGTGCTCGCCCTCGTCGGGCGCGGCGCGCCCGTCGACGGGCTCGGCGCGCTGGCCCTGCGTGACGACCAGGGCGGCTACCGGCGCGCCGACGAGATGGTGCTCCCCGACGGGACGCTGCGCGGTCTCGTCGACCCGGAGGGCCCGCTCGGGGTGCTCGCCTCCGACGTCGCGGCCGCCCACCCGCGCGAGGTGCTCACCGCCGTCGGCGTCCTCGACGGCTTCGCGATCCTGCGCGACGACAACCCCACCGGTCCCGACCACGACCTCGACGACGAGGAGACGTGGTGGGCCGAGGAGCTCGACCCCGCCGCCGGTCGGTTCTCGGGGCCCGACCCCGGGGACCCGCTCGCCGTCGTGGGCGGCGGAGCCCTGGTGGCGGTCCGCGACCTCGACCTCGTCGCCGAGGACCGCTGGCCCGATGCCTGGCCGGTCCTCGCCGGCGACCGCGAGGTCCGCGAAGCCCTGCAGGCCGCCCGCCCGGTGCGCGGGGTCGACGCGGCCGGCGACGTCGACGAGGGGCCCTGGACCTACACGGCCTGGTGGCTGGCCCGCCACGGCCGGCTCGCCGGACGCGCGCCCACCGCGTGGCGGCTGGCGACCGCCACCGACCTCGTCGGGCTGTTCGACCCCGTGCCGGCCGAGGTCGCCGCCGAGCTGGATCCGGCGTTCCTGGCGGCCGTCGGCGTGCGCCACCGCCCCCGCGTGGCCGGTCCGGACGACGCCGCCGACCTGCTCGCGCGCCTCGCCGACCCGTCCCGCGACGTCGACGCGGCTGTCACGGCCGCCGCGCACGCCGCGCTGGTCGAGGCCGTGGACGCGGGGCGGCTCGCCGTCGCCGAGGTCGAACCGCCGGACCGCGTGCGCACCGCGGGCGGCGCCGTCCGCGACGCCGACCCGGCCCGCAGCGCGCCTCCCGCGATCCTCGACCGCGCCCAGCTCGCCGGGGTGCTGCCGCCCGACATGCTCGTCCTGCCCGGACGCGGGGATCCCGCGGTGCTCGCCGACCTGCTCGACCTGTCGCCGGCCTCCGAGCGCGTGCGCGCTCTCGTGCGCTCCGGCGGTCGTCCGGTGGCCTGGCGCAGCCTGCCCCCGGTCGTCGCCTGGGCCGCCGAGCTCGGTCGTCCGCTGCCCGAGGGCGAGGTCGTCCTGCACGACCGCCTGCGCGTCATGATCGTCGACGAGGAGCGCGCCGGCGCCCCCACCGAGCACACCCCCGGCGCCTGGCGCGACGAGGACGGCGTCGTGCACGCCGACGACCCCGTGCGCGGGCTGCTCGCGGCCCTCGACCCGGTCGGGTCGCCCCCGCGGCTGCCACGGTGGGGCGAACTCACTCGGTGAGGTTTCGCCGCTCGTTCCGGCGTCAGGTCCCGGCGAGAATCGAATGGCGTCCGCCGGGTCTCGGTATCCGATCCGGATCGACCCAGGCGGGCGGGGTGAACCAGGGCCGACCACGGGTCATGGCCACCGACCATTGGTCGTGATGAATCACGCCGTGGTGGAATCGGCACAGCAGGGTCAGGTTCTCCAGAGAAGTGGGGCCACCGTCGGCCCAATGCTGCAGATGATGCGCGGCGCAGCGTCTCGGGCGTCTCGTACAGCCGGGGAACGTGCATCCACCGTCTCGTCGGATCAGGGCGCGGCGCATGCCGTCGGGCACGGTGCGAGTGAGGCGACCGATATCGAGGGGCTGGGAGTCGCTGCCGAGGACCACGGGGACGATGCCGGCGTCGCAGGCCCAGCGGCGGACCGATCCGGGGTGCACCGGCGTGTCGGAGTCCAGCACCCCGTGCCCGATCTGCTGCTGCAACGCCCGCTGGTCCATGGTGATCGTCAACAAGGCCTGACCGCCGATGCGCACGGTCGGGCAGTGGCCCTTCGACGGTGACGGTGACGGTGACGGTGACGGTGACGGTGACGGTGACGGTGACGGTGACGGTGACGTTGTCGGCGTCGGGTCGTCGATCGGCTGGCGAGGCGCCGGGATCCGCGGCAGCTCGGCGTCGTCGTCCTGGGCGTCGTCGGCGGCGGTCTTCTCCTCGGTCGCCATGCCGGTCGGCAGCAACGCCTGGGCGAACAGGTCCTTCAACGCCTCCGCCCGACGTCTCGGCAGGGAGCGGGTGTCGTCCGGGCCTGCCGGGGCGGACAGGGCGTCGAGGATCTCCTTGATCATCTCCACCTCCACTCGGCCGTGCAGCCGCGCGGTCAGGGAGAGGGAGTCGCCGTCGGACCGGCCGAGGTGCACCTCGTCGCCGAGCTCGGGGTCCTCCGGTGGGGCGGCTCCGTCGGGGTCGTGATGGGAGATCAGCCGGTGAGCGACCTTCTCCAGCGCCTTGGGCGGGAGGTTCGTGGCGTGCTGGGCCAGGGTCCGCTCGGAGGCCTCCAGCGCGGGCAGGTCGATCCCGTCGACCCGGCCGAGGTGCTCCACGGCTCGGCGGATCACCCGCACATGCGCTTCCCCGACGGTGCCGGCTCCTGCAGCCGTGCCGGTCGCCGGGAGCGTGGCGGGGACCGGTTCGCCGGTCATCGACACCCCGGGAAGCAGGGACTCGGCGTCGGTGACCAGGCGGCCGGCTTCGCCGGCGTCGAGGTGCCACAGCTGCTCGATCAACCGCTTGGTCGAGCGGTAACCGTTCTTCGCGGCGAGGTCGAGGTCCTGCATTTCTCGGATACGGACGAGCAATCGGTGGCGGGCGCGGCGGGCGGCACGAATGTCCTCCCGCGCCGCCTCGAGTACAGCCGTCCCGTCCATGACCCAATGATAGAAGAATCCCCGGGAGTGCCAGGGAAACCGGGGGAAGAATTTGCTGCAAACGACGACTCGAGGTGAGCGGCCGATTCCATGGGGCGTTCCCGGAAGGCCGTGTCCCGAGGACACGCCTTCCGGAAAACACCGCGAGCCCTACGCGCCCGACAATTTCTGCGCGCCTCGGGAACCGCGACGGTTGGCGCGGCGCTGCAGGGTGAGGACCACGAGGCCGACGGCGCCGAGGCCGACCCCGACGACGGTGGCGCCGAACCAGGCGTCGAGGGGACGGGCACCGGTGAGAGCGAGGACCCCGAGGACGACGAGCGCGGCCAGCCACACCGCCGATCCGGCGAGGATGACGGGCACCGGGTCGGTGAGGCGCCGGGGCAGCGGCGGTGGCTCACCCGGGGCGGCGGTCGGGACGTCCTCGGTCACGGGGCGAGCCTAATGGCGCTGCATCGGCTGGTTGTGGACCAGACTCCGGTGTCCGAGCCGCCGGCCGGTGAGCACTAGACGCGCCAGGTCCCTGTGGTTGGAGATCTACGCCTAGATCGTGCCCCGGCCGGTGGGTGAGGAGTCTGTAGGACTGGTGGGATGTCGTGCCGAGTCGAGCACTGATCCATTAGGTCGTTCGGGGGCTCCTCGGGCTCGCCGTGACTGGGCGCAGGCGGAGGAGGGGCTGGTGCTGTTCGTCGGAGATGACTGGGCCGAGGATCACCACGACGTCGAGGTCGTCGATGAGCAGGGGCGCCGGCTGGTGCGCCGGCGTCTCGAGGAGGGCGCGGCCGGGATCGCGGCGTTGCACGCCCTGATCGCCGACCACCTCGATGAGCAGGGCGATCCCGACCAGGTTGTGGTGGGCATCGAGACCGACCGGGGTCCGTGGGTGCAGGCGCTGCTGGCTGCGGGCTACACGGTCTATGCGATCAACCCGTTGCAGGCCTCGCGCTATCGGGAGCGCCACGGCGTTTCGGGCGCGAAGAGCGACCCCGGTGATGCGCACGTGCTCGCTGAGCTGGTGCGTCTGGATCGTGACCATCACCGGCCCATCGCCGGGGACAGCACGATCGCCGAACACATCAAGGTCCTCGCCCGGGCCCATCAGTCGATGATCTGGTCGCGGCAGCGCCAGACCAACACGCTGCGCTCGATGCTGCGCGAGTACTACCCCGCCGCATTGGCGGCCTTCGACGACCTGGCCGGCCGGGACGCGCTGGCGGTGTTGGCGATCGCGGCGACCCCCGCGGCGGGGCGTGGGCTGCGGGTGGCGCGGGTGGAGAAGACGCTGCGCGCGGCCGGGCGCCAACGCAACATCACCGCCACCGCCCAGCGCATCGTCGAGGTGCTGGGCTCTGAGCAGCTCGAGGCCCACCCCGGGGTGGTCGAGGCCTACGCCGCCAGCACCCGCGCGCTGGTCGCGGTCATCACCGAGCTGGCCCGCCAGTGCGAGACCCTCAAAGGCGAGGTGGAAGCGGGTTTTGGCCGGCACCCGGACGCTGAGCTCTACCTGTCCCAGCCCGGACTGGGACCGGTGCTCGCCGCCCGGGTGCTCGCCGAGTTCGGGGACGACCCCACCCGCTACGCCGACACCCGAGCCCGCAGGAACTACTCCGGGATGGCCCCGGTGACCCGAGCCTCGGGCAAGGCGCGCGTCGTGCTGGCCCGCCACGCCCGCAACCGGCGCCTGGCCGACGCGCTCTACTTCCAAGCCTTCGCCGCCCTGAACACCTCACCCGGCGCGCGCGCCTACTACGACGCCCACCGCTCCCGCGGAAACACCCACCACCAAGCCCTACGCGCTCTGGCCAACCGCCTCGTGGGCATCCTGCACGGCTGCCTGCGCCACCAGCAGCCCTACAACGAAGCCACCGCGTGGCCCGCGCCCACCGACAAGGCAACTGCCTCCGCGGCTTGACCTCTTAGCACCGTGGGATGTCTAGGTGCCGGTGCCGTCGAGCACCGCCGCCAGCACCCGGGCGTGGCTGTGCTCGACGTCGCGGGTGGCGGTGAGCAGGGTCAGCGCGGCGTCGGCGGCGACCCCGCGCAGCTTCTCGACGGCGGCGGCCGCGGGCTCGGCGTCGAGCTCCGCGCGGTAGCGGCGTGCGAACTCGTCGAAGCGCTCCGGGTCGTGGGAGAACCAGCGACGGAGCTCGGTGCTCGGGGCGACGTCGCGCAGCCACTCGTCGTACACCGCGTCGGCCTTCGCCAGCCCGCGGGGCCACAACCGGTCCACGAGCACCCGCGTGCCGTCGCCCTCGGCGGGCTCCTCGCGCACCCGCCGGACCCGTACCGTCACGGATGCGATCGTGCTCCCCAGGGCCACCGGCGTGCGACCCTGGGGGTGTGAGTGACGCCGCCCTGCTCGAGGCCCTGCGCGGCGCGGTGGCCGACCCCGAGCGGGTGCGCCACCGCGCGATCGACCGCTTCGCCCACGCCCACGACGCGTCGCACTACCTGCTGACCCCGAGCGCGGTCGTGCTGCCCACCGACGCCGCCGAGGTCGCCGCGCTGCTGGCCGTCGGGGTGCGCGAGCAGGTCGGGCTGACCTTCCGCTCCGGGGGCACCAGCCTGTCCGGGCAGGGCGTCACCGACGGCGTGCTCGTCGACACCCGGCGCCACTTCCGCGGGCTCGAGGTCCTCGGCGACGGCAAGCAGGTGCGGGTGCAGCCGGGGCTGACCGTGAAGGAGGTCAACGCCCGCCTCGCGCCGTACGGGCGCAAGCTCGGCCCCGACCCGGCCAGCTCGGCGGCGTGCACGATCGGCGGGGTCGTCGCCGACAACTCCAGCGGCATGGCCTGCGGCACCCGGTTCAACACCTACAACACGCTGAGCTCGATGACGTTCGCGCTGCCCAGCGGCACCGTCATCGACACCGCGGCCCCCGACGCCGACGACGAGCTGCGCCACCGCGAGCCCACGCTGTACGAGGGCCTCGACCGGCTGCGCGACCGAGTCCGCGGCAACCCGCACTCGGTGGCGCGCCTCGAGCACCTGTTCTCGATGAAGAACACCATGGGCTACGGGCTCAACAGCTTCCTCGACCACACGCGGCCGATCGACGTCCTCGCCCACCTCATGGTGGGCAGCGAGGGCACGCTCGGGTTCGTCGCCGAGGTCGTCTTCGACACGCTCCCCGTCCTGCCGCACGCGGCGACCAGCCTCCTCGTCTTCGGCGACACCGGCCGGGCCACCGACGCTCTGCCGGCGCTGCTCGACTCCGGCGCGCGCACCCTCGAGCTGCTCGACGCCCGCTCGCTCGTGGTGGCCCAGCGCGACCCCCGGGCCGGCGAGGACCTGCGCCGCCTCGAGGTCGGCGACCACGCCGCCCTGCTCGTGGAGTACGCCGAGGACACCGCCTCGACGCTCGACGAGACCCAGGAGCGCGCCGACAAGGTGCTCGCCGACCTCGACCTCGACCAGCCCGCCGCGCTCACCCGCGAGCCGAAGGCCCGCGCCGCGCTGTGGGCCCTGCGGGGCGGGCTCTACACCGCGGTCGCCGCGGCGCGCCCGTCCGGGACGACCGCGCTGCTCGAGGACATCTCGGTGCCGGTGACGACGCTGCCCTCCACGTGCGCCGGGCTCACCGAGCTCTTCGACGCGCACGGCTACGAGGGCTCGGTGATCTTCGGGCACGCCAAGGACGGCAACGTCCACTTCATGGTCAACGAGAGCTTCGACGACGCCGAGAAGCTCGAGCGCTACCGCCGCTTCACCGACGAGATGGTCGACCTGGTCCTGGCCCAGGACGGCACCCTCAAGGCCGAGCACGGCACCGGCCGGGTCATGGCGCCGTTCGTGCGGCGCCAGTACGGCGACGAGCTGTTCGCGGTCACCCGCGAGATCAAGGCGCTGTGCGACCCGACCGGCATGCTCAACCCCGGGGTGATCCTCTCCGAGCACGACGACGCCCACCTGCGCGACCTCAAGGTCCTGCCGAGCGTCGACCCCGAGGTCGACGCCTGCGTCGAGTGCGGCTACTGCGAGCCCGTCTGCCCGAGCCGCCACGTCACGACCACCCCGCGCCAGCGCATCGTGCTGCGCCGCACCCGGGTGTCCCACCCCGAGCTCGCCGACGAGATCGACGCGGCCTACGCCCACGAGGGCGTCGACACGTGCGCCGCCGACGGCATGTGCGCCACCGCCTGCCCGGTGCGCATCGACACCGGGAAGCTCATGAAGCGGCTGCGCAGCGAGCGGCACGGCGCGCCGGCCCGCGCCGCGGGCACGGCGCTGGCGAAGCACTGGGAGGGCACCAGCACGGCCGCCCGGACGGGCCTGCGCGCCGCGGCCACCGTGCCCGGGCTGGCGGCCGCCGCGAGCCGGGTCGCGCGGCGGGTGCTGCCGGACGAGCTCGTGCCCCGTTACGACCGCGGCCTGCCCACGGGGGGCGACACGCGTCCCGGCCCGCGTCACCCGGAATCGCCGCGCGCGGTGTTCTTCCCGACGTGCCTGCACCAGGTGTTCGCGCCCGAGCTCGGCCCCGGCGCCGGCCACGCGCTGCTGACCCTGTGCGCGCGGGCCGGCGTCGCGGTCGCGGTCCCCGACGGGATCGAGGGCCTCTGCTGCGGCACGCCGTGGGAGTCCAAGGGCTTCGTCGACGGGCACGCCGAGATCGCCCGCCGCACCCTCGACGCCCTCTGGACCGCCACCGACGGCGGCGCGCTCCCGGTCGTCGTCGACGCGTCCTCGTGCACCTACGGGCTCACGGGGCTCGCCGACGTGCTCCCCGACGACCCGCGCGCGGGCTCCCTGAGCATCGTCGACGCGGTCTCCTTCGTGGCCGAGCACGTCCTGCCGGCTCTCGAGGTGACCGACCGGGCGGCGTCGCTCGCTCTGCACCCGACCTGCTCGACGACCCATCTCGGCGATCGGCGACGACCTGCGCCTGCTCGCCGAGACCGTGGCCGAGGAGGTGGTCGTCCCGACGACCTGGGGCTGCTGCGGGTTCGCCGGCGACCGCGGGCTGCTGCACCCCGAGCTGACCGCGTCGGCCACCGCGGAGCAGGTGGCCGAGCTCGCCGAGCACCCGACGGAGCTGGCGGCGTCGTGCAACCGCACCTGCGAGATGGGCATGAGCCGGGCCACCGGACGGTCCTACCGCCACGTCCTCGAACTGCTGGCCGAGCGGACCGCTCCTGCGGGCGGCGCGCCCGCGTAGGGATTTCCCTCCTGACCCGCTGACCCCCCGGTCCCCGACACTGGCGACGAGCCAGGAGGGGAGCCACGCGATGACGGCAGTGTCAGCCCTCGACGAGGTCTTCGATCCGCTCGGCGACCACTTCGACGACCCGTATCCGATCTACGCGCACGCCCGCGAGCACGCGCCGATCTTCTACTCCCCGCGTGTCGACGCGTGGGTGGTCACGCGGTACGACGACGTCCGCACGGCCCTGCGCTCGCCCGACGTCTTCGCCTCCACCAACGCGCTACGCCCCCTCTCGCCGGTGGGACCGGCCGCGATGGAGGTGCTCATGCGCTGCCATCCCGTGGCCGAGAGCTCGATCACCACCGACGGGGAGGTGCAGCGCCCCTTCCGTCACCTCCTGAACACCGCGTTGTCCCCCCGTCGGGTCGCCGCGCTGGAGCCGATGCTGCGCCGCCGCGCCGACGAGCTGATCGACGGGATGATCGGGGACGGGCACGCCGACCTGATCTCGCGGTTCGCGTACCCGCTGCCGCTGGAGACCATCGGCCGCATCGCCGGGCTCGATCCCGAGGATCTCCCGATCATCCGGAGCGGCTCGATCGGCACGTCGGCATTGAGCTTCGCGCGACTCGATGCGCAGGAGCAGGTGGTGGCCGCGCATCAGCTGCAGGCGTTCCAACAGGTGCTTCTCGCGCAGCTCGAACGGCGCCGCTCCGAGCCGCGCGACGACGCGCTCGGAGCCATCGCCGCCGCTCTCGCCCCCGGTGACGAGCCGCTGGAGTTCATGCAGGCCGCCTCCCTGCTCACCGCGGCCCAGGAGCTCGTCCTGCCCGGACACACGACCTCGGTCGCCATGATCGGCAACGGGGTCGTGCGGCTCCTCGAGGATCGTGCCCGGTGGCAGCGGCTCGTCGACGACCCCGAGCTCGTCGGCCGTGCCGTCGAGGAGATCGCGCGCTTCGACAACCCGGTGCACGGCTTCCTGCGCGTCACGACCCGGCCCACGACGCTGGCGGGCGAGGAGCTTCCGACAGGTTCCGAGGTGCTGTTGGTCTACGCCTCCGCCAACCGCGACGAAGCGCTGTGCGAGCACCCGGACGTCTTCGACATCACCCGCTCCCCGACCCACCACCTCGGGTTCGCCCTCGGCTCGCACTTCTGTCCCGGCGCTCCCCTCGGCAGGATGCAGGTCGGGATCGCCCTGGAGACTCTCGTCCGCCGGCTCCCCACCCTGCGGCTCGCCGGCGACGGTCCGGTCCCGCTGCGTCGCGACTTCACGATGCGGGGGCCGCTCGCTCTGCACGTCGAGTGGTGACCCGGCGGGCAGACGGCCCTCCGGGCGCCGCCGGGCGCTGAGCTTCTGTGACCTCGCTCGCCCCGCGCGGGCACACCGGTTGACACACCGGCACGGGAGCGCAACCGTCGGTGCCCATGGGTGGGGCATCGCTGCTGACGCGCCGTCGGCACGTCGACTTCGGTCTGCTCTCCACCCAGGCGTGTCGGTCCTGAGCCTCGCTCCCGTCCGCCGTCCCCGCGGTCCGGTGCACCGATCACGCCTGCGGTGACCAGGGCCGTCCCGAGAACCGCCTCGAGGAGGCACCGTCGTGTCCGTCGGCATCCCGACCGATCCCCTGAAGTTCGCCTACTGGGTCCCCAACGTCTCCGGTGGCCTGGTCACCAGCGGCATCGAGCAGCGCACCGACTGGAACTGGGACTACAACCGCGAGACCGCCATCGCCGCGGAGAACAACGGCTTCGAGTACGCGCTCTCCCAGGTGCGCTACATGGCCAGCTACTCCGCCGAGTTCCAGCACGAGTCCACGTCGCTCTCGCTGGCGATCATGATGGCCACCGAGCGCCTCAAGGTCATGGCCGCGGTCCACCCCGGCATGTGGCACCCGGGCGTGTTCGCCAACTTCGGCGCCACCGCCGACCACCTCACCGGCGGGCGCTTCGCCACCAACGTCGTCTCGGGCTGGTTCAAGGGCGAGTTCACCGCCTTCGGTGAGCCCTGGCTCGAGCACGACGAGCGCTACCGGCGCACCGAGGAGTTCATCGCCTGCCTCAAGGGCATCTGGGAGGAGGACGATTTCACCTTCCGCGGGGACTTCTACCGGTTCCACGACTACACGCTCAAGCCCAAGCCGCTGAACACGCCCGACCGCCCGCACCCGGAGATCTTCCAGGGTGGCAACTCCACCGCGGCCCGCAAGATGGCCGGGCGCGTGTCGGACTGGTACTTCTCCAACGGCAAGGACTTCGACGGTGTCCGCGAGCAGCTCCACGACGTGAACACCGAGGCCGCCGCGAACGACCACAGGGTCCGGTTCGGCCTCAACGGCTTCATGATCGTGCGCGACTCGGAGAAGGAGGCCCGCGACACCCTGCGCGAGATCGTCGACAAGGCCAACGTCGAGCAGGTCGAGGGCTTCCGGCAGGCCGTCCAGCAGGCCGGGGCGTCGGCGGCGGACAAGAAGGGCATGTGGGCGGAGTCCTCGTTCGAGGATCTCGTGCAGTACAACGACGGCTTCAAGACCCAGCTCATCGGCACCGCCGAGCAGGTCGCCGAGCGCCTCGTGGAGTACAAGAAGCTCGGCGTCGACCTCTCCCTGCTGTGCTTCCTGCACGTCAAGGAGGAGATCGAGCAGTTCGGCCAGAAGGTGCTGCCGATCATCCGCGAGATGGAGGCCGACCTCCCGGAGCGCGAGCTCGCCGGCGCCCAGGCCTGACCTGGCCGAGCGCCGTCAGGTGGGGACCCCTCGGTCCCCGACCGGGCTCTCGGACTCGGCGAGTGCTGCGAGAGCAGCGATCGACTTCGTGATCGTCTCCTTGAGGGAGGGGACACGGTGGGCCTCCGCCTCGGGCAGGTCCACCCGGACCTCGATCGCGGTGCCGGGCCCGGAACCGGACAGACGCCAGGCCACCTCGATGTCGGAGATCTGGCAGGAGATCGTCACCCGGCTCCCGTCGCGGTCGGTGCGGAGCACCTGAGGCATGGGGAAGTCCGGGTAGCCGGTCGGCCACTGCACGTACTCGACGGTGCCCCTGGCCACGCCGACCTCGGTGCGCACGGTCTCCACCCCGTCCCACCACTCGGGGAAGCGGGTCGGGTCGAAGAGCAACTTCCACACGTCCTCGACGGCGGCCTCGGCGCGGCCGGCCAGACGGAACCCGGGCATCACGTCACCTCCGGAGGGATCGTGGCGAGCTCGCGGTCGAGCCGGGCGAGCTCCTGCTCGGGCTCGACCAGGCCGACGATCGGGGGTCGACCGAGGTCGACGAAGTTGGTCATGAACTCGGTGCCGCGGTCCGGGTCGCGGTGGCGCCGCCAGCCGGCTCTGGCCTCGGTGAGGCGACGGCGCGCCTCGGTCGGGCGGCCGGCGGCGAGCGCGACCAGGCCCTGTACCCGCGTCATCCGCGGCACCAGCGCCCATGGCTGGTCCTCGGGTCCCACCGGTTCCTCGACGGCCCGGCGCAGCTCGCGGGCGGCCTCGTCCGGTCGGGCGGCGCGGGCCAGCGCCTCGGCGCGGGCGAGCCGTGTCGCCGGTCGGCTGATCCGCTCGCGCGCCCGCAGTCCGGCCGCGAGCAGGTCGACGGCCTCGGCGTGGCGCCCCGCGGCGAGGGCGACGAGCCCGGCGTCGTGGTGGGCGAGTGCGGTGTGCTCGGTCGACCCCATCCGCTCGGCCATGGCGAGCTGCTCGCGCGCGTGGCCGAGGGCCTCGGAATGGCGGTCGAGGCGGGACAGCACGAACGCCAGCGCGGCCCGGCACGGCACCTCCAGGACGGTGATGCCTCTGGTGACGCGCACGGCCTCCTCGGCGATCCGATGGGCGGCCGCGAGGTCGTTGCCGGCACTGAGCGCGCAGGCCGCGTTCAGGTAGATCGCGTAGGCGAGGTCGGGTCGTCCGGCGCGGATGGCGGCGCTCCCGCCCCGCCGGGCCACCTGCTCGCACTCGCCGAAGCGGCCCAGCCCGATGACGACCATCAGCCGCACGTTCTCGATCTCCGCCGTGGTCGTGGCGTCGGGCTCGGGCACGAGTGCACCGGCCTCCTCGAGCCGGGCCTGCGCCCGGTGCGGGTCGGCCAGCGAGGACTCACCCCAGGCGAGCCCGAGGAGCACCTCGACCCGGAGCGACGTCGGCGCGTCGGCCGGCAGCAGGTCCTCGGCGCGCCGGTACGCCTCCAGCGAGGCGGTGGGGTGGCAGGACACCGTCCGCAGGATCGTGCCCCGGCGGCTCCACGCCACCGCCTGCTGGGGCCCGACCAGACACTCGAGGGCCGCCCACCACTCGCGCTCGAACCCGTCGTGCTGTCCGAGCCAGCCCAGGACCTCGGCCAGCTCGAGGCGGTCTCCGGCGGCCCGGGGATCGCACCGGACGGCTTCGGTCCAGAATCCCGCCGCCTCGTGCAGAGCTCCCAGCGACCGTGCGTGCCCCGCGGCCCGCCGCCAGCGGGGTCCGGCGAGGTCGTCGCGTCCGGCGCGCTGCAGGTGGCGCGCCACCTCCGCGGCCACCGCATCCTTCTCGTCCGCGGCCGCCTCCACGGCGAGACCCACCCGCCCGTGACTGCCCTCGGGGTCGGGCAGATCCGCGCGGGCGGCCTCGGCGAGCAGCGCGTGCCGGAACCGGAGCCCCCCGGCGGCGCGACGGATCAGGCCGGTCTCGAGCACCTGCTGCTCGGTGTCGGTCCCCATGGTGCGCTCGTCCGGCCCCAGGGCGTCGATCTCCCGCGCCGACAGCTCGCGTCCCGCCGCGGCGAGGCTCTCGGCGAGCTGACGCGCGCTCGGCGGCAACGGACCGAGCGCGGCGCGGACCGTGGCCCGCAGACTCGACGGGGGCGCGCTGCTACCGGCCGCCAGCGCCCGCGCGCTCTCCACGGCCAGCAGGGGGCTGCCGTCGGCGGCGGTGACCGCCTGGGCGACCTCCTCGTCGTCCAGGTGCGCCACGCTGCGCGTGATCGCCGCCAGCTCGTCGTCGCCCATCGCGGGGAGGTCGATCTCGACGACCTCGACGCCCCGGCCGGTCAGGTCGGCGACCAGGGCGTCGGCGTCGGGACGCGCGGGACGGTCGCGCCGGGTCAGCACGAGCAGCAACGGGAGCCGGGCCACCCGCCGGCCGATGTGGGTGCCCAGCTGCATGCTGGCGCGGTCCGCGCGGTGGACGTCCTCGGCCACCAGCAGCACCGGCCGGCCCGTGGTCGCCCACTCCACCAACCGCACGACCGCGTCCGCGATCCGCATCCGCTCCAGCTCGGGGGAGGCCACCGGCGGCGGGACCGTGGAGCGCCCGAGCGCGGAGGCCAGGTCGGGCGCGAGCCGTCCCAGCTCGGCGGGCCAGCTCGCCGTGTCCGGCGGCGCCGGCACCAGGCGCACCAGCTCCCGGGCCAGCTCCTGCCAGACCGCCAGCGGCGCCTCGCCCCCGACGTCCACCCCGGCGCCGACGGCCACCCGGGCGCCGGCGTTGTCGGCGCGCGCGGCCAGCTCGGTGACGAGCCGGGTCTTGCCGATACCGCCCTCGCCGCTGATGAGCACGACGCGGCCGTGGCCCTGGCGTGCGGCGGCCCACGCGGAGGTGAGCGTCCGCAGCTCCTCGCGGCGACCGAAGAGCGGGCGGCGGGCATCGGGGCTACCGGTCGTCGTGCCGGGGACCGCCCCCCGCAGCTGCGCGAGGGTCGTGCGGGTGGCCGGACCGGGGCTCGCGCCGAGCTCGTCGCGCAGGCGCGCGGCGAGCTCCCGCCCGACCACGAGCGCCCCGGCCCGATCGCCGGTCGCCGCGACCCGGCGCATCAGGGCGCAGTGCGCCGGCTCGTCGAACGGTGTCAGCGCACAGCGCCGGTGTGACCAGCGGGCGGCCGAGCCGGCGTCGCCCGCGGCCTCGGCGTCGTCGGCGAGACGGTCGAGGAGAGCGATCTGATGGTCCCGGTGCTCCGACCGCGCGGCCGGTACCCAGTCGTCCGGCCAGTCGGGCAGCAGGTCGCCGCGGCAGAGCGCGATCGCGGCCCGGGGCTCGCCGTGCTCCGCCAGGGCACGGACCTCGGCGACGTCGACGGCGACCGTGCGGGGGTCGAGCCCGACCGTGGTGCGCGAGGTGACGACGACGTCGGGTCCGAGGGCCTTGCGGAGACCCCAGACGGCGGTGCGCAGGTTGGCCCGTCCGGCCGGGCCGGCGGCAGCGGGCCAGAACCGTGCGGCGAGCGCCTCGCGCTGGTGGTCCCCGGGGTACGCGGCGAGGAACGCGAGCAGGCTCCGGACGGGAGCGGGCAGCGATGTCGGCGCCGCCGACTCCCCGTCGCCGACGGCCATTCCACCCAGGAGCTGCACCCGCAGCATCGGCCGAGCGTAGGCGCGCGGCAGTTCGCATTGACGGTGCGTACTCGCAATGCGGCCGAGCACCACGCGAATTGCCCTGAACGGCCGAGCACTGCGTGCGTTGATCGCGCTCAGCGAGAGGTGGGAACCGCCTCGCTGACACTGCATTGACGGTGCGGTCGACGGTGGCTCCGGATCGTGCACCGCACATCCACGTGAAGGAGGACGTCATGGCCGTCGACCAGGACAAGCTGATGGAGTTCCTGCACCGCTTCGTCGGGGACCTCGGGGCCACCATGGCCGCGGGGGGCGTCGTCATCGGGCATCGCCTCGGGCTCTACCGGGCTCTCGCCGATGGCGGGCCCGCGACCCCGACCGAGCTCGCCGAGCGCACCGGCACCGCGCCCCGCTACATCGCCGAGTGGCTCCGTGGCCAGGCCGCGGGCGGGTATGCCGAGTACGACGCCGAGGCCGGGACCTACCGGCTGACCGAGGAGCAGGCCTTCGCCCTGACCGACCCCGACGGGCCCCTGTACCTGCCCGGGGCGTTCGTGCTCGCGCTCGGCAGCCTCCGGGCCGAGCCGCAGATCACCGACGCCTTCCGCACCGGCGCGGGGATGGGCTGGCACGAGCACCACGACGACGTGTTCCTCGGGTGCGAGATGTTCTTCCGCCCCGGCTACGTCGCCAACCTGGTGCCGAGCTGGATCCCGGCGCTGGAGGGGGTCGCGGACAAGCTCGGAGCGGGCGGACGTGTCGCGGACGTCGGTTGCGGTCTGGGTGCGTCGACCGTGCTGCTCGCCGGGGCGTTCCCGCAGGCGACGGTCATGGGGTCGGACTACCACGAACCCTCGATCGAGGTGGCGCGCAAGCGGGCCGCCGACGCCGGGGTCGCCGACCGCGCCCGGTTCGAGATCGCCTCCGCGCAGACCTTCGGCGGTGCCGGATACGACCTGGTGACGACCTTCGACTGCCTGCACGACATGGGCGACCCCGTGGCCGCCGCCCGCCACGTCGGCGACGCGCTCGCCGCGGACGGGACCTGGCTGATCGTCGAACCGGCGGCCGGGGACACCGTGACGTCCAACCTCAACCCGGTCGGGCGGGTGTACTACAACTTCTCCAGCTACCTCTGCGTGCCCAACGCCCTCTCGCAGTCGGGGGGCTACGCCCTGGGTGCGCAGGCAGGGGAGGCCGCGATCCGCGACGTCGTCACCGCCGCCGGGTTCACCCGCTTCCGGCGGGCGGCGGAGACCCCGTTCAACGCGGTGTTCGAGGCCCGCCGCTAGGAGGAGGGATCTCCGTCCGGCTCGTCTCCGGCCCCGACGGCCTCCGCCGGGGCCGGTGTGCGGGAGCGCGCGGCGAGGGATCGGCCGACGCGGAGGGCGTAGATCACGGCGCTACCGAGGAACAGCACGGCGGTGAGCATCAGCCAGTTCCGGAAGATGCCCTCGGTGCCCAGGCCCGAGGTGAACCGCAACGCCTCCTCGCCCCGCCCGGTGATGGTGGGGAGGTAGATGAGCCCCAGCACCGCCGAGCCGAGGACGGGCACGCGGACGTGGTTGATCGCCGGCACGAGCGGGGGACGATCGGGCAGGGCCTTCCGCCGGGCCCAGCGGCTGACCGTCAGCGACTGGTCGGCGAGGGCGTAGAGCGGGTAGAGCACGAGATCGTGGGCGATGACGGCGCCGCCGAACCAGATCGCGAGGGCGATCGCGCTCGGGTCGGGGTAGAGGAACGTGATCACGTACCCGACCAGGGCGAAGCAGCCGACCATGGCCAGCAGGTGCAGCGGGTTCTCGCCGTAGGAGGCGCGCCACGCGCGGAGGGTGCGCATCACGTGGCCCGGGGGCGGAAGTCGATGGACGAGACCCACTTGGTGTTGTGGACCCCGGGCAGCGCCGGGACGATCACCCGCGCCGGGAAGCCGTGGTCGGGGGCGAGGTCGACGGTCTCCTCGCCGGGGTTGCCCACCCGGAGCGCGAGCAGCGCGTCCGGGTCGAGGACCTGGTTGGACTGCAGCGTCGTCCGGGCGAAGGCGCCGGCGGTCTCGACCGACTGCACGAAGGCGTTGTCCGGCTCGGGCACGCCGGCCAGGGCGGCGAGGTCGCGCAACCGGACGCCGGTCCACGTCCGGGTCACCGACCAACCCTCCACACAGGCGATCGGCAGCGTCGCGGTGTGCAGCGGCATCGCGAGCAGCGCGTCGCGGGTCAGCGAGACCGGGCCGGTGCCACCGGTGAGGGTGAGACGCCAGTCGGGCCCGAGGCGGGCGGGATCGACGCCGGCGCCGAAGAGCGTGCGGTTGATCTGGAAGTCGTTGGGTCCGTCGCCGTAGGACTGGCCGCGGGGCGAGAGCAGCGCGAGCGGCCGCAGGGCGTCCCAGGTCTGACCGATGCTCAGGACCCCGACCAGCAGGCTGCCCCCGCCCACCACGCCGAGCAGCCCGCGCCGGCTGAGCGTGGGCTTCGACGGTGCGAGGGCGGCGAGCCCGGTCTCGTCGATCGGCTCGGGCTCGGTCTCGGCGGGCGAGTCGTGCAGCCAGCGACCGAACGCGCCGGTGCCGCCCGGGCCCGAGCGCAGCGCCCGCAGCATGGTCGGCAGCTTGATCGCGACGTGGGTGACGAAGCCGGCGATGAACACCCACGCGCCGTAGTAGTGCGCGGTGTAGAAGCCGAAGCCCCACGAGTAGTCGTACTGGCTGTTCATCAGCCCGGTGACGAACTCGAAGAGAACCCCGCCGACGAGCGCGAGCAGGGAGATGCGCTCGAGGAGCTGGGCGGGGCTGCGGACCGGGGGCCAGACGAACAGCTTCGGCACCACCGACCACAGCTTGGCCAGCACGATCGGCGTGAGGATCATCCCGAGCGTGACGTGCAGGCCCTGGCTGAGCCGGTAGAGCCAGGCGGGGTCGGTCGGCCAGTCGAAGAACGGCAGGTGCAGGTAGCCGACGTCACCGGGGATCGCCTGCCCGAACTGCGGGCCGTAGGCGATGTAGGACAGCAGCCCGGTGAGGATCACGATCGGCAGGCCGATCAGCAGGACCGCGCCGAACACCGACGTCAGCCACGTCCCCCGCAGGGGGCTGCGCCACGTCCGGGGATCCGCAGGCGGCGGCACCGGGATGCGGGCCAGGCCGCGCCACAGGGCCTGCGGGAAGCCGTACTCCGGCTCCGGGGCGGCCCGCCGCGGTGCCGTGGGCGCCTCGGTCACCGCGACCGCGCCGGCGCCGTCCTCCGCAACGGAGCCGTCGGTGTCGTCGGTGTCGGCGGCTGCCTCGGCGTCCGGTCCGGTCGCGGCCCCCGGCGCGGGGGGATCCGCGGGACCCACGGTCGTCATGGCGCGACCCTAGCGCGAACTGTACTTATCAGTACAGTCGGGGCCACGACCTCCATCGTGGTGAGGTGACCCTCCATCGCGACCTCCCCGTGCTCCCGCGCCGACCTGCGTCACGTGGGTGTCCGGGGGAGAACGGGTACCGGTTCACCGAGCGGTCGGATATTCCCCGATCGATGCGCCGCGAACCGAAGGAGTCCTTGGTGGCCGACAACGTGTACAGCAAGACCGAGATCGTGGGGAGCTCGGACGCGAGCATCGACGAGGCGATCCGTGGCGCGGTCCGCCGCGCGTCGCAGACCCTGCGCGACGTCAGCTGGTTCGAGGTCTCCGAGATCCGCGGCCACGTCCAGGACGGCGAGGTCGGTCACTTCCAGGTGACGCTCAAGCTCGGCTTCGCCCTCGAGGACACGAAGTAGTTAGGTAAGCTATCGAGGTGACGGCCCTCCCGACCGCACCCGAGGGCGGGCGCGGTGCCACGTTCGCGGCGCTGCGCGTGCGCAACTACCGGCTCTTCGCCTCCGGGCAGATCGTGTCGCAGGTCGGCACGTGGATGCAGCGCATCGCCCAGGACTGGCTCGTCCTCGAGCTCTCGGGCGGGAGCCCGGTGGCCCTCGGCGTGGCGGCGGCGCTGCAGTTCGGACCGACGCTGCTGCTCTCGTTGTGGGCCGGGGCGGTGGCCGACCGGTACGACAAGCGCCGCCTGCTCATCGCCCTCCAGATCGGTATGGGGGCCTGCGCGCTCGCTCTCGGGCTGCTCGACGTCGGCGGGCTCGTCACGCTCACGCAGGTCTACGTGATGTGCGTGCTCCTCGGGTGCTTCTCCGCCCTGGACGCCCCGGTGCGCCAGTCGTTCGCCGGCGAGATGGTCGGGCCTGGCTTCCTCGCCAACGCCGTGGCCCTGAACTCGATGACGTTCAACCTCGCGCGCGTCGTCGGTCCCGCGATCGCCGGGCTGCTCATCGCCGCGATCGGGACCGGGTGGGTCTTCCTCGTCAACGCGGTCACGTTCGTCGCGGTGCTCACCGGGCTGTTCCTCATGCGCCCCGCCGAGATGCACCCCTACGACCGCGCACCCCGGGAACCGGGCGCCATCCGGGCCGGACTGCGGGAGGTGCGCCGCCACCCCGACATCGTGCTGCTGCTCGTGGTGGTCTTCTTCGTCTCCCTGCTCGGGATCAACTTCTTCGTGACGCTGGCGATCATGGCGCGCAACGTGTTCGGCCGCGGCGCGGAGTCCTACGGCCTGCTGACCTCGGCGCTGGCCGTCGGGTGCCTGCTCGGGGCGTTCCTCGCGGCGCGGCGCACGGGACGCCCGCGCCTGCGCCTCGTGCTGGGCTCCGCGGCGGTGTTCGGGGTGGCCGAGGCCGCGGCCGGGCTGATGCCGACGTACCTGCTCGTCGCGCTCCTGCTCGTGCCCACCGGCCTCGCCCAGCTGGTGTTCACCAGCGCCGCGAACGCCGCGGTGCAGCTCGGGGTCGACGAGTCGGTGCGCGGGCGCGTGATGGGGCTCTACATCCTGCTGCTGCTCGGTAGTACGCCGATCGGCGGGCCGGTCCTCGGCTGGATGGCCGAGACTCTCGGCGGCCGATCCCCGCTCGTGCTCGGGGGCCTGCTCACCGCCCTCACCGCGCTCCTCGCCGGGCTCTGGGCGCTCCGCGTCCGACGCGCCGCGACCCCGGCCGCCGTCCCGCGGGCGGCGCCCACGGGGTGCGCTCGGCGGGCCCTCAGGGCCACTCGTGCACCGGCTCGTTGGCCTCCATGCCGTCGAGGTAGCGCTCGAGCATCCGATGTACCGCGACCTCGCGGGAGTCGCCGCGGCGCTCGTGGTCGTCGACGGCGCGGACCTGCCACGTGGCCCCGGTGCAGCGCTCGACACAGCGGCGCTCGATCACCGAGAGGTAGCGGTCGGTGGACGCACCGTCGACGCCCCACGAGGCCAGGCCCTCCTGGGCCAGCGGCAGCATCCGGCGCAGCACCAGCTCGTCGGCGCGTACGGAGCCGTTGCCGGGCCAGTACAGCGGGGCGTCGATGCCCAGGCGCGCGCCGGAGGTGAAGTTGGCCTCGGCGGCGTCGAACGACATCAGCTGCCAGGGCGGGCGGTCGGCCTCGGTCGAGCGCCCGGATCAGCCCGTAGAAGAACATCGCGTTGGCCACGGCGTCGATGGCCGTGGGTCCCGCGGGCAGCACCCGGTTCTCCAGGCGCAGGTGGGCCACGCCGTCGGCGATGTCGTAGACGGGACGGTTCCAGCGCCAGACCGTGCCGTTGTGCAGGCGCAGCTCCTGCAGGCCCGGCGCGCGGCCCGTCGTCGAGCGCGGCGAAGGGGTCCTCGTCCTCGGCCAGGGGCAGCAGGGCCCCGAAGTAGCGGACGTTCTCCTCGAACAGGTCGTAGGCCGAGCTCGCCCACCGGTCGCCGAACCACACCCGCGGGCGCACGCCCTGGTTGCGCAGCTCGACCGGGCGGGTGTCGACGGCCTGGGTGAACAGCGGCACCCGGGTCTCGGCCCAGAGCCGGCGTCCGAGCAGGAACGGCGAGTTCGCGGCGAGCGCGACCTGGACCCCGGCCACGGCCTGGGCGGCGTTCCAGTAGGCCGGGAAGGCCTCCGGGGTGAGCTGCAGATGCAGCTGCAGCGAGGTGCACGCCGCCTCGGGGGCGATCGAGTCGACGTCGAGGACGAGGTGCTCGGGAGCCGGGCGTGTCGCCGTCGGTGCCGCGCCGCGCGCGGCTCGGCGATGTCCAGCCGGAAGGGCTCGCCCGCGGGCGGTGAGCATCTGGCGGTTGAGCAGGGCGTAGCGCGGGTCCTCGGTGAGCTGGTCGGAGTCGAGGTGCTCGGTGCCGAGGGTGGGCAGGATGCCGATGGTCACGGCGCGGGCGCCGAGGCTGCGCGCGCAGTCGCCGGCCTGGGCGACGGCGTCGAGGACGTCGCGCTCGAGGGTCGTGCGCCGAGGCGCCCGGCAGCATGCGCGGCGGGAGGTTGATCTCGAGGTTCCAGCGGCCGAGCTCGGAGGTCAGGACGTCGGACGCGGAGCGGTCGAGCACGGCGTGGTTGAGCATCGCCGGATCCATGGCCTCGTCCACGAGGGCCAGTTCGATCTCGACGCCCGTGCTGGGCTCCTCGGCGGCGAAGCGGTCCTGCGCGACCATGTGGGCGAACGCCTCGAGGCAACGGTGGATACGGTCGCGGTATCGGGCCTGGTCGGAGGCAGTGAAGAGGGTGGCGGCGAGTCGCTGGCCCATGCCCGCCCGACTCCGTCCTCGACCCGACACCATCGCGCGGCCGGGGTCCGTGACGCCCCCCGGTCGCGGCTGCCTGCATGCGCCCCCGACGACCCGCCCACGCTGACACAGGGCACCGGGACACGCCAGGAGGCAGGACCGTCGGCCTGGAGAAAGCGTCCGTTCAGCGTACGGGAGGCCGTGACGACGCCGCTGGTCGTGACGGGCGTGCCGTCCGTCTCAGCCGCCGCGGCCGAAGTCCTCGGGGGAGATGTTGTCGAGGAAGGCGCGGAAGCGGTCGACCTCGTCCTCGTCGGCCGGGCCACCCGAGCCGCCGGCCTCCGCGGCTCCGTCCTCGTCGCCCTCGTCGTCGTCGACGATCACGCCCGCCTCGGCGAGGACGGCCTCGGTCGCGTGGATGGGCACGTCGGCGTGCAGGGCGATGGCGATCGAGTCGCTGGGCCGCGCCGAGACCCGGAGCCCGCGGTCGAAGACCAGGTCGGCGTAGAAGGTGCCGCCGCGGACCTCGGTGATCTCGATGCGCTCCAGGCTCCGCCCGAGGGCCGCGACGACGTCCGAGATCAGCACGTGGGTCAGGGGCCGCTCGGGGAGCCGTCCCTGCTGCTCGAGGGCGATGGCCTCGGCCTCGGCCAGCCCGATCCAGATCTGCAGGCACCGCTTGCCGTCCGTCTCCTGCAGCAGCACCACCGGATGACGGCTCTCGGTCGCCGCCGCCGCGCCCTGCTGGGCCGCGTCGTCGACCGCCAGCACGCCGACCACCCGCATCTCGCTCACACGTCTCAGCCTCCCACGTCCCCGACGCGGTGTCGGGGAGAAAACCGTCCCCGGGTTGATCGTGCCCTGTGCGGCGCCCGGACGCTGGGTGCCCCGGGTGGCTCGATCGCCACACCTCCGCGGTCCGGGTGGACGGGGGTGGATCTGGAACGATGCCGGAGTGGTCCGTGTGGTGACGGTGGACGACGCGGCGGACCCCCGCCTCGGCGACTTCCGCGACCTCGCGCGCGCCGACCGCCGCCCCGACCGGCCCGGCGGGCGGGGTCTCGTGCTGGCCGAGGGCGCCGTCGTGGTGCGCCGTCTGCTCGGCTCGCCGTACCCGCCGCGCGCCCTGCTCGGTGTGGCGCGCCGCATCTCCGACCTCGGCCCCGACCTGGACGCCGCCGGCGCGCCCGAGCTCACCGCCTACGTCGCCGACGCCGCGACGATGGCGGACGTGGTCGGCTTCCACCTCAACCGCGGCGTCCTCGCCAGCGCCGACCGGGCGCCCGCCCGCGATCCCGTCGAGCTCCTCGCCGGCTCCCGGCGGGTCGCCCTGCTCGAGGGTGTCAACGACCACGAGAACCTCGGGGCGCTGTTCCGCAACGCCGCCGCCCTCGGGGTCGACGCCGTGCTGGTGGGCCCCGGCTGCTCCGACCCGCTCTACCGGCGCAGCGTGCGGGTCTCCATGGGCCACGTGCTGCGGGTGCCGTTCGCCACGGTGGACCTCGAGGGCGCGGTCGGGGCCCTGCGGTCGGCCGGTTTCGTCCTCGCCGCCCTCACACCCGACGGCGACCCCACCCTCGACACCCTCGCGGGCGCCGGGCGGGTCGCGCTGATGCTCGGCGCGGAGGGGCCCGGGCTGTCCGACGAGGCGCTGGCCGCCGCCGACGTCCGGGTGCGTATCCCGATGGCCGGCGCGGTCGACTCCCTCAACGTCGCCACCGCGGCCGCGGTCGCCTTCCACAGCGTGTGCCCCCGGTCGGAGGCAGCCGATGACGGGCCTCCCGTGAGGGTCGTCGAGGTCCGCGCCGTCCGGGGCCGCGTCATGGTCGCGGGGATGCCGCTCGCGGGCGACGTGCCCGGCGGGCGGACGTGGAACCTGCCCGCCGACCTCGTCGACGCCCTCCAGGAGTGGGCGCGCATCGCCGCCACGCTGCCACCGCCGGGCACCCGCTCCGGCGAGCCGGCCGCGGACTCCACCGGCCGCGGGCGTCAGCCGCCGCGGCCGCCACCTCGCCGCGCGCCTGTCGGTGGTGCTCGGCGCGCCCGTGGACTACTGCGACCCGGTGACCGGCCACCGGGTCGCGCTGCGGGCGGTGACCCGCACGCCGCACCTGCCCCCGGTGCCGCTCACGTCGGCCGCGGCCGCGGCGGCGTCGTCCCGGCCGGGGGAGCCCACACCGTGGGCGACGGGGCTGGCCCTCGCCGCGCTCGTCGCCGGGCTCGTGCTGCTGGCCAACCTCGCTCTCGCCGCCCCGCTGATCGCCGGGCTCGGTGTGTTCGGGCTGATCGTCGACCTCGCCGTGGTCGCCGGGCTGGTGCCGGCGTTGTGGCTCAACCGCCACGTGCCGACGTGGCGGTGGGCGGTGTACGGCACGTTCGCGGGCACCGGGCTCGCCCTGCCGTTCCTGGCGGTCGCGGCCTTGGGCTGAGGCCCGCTCGTCTACGTCCGCTCGCTCATGTCCGCGGGGAGCGCGTGCCGAGCAGGACGTCCTCCCAGGACGGGACGATCGGGTGGCTGCGGCGTCCCCGGCCGCGGGGGGTCTCCGTCGCGACGTCGGCGTCCGCGGCGGGTGCGGTGGGCTCCGGAGCGGGCGCCGCAGGCGCCGTCGGGGGTGCCGGTGGGTCCCCACGCCCGCCGGCGCGCGGAACGGGCACCTGCTCGCCGGGCAGCCCGGTACGGGCGGCGCCACGGGGACCCCGGGAGTCGCGGTTCTCGCGGGACTCCCGGGCGGAGAGGCTCGTGCCGCGACCCTTCGGCGCGGACGGCCCCGGACGGCGGGAGCCGGTCTGGCCGTGGCCCGCGTGTCCGGGGTGGCGGGCGGGCGCCGTGTCCCCGGAGACGGCGAGCGCGGGCGCCTCGATGAGCGCCGGCTCCTCCGGGCGAACCTCCTCGGCGGGCGCCTCGGGGGTCTCGGCGGCGGCTCGGCGCGCGGCCAGCGGGTCCTCGCCGAGCAGCTCGCGGGCGGCGTCGTCGCGAGCGGCCACCGTGCCGCCTGCCGAACCGGGCCGGAAGGTCCAGCGGGCGACGTTGTCGGAGCGCCCGGCCTGCCAGGCGAGGATCGCCACCCACTGGCCGTCCTCGCCCTTCACCGCGTCCCAGCGGGCGTCCTCGTGGTCCTGGCCGCGCGCGGCGAGGGTGCTGGCGACGATCTCGCCGAGGGTCCGCCCGTCGAGGCGCCCGGATCCGTCGGAGGCGAGGGGGTGGGCACGGCGGGAGATCTCGGCGACGCGGGCGCGCTCGAGCAGCACCGGGTAGGCGAAGCGCTCGACGTGCGCGGTGGTGACCCCGCCGTGCGCCGCGACCTCCTCGACCGACTCGCCGGCGCGCACCCGGGCCTGGATGTCGCGGGGGCGCAGCTCGCTGGTCACCGCGATCTCCATCTGCCCGAGCCGGCGGACGTCGCCCCGCGCGGCGGCCCGCAGCCGCTCGTCGCCGGTGATCTCGAACCGTTCGTGGCGGATCGGGTCCTCGAGGATCACGGTCTCGTGGTCGTCACCCAGGCCGACGACGCGCAGCTGACGCATCAGGCCTCCCCGTCGGCTCCCGGCGCCGTCCCCGTCGGTAGTGGGGAGGGTGCCTCGGTGCTCGACGCTAGGCGACGGATTTCCCCGGACGAGGGAGGCGCGCCGGGTGCCGACGGCACCGACGTGGTCAGGAGAGGCGCTCGGCGACCCAATCGATGCACCCGGTCAGCTTGCTGACGTCGTCCGGCTCGACGGCCGGGAACATGCCGACGCGCAGCTGGTTGCGGCCGAGCTTGCGGTAGGGCTCCGTGTCGACCACGCCGTTGGCGCGCAGCGTCGTCGCGATCGCCGCGGCGTCGACGGCGTCGTCGAAGTCGACGGTGCCCACGACCTGCGAGCGGTGCGCGGGCTCGGTGACGAACGGCGTCGCGTACGACGACTTCTCGGCCCACTCGTAGAGGCGCGTCGAGGAGTCCTTCGTGCGCGAGGTGGTCCACTCCAGGCCGCCCGCGGCGTTCATCCACTCGATCTGGTCGGCGAGCAGCAGCAGGGTCGCCACGGCGGGGGTGTTGTAGGTCTGGTCCTTGCGCGAGTTGTCCAGCGCGGTGGGCAGCGAGAGGAACTCGGGGATCCAGCGCCCGCCCGGCTTGTCGGTGCCGATCTGCTCGACGCGCTCGAGCGCGGCCGGCGACATGATCGCGATCCACAGCCCGCCGTCGGAGGCGAAGCACTTCTGCGGGGCGAAGTAGTAGACGTCGCTCTCGGCGATCGAGACCGGCAGACCGCCGGCGCCGGAGGTCGCGTCGACCGCGACGAGGGCGTCGCCGGCGCCGTCGGGGCGGGCCACGGGAACCATCACGCCGGTCGAGGTCTCGTTGTGCGCCCAGCCGATGAGGTCGCACGAGGGGTCGGAGGTGGGCTCCGGGGCGCTGCCCGGGCTCGGCCTTCACGACCACCGGGTCGGCGAGGAACGGGGCACCCTGGCGACCGAGGCGAACTTCGAGGAGAACTCGCCGTAGGTCAGGTGCAGCGAGCGCTCGCGCACCAGCCCGGCGGCCGCGGCGTCCCAGAAGGCCGTGGTGCCACCGACGCCGAGGACGACCTCGTAGCCCTCGGGGAGGGAGAACAGGTCCCGCAGCCCGGCGCGGACGCGGCCGACCACCGACTTGACCGGCTTCTGGCGGTGGGAGGTGCCCATGACGTCGCCGGCCTCGGTCAGGCGGGCCAGCTGCTCGGGCCGCACCTTCGAGGGCCCGCAGCCGAAACGGCCGTCGGAGGGCAGGAGCTCGGCGGGGATCTGCAGCGTGTCGGTCGATGTGGTCACCGGGCCATCCTCCCAGCGCGGCCCGCCCCCGTGCTGTCGCCCAGTTCACGTTCGGTGTCGGCGCGTCCGTCGGGTCCCTACCTTGACGGCGATGACGACGACCGGGCGCCGGTGCCGAACTGCCGGGCATGCGGGAGGACTACCGGCGGGCGTCGCTCGAGGCCGCCGACCTCGCGGGCACCTGGCACGAGCAGCTGCTCACCTGGATCGCCGAGGCCCGCGGAGCGGAGCTTCCCGACGCCAACGCGATGGTGCTGGCCACCGCGGACGACGAGGGCCGGGTCACCACGCGCACGGTGCTGGCGAAGGACGTCGACAGCCGCGGGGTGACGTTCTTCACCAACTACACCTCGGAGAAGAGCCACCAGCTGCGCCAGACGCGGCAGGCGTCGGTGACGTTCCCGTGGTTCGCGCTGCAGCGCCAGGCGACCGTGATCGGCTCGGTGGAGCTCGTCTCGGCGGAGGAGACCCGCGCCTACTGGCGCACCCGGCCCCGCGGCTCGCAGCTCGGGGCGTGGGCGTCACCGCAGTCCGCGGTGGTCCGTGACCGCGTCGCCCTCGACGACCTGCTCGCGAACGTCACCGAGCGCTTCGCCGACGACGACGAGATCCCGGCCCCGCCGCACTGGGGCGGCTGGCGTGTGGTCCCCACCCACGTCGAGTTCTGGCAGGGCCGGGCCGACCGCCTGCACGACCGGCTCCGCTTCCGCCGCGCCGACCCCGGCTGGGTGGTCGAGCGCCTCGCGCCGTGAGGGGTGAGGATGCGCCGGTGGACGACGCGGCGGGCGAGGACTCGGCGACGGACGACCCGGCTCCCCGGCGCAGGCGCACCGGCCTGCTGGCCGACACCACCCCGCTGCGCACGCCCGCCTTCCGCAGGCTGTGGCTGGCCGGGATCGTCACGGTGGTCGGCGCGCAGCTCACCGTCGTCGCCGTCCCGACCCAGCTCTACCTGCTGACCGGGTCGTCGGCCTACGTGGGGCTCACGGGCCTGTTCGGCCTCGTCCCGCTCATCGTGTTCGGGCTGTGGGGCGGCGCGATCGCCGACGCCGTCGACCGGCGTGGCCTGCTCATGGTCACGAACACCGGCATCGCGGTGACCTCGCTGATGCTGTGGGGGGCGTCGATCACCGGGATCGGAGGTCCCTGGGCGATCCTGACCGTGTTCGCCGTGCAGACCGCCTTCCTCGCGGTGAACTCGCCGACCCGCGCCGCGGTCCTGCCGCGCATCCTGCCCGCCGACCAGCTGCCCGCGGCGAACACGCTGCTGTTCACCATCCAGCAGGTCGGGGCGATCGCCGGCCCGCTGCTGGCCGGTGTCGCGCTGACCGTCGTCTCGGTCCCGGTGCTCTACCTCGTCGACAGCGCCTGCCTCGTCGCCTCGATCTGGGCCGCCTACCGGCTGCCCCGCCTCCCCCCGGCCGACGCCGCGGCGACGGGCGAGCGCGGGTGGCGCGCGGCGGTCACCGCGATCCGGCGCAACGCCGGGTTCCGCGACGTCCTCGCCGGCTTCCGCTACGTGGCCACCCAGAAGGTGCTGCTCGTCTCGTTCCTCGTCGACATCGTCGCGATGGCCGTGGGCATGCCGCGCGCGGTGTTCCCCGAGGCCGCGGTGCCGCGTCTTCGGCGACCCGCCCGGCGGCGGCCCGGCCCTCGGGGCCCTGTACGCCTCGATCGCCGTCGGCGCGACCCTGGGCGGCCTGTTCTCCGGGAAGCTGCACGGGATCCGGCGCCAGGGCGTGGCGGTGACCGTGGCGGTGTGCGTGTGGGGCCTCGGCGTCGCCGTCTCGGGGCTGACCTCGATGCTCTGGCTCGCGGTGGCGATGCTGGCCGCGGCCGGTGCCGCCGACCTCGTCAGCGCGGTCTTCCGGCAGACGATGCTGCAGGTCGTGGCCACCGACGCGATGCGCGGGCGGATGCAGGGGACGTTCACCGTCGTCGTGGTCGGCGGCCCGCGGCTGGCCGACCTGTGGCACGGGCCCGCGGCCGACGCGTGGGGGACCGGCACGGCGACCGTCGTCGGTGGGGTCGGCGTCGTGGTGCTGACGATCGTGGTGGTCTCCGTGTTCCCGGTGTTCTGGCGCTACCGGGCGCCCGCCCCCGGAGCGCAGGCTCAGTCGGACTCGCGGTCCGCAGGCTGAGTGGCGTGCGGGAAGCCGAGGCCGTGCTGCGGCACCTCGGGGGACGCGGAATCGAGCGGTACCGCCGGGGACCGGACGAGCCCGAGCTGGGCGGTCGGGCGCTTGAGCATCGTGTCCAGCGTCCAGTCCATGGCCGTCCGGATGCGGTTGCCGGGCATCGCGAGCAGGTGGTAGCCGCGGGTCACGACCTTGGCCGGGAAGCCGGTGAGCGGGATGTGCAGCGGGTTGGCCGCGGCGTCCATCCCGCCGAGGTCGACGACGAAGCCCAGGTCGCGGTGCTTGTACGAGCGCGTGCGCCCGTGGCCGAGCGACGCGGCGACGTTGCGCCCGGCGAGCTTGCCCTGGCGCTCGGCGTGCTGGGCGGTCATGGCCGTGTACTGCCCCGGGCGGGAGGGGTCGGGGACGGCCGCGGCGTCACCGCACGCGAACACCTCGGGGTGGCCGGGGACGGCGAGGGTGCCGTCCACCACCACGCGGCCCGACTCGACCTCCAGACCGAGGTCGTCGATGAGCGGGTCGGGCCGCACCCCGACGCACCACACCAGCGTCCGGGTGGCCAGCTTCTCCCCCGAGGAGAGCTGCACGCCCTCCTTCGTCGCCTCCTCGACGGTCTCGTCCGTGCGCACGTCGACCCCCCGCTTGCGGAGAGTCCGGTCCGCGGTCTGCGAGAGGTGCTTGGCGAGCCCGGCGAGCACCTCACCGCGACTGATCAGGATCCACTGGGTGGCGTCGTCGCCGAGGCCCCGGCTCCGGGCGAGATCGCTGGTGAACAGTTGGCCCTGGGCGGTCACCTCGGTGCCGGTGTAGCCGGCGCCGACGACCACGAAGGTCAGGCGCGCCCGCCGTTCGTCGGGGTCGTCGGTCATCGCCGCGAGCTCGATCTGCCGGATGAGGTGGTCGCGCAGGTACAGGGCCTCGGGAACGCCCCGGAAGCCCTGGGCGTAGTCCGTGATCCCCGGGATCGGGAGGACCTTGTGCACGCTGCCCGCGGCGATGACCAACCGGTCGTAGGTCGTCTCGTGGTGGCCGCCCTCCGGGTCGAGCCACCCGATCCGACGCTCGGCGAGGTCGAGCTCGTCGACCTCGCCCGGCGCGTGCCGCACGCACGACGGCAGCGCGTCGGCGAGGGCCACCGAGATGCGGCGCGGCTCGAGCAGCCCGGCGGCCACCTCGGGCAGGAGCGGGAGGTACAGGAAGTAGTTGGTCGGGCTCACGAGCAGGATGTCGACGTCGTCGCCCATGGACTTCGCCAACGACCGTGCGGTCTGGAAGCCCGCGAACCCACCGCCGATCACGACGACACGCGGGCGCTGCGTGGCGCCCCCGGTGTCGTCCGTGCCGCGGCCGTAGGTCGAACCCTCGTCCCCCTGCTGCGCCATGGCGCGCACCCTGCCCTGTCCGGAGACACCTTCGCCATCCGGTACCGGTCGGATGCGGAAGTCGAAAAAAGATCGTGACACGGCCGGGTGCTCCGCGCGTCCCCCCACCGGCACGACGGCACGGATTTCCGGATCGGGAAATCATCGCGTCCGGGGGGTCCGGGTATGGCCCTGACCCGCGCTCCTCCCGAACACCCACCACGGGTGGGCACGGGCGCGGACGATGGTCGGGTGGATGGGGCCCCCGACGTGTTCCGGGCGCTGGCGCACCCGGTGCGTCGCGCCATCCTCGAGTTCCTGGCCGCCCACGGCGACGAGGGGCGGCCGATCGACTCCGGGGAGATCGCCGAGCGGATCTTCCTCCGTTGCCACGTCATGTGGCCCGCGACGTCGAAGCACCTCCGGGTGCTCCGGGAGGCGGGGCTCGTCGAGACCTGGTCGCGCGGTGCCTCGCGTCTCTACCGGCTGGATCGCGCGTCGCTCACCCCGGTCCGGGCGTGGACCGAGGTCGTCGGCGGACCGGCGCGCTAGCGTCGCTGCCCATGGACCGGACGCACGTCCTGACCGCGGGCGGCACGCGGGCGGTGGTCGACGAGGTCGGGGCGGTGCTGCGGGCGTTCGACGTCGACGGGGTCGCGCACGTCGAGACGACCGACCCGGCCGCGCCGCCCCCGATGGGCGCCGGGTCGGTGCTGGTGCCCTGGCCGAACCGCACCGCCGGGGCGCGCTGGCGCTGGCGGGACCGGGAGCATCGGCTCGAGGTCACCGAGCCGGCCCGGGGCCACGCGATCCACGGGCTGCTGCGCCGCGTGGTGTGGACGGTCACCGACCGCGCCGGGGACCGCGTGACCCTGCGCGCCGAGGTGGCCGCCGGGGCGGGCTGGCCCGAGCCGCTCACGGTCACCACGACCTACGCGGTGACGCCGGGGGCACTGGCCGTGACCCACACCGTCACGGCCACCGGCGGCGAGGTGCCGGTCGGGCTGGGAACCCACCCGTACCTGCGCGCCGGTGCGGCCGCCCTCGACGACTGCGTGCTCACCGTCGCCGCGGCGACCGTCCTCGACGTCGACGACCGCCGGATCCCCACCGGCCCACCGCGCCCCGTCACCGCCGCCGAGGACCTTCGGAGCGGACGCCGGGTCGCCGACCTGGACCTCGACACCGGCTTCGGCGCCGATCCCGCGCGCCGGGAGGTCCTGGGGGAGCTGCGCGCCCCGGACGGGACCACCACCCGCCTGTGGGCCGACCCGGCCTTCGGGTGGGTCCAGGTCTTCACGCCCCGCGCCTTCCCCGGCGACGACGGGCGCCGGGCGGTCGCCGTCGAACCGATGACCTGTCCGGCCGACGCGCTGAACTCCGGCGTCGACCTCCACCTCCTCGCGCCGGGGGAGACGTGGACGGTGCGGTGGGGCCTCGAAGGCCTCGGGGCCGCGCGCGCCTGACGGTACGGTCACGGCGTGCCGGAGCCCGCGCGCGCTCGCGTCGTCGTCGGCGGCGAGGCCCTGGTCGACCTCGTCGCGGCGCCCGGATCCGACGGTGGGACCGACGATCCCGCCCTGCGCCCGCTGGTCCCGCGCCGGGGCGGCGGACCGTTCAACACCGCGGTCGGGCTCGCGCGCCTCGAGGTCCCGACCACGATGCTGACCCGGCTCTCCACCGACGCGTTCGGCGCGTCCCTGGCCGCGCGGCTGGCCGACAACGGGGTCGACGACGCGCTCGTGCAGCGCGGCGACGAGCCGACCACCCTGGCCGTGGTCACCCTCGACGCCGAGGGGCGCGCGCAGTACTCCTTCCACGTGGAGGGCACCGCCGACCGGCTCGTCGCCGACCCCGGCCGGTTGCCCGAGGACACCGCGGCGCTCGCCCTGGGCACGCTGTCCCTGGTCCTCGAACCGGGCGCGTCGGTCTACGCCGCGGTGCTGGCGCGCGAGGCCGCGCGCGGCGTCTTCGTCAGCCTCGACCCCAACGTCCGCCCCGCGCTCGTCTCCGACCCCGACGCCCAGCGCGCCCGCCTCGACGGCTTCCTGCCCCACGTCGGGCTGGTCAAGCTCTCCGACGAGGACGCCGCGTGGTGGGGTCGCGAGCCCGAGGAGCTGCTCGAGGCCGGCGCGGGGGCGGTCGTGCTGACCCGCGGTCCGGAGGGGCTCGCCGTGGTCGCGCCCGGAGGACGGGCCGAGGTCCCCGCCGCGGGCCCGGGCGACGAGCGCGACATCGGCCCGCTCGTCGACACGATCGGGGCGGGCGACAGCGTGCACGCCGCCCTGCTCGCCTGGCTGCACGGGCGCGGAGCGCTGGACCGGGACGCGGTGGCGGCCCTGGACACGCAGGCGTGGACCGCCGCCCTCGGGTTCGCCGCCGAGGTGGCCGCCCGCACCTGCGCGCGGGCGGGCGCGGAGCCGCCGCGGCGCGCCGAGCTCCGCGCCCGCCCGGGCGGGGACGACGCACCCGGCCGGTGAGGCGCACGGCGGGGGAGTGACGGGCACCACTCGGTCCGTCCGTTCGCCTCGTGATGCGTCGTCCGGCGACAGAGCGCTACGGTTCCGACATGGCCGCCGATGACTCCGAGAAGCGCACTGCGACGCTGTCCTACCCGGGCGGTGAGCATCAGATGGAGATCGTCGAGGCGACCGAGGGATCGTCGGGGGTCGCGCTCGGCAAGATGCTCGGCGACACCGGATTGATCACCCTCGACCCCGGGTTCGTGAACACCGGCGCCTGCCGTTCGGACATCACCTACATCGACGGCGACGCGGGCATCCTGCGCTACCGCGGATATCCCATCGAGGAGCTCGCGAACAACTCGACCTTCGTCGAGACGAGCTACCTGCTGATCTACGGAGAGCTGCCGAACCCGCAGCAGCTCGCCGACTTCACCGACCAGGTCCAGCGGCACACGATGCTGCACGAGGACCTGAAGAAGTTCTTCGACGGCTTCCCGAAGGACGCGCACCCCATGCCGGTGCTCTCCTCGGCCGTCTCGGCGCTGTCGACCTTCTACCAGTCCTCCCTCGACCCGTTCGACGAGCCGAACGTCGACCTCTCCAGCGTCCGCCTGCTGGCCAAGGTCCCCACGATCGCCGCCTACGCCTACAAGAACTCGATCGGCCAGCCGTTCCTCTACCCGGACAACTCGCTGGGGCTGGTCGAGAACTTCCTGCGCCTGACGTTCGGGCTGCCCGCGGAGAACTACGAGATCGACCCCGAGGTCGCCAAGGCCCTCGACATGCTGTTCATCCTGCACGCCGACCACGAGCAGAACTGCTCGACGTCGACGGTGCGGATGGTCGGCTCGGCGCAGGCCAACCTCTTCGCCTCGATCTCGGCCGGCATCAACGCCCTGTTCGGCCCGCTGCACGGCGGCGCGAACGCCGCGGTGCTCTCGATGCTCGAGGGCATCCGGGACAACGAGGGGAACGCCGACGAGTTCGTCCGCAAGGTCAAGAACAAGGAGCCGGGCGTCCGGCTCATGGGCTTCGGGCACCGCGTGTACAAGAACTACGACCCGCGCGCCGCGATCGTCCGCGACACCGCGCGCGGCGTCATCGAGAAGCTCGGCGGCGGCGACGAGATGCTCGACATCGCCATGCGCCTGGAGCAGTACGCCCTCGAGGACGAGTACTTCGTCGAGCGCAAGCTCTACCCGAACGTCGACTTCTACACCGGCCTGATCTACCAGGCGATGGGCTTCCCGACCGAGATGTTCACGGTCCTCTTCGCCATCGGGCGCCTCCCGGGCTGGATCGCCCACTGGCGCGAGATGATCGACGACCCGGACACCCGCATCGGCCGCCCGCGCCAGGTCTACACCGGGCCGACCGAGCGCTCGTACGTGTCGATGGACCAGCGCTGACGACGCCCGGCGCGTAGCTCGGCCGTGCCGGGGTAGCCCTCCGGCATGGCCGACACGGGGACCGACGAGCAGGACGACACCGCGGTGGTCTGGTTCCGCCGTGACCTGCGCGTGGCCGACCAGCCCACCTTCCTGGCGGCCGCCGCGCGGGCCCGCCGGGGGCTGGCCCTGTTCGTGCTCGACCCTCGCCTGCTCGACCCGTCCGGGGCCGCCCGCCGCACCGTGCTCCACCGCTGCCTGCGCGCGCTCGACGAGTCGCTCGGCGGGAGGCTGCTGGTCGTGCGCGGCGACCCGGCCGACGTCGTCCCCCGCGTCGCGCGGGCCGTCGGCGCGGGCTCGGTGCACGTCGCCGCCGACTTCGGGCCCTACGGCCGTGAACGCGACGAGGCGGTCGAGAAGGCGCTGGCGTCCGAGGGTGTCGACCTCGTCCGGTCCGGTTCCCCCTACGCCGTGGCGCCGGGCCGGATCACCAAGTCCGACGGCGAGCCCTACAAGGTCTTCACCCCGTTCAGCCGCCAGTGGACGAAGCACGGCTGGCGCGCGCCCGCCGACACCGACGCGAGCACGGTCGACTGGAGGGACCCCGCGGACAAGGACGGGGGCCCCCGCGCCGTGCGGATCCCCGACGACGAATCCGTCGACGCCACGCTCCCCGAGGTCGGCGAGCGGGCGGCCCGCGAGCAGTGGGAGGCCTTCGTCGACGAGCACCTGCGGGACTACGACGACCAGCGCGACCGTCCCGACAAGCCGGGGACGTCACGGATGTCGGTGCACCTCAAGTACGGCACGATCCACCCGCGCACCCTGCTCGCCGACGCCACCGGCGACGGCAAGGGCGCGCGGTCGTACCGCAACGAGCTGTGCTTCCGCGACTTCTACGCCGCGGTTCTGTGGTTCTTCCCCCGCTCGGCGCGCGAGAACTTCGACCCCAAGTTCGACACGATCACCCTCGACACCGGGAAGTCGGCGTGGGAGCGGTTCGCGGCGTGGCAGGAGGGCCGCACCGGATATCCCGCCGTGGACGCCGCGATGCGGCAGCTGGCCGGCGAGGCGTGGATGCACAACCGGATGCGGATGACCGTCGCGTCGTTCCTGGTCAAGGACCTCCACCTGCCGTGGTGGTGGGGCGCGCGGCACTTCATGCGCCTGCTCTGCGACGGCGACCTCGCCTCCAACCAGCACGGCTGGCAGTGGGCGGCGGGCACGGGCACCGACGCCGCGCCCTACTTCCGGGTCTTCAACCCGGTGACCCAGGGGGAGCGCTTCGACCCGCAGGGCCACTACGTCCGCCGCTGGGTCCCCGAGCTCGCCGGGATCGAGGGCAAGAAGGTCCACCAGCCCTGGAAGCTCGACGAGCCCCCGGCCGACTACCCGGCCCCGATCGTCGAGCACCAGGCCGAGCGCCAGGAGGCCCTCGCCCGGTTCGGCGCGCTCTAACGGCGCCCGCGCGCCCACGCCTCGCGCAGGCTCACGCGTGCGCCGGTGCGCAGCACCGAGTTCGCGTAGATCCGCCCGCCGATCGCGAGCATCGCGGCGGTGAACGCGAGGGTGAGGACGAACGCGAGGACGACCTGGCCGGTGGGGGCGACGCCGAGCGCGACGCGGGCGGGCATGAACAGCGGGCTGAACGGCGGCAGCAGCGAGAGCACGGTGAGCCCGGTGCCGCGCGGGTCGGAGGTCAGCAGGTTGAAGCCGACGACGAAGCCGAGCAGCACGGTGATGGTGATCGGCGACAGGACGCTCTGGGTGTCCTCCTGGCGTGACACCAGCGAGCCGGCGGCGGCGAAGACCGTGGCGTAGAGCGCGAAGCCGATGAGGTACCAGACGACCACCGAGATCGAGCGTCGACACCAGGCCCGCGCCGGCGGCGAGCAGGCCGGCCGCACCGGCCGCGACGAGCCCGGCGCCCCCGAGGACGACGAGCTGCACCAGGCCCACCGCGCCGAGGCCGAGGACCTTGCCCAGCAGCAGCTGCCACGGCCGCACCGCCGAGAGCATCAGCTCGACGACCCGGCTCGACTTCTCCTCCACCACACCCTGGGCCACCATCGCGCCGTAGGTCTGGATGGAGAAGAACAGCAGGAACGCCCCCGCCAGGCCGAGCCCGAGACGCAGCCCGGCCTGGGGGTCGGGCGGCTCGGCGGAGACCACGACCGGCCCGGTCTCGGCCACCGCGGCGTCGAGGGCGGCCGGATCCACGCCGTTCGCGCGCAGGAACCCGTCACGGGCGAGCGCCGAGGTCGCGGCGACGAGAACCCGCTCGAGGTCCGCGTCCGGCTCGGACTCGACGTAGACCCGCGGGCGCAGCGGGTCCCCGCCCACCAGCGCGTCGAGGTCGCCGGCGCGCACGGCCTCCTCGCCCGCCGCGACGTCGGGCGTCCCGACGACGGTGAGGGTCAGGCCCTGGGCGGGTGCCGCGGCCTGCAGAGGCGCCGTGAGGGCGGTCGCGGGACCGGTGACGCCGACCCGCGAGGAGTCCTCGCTCGAGGCGAGCGTAGCCACGACCGCCGCGTAGACCCCGAGCAGCACGAGCACGATCAGAGTGCTGATCACGAACGCGCGACCGCGGACCTTGCTGGAGAACTCGCGGCGGGCGATGAGCAGGACGGGGTGGAGGGAGACGAAGCGCCGGGGAGCTCGACCCGAGGGGTCCGCACCGTTCACGCGGGCACCTCGGCGGGGTCGGCGACGGTGTCGCGGAAGATCTCGGTGAGGGAGGGGCGGCGGCGCCGGAACTCGTGCACCCGCCCGGTCGTGCGCGCGGCGTCGAGCACGCGGGCGGCGGTGTCGTCGACCGGGTCGTGCTCGGTCAGGCGGACGACGGTGCCGTCGTCGTGCGGGTGGGACGACGCGACACCCTCCACGGCGTCGGCCCACCCCGGCGGCGCGTCCGGCGCGACGACGAACAGCTCGGCGGCGGTCTCGGAGCACAGCTCGGCGACGGTGCCCTCGGCAACGGCGCGCCCGCCCCGCACGATGCCGACCCGGTCGCAGAGACGTTCGACGAGCTCGAGCTGGTGGCTGGAGAACACCACGGGGGCGCCGGCGTCCCGACGCTCGCGCAGCACTTCGCTCATGACGTCGACGGCGACCGGATCGAGCCCGGAGAACGGTTCGTCGAGGATGAGGACCTCCGGGTCCGCGACGAGCGCGGCGGCGAGCTGGACGCGCTGCTGGTTGCCGAGGCTGAGGCGCTGCACCTCGTCACCGCGGCGGTCGGCGATCCCGAGCCGCTCGGTCCAGCGATCGGCCGCCGCGCGCGCGTCGGCGGCCGACCGGCCTCGCAGCTCGGCGAGGTAGCGCAGCTGGACGCCGACCGCCATCCGCGGGTAGAGCCCGCGCTCCTCGGGCATGTAGCCGATCCGGCGGCGGGACACGGCGTCCAGCGGGCGGCCGTCGAGGCGGACCTCACCGGCGTCGGCGGCGAGCACCCCGAGAGCGATCCGCATCGTCGTGGTCTTGCCCGCGCCGTTCGCGCCGACGAACCCGAACAGCTCGCCGGGCCGGACCGAGAAGGTCATCCCGTCGAGCGCGACGGTGCTGCCGAACCGCTTGGACACCGCGTCGATCTCGAGCACCCGACTCCTTCCGGTCACGACGCAGGATGTCGGACCGTGCGAGCGCCCGCCACCGGAGAGCGGCGGCGCACGGAACCCCATCGTGACCCTTTTCGGCGTAACGGGGACTGGCCGCCAGTACGACATCCGGAGCAGAGTTGAGGCATCGCGCGAGCAGCGCGAGCGTGCGAGGGGGTCGTGGCGATGCGAGTGTTCACGGTGGTCCTGATGACGCTGGTGCTCTGCCTGGCGGCCGCGCCCCTGGCCCTGCCCACCACCCCCCGTCCGTCCTGGGGGTCCCCGGTGGTCAGCGGGATCGCGTTCGGGGTCGCGCTCCTCGCGGCGCTGTGGGGCCTGGCCCTGCTGGTGCGTGCGCGCCGCCGCCCCCGGACCGAGCAGGTGCTCGCCGGCCCGCCGCCGATCTCACAGCCGTTCCCGCAGCCGGTGCCGCAGGCGTTCTCCGGGCCCTACCCCGCGCGTCCCCAGGGCCCCCGGATCGGGGCGCGGTCGGTGATCGGCGAGTCCCACATCCAGACCCAGGCCGGTCGGGCGATGCCGTCCGACGACGGGTACGTGACCGTGCGGACGCGGTGGTAATCGGGGCCCTCGTAGGCGTCGAGCCCGGGCATCGCGGCCGCCGGGTCGCGCAGGGACAGCAGCGTGCCCACGGCTCGTCCGGGCCCGCCGAGGCGCAGTGCCGGGTAGCCGCGACCGGTGTCGTAGAGGCGGCCCGGGACCCACGCGTCGACGGGCGCACCCGTGACGAGCGGCCCGATCCGCGACCACGCCCGCCCGTCGGGGCGCAGCGTGCCGTAGACGAACACCGCTGCGGGCCACGCCGTCGGGTCGGGCGCGCCCGCCTGCGGGGTCGCGGCGCCCACCGCCGGGGGCGCCGCCTCGCCGACCAGCGTCCGGGCGGTGGCCTGGTCGACGTCGGCGCAGCGCACCGGCCGGCCGTCGACGAGCAGCGGCGCGCGCTCCGGCGCGGCGGGCCAGTAGGTCCAGATGTCGGACAGGCGTGCCCCGTCCTCGGTGGTGACCACGGCGGCGTGCAGGCGGGCGAGGTCGTATCGCTTGCCCCGGCCCTCGCACGCGTCCAGCACGGCGACCTGCTCGGGCGTCGCCATCCACACCGCGTGCGTCTCGACGGTGTCCGGGGCCACCGCGAGCGTCGCGGGCCGGGCGCCGTCCCGCGCCCGCCATCCCGCGGCCCAGACCGCCGCCACACCCGCGACGCGGGCGCGCAGCACCACCACCGGGCCGGCGAGGCCCAGGTGCTCGCGCAGCCACGTCAGCTTCGACGGGCAGCGGTTCGAGCCGAAGGTGAGCACCGGGACGCGGGCGGCCATCGGCGGGGCACCGCGGTCGGCGAGCCAGGCGTCGAGATCCACGCCGTCGACGCTCCACCCGCCGGGCGCGCCCGGGTCCGGCGCCAGGCGGTGGCTCGCCGCCTCCAGGTGCACGAACGAGAAACCCGGCGCGACCCCGGGATAGGGGTCGGCCGGGTACTCGTCGTCGGGGATCACCGTGCGGCGGGCGGGCTCAGTAGCCCCGCTCGCGGTACTCCTCCAGTCGGGGCGCCTCGTCACCGACCTTCGTCGTGTCCCCGTGCCCGGTGCGCACGATCGTGTCGCCGGGCAGGGTGAACACCTTGTCGGCCAGCGACTCGATGATCACCCCGAAGTCGGAGTAGGAGGGCCCCGTCGCTCCGGGGCCCCCGTTGAACAACGTGTCGCCGGAGAACAGGGTGCCGAGGTCGGGCGCGTAGAAGCAGGTCGACCCGGGCGAGTGCCCCGGCGTCTGGATCATGCGCAGGTCGATCCCGGCCACGGTGAAGACCTCGCCGTCCTCGAGCTGCCCGTCGGGGGCGCGGTCGGGATGGGTCATGTCCCAGAGCACCCGGTCGTCGGGGTTGAGCAGGATCGGCGCGTCGAGGGCGTCCGAGAGCGCAGGCGCGACGTTGACGTGGTCGTTGTGCGAGTGGGTGCACAGGATCGCCAGGACGTTGCGGTCGCCGATCGCCTTCTTGATCGCCTGGGCGTCGTGGGGCGCGTCGATCAGGACGACCTCGGAGGCGTCCCCGACGATCCACACGTTGTTGTCGACGTCGAACGAGTTGCCGTCGATGTCGAAGGTGCCCGACGTGGTCAGGTGCTGGACGGGGTTGTCGGCGCTGGTCACAGGATCACCACCGCGCGGAGCACGTCGCCGCTGTGCATCTTGTCGAAGGCGCTCTCGACCTCGTCGAGGGCGATGCGCTCGGTGACGAACTTGTCGAGCGGGAAGCGGCCCTGCAGCGACAGGTCGACGAGCATCGGGAAGTCGCGGCTGGGCAGGCAGTCGCCGTACCAGGAGGACTTCAGCGAGCCGCCGTGGGAGAAGAACGGCTGGAAGTCGGCCTCGAGCCTCATCTCCGGCGACGGCACGCCCACCAGCACGAGCCGGCCGGCGAGGTCGCGGGCCTCGAACGCCTGCTTCCACGTGGCCGGCAGGCCGACGGCGTCGATGACCAGGTCGGCGCCGAAGCCGTCGGTGAGGTCGCGGATCCCCTGTACCGGGTCGGTCTCCTTCGGGTTGATCGTGTGGGTGGCGCCGAAGCCCTTGGCCCACTCGAGCTTCCGGTCCTCGGTGTCGACGGCGATGATCGTGGTGGCGCCGGCCAGCGCCGCGCCCGCGATCGCCGCGTCGCCCACACCGCCGCAGCCGATGACCGCGACGCTCTCGCCGCGGGCGACCTTCCCGGTGTTGATCGCCGCGCCGGCGCCGGCCATGACGCCGCAGCCCACGAGGCCGGCGGCGGCCGGGTCGACCTCGGGGTTCACCTTCGTGCACTGGCCGGAGTGGACCAGCGTCTTCTCCGCGAACGCCCCGATGCCCAGGGCCGGCGAGAGAGCCTCGCCGGTCTCCTTGAGCGTCATGGGCTGCGCCGCGTTGTGGGTGTCGAAGCAGAGGTGCTGCTTGCCCTTGCGACACGCCCGGCACGCCCCGCAGACCGCGCGCCAGTTCAGGACCACGAAGTCGCCGACCTCGAGGCCCTTGACACCCTCGCCGAGGCTCTCGACCCGCCCCGCCGCCTCGTGGCCGAGCAGGAAGGGGTACTCGTCGTCGATGTTGCCGTCGCGGTAGAACAGATCGGTGTGGCAGACCCCGCACGCCTCGATGGCCACCACGGCCTCACCGAGGCCCGGATCGGGGATCACGATGGTCTCCACCGTGACCGGCTTGCCCTTCTCCCGGGATACGACGCCCCGGACCTCCTGCGGCATTCGCGTGCTCCTTCGTCGTCGAGGGACTGGGTCCTGTTCACACCTTGCCCGCGAGACGTTAGCGGCATGCCCACGCGGTGATGGGCCACGTGCCAGGTGGGCGGGGCCGCGACCGGCTCCTCCCACCGTCCGCGACCCCGCCACCGACTTCGACGCACGCCGGGGGCGTCCGGTTCCACGTGGCGTCGCCACCGGGCGATCCGGGCCCTGACGCCGAACGCGGGCGGCCACCGAGGTGGCCGCCCGCGCCCGGGGTGTGCTGAGGGATCAGACGTGCAGGATCAGGGCCGAGCCCTGCCCGCCGCCGCCACAGAGGCCGGCGACGGCGTAGCCGCCACCGCGGCGCTGCAGCTCGTGGGCCGAGTGCACGGCCAGCCGGGCGCCCGTGGCGCCGACCGGGTGTCCGAGGGCGATCGCGCCGCCGTCGGTGTTGACCTTGTCGGACGGGAGACCGAGCTCGCGCGCCGACTGGATCGCGACGGCGGCGAACGCCTCGTTGATCTCCCACAGCTCGACGTCCGAGGGCTCGATGCCCTCGCGCTGCATCGCCTTGTACGCGGCCCGCGACGGCTGCGAGAGCAGCGAGTTGTCGGGTCCGGCGACCCAGCCGTGGTTGCGGATCTCGGCGAGCGGGGTGATGCCCGAGCTCCTGGGCCTTGCGCGCCGACATGACCACGGTCGCGGCGGCACCGTCGGAGATCTGCGACGAGCTGCCCGCGGTGATGATGCCGTCCTTGGAGAACGCCGGGCGGAGCTTG
Source organism: uncultured Actinomycetota bacterium (assembly GCA_963785135.1). Classification (GTDB taxonomy): domain Bacteria; phylum Actinomycetota; class Actinomycetes; order Mycobacteriales; family Pseudonocardiaceae; genus Actinomycetospora. The sequence continues at coordinate 86,448 of CAWATV010000012.1, forward strand.
CCCATGCCCTCGGCGGTGGTGTCGCCCCGGACGCCCTCGTCCTCGGTGACCTCGATCGGGTCGCCCTTGCGCTGGGGGACCGACACCGGGGTGATCTCGGCCTCGAAGCGGCCGTTCTTCGCGGCGTCGGCGGCCCGCTGGTGCGACGCGGCCGAGACCTCGTCCATCTCCTCGCGGGTGAGGCCGATCGCGCTCGCGTAGCGCTCGGTCGACGCGCCCATCGACTCGCCGTCGTAGACGTCGGTGAGGCCGTCGGACTCGGTGGCGTCGAGGATCTTCCCGCCGCCGTACTTGTAGCCGCCGCGGGCCTTGGGGAGCATGTACGGCGCGCTCGGTCATCGACTCCATGCCGCCGGCGACGACGATGTCGTACTCGCCGGCCTGGATCATCTGGTCGGCGATGGCGATGGCGTCGAGACCGGACAGGCAGACCTTGTTGAGGGTGAACGACGGCGTCGACATCGGGATGCCGGCGTCGGTGCCCGTCTTGCGGGCGGGGTTCTGGCCGGAGCCGGCCTGGATCACCTGACCCATGATCACGTACTCGACCTGCTCGCCGGAGATGCCGGCGGCGGCGAGGGCACCCTTGATCGCCACCGTGCCCAGCTCGCCGGCGGTCATGCCGGCGAAGGCCCCGGAGAGCTTGCCGATGGGGGTGCGCTGGCCGGAGACGATGACGGAACCGGGCATGGAGAATCCTCCTGGTCGATGGGGGCACGACGTCGGGCCTGGACGACCGTCACCGCGGGTGGCGGCCTCGGCGCGCGGTGCGCGCCAACAGGAGGGGTTCCCGATGCCCTGGTGTTCCGAACGTACCCGCGACCCCGGGCCGTGAGCCCAGGGTCCGCGGAGACGATCGGAGTGAGCCGTATCGGTTCAGCGGGACAGTTCGGCGACGCGGGCCATGAGCGGGGGCCACTCGTGGCGCAGGGCCTGGTTGCCCATGAAGAGCCCGAGGTGCCCGCCCGGCGCGGTGCGGTAGGTGACCTCGCCGGCGGGGGTGGAGGTGTGCTGCGCGGCCGCGAAGACCTGGACCGGCGGGCGTGATGTGGTCGGTCTTGCCGCCGAGCAGGAACAGCGGGCAGTCGATGGCGGCCATGTCGACCTTCCTGCCGCCCACCTCCAGCTCGCCGCGGATCAGCTCGTTGCCGGCGAACAGGTGCTCGACCAGCCACAGGTAGAAGGTCCCGGGCACGTCCTGGGTGTGCTTGAACCAGTCCTCGAAGGCCTCGTAGCGGGCGATCGCCTCGGGGTCGTCGAGGTGGCGCAGCAGGTCGACGTGCTTGGAGATCTCGGCGTCGGGGCGGATCGCGATGAACCCGCCGAGCACGAACGCGCCCGGCATGTTGCCCCGGCCGGCCGCGACCATGGCGCGGTAGGGCAGCTGCCCGTACCGCTCGCTCAGGACCCGCGAGGACGCGCCGATGGGCGTCTCCCCGGCGTGGAAGTCGATCGGCGCGCCGGCCAGCGTCAGCGTGTGGACCTTCTCCGGGTGGATCGCGGCGTAGATCGTCGCGAGCCATCCGCCCTGGCAGTCCCCGATGAGGTTGACCGTGCCGCCACAGTGGTCGACGGCGCGGTCGACCACGGCGACGTAGTCCTCGATCGTCGTGCCGGACGTGGCCTTGGTGGCGCCCACCCAGTCCATGGTGAAGGCGCGGGTCAGGCCCGCCTCGCGCAGCATCATCATCTGGCTCTGACGCGGCTGGAAGTCGACGATGCAGGAGTCGTGCCCGGCCTGCGGCGGGAGCACGAGCGCGGGGACGACCTCGTCGGTGGAGCCCTGCGAGAAGTCGCGGAGGCGCGCGATGGGCGTCTCGAACACGATCTCGTTCTCGTTCGACCAGCCCGGCCGCCGGCGGTTGAGCACGTGGCGCCACCAGCGCGTGGCGTCGCGGACGTTGCGGTGCGGCGTGGCCGCCTGGCTCATCGCCCGCGTCAGGACGTAGTTCGCGCCCTTGGCCAGCTCCGTCACGCTGTTGAGCAGCGCCTGGTTGTTGTACCCGCGGAGGTAGTCGCCCGGTTCGGCTCCCGGCGCGTCCGCGTGGCCGAGTCCGGGCTCGTCGATCCCGGTGCGTCGGTGGCTGTCGGTGTCCTCGTGCCCGGCGATCGTCTGGACCGTCATGGCGACCTCCCTCGCTGGCGCCCGGCGGTGGGCGCTGTACGAACCATAAGCACCGCTAGGGATAGTTCGCAACGATGCCTACCGGGCGGTAGTTCCCGTGAGCCTTCCGTCCGAACCTGCGCCGGGGTTGGATTCGGGCACCGTCGGCTGTGGTCCCGACCACGGAACCGGGTAGTTGGTGGTGACGATGAGGTCGCACGATCCACAGGAGGCGCAATGGGAGACATGACCGGGCAGGTGGCCCTGGTGACCGGGGGGGCTCGCGGGATCGGCAGGGCGATCAGTGAGCGGTTGGCCGGCCGTGGCATGCACGTCGCGATCGGCTACTCCTCGGGCTCCGCAGGCGGCCGAGGAACTGGCCGCCGAGCACGAGCACATGACGACCCACCAGGGCAACATCGGTGCTCGCGGCGACTGCGAGCGCGTGTTCGACGAGGTGCTCCAGGCCCACGGCCGCCTCGACGTGCTGGTCAACAACGCCGGCATCACCGCGGACAAGATGCTCACGAAGATGGAGGTCGACGACTGGGACCGGGTCATCCAGGTCAACCTGTCGGGCACCTTCTACATGGCCCACCTGGCCTATCTGCACATGGCGGAGCGGGGCATGGGACGCATCGTCAACATCAGCTCCGTGATCGGTGAGGCGGGCAACGCCGGCCAGGTGAACTACGCCGCGACGAAGTCCGGGCTGTTCGGGATGACCATGTCGATGGCCCAGGAGGGCGCACGCAAGGGCGTCACCGTCAACTGCGTCGCGCCCGGCTACATCGAGACCGACATGGTGGCGAACGTGCCCGAGAAGGTGCGCGACAAGATCGTCTCCGGCATCCCGCTGCAGCGTCTCGGCCGTCCCGACGAGGTGGCGCGCGTGGTGGAGTTCCTCGTCGACCCGGAGTCGGAGTACATCACCGGGCAGGTCTACTCGGTCAACGGCGGCCTGCACATGTGAGCGGGCGGTCGCGTCGAGGAGGACTCAGGCGAGACGCCCCGCGAGTTCCCCGCAGAATCTCGTCAAGGGCGGCCGCGGAGGCCCGGCAGACGCCGGGGAAGGACAGGAATCCGTGCACGGCCCGGGCGTGGTCGGTGTGGCGCACGGCCACACCGGCCTCGGCCAGGCGGTGGGCGTAGTCCGCACCGTCGTCGTGCAGCGGGTCGACCGCCGCGGTGATCACGAGAGTCGGCGGCAGCCCGGAGAGATCCGGGGCCAGCAGCGGCGAGCACGCCGGGATCGGTGGCGTCGCCGTCGGCGCCGAGGTAGTGGGCGCGGAAGACCTCCATGTCGGCGCGGGTCAGCACGGGGCCGGTCGCGAAGCGCGCGACCGAGGGACGCGTGAAGGTCAGGTCGAGCGCGGGGTAGAGCAGCACCTGGGCGTCGAGGGCGGGTCCCGCCTCCCGCGCCAGCAGGCACACCGCGGCGGCGAGGCCGCCGCCTGCGCTGTCACCCATGACGGCGAGGCGGTCGGGACGTGCCCCCAGCTCCTCCGCGTGTCCGGCGACCCAGGTCACGGCGGCGTAGCCGTCGTCGCGCCCGGCCGGGAACGGGTGCTCGGGGGCGAGGCGGTAGTCCACCGACACCACGAGCGCGCCCACGCGCGCGGCCACGTGGGCGCACAGCCAGTCGGACTGGTCGAGGTTGCCCAGGGTGCCCCCGCCGCCGTGGAAGTTGACGACCACTCCCACGGGGCGGTCCGACGTGGTGTCCGGGCGGTAGAGGCGCACGGCCCGGACGCCGAGGTCGGTGTCGGCGAACCGGTCGGTGACCGTCACGCCGCGCGGCATCGGGCCGAAGACGCGCGAGGTGACCACGTTGTGGCTCATGCGCCGGGCGCGGGCGCGGTGGATCTCGTCGGGGCCCATGCGGCTGACCGCGATCGCACCGGAGCGTTCGGTGATCCACGCGAACATGCGCAGCCGGACGTCGATGTCCATGCGCCTCCTCCTGACCGGCCACCACCTCGTGCGCGGAGCGACAGACTGCCCGATGACCATGGCGTGGATCACCTCGACCGGCCCATCGATCGTGGACGGTCGGTGACCGGTCGGTGGCGAACGGGGACGAGCGGGTGCGGGGCGTGTCGCCGCGACGACACTCCCGGTGGCGTCGACGTGAGGTGTCACCCATCCGGGGGACGGCGCGATCTCGCGGCTCCCCGGCGGGCGCGACCGTCGGAGGGTGGCTCGCCGTCGAGGCGCTCCCGGCCCTCTGATCCTCCGTACCGTCGTGGCGTGAGCTCGCCCCGCAGCGCCGAGGAGGCACGACGGCTCGAGCTCCTCGTCGCGGCGGCGGTCGTCCTGGTGCTCCTCGTCGTCGCCGGGATCGCCGGCGTCGCGGTGGCCACCCGCCGCGGCCCCGACGCGGCGCCCGCCTACGCCCAGCCGGTCGCGGATCCGGCCCCCGCCGGGGACACCGCCCGGGCGACGTGGGCCGATGCGGTCGCGGCGCGCACGGGCGTGCCCGCCCGGGCGGTGCTGGCCTACGGCACCGCGGAGGTCGAGGTGCGCGACGAGCTCGACGACTGCGGGCTGTCGTGGGTGACGCTGGCGGGCCTCGGGCGGGTGGAGTCGAACCACGGCCGCTACGGCGACGCCGTCCTGGGCCCGGACGGGCGCCCCTCCGAGGCGATCCGCGGGCCCGAGCTCGACGGGACCGCGGGCAACCGTGACATCCGGGACACCGACGGCGGCAGCCTCGACGGCGACACCGTCCACGACCGGGCGGTCGGACCGATGCAGTTCATCCCGTCGACCTGGGCGCGCTTCGGCGTCGACGCCGACGGGGACGGGGTCGCCGCGCCCGACGACCTCGACGACGCCGCGACGGCCGCCGCGCGGTACGTGTGCGCCGACGACCGCGACGTGCGCCGGGGGGACGACTGGCGCGCCGCGGTGCTGGCCTACAACCGCTCGGACGCCTACGTCGACCGTGTCCGGCGCGAGGCCCTCGGCGCGGCCGCGTCCTGACCCGTCACTCCCAGAGCCCGGGGACTCTCAGACGGCGTCCGCGGGGACGCGCGTCTCGCCGGTCGGCGGCAGCGCGGCGCGCTCGATCCGCCCACCGCGCGCGAGGGCCTCGCCCACCGCGTAGGTCCGGGCCGCGGCCGGCATCGGTGCCTCGTCGGCGCCCAGGAACACGCGGACCCCGGCGGGCCCGGCGTCGGGGTCCTCGCCGAGCCCGAGGCGGCGCAGGGCCTGACCGGCGACCGCGCGCGAGCTGTCCAGCAGGACCGTCCCGGGGGGGAGCGCGGCGCGGATCCCGTCGACGACCAGCGGGTAGTGCGTGCAGCCGAGGACGACCGCGCGGCACCGCCGCGGGGTCCGGGCGGCGGCGAGCGCGATCGCGGTGCGCACGGCGGCGGGCTCGGCACGCTCGACGGCGGTGGCGAGCCCGGGGCAGGGGACGGCCTCGGCCTGGCCGGGCGCGGCGAAGCGGGCGAACAGGTCGCGCTGGTAGTCGCTGCCCGTGGTGCGCTCGGTGGCCCACACCGCGAACGGGGCGCCGGTGGCCCCCGCGGGCTTCACCGCCGGCACCGTGGCCACGACGGGACGGTCGGGTTCGACGAGCGCCCGTAGTTGGACGATCGCCGTCACCGACGCGGTGTTGCAGGGCACGACGATCCCGTCGGCCCCGTGGGCCAGCGCGCGCCGGCCGGTGGCGAGGACCCGATCGACGATCCACTCGGGGGACTTCGACCCCCAGGGCATGCCGTCGGGGTCGAGGTGGAGGTCCAGGGCGAGGTCGGGGCGCAGGTGGCGCAGCCACCCCGCCGTCGGCAGGAGGCCGAACCCGGAGTCGATCAGTGCGACGCGCATCAGACGTGCCACGACGCGGAGCGGAGCTGGCCCATCACCGGCGAGTCTAGGAGACCGGTGCTCAGACCATCGCGGCGCTGCCCACGTCCGGGTGCTCGCGGTGGTAGGCGACCATCGCGCCCACGTGCTCGGCGAACGGCGGGCAGTGCACCCCGACCGCGTCGAGCAGGGCCGTGGTGGCGGCGACGTCGTAGATCGTCGGGTGGGTGAGGTAGTCGAGGGTCGACGACGGCAGCTTGAACAGCCGTCCGACGCCGGGGACGTGGTCGATGCCGAACTTCGACAGCGGCGTCGGCACCGTCACCACCTTCAGGCGCTTGCCGCAGCGGTCGGCGAAGGTCTCGCACATCTCCAGCACGGTCGGCGGGGCGGGCGCGGCGAGCGCGACGGTGCGCCCGAGGGCGCCGGGGTGCGGGGCGAGCGCGGCGATGGCGTCGACCACGAAGTCGCTGGGCACGAGGTTGAAGCGGACGCGGTCGGCCCCGGCCGGTAGCGGCATGACGGCGGTGGAGCCCTGGCGGGCGATGAGCTGCAGCGCGTAGTACGGCCCGTCGTACTTCGAGGTCTCGCCGGTGCGGCTGTCGCCGACGACCACCGACGGCCGGTAGATCGTCACCGGCATCCCCGCCTCGCGGGCCTTGGCCACGATGCGCTCGGCCTCGTGCTTGGTGTGCTCGTAGTGGTTGGAGAACGCCTGGCCGAGCTCGAGATCCTCCTCGCCGAAGATCCCGGGGTAGCGCCCGGACACGTAGCACGTGCTGACGTACTGCAGCCGGACCAGCTCGTCGGCCTCCCGGGCGAGCTCCACGACGTGGCGGGTGCCGTCGACGTTGACCGACCACGCCAGGGTGGCGGGCACCGACAGGTCGTAGACCGCGGCCAGGTGGAAGATCTCCAACGGCCCCCGCAGGAGGTCCGCGGTCTCCTCGGCGTCGAGGCCGAGCCCGGGCCGGGTGATGTCGCCCACGACCAGGCGGGTCCGCCCGGCGATCTCCGGGTCGGTGGCCTCCAGCCGGCTCAGCGTGCGGCGCGCGGTGTCGAGCCAGCGGTCCTGCACCAGGGCGACCGCGGTCGCCTCCGGCGCGCGCCGCAGGGTGCGGGGCAGCAGGGCCGTGCCGAGGAAGCCGGGGAAGCCGGTGAACAGCACGGTCGTCGGCACGGGGTCCTCCGGTCTCGCGGGTGGGGAGGGGAGGACATCACGTCCGGACCGGTCCCGCCCGGTGACCCGGGGTACCCGAGGGTGAGGGCGGTCATAGCCCCCGGGTACCGGGGAGGGCAGAGGTGTCGGGATCGTCCTGCGGGGCAATCATCAGCGGACGACGGCGCGCGACCTCGCGGGCCAAGGTGGGAGGAACGGCATGAGTGCGCAGCGCATCGTGGTGGTCGGCGCCGGGTTCGCCGGCTTGAAGTGCGTCCAGCGCCTCGAACGTGGGCTCAAGGGCGAGCTGTCGCGCGGCGAGGTCGAGATCGTCGTGGTCAACCCCCACGACTACATGCTCTACCTGCCCCTGCTGCCGCAGGTGGCCTCCGGTGTGATCACCGCCCAGTCCGTGACCGTCCCGCTCCCGCGGGCCATCCGGCGCGCGCAGCGGTTGCCGGGCCAGGTCGTGGGCCTGGACCTCGAGCGCAAGGTCGCCGTGGTCAAGAAGATCAGCGGCGACGTCATCGACCTGTCCTACGACCGCCTCGTGCTCTCCCCGGGCAGCGTGACGCGCCAGTTCGACATCCCCGGGCTCGAGGAGCACGGGCTGGGCATGAAGAACCTGGGCGAGTCGGCCTACCTGCGCGACCACGTGATCTCCCAGCTCGAGCTGGCCAACGCCTCGGACGATCCGGGGGAGCGGGCCGCCCGCTGCCAGTTCGTGGTCATCGGCGGCGGATATGCGGGCGTCGAGACGGCGGCGAGCCTGGAGCTGCTGTGCGACTCCGCGCTCAAGCGGTTCCCCCGCCTGGACGCCTCGCAGGTGCGCTGGACGCTCGTCGACATCGCGCCGCGGCTGATGCCGGAGCTGGGCAGGCGCCTCGGGGAGGAGGCCCTGCAGCTGCTGCGCAAGCGCGGCATCGACATCCGCCTCGAGACCGGCGTCACCGAGGTGACCGAGGACAGCGTGACGCTCACCGACGGCACCACCCTGCCGACCCGGACGCTCGTGTGGACCGCGGGCGTGACGGCGAGCCCGCTGGTGAAGACCCTCGGGGTCGAGCTGGTGCGCGGTCGGGTCAAGGCGGGCACCGACCTGCGCCTCGACGGGCACGACGACGTCTTCGTGCTCGGCGACGCCGCCGCGGTCCCCGACCTGACCTCCGAGGACGGGGACGCGATCTGCCCGCCGACCGCCCAGCACGCCACGCGGCAGGCGGTGACCGCCGCGGACAACGTCGTCGCGTCGCTGCGCGGGCGGCCTCTGACCGACTACAAGCACCACGACCTGGGGCTCGTCGTCGACCTCGGCGGCACCCAGGCGGTGGCGCACCCGCTGCGGCTGCGGCTCACCGGGATGACCGCCCAGGCCGTCACCCGGGGCTACCACCTGTTCGCGGTGCCACTGATGCGGACGCGGGCGCGCGTGGTCTTCAACTGGATCCTGCACATCTTCGGGGGCGACGACTTCATCCGGATCGGCTTCCTGGCCGGGCGCAAGGCGGACACGTCCTCCTTCGAGGAGTCGCGCGAGTACCTCTCGGAGGAGGAGATGAAGCAGCGTGCGGCGGCGTCGTGACGCCGTGAGCCCGGCCGTGCGTAGCGTGGGCTGATGCCCGAGGTCCTCGACGACGTGCGCTCCGCCGACGGGACCCGGCTGCGGCGGTGGGACAACGGCGAGCCGGGCACCCCGGTCGTGATCTCCAACGGCCTCGGTGCGAGTCCCGCAGCCTGGCCGTTCCTGCAGGGACCCGGCTGCGGCTACCACGCGGTGAGCTGGCACCACCGGGGGCTGGGGGGTTCGGCGCGTCCGGCGGACGAGAGCCGCATCGGTCTCGACGACCACGTCGACGACCTGCTCGCGATCATGGACGCCTCCGACATGCCCCGCGCCGTGGTGGTCGGGTGGTCGGTCGGCGTGGCCGTCGCGCTCGAGGCGGCGCGCCGCGCCCCGGAGCGCGTCGCCGGGGTCCTCGCCCTCGGCGGGGTGGCCACCGGCACGTTCCGGGTGCTGCCCTCCCAGGTGCCCGACGGCGTCCAGCGCGGCGCCGCGAAGGCCAGCGCCTGGCTGCTGCGCGTCGCCGGACCGCCGGTGGCCGGGCTGATCTCGATCCTGCCGCGCGGCGTCGACGCCCTGGGCCGCGCGGGGTTCGACCCGACGCTGTTCGACCCCACCGGGGCGAGCGCACCGCTGATGACCCTCTCGGAGGTGGCGCGCGAGTTCGCGCGCCACGACTGGACGTGGTTCTCCCGCCTCGTCCTCGCCGCCGCCGAGCACGAGCCGATCGACGTCGGTGGGCTCGACGTGCCCGTCACCGTCGTGGCCGGTGAGTTCGACACCATGGCGCCCCCGGCGGACATGGCCGACTTCGCCGCGTCCCTGCCCGACGCCCGCCTCGTGCGCCTGCCCGGCAGCCACTTCCTGCCCCTGCAGTACCCCGACGTCCTGGCCGGCGAGCTCCGGGCCCTGGTGGAGCGCGCCCGGCTCTGAGGGAGAGGCCGGCGGGATCAGGTCGTGCGCAGGATCCGCTCGGCCAGCAGGCGCAGGGCGAGGTCGTAGCCGGTGATCCCGGCGCCCGCGATCACGGCCGTGGCCACGGGCGACACGAACGAGTGCGACCGGAACGCCTCGCGGGCGTGCACATTGGACAGATGCACCTCGACCACCGGCACCGGCAGTGCGGCCAGCGCGTCCCGCAGGGCCACCGACGTGTGCGTGTAGCCCCCCGGATTGATGATCACTCCGCCGTGGCCCGTCATCGCCTCGTGCACGGCGTCGATGAGCACGCCCTCGTGGTTGCTCTGGCGGGCGTCGACCTCGAGCCCGAGCTCGGCGGCGGTGGCGCGGCAGCGCGCCTCCAGGTCGGCCAGGGTGTCGGTGCCGTACACGGCGGGTTCGCGCCTGCCGAGCAGGTCGAGGTTGGGCCCGTTGACCACGAGCACGCGGGGGCTGGACACTCACCACTCCTTCGGGGGTTTCACGGCGCCATAACGACGTCATTGTCATTCGGGGGTCAAGCGACCGCATGGGGTGACCGATGACAGGGACAGCGCCCACCACGGGCGGTCTCCCCACCTCGGACGGAGTCTGTATGAGGACGGTTCTGATCTGCGACGACCGGCGCAGTGTCCGCGAGGGACTGACGCGTGTCATGTCCGCGGTCCCCGGCGTCCAGCGCATCGACTGCGTCACCACCGCCGACGAGCTGCTCACCCGCTACGCTCGCCAGAGCGCCGACGTGGTCTTCGTCGGCACCCAGCGCGCCGTCGCGTCCGGCGCCGAGGCGACCCGGCGTCTCATGGCGGCCCACCCGCAGGCCAACGTCATGGTCTTCGGCGCGCCCGACGACTCCGGCAGCATCGCCGCCGCCATCTCCGGCGGGGCCCGCGGCTACCTGCGTTGGGACGCCTCGCGCCCCGAGCTGGTCGCCGCCCTGGCGCACTCGACGATGGGCGCCGAGACCAACGGGCTGCCCGCCCAGCGGACCCACTCCGGGCCGGGCACGACGACGATCAACCTCACCGAGCGCGAGATGCAGGTCCTGCGTGGGATGAGCCAGGGCAAGAGCAACGGCCAGATCGGCCGCGAGCTCTACCTGTCCGAGGACACCGTCAAGACCCACGCGCGGCGCCTGTTCCGCAAGCTCTCGGCGGCCGACCGCGCCCAGGCCGTCGCCCAGGGCTTCCGGTGTGGACTGGTGTCCTGACCGCACCACAGTCCGGCCGCCCGGTGCGGTCGTGACGACGGCGTCCCGTCGAGTCGGAGGCGACAGGACATCCTCGTGACGACCGTGCCCGACGCGCCACCGTGCCCGACGTCGACGACGCGACCCTGCCTGCCCCGAACGGGCGGGGTCGCGTCGTCGATGTGTGTCAGGGCCCGACGACCGTCCGGATGCGGTCGTCGCGCAGCTCGGTGCGGGTGCGGCGGTGGGTGCCGAAGCGGTGCCGGATCCCGTCCGGACCACTGAGCCAGCCCTGGTAGGCGTCGAGCTGGTAGTCGCGGCGCTCGCCGGTCTCCTCGCGCACCGTGATGCGGTAGGCGGCCTCGCGGTCGAAGCGGAAACGGGGCGCGGGCGACGGGGACGCGGACATCACGTCAGATCGTACGGGCACTGATCGTTGTCCGTGGTCCCGGCACGGCGAGAACCGGTGGGATAGTGACGCCGGTCTCGGCGCCGGGCCGGGCCCGTGGGGGGTGTGCCGGAATGGCCGCGGGTGCGACGCCGACGACGGACTCCGTGCGCGTCGCCTGGGCGGCCGGACGGGCGGCGCGCAACGGCTGGCTGACCGTGCCCGACCCCCATCTGGTCGAGGTGATCGCCGCCCACGCGAGCGCCCGGGGCCGGCTCGACGCCCTGACCCTCGACCTGCAGCACGGCCTGTTCGACCGGGCCCGCACCGCCGACGCGGTCCGGTCGATCACCGCGCACGGGCTCGCCCCGCTGGTGCGGTTGCCGTCGGTCGACGAGGCGCTGATCGGGTTCGTGCTCGATCTCGGGGCGCGCGGGGTCATCGCGCCGATGGTCGAGGACGCGGGGTCGGCCGCGGACCTGGTCGCCGCCTGCCGCTACCCGCCGGTGGGCCGGCGCTCGTTCGGTCCGGTCCGGACCGCCCTGCGCCCCGACGCCGACCCGCTCGGCACCGCCGCGTCGGTGCTCGCGTTCGCGATGATCGAGACCGCGCCGGCGCTGGACCGGGCCACTGAGATCGCCGCCGTGCCCGGGCTCGACGGGCTGTACATCGGCCCGGGCGACCTCGGGGTGGCTCTCGGGCTCGGGCCCGCCCAGGACCGGGAGGAGCCGGAGATCCACGCGGCGTTCCGCCGGGTCCTCGACGCGTGCGCGGGGGCCGGTGTCCGCGCCGCGGTGCACGCCACCCGCGCCGACTACGCGGCCGCCCGCGCCGCCGACGGGTTCGCGCTGGTCACGGTGTGGTCCGACGTGCCCGCGATCCTCGGCACCCTCGACGCCGCGGGCGAGCGGTTCGATCGAGGCGGACCGTAGGCGTCCGCCACCCGGGGCAGACTGGTCGCGTGCTCGAGACCTCCGCCCGTCTCCTCCGTCTGCTCTCGCTCCTGCAGGCGCGCGCCGAGTGGTCGGGCCCGGAGCTCGCGGAGCGCCTCGGGATCACCACGCGCACCGTGCGCCGCGACGTCGACAAGCTGCGCGGGCTCGACTACCCCGTCGAGGTCGGGTTCGGGCCGACCGGCGGCTACCGGCTGGGCGCGGGCGCGGCGCTGCCCCCGCTGCTGCTCGACGACGAGGAGGCCGTCGCGGTCGCCGTGACCCTGCGGACCGCCGCCGGCTCGGGCGTCGCGGGCGTGGGCGAGACGGCGCTGGCCGCGCTGGTCAAGCTCGAGCGCATCCTGCCCGCGCGCCTGCGCCACCGGGTCGCGGCGATGCCGGTGGCGCTCGTCGCGCCGCGCGTGGCCGCGTCGGTGGATCCCGGCGCGCTCGCCGCGGTCGGGGCGGCCTGCCGGGACCGTCGCGTGCTGGAGATCGATTACGTGGCCCACGACGGCGCCGCGACCCGCCGGACCGTCGAGCCGATCCACCTCGTGGTGTGGGGCCGGCGTTGGTACCTGGTGGCGTGGGACCGGGGACGCGAGGACTGGCGGACCCTGCGGGTGGACCGGATGACCCCGCGCCTGGCGCCCGACGGTCTCCCGACCGGCCCGCGGTTCGCCGCCCGGGAGGTCCCCGGTGGGGATCCCGCCGCCTTCGTCGCCGGCCGGGTCGCCGACGTCCGTCCGTTCCGCAGCGTGGCGCGCGTGGCGGCCTCCGCCGCGCAGGTCCGCGCCACGATCTGGACCGACCAGGTGCGCGTCGAGGAGCACGGGGACGCGGCGTGCCGGGTCTTCCTGGCCACCGACGACGCCCGCGGCGCCGCGCTGATCCTCAGCGGGCTCGACGTCGACTTCGTCGTCGAGTCGCCCGACGAGCTCGTCGCCCACACGCGCGTCCTGGCGGCGCGCTTCGCCCGGGCCGGCGGGGGATCCGCCCCGGGCGAGGTGGGCGGTCAGCCGACGACGCCGCCGACCAGGGACCCGACGCCGTAGGTGACGGCCAGGCCGAGCGCACCACCGATCATCACGCGCAGCACGGCGCGCCGACGGGTCGCCCCGCCGAGCGTGGCGCCCAGCCAGCCGGCCAGTCCCAGCGCGGCGAGGACCACGAGCACGGTCACGGGCACCCGCCAGGTCGCGGGGGTCGCGAGGATCGCCACGAGGGGCAGCAGCGCGCCCACGGTGAAGGACACGGCGGACGCCGCGGCGGCCTGCCAGGGACTCGTCAGCTCGTCCGGGTCGAGGTGCAGCTCGACCTCGAGGTGCGCGGCCAGGGCATCGTGCTCGGTGAGCTCCCTGGCGACGCGGTTCGCCGTCTCCGGCGCCAGCCCCTTGGCCTCGTAGAGCTCGGTCAGCTCCTCGAGCTCCTCGTCGGGCGTCTCGCGCAGCTCGCGGCGTTCCTTGGCGAGCTGGGCGCGCTCGGAGTCGCGCTGGCTCGACACCGACACGTACTCGCCGAGCGCCATCGATACCGCGCCCGCCACGAGGCCCGCGATCCCGGCCAGCGCGATCGGGCTGCGCTCGGTGGTCGCCGCAGCCACGCCGACCACGATGCCGGCCACCGAGACGATGCCGTCGTTGGCGCCGAGGACCCCGGCGCGCAACCAGTTGAGGCGGGCGCTGAGCTCGCCGCCGTGGGGCTCCGTGTGCGTGAGCTGATCGGACACCCGTCCACCATGACACGAATTCTGGAATCATTCCAGAAAGCTGAGGCTGTCCTCAGTCCTCACGGCGATCCGGCGCGCCGAGGCGCACCATGGGAGGCCGGGGAGCTCGCGGGCGCGGGATCCGCGACCCCGGTGGAGGCGGCGTGGACGACGATCCCGACCGGCGTGATCCGGCCGGCCCGAGCGAGCCGGCGGGCCCCAGCGATCCGACGGGGCCCGGCGATCCGACGGGGCCCGCGCCGCGACCCGACCTGCGCGTCGGCGACGTCGACCGGCAGGCGGCGCTCCAGGCGCTCGGCGCCCACCTCGAAGCCGGGCGCCTCGACGTGGACGAGTACGGCGACCGCTCGGCGTGCGCCGCGGTGGCCGTGCGCCGCGCCGAGCTGGCGGTGTTGTTCGACGACCTCCCGGCCCCCCACCCCGCGTTGCCCGAGCGGCCGGTGCCGGCCGTCCCCGTGGCCGCCGCCGCGCCGGACCGCCCCGGCCGTGACCGGACGCCTGCGGGACAGGCCGCCGTGTTCGCGCTCGCGATGATCATGATGATCGCCCTGCCCGGCCTGCTGTTCGCCGCAGGGACGGCGGGCATGGGTGGCGGCGGCCTGCTGTTCCTGCCGCTGATGGTGCTGCTCGTCGGCTCGACCCGGCACGGGAGGCGACGCTTCGGCCCGGGCGGGCACGGCCACCGGGGTCCGGGCCGCGGTCCGTGGCCGCGCTGAGGGCGCACATCCGGAGATGCCCCTGGCGCTCCCGCGTCGCTTAGGTTAGCCTCACCTCATCGCTGCGCGGGTGTTGTGGTGGCGCCACGCTGCAGCGGCGAGAGGTGGGGCCGGGCTCGAGGGACGAGCCCGGCCCCACCCGGCTCACCTCCTGTGCATACCACAGTCGAGGTCGTCCCGACCCATACCCGACGCGACGGAGGATCGGTGACCAACCCGTTCGACGACCCTGACGGCCGCTTCCTCGTGCTCGTCAACGACGAGGGGCAACACAGCCTGTGGCCGGTGTTCGCCGCGGTCCCGTCCGGCTGGGAGGTGGTCTTCGGCACGCCCCCCGAGGGCGCGGCACGCGACGACTGCCTGGCCTACGTCGAGAAGAACTGGACCGACCTGCGGCCGCGCAGCCTCGTCGAGCGGCTCGAGGCGGGCACCTGAGGCCGGCGCCGGAGACGCCCGGGCCGGTCCGAGGTGCCGGAGTGGGCGCGCCACGAGATGCTGACGTCCCGTGGGGATCAGCGAAGAGGTCGTCCTGCTCGACGAGACCGGCCGCCCGTCCGGCTCGGCGGCCAAGGCCGAGGTGCACCACGACGCCACGCCCCTGCACCTGGCGTTCTCCTGCTACGTCTTCGACGCCCGGGGCGAGCTGCTGCTGACCCGGCGCGCCGCATCGAAGCGGACCTTCCCCGGTGTCTGGACCAACACCGTCTGCGGTCACCCCGGCCCGGGCGAGGCGATGGACGCCGCGATCCTGCGGCGCGCCCGGCAGGAGCTCGGGCTCGAGCTCGACGGTCTGCGCCTCGTGCTGCCGGGGTTCCGGTACCGCGCCGAGCAGGACGGCACCGTCGAGAACGAGATGTGCCCGGTGTTCACCGCCCGGGTCGCCGACGCGCCCCCGCGCCCCGATCCCGCCGAGGTCGACGAGGTCCGGCCGGTGCGCTGGGCCCCGTTCCGCGACGACGTCCTCGCCGGGAGCTGGCCGGGCATCTCCCCGTGGTGCGCCGAGCAGGTCCGGGACCTCCACGACCTCGGCCCCGATCCGCACCGCTGGGCCCCGGGTGACGCCCGCGCCCTCCCGCCGGCCGCGTTCCTCGCCTCCTCGGTCTGACGTGCTCAGGCGCGGGGCGCGCCAGGGTAGGTGCCGAACTGCCAGCGGTTGCCCTCGGGGTCACGCAGGGCGCAGTCCCAGGAGCCGTGGCCGGGGTCGTAGGGCTCGTTCACCACGCTCGCGCCAGCGGCGACGGCGCGGGTGAACAGGGCGTCGACCCCGGCGGCGTCCGGGACGACGGCGTAGCCGCCGAAGGTCCCGGGTGGCAGGGGCCAGTGCTCGGGGTCGTCCTGGGGTCCCTGGCCGAGCATGATCCCGCCACCGTGCGGCCACGCCAGCTCGGCGTGGACGACGCGCCCGGCGTCGTCGGTGTAGGCGACGGTCTCGTCGAAGCCGAACGCGGCGACGTAGAAGTCGATGAGGGCGCGGGCATCCCGCGCGCGGAGGGTGGGCCAGACCTGCGGGGCAGGCGTCTTCTCGCTCATGTCAGTCATTCTCGGGAACGGGGCCGACGCCGTCTTGGACGTATCCGACCTCCTCGGCCACCCATCGGCTCGGGTTGCACCCGGCGAGCGCGGTGAACTCGCGGGCGAGGTGGGCCTGGTCGGCGTAGCCCTCGTCCGCCGCGACGTCGGCGAGCCCGAGCGGGTGCCCGGTGACCGCCTGCGCGGCGATCCGCCGGCGCGCCCGGTCGAAGCGGGCCATCCGCGCGGCCACCTTCGGGCCGACGCCGAATTCGGCGGCGAAGCGCCGCGACAGGTGCCGCTCGCTCCAGCCGACGTCGGCGGCCGCGTCGCGCACGCTCGTGCCGCCCGCCACGAGCCGGCGCCATGCCCACCGGACCTCGTCGCGCACGCCCAAGCCCGCCCCGCGGCCGGCCGCGATCCGGCGCCCGAGGATCTCGTCGAGCACCGCGAAGCGCGCCGTCCAGCCGGCGAGCCCCGAGACCCGCTCGTGGAGCTCGACGGCGTCGCGCCCGAGGACGTCGGCCGCGTCGAGGGCCCCGGTGCCCCCACCGCTGAGCGCCGAGGTCGGAGCGCCGAGGAGGGCCCGGGCGGCGACCGGGTCGAGGACGACGTGGACGCCGTGCTGGCGGCCGTCGTGGACGATCGTCACCGGCTCGGCGTGCAGGCCCCCGACCACCGTGTCGCGGCGCACCACGCCGGTGTCGCCCTGCATCGCCAGCGGCGCGTCGAGGCTGACGATCAGCGTCAGGTACGGCGAGGGGAGACCGCGGTGGGTCCCCGGCGCGCCCGTGTCGAACCGGTACCCGTGGTAGGCCACGTGGCGGCCCAGCGCGCCGCGGGCCACGGCGGTCCGCTCCTCGCTGCGATCGTCCACCACGACAGTGTGACCGCCCCCGCGCCCCGTGGGAGGCTCACCGGCGCAGGACGAGCGCACGCAGCGGAGAGGGACGGACGATGATCCTCATCAACGTCAAGTGGACCGTGAAGCCCGAGTACGCCGAGCAGTGGCCGTCGATCGTCGAGGAGTTCACCGACGCGGTCCGCCGGGAGCCCGGGAACATCTTCTTCGAGTGGTCGCGCAGCCTGGACGAGGCGAACACCTACGTCCTGGTGGAGGCCTTCGCCGACGGCACCGCCGAGGACCACGTCAACTCCGACCACTTCAAGAAATTCGTGGCCGAGGCCCCGGACTACGTGGACGCCCCACCGAAGATCATCAACGTGCAGGACGTCCCGCAGGACGGCTGGGGCGAGATGGGCGAGGTCCAGCCCCGCTGACGCCGCGGGTGGTCAGCCGGGGTCCGCGGCCGGGCCAGCCGTGCTGAGCACACGCACGGCGGGGCCGCCGCCGCCGCGCTCGGCGAGGGTCGCGGCGTCGCTGAACAGCTCCACGTAGCGCAGCGGGGCGACGTCCCCGTGCCGCGCGGCCGGTCCGGGTCCGGTGAGCTCGGTGAGCACGGCGCGGTCGCTCTCGCGGATCTCGAGGGTGCACTCGTCGGCGACCTCGCGGCCCCCGCACACCAGCAGCGCCGCCTCGTGCACCGCGAGCACGGCGGCGGCGGTGCGCTCCGCGCCGAGCCCGGCCCCACCGGCCGCGCGCGCCACACGCTCGCGCACCCGCGACAGGTCGGCCGGCCCGCGGAAGGTCAGGCGCAGGGCCCGGCGGCCCCACATCGACGCCGGGGTCGGGCTGCGGTCGGTGGGGGAGCGGGCGGCCGGGTTGGCCGTGAGCCCGCGGGCGGTCAGCAACGCGCGGTGCGCGTGGCGGCCGATCTCGACCAGGGCGGGGTCGGCGCCCCGTGCGCAGGCGCACAGGAGGGTCATCCGCTGGTCGGCGAGCATCAGCGTCGTGGCCGCCTCCCAGAACGCGGCGTCCTCGGCGGTGGTGAAGCCCTGGTACTGGCCGATCACGAGCGGGCGCGGCCCGCGGCCCCCGCCGCCCGCCCGCAGCTCGTCCACGAGACGTTCGGGGCCCGGGCGCAGCACCTCGGCCGGAGCGCGGAACGTGACGCGGGGGGCCCGCTCGGCCAGTGCCTCGCGCAGCACGGCGGTGGTCCGCCGGTCGACGACGGTGAGCACCGGCGCGCCGTCGTCGAGCGCCGCGTCGACCTGCGGCAGGACCGCGGCGACGAGCTCCTCGGGGTCGGCGTAGAGCACCCCGAGGTGGACGAACGGTCCGCTCATCGCCCGTCCTCGCCGGCGACGAGCAGGGTGCGGGGGCGGCCCACGGCCTCGACCAGGCGCCGGATCAGGCGCGAGGGGCGGTGCAGGACGATGCGGGCCGCGGGGTCCGCGCCCTCCAGACTCCGGGCGGCGAGCTCGACCATCTGCACGCAGGTGACGTCCATGAATTCGACGCGGCCCAGGTCGACGTGCAGCTGCGGGTCGCCGCCACGGGAGGCGTCGTCGGCCAGGGCGGCGCGCAGGCCCGCCGCGAACCGCCGCGCGACGTGGGCGTCGAGCTCCCCGGCCACCAGCCAGGCACCGTCGACCTCGCTCGCCGACCAGGAGCCGTCGACGAGATCACGATGGTGGGCACCCACGGTCTCCCAGATCGCGGCGTCGTTCTCCTCGCCGACGTCGAGCTGGCACAGCGCCGTGACCGGGCCCTCGGCGACGATGTCGGTGATGCCGGCCTCGTGGCGCCGCAGCTGCTCCGCCTCGCCCTCGCCCATCGGGCGGCGGGGGGACTCCGCGGACATCGCCACGCGGTTCCAGCCGTCGTCCAGCGCCGCACGGACGCCGCCCCGCTGGAGGGCGAGCAGCTCGTCGGCGGCGCCGCCGGTGGCCTCGAGGGCGGCGACGATGTCGACGAACTCGAGCTGGCCCGACGCGAGCGCCTGCCGCGCGCCCCGGGGTCCGCCCGGACCGGCGATCCAGTGGCGCTCGACCGTGCCGCCCGGGTCGAGCCGGCCGGTGTAGAGGACCTTCGCGCCCGCGGCGAGCTCGTCGTCGACCCAGCGCGCCACCCCGGCGCGCCGCTGACGGTCGGACTCGCTGACCAGCAGGGTGTGCAGGCGGGGCCGATCGGAGAGGGTGCTCGGCGCCACGCCCACCCTCCGTCTCGACGATCCGCGGGCGCTCGCTCGAACGCGGGCCCGACCCCGACCATCGTCACTCTAGCGAGTGGTGTCTCACTGATCGTGACCGGCCGTCCCCGCGGTGCGCACGCCGGTCCGCGGACCGCGGCCGGTGCCGTCGCGGTGAACGGCGCTCCCGCGAGTTCCGGTGGGGCCGAGCCCGGCGACAGGACGCCGCGCACGGGCGTCGAACGGGCGGACGGTCGGCGCCGCGCGCCCAGGGCGCGCCCGGGATGACCGCGACATCACGGCGCTGTTTCCGCTGGTCGCAGCGGGGGTCGAGGTGGCCGAGGCCACGTCGCGACCGGGCCCGCGTGCCCGCACAGTAGAGGGGTGGACCATCACGAGGACCCCGCCGCGGCTCCGGCGGCTGCCCCCGTCAGTCCGGTCGATCGCGCGTTCGCGGCCATCGTCCGTGCCCTCACCGCCGAGGACCCGCGGTTCGTCCGCCGTGTCACGGCCCCGGCCCCTGGCGGGCTCGGTGTGGGCAACCTGATGATCATCGTCGGTTTCCTGGCCACTGTGCTGTTCGGCGTCCTCCCCCTCGCTGTGGGGCTGGGGAGCGGGCTCACCGTCCTGTTCCTGGTCGGCGGGTTCGGCTGCACGGTCCTGCCCGTCGCCGCCCCTCTCGTCGTGCGCGGCGTCATCCGTCGTGTTCGTCCGATGGCGGGCTGACGCTCGGGCTGACGCTCGCGCGCTCGGTCGTGGCGATCCGGCGCTCGATCCGCGCCGCCCGGTCCCACGCTCCTCGCAGGACGGCCTCGGCGCGGGTGGGGGTGAGGAAGGCGAGGTAGAGGGTGAGCATCGCGAGGGTGAAGAAGCCGACGGCGAGCTGAATCTCGATGGTGAGGTGCAGGACGGCGCCGAAGCCGAGGACCCACGGGCGCAGGGTGCGGTTCCAGACCAGGACGCCGATCGCGAGTTCCGCGGCGAGCGTCCCGAAGGTCATCAGCTCGGTGATCACGACCGAGTCGGTCACGAACCCCGGGGTGGGGAGGCGCCCGACGTCGGCGACGCGCAGCGCGTAGGACACCGCGGATCCCTCGCGCCACAGCGAGCCCTGCATCTTGTCCCACACGGTGGACAGGTAGATCACCGAGAGCTGGATCTGCAGCAGGCGCCGCGCCCAGGGCGCCCGCGGGGGGAACACCCAGAACCGGTCCCGGTGCCGGCGCCACCGATCGAGCGAGACCGCGGTCCCGGCCGGGGTGAGCACCAGGTAGAAGGCCAGCACCCGCAGCAGCGCGTCGCCGGCGTTGAACGCCAGCGGGGCCTGCCGGTCCACCGACATCACGACCACGAACACCAGCACCGCGGCGATCCGGGTGCGGTAGCCCAGGGTCACGCACACCGTCGCGGCGAGCGCCACCGCCCAGAACCCCCAGATGCCGGGCACCGAGCCCGCGACGACGGAGAACACCGTCCACGACCCCAGCGGGAGGTCCTGGGTCTCGGGCAGGGCGGGTCGGGGGCCGAAGAACGGTGCCAGGACCGGGGCCAGCGACAGCACCCACCCGGTCATCACGACCCCGAACACGATCCGGAACAGCTCGATCGGCGCGGTCGACTCCGGGGTGAACCAGAACCTCGCCCACGCCACGCTCACCCGTCCCACCGGTCTCACCGGTCCACCGCCGAGGAGTAGAAGGCCACGTCGTGCCACGGGCCGTAGTCCGGGCCGGGCCCGGGGGGCAGCGAGTCGCGGGTGTGGCGCAGCAGGATCACCCGGACCGGGCGCCCGCCGGCCGCCAGGTCCTCATCGACGATCCACCGGGCGAAGGTGGCGCGTTCGGCGGCGCTGTCCTCGGCGGTCCAGAGCTGCTCGCCGTACTTGCGCCAGCGGTAGTTCCAGTACTCCGAGAGGCCCGCGTCGGTGGGGATCGCCCGCACCTCGACGGTGCCGTCGGCGTGCTCGACCTGGGCGAGGACGAAGCTGGTCTCCTGGCGCGGGTTCGGCGCGAACACCCCCCAGCGCTGGTCGAGCCCGGTGGCGAGCAGATAGGGGCGGGCGACCGTGATCAGACCGCTCCTGATCGTCGAGTCCGGCATCACCGAGACGAGCACCGCGGCCAGGGTGACCAGCAGGAACACGCTGAGCACCCGCCGACCCCACGCCGACCGGGCGAGCCCGGGCACCTCGCCGTCCTCACCGTCGACCGTTGCTTCCTCGGTCACCCGTGCCCCTCGCCTCCCTCCGTCCGCCCCCGCCGATCCCGGCGTCACGGCGGGTCTCGGCGATGGTGCGTCGCGGACGGTGCCGCACGGGGTATCCCGCCCCGGAGAGGCCGGCGCCGACGACGACGCAGGCCAGGAAGGAACCGGATGACGATCCTAGTGGCGGCGACCGACGACGACGAGGGTCGCGCGGCGCTCGCCGTCGCGGTGGCCGAGGGGGAGCGGCGAGGCGCCGACATCCTCGCGGTGAACCTCGGCAGCGGTCCCCTCGCGCCGCCACCGGCGGCGAAGGTGACCGTGATCGACCGGACCACGGGCGTGGAGGACGGCGACATGGTGCTCGGGGTCCTCGGCCGCGAGCCGGGCGTCGAGCTGCTGGTGATCGGGGTGCGGCGTCGCAGCCCCGTCGGCAAGGCCCTGCTGGGCGATCTCGCGCAGCGCCTGCTGCTGGAGGCCGAGGTGGCGGTGCTCGCGGTGAAGCCGCAGCCCTGAGCCCGGATCCTCGGCGCGGGCCGATACACGATGAGGCGGACCCCGGGTGCGCCCCCGCCCGCGGGGGCCGCCGGCGGCGCACGATGTCGCGGTGGCGGCCGGGGGCGAGGGGGCCGGGGACGCGGGTGGCCTGCAGCCGGACCCCGACGACCCCGAGGTGGGCCCCCGCACGCTCCCGACCCGCATCACCGTGGCGCCGCCTCGACCCCCGGCCCGCCGTGCCGCGCGGGTCCGCGCGCTGGGCGTGCTGGTGCTCGCGGGCCCGCTGCTCGTGGCGCTGCTCGCGCTCGGTCTCGGTGCGGGCGGCCTGGTCGCCTGGGTCGTCACCACGGGGTCCGGCGTCCCGATCGTGCGCGTCCCGGAGGAGACGGCCGCCACGACGACCCCCGCCCCGCCCGCCGCACCCCTCGTCCCCCCGGCCCTGCCCGTGGCGGGCGCGCCGATCGTGCCCGTTGCACCGGCGAAGGCCACGTCGCGGACGTCCGGACCCGACGAGGGTTCCGACGACTCCGACGACCCCGACGCCGAGCACCGGGACGGTGGGAGCGGCGGCGGGTCCGACGACGACCGCACCGGGAGTCGCCGCCCGTCGAGGCCGCCCTCCCGCCCCGCCCGCCCGGCCCGTCCGGCCGACATGACGGCCGCCCCACCGCCCGCGACCGCGGCGCCCTCCGAGCCCACCCCCGCCCGCCCGGCCCCGCCGTCCTCGCAGGCCCCGCCGTCCTCGCCGGCCCCGTCCGCCCCCGGCCCCGGCGCGCCGGGCGGCGACCCCGCTCCTACGCCCCGCTGACCGTCAGGACGACGAGGACGATGTTGAGCGTGACGATCCCGCCGGCGATGATCACCGCGGCGACGGTGGTCACGGGGTGGTTGGCGTCGTCGCCCATGACCGTGCGGGAGGCGGTCAGGCGCACGAGGGGCACGAGGGCGAACGGGATGCCGAACGAGAGCACGACCTGGGAGAGGATCAGGGCGAGGGTCGGGTCGGCGCCGGAGGCGAGCAGGACGAGGGCGGGCACCATCGTCACGACCCGCCGGGTCAGCAACGGGACGCGGATGCGCAGCAGGCCGTCCATGATCACCGAGCCGGCGTAGCACCCGACCGAGGTCGAGGCGAGCCCGGAGAGCAGCAGCGCCACGGCGAACAGCGTGGCGACGACGGGACCGACGGTGACGCGGAGGGCCGCGTGCACACCCTCGAGGGACTCGGCGTCGGCGACCTCGAGGGTCGTGGCGCCGAGCATCATCATGGCGGCGTTGACCGCGCCGGCCACGAGCAGTGCGAGGACGACGTCGACCCGGGTGACCGCGAGCAGGTGGCGGCGGTGCGGCCCCGGGTCGGTGCGGCCGTGCCGGTCCCGGGCCAGCGCCGAGTGCAGGTAGACCGCGTGCGGCATCACCGTGGCGCCGAGGACGCCGGCGGCGAGGAGCACGCTGCCGCTGTCGCTGAAGCGCGGTACGAGGCCCGCGATCAGGCCGCCGGGGTCGGGCGGCGCGACGAACAGTCCGGCGACGAACCCGACGGAGAGGACGACGAGCATCGTCGTGACGATCTGTTCGAAGCGTTGCTGGCCGCGGCGGTCGCCGACCAGCAGCACCACGGTGGACACCACGCCGGTGATCAGTCCGCCGAGCAGCAGCGGGAGGTCGAAGAGAAGGCCCAGGGCGATCGCGCCGCCGATGACCTCCGCGAGGTCGGTGGCCATGGCCACGATCTCGGCCTGCACCCAGTAGGCGATGCGGAACCCGCGTCCCCGCCCCCGGGCGTCGAGGCGCTCGCGGACGACCTCGGGCAGCGAGCGCCCGGTCACCAGCCCGAGCTTGGCCGAGAGGTACTGGACCAGGCACGCGACGAGGTTGGCCGTGACCACGACCCACAGCAGCAGGTAGCCGTAGCGCGCCCCGGCCGAGGTGTTGGTGGCGACGTTGCCCGGGTCGACGTAGGCGATCGCGGCCACGAACGCGGGGCCGAGCAGCCCCACCCGGCGTCGCGAGGACCGCAGCACCGTCCGACCCTAGCCCGAGTGGAGTCATCGGGCCCTGTCTCATCCCGAGACGTCGCGCGCGATGGAGGGCGGCGGGACGTCGGCCCGGCACGACGAAGGCCCCCGACGCGACGTCAGGGGCCTTCGTGCTGCGCGCCGGAGACGTCTGTCGGAACGATCACCGGGCGGAGGCGGAGGGGCAGCCTTTCCTTGTTGCGATAGTATGGCAGAAACCACCATGCGGCGCCACGCGGTCAGGTCGGCGGCTCGGGAGCGTCGCCACCCAGTCGACCTCCACGATGCCGTGGTGCACGGCGCCACCGGCGCAGGCGACCGGTTCGCCGTCGGCGTACCCGACCAGCAGGTGCAGCACGTCGCCGGCGAGGGCGAGGTCGGCGATCACCGGCGTGCCGACCCCCTCGAGGCCGAAGCCGGCGACCAGCACGCGCTCGAAGTCGGCGAGGTCGGAGGCGCCCGTCACCGCCCGGATCTCCAGGCCCGGCGGGGGCGGCGGGGCGGCGGCCGGTGGGCGGAGCATCAGTGGCGGGTGCCCGACGCGGACGAGGCCGAGATCGGCCAGGTCCGGGGTCGGCCAGAGCGAGAGCACGACCCACCACCGGTCGGGCGGGAAGAACCCCCGCGCCGCGTCGAGCAGGACGGGCCAGGCGCCGGACTCCTGGGGGCGGGTCAGGACGAGCGTGTCGCCGACCGGGACGTCGGGCTCCCAACCGGTGCTCAACGACGCGTGCGCCTGCTCCTCCCCGGACACCGCGTCAAGGGCAGCCGGAGGAGATGCGCACGCGCCACCAGCCCGCGAGGCGACCGAGCGGGCCGAGGACCGGGCGCACGCTCCAGCGGGTACAGCCCGGTTCGCCCAGGTCCTCGGCGGTCAGGGTCAGCCCGCGGTGGGCGTCGGGGTCGGCGAGCATCGCCGTGCGCAACGCACGCCGGTCGGCCAGCGCCTGCTCGCGGGCGGCCGTCGTGCCACGGGCGATCTCGACGCGCGCGGCGAGGTCGTCGCGGACCCGCTCGAGCTCGCCGAGGTCGAGCACGCGGGGCCCGTCGCCGACGGCCGGTCGGCGCGCCGCGGCGACCCGGCCGTGCGCGGTCTCGAGGGCGAGGCGGTGCTCGAGGCGGGTGATCTGGTCGCGCAGGGTCGCCCGCGGTGCGCGCTCGTCCGGAGCCGGACTCGGCGTGGCGGCCGGACTCGGCGTCGGGGCCGGGGGCGCGAGGGCGCGACGTGCGGGCGCCACGGTCGGACGGTCGTCGGCGATGGTCATGGTCGGTCCCCCTCTTCCCGCCCGGCGACGATAGCCGCTGCGGGGCGTCCGGGAGAACAGGTGACCTCATGGTCACGTGACGCTGGACATGTGACCTATTGGTCACCTATGGTCGTGCCGTGGGACCGGACGACCTGGTGTTCAAGGCGCTGGCCGACCCGACACGCCGGTCGTTGCTCGACCGGCTGCTGCTCCGGGACGGCCAGACCCTCGGCGAGCTGGAGGCCGAGCTGGCCATGACGCGGTTCGGGGTCGCGAAGCACCTGCGGGTGCTCGAGGACGCCGATCTCGTCGTGTCCCGCCGGGTCGGGCGCGAGAAGCGGCACTTCCTCAACCCCGTGCCGGTGCAGCTGCTCCACGACCGGTGGATCGACAAGTACACCGAGGGCCGGGTCACCGCCCTCGCCGACCTCAGGACCGTCCTGGAAGGGACCCCCATGACACCATCGACCGCGATCCCGACCCAGGTCTTCCGGGTGCACATCCGGGCCGCGCCCGAGGCGGTCTGGGAGGCGATCACCAGCCCCGCGTGGTCCGCCCGCTACGGCTACGGCCCGGTCGACTACGACCTGCGCGTGGGCGGCGCGGTCCGTGGGCGGGCCACCGAGGGCCTGCAGGCACGCGGCGTGCAGGCGGACATCGTCGCCGGCGAGATCCTCGAGCTCGACCCGCCCCGGCGCCTGGTCCAGACGTACTCGATGCTCTTCGACGACGCCGTCCGCGCGGAACCGCCCACCCGGGTGACCTGGGAGATCGAGCCGATCGGCGACGGCGTCACGCGCCTGACCGTGGTGCACGAGCTCGACGGCGCCCCGGAGCACGCGCGCCTGGTCTCCGGCGACGAGGTGCGCGCCGGCGGCGGCTGGCCGTTCGTGCTCAGCGACCTGAAGTCCCTCCTCGAGACCGGCCGGTCGCTGGCCGGCCCCTCCTGATCCCCGGAGATACCGTGACCGACATCCAGGCCCTGCTCGCCACCGAGACCGCGTCGCTGGTCGCGGCGCTCGAGCCCCTCGGCCCCCGCGACGACGACCGGTGGCGCACCCCGAGCCTCTGCGCCGGCTGGACCGTCCGGGACGCCGTCGTCCACCTGCTCATGCCCTACGAGCTGTCCTTCCCGCGCTTTCTCGGCGGCCTGGTGCGCGCGGGGTTCTCGTTCGACGCGTTCGCCGCGCGGTGGGCGCGGGACGATCCGCGCGCGCCCGGGCAGGCGCTCGAGGCGCTCGCCGGCACGCCGGCACGGCGCTTCGCCGTCCCCGGCGCCCCGCCTGAGGCGCCGCTGAGCCACCTGGTGATCCACGCGCAGGACGTCCTGCGACCGCTCGGAATCCCGGCGCACCCGAGCCCGGAGGCGGCCCGCGTGGTCCTCGACCAGACCACGAGCCCGCGCTTCCGGAAGGCCCTGCCGGCGGGCCTGCCCGCGGGCGTGGCCTACCGCGCCACCGACACCGACTGGGCGTTCGGCGAGGGCGCCGAGGTGACCGGTCCGGCGGCGGCGCTGATCACGACCTTCGCCGGTCGTGCCGCCGCCCTCGACGAGCTCGACGGCCCCGGCGCGCCCCTGGTCCGGGCCGGCCTCGCGCCGTCGGCGAGCTGAGCGTTCACATCGGCCGGGCGTTCACGTCGCCGTGAGGTGGCGCGCCGCGTTCCAGACCGCCTCGCCGACCTCCAGCGGCGGCGACCCCGGCACCTCGACCGCGTAGAGCACCACCCGCCGGGCCCGGCGCGGGTCGAGGGCGGGCGGGGGATCGGCGAACAGCGGAGCGAGCGGGGTGTTCCGGTCGGCCACCACGATCGTCCCTGCGGTGACGGCCGGGGCGCGGCGCCCGGGGCCGAGCCGCTCACCGGTCGTGGCGAGCCGGAGGCCCGGCGCGCCGTCGACGGAGGCCGCGTCGAGCGCCACCACCGAGACGCCGCTGCTCACCGCGACCGCGAGGAGCGCGTCGGCCACGGTCCCGGAGGAGACGAGGAGACCGGCGACAGCGGCCTCCCGGGCGGCGGCGTCGGCGCGGAACCGGGCGGCGTCGGGGTCGAGGCCGACCTGGCGGGCGAACACCCGCGCGGCGGCGTGCGCCTCGCGCCGCCGCCCGTCACGGAGGACGGCGAACGGGTGGTAGCTGTCGGAGAGCCGGCGCAGGCGCTCCCGGCCGGCGGCCCGGGCCTCGTGGGCGACGTCGACGCACGCGTGCCAGAGCGCGAGGCCCTCGCCGTACTCGGCCACGAGCTCCGAGGCGACCGGACCGCGGCGGGGCGTGAGGTCCGGCGGTCCGGTCGCCCCGCGGGGGACCCGGCTGCGCATCCCGTCATCGTGCCCGAGCAGACGCCCCGGATCAGCTCGCGACCCGGTCGATCCCGGTCTCGTCGAGCACGGCGCGGATGCCGCGCAGCTCCTCGGCGACGGTCACGAGCCCGGGGGCGTTGACGCGCCGCAGCTCCTCGAGCACCTGCTCGAGCAGGGTGTTGGTGGTCATCAGCGCGTCCCGGAGCGGTCCGGTCCCGGCGAGGTCTCCCAGCATGGTGTGTCCTTCCGTCGAGGTATCCGGTACCGACGGTACCTGACAATTGCGGTCCATGATGGAGGCGTGGACCGAACGGACGAGGTCGCCGGGCAGTGGCGGCGGTTCGCCGAGGTCCACGCCCGGGGTCGGTCCCCGCTCTACGCCCGCATCGCGCACGAGGCGGCCCGCGACCGGGCGCTGCTCGCGTTCCTCGCCGACCGGCCGGCGCGCGAGCGCCAGCCCAACCTGCTGCTCGCCGCGGTGCAGTACCTCGCCGGCCCGACGTCGTCGGTGGCGGAGTTCTACGACGTCGTGACCACGCGACGCGACGACGTGCTCGCCGTGATGTCCTCGCACGCGACGCAGACGAACGTCCCGGCGCGGTGCGCGACGCTGCTGCCCGCGCTGGCGGCGATCGACGGTCCGCTGGCGTTGCTCGAGGTCGGCGCCTCGGCCGGACTGTGCCTGCTCCCGGACCGCTACGGCTTCGAGTACACCGTCGACGACGGCACGACCGTCCGGCTTCCCCCGGCCCGCCCGCACGCCCGGTCGCCGGTGCTGCGCTGCCGAGCGGGGACGTCGGTGCCCCTGCCCCGCGCGGTCCCCGAGATCGCGTGGCGGGCGGGCCTGGACCTCGCTCCGGTCGACCTCGAGGACCCCGACGCCCGGGCCTGGCTCGAGGCCCTCGTGTGGCCGGGCGAGGAGCACCTGCGCGAGCAGCTGCGTGCCGCGATCGCCGTGGCTCGCGACGACCGGCCGCCCGTGCGCCGCGGGGACCTCGCCGCCGACCTCCCCGTGCTGGCCGCCCAGGCCCCTCGCGACGCGACGCTCGTGGTGATGCACTCCGCGGTGCTGCCCTACGTGGACGACGCGGACCGGGCGCGTTTCGCGACCGCGGTCGCGGAGACAGGCGCGGTCTGGCTGGCCAACGAGAACCCGACGACGGTCCCGGGACTCGACCTCGCCGCGGTCGGCGACCATCCCCCCGACCTGTGCCTGCTCTGCCGCGACGGCCGCCCGCTCGCCCGCACCGACCCGCACGGCGCGCGGATCGACTGGCTCTGAGTCCGGCTCACCCGACGGGCGTGCCGGCCCGCCCCGGCGCCGCGACCGCGACCTCCGCGGCGGGACCGCCGCGCCGCGCACGCAGGACGGCGTCGTGGACGGTGACCCGGCGCCCCTCGGGGTCGGCGGCCTCACGGGGCTTCGCCGCCGCCGTCGCGACGATCCACTCCCCGTCGAGCTCCGCGGCCAGCTCGTCGGCCGTGAAGAACAGGTCGGGCTCGGGCGGGCGCGGCATCGTCGTGGACAGGTCCGAGATGTCGTGCCCGACCAGCAGGAGCGTCCCGCCGGGGGCGACCGCGCGCGCGAGGTCCGCGTAGATCCGGCGACGCAACGCCGAGGGGAACTGCACGTAGTGCGCGACGACGAGGTCGTACGCCGCCGGTTCGGGGGCGGTGCCGGGCGCGGTGAGGTCGAGGCGGCGCCAGGTGATCACCTCGGCGCCGGGACGGCCGGCGGCGTGCGCGGCGGCACGGTCCAGGGCGACACCGGAGACGTCGGTGGCGGTGACCCGCCACCCGCGGCCGGCGAGCCACATCGCGTCCGCGCCCTCCCCGGCGCCGACCTCGAGAGCGTGACCCGGAGCGAGGTCGGCGACCTCCTCGACGAGGCGCTGGTTGGGGTTCCCGCTCCACAGGCGCTCGGCGTCGCCGTAGCGTGCGTCCCAGAACTCCGCGGTGAAGCGCTCGTCGACCGCGACCGCGTGGGCGCGGTGGTGGGCCACGGCCGTCCGGGTCTCCTCCGTGATCAGATCCATGTTGATCATCGCACCGGCCATCACTCCGGCGGCGGACGACGAGATCACCTGGGCGACCGGGTCGGCGACGTTGCCGGCCACCCACACGCCGTCGACCGCGGTGCGTCCGGTCGCGTCCGCCTCGATCCTCGTGCCGACGCCCATCGGGTGCTCGGACGGGACGAGCCCGATGCCGGCGAGCACCTCGGTGCGGGCGACGAACCGGGGCGAGACGGTCAGGGTGGTGCGGGCGAGCACCTCGCCGGAGGCGAGGCGGACCCCGGCGACGCGGTCGTCGACGATCTCCAGGCGCTCGACGGGGCCGTCGACGACGGGGATCCCGCGGGCCGCCAGCTGCTCGGCCTCCTCCGCGGTCGGCGCGGGGCCGCCGTGCCGGACCAGCACGACATCGTCGCTCCACTGGCGGAACAGCAGTGCCTGGTGCGCCGCCCACGCGTTGGTGCCGATCACCGCGATCGGGGTGTCCCGGATCTCCCACCCGTGGCAGTACGGGCAGTGCACGACCTCATGCCCCCAGCGCTCGCGCAGGCCGGGGATGTCCGGCAGCTCGTCGACGAGGCCGGTGGTCACCAGCAGGCGGCGCGCGCGGACGGTCGCGCCGTCGGCGGTGTCGACGACGAACCCTGCGTCGTCGCGCCGCGCTGCGGTCACGGTGGCCGCGCGGACCTCGCCGCCGTAGGCGCTGACCTCGGCCGCCCCGGTGGCGACGAGGTCGGCGGGCGCCATGCCGTCGCGCGTGAGGAAGCCGTGCACCCCGGCGGCCGGGGCATTGCGCGGGTGGCCCTCGTCGAGGACGAGCACCGAGCGCCGCGCCCGGGCCAGGGTGAGCGCGCCGGAGAGGCCGGCGGCGCCGCCACCGAGGACGACGACGTCGACGTTCGGGGGGTCGAAGGGGTCGGGGACGGGCGCGGTGGGGGTCATGGCCACAGCGTGCGCACGGTCGCCCGACCTCGCCAGGATCCGTGCCGTTCCGGCAAGAACGGCCTCCTACAGCGCGTGCACGCGGGGGAGGAGCTCGGTGGCGAGGGTGTCGAGGACCCGGCGACGGTCGTCACCGTCCGCGGCGACGGCCAGCAGCACCCGATCGACACCGGCCTCGGCGAACTCGGCGAGCCGGGCGACGGCGGTGTCGGGGTCGCCGAGCAGGAGGTAGCGGTCGGCCAGCGCGGAGAAGTCCTGGGCGTACGTCGCGCTGACCTTCTCGACCCCGACGCGCCGGGCGTGGTCCCCGTCGGGGTCGACGGCGGCCCAGACGAACAGCGTCCCGGACGCGGGTGCGCGCCCGTGCTCCGCCGCGAGCTCGGCGATGCGGGCCAACCCGGACCGCACCATCGCCGGCGTGACCATGTAGGGCATCCACACGTCGGCGTAGCGCGCGGCCCGCCGCAGCGCGCCGTCCTTGCGGCCGCCCAGCCAGATCGGCGGCCCGCCGGGGGTGAACGGGGGCGGGTCGAGGGCCTGCTCGTCGAGCGTCGTGAACTCGCCGTCGACGCTCACCGGCCCGCCGGCGAACAGCGCCGCGAGCACCTGCAGGCCCTCGTCGAGCCGCCGGAACCGCGTGGTCACGTCGACGCCCACGGCATCGAACTCGGCGGGGTTCTCCCCGCCCGCTCCCACGCCGAGTGCGAAGCGCCCGCGCGCGACCTGGTCGAGGGTGACCGCGAGCTTCGCGGCCAGCGCCGCCGGATAGAGCGGGAGCAGCGTGATCGCGCTCAGCAGCCCGATCCGCTCGGTCGCCCCGGCCGCGGCCGCCAGCGTGACGAAGGCGTTGGGCACCGGCCCGTGGAAGAACAGGTGCTCCCCGCAGCCGAACAGGTCGAAGCCCGCCTCCTCGGCCCGGCGCGCCTCGGCCACCACGTCCGCGGGATCGCCCGCCACCAGTCCGATCTGCACCCGACCCATCATGGCGCGGCATCCTGCGTGGGTGGACGACGACCTCTCCGGTGTGCTCGACGCGGTCGGCCCCCGCCTGCGGGCCCTGCGGCGCCGGCGCGGGGTGACGCTGGCCGAACTGTCGGCCAGCACGGGGATCTCCGAGAGCACGCTCTCGCGCCTCGAGGGTGGGGGACGCCGGCCGACCCTCGAGCTGCTGCTCCCGCTCGCCCGGGAGCACGGCGTCGCCCTCGACGAGCTCGTCGGCGCGCCCGCCACCGGGGACCCGCGGGTCCACCTGAAGCCCGTCCACCGCGGGGGCCGGGTGTTCGTGCCGCTCTCGCGACGCCCGGGCGGGATGCAGGCCTACAAGATGATCCTGCCCCCGGATCCCGACGCGCCCGCCGAGCCCGACCTGCGCACGCACGAGGGCTACGAGTGGCTCTACGTCCTCGACGGGCACCTGCGCCTCGTCCTCGGCGACCGCGACCTGGTGCTCGCCCCGGGCGAGGCCGCCGAGTTCGACACCCACGTCCCGCACTGGTTCGGCGCGTCGGGACCACGGCCGGTGGAGCTGCTCAGCCTCTTCGGGCGCCAGGGCGAGCGCGCCCACCTGCGGGCGCGCTCGACCTAGCTCACTGCTCGTACGCGGAGAGGAACCGGCCGATGCGCTCGATCGCGACGTCGAGGGTGTCGGCGTAGGGCAGGGTCAGGATCCGGAAGTGGTCCGGGGTGGGCCAGTTGAAGCCGGTGCCCTGCACGACCTGGATCTTCTCCTGCAGCAGGAGGTCGAGCACGAACTGCTCGTCGTCCTTGATCGGATACACCGCGGGGTCGAGGCGCGGGAAGGCGTAGAGCGCACCGCGCGGCTTGACGCACGTGACCCCGGGGATCTCGTTGAGCTTCGCCCACGCCCGGTCGCGCTGCTCGCAGAGCCGGCCGCCGGGCGCGGTGAGCTCCCCGATCGTCTGCCGGCCGCCGAGCGCGGCCTGGATGGCGTACTGCGCGGGCGTGTTCGCACACAGGCGCATCGAGGCCAGCATCGCCAGCCCCTCGAGGTAGTCGCGGGCGTGCTGGCGGGGCCCGGTGACGACGAGCCAGCCGGACCGGAAGCCGGCCACCCGGTAGGTCTTCGACAGCCCGCAGAACGTCAGCACCACGAGGTCCTCGGCGAGCGTGGAGACGGGGTGGTGCACGGCGTCGTCGTAGAGGATCCGGTCGTAGATCTCGTCGGCCATCACCAGCAGGCCGTGGCGGCGGGCGAGGTCGAGGATCCCCTCGAGGATCTCCTTCGGATACACCGCGCCCGTCGGGTTGTTCGGGTTGATGATCACCACCGCGCGGGTGCGATCGGTGATCTTCGCGGCCATGTCGTCGAGATCGGGCCACCAGTCGGCCTGCTCGTCGCAGCGGTAGTGCACGGCGTGCCCGCCGGCCAGCGTCGTCACCGCGGTCCAGAGCGGGTAGTCCGGCGCGGGGACGAGCACCTCGTCGCCGTCCTCGATCAGCGCCTGCACGGCCATCGAGATCAGCTCGGAGACGCCGTTGCCGAGGAACACGTCGTCGACGTCCACGTCGAGCCCGAGCGCCTGGTACCGCTGCGCCACCGCGCGCCGCGCCGGGAGCACGCCGCGGCTGTCGGTGTAGCCGTGCGCCTGCGGGAGCATCCGGATCATGTCCTGGACGATCTCCTCGGGCGCCTCGAAGTCGAACAGCGCCGGGTTGCCGGTGTTGAGTCGCAGCACGCTGTGCCCCGCCTCCTCGAGCAGGTTGGCCTGCTCGACGACGGGTCCGCGGATCTCGTAACAGACGTCGCGGAGCTTGCTGGACTGCCGGAACTCCATGCTGCTGGTCCCTCCCGACCCCGGAGGGTGCACGTCCGTCGTGCACCGCGTGGTCCTCCCACCGTGCCAGGTTCTCAGACGCACGTAGTCAACCTGAAGGTTGAATAACGAGTCCTGACGGGATACCGTCGTGTTCGTTCACAGGATCGGCGAGGAGGACGACATGGGTGCGGTCGTGGTCGTGGCGACGATGTCGCTGGACGGGTACATCGCGCGGCCGGACGACTCGGTGGGCCCGCTGTTCGACTGGATGGGCAACGGGGACGTCGAGGTGGTGGCGGCCGACGACCGGCGTCCGTTCCGCACCACGCAGGCCAGCGCCGACTGGATCCGCGGATCGTGGGGCCGCTCGGGTGCGCAGGTGTGCGGCCGGCACCTCTTCGACCACACCGACGGCTGGGCCGGCCGCCCGCCGGCGGGGGACCACGTCGTGGTCGTGACCCACGAGGCGCCGACCGACTGGCCCTTCCCCGACGCGCCCTTCTCGTTCGTCACCACCGGTGTCGCCGACGCCGTCGCGCAGGCGAAGGAGCTCGCGGGTGACCGCGACGTCGCCGTGTCCGCCGGGAACGTCGGCGGCCAGGTGCTCGCCGCCGGTCTCGCCGACGAGGTCGAGATCAACCTCGTGCCGGTGGTCCTCGGGGCCGGGAAGCGCTTCTTCGGCGACGCCCCCGAATTCGTGCTCGACGATCCCTACCTCAGCGTCGCCGGGGATCGGGTGACGCATCTCCGCTACCGGACCCGGTGACCTCGCCGGGCGCGCCGTAGCGGGCCCAGTCGTCGGGGTCGTGGGTCACCCAGAGCTCGGCGTCGTGGGTCCGCGCGAGCGCGACGAGGCGGTCGAGGGAGGCGCGGGCCTGCGCCCGGTCGGTGTCGGCGCTCATCGGTGCGCGGGTGGTCAGCGCGCCGCGCAGGTGCGCGGTGTCACCGGTGAGCACGAGCGTGCGCCCGGGCAGGCGCACCAGCAGGCTCGTGTTGCCGGGCGTGTGGCCGGGCATGGCGAGCATGGTCACCGCACCGTCGCCGAAGAGGTCGTGGTCGCCGTCGACGAAGGTCCAGTCGGCGTCGCGGGTGGGGGCGAGGTCCTCGGGGCGGGCGATGTCGCTCGCCCCCGGGTCGAGGACCGCGTCGCGGTCGCCCGCGCCGAGCAGGAAGCGCGCCCGCGGGAACAGGCGCAGCCCGCCCGTGTGGTCGAAGTGCACGTGCGAGACGACGACGTGGGTGACGTCGTCGGGCGTGACGCCGAGCGCCGCCAGCTGGGCGTCCACCCGCTGGGCGGGCGTGAACGCGACCCGCTCGCCGATCTCGCCGTAGGCCGCGACCGCGTCGGCGGCCGCCTCCGGAGCGAGACCGGTGTCCATCAGCACGAGACCGTCGGCGTGCTCGACGAGGAAGCACGGCACGACGAGCCGCACGGGCCCGGGCTCGGCCCCGTCGAGCATGTCGCTGCGGTCGAGGGTGAGCCGGGCACCGTCGAGTGCCCAGAGCCGGCGCGCGGTTCCCGTGCCCATGATCCGCGGGTACCCGGCCCCTCGTGAGTACCGAACTGGAGTTCTTCTTCGACCCGATCTGCCCGTTCTGCTGGGTGACCTCCCGGTGGGTGGTGGAGGTGTCGCAGCACCGGCCGCTGGCGGTCACGTGGCGCCCGCTGTCGCTGGCGCTGCTCAACGAGGAGATCTCCTACGAGGAGCGCAAGAAGGCGTCGCCCGAGTACCCCGACAGCCACGTCCGCGGCCTGGAGATGCTGCGCGTCGTCCACGCGGCGCGCGAGGCGCACGGCCCGGACGTCGTCGGCGACCTCTACACCGCGCTCGGTTCGCTGGTGTGGGACGCCCCGGCCCCCGAGGGCGACGACTTCCGGGCCGTCATGCACGAGATGGCGCGCCATCGCGACCTGCGCCCGGCGCTGGAGCAGGCGGGGCTGCCCGCCGACCTCGCCGACGCGTCGTCCGACACCTCCCGTGACGACGCCCTGCGCACCGAGACCCAGGAGGCCGCCGAGCGCTGCGGCGGTGGCGTCGGTACGCCGATCATCTCCTTCAGCCCGCCGGACGGCCCGGCGCTCTTCGGTCCCGTCATCGACGCGGTGCCCGCCGGCGACGACGCCCTGCGCCTCTGGGACGCGGTGGAGACCCTCGCGCAGTGGCGCGGCTTCGCCGAGCTCAAGCGCAGCGTCCGCTCGTTCCCCGACACCCCGCTCTCGGCCAAGCTCGCGAACACGGACACCTACGTGCGGTGACGTGCCAGCGTGGGGGCCTTGCTGGCGTTCAACGTCAGGAAAGCCCCCACGATCATGGACGGCGGGCGCGGATGAGCCAGGTCGCGGAGTCGTACTGGACGCCGTGACCGGTGTCGTGGGCGACGAGGTCGTCGCGGAGCGCGGCCAGGGCGCGGCGGCGGGTCGGCTCGTCGAGGTCGGTCAGCAGACCTCGCTGCTGGCCGGTGACGTAGCCGAGCGCGTCGTCGGGGTCGGCGCCGAACGGCATCGGCCGGCGGAGGTCGTCCAGCGTCACGTCGACGAAGCCGGCGCCGCCGAGGACCGCATGCACGCGGTCGGGGGTCGAGAGCCCGAACGGTCCTGGCCCGTCGGCCGGCGGGCCGGGGAGGTCGCGCCCGGCGCCCAGCACGGTGAGGAAGGTCCGCAGCCACTCCTGGTGCTCGAGCCCCTGCCAGGTCAGCAGGACCAGTCGCCCGCCGGGGCGTAGCGCCCGTCCGAGGTGGGTGAACGCCGCGACGGGATCGCCGAAGAACATCGACCCCTGCCGGCTGACGATCACGTCGAACGCGGCGTCACCGAAGGGGTGCACCGCCGCGTCCGCCTGCCGGAACGCGACGTTGGCCAGGCCCTCGTGGTCGGCGCGCTGCCGGGCGAGGTCGAGCAGGCGGGACGACAGGTCGACGCCCAGCGCCGAGTGCGCCTGCCGGGCGGCGTCCCGCGTCACCCGGCCCGCGCCGCAGCCGACGTCGAGCACCACGTCGGTCGGCGCGAACGCGGCGGCGGCGAGCAGGGGCTGGTGGTAGTGGGACAGGCCCGCGTCGAAGCGGTCGGCGTTCTCGGCCCAGAACGCGCCGGTGTCGCCGTCCCAGGCGTCCCGCATGGCGGCGTTGGACGGGTCGACGGCGTCGTCGGTGCTCACGCCGTCCAGGCTCGCAGACCCGTCGAGAGGGGGGCTCTTGTGACGCTGAACGTCAGCGTGGCCCCCACGCTGACAACCCCGAACCCGCCGACAACGACGGCGGGAGGCCGAAGCGCGCATGGTGGTGCGGTCCGACGAACGAGGTGATCGCGGCGATCCGCGCGCCGCGCAGGGTGAGCACGTCGATCGACCACGCGGTGTGTACCCCGGTGCCGTCGGGGTCGAGCCAGCTCGCCACGGCGGGCTGGCCGTTGGCGCTCACCACCCGGTGACGCCACGACCCGCAGACCAGGGGTACGCGCACGGCGAAGTCGGTGACCGCGTCGAGTCCCGCGTACCAGTGGCCCATGGGTGGCATCGACCAGGTCACGTCCTCGGTGAGCAGGGCGACGAGGGCGTCGGCGTCGCCACGCTCGAGCGCGGCGGCGTAGCCGTCGACGATCCGCCGCAGACGGGCGTCGTCGAGCTCGCGCAGCGTCTGCTGCTGCGAGGCCGCCGGAACCTTCTCGGCGACGACCTTGCGCGCGCGCTGCAGGGCGCTGTTCACCGAGGCGGTCGAGGTGTCCATCGCGGCGGCGATCTCGGCCGCAGAGAACCCGAGGACCTCGAAGAGCAGCAGCGCCGCGCGCTGGTTGCCCGGCAGGTGCTGCAGGGCCGCGACGACGGCGAGCTCGACGGTCTCGCGCTGCTCGTACCGCGTCTCGGGGCCGGTGTCGGGATACGGCTCCAGCCAGGACACCTCGGTGAGCGGGACGTCCCCGGTGACCACCACGTCGCTCGCCGGCCCGAGGTCCATCGGGAGCGCCCGCCGCCCGCGCGCCTCGACGAGGTCGAGGCAGGTCCGCGTGGCGACGGTGTAGAGCCACGAGCGCACCGACGAGCGGCCCTCGAAGCGGGCGATCCCGCGCCAGGCGCGCAGGAGCGCGTCCTGCAGGGCGTCGTCGGCGTCGTGGGTCGAGCCGAGCATCCGGTAGCAGTGGGCGTGCAGCTCGCGGCGCAGCGGTGCGACGACCCGCTCGAAGGCGGCGTCGTCCCCGGCGCGCGCGGACGCCACGTCGCCGCTGGTGGTGGCCGCCTCCGTCACGC
Organism: uncultured Actinomycetota bacterium; assembly: GCA_963785135.1. Taxonomy (GTDB): domain Bacteria; phylum Actinomycetota; class Actinomycetes; order Mycobacteriales; family Pseudonocardiaceae; genus Actinomycetospora. The sequence continues at coordinate 123,755 of CAWATV010000012.1, forward strand.
TTCCCGAGTCTGCCCGACGGCGCGGCGTGGTGACGCCGCACACCGCCGTGCCGCCCGGTCCCGAGCGGCGGTGCCGCGGATCGTGCGGGATGGTGGGGACGCCGACCGAGCGGAGGAGCCGATGGACAGCGCCGTGCGCACCGGCGGGGTGCCCGCATCGTGAGCGCGGAGCGCGTCCCGCGGGTGACGCTCACCGAGGGCGGACCGATGCTCGTCGACGGCCCGGTCGAGCTCGAGGCTCCCGACGGCACCGTCGTGCGCTCGGATCGCCCGGTGGTCGCGGTCTGCACGTGCCGGCGCAGCAAGCGCTACCCGTTCTGCGACACCAGCCACCGCCGCCGGACCCGCGGCGGTCAGAGCGCCGGCCAGACCGGCGGTCAGGCCAGCGAGGGCTCGCGCAGCGACGACACCCCGGACGTCCACGCCGCCGAGAGCTGAGCGTCGAGGCGGTCGTCGAGCAGGGTCGCCGCCCGGATGCCGAAGACGACGTCCGCGGCGAGCTCCGGCTCGCGTGCGAGCAGGTCGCCGAGCAGACCCCGGCGGACGAGCTGCTCGTGCACCGCGTCGGCCTCGACGTGCTCGGCGTAGAAGCGCTGCGCCGCGGTCGTGGTGCCCAGGCGCTGCATCGCCCGCACGAGGCGCGCCGCGCCCGGCGGCGAGGTGATCTCGACCAGGGCGAACTGCCCGACGAGCGCCCCGCGCCAGCGGCGGTGCAGGCCGAACAGCGACATCACGTTGACCGTGGCCAGGGTGGCGGCGGGGGCGGCGTCGAGGAACGCGCCGTAGCCGGCGTCGAGGCCGAGCTCGGTCATCATCTCGGCGAACAGCTGCGCGTGCAGGTCCTCGCCGCGCCCGGCGCCGTACTCGTCGTGCTCGACGGTGACCAGCGACGCCTTCGCCTGCCCATCCAGGCGCGGGATGACGAACGCCTGGGGGTCGGCCTCCTTCAGGTGGTACAGGGAGCGGTGGGCGACGTACTCGCGCAGCTGCCAGAGCTCGCCGTCGCGCAGCAGGTGGTGCGAGGGCCCCGTGCCGTCGACGGGCTCGACGAGCAGCGCGCCGACGACGGCATCGACGTCGTCGCCCGCGGGCACCTCGGCGCGCAGCGCCGCGAGGAACGCGCGCTCGAGCTCCCGGCGCAGGCGCAACAGATCCGGCTCCCACTCGAGGTCCTCGTCGACGCCCGCGAACCCGCGGTAGTGCAGCTCGTAGGCGACGTAGAGGGCGAGCTGGACGTCGTCGCCGTACGGGTCGTCGAGCTCGGCGGCGCCGGGGTGGGGGAGATCTGCCGCGGCGGTCTCGCCGGCGAGCACCGCGAGGACCGCGGCCGACAGCGGCCCCCGAGGGACGGGCAGGGGCGGGCGGACCGTCATCGGGGGCTCCCTCTCGGATGGCGCGGGGGGGGAGACACAGGCGCGGCGGCACCCTCGTGAGGATGCCGCCGCGCACGTGATCAGGTGGTGTCAGCGGACGCCGGCGATGTCCTTCGCGAGCTCGGCGTACCGGGTCTGGGCGGCCGAGACGACGCCCTGACGGTTCTTGTGGGCCTCCTCGTAGTGCAGGACCTTGTTCAGCTCCTCGGTGGTGCCGAGGGCCTTGATCGCCGCGACGGCATCGTTCTTGGCGAGACCGTCGTAGCCCGCGATGGGCAGCTCCGACTCGTCGATCGTGCCGAGGCGGGTGCGCGTCTCGTGCAGCGTCTCGGCGGTGTCGGTCGCGCCCTCGCGGCGGGCGAGGTTCTCGGCGCGGTCGAGCGCGGCGGCGCGGCCGGTGAGGACCACGTCGCGGGCGTCGTCGCCGAGCTGCGCGGCCTTGCCGGCCACACGCTGGGTCTTGGTGGCGAGCTCCTCGCCCGAGGACTGCACGAACCCGACGACGCGGTTGACCTGCTCGCGGGCGATGCGCGCCGGGAAGTTCACCGCACGGTTGACGCCGCCGGCGACGACCTGCAGCGGGGTCGGGCGCAGGGCGGCCGGGCCCCCGAGGGCGTCCTCGGCGAGGACGACGGTGAGCCACTCGACGGTGGCGGTGTGCGCCTCGACCAGGCGGTCGGCCAGCTTCTCGACCCGCGTGTCCTTGGCGGCGACGGCGACCGACCGCAGGTAGCGGGCCCGGTCCAGGAGCTGGTGCTCGAGGCTCAGGTCGCCGAGGAGGGCCTCGTCGACCGGGGCGACCTGGTCGACGGTGCCCTTGACGAACGCCCCGACCCGGCCGACGACCGGCGATACGACGTCGGCGACCCCGCCGAGCCGGCGCAGCTCCGCGGCGATGGCCCGGGTGCGCTCCTCGGCGTTGTCGGCGTTCTGGGTCAGCTCACGGCGGACGGCCTCGGTGCGGGCCTGGGCGACGCGGATGCGGGCCACCTGGACCTCGGTCTGGGTCAGCGCCATCATCGTGCGGAGCTGGGTGATCATGCGGGCGGAGTACGCCACGGAGTACCTCTTCCATCGGCGGGCCGACCCTCGCGGACTCTCCACGGGCGGCCACGCCGGATTGCTGCCGGGGGGATGGGCGCCATGGAAGATCATCACGCCTCGACGTGACATCGCTCATGACGACGGCGACCCGCGGCGCGGCGTGATCGATCCGTCAACCTGGGCGCGCGCGGTCCTCGATATGTTGGCGCGGAGCCCACCCCGGACCCAGGTGGATGCGATCAGACATGGTCGAGCCGTTCGGGAGGACCCATGACCGCCACCCCCTTCGTCCAGCCCACCGCCGCGTCCACCGAGTGGCGTGACCGGCTCGTCGAGCTGCACGTGCTCGCCGAGCACGGGTGCACCGAGTCCGCGACCCACGCCCAGGGCTGGCTCGCCGTCGACCGCGCCGCCCACGAGGCCTGGCACGCGATCGAGCGGACCTGCCGCGAACTCCGGGACGACCGCACCGTCTGACCCCGACCCGTCGGGTTACTGGCTGGTCTGGCGCGCTCCCGGCGACATACCAGCCAGTAACCGCAGACTTCCCGGGGCGGCGCGGAGCGTGGTGGACTGGCGGCCCCGAGGTGAGGAGCGCGCGTGCCGACCCACACCGTGACCAACCAGGCCCCGCCCCTGGTCGACCACGACGCCGCCGACCACCCGGTACTGCTCGAGGCCCTCGCCCGCGGCTGGCGCCGAGGACGCCCTCGAGGACCTGCACGCCGCGGGGCGCTTCGCCGGTAGTGCCCACGCCCAGGAGCTCGGCGAGCGGGCGGAGGCGCACCCGCCGGTGCTGCGCACCCACGACCGCTACGGCCACCGCGTCGACGAGGTCGTCTACGACCCCGCCTACCACGAGCTGATGCGCACCTCGGTGGGTTTCGGCGCGCACGGCGCCGCGTGGGCCGACCCGCGCCCGCACGCCCACCTGGCCCGCGCGGCGACGCTGTCGGTGCTGATGCTCGCCGACGCCGGGCACGCCTGCCCGATCTCGATGACCTACGCCGCGGTGCCCGCGCTGCGCGTCGCCCCCGAGCTCGCCGCCCGGTACGAGCCCGGGCTCACCGCGCGCGCCTACGACCCCGTGCTCCGCGATCCCGCGGCCAAGCCGGGCCTGATCGCCGGCATGTCGATGACCGAGAAGCAGGGCGGCTCCGACGTCCGCGCCAACACCACGACCGCGGTCGAGCAGCCCGACGGCACCTACCGGATCACCGGGCACAAGTGGTTCACCTCGGCGCCGATGTCGGACATCCTGCTCACCCTCGCGCAGGCCCCCGGCGGGCTGACCTGCTTCGTCCTGCCGCGCGTCCTGCCCGACGGCGCGCGCAACACGCTGACCCTGCAGCGCCTCAAGGACAAGCTCGGCAACCGCTCCAACGCCAGCAGCGAGGTCGAGTACGACGGCGCGGCCGCCTGGCGTCTCGGCGACGAGGGCCGGGGCGTGCGCACCATCATCGAGATGGTCAACATGACCCGCCTGGACTGCACGATCGGCAGCGCCGCCCTCATGCGCGCCGGGACCATGCAGGCCGCCCACCACGTCGCGCACCGCCGCGCGTTCGGCGCGACGCTGATCGACCAGCCCCTGATGCGCAACGTCGTCGCCGATCTCGCCGTCGAGGCCGAGGCGTCCCTGACCGTCGCGCTGTGGCTCGCCTCCCTCACCGATCACGCCGCAGGCGACGAGCGCGCCGCGCAGCTGCGCCGCCTCGGGCTCGCCGTGTCCAAGTACTACGTCTGCAAGCGCGCGCCCGCGCACGCCGCCGAGGCGCTCGAGTGCCTGGGCGGCAACGGGTTCGTCGAGGAGTCGGGGATGCCGCGCCTCTACCGCGAGGCCCCGCTGAGCTCGATCTGGGAGGGCAGCGGCAACGTCGCCGCCCTCGACGTCCTGCGGGCGATGGCGCGTGAGCCCCAGGCCGCGCAGGTGTTCCTCGACGAGCTCGACGCCGCGGCCGGGGCCGACGCCCGCCTCGACGCGTTCGTCGCGGGTCTCAAGGCCCAGTTCGCCGACCCCGACACCCTCCCCTTCCGCGCCCGCGGCGTCGTGGGCGACATGGCGCTGGCCCTGCAGGGCGCGCTGCTGGTCCGCCACGGCCACCCCGCGGTCGCCGACGCCTTCACCGCCACGCGTCTCGAGCGCCGGTGGGGCACGGTGTTCGGCACCCTGCCGACCGGCGTCGACGTCGCGCCGATCCTCGAGCGGGCCACCCCCAAGCTCTCATAGCCGGGCCCGACGCCCCGACGACCGCGCCCTGCGAACCGGTTGCGCACAACCTGACGAACGCGCTTCGGTGTGGTGGGCACCACATCGGGTGCCCGGTCCGCAGAGACCAACGGAGGTCCGCGACATGGGTTCGACGATCGAGGGCTCGGCGATCGACAGGGTGCTGTCCGACGCCGTCGAGGCGGGGGCGGTGCCGCACGTCGCGGCGATCGCGGCCGACCGCGACGGCGTGATCTACGAGGGCGCCGCCGGGAACCGGGTGGCGGGCGAGGACGAGCCCGTCTCGACGAGCACCCACTTCCGGATCATGTCGATGACCAAGATGGTCGCGACCACCGCGGCGCTGCAGCAGGTCGAGCGCGGCGAGCTCGACCTCGACGCGCCGGTCGAGGACTACGTGCCCGCGTTCGCGGACCTCGAGGTCCTGGACGGGTGGGACGGCGACACCCCGACGCTGCGCGCACCCGCGAGCCGCGCGACGGTCAAGCAGCTGCTCACCCACACCGCGGGCCTGGGGTACTTCTTCTGGAACGCCGACCTGGTGAAGTACGAGCGGGTCACCGGCATCCCCAACGTGGTACCCGGGGACATCGCCGCGTTCCGGGCGCCGATGGTCGCCGACCCGGGCACCCGCTTCGAGTACGGGATCAACACCGACTGGCTCGGGCGCGTCGTCGAGGCCGTCGCCGGCACGACGCTCGACGTCGTCGTCAAGGAGAACATCACCGGCCCGCTCGGCATGGACGACACGATGTTCGCGCTCGACGACGCCCGACAGGGCAACAAGACGCCGGTGCACCTCAAGGGTGAGGACGGCGCCTGGGCCTCCGCGGGCAACGTCCTCCCCGACGAGCCGCAGTGGTGGTCCGGGGGTCACGGCCTGCACTCGACCCCGCGCGACTTCATCCGTTTCGAGCGGGCGCTGCTGCGCGGCGGCGAGCTCGACGGCGCGCGCATCCTGCGCCAGGAGACCGTCGACGCCGCGTTCACCGACCAGCTCGGGGGCGCTCCGATGCCGACCGAGATCGCCACCGCGGACGAGGCGACCACCGACACGCTGCACCTGGGTCCGGGCTGGACCTGGGGCTACGGGCTGCTGCTCAACGAGAACGACGTCCCGGGCGGTCGCCGGGCCTGGACGGGCGCGTGGGCGGGCCTGCTCAACACCCACTTCTTCATCGACCGCACCACGGGGATCTGCGCCTCGATCTACACCAACTCGCTGCCCTTCATCACCGAGCACGAGGCGTGGAAGCTCTACGTCGACTTCGAGCAGGCGCTCTACGCCGCGCTGTAGGAGTGGCCGGTCACCCGGTCATCCCGCGCGGCCCGGTTCGCGGCTCAGCCCCGTCGGGTTGCCGTGGGGGATGACGCCGGCGGCGGAGACGGCGTCGGCCAGGGGCGTGAGGAGGTCGACCAGGTGCCGGGTGACGTCCGGGCCGACCGCGAGCCAGGGGGTCGCGGCGGCGCGGTCGGTCAGGCGCTCGATCTCTCGGTGCTCCTCGACGCCGCGCGGCGCGAGAGCGTCCGGGCCGTCGAGCCAGCCCCACCGGACGAGCGCGTCGACCGCGACGTCCCAGTCGGCCTGTGAGAAGCGCCGGGACTCGCGCAGCATCGTCGCGTCGGCCTCCCCGGCGGCGGCCTTGAGCACGTGCGCCTCCACCGGGCCGACACCCCGCGCGACGAGGACCGCGACGTGCCCGTCGCCGCGGTGCTCGCGCAGCGTCGTGCACGCCTGCCACAGCGCGGCGACGGGGTCGGCGGGCCGGGGGAGGGCGAGGTTGGCGGCGGCCAGCGGGCGGCCCGGGACGTCGACGGCGGACGCGGCCCGCCACGCCAGGTCCGCGGCCTCGGCGACGCGGGCGTCGTCCAGCGCCGCACCACCCAGCCGGCGCAGGGCGTCCACCGACGCGCGCAGGCGGGCGTCGAGCGCGTCCGCGGGCGTCGTGAGGGTCCAGGCGTCGGGCAACGCCCGGTGGATCCGGTCGGGGTGGAAGCCGTGGAACATCGCCGCGACCGGGGCCGGACCGAGCGGACCCAACGGCGCGGCGCGCAGGACGACGTAGCCCATCCAGAACCCGCGCATGCCCAACGCGTCAGCCGCCGCGCGCGCCTCCGGGGTGAAGTAGACGACGTCGTGGACGGTCTCGAAGACCTCCCACGCCGCGCGTGCCGCTCGCCCCGCGTCCCACGTCCCCGGCGTCATCGCGGCATCGTGGCACGGGCCCGCCCCCGGTGACCGGCGATGACCGATGTCGCTGCTCACGCCCTCCCGACGCAGTCAGGACGAGGCGACCAGCACCACGGTGGCGGCGAGCGTGCTCAGGGTGCGCGCGCGGTTCCACCTCGCCCACGGGCGGAGGTAGCGCCCCAGGACGTCGGCCGGATCGGTGAGCGCCTCGGGCGACCCCGCCGCGGCCAGCGTGTCGTTCAGTGGGATGTGCAGCCGCGCCGTCAACGCCAGCGCGACCACGACGAGGCCCAGCGCGACCGCGGTCCCGGCGACCGTCAGGCCCGGCGCGCCCTCGAGGACGCGGACCAGCAGCGTCACGGCGATCAGCGCCGGGGACCCGAGGAACGACAGCATGAACCACGGGTTGACGATCGCGACGTTGATCGACTGCATCGTCCCGACCGCGCCCCGTGGGTCGGCGCGCGCCAGCCCCGGCACCACGGCCACGTCGAAGGCGTAGAAGGTGCCCGCGAGCAGGGCCGTCGCCGCGGTCGCCGCCAACAGCGTGAGGGTGCCCAGCATGCCGGTGATCCTTCCGGGCCGGACCGTCACCCACCAGCCAGGGGCGGTGGTCAGGGGCGGTGGTCAGGGGCAGGGGCTCACAGGGAGCCGTAGCCGGGATGTACGCCGGGGGTCAGGGCGTGGTCGGCCGCGATCCGGCCGAGCAGTTCGACGAGCCGGCGCCGGTCGTCGGCATCGAGGGTCCGGCACAGCTCGTCCTCGTGGTCCGCGGCGGCGGCGGCGAGCTTTCCCATCGTCGCGCGGCCCTGGTCGGTGAGGTGCACCGCGCGCTGGCGCCGGTCGGTGGCGTGTGCGCGGCGTTCGACGAGGCCGGCGCCCTCGAGCTCGTCGACGAGGACGACGAGCCGGCTCGGGCGCACGCCGAGCTGCTCGGCGAGGGCGTTCTGGCTTCGCCCAGGATCACGGACGATCGCCCGGAGCAGGCCGCTCTGCGCCGGCGTCAGTCCGAGAGGGGCCAGGCGCGCGGCGAACAGGCGCGCGCCGAGGGCGCCGACCTGGGCGAGGAGGAAGCCTGCGCCGGTCGGACGGCGGGCCGGTGTCGGGTCCTGCGGGTTGTGCACGCCCTGAACCCTACCGTCCATGAATCGTTCATGTTATGAATGAGTCATGACGAGAACAGAAGTGCGGAGGCAGTCGTCGACCGAGCGTGCGCGATGGGTGGTGGTCGTGGGCCTGCTGCTCGCGGCCGTCGGCACTCTCGGCGAGTACCTGAGCGGGGTCCCGGGCTTCCCCGTGGTGCCGCCGGGACCGATCATCCTGGTGGTGGCCGCCGCGGCGGTCGCGTTCGTGCCGTGGCGCTGGGCGCCCGCCATCGGGCTGGTGGTCGCGGTGTTCATCCTCGTCGGGGCCCTCCTGTCGGGGGTGCCACTGGGTCTGCTGCTCACCCCCGGTGTCATCGGCCAGTTCCTGTCCGCGCTCGTCCAGTTCCTGGGCCTGCTGACCGCGACCGCGGCCGGCGTCGTCGCGCTCGCCCGGCTGGTGCGCCGGCCGTGAGCACGGCCCTGCTCCGGACCGCGTCGGTCTCCCTGCGGGACGCCTGGCGTGACGGCACGCGGATCGAGCGGGCCTGCTACCTGCTCGCCACCGCGCTCGGGGTGAGCGGCCTCGTGCACGTCGGGGTGCTGCTCGCGACCGGTGGGTCCTGGAGCGGGCCGCTCTCGCTGCGCAAGCCGGCGACGTTCGGAGTGTCGTTCGGGCTGACGCTCGCCACGATCACCTGGGTGTCGTCGTTCGTCCCGCGGCTGCGCCGGCGGCCGGTGGTCCTGGCGGTGTTCGCCCTTGCCTGCCTGGTCGAGGTCCTCGTCATCACCGTCCAGGCGTGGCGGGGGCAGCCCTCGCACTTCGGGGTCGTCGGCGCCGGCGCGGGCCTCGTCGCCGGAGGCGCGGCGGCCGGTGCGGTGGCGATCGTGGTGACGATGATGCTCGCGACCGTCACCGCGTGGCGGGAGACCGAGGTCGCGCCCAGCATGCGGCTGGCGCTGCGGGTCGGTTACGCGAGCCTGATGGTCGCGCTCGCGCTCGGCGTCCTGATGCTCGCGCGCGGGATGGTGATCTCCCGGAGCGTCGAGGGCGGGGTCGCGGCGGCGTTCGCGTTCTCCGGTGGGATCAAGCCCGGGCACGGCGCGACCATGCACGGCGTCCTGGTGCTGCCCGCCCTGGCGTGGCTGCTGTCGTTCGCCGACCGCACCGAGGGCTTCCGGCTGACGGTCGTCCGCGTCGCCTGTCTGGGCTACGCCCTGTTCGCCGGTGTCGTGGTCGTCGAGGTCCTGGCTTCCGTCGACCCCTTCGCCGTCGCCGCCGCGCCCCTCGCCGCGACCGTCCTCGCGGCGGCGGGCACCCTCCTGCCGTCGGAGCCGGGGTCGCCGCGCTCCGGAGCCTCACGCGGGATGGCGGAGGCGCGGGGCGGGACGGTGCGCCTACGGTCCGCCCTCGAGTCGAACCGCGGTGATCGCCACGGTGGTGTAGGGCATCGTGATGCTGCCGCCCATGTCGTCGACGATGCCGCCGATGCCCGTCGCCATGGCGTCCCAGGTGGCCGGTGGGATCCGGTCGGCGCCGCCGCTGGTGGCCAGTTGTTCCAGCCACTCGTCCCGTGTGGAGGTCCGCGCCCACTCGAACCACCACTGCTCCGGCTCGGAGAACGTGCCCGTCCGACGGATCCCGTCGCTCGCCCGGGTGAGGATCGGCGCGTACCCGTCGAGGGCGGACGCGGTCCAGGGGTTGAGCGGCGCGTCGGGCATGACCCGTCGGTGGACCTCGCGGAAGGCCTCCGCGACGTCCGCCGGCGGTCGGAACACGTTCCAGAACACGGCCAGCCGACCCCCGGGGCGCAGCAGCCCGGACGCGCGCGCCGCACCGGCGGGCGGGTCCAGCCAGTGCCAGGTCTGCCCGGCGACCACCGCGTCGAACGTGCGCCCGCCCGCGTCCCAGGTCTCGAACGCCGCGACCTCCACCTCGAGCCCGGTGTCACGCGCGAACGCGGCCATCCGCGCGTCGACGTCGACCCCCAGGACCCGGCACCCCGCGGCCCGGAACTGCCGCGCGGCGATGCCGGTCCCGCAACCGACGTCGAGGACGTCGGGCCCGGGCGCCGCGTCGGCGACCGCGGCCACGAGGGCATCCGGGTAGCGCGGGCGGGCCCGGTCGTACCGCGCGGCGTCCGACCCGAACGACTCCGCCATCTCCCGGTGCCGGTGCGGCTCGTCCGGCTCGACCGTCGGAACAGGCGGAACAGGCGGCACAGGCGGCATCCGCCCATTCTCCGCGCCGTGGGGCCGGTCCCTCACTGCCCGTGCGTCGCCGAGGAGCGGTAGTCGGTGTAGGTGTAGGGGTTGTCGAGGATCGTCGGCTCGGGCACGTCGGGGTTCATGCCCTGCTGCCAGGCCTCCTCGCCGAGCTCGGCGCGGAGGTACTCGACGGTCTGCTCGACGGCGCGGCGCGCGGCCGGGAGGTCCACGCCGACGAGACGGTGGTCGCGCTTGACGATGCGGCCGTCGACGAGCACCGCCTCCACGTCGCCGCGCTGGGCCTGGAAGGCGACGTGGCCGTAGGGGTGCAGCAGCGGGGTCATGGCAGGCGAGTGCTCGTTGCGCAGGAGCACGAGGTCGGCCTTCTTGCCCACCTCGACGCTGCCGAGGTCGGTGTCGCGCCCCAGGGCCCGGGCGCCGCCCATGGTCGCCCAGTCCACGACCTGCTCGGCCCGCAGCGACGCGTGCACGACGGTCTCGCCCTTCGCGTGCGCCTCGAGGTGCTCACGGGAGCGGTCCGCGCCCAGGGTCGTGCGCATGGCCGAGAACAGGTCGCCGCTCCACCAGACCGTGGTGTCCATCGAGAGCGACACCGGGATGCCGTGGCTGCGCAGCGCCCAGGTGGGCGGGTAGCCCTGGCCGGCGCTCTGCTCGCTCTCGGTCGACACGGACACCGACCCGCCGGTGGCGGCGATGCGGTGGTACGAGTCCGCCGACAGCGTCGCGGCGTGCACGTACACCGTCCCCGGCGTCATGAACCCGTGCTCGTGCATGAGGCGGATGCCGTCGTCGTTGGTCGCACCCCAGACCCCGGCGTGGGTGGTGACCGGGACGCCGAGCTCGCGCGCGACCTCGAACGCAGGCTTCTCGGGGAAGGCGGGGTCGCCGGTGACGTCGAACGCGAGCTGGAAGCCGAGCATGTCCGAGCCGGTGATGCGCCGGGACACGAAGTCGCGGAACGCGGGGGCAGTCGTCCAGTTCGCCGGGGCGTCCTGGATGTTGCCGTAGGCCAGCACGAACCGGCCGGGCACGGCCTCGAGGGCGTCGAGCGCCGCGTCGGCGTGCTGGGTGGTCTGCAGGCCGTGGGACCAGTCGACGGTGGTGGTGACCCCGGCGTCGATCGCCTCGATCGCGCCGAGCAGGTTGCCGGCGTGGACGTCCTGCGGGCGGAACGTACGCCCGTGCTCGAGGTAGTACCAGACGAAGTACTGGGTGAGTGTCCAGTCCGCGCCGTACCCGCGCATCGCTGTCTGCCACATGTGCCGGTGGGTGTCGATCATGCCCGGCATCACGACCCCGCCGCGCGCGTCGATCTCCTCGGTGCCCTCGGGCACCTCGAGGTCGGGGCCCACCCCGGCGATCCGGTCGCCGACCACGAGGACGTCGTGGCCCGGGAGGATCCGGTGTGCGGCGTCGATGGTGAGGACGGTGCCGCGGCGCAGGACGACGGGGCGTCCGGCGGCGGTGCCGGGGGGCTGGCTCATGACGGCGCTCCTCGCGACGGACAACCGTCCGACAGACGGTCAAACGATGTGGCTCACTGTCGAGCAGGGGCGCGTACGGTGTCAACCGCGCGGCGGCGGAGCGCTCCGGGAGGGGTCGACGGTGGCACGGGACGGCACGGGTCCGGACTTCATCGAGGCCCTCGCGCGCGGTCTCGACGTGATCGCCGCCTTCCGCCCCGGGCGACCGGTCATGACGCTGGCCGAGGTCGCGACGGCGACCGGCCTCGCGCGCCCGACCGCGCGGCGCATCCTGCTCACGCTCACCGAGCTGGGCCACGTCCGGGCCAGCGAGGGTGGCTACGCGCTGACCCCGCGCGTGCTCGAGCTCGGCGTCGCCTACGTCGGGTCGATGGGCCTGTGGGACGTCGCCCGCCCGCACCTGGAGGCGCTCGTCGCCCGCACGGACGAGTCGTGCTCGATCGCCCAGCTCGACGGCTCGGACATCGTCTACGTGGCGCGCGTGGCGGTGCCGAAGATCGTGTCGCTGGCCGTCCAGATCGGCACCCGTTTCCCCGCCCTGCCCACGTCACTGGGCAAGGTGCAGCTCGCCGCCCTGCCGGCCGACGAGCTCGAGCGCGTGCTCGCCGAGCCCTCGCGCAGCGGCCTCGTGCCGCGCTGGCAGCCCGACCGCGCCGAGCGCGACGCCGTGCTGCGCGAGGTGCGCGCCCGGGGCTGGGCGCTGACCGACGAGCAGCTCACCCGCGGCATCCGGTCGGTGGCCGCGCCGCTGCGTGACGGGTCGGGTCGGGTGATCGCCGGGGTCAACGTCAACTGCCACGCGGCGGAGACCTCCGTCGAGCACCTGGTCGAGCACCACCTGCCGCTGCTGCTGCAGACCGCCGGCGAGATCAGCGCCGACTTCGCCCGCCGCGAGACCCTCCCGCACGTCACGCTCCCGGCCTCCTGACCGCCTCGGAGGACGGGTTGACGCCCGGCCGGGAGGGACCGAGGATCAGCGCGACGGACAGTCGTCCGTCCGACGGACGGGGAGGTCGCATGACGGTCGAGAGCGGCGCGTCCGGCGGGGGTGGCCCGCTGGCCGGGTTGCTCGTGGCCGACTTCTCGCGCGTGCTCGCCGGGCCCTACGCCACGATGCTGCTCGCCGACATGGGGGCCGAGGTGGTCAAGGTCGAGTCACCGCAGGGGGACGAGACCCGCACCTGGACCCCGCCGACGCGCGACGAGGTCTCGACCTACTACCTCGCGATCAACCGCGGGAAGCGCTCGATCGCCCTGGACCTGCGCGACGCCGAGGACGCCGCGCTCGCCCGGGAGCTCGCCCGGCGTGCCGACGTCCTCGTCGAGAACCTGCGGCCCGGCGGTATGGCGAAGTACGGGCTGGACTACGGATCCGTCGCGGAGGACAACCCGGGTCTCGTCTACGCCTCCATCTCCGGGTTCGGGGCCACCGGCGGCGCCCACGTCCCGGGCTACGACCTCATGGTCCAGGCCGTGTCCGGGCTGATGAGCCTGACCGGCCCCGCCGACGGCCCGCCCTACCGCGCCGGTATCTCGATGTTCGACGTGATGGCGGGCAAGGACGCGCTGATCGGCATCCTCGCCGCGCTGCGCCACCGCGACGTCACCGGCCACGGCCAGCACGTGGAGCTCTCCCTGCTCGCCTCGGCGATGTCCGGCATGGTCAACCAGAGCTCGGCCTACGTCGCGGGCGGCGTCGTGCCCTCGCGCATGGGCAACGCCCACCCCAGCGTGGTGCCCTACGAACCGTTCCCCACCGCGGACAACGACCTCATCGTCGCGGCGGCCAACGACGGCCTGTTCCGGAAGCTGTGCGAGGTGCTCGGCCTTCCGGAGCTGGCCGACGATCCCCGCTTCGTGCGCAACGCCGACCGCACCGAGCACCGCGACGAGCTGCGCCCGATCCTCGTCGAGGCGTTGTCGGGCCGCGGGGCGGAGGAGTGGTTCGACCTCCTCGTCGCGGCCGGGGTGCCGTGCGGGCCGATCAATTCCGTGGCCGGCGGTTTCGCCATCGCCGAGCGCTTCGGGCTCGACCCGGTGGTCACCGTCGGCGAGGGCGACCGTGCCGTGCCGACGACCCGCAACCCCGTCCGCTTCTCGGTGACCCCGGCCGTCTACGAGCTCCCGCCCCCGGAGCTCGACGAGCACGGCGCCGCGCTGCGGTCGTGGCTGACCCCCGGAGGCGACGCGTGACCGACCACGAGTACCCCACGGCCCTGGGCGCGTCGTCCACCGAGCGGATCACGCTGCTCGGCCACGACCTCGCCGACGACGTCATGGGCGAGGTCGGCTTCGGCGAGCTCGCGTTCTGGCTCGCCACGCAGCGCCGCCCGAGCCGGGGCGAGACCCGTGTCTTCGAGGCGGTCCTGGCCGCGCTCGCCGACCACGGGTACACACCGACCGCGATCATCACGCGCCTGACCTATCTGTCGGCGCCCGACTCGGTGCAGGGCGCGCTCGCCGCAGGGCTCCTCGCGGGCGGGTCGCGCTTCCTCGGCGTCACCGAGGACTGCGGCCGCTTCCTGCACGACGTGCTGGCCGAACAGGGCGCCCTGCCGACCGACGACGCCGGGTGGGACGACCTCGCCCGCCGCGCGGTCACCGACCGGCGGGCGTCCGGGCGGTTCGTGCCGGGGCTCGGGCACCACGTGCACAAGCAGGGCGACCCGCGCACGCCCAGGCTCATGGCGCTCGCCGCCGAGGAGGGTGTCACCGGCCCGCACCTGGCGCTGTTCGCCGCGATCGGCCGGGTCCACCCGGAGATCCTCGGGAGGACGCTGCCGCTCAACGGCGCCGGCGTGTGCGGCGCGGTCCTCGCCGACCTGGGTCTCCCGCTGGCGCTGCTGCGCGGCTTCGCCCTGCTCGCGCGCACCGCGGGGCTGATCGGCCAGCTCGCCGAGGAGATGCGCCACCCCGTGGCGAACGAGATCTTCCTGTCGGTCGACCTCAACAACCGGTCCGTCGACCCCGATCCCTACAGTGCCGAACCCCTTCCCGGCCGCCCATCCCTTCCCGGAGGCCACGATGGCTGAGCTGGTCGCGGTGATCGCGTCCACCCACCACCCCTTCTTCTACCGCGCGAGCACCGCCACCGGCGACGACCGCCCGCCGTTCGCCGACGAGTGGGTACGCAAGATCGAGGCGTTCCGCGCGACGCTGACCGCGGCGCGCCCGGACGTGCTGGTGATGGTCGGGTCGGACCACTTCCACCAGCTCTGGCTCGACAACATGCCGCAGTTCCTGGTGGGCAAGGCCCCGTTCTACGACGCCAATTGGTACAACGAGGAGCGGGAGTTCGGGCTGCCGCGCATGGTGCTGCCCGGGCACGAGGACCTGTCGGCGTACCTCCTGCGCGAGGGGCTCGACGCCGGCTTCGACCTGGCCTTCTCCAACGAGCTGCGGATCGACCACTCGATCACGTGCCCGATCATCACGCTGCGCCCGCAGGCGGACCTGCCGATCGTCCCGATCTACACCAACATCTTCGCGCCGCCGCTGCCGCAGCCGAAGCGGTTCGTGGCGCTCGGGCGCACGATCCGGGACCTGGTCGAGTCGTGGCCGTCGGACCAGCGCGTCGCCGTCATCGGCACCGGGCACCTGTCGCTCGAGCTCGGCGGGCCGCGCCAGTTCGGCCCGCACGGCCCGGACCCCGAGTTCGACCGCCGCGCCGTCGAGTGGATCGCCTCCGGCGACCTCGAGGGCTGCCTGTCCGAGGTCAGCCTGGACAGCCTGCACCGGCCCGGCAACGCCACCCACGGGTTCATGGACTTCATGCTGATGATGGGCGTCGCCGGCGAGGGCGCGCGGGCCGACCACGTCGACACCCTCGACCTGTTCCACACCATGGAGGCCTACTTCACCTGGTACCCGCAGGACGCGCAGCGGAGCGGAGCCGGACCATCGACCCAGGGAGCGCCGGTATGAGCCGGTACCTGCTGGACAAGTTCCTCTACACCGTCGACCGCGACCCCGAGCTCGTCGAGCGCTACCGCGTCGACCCGGCCGGCTGCGTCGCCGACTGGGAGCGCGACCACGCCAACCGCCTCCTGAACTGCGTCGGCGCCGAGGCGTCGACGTGGCAGCGGTTCACCGAGCGGGAGCGCGCCGCCCTGGTCGCCCATGACCACCCCGAGCTGTTCGCCCTCGGCGCCCACCCGTTCCTCACGCTCACCCTGTTCATCGCGATGTTCGAGCGCGACCACGGGCCGCTGGAGTACCAGATGGCCTACGCCCGCGCGCTCGACCACGTCACGCTGCCCTACCCGGACATCAGCACCTGATGCGCGCCGCCGAGGTCACCGATCCGGGGGCACCGCCCGCCGCCGGCGATCGCACCGACCCGGTCGCCGGCGACGGCGAGGTGGTCGTCGAGGTGATCGCCGCGCCGATCACCCCGCTCGACCTGCTGTGCGCGACCGGCACGTCGTACTTCGGCCGTCCCGCGACGCCCTACGTCCCCGGGGTGCAGGGGGTCGGCCGGCTCGACGGGCGGCTGGTCTGGTTCCCGACGGCGGCGGGCATGGCGCCGGGCGACGGCAGCATGGCGGCGCGCGCGGTGGCCCGCGCCGGCGACGTCGTGACCCTGCCCGACGGCGTCGACCCGGTCCTGGTCGCCGCGCTCGGGCTCTCCGCCGTGGCCGCCGAGCAGGCCCTCATGTGGCGCGGGGAGCTCGCGGACGGCGAGCAGGTGATCGTGCTCGGTGCGGGCGGGGTCGTCGGGCAGGCCGGCATCCAGCTCGCCCGGGCCGCGGGTGCGCGCCGGGTCGTCGCGGCGGCGCGGTCCGCGACGGCCCGGCGGCGCGCGCAGGAGGCGGGCGCCGACGCCGTCGTCGCGCTGGACGACGGGGACGACGGGGACGGGGCGACGCTGACCGAGCGGCTCCTCGACGCCGGCGACGGGCCCTCCGACCTCGTCCTCGACCCGCTGTTCGGTGCGCCGGCCGCGGCCGCGGCGGGGGCCCTGCGACCCGGAGGTCGGCTGGTCAACCTGGGCAGCGCGGCGGGGGAGACCTGCCCGCTGACCTCGTCGCTCCTGCGCAGCCGCTCGCTGCGGGTCCTCGGCTACACCAACAACGAGCTCTCCTCCGCGCAACGCTCCGCCGCGATCGCCCGGATCGCCGGCGCCGCCGCGGGTGGCTCGCTGACCGTCGCCCACGAGACCGTCGCGCTCGACGACGTCACCCCCGCCTGGGAGCGCCAGGTCGTCGGTGGCGCGCGCGGTCGCATCGTCCTGGTCCCCTGAGAACGCGAGGAGCACCCATGGCACCGCTGCCGCTGCTGCCGACGTCGCTGGTCGGCAGCTACGCCCAGCCCGAGTGGCTGATCGACCGCGCGAGGCTCGCCGGCCGCTTCCCGCCGCGGGTGCGTGCGACGGAGCTCTGGCGCGTCGCCCCCGAGCACCTCGCGCAGGCCCAGGACGACGCGACCCGCCTCGCGATCACCGCGCAGGAGGACGCCGGGCTCGACATCCTCACCGACGGCGAGATCCGGCGGGAGAGCTACTCCAACCACTTCGCGACCGCCCTGGACGGCGTCGACATCGACCACCCGGGCACCGCGCTCGACCGCAGCGGGCACCCCAACCCCGTCCCGCGCATCGTCGACGAGGTCGGCCGCCCGCACCCGATCGAGGTCGACGACCTGCGCTTCCTGCGCGCGCACACCGACCGCACGATCAAGATGACGGTGCCCGGTCCCTTCACGATGACCGCGCAGGCGCAGAACGACCACTACCCGGACGCCGAGGCCGCGGCGATGGCCTACGCGTCGGTGGTCAACGCCGAGATCCGCGACCTGTTCGCCGCGGGCGCCGACGTGGTGCAGATCGACGAGCCGTACCTGCAGGCCCGCCCCGACGCCGCGCGCGCGTACGGGCTCGCCGCCCTGAACACCGCGCTCGACGGCGTCACCGGCACCACCGCGGTGCACCTCTGCTTCGGCTACGCGGCGATCATCCACGAGCGTCCCGAGGGGTACTCGTTCCTGCCCGAGCTCGCGGGCTGCCCCGTCGACCAGATCTCCATCGAGACCGCCCAGTCGGGCCTCGACCTCGGTGTGCTGGCCGACCTCGCCGACAAGACGATCATCCTCGGGGTGCTCGACCTGTCGACGCCCGAGGTCGAGAGCGCCGCGACGGTGGCCGCCCGCGCCCGCCGGGCGTTCGACCTCCTCCCGCCCGAGCAGCTCGTCCTCGCTCCCGACTGCGGGATGAAGTATCTCCCGCGCGAGGCCGCCGAGGGCAAGATGCGCGCCCTCGCCGGGGGAGCCGCGCTCCTGCGCGCCGAGCTCGGGAGCTGAGCCGACGTGTCCGAGGTGCCCGTCGCCCCAGGAGGGGTTCGTCCGGGAGGTGGGACGGGAAGCACGAGGCCATGAGCGGATTCGTGCGGGTGGACGGCGAGGGGGAGTCCTACGACCTCGGCGGTGCGGTGTTCACGATCAAGGCGTCCGGCGCGGACACCGAGGGCCGGGCGGCGGTGATGGAGCAGAGCGGGCCGGTCGGTCTCCAGGTCCCCGCCCACACCCACGAGGGCGAGGACGAGATGTTCTACGTCCTCGAGGGGGAGCTCAGCGGGTTCTGTGGCGACCGCACGTTCCGGGCGTCGGCGGGGACGTTCCTGTTCCTGCCCCGCGATGTCGAGCACGGCTTCGAGGTGGTCGGCGACCGTCCGGCCCGGGCCCTGACCTTCGTGGCCCCCGCGCGCTTCGACGGGCTCGTGGTCAGCCGGGGGACGCCGCTGTGACGGGGCTCGGGACGTGAGACCGCGACCTCAGGCCTCGACCCGGTCGTCGTCCTCGTCGGCCTTCGCCCGCGGTGGCCGGATGCGGGCCTGCACCCCGCGGTGCATCTCGGAGACCTCGAGGGTGCGGTGGCCCTCGCTCAGCGTGGCGGCGGCGACGACGGCGTAGTTGACGATCAGTGACTGCCCGTCCCCGAGCTCGTACCGGTGGATGGAGCCGTCCTCGATGAGGGTCTGGAAGTGATCGAGGACCTCGTCGTGGGACTCCTCGAACTTGAGGGTCAGCGGAACCTGGGGCAGAGAGACGTACACCGTCACGCGATCACCTTCCTCGACGAGGATCCACCACGAATGAGCTGGTCCGTCCGCGACCGGAAATAGGCCGATCGGTCCATGTCGGCGTGGCCACCGTGGGTAATTCTAGAGGGACGAGCCGTGCATTCTGTGACAGGAGACCTCATGGATATCGATGGCGTCGAGGTCGTCGAGCAGACGGAGGACTACGGCACCTCCTGGCGCTGGGACGATCCCCGCGGGTTCCAGTCGGAAATCCTGTGGAATCGCGAGGTCGGCTACCTGAACCTGGGCACCCGGGTGCTTCCGGGCGGGTGGACCCACAATCGGCTCGACGCCGCCCAGTGGGGCGACGCGAGGACGATCTACGAGGCGCGCGAGGTCGTGGAGCGTTACGTGAGTCGGGCGGCCGCCAAGCCGCCTGCGTGATTCGGCCGCCTCGCGTTGGGCCGTCCGGCTCAATTCGGGCGCGGTCGCGGGCCGGAGATGTGCGGCGCCCGGCCCAACCCTGCCCTCGAGGGGCGTGGCGACCTTGTGTCGGCGACGTCGCGGTTGTCACGCTCCGTCCCGTGGCAGGACGTGGCGCGGTCGCCCAGGAACAGACGTCCGCGCTCGATCGCGTGATCGCGATGGTCAACGACAAGGGCGGCGTCGGGAAGACCTCGCTGGTGGCCAACCTCGCCGGCCAGCTCGCGGCAGCCGGGTACCGGTGCCTGCTCGTGGACCTCAACCGCCAGGCCAACCTCGCCGACGACCTGGGTTTCCGCGACGACGAGCGTGACGACCAGGGGGCGGGCCTGCTGCTCAGCGTCATCTCCGGCTCGCCGCTGACGCCCGTGCTCGACGTGCGGCCCGGGCTGGACGTCGTGCCCGGCGGCGCCCGTCTCTCGGACCTCGTGCCGTTGATGGTGTCCCGGCTCCAGGACCAGGGACGGGAGGCGTTCCGGGTGCTGGCGCGAGTGCTCGCCCCGGTCACCGGGCCCTACGACGTCGTCTTCCTCGACTGCCCCCCGAGTCCACGATCCTCACCGACCTCGCCCTCACCGCCGCCCGCTGGGTGGTGATGCCGACGAAGTCCGACGTCGGCGGGCTCGTCGGGATGCGGCTGGTCGGCGAGCGGTTCGCACTGGCCCGCGAGCTCAACCCGGACCTGCGCCTGCTCGGCGCGGTGCTCTTCGCGACCGGGACCCGGTCACGCGTCGTGCACGCCGAGGTCCGCGCCGCGGTCGCGCGGGCCTTCGGCGGGAACTCGCCGATGTTCACGACCTCGATCCGGCACGCGGAGCGCACCGCCCAGGACGCCCGGCGCCTGGGCAAGCTCGCCCACGAGCTCGAGCGCGACGTCGCCGCCCAGCCCGCGTGGTGGACCAGTCTCCGCGAGGGGGGAACGGGGACGCCGCGCCTGTCGCCGACGGCCGCGAGCGTCGCCGGTGACTACCGAGACCTCGGGGTCGAACTGCTGACGCTGCTGCGGGAGGCCGAGGAGGACGTCCTCGGCGGACGTGGGAACGGGAACGGAGCCACGACGTGACCCAGGATCTGTCGAGCGCGTTCGGGGAGCCGGCGACGTCGCGGCTGCGCGGACTCCTGCCCCCGCGGGCTCCGCGAGAGGCGGCGCCGGCCGAGTCCGGGGACCGCAGCGGCAAGGTGGACCGCAGCGGGGACGTGGACCGCAGCGGGGACGCGGACCGCAGCGGCGACGCGGACGGCACCGGGGACGGGAACCCTCCGGCCGAGCCGCTGCGGACCGGTCGCGCGGCCCGGTCCCGGAACACGACCGCCGCGGTCGGACGATCGCCCGCCGGGGCGACGAACAGGAGGTGGGGCATGGCTCGGGTCGCGTCCCGCGAGCACGTCGATCTCCTCGTGCTGTGCGCGCTGCGGGACGGCCCGGCGAGCGCGCGCGGGATCATCGAGCGCCTGCGCGCCGACAGCGGCGGAGCCCTCGAGGCACCGGAGCGCACGGTGCACAACACGCTGCACCGTCTCGCCCGCAACCGGCTGCTCCACCGGGTGCACGGCGGGACCGCCGCCGGCCCGCACTACGGACTGACCGAGACCGGCCGGCGGGCGGCACAGTCGCGTGCCCGCCAGTGGCGGCTGTTCGCCCGCGCCGTCGGCGCCGTCGTCGGGGAGCCCGACCCGCGCTGATCCGGGACCCGCCGCCACGTCGCCCCCGCGGCGGCCGTCAGCGCCCTCCGCGCATCCGCCGTGATCACGTGGGCTGTTCGCCGAACTCGGTGACCCGTACGCCACGTCGCGAATCGCATTCGGAGCCATACATACGCCCGAGTGGCGCAGATCGTAATACGCGTTTCCGACCGATGAGCGGAACGGCCCTCGCCGGTTCGAACGCGTGGAGCATCGAAGACCGTCCTGTGCCGCTCTCCGATTCCGGCGAACGGCAGCATTCAGTGCCACCGAAAAGTCCGCAACCACGTGTCGGTGAAGATCACCAGTGTGCGGGGCGCGCTCGTCCGAATGTCCCATTCGCGGAAAATACTTCCCCAGGCAGGGCATTCCCGGGGGTGTCGATGTAACGTCCGCCTCGCATGCCCGTGACGGTGATCCGGGGCACAGAGGACTTTTTCGTTTCGGAGGTGCACGTGCCGCGAGGCAATGGTGTGCGTGAGGCTCGGCGCCTGCGCAATCGAGGCGGGGCGACGGTCGCGGCCGGTCCCATGAAGGAGACGGGCGCATGAACACTCCGAAACTCGTCCTGGCCATCATCGGTGGCTATCTGCTGGGGCGCACCAAGAAGCTCAAGTTCGCGATCATGGTCGGCAGTGCGCTGGCGGGAAAGAAGATCACCACCGATCCCGCGCAGCTGCTGGGCATGGTCACCAAGCTGGCCGGCCAGTCCCCCGAGTTCCAGCGTCTCAACGACGCGGTGCAGGGTCGCCTGCTCGAGGCGGGCAAGGACGCGGCGCTCGCCATCGCGAGCGCCCGCATGGAGGCCCTGACCGACAACCTGGTCAACCGGGTGGAGAACCTCGGCAAGCCGGCGGCGGACGTCGCGGGCGCGGCCGGACAGGCCGCGGGCCAGACGGCCGGCGCGGCGGGTGACGCCGCGGGCCAGGCCACCGGTGCGGTCGGCGACGCCGCAGGCACCGCGGGCGGCGCGGTCGCCGGTGCGGCCTCGGGCGTGACGGGTCGCGGCCGGAAGAAGAAGGCGCCGGAGCCGGAGCCCGAGGTGGCCGAGGACGCCGACGACCTCGAGGACGAGGTCGATGACGACGAGATCGCGGACGACGAGGTCGAGGTCGTGGACGCCGAGGACGACGCCGCCGAGGACGAGGACGCCGACGAGGCCGTGGCGGCCGACGACACCGACGGCCCCACGACGGAGAAGGAATCCTCGAGCGGGAAGCGCGCGACGTCCCGTCGCACGAAGGCCGGGTCGGCCAGCACGCCGAGCAGCAGCACCACCGGCAGCACGGAGCGCTCGGGCACGTCGCGCTCTACCCGGTCCCGCTCCTCCCGGAGCTCCGGCAGCTCGTCGGGGGCGCGGTCCTCGAACGGGTCGTCGAACGGGTCGGGCGGTCGCTCGCGGGCCGCCGCGGGCTCGACCGGCAAGCGCTCGGGTGGGCGTTCGAATGACTGAGGCCGCGGGAAAGGCGAC
Source organism: uncultured Actinomycetota bacterium (assembly GCA_963785135.1). GTDB lineage: Bacteria > Actinomycetota > Actinomycetes > Mycobacteriales > Pseudonocardiaceae > Actinomycetospora. Next base: position 146,041 of record CAWATV010000012.1, read on the forward strand.
GGACGTCCTGCCCGTCGACCGTCTGAAGCAGGCCGCCCAGACCCTCCTGAAGGCGGCGACCGACAAGGCCGTCGGTGCCGCGCTCGACCAGGTCGAGGGCTTGACGGGCCGTCTCACCGAGGTCGCCGAGAACGGCGGCTCCGGTCTGGCGGGCGTCTTCGGCGGTGGCGGCGACTCGGAGGGCGGCGGCATCGGCGGCGCGCTCAAGGGTGCGGCGTCGACGCTCAAGGACAAGGTCGGCAACGTCATCCCCGGCATGAAGGGCGAGGACGACGACGCCGAGGACGGCGACGGCTCGGGCGGGGGTGGTGGTGGCGACGGGAGCGGTCGCGGCAAGTTCAAGTTCATGAACATCTTCGAGGCGCAGGACGTCGGCGTCCCGCTCCGTGTCGCCTACGACCAGTGGACCCAGTTCGCCGACTTCCCGAGCTTCATGAAGAAGCTCGAGACCGTCAACCAGGAGTCCGACGAGAAGTCGACCTGGACGGCGAAGGTGTTCTGGTCGCGCCGGTCGTGGGAGACGACCATCCGCGAGCAGGTGCCGGACAGCCACATCCTCTGGGTGTCGTCGGGGGCGAAGGGCTACGCGGACGGCATCGTCACGTTCAGCGAGCTCGCGCCCAACCTGACGCGCATCATCCTGATCCTCGAGTACTACCCGCAGGGCTTCTTCGAGAAGACCGGGAACCTGTGGCGCGCGGTCGGGCGCCGTGCTCGTCTCGAGTTCAAGCACTTCTGCCGCCACGTCATGATGGACACCCTCATCAACCGCGAGGAGCTCGAGGGCTGGCGCGGGGAGATCCGCGACAGCGAGGTCGTCAAGACCCACGAGGAAGCGATGGAGGAGGAGCAGGCGGCCGCCGAGGACGCCGACGCCGAGGACCTCGACGACGCCGACGAGTACGACGAGGACGAGCTCGCCGACGACGAGGACCTCGACGAGGACGACGAACTGGTCGCCGAGGACGAGGCTGACGACGCCGACGATCTCGAGGACGACCCGACGAGGACGTCGACGAGGTCGACGACGTGGACGACGCCGACGATCTCGACGAGGAAGAGCTGGAGGACGAGCCGGCGGACGCCGAGCCCGAACCGGAGCCCGAGACGCCCCGCCGGCGCGGACGCCGCCGCGAGACGGCCCCGGCCTGAGCCACGAGTCCCCGCCCGCTCGGTCCCGACAGACGTCGGGGCCGGGCGGTCGGCGTGAAGGAGAGGAAAGCCGGTGACGGTCAGTCAGCGCCAGGGTGGCGGAGGTGGCGGGGGCGTGCAGAAGCAGCCCTCGGGTGGGCTCGCCGAGGTCCTCGATCTGATCCTGGACAAGGGTCTGGTGATCGACCTCTTCGTGAAGGTGTCGCTCGTCGGGATCGAGCTGATCACGATCGACGCCCGCATCGTCGTGGCGAGCGTGGACACCTACCTGCGGTTCGCCGAGGCCACCAATCGTCTGGATCTGCACCAGAAGGGCGGCAAGGACCTCGGGGAGTTCATGGGCGGGATCACCGAGAACGCCACGCAGGGCGGAGCGAAGGGCAAGACCAAGGGGATGCTCGACGCCGGCAAGGAGAAGTGGGACGAGATCCGCGGCGACAAAGAGGATGACGACGCGCAGCCGGCTCGCAAGAGCAGGCGCGGGTGAGCGGGGAGGCGACCATGGGCACCGAGCAGAAGGACGCTCCACGCACGGCGATCGGCTCGTACATCTACGGCATCGTCCCGGTCGGCACCCGCATCCCCGACGACCTGGCGCCCATCCCGCAGGAGGGTGACCCGGGGATCGGTCTGGTGGTGTCCGGCGATCTCGCGGCGGTCGTCAGCGACGTCTCGACCGACCGCCCGCTGGGCACGCGCAAGGACCTCCTGGCCCACGAGCAGGTGCTCAACGCCATCGCGCAGGAGGTCCCGGTCCTGCCGATGCGGTTCGGGGCGGTGGTGACCGACGACGACGCCGTCGCCGAGGAGCTGCTGACCCCGCACCAGGACTACTTCGTCCGGGCGCTGCAGCAGATGCAGGGTCTGACCCAGTTCAACCTGCGCGGCGACTACGACGAGACCGCGGTCCTCACCCGGATCCTCGAGGACAACCCGGAGATCCAGCGGCTGCGCGAGCAGGTCGCCGGGGTCGACGAGGACGCGAGCTACTACGACCGCATCAAGCTGGGCGAGGCCATCTCCCACTCGATGGACCGGCTCAAGCAGCAGGACGCCGACGCGACGCTGGACGCCCTCGAGCGCTACGCGGTCGCCACGGTCGTCAAGGAGCCCGGAGGCGAGAACGGTGCGGTGCACGTGGCGTTCCTCGTCCGCAGCGATCACCGTAGCGACTTCGAGCGCGCCGTCGACGAGCTGGGCGACGCCTGGAGCGGGCGGGTCAACCTGCGCCTGATCGGTCCGACGGCGGCGTTCGACTTCCTGCCCGAGTACGAGGCGCCCGAGCAGGACGGGGGCTGAGGACATGGGGCTGTTCACCGAGCTCCTCCTCCTGCCCCTCGCCCCGGTGCGGGGCGTGGTGTGGGTGGCCGAGCAGGTGGAACAACAGGTCGACTACCGGCTCAACGACCCCGGGGTGATCCGGGCGCAGATCGACGACCTCGACGCGGCGCATGAACGCGGGGAGATCTCCGAGGAGGAACGCGACGAGCAGCAGGAGGTCCTCCTGCAGCGGCTCGTCGGGCGTGGGCCGGCGAACGACGCCGGGGGCGCTGAGTGACGCGGTCGTCGGACGAGCCGGCGCCCCGGCGCCGGCGCACCACGAAGGACGAGGAGTCACCCTCCGAGGAGTCCCGTCCCCGGCGCCGGACGAGCTCCGACCGTGACGGCACCGCGAGGCGCAAGCGTCGCACGACTTCCGAGAGCACGAGCGCCCGCGACGACGACAACTCCTCGCTCTCGGGTGGGCAGGACACCTCCGATCAGGAACGGCCCCGCCGTCGGCGCGCGTCGTCGTCGGCCTCGTCGGCCTCGTCCAATGGGGACGGCTCGGATCAGGAGCGCCCTCGCCGTCGGCGCGCGTCGTCGTCGGCCTCGTCGGCCTCGTCCAACGGGGACGGCTCGGATCAGGAGCGGCCCCGCCGTCGCCGCCGATCGCAGGTGGCCGAACCTGAGCCTGAACCGGAGCCCGCCGAGGAGGCCGAGGCCGAGGTCGAGGACGCCGAGGAGGCCGAGGTCGAGGACGCCGAGGCCGAGGGCCGAGACGCCGAGGACGAGGACGCCGAGGTCGAGGAGCCGGACGAGGACGAGGCTCCCGAGGACGACGTCGAGGACGAGGCGGAGGAGCCCGAGCCCCGGCCGAAGAAGATCCCGGCTCGCAAGATCGCCCGGTGGGCCGCCGAGCAGGTCATGGAGATGACGGGTAAGGAGAGCGAGAGCGTCACGTCCGTCCGCAAGGACGGCGAGGGGGCTGGATCGTGGGTCTCGAGGTCGTCGAGAGCCATCGCATCCCGTCCTCCACCGACATCCTCGCGATCTACGAGGCCGAGATGGACGGCGATGGGGAGCTCCTGAGCTACCGCCGGGTCAAGCGCTTCACGCGCGGGCGCGGCGACGACGAGTGAGCCGGCCGGGAGCGGACGGCCGGACGGGAGGCACATGAGCGACCCGGTGCGTTGGACCGGCCAGATGCCTTCCACGCGACAGCAGCAACAGCAACAGCCGGCGTCGGGCGGGGACGGCACGAACCTCGCCGACATCCTGGAACGCGTCCTGGACAAGGGCATCGTGATCGCCGGTGACATCCAGATCAACCTGCTGGACATCGAGCTGCTCACCATCAAGCTCCGGCTCGTGGTCGCTTCGGTCGACCGCGCCAAGGAGATGGGCATCGACTGGTGGGAGCGCGACCCCACCCTCTCGTCGGGCCACCGGGAGCTCGAGGACGAGAACCGCCGTCTCCGCGAGCGTCTCGAGGCCCTGGAGGGCAACACCGCGCGCGCGCTCGCGGGTGATGCGGGACAGGCGGACGAGGAGCCGGGGGACGAGGTCGACGACCTCGAGGACGAGCCCGAGGACGCCGACGAGGATGTCGAGCCCGAGAACGCCGACGTCGAGGACGCTGAGGTCGAGGACGCCGAGGAGCCCGAGGTCGAGGACGCCGAGGAGCCGAGGTGAGGACGAGCCCGAGCCCGAGCCGGCTCCCCGTCCTCGCCGGTCGTCGACGCGCGCGGCGGGCTCGAAGGAGCGCGCGCGGAGGCCGCGGTCGTGAGCGACGCCGTCACGTATGTCTACGCCGTCACCCGCGGGGCCGACGGTGCGACCGTCTCCGACCTCGCGGGCGTCGGCGGCGCGCCCGTCCGCCTGGTGGCGGCGGGGGAGCTGCAGGGGGTCGTGAGCGACGTCGACCGCGGAGAGTTCGAGGCCCGGGCGCTCGAGGAGCGGCTCGAGGACCTGGAGTGGCTCGCGGCGACGGCGCGCGCCCATCATCGTGTCGTCGACGCCGTGGGGCGCGGCCACGTCGTCGCGCCGCTGTCGCTGGCCACCGTCTACTACGGCGACGACCGGGTCCGCGAGGTGCTGGAGCAGGGCGGCGAGACCTTTCGCGCCGTGCTCGACCGGCTCGCCGGTCGGGCGGAGTGGGGTGTCAAGGCCTACGCCCGCGACCGCCCGACGCCGCCGGTCGGCGGGAGCGGCGAGCGTCCCCGATCCGGCGCGGAGTACCTGCGACGGCGCCGCCGGGAGCTGCGGGAGGGCGACCTGACCCTCGAGGAGGCGCAGCAGTCCGCGGAGGAGATCCACGCGACGGTGGCCGCGCTCGCCGAGGAGGTCCGGACCCACCGCCTCCAGGATCCCGCGCTGACCGGGAGCACCGAGCGGATGGTGCTCAACGGCGCCTACCTCGTGCCGGACGAGGCGACCGGTGAGCTCGAGGCCCTGGTGCGCTCGCTCGCCGAGCATCCACGGCTGCGGGTGGAACTGACCGGCCCGTGGGTGCCCTACTCCTTCGCCCAGGTCGGCGTCTCGTGACCTCCGACGATGCGGGTCTCGAGCGGCGCTCCACGTCGCTGTTCGGGGACCAGGAGGTGGCCCTGGTCGACCTGCTCGACCGGCTGCTGGCCGGGGGAGTGGTCCTGACCGGTGACATCACGATCTCGCTGGCGGGGGTCGACCTCGTCCGGGTGTCGCTGCGGGCGCTGATCACCTCGATCGCGCCGGTGGAGCGCCCCTCGGCGGCACAGGCGCGCACGGTGCAGGCGACGGTCGAGCGGCCGCAGCTCGGGAGCAGGGATGGATGAGCCGAGCGGCCCGTCGCGGCGGGTCGAGATCGACAAGGACGCGGTGCAGCGCGACCTCATGAAGCTCGTGCTCACCGTCATCGAGCTGCTCCGCCAGCTCATGGAGCGCCAGGCGATCCGGCGGGTCGACCAGGGGGACCTCACCGACCAGGAGGAGGAGGACCTCGGCACCTCGCTGATGCTGCTCCAGGAGGCGATGGACGACCTGACCGAGCAGTTCGGCCTGACGGCGTCGGACCTCAACATCGACCTGGGCCCGCTCGGCCCGCTGTTGCCCCGCCGCTGAGCACGGACGGGCACCACGCCGCGTCAGCTCGAGAAGGCTCCGACGATCGCGGCGATCAGCAGCGCCAGCGCCAGGACGAGGAGGGTCACGGGCGCGAGCACCGCGGCCAGGATCAGCAGCAGGCCGGTGACGACCTTCTGGGACTGTGCTCATCGCTCCGAACGCGCCCTTGATGGCCGCGACGACCGGGTTCTTGCCCTGGAACTTGGCCAGCCCGCCCTGCAGGAGCGCGTTCATGCCGATGCTCGCCGGAGGCGGCGCCCTCGAGCTGCTCCTTGAGCTGTCCCTCGAGGCCTTCGGCGAGGTCCTCGACCTTGTCGGCGGCGACCTTGGCGAGCTTGTCGATGCCGGTGATGATCAGGTTCTGGATGCGCTCCCCGATGCCGCCGGACGCCGGGGACGACGTCTCGCCGGCGGTCGGAGAGGGCTTCGACGCCGGAGCCTGCGCGGAAGCGCGCTCCTTCCTCTGTGCCGGAGCGCGGGACGAGGAGCTGCCGCTTCCCGAGGGCTTCGTGCCGCGGCCCGGTTTGGTGCCCGTGGGCTTGGTGCCGCGGCTTGGTGCCCGGCTTGGTGCCCGTGGGCTTGGTGCCCGTGGACTTGGTGCCCGTGGACTTGGTGCCCGCGGGCTTGGTGCCCGTGGACTTGGTGCCCGAGGTCGTCGTGCCTGATCGGGCGGCCGGGCGGTCGCGGACCGCCTGGGATGACGTCACTGGTCGGCCTCGGGCGCCATGCGCCGGGCGAGCGACAGGCCGTCGCGCATGCCCTCGGCGTACGAGCGGGTCTCGCGCTGCTCGGCCGACTCGTCCTCGGCGGGTTCGCTCTCCACCAGCGTGGTGAGGACCTCCTCGACGTCGGCCACCTTCCCCGCGTCGATCAGCGACTGGAGGCCGTCGAGGACCTCCGAGGATTTGTCGCGTGATTTCCTGGCCATGACGGCTCCTGTGGGTCATCGGTCGTGAGGCGGTTTCTCGACGGGATTCGTGGGCCATCATCGACCGAAGGGTCGATGGGAGTGCGGCCATTCAGCCTTCACCCAGGTCGAGCGGGCTAGTCAGAGGTCGGTGAGACGGTCCTTGGCGACCGATCCTCGCTGCTTGACCTCGCCCGCGACCATGTCACGGTGCCCCGAGGCACGCATCTGTCGGGTTCTTCGTCGCCCGGCCGATGATATCCTTGATCTTCCCGCGCACCTGCCGGGAACGGTTCACGACCGTGTCCTTGGCTCCCATCGGGAATCCCTTCTCCGCGCCGACAGAGTTCCCGAACAGTACGTCGAAAGGTCGACGCGGGAGGGACCGGGAAGGGTCGTCGATCGATTCGTCCGAGAATTCCTCCGTGCGCCATCGGACGTTGCTTCCCCTGCCATTCGTGGCGCGCTGTTCGGCCCTGTCCGACCGGATGGGAGGTCCGCGGAGGGGCTGCCGCACCGGCCGGGTTGCGCTCGGAGCCGCGCTGACGCACCATCCATATGGATGGCGCATGGAGGGTCAGGAGGCATCGTGAAGGAGCTCGACCGGACCGAGAAGATCACGGTCAACCTGGGGCCGGTGGATCTCGGTCAGATCGATCTGCTGGTGCAGGAGGGCTTCTACTCGAACCGCACCGACTTCATCCGGACCGCCGTCCGCAACCAGCTGAGCACCAACGGCCCGGCTCTCGACCGCACGGTCGCGCGCCGGACCTTGGAGCTCGGTCTCCAGCACTTCACCCGTGCCGACCTGGAAGCCCTGCGCGATGCGGGCGAACAGGTCGACATCCGGGTGCTGGGGCTGGCGAGCCTCGCCGAGGACATCACGCCCGAGCTCGCGGTCGCCACGATCGCCTCGGTCGAGGTCCTCGGCGCGTTCCGCGCGAGCCGTGCCGTGAAGGCGGCGCTCGGCGCGCGGATCGTCTGAGCTCGCCCGGCGTCGGGACCCTCCCGCTCGCCGCGCACACGAAGCGGAGGGACACACCACCATGCCCGGCACATCCGACCGACTGACCCGGTGGCTCAGCGACGCCGTCGCCAAGGCGACCACCACCTCGCCGATGACCGTCCCGACGGCAGGAGTCGGCCGCCCCGAACCTCCGGGCGCTGCAGGAGGCGACCCGCCTGACCCGCGCCGGCCGGCTCACCGAAGCCGTCGAGACCCTGCAGGGCGCGGGCGGCCCGGCCTCCTCCGTCCCGTGGGCGATGCCGACGGGCGGCCCGCTCTCGCCGAGCCCGGCGCGGGTTGGCCCGGCCGCGAGTTGCGCCCGGTCGGAGGAGCGGCCCGGCGGGAGTCCGAGCGCGGTCTCCGACGCACGCGGCGTGCGTGGATCGTTCACCGGGCCGGCGGGGACGCGGTCCTACCGGCTCGTCGTCCCCTCCTCGGCCCGCGCGGGTCGACCGGGGCCTGCTGGTGATGCTGCACGGCGGGACCCAGAGCGCGGACGACTTCGCCGCCGCGACCGGGATGGACGAGCTCGCCGAGCGGGAGGGGTTCGTCGTCGTCTACCCCGAGCAGTCGCGCCAGGCGAACGCCATGGGCTACTGGAACTGGTTCGAGCCGCGCCACCAGGTCCGCGAGGGCGGCGAGCCGTCGCTGATCGCGGGCATCGTCCGTGCCGTCGCGGCCGAGACGGGCACCGACCCGGACCGGACGTTCGTCGCCGGGCTTCTCCGCGGGCGCGGCGATGTCCGCGGTCATGGGAGCCACCCATCCCGACCTCGTCGCGGGGATCGGGGTGCACTCGGGCCTGCCCCACGGCGCGGCCCGCGACGTCGGGTCGGCCTTCGCGGCGATGCGTGGCGGGCCGTCGCCGGTCGTCGCGAACCCGTGTCCGACGATCGTCGTGCACGGCGACGCCGACCGCACCGTCGCGGCGTCCTGCGCCGCCGGGGTCGTGGCCGCCGCCCTGCAGGACGGCCCGCGCTGCACCCGCCAGGAGACGGCCGCGCCGGCCGCGGACGGTCGCGGATGGACCCAGGAACGCTGGACGGGGCCGGACGGCCGCGTCCGCGTCGAGAGCTGGACGGTGCACGGCAGCGGGCACGCCTGGTCCGGCGGCCGCGCCGGCGGGTCGTACACCGACCCGGCCGGCCCGGACGCGAGCCGCGCGATGGTCGAGTTCTTCGGCCTCGCGGACTGACCCCACATCACGAAGGAGACCCGTGCAGCACAGCCACCTCGGAGCGCTCGACGTCGCCCGCATCGGGCTGGGAGCCATGGGCATGTCCCACGGCTTCACCGGCGCCGGCAGCGACGACGCCGAGTCGATCCGCACCATCCACCGGGCGCTCGACCTGGGCGTCACCCTGATCGACACGGCGGAGATCTACGGCCCGTACGTCAACGAGGAGCTGGTCGGGCGGGCCATCGCCGACCGCCGCGACGAGGTCGTCCTGGCCACCAAGTTCGGCCTCGTCTCCCACGCCGGCGGCGGCCCGGGAACCGTCGACAGCAGCCCGGCGAACATCCGCACCGCGGTGGAGGGCTCCCTGCGACGGCTGGGGACCGACCGCATCGACCTCTACTACCAGCACCGCGTCGACCCGAACACGCCGATCGAGGAGACCGTGGGTGCCCTCGCCGAGCTGGTGGCCGAGGGCAAGATCCGGCACATCGGGCTGTCGGAGGCCTGGCTGGACACGATCCGTCGTGCCCACGCGGTGCACCCGATCACGGCCCTGCAGTCGGAGTACTCGCTGTGGACCCGCGACCAGGACGAGACCCTGCCGCTGCTGCGCGAGCTGGGCATCGGCCTCGTGCCGTACTCGCCGCTCGGCAAGGGGTTCCTCACCGGGCAGATCCGCTCGATCGAGGACCTCGACGACTCCGACTTCCGCAAGACCAACCCGCGCTTCACCGGGCGAGAACTTCCAGCGCAACCTGGCCATCGCCGACGAGGTCCAGGAGATCGCCGCCGAGGCCGGCGCCACCCCGGCCCAGGTCGCCCTGGCCTGGTTGCTCGCGAAGGGCGACGACATCGTCCCGATCCCCGGCACCAAGCGCGTCTCCCGGCTGGAGGAGAACGTCGCGGCGGACGGCGTCGCACTCACCGAGGACCAGCTGCGCCGGCTCGACGGGCTGCCCGCGGCCGAGGGTGGGCACCACACCGAGGCCCAGATGGAGATGATCGAGCGCTGAGCGCGCGGTCCCGTACCCCACCTCGATCGGAACAGGACTTCCCATGCGCTACCGCCAGCTCGGCAGTTCGGACCTCCAGGTCTCCGAGATCGCCCTCGGCTCCTGGATGACCTTCGACGACAGCCGGGGCCTCGAGCGCAACCGCGCTGTCACCGAGGCCGCGTTCGACGCCGGCATCACCCTCTTCGACACCGCCAACGTCTACGGCCAGGGTCAGGCCGAGACCGCCTGGGGGGAGATCCTCTCGGCGCATCCCCGCGACTCGTTCGTCCTCGCGACCAAGGTCTGGGGCCCGATGCCCGAGACCGAGCAGGGCCTGTCGGCCGACAAGATCGCCCAGCAGATCGACGCCTCCCTGGCGCGCCTGCGGACCGACCACGTCGACCTCTACCAGGCCCACCGGTTCGACCCGAGCGTGCCGATCGAGGAGACGATCGAGGCCCTGCAGAAGGTCGTCGCGCAGGGCAAGGCCCGCTACCTCGGCTTCAGCGAGTGGACCCCGGAGCAGATCCGGGCCGCGATCGAGATCGGCGGCGAGGACCTGTTCGTGTCCTCCCAGCCGCAGTACTCGATGCTGTGGCAGGCCCCCGAGGTCGAGGTCTTCGGACTCACGGCCGCCCACGGTATCTCGCAGATCGTGTGGTCGCCCGCTCGCGCAGGGCTTCCTGACCGGCAAGTACCGGCCCGGCCAGGACGCGCCGGCCGACAGCCGCCGGGCGGACGCCCAGGCGGGGCAGTCGATGACGTCGATCTTCGACGAGGAGGCGGCGATCGCCGCCGCCCAGCGCCTGGTGCCCGTCGCCGAGGAGGCCGGGATGAGCCTGCCGACGATGGCGCTGGCCTGGGCGCTGCGCCGCTCCGAGGTCGCCGCGGCGATCACCGGCGCGTCGCGCCCGGAACAGGTCGACGCCAACGCGGCCGCCTCCGGAGTGGAGCTCTCGGACGACCTGCTCGAGGCGATCGACACGGCCCTCGGCGACGCCCCGGTCACCACCCCGACGCTCGCCCCGATGGCCGTCGAGGGCGTGCTCCACCGGTGACGGCGAGCCGTGCCCGGCGGGCGTCGTCGGAGGTCAGCGCCCGAGGGCCCGGTGCACCGCCTCGGCGAGGCCCTCGGCGTCGGCGACGGTAACGGTCGCACCGGGGTGTCGGAGCAGGCCGAGCGGCTCGATCGCCGGCACCGGTCGGCGGAACGTGAGGCAGACGCCCGGGCGTGTGGACGACCCGAACGTGACGCCGCGGTCGGCGAACGAGAGGTGCACGCCGAGGACCTTCGCGGCGGAGTAGGGCCCGGAGACCGCGGCGTCGACCAGGTTGCTGGTCGGCGTCCGCAGCGCCCAGAACCCGAAGCGCACCGACAGGAGGCGGTCGTCGAGCTCCACGACGGCGTCGTCCGGCCCCGTCACCCCGAACAGGCGCAGCACGGCACGGGGGCCGTCGAGCGCGAACGGGAACCGGGCCGGGCGGGGGGTCGTCACCGGGCCGGGTTGCCGACCGCCGGGCGGGTCACACCCGCCGCGCTCGCGGGCCGGAGACCGAGGAGGCGTTCGAGCAGCCGGTGGCGCAGCGCGAGGCTGACCACCACGAACCACCCGACGGTCGCCACGCCGGCGATCTCCACGATGGGCGGGTCCGGGGCGGTCAGCCCGAAGTAGGAGCGGGTGGCCGGGACGAGCAGGACGACGGCGAACGCGGCGAGCAGCCCCAGCGCGAGCCAGGTCGGGCGGCGGTCGGGGCTGACGCCGGTCCACGCCGTGAAGATCCGGTGCGGTGGCTCGAGCAGCAGGATGAGCACGATGGCGCTCGTCGAGACGAACACGGAGAGCCCGGACTGGGCGCCGAGGGTGGCCGACGCCTCCACGAAGTTCGCGTCGACGCCGTAGGTCAGGCCCGTGTACTGCTCGAACAGGGTGATCGCGCCGGGGAAGGGCGTGGTGGAGAACCCGTCGAGGATCATGCGGTACAGGTAGGCGTAGACCGCGGTCGCGAAGCCGGCGGTGAGCACGCTGACCGGGATGACGAACCGGGCCAACGAGGCCAGCAGGTCGTCCCGCGGCGCCGCCGGACGCGCCCAGAGCGTGAGGAAGAACGTGGGCACGCCGACGGTGAAGAGCGTCAGGCCGACCTGGGTGGGCGTGTAGGGGAAGCCCAGCCCGAGCAGGGTCACGGTGAGGATGACCAGCATCTGGGTGGCCACCCGGGCCAGGAACAGGTACATCGAGATGCCGACGCCGGCGATGATCCGCCGGCCCTCGGTCCGCGCCGGGGGCAGCGTCGTGAACGAGTCGTCGAGCAGGACGATGTCGGCGACGTCGCGGGTCACCGAGCTCCCGGAGCGCATCGCGACCCCGACCTGGGCGCGCTTGAGGGCGCGGGCGTCGTTGACGCCGTCGCCGACCATCGCGACCTGGTGGCCGGCGCGACGCAGCGCGTCCACGATCTGTTCCTTCTGCTCGGGCGCGACGCGCCCGAACACGGCGTGCGTGTCGACGGCCTCGTCGAACTCGTGCCCGGTGAGCGCGGCCAGATCGGGGCCGGCGATCGCGGGCCCGTCCAGGCCGGCCCGGCGGGCCAGCGCGGCGACCGTGTCGGGATCGTCGCCGGAGATGACCTTGACCGCGACCCCCTCCTCCGCGAGCCCGGCGAGGACGTCCTTCACGCCGTCGCGCAGCTCGTCGGCGAGGGCCACCAGCGCGACCGCCCGCAGCCGGGGCAGCGTCGGCCGGTCCTCGGCGTCGCGCAGCGGGTCGGTCGCCGTGGCCAGCAGGAGCACGCGCAGTCCCTCGTCGGCCAGGGCGCGGCCGCGCCGGTCGAGCTCCGTGCCGGGGCCGGCGTCGTCGACGAGGGCCGGGCGCAGGGTGCTCGGGCGCACCGAGGACGACGACCTGCCCGGACGCGAACCGCACGCCGCTCCAGCGCAGCGCGGACCGGAACTCGACCTCGTCGGCGACCGGGAGGGCGCTGCCGGGCACCGACTCGTCGACGGCGAGCGCGGCCGTGGTGGTGTTGGGAGCGGTCACGGAGCGGGCGAAGGTGCCCAGCAGCTCGCGGGCGTCGTCGGCGTCGACGCCGGGGGCGGGCACCAGGGCGGTCAGGGTGAGGCGCCCGCTGGTGAGGGTGCCGGTCTTGTCCGTGCACACCACGTCGACGCGGCTGACCGCCTCGACGGCGTTGGTCTGCTGGACCAGCGCGCCGCGCCCGGCGATGCGGGCGGCGCCCACCGCGTACGCCACCGCGATGAGGAAGAACAGCCCGTAGGGCACGAGGCCCGAGAGGACCGCGGAGGTCTGGACGAACCGCAGCACCGTGGACCCGTCGAGCAACGCCTGGGCGAGGATCGCGCCGCTCATCAGGACCACGAGCGTGATCAGCAGCCGCACCACGAGATCGATGCGCCACTGCAGCGGGGTGAGACCGGTGGTGTCCTCGCGCGCGGCCAGCGTGAGCTGCCCCGCGTGGCTGGCCGTGCCGACGGCCGCCGCGCGCTGCAGGCCCTCGCCACCCGCGCACGAGCTGCCGGAGAGCAGGACGTCGCCCTCCGCCTTGGTGATCGGGTCGGCCTCGCCGGTGAGCAGTGACTCGTCGACCTGGAGACCGGGACGCCCGCCCTGGCCGGTCAGGGCGACCAGCGGACCGTCGACGACGATCTGCTCGCCGGTCCGGACGCGGACCAGGTCGCCGAGGACGACCTCCGCGGGCAGGACCGCGATCTCGACGCCGTCGCGCACGACGGTGACCGGTTCGCGCGCCAGCAGCTGGAGCCGGTTGAGCGCGCGGCGTGCCCGTAGCTCCTGGAAGGCCGCGAGCGCGGCGTTGATGATGCCCAGCCCGACGCTGACCACGGCGTCGCTGTAGCGGCCGAGAGCCAGCAGCGCGAAGCCGATGACGAAGAGCGTGTTGTTGTAGAACGAGAACACGGTGGTGCGCAGGATGCGGGCGGTGGTCCGCGTCGAGCCCGAGACCGGGGTGTTCGCCTTCCCCTGCCGGGCGAGCTCGCGCGCCTCCTCCGAGGACAGCCCAGGGTCGACTGCGGTCGTCGTCACGGGGGCAGCATGATCGGTGAACCTGAAACCCCGCTGGAGACCCCCCGGAAGCGTCAGCGGGCGGAGGGGAACTCCGGCGGGCGCTTCTCGCGCAGGGCCGCGGCGCCCTCGACGACGTCGGGGCCCATGAAGGTCAGCATCTCGTAGGCGGCGGACGCGTCGAAGGTCGGCCCCGCGCTGCGCAGCCAGTTGTTGAGGCTGCGCTTGGTCAGGCGGATCGCCTGCTGCGAGCCGGTGGCGAGGACGTCGGCGACGCGCAGGGCCTCGTCGAGGACCTGGTCGCGGGGCAGCGCCTTGGCCACCATCCCGATCCGCTCGGCCTCGGCTCCGGTGATCATCTCGCCGGTCAGGAGGTAGTAGCGCGCCTTGGCCATGCCGGCCAGCAGCGGCCAGATGATCGCGGCGTGGTCACCCGCGGCCACGCCGAGCTTGACGTGCCCGTCGCCGATCTTCGCGTCCTCGGCGCAGATGGCCACGTCCGCGAGCAGCGCGGCCACGGTCCCCGCGCCGACGGCGACGCCGTTGATCGCCGAGACGATCGGCTTCTCGCAGTTGATGATGTTGTAGACGAGCGCGCTCATCTCCTTGAGCATGTGCTGGACGCGGTCGTAGTCACCGGTCATCCGCTCGACCATCGCGAGGTCGCCGCCGGCGGAGAAGGCCTTCCCGGCGCCGGTGATCACCGCGACCCGCACCTCGGGGTCGGCGTCCACGTCGACCCAGACCCTGGCGAGCTCGGCGTGCATGCCCTCGTCGGCGGCGTTGTACTTCTCGGGCCGGTCGATGGTGATGAGCAGGACCCCGTGGTCGCGCCGGGTGAAGCTCAGCTGCTCGTAGTCCTCGGGGTTCACGCGCGTCACGCTAGCGTCCCGGTCCGACGAGAGGCGGAGTCATGGAGCTCGAGGGCAGGGTGGCGCTGGTGACCGGCGCGGCGTCCGGGATCGGCCGGGCCATCGCGGTCGGGCTGGCGGCGGCGGGCGCGACGGTCGCGGCGGTCGACCGGGACGCCGAGGGCCTGGCCGGGACGGTCCGGGCGATCGGGGAGCGGGCGCGCGCCCACGAGACCGACCTCTCCGACCCCGCCGCGATCCTGGCGCTGCGCGACGCCGTGGTGGACGCCCACGGGCTGCCGCACGTCATCGTCAACGCCGCCGGCTTCGACCGGGTGGAGCCCTTCCTCGACAACGACGACGCGCTCTGGGAGGCCCTCGCGACGGTGAACTTCCTCGGCCCGGTCCGCCTGACCCACGCGTTCCTGACGCCGACCGTCGCCGAGGGCCACCCGCTGCGGATCGTCAACATCGCGAGCGACGCCGGCCGGGTGGGCAGCACGGGGGAGACGGTCTACGCCGGGACCAAGGGCGGGCTGATCGCGTTCACCAAGTCGCTGGCCCGCGAGACCGCGCGCCACGGCATCACGGTCAACTGCGTCTGCCCCGGACCGACCGACACCCCGCTGTTCGCCACGCTGCCCGACAAGGTCAAGGACGGCCTGATCCGCGCCATCCCCTTCCGCCGGCTCGCCCGGCCCGAGGAGATCGCCGACGCGGTGCTGTTCTTCGCCTCGGACCGCGCGTCGTACGTGACCGGTCAGGTCCTGTCCGTCAGCGGCGGCCTGACGATGGCGGGCTGACCGGCCCGCGGCCGCCTGATCATGGAGACGCCGGGCCCTCAGGTCCCGCAGAACGTGCGGTAGGTCCCGAAGTCCTCCGGCGCCGGCTGCGCGTAGGCCTCCAGACCGGGGCGGGCCTCGAACGGCCGGGCGAGGACGTCGAGGAACCGGCGGAACGGGTCCAGGTCGCCCGCCTCGGCCGCGGCGAGCGCCTCCTCGACGAGGTGGTTGCGCGGGATGTAGACCGGGTTGACGCGGTCCATCCCGTCGGCGATCTCGTCCGCGGACGCCGACCGGGCGGCGAGGGCGGTCCGCCAGCGGGCGAGCCACGCGTCGATCGCGGCGAGGTCGAGCACTACCGAGCGCGCCGGCTCCGGGTCGCCGCGCACCGCCGTCGACAGCGAGCGGAAGAACGACGTGTGGTCGACGTGGTGGGTCGCCATCAGCGCGAGCAGGTCCTCGACGAGAGCGTCGTCGTCGCCCTGGTCGCCCAGCCCGAGCTTGGCGCGCATCCCCGCGGTCCAGGCCGCGTCGTACCGCGCGGCGAACGACGAGACCACGTCGGTGGCGGCCGCGACGGCGCGCTCGGCGTCGTCGTCGATCAGCGGCAGCAGCGTCTCGGCGAACCGCGCCAGGTTCCACTGCGCGACCCGGGGCTGGTGGCCGTAGGCGTAGCGGGCGCCGTGGTCGATGGAGCTGAACACCGCGGCGGGGTCGAAGGTGTCCAGGAACGCGCAGGGGCCGTAGTCGATGGTCTCGCCGGAGATCGTCATGTTGTCGGTGTTCATGACGCCGTGGACGAAGCCGACGTGCATCCACCGCGCGATCAGCGAGGCCTGCACGTCGACGACGGCCTGGAGCAGGGCGAGGTAGGGGTTGTCGGCCTCGCGGGCCGCGGGATGGTGGCGCGCGATGGCGTGGTCGGCGAGGCGCCGCAGCAGGTCCGCGTCGCCGGTGGCGGCCGCGTACTGGAAGCTGCCGACGCGCAGGTGGCTCGACGCGACGCGGGCGAGCACCGCGCCGGGCTGGACCGTCTCGCGCTGGACGTCGTCTCCGGTGGCCACCACGGCGAGCGCCCGGGTGGTGGGGATGCCGAACGCGTGCATCGCCTCGCCGACCAGGTACTCGCGCAGCATCGGGGCGAGCGGGGCCAGCCCGTCGCCGCCGCGGGCGAACGGCGTGCGCCCGGACCCCTTGAGGTGCAGGTCGTGCAGGCGTCCGTGGACGTCGCGGACCTCGCCGAGCAGGAGCGCGCGCCCGTCGCCGAGGCGGGGGGAGTAGTTGCCGAACTGGTGGCCGGCGTAGGCCTGGGCGACCGGCGTCGCGCCCTCGGGGACGCTGTTGCCGACGAGGAGCGCGACGCCGGCGGGGGACCGCAGGGCCTCCGGGTCGACCCCGAGCTCGGCCGCGACGGCGTCGTTGACCAGCAGCGCGCGCGGCGCCGAGGCGGTCGCCGCGCGCCACGGGCGGTACAGGCCCTCGAGGTCGCGGACGAACGAGTTCTCCAGCTCGATCAGCGGGCGGGCGGCGACGGTCATGTCTTCGAGGCTAACCATCCGTGGCCCGCGGCGAGGGGCGTCACTCGGCGCCGGTGTCGTAGGTCATCAACCCGACGACGTTGCCCGAGGGGTCCGCGACGAAGGCCAGGTGGCCGACGCCCACGATCGTGGTGGCCTCCATGACCACCCGTCCGCCCGCGGCCACGGCGGCGGCCACCGCGGTCCCGGTGTCCGCGACGTCGACGGTGCACTCGAAGCCGATCGTGGGCTGCCCGGGGACGAGCTCGCGTCGTTTCTGGAGGGCGCCCTCGGGGCCGGCGCCGGTGGTGGTGATCCGGTAGAAGTCCGGTGGGCCCCACGCCTCGAAGGTCCAGCCGAACACGGACTCGTAGAAGTGCCGGGTGGCGGGGACGTCGTCGGCGTTGATCGCGAAATGACTCAGGCTCGGCATGCCCGCACGCTAGGGCGGGCGAGGAGTTGCGCGCCGTCGACATCGCGTCAGATCCTGTCGCGCATGCGTCAGGTGCCCCAGGACGAGGCCCTGCTGGCGCGCGGGTACGCCGTGACCCACGGGCGCGGACCGGTCGTGCCACCGCAGTCGGCGGACTGGGACCAGCTCGTCTACGCCGCCCGCGGCGTCCTCACCGTCGAGACGGACTCCGGCACGTGGGTGGTGCCGCGCCATCGCGCCGTCTGGGTCCCCGGCTCGGTGACCCACCGGGTGGAGACCAGCGGGCGGACGTCGCTGCGGATCCTCTACCTGGCCGCCCGCCTGCAGGCCCTGCCGCCGGTCTGCCGCGTCGTCGACCTGCCCCCGCTGCTGCGGGAGCTGGTGCTGCACGCCGTGGAGGCCGCGCCGCTGCGCGCCGACGTGCCCGCCGAGGCGCGGCTGGTCGGGGTCGTCGTCGACCGGATGCGGGTGCTCCCGGGCCTCGCGCTGCAGCTCCCGACGCCCGCCGAGCCGCGCGCCGCGCACGCGGCGCGGCTGGTGCGCGCCGACCCTGCGCGCCCCTGGTCGGTCGACGACCTCGCCGCGGCGGTCGGGACCAGCAGGCGCACCCTCGAGCGCCTGTTCGCCGCCCAGACCGGGCTCTCCCTGAGCCGCTGGCGACGCCGGTCGCGCGTCCTGCACGCCCTGCCGCTCCTCGCCGCCGGGCAGACCGCCACCGAGGTCGCGAGCCGCGTCGGGTACGCGACGCCCAGCGCCTTCGGGGCCGCGTTCCGCGCGGAGCTCGGCACCTCGCCGCGCCGGTACGGCGCCTGAACCTCAGCGCAGGGCGTGGAGCTTCGGCAGCACGTGGGAGGAGAACTGCTCCAGGAAGCGGCGCTGGTCGTGGCCCGGGGCGTGGAAGACCAGGTGGTTGAGCCCGAGGTCCAGGTAGGGCCTGACCTGCTCGATCACCTCGTCCGGGTCGGACGTGACGATCCACCGGCTCGCGATCTTCTCGATCGGCAGCGCCTCGGCGGCGCGCTCCATCTCGCTCGGGTCGTCGTAGCTGTTCTTCTCCTCCGCCGACAACGACAGCGGCGCCCAGAACCGGGTGTTCTCCAGCGCGCGCTCGTGGTCGAGGTCGAACGACAGCTTGATCTCGATCGTGCGGTCGTAGCCGACACCGTCGCGCTCGGCCTTCGCCAGCCCCTCGTCCACGGCGGGCATGAGCTTCTCGGAGTAGAGCTCCATCCCCTTGCCGCTGGTGCAGATCATGCCGTCGCCCGCGCGGCCCGCGTAGCGCGCGACCTGCGGTCCGCCCGCGGCGATGTAGATCGGCACCTCCTGCTCGGGCTTGTCGAAGACGGTGGCGTTGATCGTCCGGTAGTACTCGCCGTCGAAGGTCACGTTGTCCTCGCGCCACAGCGTGCGGATCAGGGTGACGGCCTCGCGCATGCGGGCGAAGCGCTCCTTGAACTCCGGCCACTCCACCCCGGTCACCGAGGTCTCGTTCAGCGCCTCGCCCGTGCCCAGTCCGAGCATGATCCGGCCGGGGTACAGGCAGCCCAGGGAGGCGAAGGCGTGCGCGACGACCGCGGGGTTGTAGCGGAAGGTCGCGGTCAGGACGCTGGTCCCGAGCTGGACGTGGGAGGTGCGCTCGCCGACCGCGCTCATCCACGTCATCGAGAACGGCGCGTGCCCGCCGGTGCGGCGCCACGGCTGGTAGTGGTCGCTCACCAGGACGCTGTCGAGGCCGATCGCGTCGGCCTCGACGCCGATCTCGACGAGCTCCCGGGGATCGAACTGCTCCGCCGACGCCTTGAGCCCGAACTTCAGTTCCGTCACGACACGCTGCCCTTCCTCCGTGGTCCCCTGGTGGTCGCACTCTGCCCGCTCGCGCGGGGTCGTGCCGGGTACCGTCCCGGGTCGCCCCGGCCCGAGGAGGAGCACCCGTGACCGTGCCGCTGGTCGTCGACACCGACCCCGGGGTGGACGACGCGTTCGCGCTCGCCCTGGCCGCGGCGTCCCCGGAGATCCACCTCCTGGCGGTCACCACACTGTTCGGCAACGTGGCCGCCGACATCACCGCGGGCAACGCCCGCCGCGTGCTCACCCTGCTCGGCCGCCCGGACATCCCGATCGGCCGCGGTGCCGACGAGCCCCTCGTGCACCCGGCGCCCGAATCGGCCGCCACCGTCCACGGCGAGGACGGCCTCGGAGGCCGGGCCGACACGTTCGGGGAGCCGGGCCCACCCGTGACCGACCGCGCGCTCGACGTGCTGGCCGCCGCCATCGAGTCGTCCCCGGAGCCGGTCGTGGTGGTCGCGATCGGCCCGCTGACCAACATCGCGCTCCTGCTCGCCGTCCGCCCCGACCTCGCCCCCCGCATCCGCCGGATCGTGATCATGGGAGGAGCGGTGGGCGTCGGCGGCAACGTCACGCCGGTCGGCCGAGTTCAACGTGCACAGCGACCCCGAGGCCGCACGGCGTGTGCTCGCCGGGAGCACGGTCCCGACCACCCTCGTCCCGCTGGACATCACCCACCGCTGCGCCGTCGACGAGCGCTGGCTGCGCTCCCTCGCCGTCGCGGGCCCGATCGCCGAGGTCCTGACCGGCACGAGCGAGGCCTACCTCGACCACTACCACCGTTCCTCGGGCGTCCGCGCCGTGCCGCTGCACGACGCCGTCGCCATGCTCGAGGCCGTCGTGCCCGGGTCACTGCGCACGACCGCGCTGCCCGTGGAGATCGACACCTCGACGGGCCCGGCGCGCGGGGCGGTGCTGGCCGACCGCCGCCGCGCGTCGGCCCGGGGACCGGGCCGCCGGCGCGTCGACGTGGCCCTCGACGCCGACGTCGACGCCGTCCGTGCCGCACTGCTCGACCGGCTGTCGGCGGCGGGCTGACCGCCGCCCCCCGGCGGCGCGCCGCCGCCGGTCACGGATCCGCGGCGTCCAGGGCGGCGTCGAGCGCCGCCGCGGTCGGCATCCCGGCGCGCGCACCGGTCTCGGCGACCGACAGGGCCGCGGCGACGTGGGCGGCGTACACGGCGTCGCCGAGGTCGTCCCCGGCGGCGAGGCGGGCGGCGAGGACCCCGTTGACGGTGTCCCCGGCGCCGGTGGTGTCCCGCACGGTGGTGGGGTGCGCGCGGAGGCGGCCCGGCCCCGCCGCTGTCGAGCAGCAGCATGCCGTCGCCGCCGAGGGTCACCACCACCGGCGACGCCGGTCGCGGTGTGCAGCGACGACGCGCCGGCCGTCGGGCGTCGCGGGGGCGACGGCACCGGATCCGCCGGCCATGAGGACCAGGTCGGTGAGCTCGCCGGCGTTGAGGGTCAGCAGGGGCCCGAGCTCGAGGAGCCCGACGACCGCGTGCACCACCGGAGCGGGGTTGAGCACGCAGCCCACGCCGAGCTCGGCCGACGTGCCCACAGCGGCCGCCACGGCGGCGGCGGGGATCTCGGTGCTCACGAGGACGACGGCGAGGTCGTCGATCCCGCGCAGGGCGGCGCGGACGTGCGCGGCGCTCGAGGCGGTCGTTGGCCCCCGCGCCGACGGCGATCTGGTTCTCGCCCGCCCCGTCGACGACGATCAGGGCCACCCCGGTGGGGACCTCCGCGACGACCGCGACGTCGTCGACCACCACGCCCTCGCGCGCCAGCTCGGCCAGCGCCTCGCGTCCGAGGTCGTCGTCACCGACGGCGCCGACGAACCGGACGGTGGCGCCGACACGGGCGGCGGCCACCGCCGCGTTGGCGCCCTTCCCGCCGCCGTGCCGGGCGAGGTCGCGGCCCACCACGGTCTCACCGGGGCCGGGCAGCCGGTCCGCGGTGACGACCATGTCGACGTTGAGCGCCCCGACGACCGCGACCGTCGGGCTCATGATCCGCTCCCGGGCGGGATCCGCTGCGTGGTGGTCATGCCGGAGCACGCTAGTGGTGTGCCCACCCGCCGTGGCGCTCCCACGAGGTCCGGCGGGCTCGCGGTCCGGCCGCCCCCGCGAGGGGTCCCTTCCGGCGCTTCTAGCGACGGAATCCTCCCCTCGCGGTGATCACCCGTCAGCCGTCACCCCGGGACGGGTGCGCCGAGGCGGGCCATGACCTCGTCGAACGTCTCGGCGAGCGACTGCGCGGCGCCGCCGTTGGCCATGCCCTGCCGGCCGGGGCTCGGGCCGCGGACGGGGCTGAGGTAGTCCTCGGCGAACACGTGGTCCCAGGCGCGCTCGGCGTTGCGGCCGAGCAGGACCACCGTCCGGAGGTGGGGCAGCAGCTCGAGGAGCCCGGGGAGCCACTCCGCTCCCGCGCGGATCTGGGGCTGGGTCGGGTCCTTGCCCTTCGGGAGCGGCTGTGGGACGGCGTTCCAGTGCGTGATCCGGTCGAAGCCCAGCCCCACGCGCACGCAGTGGTCGAAGCAGTTGGTCGACGGGTAGTCGTTGTTCTCCAGCGACAGCAGACCCGAACCGCCGCGCTCCCGGACCGACTGCTCGCCGGGGTGCGACAGGATGAACAGCACCTCGGCGTTCGTGCCCCCGTGCTCGGGATCGGGGTACGGAACCTGGCCGGGCTGCAGGCCCGACGCCTCCGCGACCCGGTCGGCGTAGGCGATCAGCGGGGCGGCGTGCGGCGCCTTGAAGTCCATCATCTTCATCCGCACGTGCACCCAGTCCGCGTTGGCGTTCTTCTCCACCGGCAGGCCTCCCGACCATCGTTGGGACGCCCATCGTCCCCCGGACCCCGACGCGACCGACGGGCGGCCGACCCCACCGGGCCCTGCGGGCCGCTGATGCGGTCCGAGACGGCGGTGTCAGCGGGCGCGGCGCAGCCGGGCGAGGACGCGCCGGCCGACCTCGCGACGGGCGTCGAACGTGCCGGCGTCCGTCCCCACCGCGGCGGCGGTGTGGAGGTCGAGGGCGGCGGGGTCGACGGGCACCAGGACCGCGAGCAGGCACCCGAGTGCGGCGGGGTGCCGGTCGTCGGCCGGTTCGCCGCCACCGGGGGCGAGCGTCGAGATCGCGACACCGAGCGTGCCCTCGCGGCGGCGACGAGGATGGGTCAGCAGGACGGCCGCCTGTTCGAGGATCGCCAGGTCCGAGGTGTCGACGCGGAGGGCGTGGAACGTGACCGGACCGTCCTCGCCGGGCGCCGGCCACGGGACGGGCCCGGGGTGCAGCACCGGTCGCAGTCCGACCGCGAGCCGCTGCAGGGCGCGGAACGCGGTCCGGTTCGCGAGCGGGACCGGCAGCCCGGGTCCGACCACGGCCCGCAGCGGGAGCGTGCACGGGTCCACCGCCGCCGCGAGGCGGACGGTCCGGTCGGCGTGGGCGTCCTCGGCCCGCCCGCAGGCGGCCAGGACCCGGTCGGCGGCATCCAGCAGGGCGGCGACCTCAGGGACCCGGGGTGCCAGGTACGGGGCGCCGGCCGCGTCGTCCGCAGCGGTCGTGAGCAGGCGGCGGACGTCCCGTCCGTGCTCGCGGCGCGTCATCGCAGCAGGTCACGAGCGGTGAGCAGGGCGAGGTAGGCGTCCTCCAGGTCGCCCGCGGCGAGGTGCGCGCACGCGACGCGCACGGCCGGGACGGCTGCCGCAGGCCCCTCGCCGTCGGCGCCCGAGCTCTCGAGATCGCGGGCGAGGGCGTCGCGGAGCATCTGGTCGATGCGCCGGCGCACCGGGGTGGTCACGGCCTCCTCGACGTCGTCCAGGCGGCGGATCGCCGCGATCACGGGTCGGTGCAACGACGACACGCGCGCGCGTCGCGCGGACGAGTCGGTGGGCCGGAGGTGGTCGGTCGGCGAGGCACTGTGCGGTGGTTCGAACAGGAGCGTCATGAGGGAGCCGTTTCCGTCGGAGGCGCAGGGCCGGCGGCCCGCAGGGCCTCGAGGGGACCGCGGAGGGGGTCGGCGTCAGCCGCGCGCGAGAACGGCCGGACCCGTGGGTCGGCCGCCGGGACGTGACGTCAGGCGGAGCGGACCGGGCGACAACAGGTCGCGTGCAGGCGGCACAGGTCGACGTGGAGGCGTCGCACCAGGGGCCGGCTCGGGGTCACGCCACTACACATACCGCACTCGTCGGGCCACCACCAGAGGGTGCTGACGGGGCGGCCGCGAGGGGATCGGGCCTCGTCAACGACCGGCGGTCACGGCCCGGAGCTCCTGGAGTGACTCCCGGATGAGCGTCGTGAGGTCGCGCTGCCGGGCGTCGTCGAGCCAGCGCTCGAACGCGACCCGGAACACGGCGATCCCGGCTTCCGCGGCCAGGCTCGCGGCGGGGTCGGCGACGCCCCGCCGGTGCAGGGCCTCGGTCATCGCGGCCGCGAGGCGCGCGAGCTTGATCAGCTCGCGTTCCCGCAGCTCGGGATGCGCGGCGATCACGCCCTGCCGCACGCGCGCGCCCTCGCGCCGGTCCCGGAACATGCCGTCGGTGGCCTCGAGGGCGTGGACCACCGCGTCGATCGGCGGGAGGGACGCGGGCGCCTCGGTGAGGGCGCCGACGACGAGCTCCTCCAGCGCGCCCTGGCCGTGGAAGAGGACCTCGCGCTTGTCGGCGAAGTGCCGGAAGAACGTCCGCTCCGTGAGCCCCGCCCTCCGGGCGATCTCCGCCACCGTGGTCTGGTCGAACCCGCGGTCGACGTAGAGCTCCATGGCGGCCTGCCCGAGCCGGCCACGGGCGTCGGGCTCCCAGCGGCTCATGCGACGATCCTAGGCGATGGCAGCCACTGACATGAGGTGTTACGTTCGATGACAGTCGCTGTCATCGACAGTCGACCTCACCCAGGAGGTTCCCCATGCGCGTCCTCGTCACCGGTGCGTCCGGCTGGATCGGCTCCGCCATCGTTCCCGAGCTCCTCGATGCGGGCCACGAGGTCACCGGCCTCGCCCGCTCCGACGAGGCGGCCGCCGTCATCGAGGCCGCAGGTGCGCACGTGTACCGCGGGTCTCTCGACGACCTCGACGGGCTGCGGAGCGCCGCGGCGGCCTCGGAGGGCGTGATCCACCTCGCGTTCAAGCACGACATCGCCTTCTCGGGCGACTTCCAGGGCGCCGCCGAGGCCGACCGGCTCGCCGTCGAGGCGCTCGGGCAGGCGCTCGTGGGGTCCGGCCGGCCCCTCGTGATCGCCGCCGGCATTCTCGGTATCGCGCCGGGGCGGACGGCGACCGAGCGGGACGTCCCCGACCCCGCCGGCCCCGGGGCGGGGCGCGACGCCACGAGCCGGGCGGCCCTCGCCCTGGCGGCGCACGGCGTGCGCTCGTCCGTGGTGCGACTCGCCCCGTCGGTCCACGGGGAGGGGGACCACGGCTTCGTCGCGACCCTGGTCGGCATCGCCCGCGCCCACGGTGCCGCCGGCTACGTCGGCGACGGTTCCCAGCGCTGGACCGGGGTGCACCAGGTCGACGCCGCACGCCTCTTCCGGCTGGCGCTCGAGGACGCACCGGCCGGTTCGGTGCTGCACGCGGTCGCGGACGAGGGCGTGCCGCTACGCGCCGTCGCCGAGGTCCTCGGGCGTCACCTCGACGTCCCCGCCGTCTCCGTGCCGCCCGCGGAGGCGGGCGAGCACTTCGGCTTCCTGGCCGGCTTCCTCGCGATCGACAGCCCGGCGTCCAGCGCGCTGACCCGCGAGCTGACCGGGTGGCAGCCGGCGCACCCCGGGCTCCTGGAGGACCTCGACAAGGGCCACTACTTCCCCGCCTGAGGTCGGGGCCTCAGCCGGCGAGCCGGTCGCCGACCCGGATCGTCCCGGTCCGCAGGACCTGCGCGTACATCCCGGCGCAGGGCAGCACACCGAAGCCCTCGACCTCGACACGGTTGAGCTCGATGAGCGGCCGGAGCGCCTGCGGGGCGCGGGGGAGGTCACCGTGCTCGAGCGTGGGAACCGAGCAGCGGGGCGTGGGGAGCGTGCCGCGCAGACGCACCTCGCCGACGGAGAACTCCCGGCCGAGCCAGGCGTTCTCGCCGAACGGCTCCTGGTCGTCCGGGGTGTCGATCACGAGGTTCGGCCGGTAGCGCAGGGCCTCCACCCCGAGTCGCTCCAGGGTGGCCGTGGTGATCAGGTGGATCGGGGAGTGGTCGACGAACCGTCCTCCCGGCGTGCCCTGGGCGATCTCCAGGATCGCGGGATCGATGTCGGCGTCGAGGCCGCGGGCGAGGACGTCCTCGGGATCGGGTCGTTCGACCGCCGCGCCCTCGGACCGGGTGGCGGCCATCCGGACCGGGCGGGCGAGCAACGCCGACATCGCCGCGTCGGCCTCGTCCGCCGGCAGGCGACGCCCGTCGGGCAGGACGATCCGGACGCCGTCGGCGGTCGAGACGGCCCGGCACTGCAGCAGGTCACGCCACCACCGGGGCTGCTTGGCGGTGGCCACCCGACCCGAGACGGTGTCGAGCAGGGCGAACCTGCGGTCCCCGACCACGCCGTGCCGGTCGACCTCGAGCTGCTCGAGGTCCTCACCGAGCATCGACTTCACCGGGTAGCGGTGCAGCGACGCGACGGTCGAGGCGTCGAGCGTGGAGCGGGCGGCGGGGTCGTGCACTCGGGCGTCCATGGGACGGCGATTCTCCCTCAGGTCCGGGTGAAGGAGGGGTAGCCCGCGGCCGCCTCCTCGTCGCACTTCTGCCGGTAGGCGTCGAGGCCGCCGGCGTGGGTCACCCAGGCGTCCTCGCCCTCGGGCGTCGCCTCGATCGTCGACCGGCCCCGGGCCCGCAGATCCCGCACGGCCTCCGCGATCCACTCGGTCTGCTGCTGCAGGTAGGCGGTCGTGTTGTACCGCGCCGGGGACGGCGCGAGCGGCGCCGCGGTGGTGAGCAGGTTCGGGAATCCGTGCGTGGCCAGCCCCAGCGTGGTGCGCGGGTCCCGGCGCCACTCCTCGGCCAGCGCCCGCCCGTCCCGTCCACGGACGTCGATGCCGGTGAGACCACCGGGGGCGGCGTCGAACCCGGTGGCCAGGACGATCACGTCGAGCTCGTGTACCGTGCCGTCGGCCAGCTCGACGCCCTCCGGCCGCAGGCGCGCGATCGGGTTGTCCCGCACACCGACCAGCTCGACGTCGTCGCGGTGGTAGACCTCGAGGTAGCCGTTCTCCAGCGCTACGCGGTGCGCGCCGAAGGCGTGGTCGGTCGGCACGAGGATGTCGGCCAGTCGCGGGTCCGCGAGCCGCTCGCGCATCGTGTCGCGGACGAACTCCGAGATCGCCTCGGACACCTCCCCGACGGCGCCCGCCCCGCGGGAGCTCGCCAGCCACAGCCGCAACGAGCCGTCCCGGTGGAGATCCTCCAGGAGGGCCTGTCGCTCCTCGGCCGACATCTGCGCCCAGGCGTGGGTGTCGTCGTCGGGGAACCCGGCGAACGTGTGCGGGAGCGTGTCCCGGAGCTCCCGGAACCGGGCCTTGTACGTCTCCCGGTCCTGCCATCCGTAGGCCGGGTTCCTCATCGGCAGCACGTAGGTCGGCGCCCCCGCGAACACCGTCAGGTGCCCCACCCGGTCGACGATCTTCGGGATGAGCTGGACCGCGGCCGCACCGGCCCCGACGACGCCGACGCGCTCACCGGTGAGGTCGGGCCCTTTCCACGGCCATGCCGAGGTGCGGAGGATGCGCCCCGCGAACCGGCCATGACCCTCGGGAACATCCTCGGTCCCGGGCGCCGGCGTCCCGGCGCACGACACGACGAACTGGGCGTCGATCGACTCGCCGCGGTCGGTGCGGATCGTCCAGCGACCGGCGTCGGCGTCGTAGTGCGCGCTCAGAACCCGGGTGGACAACTGGATGTCGCGGCGCAGGTCGAGGCGGTCGGCGAGGAAGTGCAGCCACCGGAGTACCTCGTACCCGGCGGGGAACCGCTCGCTCCAGCTCCACTCCCGGTAGAGCGTCTCGGAGAACAGGTACTGGTAGACGTAGCCCTCCGTGTCGACCCGCGCGCCGGGGAAGCCGTGCCACCACCAGGCGCCGCCGACGTCGTCGGCGGCGTCGTAGGCGCGCACGCGCAGCCCCTGCTCACGCAGCTGGTGCAGCTGGTAGAGCCCGGCCACGCCCGCGCCGATCACGACCGCGTCGAGCACGAGGTCGGCCGCCCGTTCGTCGGCCGGATCCGTCGCCCTCGGCGCCGAGGCCATGGTCGGTCTCCCTCCCTGGGAACGCCCGGCGAGGCACGGCGCGGCGTTCGGTGTCCGTCGTCACGGATTCTGCGCCGCCGCCGCGCTGCGCACCGGGCAGAACGACGCGGCCCCGACGACCACTGGTCGTCGGGGCCGCGGCTCGTGCGGGGTCGTTCCTCACCGCTACCGGGGAGGGTTGCCCCCCGTGACGGGGTTCCCCTGCGGCGGGGTGGGGGCGCCGGACGGCCCGGGAGGCGTCGCCGCCGGGTGGGCGAACGCCGGGTCGCCGGGAGCCTGGGGACCGGGTCCCTGGGGACCGGGAGCCTGAGCACCGGGACCCTGGGCACCAGGAGCCGGGTGGGCGAACGCCGGGTCCCCGGGAGCCTGGGCGCCGGGCTGCATCGCCACCGTGCGGCGCTCGTCGGCCCCGTTCCCACCGTTGCCGGGGGCGTAGGCGCGGGCGTCGGCCTCGGCGCGCTGGCGCCCGACCTGGAGGTCGGCCTTGACCTGGTCGGACTGCTGCTGGGCCTTGCGGTACCCGGAGTTGATCAGGTCGGCGGCGGCGTCGCGGCCTCCGAGCCCGAAGGCCAGTGCCGAGCCAAGCGCGACCGCTCCGATCAGGGCGATGTAGGTGGCGGTGACGATCACCGTGGCGATGCCGAGCTGGTTGAGGATCATGAACACCGCGATCGCCATCACCAGCGCGGGCGCGGCGGAGCGGGCGACGCGCCCGGTGGGGGTGTCACCCATGGTGCGGTGCACGAGCCCGCCGACCGCGGCCGCCACCGCGGCGGCGACCAGGAAGATGAGCAGGGCGGCGATGACGTTGGGCAGGTAGGCCAGGACCTGGTTCATGAACCCGGTGACCGCGGGGATGTTCAGGGTGCCGACCGCGGCGACGATCACGAAGACCAGCAGGACCCACTGGACGATCAGCCCGACCAGCTGGGAGGGCCGTCCCTGCGGGGAGAAGCGGGCGACGTACTCGCCGCCGGTGCCGTGCGTCAGCCGCTCGTCGAGGCGGACCTTGCGCAACAGGCGGCTGATCCCGGCGCGGAGCAACCGCGCGATGATGTAGCCGATGAGCAGCACCAGCAGCGCGCCGATCACCTGCGGCACGTAGCTGAGGAACGTGGTGAATGCGGACTGCAGGCTCTGCAGCACGTTGAAGCCTCCACCGGAGCCGTTGTCTGGGGGCACGGGACCTGTCCTTCTGCCTAGGCACATTCGGGCGAGGTCGGTGTTCCCCCGATCACATGCCTCCACAAACCCCGGTCCTCGATCGATCGTCCTTCCCGCGGCGGAGGCGGAGGCGCGGCGGAGGCGGAGGGGTCAGCGCCGGTGCTCGGCACGGTGGCCGCGGAGGCCACGTCCCCCCCGCAGGACGGAGCGGGAACGCTTCGCGAGACGGGACGACAGGGTCTGGCCCAGCGCGTAGCGCACGAGCTCCTCGTTGCTGGTCGCCAGCCAGGTGCCGTCCGGTCCCTTCAGGGTGTCCTCGAAGCCGATACGGGTGTCGAGGTGTTGGCGCTTGGCGAACTCCAGGACCGGCCAGGCGCCGCCCTCCTCGCCGTGCAACAGGATCCGCGCGGGCAGCGACCCGAGGGTCTTCAGGATCCGGACGGCCTCGGGGACCGCCGAGTCGGGGTCGGTCACCGTGACCTCGGCGAGCACGCGCACGGTGCCGCGGGGGAGGCCGGCCTGCTTCAGCTGGACGGCGTCGCCGGTGGTCCAGACGCCGAGCTCGACGCCGATGCCGACCGCGTCGAGGGCGGCGCAGACGCGTTGCCAGCCCCGTTCGTGGACGTTGACCGCCGCGACGTCGGGGCGGGCGTGGGCCGGCAGCCGGCCCCACTGCGCGATCAGCTCGGTGCGCTTGAGGGGGTCGGGCTCGACCCAGCGGGCCGTCGTCACCCCGATCTCCATCTGCGGGACGGCTCCGCGGATGGCGCTGGTGACGGCGCCGATGGTGCCGGCGTCGAGACTCTCGTGGCCGCCGGGAGCGCGGGGATGGACGTGGAAGCTCGTCACACCGAGGGCCGCCACCATGCGCGCGTCGCGCGCGAGCTGGGTCGGCGTATGGGGCACCGCAGGGTAGACGTCGGCGGGCCGGGCCCCGTTGGGACAGCACTGCAGCACTGCGGCGTCACCTCCTCGGGCCCGGTGAACGAATCCGACGAGCTTCCTCCCCCACCCGTCCCGTCGGCAACGCCTGCATGTACATCTGCACGAACCGACGTACCCCGTTCGACGCCGTGGCGCGGGCCGGTGGGGACGCTCACCCCATCCAGCGGATCCGCTTCAGCAGCCCGATGAGCCCCAGAGCGGCGGCGAGCAGGATCACCACACAGGCCGCGAACCCGAAGAGGTCGTAGGGCCGGGGCCGGTCGGTCGTGTACTCGGTGGCCGACCTCCCCGAGCGCTGCTCGACCGCGACCGTCGTCCCGATGTCGGTCGGACGGAGGTCGGGCGGATCGACCTTCACCTCCGGGGGGAGGGGCGAGGGCCGGGGGATGTCGACCTCGCAGGAGTACCAGAGGCGCACGTAGAGGATTCCGTCGGGCGCGCAGGTGCGCACCACCCCGACGGCGTGCTGCTTGACGGGTTCGGCGACGGCCTCGGCGCCGGTCGAGACCCACACGACCAGCATGAGCGTCACGGCCGGGACGGCCACGGCCACGACGTAGCCCACGACGGCGAGCGGACCCCACCAGGGGGCACTGTCACGACGCGTCCTCGGCGGCATCGGCTCACCTCACTCCTGTCCGCCCCCGCGCGCAAACGGCGCACGGCGCCGCTGGTGCACATGCCGGATTCCTCCTGAGATGGTGCTCGGGTAGGGGTGCGGACCGGGGGCGTGGCGGGAAAGAGGAGGGCGTGGACGAGAGCAACGAGGTGCCGCCGGCCGGGACGCGCGGAGACCGGTTCCGTGCCGGCGCAGCGCGGGCGGGTCGCGCAGCGCGTGACCTCGACCGCTCACCCGCGCTGCGCTCGGCGGTACGGCGGATCCGCACGGTCCTGCCCGGCGACGCCCACTTCGGGGACCCGCTCTCCCTCGGGGGCGCGCGGCACGCCGAGTTCGCCGGCCGGACGGTCGTCGGCCTCACCGGCGACCGCCCCGGCGTGGTGCGCGAGGTGGGCCTGGGTGGGCTGCAGCTGTGGCAGTCGGTGCTCGAGCGCTTCGGCTCGGGCGTGGGCGACCGCGAGGTCACGCTCGTGTTCACCGATCTCGTCGACTTCTCCCGGTGGGCGCTGCAGGCCGGGGACGACGAGGTGTCCCGGGTGCTCCGCCGGGTGAGCGAGGCCTGGGAGAAGCCGGTGACCGACCGGGCGGGCACGGTGGTGAAGCGTCTGGGCGACGGGATGATGGCCGCGTTCGCCGACCCGGCCGCCGCCCTCGAGGCGGTCGTCGACGCCCGGTCCCGGCTCGCCCGCGTGACGGTGGACGGGTGGACCCCGCACATGCGGGCCGGGCTGCACATCGGACGGCCCCGGCGGGTCGGGGGCGACTTCCTCGGGGTCGCGGTCAACACCGCGGCGCGGATCGGCGACCGCGCGAAGGCGGACGAGATCCTCGTGAGCGGCGACCTGCTCGAGCGTCTCGACGAGTCCGCCCTGCGGGTGCGGCGCAAGCGCTGGGGGATGAACCTGAAGGGCGCGCCGGAGGACCTCACCGTCCACGCGGTCGAACCGGTGTCGACCCCCTGAGAATCCGCGGTCCGCCGGGGCCGGGCGCCGGCACCGGAGCCATTACCTCCAGCATCGAAACACTCATCGGTTGCTGAGGCATTGAGATGATCGTGCGGCGGCCCTATGGTCTCTGCGGGGCGGTCACGGTCGTGGTCGCCGAACGGATGCGGCGCCGGTCCGTGGGTGCGGGGCGCTGCGGTTGGAGGCGTGGGGATGACCACTGCGGGTGCGGTGTCGCGGGCCAGGACCGCGGCGATCCCGGTGACCGAGACGCTGCCGTGGGTGATCGCGGCGCTGTTCGTGGGCCTGTTGCTCTACTACTTCGTGGGCATCGACGAGGGCGCGACCTCGGTCTTCGGCAACACGATGGTCGTGCACGAGTTCGTCCACGACGCCCGTCACCTCATGGGCTTCGCCTGCCACTGAGGCCGTCCGGGGCCCGGTGTCGCCGACGCCGGCCCGTCCGCAGAGGAAGAGGTGTCGGCGATGGTCCGGGCGTTGGTGCTGCGTGGGGCCGGGGCGGGAGCGGTCGCCGGGTTGCTGGCGTTCGTGTTCGCGTGGATCTTCGCGGAGCCGTTGGTCGCCCGGGCGATCGACTACGAGGGCGGCCGCGAGGAGGCGATGAACGCCCTGGCCGTCGCGGCGGGTCAGGCGCCGGCCGAGTCCGGAGCGGATGTCGTGAGCCGCGAGGTGCAGGGGTCCGTCGGGCTCGGCGCGGGGATCGTGCTGCTCGGCGCGGCGTTCGGGCTGTTGCTGGCGTTGGCGTTCTGCCTCTACCAGGGCCGGGCGGGTCGGTTGCGGCCGCGCACGCTGGTGATGCTGCTGGCCGGGGCCGGGTTCGCCACCTTGTACCTGGTGCCGTTCCTGAAGTACCCGGCGAACCCGCCCGCGGTGGGGCACGAGGAGACGATCTCGGATCGCACGGGGCTCTACCTGCTGATGGTGCTGGCGTCCGTGCTGTTCGCGGTGCTGGCGGTCGATGCGGGCCAGCGGCTGTCGGCGCGGTTCGGGACGTGGAACGCCACCCTGCTCGCGGGGGCGGGGTTCGCGGTGGTCATGGGCATCCTGATGGCCGTGTTACCCGCGCTCGGGGAGCTCTCGACGAACGTCGCCCACTACGGGGTGCAGGCGAGCGAGACGCCGCAGCCGTTGACCGACCCGGCCGGGCGCATCGTCTTCCCGGGGTTCGACGCCGACCTGCTCGCCACCTTCCGGGCCTACGCCCTGATGACCCAGGTGATCCTCTGGGGCGCGCTGGGGCTGATCTTCGCTCCGCTCGCGGAACGCGTCACGACCGCCGGCGGCCTGGACGCGCGCTCCGACGATCCGGTCGCGGTCGGCTGATCGGCCACCGACACGCACCCGGGTGGGGGTGCGACGCGTGACGCGGCTGCTCACGGTGCTCGCGGTCGTGGTCGCCGCGCTCGGGGTCCTGATCCTCCACGCCGCGCCGGCCGAGGCGCACGGGTCGACCACTCCCGGCGTGGTCAGCGTGGCCCAGACCTTCGGTCCCCACGAGCTGACGGTGCTGCTCTACCCGCCGGTGGCGGGCGAGGGTGCGATGCCGGTGCGGATCGTGGCGCAGGGCGACCCGCCCCCGCCGATGGTCGCGAGCGCCGTTCCCACCGACGGGCCACGGGCCGGTGGCGTCACGAGCGAGACCGCGCTCGTCCCCGCGGCGCCGGGCCGCACGGCCGCGGGCACGCTGCAGATCGACCGGCCCGGCCCGTGGGAGATCGTGCTGTCGCTGGGAGGAGACACCGCCCGGATCCCGCTGTCGGTCGCGGCGCCGGTGACCGCACCCTGGGTGTGGGCGGTGCGCGGCGGCCTGACCGCGGCCGTGGTCCTCCTCCTCGCCGCCGCCGTCGCCGCGCGCCGGCGCTCCCGGTGGGCAGCGGCCTTCGGGGCCGCGGCGCTCGCCGGGCTCGCGGTGGTCGTCACCGCGTCGGTCCTCGCCGCGAGCGTGCCGGCCGCCCCGACCCCGGAGGCGGGGTCCGTGTCGCCCCCCGCACCCGGTCCGGACACCGGCATGGAGGGCATGGACATGTCGGGCGCGCCGGGTGGGGAGCCCGCGTCGGCGATGTCCGGCCACGGCACGGGCGCCGTCGTGCTCACCACGACCGTGACGCGCCCGGGCCCCGGAGCTCCGGTGGATCTCGGTCTCGCGCTCAGCGACGGGTCCACCGGGGCACCCGTCGACGACCTCGCCGTCCACGACGACGCCCTGGTCCACCTCGCGGTGCTGGGTCCGCAGCAGCAGCTCCGGCACGTGCACCCCCTCCGGACCGGGCCCGGCCGGTTCACCGTGCGCCTGGCGCTGCCGACCCCGGGTGCCTACGGCGTCTTCGCCGAGACGGAGCGGGCCGACGGGGGTCACCAGGTCGCCAGATCGGCCTTCGCGCTGGACGGCGCACCGGAGGCCGTCGCACCGGACCCCCTCGTCGGTGCCGCCGGCGGCGCGGGTCCCCGCCGGATCGCCGGCACGGACGTCGACGTCGCGCTCGCTCCCGCGGTGGCAGGGCAGCTCACGCGCGTGCAGCTCACGCTGTCCCGGGACGGCGCACCGGTCCGTGACCTGCAGGCGTGGCTGGGCATGGCCGGCCACCTCATGGTGCTGGGGCCCGGTCGGGGGGCCGACCCGGTCGCGACCGACCCGTCGGCGTCCTTCGCCCACGTCCACGACATGGCGGTCCCCGGACCGTCCGGAGCGCTCGGGCCGGTGGTCGCGTTCCGCTACGCCTTCCCGGCGCCGGGGCGTTACCAGCTCTGGGCCCAGTACCAGCGGAACTGGCAGCTCGTCACCGTGCCGATCACCCTCGACGTGGCCCCGGCGCCCACCGTGGCGAGTCCGTGAGCCATGGTGGGACCGGATCAACGACAGACGCGGGGTCATCCGATGAGGGAGGTGAGCGGGGGATGTCCGGCATCCCGCGTATCGCGCTCAACGACGGGACCTCGATCCCGCAGTTCGGTCTCGGCGTCTACCACGTGCCCCCCGAGGACACCGCGGCGCTCGTGCGCACGGCGCTCGAGATGGGATACCGCCACGTCGACACCGCCCAGGGGTACGGCAACGAGGGGGGCGTCGGGCAGGGCCTGCGCGAGGCCGGCGTCCCGCGGGAGGACGTCTGGATCACGACGAAGCTCGACGACCCCGCCCACGGTTACGACGCCGCGATGACCGCGCTCGACGAGAGCCTGCGGCGTCTCGGGACCGACCACGTCGATCTGTACCTGATCCACCGGCCCGGACCTGACGGGGACACCGACACCTGGCGGGCCTTCGAGGCGCTGCGCGCGGACGGGCGCGTGCGCTCGGTCGGGGTCTCGAACTTCGATCGCCGACAGATCGACCGTCTCGTCGACGACACCGGTCTCGTGCCGTCGGTGAACCAAATCCGGCTGAATCCCCGGACCCCGCACCGGGCGATGCAGCGCCACCACCGGCGCCGCGGCATCGCGACCGAGGCGTGGGGACCGCTGCGGGAAGGCCGGTTGGTCGAGCACCCCACGGCGCGCAGGGTCGCCGAGCGGCACGGCCGGACGCCGGCGCAGGTTCTGCTGCGCTGGCACCTGCAGCGCGGCGTCATCGTCTTCCCCAAGTCGGCGAACCCGGAGCGGTTGCGCGAGAACATCGACATCGCCGACTTCGAGCTCACCCGCCGGGACATGGCCGCGATCGACCGCATGCGCCGC
Source organism: uncultured Actinomycetota bacterium (assembly GCA_963785135.1). Taxonomy (GTDB): domain Bacteria; phylum Actinomycetota; class Actinomycetes; order Mycobacteriales; family Pseudonocardiaceae; genus Actinomycetospora. The sequence continues at coordinate 180,710 of CAWATV010000012.1, forward strand.
TGGCGCTGAGGGGTCGGTTCCGTGACTGATCAACCGGCTAGGCCTCTTGCCGGGCCCCGGGCAGACACACGGACGAACTTCTGATCCAGATCCTTGATCATTGCGGATGCTTGTCCATGACCGCGACACCCGGTGCCGGCCCGGACCCGCTGGCCGCGTTGCCGTTGCTGAGGGAAGCCGGCGTCAGCGTGTACTGGATCCCGCTCGACGGTCGGACGGCCTGGATCGCCGACGTCGACTCCCGGCGGGTGTGGCTCTCCCGGGCCATCCCGCGGGACTCGGTGCTGCGCTATCTCATCGCGGCCCTGCAGGCCGTCGACGACGCAGGCGCGGCCGAGCGACCGGCGCGGCCCCGACCGAGTCGCAGGGCCGGGCGCCGCGGTTGGTCCACTCCGCGGACAGGATCGAGCACCGCTCGGGCCGGGGGCCGGCGGTCCTGCACCTGGTCCGTGAGGACTGACCCGGGCTCGGCGGCGTGGGGCGTCACCCCGGGGGCGCCGCCCGCCGGGGAGCGGCGATCAGGTCGGCGAAGCGCAGGACCCAACGCCGCTGCCACGGGGTCTGGACCGCGCGGTGGTGGTAGTGGTGGCGGGTCCAGCTCACGGCGTGGTCGGGACGGAGCCCGTCGAGGATCGCCAGGCAGGCGATGACGGTGCCGGTGCGCCCCTTGCCGGCCTTGCACGCGGCCTCGACGCGTTCCCCGTCGCGGGCACGGCGGTACAGCTGCTCGATCGCCACAGCCGCCGCCCGCGGGTCGCGGGGGAGACCGAAGTCGGGCCACTCGAGCCGCTCGTGCGGCCAGCGGGGCCGGTAGTCGACGCCGAGGTAGAGGCCGAAGTCGGGTTCGCGGCCGTCGGGCAGCCGGTCCCGCACCCCGCGTCCCCGCACGAGGGTCCGGCCGGGCAGGACGACAGCACCGCGCCAGCGGTCGGAGGACACGGTGGGGGCGTCAGGCCGGCGGCGCGGCGGTCGTGTCCTGCGCGACGTGGATGATCGCCGACCGCACCGGGACCCCGGCGATCTCGCGCGGCAGGTGCCGGTGCCACGACGACGTGCTGACCACGACCAGCGCGTCCACCGCGGGATGCTCGGCGCGCCGCCGCAGGCGCGGGACCAGCGCGTCGGGCGTCTCCGCCCACGCCAGTTCCACCCCCACCGACGACTGCGCCTGCGGCAGCGGCTCCGCGACCAGCACCCCGAGCCGGTCCAGCCCACCCAGCGGGAAGTCGCGCACGCTCACCAGCCCCGCGGCGCCCAGGATCGCCACGATCGCGGCGAGGATCTGCGTGGGGTCCAGGTGCGGGAAGGTCGCCGGTTCGATCAGCTCGACCACACGCTGCGCCAGGAACTCTGCCAGCACTGTGTCCACCGCCTCCCCGGTCCTGCCGCCGCCGCCGGCCGCTCACCGTCGCGACCGGCAGCGCGCGCACGCCCGGGTCGATCGTTCCTCACACACACCGCCATGACCAGCCCCCGGTCGTCCCCGACGAGGTTGCGGTGCTCGACGCGTCAGGCCGCGCGCAGACGACCGACGCGGTGCGCTCCGGGTCGACGTGGGGGAGTGCCCACGGCGCGGGGTGGCGGCACCCGGTCGGCGGGCCGAGCCGACACGACGACGCGTGTCCCGGGGTCGGTTGCCGGTGATCGGACGCGCCGGGAACGATGCACCGGTGGACACGACCCGGGCGATCGTCGTCATCACGGTCAACGTGGTCTTCTGGCTCGGGGCGGCCGTGGTCGTCGTGCTGATGGTCCGGGTCCGCCGGCGCGACACCGCCGCGCGGAACGTCAAGGCGTCCGGGCCCAGTGCGATGCATCCGCTGGGTACGAGGATCGAGCGGCGCCGGGAGCCCACTCCGGCGTGTACGTGCCGATCCCGGGCGCCGGCGTGGGTGGCCGCGAAGGGCTGGAACGCGTCCTTCGGTTACGCGTCGAACGGTCACGAGTCCGGCTGCGCGACCACGCGCCGGCGGCGGAAGATCACCGTGGAGGTCGACGTGGCGACGGGGTCCGTGGTGCGTCACCACCTGTCTCCGCACGATCACTTCCCGACCGGACGGTGATCAGGACGACGGAGACGGTGTCCCGCACGTCGTCGTCGGGACCTGCGCAGCCCGTACCCCGCCGGCACGCCCGCACTTGAGTAGGCGGCTACTCATGTGGGGCGCCGGGCCCCGGGCCAGGGTGATCCTCGATCACCCACCGGGAGGACCACCATGCCGCGCGGCCCCCTTCTGACCCTGCTCGCGGTCTTCGCGCTCGGCGCGGCGATGCTCGGGGTCAACATCGCGGCCTCCGATCCCGCTGCCCCGCCCGACACGACGTCGGCGGCCGCGACGGCACCGGCCGCGTCGTCCGGGGAGGCCACGACGACGGCCGCGGCCGCCCCGACCGCGGCCCCCGATCCGTTCCCCGACCGGGCGCGCTACGTCGGCGAGGCGCAGACCGCGACCGGGACGATCCCGGTGTCGATCACGATCGACGGCGACCGCGCCAAGGTCTACGTCTGCGACAACCGCCGGATCGAGGCCTGGTTGCAGGGCAGCGCCCGCGACGGGCTCGTCGACGCCAGGGGACGCGGCGCTAACCACCTGACCGGACGCCACGAGGGCACGCAGATCACCGGGACCGTGCAGATCACGGGCTATCCCGAGTGGTCGTTCACCGCGCAGACCAGCCGGGACACGACGTCCGGCGTGTACCGGGCCAGCGGCGGCGGGCGTACCACCGGCTGGATCGTCCAGGACTCCTCCGGCCGCCAGGTCGGCCTGAGCCACGACGCGTCCGGTGCCGTGAGCCCGGCGCGCACCATCGACCCGTCCGCCCTGCCGCCCGGCGCCGCTGCCGTCGACGGCTCCACCGACGTGCTCGGTCCCTGACCGGTCCACCGTTGCCGCGGGAGAACCCATGACCGACCAGCCTCCGGCCCCCGCCGTGACCGCGGGCCCCCCACCGACCCTCGCCGGCCACTCCGCCGGCCGCTCCGCTCCGTTGCTCGTTCCCCTGCTGGCCGGGCTCGCCGTGGCCGTCGTGCTCGGGGTCTACGGCCGGCTCCACGAGCCGACCGGCGTCGCGATCAGCGTCGCGGGCTTCTCCGGGCCCGGGTACGTCAAGGCCTGGCTCGCCACGCTGGCCGTGATCCTCGCGGTGGTGCAGCTGGTCACCGCGCTCGACATGTGGGGCCGGTTCGGGCGCAGCGCGCCCGCGTGGGTGGGCCCGGTGCACCGGTGGTCGGGACGCGTGGCCGTGATCGCCACCGTCCCGGTCGTCGTGCACTGCCTCTACGCCTTCGGGTTCGAGTACGACTCGCCCCGGGTGCTGGTCCACTCGCTGGTCGGCTGCCTGTTCTACGGCGCCTTCGTCGCCAAGATGCTCTCCCTGACGCGCCGCGGCCTGCCCGGCTGGGCACTGCCCGTGCTCGGTGGTGCGGTGTTCACCGGGCTGGCTGTGCTCTGGCTGACCAGCGCGGTCTGGCTCTTCACGACCAAGGGCCTCACGTTCTGACCTCGACCACCGTCCCGACCTCGCCCCGGAGGCGCGCCATGACCTCGCCGGTCCCCGTCGACGGGCTCCACCCCGACCGCCGCACGGTGGTGGTCGGCGGCTGTGCCGGCGCGCTCGCGCTCTGCCTGGCCGGCTGCGCCCGCTACGGCTCGCCGACCACGCAGCCCGCCCCGGCGTCCGCACCCGCGGGCGGCACGACGGTCGCGGCGTCGAGCGTGCCGGTCGGCGGCGGCGTGATCCGCACCGATGCGCAGGTGGTCGTCACGCAGCCGAGCGCCGGGACGTTCGCGGCGTTCGGCACGGTCTGCCCGCACCAGGGCTGCACGGTCAACGAGGTCGCCGACGGCCTCATCAAGTGCCCGTGCCACGGCAGCGAGTTCCGGGTCGCCGACGGCAGCGTCGCCGCCGGTCCCGCGCCCCGGGGTCTCCCGGCCCGGCAGGCGACGGTGCAGGACGGTCAGGTCCGGGTGACCTGATCCCCGCGGAGGACCGCGCCGTGGTTCCCTCAGCGCCAGGTCAGCGTGCCGGTGACGGCCGGGTCGCCGCCCACCGGCCCGGCGGCGAGCTCGGGGTCGGTGTCGACGACGACCGGAGTGCCGGCGAACACCGGCCGCTGCAGCCGGAACGAGAAGGCGGCCACCTCGCCCGCGCGTCCGGCCCGCCGGGCGGGCTCGAGCAGGAGCAGCGCCAGCAGGGGGCCGTGGACGACGAGGCCGGGGTAGCCCTCGACCTCGCGGGCGTAGGGCTCGTCGTGGTGGATCCGGTGGGCGTTGTAGGTCAGCGCCGAGAACCGGAAGAGCAGCCGGGAGTCCGGGACGAGCCCGACACGACCGTCGTCGGGGAGATCGGCGGGTCCGGGGGTCGGTGGCGGCATCGGGGGTGCCTTCCCGTCGGCGGGGGCCTGCCGGTAGACGATGTCCTGCTCCTCGACTACGGCGACGCCCTCGTCGTCGGAGTGCTCCCGGCGCTCGGTCACGAACAGCATCTCCCCGCTGCGGCCGGTCTTCGCCGCGACGTCGGTGACGCGGCTGGTCCGCCGCACCGTCGTGCCGAGGCGCAGCGGTCGCCGGACCTCGAGGCGACCCCCGGCGAACATGCGCCGGCGGCGGGGGATCGGGGGGAGGAAATGCCCGCCGGCGACGTGGCCGTCGCGCCCGAGCTCGTCGGAGCGCGGGTGGTCGAGGAAGAACAACCAGTGCCACAGCGGGGGCAGCTCGTCCCCCGGCGGTGGCGGCTGGTCCAGCAGCGCGGCGAACGCGTCGACCGGCCACCGCCCGAGCGTGTCCTCGGCGGTCTCGGGTGGCGGATCCCAGCTGCCGACGTCCATGGCGGACCCCCTAGTAGGCGCGGCGTAGGCGTGCCCCCAAGGGGCGGCCGTCGGGATCCAGCACCCGGCGGTACGCGGGCCCGGTGAGCCAGCGCTGACGCAGCGTCGGCTGAACCTGCTCGTGCCCGGGAGCGTGGCGGCGCAGGCGACCGGGTGGTCGGGGACCGCGTCCGCCCCCGGCGTGCCACGCGTCGAGCGCCCCGGCCCGCTCGCGCACGGTCTGCGCGGCGCGGTCGGGGTCGAGCAGGTCGGCCTCGCCGGCACCGTCGGCGAAGCCGAGGTGCTCACCCATCAGCTCGAGACGGAGGCGGCGGGCGACGCTCCGGGCGCCGTCGCCCAGGCCGGCAGGATCCGCGGGGGCGCGGCCGTCGCGCTCCCCGTCGAGGATCGCGACGACCAGTTCGGAGTCGTGGGTCCAGGACCGCGTGTTGAAGTTGTTGCTGCCGACGGTGGTCCAGACGTCGTCGACCACGCAGACCTTGGCGTGGACGTAGACCGACTCGTCCTCGTCGTTCTGGACGTCGAGGATCTGCACGCGCTCGCCGCCGGCCTCGTGCACCATGGCGATCGCCTCGCCCTGCCCGAGCGCGGCCGGGCTCGGGCGATCGTCCTGATCGGACCGCGGGACGACCGCGATCAGGTGCAGCGTCGGGGAGCGGCGCAGGGCCGCCGCGACGATGCGCGCGACGTCGGCCGACCACAGGTACTGGTCCTCGATGTAGACCAGCCGCTGCGCTCGGCCCAGCGCCTTGATGAACGCGCGGGCGACGCTGCGCTCGCCCCGCGGAGCGAACGGGAACGGTGGTCGCCGGCGCGGGTAGGTCCGCAGGACCTGCACCGCGCACCCTCCGGCCGGTGGCGGGTCCGGCGCCGGGGCCGGCAGCGGTGAACCGGTCCTGAGCAGGCCGTGGATGCGGTCGGGGATCACGTGCCAGGGCAGGCGGACCAGCGGTGTCGGGTCCTCCCACCGCTCGAGGAAGGCGTCCTGGAGGTCCCGCACGACCGGTCCGTGCAGCTCCACCTGGGCGTCGTGACGAGGGCTGCGGGTGTACGCGTCGCCGGCGGCGGCGGATTGCGGGTCGCCCCGGTGGACGATGTCGTCGCGGGCCCCGAGGACGAGATCGATGCCTCCGACGAAGGCGACGTCGTCGCCCGCGTCGGTGTGGTGACGGATCACGACGAGCTTCTGGTGGTGGCTGCCGAGCGGCCGGATCCGCTGGTCGAGCAGGACCTCGCCGCCGGCCGCGCGGAGGTCCGCGGCGAGTCGCCGGTTCTGGGTGACGTGGTAGCCGAGCATCTCCAGATGCGAGCGCCACAGCAGTCCGGACACCCGTGCCCCGCGGCGCGCCGCGCCCGCGAGCGCCTCGGTGACCGTCGGTCCGCGATCGGAGAGCTGCTGGTCACCGTCGCCGCGCCACCCGGCGACCAGCACCAGGTCGCCGCGGCCGGCCGCGGCCAGGCGCTCGGCGAGGGTGCCGTAGTAGGCGTGCCCGTGCACGCGCAGGCGCACCGCGTTGCCCTCGGTCCAGGCCCGGAGCCGCGTCGCCGGGTTGCCGCGCTCGGCCGCCGTGAGGAACCAGTCCTCGACGGTGTGCTCGCCGCGTGCCGGACCCAGGCCCAGGGACGCGCGCAGCCGCGGCAGCATCTCCTCGCCGTTCGGCGCCGTGACGAGGGTCGGTCCCGCGTCCGGGCGCGGCAGTCGTTCTCCGCGTCGTCCACGCCGTCCACGTCGAGGAGCCGGCGCAGGGCGATCGCCACCACCCGGCCCGGGTGGTCCCGGGCGAACCCGGCGAACAGCGGCGGGTCGTGTCCGACGTCGTCGCCGACGAGCACCCACCTCGTGTGCGGGTGCTCGTCGGCGAGACGGTCGAGCGTGGCGGCCTTGCGCGCCAGACCCGCGCCGAACAGCCACCCCGACACCAGCGCCCGCCCGGCCATCAGCGCCGTGCCCGAGGGGTAGTGGTCGTGCTGCAGCGCCACCAGGAGCGGGCGGGCGAGTCGCATCGGCAGGGCGGTCAGGTAGAACACGGTGGCGTCGGGCTCGCCGTCCGCCATCATCCGCAGCACGCGCGGCATCCCCAACTGCGAGCGACGGTCCCGCGGTCCTCGCGTCATCAGGGCGTGCAGCCGGCCCAGCTGCCGGCGCAGCGGGGCGATCCGGAGGATGCCGTCGACGTCGTAGACGACCCCGAGCCGGGGCGCGTCGCCGGGATCGGGCGCTCCGTGCGTCGGTCGCCCTGTGGTCATCATGGGCATCGTCGCGTGCCTGCGGACGACGGACAAGCGCCGTCCGGCGGAGAGCGGCGCTGCGGGAACACGCCGCGTGTCCCGCGCAGGCCCGTCATCATGGCGACGGCGGCCGCTCCGGACCGCCGTCGAGGGAGGTGGGTCGCGTGCCGGTCGGCGCCCGGAGCACGCGGGGGCAGGTCGCGGTGCCCGACGGCCGGTTCGCCATGGGGGACCACTTCGGCGAGGGCTACGCCGCCGACGGCGAGCACCCGGTCCACGAGGTGACGCTGTCGTCGTTCCACCTCGACGCCGCCGCGGTCACGAACGCGGCGTTCGCCACGTTCGCCAAGGACACCGGGTACGTGACCGACGCCGAGCGGTGGGGGTCGTCGGCGGTGTTCCACCTGGCCTTCACCGGGGACCGCGCGGACGTGCTGACCAGCGTCGAGGGAGCCGGCTGGTGGCTCGGCGTCCGCGACGCGTGCTGGCGTCGCCCGGAGGGCCCGGGCTCGTCGGTGGGCGACCGCGCCCACCACCCGGTCGTGCACGTGTCCTGGAACGACGCGCAGGCCTACTGCGTGTGGGCGGGCAAGCGCCTGCCCACCGAGGCCGAGTGGGAGTACGCCGCGCGGGGCGGGCTGGACGGCGCCCGCTTCCCGTGGGGCGACGAGCTCCTCCGCGGCCGACGATGGCCGCTGAACATCTGGCAGGGCCGTTTCCCCACGCACAACACGGGCGAGGACGGCTTCCTGACGACCGCGCCGGTCAAGTCCTACCGTCCGAACGGCTACGGGCTCTGGCAGATGGTCGGCAACGTCTGGGAGTGGTGCTCCGACCGGTTCTCCCCGGACACCTACCGTCGGTCGGCCCCCGTCGATCCCGTCGGCCCGGCGGCGGGCGGGAGCCGGGTCATGCGCGGCGGTTCGTACCTGTGCCACGACTCGTACTGCTACCGCTACCGGGTGGCGGCACGGTCCTCGAACACCCCGGAGTCCAGCGCGGGGAACCTCGGGTTCCGCTGCGCGAACTCCGGAGGTCTCCTCACTGCGCGATCATGACGCGCCGGTAGCGCCCCCCGTCCTCGGGCGGCTGGTCCTCGTCCCGGAGGTCGATGCGCACCGTGTGGACGGTCCCGGTGAACTCGTTGCCGACCGCCGGATAGTCCTCGCTCACCGGGGTGCCGAGGTCGACCCCGACGTCGAGGGTCTCGTCGAAGGAGAAGTAGTACGCGACGGTGGCCTCGACGGCGCCGTGCGCGACCTTCACCCCGTCCACGGACAGGACGGCCGTGCCGCCGCGCCCCACGCCGCCGCCGTCGTAGCAGAAGTCCACGCGGACCTGGTGGCGTCCGGCGGTCATCGGCTGCTCGGCGCGCAGCGTGTACACCCGCAGGCCGAAGTAGTTGTAGACGTAGCAGGCGCGGCCGCCGAGGCAGTACAGCGCCCAGCCCCCGAAGCGTCCGCCCTGGGCGGCGATCACGCCCTCGGTGTCGGCGGCGTCGGTGTCGACGTGGGCGACCACGCTGTGGGAGGTGTTCTTGACGTTGGGGGTGGTCTCCTCGATCAGCCGCCGCGTCCGCCCGTGGTAGGTGACCGAGCGGCGCCCGCCGAGCAGGTCGAGCCGGCCCGCCAGGCTCGGGTTCTCCCGCTCGGTGACGCGGTCGTCCAGCGGGAGGACCTGGTACGTCGCCGCCTCGACGAGGAACAGCTCGCGCAGGGCGGTGAGCGTGTCGGGATACCGATCGGCGAGATCGTGGGCCTGACTCCAGTCGGCGCGGATGTCGTAGAGCTCCCAGACGTCGTCGTGGAACGATCGCCGGCCCGTGGGGACCATGTCCCAGGGCACGCCGTGGCGGGTCACCGCGGTCCAGCCCTCGTGGTAGATGCCGCGGTTGCCGCACATCTCGAAGTACTGGGTCGTGCGGCGGTCCGGGGCGTCGGGCGCGTCGAAGCTGTAGCGCATGCTGACGCCCTCGATCGGCTTCTGGGCGACCCCGTCGACCGAGACCGGCCGGGGGATGCCGGCGCAGTCGAGGACGGTCGGCAGCACGTCGATGACGTGGTGGAACTGGTCCCGCAGCCCGCCCCGGTCGGGGATGCCCCGCGGCCAGTGCACCACCAGCCCGTCGCGGGTGCCGCCGAAGTGGGAGGCCACCTGCTTGGTCCACTGGAAGGGGGTGTTCATCGCCAGTGCCCATCCGACCGGGGCGATCGGATAGCTCGCGGGCCCGCCCATCTCGTCGATGTGGCCGATCATCTCCGCGGGGTCGTCGACGATGCCGTGTCCGAGGCGGTGCTCGACGAGGGTGCCCTCGAGGCCGCCCTCGCCCGAGGCGCCGTTGTCGCCGATCAGGTAGACGAACAGCGTGTCGTCGAGCTCGCCGAGCTCCTCCAGCGCCGCGACGAAGCGCCCGAGCTGGGTGTCGGCGTGCTCGGTGAACCCGGCGAAGGTCTCCATGAACCGCGCTCCCAGTGCCCGCTGGTCGTCGCCGAGCTGGTCCCAGTGGGGTACGCCCTCCGCCCACGGGGCCAGCTCGGCGGACTCCGGGACGACCCCCATCTCCTTCTGCCGGGCGAGGGTCAGCGCGCGCTGGCGGTCCCACCCGTGGTCGAACCGTCCGCGGTAGCGCTCCGGCCACTCCGGCGCGACGTGCAGGGGCGCGTGCGAGGCCCCGAAGGCGAGGTAGGTGAAGAACGGCCGGTCGGGCGTCATCGTGCGCTGCGTCCGCACCCAGTCCAGGGCGTGGTCGACGAGGTCCTCGGTGAGGTGGTAGCCGGGTCCGCGGGCGGGCTCGACGGGGGTGGTGCCCTCGTAGAGCAGGGGGGACCAGTGGTTCATCTCGGCGCCCATGAAGCCGTAGAAGTGGTCGAAGCCCTCGCCGGTGGGCCAGCGGTCGAACGGTCCCACCGGGCTGATCTCCGAGGGCGGGGTCTGGTGCCACTTGCCGAACGCGGCCGTCGAGTACCCGTTCGCCTGCAGCGTCCGCGCCATCGTCGCCGCGCTGCGCGGCCGGAAGCCCGTGTAGCCGGGCGCGGAGGTGGCCATCTCGGTGGTCCCCCCCATGCCGACCGAGTGGTGGTTGCGCCCGGTCATCAGGGCCTGGCGGGTCGGTGAGCACAGGGCGGTGACGTGGAACCGGGTGTAGCGCAGGCCGTCGGCCGCCAGTCGGTCCGCCGTCGGCATCCGGCACGGCCCCCCGAAGGCGCTGGAGCTGCCGAAGCCCAGGTCGTCGAGGACGACGACCACCACGTGGGGGGCCTCCTCGGGGGCGGCGGTGGGTCGCACCGGCGCGAACGGTTCGGTCTGCTCGTCGACGCCGAGGGCGGTGACGACACCCGCCGGCAGCTCCGGCTCGGGCAGCACATGACGGTCACCGGTGAACCTGCTCATCCGATTCGGACCCCTCTCGTCGACACCAGGATGATCCACGACGAGCGTTCAGGTCCAGCGAACATTCACGCACACCGGTGTTTAGATGATGTGCATGGAGCTGTCACTGCGACGCCTGCGGACGCTGCGCGAGGTCGCTCGTCAGGGTGGCGTCAACGCGGCGGCGGCCGCCGTGCACTTCTCGCCCTCGGCCGTGTCCCAGCAGCTCGAGGCGCTGAGCGTCGAGGTCGGTGCGCCGGTCCTGGAGCGGGTGGGGCGGGGCGTCCGCCTCACCGAGGTCGGGCGCGTGCTCGTCGAGCACGCCGAGATCCTGCTCGCCGCCGAGCAACGGGCGTGTGCGGCGGTGGAGGGCGCTCGGCACAGCCTGTCCGCGCACCTCACCGTCGGGGTGTTCGCGGCCGCCGCGGCGGGGCTGCTGCCCGCGGTGATCGGCGACCTCCGCGCGCGGCATCCGGGGATCACCCTGGAGAGCACCGAGGCCGACCCCGAGGACGTCGTCGCGGACGTGCGCCACGGCCGGCTCGACATGGCACTGCTGCTCGACTACCCCGATGCCCCCGAGCCCTGGAAGGGCGAACTGAGCGTCGTCCCGCTCGGTCAGGACCGGATCCACCTCGCCGCCCCGACCGGCTCCTCCTACGGGCCCGGCCTCGACCTCGGCGCGCTCGCCCACGAGGACTGGATCCTCTCCGGGTCGGACACGTACTGGGGCCGCGCCGTGCGCACCGCGTGCCGGCGCGCCGGCTTCGACCCGCAGGTCCGGCACCGCGTCGACAGCTCGGCGACGGCACTGGCCATGGTCGCGGCGGGTCTCGGCATCACCCTCGTCAGCGACCTCGGCCGGACCTTCTGCCCGCCCGGCGGCGTCGTCGTCGTCCCGTTCGGGCGGCCGCTGTCCCGCACGATCGTCGTCGCCCACCTCCCGCACACCGGCGAGCGGCCGACCGCCCGCGCCGTGCTCGACGCGTTCGGCCGCGCCGCCGCGGCGCAGGGGCTGCTCCCCGTCGGGGCCGGCTGACGGACCGCACCCCGGGTCGGTTCGGGGCCACCGGGTCAGCGCTCCACGACGTCGTCGCCGGTCCAGGTGAACTCGTGGCGTCGGGGAAGGCTCGGGCAGCACCGGGCGTCGTCGTCGGCGTAGGCGACCGCGCCGACGACCAGCGAGCCGGGAGCGACGTCGACGGACCGGATCAGCTCACCGGCGTCCGCCGGGATCAGCACCGCGAGTCGGCGCGGATCGTTCGGATCCGACGCGCCGTCGAAGACCTCCAGCTGGTGAGGCCACGGTGACGTGTCGTGGAAACAGTCGACCCAGACGTAGGCGTCGGGGACGCCCCGGGTCCGGAGGTCGGAGAACCGCACGCCGAGGACCTCGATGCCCCGGTTCAGCGCCGAGCAGTCCAGATCGGTGATCGTTCGTGACCAGTCGGTCGCGGCCAACGGTGGCGCGGCGGGTGGTTCGGGTGGCGCCGCGGCGGCGCCGCACGAGCTGACGACCACCGCGACCGTCGCGGCACTCAGGACGCGGACCAGGAGGAGCCAGGCGCGCACGGTCATGATCAGCCACCGCCGTCGGGGTAGGGAAGGACCGGGACGGGCGGAAGGGGGTGCAGCGACCCGGTGTCCGCGCAGCGCTCCAGCCCGGCCGGTGCGGCCGCCCGGGTCAGGGTCGATACGGACAGCTTCTCGAGGACCAGACGGCACGCGTCCCGCTCGTCGAGCGAGTGCCACAGCTCGGGTCCCTGGACCTGCCCCACGGTGAGGATCTGGGCTCCGTCGGGCCGCCAGGCCAGTCGGGGGGCCGAGACGGTCCCCGCGGGATCGGCGGCCGCGATCTCCGTACCCGTCGCGGTGTCCCAGAGGCGCAGCCGACCGCTGCTGCCGATCGAGGCCAGCAGCGACCCGTCCGGCGACCAGGTGAGGTCACCGACCACGCCGTCGCCGGTACGGATTCGCCGGACCGTGCGGTCGTCGTCGAGTGCAGTGATCGCGATCCCGCCGATCTGGTCTCCGACCGCTCGCCGGCGTCGGTCGGGCGACCACGCGGTGGTGGTGAACTGCGTGACCTCCGGTGTGGCCGGCGCGGCCCTCGGCGTGGCGGCGGGGGGGCCGGGTGTCGAGCTCACGGTGATCGACTGACCGCGGCTGTCGATCCCGGAGAGTTCGCGCCCGTCGAGAGCCCACACGAGATCCCGGACCTGGACGCTCGGGCCCTCCTGGCGACTTCGTCCGCGGACCAGCGCGGTGGACACGCGACCCGGCGAGGACGCGTCCCAGAGCAGCACCGACCCGCGGTCGTCGCTGCTGGCCAACCGTCGGCCGTCCGGCGACCAGGCGAGGCCCAGGGTCCCTCCGCTGTCCCACAACGCGCGACCTGGATCGCCACCATCGCCACCATCGCCACCACCCCAGCGCCAGAGCCGGATGCCGTCGTCGGCGGCGACGGCGATCGTCGACCCGTCCGGGGACCACGCCAACCGGCTCAGTTCGGCGATCGTGCGGTCCGTCCGGGAGAGGCGCTGCAGGGAGCCGCCCTCGGCGCTCCAGACGGACAGGATGCCCGCGGGGTCCGCGCACGCGAGGTATCGGCCGTCCGGAGACCACTGCGCGACGCGGATCGGCCCGGTCGGGGTCGTCGGCACCTCGGGATCGGTCCGTGGCCGCGCGATCTCCCAGATGCGGAGGTCGTCGATCTCCGAGCCCGCGTACCGGGACAACGACACCTGACGGCCGAAGACGCCGACGAGGGAGCGGCCGTCCGGCGACCAGTCGACATCGAGCGCACTGCTGCCCGGACCGACCGACAGCGGTGCCCCGTGCTGGAGCCCCCGAGCCACGTCCCAGACCCGGATGCTGCCGTCGTCGCTCGCGCCGGCCAGCAACCGCCCGTCCGGGGACCATCGCAGGGATCGGACCCGGCCGGTGAGCCCGCGGAGGACCGCCTCCGAGTCGGTGGCGGGGGTGACGACGTGCACCGAGCCGTCCTCGGCACCCACGGCGACATGGCGACCGTCGGGGGACCAGCCGAGCGACCACAACGGTCCGGGGACGGCCGGTCCGAGGGTGGCGGGCGACGACATGTCGCGGATCTCGAGGCCCCGCCCGGAGACGCCGTCGTCGATGACGGCGAAGAGCCCACCGGTCGGCGCGAAGTCCACATGGGCGTACCCCCGGCCGTTGGTGGACAGCGCCGCGCCCTCGGGTTCGGGGATCCCGGAGGCGGTGTCCGCTCGCCACAGCTGCGCGCCCCCACCGGAGGTGGCGGTCAGCAGGGTGCGCCCGTCGGGAGAGAGCGCGGCGTCGGAGACGCTTCCCGTGGCGTACCGACGGATCGACCGTCCCTGCCGGTCACGGAGGTCGACCCCCGCGGCGCCGGCGAGCAGTTGTCGCCGGCGATCGGGCAGCCAGCGGGTCTGGGCTGTGGACGGGACGGGACCGGCAGCGCCCGGAGCCGGCTCCTCCCGCGGGTAGTTCCAGCGCAGCGTCGCGCCGTGGGGATCCACGACGTCGATCGTGGCCGTGTCCGGGCTCCACGAGACCGAACTCCCGGGGCCCTGGTTCCACGCCCCGGTGGCTTCGGAGACGAGACGGGTGGTCCAGGTGCTCAGGCGCGCGGCCGCCGCGACGTAGGCCGCTCGCGCATCCGGGAGAGGCGTGGGCGTCCGGTATTCGGCCGCGATGCCCAGCGCCAGACCGGCGTACGGGTCCGGGTGGCTCCGGGACTGGGCGGCGTACTGCTCGGCCTCGGCGATCGCGGCGCGGGTGTCGGCCTCGAGGCGCTCCCCGTTCGCCACCAGCGCCAGGGTCCCGGCGAGAAGGGTCAGGCAGAGCAGCGCGGCGACCGCGCTCCGGGCCCATCGCCGAGCGAGCCGATGCTGGCGGACGTCCTCGCCGACGAGTTCGTCCTTCGGGATTCCGCGCAAGGGGGCCGCGAGGTCCGCGGTGGCCGAGGCGAACAGCGGCTCCTCCGACGAGACGTCGTCACGGGCGCGCACCCATCCGAGGTCGACGAACCGGGGCAGCTCGCTGAACACACCCGAGAGCGCGGGTCCGACGGCCGTCGTGGTGGTCCAGTCGAAGTCGTGGGTGGCCTCGTCCCAGGTCAACCGCGGACCGAGCTCGGCCGGATCGGTCAGGACCAGCATGATGCGCTCGGCCGGTCTGCTCGCACACCAGTGCCGGACCTCGGCCGCCACCCACTCGGAGCCCGCCGAGGCACGGCCCGCCAGCAGGATGAAGAAGGACGCGGAGTCGATCGCGGCGAACAACGAGCGCCGCAGACCGGGGGTGACGCTCAGGCTGGCGTCGTCCCGGAAGATGCGCAGCGCCCGCTGGCGGTACCACGGCTTGGCGTACGTCGGTGAGGCTGCGCTGCAGCAGCGACGCCAGCGCGACGTCCTCCTGCCTGCTGTAGGACAGGAACGCATCGAATCCGTCGTCACCGGACGGCCTGCGCCCCGCGGGCGACCGCCCCAGGACGAGAGCCAGCAGCCCTCGATCCCTCAGGCCCGGACGCATGGTGTGGCCGCTCCTCGACGCCGGCGACCGGGCCCGCCGACCTGCCACCCCCTGCATCGCGTGCCGACGCCGGGAGACGACACGGCGGCCTCCCGGTCGGAGCGGGCGTATCACGGATCGATTCGACCCGAATTGTCGTCGAGAAGCTGATGTGGGCGATAGACCGCCAGCATGAACTGCAGAATGTGCAGGACCGCGCACGGGCGGTGATTCCGGGGTGGCAGGAACCTGCGCCGCGCGACCCGGTCACCGCGGCGTGAGCCGCATGGCGCGGGCGCCGGCGGCCCAGGCGAGTCGGAGGTCCTCGGGGACCGGTTCGCCGTGCTCGTCGAGACCGATCCTGTTGAACTGCGCGAACTGGTGGTTGTCGCGCGCCATCTCGGCGTACGCGGTCACGACGTCGGACTCGTCGGTCAGCACCTCGACGTCGGCCGTGCGTCGGCGGCCTTTGAGCAGGATCGTCACCGGTTCACCGGTGCGCAGGTTGCGGCCCCACGCGAAGGGCGTGCCGATCAGCAGGACCTCGCCCGCCCGGGTGTAGGCCACCGGCACCTCGAACCGTCGGCCGGACTTGCGGCCCACCACCTCCACCGTGATCAGCCGGCGGCCGGCCACCCGACAGAGCACCGGTGTCCGGAGCAGGATCTGCACGATGCGGTTGGCCAGGCCCTGCATCGCCAGGGTCCGGGCTCGTGGCGTGGAATCCACCGTCGCGACCTCCGATCGTGTTACCTCGATCCCCGGTGGATCGTCAGTGCTCTGACGCTCGGCGAGGACGAAACGTCACACGAGAGGCCGCGATGGGTACCGACGACCCGGACACCACACACCGGACGGTCTGCTTCGAGACCCATCGCGCGCACCTGGGCGCGGTGGCCTACCGGATGCTCGGTTCCGTGGCCGATGCCGACGACGCGGTGCAGGAGACGTGGTTGCGCTTCGCCCGCCACGACACCACCGACGTGCAGAATCCGGGTGGCTGGCTCACCACCGTCGTGTCCCGCGTCTGTCTGGACATGTTGCGCGCCCGGACGGCCCGCCGCGAGGAGCCGTGGGAGGTGCACCTGCCCGACCCGATCGTCAGCGCGCCGACCACCGACGACCCCGAGCACCAGGCGGTGCTCGCCGACTCGGTCGGGCTCGCGCTCCTCGTGGTCCTGGACACGCTCTCACCGACCGAGCGGCTGGCGTTCGTCCTCCACGACCTGTTCGGCGTCCCGTTCGCGCAGATCGCCCCGATGATCGACCGGTCACCGGCGGCCGCCAAGCAGCTCGCCAGTCGCGCCCGACACCGGGTGCGCGGCCACCCGCCCGTCCCGCCCGTCCACGCATCACGGCAGCGCGAGATCGTCGACGCCTTCCTCGCGGCCGCGCGCGAGGGCGACCTCTCCCGGCTGCTCTCCCTGCTCGACCCCGACGTCGTGCTCCGCGCGGACACGGGCGACGGGCCGTGGGGTCCGTCGAGACTCGTCCGCGGTGCACCGGCGGTGGCCGACCAGGTCGGCGCGCTTCGGTGCGCTGGCACGCCACGCCCGGCCGGTCGTCGTCAACGGCGCACCCGGCTCGCTCGTCGTGGCGCACGGTCGGGCGCTCTCCCTGCTCGCGGTGACCGTCCACGACGCACGGATCGTCGAGATCGACGTGCTGGCGGATCCCGACCGGCTGGCCCGCGTCGACCTCCGCGGGGTGGTGGCCGACACACGAACAGACTAAGTGCCGGATACGCTGTGTTCGTCCACCACCCGTTCTGCTGCTTCCGCACGGTGTAGATCCCTCCCTACGCTCACGGAGCGCACACGAGGGGGGCGGTGTCCATGGAGTTCTGCGACGGCAACGAATGGCACCGGGTCACCGACCGCGGCGCCTACGAGCGCGCGGGGCTGCCCATGCTGGAGTTCCGGGCGATGTCGGCCTCCAGCGGCACGATGGTCCGCGACAAGGCGTTCGCCGATCATCGGAGCCGCTTCACCGGCTTCCCCTTCTTGATCTACCAGTACCCCTACGGCAAGGAGAGCCCCGAGAAGCAGGCCGACGATCTCGCCACGCTGCTCGGAGCGCTCGGCCCGCTCGAGATGGTCATGCTCGACATCGAGACGAAGAACTTCGGCATCAGCGACCCGGCCGACTTCACGCGTCGCTGGCTCGCTCGATTCGAGGGCCGGATGGGCGGTCGCTGCTGGGTGTACCTCCCGAAGGCGCTCGCGACGTCGACCATGTACGACGCGATCGGCGACCGGGTGATCAAGGCGCCGCGCTACTCCGGGCACGCCGGTAAGGGCCTGCCGCCGGGGTGGCGACACGACGTGTGGCAGTTCTCCGACCGCGCCCCGATGCCCGGCTCACCCGACGGGCCGGGCGACCGGAACACCACCACCTTCTCCGTCGCGGAGCTCCTCGCCCGATCCGGTCGGGACGTGGCATCGGACAGACGCCGCCGCCAGCAAGCACTCCTTCTCTGATCGGAGACCCGTGGACGACCCCGACCCTCCGCCCGACTGGTCGCCGTGCGAGAACCGCGCCGATCCGGGCTCGTGGGACGACCCCGCCATCGTGCGACGAGCCCGACGAGCCCGACGAGATCACGACGGAGGGGACGTGATGGCGCAGCTGACCGACCTCGCCGACGCGTTGCGCGCCGCCGGGCTGAGGGTGATCGAACAGCCCGGGTGGCAGGGTCGCGGTCACGGCCCCATGTCGGGGGTCCGCGGCGTCCTGTGCCACCACACCGCGGGCGGCGGCCCCAACGACTGGCAGGTCGTCCAGAACGGTCGCGCCGGGCTCGCGGGCCCCCTGGCGCACCTGACCCTCGAGCGAGACGGGTCGTTCCGCGCCATCGCCGCCGGCGAGTGCTGGCACGCGGGCACCGGCACCCACCCGGCCGTCGGGACCAACAACGGCAACACCTGGCTCGTCGGTATCGAAGGGGTGTCGCGGGGCGTCGGGAACGACTGGACCGCCGCCCAGCGCACCGCCTACGTCCAGGGTGTGGCGGCCCTGCTGCGCCACTACGGCCTCGGCGCCGACCGGGCCATCTTCCACCGCGAGTGGGCCCGGCCGGTCGGCCGCAAGATCGATCCCGAGGGCCTCGACGCTCCCACGTTCCGCCGCGACGTCGCCCGGATTCTCGCCGGCCACGACCTCGTCCCCACCAGAAAGGCGATCCCCACCATGATCGACCGCCCGTTCGAGCAATTCACCGGCTCCCGCTCCGGGCGCATCGTCTGCCCCATCGGGTCCGCCTCGGCCATCGTCGCCCGCGCATGGCTCAACGTGTCGGCCGACGGCGGCGTCCGGGTCCAGGCGTGGTTCCAGAAGAGCGCCCCGGGCAGTGACGCCACCGCACCCGGCACCGGCGCGCCCATCGACTGGACACTCAAGAACGCCGAGCGTGGCGTCGTCGAGATCCCCTCCGGGACGGAGTTCATCCAGTACACGATCACCGACCCGGAGGGCCCGGGGACCGTGGCCGTCGAGCTCCAGGCCCGGTGACCGCGGCGTGCCGCGCGAGCCGCTCCTGCGCGCGGTCACCGGTGCCGTCAACGAGTCGTAGAAATCGGCGCCGTCGCGTCAAGAAGGCGTAGACGCCGGCGTCCGTACCGCCTCCGCGAGACCACGATCGGCGCCGACCTCCGCACCGTCCGGAGGTCGGCACACGCGGGGAGTGGTGGACGTGGAGGACCTGGTGTTCGCGGGCGTGGTGATCGTGGTGTTCGCGATCCTGCTGCTCGCGGTGCGCGGGTTGGACCGGTTGTGATCGTGGCGAACGTGGTCGGGGGCCTGCTCGCGCTGGGCCTGTTGATCTATCTCGTGGTGGCTCTCGTGCGTCCGGAGCGGTTCTGATGAGCCCGACGGTGGCGGGCCTGGGGCAGCTCGTCGCGCTCCTCCTGGCCCTCGCGGCCGTGTGGCGGCCGCTGGGGGACTGGATGGCACGCGTCTTCACCTCGGAGCACCACACCCGGTTCGAGCGGGGGATTTACCGGCTCGTCCGCGTCGATCCCGACTCCGAGCAGCGCTGGACCACCTACGCCGTGGCGGTGCTGGCGTTCTCGTTCGTCGGTGTCGTGCTGCTCTACCTGCTCCAGCGGCTGCAGGCGGTGCTGGGCGCGGACCTGGGTCGGGGCGCGGTGCCGCCGTCGGTCGCGTTCAACACGGCGGTGTCGTTCGTGACCAACACGAACTGGCAGTCCTACGTGCCCGAGACGACCATGGGCTACGTCGTGCAGATGGCCGGGCTGACCGTCCAGAACTTCCTCTCGGCCGCGGTGGGGCTGGCCGTCGCCGTCGCGGTGGTCCGCGGCTTCGCTCGGGCGCGCTCGGACCGTCTCGGGAACGCGTGGGTGGACATCACCCGCGGCTGTGTCCGGATCCTGCTGCCGATCGCCGCGGTCGGCGCTGTCGTGCTGGTGGCGCTGGGCGTGATGATGAGCCTGCGTGCCGGCGTTGACGTCATCGGGCCGGACGGGCGGTCCTCGACGATCGCCCTCGCGCCGGTGGCGTCGCAGGAGGCGATCAAGGAGCTCGGGACGAACGGCGGCGGCATCCTCAACGCCAACTCGGCGCATCCGTTCGAGAACCCGAACGGCACCTCCGACATCGTCGAGATCTTCCTGATGCTGGTCATCCCGGTCTCACTGACCCGGACCTTCGGGCGCATGGTCGGTTCGGTGCGCGACGGTGTCGCGCTGCTCGGCGTGATGACCTTCCTGTGGGGCCTCGTGCTCGCGGTCATCTGGACGGCGGAGGCGAACCCCGGCGGCCCGGCGGCGGTCGTCGCCGGGGCGAACCTCGAGGGCAAGGAGGTCCGCTTCGGCATCCCGTCCTCCGCGCTGTTCGCGAACTCGACGACGGGCACGTCCACGGGTGCGGTGAACTCGCTGCACGACAGCTTCTCCGCCTTCGGTGGCGGCGGCACCCTGCTGAACCTCCTGTTCGGCGAGATGACGCCGGGCGGGGTCGGCACCGGGCTCTATTCGATCCTCGTGATCGCCGTGATCGCGGTGTTCCTGGCCGGCCTGATGGTCGGACGGACACCGGAGTATCTGGGCAAGAAGCTCGGCCGGCGCGAGGTGACCTGCGCGGTCGTGGTCGTGCTGAGCATGCCGGCGCTGGTGCTGCTGGGCACCGGGCTCGCCGTGGTGCTGCCCTCCACCGCCGACGCGCTGGGCAACGACGGAGCGCACGGCCTGTCGGAGGTGCTCTACGCCTTCGCGTCGACGGCGAACAACAACGGCAGTGCGTTCGGCGGGCTCACCGTGACCGACGGCTTTTTCCAGACCGCTCTGGGCGTGGCCATGCTCCTCGGCCGGTTCCTGCCCGTCGTCGCCGTGCTCGCCCTGGCCGGATCGCTCGCGCCAGCAGCCTCGCACCGAGCCCGGACCCGGGACGCTGGCCACCGGCAGACCCCTGTTCACCGTGCTCGTCACCAGCACGGTCGTGCTGGTCGCCGCGATCACCTTCTTCCCCGCGCTCGCGTTGAGCCCGATCGCGGAGGGACTCTCATGACCCTGCCCCGCACCTGTCGACCACGGCCCGCGAGCGTCCGACGCCGAGCACGTGACCGGGCGAACGCCCGCCGAGGCCAGGTGCACGCCGAACGCGCCGGCCGTGCGGTCGGTGCCGGTGCCTTCCGGCCGTCCCAGCTCTGGGAGTCGCTGCCCGACGGCGCTGCGCAAGCTCGACCCTCGGGTCCAGCTCCGCAACCCGGTCATGTTCGTCGTGTGGATCGGCTCGATCGTCGTGACCGTCTCGGCGATCGTCGACCCGAGCGTGTTCGCCTGGCTGGTCGCGGTGTGGCTGTGGTTCACCGTGGTGTTCGCGAACCTCGCCGAGGCCGTCGCCGAGGGCCGGGGCCGCGCCCAGGCCGCCGCCCTCCGCCGCACCCGCACCGACACGGTCGCCCGCGCGGCTCGTGGACGACGACGTCCGCGAGGAGGAGGTCCCGGCCACCCGGCTGCGGATCGGCGACCGCGTCGTGGTCGCGGCGGGCGAGGTCATCCCTGGCGACGGCGAGGTCATCGAGGGCATCGCCACCGTCGACGAGTCGGCCATCACCGGCGAGTCGGCGCCGGTGGTGCGCGAGTCCGGCGGCGACTTCTCCTCGGTCACCGGCGGCACCTCGGTCCTCTCCGACCAGGTGGTCGTACGGATCACGACCAGGCCGGGCGAGTCGTTCGTCGACCGCATGATCGCCCTGGTCGAGGGCGCGCACCGGCAGAAGACACCGAACGAGATCGCCCTGACGATCCTGCTGTCGGCGTTGACCATCGTCCTCCTGCTCGCCGTCGTCGCGCTGCAGCCGATGGCCGGCTACTCCGGTGCCCAGCAGTCGCTGGTGGTGCTCGTCGCCCTGCTGGTGTGCCTGATCCCGACCACGATCGGTGCGCTGCTCTCGGCCATCGGCATCGCCGGCATGGACCGGCTCGTCCAGCGCAACGTCCTGGCCACCTCGGGACGCGCGGTGGAGGCCGCCGGCGACGTGACCACGTTGCTGCTGGACAAGACCGGGACCATCACCTACGGCAACCGGCGCGCGATCCGCCTGCATCCACTGCGCGGGGTCGACCCGGACGACCTCGCCGGGGCGGCCCGGATGTCGAGCCTCGCCGACACCACCCCCGAAGGGCGCTCGGTCGTCGAGCTCTGCCACTCCGAGTTCGGACTCGCCCCCGACGCCTCCGCCGAGGAGGCGGTGGCCGAGTTCGTACCGTTCTCGGCCCGGACCCGGATGTCCGGGATCGACCTGAGGGGTCGCGAGGTCCGCAAGGGCGCCGTCTCGGCCGTGCTCGGCTGGGCCGGCGGGTCCCGCTCCGACGACGAGCTCCGCGAGATCGCCGAGCACATCGCGCAGGGCGGCGGCACCCCGCTGGCCGTCGCCGAACGCGACGGCGTCAAGGGCATCATCGAGCTCACCGACGTGGTCAAGCCCGGCATCGCCGAGCGCTTCGCCGAGCTGCGCACCATGGGCATCCGCACCGTCATGATCACCGGTGACAACCCGCTGACCGCCCGCGCCATCGCCGCCGCCGCCGGGGTCGACGACTTCCTCGCCGAGGCCACACCGGAGGACAAGCTCGCGCTGATACGCCGTGAACAGGCCGGCGGGCGCCTCGTCGCCATGACCGGCGACGGCACCAACGACGCCCCGGCGCTGGCGCAGGCGGACGTCGGGGTCGCGATGAACTCGGGGACGGCCGCGGCGAAGGAGGCCGGCAACATGGTCGACCTCGACTCGGACCCCACCAAGCTCATCGGGGTGGTCGAGGTCGGCAAGCAGATGCTCGTCACCCGCGGGGCGCTCACCACGTTCTCGGTCGCCAACGACCTGGCCAAGTACTTCGCGATCCTCCCCGCGATGTTCCTGGCCATCTACCCGCAGCTCGGCGCGCTCAACGTCATGGCGCTGGCCACTCCGCAGTCGGCGATCCTGTCCGCGGTGGTCTTCAACGCACTCGTGATCGTCGCGCTGATCCCGCTCGCCCTGCGCGGGGTCCGGTTCCGCCCGAGCTCCGCGGACTCACTGCTCCGGCGCAACCTGCTGATCTACGGCCTCGGGGGCGTCGTCGTGCCCTTCCTGGGCATCGTCGCCATCGATCTCGTCGTCCGGCTCATCCCGGGGATCGGCTGACCATGACCACCACCCTGCCCACGTCCGCCGAGCACGAGCCGGCTCACCGGACCACCACGCCCGCGCTGCGTCCCTCGATGCTCGGGCGCCAGGTCGGGGCCGCGCTCCGCCTCCTGATCGTGATGACGGTGCTGCTCGGCGCGATCTACCCGCTCGGCATCTGGGCCGTGTCCCGCCTCCCTGGCCTCCACGACGCGGCCGAAGGGTCGCTCCTGCGCACGCCCGGTGCCGTGGCCGGCGGATCGTCCCTGATCGGCATCGACCCGGTCCCGGCCGATCCGGCCGCCGACCCCTGGTTCCACACCCGGCCCAGCGCATCGGCCACGGCCGACGACGGCCTCGGTCCGGCCGACCCGTCCATGTCCGGAGGCTCCAACAGGGCCGCCGACTCCTCGGACCTCGTCGACACCGTCGCGGCCCGGCGCGCCGCGATCGCCGCACGCGAGGGGGTCGCGCCGCCGTCGGTGCCCGCCGACGCGGTCACCGCGTCCGGCTCGGGACTCGACCCGCACATCAGCCTGGCGTATGCGGAGCTCCAGGCCCCGCGGGTCGCCCGGGTGACCGGCCTGCCCCTCGAGCGGGTGCGGGAGCTCGTCGCCGGAGCCGTCGACGGGCGAGGGTGGGGCGTGTTCGGCGAGCCCGGCGTGAACGTGCCGGAGCTCGATGCCGCACTACGTGCCGCGGTGCCGACGATCCGCTGAGCGGAGCAGGATGGACGACATGGACCAGCGGCAGGAGCCGCGCCGCGGCGAACTACGCATCCACCTCGGCGCCGCGCCCGGCGTCGGCAAGACCTACGCCCTGCTCTGCGAAGCCCACCGACGGGCCGAGCGGGGCACCGACGTCGTCGTGGGCCTGGTCGAGACCCATGGTCGCGAGAAGACGGCCGCCCTGCTCGAGGGGCTCGAGGTGGTGCCGCGCCGCCACGTGGTGCATCGGGGCGCCGAGCTGCACCGAGCTCGACGTCGACGCGGTCCTCGGGCGCGCCCCGAGGTCGTGCTCGTCGACGAGCTCGCCCACAGCAACGTCCCCGGCAGTCGCCACGCCAAGCGGTGGGAGGACGTGGAGGACCTCCTCGCCGCCGGGATCGACGTCATCTCCACGGTCAACGTGCAGCACCTCGAATCCCTCGGCGACGTCGTCGAGCGCATCACCGGTGCCCACCAGCGCGAGACCATCCCGGATGCCGTGGTCCGCGCGGCCGACCAGCTCGAGCTGGTGGACATCACGCCCGAGGCTCTGCGGCGACGCATGGCCCACGGCAACATCTACCGGCCGGAGAAGATCGACGCATCGCTGTCGAACTACTTCCGGACCGGCAACCTGATCGCGCTGCGCGAGCTCGCGCTGCTCTGGGTGGCCGACCAGGTCGACGTCGCGTTGCAGCGCTATCGCAGCGAGGCCCACATCGACCAGGTGTGGGAAGCACGCGAGAGGGTCGTCGTCGCCGTGACCGGCGGCCCGGAGAGCGCCACCGTGCTGCGCCGCGCCGCACGCATCGCCCAACGCGCCAACACCGCCGACCTGCTCTGCGTCCACGTACTGCGCGGCGACGGGCTCGACACCGGAGCGCCCGGAGGTCGGGCACCGACTCCGGGGCGGAGCTGCGCCGGCTCGCCGACAGCATCGGCGCCTCGTTCCACTCACTGGTCGGCGACGACGTCCCCTCGACGCTGCTCGAGTTCGCCCGCGACGCCAACGCGACCCAGCTCGTCCTCGGGACCTCGCGGCGCTCGCGATGGGCCCGACTGCTCGACCCGGGCATCGGCGCCCGCGCGACAGCCGCGGCGGGACGACATCGACGTCCACCTCGTCACCCACGACTACGCGGGTGACGCGGTCCGCGGCGGTGCTTCGAGCGCCGGCGGGTGGCACCTCCCGCGCAGTCGCCGTGTCCTCGGCTGGCCGCTCGCGGTCCTGGCGCCGGCACTGGCCGGTGCCCTCGGTGTCGTCGGCCGGCGACCTCGTGGGCCTACCCACCGACGTCGCGCTGTTCCTGCTGGCCACCGTGGTGGCGGCTCTCGTCGGCGGCCTCGGGCCGGCGCTGCTCGCCGCCGTGATCGGCGGAGGGCTGCTCAACTACCTGCTCACCCCGCCGCTCTACACCTTCGCCATCGCCTCGCCGGAGAACGTCGTCGCCGTGGTCGCGATGGTGATGGTGGCCGTGCTGGTCGCCCTCGTCGTCGCCCGCGCCGACCGGCGCGCCGCCCAGGCCGCCCAGGCGCGTGCCGAGGCGACGCTGCTCGCCTCGTTCGCGCGGGTCATCCTCACCCGCTCCGATCCGCTGCCCAAGCTCCTCGAACGGGTCCGTGAGGCGTTCGGGTTCAGCTCGGTGGCGTTGCTCGAGCGTGCCGGGCGCGCAATGGCGCGGCCTCGGCCGCGGCCGGTGACCCGATCGTCGAGCGGCCCCGCGACGCCGACGCCGACATCGAGGTCGACGACGGTGTCCACCTCGTCGGGTCCGGCAGGACACTCTCGGCCGACGAACGCCGGCTGTTCGGCTCGGTCAGCGGGCAGGCACTCCTCGCCCTGCGCAACCGGAAGATGGCCGTCGAGGCCGCGGAGGCACAACGCCGCGCCGAGGCCGCCGGGCTGCGCACCGCACTGCTCTCGGCGGTCGGCCACGACCTGCGCACGCCGCTGACCGCCATCAAGGCCGCGGCCGGGACCCTGCGCGACCCCACGGTGCGGGTGCCGAGCGCCGACCGCCACGAGCTGCTCGCCGTCGTCGAGGAGTCCGCCGACCGTCTCGGCGGTCTCGTCGACAACCTGCTCGACTCCTCGCGACTGGCGACCGGTGCGGTGACCCCGCTGATGGGACCGGTCGGCGTCGCCGAGGTGGTGGCGCTCGCCCTCGCCGGGCTCGACCCCGCCACCGCCCGAACCCTGAGCCTCGATGTGCCCGAGAACCTGCCCGACGTCCTCGCCGACACCGGTCTCGCCGAGCGCGTGGTGGCCAACCTGCTCGACAACGCCGTACGGCACGCCGGAACCGCAGGTGTCGCAGTCCGGGCCAGCGCGCACGCCGAGCGGGTGGAGCTGCGCATCGTCGACGACGGCCCCGGGGTGCCGCCGAGGACCCGGGAGAAGCTGTTCACCCCGTTCCAGCGTTTCGGAGACCGTGACACCAGCACCGGCGTCGGGCTCGGACTGCACGTCGCCCGCGGATTCACCGAGGCGATGGGCGGGACGCTCGTCCCCGAGGACACCCCCGGCGGCGGGCTGACCATGGTGCTGTCCTTGCCGACCGCCGTCGTGCCCGCACCCGGTGGCGTCCGTGAGGGAGCCGCCACGTGAGCCGCGTGCTCGTGGTCGACGACGATCCGCGCCTGCGGCAGACGTTGCGCATCAACCTGACCGCCCACGGTCACACCGTCATCCTCGCTCCGGACGGCACCACCGCCCTCCGAGCCGTCGCGACCCCGCCGCTCCCCGAGGTCGTCGTCCTGGACCTCGGCCTGCCCGACATGAACGGTCTCGACGTGCTCGCCGGCCTGCGTGGATGGAGCCGCGTCCCCGTCCTCGTGCTGTCCGCACGCTCAGGCTCCGCCGAGAAGGTCGCCGCCCTCGACGCCGGCGCCGACGACTACGTCACCAAGCCCTTCGGTGTCCCCGAACTGCTCGCCCGACTACGGGCCGCGGTGCGGCGGGCGGCGAGTGCGGTCGACGACCGGCCGACCGTCGTCACCGAGCACTTCACCGTCGACCTCGCCGCGAAACGAGTCCTGCCGGGACGGCGCCCGGTCCACCTGAGTCCCACCGAATGGGGCGTCCTCGAGATGCTCGCCCGGTGGCCCGGAACCGTCGTCACCCAGCAGGAGCTCCTGGCGGAGGTCTGGGGTCCTTCGTACGGCTCCCAAGGTCACTACCTGCGCGTGTACATCGCGCACCTCCGGCGCAAACTCGAACCCGACCCCACCCGGCCCCGGTACCTGATCACCGAGCCGGGCCGCGGGTACGTCCTCGAGATCGCCGGCGACTGACCGGCGGTCGGTCCGTTCCGGGAAGCCTGCGGTCAGTCCCTCAGGAAGGGCAGCGAAGTCCTTCTTGACCTTCCTGTACCAGCTCATCCCTGCGATGGGGTGCTTCCACCGGTCCTGCATCTCCTTCCGGGCGACCTGGTGGGTGTCGTCTCCTCGTGAGACCGCGTCCTTCAGGTGGCGGTCCTGCGCCTTGATGACGTCATCGGCCGTGGCTCCGGTCAGCGGGGTGTCGCAGGCTCCACCCAGCGTCTCGCATGTCATGGTCTTCATGGCTCGCATCCTTTCGTCGGGAGAGGGATCGTCCGAGGTCGTCGCCCGTCGTGTGGGCTGACGATGACCGTAGGAGCGGCTCGTGGACCGGCGCTTCTCGATTCCTGACCGGTTCGTGGGTGGGGCTCCCCACGGACCGGTCCTCATCCAGTGCGACGACGGAGGTCGGCCTCATGAGCGAGCGCAGTGCGAAGGACCTCGTCGAGGAGATGTTCGCTCGGCAGGTGGAGGGTGACGAGACCGTGCTCGACGACCTGGTCGCGGCGGACATGGTCAATCACGCCGCCGGCCCTCAGGGTCGCGAGGGTCTGAGGCGCGTCCTGCGCATCATCGACGAGGACCTCGGGCCTCTCACGGCCGAGCAGCACCACCTCATCGGTGACGGCGACCTCGTCGCGCAGCACCTCACCGTGTACGGGACCCACCGGGGATCCACGATGCCGCTGCTCGCCGGGGAGACCGTGTCCGGTCGTCCGGCGGCGTGGACGTTCATCCACATCTGGCGTGTCGCCGACGGGATGATCGTCGAACATTGGGCGTGCCGCGACGACATGGGCCTGCTCGAGCAGCTGCGCGACTGACCGCCCCGCCCGAGGCGATGGTTCAGTTCGCCCAGTCGGCGGCGGTGAGACCGTCGGCGTGACCCGCGGGCCACTGGACCAGCTCGATCCGATTGCCGTCCGGGTCGACGATCCAGGTGGTCCGGAAGTCCGCGGAGCCGTCGGGCGAGGTGGGCGTTTCGGCATCGATCCCGCGGGCGGCGAGCTCGGCGAGCGTGACGTCCATGGAGTCGACCTGGATGACGAGGTGGCTGAGGCCGCTCCCGCCGGCGATGGCGGTGCCCGGGTCGTGGACGAGTTCGATGGTGACGAACTCGTCGCCGGGAAGCTTCAGCATGGTCAGGTGCCCGAGGCCGGTCTCCGGGACGTCGCCGACGATCTCGTAGCCGACGGCGGTGTAGAACGCGAGCGAGCGGTCGCGATCGGCGACGCGCAGGCCGACGTGCAGGGTCCTCATCGGGCGACCTCGTGTGGTCAGTAGGTACGGCTCATCGTGGCGGACGGAGCGGGACGGTCGTCGGCGACGATCCTCACAGACGCTCTCCGTCCGTCCTCGCGATCGGGGGGCCGACGACATGCGTGTCGGGGAAGCCGCGGTGGGCCTCGGGTGGTGGCTCGACGCCCGCGAGCTCGGCCTGGCGCAGGTCGAAGTAGCGCTCGAACCCGGCGGGAGTGCAGACCAGCAGGTAGCGGGCGGCGGTGTCGCCGTGGTTGGCGACCGCGTGCACGGTGTCCCGCGGGGCGAACGTGACGCTGCCCGGGCCCGCGGTCACGACGTCCTCGCCGAGCTGCAGGGTCAGGGTGCCGTCGAGGACGTACCAGGCTTCGTCGAAGGCGTGGTGGTGCAGTGGGGTGCCGGTCCAGCGCGGCGGCACGGTGTTCTCGACCAGGCAGACGTGCCCGGCGGTCTGCTCACTGCGCAACCGGACGTGGAAGGCGAGCTCGTCGGTCATCGTGATCACCTCTGTGGTGTGGTTCGGAGGGACAGGAGGGGCCCGGCGACACCGGCCACGACGAGGCCGGGGAAGCGGCCGGCGGGGATGAGCCAGCCGGCGGGGGACCAGAGGAAGTACAGCGGCGAGGCGGCGCCGCACACGGCGGACGCGAGCCCGGTCGCCACGACCCAGCGCGGCAGGCGCGCGGACCCGCCGAGGACGAGAGCCCCGGTGAGGGCGGCGAAGCCGACACCGTGCACCGGGCCCCCGGCGACGAACGCGGTCCGGGACAGGCGCAGCGCGGTGTCGTCGTCGACCTCGCGCACGGTCAACGTGGCGGCGATGGCCGCGGAGGTGGCCAGCGAGGTCGCCGCGACCGCCCCGCCCGCGACCGCGGCGCGCTGCAGGGCCGTGGATCGCGTGCCGGCGAGGCGGGCGACGGTGCGGGTGAAGCGGGTGAGTGCCAGCGCGGAGACGGCTTGGCCGGCGGCGCTCAGGCGTGCGGCACGGCGGCTGCCGCGGAAGTAGGTCCGTACCTCGTCACCCCCGGCCCAGGGCCGGGGGAAGGCGGTGTCGGCCAGGGCGATCGCGCCCCCGACACCACCGAGGAAGCTGATCCCGATGAGGGGTCCGGTCAGGTCTCTCACGGCCGGCCTCCGGTGAACGCGTCGCGGTGGGCCTCGGCCCAGACGGCGAACGGGCGGGCGGGCCGTCCGAGGACCTGCTCGACGGTGGGCAGGACCTCGGTCCCGGCGGCGCGGTCGAAGGTGCGCTCGAGGGCGGCGTCGATGAGGACCTGCGGCATCCCGGCGCCGGCCATCCCCGACCGCACCTGGTCGAGCGGTGGGTCGACGACCCGCAGCGGCCGACCGAGCATCGCCGCGAGCTGGGCGACCTCCTCGGCGGGGGTCATCGCCGCCGGGCCGGAGAGCTGGTGCACGGCGCCGTGGTGGCGGCCGGTGGTGTCGGTGAGGGCGACGGCGGCGACCGCGGCGATGTCGGCCGGGTCGATCGAGCTGGACGCACGGTGGGCGAAGGGAACGGTGATCTCGTCGCCGCGGTCGATCTGCGGAGCCCAGGCGAGCGCGTTGGACATGAAGCGTCCGGGGCGCAGCAGGGTGGTCGTCAGGCCGCTGTCGAGGACCGTCCGTTCGGTCTGCCCCCACCAGTCGGCGATGACGTCGTGGCCTTCCCCACCGCTGTGCACCGAGAGCAGCACCAGGTGGCGGACGTCGGCGCGGAGGGCGGCGTCGACGAGTGCGGGCACGTGCGTGGGCCGGGGCATGGCGCCGACGTTCTCGGCGGACATCAGGAACGCGCGCTCGACACCGGCGAACGCGGCGTCGAGGGAGGCGGGGTCGTCGGCGTCTCCGGCGACGACGTCGGTTCCGGTGGGAACGACGAGGTCGTGGGGCTTGCGGGTCATGGCGCGGACGTGCTGGCCGGTCGACGCCAGCTGGGCGACCAGTTCGCGGCCGACGTGGCCGCTCGCGCCGGTGACGAGGATCGTTCCGGTGGGGGTCATGGTGATGTCCTTTCTCGGCTTGGTGGGGTCAGTGGGGTCAGCGGGCGGGCCGGCCGGCGGGCCGGCCCGTGGTGATCAGGACGCTCGCCAGGGCCGCCGCGACGAGCAGTGCGGCCGCGGCCGCGACGGCGGCACCGGCGTAACCGGCGACCAGCGCTTCCGCGCTCGGCCGGGTCGCCGACCCGCCCTCGGATGCCATGGCGGAGGTCGTGGCGAGAGCGGCGAGGGCGTTGAGTGCGGCGAGGCCGATCGAGCCGCCGAGCTGTTGCGCGGTGGAGACGACCGCGGCGGTGACACCGGCGTCGCGCGGCGCGGCGCGGCTGGTGGCGAGGCTGATCACCGGGGTGAACACCGCCCCGATGCCGACGCCGAGTAGCAGCTGTGCGGGCAGGACCCCGGAGAGGTAGGTGCTGTGCGGGGTCAGGCGGGCCAGCAGCAGCATGCCGCCCGCGGCCGACAGCAGGCCGGGCACCACCAGGAGCCGTGGCGCGACCCGGGCCATGACGCGGCCGGTGACCTGTGCGCCGGCGAACAGCGCGACCGACAGCGGCAGGAACGCCAGCCCCGCGCCGAGCGGTGAGAACCCGAGCACCACCTGCAGGAAGTAGGTCATGAGGAGGAACGCGCCCAGCATCCCCGCGACGGCGAGCGCGACCGTCGAGCAACAGCCCACCAGCACGCGATCGGCGAGGATGCGCAGCGGCAGCAGGGGCGCCGGCGCGCGGGACTCCCGGCGAGCGAACGCACCCAGCAGCACGATCGCGGCCAGGAGCAGCCCGAGCGCCCCTCCGACGGGCACCGTGTTCGAGCAGGCCGCGACCAGGGCGACGAGGGCGGTGGTGACCAGCAGCGCCCCGGGCAGGTCCCACCGGCGGTCGGCGAGTCCGGCCCGGTCCCCGGGAGGGAGGTAGCGCACCCCGAGGGCGGTCGCCACCACGATCGGCACGTTGACGAACAGGCAGCCCCGCCACCCGATGCTCTCGGCGAGCAATCCGCCGAGCACCAGCCCGACCGCGCCACCGCCGCCGGCCACCGCTCCGAAGACCGCGAAGGCGCGCCCCCGCTCGCGGGGGTCGGGGAAGCTCAGCGACAGCAGGGCGAGCACGGTGGGCGCGAGCAACGCCGCGAAAGCGCCCTGCAGTCCCCGCGCCATCGCGAGCAGCGTCAAGCTGGGCGCCAACCCGCCGAGTGCGGAGGCGACCCCGAACCCGGCCAGCCCGATCACGAACGCGCGGCGCCGCCCGACCTGGTCGGAGACGCGGCCGCCGAGCAGCAGCATCCCGCCGAACGCCGTGGTGTACGCGGTGATCACCCAGTGTCGCTGCGCGTCGGAGAAGCCCAGCGCGACCTGTGCCGAGGGCAGTGCGACGTTCACGATCGTCGCGTCCAGCGCGATCGTCAGCTGCGCCACCGCGACCACGAGAAGCGCGACCGAACGGTGCGGCCGTGTCGCGGCCGCGAGGTCAGGGGAGTCGCTGGAGGTCGATGTGCTCATGGGTGCCTCCTTCCGGCGCCGTCGACGTTAGACATCAAACAATTAGATGTCAATGTGTTAGCTCTAGAAGGGTGGGCGCCGATCGGCCGGGGTGGCTATCCGATCCGGTAGCTGAGGATGACCACGCCCGACGTCAGGCGCGTGACGTCCATCAGGTCGAGCCTGGTGTTCAGTCCCTCGCCGAGGAGGAGGTCGCCGGGCCCGCCGACACCGGCGAGCTGGGGGTGGACCCACAGGTGCAGCTCGTCGAGCAGGCCGTGGCCGAGCAGCGTCTTGGCCACCGGTCCGTAGCCGTGCATCAGGATGTCCGCACCGGGCGTCCGCTTCAGCGTGGTGACGGCCTCGATCACGTCACCGTCGAGGATCGTGGTGTGGGCCCAGTCGACGCTCGCGAGGGTGGTCGAGGCGACGTACTTGTCCATGGCGTTGATCTTGTCGGCGTAGTCGCCGCCCCGACCCGGCCACACGCTCGCGTACACCTCGTAGGTGTGCCGACCCATCAGCAGCGCGCTGCTGGCCGTCAGCTGCTGCAGGGCGACGGCGTCGGACTCGGCGTCGACGAAGTCGAAATGCCACCGATCCATGTGGTTGATCACCCCGTCCAGGCTGACGAACGTCGAGTTGACGATCTTGCTCATGGTGGTTCTCCTGGTCGCGATGTGTGTCGAGCCGGGTGGCCGGGCGTGATGGATCTGGACCTCGTCCAGCACCCCGGCCTCGAGTGCCGTCTGCGCCGTGTAGCCACCACGGACCTGCACGTCCCGGTTGCCGGCGGCCGCCTTGGCCTGCGCCATCGCGGCCTCGATCCCGTCGGTCACGTAGGTGACCAGCGGGTAGCCCCACCGGGCGGCGGGACCCGGCGGGCGGTGGCTGGGGACGAAGATCGGGGCTCCGGCGTGGTCGCCGCCCCAGTGGTCCATGAGCTCGGCGGTCCGCCGGCCGGCGAGGACGGCGCCGGTCGCGTTCCACTCGTCGAGGAACGCTCCCGCGGGCCCGGAGGGTCGGGTGAACTCGCCGTCGGGGGCGAACCAGTCGTGCAGGCGCTGACCGTCGGCGCCGCCGAGGAAGTCGTCGGGGCCCGCGATGAAGCCGTCGAGGGAGACCGACATGTCGAGCACGGATACGGACACGGGTACCTCCTGTGGTGGGGGCGGACGGCGGGTGTCTCACAGCCCGTAGTCGCGGCGGCGCCACAGCATGGCGAGCAGCATCAGCGGGAACATGATCACGTGGCCGGCGATCATCAACCCGGACGGCCGGGAGCACGCCCAGTCCGTAGGGCACCAGCAGCGCCAGGAACGGCAGGAACATCACCGCCGACATCTCGACGATCCGTGGCCAGGCATGGCGGCGCAGGGTCATCCACAGCGCCATCGCGACCGTCATGTCCGTGGCCATCACGACCGCGTGCACGCCGTCGGAGGCGACCCACTCCGCGGGCCAGAGCGGCCCGAGCGCCACCATGCCGACGATCATCGCGACGACCATCTCGAGGTAGTGCCCGACGAAGTGGCCGGCTCGCCACCTCGAGGCGCGGGCCGGCGCGGTCGGTGCGGGTCCGGTCGTCGTGGTGGCCGTGTTCGGTGTGACCGTCATCGGTGGGCCTCCTGCTCGCTGTGTCGGCGACGGAGAGGCTCGTCGCCCGCGCGGTCACGGCCGTAGGCCAGAGGTCACGAGCGGGGGTCACGCCCGACCGTGACCCGGCCCGCCCGGGGCCCCGCGGGCGGTCGGCCGGTCGAGGACTCAGAGCAGGTCGAGCGCGCGGGCACGCAGCGCGGCCTGGGTGCGGTCCCGCACGCCGAGCTTGGCCAGCACGTTCGTGATGTGGTTCTTCACCGTGCCCTCGGCCAGGAACAGCGCCGAGGCCATCTCCCGGTTGCTGCGGCCCGCGGCGAGCAGGCGCAACACGTCGCGCTCGCGCTCGGAGAGCGGGACGACCAGCGGCTGCGGACGCGTCACGTCCGGGACGTCGTCGCGCAACTGCCCGGCGAGACGAGCGACGACCTTGGCCGCGACGGAGGGCTGCAGCACCGACTCGTTGCGGGACGCGGCCAGTACCGCCTCGAGCAGGCGTGCGGAGGACACGTCCTTGAGCAGATAGCCGACCGCGCCTGCACGCAGCGCCGCGAACACGTCCTCGTCGTCGTCGAAGGTGGTCAGCGCGATGACGCGCACCCCGGGCTGCTCGAGGCGCAGGCGCTGGGTGGCGGCGATGCCGTCGAGCACCGGCATGCGCAGGTCCATCAGCACCACGTCCGGCACGAGCTCGACGGCCCGGCGGAGGGCCTCGTCACCGTCGCCGGCCTCACCCACGACCTCGATCGCCTCGCTCGCGCCCAGCAACGTCGCCAGCGCCTCGCGGAACAGCGCCTGGTCGTCGACGAGCAGCACCCGCACCGGGGTCACCCCGGCACCTCCATCCGCAGGGTGCGGCCCTGCCCCGGTACGGACTCCACCCGGAGGTGACCGCCCACCTCGGCGGCCCGCTCCCGCAGCCCCAGCACGCCGTGGCCCGGTGTCGCCCCGTCCGGGTCGGCGCCGGTCCCGTCGTCCCGCACGTCGAGGCGGACGGCGGCGTCGGCGTAGTCGAGCAGGAGCTCGGCGCGGGTCGCGCGGGCGTGCTTGCGCACGTTGGTCAGGCCCTCCTGGCCGGCCCGGTACAGCGCGTCCCGGGTCGGCTCGGGCAGTGATCGAGGCACACCGGAGACCACCAGCTGCGTCGCCACCCCGGCCTCCGAGCTCTGCTCGGCCAACGCCTGCAGTGCCTCGGGGAGTGACGGCGACGCGCGCGGCTCGCGCAGCGCGCTCACCGACCGGCGGACCTCCACCAAGGCCGACTCGGCCTGCTGCTGGGCCTTGGCC
Organism: uncultured Actinomycetota bacterium; assembly: GCA_963785135.1. Classification (GTDB taxonomy): domain Bacteria; phylum Actinomycetota; class Actinomycetes; order Mycobacteriales; family Pseudonocardiaceae; genus Actinomycetospora. The sequence continues at coordinate 214,932 of CAWATV010000012.1, forward strand.
AGGACGTCGTCGGCCGTGCCCGGGTCGGTGGGGAGGACCGCGCGCGCCGCCTTGACCTGCATCTGCACCACCGTCAGCGAATGCCCGAGCCCGTCGTGGATGTCGCGCGCGACGCGGTTGCGCTCCTGCGCCGTGGCCAGCCGCTCGGCCTGCGCGGCGTACCGGCCCAGCTGGTCGTGGGCGACCGCCAACTCCCGGCGGGTCTGCTGCTCACGCTGCAGCAACTCGGTCACGACCGCCGCGAACACCACCGACACCAACGTGCCCAACCCCTCGCGAAGCCCGTCGCTCCACGACATCCCCACGTGGACGAACGGGACCAGCGCGATCACCACGGCGACCGCCGGTAGGGGCAGGAGCAGCACGCACTGGCTGACCAGGACGACGAGGAACAGCGTCGCCCCGACGCCGGGATCGATCACGAAGATGCCGTAGGCCAACGGCAGCTGAACGACCACGTAGCCGACCGACCACGCGAGCCGGTCACGGCGCCGGACCCACACGAAGCCGACCGTGCCCAGCACGACGAACCCGGCACCGAGCACCATCGCCGCGACCGGCTCCCCGGCACCGACGACGCCGATCACCAGCGTGAGGAAGGCGCCGGCAGCCAGCACCGCGACCGCCCGGTTCACGCCGTCACTGTGGAGCCTGGGGACGAAAGGGTCAACGCCGCCCGGACGGAGCCACCCGGCACGCGCCGCGGTGGTGTGCCGCGCGCCCGACCCGGCTCGTGGAACCGGTCACGCGGTCATCCGCCGGGCGAGCGTGGGCTGTCCGGGGCCGGTGAGCTCGTCGACGGCGGCGGAGCGGCCGGCCATCGCCATCAGCAGCGGCTCGGCCGGGCCTTCGACGACAGGTCCGTTGCCGGACGTCCACGCGACGTCGGTGGCGACGAGGCGCAGCCCGCGCGCTCGCCAGAACGCCCGGATCGGCGGTGCCGTGCGGGCGAAGCGCAACGCCTCGTCGAGCCGATCGGCCGGCACGTCGCGTGCCACCCCGAGGGCGCGGCGGATGTCCTGGTGGTGGATGAGCCCGTCGACCAGCCCGATGCGGCCGCCGAACCCGGCGGTCAGACCGGCGGGCCGGAGGCGCTCCTCGAGCGTCGCCAGCAGCTGGTCGGCACCGAGAGGGGCGTAGAGCTCGACGCCGACCTGGTTGACCTGGTCGGGGATGAACCAGCCGCGGGCGAAGCGCCCCACGAGTCCGGCCGGGCCGAGATCGTCGTAGCTGACGATGTGCGCGACGACGTCCCGCACACGCCACTTGGTGCACAGGGTGGGCGCGTCCCACTGCTCCGGGGTGAGCCCGGCGAGGAAGTCGGCCAGGTCGGCGCGCTCGTCCCGCGCCAGGCGCATCGGGTCGGTGCCCGTCACGACCGGCCGTCCGCGGCGACCGTCCGGGCGTACGCGGCGAGCAGGGCGACCCAGCCACCGCCGCCGTGCTCGATGGCGCCGTGGACGCCCCCGCCGCCGACGAGGCGCTCGAAGTGGCGGTGCTCGACCTCGACCGTGGTCTGCTCGGGCCCGTCGGCGTGGAAGCGGACCTCGATCTCACTCGCGTGCGAGGGGTCGGGGTCGAACTGCCAGTCGCCACCGATCTGCCAGGTGAACACCACCCGCTCCGGCGGCTCCCAGATCAGCACCCGGCCCCAGTCGCACTCGCTGCCGTCGACCCCGCGCTCGAACCACCGCCCGCCTTCGTGCGGCTCCAGGATCACGTCCGCGACCTCGGAGGAGCCGATGTGGTACTGGCGCGGCCACCAGGCGCCGAACCGTCCGGTGAACAGCGCGAACGCCCGGTCGCGGCTGACGTCGACCGTCGTCGTGCCTTCGATCGCCGGGATCGGCGTGGTCATGGTTGCTCCTCGGTGGGGTGGTCGGCACGGGCCGTCCCGTCGGCGACGGCCTGCTCGGTGAACTTGTGGAAGTCGGCGAGGGCGTGCTCCCAGACGCCGTCGAGCCACGTGCGCAGCGCGGCGACGCCCTGCGGGTCGAGGCGGTAGATGCGCCGGGTCCCCGCGGCGTGCGCGACGACCAGTCCGCCGGCCTTGAGCGCCTTGAGGTGCTGCGAGACGGCCGGGCGGCTGATCGGGAGCTGCGCGGCGAGCTCACCGACCGAGCTGGGCCGTCGGGCCAGCGCTTCGAAGATCGCGCGGCGCATCGGGTCACCCAGCAACCCGAGCCCGGCGTCTCCGTAAGCTGACACGAACGGTAAGGCTAGAACGACCGAGGGCGGCGCGGAAGTCCCGACTTCTCAGCGGCATCAACCCACGGCGAGCTCGCGTCGGAGGCGTCGGGGCAGTGCCCCGGTGGCCCACAGCGCCGTCCCCACGAGGACCGGCTGGGCGAACAGGCGCAGGAACCGCTTCCGGTCGGTATCGAGGCCGAGGGCGTCCCGACGTTGCCGGTACTGCGAGATGTTGCCCGGGAAGACCGCGGTGAAGAACGCCGCCGTCACGGCGCCGACCCGGGCCCGCTCCTTCGGGAGGGCCACCAGCGCGCCACCCAGAGCGATCTCGACGGCGCCGGAGAGCAGGACGACGACGTCGGGATCCATCGGCACCCACGGCGGGACCTGGCCCTGGAACTCCTCGCGCACGAACGTCAGGTGCCCGGTACCGGCCCCGATCAGGAGGGCACCGAGCCCCCAGCGCGCCAGTGTCTGCAGACGGGAGGTCGGTTCGACGCGGTCCGCACGGGGAGTCAGAGCAGTCACGCCGTCGGTGTTCCCCGTGCCTCGGCCCCACTATGCGGGAGGCGGTTTACGAGCTCACGAACGTGCTATTCGGTTCACGTCTCCGCCTGCCACGGAGCCGTGATCCCCGAGAGCTGATGACACCACGATCGAAACGGGGATCGTCAGCGCGAACCCGTGGTTCTGTGTTCTTCCGTCCGTACTCGGATTGTGACCAGATGCGGCGAGACGGAGCAAAGCACCCGCTCGCATCTGGCGTCTTTGTCCGTCGAATGGGCTAGTTCTTGACTCTCCGCACACAGGCGGGAGACGATTTCACGCACGATGGTTCGTCGTGACCGGGACTCGGGCCCGCGCAGGGAGCCGTCGGCAACGGGATCAGGGGGGCGACACGATCCGCGTTCCGCAGACGAAACTCACGCCGCCGGAGCTCTCGCGCAGGTTCGGGATTCACCACTCCCCGCATCTCCGCCGACTCCACCCGTCGGCACCCACTCCTGCGGGGAGCGACGCCGTCGAACTCCGGGCGCGGCGGATGTTCGGTCTGCTCTTCGCCCTGATGATGATCGACTTCGCCGATCGGCAGGTGCTGGTCGCCGCCTTTCCCCAGCTGCGGGAGGAGTGGGGGCTCAACGACACCGAGCTGGGTGCGCTCGTCTCCGTCCTCACCCTGACCATCGCCCTCGCGGCGATCCCCGCGGCGACGTGGGTGGACCGGTGGAGCCGGGTCCGGGCGATCGCGCTCATGGGCGCCGTGTGGAGCGTGGCCGCGGCCGCCTCCGGGTGGGCGCAGGGGTACGTCCAACTCCTCGTGGCGCGGGTCGGGGTGGGTGCCGGGGAGGCGGGATACGCACCGGCGGGAGGAGCCCTGCTCGCCGCGGCCTTCCCCGCCCGCCGGCGGGCGACCGTCCTCGGCGCCTTCTACTCTGCGGGGCCGCTCGGCGCGGTGGCGGGCACCGCGCTGGGTGGCGCGATCGCCGCCGAGTGGGGGTGGCGCTGGGCGGTCGGCATCCTCGCCGTTCCGGGCCTCCTCGTCGCGCTCGCGGTGCTCCGCGTCCCCGACTACCCGACGGTGCGTCCCGAGCGGGCGGGCGCGCGCGCCGCCGCGGTCGCGCTCCTGCGAACACGTTCTGCGACGCGGGCGATCGCGGGCGGCGTGCTCCTGCTGGTCGTCGCCTCCTCGCTGTACACCTGGCTGCCCAGCTACCTGGCGCGCGGCTACGGTCTCGGTCTCACCGCGGCCGGAGGACTCGCCGCCGGTGTGCTGATCGCCGGCGTCGTCGGCACCATCGGGGCCGCCGCGATCGCCGACCGTCTCGCCCGCCGCGACCCCCGATACCGGCTCCTCGTCCCGGCGATCGCGGCCCTGGCCACCGCCGGGTTCCTCGGCACCGCCTTCGGCGTCGCGTCCCCCGGCGGCGCGCAACTCGCGCTGCTCCTGGCGGGCGCCGCGATGATGACCGCCGCGGTCGGACCGGTCGCCGCCGTCGTGATCGACGTCGTCCATCCCGGACAGCGGGCCACGGCGGCATCGATGCTCGTCGTGGCCCAGAATCTCTTCGGTCTGGCGATCGGTCCCGTGCTCACCGGTTTCCTCGCCGACAGGGTGGGGTTGACGGGCGCACTCACGGTCGTCTCGTCGCTCGGCGTCGTCGCCGCGGTGGCCCTGTGGTCCGGCACGGGCTCCTACCCCGGGGATCGCGCCGCCGCGGCGACCAGGGCCGGGACCTCGGACCCACCATCGCCGGTGGACGTCGGAGATCGACGATCTCCGGACCCGGCTGTCCGAGACGGGCGGTGAGACGTGCAGCGCGGGCTTCTCGACGACCTCACCGCACGACGTGACCGCGACGGCCGCCGGCGCCACCGCGAGCGGGTGCAGCGTGACGACCACGAGGAAGCCGAGGTGACCCCGGAGGCGGACGGTGCACTCGAGGGTCGTCGCGGTCCTGCGTCCTCGGACGAGCCGGATCCCGCGACCGTGGCGGGAGGTGACCGTACGGCGGAGATGCGATCAGAGGCCCCGGCCAAGCTCGCCGTCCCCGTCGCGACCCATGTCGTCGTGCGGCCCCGGCTCCACGCCCTGATCAGCGCGGGCGTCGCCGGCGGGGTCACGCTGGTCGCTGCCGCGGCCGGTTGGGGCAAGTCCCTGCTCGTCGGGTCGTGGATCGCGGCGGGCGCGGACGGCGCCTCGGTGGCCTGGGTGAACCTGGACCCCGGGGACGACGACGTCGGTGCCTTCTGGGGGACGGTGGCTGCCGCCCTCGCGACGATCACCGGCGAGCGCACCGCCGAGGCACTGGCCCGCCTCGCGGTGGACTCCGCCGCGACCGAGCTGCCCGGAGATCTCGTCCGGGCTCTCGAGGGGAACGACCGACCCCTCGTGCTCGTCCTCGACAACCTGCACGAGGTGACCTCCCCGGCCGTGCACGCCGGACTGCAGCGGCTCGTGGAGCGCCCTCCTCCGACGCTCTCAGTGGTGATCACCACGCGCCGGGACCCACCGTGGCCCCTCGCCCGGCTACGGCTCGCCGGGCAGATGGCCGAGATCCGGTCGGCCGACCTGGCGTTCCGCGTCGACGAGGCCACGGCCCTGTTCGGCCACCTCGGCCTGGAGCTCAGCGCGGACCAGCTCGACGAGATGGTGGCCCGCACCGAGGGCTGGGCGGCCGGGATGCGCCTGGGGGCACTGCGCCTGAGCGGGACCGACGACCTCGCTACTGCTGTCGGCGTCTTCTCCGGGGACGACCACGCTGTGTCCGGCTACCTGCTCGAGGAGGTGCTCGCCCAGCAGCCCCCCGGGCTCATCGACTTCCTCGAGAGGGTCAGCGTCGTGGACCTCGTGTGCGCCGACCTGGCCGATGCCATCACGGACGGCACCGACGGCGCCGCGATCCTCGCCGAGCTCGCCGGCGCCCACCTCTTCGTCCAGGCGCTCGGGCGTCCGGGCCGCTGGTACCGGCTGCACCGGTTGATCCTCGACCTCCTGCGCGCCCGGCCGATCCCCCGTCGAGAGCGCCGCGACCTGCACCGCCGGGCGGCGCTCTGGTACGCCGACCAGGGCATGACTCTCGAGGCCCTCCGCGCGGCGGTCCGGGGGCAACTCTGGCCACTGGCGGCGGAGCTGGTGAGCCGGCATCTCGTGGCCCTCGCCCTGCGCGGGTCGGCGCGCGAACTCGAACGCGTCCTGATGGCGGTTCCGCGCCACGTGCTGCTCGCACGTCCGGAGCTGGCGACCGCGCTGGCCGGGGCCCGGGTCTCCCAGGCCCACTCGTTCGAGGTCGAGCGGCTCGTGGAGGTCGCCCGCAGTGGCTGGAGTGATCTCACCGAGCGGCGCGTGGAGCGTCTTCGCCTCTACCACGACCTGATCCTGGGCGGGCTGGCGCGCCTGGTGGGAAACCTCCCCGCGGCCCGGGATGCGTACGGCGGGGTCGCCCTCGGCGCGGCCTCATTGACCGGGCTCGGAGTCGCCGACGCCGACATCGTCCTGGACCTCGTCCGCAGCAACCTCGGCACCGCCGAGTTCTGGACCGGCGATCTCAGGACCGCCGAGGCCCACCTGCGGGAGGTGGCCCACCGAGGCGGCACACCGCAGTCCCTCCCCTCGGTCAACGCCGCAGCGCACCTCGCTCTGCTCGCCTGCGAGAGCGGCGACCTGGACGCCGCCGAGGAGATCGCCACAGCCACCGTGGCCGCCGCCGAGACGGCAGGGTGGACGAGGTCGTTCCAGATCGCGCCGGTCTACCTCGCGATGGCACGGGTGGTGGTCGACCGCGGGGACCTCCTCGGGGCTGACACATGGCTGAGCCGCCTGGCCGACGTGGAGGAACACGCTCCCGAGTACCACGTCCGGCTCGCCGGGTCCCTCGTCCGAGCGGCCCGCCACGAAGCCGCGGGCGACCCTGGACGGGCCCTCTCCGAGCTCCGGTCCACGGGCGCGCGCCTCGATGAGTGGGTGCCGCCGCGGCCCCTCCTCGAGCAGTCGCTGCTCACGGAGGCCGCCCTCCTCGCACACGCCGGCGACAGCGCCACGGCGCGCGCGCTCCTCGACCGCATGGGTCCGCCCGAAACGGACCCCGGCGCCCTCCTCGGCGCTCGGCTCCACCTGAGCCTCGGAGACCTCGAGGACGCCAGGAAGACTCTCGCTCGGGTCGGCGGCGCGCACACACGCGTGGCGGTCGGGGGCGCGCTCGTCGGTGCCCTGCTCGCCACTGCGGTGGGCGACGACGACTGCGCGCTCGACCTTCTCGAGGACGCCCTGCTGGCCGCCGCACCGTTCGGGCTGCGCCGGCCGTTCCTCGCCGAGCCGGACCTCGCCGCCCTGCTCGCGCGGCGGGTGGAGCAGGGCAGCGCCGTGAGCGAGTTCGCCCTCGACCTGCTCGGTCGGATGACCGCAGCGCCGACGGTACGAGGCGAACGCCGAGGCCTCGTCGACCCGTTGACCGAGCGGGAGCGCATCGCCCTGCGCCACCTCGCGAGCTCCCTGTCGAACGCCGAGATCGCCGCGGAGCTGTACGTCTCGGTCAACACGGTCAAGACCCACCAACGCGCGGTGTACCGGAAGCTCGGCGTCTCGAGTCGCCGTGACGCCGTGCGCCGCGCCCGGGCCCTCGACCTCCTCTGAGTGGTGTGCGGGCACGGGCTCGCCCACCCGCAGGATCGGTACCTCAGGAGGGAAAAACAGTGGTCCAGTCGTTCGCGATACTGACGACGGTCCAACCGTCGGTATCGGCTCGCTGGAGCGCCGTCTCCGCCCCGCCGGTGTAGGCGAACTCGCGATCCGCGTCGTCGTGGAGGATGAGGAGGCGGAGCCCGGGCCTGTCGCCGTCGTGGGCGAACTCGAGCATGGGAATGTCCCCGTTGGAGTTTCCCGCAGCGAGCACCGGGCGGCGACCGGTGCGGTTCCAGATGCGGACCGGCTTCTCCTGTCCGTCGTCGAGGACATCGATCTCCGTGGTGCGCGTGATCGTGCCGCCCTGCTTGTCGCCCGCGTAGGCGAGGTTGGTGCTGCTCCCGATGACCCGCTCGCGGGGGATCGCGTAGACCTCCTGGCTGACGGGTCTGATGAAGTCGCGACCACCACCCGAGACGATGTAGCAGGAGAATTCGTTCGCCTGCAGGCACCCGATCAGCTCGATCATCGGTGTGTAGACGCACTGCAGGTAGAGGCGATCCAGCGTCGAGTTCCGGGCGCTTCTCAGGAAGTGGTCCGCTTGCTCTTCGAACGCTTCGACAGTGATGTGCCCGTGGGCGTCGAGGATACCGTTCGCCAGGGTTCCCAGATCGGCGTCGTTCCCGGCGTAGTGCTCGTCCATGACCCGACCGAACCAGCCGTAGTCCCGCTCGTGCGCTGCTTTCCACGGTTGTCGCTGGCGGAGCTCCGGTTGCTCCACTCCCATCTCCACGAGGCGACGGATGATGAAGTCGAGCTGGACCGGCATGGGCTTCTCGCACCACAGCGTGCCGTCGTTGTCGAAGACGGCCACGCGTTCCTCGGGGGGTACGGCCTCTGACCCTCCGCCACATGTGCGTTCGACGAAGGCGAGGATCTCCTGCTTCGCAGGTGATGCTCTCCAGGTGCTGAGGAGATCAGTCGTCATCTTCCGTGGTCCTCCCTCGACGCCTGTGGCCGCAATGCGCAGCGGAGCCGATGTGGCTCGCGTCGCGCCAGGTGGAAGGGTCACACGCTGCCCATCCCTGTTGTCAGCTTCGCCAGGACCTCGTCGAGGCCGAACGTGGCCGGCTTCTGGCTGGGCGGGAACTCGGCGAAGCTCTGGATCATTTCGAAGACGAACGCCTGCATGGGCACCGCGACCCAGGCGTGGTCGAGGATCCAGTCGTAGTAGGTGTTCGACGTGATGTCGGCCCGCTCGTAGGGGTCCGTCCTCAAGTTGAATATCTTGGGGATGCGGAGTTCGGTGAACGGCTCGGCCCAGATCCGCAGGGTGCCGGTGGCCCGTTGCTCGAGGAACACCAACTTCCAGTTGTCGAACCTCACCGCGGTCAGGCCCCCGTCGTCCGAGACGTAGAAGAAGAAGTTGCGCGGGCTCTTGTCCTCCGTTCCGGTGAGGTAGCCGAGCTGGTCGTGCCCGTCGAGGTGGACCTTGTACGTCGTGCCGGACAGCTCGGCGCCGACCTTGAGCTGCTCGACGATGTCCGGGACGCCGGCGGCCGCGAGGAGCGTCGGGAACCAGTCGTTGTGACTCATCATGCCGTTGAGCACCCGGCCCGCAGGAATCGTGCCGGGCCAGCGCACCATCGCGGGCACCCGGTACGCGCCCTCCCAGTTGGAGTTCTTCTCCCCGCGGAACGGCGTCATCCCGGCATCGGGCCACGAGTTCATGTGGGGCCCGTTGTCGGTGGAATACACCACGATCGTGTCCTCGGCGATGCCCAGCTCGTCGATCAGGCCGAGAAGGTCCCCCACGAGGGCGTCATGGTCGATCATCGTGTCGTGGTACTCCGACTGCCACCGCCCGGCCTGACCCTTGCTCTCGGGTTTCACGTGGGTCCGGAAGTGCATGTGGGTGGAGTTGAACCACAGGAAGAACGGGGCCTGCGCTTCGACCTGGGTCCGGACGAAGTCCGCGGCGGCGTCCGCGAACTCGCCGTCCACGGTCTCCATCCGCTTGCGCGTCAACGGGCCCGTGTCCTCGATCCGCTGGGTGCCGTCGCCGTTCGCCCAGGAGTGGATGACCCCGCGAGGGCCGAAACGCTCCCGGAAGTGCGGGAAGTCCTCCGGCTTGGGGTAGTCGTCGAGCTCGGGCTCCTCCTCGGCGTTGAGGTGGTAGAGGTTGCCGAAGAACTCGTCGAAACCGTGCATCGTCGGCAGGTGCTCGTCCCGGTCACCGAGGTGGTTCTTGCCGAACTGACCGGTGGCGTAGCCGTGGGCCTTCAGCGCCGTCGCGATGGTCGGGTCGCCCGGTTGGAGCCCGACGGTCGCACCCGGCATCCCGACCTTGGTCAGCCCGGTGCGGATGGGGTTCTGCCCGCAGATGAATGCCGCTCGCCCTGCCGTGCAACTCTGCTCCCCGTAGTAGTCGGTGAAGCGGATCCCTTCCTCGGCGATCCGGTCGATGTTCGGGGTGCGGTAGCCCATCAGGCCGTCGCTGTAGCAACTCAAGTTCGAGATCCCGATGTCATCGCCCCAGATCACGACGACGTTCGGTCTGTCTTGCGGCATGCGATCTCCTCGACCGAGTGGACGGGCGGCCGCCCGACGTCTCCGTGCCCTGAGTCGACGCTTCGGTCAGGCCGGTACACCGCGGCGGTTGGTCGCCAGGGCGTAGATGACGGCGACGTCGACGGCGATCACGATGATCGACCACATCGGGTAGGCGGCGATGAACGTCAGGTTGACCACTGCGCTGAGGCCGGCGAGCAGGATGCCGACCACCCGTGCCCAGACCTTTCCCGCCATCACCCCGAAACCCGCAGCAAGGATGAGCACGCCGAGGAGCAGGTGGACCCAGCCCCAGCCCGTGAACGACAACGACAGCACGAGGCCCTCGCTGCCGACGAGGTAGTAGTCGGGACGCAGGAGCGCCACCAGACCCTCGACGATCTGGAAGGTGCCGAGCAGGATCATCATGATCCCCGCGAAGGAGATCCAGCCGCTCCAGTCGTCGGTGTCGGAGCCGTACGACTGCGGCCGCTCCATGTACATGTCCTGCGCCGCGGACACCTTCGGCGTCCGTTCGGTTCCGGTCACGTCGTCCTCCTCGTCGGCGCCGGCGAGCCGGGCCGTCCTGAGCACCCTCCCTGCTGATCGGGGCGCATGGAGGACCAGCGTCGGCGGCCTCACGTCCGACCCGCATCACCCCCGGAAGATGAACCGCGGCACCGGAACGTCGGGCTCATCCTCCGCGGATGACGCCGGTCCGGCCGGCGCGCGGGACGCTCTCGACGGTCAGATCGCTGGACTGGGGAAGGGGCCGCCGTGACTGCGCCGAAGATCGCTGCGGGCGTCGCCACCGGCGGGGTGCTCGGCACCTCCTGCGTCTCGACGTTCGTGGTCAACGCCAACACCTCGGCGGTGAGCATCCTGCTGCCGTCGATCGCCACGGACCTCGACGCCTCCCTGGAGCTTCTCCAGTGGGCGGTCACGGGGTACCTGCTGGTCGGGGCGGCCGTCATCGTCACGTCCGGGGCGCTCGGCGACGTCTTCGGCCGTCGGAAGTTGTTCATCTGGGGCCTCGGGATCTTCATCGCCTCGTGCGCGCTGATCGCCCTGGCCACCGCCGGTTGGATGGTCGTGGCGGGGCGCATCGTGCAGGGCGCGGCCGGCGCGACGATCCTCGCCTCCGGCCTGAGCCTGCTCTCGGTGGCGACCACGGGCGCCGCCCAGATGCGCGCGGTCGCCCTCTGGGGCGCGGCGTCTGCTGCGGGCGCGGCGGCAGGTCCTCTGGTCGGTGGCGTGCTCAACGAGGCGACCGGGTGGCAGGGCCTGTTCTGGATCGACGCGGTGATCGCCGCGGTCTGCATCCCCTGGGCGCTGCACACGGTGCCCGAGTCGCGCGACCCCGACCGCCCTCGCACGATCGACTGGGCCGGGACCGTCCTGGTCGCCACCGTCCTCGCACCGTTCGTCTTCGCGGTCACGAAGGGCTCGACCTGGGGCTGGCTGTCGGTGCCGGCGGTGTCGTGCCTCGCGGTCTCCGTGGCGGCCGCCGTGGCCTTCGTCGTCGTCGAGCGTCGCGTGGCTGCCCCGCTGGTGGACCTGCATCTGCTGCGCAACGCGCTGCTGGTGGGCTCGACAGGAGCGATCCTCATCGGCGCGGGCGCCATCGCCGGGGTCGGCTTCCTCCTGAGCCTGTACTTCCAGGACCCGGCGACGTTCGGCATGAGCAGTCTGGAGGCGGGGCTCGCCACTCTCCCGGTGGCCGCCCTCGTGATCGCGGTCGCCCCGGCCGTCACGCCCCTGGCGCACCGCTACGGGGCCCGGCCGGTCATCGGCACGGGGTTCGTGCTGCTCACCGGCGGCTTCGTCCTGCTCGCGCTGGTGCAGAGCTCCTGGTCGTACTGGGCGTTCCTCCCGGCCCTGGCCGCGATCGCCCTCGGGCTGGGGCTCTCGAACGGGCCGGCCTCCTCGATCGCGACCGCGTCCGTCCCGGTGGAGCAGGTCGGCGCGGCCTCGGGCATCTCGAACATGGCCCGCTATGTCGGTGGGGCGGTGGTCACTGCGGTCGTGGCCGGGATCTACGCCTCGGCGAGCATCGACCCACCCGCCCCCGGTGCGGCGCCAGGGGACGCCCTCGCGACCGGCCTGGCCCAGGCGTCCGTCGTGCTCGCGGTCTTCTCCGCGGCCGGGATCGTGCTGGCCTTCCTGGTGGCCCGGCGACCACCCGCTCCGCACGCCGTCGACTACGCGGCCGCGGCCGCCTCGACGACCCACACCCTGCCGGTCGCGGCCCGGACATGATCTCCCCACGGGAAGGCACCTCTGTGACGACCACTCCCCAGCCCGTCGACGACCCGACCACGCCACTCGTGGGCCGGCGCGCCGCGCGAGCGGCCGCGGCGAAACACGCGATCCAGATCGACGTCCCTCTCGTCGGCACGATCACTCTCCCACCCACCGAACAGCTCGCCTTCATCAGCGGGCTGGCGGTCCTGGCCGCCCTCGAGGTGATCGCCTGGCCGGTCGCCACCGTGCTGTCGTCGGCCACGTCCTCGCCAGCAGCGAGCATCATCGGTTGCTGCGCGACTTCGGCGCCGCGCTCGAGGAGGCCTGACCGGGTGGCGCCCGCTCCCGGGGGAGCCGACTCAGTGCAGCTTCGCCTTGAGCACGACGATGACCCCGCCCACCGCGACCGAGGCGGCTACCAGGGCCGCCTGAACGGCGAGAGATCGGCGTGCGGCACGGCTCGCGACGATGCTGCACGCGGTCAGCGCCACCACGCCGATCCAGAGGGCGATGTCGATGCTGACCTGGAGGGTGAACTGCGCCAGGTCGGTCAGGAGCAGGACGACCCCCGCCACCAGCCCGGGCGCCGCAGCCGTCGAACACGCGATCAGCTCGCTCCGGACAGCTGCGCCTGGTAGCCGGCGCACCGAGGTGAGGGAGGAGGCGAGCAGGCCGGCGTAGGCTTCGGCGAAGAAGATCACGACTCCGGTGCCCCCCACGGTCACGACTGCTGTGCCCAGAGTCGTCTCGTGATCACCGAGGTAGGCGAGCACCGACATCGCGAAGATCGTTCCAGTCAACGCCGAACGGGTGCGCGCCTGCGCATGCTCGCTCAGACTCCTCTCCGGCGTCGGTCCGACGACCTCAGCCCGCATTCCGGCCACCGCGCTCGCAGCCGCGCTGGCACCGAGTGCACGCGTGCAGTGCGGGCGGCGCGCCCCCGTTCCACGACCGCCGGTGCCGCCTGTCGGTCAGGCTCTCGTCCACGGCTCCACGCGGGCCCTCGGGGGACCCGATGCCTTCTGACGGGGTGGTCATGGACGAGGACCCTCCGGTCGACCGCCACCACGACACATCACCCCGACGAGATGAGTCCTGCCCGCACCACCGGGACGAGGACGACGGCGCACAGCCCACCTCGCTCCGGTCGAGGTCTCCGAATTTCATCTGTTCTGGGTGAGCCGTACTCGGCCGAGGGTGTCGAACAATGCGCGTCGATGTCGGGCTCAACTCCTGGATGGGGCGTACTTGCCAACGAGAGCGAGGGGACGCGCCCAGCGATCAGCCGCCGCGTCACACGGGCGTTCGGAGGCGCCTGCTTCCGCGCGGGCCGCCGTGGGCGCGGGTGGACCGTCCCCCGAGAAACGGGGCAAGCGTCTGTCGACCTTGGTCGAGCGCCACGAGGGCGCCCTGGTGCTGCGCGTGTCGCGGCGGATGATGGCGATCAACGGGTACGACCGGGCACTGGCGCTGTCCGCGCAGGCCTTCGTCGGGTTGATCCCGATGTTCGTCGTCATCTCCGCCCTGGCTCCCGGCCCGGTCCGCACGTCGGGGGGCGCCCGGCTGATCGCGAGTCTGGGCCTGTCCGGGAGCGAGGCCACGGCAGTCTCAGTTCTCGTCCAGCCGCCGTCGGGCGTCGGGACGACGACGGTCCTCGGCAGTGCCCTGGTCGTCGTGTCGGTCCTGGGTTTCACCCGGGCGCTGCAACGGACCTATCTGTCAGCGTGGAATCTCCCCTCCGCAGGCGTACGCGGGCTCGGTCATGGACTGATCTCCGCCACGACTCTGGTCGGCGGCTTCACCGCCCTCGTGCTGCTGGGGCCGGCGCTCGCCGCGATGAACAGCCACGTGGTGCTTGTGGTGATCATCCACGCCGGCGCGGCGACCCTGCTCTGGTGGCCGGTCCAGCGGGCTCTGCTCGGCGGGCGCAAGAGCTGGAGGGCACTGTTGCCCGGTGCCGCCCTCACCGGCATCGGCCAAGCGGTGGTGCTGGCGCTCTCAGGAATCTACCTACCTGTTGCCATCTCCTACGAGGCAGCGAAGTACGGGATCGTCGGAGTCGCCGTCGCGGTGGTCTCCTGGCTGCTCGTCCTCGGCCTGCTCCTGGTTCTGTCCGCCACCCTCAGCGCCGAACTGGCCCGAGAACCGATCCCTCAGGAACGCCCCTCCGGAGACGCCACGAGCGCGTCGGCCGAGACCGTGCCCGACCGCTGATGTGTCGGAGGGACCTCGGCGATCCCCGGAAGGAGGTGGGGCGTGAACGCCACGGCGATGGTGGTGATCGCGGCGGCGATCTTCCTGTGGGGCACCGTCTCGGCCCGGCTCGAACGCGCGGACGTCACGGCCCCCATCGTTTTCGTCGTGGTCGGCGGGGTTCTGGCCGGAGGGGGGCTCGTTGATGCGCCGTCGGCTCCCGAGAGTTTCCGCCCGCTGGTGGAGGTCACGCTCGTCTGGGTGCTGTTCTCCGATGCGGCCCGCATCCGTGTCGCCGACCTCCGTCCCGACATGGGGCGGTACGTGCGGTTGTTGGGGCTCGGCCTGCCGCTGACCGTCGTCTTCGGGTGGGTTCTGGCGATCTGGCTCGTCCCAGGGCTCGATATCTGGCTCGCCCTGCTCGTCGCGGCGGCGCTGGCGCCCACCGACGCGGCCTTGGGTGTCCCGGTCGTGACGAATCAGGCGGTGCCCTCACGGGTTCGTCGATTGATCACCGTGGAGAGCGGCCTCAACGACGGGATCGCCACGCCCCTCGTCGTCGTGGCGATCGCCGGAGCGGCGTCCGTCGAGGGCAGTCATGCAGGCGGCCCGTGGGCGGCGCTGGTCGAGCTGGCGGTGGGTGCGGCCGCCGGCGTCGTGCTGGCGGGCGCCGGCGGCGCATTGCTGCGGTGGGCGCGCCGCAGGGGATGGGCGAGCGAGAATTTCGTCGGCATCGCCGTCCTCGCGCTCGCCCTCGGCGCGTACGCGGGCGCGCTCGCGGTGGGCGGGAACGGGTTCGTCGCCGCGTTCTGCGGGGGCTTGGCCTTCAGCTCTGCGGCCGGCAGCCGTGCTCCGGCCGAGGTCGAGTTTCTCGAGCAGGCCAGTGGCGCGGTGTCCCTGCTCGTGTGGTTGGCGTTCGGCGCCCTCGCGGTTCCGGTCATGTTCACGGCGGTGGACCTGACCGTGGTGCTGTACGCCGTGCTCAGCCTCACCGTCGTTCGGATGGTTCCCGTCGTTCTCGTCCTGATCGGAGCGGGACTCGACCGCGCCACCGTGCTGTTCGTCGGCTGGTTCGGACCGCGCGGGCTGGCGTCCCTGGTCTTCGCCCTGCTCGCCCTCGAAGACCTCGGTCCGGACGCAGAGCCTGCGGTCGCCGTGATCGCGGTGACCGTGTTGTTGAGCGTCGTGGCGCACGGCATCAGCGCGGCACCGCTGGCGAAGCGGTACGGCTCGTCGGCCCGCGCCCGGGGACTCGAGACCGACAGCCCGACCCCCGACATTCCTGTCCGCGGGCTCCCGCGCGACGCCGGTCCTGAGCGCCCCGACGACCCCGATCCGGGAGACCGCTGATGGCGCGCATCGGGCGCCGCGGCGTCCCGAGTGTCGAGTGGAGACGCTCCGGCCGTCGGCCGCATCACCCGGGAGGGATGACCATGCGGCCGAAGCGGGACCAGCGACCCGCAAAGCTGGTCGACCGGTCGTGTGGCGTCGGCGCCGCGCTCGAGGAGGCATGACCCGGACCCCGACATCCACCGGGTGCGCGGGCGGGAATCATCTCGTCCAGGTGATGTGAGAACGCTGTGGGTGATCGCATCGTCGTCCATGACCACACCGCTGGAAGGCGTGGGCCCCTCAGCGGACCCACTCGAAGTCGTCCCGACACCGGTGCCCAACGGGCGCCACCGTCCGAAGAAGAACGGCATGGCGTCGCCGCCGACCAGCGGGTTCCCCCGCGGCCTGACCCTGTTGTTGGGGATCGCCGCCGCCGTGATCGCGGTGGCCGGGATGCGGGCCACCGCCTGGCTGATCGGGCCGCTGTTCCTCGCGTTGATGATCGTCATCGCGGCGCACCCGGTGCAGAGATGGGCGCGGCGCAGGGGGTGGCCTACGTGGGCAGCGACGCTGGCGCTCATCGTGGTCGTCTACGCCGGGCTCCTGGCGCTGGCGGTGGTGCTGCTGGTGTCGGTCGGCCAACTCGCGACCGTGCTGCCGCAGTACAGCGCCCAGTTCGACGCGATGCTGGCCGGCGTCAAGCAGACACTCGCAGGGTTCGGGGTCGGGCCCGCCCAGATCGAGGCCGCCACCCAGGGCATCAGCATCAACGCCGTGGCGGGCGTCGTCGGCGGAATCCTCGCCGGGGTGTCGGGCCTCGCCAGCGTGATCGTGCTCATCCTGGCGCTGCTGCTGTTCTTCATCGCCGACGCCGCCACCTTCGATCAGCGGCTCGACAGCATCGCCTCCGAGCGCCCGCACATCGTCGGAGCCCTGGACAGCTTCGCCCGCGGCACCCGCAGCTACCTGTTCGTCACCACCGTGTTCGGCGGGATCGTCGCGGTCCTCGACATCGTCGCCCTCGAGATCATGGGCGTACCGCTCGCGATCCTGTGGGGGGTGTTGGCGTTCATCACCAACTACATCCCGAACATCGGCTTCATCTTCGGGCTGATCCCGCCGGCGATCCTTGCCCTGCTGACCGGCGGCTGGCAGTTGTTCGTGATCGTCATCGTCGTCTACAGCCTGCTCAACCTCGTCATCCAGTCGCTGGTCCAGCCCCGGTTCATCGGCGACTCGGTCGGTCTCTCGGCGACCGTCACGTTCGTGACGCTGCTGTTCTGGGCGTGGGTGCTCGGTCCCCTCGGGGCGCTCCTGGCGGTCCCGCTGACCCTGTTGGCGAAGGCTCTGCTCGTCGACATCGACCCGGGCGCGCGGTGGGCGGACGCGCTGCTCCGGTCGGACCCCACGGAGCCGGAGCGAGACCCCGACGAGTCTGCCGACGACACTGCCGACGAGAGCGCGCCTGCTCCCGCCAGGACCAGCCAGTGAGGGGTCGTGAGGACCTCGGGGTCCGACCGTGCCCTGGTCCGCGGCACGCGAGGCGGTGAGGGTCCGAGATGACGAATCCGCAGCGCATCCCGCGACGGCGGGCCACGGTCGTCCTCGCCCGGGCCCTGATCTGCGCCGTGCTGATCGTGGTGATCTTCTACTTCATCCCGCTGCGGACGACCGTCGACGTCGGCACCCTTGTCCGGCTGGTCCTCGGGCTGGCGCTGCTGTCCGCGTTGATCGCCTGGCAGCTCCGGGGGATCGCGCGCTCGCCCTATCCGACGCTGCGTGCCGTCGAGACGCTGGCGGTGGCGATCCCGCTGTTCCTGCTGCTGTTCGCGGCGACCTACACGGTCATGTCCCAGGTCCAGCCGGGGTCGTTCACCGAGCCCCTGTCGCGCACGGGCGCGGTGTACTTCACCGTCACGGTGTTCGCCACCGTCGGCTTCGGGGACATCTCCCCGGTGTCGACCGGCGCCCGTGTCGTGGTGACCATCCAGATGATCGCCGACCTGCTCCTGCTGGGCCTCGTCCTGCGAGCCGTCCTCAACGCCGTCGACCGCGGCCACGGACGGCTGGGCGCGACCCCGGAGTGACCTGCAGGAACGTCGGTGGACCGGTCGCGGATCAGTCCCGCCGGTCCTCGCGGCGCGTCGTGCGACGGCGATGACGGCGGACCACGCCGAGTCCGAACCACACCAACGCCCCGACCAGCGCCGTCACGAGAGTGAACAACCAGAGCGGCCACGTGAAGCTCCAGAACAGGAATGTCGGGGTGATGCGTTGCGTGTTCTGGAACATGAAGACGACCAGCAGCCCCACGCCGACGAGCGCGGTGATCGCTCCGCCGCTGAGCAGCAGTGCTCGTCCTCCCGCGCCCGTCGAGCTCCGGGCCGCACGACTGTCCATCTCCCCACCCCTCCCGATCTCGGACCTGTTCCGACACTGAACGACGCGTCCGGTGAGCCGGGCTGTCTCGCCACGAGCGCGGTGCCGCAGGGAGGGGGCACCGCCGGCCACCTCGAGGGCCATCCGGGTCGCCCGGACGCAACGGACTGCAGTCTCGGAGGCCCTCCGCCCGCCCGCGTCACCCCCGGAAGATGAATCGGGCCGGCGGTGTCACCAGGCGGGCAGACTCTGTTTCCTGCCGAGGACGAGGGAGACCTCCACCGCGACGTCGGCGTAGCCGGCCTGGTCGAGCTCCCGGCGCAGCAGGGCGACGTCCGGGCCCGGGGGAGGGCCGAGCGCCTCGATCTGGATCGCGTCCGCGGTACCCGAGACGGTCACGATCGTCCAGGACTCCTCGGCCGCCCACTGCTCGGCCACCGGGCGGATGCCCGCGATCGTGGTGGTCTCGGCGAACAGGCGATAGCTGACCGTGCCGAGCGGGACGGCGACGAGCACCACGAGGCCCGCCACGACGACGATCGTCCCGATCCCGAGGCGGCCGACCGGGCGACCGGCCGCCTCGGCGGCCGGCCGGAGCCGGTAGGCGAGAAGCAGGCCGGTGCCGGTGGCGATGATCGCGGCCACGTTCGAGGAGAACAGCAGCAGGGCGCCGAGCGCCTGGCCAGGCTCACCGGACTCCAGCGTCAGACCGACCACCGCCAGTGGCGGAACCAGCGAGATGGCGATCGCGACGCCCGGCAGCGCGTCCGAGACATCGGACCGCACGAGGGCGAAGGCGCCGACCAGGCCGGTCGCCAGGGAGGCAACCAGGTCGATGAGGTCGGGGCTGACCCGGGAGGCGACCTCGGAATTGGTAGCGGCGACGACCGGCTCCGGGACGAGCAGCCCGAGCAGGAAACCGAGCACCACGACGAGCGCGGCACCGGCGGCGACGGTGGCGACGCCCCGGAGGATCCGGAACCGGTCGGCGAGGACGACCGCGAGCGCCGTGCCGAGGATGGGCGTCATCAGCGGGGCGACGATCATCGCGCCGATCACCGTCGCGTCCGAGTCGGCGACGACCCCCGAGCCGGCGATGATCGCCGCCAGCGTGAGCAGGACCCAGAAGGCGGTCTGCTTGCGGCGGCCGTCGAGGAAGAGCCGATCGGTCATGCGATCGATGTCCGCCCCCGACACCGCCGCCTCACCCATGGTCCGAGCGTCGACGCCGGTCCTCGCGACCGCTTCCCCCGCCGCGGAGGAGACGCGCGGCCCGATCCATCGACTCATCCCGGCGAGGTGATGCCAGGAGAGGGGCCCCGGTCGAGAGTCGCCCCCGGTCGGCGGTGCGCCAGTACGGCACCGCGCAGCATGGACGACGAGGAGGAAGACCGATGGCGACTCTGACTGCGGTGAAGTTCCCGAAGGCGACAGGTGCGGAAGAAGCCCTGGAGATCCTGGAGCGTCTGCAGCGAGAAGGGGCGATCACCATCCACGACGGCGCGATCGTCTCGTGGGAGGAGGGGGCGAAGAAGCCGAAGACCCGACAGTTGAGCAACCTGACAGGAGCGGGCGCCCTCGGGGGTGGCTTCTGGGGGCTGCTGTTCGGGCTGATCTTCTTCATCCCGATCCTCGGGCTCCTCCTGGGGGCCGCCATGGGTGCGGCGGCAGCCTCGATGAGCGACGTGGGGATCGACGACGACTTCATCAAGGAGGTACGGGAGAAGGTGACCCCCGGGACGTCCGCGCTGTTCGCGCTGACCTCCGACGGGGTGCCGGACAAGGTGGCCGAGGCCTTCCGTGGCGTCGACGGGGAGCTCCTGCACACCAACCTCTCGAGCGAGCAGGAGGCCCAGCTCCGCGAGGTCTTCTCCGAGGCGCACGCCGTCTGATCGACCGACCGGTACCGAGGAGAGGGCGTGGGAGGTGACCGCTGAGGTCGCGTCGCCGGCGAGCGCGGCCGGGCCCGTCGCGCCGATGGATGTCCTGCGGTCGCGTCGCTACCTCGGGCTGCTGGGGCTGGCCGCCGTGCTCGGGGTGCCGATCTCTGCGGTCGCCTACGGCTTCCTCCTGCTGATGACGGCCGTGCAGACCTGGGCGTTCACCTCGGCGCCGCGCGGGCTGGGCTATGCGACGCCGCCGCTGTGGTGGCCGCTCGTCCCGCTCGGGGTCGCGGGCGCGCTGGTCGGCTCCGTGATCCGGTACCTGCCGGGCCACGGTGGCGAGTCGCCGGCCGACGGCTTCCGGGCGGGCGGGTTCCCCGCAGGGCGTGACCTCGGCGGGATCGCCGCCGCGGCGATCGCGAGCATCGGGCTGGGCGTGGTCGTCGGGCCGGAGGCGCCGCTGATCGCCCTCGGCGGCGGGCTCGCCGTGCTCGCCGTCCGCGCAGCCCGGCGGGGCAACGTGACCGCGAGCGTCGCTTCTGTCGTTGCGGCCACCGGGAGCTTCGCTGCCGTGAGCACCCTCTTCGGGTCCCCGTTGGCCGCGGCGTTCCTCCTGATGGAGGCATCCGGACTCGGCGGTGTCACCGCGACGATGGTGCTGGTCCCCGGCCTGCTCGGGGCCGGGATCGGGTCCCTGGTCTTCCTCGGCCTCGACTCCTGGACCGGTTTCGGCACCTTCTCGCTCGCCGTGTCCGACCTGCCGGCCGCGCCCACCCCGACGGTGGGCGCACTCGGCTGGGCCCTGGCGGCCGGCGCCGCATCGGCCCTGCTCTGCTGGGTGATCCGCGCCGCCGCGCTCCGGGTGCGCCCACTGATCGTACGACGCACGCTGCTCCTGACGCCCGTGGTGGGCCTGGCCATCGCCGCGCTCGCCATCCTCTACGCGGCGGTCACCGGCCACGACGTCGGCGACGTGCTGTTCTCCGGCCAGACGGCGCTGGGTCCACTGCTGCGCGATCCCGCCGCGTACGGCGTCGGCGCGCTGCTCCTGCTGATGGCCTGCAAGGGCCTCGCCTACGCGGGAGCCCTCGCCGGCTTCCGCGGCGGCCCGACGTTTCCGGCGATGTTCCTCGGCGCCGCCGGGGGCATGGCCCTGGCGCACATGCCCGGCCTCGATGCCCTGTCCGGGGCCGCGATCGGCATGGGCGCGATGACCGTCGGGATGCTCCGCCTTCCCCTGACGTCGGTGCTGCTGGCCACCCTCTTCCTGGGCGGCGACGGCCTGACCGTGATGCCGCTCGTGATCGTCGGTGTCGTCGTCTGCTACGTCGTCACGCTCCGACTGCCCGACCCCGGTCCTCCCGTCTCGCCCCCGACCTGATTCATCTCCGCCGGGTGACCCGCGCCGGGGCGTGGGGGGCGACGCTCGCGGAGCGCCGGGGGATCGGCACGGGAGACCGGACGAGTCCGGGAGAGGAGTCGACGATGCCGCTCGACGACGCGGAACGGTCGGTGCTCGCGGCGACCGAACGTTCCCTGGCCGACGACGACCCGGACCTCGAACGGCGGCTGCGCCGCGCCTGGGGCGGCCGTCGATCACGGGTCCACATCGCGGTCGTGGCCGTCGCGCTGCTGCTGATCGTCGGGCTGTGCTGGCTCGGGCTCCCGGGCCAGGCCTTCCTCGTCCTCGTGCTGGCCGTGGGGGTCCTGCTCGGAACGGGGTGGCGCCCCGGGGACTGGGTGCCGGCAGCCCTGCGGGACCCGTGACCCCCGCGACGCAAGCCCCCGAGCACACGGCCATCGAGAGGCGACCATGCTGTTCTTCTTCTACTTCCGCCACATCCGCCGCTACGCCCACGACGTCCCCTGGATCCACATGGGGATTGCCCTCTTCGGGAACTTCGCCTTCGTCGTCGGCAGCCTGTTCTTCCTGAGCCCCGAGCTGACCCGGGCCGGGACGTGGTTGTTCGTGGTGGCGTCGTGGGGCCTGCTCATCGGGGTGATCGGCGAGATCCTCGCGCGGTACGAGGCGCGCAAGCGCGCCGAGATCGCCGCGTCGGCGACCGGCCTCAACGCGGGCTGAGGAGCACGACGGTGGCGGGCTACCGGTACGAGCTTCGCGTGGCCGGCCGATTGTCGGCGCGGGCCCGCGCCGCCTTCACCGACGAGGAGGTGGACGTCGCCCCGACCGAGACCGTCATCTCCGGCCAGGCCGTGGACGAGGGAGAACTGCACGGCCTCCTCGTGCTGTGCCGGTCTCTCGGGCTCGAGGTCACGTCGTTCCGTCGGGTGACTCCGTGACGTCGCGTGCGGCGTCCCGAGCCCCCCTCGGGCCGAAGTTCGACACGAGGCGCGCCACGAGGGTGGCGAGGAAGACCTGCCCGATGAGGGCCTCGAGGACGGCCACCGCCCGTGCGGCGTTGCGGGCCGCGGTGAAGTCGCCGTACCCGAGGGTGGTGAGCGTCGCGAAGCTGAAGTACTGGACGGTCGCCGAGTCCACGGTCTGGCCTGCGGCGAAGAACGGGGCCGGGTCCAGGCGGGCCACCGCTGTGTAGATCTCCGCGAACATCAGTCCGATGAGCATGTACGCACTGAGTGCGCCGGCGATGGTCTGCAGCGTCACGACCGGGTGCCGCAGGATGTGCCGGACGACGAGGACGACGGTCGCGCCGAGGACGAGCGCGAGCCACAGCGCCGTCACGCCGCGGACCTCGTCGTCCGGCCTCGAGGCCAGGACGGCCAATGTGGCCGCCGAGCCGACAGCCAGTGCGATCCGGAGGGTCCACAGTTGTGGGGCGGCGAGACGTGCCGCCCGGATCGCCAGGACGAGCGCGGCCACGTAGAGCAGCAGGGTCAGGATGCTCACCCAGTTGTTGATCGTGAGCGCCGACACGAGGTAGGCCGTCACGAGCAGGGCGAGCACCAACCCGTAGTGACCCGCGGGGGCGGGGCCGTTCCCCCGCCGCGTCGGTCTCATCCTGTGGGTCCGGGCGTGGGTGCTCCAGCGGTCACGGAACTGCCCGGTCATCGTCAACCAGGGCCGGAGGCGGTGGCTCGGCGGGCTCGTCGTCCTCCGACCGGGCGGGTTCCTCGGCGCTGGTCCGGAGGAGGGCGTCGGCCCACCGCGCCCGGGGGTCGACGTCCACGAGAAGGGCCTTGGCGAGCAGCGTGAGCGGGATGGCGAGCAGCGCGCCGAGCGGACCGAGCACCCACGTCCAGAAGAGCAGGGTCACGAAGGTCACCGTGGCGGAGAGCCCGACCGAGTTCCCGATGAACCGGGGCTGGATCAGCGATTGGATGACGAGGTTGAGCACGCAGTAGACGATGATGACGATGACGAACAGCTGCCAGCCACCGGTCAGCAGGGCGAGCAGGGCCGGCGGCACCAGGCCGAAGATGAAGCCGATGTTCGGGATGTAGTTCGTGATGAACGCCAGCACGCCCCAGAGCACCGCGAGCGGGACCCCCATGATCTCGAGGGCGATGGTGTCGAGCACCGCGACGATGAGCCCGAAGACGGTGGTGACCACCAGGTAGCTGCGCGTGCCGACCGCGAAGCTGTCCAGGGCGCGGACCACGTGCGGGCGCTCGGAGGCGATGCTGTCGAGGCGCCGGCCGAAGGTGGCCGCGTCGGCGATGAAGAACAGCAGGAGCGCCAGGACGAGCACGACCACGGCGAACACTCCGGAGATGCCCGACACCACACCGCCGACGGCGCCGATCACCGATTGGATGCTGAGCGAGCCGGTCGCCTGCTGGATCTGGGCGGGCCCGATGCCGAAACCGGCGAGGACCTTCTCCACGGACGCGACCAGCGCGTCGAACTGGGCGCTGTACTGCGGCAGGACCGTCGCCAGCTGGCCGACCGAGACCAGCAGGACCATCGCCAGCGCGAGGAGGCCGACGTAGATCACGAGGACGAGGGCCAGCGTGGCGACCCATCCCGGCCATCCGCGCGCCCGCAACCACCGCTGGACCGGGTGGGCGGCGATGACGATGATGAGCGCCAGGAACACGGGACCGATCAGCCAGGCCGTCGCGCGCAGGCCGGCGACGGTGACCACGGCGGCCGCGACGCCGACGAGCAGGATCAGGGCGCGGGGCATCCCGCCCGAGGGCTCCGCCCCGGTTGACGGGCCGCTCGCCGCGTTCGCTGACGGCGCTGCCACGGCCGCGCGCGCGGGGTCCTCGGAGGACGCGGTGGGATCCAACGATGCGGTCACGCGGGCATCGTCGATGGATTCGCGGGTTCGCCGCCTCACGCGTAGAGGATGAGTCCGGCGACCTCAGTGCGTCAGGAGTTGGTAGATCCCTTTCACCGCGAGGTAGAGGCCGACGAGGACGAACACGACGACGACCAGGCTCTTCTTGTGGGCCTGGACGGCTGCCGTGAACCGCGCAGCGGTGGCCCGGGTGGTATCCGGGCGCCACGTCCAGGACGCGAGGGCCGCGAGCGGAACCGCGTACCAGAGCAGGTTGTAGAGACCGACCTGGAGCAGGCCGCTCGCGAGGCCCGGGCCGCTCGCGACGATCGCCGCGAGCGCTGCGAGGTAGAACACGCCCGGGAGGTGAGTGACCACGCCGGCCAGTGCGGCGCTCGACGCGGTGGGCTGGCTGAGTCGGCGCCGCATCGCCGACGGTGGGCGGGCCGGACGCTTCACCGCCGGTGTGTCCGGCGGTGACCGCAGGCCGTAGTACAGCGCGGCCCCCAGGGCGAGCACGCCGAGCGCGACGTGGACGATGTCGCGACCGGTGCTGGTCACCGTCGGCGCGGGCGGATCGATGTGGACGAAGGTCACCGCCCCGATCCCGACGGTGAGGCTCAGGGCCAGTCCGGCCAGGAGATAGGCGATCAGCAGCGGTGTCGGGGAGCGGGCCGCGAGGAACGCGTAGACGGCGGCCACCGCGGTCGGCCGGATCACGCTCGCCAGGCCCAGCACGAGGACGTCGGCACTCACGTCGTGTACCGGCGAGCCGAGCCGGCTTCGGACGGCCCCCCTTTCCGCTCAGGGCCCACCGGAGACCTCCTTCCGCCGACGTCACCGTGGCCGCTCCCGGGCCGGACGGGCATCACCCGCAGAGGATGGGTCATCTGATGCGGGTGATGCGGTGGCGTGGGGCACGACCGACGGTGGGCGGCACGCGCACACCCACCGGAGGTCCTCGTGTCCTGCACCCGGGCGGATCGTCCCCCCACGGAGATGCCGCCCGCTCAGTTCGCGACGCACACGTGACCGCGACGGTCCCAGCGACCGCCCGCGACCGTTTCGGTCTGGAGCGGCTCCGGCGACGCCACGGATGGATCGACCATCTCGTCCGGGCGGCCGTCCAGTACGCCGAGCGTCACGGCGATCACTACGCCGCCGCCGTCACCTACTTCAGCGTGGTCGCGCTCGTCCCGATGGTGATGATCGCCTTCGCCGTCGCCGGGTACGTGCTGCTCGGTGACCCCGCACTGCTGGCGGAGCTCCGGCAGTCCGTCGTCGCGACGGTGGGACCCGGACTCGCAGCGACGGTCGACCAGCTCGTGGCCGAAGCCCTCCGGCAGAGCGAGACCGTCGGTGTGCTGGGCCTCGTGCTCGCCGCGTACTCCGGGCTCGCCTGGATGTACCGGGTCCGCGAGGCCCTGTCCGCCCAGTGGGGGCAGCGCACCGCAGGCCCGCCGTACCTCGCGGGCGCGGCCTCCGACGCCCGGGCGCTGGTCGGCCTGGGCCTGGTGCTGGCCGCGGCGCTCGGTGTCGTCGTGTTCGGTGGCACCCTCACCGGAGCGGTGGCCGGCCCCGACGCGGGCTGGTCCCGGGCGGCGGCCGCGACCACGATCACGCTCGCCCTGTCGCTCGCCGCGAACCTGCTGATCCTGCTCTGGGTGATCGCCCGTCTGCCACGGGAGCGGTTGCCCCTGCGGCGCGCGGTCCGCCCCGCGCTGCTCGCCGCGGTCGGCTTCGAGCTGATCGAGCAGGGTGGTGCCGTCTACCTCGGCTGGGTCACGGGTTCCCCCGCCGGCCTGGTGTTCGGGCCGATCCTCGGGCTCCTCGTGGCCATCTACCTGGGAGCTCGACTCGTGCTGTTCGCCACGGCGTGGGCCGCGACGCGCACGGCGGAACCCCCGGTCGCGGACGTCCCCCTCGCCGGGTGATGACCGCGACCCACACATCGCGCAGGGTCCGGGGGACGTTTCCGGGTGTAGCCCATCAGCCAGGACGGAGTCGGACCCGAATGCCCCACCATCGCTACGAGGTCCGCGTGGCCGGCCGTCTGTCCGACCGGGCCTGCGGCGCGTTCCCGGACATGGTCATCGACACCGCACCCGTCGAGACCGTCATCAGTGGGGACGATCTCGATGAGGCGGGCCTGTACGGACTCCTCGAACTGTGTCGGACGATGGGGCTCGAAGTGATCTCCTTCAGCCGCGCCACGTCCTGAGGCCGCCGCGTCCGCCCACCTCTCTCATGCTCGCAGGATGAGTCCTCCTCGTCCCGCATGCCGGATGCTGGGGACGGATCTCCCGGACCACGAGACCCGTTCGCGTGGATTCGGAGGTCGTCATGGTGTCGTTCGCCGGCTGTGGCATCGCGGATGCGAAGGTCCACGCTCCTGTTCCACCGGCCACGTTCGTACGACGGCCACGGATGCAGGCACGCGTGGAGGAGGCGACGGCCGACGCCGCCGTCACGACGCTCCGCGCCCACGCGGGCGCCGGCAAGACCGCGCTCCTGGCCGACTGGGCCCGCACCGGGTCGACCGCGACGGCCTGGGTGTCCCTGGACCCCACCGACAACGGGGTGGGGCACCTCTGGGCGGCGGTCGCGCGAGCCGTGGCCGTCCGCGTGCCGGAGATGGCGGAGGCACTCGATGGGTGGGGCGCCGTCGACCCGCGTCGGCCCCTCACCCCCAGCGACCTGGTGGCCGTGCTCGACGCCCTTCCGGAGGAGCTCCGCCTCGTCCTGGACGACGTCCACGAGCTCGTCGCCCTCGAGCGCCTCGACGAGCTCGAGACCTTCATCCGCTATCGCCCCGCGCACCTCCGTCTGGTGCTCGCCGGACGCAGCATGCCGCCGCTGCCCTGGCCGCGCCTGCGCCTGCAGGTGGGTGTCATCGACCTTCGCGGGGAGGACTTGCGCTTCTCACGATCGGAGGCAGCGTCGCTGATCTCCCGCCACCGCGCCCGGATGACACGGGCGCAGGTGGAGCAGGTCCATGCGACGACCGGTGGCTGGGCTGCCGCACTCTGCCTGACCACGATCGCGGCGCGCCGATCACCGGACATGGGGGACTTCCTCGCCGACCCGTCCCGGGCTGAGGAGGCGGTCGCCGGGTATCTCCGCGACGAGGTCCTGGACCCGCTCCCGGCGGCCGACCGTACGGTGCTGCGCGACCTCAGCGTGTGCGATCCGGTCCCGCCGTCGTTGGTCACCGAACTCTGCGGCCAGGGCGCGTTCCCCGTGCTCGAGCGCCTCGAGCGCGAGACGTCCTTGCTCACCACGGATCTCCTGCACCGGCATGTCCGGATCCAGCCCCTGCTGCGGGCGTCTCTGTACGCGGAGCTCGCCCGGTCGGCGCCTGCCCGGTGCGCGGAGCTCCACACCCGGACGGCGGCGTGGTTCGAGGCGAACGGTCGACCGACCGAGGCGCTCGAGCACGCCCGGTCGGCCGGCGACGACGTGCTGGTCGCCGACCTCATCCGCGAGTGGGCTGTGCCGCTGGTGCTGACCGGGCGGCACACGGCCCTGCGGCGAGCCTGCGCCACGGCCGGCCTCGGAGCCGCCGGCGGTGGCCGTCACCTGCCACTCATGCTGGCGGTCCTGGACGCCGTGGTCGGCGGCCCGGGCGCCGGGCCGCGGCCAGGCGGTCCGGTCGGGGAGATCCACCTGGACGCCCTGCGTGCCCTGGCGACGCTCGCCAGGATCACGTTCCACGACGGCGGCGCGGGGGAGACCCGGGCACACGGGCCGGGCCAGCGAGACCGGGAGGTGGCGGCGGACGCCGTGGCGGCCGCGGTGGATGGCGCCACCCGGCTCGTCGAGCACGAGGACCGCGATGGCGGTGTCCGCACGCTCGAGACCGTCGTGGCGAGGTCCCGCGACCTCGGGTACCACCACCTCGTCCTGCAGTGCTCGGCGCTGCTCGCCGCCGCCGACGTCGCGGAGGGCGACGCGTCGGGCATGACCCGGCACGGGGGCGAGGCACTCTC
The DNA here is from genome assembly GCA_963785135.1 of uncultured Actinomycetota bacterium. Taxonomy (GTDB): domain Bacteria; phylum Actinomycetota; class Actinomycetes; order Mycobacteriales; family Pseudonocardiaceae; genus Actinomycetospora. Next base: position 243,013 of record CAWATV010000012.1, read on the forward strand.
GGCGGCGCAGCGGGCGGGCGGGGACACGTCGGTCTGGTCGGTGACCGCCCGCGCGACCGTCGCCTACGGATCGCTCCTCCGCGGGCAGCCCATCGAGGCCCGTCGCCAGGCCGCCGAGGTCGTGCGCGCGGGACGCGGACCGGACCGGGAACAACGCCTCCTCGTCGAAGTCGTCCACGGAGCCGCCGAGGCCGACTCCGGGCAGCTCGCCCGGGGGCTCAGGAAGATGCAGCAGGCACGCACGGGTTTCGCGGACGGGGTCCTGGGTGTGCGGACCGCGGCCGTCGTGGCGATGCTCGAGCACGAGACAGCGATCGTGCTCGTGCGGCCGGCGCACGCCCGCACCGTCCGGCGGTGGCTGGACGCCCGCATCGGGCGGACCGGCGAGGTCGTCCTGATGAGGGTGCGCGAGGCGCGGGCCGCTTGTCCGGCGGCCCCGATCGGTGGAGCGTTGCGGCCGGTCCTCGACGGCACGGCACCGGCCCTGCTCCCGGAGACCGAGATCGAGGCGATGCTCCTGGAGGCCGGAGACGCCCGGCTCTCGCGCGACCGCATCGGGGCGCGCCAGTGGCTGCTCGACGCCCTCGACCGCGCCGCCCGGCTGGAGCTCGTCCGTCCCTTCACCCACACCTCCTGGCGTGTCCGGGAGCTCCTGGCGCATCAGGTGGGCAGTTTCGGTGCCGCCGACGCGTTCGCTCGCCGGGCTCTGACCACCGGCATCCAGGGGAGGCCCGCAGGCCGCTCACTGCTGAGCGACCGCGAATCGACCGTCCTGCGTCTGCTGCCGTCGCTGGCGACGACCACCGAGATCGCCGAGGACCTGCACGTCTCCCCGAACACCATCAAGACGCAGGTCGGCGCGATCTACAGCAAGCTCGGGGTCACCGACCGCCGCGCCGCGGTGGTTGCCGCCTACGACGCCGGCCTCCTCGGCAGCGGTGTCCAGGAACCGCTGACCACTCCGGCGCGCACCGACATCATCCGGTCCGGGTGATGCTCCGCCCCACCGGCCCCGGCGACGATCGGCGCGACGACGACGGCGACGACGAATCCGGGAGAACCGACGATGAGCGACGACGCCCGAGAGATGGGCCCGATCGACTACCTGGTGATGGAGTTCCCCGGCGACCGGATGACGGGCGAGAGCCTGCCCCTGCTCGTCGACCTGGTGGCCCGGGACATCATCCGCATCCTCGATCTGGTCTTCGTGCGCAAGGCTCCCGACGGCTCGGTGATCAGCATGACGACCGCAGAGCTGGAGAAGGACGAGGACCTCGACCTCACGGTCTTCGACGGCGCCGGCTCGGGCCTGGTCGACGACTCCGACATCGCGGCGGCCGGCCGGGTCCTGGAGCCCGGCCGCATCGCGGTGATCGTGGTCTACGAGAACTCCTGGGCGTCCCCGCTGGTCGGCGCCCTGCGACGCAGCGGGGCGCAGGTCGTCGCCGGGGGGCGCATCACGGTCGAGGTGCTTCTCGGCGCGCTCGAGGCCGCCGAGGCCACGGTCTGAGCAGCGTCCGTTCCACCCTCACGAAAGGACACGTCCATGCCAGGTCTGCTCCGGGGCATCGCCCGCACCGCCATGATCGCGGGCACGGCGACAGCCGTGTCCAACCGGGTCTCCCGGCGTCAGGCCGGCCGGTGGGCCGCCCAGGAACCTCAGCAGCAGCAACCCGTCTACGCAGCTCCACCACCCCCGGCACCGGCGACCGGCGGTGGCGACATCCTGGCGCAGCTCAAGCAGTTGGGGGAACTGCAGGCCCAGGGCGTGCTCACCCAGCAGGAGTTCGAGGTGCAGAAGGCTCGGATCCTCGGCGGCTGACCGACGTCGTCGCCGTGGCCGGGAACGCCGGCGGTGGGGCGGGGGCGCGATGATCCGGATCCCGCGGGGGAAGACCACGGCACCGGCCGTGCCATCGGACATGGTGGCGCGGCCAGGCCTCTTCGACGGCTTCGACGGCCCGGGCGCGCCGGGGGTCGGGCTCGTGAGCGCTCCCGCCGGATACGGCAAGACCCTGTCGCTGGCCGCCCGCGCCGCGGGCGATCCCGCGACGGCGTGGGTCGCACTGGACCGGCACGACGACGCCCACCTGCTCTGGTCGGCGATCCTCGTGGCCCTGGTCCGGGGGCGAGCCGATCCTTCCGGCCTCCTGCGCGACCTCGAGCCGCCCCGGGGTTCGGACGACCTGAACTTCCTCCTCCGCTTCCGGGAGGCGGTCGACGCTCTGCCGGCGCCGGTCGTCCTGATCCTCGACGACGTCCACCAGGTCGACGACCCGGCCGCCGTCGACGAGTTGCGCTCGCTCGTGCGCTACCGCCCGCAGGGGCTGCGGTTGCTGCTCGCGAGCAGGTTCGACCCACCGCTGCCGCTTCCCCGCCTACGCGTGCAGGACGAGCTGTGGGAGCTGCGGGCCGACCGGCTGGCCTTCTCCCGCTCCGAGACCGACGTCCTCGTACGCCGGGCCGGGCTGTCCCTGACCTCCGCACAGACGTCTGCTCTCCAGCAGCGCACCGGGGGGTGGGCGGCCGGGCTGCGGTTGGCCGTGCAGGCCATGCGCACGGCGCCGGACCCGGACGGCTTCCTCACGGCATTCTCCGGGGACGACCGGTCGGTCGCCGACTACCTGGTCGGCGAGGTCATCGACACCCTGCCCGCTCCCACCCGCGAGTTCCTCACCCTCGTGAGCATCGGCGATCCCGTCCCCGCCGGTATGGCGGTGGAGCTCACCGGCCGCGCGGACTCCCTCGATCTCCTCGACCTGATCCACCGTGACTCCTCGTTGGTCACCGAGCTCGAGGGAGGCGAGGGGGAGTACCGCGTCCTCGAGCTGCTCCGCACGTACCTCGACGCGGAGCTGCACCGCAGGCGGCCGGCTCTCGCCGCGGACCTGCACGGGCGGGCGGCCCGCTGGTGGGCGGCCCGGGACCGACCGGTCGCGGCCCTCGAGCACGCCGACCGCTCGGGGGACGACCGCCTGCTCGCGGAGCTGGTGGACCGCTTCGCGGTCCGGTTGGCCTTGACCGGGGAGCACCAGTCGCTCCGGCGGGTCCTGGCATCGAGGTGGGGGATCACCGCACTGTCGCGCCGGCACCCCGCGGTCACGTTGTCCGCCGCCCTGATCGACGACGGGGTCGACGTCGACTCGCTGCGCGACGCCATCGCCACGTGGGGGGCGAGCGGGCCCGGCGACGCCGCCGCTCTCGCCGTGCTGGGCGCCCTACGCGGCGGGCTCGACGACCTCGATGCGGACGACGCCGCGGGAGCGCGCGTCGAGCTGGACGCGGCACTGACCCTCGCCCTGCGCCAGGGGTTCGAGTTCGTGGCGATGCAATGCCGGGTCCTGCTGGCCGTGGCGGCCGCGATGCAGGGCCGCTACCGGACGATGACCGCGTTGAGTGGGGAGGTCCTCGGAGTCGGCGCCTCGACGCCGAGGGTGGCGCTGCGGTGGGAGCGGTCGACGTGGACGACCGTCGGTCGCGCGCTCGAGGCGTACGCGGAGCTGGCCCGGGCCGAGCCGGAGGCTGCCTCCGTCGTGGCGACCGAGGCCCTCGAGGGGGCCGGCGACGCCCTTCCCCGGAGCCTGCACCATGCCCTGCGCGTCGTGCACGGCGCCGCCAGGGCGGACGCCGGGAAGCTCGGCGACGGGCTGCAGGAGATGCGCCAGGCACGCCTCGATCTCGACGGCCACCGGGTGCTCCCGGAGCAAGAGGCCGCCGCCGCCCTCATCGAGTATCGGGCGGCACTCCGGCTCGGGCTCCCGACGGCCGCGGACGACGTGCCCGAGCCCGCCGAGGCGCCGGCCGAGGTCGCCCTCATGAGTGCGTGGTCCGAGCTGTACCGGGGGCGCGCCGACGCCGCGCGCGACCACCTCGAGCCGATCTCAGCCGGGAGATCCGTTCCGCTCCTGCCCGTGACCACCGTCGAGGCCCTTCTGCTGCAGGCCGTGCTGGCGGCGAGAGCCGGCGACACCACCGAGGCCCACGGGTACCTGGAGGCCGCCCTGGCCACGGCGGAGCCGCTCGACCTGCTCCGTCCCTTCGCGCAGGCCGAGGAGGAGGTGATGGAGTTGTTGGTCGCCCACCGCGAGGACGGGTTCGCGGCGCGAGCGCTCGCGGCCTACCGCCGGCGCGCGGCGCCGGGCACGGAGGCCACTCTGACCGAACGCGAGCTCGCCGTCCTCGCGCTGCTCCCGTCCCTCATGTCGTTCGTGGAGATCGCCGCTGCCCTCAGTGTCTCCCGGAGCACCGTCAAGACCCATGTGCAGGTCATCTACTCCAAGCTCGGGGTGCAGAGCCGCCGGGCGGCGGTGCAGTCGGCTCGGGAGACGGGCCTGCTCCCGTCCGGCTAGTCGACCGACGGATCTCACCCATCACGGGTGAGGCCGAGTGCCGGCAGGCCGGAGGACGCTGACCCACACGGGCCGACCCCGCCGTTCTCCCGGCGCGCAGGACGCTCCGCGGACCAGGGAGGAGGCGAGGGCGGTGGACTCCGACCTCCACCTCGACGGCCCGCAGACCGACATCTCAGATACAGCGGAACCAGACGAGCTGGGGCACCTGCCGACTGCGGCGCAGCGGGAGGCCGCCGTGCGCGCCCGGATCGAGGAGCTGTATCGGCGGCACCGCACCGAGCCTGTCGACGTCGTCTCCTACTACCCGACCGCAACCGAGGAACGCCACCACGTCTTCGGTCTGTCGGGAGTGCACGTCTCGGGGGCGCGCGTCTCCGTCGGGGAGAGCGACCAGCGGTTCCCCCTGCAGTCGATCTCCAAGGTCTTCACCTACGCGCTCGCCCTCGAGGACAACGGGCGCGAGGTGACGCAGGCCCGGGTCGGCGTGGAGCCCTCGGGCGACCCGTACAACTCGATCACTTTCGACGAGGCGCACAACCGGCCCCACAACCCGATGATCAACTCGGGGGCGCTCGTGGCCGCGGCCCTCGTCCACGGCCGCGACCGGGGCGAGCGCGTCGCACGCCTCGTCGACCGCTTGCGGACGTTCGCCGGCAATCCCCGGCTCGACGTGGACCCCGCGATCCTCGAGGAGCAGCTGCGCACCACCGACCGGAATCTCGGCCTCGCCTACCTCATGCGGTCGTGGGGGATGCTCGACGGCGACGTCGAGGACACCCTCGTGGTCTACCTCTCGGCCTGCTCGGTCACTGTCTCCACCGACGAGCTCGCGCTCATGGGCGCGACCCTCGCCAACGGTGGGATCAACCCGATCACCGGCGGGCGGGCGATGCCGGCCGCGTACGTCCGCGACGTCATCAGCGTCATGCTGACCTGCGGCATGTACGACGGAGCCGGCCAGTGGTTCCACGACGTCGGCATCCCCGCGAAGAGCGGTGTCAGCGGCGGCATCGTCGCTGCCATCCCGGAACGGATCGGCATCGCCGTCTACTCACCCGGGCTCGACGCCCACGGGAACTCCGTCCGCGGCGTCAACATCTGCCGCGACCTGTCGACCAACTTCGGGTTGCACGTCTTCGCCGGCCCCCATCAGCGCGTCTTCCTCTGAGGCAACTCCCACTGCCTGGTCTGGGCCGGGGGCGCGTCGCGCGCTTCGGGTTAAGCTCTGCTGGAGATGACTCGTTGTGAGCGGCCGGTGACGGCCTGTCCAGGCGGGAGCCGTATGGGAGACAGGCCGAGCTGGGCGCCGAGCGAGGTGAACCTGGCCCACCCGAGCGTGGCCCGCGTCTACGACTACTACCTGGGTGGATCGCACAACTTCGAGTCGGATCGAGCCTTCGCCCGACAGGTACTGCGCGTTCTGCCGGAGATGGCGACCATCGCCGCGCAGAACCGCGCGTTCCTGCGCCGAGCGGTGCTCTACCTGTGTGCCCAGGGGATCGATCAGTTCATCGACCTGGGTTCCGGCATCCCGACCGTCGGTAACGTGCACGAGGTCGCGGCCTCGGCGTGCGACCGGTCACGGGTCGCCTACGTCGACCACGACCCGGTCGCGGTGACGCACAGCCGGGAGTTGCTGCGAGACGTCGACCAGGCGGTCGTGGTGGCCGCGGACCTCACCGACCCGGGCAGCGTCCTGCAGAACCCGGTGCTGCGTGACCACATCGACCTCTCCCGACCGGTGGCGATCCTCCTGGTGTCGGTGCTGCACTTCGTGGGCGACGACAGGCTCGCCACCGAGTGCGTCCGCGAGTACACGACGGCCGCGGCGCCCGGTAGCCATGTCGTCATCAGCCATGCGAGCGCCGAAGGGCAGCCGGCGGTGGTCGACGCCGAGGCGCTCTACAACGAGGCCGACTCACCCAACCCGATGCGGATGCGGTCCCACGCGGAGGTCAGCGCGCTGTTCGACGGGCTGGAGATCGTCGAGCCGGGCGTGGTGCGCATCCCGTTGTGGCGGCCCGACGCGCCGGACGAGGTCGGCACCGACCCCGAGCGGTACCCCGGGTACGCCGGGGTGGGGCGCCGCCGGTGAGCGCCCCCGCGGGTGAAGCGCTGGCCCACGCCCGGATTCCCGAGGCCGACCGTGTCGCGCACGCGTGGACGGCGGCGGTGCGGGGCACGAGCTTCGTCTCGATGAACCGTCGGGAGCTGCAGGGTTTCCTCGGCGTCCTCGCCGGTCGCCTGATCGCGGCGGCCATCACCACCGACTTCGACCGTGCCGTGGCGTTCGGCGTCGGCGAGTCGCTGGTCGCTGCGCACTTCACCGAGCCCAGGTCGCTGGAGTGCACGCTGGCGACCCTGGGCGGGCAGCTCGCGCCCCGCGGCCGGGACGCCGCTGCAGGTGGCCCGGCTCGACGACCGTCCTCGCGACGCTCGCGGCGGGTTACGCGCAAGCGCTGCAGGACCGCACCCGCGCGTGAACAGCAGCAGATCAGCGCGGCCGCCCTGCGGACGCGTGACGCTGCCGAGGAGGCTCGCTGGGCCAGCGAGGCACGATTCGGTGCGCTGTTCGCGGATGCGATCATCGGGATCAGCGTGGCCGACACCGACGGCCGGATCGTCGAGGTGAACCGGGCCCTGTGCGAGATGCTCGGCTACACCGTCGACGAGCTCGCGGACCAGTCGATCTACACCTTCATCCACCCTGACGACGAGCCCGGGGTGTGGGAGCAGATCAAGGAGATGATGGCCGGCGCCATCGACCACCTCCGGCTGGAGAAGGCCTACTTCCGCAAGGACGGCGCGCAGGTCTGGACGGACCTGGTTCTCTCCCTGATCCGCGACCCCCAGGGCGAGCCCCGCTACCTGGTCGCGATGGTGGAGGACATCACCGAGCGCCACTACCTCCAGGACCGGTTGCGCCACCAGGCCGAGCACGACGCGCTGACCGGGCTGCCCAGCCGCACCCTGTTCTTCGAGCGTCTCGACGCCGCCCTCGCCGTGGCCGCATCCGACGCCGACGCTCCTCTTCTCGGTGTCTGCTACCTCGACCTCGACGGCTTCAAGGTCGTCAACGACACCCGCGGCCACGACGCCGGTGACCGGCTGCTCCAGGAGATCGCGACGAGGCTGCACGACGCCCTGACGCGCCGAGGTCACCTGGTGGCCCGCATGGGTGGTGACGAGTTCGTCGTGCTCGTCGAGGGCCGTCACGGGTGCCAGAGCCTGGAGGAGGCCGCGCAGTGCGCGCTCGACGTGGTCCGTCAGCCCGTCCGGCTCGGTGAGCACGAGGTCATGGTGTCCGCCAGCGCCGGGGTCGTGGCGCGCCACGAGGGCGGAGCGAGCGCCGCGGACCTGATGAAGGCCGCGGACACCACGCTCTACTGGGCCAAGAACGACGGCCGGGACCGCTACGCGCTGTTCGACCGCGAACGGCACCGTTCCGACGTGCAGCGCTTCGAGATGTCCACCCAGATGCCCGACGCCCTGCGCAACGGCGAGTTCGTCCTCGACTACCAGCCGTTGGTCCGGCTGGCCGACCGCCAGGTCACCGGTGTCGAGGCCCTCGTCCGCTGGCAACGGCCCGACGGTGAGCGGCTCCGCCCGGACCGGTTCATCTCCCTGGCCGAGGAGACCGGCGCGATCGTCGCGCTCGGCGCCCATGTGCTGACCGCGGCCTGCCGCCAGGCCCGCGCCTGGTACGACGCGGACCCTTCGATCCGGCTGTTGGTCAGCGTCAACCTCGCCGCCCGCCAGGTTCGCGAGCCCGCGATCGCCGAGGACGTGGCCCGCATCCTCGACCAGACCGGGTGGCCTCCCGACGCGCTGCAGCTGGAGCTGACCGAGAGCGACCTGATGGGAACCACCCGCGACTCCATGCGGGCGCTGCACACGCTGGCCGAGATGGGGGTGCGCATCGCCATCGACGACTTCGGGACCGGCTACTCGAACCTCGCCTATCTCCACAGCCTCCCTGTCCACGAGCTCAAACTCGCCGGCCCGTTCGTCAACGGCGAGGACACCGAGGACAACCGCGCGATCCTGACCGCACTCATCAACCTCGCGCACACCCTCGGTCTCACCGTCACGGCCGAGTCGGTCGAGACCGCCGAGCAGGCCCGGCGACTGAGCGAGCTGGGATGCGACACCGGCCAGGGCTGGTACTTCGGCCACCCCGGCCCACCTGAGGCCATCGCGACGCTCTTGCGCTAGGGCTCATCGACGCGGTCGACACGGTGCTTCTCGGCGCGATTACCTTGGACGAGGTTCGCTCGGACGGCTCCGTTTCGTCCGCGCAAGGACGGACGAGGTGTTCGCGGTGCGGGATATCGCGCGCACGGTGCGTGGCGCGTCGCCCGGTGTGTGCGCTGGATGGCTGGGCCGCGGGCCCTTCAGCCACACCTCTTCAGCGGTGCCTTCTAGACCGTTGAGTCCATCACGATCGGCACTGCCGGATCGCGATGGCGGGGTCGTGATCCGGCGGGGACGGATCAGGAGACGGCGTGACCGCACCGATCACCACGGACGGACGCTCCGGCTCGCGGCCCTGGAGCTATGGCACCCCCCAGTCCGGCTATCGGATGGTCGTCACCACACCCGCCGCCGCGCCCGACCTGTGGCGGCGCTACCTGGCGGAGGCCGAGCGGAGCTACGCCGCTCATGGCGTGGCGGATGTCCTCGACCTCGATCGGGTTCGCGACGGGCGCTCCACGTCGTTGTTCTTCGCGGCGTTCGCCCCGGACGGCCACATGGTCGGTGGCATTCGCGCGCAGGGGCCCTACACCGGCCCCGACGAGGCCCACGCCGTCGGCGAGTGGGACGGGGACCCGGCGCAGCCGCTCGTGCGTGCCATGGTCGCGGCTCGGTTGCCGTTCGGGGTGACCGAGTCCAAGACGGCGTGGGTGGCGCGGGAGTTCCCCGGCCGCCGGGAGGTCGTCGGCTGCCTCGCCCGCGCTCCGCTGCATGCCTCGATGATTCTCGGGGCGCGCTTCGCCCTCGCCACCTCGGCGGTCCACACCCTGCCGAGGTGGGCGGCGACCGGCGCCGTTGCCGCGAGCGGCCTGACCTCGGTCGGCTACCCCGACGACCGCTACCGGACGACCGTGATCTGGTGGGACCGGTGGGCGTTGCCGGACACGGTCACCGAGGGCGAGAAGCGCACGCTCGACCTCGAGACCGCCCAGCTGCTGTCTCCGGTCATCCCGGCGCCGCGACGGTGACCGCGCGCGGAGGACGCGACGGGGAGGCGGACGACGCGGCGTGGCGCGCGACGCTGCTCGATGAGTCCGTCGCCGACGAGGCCGAGATCCTGCGCGAGCTCGTCGCCGACCCGGCCGTCACCGTGCTCGACCGCCGGGCCGCCCAGCAGGCGGACCTGGCGGGAATCCGGCACGCATCGGCAGCCGCGGTCCCTTCGCCGTCGAGCATCTGGGCGTTCTACCCCTGGCGGCGCACGCTGGTCGCCCTCCTGGGTCGCGACGCCTTCCGGCGCCTGCGTCTCGACCGGAACCGCAACAAGATCACCCAGTCCGAGCAGGAGCGGCTGGGTCGGCTCCGGATAGGCGTCGTGGGGCTGAGCGTCGGACACACCGTGGCGCACACCCTCGCGCTGGAGGGTCTCTGCGGTGAGCTCCGGCTCGCCGACTTCGACGAGATCGAGGTGTCGAACCTCAACCGCATCCCCGCGACGGTCTTCGACCTCGGCGTCAACAAAGCGGTGGTCGCCGCGCGGCGGATCGCCGAGCTCGACCCCTTCCTCGAGACGTCCGTCTTCCCGCACGGCGTGACGGCCGAGAGTCTGCCCGCCTTCCTCGACGGGCTGGACGTCCTCGTCGAGGAGTGCGACTCGCTCGACGTCAAGGTGGTGCTGCGCGAGGAGGCGCGTCGGCGGGGGATCCCGGTGCTGATGGAGACCAGCGACCGCGGTCTTCTCGACGTCGAGCGCTTCGACCTCGACCGGCTCCGACCGCTGTTCCATGGCCTGCTGGGCAAGGTCGACTCCGCGGACCTGGCCGAACTGACCACCACGGAGAAGGCGCCCCACGTCCTGCGGATCCTGGGTGCCTCCGAGCTCTCCGCCCGGATGGCGGCCTCGATGGTCGAGGTCGGTCACTCGCTGACCACCTGGCCACAACTCGGTGGCGACGTCGCCCAGGGCGGCGCGGTGATCGCCGCCGCGGTCCGGCGCCTCGGACTGGGCCAGGAGCTGGCGTCGGGACGCGTACGGATCGACCTCGAGGAGCACCTCGACGCCCTCGACCCCGCCACGTCCCGACCCGCGACGGTCGAGCCCGACACCGCCGTGCGGGATCCCGACCCGGTGCCGGTGCCCCGCCGGGGCGACGAGCACCCGGCGACCGGAATGGTGCTGGAGGCCATCCGTCGCGCGCCTTCGGGCGGCAACGTCCAACCGTGGCGTGTCGAGGTGGCCGCCGACGAAATCCGGCTCCACCTCGACCCCGAGCGCACGTCGGCCATGGACGTCGCCCACCGCGGCAGTTACGTCGCGCTGGGCGCAGCGCTGTTCAACGCGCGCACCGCCGCCTCGGCCGCGGGTGCGCTCGGACCGGTCGCGGTGTTCCCCGAGCCCTCCACACCCGACCTCGTCGCGCGCCTGCGCTTCGGGACGGGCAGCGACGAGCGCCTCGCCTCCGACCACGCCCGCGTGCTGCGCCGCGGCACCAACCGTGCGCCGGGCCGGCCGCGCCCGCTCCCCACGGCGACGGTCGAGGCACTGCACGACGCCGCGCGCGCCGAGGGCGGCCGGCTGCACGTCGTGCCGCCCGGCGCCGCCCTCCTGGCCGTCGGCGAGGCACTCGCGGCGGCGGACCGGGTGCGCTTCCTCACCGAGCGACTGCACCGGGAGATGTTCGCCGAGATCGTCTGGCCCGGGGCCGAACGGGCCGACGTCGGCATCGAGACCCGGACCCTGGGGCTGGACGCCGCCGACCTCGCCAAGCTCGCCGTCGCCCGGCGGCCGGAGGTGATGGCCGTGCTGGCGCAGTGGGACGCGGGCGAGGCCCTGGCCGAGGACACACGCGATCGTGTGGCCTCGAGCTCCGCGCTCGCCGTCGTGACCGTCGACGGCTCGACCCCTGCGGACTTCCTGCGGGGCGGAGGCGCCGTCGAGGCAGTGTGGGTCGGCGCCGAGGACCACGGCCTCGCCGTGCACCCGACGTCGCCGGTCTTCCTCTTCGCGCAGGACGCCGCTGACCTGCGGATGTTGTCCCCCGGGTTCGCCGACGAGCTCGCCCGGCTGCAGGCGTCCTTCCGTCGCGGGGTGGGCCTGACCCCGTCCGAGTCCGTCGCTCTCGTCCTGCGGCTCAGCCACACCGGCACCTTCCCGCCGCGCAGTCGGCGCCGTTCGCTCGAGGAGATTCGTTCGACTACCTGAATGGCCGTATGGTCGCTACCCTCCGTTGGGTGCAACCGACCAAGAGTGAGATCGCGCCCGACAACCTTGACGAACTCGTCACGGCCGTCGCGACGACCCTCATGGGTGTCGATTCGACGACGCTGCGGCCGGCCTGCGAGGTGGCGCTGCGGACGCTGGTGGAGTACTTCGAGGTCGATCTCAGCTTCCTGCGGTTCCACGACGCCGCCCGGCGCACGACGGTTCTCGTCGCGGAGTGGCCGCGACGGGACGTGGTGCCCGACCCCGACCCGCTGGGCGTCATCCACTTCGCCTCGGCGGACCCGGTCTTCGCGGGGAGCGAGCATCTGACCGAGGTCCTGCTCGTCCGTCCCTCCGACTACGAGGACTACCAGCAGCGGGTCGAGAGCGGGTCCGGGGTGTCGGCCACCTCCCTCGCCGTGGTCCCGATGCGCTCCGGGGGGAGCACGACCGGGGTCTTCGGCTTCATCAAGTACGGCGACCGCGGATGGACCGACGGCGAGCTCCGCGCCCTCAAGACGATCGCGACTCTCCTCGCCCAGATGCAGGCGCGTCTGCAGGCCGAGGACCAGCTCCGCCACATCGCGCACCACGACGAGCTGACGGGCCTGCCCAACCGCCGGGCCCTCCTCGCGCACCTGCAGGCGACCCTCAATGACGCCCCGTTCGGGCAGCGGGCCCTGCTCTTCGTGGACGTTGACCGACTCAAGGCGACGAACGACTTCCTCGGCCACGATGCCGGCGACCGGTTCATCATCGCCGTCGCGGAGCGGCTGCGCGCCGCGGTCGGGGACAACGACATGGTCGCGCGGCTCGGAGGCGACGAGTTCGTCGTGGCGATCGCGGGCCGGGCCGACAGGGTCCGGGCCCTGTCGGTGGCGGGTCGGATCCAGGCGGCCATGACCGAGCCGATCCGGCTGGGGGGCCAATCGCTGCGGCGGACCGTCAGCGTGGGAATCGCCGTGACGCAGGCGCCGACCACGGACGTCACCGAGTGGCTCCGCAGCGCCGACCGGGCGGTGCTGGTCGCGAAGGAGCGCGGCGGCAACAGCGTGGTCGCATTCACCGCCGAGATGCGGGTTCGCGAGGAGGAGCGCGTTGCCGTCGAGATGAGCCTGCTCTCCGCGATCCGTGAGGACAGGCTCACCGTCCACTTCCAACCGATCGTCGACCTCCGTACGAGGACGACGGTCGGTGCGGAAGCCCTCCTGCGCTGGAACCATCCGACTCTCGGCGCCGTGCCCCCCGTCCTCTTCGTCGGAGTAGCCGAGGCGACCAACCTGGCCGGAGAGCTCGGACGGTGGGTGCTCGAGCAGGCGTGCCGTCAGCTCGCCGTCTGGAGGGCCGCTCTGGCGCCCACGGCTGCGGCGAGCTTCCCCGTGGGAGTCAACGTCTCCCCGGTCCAACTGCTCGCCGTCGACTTCGTCGACACCGTCCGGGACGTCCTGGATCGACACGGGCTCACCGGTCACGACCTGGTCCTCGAGGTCACGGAGCATGCCGTCATCAGCGAGGTTGCGACGGCGTCGGCGACGCTGCAGGGTCTGCGCTCCCTCGGGGTGTCCGTCGCGATCGACGACTTCGGCACCGGGTACAGCTCGCTGGTGCAGCTCAAGACCCTGCCGGTCAACATCCTGAAGATCGACCGAGGCTTCGTCCACGATCTCGGCAGGAACGCCGACGACCTCTCCATCGTCCGTTCGATCGTCGGCCTCGCCTCCTCCTTCGGACTCGACCTCATCGCCGAGGGTGTGGAGGACGAGCTGGCGGCCGAGACCCTGCTCGAGTTGGGATGCCGGACCGCGCAGGGCTACCTGTTCTCCCGTGCCATTGCCTCCGACGAGTTCCTGGCGCGGCTCGGCGCGGCGCCCCACGCTCGGCGCGCCGAGCCGGCATGACGTGTCGGGTCAGCGGACCGTGATCATCGAGCGACCCCGATCGGCGTGAGGCCCGTGGGTTGCTCACCACCTACCTGTTGTTCCGCCGCTCGGTGCGGCGGCATCCTCGGGTGATGGTGCTGTCGATGGTCGCCGACCTGAACCTCGCCCGCACCCGTGCGGGGCTCCTCGTCGTTCTGCGGATCGCGACAGTTCTCGCCGGGCTCGTCGCCGGGGACCTCGCCGGTCGTGGCACGTGGCGGTCGGGCTCATCGCTACCGCAGACCGGTCGCGAATGAACGACCGGGACGCGCCCGCGGTGCCTGTGTGGGTTCGGCGGTGGCGCATGGTGGAGGCGCTCCGCGCCCAGGGAGTGGGCGACGAGCGCGTGTTGCGAGCCATGGCGACGGTTCCGCGGGAGCGGTTCCTCCCCGCTGACCTCGCCGAGGAGGCCTACGACCTGTCCCCGTTGCCGATCGCGGCGGGGCAGACGATCTCCGCCCCGCACATCGTCGCGGTGATGACGGCAGCGTTGGAGCTGACCGGTGTCGAGCGGGTCCTCGAGGTCGGGACGGGGTCCGGTTACGGCGCTGCGGTTCTGTCTCGCTGCGCCGCGGAGGTCGTGACCATCGAGTACCACCCGCAGCTCGCGTCGGCGGCGTCTCGAGCGCTCACGCAGCGGGGCTACAGCAATGTGGAGGTCTGCGTCGGTGACGGCGCTCGCGGCGCGCCGGACCGCGGCCCGTTCGACGCGATCTCGGTGACCGCGATGGCGACCGACCGGCTGCCCCCAGACCTCGTCGACCAGCTCGCGGCCGGAGGTCGCCTCGTCTGTCCGGTCGGGCGCGGTTCCGGGCCGGCGGGGCGGCTGCTCCGTCGCTGGTCGAGCGGGCACGTCGAATCGCTGATGGCGGTGCGTTTCGTACCGCTCATCGGTGGCCCATGACCACACCGATCCTTCTGCGTCACCTGAATCAGCGTGCCGGATACCGGCTCAACCGTTCGGTCCCGCCATCGGAGTGGCTCGACCTCCTCCCGTGATCGAGCGGCCGCTGAAGTCCAATGCGATCCGGTGGGCGTGCGCGATCAGGGCCGCGGCCAGTTGCCGTGCCTCCACGTCGGACAGCCGCACGAGCGAGGTCACCGCATCGGGGTCGTCGCCCTGGCTCCGGCCGGACCGAGCATGGGCGACCTGCAGCTCCACGCAGGTGTCCAGTCGTCCCTCGTGGGGGTTTTGTAGCCGCCCGCCGTCTTGCCGACCGTGCTGCGGTCCGGTCTGACTCGTCTGGCGCTACCGTCACGAGAGACGGCTTCCGGGTCCGGGGTCCGGGTGTGCGGCGGAGGGGATGATCGAGCGTGCTGCTCAGCGGCGTGAACCACATTGCGTGCCTGACCCATGACCCCGCGCGGATGGGGGCCTTCTATGCGGCGGTGTTCGATGCCGACATCGGCCCGACCCGGTCGCACGGCCAGGACGGCGAGGAGACGATGACCGTGATGCGGATCGGGCCGCACACCGAGCTCAACGTCTTCACGGTGCCCTCCAGCGACGAGGTCGACCGGCAGACCCCCATGTGGCACCGCGGGCGTCTGGATCACTTCGGGCTGCACGCGTCGTCGTACGCGGCGTTCGCGACCATCCGCGAGCGGCTCGTCGCCCAGGGCGCCTCCGACGGCACCGTCACCGACTTCGGGTCGGCCTACAGCATGTTCTTCCGCGACCCGGACGGCCTCGAGGGCGAGGTGCTCGTGCCGAAGGCGGACGACGGGTCGCACCCGGTCGACGCGTCGAGCTGACCCACGCCGGTCACGAGCCGGTCAGTCCCTGCGGAACGCGGCGATCGCATCGGGGTCGAGGTCGACGCCGAGGCCGGGCCCGTCGGGGAGGTGCAGGTGGCCGTCGGTGTAGCGCAACGGGGTGGCGAGCAGCTCCTCCCGCATGAGAAGAGGGCCGAACAGTTCGCTGCCCCAGGTGACCGCGGGGGTGGCGCAGGCGCCGTGCAGCGATGCGGCGGTGCCGACGGGGCCTTCGATGGAGGTACCGCCGTGACATGGGATGCCGGCGGCGGCGGCGATCTCGGCGATGGCGCGGGTGGCACGCAACCCGCCGGACTTGGTCGTCTTGAGCGAGAACACGTCGGCGGCGCGGTGGCGGGCGAGGCGGAGCGCGTCGGTGGGGGTGCGCAGGCTCTCGTCGGCCATCACCGGGACGGGTAGCGCGCGGTTGATCTCGGCGAGGTCCTCGAACTCGGCGCCGGCCACCGGCTGTTCGACGAGCTCGACACCGGCCTCGACCAGACGAGGCAGCCAGGCCAGGGAGGTGATGCGGTCCCAGCGGGCGTTGAGATCGACCCGGACCCCGGCGGTGCCGGCGAGCTTCCGGGCGACCGCGGCGACCCGGGCGACGTCGGCGGCCGGCTCCTGGGCTCCCATCTTGAGCTTGAAGCTGTGGTGCAGTCCGGCGTCGATCTTCGCCAGGGCCTCGTCGACGACGACGTCCGCGGATTCGGTCCCCAGGGCCCAGGTGACGGGGACGCTGGTGCGGACCAGGCCGCCGAGCAGGGTGTGCACCGGCACACCCAGCGCCCGGGCCCAGGCGTCGTGCATGGCGACCTCGACGGCGGCCTTCGCGAACAGGTTGCCGGCCACGACGTCGGTCATCGCGGTCATGGTGGCTGCGATGTCGTCGACACGGCGCCCCACCAGGAGCGGGGTCAGGTACCGCTCGACGATCAGTTGCATGGTCTCGACCGACTCACCGCCCCACCACGGACCGGCCGGCACCACCCCTTCGCCCACACCCGTGACCCCGCCCGCCGTGCGCAGGAAGACCAGCATCATGGGCTGGGCGTCCATGCTGGCCCGGGCGAACCGGTGCGGTCGGCGCAACGGGACGTCGAGCAGCACGGTCTCGACCTGGTCGATCCGCAGATCACTCACGACAGGCTCCCTTCCACGGTCAGGACCGCTCGGGCTCCAGCACGAAGTCGCGGTCGGAGCGGACCTCGTCGCCCTGACCGGTGCGCTGCGGGTCGAGGGTGAGCTCGGGCTTGTCGGCCGAGGCGACGTCGTGGCCCAGGTAGGGGTCGCCGGTGAAGAACAGCTGCGTGGTGAGCGTGCGGTGGCCGGGGGCGGCGACGAGCAGGTGGAGGTGCGCCGGACGCCACGGGCTCCAGCCGGCGGCCTGGGTCATCGTCCCGGTCGGGCCGTCGAGGGGGATGGTGTACGGGGCGGGCTTGCGGGTGTGGATCTCGTAGCGGCCCTGGTCGTCGCAGCGGACGACGCCGCGCAGGTTGCCGGCCGGCGGCTTCGCGGCGAAGCCGGAGTACCAGCCCTCGTCGTCGGTCTGCCAGATGTCGACCGTCGCGCCGGGCAGCGGGGTGCCGTCGGTGGCGGTGACCTGGCCGGCGAGGATCATCGGGGTGCCCGGTTCGTCGTCGCGCATCGGCAGGGTGGCCGGCGAGTCGAGCCGGACCTGACCGTCGAGCCAGAACGGGCCGAGGATGGTGCCGACCGAGCCGTCCTGGGTCTGCGCGGCGACCTTCTCGACCTCGAACTCGAGGTAGACGTCGAGGAACAGGGGCCACTCGCCGGTGTCGGAGACCGCGATCAGCCACTGCTTGAAGGCGTCGAACTCCTCGTAGGTGACCTCGTGCTCGCGGATCGCGGCGCGGATGCCCTCGAGCGCGGCGCCGACCACGGTGGCCACGCGTTCCCGGTCGACCTCGGCCGACCCTCCGCGCTGGTTGGACAGGCCCTTGCGGGCGGACTCGGTGGCGTGTGAGCCGGCGGTGACGGCGTCGGAGACGGACTGGTCCTCGGTGGTGGTCATGGCAGTGGTCGCGCCCTTCGTGGTG
Organism: uncultured Actinomycetota bacterium; assembly: GCA_963785135.1. Lineage (GTDB taxonomy): Bacteria > Actinomycetota > Actinomycetes > Mycobacteriales > Pseudonocardiaceae > Actinomycetospora. Next base: position 260,495 of record CAWATV010000012.1, read on the forward strand.
TCGTCGAGGTGGGGTGGCGCCCACGGCCGGTCCGGTGCTGCTGCGCCGGACCGGGCCGTCGGACGCCGGTCAGGATCGGCCGTTGCTGCTGCCGGTGCCGCGGCCGAACAGGGCGACGTCGTCGTTGTCGATGAGGTCCGGCACGGTCCAGCCATTGAGGTCGTACTCGCTCATGCACTGCTCGGCGAAGCCCTTCATGGCACTCGCGGTGCCGGACGCCTCGGCGGCGAAGAGCAGCTCGGCGCGCACGCCCTCGTGGTTGCCGGAGTAGTTGCGCTCGTAGAGCTCGTGGCGCCCACCGAACTCCGAGCCGATGGAGTCCCAGATGAGCTTCATGAGCTTCACCCGGTCCACGGCCTCGTAGCCGTTGGAGCCGCGCACGTACTTGTCCAGGTACGGGCGGACCTCGGGGGAGAGGAAGTCCGTGGAGTGACTGGGCAGGTAGATCAGCGAGGCGCCGAGGTCCTGCATGATGATCTCCCGGACGCGGGGGTAGCCGAGGGTCATGAACCACCGGTAGGCCAGGCCGTAGTCCAGCTTGGGCAGCAGCGCCCCGTTGACCCACTCGTCGGGGTTGGCGCACATCGCGTCCGAGAGCGCCCAGAACATGTTGCGCCAGGCGATGACCTCACCGACGCGGGTCTGCACGCCGCGGAAGTCCTTGGTCCCGGTCATCTCCAGGCCCTTCATCAGCAGGCCGGCGATGAAGTCGAGCTTGACCGCGAGGCGGGTGACGCCGTGGAACGTGAAGCGGTGCAGGAACCCGGAGCCCGGGAAGAACGTCGACGCCTTCTCCGGGTCGCCGTAGATGAAGACGTTCTCCCAGGGGATGAGGACCTTGTCGAGCACGAAGATCGTGTCGTTCTCGTCCATCCGCGAGGACAGCGGGTAGTCGAAGGGGCTGCCCATGACGCTGGCCTGCTGGGCGTAGGACGGGCGGCAGATCAGCTTCATGCCCGGGGCGCCCATGGGCACGGTGCAGACCAGCGAGTACTCGCGCTTCTTGATCGGCAGGCCGTAGTGGGCGAGGAAGTTGTAGTGGGTGATCGCCGATCCGGTCGCGACGACCTTCGCCCCGGAGACCACGACGCCCTTGTCGTTCTCCTCCTCCACGTGCATGAACACGTCGGAGACCTCGTCGGGGTCGCGGTGGCGGTCGACCGGCGGGTTGATGATGGCGTGGTTCCAGTAGAGCAGCTTCTCCTGGGACTCCTGGTACCAGCGCCGCGCGTTGCCGGCGAACGGGTCGTAGAACTCCGAGTTCGCGCCCAGGGTGCCGAGGAAGGCGGCCTTGTAGTCGGGGCTGCGGCCCATGAAGCCGTAGGTCATCCGCGCCCACTCGGCGATCGCGTCGCGGTCCTTCTTGAGGTCCTCGACGGTGTGGGGGGTGCGGAAGAACGGGTGGGTGACGCCGGTGCTGCCGGTGTCGGTCGGGACGGTCAGGACGTCCTGCTTGGCGGGGTCGTGCATGGCGTCGTAGAGCCGCGCGGTCATCCGCACGGCGTTGCGGAAGGCCGGGTGGACGGTGACGTCCTCGACCTTCTCGCCGTAGAGGAACACCTCGCGGCCGTCACGCAGGCTCTCGACGTACTCGTCGCCGGTCATCGGCCGCGTGGTGCGGCCCTCGTCGGTGGTCGGGGTCGGGACGGAATCCTGCTGCAGGGTCATCGGTGACTCCTCGGATCGTGGGGCAGGGGAAGGTCGGGCCGCTCAGCGCACCAGGGCTTCGGTGAACCAGGCCTGGCCGCCCGGGCCGTCGGCGGAGTCGTCCCAGAACACCGGCTCGTGGTCCCCACCGAGGTGGTGGAACTTGCCGGTGTGGAACAGCAGCGGCCGCCCCTGGTGGATGCGGAACTGCTGGACCTCACCGAGATAGAGCACGTGATCGCCGCCGTCGTAGTACTGCCAGGGCAGGCACGAGATGTGCGCCAGCGTCGCCGCGAGCTGCGGAGCGCCGCAGTCGCTGTCGTCGTCCCACACGACGTCCTGGTTGGGCTTGCCCGCGAAGTGCAGCGCGAGCTCCTTCTGCGCGGACTCCAGCACGTTCACCGTGAACGGGCGGTCGGCCTCGAGCAGCCCGCACAGCTTCGAGCGCCGGTCCAGTGACACCAGCACGAGCGGCGGGTCCAGCGACACCGCGGTGAACGCGTTGACCGTGGCCCCGTGCGGGGTTCCGTCCTCGCCCGCGCAGGTGATCACCGTGACGCCGGTGGCGAAATGGCCGAGGCATCGCCGTAGTTCCTTCGGATCGATCGCCATCGATCGGCCCTCCTCCTAGTACGCTGTGCGTACTTCGTGCACGCTCTGCGTGCATTGCGACCGTGCCTCAGGTCACATGCGCGCGTCAAGAGGGAGATTCGGGAAGATGGGCTCGATGACCGAGATGGGCAGCGACCGAGACCACATCCAGAGCCTCGAGCGGGGCTTCGCGGTCCTGCTCGCCTTCGACGAGGACCGCCCGAGCCCCACCCTCGCCGAACTGGCCGCGGTGACCGGGTTCTCGCGGCCGGCGGTCCGACGGATCCTGCTGACCCTCCAACGGCTGGGGTACGTCGAGAACCACGGGGTGCGGTGGGCGCTGACCCCGCGGGTGCTCCTGATCGGACAGCACTACAACGCCTCGCACTCGGTGACCGAGATCGCCCAGCCGCACCTGGTGGAGCTGGCCGAGAAGACGTCCGAGTCGGCATCGCTGGCGACACTCGACGCGAGCGAGGTCGTCTACATCGCCCGGGTCGCCGTGCGGCGGATCATGAGCATCAACGTCTCTCCCGGCACGCGCGTCCCCGCCCACGCGACCTCGATGGGCCGTGTCCTGCTGGCCTGGGCGCCCACCTCGCAGGTCGAGCGCTACCTCGTCGCACCCGGACTGACCGCCCGCACACCGCACACCGTCACCGATCCCGAGCAGTTCCGCGTCGCGCTGGCCAGGGTCCGGCGGCAAGGCTGGTCCCTGGTCTCCGAGGAGCTCGAAGAGGGCCTCATCTCCGTCTCGGCGCCCGTGCGTGATCACACCGGCGCGGTGGTCGCCGCCGTGGCCTCCTCGAGCTCCACCGGCCGTACGACGCCGGGGCATCTCGAACGCCACACCGTGCCCCTCGCGGTGGCCACCGCCGACGCCATCAGCACCGACCTCGGTCATCGCGGCACCGCTCACCCCGGCGCCGCTCCCGTCTCCCGCGACGGCTTCTACTGACTCGCGACCATGTGCGTGTGGGTGGGGAGGCGCTCGCGGTCCCGGCGCGTGACGAAAGATGCGCCGGGATGTCGAGACCGGCGGGGCGGCTCCGTCCCAGGGCGGAGGCGGCCGGGGTGGCCGCACCGTCGCACGGACCGGGAGGACAGCCGCCATGGCCATCGCCGAGGACCTCGACCGCGCCACCGACTCACAGTGGGACTGGGTCGCCGAGCACACCCGCACCTATCTCGCCTCGGGCGGCACCGACGGTCACGAGAGCAACGGGGTGCGCACCCTGGTGCTGGCCACGACCGGACGCCGCACCGGGACGCCCCGCCGCACCTGCCTGATCTACGGCACCTCCGGCGGCGAGTACGTCGTCGTCGCCTCCAAGGGCGGTGCCGAGGAGGACCCGGCGTGGTTCAAAAACCTCGAGGTGGACCCCGGCGTGGGGGTGCAGGTCGGCACCCACCGGCTCAGCGCACGCGCCCGCGTCGCGTCCTCGGTCGAGCGCGCAGCCCTCTGGGCCCAGATGGTGAGCATCTTCCCGCTCTACGACGAGTACGCGCAGAAGACCGAACGGGAGATCCCGATCGTCCTGCTCGCCCCGCTGGACGGGCCCGACTAGACCGGGGCCACGTAGGAGAACGCGGCCGTTCGGTAGACGCCCGGCACGTCGTTCACGGGACCGTGCTCGAGGGTGAACGTCACGGACCGGTCGTACGGGACGGCGTCGCCGAGCAGGACCCGGTACAACGCGTCGCAGGAGATCGGGCAGCCGGCACCCGAGGTGGCGTGGGCGGGCCCGCCCGCCAGGGGCGCCGAGAACGGGCCCCGGTTGAAGTACCAGCCGGCTTCGGCGAAGTCCTCGGTGCCGGTGCCGTGCAGCGGGTCGGTGCCGTCTGCGGTGATCACCTCGTCGCCCTCGAGGTACAGGCGGGGCTCGCTCGGGCCCGGCGCGACCCCGCCGGCCGAGAGCGTGGCCGCGGCGCCGACGAGCTTCCCTCGCCCCTCGGCGCGGGTCAGGAGCCAGGGCTCGCCCGGGGTCGTGGGCCCGTCGCGGGTGTCGACGTGGAAGTAGCCGGCGCGCCCGCCGGGACCCAGCTGGTCGGTCACGGTCGGGTCGGGGACGTCGGTGAGCTCGACCTGGGCTCCGGGGAGCGGGGTGCCGGTGCCGTTGACCAGCTCGAGCAGGGCGCTGCGCGCATGGGGCATCGGCCACCAGGAGCTGAACCAGCCGCCGGGTGCGGGCTCGGCGGCGAAGAAGAGGGAGCGCACCGTGGGGGTGCCGAAGCCGACCCCGAAGAACTCGGCGAGCGGTGCGTCGACGGTGCGGTGCCCGTCGAAGGTCATCCGCAGCCGCACCCCGCGCAGCGTGAGGTCGTCCGCGGGCGGGTCGAGGCGCAGCCGGAGCTGGGAGATCGAGCCGGCCCGATCCACCCGGCCCAGGGTGGCCGCGGCGCCGGGCGGGACGGGGCCGATCGTGCGGCGCCCGGTGGCATCGGCCGGTGCGGACCCCGCGGGCGGACCGAGGCCGGCGTCGCGCAGCTGGGCGAGCACGTCCTCGGCGCGGTCGCGCGGGTCGAAGGCCGGTGCCGAGGAGGCGTCCTCGACGGCGCGATGGGTGACGTGGACGAAGTAGGGGTTGGTGTCCGTGCTGACCTTCATGCTGTGCCGGTACGGCAGGGGGACCTTGATGGTCACCCCGCCCGAGCTCTGCTCGGCGTTCGCGACGAGCGGGTACACCCACGGGGCCCCGAGCGTGCCGTCGACGACGTCCTGCAGCGGGGCGTCGAGCACCCGGGCGCCGTCGAGGTCGACCCTGATGTGCCCGGTGCGCCGGACGTCGCCCCCGTCGCGGGTGGACCAGATCGACTCCACCTCGCCTGCGCCCCGGGCCTCGGCGACGACGCAGCCGTCGGCGTCCGTGCGCAGGCAGCTCCATCGGCCGGTGAAGCCGTCGTCGTTGCCGCCGGACCGGTCTCAGCCGGACTCCTGGTGGGTCCGGCTGCCGGTCGGCAGCAACGGCAGCTCGTTCACCCGGCGGTACACGTCGTAGCCCATCGGTCCGTTGACCGGGCTCGACGGCTCGGAACGCGGCCGCAGCTGCGGCCGGGGCAGGGGACCGGGGAGCGGACCGACCGGCACCCGCCGCGCGGTCGGCGGGAGCACGGCGCCGGCCGCGGAGGCGCCCGGATCGCCCGAGTCCGGGCCCGGCGGGTCGGGTGCGGGTGGCGTCCCCGGCGCCGCCTCGGCGAGCCGGGCCGGCGTGGCATCGATGACCGCGGCGCCCGTCGCCGGCCCCACCGCCGCGGACACGGCGACGATCACGACAGCCAGGGCCAGCCCCGCGCGTCGTGCCACGCGAGCCCGTCCCGCCCTCCCCGCCAGGTGCACCGCCCGAGTCGACGGGGTGGCGTAGCGCGAGGCGATCCGGCGCGCGGACGGCGCCCCCGAAGGTGTGACGCCGACAGAAGTCCGGCGGCGTGCGCCCCGAGCATCGGACGCGAAAGGCGCGCGTCGTCACCGTCGGCGCGACCTTGGGATCGACGGCTCGCCGGGCTACAGTCGCCCCATGATCGGGGCGGCGTTTCTGACCACGCGGGGGCACATCGACTTCGCCCGCGTGGCGTCGGCCCTCTGTCGTCGCTGAGTAGATCCGCCTGGAGTTCGCGGCGCGCGAGCCGCTTCCAGCGCGCGGGCCGGTGACCGCACCAGGCCCGTCACCTTCCGCCATCCGCTTCGGCGTCGTCGTCGCTGCATTCCGCGATCGGTGGTCGCCCGTCGGGTACCGACGAAGATCGAGAGGACACTCCGTTGAGCACGACGGTCAGCACGGACCCCACCACCACCCGCGACGCGGCCGGGTCACCCGGCCACACCGACGCACAGCTGGACGCGATCTTCGCCCCCGTGTTCGCCCGCATCGCCGAGGGCGCGGTGCAGCGTGAGCAGGACCGCTCGCTGGCCCACGACGCGGTCGCGGCCCTGAACGAGGTCCGGTTCGGGGCACTGCGGGTGCCGGTCGAGTTCGGCGGCTACGGCGCCTCGGTGCGGCAGCTGTTCCGCCAGCTCGTCAACCTGGCCGCGGCCGAGTCGAACCTGCCGCAGGCAATGCGCGTGCACTGGTGGTTCGTCGAGGAGCAGCTCCTCGCCGAGCCGGGTCCCGAGCGCGAGCGCTGGCTGCGTGCGGCCGCCGACGGCGGTCTCGTCGGCAACGCCATCTCCGAGCCGGGAGTCGGAGCCATCGACCGCTACACCACCACGGTGACCCCGCACGGTGCGGACCTCCGGCTGACCGGCACCAAGTACTACAGCACCGGCACAGCCTCTACGCCGACCACATCGTCGTCGCGGCCGATCAGGACGGCGAGCGGGTCGCCGTGCTCGTGGACGCCGACGCCGCGGGCGTGACCCAGCACGACGACTGGGACGGCTTCGGTCAGCGCCTGACCGCCAGCGGCACCACCGAGTTCGACGAGGTGTCCGTGCCCGCCGACCGGGTCCTCGGCCCGGGTTACGGGACGCCGGGCCGGACCTACGGGACGTCGTACCTGCAGCTGGTGCAACTCGCAGTGCTCGCCGGCATCGCCCAGCGGGCCACCGACGACGTGGCGGCCTGGGTGCGCGAGCGCACCCGCACCTTCACGCACGCCGCGGCGGACCTCCCGCGCCACGACCCGCTCGTCCAGCAGGTGATCGGGCGGCTGTCGTCCACGGCCTACTCCGCGCGCACGCTCGTCCTCGACATCTCCGATCAGCTGGACCACCTGCTCGCCCACGACAGCGAGGACGCCGAGCTGCTCGACCGGGTCGAGCTCGACGTGGCGCGCGCCCAGGCCGCGGTGATCCCGACCGTCCTCGACGCCACGACACAGCTGTTCGAGGTGGGTGGGGCGTCGATCACCTCGGAGACGCTCCGCCTGGACCGCCACTGGCGCAACGCCCGGACCATCTCGGTCCACAACCCGCTGATCTACAAGCTGCAGACCATCGGCGATCACGTGCTGAACGGCTCCGAGCTCCCCTACGCGTGGAGCGCGGGACGCCGCTGACTCCCCGGCACGACCGGCGAGCATGTCAACCCGGGACGGGAAGTACACCGGCGCGAGCCCGGTCTCCCCCGCGGCGGGCTCGCGCGGGCATCGCCGTCGCGGGGCGGTCTCGGGCACCGTGTCGGTCAAGGAGTCGATCGTTCTCCCGATCCGCCGATGAGCTCGTCCGTCCTGTCGGCCAGGATCAGCACGCGAGCAGGCCACATCGTCGGCGAGAGGACATCGACCCATGGATGCGGACGTCATCGTCGTCGGCGGCGGACTCGCCGGCCTGGTGGCGACTGCCGAGCTCGCCGACGCCGGACGACGGGTGCTCCTGCTCGACCAGGAGCCCGAGGCCTCGTTCGGTGGCCAGGCCTTCTGGTCGTTCGGCGGGCTGTTCCTGGTCGACACCCCGGAGCAGCGCCGCCTGGGGGTCAAGGACTCCGTCGACCTGGCCTGGCAGGACTGGGAGGCGTCGGCGGAGTTCGACCGCGACGAGGAGGACCACTGGGGACGGCAGTGGGCGCGCGCCTATGTCGAGTTCGCCGCCGGGGAGAAGCGTTCCTGGTTGCGCCAGCAGGGCATGCGCTGGTTCCCCGTGGTCGGGTGGGCCGAGCGCGGCGGTTACGGCGCGACCGGGCACGGCAATTCGGTGCCCCGCTTCCACATCACCTGGGGGACCGGACCCGGGGTGATCGAGCCGTTCGAGCGCCGCGTCCGCGAGGCGGTGGAGCGTGGACGGGTCGAGCTGAGGTTCCGACACCGCGTGGACGGGCTCACCCTCACCGGCGACGCCGTCGACGGCGTGGTCGGGAAGGTGCTGGAGCCCAGCGAGGTGGCGCGCGGCCGGTCCAGCTCGCGCGGTGAGGTCGGCGACTTCGAGCTGCACGCCCCCGCGGTCCTGGTGACCTCCGGGGGGATCGGCGGCGACCACGAGCTGGTCCGCCGGTACTGGCCCGAACGCCTGGGCGGCGCACCGAAGACCATGGTCACGGGCGTCCCCGCCAGTGTCGACGGCCGCATGCTCGACATCGCCGGCGACGCGGGCGCCCGGCTGGTCAACCGCGACCGGATGTGGCACTACACCGAGGGCCTGACGAACTGGGACCCGATCTGGCCGCTGCACGGGATCCGCGTCCTGCCCGGCCCGTCCTCGCTGTGGCTCGATGCCACCGGCCACCGGCTCCCGGTGCCGCTCTACCCCGGGTTCGACACCCTCGGGACCTTGGCCCACCTGCGGACCACCGGGCACGACCACTCCTGGTTCGTCCTCACCGAGAAGATCATCGAACGGGAGTTCGCGCTCTCCGGCTCCGAACAGAACCCCGACCTGACCGGGAAGGACCTGCGCCTCACCCTCTCCCGGGTGCTGCCCGGCGCCCCGGCGCCGGTCGAGGCGTTCAAGCAGCGGGGCGAGGACTTCGTCGTCGCCGACGACCTGCGCACCCTCGTCGAGGGCATGAACGCGATCACCGACAGCCCGCTGCTGGACTTCGCCCGGGTCGAGCGCGAAGTCGTCGCCCGCGACCGCGAGATCGCCAACCCGTTCACCAAGGACACCCAGATCACCCACATCCGCGGTGCACGGCGCTATCTCGGCGACCGCCTCGCCCGCGTCGCCGCCCCCCATCGGCTGCTCGACCCCAAGGCCGGACCCCTCATCGCGGTGCGGCTGAACATCATCACGCGCAAGAGCCTCGGAGGGCTGCAGACCGACCTCTCCGGCCGCGTCCAGCAGTCCGACGGCACGCCGCTGCGCGGGCTCTACGCCGCGGGTGAGGCCGCCGGGTTCGGTGGCGGGGGCGTGCACGGCTACCGCTCCCTGGAGGGGACGTTCCTGGGCGGCTGCATCTTCTCCGGACGCGAGACCGGCCGCGCCATCGCCGCCGTCACCGCGTGACCGGCGCGCTGCGATCGCTGCTCGTCGCCGACCCGCACCTCGAGCCTTGACACCCATCCGGTACCTCCGGTACTTGGTACCGATCGTCAAGTGGACCTATGCCTCCGACCGTCCAGCCCAGGGCCTCGAGGCGTTCGCCCGCTGCTGCTGACAGGGAGCCGTGTCCTCCATGCCCCGATCGTTGCTGTCCCGATCCCTGCACCGCGTGTTCGGGCGCGCCAACGCGCACCGACAGTGGCACGAGCTGCCGTTCCCGCTCAGCCTGCTCAACCTGCTCTCCCTGCGCCTCGACCTGCGCGACATGAACCTCTTCGACACCTCGCACGACCACGTCGAGGGGCCGACCCGGCAGCCGCCACCGGAGCTGCGGGCCGCCCGCAGTCCGGACGGGCGGTGGAACGACCTGCGGGACCCGGAGATGGGGTCGCGGGGCACCGAGTTCACCCGCAACATCGACCCGCGCCGTCTCGTCCCCGAGACCGGTGAGCGGTTGTACGACCCGAACCCGCGCACGATCTCGCGGGAGCTGATGACCCGCGACACCTTCAAGCCGGCGACCGGGCTGAACATCCTGGCCGCGGCGTGGATCCAGTTCGAGAACCACAACTGGTTCTTCCATGCGCGGGGCGAGCCCGACGACGTCTACGAGGTGCCCCTGGGCGAGGACGACGACTGGCCGGAACGGCCGATGCACGTCCGACGCACGATCGGCGTCCCCGCCAACGACGGGGCCGACGACCGCAGCGGCGACGGCGGCGTCGACTACGGCAACACCGAGACGCACTGGTGGGACGCCTCGCAGCTCTACGGCGCGAGCGTCGAGCGCCAGCGCAGCGTGCGCACCTTCGTCGACGGGAAGCTCAAGATCGACGACGACGGGCGGCTCCTCCCGTCCCCGGAGCGCGAGGGGCTCGACCTCACCGGGTTCAACGAGAACTGGTGGTTCGGCCTCTCCTGCCTGCACGCGCTGTTCACCAAGGAGCACAACGCGATCTGCGACGTGCTGCGGGTGGAGAACCCGCGGTGGGACGACCAGCGCCTCTTCGACACGGCTTGGTTGATCAACTCCGCGCTCATGGCGAAGATCCACACCGTCGAGTGGACGCCGGGCATCGTCAACAACCCGGCCCTGTGGTCGGCGATGAACATCAACTGGTCCGGCCTGCTCGGGCAGACCGTGAAGAACCACCTGGGCCGGTTCGGGGCGGGCGAGGTCTTCAGCGGGATCATGGGGTCGCCGCAGGAGCAGCACGGCGCCCGGTTCGCGCTGACCGAGGAGTTCGTGTCGGTCTACCGGATGCACCAGCTCATCCCGGACGACTGGACCCTGTATTCACTGCGCACCGGCGAGGTGATCGACGAGCGCCGGTTCGACGAGGTGCAGGGCGTCGCCACCCGGTCGTTCATGGACTCGCACGAGATGTCCGACCTGATCTACTCGCTCGGCGTCGGGCACCCGGGCGCGATCACGCTGCACAACTACCCGCGAGCCCTCCAGCAGCATCGCCGGGTGGACGGCGAGCTGCTCGACCTCGCGACGATGGACATCCTGCGCGACCGGGAACGCGGCGTGCCGCGCTACAACGACTTCCGCGAGCAGATGCGGATGCCGCGGGTCCGGTCGTTCGACGAGCTGACCGGCAACCCGGAGTGGGCCGAGCAAATCCGACGCCTGTACGACAACGACATCGACAAGGTCGACCTGCAGGTCGGTCTCTACGCCGAGCCGTTGCCGGCCGGCTTCGGGTTCTCGGACACCGCGTTCCGCGTCTTCATCCTCATGGCCTCGCGCCGCCTCAAGAGCGACCGGTTCTTCACCACCGACTTCCGGCCCGAGGTCTACACGCAGACAGGGATCGACTGGGTGAACAACACCAAGATGAAGGACGTCATCCTGCGCCACCACCCGGAGCTGGCGCCGGCGCTGGAGGGCCTGCCGAACGCCTTCCTCCCGTGGCACCACGTCGCGGCGGAGCAGGGTTCCCGCCCGGTCGCGCGCCGCGTCCTCGGGCTGAAGAAGGCCGCGGCCGAGCTCAACGCCGACTCGTCCTCCTACGCCGGATGAGCGCCGCGCCCACCGCCCCGGACCGCACCACGGGCCTGCCACGGGCCTCGCTGGGCGAGAGCCTGGCGTTCCTGGTCGTCGCGCTGCTCCCCGCCGTCCTCGGGGGTCTGTTCTCGCCCCGGGCCCGCGTGCACTCCTGGCTGTCGCGCGTCGACGCCAGCCGCCGCGTCATCACCCTCATGAGCGGGCTGCGGCACCGTCACCCCGGGCAGGGTGTGCGCCTGCTCGGGGGACGGATCGTGGCCCTGTGGGATCCCGCGACGATCGGCGAGGTCCTCGACCACTCCGCGGACACCTACGCCTCCGACGCCGGCGCCAAGGGCAAGGGCATGGCGCATTTCATGCCCGACGCGCTGACGTTGTCCCGCGGCGACGCCTGGCGCGACCGGCGGGCGTTCACCGAGGAGGTGCTGGCTCCCGACCAGCGCCGTCATCCCCACGCGGACCGCTTCGTCGCCGTGGTCGGCGAGGAGGTCGCCCGCCTCGCCACCGGCGACGAGCTGCGATGGTCGGCCTGGGAGCAGCTCTTCGACCGCATCACGCTGCGCGTGATCTTCGGCGACAGGGCGCTCGAGGAACCCGAGCTCACCGGGGACCTCGAGGCGCTCATGGCCGAGGCCAACCGCCTCGTCGGCCTGAGCCGCAGCGACCGGTTCTACGAGCTGTACGGACGCATCGAGCGCCGGCTGCAACAGCCGGAGAAGGGCAGCCTGCTCAGCTGCACCGCCGACGCGCCGGCCACCGATACCACCCGGGTGGTGCACCAGGTCCCGCACTGGATGTTCGCGATGCGCGACACGCTGGCCGCGAACACCTACCGCGCCCTCGCCGTGGTCGTCGCCGATCGGCGCCTGTCGCGACTGGTCGAGGAGGAGGCGTCCGGGCTCGACCTCGACGACCCCGTGGCCGTCGACGGGCTCGAGGTGCTCGGACGCTGCCTGGAGGAGGCCATGCGCCTCTGGCCCACCACCCCGCTGCTCACGCGGGAGACGACGCGGGAGACGGAGCTGGCCGGCGTCCGCCTGCCGGCCGGGACCCAGATCATGATCGTCAACACGTTCACCCACCGCGACCGCGAGGACGTCCCCGACGCCGACCTCGTGGTCCCCGAGCGGTGGGAACACGTCGGTGGTGACGGGGCGCGCTACAACCACCTGAGCAACGGCACCCAGGACTGCCCGGGCGCGCCCTTGGTCCGCCTGCTCGGAAAGGCCGTGCTCGCGCGGACGCTCGGCTCCTACGACCTGACCCTCCGGCGACCCCGCCTGCGCCCCGAGCACCCCATGCCCGCGAGCCTCGACGCCTTCGGCATCCGATTCGGAGTGCGTCCCCGAGCCTGACCCGCTCGGGGGCCTCCGAGGAGGGCGTTCGCCGGGGCGGCGGGCGGTTGGGTGATATCGCGCCCACGAGGCATGCCTGAAGCTTCCCTGGGAGGGCACGGCATCTGGCCGCCGCCCGGAAGGGCGGGTCATGGTGGACGTGAAGGTCGAGAACGAGGTCACGCTGTCGCGAGAGGAGCTCGCCGACTGGCTCGCCGACCTCGCCGATGCCCTCCGTGAGGACGGCTCCGCGGAACTGCCCCTCGCCGGTCCCGTGCTCACCCTCGCGCTGTCCGACGAGATGCACGTCGAGATCGAGGTGGACATCGACGGCGACGACGTGGAGCTCGAGATCGAGCTGTCCTGGTCGACCCGCCAGGACCGACGGTCCGAGTCGCGCACCGGCGCCGAGGACAGCGAGGACGGCGAGGAGGCGGCCGTCGAGGAAGGAGCTCCCGCGACGGGCCGTGGAGAGAACAGCGGCGTCGTGAAGGGCGGCTCCGGGAACGGCACGCCTTCGAAGGAGGGCGACGCGGACGGGGCCGCCAAGCGCGGCACGCGGTCGGCGTCGTCGTCCGGCTCGACGCCGGCGGCAACGAGGCAGCCGAAGGCCGCGACCCGGGCCACCGGCAAGGCCTCCGCGAAGGACGGCGCCGACGCCTCGCCGGCGGCGAAGGGTTCCGACGACGCCGGCTGAGGCCAGTGCTCACCGATCGTGGCGGACGCCGATCGCCGGTCACGGCCGCCGCCCCTGCCCGAGTCGCGGTCGTCGGCCCGCGGGCGTCGGTTGCGGCCGATCCGGACGTCTTCCTTCGGAGGTCCTGTCAACCGTCTGCTCGCTCGACGGAATCAGCGCATCTCGTGCTCCGGGCATCCGTGGGTGTGGGTGACGTACAGCGTCGAAGCGCAGCGGCGGGCCTGGCTGCTGGCGCTGCTGAGAGCGTCGCGCGTGGTGTGCAGATCGTGCACTGCGGCGTGGATGGCCGAGGAGGTGGCGGTGTCGAGGTCGGTGAGGTCGCGCGCGAGGCGATCACTGACCGCGGCCGGAGCGTCGGCGATCTCGGCGACCGCGTCGGTGTGGTCCCCGATCTGGGCGAAGCTCAGGGCCTCCTCGCGGCGTAGCAGGTCCAGGGTCGTAGCCAGCACGGAGCCGGCGGTGACGACGAGCTCGTCCGGGTGCGCGCCTGCTCCGTGTGCCGTAGACCGTGCTCGCATCCTCGTCCTCCTGGGTGACCGCCGACGGGTGTCGTCACTCCAAGGCGCTATCGCGGCGTCGGGCACGGCGTTACCACCGCGGGAGGGCCGAATGCCCATCGCGTACCGGCGACGAGCCCGGCCCGATGGTCGCGCCACCGCGCCGACCGGGCCCGTCGCCGGCGTGACCGCACCCCGATCGGGCCACGGTCCCCCGGGCGAATCTGTCGGAGCCGGTGCTATGGCGCCGATCACATCGGGGTGGGAACGTACTCCTGGCGGTCGGGGTCAGGGCGGGGAAGGGGATCGATGGCGAAGTCCGGCGTGGACGGCGCCACGGGGTCGACGACCTGGCACGAGCGCGCCTTCGCTGTCGTCGCGCAGTGGCCGTGGCTGCACACCCTCAACGACCGCGCGACCGATGTGGTCCAGCCGGTCTACGACCGGTTCCGGAGCAACCCGGCGCTCGAACTGATGCACGGCGGCAGGTGGATGGGCCATGCGTTGCACCCGGCGCTGAGCGATCTCCCCATCGGGCTGTGGTCCGCGACGCTCGTCCTCGACGCGGCCGGCCAGGACGTCGCACCCCGTGGTGGCCGGTTCGATCCGGCCGCGACTCTGAGTGCCGCCGGGCTGGTCGCTGCGGTCGCGACGGCAGCCACCGGTGTCGTGGACTGGAATGTCAGCGACGCCGAGGACCGGCGGATCGGGTTGTTCCACGGGCTGCTCAACACGGCGGCCATGACACTCCAGGGCGCCTCGTTGACGGCCCGGCTGACCGGGTATCGCCGGGCGGGCCGCGCCCTCGGGGCGACCAGCCTCGCCGTCACGGCCGCCGCCGGCTTCGTCGGTGGTCACCTCGTCCAGGGCCGGGCTGTGATGGTCAACCGAGTGGCCACCAACACCGGCCCGACCCGCTGGGTCAGTGCCTTGGCCGAGGAGGAGCTGGCGGACGGCACCGTCACGGGAGTCGAGGTCGAGGGCCGACAGGTGCTGCTGCATCGCGACGGCGACGAGGTGCACGCATTGGATGACGTGTGCAGCCACGCGGGGGCGCTGCTGAGCCGCGGCGAGGTCGACGGCTGCACGGTGACCTGCCCACTGCACATGTCCGTGTTCGACCTGCGGGACGGCCGGATCGTGCGCGGGCCCGCGCACCACCCGCAGCCCGTGCTCCCCACGCGCGTTCGCAAGGGGCAGATCGAGGTCCGGGGCTCGGCGCCACGAGGACGGCGTTCGAAGAACTGAAGGGAACCACCACCATGGCCTGGGAAGCGATTGCCGACCTGGATCAACTCGAGGAAGGCGACATGATGCTCGTCCACCTGGGCGAGCCGATCTGTGTGGTCCGGCTCTACGAGGACGAGGCCGTCGCCGTGCACAACACGTGCACGCATCAGGCCCAGCCGTTGTGCGACGGCTACCTCCAGGAGGACGACACCCTCATCTGTCCGGCGCACAACTCCCGTTTCGACCTCCGTACCGGTGAGCCGACCGGCGTCCCGGCCGTCCACCCGATCCCGGTGTACGCCTGCAAGATCGAGGACGGGGCGATCTGGGTGGACCCCGAACAGCAGCTCAACGACGCCGCGATCCCGCACAAGGGCAACGCCGGCCAGGGGTGATCGTTCCGTCGTCGCTCTGACGCACCGATCGCCCGCTCGTCACCGGGGCCTTCTTTTCGTGACCTCGCGTCGCTTGTTGGTCATCCGGAGTAGCGGGATGGTTGACGTCGTCGACGCGAGAGGAATGCCATGACACCGGACGTCCCAGCACTCACCGAGGGGCCCGAGGATTCCCGGTATCGCGCGTGGGACGGCAGCGTGTGGCCCGACCGTGACAGTCGCGACGTCCACAATCACACGCACCCCACCGGGGCCGCTCAACCTTTCGCCCCCTTGTCGTGGGGTGACGACGAGCGGTGGGGCTCGATCAAACGGTAGGAGAGCCCGGCGTGGTGACCGGACCCGTAGACGCGGGTGGGAGGATGGCAGGGCGACCAGGGCGGTACCCATGAGAGCAGCACCAAGAACATTCAAGGCGACCGACGCCGAGCACATGCGGGACTTTCTCCTGGACGTGCTGGCCATTCCCTGCCTCTACGCCGCCAACGGCTCGCGCACCCTGGCCTACTCGCCAGGGGAAATCGGTGTGCACCCCCGATCGCTCTCCGCCGCTGATCGACGCGCCCTGGGACCTCAGGGGCTGGCGATCACCTGCGATGATCTTGCCGAGACGACCGCCGAGCTGGCCGCCGCGGGAGCACTGCTCACCTCGACCGGTTGGACGCCGCGCCTGCACCTGAAGGTCACCTTCAGGACGACGCCCGAGCAAAGTGTCGATCTCGTCGCCGCCTGACGGTGCAGCCCGCGGAACCGTCGACGTCCGAGTGACGGCGGTCACCGCCCCCCGAACGTCGAGGTGGCCCCCAGAGCCGGGACCAGGGCTCCCTTGACACTCCGGTCGACGAGGTCGACGGAGGTGCGCGACAATTGCTTGATGTCCATGCCACGGGAGCAGCGGCTCGGGGAGGTCTTCGTCAGCCTCGCCGACACGCTCGTCGCCGACTACGACGTGATCGACCTGCTGTACGAACTGACGAGCGTGTGTGTGGAGCTACTGGCGGTCGACACTGCCGGGCTGATGATCACCGCCGATGGCGAGGGGTCCCTGAAGACGGTGGCTTCCTCGCACGAGCGCACCGAGCTGCTCGAACTCTTCGAGCTCCAGGCCAACGAAGGTCCCTGCCTGGACGCCTTCCACACCGGCGAACCGATCAGCTGCACGGATCTGAGCGAGGACGCAGAGCGCTGGCCCACGTTCAGTCCCCACGCCTACAGCCAGGGCTATCGCTCGGTGCAGGCCCGGCCCCTGCGGCTGCGGGCCACGGTCATCGGGGCCTTGAACCTGTTCGGTGAGCAGCCCGGCCCGATCCCCGAGACCGACCTGTACACCGCCCAAGCCCTTGCCGACATCGCCACGATCAGCATCATCAAAGACCGCAGCGCGACCACCAAGGCGGCCCTCGTCGAGCAACTGCAGACTGCCCTGAACAGCCGCGTGCTCATCGAGCAAGCCAAAGGGGTCCTCGCCGAGCGTCACGGCATCGCGGTCGAGGAGGCCTTCGCGCGGCTACGCAATCACGCCCGCAGTCACGGCGCGCGCCTCACCGACGTCGCCGCCAAGACGATTCGGGGCTCCCTCGACCCCGCAACGCGTGCCGGCCGCTGACCTCAACGGAGTCGAGCGTTCGGCCGCTGCCCGACGGGTTCCCGACGCCACCATGGAGTCCTGTTCCAGCCACGGCGACGCGGCTCGTCCTGCGCCGACCCCCGTGGAGAACCGTGCTGAGCCACATCGGGCGGGGGGTGCTCCACGGTGGCCTGGAAACAGTGGACCCCGTCGCCCTCCCAGCCTGTGACCGTGAGCCGCTCTTCGGCCAGGGCACGCGCGGCGGCGTCCTGGGCGATCGCAGCGGGGGCGCCGACGGGGGCACCCCAGCTCTCGAGGTGCGCCGACCAGATCTGCCGGCTGCCCTGCGAGACCAACAGGGTCCAGCCGGGGCCGCACAGTCCCACCGCCGCTACCCGCCGGGCCGCGTCGCTGGTCACCGGGCCGGTGTGCACCAGCAGGTAGCTCGCCGGCAGTGGGGCGCGCGGGCGAGGATCGGGGCGGGCATCCTGCTGAGGAGTCGCGGGTCGACGGGCCGATAGTGTCACGAGGCGGCGACCTGGGCAGCGAGCCTGGATCGCTGGGCGGTCGCCGCCCCGGTGCTGGGAGCGGTGTCGAGGGCCGGCGATTCGCGTAGCGCCGCGCGGAGCACGAACACCTCGGTCAGCGAGGCGGCGTGCAGGGCCTCGTCGAGCCGGTCGAGGGTGATCCCGACCAGCTTCAACCGCCGCCCCGGAGCTTGGAGGGCCGCGGCGACGGCCACGAGCACCCGGCGGGTCGGGGGGTCTGTGAGGTCCAGGGCCGCGACATCGAGGGTGAGATCGACGACTCCGGCCACCGCGCTGCACTCGGCGAGTTCGAGGAGGGCCTCGAGCTGGCTGATCGCGGCCCTGGACGCGGTCGAGATGTGGGGTCCACGCGATGCGGCCCTGTGGCGCGGACCTTCTGCCGTTGAGGTGGAAGGTATCGTCCCCATCGTCGCCGCCCGGTGTTCTCGCGCGCTGCCCGTACGTGCTCGGACACCGGGACCGGGGTGCTGTGACGAGCCTAGGCCCGGACGGCCACCGCGACCAGGGTCCTACCGTGGCGCCGCGTGCCGACCCGGCACGCGAGCGTGTGCCCACCAGGTCCGGTGGTCGCGTTCCGCCGGGACGATCCAAACCCGACGAAGGGATCGGCCGGAAGCCACAGCTCATGGGGCGTTCGGCCCTGCCGTGGCCGAGCGCGTCGGAGCATCGTGAGGAGGTGACCGCTCCTCACCAGGACGTCGTGACGGTCTACGCACCCGATGGTCCGCAGGGCGCCGCGGCAATGGCCTGGGCCACTGCGCGCGCGGAGCGCGGCGGCTGGCGGGTCGGTGGGGTCCCCGCCCGTGACGACGCGCCCGCCACGATGGTCGCACGCGCGCTCGATGCCGTCCGAGGGCTCCTCTCGTCCGTCGTCGCCTTCCCCGGCGACACCGCCGATCGCCTGACCGAGGCCTCCGCGGGGTCGCGGCTGCTCGTCCTCCCGGCCGGACTTCGGGACCTGCAACGGGTGGTCGACGGCGCCTACTGCCCCACGGTGGTGGTGCCCGGTGCCGGGCGGGCGTCCGTCGGCGCTCCCGTCGTCGTGGGCTGCCCACTCTGGGACGCCGACGAAGTACTCGCTGCGGCCTTCACCGAGGCCGACGTCACGGGGGTCCCGCTGGTCGTGGTCCGCGCCGACCGTCCGACATGGCCCTTCCGCCCGGACTCCGAGCTCGACGCCCGTCAGCGCTGCGAGGACGCCTTCTCGGTGTGGGCGTTCGTCCATCCCGGAGTGCCCGTTCGGCTGGACCCCGACCGACGCGATGCGTTCCGGGTGCTCGAGGAGCGCGCGCAGGACGCCGGGCTCGTCGTCCTCGGGCGGTCGTCGCGGGGGCGGTTCCTCGCCGCCGCCTCGGAGTCCCCGGTAGGCGCCCTCCTGCGTCGGAGCCGGTGTCCGGTCATGGTCGTCCCACCAGTCGGACCGCCCCATCGCACCTGGCTGTCCCACGGTCGCCACCTCCCGCCGCGGCCCGGCCTGGACGACGCGGGCTAGAACCCGTGGCGCACGGTGTCCCAGCGTCCAGCCACTACTGCGCCGTGCTGGTGGACCCGAGCAGGACCCCCGAGGACGGCTACCGCCACGGCGGTCGCGCCCGCCGGCGGCGCGGGTAGTGTCCGGGGTGGATCATCGTGTTGCCCCGGCCCTTGGTGGCGCGCCCTTTCTCGGCGCGGAGGCACACTCATGGCGTATCGGCCACCATCGACCGAGTCGATCGGCCCGGGTCAATGCCAGCACAGTCGCGCTGCGCTCGACGAGGTGCACAACGAACTCGTCGACGGTCCCCCTACCGAACCGGCCGTGGCCGTGCGCGGCTACGGCCCCGGGCGCCTGGTGGTGGGCCTCGCCGGCCCGGTCGACCGGGCGACGGCAGACCGGTTCGCCGTGCTGCTGCGCGAGCTGCACCATCTCGCGGCCCGTGAGCTGGTCCTGACGTTCGGCCTGGTCACTTGGTGCGACCGCCGCCTGTCGCGGGCCGTCATCCACGCCCGGATGGCTCACCTCGTCGATGGTGGCCGGGTAGAGCTCCACGACGTCCCCGCCGGGCTCCTGGTCGATCTCGACCTGGGCGCCAGCCCCGGTGCCGCCCGCGCGACCGCGTACACCGTCGGCCACGATGGCCCCCGCGGCTCACCCGACCTGGCGGGATGACGGTTCAGCGGGCGCTCAGCACGTGCATCGGGAGTAGGGCGGTGCGGCGGACGCCGGCCCGGTCGGGCTGGCTCGTCGGAGGCGCAGTGGTCGCGGTGCGCGTCCGATCAGGCGGCGGGGGGCCCGGGCTCGCGGACGACGGTGACGGTGCAGGCGGCGTGCAACACCGTGGACAGGCCGACGGATCCGATCAGCCGGCTGGCGAGGGCGCCGCGGCCGCGATGGCCGACGACGAGCAGGGCGGCGTGCGTCGAGAGTGTCTCGAGGACGACCGAGGCGGGGCCGGAGCGGACGATGAGGTGGACCTCCGGAACCGGCGCCCCGAGTGTGACGCGCGCGGACACGACAGCGTCGATCACGGACTGGGCCTGGGCGCGCGCTGACTGCTGGAGCTCCTGGGCGGTGGGGACGAGGCCCGCGGTGGTGATCCAGAGGTCGGGGGGTTCGAACGCGGTGACCGCCACCAGCGGGAGGCCGCGCCAGTGCGCCTCGTCGAAGGCGTGGTCGAGGGCTGCACGCGAGCCGTCGGACCCGTCGATGCCGACCAGCACCGATCCTGCTCCGGCGGCCGAGCCGGTCGCGTCCCGGGTGGGGTGTTCGGACATGGGCTGCTCCTCAGAACGTGGTCACGTGGGGTCGTTCGTGCACGGCTCGAGGGCCGTGATGTGGAAGCGGAAGAACTCGCCGGCGGGCCATCGGGAAGTGCCGTAGTGCCAACCGATCCGGCCGCGTGTCGGGATCGTGAGCCCGCCGAAGGTCCGGCTGGCGGCCAGGACGCCGCCGAAGCGGTGCGGTCCCCAGGTTCCCGTCGCGTCCGGGTCACCCCACCGGTCGAGCTCGACCGAGACGGCGTGGCCGCCCCGGTCGATCCCGTAGGTCACCTCGGAGCGGGTGGTGTCGAGGCGCTGGCTGACGGTGATGCGGTCGGTCCCGTCGGCGCGCCACCGGGCCCCGCCACGGGGGAGCAGCGCGGTCGGCAGCCAGACCGACTCGCCGGCCAGGCGGCCGGCAGCGCTGCGGGTCACGTCGGGCCCGTCGAGCCGCATGAGGGGGACGATTCCGGCCACTGTCCACCGCATGGCGCCGGCCCCGTCGACGTAGCGGTCCCAACCGTTGATCACGCCGGCGACGCGGGCCGCCCAGACGAATCCGCGGTGCGGGCACAGGGTCTGCACGGCGCGGAACGGGAGCCACCGGCCGAGCTTGATGTGACCGGTCATGTGGAGGCGTGCGGACTGCGTGAGCGCCGTGCCAGGGGCGATGGCCGCGCGGAGGTGACGGCGGACGGGCTCGGGGAGCCCGTCGACGTCGGTATCGGCGAACGCACCCGGGTCGGCGGGCCGGAGCAGCGAACGGTCGGCCGCGGCGAGCACCTGAGCAGCGGTCACGGGTCGGCCTGCCGGCCGGGTCCGAGTGACGAACGACGGCCACTGGGCGCCGGGGCGTGGAGCATTGATCGGCAGCCGTCGCCGCTGAAGCGCTGCTCGACGCCACCGCGGTCGCCCCTCGTCGTGATGGCCACAGGTCGAGAGTAGGTCGGTTCGATCCCCCCGCAACCCCTTCGGGCGGGGATGAGACTCCGAGGTCGAATGGTGAAACCGCTGGTCAGGAGAGCACTCTGCCAGCGTTCTGGTTCAACACATCCCGTCGCGCACGTCCGCGTGGGATGACGGAAGCGGCGCACCCGGGCTCGCCGCCGAGCTCGCCCCCGATGTCGACGACGGCGCGCGGGTCGTACCTGCCGATGACCTACGTGCTCGGCGACACCACGCGCACCACACCCCGCCGTCGGGTTCCGGCGTCACTGGTATTCGATGGGTGTGCTGTCCGGGGCCGGCCCGACGGTGCCGCGGCGACGTTCGCGGTAGCCCGCGACCTTGGTCTGGTTGCCGCAGCGCTGCATCGAGCACCAGCGCCGCCGGTTGCCCTGGGTGTGGTCGAAGAACAGCAGTGAGCAGTCCGGGTGCTCGCACTCGCGGATCCGCTCCGCTGGGGTAGTGGCGATCACGTCGATCCCGTCACGGGCCAGCGTGCTCATCACCGCCGCGACGGTCACATCGTTCTCGCCCTCGCGGCGCACGCTGCCCTCGTCGTCGAGGAACGGCACGAGATCGGGCCGCGCGGCCGCGCGGTTGACGACCTCGACGTCGACCCGGTCGGGGGCGAGGGCGGCCATGCGGGCACGCACCAACCGGTGCAGCGCCTCGCGCAGCTCGCGGACCTCGGCCAGCTCGGGCTCCTCGATCCGGGCGGGCGCCGGCAGGTCGGCTCCCGCCAGCCAGCGCACCAGTGCTGGTGGGTCGGGCAGGCGTTCGATCGGATCGGGCCGGTGTCGGCGCCCGAAGGTCGCGACGAGGTCGAGGCACCAGCGCCCACCGGACCGCGGGAACTCGTCGTCGGACACGAACCGCACCCTACCCCTTGACACCAGTTCAACCGGTGACAAGCTGACACCAGTTCAACCGGTGACAGAGGAAGGCGAGGCACGCCGCGCAGGTGACGACGTTCGCGTCCCCGGAGGGGGCCGCTGGAGTGGGTCGAGGGTTCTACGCCGAGCGTGCCGCGCCTTATCGAAAGGAACTCTCGTCATGCCCCTCGTACGAATCGATGTTCCCCAGTCCACCCCGGACCTGGAGCGCAAAGCGATCAGCGAAGTCGTCTACGACGCCCTGGTCGATGTCGCGGGCGCCCCCGTCCATGACAAGTTCGTCATCATCTCCGCCCACGAGCCCGCCGCCCTCGAGATGCACCCGACCTATCTCGTCGAGCGCACCGCCCGAGCTCTGATCATCCAGATCACCTTCAACGCAGGACGATCCGTGGAGGTCAAGAAGGCCCTCTACCGGGCGATCGCCGACGGACTCCACTCAGCTATCGGACTCCGCACCGAGGACGTGTTCATCAGCCTCGTCGAGGTCCCCAAGGAGAACTGGTCCTTCGGCGCCGGCGAAGCCCAGTACGCCGGCTGACCGCCTTCTCGGACCATGAGCCCGGTTCCACCGCCTCGGCGTTACCGACGAGAGTCGCCGGACTCGGGGTCGAGCGCTTCCCGCAGGCTCGACAGATGGCCCACGAACGCGATGACGTCGTCCGCGGTCATGGCGATCTCGCCCGGGTTCGCCGGGTTGTCGATGTGCACGATCGCGGCCGGAGTCTCGGCCCCGCCGTCGGGATAGACGACCTGGTGAAGCTCGTGGACGACGGCGACCTCGTGGTCATAGGCCGGGCGCCATCGACGTACCGGGGACACGTGATCGGTCCCGTCGAACTCCGCGGTGACGTCGCCCGCGCACCATTCCGGGTGCGTACCCGGATGCGTCATCGGACGGAATGGACGACGCCGCGGCACGCGAGCAGCCCCGAGCGGTAGGCGCAGGCGACGGCGTGAGCCCGTTCGTGAACGCCCAGCTTCAGAAACAGTCGGCGGATGTGCGACTTGACCGTGTTGTCCGAGAGGCAGAGGTCCCGGCCGATCTCGGCGACGCTTCGCCCGTGACTGATCCCGATCAGGACCTCCATCTCGCGCTCGGACAGGCCCAGCTGATCCTGCACCGCATGGTCCACGGCAACGTCGCTCGAGGCGCCGAAGGTCTCGACCGCGACGAGACGCGTGCGGGGTTCGGGGTTCGTGTGGCCGTCCGCGATCGACCGCCCGCTCCCGGTGAGCGACTGGACGAGGCTCCGGGTCACGGTGGGAGCCGCGTCCCAGCCCACGAACCCGCGGGCACCGGCGGCGACGGCAGCCCTGGCCGACGGCGCGTCGTCGCGAGCACCGACCGCCACGACCGCGCCCCCGGGACGGGCGGCGACGACCCGGCGAATGGCGTGGATCCCCGACGGCACGGCACGTTGGGTGCCCACCACCGCCACCTGTCCGGGT
Organism: uncultured Actinomycetota bacterium; assembly: GCA_963785135.1. GTDB lineage: Bacteria > Actinomycetota > Actinomycetes > Mycobacteriales > Pseudonocardiaceae > Actinomycetospora. The sequence continues at coordinate 283,957 of CAWATV010000012.1, forward strand.
CGGCCGGTGAACAGGACGAGCAGCTCGTCGGCGCTTGCCACCCTGATGACCTGGGTCACGCCGGGTACGGCGGCGAACATCCGCCCGAGCAGCTCGCGGGCCTGGCGACGGTCGTCGTAGACCACGCATGTGCTCATCGGGACCAGTCGCTTCCCGGCGTTCGAGATGGGGTCCTGCTCCCACGTACGTTCACGACGTCCCCTTTCGCCACACAGCGAGCACTGCAGGTGACGCACCGGGTCCGGGGTGCGATGTTGGGCGCAACTCTCACTTTCGGATGATGCACGGCGGGCTCCCGATCCGATCAATCAGCCGCGCTGGGCAACGGCGGCGCCGGGAGGGGGACGGGACGGGTCCGGACCGGAGCCCTCGGGGGAAGGGGTACCAGTTCGGACCCGTCCCGCCACGGCCGCCGGTCGCCGGGGGGCGACTTGCGGACGGCCGGGTCGGGAGGTCCACCGGACGCGGACGGGGACGCCAGGCCGTCGAAGGCCTCGGCGACCGAGGCGTCTACCGGGACGCCCACGGCCGCGACGAGGGCCTTCGGCGTGCCGGTGACCGCATGAGGCTCAGCACGACTTCGTGCGTACGCAGGCCGGCTGCGAGGTCGGCGACCGCGGACGACGACCGGCGCTGCGACAGAGGTGGCTCTGACGGCGCTCCAGGCGGTGTCGACGACCGAGACCGAGGGTCCGTCATCGGGGACGGTCGCGTCGGGGTCGGTGGTCATGGCTCGCTCTCACGTCGTCGAGAGCCCGCGGAATGGGCTCTCGACCTGGGGTGCACGGTGGACGACAAGAGGTCTACCGAGCGGGACGTGCCCTGGTCGATCCGTCCACGGCAATCCCCGCCCGTTCGGCGACGGGACGGATCGGGTCAGGGGCTGCGCAGGGTCTGCCCGGGCGGGCGGCCGTAGACCCGGCGGTAGGTCTGGGAGAACCGGCTGACGTGGCTGAAGCCCCAGCGGTGCGCGACCGCGGCCACCGTGGTCCCGCGCGGGTCCGCGGCGCGCAGCTCGGCGTGGGCGCGCTCGAGTCGCACGCGCCGCAGATAGGCCATCGGGGTGGTGTCGAGATGACGGCGGAAGCCGTCATGCAGGGTGCGGGTCGACGCGCCCGCAAGCCGCGCAAGGCCGTTCGGGGTGAACGGCTGGGCTGGATCGTGGCGGATCGCCTCGACCGCGCGGCGCACCGGTGTCCGGCTCCAGCACCGCGCCGGGCGACCCAGCGCGTCCCGCCACCGGTGCTCGGTGGCGTGCACGAACCCGGTGACCACGGCGTCGTGCAGCGGCGCGGCGATCATCGGGTGGGTCAGCACACTCGGCGTCGCGCGGGCCTCGTCGCACAGCAGCCGGACCAGCCGGTCCCAGCGCCGCCCCGCCGCGGTCCGCAGGTCGACCTGGGGTTCGAGCACCGGGTCCGGCGGCACCGGGTAACCGACCTGCTCCTCCAGCGCGTCGTTGACCGCGCCCCGGTCGATGCGCACGGCGTACGAGTCGTACTCGTCGCTGGTGGTCATCGCTACCGGACCGATGGGGTGGTACACCGCGCCGTACCCGGGGGTGACCTCCACCGCGCGCCGGCGGTGGCGGGCGTGCATCGTGCCGGCGGCGGCGTAGTTGACGTAGTAGCAGTCCTCCAGGTCCGCCGTCCCGATCTCGAGACCGGAACTGATAGCTGACACGCCGACCGCCAACGCACCGAGGACGACGCCGTCGAAGCGGAAGTCGTAGCTCGCCGTGCGGTCCACGAGATCCATCGACGTCGTGAAGAAGTCCTGCCCCACCGCCGCCTTCGCGCCATCAAGGTCGCGCTCCCGGAACGAGAAGAACTCCACAGGCCCCACTGCCACCTCACCACCATACGAATCGCAGGCCCGAGCGGACTGGCGGAGACGTCCGCGCGCACCAGCTCCGAGGGCGTGCGGCCATGGGCGGGCGCTGACACTTGCGCCCGGACCGTCGGCAACGAGGGTGACAGCAGGTCACGCCGAGCCCGAAGTGCGAGCTAGATCGGGGAGCCGTAGTAGCCCGGCACGTCCTGCTGCGCCTTCGCCACGAGTGCATCGAGCTGGTCGAAGCCCGATGGCATGCACAGGTTCAAACCGTGGAGTAGTTCCTCGAGACTGACCTGGCCGAAGGTACCCGCGTCGGGGTTGTGGACATTGAGCTCGGCGAGATAGTCAGCGAGGAAGATCATCGCCTCGTCGTGATCATCTGCCCAGAGATACGCGATCACCTCACCGGTCAGACCGCCTGGGTGCAGATGATTGGGTCGGCCGCGTCGTCGCCACCCTTCGATGACCCGGTTGGCCGACGAGGCGATGAACCCGCCCTGCATGATCCGTCGGACACGCAGAGGGATCGGTCGGGCAACCCCTTGGGGGTGGCTCATGACCAACCGCGGCTGACCGCCAGCAGTGAGAGCCGGCGACCATCACGACGCAGGGCGAGCCAGGTCCGCAGGGTGCGCATGGCGGGCAGCCTGCCGAGCGGCGCGGCGGTAGTCCATCGAACGGGTGTGCGATCGTCGCACGACGGTGCCTGAGACGGCGCGACGAGCGGTAAGGGGCGGCAGGCGGGTGGCGGAGACGAGGCTGCAGCCGCGGACGTTCATGTCCTCGAGCGCGATCCCGGTCTCGCGGGCGAGTGTCCGGCCGTTCTCGAGAACTCCGCCATCTCGGCCTGCCTCAGGTCTCGCGTCCCGCAAGCTGTGGATCACGCTGCGGCGAGGGTGGCTCTCCCGATCTCGGTGATCGTCGGCGCTCCCTGCCCGAGGTCATCACGGATCAGGCCGGCGGCCGCCAGCCGGAAACCGACGAGCTGGTCGCTGCAGTAGACGCCGTCGACGAGCAGGGGCGCTCCGATCTCACCGGACATCCGGCAACGGCCCCCCGCGACCGCGCGCAGGATGGCCCGATCCCGATGGCTGAGCGGGTGGCAGGTCGTCGTGGTCATGGGTCGGCTCCCTCCGGGTGTCGTGCCGCCTCACCTCCTCGACGAACGAGCCGCCCCCTTTTCGACACCGAGGCGCGGCCGGCGCCCATGAGGCTTCAGCTGGCGGGTGACCCGTCGTGGTCGCGGAAGCGGCACGGGGCCACCCAGACCTTCTGGCTTGGTCTCGATGACCTTGATCTCACCCGGGTGTGCCGAGGGGGCAGTGGGGGCCGGGGCCAGATGCGAGGCGCTCCCGAAGATCATCCGGCGTAAGCGCGCCGTGGACGATCTGGAGGAAAGCATCGCGCCGGCCCGACACCTGCAACGAGGGTGCGCCGTCAGGATTCGAACCCCGACCCGCTGGACAAGATTCACGGCCGCTGCCGTGACGGCCAGTGAGAACGCCATGCGCGTCTATCGATCGGCTCGCGTACGCCGATAGCGTCGAACTGGAGCAGGAAGTAGCGCGATCCCTCTTCGGTGGGATCCCCCGGCAGCTCGGATTCCCTTCCCCCGCCCAGCGGGCGGGCTTGCTGCTAGCGCAGACGGCGTGTTGCCATGGCTGCGCCTCGGGTTCGGGCATCGCTGTCCAGCAGTGACCAGCTCTACTTCCAAACCACCGTGCTCAGTGTGGGTCGCTCTTCGGGCGTTCGTCGTCCTCGACCCCTGAGGCTGGCTCCGAGCACTGATGACGAGCTATCGGGATTGTGCCCTGCGATCGCTATTGTCGCAGGCGATGAGGTCGTCGGACGAGCGTTCTGCGCCTCCGCCATGGGGGAGACGTGACGGCGGGACCTCGATCCGGTGTCGCACCCGGCGGATCGGGCACGCCGCCGAGCTCACCGGGGGACGGCGTCGGCCGGGAGGTCGCTGCTCTGGGCGTTGCCCCCGACCACGGGAGTCAGCGTGACCGTCCACGACGTGAACTGCGTGGAGGTTGTGGCGAAGGTGAACGGGTCGTCGTAGCGGGTGGCGTGGCGGTTGGCGGTGAACCCGCGGATGTCCTCGTTCCAGCCACTGCCGGTCGCGAAGTAGATGTCGTAGGTGCCGTCGGGGACGTCACTGATCGTCGTTCTCTCCCCGGCCCGGACATAGACACCGCGGATCACCTGCCGTCCGGACGCCACGGTGACGTAGGCATCGGTGCTCCCGCCGTTGACGGCGGCGAGTTGACCGTCCCCGGTCCGTCCCTGCTGGACGAGCACGGCGCCGGTCGCAGGTCGGGGGCCCTGCGGCCCGGGAAGGGCCGGTGCGGACGGCACCGGGGCCGCGGTGGGTGTCGGGGCGGGCACTGCGGCGGGTGCGGCGGACCGACCGAGCTGGGCCACCGCGAGCACACCGAGGACGACGACGGCCACGGCGAGGAGCACGCGCAGGCCTGTCCGGGGTCGCGGGCGCCCGGGCGGCCGGGCAGGACCCGAAGGACCTGCGGGACCGGGGGGCGGCGAACCCGGCGGGCCCCACCGCACTGGCGGGTTCGCGGGAGGGAACGGGTTCGCCTGCGCCGGCGTTGCCGGGTGGCTGCCGCGCTGGGCGGGGATGGGCGGCCCGAAGGGAAACGGCCCGGGTTGCGCGGTCGGGTCGTCGTGGTGGGTGCGTGGAGTAGGCATCGCGTTCTCCTCGTGGAGCGGGACCGCCCGGCCGGCGGGTCCTCGCCGGTCACGATGTTTCTCCACGGTGACACCGGTCACCATCGGGTTTACCCCAGGCCAGAGTGGGGGCGGGCCCCCCGCGCACCGGGGGAGAACCCCACCCGGCGCTCAGCCCCCGGTGCGAGGCCACCCGGGACGATGACGTGCGCACAGGAGCGGCGGCTCGAGGCATGTCGTCAGGAACTGCGGGACCCGCGCCACACCCACCAGGCCACCGCCGTCGTGGAGTATCGGGCGTTGATCGAGAAAACCGCGTCGATGAGACACAGCGAGAAACCACAACATATGGTCCGCATGGCCATCAACTACCTGAGGTCCACGACAGACCAGGCCTGCTACCAGCGATTTTGTGGGCACCGCGATCGACTCGGGCCGTTCCCGAGGCGGAGGACGACTGCAATTCGCCCACAAACCCGCACCCCGAGCAAGATCGAATGAAGATCCTCTCCACGAGGGACCGGTCGGCACACGTCGGACTCCGCGTACAGCACCGGTCGCGTGGACGGCCCGGCCTGCAGATGCCCGACCTGCACGGGGTCGCCGCGGCCCGCGAGATCGCCCGCGCCGCACCGGGCGTCGCGGTGCTGATGCTGGGCCCGCTCGTGCCATGCGGTGGGCGAGCTGGTCGTCGATCCCGTCCCGCGATCCGAGCTCACGCCGGGTGACGACCGAACTCGGCCCGTCCGCCGAGACCCGACACGCCCCAGCCGTGGCTCGTCCCTCCGACCCGTCACGGGGCCGCGCCGATGTGGTTGGCGACGGTCTTGTCGGCCAGGGCCGGTGATCAGCCAGATGAGGCGGGTGCGGTCTACCTGCTCGATCCGGAGTTGACCGAGAATCACGCAGGGAATAGCCGCCGGCGAGGCAGCTCTGCGTGAGCGTCCCGTAGCAGAGTGAGTTCTTTATGGTCTGAATGAGTGGCATACCTTACTGCCTCAGGCCGTCATCTGCTTCTCTATCAACCCGACGTACGTCCAAGCGACCCATCCACGGCATCGGCGTTAGCTTTCAGCTCACCCGCGCCTCCTGTGTTCGGCTATCTCGGTGACAACGTTGGTCTGTCCGGGTAGCGATAGCTGACAGATAGGTGACCTTGGGTCACAATTGGCGTCAGGGTGTCAGGTGCGATGCCCGCGACTCCGGGGGTGCGGGCCATGCCGTTGGCCAGTGTCAACCTCGGCGACCTAGTGCTTCGTTAGGCATCTAGCTTGACCTGCAGTAGCGCTGGATGAGATCTTGGTGCGTGGCGTTGACTGTGGCGGTGGACGTTCCTGCGCGCGACCGCGAGGTGCTGGAGTCCTGGCTGCGCTCGCCGTCGATCCGCGCGGGTGCCGCGCAACGGGCTCGGATCGTGCTGCTGGCCGCCGACGGGATCGGCACCAACGAGATCGCCCGCCGGGTGGGCTGCTCGAAGCCGACCGTGATCAGCTGGAAACGGCGCTACCGCGACGAAGGCGTGGGAGGGCTGGACGACCGGGCCAAGCCGGGCCGACCCCGTGAGATCGACGAGACCGAGATCGTCGCGCGCACCCTGGAGTCCCCACCCGAGACACTCGGGGTGACCCACTGGTCGAGCCGCCTGCTGGCCGCTGAGCTGGGGATCAGCAACTTCACCGTGGCCCGCGTGTGGCAACGCTGGGGGCTGCAGCCGTGGCGGGCCGAGACGTTCAAGTTCTCCACCGACCCCGAGCTCGAAGCCAAGATTCGCGACGTGGTCGGGCTGTACCTGCACCCGCCGGACAAGGCCGTGGTGCTGTGCGTCGACGAGAAGTCCCAGGTCCAGGCCCTGGAGCGCACTGCGCCGATCCTGCCGATCCGGCCCGGCCTGCCGGAGAAGGCGACCCACGACTACATCCGCCACGGCACGACCACGCTGTTCGCCGCGCTCGAGGTTGCCACCGGCCGCGTCGTCGATGCCTGCTTCGACCGGCATCGCCACCAGGAGTTCCTGCGCTTCCTCAAGCAGGTCGCGAAGGCCTATCCGCGGCGCAAGCTGCACCTGGTCGTCGACAACTACGCCACCCATAAGCACTCCGCGGTGCGGGCCTGGCTGGCCCGCAATCCGCGGATCAGCCTGCACTTCACCCCGACCTCGGGCTCGTGGCTCAACTTGGTCGAGGTCTTCTTCTCGATCATCACCCGCCAGGCGATCCGCCGCGGCAGCTACCGCAGCGTCGAGGACCTCACCACCGCGATCCGCACCTACATCGACGGCTGGAACACCCGCTGCGGCCCGTTCGTCTGGACCAAACCCGCCGACGAACTCGTCGTCCGAGCCACCGGTGGTCAACGTTCCTCAATCACACGGCACTAGTCTCATGTGCAAACCCGGCCGCACGCCCTGACAATGCAGAAGGCTCTTCAATAACAGGCTGGTTCTCATGGCCCGTTGGACCGCGAGACTTGCCGTTACTCGGAACGAGTAATAGCAATCCGTCAGCACCACCTCCACCGATGAAACTACTTTCCGTCGGTCAACTTCCAGTCCAATTGAATCCTGCTTCACGATCGGGCCTATCCCGCCGTCCCGTGAATGACGGGAAGTCTGCAATCGCGAACCCACCGCTCCGCCGCACGATCGGGCGACAGGCATCGAGGACGCCATGAGTTCCCTCGAGCCGTCGCTGAGCCACGCGCTGGCGGTGTGGCGCCTTGAGCTGGACGCCGCGCGCGCCGGGCTCGGCGCGGAGAGCGCCGACGAGGTGGAAGCCCGCCGGGTCTCGCTCATCATCCGCTACGAGGGGTCGTTGCCGCCGCTGCGCGAAATGGGACTGGAGCCGGGCCTCGACAACGGCGGGACGGTGTCCGGCGCCGTCGCCTACAGAGACCTCGAGCGGTTGGACGCGGTCCCCGGCGTGGTCTCCATCGCCATGGTCCCGCGGCTGGACATCGTCCTGGACGGCACCGTCGCCGAAATGCGGGTCCCGTGGAAGAACGCCAGCGGTCCGGGGTTCGCGGGCAAGGGCGACGGCGTCATCGTGGCGGTCATCGACACCGGCATCGACATCTTCCACGAGTCGTTCATCAAGCCCGACGGGACCAGCCGGATCGCCGAGCTCTGGGACCAGACGCCCGGGATCACCGGCGGAACCAACCCTCCGGCCGGGTTGCAGCAGCAGGGGCAGGTCTACACCCGGAGCCAGATCCAGGCCGCGCTGACGGCAGGGCCACCGTTTGTCAGCAAGGACACCGACGGTCACGGCACGCACGTCGCGGGCACGGCGGCCGGTTCCGGACGGCAGGACGACCGCTGCAGCTTCCCGGGCCGGTACGTCGGGGTCGCGCCCGAGGCCGAACTGGTGATCGTCAAGGCGATCGGCGTCCCGGGCAACAACATCCCCCATGCGCTCACCTGGTGCGCGACGAGCTCGAACCGGCTGGCGGGGAACAAGCCGGTAGTGATCAACTGCAGCTTCGGACACGGTCGCGGCCCGCACGACGGCACCGATGCGCTGGACGTCGCCTTCGACGCCCTGCTGCGACCGGCCGCGGGGCCGCCGCCCGCGTTGGCCGCCGTCGTGGCCGCAGGCAACGACGCCGACGACTCGGTGCACGAGAGTGGCACGGTCGCCGCCAGCGGCAGTGTCACGGTGCCGTTCTACGTGCCCGGGGGATCGTTCCAGGCCGACCCGCTGGACATCTGGTACGACGGTGCGGCCAGCCTGGACGTCGAACTCGTGGCACCACCGAACCCGGCCTTCCCAGGAACGTCGACGACCGGCACCGTGTCGCCGCCGGCGGCGTCCGTCAACAAGGTCATCGGTGGGATGACGCTCGTCGTCACGTCCAGCGGACCGCAGGCGGACCACCACGGCAAGCGCGAGATTCTCGTGTCGTTGGCGGTGACAGCGCCGGCCGTGGCACCGCCCGCCGGCACCACGCCGAAGATCGCGCTGCGCCCCGGCAACTGGCAGCTCAAGCTCACCGAGACCGCCGGCGTAGCAGCGAAGTGGGACGCCTGGTTCGTCACCTCCCACGACGATCCCTACCCGACCTTCCGCATGCCCGGCGAGCCGTCCACGCCCGTGCCGCGCAGGCAGGAGAACACGGTGCTCTCGCCGGCGACGAGCCGCAACGTCATCACCGTCGCGGCGTACGACGACGGCAACGGCGCGCTCGCGGCCTTCTCGGCGCATGGAGCCCCCGGCCAGACCGGTATTCCGGTCGGCGAGTTCAAGCCCACGGTGGCCGCACCGGGCGTGGCGGTCGCGGCCCCACGCGGTCGGGACAACCCGAAGAGCAACTCGTCATGCTGCGATCAGTTGGTGATCGACCTCCAGGGCACGAGCATGGCGTCGCCGCACGTGGCAGGCCTCGTCGCCCTGATCTTCCAGAAGAACCGGCTGCTCACCTTCGAACAGGTCCGCGCGCACCTGCAGCACTCGGCCCGGATCGACGGCATCCCGACGGCAGACGTGCCACCGGTCGTCGACATGGGCATGAACATCCGGGCGAACGCCCTCTGGGGTTCGGGCAAGGTCGACGCGCTGGTCGCTCTGAACGAGATCCCGCCGTCGTCGCTCGGCCCCGGCGGCGGAGGTGGCCCCGGCGGCGGAGGTGGACCGGCCCTGTCCCCATCCCCGGCCCCGGCGGTGGGGGCGGACTGTCGATGCACCGGGGAAGCATGGGGTACACCCCGCACACCCTCGGCTCGCGGATGGCGGACTGGCGTCGCCGCTACGGCGATCATCCCGGCGTGATGCTGGTTGCGGCCCTGGTCAGCGAGCACGTCGACGAGGCGCTGTGGCTGATCAACCACGATCGGCGCGTCACGGTGACCTGGCGTCGCAGCGGTGGGCACCTGCTGGCCCACCAGCTCCTCCACGGCCCGGCCGGTGCCGATGTCCTCGTCCCGTCCGAGATCCACGGGTACGACATGGGGGCGCTCCTGACCCGGTTCACCTCGCTGCTCGACGAGCGCGGCGGCGCGCGACTGCGGGCGGACGTCGCACGCTTCGGTGCCTTCGCGCGCAGCTGGCCGGGGTCGACCCTGGCCACGCTCGACGAGGCCGCCCTCCGGTACGGAGCCACCGCGTGAGCAACGCCGGCCCGCTCGAGACGCTCGCGCGGCTGGTCGGTGAGGCGCTGGCGCCGCTCGAGCACCGGCTGCAGGGCGACGGCCTCGAGACGGTGCTCGACGAGCTGGGGCTACGGCTCCCTGCCGGGGCGCTCACCGCGGGCGACGTGGGGCAGGCCCTGCAGGCCTGCGCCGGAACGTGCGCGCAGCTGCCGGACGCCGTCGCCGGGCTCGTGTCGGCGATCGACGCCGGTGACGACGGGGCCATGCTCTCCGCGGCGGCCACCCTCGGCGAGCGGATCGTGCAGGCCGTCGCGGCGTTCGCCCACCTTGCCGCGGCGCTGGACCAGACGATCCAGGGAGCCGGTGGGCTCACACCGGCCCAGACGGCGCGGCTGCGCGAGGCGGCGCAGGCGGTACCCGAGCGGCTGCTGCACCTCGCGCTCATCTCGTACCTGTCGGACACCATGCCGTCGGTCAAGAACGCGCTCGCGCTGGTCGGGCTGATCGACGACACCCCGGTGCCCGCCGACCCCGCCGACCCGACCGCACCGCCGCGCCGACTCTCGCGCGTCCGCTTCGACCGGATCGGTCCCCTCGTGAGCGGCCCCGCCGACATGCTGCGGGACCTCTACGGCTTCGGTCGCGCGGACTTCGACGGCGCCGAGCTGTTCGCGCGGGTCAAGGACATGGTCGACTTCCCGGACCACGAGGCCGTCGTCATCACCGCGCCCGGGATGCCGCCCGCGCTGGACGCCTACGTCGTGCGGCTGGCGCTGACCGGTGACGCCGTGCCGGGGCTGCGGGTCCGGCTGCGCCAGGCGGCCGAGAAGGACCTCGACCTCACCATCCCGTTGTCGGGGCCGTGGTCGGCCGAGGCGTCGGCCCAGGCCCGCTTCGAGGGCGGCCTCGAGCTCGTGCTGCATCCCGACGGTCAGGTGCACATCGAGCCGCCACTGGCCGCCGCGAGCCTGACCTTCGCGGTGGGCGTGCGGGCCGCCCACGCCGACGGCACCCCGATGATCCTGATCGGTCAGGCCGGTGGCAGCCGGCTGGAGCTCACCACGTTCTCGGCGCGGCTTCCCCTCGCCCTGAGCGCGGCGGTCGGAACGGCGTCGCCGCAGGCCGCGGTGGGCGCCGAGGTCCGGCTGGACCAGGGCAAGCTGGTCATCGACACGGCCGGCTCCGACGGCTTCATCGGGGCGCTGCTGTCCGGCATCAGGGTCGAGTCCGACTTCGACCTGTCGGCGCTCTACGACACCGTCAAGGGCCTGCGCTTCACGGGAAGCGCGACGATCGAGATCGCCATCCCGATCCACCTGCAGATCGGCCCCGTGTCCGTGCCCGCCGTCTACCTGATCGGCGGGTTCAAGGACGGCGCCGTCCCCGTCGAGTTCTCCGCAGACATCTCGGCCGCCCTGGGACCGCTCAACGCCGCGGTGAGCCGACTCGGAGCCCTGGCGAAGATCAGCTTTCCCCCGGGCGGCGGCAACGCCGGCGCCGCCCAGATCGACGTGTCCTTCAAGCCCCCCACCGGGGTGGGTCTCTCCGTCAACGCCGGCGTCGTGAAGGGCGGCGGGTTCCTGTCCATCGACGCCGAGCGCGGCGAGTACGCCGGAGCGCTGGAGCTGACCTTCGCCGGGTTCCTGAGCCTCAAGGCCATCGGCATCATCACCACCCGGATGCCCGACGGGAGCCAGGGCTTCTCGCTCCTGATCCTGATCACCGCGGAGTTCGGCGCCGGCCTGCAGCTGGGCTGGGGGTTCACGCTCATCGGCGTCGGTGGCCTGCTCGGCCTGAACCGGACGATGCGCCTGGACGCCCTGGCCGAAGGGGTGCGCACCGGTGCGATCACCAGCGTCATGTTCCCGCAGGACGTCGTCGCGAACGCGCCCCGCATCATCGGCGACCTGAAGGCGTTCTTCCCGCCCCAGCAGGGCACGTTCCTCATCGGCCCGATGGCCAAGCTCGGGTGGGGAACCCCCACGCTGGTCAGCCTGTCCGTCGGCATCATCATCGAGATCCCGGGCAACGTCGCCATCGTCGGCGTGCTGCGGCTGGCGCTCCCCGGCGACGACATCGCGGTCGTCGTCCTGCAGGTCAGCTTCATCGGCGCGATCGAGTTCGACAAGTCCCGTGGCTGGTTCTTCGCGAGCCTCTACGACAGCCGGATCCTCTTCATCACGATCGACGGTGAGATGGGGCTGCTACTGGCCTTCGGCGGGGACGCGGACTTCGTGCTCGCCGTCGGCGGCTTCCACCCCCGCTACGTCCCGCCGCCGCTGCCGTTCCCGACCCCGCGCCGGATCGCGGTCGACATCCTGAACACGTCGGTGGCGCGGCTGCGCGCCGAAGGCTACTTCGCGACGACCACCAACAGCGTGCAGTTCGGCTGCCTGGCCGAGGCGTTCTTCGGCTTCGACGCGCTCAACGTGTCCGGGCACATCCAGTTCGACGCGCTCATCCGGTTCTCGCCGTTCTACTTCATCGTCGACTTCGCCGCCCACTTCGAGGTCAGCGTCTTCGGCATCGGGGTCTGGGGACTTCGGATCAACCTGGAGGTCGAGGGGCCGACGCCGTGGCACGCCCACGGCTCGGCCGGGATCTCCCTGCTGTTCTTCGAGATCGACGTCGACATCGAAACGACGTGGGGCGAGCAGCAGGACACGAACCTCCCGTCGATCGCCGTGCTGCCGAGACTGGTCGCGGAGCTGTCCAAGGCCGACAGCTGGCGGGCCCTGCCACCCGCCGGTTCGAGGCTGCTGGTGTCGTTGCGGAAGTTGCCCGACGCGCAGAGCCGACTGGTGCTGCACCCCCTGGGGACGTTGCAGGTCAGCCAGCGCTTCGCCCCGCTGGACTCCACGCTCGACCGGGTCGGCGCTCAGCGGCCGTCGGACGGCAAGAAGTTCACGCTCGGCGCCGCCAGCACCGTCTTCGTCAAGCGGGACGACGTCGACGAGATGTTCGCACCGGCCCAGTTCGCGGACCTCTCCGACGACGAGCGCTTGTCCCGCAAGGCGTTCGAGCCGCGCCACGGCGGGGTCGAGCTGTCCGCCGCGGGCGCACAGTACGAGTCCGGGGCGGCCATCGTCCGGAACAACCGCTACGAGCTCATCACCGTCGACACCCTGGCCCGGCGCCGCCGCCGCCGGTTCGCACGGCTCGGCGGGCTCCTCTTCACGCACTGGCTCCGCGGCGCCGCCGTGTCCCGCTCGTCGCTCAGCGCCGCGGTGCGTCGGAGCACGGTCCCCGTGGCCGGCGGCGTCACCGCCACCGGGGAGGGATTCGCCGTCGCGCTCGTCCGGAACAACTCGCCGGCCGCCCCCCACACCGCAGCGTTCGCCAGCGAGGGAGCGGCTCGGGAGTGGATGGCCGGTGCCGTCGCGGCCGACCGACGCCTCGCCGACCAGCTGCACGTCGTCCCGCAGTTCGAGCTGGTGACCGCGTGACGGAACAGCCCGGCTCGTACACGTTCCTGCCGTGGTTGCGGCAGGGCATCGCCCGCTCCGTCGTCGCGTCGGACGGGGACACGACGGTCAAGCTACGCGCCACGGCGCACGTTGACCTCACCGTCAGCGGCACCGCGCTCGACGGCACCGCACTCCCGCAGGGCAACGTGGCGCGCGACGTCGAGCTCTTCGGTCCCGGTGAGGTCATCGGCATCGACAGCCGGGCCATCATCCGGACCGAGCCCCACTTGTGGATCACCAACGCCGAGCCGGACTACCTCGCGCACATCGAGTTCTACGAGGAGGACTTCCCCTGGCGCTACACGCCCACCGCCCCCGACGCGTCGCGGCTGAAGCTGCGGCCGTGGATCACCCTCGTGGTGCTCGAGGGCTCCGACGACCCGGCCGTCGCGGAGTTCCGTGAGGCGAAGGCGGTGGCCGACCGTCCGCTGTCGTTCGTCTCGGTCAACGACTTCACCCCCTTCCCGCCGGTCGACGAGCTGTGGGCGTGGGCGCACGTCCACGTCAACGGACGGTTCATCACGTCAGCGGGCGAGCTGGTGGCGACGGACGTCCCCGGTGTCGTCGGCCGGATGTCCAGCGCCCTGTCCGGAAATCCCGACCTCGGCTACTCGCGGGTGCTCTGTCCACGCCGGCTGAAGGAGAACTGCGCCTACCACGCATTCCTGATCCCCACGTTCGAACGAGGACGCCTCGCCGGGCTGGGCATGGATCCCGACCGGGCGCCGTTCGCGTCGGCCTCGACGTGGGCCGAGTACGAGGGGCGACCTGAGTCGCTCAACGTGCCCTACTACCACCGCTGGTACTTCCGCACCGGCGGCGTCGGCGACTTCGAGTCGCTGGTGCGCCTGCTGTCGTGGGAGACCGTCGACCCGCGGGTCGGGCACCGTGACCTCGACGTGCAGGCCCCCGGCTCGGACATCCCGGGGATCGACGACGCGGACCTCGACGGGGTGCTGCGCCTCGGCGGTGCGTTGCGGGCGCCGTTCGCCACGTTGAGCCCGCAGGGCCAGGCCGAGTTCGAGAAGTACGAGAACTGGGACCGGAACCCGTGGCCCCACCCGTTCCAGCGCAAGCTCGCGGCGTTCATCGACCTGGCCGACGACTTCACACGGACCCCCGCCGACCAGGCACGCACCGACGCCGGCCTGCCACCCGTCGACCCCGACGACGTGGATCCGCTCATCACATCGCCGATCTACGGGGAGTGGCAGGCGCTCCAGCACCGCCTGCTCACCGCCGCGGACGGCACCGACCTGGTGCCCGACGACAACTGGATCCACGAGCTGAACCTCGATCCTCGACACCGGGTGGCCGGTGGGTTCGGGGCCGACGTCGTCGAGCGGAACCAGGAGGACTACATGGAGGCCGCCTGGGAACAGGTCGGCGACGTGCTGGCCCACAACCAGCGGACGCGGGTCGCGCTGGCCTGGAAGTCGATCGGGGATGCCGCGCACGCCAAGACGATCGCCGCCGTCACGGCCGCGCCCAGTCGGTTGCTGGCCCTGACCGCGCCGGTCCAGCGCCGGATCGTGGCGGGCGGGGCGACGGTGTTCTCCGCCCGGACCGAGAGTCGCACGCCACCCGTGCTGACCTCGCCGCCGATGCGGCGCATCGTCCGCCCGGAGGGACCCCTGGCACGGCGGCTCGACCTGGCGTCCGGGCCGCATGCCGGGTCGCTGCTCGAGGCCGTCAACGACGGGGTGATCACCGCGGCGCCCCCCAAGGTGGGTCCCCCCGGCGCCGAGAGCGTCGAGGCCGTCGCCGCCGCGGCCGACGTCGCCCGGCCGTTCCCACCGTCCTGGCTCGTCTCGCTCGCCCACCGTGCACCGTGGCTCCGGTGGGTGCTGCTCCTCGTGGCCGTGCTCCTCCTCGCTCTCGGCGTTGCCCTCGGCGGCGCGGCCGCGGGGATACTGCCCGCGCTCGCGGTCGTCGCGCTGCTCGGTGCCGCGATCCTGGAGATCGCGCTCAGGATCCCCCTGGTCGACGAGGCCGTCGGCGCGCAGATGGACGATCCGGCGTCGATCGACCACCTCCCGCCCGGTCCGTCCTTCGAGTTCGGCAGACCGGCGACGACGGGCCTCGCGGGCCTGTTCGGCCGGGACAACCCCCAGGCCGCGCGGTTCCGCGTGGCGCTGCACGACTGGGCGGACTTCGCCACCGGGGTCGCTGCGGCCGGTCTCCCCCCACGCCGGACCGTCCTCGACCTGTCGCGGGTCTCGGTGTCCGTCGCCGACGCGCTGCGACCGTCCGAGACCGTTCCCCGCCGCCTGCTGGCGACCGCGACCCTGCGCCCGCACGTCCGCGACGACCTGGCCGAGATCTTCGACGAGATCAAGTACTACCCGCGGATCGACGTGCCGATGTACCGCCCGCTCAAAGAGCTCGGTGACGAGCTGTTCGTGCCCAACCTGAACCTGATCAAGATGGACACCGTCGTGGCGCTCGAGACGAACCAGCAGTTCATCGAGGCCTATCTCGTCGGCGTGAACTCCGAGTTCTCCCGGGAGCTTCTCTGGCGCGAGTACCCGGACGACCTGCGCGGGACCTACTTCCGGCAGTTCTGGGACGTGACCCCGTACCTCGACCCGTCCGCGACCGATGCCGACGCCCTACGCACGAGCCTCTACGACATCCCCGAGATCCACCGTTGGCCCCGGGCCTCGAAGCTGGGCGAGCACGACAACCGCCAGGCCGACCCCTCGGTGAAGCGGGACGAGATCGTGCTGGCGATCCGGGGCGAGCTGCTGAAGAAGTACCCGAACACCGTGATCTACGCCCAGGCCGCGACCTGGGCGACGGTGGACGGCCACATCGACCCGGACCAGGAGCGCGAGCTCGTCGCCCTGACTGACGACGAGCTGGTCGCCCCACCGCGGTCCAAGGTCCGCACCCCCCTCTACGAAGCGAAGGTCGATCCGGACATCTACTTCTTCGGGTTCGACCTGACGGCCGACGACGCGCGGGGCGGCACCGGTGACCACGACACCGACCCACCGGGCTGGTTCTTCGTGCTCAAGGAACGTCCCGGCGAGCCCCGCTTCGGGCTGGACCATTTCAGGGACGCCGCCGATCCGATCGTCACCGCCAACGATCTGGCGTGGTCGGACACGACGGTCGCGCCAGGTGGACACCTCAGCGCTACGTCGTTCTCGGCGCTGGCGCTGGTCGCGCCCAGCGCGGGCCGGGACGACCTGGAGAAGCAGCCCCAGTACGACGACGACGTCAAGGTCGTCCCGGCGCCGCCGAGCGCCGCCCGCTGGGCCTACCTGCTCTACCAGGCGCCCGTCATGGTCGCCGTGCACGCGGCCGAGCTGCTCCGGCAGCAGACGAACTGACGGGGCGGGAAATGGCCGACTTCGACGAGCTCCGCGCCCGGCTGGCACGGACCGGGCCGACCGCCGTCCAGACCCGCAGCGACGCACGCGCGGCGCAGCTGCGGGCCACGGCCCACCCGGACGAGGAGGCGGCCGCCCGGGCCGCGGCCGGCCGGGAGCGCGCCGCTGCCGCCGGCCGGGCGCACGACGAGGCGCTGGAGGCCTTCGCCGAGTTCACCGACCCGCGGAAGAACGTCGGACGGCTCGCGGACGACACACCGATCCTGCTTCTCCCGCTGCGGCTCGAGACCCGGTTCTCGAGGGACCAGCACGAGCTGTGGATTCGGATCTACCCCGACGACTGCTCGGTCGACTCGTTCGATCCCGAGCTCAGCACCGCAGAGGTCGCGGCCGGTACCCGGTTCTGGCTGCAGTACTGGCGGGCCGGCGGCGTCGACGTCGAACAGCGGGCGGCGTGGCGCAACCTGGCCGGGTCCTACGGCGTGGGCCGGGCGGGCTGGATCGTGCGCACCTTCACCCCGGTCAACCCGGACGAGCGCCCGGTCACGCCACCGAACGGGCTGGTGCTCGTGATCGCGTCGAGCCAGCTCGCTCCGCCCCTTCTGCGGAGCCGGCTCGCCACGTACTGGGCCGCCTCCTGGGGCGCAGGCGACGATCACGGCAAGCGGACCACGGCCTGGACGCGGCTGGTGACCGACGTCGGCTCGGAAGCGGCCGCCCGGCAGGCGGTCGAGGACTACACACCGTTCAACCTCGGCGATCCCGTACCGACGGGTCTCACCCGCGAGACGACCGACGTCCTGGTGGCCTGGCTCCAGCTGCCGTCGACACCGGGCGAGGACCGGCTCGGCTGGAGGCGCGCACCGACCGCGCGCGCCCTGCCCGAGCGGTTCGTGGTCATCGGCTACACCGGGGAGGCTGTCGCGTTCGAGGCCATGACCGGGCTGGTGGCCGCCCCACTCCATCTGGGGCCCGATCCGGCCGCTCCCCCGGACGAGCAGATCGTGCCCAAGGACGGCGGGCTCGAGGTCCCGGACCAGCTGAGGTGGATGTTCGACTTCGACACCGCGGTGGCCGCGGGCATGGCGGTGCGCGT
This sequence comes from uncultured Actinomycetota bacterium, assembly GCA_963785135.1. Taxonomy (GTDB): domain Bacteria; phylum Actinomycetota; class Actinomycetes; order Mycobacteriales; family Pseudonocardiaceae; genus Actinomycetospora. The sequence goes on from CAWATV010000012.1 coordinate 301,465, forward strand.
ACCGCTCACGGCGGAGCAGGCGGATCAGGGGGTCGATCGCATCGTCGCGGTCGGGATCCGGATGCAGGCCGGGCCGGATCGGGGGCGCCTCGAGTTCGAGCAGCTCATCGCCGGGCACACCCACAGCCGGAGCGGGTTCGAGATCCTGAGACAGGGCGTGCCGACGAACAACGCGGACGGCTCGCCGTCGGCCTGGTCGCGACGCGACGACCCGGACCTCGCCTACGACGACATCTTCGGCCCGGCCAAGTTCGACGTGCGGACCGATCCGCTGGAGAAGCGCGACGGCCAGATCCTCGCCGAGCACCTCGGCCTCGACCCGGCCGTGCTCCAGCACGTCCGGGGCGCGGACGGACGGGACGGCATCGAGGCACGGGCGATGAGCACCGCGCTCGTCCCCGGAACGTTGCGCTACATGGCGGGCACGATGATGCAGCCGGTCTTCGACGATTGGGAGGACGAGCTGACGTCGTTCTTCACCTCGTTCGTCAGCGGCCGGGGGCCGGTGCCGGCGGTCCGCATCGGTCGCCAGCCCTACGGGATCGTCGTCTCGACCGCGTTCTCCCGGATGTCCTGGCTGGAGGAGCACGAGCTCGAGGACGGCCCGTCCCCGCTCGGCTTCCTGCGGCGGCTGGACGGGGTCCTGCGTGCGATCGAACCGCGGTGGACCAGCCACTCGGCGTCGGTGGCCGAGGTCGGCAACGGCGCCGATCCGCACGCGACCCTGCTGGGAGCGCTCGGGCTGCATCCGAACTCCGCCGAGTTCCACATCCGTCACGGCAAGAGCCGGGACGAGCTGGTGTCACGTGGCGCGCTGGCCCTCCTCGACCTCCTCGCCGTCATCCGGGAGTCCCCCCAGCGCGCAGCGGCGTCCGCGCTGCTGCATGCCCTCGGCCACGACGGACCCGACCCCCCGATGCTCGACCTGTTCTTCAAGTCGACCCAGAGTGCCTTGAACGGCCCGGTCATCGAGGATGTCCCGCTGTCGGAGTCGCATCCGTTGGCGGCGAGCACGACGGACGGCCGCAACTACCTGGCCTGGATGGCCGACGCGGCCCGGCTGTCGCTCGACGCGCTGCGCCGGCAGGAGGGCTTCGTCGGTGATTCCCCGCCCAAGTCCCTCCTGTACATCATGCTGCAGTTCGCGCTCACCCGCGGCTACTACGACGCGGGCTACCGGTTACGCGCCGGCTCCGGGCTCTTCGACCTGGAGGCCCTGCGGGCCGTCCGCCGCGAGCCGACCTCGGTGCACCTCGTGCAGGCGACGACCACGAGCGACAGCCCCTGGAGACACCTCTACGACCACGACACCCGGCTCACCGGTGACGTCCTCTCCATCGGCGAGCACCTCGCCTCGGTCCTGTCCGCCCGACCCTCGTACGCCGCCGACCTCGCGGAGCAGATCCGCGCCGTCGAGCTGCTCGAAGACACCCCCACCGCCCGGCTGGAGCGGGTCCTCGTCGAGCACATCGACACCCTCACCTACCGCTTCGACGCCTGGCGCCTCGGCACCGTCAACTGGCAGCTCGACCAGTTGCGACGACGCGGTGAGACGGGCGAGGTGGGCGAGGCGGGCCGCTCCGGTCTCTACGTCGGGGCCTACGGATGGCTCGAGGACGTCCGTCCGAAGCCGCCGAGCACGCCGGCGCCGGACCTGCCACCGGACGTGGCGACGACGTTCGCCGACGGTCCACCGCTGCTCGTCGACCCGACGAACCAGGGCCACCTACACGCGCCCTCGCTGAACCAGGCCGTGACCGCCGCCATCCTCCGCTCGGGTGAGCTCGCCAACCGCACTCCCGATGCTCCCGGCGCGTTCTCGATCAACCTCTCGTCGGAGCGGGTCCGCGTGGCGACGGGGATACTGGAGGGGCTGCGCAGCGGCCAGAACCTCGGGGCGCTCCTCGGCTACCGCTTCGAGCGGTCCCTGCACGATGCCGCGGGCTTCGTCGAGCTCGACGGCCTGGTCTTCGCCTTCCGTCGCGCGTTCCCGCTGACCGGCGAGCACTTGGCGTCGACGCAGGACCCGCCGCCGCCCGCCGCGGAGGCGATCGAGGCGCGCAACGTCATGGACGGCCTCGCGCTGGTGAACCGGGCGGCGTCGAACACGTCCTATCCCTACGGTGCGTCGCTGCCCACCCTGTCCGCGGCCGAGCTCGCCACCGTCGAGAAGGCGGTCCGGGATCTCGCCGATGTCTTCGACGCGCTCGCCGACGTGGTCGTCGCCGAGGGGGTCCACCAGACCGCCCAGACGAACCCCGACCGCGCGGCGGCGCACCTCGACATCCAGGGCGACTTCACAGCACCGCCCGACCCCACCGTCATCGCGACACCCGTCCGCGGCCTCGCTCTCACCTGTCGGGTGGGCATCGAGCTCGACCCGTCCGCGACCGCGACGGCGACCGATCCGCCCCGGGTGAAGGCACAGCCCGCCCTGAACTCATGGCTCGCCGATGCGCTGCCGCCGATGACCGACATCGCGTGCCGGGTCACCTGGTCCGTCGCCGGCGGGCCCGACCAGTCGGCCGTCGTCACGCTCGCGAACCTCGGTCTGGCCCCGTTGGACGCCGTCGAGCTGCTCTCGGACGAGGGCGGAGCGGAGCTGGTCGAGCTGCAGGACCGGATCCGGTTCTACGTGGACTCGACCCGGTCGCCGCGACCCGACGCGACGGTCACCATCGACCACCAGGACGCCCCGGCCGGCGCGCTGAGCGTCTTCGTCGCGTCGGCGCTGTTCAAGCGCCTGCGTGGGCTGGCGCTGCGCTCGCGTCCGCTGCGGGCCGGGGACGTCACGCCGCCCAGCGCCGGCCGCAGCAGCGACGCGGCGGCCCATGTGGTGGACCGGTCGCGGCTCGCCACGGTGGTGGCCGACCTCACGACCCTGCGGAACGACATCGACACTGCGGCCACGGTGGGGGCGCCCCTGGTGGCCGACCCGGTGACGAACCGGGCCACGCTGCTCTCCGGCATTGACGGACGCCTCGCGACGGTGGTCGACCTGCTGGTCCGAACTGCGGCCTTCGGCGGCGCCCGGATCGGGTGGGGCGCGCTCTACGAGTGGCGGAGCGAGCGCTTCGCGGCCCTGCTCGGCCGGGTCGCCGACCTGCTCGACCGGTGGGACGAGCGGCTCACGTCGTGCGACGCGTCCCTGACGTCCGAACAGGCTCCCGGGACGACACCCGCGCAGCGGCTCGGCCTTCTGCGCGCCGCCGAGGCCCTCGTCTCGACGACCCTGGCGACCGAGATCGATGACCCGGTGGTCCTGCGCTCGAGCGTCGTGGCCAAGCGGACGGCGTTCGTCGCGAAGCGCAACGCGATGCGCTCCTCCGTCGTCGCGGCCCCGCAGCCCGGCCTCGGTGACCGGTGGGCCCGATGTGCGGCGGTGCTGCCGATCTCGGCCTTCGACCCGCAGCCACTGTCGTTCGACGACATCGGCGACTCGATCGTCGCCTACTGGACCGACCTGCAGTCCCTCCTCGTCTCGGCGCGGGCCGACGTGGAGCAGCGTCGGGCGGCGGCAGCGTCGGCCCTCGCCGCGCACGACGGCAGCGTCGACGCCCCGGTACGGCTGAGCTCGCTCCAGGCCGGCGCCGAGTCCGTGTTCGGCGAAGGCTTCACGCTGATCCCGACGTTCGTCCTCCCCACGGCCGCTGGCGCGGAGCAGACCGAGGCCCACCAGCACTTCACCTCCGGCGCCCTGCTCTCCCACGCCCGCACGGTGCTCGGCGTCGACAACCCGCTCGACACATGGCTCTACGGGGTCGCGCGGGTCCGGCCCAAGCTGCGCCTGCTCGAGGACATGGTGCTGCTCTGGGACGCTCACTCGCTGGCCACCGGGTCGCTTGCGACGCTCCAGCTTCCCCACCGGGGCGGAGCGCCGTGGCTGGCGCTCGACTTCGACCGGGCCGACACACCCGACGGCGAACGCATGACCTACGTCGCGCTCGTCCCGTCGGGGTACGACCCGGCCGGCTCGCGGTGCGGTCTGCTGGTCGATGAGTGGACGGAGACCATCCCTGCGGTGGGTGCCGAGGAACCCGGCCCGCAGCAGACGACCGGCGTCGCCTTCCACTACGACCAGCCGAGCCAGGAGCCGCCCCAGGCGATGCTCCTGCTGACGCCTGCGCAGTGGAACGGGGCCTGGAGCTGGCCGGAGGTCGTTGACGGCATCGTCGACACGTTCGCTCTGGCCCGGCTGCGGGCGGTCGAGCCCGACCAGCTCGGTGCCGACCCGCTGGCGCAGTTCCTGCCGGCCACGATCGCCGCCGTCACGACGACCGGACTCACCCTGGCGGCGAACTACGCGCTCGCGAATGCCGACGTCCGCATCGCAAGGAGCCCCCGGTGATCGACGTTCACATCCTGTCCGACATGCGGGCGGCGCTGGCCGGATCAGCCCTGCCGACGGTCACGCAGTGGAACCGGGTCGAAGGCCGACCACGCTCCGAGAACTTCGATCGCTCGCTGCGGGCCGAGGTCCGCGACGGGTTGTGGATGCTCAGCAGGCAACGGCAGCTGGGCGAGTTCCGCGCCGACGACGCCGGTGCCCCGGTCCTGGTCCGGATGCGGATGGACCACACCAGGCTCACGAGGGCCAAGCTCGGCGCGGGCACGCCCCAGGACCTCGTCGACCCCCTGCCGCTGGAGGCGATGGTCGAGCAGCTGCCCACGGCGTTGGTGCGCGACGGGAAGAGGATCGCGTACGACATCCGCCTGCTGCTCGGCCGGCAGTGGCTGTCCATGATCGTTGGCATCGGGGCGTACGCCGATGCCTACCGCGCGGCATACCCGGTCCCCGCGCCGGACCCGGCCGACCCCGCCGACAGCCAGATCTGCGCGCACCCGGCCGCCTTCGCCATGCTGAGCGCGCTGGCCGGACGGGCGATGGACGGGGCCGACCTCTACCTGCATCTGAAGCAGGCGGGCAACCACGCCTGGGACGGGGTGGCCGGCGTGACGAACGCCGATCGGGGTCCACTCGACGACGCCGGCGCCGCCTTCGTTGCCTGGTTCGAGCGGCTCATCAGCCAGCCCGCGGACGGCGACGACGGCGCGTGGACGCCCGACCGGCTGGAGTACCAGTTCGACTGCTCGGCCCCCACCGCGCCCGACGCGGCCAAGGTCTACTCGGCAACGGGCTACGCGTCCGGCCGCCTCGACTGGTGGGCCGTGGACGTCGACCCGCAACGGACCTCGCTGGACGACGCGGACCCCGGCCCCGAGGACGACGGCGTGATCGGCTTCGAGGTGCGCACGACGATCCCGTCGCCGGTCCAGTTCGCCGGCCAGCCCGATCCGCGCTGGTGGGCGTTCGAGGACGGCAAGGTCAACTTCGGCAGCGTCTCCGCGGCGACGACCGACCTGGCCAAGCTGTTGTTCCTCGACTTCGCCCTCGTGTACAGCAACGACTGGTTCGTCGTGCCGTTCACGACCCCCGCCGCCACCGTCGCGGCCGTGACCGGATGTGCGGTCACGACGACGTTCGGCGAGCGGTTCTGGATCACGCCCGCGGCCAACGGCCGCGACGACGACCCGCGCCGTTTCACCCTCTTCACCTCGAGCGTCCTCGGCGACGCGCGCCTCCCGGCCGACACGAGCGTGCTGCTCCTGCCCACTGCGCCGACCATCACCGACGGCCCCCCGGTGGAGGAAGTGCTCTTCCTGCGGGACGAGATGGCGAACATGGTCTGGGCGGTCGAACAGACCGTGCCGATGCCCGACGGTTCGGCCCGCCGCGGCGCCGAGGCGGCACACGAGACGCGCAGCTGGTTCGAGCGCCTGCTCCTGGCCGGCGGCCCGGGCCCGGATCCGGACCCGGAGCCCCGCGCGGCGATCCGTTACAAGGTGATGACCACCGTGCCGGAGCACTGGATCCCGTTCATCCCGGCCCGCGCGCCCGGCAGCGAGCGCCAGGTCCGGCTGCAGCGCGCCAGCCTGCCGCGCACCGTCGATGGGGACCCGAACCCACCACGCCGAGTGGCTCCGCTGACGACGCTGCTCCGCGAAGGGCTCGACGGCGCGGCGAAACAGTCCTACTTCCTCCATGAGGAGGAGGTCCCGCGCGAGGGCGTGCGCGTCACCAAACAGTTCCAGCGCACGCGGTGGCGCGACGGACGGGTCGTCGTCTGGCTCGGGGCGCGCAAGACCGTGGGCCGCGGTGAGGGCAGCTCGGGCCTGGCGTTCGACCGGATCGTCCACACACCCCCGACCACCTGACCGCCAGGCTGCCGCCCGTCGTGAGTGAAGCGGCCCGACTCCGCGGAACCCGGGGCACCCCACGGCCTCCACTGAACTCGTGGGAGCGCTGCTCGATGAACCCCCGCGGTTGCGCCGCTTCGTGGTGGGCACAGGACGAGAGTAAGCCGAATCAATCCCCGAACCCCTCCCCGACGAGGATGAAGCCTTGGGTGCGAATGCTGAAACCGTTGGTCGGGTTGGGCGCCCCCGGCAGGATTCGAACCTGCGACACCCGCTTTAAGAGGAACGGTCCACGACGCCGACTGAGCCTGCTACCAGGGACTTTGTAGGCGCCGCGATCGACTCGAGCCGCCCCCCGAGGCCGTGGAGGACGGTAGTTCGCCCCCGAACCCGCACCCAGAGAAAGATGGATGGAGATGATGAACACAGCAGGCAGGTGTAGTTCGTAGCACACTTCCCGACTCCGAATGACTCTGACACGATGCGCGGCGGGCCTGGACGTGACTGGGCGCCGCTTCTACGACTTCGGCGCGAGTTCTGCCTCCCGGCTTCCTGGGACTCACCAGAACGCCGCCCCATCCTGACGGAGCCTGCTAGCGCTCCGAGCCGGTCTACGATTCGGCGTTCAGTTCGGCACGACGCGACGTGCGTTGGGCTGAGGACTGCATCGTCGATCTCAGGACCGGTGGTCCGGGCGATGCAGTCCAGCCACGTGCCACGGATCGCCCTCGCCACGCGGGCCACGGGGACCGCGATGACCGCACGGCGATCAGCTTGGCGAGCCATGACGACGCGCTCCACCACGAGCCCGCCGGGAGGCTCTTGCCGTCGAGGACGCCGGGCACGCTCCACTCCGGGACGACGTCCATGGAGTGCCACGCGAAGCCAGCCCAGCCGACCGGCCGCCTCGATCATGGGGGCCGGTCCTCGATCAGGCAGATGACGACAGATGTCCACCGCCACCGCGTCGAGAACACCGAGCAGCAGTTACGAAATCAGCGACGCGAACGGACCGGCGAGACCGACTAGCGTACCCGGACAGCACGCCGAGATCGGCCGCGCAGATCCGCGCAAGATCAGCCACGTCGACATGGTCAGAATTCAGCCGAGAGCGCGAGGATCGCGTACTGAAGCGAGGAGTGAGCCCAGGACGTCGAGGAACCGGTCCCCGGCCGCGCGGACGAGCCGCCCCGGTGCGCTGAGGGCAGGGCCGACGCGATCCCCCTGCTCATGGGCCCCACCCAGGCTTGCAGACGGTGAGCAGACAGGCTCGACACGCCGCCGCACACGATGATCACGATGATGGCGCGCACCGCCGAGGCCCAGATGGAGAGATGCGCGTCCGGGGTCCGAGCGGTTTCGCGAGCCGCTTCGGCGTGAAGAGCCGGAGAGTTCCTCGGTCATCGGTACCGCCAGATCAGAAGGCCCGAAACGCTCGCCACGGCGGAAGCGGATCAGCGGGAGGATCAGGGCGATCTGGAGCGCCAGGCCCAGGACTCTCGCGGTGTCGAGGGACAGGGCCGGCTTCGGGAGTCTGAAGGTGTCGGTGATCGCGAAGACCGGTATCGTGTCGACGACGTGCCAGAGGAAGAATCGCCATGCTGCCCAGAGCCCATCGGTGCTCCGAGAGACCACCGCGGAGAACGCGGAGGCGGCCTCGACGCCGTAAAGAAGCGTCGCGAGGCTCCATAGAACGACGATCCCGTGGCGCCCGACCGCCGTCACGGCGCCCGCATCGACGAGTCCCTACATCGTCGTCCAGCCGGACCGTGAGCAGTGAGCGCGCGATCATGCAGAACGCGGCGATCGCCAGGCAGAGCACGAACGCGTCGACGGACAGGACCGTCCCCCCGACGGCGGTGACGAGGGAGTGGAAGGCCGCCAGGGGGACGATGCCTAGGCACACCGCACCCGCGACCGCGAACGAACCGCGACGCGAGGCCACGAGCCCGAACCTACGACGACGTCGAGTGTCTTCCCGCCAGCCGTACGAGGCGCCCGGTCGCCGAATCGTCGCCCGCCATGTCCACCGCGCTCGTGCTTCCCGGACGACCTGCTGTGCGTCCGCGACGCGCGCTTTCTGGCTTCTGCTTCGCCGTTGATGTCACTGATAGTGCATGCCACTGCAGATCATTTCCAGGGAACGTGCACTCTCACCACGCTTTCGGCGTAGAGATGAGTCACGCTATGAATGTCCTGCGAAACGCGAGACCGTCGAACGAGCCCGACCGATCGCCCGGGGATTCCTCTGCGCACCGAGCCGCGGGCAACAGAGCAGCGCGATCTCCTCCCGTTCCACGAACGACAGATTCGCCGCCGACCTGCAAAAACATCCAGATACGGACTAGCGCTTTGGTTGATTCGACCCGACATCGCCGCGCCGGAACTCAGTACAGATGTACCGATCTCGCTCCAAGATCGACTACTCGCGGTGCCAGGGGCCCGGGGTGCCCCCGAACGAGCCCCCGGGTAACAGGCCGCGCTCTGCGCGACGACCCACCACGCGAATCCGTTCCGTTTGAAGGGCCTCCGTGAAGATCAAGCTGCTCGCCGTGCTCGTCGGAGTACTTGCCATTGCTGGTGTCGGAACCGCCTGGACAGGCCTCACCCCGACCGTGGCGACCACGCCCGTGGCCGTGCTGAGCCCGGCTCCCGTGCCCGCGCCGGTGGCGGATCGCTCCGATAGTGGCCTCGCCGACCACCACCACGACGAGCAGCGCCGCCGACGACGACGACCCGGCGTTGCCGCGAGCACCACGACCCGGCGTCCCGTCACCGCGACGTCCACGGGCCGTGCGTCCTCCTCCTCGGCGGGATGCGGCCAACGTGCCGTGGCCGCCGGACGCTTCAACTCGGCGTGCTCGGAGCACCAGGGGTACCTGGACCCGGGCCGCGCCGGTGGCCGCGGGACCGTCCTCCGGTGATCTTCAGACCGAGTACGGGTGCCAGCAGGGCTACATCCCGGCGAGTGAGTGCTGAGCGAAGAGCGTTGTCGAGAATTCGTCCGAATACAGGATGGAATTCACTCGAAGGTGCTGGTTCGTCCCACCACAGGGGAAAGGTGTCAGCCGGCCTCGGCGGTGGCGGCCGTCCGCGCTCGGGTGCGGTCCCGCCGTTCCTCGAATCGCACCGCCTGGGCCTCGCTGGTGGTGAGGAACTCGGCGAGCTCGTCACGGGCCTTCTCGCCCTCGGCGTCGAGGCCCTCGAGCTCGAATACCTTCCAGTAGCGCAGCAGCGGCCAGATCACCTCGTCGTGGTGCACGCGCAGGTCGTAGATGCCGGCCTGCGCGATCTGGACGGCCTTGCGGGTGAAACCCGGAATGACCGCGCCCGGCATCTCGAAGCCGACCACCTCGTCGGTGATGGCCCGCAAGGTCGCGCTCGGCGCGATCTCGAGGGCCGCCTTCGCGAGGTTGCGGTAGAAGACCATGTCCAGGTTCTCGTCGGTGGAGACCCGGGTGAGCAGCTTCTCCGCGATCGGGTCGCCGGCGGACTTGCCGGTGTTGCGGTGCGAGACGCGGGTCGCGAGCTCCTGGAACGAGACGTAGGAGAGCACCTGCAGGATCGGCTTCTCCGCCGAGTCGAAACCCGGTCTGCATCACTTGCATCCGCGCCTCCTCTAGCTCGCCGGGGTCGACGCCGCGGGTGACGAGGAGGTAGTCGCGGATGCAGTAGGCGTGTCGTGCCTCCTCGGCGGTCCACCGGTGCACCCAGGTGCCCCAGGCGCCGTCCCGTCCGAACGTCCGCTCGATCTCACGGTGGTAGCTGGGCAGGTTGTCCTCGGTCAGGAGGTTGACCTCGAGCGCGGTCCGGGCCACCGGCGACAACGACGACTGCTCGGGGTCCCAGGCCTCGCCCACCCAGGTCGGCGAAGTCGCGCCCCAGGCTCCACGGGACGTACTCGTGCGGCATCCAGTCCTTCGCGACCTCGAGATGCCGATCGAGGTTCTCGGCGACCACGGGCTCGAGGTCGAGGAGCAGACGGGTGCTGTCGGTGATCGTCATCGTGTCGCTCTCATCTACCGTGCTGCCTGGCCACGGACGGGGAGAGCCCGTGGGTTCCCGCTCTGGAGCCGGGTGGAGTTGGCGCCGGCTGCCGAGTGAGCCGCAGGGTCCGGGGCGGCGAGGTACCCCTCGACCATGACAGTGCCGGATCGGGGTGTCGACCCTGCGGGCCGTGACCCGAGTCCGGGCGGTGGGGAGGTTCGTCAGGTCGGTGGGGGCGGAAGGCGCGATACGACGCGGCCGGGCGGTGGGACGACGTCGAGGGCGGTGACCTCGTCGGCCCGCCGCTCTCGCACCGCCCGTTGGTTCGACATAGCCCTTGTCGGTGATCTCCCCTGTGTCGAGGCCGGCGGGCTCGGTGAGGACGAGGAGCCGGTCGACGCGCTGAGAGGCGCACCCGCCCTCGGCAGCAAGCCGTTCCAGGGTCGCCTCCAGGTCGGCGCGGAGACCGTCGTCGGGAACACCGTCAAGGCACCGGTGCGCGTGGTCGGGGTGCAGCCACACCATCGCGCTCACGGACTCACCGTTCTCGCCGCACAGCACGGCGTCGGTCAGGAGCCCGTTCGACGCCGAGAGCAGGCGGGGACGCAGGGTGCCGACGCTGACGAAGGTGCCGGAGGAAAGCTTGAAGTCCTCGGCGATGCGACCACGGAAGACGAGGCCTGCGGACGGGTCGTCCTCGTCGATCATCGCGACGGCGTCACCGGTGCGCAGGTAGCCATGCTGGTCGAACGAGGTCTCGGCGAGGTCGGGCCTGCGGTGATAGCCCGGCGTGATGTTGGGGCCGCGCACGCGCAGCTCGGTCTTGTCGCCACTGGGGACCAGGGCGAGCTCGACGCCGGGCAGCGGGACGCCGAGGCAGTCCGAGCGCGTGATCGGGAAGTGCGCGGTCGTGGCGGCCGGGGAGGTCTCGGTCATGCCCCACGAGGTGGTCATCTGCATCGACGAGCCGTGCCGCTCGGCGAGGCTGGTGAGCCGGTCCCAGAGCTGCTGGGGCAGCGCGGCGGCGGCGAAGAACCCGAGGCGTAGGCGCTCGAAGAACGCCCGGGCGGCGGCGTCGTCGCGCTCGAGGTGAGGCAGCAGTGCCGCGTAGCCCGCGGGCACGTTGAGGTAGATCGTCGGTCGGGCCTCCGCGAGGTGGGCCACGGTCCGGCCGATCAGTGCCGGCGCCGGGCGACCGTCGTCGATCCAGAGCGTGCCGCCGTTCGCCAGCACCATGTTGGAGTCGTGGTTGCCGCCGAAGGTGTGGCTCCAGGGCAGCCAGTCGAGCAGGACCGGGGGCTCCTCGGAGAGGAACGGCCACGCCTGGCGCATCTGCTGCTGGTTGGCCGCGAGCATGCCGTGGGTGTTGATCACGCCCTTGGGTGTGCCGGTCGACCCGGAGGTGAACAGGATCTTGGCGACGGTGTCGGCGCTCAGGGCGGCGCAGCGCTCGTCGACCGCGGCCGTCGGCTCGGCGGAGAGATCGTCGACCGCGATCCCCTCCGGGGACGTCGCCGAGGACAGTGCGCCCGCCCGCCACGGCGGCTACCGCGGACGCGAAGGCGGCGTCCTGGGCGACCACCAGGCCGGGCTCGACGAGATCGGCCATCGCGCGCAGCTTGGCGTGATCACTGCTCTGCAGCGCGTAGGCCACGCTCGTCGGCACGACCGGGGTGCCGATGGTCATCGCCGCGAGCGCCACGGTCAGATGCAGCCGACTGTTGCCCGACAGGACCATGACCGGCCGGTCGGCGAGGCCCCGGTCGAGCAGACCCTGGGCCAGGCGGTCCACGGCCGCCCGCATCTCGCCCCAGGTCGTGCGCGCCCAGCCGCCGTCCGCCCGACGGCTCGGCGACGAGCAGACGATCGGGATGCGCGGCGGCGTGGGCCCGGAACTCGTGGACGATCGACACGGCGTGCTCGGCCAGTGGCTCGGTCGAGCGCAGCAGGACCCGCCCGTCCGCGGTGTCCTCGCGGACGATCCGCGGCGGGGCGAAGGTGGGGCGGGTCGAGGTGCTGGTCATGCGTCGACCTCCACGACGAGGGCGGCGCCCGTGTCGCCGGCCGCGCACCCGGTGAACAGTCCGCGCCCCCCGCCGCGGTCCCGGAGGGTCTCGACCAGCTCGGCGATCGAGCGCAGCCCCGTCGGGCCCTGCGGGTGGCCGAAGACGAGGCTGCAGCCGCAGGCGTTCATGTCCTCGAGCGCGATCCCGGTCTCGCGGGCGAAGTAGAGGTCGTTGACCGCGAACGGGTTGTGCGTGGTGACGGCGTGCAGGTCGCCGAACTCGAGTCCGGCGGACTCCAGCGCGGCGCGAGACGCGGGGACGGGTGCCTGGGGCATGTGCGCGGGGGCGACGCGCGCGAACCCGGCGCCCAGGAGACGGACGACGCCGTCACCGAGCGCGCGGGCCCGGTCGACGGTGGTGACGACGGCGCCGGCGGCCCCGTCGGCCGGGTGGGTCTGGGAGGCGAAGGTGTGGATGCCGTCGGGGGTCGCCGGGGCCAGCTTGCCGGCGGTCTCGGCATCGACCGGGCGCACACCCTCGTCGGCGTCGAGCTCGAGGGCGCCGCGCTTGCCCGGGATCGAGACAGGCACGGTGTAGCGCCGCTGGAAGGCGCGGTCGTCGGCCAGCGCGGAGATGTACTGCTCACTGCGCAGCACCGCGACGGCGTCGGCCTCGTCGCGGGTGAACCCGCACTCGGCGGCCACGGTCTCCCCGGTCGCGAACATGCCCTGCCCGGTCCCCGGGTCGCGGGCGAAGCTCTGCAGCACCCAGTGCTCGGTGACCGGGGCACCGCCCTGGCGCGACGGGGCCGGCCACGACAGCGTCGGTCCGTTGCTGGTGCGGTCGGCGGTGACGACCAGCTGCGGTCCGGCGCCACCGTCGACCGCTCCGGCCGCGGCGTGCAGCGCGGCGACCGAGGTGGCGCAGGCCTGGCTGACCATCGGTCCCGAGACGCCGGGCATGCCGAGGCGGGCGGCCAGGGTCGGCGCACCGTAGAAGATGTCGGGCTGCGGCACCGTCCAGCCCAGCACCAGGCCGGACAGCTCGGCGGGGTCGATACCCCGGTCGGCGAGCGCGCGGCCGGTGACGGCCGCGGCGACGTCGAGGCTGGAGACCTCGGCGAGCGTGCCCTGCCACTTCGCGAACGGCGACGACCACGCGGCGCCGAGGGGGATGGCGACATCGGTGTAGCGCATCAGGTTCCTCCCCGGACGGCGGCGACCCAGTCGGCCAGCACCGTGACGTCGGTGTCGGCCGGGCACTCGCCCTCGGTGAGGACGAGCCCGATCGACGGTGCCGGAGCGTCGAGGCCGACCGCAACGGCAGCGGTCAGGCCGGGCCCGTGAGCCATGGCCCGGTGGAAGCGGCAGACGTTCGCGATCGTCCGAGTCGCGCCCGGGTCGACGTCGCTCGCGAGGACGATCCCGTCCACCCCGGCGTCGAGGTAGGCCTTGACGTCGTCGAGCAGGTCGGGTCCGTCGAGGACGGCGAGGAGGACGGCAGCGTCGCCCTGCGAGGTCCGCAGGCGCCGGGTGGCTTCCAGCGCCGCCTCGCGGTGGTCGGGCGCCTCCGCGGCCATCGACGGGAGGGTGACGGCCACCCCGTCGGGGCGCACGGCCTCGAGGAGGTCGCCCAGACCGTTGGCGAGCTGGGTGGGATCGGTCAGGAACGCCTCCCAGCGGCGTTCGGCGATACGGGCGGCCAGGCGCGGGGCGAGCGGGACGGCCAGCGTGTGCCGGCCGCCCCGCCCGCTCGCGATCGCCTGCGCCTTCGCCCGGGGCGTCAGCGGCATCCGTGCCTCACATCCGCATGAGCGGGGTGACGACGGCCGCATCCGGCCAGGACCCGTAGAGGCCGAGGATCTCCTCCGGCGGCTTGCGCTGGGACCAGTCCGCATGGAAGTCGTCCCACGACTTCCCGCCGGCGATGCGCTCGCGCATCCGCTCCGCCCGTAGCTCCTCGGTGCCGGCCGGGTCGATGCGGCCGGTCTCGGCGTTGAACCGCACGCCGTAGACGTTGACCGCCGCCCACTCCGAGATCATCCCGTCGACCAGGTCGCGCTCCACCGCTGCCGGGTCGCGGTCGAGCGGGTCGCCGTACCCGGTGCCGCCGGTGGAGATGCCGAGCGTGATGACCTGGTCGCCCATGACCGGCCGGGCTGTGCGGGCGTAGCTCTCCGAGACGATCCGGCCGCCGTACTTGCCCTCCAGGAGCGACGCCAGGTCGAGCCGTCCCTCGTCGCCGGCACGCAGGAGCTCGGGGATGTCGACGTCCTCCATCGTCAGCCCCGGGCAGGTGCACTGCGAGTACCCGCCGAACAGCGGCTGCGGAGTCTGGAGGATCGAGTTGTCGGCGATCGACATGAAGATCACGAACGGGGCGTGGTGGGCCACCCACAACTGGGCGGTGCCGACGCCACCGCGGTGCTTCCCGGCGCCGCCGGAGTCCTCCCAATGTTGGGAGAACGGCACGAGCATCGGCAGCTCGTTCTCCATGTTCTCCACGTCCGGCGCGCGGCCGAAGGCGCACCAGGGGAAGCCGTAGGCGTTGATCCCGTCGTCGGTGGCGCGTCCGCCGGAGCCCTCGGTGTTGATGGTGTAGGCGAGCATGTCGGCGAACGGCATGCCCCACTGCGACACCCCGGCGAGCACCGAGGCGTTGCCGCCGTTGCCGAGCGCAGCGGAGACCTGCCGCCACTCGGTGGTGCCGAAGCGGGCTCGGCCCACGCAGTTCGCGATGGCGCTCATCGCGCCGGTGGCCGCCATGACCGCGCACGACGTGGCCGCGGTCGGGGCCGGGGAGAGCATGGAGTTCTCGGGGAACACGAAGTCGATCGGCTGGAAGGTCGCCGAGGAGATCGGCAGGTCGTGGAAGACGTACTCGTAGATGTAGTTCGCGAGGTGCCCGATGACCGCCTGCGGGTGGGCGTTGTAGGACGAGCCGTTCTCCGGGCTCGGTGCCGGTGAAGTCGACCTCGAGGTGGTCGTCGCGCTTGGTCATCGTCATGAAGCAGTTGCGCAGCAGGCCCGTTCTCCATGCCGGCGGCGTCGGAGAACGTGGCGCACCGGTAGGTGCCGTCGGGCCAGGACGAGAGGCGCTTGCGGGAGCCCTGCCTCGGCCTCGATGAGCATCTTGCGGAACAGGCCGATGACGAAGTCCTTGCCCTCGCGGCGCGAACATCTCCAGGAGCCGGACGCGCACGCGGTCCGCAGTGGTGCAGCGGGCCCGCAGGTCGACGGTCACCGAGGTCTCCGAGCGCGGAGGCCGAACGCGGCGAACATCTCGATGACGTCGTCGTGCAGGACGTGGTTGTGGCCGATCTTCATCGGCGGCAGGTTCATGCCCTCGTCGAAGCGGGACTTCGCCGAGACCGGCATGCCGCCGGGCTCGCAGGCGCCGGTCTCGGTGGTGTGGCATCAGGGCCGCGGTCCACGCGACCAGCTCGCCCTCGAAGAACACCGGCATGATCGCGACCTGGTCGGGATTGTGGATGCCGCCGTAGAGGGCGTCGTTGGTGTACCAGATGTCGCCGTCGGCGATGCCCGGGTTCGTCCCGAACCGTCGGAGGATGTACTTGATGACGATCGGTGGGATGACCGCGTGCAGGTAGCGTGCCGGCCGAGGCGTTCACCAGGTCGCCCTGCGGCGGTGAAGAGCGCGACGATCGAGTCGCCGGCCACGCCCATCGGCGACCGCGACGACCGCATGAACACCTCGTAGCCCTCGTCGAGGATGTCCGCGGTGCGCTGGACGCCGATCTCGTAGGTCCCCGATGGCCGATCCGCATCCAGCGCACGACAGCTCGTACTCGGTGGGCGTGGTGACCTTCAGGGCGGCGAGCTTCTCGGCGAGGCGTGGGATACCGCTCATGCCTGCGCTCCTTCCAGGACCGGCGTCGCGCCGAGAGCCGTGGCCGCCGCGGGCGGATCGGTGCCGGCGGTGTTGCAGGAGGCCGAGGCCGTGCTCGTCGATCGACAGACTGCGACCGGGCGGGACGACGATGGTGGTGAACTCGGCCTCGATCAGACGCCGGGCCCTCGACACGAGTTGCCGGGTGCGAGCTGGTCGAACGCGTAGACAGGCGTGTCGATGCCGCGTCGGCCGAGCTCGGGCCAGTAGGCTCGCGCGTCGATTGCCGGGCGCGCTCGGGGTCGGCCCGCGCCGAGCTCGTGGACCGGGAGCTCGAGCTTCTCCTGCGGCAGGGTCGCCTTGAGCGACGATCGATGTCGATGTAGACACCACCGGGCTTGTTGACCACGTGTGGGCTGAAGGCCTCCGAGAACTCCTTCTCGAAGGCCTCGTAGACCGCCGAGCGCATCCGCCTCGCTGTCGATCTCCAGCAGCGGGCGAGGACACCCGCTTCACCTGCACCTGCCCGCCGTAGAGCATGTCGAGCTCGACGGAGAAGACGGCCTGGTCGGGGTCGAGTCCCTCCGCCGTCAGGTCGCCGCGCGCCTGGGTGACCATGTCCCGGATCGGGGCGTTGAAGGCCTCGTGGTCGGTGGTGAACTCCTGGGTCATCGCGTCGAGGAAGAGGATCCGCTTGGACTGCTCGTAGACGTGCATGATGTCCATGACCGAGCTGCCCAGCGCCGAGAACACCGGGGCCTGCGGGAAGATCACCGCGGTGGGGACATCGGCGCCGGTAGCCCGCGACGTGGGTGGGTCCGCCGCCGCCGAAGGCGAAGAGGACGAAGTCCTCGGGGTGGTAGCCGCGCAGGTGGACCTCGCGCTCGATGGCCGACGCCATGTTCTGCTCGATGATCCGGCGGATGAGCGCCGCGGCCTCGTCGACGGAGACCCCCAGCGGCTCGGCGATCTTCGTGCGGATCGCCTCGATCGGCCTTGTCGCGGTCGAGCGGCATCCGGCCGCCGAAGTAGCCGTCCGGGTGAGATGTAGCCGAGCACGACGTCGGCGTCGGTGATCGTGGGCTCGGTGCCGCCCAGGTCGTAGCAGACCGGGCCCGGGGTAGGACCCGGCGCTGCGCGGCCCGACCTCGAGGCGGTTGCCGAGCAGCGTGTTGATCCAGGCGATCGACCCGCCGCCGGCGCCCATCGTCGTGGCCTGCAGCATCGAGATGCCGACCATCCAGCGGTCGATGATCGGGCGGAACTCGTAGGAGCGCACCGAGGCGTCCACGACCATGCCGAGGTCGAAGCTGGTGCCGCCGACGTCGGAGGCGATGACGTTGCGGTACCCGAGCGCTTGGCCGATGTGGTAGCTGCCCATCAGGCCGGCGACGGGGCCGCCGTTGTAGGTCCGGCTGACGCGGTGGTCTTGAAGATCTCGGCGGAACCGCCGGTGTTGTGGGTGAGCAGGAAGCTGCCCCGGTAGCCGTGCTCGCGCAGCTGGTCCCACGTCGCCTCGAGCTCGGTCTTGATCGAGCTCTGGAGATAGGCGTCCAGGATCGCGGTCATCGTGCGCTCGTACTCGCCGACCTTGCCCACGACCTCGTGGGACAGGACGACCGGCAGGTAGCCGACGTGGTAGCTCTTGTACTCCTCGCGGATGATCTCGCCGGACCGCGCGCTCGTGCGCGGGGTTGACGAAGCGACCACAGCAGCGAGACCGCGATGGCCCGGGCGCCGCTGTCGACGAGCTGCGGAGCTTCGACGCACGTCGTCCTCGTCGAGCGGGCGAAGGACCTGGCCGGACGAGTCGACCCGCTCCGCGACGCCGACGATCATGTCGCGGGTGACCAGCGGCTCGGGCTTGTGCTGGACGGCGAGGTTGCGCCGCTCGGCGATACGGGTGCCGTCGGTCCACTGGGCGCCGCGGCCGATGAGGATGGCGTCCTCGTGGCCCTCGGTGGTGATGAGACCCGAGCCGGGGGCCCTTGCGCTCGATGAGGCGGTTCATCGCCACCGTCGTCGAGTAGCGGACGAGCTCGATCTGCGGCAGGAGCTCGTCGAGCGGACGCGCCGCATCTGCTCGGCGCCGTCGTCGAGCACGTTGAGGAAGCCGACCGAGAGGTCGTAGGGGGTGGTGGGCGACTTGGCGATGATCGCGCTGCTCGTCCCACGTCAGCACGAGGTCGGTGAACGTGCCGCCGACGTCGATGTCGATCGCCTTCACTGCGGTCCACCTCCAGCTTTCCGGCGCTCGTCGATGGCCAGCGTCGCCGGACGCGAGCGTGCGCTGGAGGCGCGTCGAGGTCGAGCTCGATGTCCTGCGTGACGGGTGACCCGGCGGCAGGTACTCGCTCTCGACCTGCGCGCCGCAGCCGGGGCAGTAGAACTCCACGATGCGGACCCAGTCCGCGTCGGGGGCGAAGGTGTACTCGCCCTCGATCACCGGCGGGTGGACCTCCCGGGGGTCGCGCTCGGCGACCAGCAGGCCCTTCTTGTAGTTCTCGCCGGCGCCGAGCCGAGATCTCGGCCGCAGCGCGTGGCAGTGCCAGCGCTCGGTGTCGAGGTCGAGGTCGAGGTACTCGCGCGACGTGGATGCGTGTGGTCATCGGCTCCTACTCTCCGTGGCTCCGTGGCCACGCGTCACCGCGCGCACTCTCGTGGTCAGCGACCAGCCCGGTTGTCGTAGCCAGGTGATAGGACCCGCCGTCGACGAGCAGCGGGCCGTCGAGGCGACGTGCCCGACGACTGCGGCCTCGTCGTAGGTGGGCAGGCAGGCCGCCGCGCCCGTACCGGGCCTCGGCGCCGGCGGCGGTGCGCCGATCCGGTCGCGGCCGACGAGGTTGGTCGAGCCGCGGCAGAGGGAAGCGGGCGGTCGAGGCGGACGAAGGTCGGCTCGCCGTTGAGCCTTCGGCGAGGTCGATGGTCGGCGGTCCCGATGGCACGGGCGGCCGCCGGTCGCCGAGCGGAGCTCCCACTCGAAGGTGGCGCCGGCCGGGTCGAAGCCTTCACCGCGCAGGTCGCGGCGGGCTTCGTCGCGGAGCGTTGCGCCGGCGGCGGCGAGGTGGCTGTCGGCTGGTGACCACGCGCGACTCGTAGACGTGGACGACGTCGGAGATCGCCGAACCGTAGGCGGAGAGCACGTGCCGAAGCGGAACAGTCGCGCGGTGCGATGCGCCGAGGCGCTCGGCCACGCGGTGGCGAACAGCGGGCCGTTGCCGCCGTAGGCGTAGACGGTGATTCGGCGGGGTCCAGCCGATCTCGGCCGCCGTCTCCCGAGCGAGCTCGGCGACCATGTCGCAGGCGGTGTCGACGACGGTCCGAGCGGCGTCCTCGGTGGCGACGCCCGAGCGCGTGCCGACGTGCTTGGTCGAGAGCCGCGACGAGCGGCGTCGACGTCCAGGGTGCGCCGACCGCCGAGGAACGCGGTGGGTGAGAGGAACCGAGCACGAGGAACGCGTCGGTCGGTCGTGGCATTGCGTCCGCCGAGCCCGTAGCAGGCCGGGCCGGGTGCGGCGCCCATGCTGTCGGGCCCGAGGGTCACGGCCGCCGTTGCCGCCGCCCGCGGCGACGCTTCCGCCGCCGAGCGCGATCGAGCGCAGCAGCGGCAGGTCGAGCTGCAGCGGGATGCCGAACAGGTCGCCGGCTCGCATCGATGACGACCCGGCCGTCCTGGACGGCGCTGGCCTTGGCGGTGGTGCCGCCGACGTCGATCGCGATCACCTGCGCGTCGCCGTGCGCTGCAGCCGCGGCCGCGCAGGCATAGGTCCCGAACAGCGGTCCGGACTCGATGGTGTCGAAGGCCTTGGTCTTGCCGATCCGGGCCACGCCGCCGTTGATGTGGCCGACCAGGACGTTGCCGTGCCAGCCGTGCTCGTCGCTTGAGCGATCTCCTCGGCCCGGTAGAGCGTGGTCGCCAGCGCGGGGTGCACGTAGGCGTTGATCAGCGAGGCGAACGTGCGGGTGGCTGTCGTCGGGCCGGAGCACGACTCGGCTGCCGGGGAGCGCCGGGATCGAGCCGAGGAAGTGGTCGGGGTAATGCGTCGGCGATCATCGTCGACGATTGCGTTCGCTCGGCGCTGCCGTCGGGGAACGCGCCCGGCCAGGCTGACGTTGATGCGTCGGATACCCTGGTCGAAGCAGCGCCTTGACCGCCACCCGGACGTCGTACTCCGCGGCGTCGGCGGCGATGCCGGTGATGTCCTGGCCGGCGACCAGGGAGCCGATGACGGTCGCGGGCCGCGTCGGCGCTTGTAGAGGTCGGCTCGTGACCGGCACTGACGAGCAGGCCGAGCTTGGGCCGCTCCGCTGCGCCAGGACGTTCGAGGTGATGGTCGAGGACCAGCGGATGAGCGCGACCTGGTCGAGGAACGTAGCGAGGTCGGCCGAAACCGAGTCCGGCGCCTGGGCAGCCTCCAGGATCTCGAGGAAGGAGATGGTGACATCGTGCGGCGTCGTCTCGACCTTACGAGAAGACGCCGCGAATCCGAGGTGCCCGTCGCCGCTGACCAGGCCGTCGGTCATGGTGCCGCCGGTGTCGATGTCGACGTTCAGCACGGCGGCTCCCGTGCTCTCCCACGATGTGTGTCATCGGACGTCCTCCTGTGACCGGGATCATGTGACGGCCGCTACACCGTGGCGGAGGGCCGCGATCCTCCGACAGCGTGAGAACACCCCATTCGCCGACGCGGGTTACGCGGGTACATCGCCGTAACGGGGGCGCCGGAGGGGTCTCCGCGTGCGATGCTCGCCCGGGTACACGGCACGAACAGGGGGCGTCATGGTCGACGTCGCGGACGGGGAGCGGACCCGGCGGTCCGTCTCGCCCGTCGGGCGGCGGCCGGGCGCGTACTTGACCAGTTTCGTCGGCCGGGAGTCCGCACTGGACCGTCTTCGCCAGGAGCTCGAGACGCACCGGCTGGTGACCCTCACCGGCCCGGGAGGCGTCGGGAAGACCCGCCTCGCCGCGACCGTCGCCACGCACGCCGATCAGGAGGCCCATTTCGTCGAGCTCGCGAGCGTGACCGCCCCGTCCCAGATCGCCCCCGCCGTCGCGACTGCGCTGGGGGTTCCGGACCAGTCGAACCGGGACGCCGCCGACCGTGTGATCGACCACCTCACGGGTTCACCCACCCTGCTCGTGGTCGACAACTGCGAAGCATCTGATCGAGGGCAGCGTGGCGTTGCTGCGCCGCCTGCTCGAGGCGCTTCCGGACCTCACAGTCCTCGCGACGAGTCGCGAGCCCCTCGGCATCGGGGGTGAGCAGGTGCACCGACTCGCGCCCCTGCCGGTACCAGGCGACCCCGACGCCGCCGGGAGCCGATCGCTCGACGACGTGCCCGCCGTGCGGCTGCTGCTCGACAGGGCCCGCAGCGTGCTCCCCGAATTCACAATCACGCCCACGAACCGCACGGCCGTGGTCGCGCTGTGCCGTCGGCTGGACGGCCTGCCCCTGGCGATCGAGCTCGCCGCCGTCCGGTTACGCACGTTGCCCGTGTCCCAGGTCGTCGAGCGGCTCGGCGGTCGGCTGCACCTGCTGAAGGCCCCGGTGCACGACACGGAGCCGCGACACCACTCCCTGCACGCGCTCATCGACTGGAGCTACGACCTCTGCGGCGACGACGAACGGCTGCTCTGGGAGCGCATGTCCGTCTTCCCGGCGTCGGTGGACCTCGAGACCGTCGACGGCGTCTGCGGCTACGGGGAGCTGGCCGGGGACCGGCTCCTCGACGCCCTCGACGCCCTTGTCGGGAAGTCCGTGGTCGTGGCCGACCGCGACGGCTCGGACGGCGGAGTCCGTGCGCTATCGGCAGTTCGTGCCCCTGCGCGAGTACGGCGCCGAGCAGCTCGAGCGCTCCGGGCGGACCGAGGAGGTCCGACGGCGCCACCGCGACCACTTCATCCGCCGCGCGGAGGGCATGATCGCGCGGTGGTGCGGCCCGGCCCAGGCCCGGGACCTCGCCCAGCTCCGGGGCGACCACCCCAACCTCATCGCTGCGCTCGCGTTCTCCGCGGACACCCCCGGCGAGGCCGTGGCCGGGGCCCGTCTCGCCGCCCTCCTGCGCTACCACTGGATCGCCGGCGGCTTCCTGACCTACGGGCGACGCTGGCTCGAGCGCCTGCTGCCCGGACCTCGAGGCGGGCAGCGAACAGCGGGGCGAGGCACTGTGGGTCGTCGCGTGGGTCGCGCTCATCCAGGGCGACCGGGCCGAGGCGCGGACCGGGCTCGCCGGGTGAGCCGGATGCGCACGCGCGTGGCGACCCGCGATCCAGGGCTATGCCGCACACTGGACGGCGTTGTTGCACCTCTTCGAGGGCGACCTCGAGGACGCCATCGGCTGCTACCGGCGAGCGACCGCGCTGCACCGCCGCATGGGCCTCCAGGGGCCCGAGCTCACGGCCGCCTTCCAGCTCGCCATGGCGCAGACCTACTCGGGCAGGTCGCCCGACGCCCTCGCCACCGCGGCCGACGTGGTCGCCCGCGCGTCCGCCGCCGGCGAGCTCTGGAACCGCGGATACGGTCGGTGGATCGCGGCCATCAGCCACCTGCACCTTGGTGAGCTCGAGCTCGCGCGCGAGGCGATCCTGGCCACGATGCAGATCGAGCGTGACTTCCGCGACGGGGTCTGCACCGCGCTGAGCATCGAGGTGTGCTCGTGGATCAGCGTCGCGAGCGGCCGAGCGGCCGACGCCGCCACGCTGTCCGGCCTGGCCCGCTCGGTGTGGCGCCGGCTCGGGACCTCGCTGGCGGCGTTCGGCCCGCATGCCTCGGCAGAGGGACGGGAGCACTCCGCCCGGATCGACGCCGTCCTGGCCCCGACCGCGCGGAGCGACGCTGCGCGGCGAGCACGCCGACGTCGACCTCGTCGATGCCGTCCGGCTGTGCATCGCGCTCACCGCATCCCGTGCTGCCGAGCAACAGGCGGTGTCGCCCCCTCCGCCCGACGACCTCCTTCACCTCACGCGAACGGGAGATCGCCCTGCTCATCGCCGACGGCCTGAGCAACCGCGACATCGGCGAGCAGCTCGTGATCTCCCGCCGCACCGTGGACGGCCACGTCGAGCGCATGCTCCGCAAACTGGGGTTCTCCTCGCGCACGCAGGTCGCGGCGGTGGGTCGCGGAGCACTCCCGCTGATCCCGCAGGGGACGCGACGGTGTCCGGCGGTCGATACGCACGGGTAGCGTGTCGTGCATGATCGTCGGCGGCATCCTCGAAGAACGATCACGCCCGTGATGCCACCGCTGGTGGGGAATCTCGGGGCGTCGCCGCAAGGCCGCGGGAGCACACGACGGGCACATGAGCAGTCGCCCCTAGAAGCGCTCGAGGAGCTCGGCGACGATCTTGCCGGCCGCCACCGACCCGAGGTCGGCATGCGGTAGATGCGGACGTTATCGGCATATCGGCCTGACGTGCTCCGCTCGTCCGCCGAGACACTTCCAGCCACTGGTCGACGAGCTCTCCGAAGGTCACGGCGGTTCGCGGATGGCGCTCCTCGTCGACCTGCGCCTGGAGGCGGGTCAAAGCGTGCTGGGCGGCTCTCTTGGTGGGGCGGATCCACGCAGGCGTCGATCCTTGCCGGTGAGGGAGTCTACCCCCGCGTATACGACTGCGCGCCACGGACCGCTCGCTCGCTGCTCCACGTAGCCGCGCGTCCGACGCGACGTCGAGGGCATGGCGACGAGGACACTCGCCGTCGTCCCCCAGTCCGTCCCCCGAGATGCCTGAAGCTTCGGGGTCGAGTGCTGAAAATGCTGGTCAGGATGGGCGCCCCCGGCAGGATTCGAACCTGCGACACCCGCTTTAGGAGAGCGGTGCTCTATCCCTTGAGCTACGGGGGCCCAGGTGCACTCTAGCTGCGACGTTCATCCTCACTCGTCGTCCTCCTCGTCATCGTCGGTGGGCTCCGGGGGCACAGCCTGGGCACACTCCGCGCCGTCGAAGCGGTCGGACGCTCGTCGGCCGATCCGAGACAGATGGCCCCAGAGGTCCGAGGTCATGGTCGCCGTCTTGTGGTCCAGCATCAGCTGCACGACCTTGACGTCCGCGCTCAGCGGCGACGGCCGGGAGGCGGCGGTGTGCGCAGCTCGTGGGGTGAAAGCCGGCCGGGTCGACGTGGTGCACCGCGGGGGTCGGAGACGTTGCGCCGGAAGTTCCGCATGCGCAGCCCGTCATGCGGAGCCGGAAGAGCAGGTCGTCCGGTTGCCGACCCTCGACCCACGGCGCCAGCTCGCGGTCGATGAACCGGGGCAGCGGCACGGTCCGCCGGGCGTGCGTCCTGGGCGTGGCCCAGGAGGGCCGGCCCCGTACTCGAGGGGAGCGGGGACGGGTGGTGGTCGGGGCGGGTCTACCCACGGCGATGTGCCCCAGGGCTGCCTGTCCACTCGCACGGTCGCCGGCACCCGACGGCTGGGAGGTGGCATTTGCCCCCGCACGAGCTCCTCGTCAGGTCGAAGACCGTGCCGCCGAGGGGAGAGACCCGAGCGTGATCCGTGTGCGTGTTTCGCGGCGGCGGGGGCTCGGGCAACCGCCGTCCGCCGGCGCGAGCACTGGAGCCGAACCATGCGATGTGTCATCGACACGTCGTGAGTTCGGTTCAGCAGCGCAGCCGGCCGGGTCGCCCCTTCCGGTTGCTGATTTGCCGGCGGTCGGAGGGGGCGGCATCGAGGTCATCGGCCTGACGACACCCCGGCGTCAGCGAGCGTCGCCAGCCACGAGGCCCCAGGAGTCGACCAAGCGTTGGGATTCACGTCCGGCGTGGTCGCGGCAGACCCGAAACGGGCGTCGAGAACCGTTTCCTGGCCCCGTTCCAGAGTATGGTCGTTGTTGCGGGCCATTCTTCATGGGCCGTTTCCGGGCAGAGGCCGCAGCTCTCGACGTGCGCCCTGTCGTCCTGTTTCTCATGTGCGTCCTGAACCACCGGAGTTCCGGTGGAGGGTAGAGCGCTGCGCATGCCGCTCCGGCCCAGCCTCGCCAGCGCATGATCGATGTGCCGCTGACTTCGTCCTGGCCGCACCCACGAAGATGGAACCGCCACATGGACACGATCCAGTCCGATCGGCTCGTCATCGCACTGCGTACCGCCGCCCTGGGACTCGTCACCCGCCGCAGCATCGAGGACCTCGAAGCCACCCTCGCCCAGATCGTCGTCTCCGCCGTCGAGACCGTCCCGGGCGTGGTCGCGGGCAGCATCTCCATGACCCACAACGGTGTCGTCGAGACTCGACACTCCACCACCCACGAGATCGGCGAGCTGGACCGCGCCCAGGGCGAGCTGTACGAGGGGCCCTGCATCACCGCCTTGACCGACCCCGCCGAGGACGGCGTCGTCATGGCGCGAGACCTCGCCGGCGACGACGCCACCCGCTGGCCGAAGTTCGCGCCCCAGGCCGTGGCGTACGGGTTCCGGTCGCTGATGTCCACCCAGCTCTGCGCCGCGCCGAACATCCGCGCGGCGCTGAACCTCTACTCTCGCGCCCCGGACGCCTTCGACGAGGACGCCCGCAGGATCGCCGGGCTCTTCGGCATCCAAGCCGGGGTGCTGCTCTACGGCAGCGACCGCGCGACCCACCTCAAGCACGCGATCGACAGCCGCGACGTGATCGGGCAGGCCAAGGGCGTCCTCATGACCCGCTTCGCCATCGACGACGACCACGCCTTCCAGATGCTGGTGTCGTCGTCCCAGGAGACGAACATCAAGCTCGTCGACGTCTCTCGCTGGCTCGCCGCTGAGGCCGCCCAGGGCCGCAGGCAGCCCCTCGAGCCGGGCCGCCGCGACGGCTGAGCCAGCAACGCGGAGCCCCTTGCGTGAGATGGTGGCCCGCGTGGACTCCCGAACGTTCGTCCTGGTCCCGGGGATGGGCGCGACGGCCGCGATGTGGGTACCGGTGGTCCGTGAACTCGCCCTGCGGGGCGCCCGGTCGATCCCGGTCGAGCTGCCGGGGCACGGGTTCGATGCGCGCTTTCCGGAGGGCTACGCCTGTCCGCAGGACCTCGAACGCCTCGCGCAGGCACCGTCGCCCCTCGCGGGCATCGGGCTCGACGAGTACGTCGAGCACACGCTGAGCCTGGTGCGCGCGGCCGCGGACACCGGGCCCGTCGTTCTGGTCGGGCACAGCCTCGGAGGCAACGTCGTCACGAGAGTGGCCAACGCTGCGCCGGAGCTGCTGAGCCGGCTGATCTACGTCTGCGCGTACTGCTGCGTCGAGGGCGAGAACGTCATGGCGTACGCCCCCCGCGACCTCGACCCGGACAGTCCCCGGGCACGAGCGCGCCGGATGGTCTGGATCGGCGACCCGCGCCGGACCGGGGCGTCGCGCAGCAACCCGCGCGCCGGAGCTGCCGAGGTGCTGGACGCCCAGCACGCGCTGATGATGGCCGACCTCGACCGGGACCTGGTCCCAGCCGTTCTCGCCTACGGTCTCCAGCCCGACGAGCCGGTCCGTGCCCTCGCGGGCACCGCACAGGCCGACCCCGACGCGTGGGGACGCGTTCCGCGGACCTATGTGCGGACGACCCGCGACGAGGTCATCCCCCTCGACCTCCAGGACCGGATGATCGGCGAGGCGGATCGGGCGGTGCCGGGGAACCCGTTCACCGTGCACGAGATCGAGGCGAGCCACCTCGTGCCGCTCAGCAGGCCCCGAGAGCTGGCGGGGCTGCTGGTCGCGGAGCGGACCGGGTGAGCGAGGCCGAGCATCGCCGTGGAGGTCCGGGTGCGCTCCAGCCCGAGATCGTCCCGACCCTCATCGTCGGGGGGCTGCGGGAACAGGTGCTTCGGTGACGAGGATGCGGGCCGATCGTCGGTCGAGCACGGCCTGCAGCTGGTCGATGCCTTCGAACTCGTTGCAGAGCAGGAACAGGTCGCGGCCGTCGGGTCCGCCGAGCGCGCAGGCGAAGCAGGGAAGCTCGGTCTCGACGCGGTGGGTGATCTCGCCGCCGTCGAGGACCCGGACGCAGGCGCCGGCCGGGGCGTTCGGGTCGCCGACGTGGGCCGCGGTGTCGGCGGTCTGGACCCAGATGCCGCCGCCGGCGTCGATGCAGATGCCGTCGGGTCCGAGGCCGTCCGCCCAGACACGGCGACCGGTGAGGGAGCCGTCGTCCTGGATGTCGAACGCCGACAGGCGTCCGGCGAACGACTCGGCGACGACGAGGGTCGAGCCGTCGGGGGTCACGACCATGCCGTTGGGGAAGTCGATCTCGTCGGCGACCTTGTGGGAGGACCCGTCGGGCGCGACGAGGTGGATCCAGCCGGGCTCGGGAGTGCCGCCGCCGAGGAAGTCGAAATCGAAGCCGTTGACGTACATGTGGCCGCGGGGGTCGATCGCGATCTCGTTGCCGCCCCGCGCGCTGTAGGGCACGCGGGTGCCGTCGGGCTCGTGCATCGTGACCTGCTCGCCCGTCGTGATCAGACGGCCGTCGGTCGTCCACTCGATCGACCAGCCCATCATCGGCGGGCCCGGCGCCATCACCTCGGCGTGGCCGGCCATGTCGACGGCGACGACCTCGCCGACGCCCCAGTGCGCGAACCACAGCCGGCCGTCGTGCCACCGGCCGGACTCGACCATCGCCAGGCCGGTGAGCAGCGTGCGGGCGGGGGGCAGGTACTCGACCGAGGTGTTCGTGGTCATGACGTGACGCTCCTTCGAGACGGTTCCGACGACGCGCGGACGCACGCCGCTCGCCCCACCACGAACGGCCACCGGCCCGATCGACACACTGTTGCTCAGCGACGGCGTGAGCGCCGGGACCGCGGAGTCACCGGACGCGCAGCAGGTAGTCGCCGATCGCCTCGTCCCACTTCATCGTGATCAGCTCGCGGGCGCGGGCCGCGCGGGCGAAGGCGAGGAAACCGTTGAAGCCGTAGCGCTTCTCGCTGAAGTCCGGAACCCGCTTGCGGAGCTGGTCCTTGAGTCCGGAGAGCTGGGGCGGGCTGCCGGCCTTCTCCAGGTCGCGCACGGTGTCGGTGAGCAGGGTGAACGCGTCGTCCTCGGCCGAGGTGTCCTGCGGGAACGACACCTCCGGGTCGCCGGTGGCGGTGCCCTGGGCGAGGGTCAGCACGCGGCGGCCCTCGAGGTGGCGCAGCAGCTCACCGAAGCCGCGGAAGCCCTGGTCGCCCTCGTCGAAGGTCGGGTCCTTGCGCAGGATGGCCCGCTTGAGTGTGGATGCCCGCACCGGACCGTCGGTCGCCCGTGCCAGCCCGACGAGGGTGCTGGTGACCACCGAGGCGACGTCGTCGTCGTTGGACCTGTCCTGGACGGTCTCGTGCGGGGGCTCCACCGGCTCCGGAGGCGCCGGTGCGGCGGCCGGCACCGGGTTCGGGGTGGGCGCCGCGTGGGCCGCGGAGCTCGTGCGCCGGCGGGCCGGGCGGCGCGCGGCCTCCATGTGCACCTCGAGACCGGGCAGCCGGTCGTAGAACAGGAACTCGTCGCACGCCGCGGGCAGCAGCGCCGAGGTCGACGACTGCACCCCGATCCCGATGACGCGCTTGTCCATCTCGCGCAGCTTGTGCATCAGCGGGGTGAAGTCGGAGTCGCCGGTCCCGATGGCGAAGGTGGTGACGAACGGCCGCTCGTAGGCCAGCTCGATGGCGTCGACGGCCATCTTGATGTCGGCGGCGTTCTTGCGGGATCCGCCGAGGCGCTGCGGGATCTCGATCAGCTCGACCTGCGCGCGAGCGAGCAGGCGGCGGTCCTCGTCGAACGACGACCAATCGGCGTACGCGCGGCGGGCCACGACGCGCCCGCGCTCGGCGAGGGCGTCGGCGACCGGCCCGAAGTCGAAGGGGCTGACCCCGAGACCGTCGCGGGCGCCGATCGCCAGGTTCTCGTAGTCGAGGAACAGGGCGATGCGTTCGTCCTCGGGCGACATCGGGGCAGCCTAGGACCACCGGACGGCGCCGCGGTCAACCCCTCGCCGGGGGTGGACCGACCTCCTCCAGCACCCGTCCGGTGCTGAGCGGGCCGAGGAGGCCCACGTCGAGGCAGAGCACCACGATCAGCACCGCCGCGCCGCCGAACACTGCGACCGGGCCGGCCGTGGCCAGCAGCGGCACGGCGATGAACGGCAGCACCACCGACGTGCCGCGCGAGAGCGAGTAGGCGACGCCGCTGGCGGTCGAGCGGATCGACGTCGGGAAGATCTCCGCCTGGTAGATGTGGAAGGCGTTGGAGAAGACGTTGCTGGACGCCGTGAGCGCGAAGCCCGCCACGACGATGAGCACGGGGCTCGCGGCGGCGGCGAAGACGATGCCCAGCGCGCCGATGGCGAGCGCCGAGTAGATGATCAGCCACTTGCGTTCGAAGCGTTCCACCAGCGGCACCGAGATCAGCGAGCCGATCGGGTAGCCGAAGAAGCTCAGTGCGGCGTAGCCCAGCGACTCGGTGATCTCGAAGCCCTTGGACACCAGGACCAGCGGGGCGAGGGTGCCGAATCCGTAGTAGGCCACGGTCTGCAGGATCTGGAAGATGAACAGCATGATCGTGCGCGTGCGGTAGACGCCGCTGAACGCGGTGCGCAGGACCTCGACGGTGCTGCGCAGCTCGGGGGCGGCGGCCGGTGGCCCGATGTCGGCCTCGTCCACGGGATGGCCGACCCGCACCGCGACGTCGCGGGCGATCGCCACCGCCTCCTCGCCGCGCCCGCGCGACTCCAGCCAGCGGGGCGACTCGGGCAGCAGCCGGCGCAGGACGAGCACGAAAACCGCGCCGAGGCCGCCGGCGACGAGCAGCCAGCGCCACCCGTCGATCCCGAGGATCTGGTTCGCGGCGACCAGCTTGCCGCCGAGCAGCGCGGCGACCGGGACGCCGAGGAACCCGACCGTGTAGGCCCACGCCGTGTACCGGCCCCGAGCGTGACCGGGAAGGAACTCCGCGAGGTAGGTGTCGACGAGCACGAGCTCGGCGCCGAGCCCGATCCCGGCGAGGAAGCGCAGCGCCAGGAACGTCTCGATGTTCGGCGAGAACGCGGCGGCCAGCGAGAACAACGAGTAGGTCAGCAGGTTGGCCAGGAAGACCTTCCGCCGTCCGAGCCGGTCGGAGACCACCGAGAGCACGATCGCGCCCACGAACATGCCGAGGAACCCGCTCGCCACCACGGCAGCCTTGCCGAT
Organism: uncultured Actinomycetota bacterium; assembly: GCA_963785135.1. GTDB lineage: Bacteria > Actinomycetota > Actinomycetes > Mycobacteriales > Pseudonocardiaceae > Actinomycetospora. The sequence goes on from CAWATV010000012.1 coordinate 331,616, forward strand.
CGAGCCGAGGGAGAACTCCTTCGCCAGGATCGGCGCGAGGACCCCGCCGAGGAAGACCTCGTAGAGGTCGAAGAACGCGCCGATCCCGACGAGCACGACCAGGCGACGGTGCCATCCGGAGAGGGGCAGCCGTTCCAGGATCGCGCTCGCCGGGCTGGTGTACGTCGTCGTGCCCGCCATCACAGGATCGTGGCGCCGCCCGCGGCCCGTCGCCCGGCGGATGTCCGGTTGGTCGTGGACGTCCGGATCAGTGGGCGTCCGGGTCGCGTCCCAGCCAGCCGACGAGGCGCGCGTACGGTCCCGCGTCGGCACCGACCTCGACCACCGGACCGAACGGCACCGGGCCGCCGCGCGTCTCGGCCGGCACCATCTGCCGCGAGAACGGCTCGATGGTTTCGGCGAGGCCGACGTCGAGCTCGTCGGTGCGCCCGGTGGCGACGGCGAGGTCCCAGGCGTGGACGGTGAACTCCTGGATGTAGCCGAACCCGACGGCGCGGCCCGGCATCGTGCCCCACGGCACGGTGAGCATCCGGTCGAGGACGGCGTCGCTGCGACCGTCCAGGCCCCAGGCCCGGTCGACCTCCGCGCGCGCGGCCTTCAGCGCGGCCGCGTGCTCGCCGTCGGGGAGGTCGACCATGCTCGGGACGTCGAACGGCGAGCCGCCGTCGCCCACGTGGGCCACCCGTCGCGGGACGGCGACGAGGTGGCCGAGCAGCGTCCGGACGTCCCAGTCGTCGCACGGGGTGGGGCGGTCGAGGTCGGCGGCGTCGGTGCCGTCGACGAGGGCGCCGACCTGGTCGAGCGCGCGGGCCAGCAACGGGCGGGGGTCGTCGGTCACGACGGTTCTCCTTCGGTGGGTGGTGTCGGTCAGCTCGTGACGCGCAGCAGGAGCGCGGTCCACATCCGGTACGGGCGCAGCTGCTCGATGAGGTCGTCCAGCGGGTCGTCGGCGTCACGGCCGTGCAGCCGGGCGAGCGCCGCCTGCGCACGGGGCTCGGCGGGGAACTCGTCGACCACGCCGCAGGCGCGCAGCCAGATGCCCGCGGCCCAGAACTCGCCGATCCCGCGCAGCTTCTTGAGCGCGGCACGGGCGCCGTCGGGGCCGAGGGCGCGGAGGTGGGCGACGTCGAGGCCGCCGTCGAGGGCGGCGTCGGCGATGCCGTGCAGGCGGCGGACCTTCTCGTCGCTGAGCCCCGGGACGGCGTCGAGAGTGCGCAGGACCTCGGGGCGCGGGGTGGTGTGGACCCGTGCGCCGGCGACGTCGAGGGCGTCGCCGTGGTTCTCGGCCAGCTCGCGGGTGACCCGCGCGGCCTGCCGCATCGAGATCCGCGACGAGACGACGCCCCAGATCGCGGCCTCGTAGGGCGAGCCGAACAGCGTCGGGCGCAGACCGGGCGCGGCGGCCATCAGCCGGCCGATCGCGGGCACGCGCACGCCGACCTCGGGGTAGTCGCGGGCGTCGTGGTCGAGGGAGACCAGGCGCGCGACCTGGGCGAGCGCGCCCGGGGTGTCGTCGGCGCCCGCGATCTCGACGTGCACGTCGCCGTCCGGGCGCTCCTGGGTCAGGGCGAACGCCAGCCCGCGGTGGTCGCCGTCGGCGGCGGCGGTGAGGCGCAGCGGCTCGCGCGCGTCGGTCGGGGCGTGGCGTGTTGCCGGCTCCCAGCGCGAGACGAACTCCCGTGTGCGCTCGAGGTCGAAGGGACCGAGGGGCCGGAGCGTCCCGATGGTCGTGGCGGGCGGCGCGGTGGCGGTCATGGGAGAAGCATGCGCCGCGATACCCGACATCTACTGTCGTGTTTCTCGGGCATCCTGACGAGTGTGCGCTCCGATCGGCTGCTGGCCACCCTGCTGCTCCTGCAGACCCACGGGCGGCTGCCGGCGCCCGAGATCGCGCGTCGGCTCGAGGTGTCCACCCGGACCGTGGCCCGCGACGTCGAGGCGCTCTCCGCCTCGGGTGTCCCGGTGTACTGCGAGCGCGGTCGCACCGGCGGCGTCGTCCTGGTCGAGGGCTACCGCACCGACGTCACCGGGATGACCGATGAGGAGATGCGCGCCCTCGTCGCGCTCGCCGGGTCCGGAGGCACGGGCGCGCTCGGTCCCGCGCTGGCCTCGGCGTCGCGCAAGCTGCTCGCGGCCCTGCCCGAGGCGCGCCGCGACGGGGTGGACCGTGCCCGCAGGCGTCTGCTCGTCGAGCAGCAGGGCTGGCGCCGCGGGCCGGAGGAGGTGCCGATGCTCGCCCCGCTCGACGCCGCCCTGGTCGCCGACGTGCGGGTGCGCCTGCGGTACGCCACCGCCGACCAGGGCACCGCGGCCGACGCGTGGCGCACCGTCGACCCCTACGGCCTGGTCGTCAAGGCGGGCACCTGGTACCTCGTGGCCGCCCACCGCGGCCGCCCGCGGATGTACCGGGTCAGCCGTGTACGCGCTGTCGCCGCGACCGGCACGCCCGCCCGACGGCCCGACGACCGCACGCTCGCCGAGGTGTGGGGCGAGCTGCGCGACCGTCTCGAGACCCCGGTCGAGGGCCTCGACGTGCGCGTGCGGGTCGATCCGGAGTGGGTCGCGACCCTGCACCGCGTGGTGGCGCCCCAGATGGTCGGGTCGTGGGTGGACGAGGGGAGGACCGTCGACGGGCAACCCCTCCTGCGCGGCCGGTTCCGGGGTTCGCGGGCCGCGCGGGCGGCGCTGCTGAGCTTCGCCGACACCGTCGAGGTCCTCGACCCGCCGGAGCTCCGCGAGGAGATGCGCGCCGACGCCGAGCGCATCGTGGCGCTGTACCGATCGGGGTGAGCGCGATCATGCCTGCCGGACCGGGCCGGCCCCGTCTAGGGTTCGCCCCATGACGACGGTGTTGGTGACCGGGGGCGGAGAACGACTGACCGAGGTGGCCGAGGCGATCCGGGCCGCCGGTGCGGAGACCACGGTGGTGGACGACCCCGACCGGCTCGGCGACGCCGTGCGGGACAAGACGTTCGACGGCTACGTACAGCTCCCGGTGGCCATGACGCCACGACAGGGCACGCTGGTCTCGCGCGTCGAGCAGTTCCTCAGTGAGGGCCTGCTCAGCCGCTTCCGGGCCGCGGAGACGGTGCTGCCCACGCTCGCCCCGTCGGCCACCGTGCTGCTGGTCGGCGGCCAGACGAACGTCAACGTCGACGCCCCCGACGACCACGAGGCCCGCACCGCCCTGATGCGTGTGCTCGCCCACGCCCTCCGCGCCGAGAAGGCCCCCGAGCACCTCGTCGTCCGCACCGCCGACCCGACCTGGACCGCCGAGGACATCGCCACGAAGGTCACCTCCGGCGGCGCGCCCCGCAAGCCCGTCGACGACGGCGAGAGCGGGCGCGACGCCATCGGCAAGGCCTACGCCGACTGGCGCGCCGAGGTCCTGGGTCTGGCGCGCCTCGAGTTCTGACCCGCGCGCCTGTTAACGGGACCCGCTCGGGCGGCGATCCACGAGGCGGGCGCAGGGTGCGCCCCGTCCGCGGGGGGGGGGGGGGGGTCCATGACTGCGTTGCCACCGTCGCCACCGACCGGCCACCGGCCGATGCCGACGGCGCCGCCCGCGCCGCGTCGCCCCTCCGATGACCCGCCCACCGACCGCCTCGCTCTCCCGGCGGGCGGACCCGCACGCGTGCCGACGTACGGACCGTTCCCCGGACCACCGGTGTCCGGGCGCGGGTCGGGAGCGACCTGGTGGCTCGTCGGTGGCGTGGCCGTCGCGCTGATCCTGGTCCTGGTGCTGGGGGTCGTGCTGGTCCAGCGGTCCGGGCGCGGGATCGAGCGTCTGGCCATGGGCAGTTGGACGTGCACCACGCAGGGCGACGAGGACACCGACGTCTACGGGGACGCCGACCACACCCCGTTCGAGGTCGTCGTCGGCGACGGGACGTTCTCCATCCCGTCCCGCCAGATGTCGGGCACCTGGACGTTCACGAACGGGTCACTGCACGTCGATTCGGTGTGGAGCCGGGTCCGGAGCCGACCGAGCACCTCGCTCGACGTCTCGGGGCTCCCGACGACCTCGCAGGACCAGGCGGCCGGAGACGCTCCGATGGCGTTCCGCCCGAACGCGACCGGGCGGACGTTCGGGCGCGACCTCACCTGGTCCTACAGCGGCGGACAGCTGATCGTCAGCGGCGGAACCGGGATCGCCACGACGGGCCTGGTGTGCGAGAAGGGCGACAGCAGCGGACCGTGACGGCCGGTCACCGGGTCAGGTCGCCAACGCCGAGCCCCGGACGTACTCCTCCCAGGGGATCGTCCAGTCGGCGATGTCGCCGTCGCTCGTGGTGAGCGGGCGGCTCGACCCGACGATCTCCACCGGGTCGCCCATCTGGATCCAGTCGTAGAAGAAGCGGCCGTTGGCCGGCGACAGGTTCACGCAGCCGTGCGAGACGTTCCTGCGGCCCTGCTGGCGCACGGTGGCGCCGTTGACGTGCACGAACTCGCCGTTGTTGGAGATGCGCACGGCGAGCGGCAGGACCTCGTCGTACGACCCCTCGGTCCCCTTGGGCGGACCACCCCAGCTCTCCGAGGTCATCCGCTTGGTCTCGTGCTTCTCGAACGCGACGTGCACGCCGTACTGCGTCGGGTAGATGTCGCGGCCGTAGGAGGCGGGCAGGCTGCGCAGCTCCTGGCCGTCCTGGAACAGCACCAGCGTGTGCTGGTTGACGTCGCCGCGGGCGCGCTGGTCGCGGCCGACGGTGAAGCGGTAGGTCTGGTCGGCCTCGCCGAAGACGCCCTCGCCGGTGTCGACCCCGCGCAGGCGCGCCGCGACGCTCACCTGGGTGCCCGGACGCCAGTACTCCCGGGGGCGCCAGTTGAGCTGCTCGTCGGACATCCAGTGGAACGAGCCCTCGGTGGGCACCGACGGCGTCACCGCGATCCGGCGCTCGACGGCGGCGCGATCGGTGACCGCGCGGCTGAAGGTGATCGAGATCGGCATGGCGACGCCGACGGTCTGGCCGTCGGTCGGGCGGATGCTCGCGATCTCGAGGGTGCGGGTCGGGGCGACGGTGCGGAAGGTCTGGTCGAGCGGGGGACCGGGCGTGCCGCGGTCGTCGACGCCCTGGGCCTGCACGCGGTACTGGGTGTCGAAGTCCAGCGCGCTGCTGACCCAGCGGGTGCCCGAGGGGTCGAGCGTGCCCGCCAGCGCGGCGCCACCGGCCGGGGTGACGACCACCGAGGTCAGCCGCCCGCCCGCCGCGGACACGGCGAGGGGTTCGGCCGGGGTGACGTCGACGGCACCGGCCGCCACCGAGGCGGCCAGCGCCACCGGAGGCGGGGGCGGGGCGGTCTCGACGGGGGTCTCGGGGCGCGCCGGCCCCGCGCAGCCGGCGATCAGGGCGAGCAGCGCGAGCAGCACGCCCAGCGACGCGGTCCTCCCCCGTCCCGGCGGGCGGTCACCACTGCTCCGTCGCTCTCGCTGCACTCCGTGCCCTCCTGTCGGCAAGGAAATCCTCCCCCGAATGTCCCTCTCGAGCGAGACGCCACGGCGGAGCGGACGTTGCGTGCCGATCGGCTACGACACGGTCACGCTCAACGTGGTGACTGACCGTGCTCCATCGTTTGAGCTTTTCGAGTGAATCCGATGGTGCCTTGCTCGATGATCGAGCACTCTCTGTACTCGTCGGCTCGATCACGACCTGGAGGTCCTTCCATGACCACGACCGCCCGCACCACGCCGTCCGTCCCCGTCGGCGACGGCTCCGGCGCCGAACCCCCGCTCCGCGCCTCCGGTGCCCCGCCCGGTCGGGTGCACGGCGTGATCGGTCGTGCGGCCGGCATCGCGATCCCGCTCGGCGGCGCCCTGATGATCGTGAGCACGTTCTTCGACCCGACGTCCGTCGAGCCCGAGCCGCGGGGGATGTTCGTGGCCTACGGCGCCGACCGCGCGGGCGCGGACATCGCCGCGACGATCCTGCATTACGGCATGGCCGCCTTCGGGATCGGTCTGCTGCTCGCCGGTGTCGCCCTCGCCGCGCGGCGGGGACGGGGTCTGGCGATCGCCGGCGGCCTTCTCGGCGCGGTGGGCTTCGTCAACATGTCCGGCGCGGTGCTCTCGGACTGGTACGACGCCTACAACGCCGCGATCTTCGGGCCCGACCGTGCGATGGAGATTCTCGAACGCGGCCGGCGACATGCCCGCCCTCGGCATGGGCTGGATGCTCCCCGGCGTCGCCGGCTGCGTGCTCGGCCCGATCCTGCTCGGCATCGGACTCGCCCGCGCGCAGGTCGTCGCCTGGTGGACCGTCGCGCTGCCGGTGGTCATGGGCGTCCTGTTCGCGGCCGCCCAGGGTCTCGGGGCGGTCGGCTTCCTCGTCACGCTCGCGATCGGAACCGTCTACGGGGTGATCGTCGCGATCGGGCTGCGTCGCTCGGCGCTGCCCGAGGAGGTCTGACCCGCGCGCCGCCGCCGTCTCGTTCGGGCGAAGGGCACCTTTCGTCGCTCTATGCGACTGAAAGGGCCCTTCGCGCGGAACCCGGGGCCGCACGTGGCCCGCGACCGTCTCAGGGATGTCTCAGGGGCTGCGTCCACACTGGTCACCATGCGGATCCTCGTCGTGGACGACGACCGGGCGGTGCGCGACTCACTGCGCCGCTCGCTGGCCTTCAACGGCTACCAGGTCGATCTGGCGTCCGACGGGCAGCAGGCGCTCGACCAGATCCTCGCCCAGCGCCCCGACGCCCTCGTCCTCGACGTGATGATGCCGCGCGTCGACGGGCTCGAGGTCTGCCGGCGGCTGCGCAACGCGGGCGACGACATCCCCGTCCTGGTGCTCACGGCGCGCGAGGCCGTGTCCGACCGGGTGGCCGGGCTCGACGCCGGCGCCGACGACTACCTGGCCAAGCCGTTCGCGCTCGAGGAGCTCCTTGCCCGGTTGCGCGCCCTGCTGCGTCGCCGGACCCCGGAGGAGGAGGGTCCCACCGATCCCGAACCGCTGCGCTTCGCCGATCTCTCGCTGGACCCGGTGACCCGCGACGTCCGCCGCGGCGAGCGCGCCATCAGCCTGACCCGCACCGAGTTCGCGCTGCTCGAGCTGCTCATCGCGCACCCGCGCCGCGTGCTCACCCGCAGCCGCATCCTCGAGGAGGTCTGGGGCTACGACTTCCCGACCACCGGCAACGCCCTCGAGGTCTACGTCGGCTACCTGCGCCGCAAGACCGAGGCCGAGGGCGAGCCCCGCCTGATCCACACCGTCCGCGGCGTCGGCTACGTCCTGCGGGAGACCCCGCCCTGAGTCGTGGTCGTTACCGGCGCGGGATCCAGAAGCGCAGCAGCGCGCCGCCCTCGGGGGCGCGGCCGGCGGAGACGCCGCCGTGGTGGCGCTCGGCGACCTGGGCGACGATCGAGAGCCCGAGCCCCGAGCCGGACATCGTGCGGGCGTCCAGCGACCGGTAGAAGCGCTCGAAGACCAGGTCGAGCTCCCGGTCGGCGATGCCGGGGCCGGCGTCGGCGACCTCGAGGACGGCCGTGCCCGGGCGCTCGGGGGCGACGCCGTGGCGCAGGGTCACCCGCACCGCGCCGCCCGGCGGGCTCCACTTCGCGGCGTTGTCGAGCAGGTTCAGCGTGGCGCGCTCGAGGGCGTTGGCGTCCCCGACCACCTCGGCGGGGGTGAGGTCGACGTCGAAGACCACGTTCTCGGCCGCGGCGCGACGCCGGGCGCGGTCGAGCGCGCGCTCCACGACGTCGGCGAGGTCGAGGGTCTCGGCCGCGATCTCCGGGGGGTCGTCGCGGGCGAGCTCGACGACGTCGCCGATCAGGGTGGCGAGCTCGTCGATCTGGGCGCGCAGGTCGGCCTGGAGCTCGGCGCGGTCGGTGGCCGAGAGCGACGGGGCGTCCGGGCGCCCGGAGTTGGCCTCCGAGGCGACGAGCAGCTCGAGGTTCGTGCGCAGCGAGGTCAGCGGGGTCCGCAGCTCGTGACCGGCGTCGGCGACGAGGCGGCGCTGGCGGTCGATCGACGACGACAGCGCCGCGAGCATCGCGTTGAAGCTGCGCGTGAGGCGGGCGAGCTCGTCACCGCCGGTCACCGGGATGGGGCGGAGGTCGCCGGTGCGCGCGACGCGCTCGGTGGCCCCGATGAGCCGCTCCACCGGCCGCAGGCCCGCGCGGGCGATCGCGACGCCGGTGAGCGCGGCGAGCACGACCCCGGAGACCCCGACGACGAGGAGCACGACGGCGAGCCTGCTCAGGGTCCGCTGGGTCGGCTCGAGCTCCTGGGCCAGGACCAGCGCGCGGTCGTCGCCTGCGTAGACCGCGACGACCCGGTAGAGCTGGCCGTCGACGCCGCCGGTGCGCACCGAGGTCGGCGGGTCCCGGCGGGCGGCGGCGATCTCGGCGGCGCCCAGGGGTGGGCTGTTGCCGGCGAGGGTCACGAAGCGGCCGTCCGAGGTGACGATGGCCACCCGGAAGTCGCCGGCGGCCAGGGCGTCGGAGGACACGCGCAGCAGCAGGGTGGGGTCGGCGAGGTCGCCGGAGGCGGCGGTGATGGCGCGCTGCACCAGGCTCTCGTCGAGCTGGTCGTAGAGGGCGGTCTGGGCGGTGAGGAACACCGCGACAGAGATCAGCGCGACGATGAGCCCGCCGCCCACCGACACCAGGACCGCGACGCGCCGCCGGAGCGGGATCTCCTGGAGCAGGTGGCGCAGCGGCGACGACGGGCCGGGCTCCGGGGCCTCGGGGTCGGTCGCACGCTCCACGTGTCCACCCTCTCGCGCCCGGTGTCGGGTCGCGGTGCCGCCTCTCTCCGCGCCCGCGCGGTCGATGGGGGAGGCTGGACCCCATGACCGAGAGCGACGCCGCGTCCGCAGGCCCGGAGCCCGGGTCGGGGTCCGACACCCCGTGGGCGAACCCCGTCGCCCGCCCCGACGCCGCCTCCGAGGGCGACGCAGGGACCCGCCCCACCGGCGGGGCCGACGCCACGAACGGGCGCGCCGGGCTGGGGTCCGGGTACGCCCGCCCCGCGGCGTGGCAGGGGGCGACCGGCGGCGTGCGCTGGGACGAGGGCGCGACGCGCGCCCACGCCACCGCCCCCGACCGTCCCGGCCCGCCCGGAGCGGGCCCCTCGAACGGCGTTCCCCAGACCGGGCCCGGCGGGCCCACCGGGACCTACGGCGGCGGGACCAGCCCGTACGGCACCCCGGGGCCGGGCACGGCGCCCCTCCCCGGGCAGGGCGGCGTCCCCGACCCGTTCGCCACGTCACCCGGGGGCGGCGCGGCCGGCGGTGGCTACGGGTGGGGCGGCTCGTCGGCCGGACCGTCCACCCCGCCCGGCGGCTGGCCGCGCGACCCCGGGGCCGGCTGGGGCAGCGGCGGACCCGGGGGTCCGGGCGGCCCGGGCGGCTCCGGGGGGAGCGCGGGCGGGACCCGCGGCCGCGGGCGGCTCGGGCTGGTCGCGCTCGCCCTCGTCGCCGGCCTCGTCGGTGGGGCGATCGGTGCCGCCGTGGTGGGCGCGGCCGGCGGGACGTCGTCGAGCTCGTCGTCGGGCACCGCGCTCGACCAGCCGGTGCCCGACTCCTCGCCGAGCGGCGCCCCGCCCGGCTCCGTCGAGCAGGTGGCGGCATCCGTGCTGCCGTCCGCGGTGCAGATCCGGGGCGCGGCGGGCGAGGGCTCGGGCATCCTGCTCTCCGCCGACGGTCTGATCATGACCAACAACCACGTGCTGGCCGCGGGCCAGGGCGGCGGCCTCCAGGCGGTCTTCTCCGACGGGCGCAGCGCGCCCGTCCAGGTGGTGGGCTCCGCGCCCGCGGCCGACGTCGCGGTGGTCCGCGCGCAGGGCGTCACCGGCCTCCGGGCGGCGTCGCTGGGCAACTCCGACGAGCTCGCCCAGGGCCAGACCGTCGTCGCGGTGGGCTCCCCGCTCGGCCTGTCCGGCACCGTGACCAGCGGGATCGTCAGTGCCCTGCGACGCCCGGTCGAGGCGGGCGGGTCCGGATCGGGCCAGTCGACGGTGATCGACGCGATCCAGACCGACGCCGCGATCAACCCCGGCAACTCGGGCGGGCCGCTGGTCGACGGCGCCGGCCGCGTGGTCGGGATGAACACCGCGATCGCCAGCGTCACCGGCAGCGCGGGCGGCCAGGAGAGCGGCTCGATCGGTCTCGGGTTCGCCATCCCGATCAACCAGGCCCGGCGGCTGGCCACCGAGCTCGTCGACACCGGCCGCGCGACCCAGGCCATGATCGGGGTGGGGGTCGGCGACGCACAGCCCCAGGGCGCGGTCCTGGCCAGCGTCGACCCCGCCGGGCCGGCCGCCACGGCGGGCCTCGCGGCCGGGGACGTCGTGGTGGGCGTCGACGACCGCAACATCCCCGACGCGAACGCGTTCGTCGCTGCGGTCCAGTCGACGCCGCCGGGCCAGGTGATCACCCTGACGGCGCTGTCGCCCGGTGGGACGCGCCAGGTACCGGTGACGCTGGGCAGCCGGGTGATCGGGGGACGCTGACCGTCCGGGCGGCGTGGGGACCGGCCGCTCCGGGGCCCCCGCGCCCGCGGGGTCAGGCCGACCGGCGTCAGCTCGACGAAGCTGCGGTGGCCGTCGGCGCGGGCGCTGACGACCAGGCCCGCCTCGCGGGCGATGTCGTCGACCGCGCCCGGCCCGAGCACGGCCCACGGGAACCACGGGGCTGGCCGTCTCACCGTCGTCGAGGGTGCTCTCGAGGTAGGCCTGCCCGCGCCACAGCGACGCCTCCGGCTCCAGCTCGAGGATCACGGTGCCGTCCTCGGTGAGGAGCTCGAGGCAGCGCCGCAGCAGCGCCACAGGGTCGCCGCCGATGCCGATGTTGCCGTCGGCGAGCACGACGTGGGCCCAGCGTCCCTCGCCGGGCAGGCGCTCGAACGCGTCGCGGTGCAGCACGGCGGCGCCGCGCTCGAGGCAGCGCTGCACGGCCTGCACGGAGACGTCGACGCCGAGAGCGGGCACGCCGCGGTCGGCGAGGGCGACCACGAGGCGACCCGGGCCGCAGCCCAGGTCGAGGGTGGCGCCCCCGCAGCGGTCGACCATCCACAGGTCGTCGACGTCGGCGTCGTCGTGCCAGCGCTGGACCGCGAGGGGCAGGATCACGCCGTCGTGGCGCACCAGGCGCTGACATCGACCGGCGAGGGCGGCGTCGAAGACTCCGCCGGGCGCCTCGGGCGCCACGGCGCCGACGGGGTCGGTGCTCGTCAGCGGCACCGCCAGGGGGGCGGCGCCGCAGACCGTCGGCGTCGTCATCGGGGTCATCGGGTCAGGCCTCCGGGAACGAGGAGCAGGTCGTGGACGGCGCGGGCGAAGCGGCCTCCGGGGACCAGGTCGGACACGGCCGCGGCGTCGTCGGCGGTGTCGACGTCCGACAGGGGCGGGAGTTCGAGGACACGGGCGGGGTCGAGGCCCGGAGCGGCACGCAACGCCTCCAGCGTGCGCGGGCCGGTGTCGTCGCGCGAGGTGGGGACGTCGACGATCGCACCGGCGTGGCGCGGGTCGGCGAGCGCCAAGGCCCACCAGCCACCGTCGAGGGCGAGGCCGAGGGCGGCGTCGGCGGGGTGTGCGTGGCCGGACACGAGGTCGAGGGCGTCGGCGAGGAGGCCGGCGTCGACCTGCGGGGTGTCCATGCCGATCTGCACGCTGGCCGCGCGCGGGAAGCCGCGCGCGAGGTCGTCGTGGGCGGCGGCGATGCGCTCGCCGAGGGAGTCGCCGCGCTGCCGGACGACCGTGGTCGCCGCGAGCGTCGCGGCGAGCTCGTCGGCGCGCTCGGCGTCGGCGATCTCGCCGTCGAGGGCGACGAGGACCTGGCGCGCCGACGGCGAGCGCGGCGTCGAGGGTGTCGAGCAGGGCGGCGGCGGCGATGCCGGCCGCCCCGGCGGGGTGGCGGGCGGCATGAGTCGGGTCTTGACCCGCCCGGCCACCGGGGCCTTGGCGAGGACGAGCACGACGCGGTCGGCCCGGCGGGCGCCGGGCCGGTCGTCGCGGGGAGCGGTCCGCATGGTCGACGCGTTCGTGCTGCACCCGTGATCGGTTCGGTAGCGGACCGGGCCGGACCGTCACCGGTCAAGGGGTGGCCGCCGCCGCGGCCCCGGGAGCGGGTGCGGGCGATCGCGGCCGACATGTCGCGCACCGCCCGGACGGTGCCCCGACCGAGCCCGACACCTTGGAGCGGCCTCCGGCGCGCGGCCGGTACGCGACGTCGACCTCGCGGATGGCCCAGCCCGCGGCCCCGGCCCGGATGAGCAGCTCGAGCGGGTAGCCGAACGCGCGGTCGGTGATGCCGAGGTCGAGCAGGGCCTGGCGGCGCGCGACGCGGATCGGGGCGATGTCGCGCACCGCCACCCCGCGGGCCCGCATCAGGCCGGAGAGCACGAGGTTCGAGACCTTGCGCGTGCCACGGCCAGACGCCGCGTGCGGCGGGGACCCGTCGGCCCACGACGAGGTCGACGCCGGTGTCGAGCAGCAGGCGCACCATCGCCGGGAGCTCGGCGGGGTCGAGCGAGCCGTCGGCGTCGATCACGGCGACGACCTCGGTCCGGGTGGCCTCCAGCCCGGTGTGCACGGCGGCGCCGTAGCCCTTGCGGGCCTCGTGCACCACCAGCGCCCCGAGCGAGGCCGCGAGCTCGGGGGTGCCGTCGGTGGACCCGTTGTCGCAGACCACCGCGTCGAACCCCTCGGGCAGGGCGTCCAGCACCCCCGGCAGCGCCTCGGCCTCGTCCAGACACGGCAGCACGACGTCCACGCGACCCTCCACATGGTCACGCTATGAGGTCGCTCGCGGCTGCGCCGCGCGGGGTCGGTGCCCGACGGGACCAGTCTCGCGTCCGCAGGCCCGCCGCGTGCTGCCCCGAACGGAGGACACGGGCCCGACGGGCGGACCTCCTCACGGCCGGATCACCGTTCGGTCGTACTGTCCTCATCCGATGACGACCGTGCTCGGCCGACGCCCGGAGCCCTCCGGCGAGCGCGCCTCCACGCCTCCGCGACCCCTGCGCGCCCGCGGTGACCTGCTCGCCGTCGCGGCCGCTGCGGCCCTGGTCACCGCGTCCTCGCTCGTCGGCTGGGCCTTCATCGACGACGGCGTCGACGTCCTCGTGGGCTGGCCCCCGGTGCTCGCGGAGTGGCTGCCGCACGTCGGCCCGGGCACCGTCCCGGCGATCCTGGTGGCCCTCGTCGTCGCCCTCCGTGGTCCCTCGATCGCGCGCACCATGCGCTGGGGGCCGCTGCTGGTGACCACGCTCGGTGCCGCCGTCGCGTGGACCTTCTCGCTCGCCGTGATCGACGGATGGTTCCGCGGGGTCGCCGAGCGGCTGAGCCACCACCACCGAGTACCTCTACGAGGTGCCGCGGACCCCGGACGTCGCGGTCTTCCTGCGGACCTTCGACCAGCGCATCGTCGGGTACGGGCCGGACGTCCTGGTCACGCATCCCTCCGGGCACCCGCCGCTGGCGACGCTGTTCTACGTCGCGCTCGACCGGATCGGGTACGGCGGCGGCGCCTACGCCGGGGCGGTGACCGCCGCGATCGGGGCGTCGGCGGTGGTCGCGGTGGCGCTGACCCTCGACGCGCTCGGCGGCGAGCGCGGCCGGGACCTCGCCCGGGCCTACCTGCCCTTCGGGGTCCTCTTCCCCGGCGCGGTGTGGGTCGGGGTCTCCGCCGACGGCATGTTCGCCGCCGTCCTCGCGTGGGGCGTGGCGCTGCTCGCGCTCGGCGCGGTGCGCCGCACCTGGAGCGGGCACGTGCTCTGCCTGCTCGGCGGGGTCGTGCTCGGCTCCGCCCTGTTCCTGTCCTACGGCCTCGTCCTCGGGGGCCTCCTGCCGCTCGTGGTGGCCCTCACGACCCGGCGGGTGGCGCCGCTGATCACCGGCGGGCTCGGCGCGGCCGCGGTCGTCGCGTCCTTCGCGGCCGCCGGGTTCTGGTGGCTCGACGGCTACGAGGCCGTCAAGCTCCGCTACTACCAGCCGACCGAGTTCGGCCTGCTGCGCCCGTACGAGTACTGGGTGTGGGCGAACTTCGCGGCGCTCGCCCTGGCGCTCGGCCCGGCCGTGATCGCCGGCCTCCGCCGGGTCGTCCAGCGGCCGACGGCGGTGCCGACGGCCGTTCTCGCGCTCGTCGCCGCCGCTGTGGTCGCCGTCGCCGTCGCCGACCTCTCGGGGCTCAGCAAGGCCGAGACCGAGCGGATCTGGCTGCCCTTCGCCGTGTGGATCACGACCGCGACCGCGCTCCTGCCCCGCGCCTCGGCGCGGTGGTGGCTGCTGGGCCAGGCCGTCCTCGCCCTGGCCGTGAACCACCTGCTGCTCACGGTCTGGTAGGTCAGGAGACCGCGTCGCGCAGCGGGTCGGTCGCGAAGGCGGCGATGCCGTCGGCGAAGGTGGTGCGGGCGCGGAAACCGAGCAGTTCGGTCGCGCGGGCAGGGTCGGCGGTGACGTGGCGGACGTCGCCGGAGCGGGCGCCGCCGACGACCTGCGGGGCGGGGCCGTCCATGGCCGAGGCCAGCGTCGTGGCCAGGTCGCCGATGGTGCGGACCTCGCCGGAGCAGACGTTGAGCGGCACACAGCACCCCGCGGGCGCCGGCGTCTCGAGCGCGGCGAGGTTCGCCGCCGCGACGTCGGTGACGTGGACGAAGTCGCGGCGCTGGCGGCCGTCCTCCATCACCCGCGGGGCCTCGCCGCGCTCCAGCGACGAGCGGAAGATCGACGCGACGCCCGCGTACGGGGTGTTCTGCGGCATCCGCGGGCCGTAGACGTTGTGGTAGCGCATCGCCCAGACCCGCCCACCGGTCGCGCGCGCCCACGCGATGGCGAGGTGCTCCTGGGCCAGCTTGGTGGCTGCGTAGGTGCTGCGCGGCGCGAGGTCCGCGTCCTCGGGGATGAGGATGCCGGCGAGGTCGCGGCCACAGTGCGGGCAGGGCAGGTCGTAGCGCCCGGCGTCCACGTCGGCCGGCGTGCGGTCGGGGGCGGGGACGACGCCGTGCTCCGGGCACGCGTACCGGCCCTCGCCGTAGACGACCATCGAGCTGGCCATCACCAGGTCGCGGTGCCCGGAGCGGTACATCGCGGCGAGCAGCACTGCGGTGGCCACGTCGTTGTTCTCGGTGAAGCCGGGCGCGTCGTTGGGATCGACACCGTGGCCGACCATCGCCGCCTGGTGGCAGACCGTGTCGACCTGGGACAACAGGCGGTCGAGAAGGGCGGCGTCGCGGACGTCGCCGCGCACCATCTCGTAGCGGTCGGTCCAGGCCGGCGCCTTGCCCTCGGCGTGCGCCTGGGGGAGCAGGGCGTCGAGCAGGACCGGGGTGTGACCGCGGCCGGCCAGCAGGTCGGCGATGTGTGAGCCGATGAATCCGGCCCCACCGGTGAGGAGTACGCGCACCCGTCGCACGGTAGGCCAGCCCGCGCGGACGGCCGCGACCAGGAGGCTACGGTCGTGACCATGGAGAACCAGCCGCTGGGTGGCGGTGCGGAGATGCTGGGTCGGGCCCTCGTCGTCGTCGTCGACGACCGGGTGAGCCGGGGGGAGAGTGCCGACACCATCGGGCCGCTCGTGACCGAGCTCCTCGGCGAGGCCAACCTCGTGGTCGACGGCACGATCGTCGTGCCCGGCGAGGCGGTGGCGATCCGCAACGCGCTCAACACCGCGGTGATCGGCGGCGTCGACCTCGTCGTCACCGTCGGCGGCACCGGGGTGTCCCCGCGCGCGGTCACCGCCGACGCCACGCACGGCGTCCTCGACCGACCGATCCCCGGCATCGCCGAGGCCATCCGCGCCTCCGGCCTCGCCGCGGGCGCCGTCGACGCGGGGCTGTCGCGGGGGCTCGTCGGTGTCTCGGGCAGCACCCTGGTGGTCAACCTCGCGTCCTCGCGCGCGGCCGTCCGCGACGGCATGGCCACGCTGACGCCGCTGATCTCCCACGTCATCGCGGAGCTCTCCGGGATGGAGGAGCACTGACAGCGGGATCCGACGGGCCCGCGGGCCCCGAGGCCGACGTTCCCGCGGAGGCCCGCCGCCGGGCGGAACGTCGTCGGCGCATCTTCGGTGACGAGCCGGTGGCCAGCGCCGACGAGCGCGACCCCGATGCCCCGCGGGGCACCGAGTCCGACCGCCGCTTCTACGACGAGCAGCGCCCGCCGCACCACGACCGGCCCTGACCGGCCCCACCCCTCAGCGCAGGGTCACGGTGACCTCCTCAGCGAGCGAGACCGTGGCCACCCGGGCCGCCAGCGGCGCCGGCAGGGCCACCAGGACGACGGGGCCCCCGCTGGTGCGGTCCGGGGCGGGGAGGACGGCGAGGACGACCGCACCGGCCGCGAGCACGGCGGGCGCGGCGGATGCGGCGGGTGCGGGAGCGGCGGCGTCGGCGACCGGGGTGCCGGGCGAGCGGGTCGGTGCGCCGACCACATCCACCCGCGCGCCCGGGGCGAGGAGCGCGGCCACGGCCGGGTCGGCGAGACGCAGCGGGACGCCGGCGGCGTCGGGCCCGCCCACGGCCGCGACCGCGGCGGCCGGGCCGAGCAGGCGGACGTCGGTGAGCGTCTCCCCGGCGCGCACCCCGCCGACGAGCCGGCGCCCCGCGACGGCCGCGGGGTCGGCGAGCGCCCCGGCCGGGACCGTTCCGGCCGGCAGGAGGCGCACCGCGAGATCCTCGCGTGCCACCGGCGTCCCGGGGGCGAGATCGTGGACGGCGACGAGCACCGGCGTCCCGGTCGGTGCGACCGACGGCGTCATGGCCAGCGCCGCGGCGAGCAGCACCAGGGCGCCCGCGACCGTGCGCCGCGCCGCGACCGCCCGGCGCCACCCCGCCGCGGGCCACCACCTCGGGGTGTGTCGCGTGGAGCCGGACGATCGGGACATACCGCGAAGCCAAGCGGGGCATCGCATCGACCGGGGAACGGCGCCTCGGCCCTGGGGACGCATTCAGCGGATGGGGACGGCCGCCCGGACCAGCCGTGGTGGCGCGCTGTAGTTTCGGCCCCGACGCACCGCGCCCGGCGGCCCGGTCGTCGCGGAGACCGCCGGCGAGTCCGGCCACGACGACCAGCGGTGAGAGGGCGGGCGCAGGCATGGCCGTGGTGCTCGTGCTGCTGGCCACGATCGGCAACGCGATGGCGCTGGTCCTGCAGCGCAAGGCGGCCCAGGACAGTGCGCGCGCCCGGGGGATCGGCGCCGGGAAGCTGCGCGACATGGTGCAGCGGCCGGCGTGGCTCGTCGGCACCTCGATCTTCGCGGTGGCGGTCGCCCTGCAGGCCACGGCCCTGAGCCTGGGGTCGATCGCGCTCGTGCAGCCCGTGCTGGTGATGGAGCTGCCGTTCACCCTGCTGCTGGGCTGGTTCGTCCTCGGCGGGGCGTTGCGCCGCCGGGAGTGGATCGCCGTCGGGATCATGACGGTCGGGCTGGTCGTCCTGCTGGTGAGCCTGCAGCCCAGCGGGGGCGACGCGCTCGGTGCCGGCGCGGGGGTCTGGGTGCTCGGCACGATCATCACCCTGGGGCTGCTCTGGGCGATGCACGCGGTCGGCCGCCGCTCGGGCCCCGTCGGGCGCGCCGCGTTCTACGGCATCGCCGCGGGGATCGGCTCGGGCTTCGTGGCCGTCATCGTGAAGGCGATGACGGAGGCGCTCGCCGAGGGCGGCCTCGGAGAGGTGCTCGCGACCTGGCAGAGCTACCTCCTGCTCCTGGTCGCCCCCGTCGCGTTCATCGTCCTGCAGAACGCCCTGCGGGCCGGTCGTCTGCTGGCCTCCCAGCCGGGGCTCATCCTCGGCAACCCGCTGCTCGCCTCGATCTGGGGGGTCGGGTTGCTGGGGGAGCAGGTCAACGGGGGCGCCGCCGTCGTCGGCGGGCTGGTGGGTGCGGTCCTGCTCACCGTCGGGGTGTTCGTCCTGTCGCGCTCGCCGCTGCTCGCGGCGCAGGAGGGTGGCCCTCGCGACAAGGCGACGACCGGCCGCGCCTCCGGTGAACGCCGCCGCCCGCTGTAAGCCGGCAGGACGAATCGGACCGTCTCGAGATCGAAACCTCGGACCGTGTAGTCCGTTCGGGTGATGTCGCTCCCCCGACGCAACCCCGGGTCCCGTCGGCCGTCGATGGAGGTGCGAGGTCTCGATGCCGACCGCTGGGGAGCGGGTGGGTGTCGGACTCGGTCCGGGACGCCGACTCGGGGTCGGCGTCCCGGACCCTCCGCAGAACTCTCAGGCCGAGCTCTTGGCCCCCGTACCGGACGAGCTCCCGGACGACGACGACCCGGACGACGAAGACCCGGACGAGGTCGATCCCGCGGACGCCGACTCCTTGGACGGTTTCCCGCCCTCCTTGGCGCCGGAGCCCCCGTCCTTGCCTCCCGAGCCGCCGTCCTTGCCTCCCGAGCCGCCGTCCTTGCCTCCCGAGCCGCCGTCCTTGCCCCCCGAGCCGCCGTCCGTGCCGTTCGAGGAGCTCGAGTCCGACCCCGAGGACTCCGACGACGCCGAGGCACTCGACGACGCCGCCGCTCGCGAGTCGTTGCGGTAGAAGCCGCTGCCCTTGAACACGATCCCGACCGACGAGAAGACCTTGCGCAGGCGTCCGCCGCACACCGGGCACTCGGTGAGCGAGGGGTCCGAGAAGGCCTGGACCTGCTCGAAGCGGTGGTCGCACGCCGTGCAGGCGTAGGGATAGGTGGGCACGTGCACTCCTGACGGGTCACGGGGGTGGAGCCGGGCGCAGTCTAGCTGGCACTCAGCCGGCGAGAGTGCCAACGCAGCCGCGAGTGCCAACGCTCGCGTGGCTCACGATGTTCCGCCCACCGCCACGACCCCTCCACGCGGGCGCCACACGGCGTGGACGGCGATGTCGTGCGGCTCGACGGGGAGCTCGTCGACCAGCCCGTCGTCCGCGACGAGCGCCACGAGGCGGGGGCCGGGGCCCGCGAGGGCCAGCGAGCGGTCGTAGTGCCCTCCTCCACGCCCGAGCCGCACGCCGCGCCGGTCGGCGGCCAGGGCCGGGACGAGCACGAGCGCCGCAGTGGCCACCGCCCCCGGGCCCAGGCGCGGCCCGGTCGGCTCGAGGAGCCCGTGCGGGCCGGGGCCGAGGGTGTCGCGGCCGCCGAAGACCGCCCAGTCCAGCGGGGCGGCGCCGACGGTCACCGGGAGCAGGACACGTCGTCCCAGGGCGCTCGCGGCGTCCAGCAGCGGGAGCGCGCCGTCGGGGGTGGCGCCCGGCTCCGCGCCGACCGCGACGTGCAGGCACACCGGGTCGGTCGGCCGGCCCAGGCCCTCCAGCAGCGCGGGGAGCCCGGCCGCGAGGAGGGCGGCGTCCCGGCGCCGGTCGGCGTCCGAGCGCGCCCGGCGGGAGGCCAGCAGCGTGCGGCGCAGCCGCTGCTTGTCGGAGGCGGCCACCGACTCCGGGGGCGTCCGGTCGGCCGGCGGGCACATACGATGATGATCGCGTATCCGGTGCGGTGTCGGGGGTCGACGCCGTACACCACCACGTCGAGGGGGTCGGCGCGGGTGACCGACGGACCGACGAGCGGTTCTCGCCCATGAGCGCGGCGCGCTGCTCCTCAGCCTCCTGCGGCGGTTCTCCGGGGAGCGGATCGAGGCCGCCGTCGCGAGCGAGGGGCTGACCGCCACCTGACCGTCAGGGGCCGAGCTCGGTGCCGTCCTCGACGTGGCGGGGGCCGGACAGGGCCACGTCACCCCGCACGGTGACGCCCGCGCCGAAGGTCACGTCCCCGTCGACCCGCAGGCGCGTCGCCCCCCGCAGCGACGGCGCGCCGCCGACGAACCGCCGTTCGAAGTCGCGCATCATCCCGAACGTCGTCCGGTCGAGCGCGACGACCGGCGCCGTCCCGGTCCATGTCGGGACCATCCGGCCGTCGTCGGTGAGGTCGTAGAGGTCCGAGCGCGCCACCAGCAGGTCGTCGGTGGTCTTGACCGGCGCGAACCGGCTGCGGGGCACCTCGAGGGCCCGGGCGCCCTCGATCGAGCCGATCGCCGCGCCCATCGCCGTCTCCAGCTGCAGTACCGCGGTGCTGGCCGGGTCGGAGGGGTCGACGGTCTTGCGGTTGACGATCAGGGGCAGGTACGGCGCGGCCAGGTCGTCGGACTGCATCGCGCGCAGGCGCTCGAGGTCGAACCAGAGGTTGTTGGTGTTGAAGTACCGCCAGCGGTCGATGTCGGTCGCCGACGTCTCGCCCTCGGGCACCTGGGCGGTCTCGCGGAGGAAGTAGTCGTCGCCGCGTCGCGTCAGGTGCCCGCCCTTGCGGTCCATCTCGGTGCGGCGGGCGACCTCGAGGGCGAACGGGACGTCGTGCTCGGCCATCCAGGCGGCGATCCGCACGTCCGGGACGGCGCCGAGGTTGTCCGCGTTCGACACGAAGCACCAGCGCACACCGGCCCCGAGCAGGGCGTCGAGGGTGCCGGAGGCCTCCAGCGCGGTGTAGAGGTCCCCGTGGCCCGGCGGGCACCACTCGAGGCGGGGGTCGGCAGGCCAGGAGACCGGGTACCAGTCGTCGGCCCGCAGCTTGGGCTCGCTGCCCTGGAGGAAGTCCAGCGGGAGGTCGGGCAGCTCGAGACCCTCGTACCGGCGCAGCGCGGCCAGCGACGCGTCGCGGGTGCCGGTCGAGTTCATCAGCACCAGGGGCAGCCGCGCGCCGTGGTACTCGCGCAGCGCGAGGGTCTGGACCGCGGTGGCGTCCAGGAACGTCGTGCCCGACTTGATCTCCAGCAGCGACTTCGGACCGGCGAGCCCCATGCTCGTGCCGAGGCCGCCGTTCAGCTTGACCACCGCGAGACGGTCGAGCACCGCGCGCGTCCGTTCGGTGGTGGGGACGGGCAGGTCGTCCAGCGTCGGCAGTTCCTCCACCGGGCGCAGCTCCTCGCCCGGGACGACGGCGCTCTCGGGTTTGGCCAGTTGCTCGAGGCGGCGGCGGAGCGCTTCGACCTCGGCGGGGTGGGCGGGACCGGTGGAGCGCCCGGCCAGCGCGGCGAGGGCGGCGTCGAGGTAGGTCATGGAGCCTTCCGGTCGGGCGACGCGGGACCCGTCCGACCATAACGGGCGCGTCGCAGCCCCGAGTCGGGCGTCGGACATAGGACGATGTGCTGGTGAGGACGGTCG
Organism: uncultured Actinomycetota bacterium; assembly: GCA_963785135.1. Lineage (GTDB taxonomy): Bacteria > Actinomycetota > Actinomycetes > Mycobacteriales > Pseudonocardiaceae > Actinomycetospora. The sequence goes on from CAWATV010000012.1 coordinate 352,664, forward strand.
AGAGTCAGCTGCGCCGCGTGCTCGACGCCGCGGTCCGTCCGGCCCCGATCCGCGTGGACATCTCCTCGGCCCAGGGCCTGCTGTGCGCCGAGGAGGTCATCGCCGAACGGGCGCTGCCGGGGTTCGACCAGGCGGCCGTCGACGGCTACGCCGTGCGCAGCGTCGACGTGCGCTCGGCCGCCGAGGAGCCCGTCGAGCTCCCGGTGGTCGGCGAGGTCGCGGCCGGGTCGCGCCAGGCCCACCGCCTGCAGCCCGGCCAGGCGGTCCGCGTCGCCACCGGCGCGCCGCTGCCCACCCTCGCCGACGCCGTCGCCCCGCACGACCACACCGACTCCGCCCACGACGCGGGGCAGCGCACCGGGCACCGCTCGCGGCTGACCGTGAAGGCGCCGGTGCCCTCCGCGGCCTGGGTCCGGCGGGTGGGCGAGGACGTCGCCCCCGGCGACGTCGCCGTGCGGCGCGGGGTCGTCGTCGGGCCCGCACAGGTCGGGCTGCTCGCTGCCGTCGGGCGCACCAAGGTCCTCGTCCACCCGCGCCCGCGGGTCTGCGTGCTGGCCGTCGGCGACGAGCTCGTCGACGTCGACCGGACGCCGGGCACCGGGCAGGTCGTCGACGTCAACTCCTACGCCCTGGCCGCCGCCGCGTCCGACGCCGGCGCCGAGGTGACCCGGCTGGGGATCGTGTCGACCGGGCCCACTGCGCTGCGCGAGGCCGTCGAGGGCGCGGTCGCGCGCTCCGAGGTCGTGCTCGTGGCGGGTGGTGTCGGCGGGCGCCTGGGGGAGGACGTCCGGGACGCCCTCGCCGACCTGGGCCCGCTGGACACCTCACGCGTCGCGATGCACCCCGGCTCGGTGCAGGGCTTCGGGCGCCTCGGCGCCGAGGAGGTGCCGACCTTCCTGCTGCCGGCCAACCCGGTCTCGGCGCTCGTCGTGTTCGAGGTGCTCGTCCGCCCGCTGATCCGCCTGGCCCTCGGCAAGCAGGAGCTGCACCGTCGTGAGGTCACCGCGACGCTGCTCTCGCCGGTGACCTCGCCGCCCGGGCGCCGCACCTACCTGCGCGGCCGCCTGCTGCGTGATCGCCGCACCGGCGACTACCTGGCCCAGCCGCTGGGCCAGGCGGGCTCGCACCTGCTCTCGTCGCTCGCGGAGGCCAACGCGCTGCTCGTCCTCGACGAGGAGACCACCGAGGCGGGGATGGACGCCGAGGTGCGCGTGGCGTTCCTCGCGCCGCGGACCTGAGCCGCGCCCGTGGTGACACCCCCCGTGGGAACCTGACCACTGTGGGCCGACCCATCTGGGGCGGGGCCCGACCGACCGGACGCCACCCCGGGTGGCCCGCGCGCACCAGGGCGTTGCGGGTCCCCGCCGGCGTCGTCGAGCTGCGCCCCGTCCGTCTGCGCGACGGCGCCGCCTGGTCGCGGATCCGGCTGCGCGACGAGGAGCACCTCGCGCCCTGGGAGCCCATGCTCCCGGGCCGGTGGGAGCACCGGAACGCCGTGACGGAGTGGCCCGGGCGCTGGGGCGCGCTGCGCTCGATGGGCCGGGCGGGTCAGGCGCTGCCGTTCAGCCTGCTCGTCGACGGCGAGTTCGCGGGCCAGGTCGTCGTGGGCAACGTCGTGCGCGAGCCCCTCCTGTCGGCCTACGTCGGGTACTGGGTCGGCGCGCACGTGGCCGGGGGCGGGGTCGCGACGGCCGCGGTCGCCCTCGCCGTCGACCACTGCTTCTCCCGCGTCGGCCTGCACCGCATCGAGGCCACGGTCCGCCCGGAGAACGCCCGCAGCCTGCGCGTGCTGGCGAAGCTCGGCTTCCGCGAGGAGGGCCTGCTGCGCCGCTACCTCGAGGTCGACGGCGACTGGCGCGACCACGTCGTCCTCGCCGTGACCGAGGAGGACGTGCTGCCCGACGGGCTCGTCGCGCGCCTGCTCCGCTCCGGACGGGCGTCGCGGGCATGAGGGGTGGACCGCCGACCGAATAGACCCACATGGCCCATCATGGTGGCCTTGAGGCCCATCCGGTCGAGTGGTAACCGGCCTAAACCTCGGTGGTGCAGGTTCCCCCACTGGAGGGTTCTCGTCACCGCTCGCACACGACACGCCGATCCAGCTCCGAGGCGCGAGGGGCTGGTGTGACTAGCGTGGCGCGAGCGACGACGGTGGGTTCCCCGTCCATCGGAGAGGTCACCGGCGTCGCGGCTCGCTGATGGTCGGGGAGGTGTGGCGGTGCCGAGCTCGGTCGTGTTCGCGGCGTTGGTCCTGGCGTGGCTCGTCGTCCTCGTGCCCGTCGTGGCCCGGCGACGCCAGATGGTCCCCCGGCCGGCGGAGGCCGACCTGAGCGCCCGGGTGCTGCGGCGGACGGCCGGTGCATCCATGATCGAGGAGGTCCCCGTGGCGGACACGCACCGAGACGGACGTGGCGGTACCCCGGCGGCGAGCAGTGGCGCCCCCGCGGCGGTCGCGGTCGCCGAACGGACCGACGAGCGGCCGACCACCACGGTGGCGTCCCCCGAGGTCGACGTCGCCCGCCCCCGCACCGCCGCGGACACCGCGGCGCGGGAGCGTGTCCTGCGTCGCGCCGAGCCGGCCCCGGACACCGACGCCTACGGCGACGACGAGGACGACGACCTCGGCGACGAGTACGCGGACTCCTACGACGAGTACGAGTACGCCGACGACGACGCGTACGACGACGCCGACGACGACGAGGCACCGTCGTCGCTGCCCCGGCCCTACCGCCCCGGGCGCGGGGGCTTCGACCCGGACGCCGCTGCGGCCGCGGCGCACGCGCGCTACGCCTTCCGCCAGCGCGTCGCCATCGGCCTGATCGCCGTGGCCGTGCTCTCGGCGCTCGCCGCGCTGGTCGTCACGGGGGTGCTGTGGTGGCTGCACGTGATCACCGACATCGTGCTGGTGGGCTACCTCTTCTTCCTGCGTCGGCAGACCCGCATCGAGGAGGAGGTGCGCGCCCGCCGGGCGGCACGCCTCTCCGGTGAGCGTCGTGCTCTCGAGGCCCGCCGGGCGCGCCAGGAGGAGCACGAGGCCCGGATGGCGGCGTGCCAGGAGGACGCCTGGGACGCGGAGTACGACACCGAGTACGACGATCTCGAGGCCGACCTCGAGTCGGGCTACCTCGACGAGGAGCCCGCGCCGGCACCGCGGTGGGCCGCGCCGCGCACCCCGGCGCCGCCGGTGCCCGCGGACATGGAGCTCGTCGCCGACTCCGACGACGACCCGGCGTTCCACGACCTCGAGGGCGAGCGCATCCCGAACTACCGGCGCGCCGCCGCGGGTGCCTGATCGATCTCTGATCGGCGGGGGCCGGGGGCGCCACCCGCCGTCGGTTCCGGGGGCGTCGCGTTGCTAGAGTGACGTCGCACTTGGGGCTGTGGCGCAGTTGGTAGCGCGACTCGTTCGCATCGAGTAGGTCAGGGGTTCGATTCCCCTCAGCTCCACCCAGGAGGCTCGCCGTGAGCCCGTACGCGCAGGCGATCCGCGAGCGTCGCCTCCTCTCGTTCTCCTACGACGGGCTGCCGCGCACCGTGGTGCCCGCGGTCTACGGCCGCACCCGCCGCGGGGCCCGCACGCTGCGGGCCTACCAGGTCGACGGGGCGTCGCGCTCCGCGCCCGGCGAACGGTGGCGGCTGTTCACCGTCGACAAGATCGCGGCCTGCGTCGTGCTCGACGAGGTCTTCACCGAGGACCCGCCCGGCTACCGCCGTCCGGACAGCGCCTTCCGCCTGGTGGTCGAGCAGCTCTGAGGCGGCGCTCAGCGCCAGCTGGGCAGCCAGAGCTCGGCGCCCCACCGGTCGGCGCTGATCCACGTGCCGACCAGGATGGGCCAGAGCCACACGAAGTTCGCCACGACCAGCCCCGTGTAGAGGCCGACGACGAGGGTGCCGGTGTGCCGGCGCTCGGGGCCGTGCTCGCGGCGGCCCAGGATCTCGCCGAGACACAGGACGACCGCGAGCACCAGGAACGGCACCACCGGGGTCATGTAGAAGAAGTACATCTGGCGGTCGATGTTGGTGAACCACGGCAGGAAGCCCGCGCCGTAGCCGACGAGCACCGCGGCGTAGCGCCAGTCGAACCGGGTGACGACCCGCCAGATCGACCAGCCCAGCGCGGGGAACGACACCCACCACAGAGCGGGGGTGCCGATGAGCATGACGCCCGAGACGCACGAGTCGGCCCCGCACCCGAGCTCGCTGGTGCCCGAGTCGTAGTAGTAGAGCATCGGGCGCAGGCCCATCGGCCAGGTCCAGGGCTTGGACTCCCAGGGGTGCGGGCTGCCCCGCGGGGTGTCGAGCGTGGCGTGGAACTCGAGCACCTTGGTGCTGTAGTACGCCAGGCCCCGCAGCCAGTCGGGCAGGACGGCGCCGAGCCCGCTCACCGGCAGCTGCTGGCCGACGGCGTGACGGTCGACGCCGGTCTCGCTGGCGATCCAGGGCAGCCACGCGCCGAGGTAGAGCAGCACCGGGACGACCAGCATCGCCCAGACCGCGGGCGCCACGTCGCGCACGAGGGTGCCGACGAACGGCCGGGCGACGCCGGCGGCGCGGCGGGCGGCGGCGTCGAAGCCGAGCAGGAGGGCGCCGAAGAAGAGGATGTAGTAGAGCCCCGACCACTTCGAGGCGAGCGCGAGCCCGATGCAGGCCCCGGCGACCAGCCGCCACCACCGCACACCCAGGCGCGGTCCCCACACGCTCTCGCCGACGCGACCCTCGGCGACGACGACCGCCATCCGGGCGCGCACGTCGTCGCGGTCGACCAGCAGCGCGCCGAAGGACATGAGCACGAACATGGCCGGGAAGATGTCGATCATCCCGACGCGCGAGGACACGTGGCTGACGCCGTCGGCGATCAGCAGCACGCCGGCCAGGCCGCCGAGCAGGGTCGAGCGGGTCAACCGGCGCGCGATGCGCACGATGACGAGCACACACAGCGTCCCGGCCAGCGCCGACGCCACCCGCCAGCCCACCGGGTCGTACCCGAACATCCACTGGCCGACCGCCATGAGCTGCTTGGACAGCGGTGGGTGCACGACCAGCTCGTAGCCGGGGTTGTCCTCGAGGCCCCCGTTGCGCAGCGACTGCCAGGCCTGCGGGACGTAGTGCTTCTCGTCGAAGACCGGCGTGCCCTGGTCGGTCGGCCACCCCAGGTCCCAGAACCGGACGACGCCCGCGACGAGGGTCAGCACGACGCCGACGACCCAGCCGCGCAGCCGGTCGCCGGGCATGGGGCGCCCGAGCAGCTGGGCGACCGCCGGGGCGTGCTCGGGCGCGGCGGCGACCGGCTCCCGGACGCGCGCGACGGTGGTCGTGGCGGTCACGGTCACCGATCGTATGGTCTGGTGGGTGGGGACGGAGCCGGGTGGGGACATGACCGTTGCTCCGGACGGCCCACATGCGCCGAGCGGCGCGGACCGTGGGGCTCTCGTGCTGGCCGCGACCCCGCTCGGGGACCCCGGTGACGCGTCGGCGCGGTTGCGCACGGCACTCGAGACCGCCGACGTGGTCGCCGCCGAGGACACCCGGCGCCTCGCGCGTCTGGCGGCCGCGCTCGGCGTGACCGTCGGCGGGTCGGTCACGAGCTTCTACGAGGACGTGGAGGCCGCGCGCATCCCGCGGCTCGTCGAGACCGTCCGGGGCGGGGGGACCGTCCTCGTGGTCAGCGACGCCGGGATGCCGTCGGTCTCCGACCCCGGCTACCGCCTCGTCGCCGCGTGCGTCGCCGCGGGGCTGCGCGTGCGCTGCCTCCCGGGTCCGTCGGCGGTGCTCGCCGCGCTGGCGGTGTCCGGGCTGCCGACCGACCGCTTCTGCTTCGAGGGCTTCGCCCCGCGGGCGGACGGCCGCCGCCGCAGCTGGCTGCGCGCGCTGGTGGCCGAGCCGCGCACCACGGTGTTCTTCGAGTCACCGCGGCGCGTGGCGTCGCTGCTCGCCGTCGCGGTCGACGAGCTCGGCGCCGACCGCCCGGCGGCGCTGTGCCGCGAGCTGACCAAGACCCACGAGGAGATCGTGCGCGGCACCCTCGGCACGCTCGCGGCGTGGGCGGGGGAGCGCGACGTCCGGGGCGAGGTGACCGTCGTCCTCGGCCCCGCGCCCGTGGTCCTCGCCGACCCGTCCGACCTGGCCGGCGCGGTCCTGGCCCGGGCGGCCGAGGGCGTCCGCCTCAAGGACGCCGCCGCCGAGCTCGCCGACGCGCACGGCGTGTCGAAGAAGGCGCTCTACGACGCGGCCGTGCGCCTACGGACGTAGGACGAGCTTGCCGGCCACGCGTCGGGTCCGGTTGTCCTCCTGCGCCGTCCCCGCCTCGGACAGCGGGTAGGTCACGACGGTCGGGGCACGCAGGCGGCCCGCCGCGAGGAGGGCGACGGCCTCGGCGAGCGCCCGGGTCTCGACGTCCGGGTCGCCCCCGGAGGTGAACGTGGCGCCGAGCTCCTGGGCGCCCGCGTAGTCGGCGATCGTGACGACCTTCGACGGGTCGCCGGTCAGCGCGACGAGGTCACCCAGCGAGCCCTTGCCGGCCGTGTCGAACGCGAGGTCGACGCCCTGCGGCGCGACGGCGCGGACGCGGTCGGCGAGTCCCTCGCCGTACACCACGGGCGTCGCGCCGAGCGCCCGCACGTCGTCCTGGTGCGCCTCGCTCGCGGTGCCGATCACGGTGGCCCCCCGCGCCACGGCAAGCTGGACGGCGAACACACCCACGCCGCCGGAGGCGCCGTCCACCACCAGCGTGGTGCCGGCGTGATCGCCCTCGTCGAGACCGAACAGGGCCAGCGCGCGGTACGCGGTGGTCGCGACGACGGGGATCGCCGCGGCGACCTCCCACGACACCTCGGCGGGCTTGCGCACGAGCGCGCGGGCGTCCGCCAGCGCCTCCTCGGCGTAGGCGCCGCCGACGGCCTTGCCGACCACCTCGTCGCCCACCGCCAGGTCGGTGACGCCCGCACCGAGCGCGTCGACGACGCCGGCCACGTCGAACCCCGGCACGCGCGGCGCGGGCGGCGCGTCCGCGGACGCGCTCCCGCCGCCCCGCAGCTTCCAGTCCATCGGGTTGACGGCGGCGGCCCGGACGGCCACGCGGACCTGGCCCTCGGCGGGGACGGGGTCCTCGCGCTCGACGAGCTCGAGGACCTCGGGACCGCCGAAGCGGGTGTACTGCACAGCTCGTGACGTCATGATCGTGACAACGCGCGCGACCGTCCCCGCATGCCCGCCTGCCGCTCGGGCCCCCGCGCCTACCGGCCGTGCGCGAGGATCTCGGTGACCAGCGCGCGCAGCAGCTCCCCGGTGCGCGCGGCCGAGGCGTGCACCGCCTCGATGACGCCGAGGTGGTCGATCGCGCCGTCGACGGTGCCCGCGGCCGGGTTGCTGACCAGGGCGAGGCCGGCGACCCGCGCGCCCGCCGCGCGGGCGGCGATGGTCTCCAGGACCGTCGACATGCCCACCAGGTCGGCACCGAGGGCGCGCAGCATCCGGATCTCGGCCGGGGTCTCGAAGTGCGGGCCCGGCAGGCCCGCGTAGACGCCCTCGGCGAGCTCGGGGTCGAGCTCGCGGGCCAGCGCGCGCAGTCCGGGGTCGTAGGCGTCGGTGAGGTCGACGAACTCCGGGCCGACCAGCGGCGAGGTCGCCGTGAGGTTGAGGTGGTCGGCGATGAGGACCGGCTGGCCCACCCGGTACGCGGGGTCGATCCCGCCGGCGGCGTTGGTCAGCACGATCGTCGACGCGCCGGCGGCGCACGCGGTCCGGATCGGGTGCACGACCTGCGCGGCGCCGTGGCCCTCGTAGAGATGGGTGCGCCCGAGGAACACGAGGACCCGGTGCCCGGCGATCTCGATCGAGCGGGCGACCCCGGAGTGGTCGGGCGCGCCGGGCGGGGTGAAGCCGGGCAGGTCGGCCACCGCGACCTCGGCGGCGGGCGCGCCGAGGGCGTCGGCGGCCGGTCGCCAGCCGGACCCCAGGACGACCGCGACGTCGTGGGCGAGCGCGCCGGTGCGGCGCGCGAGCTCGGCCGCGGCGTCCTCCGGGCTCGGTGGGGGCGCGGGCAGCGGCTCGATCTCGGTCATGAGGCGGTGAGCTTAGGCGCCGGTCACGCGGGCGCCGCGAAGCTGTCGGCGATGGCCTGGAACTGCTCCGCGCCACCGGTGAGGTCGGCGGTGGGCGCGGTCATCCGGACGACCCACAGGTCGGTGCCCGCCGGCACGAGCCGGGCCCAGGTCGTCCGGTCGTCGCTCGCGCCGGACAGGGTCCGGTAGATGGTCTGCTGCGGGCCCTCGACCCCGGGCGCGCCCGCACCGACCGGGCTCAGGGGCGCGACGGAGCTCGCGTCGACGCCGAGGCTCGCGGGCTGCCCGAGCAGGGTGGCGTAGTCGGTGGCGCGCTGGGCCGGGTAGAAGGCCGCGATCCGGTCGATGCGCAGCTCCCGGGTCGCGTCCGGGGACACGAAGCGCACGGCGACGTCGTCGGCCGCCCCCTGCAGTCGGAACTGCTGCCAGCCCACCGGGACGAGCGCGCTGAAGTCGAGGCCGGTGCCGCTGTAGCGGGCGTCGGTGTCGTCGTGGGTGACGAGCCGGGTGTCGGCGACCTCGGGGCCCGCCGGCGTGAGCGCCACCGCGAGCGGTCCCTGACCGGCGAGCGAGCGCGTGAGCGCGTACCCCCCGACGGCGCCGAGCACCGCCAGCAGGACCAGCAGGGCGATGACGGCCGCGACGAGCACCGGCGGACGGCTCTGCGTCTCCGCGGGCGCGCGTCCGGGGGCGAACGGCAGCGGTCCGGGGTCGGCGGCCAGCGGCTGGCCGGTGCCCGCTGCCAGTCCCGGTGCGGGGCGTGCCGGGGCGGGACGCCATCCGGGCGCCGGTGCACCCCGCGGCGGGGTCCACCGTGGCGGGGTGGGCATGGCGGGCGCGCGCGGCCCCGTCGGGCGCCGGACGGTCCGGGTCGCGTCGTCGTCCACCGGGACCCGCCTGCCCACCAACGTCGTCTCCGCGTCGGTCGCGGCCGGCGCTCCCCGCGCGGGCGTCGGGGGTGGCGTGGGCATCGACGGTGGGGGCGTCCCCCCCGACCGGGGTGCGGGAGCCGGCGACGGGGCGTCCGCTCCGTCGGGTGCCGGGGACTCACCGGCCTCCCCGGGCGTCGCCGACGGGCCCGCGCGGTGCGTGTCGGTGTCACCCGGCCCCGTCGTGCCGGCGGCCGGCGTGCCGGGATCCTCCGCGGCCTCGCCCGTCGCGCCCGCGGCCTCCGGCTCGGTGGCCTCGGCGTCGGTGGAGACGACCTCGGCGGGCCTGACGTCGGCGGCCTTCGCGTCGGCCGACACGACGTCGGTGGCCTTGGCGTCGGTCGATACGACGTCGGTGGCCTTCGCGTCGGTCGACACGACCTCGGCGGCGTTCGCGTCGGCGGCCTCGTCGACCGGCTCGTCGGGCGCGGCGGCGGCCGGTGTGGCGGCGGCCGGTGCAGCGGCACCGTCCTCGGTGCCGGACGCGGCGTCCGCGTCCGGACTCCCCGCCCCGGGGGACGACACCGCGGGACCCGTCGTTCCGGGTGCCTCCGCGTCAGGGGCGCCCGGCTCCTCAGCGACCCCGGCAGCGGCCTCGCCCGGCTCCGTCCCGGTGGGTTCCGCGGCGTCGCCGGGGTCCTTCGCGGCGTCGCCGGGGTCCTTCGCGGCCGCCGGCCCGCCGGCGTCCTCGCTGCCGGGTTCGGCGTCGGATGCGGCGTCGGTGCCGGCCGGAGGCCCGTCGCTCCCGCCCCCGTCCGTAGCGGGCGTCTCCGCAGCCGGCGCCTCCTCCGACGGTGCCTGCTCGGCGGCGGCGTCGTCCTCGGTCGAGGACCCGCCGGTCGGCGTCTCCCCGGTCCGGGACGGGCTCTCCGTGGCGGGAGCGCTCGCGGCCGGGGCCTCGGGGGCGTCGCTCTTCGCCTCGGCGGCCGCCTCGGCCGGTGCCTCGTCCGGCGGGGGGACCGGGGGGACCACCGAGGAGCCGGCGTCGACGAGCGTGCCGGCGGGGCCGCGCGGGCCGGCGGCGGGGATGAGGCCGACGCCGTCGTCCTGCTCGGACTGCGGCAGGCGGAACGCGGCCGTCCGCGGGGCGGGTGCGACGGCGAGGATCGGGCCCTCGGGGTCGGAGAGCAGCGGGCGCAGGCGGCGGCGGACCGCGGCGAGGGGCATCCGCAGCGCCGGGTCCTTGACCATGAGGCCGCGGATGACGTCCACGACCGGTCCGCGGCCGGCGGGGCGGGGGACCTCGCCGTGCACGACCTCGGTGACCGTGGTGACCGGGTCGCCGGCGTCGTAGGGCGGCCGGCCCTCGATGCAGGCGAACAGCGTCGCGCCGAGGCCCCACAGGTCGGCGGCCGGGCCGACGGCCCGCCCCATCGCCACCTCGGGCGCGATGTAGGGCGGCGAGCCGAGGACGGTGCCGGTCTGGGTCATCGACTGCTCGGCGGCGTTGCGGGCGATGCCGAAGTCGGTGAGCTTGATCTGGCCGTTCTCGCCGATGAGGACGTTGCCCGGCTTGACGTCGCGGTGCGTGATCCCGGCGCGGTGGGCGGTGGTCAGCGCGGACGCGACCGCCGACCCGATCTCGGCGGCCTCGGGCTGTTCGAGCGTGCCGCGCTCGCCGATGTAGCTGGCGAGGCTGCGGGAGGGCAGCAGCTCCATGACGACGTAGGGCTCCGCGCCGACCTCGACGACGTCGTAGAGGGTGACGACGTTCGGGTGGCTGAGCATCGCCGTGGCGCGCGCCTCGCGGAGGGTCCGCTCCCGCACGATCGCGCGCTCCCCGACCGGGACCAGCGAGAGCCGGACCTCCTTGACCGCGACCGCCCGGTGGAGCACCTCGTCGTACGCGGACCACACCGTTCCCATCGCGCCGCGCCCGAGCTCGTGCTCGAGGCGGTAGCGCCCGACGATCCGCCGGGGGCCGGTGTCGTCGGCGGGGGAGGGGGTCATCGCCCCATCATGGCAACGCCGGCCGTCCGCCGGGCGCCCCCCGGGATCGTGTGGTGCGACGGGCGGGCGAGGATCGCCTCCCAGCGGCTCGGCATGCCGGTGACCTGCACCGACCGCCCGTTCGTCCGTGCGGCCGGCGGTGTTGCGCGCCATCCGCAGCAGCGTCGTGACCCCTCGGCGCGGGTGCCCCGGGGATCGTCCGCAACCGCCGTCCGGGGCAGGCATGCTGGTCCGGACAGTCGGACTGATCACGGGCCGACGCGGGAGGTGTGACCGATGACTCTGGTGGACGCCCGGCCTCCGTCGGCCCTCGTGGCCGACCTCGGCGCGGGCCACGGACCGGAGTGGATCGACCGGTGGCTCAGCGCGCACGCGGGCGACCTCGTCGGTTGGCGCCGTGCGCTGCACGCCCGCCCCGAGCTCGCCCGCCGTGAGCACGCGACGACGCAGCTCTGCGTCGACGCCCTGGAGGCCGCGGGCCTCGCGCCGCGCCGCCTGCCCGGCACCGGGCTGATCTGCGACATCGGCAGCGCCGACCCGGGTGCGCGCACCGTCGCGCTGCGCGCCGACCTCGACGCCCTCCCGCTCACCGAGCTGAACGACGTCGCGTACGCCTCGCAGGTCCCCGGCGTCGCGCACATGTGCGGGCACGACGCGCACACCGCGATGCTCCTCGGCGCCGGGCTCGCGCTGGCGTCGGCGCCCGAGGCGCTGCCCGGTCGGGTGCGGCTGATCTTCCAGCCGGCGGAGGAGGTCCAGCCCGGCGGCGCGCTCGACGTCATCGCGCACGACGGCCTCGCCGGTGTCGACCGCATCTTCGCGCTGCACTGCGACCCGCGCCTCGAGGTCGGGCGGGTGGGCACGCGCGTCGGGGCCATCACGTCGGCGTGCGACATGCTCGAACTGCGCCTGACCTCGCCGGGCGGGCACACCTCACGCCCGCACCTGACCGCCGACCTGGTGCACGCCCTGGGCACGGTCATCACCGGCCTTCCCGACCTGCTGTCCCGCCGCGTCGACCCGCGCTCGGGGACCGTCCTCGTCTGGGGGACCGTCCAGGCCGGCCACGCGTGCAACGCCGTGCCGCAGCAGGGCGTGCTCGGCGGCACGCTGCGCACGCTGCAGCACGCCACCTGGAACGAGCTCGAGCCGCTGGTCCGCTCGCTGGTCACCGCGCTGCTCGCCCCCACCGGCGTGGGCTACGTCCTCGAGCACCGCCGCGGTGTGCCGCCGGTGGTCAACGACGCCGTGTCCGCCGACCTGCTCTCCCGCGCCGCGCGCCGGGCGGCCGGCCCGGAGGCCGCGGTCGGCACCGAGCAGTCCAGTGGCGGCGAGGACTTCGGCTGGTACCTCGAGCACGTCCCGGGCGCCATGGGCCGCCTCGGCGTGTGGTCGGGCCACGGCGACATGGCCGACATCCACCAGCCGACGTTCGACCTCGACGAGCGCGCGCTGCCGGTCGGGGTCCGCACCCTCGTCCACGCCGCGCTGGAGTCGTTGACCGTCTGACCCGATCCTCGTCGCGAGGTGCCGGGCCCGTCGGGCACCATGGCGGCGTGAGCGACACGACGGCGTCCGTCCCGCCCGCTGCCCCCGCGTCCGGGTCGTCCGGTCCGTCCCCGCTCCCGGCGGTCACGCAGCGCATCGCGACCGAGCTGTCGGTGGGTGAGGGACAGGTCCGGGCGGCCGTCGACCTGCTCGACGGCGGCGCGACGGTGCCCTTCGTCGCCCGCTACCGCAAGGAGGCCACCGGCGGCCTCGACGACGCCCAGCTGCGCACCCTCGACGAGCGCCTGACCTACCTGCGCGAGCTGGAGGAACGGCGCAGCGCCGTGCTGGACTCGGTGCGGTCGCAGGGCGTGCTCGACGACGCCCTGCACACGCAGATCCTCGCCGCCGAGACCAAGAGCCGGCTCGAGGACGTCTACCTGCCGTTCAAGCCGAAGCGACGCACCAAGGCGGCCATCGCGCGCGAGGCCGGCCTCGAGCCGCTGGCCGACCTCCTCGTCAGCGACCCCACGCACATCCCGCGCACCGCGGCGGGCGCCTACGTCGACCCCGATCACGGCGTGCCGGACCGCGACGCCGCCCTCGAGGGTGCGCGCGCCATCCTCGTGGAGCGCTGGGCGGAGAACGCCGACCTCGTCGGCGAGCTGCGCCAACGGATGTGGACCCGCGGGCGGCTCGTCGCGACGCTGCGCGACGGGCGCGGCGGCGAGGGAGACACCGCCGCGGCCAAGTTCTCCGACTACTTCGCCTTCGACGAGCGCTTCACCCGCCTGCCCTCCCACCGGATCCTGGCCGTCCTGCGCGGGGAGTCCGAGGAGGTCCTCGCCCTCACCCTCGACCCGTTGGGCGCCGACGACGATGAGAGCGCCGTCGCGGAGGTCTACATCGCTCTCATCGCGGCGGCTGTCGGGGTCGCCGACCGCGGGCGTCCCGCCGACCGGTGGCTCCACGACGCCGTCCGCTGGGCGTGGCGCACGCGCATCCTGTCGCGCCTCGTGGTCGACCTGCGGGTCCGGCTGCGCGAGGTGGCCGAGGAGGGCGCGGTGCTCGTGTTCGCGGGCAACCTGCGCGACCTGCTGCTCGCCGCCCCCGCCGGGGCCCGCCCGACGATGGGGCTCGACCCGGGCCTGCGCACCGGGGTGAAGGTCGCCGTCGTCGACGGCACCGGCAAGGTGCTGGCCACCGACACCATCTATCCGCACGTCCCGCGCCGGCAGTGGGACGCCTCCCGCGAGCGCCTCGCCGAGCTGGCGGCCGAGCACGCGGTCGACCTGGTGGCCATCGGCAACGGCACCGCCTCGCGCGAGACCCAGAGCCTCGTGCGCGACCTCGTCGCCCGCCGCCCCGACCTCGAACTCACCGCGGCGATGGTCTCCGAGGCCGGCGCCTCGGTGTACTCCGCGTCCGAGCAGGCCTCCGCCGAGCTCCCCGACCTCGACGTCTCGCTGCGCGGCGCGGTCTCCATCGCCCGCCGCCTGCAGGACCCGCTGGCCGAGCTCGTGAAGATCGACCCCAAGTCGATCGGCGTCGGGCAGTACCAGCACGACATCACCGGTACCGCGCTGTCGCGCTCGCTCGACGGCGTGGTCGAGGACTGCGTCAACGCGGTCGGCGTCGACGTCAACACCGCCTCGGCGCCGCTGCTGCGCCGCGTGTCGGGCATCGGGTCCGGCCTCGCGACCACGATCGTCGCCCACCGCGACACCCATGGCCCCTTCGCCTCCCGCGACGCCCTGCACGCCGTCCCGCGGCTCGGGGCGAAGGCGTTCGAGCAGGCCGCGGGCTTCCTGCGCATCCCGGGCGCGACCGACCCGCTCGACCGCTCGGGCGTCCACCCGGAGGCCTACCCGGTGGTCCGCCGGATCGTCGAGGACACCGGCACCGCGGTCGAGGGCCTGGTCGGCAACACCGCGCTGCTGACCAGTCTCGACCCGGCGGCCTTCACCGACGAGCGGTTCGGGCTGCCGACGGTCACCGACATCATCGCCGAGCTCGACAAGCCCGGCCGCGACCCGCGACCCGCGTTCACCACCGCGGCCTTCGCCGAGGGTGTCGAGGAGATCACCGACCTCAGCCCCGGGATGATCCTCGAGGGCGTCGTCACCAACGTCGCGGCCTTCGGCGCGTTCGTCGACGTGGGCGTGCACCAGGACGGCCTCGTGCACATCTCGGCGATGTCGAAGGAGTTCGTGTCCGACCCCCGCTCGGTGGCCGGGCCCGGCGACGTCGTCCGGGTCCGCGTGCTCGACGTCGACGTCGCCCGCAAGCGCATCTCGCTGACCCTGCGCCTCGACGACGAGCCCGCCACCGGCGGGAAGCCCGCTGCGACGCCCGCGCCGAAGGGGGACAGGCCCGCCCGCGGCGGTCGCCCGGCGTCCGGCGAGGGCGCCCCGCGCTCCGGGCGCGGCGGCGGACGACGGGGCCGTCCCGGTGGTGGTCGTCCCGGCGGCGCCAAGCCCGCCGAGACACCGGCGGCGGCCGCTCCGGCGCCCGCCACGCCCACCGTGCCCACCGGTGCCCACCGTGCCCGACAGGGCTCCCGGCGAGGCACCGGCCGCGGCGGCCGCCGCGGCCGGCGAGAACCGGCCCGGTGGCGAGCGGCGGGGCGAGGGCCCGCGCGGCGACCGGCGCGGTGGCAATCGTCGGGGCGAGAACGCCGCCGGCGGTGGTCAGGGCTCCGGGCCCGGCGGGCAGGGACGCGGCAAGCCCCAGACCGGTCGCGACGGGGCCAAGGGCGGACCCCGCGACGGGGGCAAGGGCGGCGCGCGCGACCGTCGTCCCGCCCCGACCAACAACGCGATGGCCGAGGCCCTGCGCCGCGCCGGGCTCACCGACCGCTGAGGGCCGGGCGCAGACCTTTCGTCTAAGGGTCGGTGACCGGTCCGGGGCCGACGCTGCGGCACGGGCGCTCGCGCAGCGCGCGGACGTAGTCGTCCGGGGCGCCGGCACTCTCGGCGGCGTCGGAGAGCACGCCGATGTAGCGCGCGGAGGGCAGGCCGCCCTCGTAGGCGTCGAGGACGTAGACCCAGGCGAGCTGGGGGCCGTCCATCGTCTGGATGCGCAGCCGGAGCTTCTTGTGCATGCCGAGCTCGCCACCCTCCCAGCGGTCGAGCTGGTCGACGTCGAGGGGGCTGACGTCGTAGAGCACGACGAAGACCCGCGAGCCGGGATGCTCCACGACGGTGGACAGCGCGCCCTCCCAGCCGAGATCCTCGCCTCCGAAGGTCAGCCGCCATCCCTCGAGCCAGCCCGTCCCGGACATGGGGGAATGCGGCGCCCGTCGCATCATCTGCTCGGGGTCCATGTTGGATCCGTACGCGGCGTAGAGCGGCACGGCGCACAGGGTAGCCAGGTGGGGCGGGGTTGCGGCGCTCCGCACAGCTCCGGTGACCGCCGCAACCGTCCGGTGCGCCTCCGCCGTCGCCGACCGGCAGGATGGCGCACCGCGGGCCCACCACGGCCCGCCCGAGGAGGGAAGCCAGCCCATGACCCGCATCGTCATCCTCGGCGGAGGACCCGCCGGCTACGAGGCGGCGCTGGTCGCCGCCCAGCACGAGGCCGACGTCACGGTCGTCGAGCAGGACAGCCTCGGAGGCAACTGCGTCGCGTACGACTGCGTGCCCTCCAAGACCTTCATCGCCTCCGCCGGGGTCCGGGCCGGGTTCCGGCGGACCGCGGAGATGGGTGTCGAGGTCGACGACCCGCGTGTCGATCTGCCGCGCGTCAACGGCCGGGTCCACGGCCTCGCGCTGGCCCAGTCCGCCGACGTCCGCTCCACGCTGCAGACCGCCGGGGTCCGCGTCGTCCAGGGCGCAGCGAGGTTCGAGGAGACCGACCGCTCCAGCGCCACCCACGACATCTGCATCGAGCACCCGGACGGGGAGATCGAGTCGGTGACCGCCGACGTCGTGCTCGTGGCCACGGGCGCCTCGCCCCGGATCCTGCCCGACGCCCAGCCCGACGGCAGGCGGGTCCTCACCTGGCGTCAGATCTACGACCTCGACACGCTGCCCGAGCACCTGGTCGTCGTGGGCTCCGGCGTCACCGGCGCCGAGTTCGTTTCCGCGTACGCCGAGCTGGGCGTGCCGGTCACGCTGATCTCCAGCCGCGACCGGGTGCTGCCCCACGAGGACCCCGACGCCGCGGCCACCCTGGAGGAGGTCTTCACCGAGCGCGGCGTCACGATCGAGCCGCGCTCGCGGGCCGACAAGGTCGTCGCCACCGCGGACGGTGTGCGGGTCACGCTCTCCGACGGGCGCGAGGTCGAGGGCTCGCACGCTCTGATGACCGTGGGCTCGGTGCCCAACACGGGCGGGCTGGGCGTCGAGAACATCGGGTTGACCCTGCGCGACACCGGCCACATCACCGTGGACCGCGTGTCGCGCACCGACGTTCCCGGCGTCTACGCGGCCGGCGACTGCACCGGCCTGCTCCCGCTGGCGTCGGTGGCGGCGATGCAGGGCCGGATCGCGATGTGGCACGCCCTCGGCGAGGGCGTGGGCCCGCTGCGGCTCAAGACCGTCGCGTCGGCCGTGTTCACCCGCCCCGAGGTCGCCACCGTGGGCATCAGCCACGCCCAGATCGAGTCGGGGGAGTTCTCGGCACGCGAGGTGGTCATGCCCCTCGGCACCAACCCGCGCGCCAAGATGCAGGCCCTGCGCCAGGGCTTCGTCAAGATCTTCTGCCGCCCGGCGACCGGCGTGGTCATCGGCGGCGTGATCGTCGCCCCGGTCGCCAGCGAGCTGATCCTCCCGCTGGCCATGGCGGTGCAGAACAACCTCACGGTCGACGACCTCGCCCACACGTTCTCGATCTACCCGTCGCTGTCCGGGTCGGTCACCGAAGCCGGCCGCCGCCTCATGCAGCACGACGACCTGGACTGAGCCGCCGGCGGAGCCAACGGGCGGGCGACAGCGGGGAGCGGGAGCTAATCTGGGCCCGTGGAGGGGGCGGGGGAGAAGCAGAAGGTCTTCGTCTCCTACCGCCGCAGTACCTCGTGGCCCCTGGCCCGGCTCGTCTTCACCGATCTCCGCATGCACGGGTACGACACCTTCATGGATTTCGAGGGCCTCGGGAGCGGAGACTTCGGTCGGGTGATCCTCGGGGAGATCGCGGCGCGCGAGCACTTCGTCCTCGTGCTCCAGCCGTCGGCGCTCGACCGTGTCGTGGCAACGGACGACTGGTTGCGCCGCGAGATCACCCATGCCCTGGCGACACGGCGGAACATCGTTCCCGTCCTCGCCGACGGCTTCCGCTTCGAGAGTGAGCGCGCCCTCCCCGCCGACATTGCCCCCCTGCGCAGGCTCAACGCCGTCACGGTGCCCACCGACTACTTCGACGCCGCCATGACCAAGCTGCGGCTGTTCCTGACGGTCCGGACGCCAGTCGTCGTCGCGACTCCAGGTCCTCGACCCGAGAGCGGTCGGCGGGTCCCCTCCGCGCCGCCGACCGCAGTGCCGTCGCCGCGGCCGGACGTCGGGTCGACACCCGACCCCGATGCCCGTCGACAGGGCCGCGCTCGGCGTGCCTCGGCGACCGGACGGCTCGGTTCCGAGCCCTCGCGCGTGCCGGGAGCTCCCGCGGGAACACGACTGCTGGGCACCTTGCCATTGCCCGACGCCGCGACCGGCGTCCCCCCGTCGCCCGAACGTCGCACGGCCCGCGCATCGGCAACCGGACGGCTCGGCCGGGCACCCTCTCGGGCGCCGGGCGCGCCGGCCGGTGCGCGCCTCCTGGGCGTGGTGCCCCTGCCTCCAGGCCGACCTGCTCCCCATCTGCTCGACGCCGTCGGTTCCACCCGCGTGCGCCGCCCCCGCGCCGCTGACGGCTGATCTCGCGGTGAGGCCCGCCCGGAGGCGAGACGGCGCCCGGGCCCGCGCCGTCAGCTTGGCGCGACCATCAGGCCCAGTCGAACGTCCTCGTGACGGCCTTCTTCCACTGGCTCATCAGGGCGTCGCGGTCCTCGGCGGACATGGCGGGCTCCCAGGTCTTGTCCATCGCCCAGTTCGCGCGGATGTCGTCCTCGCTCTCCCAGAACCCGACGGCGAGGCCGGCCGCGTAGGCGGCGCCGAGGGCCGTGGTCTCGGCGACGGTCGGGCGGACGACGGGGACGTCGAGGATGTCGGCCTGGAACTGCATGAGGATCTCGTTGACGACCATGCCGCCGTCGACCTTGAGGGTGGTCAGCGGGACACCGGAGTCGGCGTTCATGGCGTCGATGACCTCGCGGGTCTGGAACGCGGTGGCCTCGAGGACGGCGCGCGCGATGTGGTTCTTGTTCACGTAGCGGGTCAGGCCGACGATCACGCCGCGGGCGTCGGCGCGCCAGTAGGGGGCGAACAGCCCGGAGAACGCCGGTACGACGTAGGCGCCGCCGTTGTCCTCGACCTGGGCGGCCAGCGTCTCGACCTCGGGCGCCGAGGAGATCATCCCGATGTTGTCGCGCAGCCACTGCACGAGCGAGCCGGTGACGGCGATCGAACCCTCGAGGGCGTAGACGGCGTCGTTCTCGCCGATCTTGTAGCAGACCGTGGTGAGCAGGCCGTTCTTCGACTCGACCTTCTCGGTGCCGGTGTTGAGCAGCACGAAGTTGCCGGTGCCGTAGGTGTTCTTGGCCTCGCCGACCGCCAGGCACGCCTGGCCGAAGGTCGCGGCCTGCTGGTCGCCGAGGATCCCGGAGACCGGGACGTCGCGGAACGTGCCGCGCGCCCGGATGGTGCCGTAGACCTCGGACGACGAGCGGATCTCCGGCAGCATCGCCATCGGGACGCCGATCTCCTCGCAGAGCTGCGGGTCCCACTCCAGGGTGTCGATGTTCATCAACAGGGTGCGCGAGGCGTTGGTCGGGTCGGTGAGGTGCAGCCCGCCGTCGGTGCCACCGGTCGCGTGCCAGAGGACCCAGGTGTCCATCGTCCCGAACGCGAGCTCGCCGCGCTCGGCCCGCTCGCGTGCGCCCTCGACGTTGTCCAGGATCCAGCGCGCCTTGGGACCGGCGAAGTACGTGGCCAGCGGGAGCCCCGTCTTCGCGCGGTAGCGCTCGGCGCCCCCGCCGAGGGCCCCGAGCTCGTCGCAGATGGCCTGCGTCCGCGTGTCCTGCCAGACGATCGCGTTGTGGATCGGCTCGCCGGTGGCCCGGTCCCAGACGACGGTGGTCTCGCGCTGGTTGGTGATCCCGACCGCGGCGATCTGGCTCGAGTCGAGGTCGGCGCGGGCGAGCGCGCCGCCGCAGACCTGGCGGGTGTTGGTCCAGAATCTCCTGCGCGTCGTGCTCGACCCACCCCGAGCGCGGGAAGATCTGCTCGTGCTCGAGCTGGTCGACCGCGACGACGGTCCCGGCGTGGTCGAAGATCATGCAGCGGGTGGACGTGGTGCCCTGGTCGATCGCGGCGACGTACTGGGTCATGCGCAGGCTCCCGGTGAGGCTGGTGGGTCGGTGTGGCCGGTCAGGCGGTGGGCAGGACGGAGGCGAGCAGGGCGGCCAGGGTGGCGCCGAGCAGGGGCCCGACCAGCGGGACCCACGCGTAGCCCCAGTCGGGACTGCCCTTGCCGCGGATCGGCAGGATCGTGTACGCGAGACGCGGTCCGAGGTCGCGGGCCGGGTTGATCGCGTAGCCGGTCGGGCCGCCGAGCGACATGCCGATCCCGACGACCACAGCGGACACGGCAGCGTAGACCGCGGGGCCGTCGTACGGGGCCACCTGCAGGAACAGGACGAGCACGAAGGTCGCGATCGTCTCGGTGACGAAGTTCCAGACCGGCTTCCTGATCGGCGGGTTGGTCGAGAAGACGTTCAACGTGCCCGAGTTGTCCTCGTTGGCGTCGAACTGCAGCTTGTAGACCAGCCAGGCCAGGACCGCGCCCACGAACGCGCCGAGGAACTGCCCGAGGAAGTACCACGGCACGGCGTTCCAGGGTGTCTTGCCCGCGATCGCCGAACCCAGGGTCACGGCCGGGTTGATCGCGCCGCCGCTCACGTCGGCCACGGACGCACCGATGAAGACCGCGAAACCCCACCCGAGCGCGATCAGCACCCAGGAGGCGGTGTCGCCGTCGGCGTTGGTGCGGGGGAGCAGCACGATGGCCACCACCCCGGCTCCGAAGAGGACCAGGAGGGCGGTGCCGAGGAACTCCCAGACCACGATCGTCAATGCGCTCACGAGGACTCCTGTCGTCTCGACCCGGTCCTGCCTCGCACGCCGGCAGATCGGGTCTGCGACCGGCGCCGTCCGGCGACGCTAGTGGCGCGCGTCACGCCCTGTCCACGAACCCGGGACGATCAGGGGTGCATGTGGGGGTGGAGGGGAACCCGAGGTCCACGAACGGAGCAGTCCGCTGCGCCACGCGCCCGCGTGCCGGGCCCCGGCACCCGGGGATAGCGTGGGGCGGGATGCGCGGCGTGGTGGGCGGTTTCGCCTGACGAGGGCGCCGGGATGCGTGTTCCGGGCCCCGCCGACGCCGTCGACGAGAGGGGTCGCAAGTGAGTGCTGGACCTGGAGCCGGTGTCGAGGACGACGGCGCGGAGGCGCTGGACGCGTCGGCGGAGCCGGCCCGCCTCGGCCCGGCCGCACGCGCGGCCTCCTGGGATCGCCTCGGCCGTGAGCACTTCGACGTCGTCGTGGTGGGCGGCGGCGTGGTGGGGACGGGCGCGGCGCTGGACGCCGCGACCCGCGGGCTGAAGGTCGCCCTCGTGGAGGCGCGCGACCTCGCGTCGGGAACGTCGAGCCGGTCCTCGAAGCTCTTCCACGGCGGGCTGCGCTACCTCGAACAGCTCGACTTCGGCCTGGTGCGCGAGGCGCTGTTCGAGCGCGAGCTGAACATGACCCGGCTCGCCCCGCACCTGATCAAGCCGGTGGCGTTCCTGTACCCGCTGACCCACCACGCGTGGGAGCGCCCGTACGTGACCGCCGGGATCACCCTCTACGACACGCTCGGCGGCAAGAGCTCGCTGCCCAAGCAGAAGCAGCTGACCCGCTCGGGCGCGCTGCGCATGGCCCCGGCCCTCAAGCGCGACGCTCTCGTCGGGGCCGTGCGCTACTACGACGCCCAGGCCGACGACGCCCGGCACACGATGATGGTCGGGCGCACCGCGGCCCAGTACGGCGCGATCGTGCGCACGTCGACCCAGGTCGTCGGCTTCCTGCACGAGGTCGACCGCGTCGCCGGCGTCCGCATCCGGGACGTCGAGACCGGGGAGGAGGCCGAGGTCCGCGCCCACGCCGTCGTCAACTGCACCGGCGTGTGGACCGACCAGATGCAGCACGCCGCCGGGACCCGGGGCCGCTTCAAGGTCAAGGCGTCGAAGGGCGTGCACTTCCTCGTCGCCCGCGACAAGATCCCCTCGGACGTCGGGATGATCCTGCGGACCGAGAAGTCGGTGCTGTTCGTGATCCCCTGGCGCAACCACTGGATCGTGGGTACCACCGACACCGACTGGAACCTCGACCTCGCCCATCCCGCCGCGACCCGCAAGGACCTCGACTACCTGCTCGAGCACATCAACGAGGTCCTGGTCACCCCGCTGAGCCACGACGACATCGAGGGCGTCTACGCCGGGCTGCGCCCGCTGCTGGCCGGTGAGAGCGAGGAGACCTCCAAGCTCTCCCGCGAGCACGCCGTCTCCCGGGTCATGCCCGGTCTGGTCGCCATCGCCGGCGGCAAGTACACGACCTACCGCGTGATGGCCGCCGACGCGCTCGACGCCGCCGCGGAGGACATCCCCAGCCGGGTCGCGCCCTCGGTGACCGACCGTGTGCCGCTGATCGGCGCCGACGGCTACTTCGCCCTGGTCAACCAGAGCGAGCAGCTCGGGACGGCGCACGGCCTGCACCCGCACCGCGTGCGCCACCTGCTCGACCGCTACGGCTCGCTGCTGCACGGTCTGCTGGCGATGGCCGACGACGACCCGTCGCTGCTCGAGCCCGTCCCCGCCTCGCCGGACTACCTGCGTGTCGAGATCGCCTACGCCGTGGCCTACGAGGGCGCCCTGCACCTCGACGACGTCCTCACCCGCCGCACCCGCATCTCGATCGAGTACGCCCACCGCGGCGAGGACTCGGCCGAGGCGGTCGGGGCGCAGATGGCCGAACTGCTGGGCTGGAGCGACGCCGAGCGCGACCGCGAGGTCGGCTCCTACATCGAGCGCGTCCAGGCGGAGCGCGAGTCCCAGTCCGTCGACACCGACGTCGAGGCCGACAAGCTCCGCGTCGCCGCGCCCGACCCCCGCTCCGGGCTCACCCCGCTCGGTACCGCCTGAGGCACCTCGCGCCTTCCGACGGCGCCCGAGTGGACCTCCATCATGGTCAACAGGCGATGTCGACCATGGTGGCGGCCCACTCGGCGCGGCCCGGTCCTCGGTCAGCCCCGGGTGGCGCGGGCGGTCCGGTCCTCGTCGACCGCGTCGTCGGTCTCGTCGGTGGTCGCGGCGTCGCTGGTGGTGGTCGCGTCGCCGTCCGCGGTGGACGGCTTGCGCCGCACCAGGAACGACACGCCGACCGCGACCAGACCGATCACACCGGCGACCATGAACGCGAGCTGCAGCCCGGCGGCGTCCGGCGTGCCGGTGGCCGAGGCCGAGCCGACCGCGGCGACGGTGACGAATCCGGCGGTGCCCGCGGCGCCCGCGACCTGCTGCGACGTGGCCATGATCGCGCTGCCGTGGGAGTACAGGTGCTCCGGCAGCGCCGAGAGGCCCTCGGTGAACAACGGGGTCATCATCAGCCCCAGCGAGGCCATGAGCAGCACGTGGGACGCGATGACCGTCCACAGCGGCGCGGCGGCGCCCAGCAGGGCGAACAGCCACATCGAGACGGCGAGCCCGATCGCTCCGGGGATGACCAGCGGCCGGGCCCCGATCCGGTCGAACAGCCGGCCGACCGGGCGACCCATGAAGCCGAGCACCAGCCCGCCCGGCAGCACCGCGAGCCCGGTGGTGGCCGCGCTGACGTGCAGGACGTTCTGCAGATAGATCGGCAGCAGGATCGCGCCGGCGCCCAGCAGGGACATGAACAGCAGCGCCGAGAGCACCACGGCGACGACGAACGGGCGGTGGTTGAAGGCCCGGAGGTCGAGCAGCGCCGCGTCCGTCCGTTGCAACTGCAGCTGGCGGGCGACGAACAGCCCCAGCGCCACGACCCCGACCACGAGCGCGGCCCACGGCGGGATCGCGGCGTCGCCGCCCTGGCCCAGCGTGGAGAAGCCGTAGACGATGCCGCCGAAGCCGAGCGCGGACACGACCACCGACAACACGTCGAGCGGCGTCGAGCGCGTCTCGGAGGAGAGCCGGAAGGCCACGAACCCGACCGCGAGCGCGGCCAGCGCCAGCGGCAGGACGCTCCAGAACATCCAGCGCCAGTCGAGCGAGGAGAGGATGAACCCGCCGATCGTCGGGCCGATCGCCGGGGCGACGGCGATGACGATCGTGATCGTGCCCATGGTGGCGCCGCGGCGCTCGACCGGGACGAGGGTCATCACCGAGGTCATCAGCAGCGGGATCATCACCGCGGTGCCCGAGGCCTGCACGACCCGGCCCACCAGCAGCAGCCCGAAGCCCGGGGAGAGCGCGCAGATGAGCGTGCCCAGGCTGAACAGCGTCATGGCGGCCAGGAAGACCTGGCGCGGCGTGAAGCGCTGCAGGATGAACCCGGTGGTCGGGATGACCACGCCCATGGTCAGCAGGAAGCCGCTGGTCAGCCACTGGACGGTGGTGGCGGAGACGCCGAGGTCGCCCGTCAGGTGGGGCAGGGCGACGCTGAGGATCGTCTCGTTGAGGATCATCACGAACGCCGAGACGACGAGCATGCCGATGATCACCGTGGGGCGCACGGGCAGCCGGGCGGCCGGGTCGCCGGGAGCGTCGGACTGTCGTCCGGCGTCGGTGGTGCCGGTCATGCGGGGTACCCCCTCGTCGCCGGCCCGCGGACGTCACGGGCCGATCTCCAGAGCATCACACGGACCCCCGACAGTCGAACGGTTTGCGGCCGGGGCCCCGGCTGCGCCGCCGGGAGGAACCGCGTCGAACCTGCACCTCAGCGCCGTGCGCGAGCCGGGTATTCCCCCGCCCGGGGCCGGATCCGCCGTGAGCGAACCGTCAGGGCGCGTGCCGCTGGGCCATCCAGGCCACGAGGGCGAGCACCACGGGCACGAGGATGAAGATCCAGGGGAAGCGGAACCCGCTGAGGGCGAACAGGAGCGCCGCCGCGGCCGGGGTCAGGAGCGAGATCAATCCGGCGTGCCGCGCGATCGCCGCGCCGGACGGGGCCACGAGGTCGGGGAGGTCCGGGGGCTCGTCCGGGGTGGGCGCGGAACCCGGCGGGGTCGGTGCGGCCGAGGTGACCGGGTAGACCGGATGCGGCTCGGGGAGGTCGGTGAACAGGGCGTCGAGCTCCGCGCGGCCCGCCGCCCGCGACGCCGTCGCGCACCGTCGGCCGTGCTCGACGCGCTCGAGGCGGCCCGCGCGCCGGTGCTCGTCGAGCGCGGCCATGGCGAGCTCGCGCTCGACGGACCCGACCTCCTGGCTCACCCCGCCATTGTGCGGCAGGTCAGCTCGGGTCGGCGATCTCGCAGAGCACCGCACCCTGGTTGACGCTGCCGCCGGCCTCCGCGTTCAGGCCGGTGATCACACCGTCCTTGTGGGCGGTGACCGGGTTCTCCATCTTCATGGCCTCGACGACGAGCACGAGATCGCCGGACGCGACGGTGTCGCCCTCGGAGACCGCGACCTTGACCACGGTGCCCTGCATCGGCGCGGTCACGGCGTCGCCGGAGACCTTGGCCCCGCCGCCGGAGCGCTTGCGCGACTTCTTCTTCTCCGCAGAGGACGCGCGGGGCGCGGCGCCCCCTCCCAGAGCGAGGTCGCCGGGCAGCGAGACCTCGAGGCGCTTGCCGCCGACCTCGACCACGATCGACTGCCGCGGGGACGCCTCCTCGTCGGTGTCGTCACCCAGCCCACCCTCGGGGACCTCGAACGGCGCGATCTGGTTGTCGAACTCGGTCTCGATCCAGCGGGTGTGCACGGTGAACGACTCCGCACCCTCGGGGGCGCTGAACGCGGGGTCGTCGAGCACGACACGGTGGAACGGGATCACCGTCGGCAGGCCCTCGACGACGAGCTCGGCGAGCGCGCGCCGCGACCGGGCCAGCGCCTGCTCGCGGTCCTCGCCGGTGACGATGAGCTTGCCGACCATCGAGTCGAACTGGCCGCCGATGACGGTGCCGGTCTCGACGCCGGCGTCGACGCGCACCCCGGGGCCTGCGGGCGCGACGAATCGGGTCACCGTGCCCGGGGCGGGCAGGAAGCCGCGGCCGGCGTCCTCGCCGTTGATGCGGAACTCGATGCTGTGCCCGCGCGGCACCGGGTCCTCGGTCAGGCGCAGGTGCTGGCCCGCGGCGATGGCGAACTGCTCGAGGACCAGGTCGATGCCGCTGGTCTCCTCGGAGACGGGGTGCTCGACCTGCAGGCGGGTGTTGACCTCGAGGAACGAGATGACGCCGTCCTCGCCGACGAGGAACTCCACCGTCCCGGCACCGGAGTAGCCGGCCTCGGCGCAGATGTCGCGGGCCGAGGTGTGGATCCGCTTGCGCTGCTCGTCGGTGAGGAACGGCGCGGGGGCCTCCTCGACGAGCTTCTGGTGGCGGCGCTGCAGCGAGCAGTCGCGGGTGCCGACGACGATGACGTTGCCGTGCTGGTCGGCCAGGACCTGGGCCTCGACGTGGCGCGGCCGGTCGAGGTAACGCTCGACGAACGACTCCCCGCGCCCGAACGCCGAGACGGCCTCGCGGACCGCGGCGTCGAACATCTCGGCGATCTCGTCGCGCTCGCGGGCCACGCGCATGCCGCGCCCGCCGCCGCCGAACGCCGCCTTGATGGCCACGGGCAGGCCGTGCTCGTCGGCGAAGGCGATGACCTCGTCGGCGTCGGCCACCGGGTCCTTCGTGCCGGGCACCAGCGGTGCCCCGGCTCGCTCGGCGATCTTGCGGGCGGTGACCTTGTCGCCGAGGTCGCGGATCGCCTGGGGCGACGGTCCGATCCAGATCAGTCCGGCGTCGATGACGGCCTGCGCGAAGTCGGCGTTCTCGGACAGGAAGCCGTACCCGGGGTGGACGGCGTTGGCGCCGGAGCGCGACGCGGCGTCGAGCAGCTTGTCCACGTCGAGGTAGGACTCCGCCGCGGTCTGCCCGCCGAGGGCGAAGGCCTGGTCGGCGAGGCGCACGTGGGGGGCGTCCCGGTCCGGCTCGGCGTACACCGCCACGCTGGCCAGCCCCGCGTCGGCACACGCACGGATCACGCGGACCGCGATCTCACCCCGGTTGGCCACCAGGACGGTGTGCAACGGGTCGAAGACCGTCGGAGCGGTCGCGGCCATGGAGGGACCTCCGGAGGGATCGTCGCTGAGCCGGGACGGTCGGGGCAGTCTAGGGGCGACCGTTCGGCCACCTCGCCGCGTCACTCTCTCGTACTCGCCCGGCGGCCGTCGCGGTCGGTGGGGTGGTCATGACCACACTGTGAGGACGCCGGTGTGGTGGCCGGGCGCAGGGTCCGCGGGCGACGCCGCTACGGTCGCGCTCGATGCAGGCTTGGTGGTGGCGGTCGGTGGCCGCGTGCGCGTCCGTGCTCCTCGTCGCGGGCCTCGTCAGCGTGCTCGCTGCGGCCGTGGCCGCCGACCGTGACGCGTCGGTCCGGCTCGCCGCCGGGGACGGCGCCGCGCCCACCGAGCAGGCGCCCACCGAGCAGGCACCCTCCGGAGCGGGCACGACCGCCGCGAGCCCCGCACAGCCGAGCCCGTCCGAGGTGTCCGCGGGCAGGCCGGCGAGCCCGGCCGCCGGCGCGAGCGTCGCCGCACCGGACTGGCGGCCGGTCACGGAACAGAACGTCATCGAGGTGCCCGCCGGCCGGTTCGACACGGTCCTGGCCCGGGGGGAGGGCACCGTGGTGCTGCTCGGGCGTGCCGACCCGGCCCGGGTGCCCGACGCCGCCGACGCCGCGAGCGCCGACCGCCCCGCCCTCGAGGCCGAGGCCCGGCGGCTCGCGGACGCCTACGCCGACATCCTCGCCCCGGGCGCCGAGCAGATCGCGGCGCTCTCCGACGACAACGATCCGATCGCCGACCTCCCGACCCACACCTCGGTGCGCCGGGTCGCCGGCGGGGGCGACGTCGACGGCGCGCTCATCCGGGTGAGCACCGTCGCCGCGCCCGGGCGCACCGTCGCCCTGCTGGCGGTGGCCCGGCCCGGACCGGCCCAGGACGCCGACGCCACCGACGCCGACGCGGTGGTCCGGTCGCTGCGGCCGGACCCGGCGCCGGCCCCGGCGAGCTGACCGCTCCTCACACCTCGCCCGACGCGGCCGCCGCCCACACGACGTCGATGCCGATGCCGACCTCCGCGAGCAGGCGGCGGGTCAGCGGCAGGCTCAGCCCGACGACGTTGGACGGGTCGCCCTCGATGCCCTCGACGAACCAGCCGCCGCGCCCGTCGAGGGTGAACGCCCCCGCGACGTCGAGCGGCTCGCCGCTCGCCAGGTAGGCCTCGAGCTCGGCGGTGCTCGGCGCACCGAAGGCGACGGCCGTCGTGGCGTGACCGGCGATCTCCTGCCCCGGGACGCCGTCGAGAACCCGGACGAGCGCGTGCCCCGTCACGAGCTCCGCGGTCCGGCCGGCCATCCGGTCCCACCGGCCGCGCGCGGCGTCCACGGTGCCCGGTTTGCCGATGAGCTCGCCGTCGAGATGCAGCATCGAGTCGCAGCCGATGACGACGCCGTCCGGCACCTCGCCCGCGACGCGGGTGGCCACGGAGCGTGCCTTGGCGAGCGCCAGGGCGGTCACGGTCTCGGCGGGATCGGTGACCTCGGACGCCGCCAGCTCGGCGAGCAGGGCGTCCTCGTCCACGTCGGAGACCTCGACGACGGGCTCGACACCGGCGGAGCGCAGGAGGGACAGGCGGGCGGGGGAGGCGGAGGCCAGCACGAGACGCACGGGCGCGGACCCTACGGCGCGGGAGCACGCGCCGGTCCGGGCGACGGTCCTGGTCCTGTTATCGTACCGATCGAACCTACGAAAGGAGTGCGAAATGGTGATCGTGGCAGGGCGGCTCGAGGTCGCGCCCGAGGACCGGGACTCCTACCTGAGGGACTGCGTGGGCGTCGTCGACCAGGCCCGCCGGGCGGCGGGCTGTCTCGACTTCTCGATCAGCCCCGACCTCCTCGAGCCGGGCCGGATCAACGTCTACGAGCGGTGGGAGTCGCAGGAGGCCGTGGAGGCGTTCCGCGGCAGCGGCCCCGGCGACGAGCAGTCGGCGGCGATGCTCTCGGCGTCGGTGGCCGAGTACGACGTGGCCGACGTGCGCTCGCTGACCTGAGGCCCCCCTGCGTGGCAGGATCCGGTCGGTGACCACCCGACCCGACGCGGCGCAGCGCCTGCGCGACCTGGCGCGCCTGCGGCGCGTCCGCGACCGGATCGACCGGGAGTACGCCCAGCCGCTGGACGTCGAGGCGCTCGCCCGCGGGGCGAACATGTCGGCCGGTCACCTCAGCCGCGAGTTCCGGCTCGCGTACGGCGAGTCGCCGTACTCCTACCTGATGACGCGGCGCATCGAGCGCGCGATGGCGATGTTGCGCCGGGGCGATCTCACCGTGACCGAGGTCTGTTTCGCGGTCGGGTGTTCGTCGCTGGGCACCTTCAGCAGTCGCTTCACCGAGCTGGTCGGGGTGCCGCCCAGCACCTACCGGCGCGAGGCGGTGCGCGCGACCGCGGGCATGCCCTCGTGCGTGGCGAAGCAGGTGACGAGACCGGTCAGGAATCGAGAAGCGCCCGCCGCGGAGCCGCGCCTAGCGTGATCGCCATGGACATCACCATCCACTCGAGCTTCCTCCCACACACCGACCGGGACGCCGCCCTGGCCTTCTACCGCGACACCCTCGGCTTCGAGGTCCGCAACGAGGTCGGCTACAACGGGATGTACTGGATCACGGTGGGCCCCGCCGACCAGCCGGGAGTCTCCATCGTGCTGCACCCGCCGGGCATCGATCCCGGGACCACCGACGACGAGCGCCGCGCCATCGCCGAGATGATGGCCAAGGGCACCTACGCCGCACTCCTCCTGGCCACGAAGGACCTCGACGCGACCTTCGAGCGGCTGCAGGCCAGCGACACCGAGGTCGTCCAGGAGCCGACCGAACAGCCCTACGGGATCCGCGACTGCGCGCTCCGCGATCCCGCGGGCAATCTGCTCCGCATTCAGGAGCTGCGCTGAGCGGTGGCCTGGTCGCCGGGCGTGGCCAGCATCGCGGTCCAGAGGTGCGCGAGCCAGTCGGCGTACGCCTCGTCGGACCAGCCGCGCCGGTCGACGAGGGTGAGCCACAGGGAGCCGTCGGTGGTGGCGAAGAAGACGTCCCGGCAGGTGTCCTGAGGGACGAGGAGCTGCCCGGTGCCCTCGGCGGCCCGAGCGTGCACCTCCATGCTCGAGAGTCGCGCCAGGTCGATCTCGGCCAGGAGTTCGGCCGCCGCGGGATCACCACCGGCGGCGCCCTGGATGGCGAGGCGTAGCCGGGCCGTCCGACGCATGACCATGGTGTTGACGGTCGCGAACCGGGCGAACCGCGTGGGCAGGTCCGGCTCGGCGAGGACGGCCCGAAGCTCCGGCCGGTCCAGGAGGTGGACGTCGCGCTCGTCGCCGCCGACGGCGACGTCCCACGACCGGCGCAGCACGTTGAGCTTGTTCCCGAACGCGGCGTAGATCGTCGGCGCGGCGATCCCGGCCGCCCGGGCGATGTCGGCGAGTGTCGTCGCGCCGTAGCCCTTGGCCACGAACAGCTCGTGCGCGGTGGCGAGGATGCGCGCGCGGTTCTCCTGCGCCTGCTCTCGCCTGCGGCTGGCGTCGTAGTGCCTCTTGACGCCGTCAGGCATCGGATACACCCTCTCTATATTCGATAAAACGACACTCTATCGGAGGTGAGCGGGGTGACTCGGACAGCCGAGGTCGACCAGTTCCTGGAGACGATGCTGCCGCGGCAGCTGGACGCCGAACGTGCACTGTGCCGTGGGCACGCCGGGGTGCGCGGGGCGACGTGGTCGCAGAGCGACCCGGTCACGCTCTTCGGCGCCGCGGTGCGCCTCCGGCACGGCTGGGAAGCGGTGGACCAGACCTTCCACTGGCTCGCCGGACGCTTCTCCGAGAAGAGTCTGCGTGACTACGACTTCGAGCTGGTCGCCGCCGGAGCCAGCGGGGACCTGGCCTACACCGTGGGCTTCGAGCACAAGACGTTCCTCGTCGATGGCGAGGCCTCGGCCTACACACTCCGGGTCACCCACGTCTACCGACGGGAGGCCGGCGAATGGCGCATCGTGCATCGCCATGGCGACTACCCGCCGGGAGACGTGGACGCCGGCGACGCGACCGGCTGACGACGACCGCCCGCCCCCTCAGCGTGGCCGGGCGGAGGCGCGCCAGCCGCCGGGCCCGGGCTGCACCGGCCCGCGCACGAGGTCGACGTGTCGGGCCCAGGCCGACGGTGGCGCCGGGTCCGGGGGCTCCTCGCCGCCCCCGCCGGCGGCGGCGAGCACGGCGGCGAGCGCCGCGAGCTCGGCGGCGTCGGGCTCGCCCCGCACGATGCGCAGGTGCGGACGCGGCGCCGCCTCGACGTCGTCATGCCCGGAGGAGCTCACAGCGGGATGTTCCCGTGCTTGCGGGGCGGGAGGGTCTCGCGCTTGGTCTCGAGCATGCGCAACGCGCGGGCGACGTAGCCCCGGGTGTGGGACGGCGGGACGACGGCGTCGACGTAGCCGCGCTCGGCCGCGATGTAGGGGTTGGCGAGGGTGTCCTCGTACTCCTGCTGGAGCTCGGCGCGCCGGGCCTCGACGTCGCCACCGTCGTCGGCGACCCTGGCCAGCTCCTTGCGGTACAGGATGCTGACCGCACCCGAGGCTCCCGTGACGGCGATCTGCGCGGTGGGCCAGGCGATGTTGACGTCGGCGCCCAGGTGCTTCGAGCCCATGACGTCGTAGGCCCCGCCGTAGGCCTTGCGGCAGATGACCGTGACCAGCGGGACCGTCGCCTCGGCGTAGGCGTAGATCAGCTTCGCGCCGCGACGGATGATCCCGTCGTACTCCTGGTCGGTGCCGGGCAGGAAGCCGGGCACGTCGACGAAGGTCAGCACCGGGATGTTGAACGTGTCGCACGTGCGCACGAAGCGCGCCGCCTTCTCGCTGGCCCCGATGTCGAGGCAGCCGGCGAGCTGGGTGGGCTGGTTGGCGACGATCCCGACCGGGCGACCCTCCACGCGGCCGTAGCCGGTGACGATGTTGGCGGCGTACAGCGCCTGGATCTCGAGGAACTCCTCGTCGTCGACGACGCGGGTGATGACCTCGCGGATGTCGTAGGGCTGGTTGGGGGAGTCGGGCACGAGCCCGTCGAGCTCGAGGTCGGTCTCGCCGATGCCGTCGGGGACCGAGCCCGTCTCCTCCGCGCCGGCGATGCGCGGCGGGTCGGTGAGGTTGTTCGACGGGAGGTAGCCGAGCAGCTCCTGCACGTAGGAGATCGCGTCCTCCTCGTCGGAGGCCAGGTAGTGGGCGTTGCCCGAGGTGGCGTTGTGGGTGCGGGCGCCCCCGAGGGCCTCGAACTCCACGTCCTCGCCGGTCACCGTCTTGATCACGTCCGGGCCGGTGATGAACATGAACGACGTCTCGTCGACCATCACCGTGAAGTCGGTCAGCGCGGGGGAGTACACCGCTCCGCCGGCCGCCGGGCCCATGACCAGCGAGATCTGGGGGACCACGCCCGAGGCGTGCACGTTGCGACGGAAGATCTCGCCGTAGAGGCCGAGGGCGACCACGCCCTCCTGGATGCGCGCACCGCCGCCGTCGTTGATGCCCACCACGGGGCAGCCGATCCTCATGGCCACGTCCATGACCTTGATGATCTTCTCGCCGTAGACCTCGCCGAGCGCGCCGCCGAACACCGTGGCGTCCTGCGAGAACACGCAGACCGGGCGGCCGTCGACGGTGCCCTGGCCGGTGACGACGCCGTCGCCGTAGGGACGGTTGGCCTCGAGCCCGAAGTTGGTCGACCGGTGACGGGCCATCGCGTCGAACTCGAGGAACGAGCCCTCGTCGAGCAGCAGGTCGAGGCGCTCGCGGGCGGTCTTGCGGCCCTTGGCGTGCTGGCGCTCGACGGCCCGCTCGCTGCCCGCGTGCACGACGTCGTCCTGGCGGCGGTGCCAGTCGGCGAGCTTGCCCGCCGAGGTGTGCACGTCGGGTTCGGAGTCAGCCGGAGCACCACTGTCCGGCTCGGGCAACGGCTCCGTCGCGGCGGTCATGATGGTCCAGCTGCGCTTCGCTTCGTGTCCGTCATGGCCCCGGACTGTAGCGACCGACGCGGCCACCGCCGGGTGATCGCGGGCACCGTGACGAGCGGCACCCGGCGTTCAGGGGACTACCGTCCCGGGCCGTGCCGATCCCGCCCCCCACGACGCCGCTCGACCCGACGGTGCTCCGCCGCGCCCTGTGCCCGCCGGCGGGGCCGTGGTCGTCGGTACGCGTCGTCGCGCGGACCGGCTCGACCAACGCCGACCTCCTCGCGGCGGCCGCGGCGGGCCCCGACGTCGGGCCCGACCGCTCGGTCCTGGTTGCCGAGCACCAGGAGGCCGGCCGCGGGCGCCGTGACCGCACGTGGGAGGCGCGCCCGTCCGAGGGCCTGACCCTGTCGGTGCTGCTGCGCCCGGACGAGGTGCCCGTCGAGCGGTGGGGATGGGCTCCGCTGCTGGTGGGGCTCGCGCTCGCCGACGCCGTGGCCCAGGTCGGGCCCCCGGGCCTCGAGGTCGCCCTGAAGTGGCCCAACGACCTCCTGCTCGGTCCCGAGCAGGCCAAGGGGGCGGGGATCCTGGCCGAGGTCGCGGCGCCGTCGGGCGACGGTCGCGGCCTGGTCGTCGGCGTCGGGCTCAACGTGGCGGGCAGGCCGCAGGACCTCCCCGCGGGGGCGACGTCCCTGGCCGCGCTCGGGGTCCCGGCGTCCCGGCAGGACGTGCTCGTGGCCCTGCTCGCGGCCGTGGCCGGTGTCGACGCCCGGTGGCGGGCGGCCGGCGGGGACGTCGTGACCTCCGGGCTCGCCGACGCCTACCGGGCGCGCTGCGCGACGCTCGACCGGGCGGTACAGGTGCTGCTGCCCGGCGACAAGGTCCTGCGCGGCCGGGCCGTCGACATCGACGACGACGGACGCCTGCGGGTCCTCGGTACGGACGGTGACACGACGGTGGTGTCGGCGGGCGACGTGGTCCACGTGCGGCCCGACGGTCGCTAGCCTGTCCCGACCCGGGACGAGCCCCGGCGGGAACGGGGGTGCGCGTGCCCTATCCCGACAGCGTGCTGCGCCCGGGCGAGCACGTCCTCGCCCACCGTCGACCGCACTGGCGGATGCTCGTCGTCCCGGCGCTCGTCGTCCCCGTCGCCGCGTTCCTCGGCGCCTTCGTCGCCGCCGTTGCGGTCGGGCTCGCCGGGACGCCGGGCACCGTCGCGCGGGTCGCGGTCCTGGTGGTGGCGCTGGCGGTCGTCGGCCGGTTCGCCGTGATGCCGCTGCTGAGCTGGCGCTGCACCCACTTCGTGGTCACCGACCGCCGGCTGCTCGTGCGGGAGGGCGTGCTGTCCCGCGAGAGCATCGACGTCTCCGGCGCGTCGATCACCGCCGTCCGCACCCACGCGAGCGGGCGCGAGCGCCTGGTCGGGTGCGGCACGCTCGTCGTGGCGACGGCGTCCGCGACCGATCCGTGGGAGTTCGGCGGGCTCGGCGGGGTCGACCGGCTCGCGTCGTTGACCGAGGAGATGGCCGAGGACCGCGGCGGCCTGCGCGGGGCGCCCGCGGATGACGACGACTCCGCGGACGGTGCTGACGACGAGTGGGGCACGTGGTCGGACGAGGACCCCGAGGACACCGACGGCGAGGAGCCCGACGACGAGGACCCGGCCGAGGACGCCCCGGCCGCGCGCGCGACGGCGGGGTCGCGGTTCAGGCGTCGACGGGGCGCAGGCCGAACATCCCGGTGAACCGGGCGCGGAAGACCTCGACGGGCGCCCGGGCGGACTTCGTGAGCGTCCCGTGCAGCGTGACCAGGCCCAGTTCCGGGCGCGTCACCGAGCGTCGCGCGGCGACGATGTGCATGGTCGCTGCGAGGGTGTCGCCGGGGAACACCGGCGCCGGCCAGGCGATCTCGTCCCCGCCGGGGGAGCCGAGCGACGTCGACCCCGCGAGCACCCGGTCGACGTAGCAGCGCATCCACAGCGACGCGGTGAACCACCCCGAGGCGCACAGCCCGCCGAACAGGGAGGCCCGGGCCGCCTCCTCGTCGACGTGGAACGGCTGCGGGTCGAACCGCCGGTTGAAGGCGAGCATCTCGTCGCGGTCGACGGTGACCGTGCCCAGGTCGAAGCGGCGCTCGGGCGTGAGGTCCTCGAAGGCGATCTGCGGCGGAGGCGGGACGGTCACCCCGGGGATCGTGCCAGGACCGGAGGGAACCGGACGGGCGGCGGCTGCGTCGGAACCGGTGTGCGGGCCGTGGAGCTGTCGGGATGGTTGGCCGCGCTCGGGGTCCCCGACGGGCTCGTCGGCCTCGGCACGGAGACCGACCGGACCTGGTGCCTGCGCCCGGTCCCGGACGACGAGGGGTGGGAGGTCTTCTGGTGCGACCGTGGTGGGCGCTACGAGTGGACGCGCTTCGACGACGAGTCGGCCGCCTGCTTCCACCTCTTCGGGCGGCTGGTGTGGGCGCACGCGGCCGCGCGCGGCGCCGAGTGACGTGGGGGCGGGCGAGCTCAGCGGCTGACGAGGCCGAGGGCGGCGTCGTGGAGCAGGCCGTTGCTGGTCAGGGCGCTGCCCCCGTCGGGACGCGGGTTGCCGGCGAGGTCGGTCAGGCGGCCGCCGGCCTCCTCGACGATCACCTGCGGCGCGGCGAGGTCCCAGGTCCCGGCGCCGGGCTCGACGGCGAGGTCGAGCAGGCCCTCGGCGACGAGGACGTGGTGCCAGAAGTCGCCGAAGGCCCGCGTCTCCCAGCAGGCCTCGGTCAGCGCGAGCCACTGGTCGCGGTGCCCGTCACGGCGCCAGAAGTCGAGGTCGGTGGTCGAGGCGTAGGCGTCGGCCAGGTCGGTGACACCGGAAACGGCGAGGCGCGTCTGCCCGACGTTGCGGGCGGGGTCGCGGGTGAACGCGCCCTGCCCCTCGGCCGCCCACCACCGGCGGCCCATCGCGGGCGCGCTGACCACGCCGACCACGGGGCGCCCACCGTCGACCAGGGCGATGAGGGTCGCCCACACCGGCACGCCACGCGAGAAGTTCTTCGTGCCGTCGATCGGGTCGATCACCCAGACCCGCCCCGCGCCGAGCTCGCCGCCGCGCTCCTCGCCGAGGATCGCGTCGTCCGGGCGCTCGGCCGCCAGCACGGCGCGCAGCGCGTCCTCGGTGGCGAGGTCGGCGTCGGTCACCGGCGTGCGGTCCGGTTTGCGCTCCACGTGCAGGTCGGCGGCCCGGAAGCGCCCGAGGGTGATCGGGTCGGCGGTGTCGCCCAGGCGGAGGGCGAGGGTGAGGTCGTCGGCGTGGGACAGGATGGCGGCCACAGCGGCGCATCGTGCCATGAGCCCGGGCGCGGGCAGGGGCGCTCACACCCGGGGCCCATGCGTCGCGGGGCTAATCTGAGCCGATGACCACTGTGCTGCTCGTCGAGGACGATGCGGCGATCGCCGGCCCCCTCTCGCGCGCGCTGCAGCGCGAGGGCTACGAGGTCGACGTCGTCGGCGACGGCGCGGCGGCGCTCGAGCGCACCGGGGCGGAGACGCCCGACCTCATGGTCCTCGATCTCGGGTTGCCGGGGATGGACGGCCTGGAGGTCTGCCGGCGCGTGCGCTCCGACCAGCCCGACCTTCCGGTGCTCATGCTCACCGCGCGCACCGACGAGGTCGACTTCGTCGTCGGGCTCGACGCGGGCGCCGACGACTACGTGGGCAAGCCCTTCCGGCTCGCCGAGCTCCTCGCACGGGTGCGGGCGCTGCTGCGGCGTCGCGCGCCCGAGATCCTCGACGCCGGCGGCGTGCGCATGGAGCCCTCGGCCCGGCGCGTGATCGTCGACGGCGTGGAGATCGGGCTGGCCAACAAGGAGTTCGAGCTGCTCCGGGTGCTGCTCGCCCACGCCGGGCAGGTCGTGTCCCGCGAGGAGATCCTCCGCGAGGTCTGGAACGACCCGGAGATGAAGACCTCGAAGACCCTGGACATGCACATGTCGTGGCTGCGCCGCAAGCTCGGCGACAGCGACCACGCCGACCACGGGACCCCGGCGGGCCGGCGCATCTCGACCGTGCGCGGCGTCGGGTTCCGGTTCAACACCTGAGGACGCGCGGGTGCGCCGCCGGATCCTGATCTCGACCCTGCTCGTCGTCACCATCACGGTCACGGTGCTCGGCGGGCCGCTCGCGATCACCACCTGGCGGCTGGTCGAGGACTTCACGCGCGCCGACATGACCTCGCGGCTGCGCCAGGTCGTGGCCACCCTCGACTCGCAGATCTCCGGGGACGGCATGGTGGCCCTGGACCAGGTCCAGATCGCGGTGCCCCCGGGCGGGTCGCTGGTGGTGCGCACGCCGCGCGGGACCACCAGCCTCGGCGTCGTCGACCCCGGGACGACGATCAGCGAGACGCTGCCCTTCGGGCTCAACGGGTCGGCGGTGCTCTCCGAGCCGATCGCCGAGATGCGGGCCCGGCAGCTCCAGGCCACCGCGCTGGTGCTCGCGGCGGTGCTGCTCTCCGTCGGAGTGGGCGCGCTGGTGGCGACGCTGACCGCCCGCCGGCTGGCCGACCCGCTCCAGCAGGTGGCCAGCCGGGCCGCGCGCCTCGGGGCCGGCGACTTCCGGCCGCAGCCGCACCGCCACGGCATCCCCGAGCTCGACCGCGTCGCCGACGTCCTGGACTCCTCGGCCATGGCGCTCGCCGAGCTGCTCCAGCGCGAGCGCGACCTCGTCGGCGACGTCTCCCACCAGCTGCGCAGCAGGCTCACCGCGCTGCAGCTGCGCCTCGACGAGCTCGCCGCGCACCCCGACGAGCAGGTCTCCTCCGAGGGTGCGGCGGCGTTGGAGCAGGCCGAACGGCTCGCGCAGGTCCTCGACGAGCTGCTCACCGCGGCCCGGGAGGCGCGCGCGTCGGGCGCGGCGCCGGTGGAGCTCGCCGGGGAGCTCGCCGCGGTGGCCGACGAGTGGCGCGCGCCGCTGCGGGCCGAGGGGCGGGCGGTGCGGGTCCGGGTGCCCGAGGGGCTCGTGGCGCGGGCGACCTCGGCGCGCCTGCGGGAGGCGCTCGGGGTGCTCGTCGACAACGCCCTGCGTCACGGTCGCGGCACGGTCACCCTCTCCGCGCGCACCTCGGACAAGGACACGATGGTCGTGGAGGTCGGCGACCACGGCGACGGCGTCCCGCCCGCGCTCGCCCCCCACGTGTTCGACCGCGGGGTGTCCGGAGCGGCGTCGACCGGCGTGGGTCTCGCCCTCGCCCGCGCCCTGGTGGAGGCCGACGGCGGGCGCCTCGAGCTCGCCCGCACCCGCCCCGCGACCTTCGCGGTGTTCCTCCCCGTCCCGCGCACCGATCAGGTCGTCGCCACGCCGCGCCCGCTGCCGACCAGCACGCCACGCTGACCATCAGGAGCTGTGCTCCGCCTCCGGCGCGGCAGCTCCGCTCCGCTTCGTGCCGCTGTGCCCCGCCTCAGACGCGGCAGCTCCGCTGCGCTGCGTGCCGCCGACGACTTCACGGAACGCCTCGACGTACCGGCGCACGGCGACGCGCTGGTCGTGGGCGCGCCAGGCGAGGACGAGCGTGCAGGGCGGCAGACCGGTGACCGGTCGGACGACGACGCCGTCGTGGGCGAGGGTCCCGGCGTTGCCCTCGGCGAGGAGCACCACACTGCTGCGGTCGAGCAGCGCCTCGTGGACCTCGTCGACGGTGCGGACCTCCGCAGCGATCCGTGCCGGGCGTCCACCGCGGTGGGCGGTGCCCAGCCAGAAGTCGCGCAGCGGGCCGGCGGAGGGCGGCAGGGCGAGGAACTCCGACGTCGCGAGGTCGGCGAACGCGAGCGTCCCGCGGGCGGCGAGGGGGTCGTGCTCCGCCATCGCCACGACGATCGGTTCGCGGGCCAGCACGAGGGTGCGCACCGGGCCGGGCACCGGTGCCCACGCGACGGCGACGTCGCAGGACCCGTCGCCGAGTCCGGCGCTGGCGTCGTCCCACGGGACCTGGCGGACCTGCGGGTCGAGCAGCGCGTCGCGTGCGGCCAGCCGCGAGCGCACGGCCGGGAGCAGACCCCGCCCGACCGTGGTGCTGACCCCCACGACGAGCCGGTGCGCGGACGCGGCGACGTCGCGGGCGGCGGCGTCGGCGACCTCGAGGATCCGCCGGGCGTGGGGCATCAGCGCCTCCCCGGCCGGGGTCAGCTCGACGCCGTGCGGCAGGCGGCGGAAGAGCTCGGCGTCGACCTGCCGCTCGAGCGCGCGGATCTGCTTGCTCAGGGCCGGCTGCGAGATGTGCAGCTCCCGGGCGGCGCGTGTCACGTGCCGCTGCCGTGCGACCGCGACGAAG
Organism: uncultured Actinomycetota bacterium; assembly: GCA_963785135.1. Lineage (GTDB taxonomy): Bacteria > Actinomycetota > Actinomycetes > Mycobacteriales > Pseudonocardiaceae > Actinomycetospora. Next base: position 391,695 of record CAWATV010000012.1, read on the forward strand.
TAGCGGAGGTCGCGGGAGTGGACGTCCATAGCTGATGGTGATCGCAGCAGGTCTTGGACGTCCAGCCCGCCGGCGTCGAGGCTGGACACCATGAGCACCCGACACCGCGTCTGGCTGATCACCGGCGCGAGCAGCGGCTTCGGCCGGTCCCTGGCGACGGCGGCGGTGGCCGCCGGCGACACCGTGGTGGGCACCGCGCGGGACGCCGCCGCGCTCGGTGACCTCGTCGAGGCGCATCCCGACCGCGTCGAGGCCCTCGCCCTCGACGTCACCGCGGGCGCCGACGCGCTGACCGCCGCGGTCGACGACGTCGTGAACCGCCACGGCCGGCTGGACGTCCTGGTCAACAACGCCGGCCGCACCCAGGTCGGCGCGCTGGAGGAGACCACCGACGCGGAGCTGCGCGCGCTCTTCGAGCTGCACCTGTTCGGCCCCGCGGCCCTGACGCGCGCCGCCCTGCCGCACTTCCGCGCGCAGGGCTCGGGGGCGGTCGTGCAGATGTCGTCGGTCGGCGGGCAGGTCACGGTGCCCGGCTTCGGCGCCTACTGCGCGACCAAGTTCGCCCTCGAGGGCCTCACCGAGACCGTCGTCGACGAGTGCCCGCACGTGCGGTTCCTGATCGTCGAGCCCGGCGCCTTCCGCACGGGCCTCTTCCGGCCGGGCGCGGCCTACCTCTCGACCCCGATGCCCGAGTACGCCGACACCGTCGGTCCGACCCGCGACTTCGTCACCGGCGGGGACGGCACGCAGCGGGGCGACCCCGACCGTGCGGCCGCCGCGATGCTCGTGGCGCTCGACGCCGACGAGGCGCCGCTGCGGCTCCCCCTGGGCGGGGATGCGGTGGCCGGCATCCGGGCCCGGCTGGGAGGCCTGGCCGACGACCTCGCGCGGTGGGAGGACCTGTCGGTCTCCACCGACCACACGTGAGGTGGCGGCGGCTCAGCGCGGGTGGTGGTGCCGGACCAGGGTGACGGTCACGTCGGTCAGCTCCTCGCGGTCGAGCTCCACCCGGCGGCCGGCCGCCTCGGCCCGGGCGCGCTCGGCGTCGTAGGGGCCGTACGTGTCGGCGGCCCCCGTCACCGGGTCGAGCACGAGCACCATGAGGCCGTCGCAGTGCTCGAGGTCGTCCGGGAGGTCCTCCCGGACGGGAGCCGTCCGGTGGGGATGCGGGCACGGGAGCTTCGGCATGACGGTGTTTCCTCCGCGTTCGTCGCGGCGGGCCGGCGCGCGTTACCTCCATCGCACGGTCCGGTCCCGAGAGCGGTCCCGACGACCGACCGTCCGGTCGATCGCGACCGAAGGTAACAATGACGTGCGGTACCGGATACTTGTGGGCGACGACCGGTGGTCGTGCGGAGACGTGCGGTGGGGCGGTTCACCACACTGCGGCGTCGCTCACATCGGTCGGGGGAAACCGGTGCCCCGCCCGGGGGAGCCGCTCCGGTCGACGCTCAATCCGCGACGGAGCGGTGCAGCGGACCGACCTCGCCGGGGAACACCCACCGGCGGAACGCCCACCACCGGAAGATCATGGCCAGCAGGGTGCCGACGACCTGGGCGCTGACGAGGTCCGCGACGTGCTCGGTCAGTGACGACACCGCCGGCTGGGCGAGGTCGAGGACGTAGCGGGAGATCCCGAGCGGCGCGGCGTTGATGACCATGGCCACCCCGGAGACGGCGAAGTAGAGCATCGCCTCGTGGGGACGCCCGCGCCCGCCGCGCAGCCGGAAGGACCACTCCCGGTTGAGCACGTACCCGACGATGGTGGCGATCAGCACCGCGAGGATCTTGGCGGTCACCGGCTTGGGCTCGAGCACCGTGGCCTTGGCCGTCACGAACACCGCGGTGTCGACCACGAAGGTCATGGCGCCGACGGTCGCGAACTTCCACAGCTCGCCGTGCTCGGCCAGGAACGCCCCGAGCCGTCCCCACCGTCGCAGAGCGCGGGGGAGCTCGGTCATCGTGGCGAGTCTAATGACCCGGTCGTCGCGCGGGGGGCGTTCGGGGAGATCAGGCAGGCGACCCCGAGGACGGGCAGCGGCGCGGTGACGGCGCACGCGTCCACGACGTCCGCGGCGCCCGCAGCGCCCGGGACCACGCCACCGCCGCCCGCCCGGGCGTCGGCGCGGGGCGCGGCGGGAGCGGTCGTGGCGAGCGGGGCAGCCGTGTCCCGCGGGCCGGCGGGTGCGGCACCTTCTCTCGCCGGGCCGCGGGGGGCACGGGCCTCCGGCGGCGCCCGCCGCCCGCGGTGTGCGGCGCACGACCCCTCCCTCGGCGCGACCCGCGACCGGGAGCTCGCCGGTGGGCAGGAGCTCGCCCGGGGGCAGGAGCGCCATGGGCGGCAGGAGGTTCGCCGGGGGCAGCAGGACCGCGGTCGGGGGGAGGGGGACGGGGACGAGACCGCCCGGCAGGGCCTGGGCCTGGCCCGGGGCGTCGACCGCGGGCAGCGACCCGGGCGGCGCCCCGCCGCCCCCGAGGACGAACGCCGCGGCGCCCACCGCGCCCGCGAGTCCGAGCACGCCGGCGACGGCGACGGCACCGACCGGGGTGCGCGAGCCGTCGGGCAGCGCTGCGGTGCGCCGGAGCGCGACCGGGGGGACGACGAAGGAGCCGAACGCCCCGAGGACCCCGAGCACGCCGCCCCCGGCGACCGCGAGCTCGCCGGTCGTGGCGTCGAGGCCGGTGCCCGCGCCGCCACGGGAGGCGAGGTAGCCCACCAGGCCCGCCCCGAGCACCAGCGGCGCCACGACCGAGCGCAGGAGCCCCGAGTTGACCTCGCGCAGCTCGTCGGCCAGGGCCCGGCACTCCTCGCACTCGGCGAGGTGCTCCTCGACGCGGACGGCGTCGCGGCGGGAGAGGCCGCCGCGGGTGTAGGCGCCGAGGCGCTCGCCGGTGTCGCGGTGGCGGCGGTCCCAGCGCCCGGAGACCGAGGCGAGGTGTTCCTGCAGGTAGGCCTGTCGGAGTCCTTCGCGCGCCCGGTATCCGAGGGCGGACACGGCGTTCGCGGTGAGCCCGAACAGCGGGGCGATGTCGGCGGGCGTGTCCCCCTCGATCTCGAGGTGCCACAGCACGGCCTGCCAGCGCTCCGGCAGCGTCGCGAACGCCTGCGCGGCCAGCGAGCGCTCCAGCCCCGCGAGGGCCGGGTCCTGGAACGGGACGACGGTCGCGCCCGGGTCGACGCCGGTCACCCCGCCGATGTCGTCGGTGACCTCGAGGCGGCGCTCGACGCGCGTGCGGTCGTAGGCCTGGTGGCGCACGGAGGTCAGCAGGTAGGCCCGGAACGCCTCGTTGGGCCCGCCGCCGCCCCGCAGGACCTCGAGCATGCGGGTGAAGGCTCCGGCGACGAGGTCGTCGGCGTCGGACGGCGAGCGGGCGAGCTGGCGGGCCAGGCCGCGCGCCGCGGACTGGTGGCGGGCGTAGAGCACCCCGAACGCCTGCGACGCGTCGTTCCCGCTGTGCGGGGCGCGGACGCGGGCGATCAGCTCCGCGTCGCTGCGCGGGTCGTCGCCGGGCGTGCCCGCCGGGACCCCAGGGGCCGTCATCGCCGCACCCCACCTCCCTTCCCGGGGGAGTCTCGGTGCTCGTCGGGGCGAGAGGGTCCACCGTCACCGTCATGGATGACGTTCTCGCGCGTCGCGTCATCGGGAGCGGCGTCGGCGGTGATGCTGCGGAGGGCAGGAGGTGGCGTGCGGCGATGGAGTCGGGAGAGGAAGCGCGGCGGAGCTCGTCAGGGGGGCCCGGCCCGGCCCGGACCCTGCGCGAACGGTGGTTCGCGTGCAGCAGTGCCCTGGGGTGGTCGGCGCCCGCCGAGTGGCCGGACCCGACCGTCGACGCCGTCTGCGAGGCCGTGACGACACGCCGGCCGCGCCCCGAGCGGCAGCGTGCCGTGGAGAAGGCTCTCGCCCGCTGGGCCGGGGCGCGCGCGGAGTCCGGTGTCGGTCTCGGCGAGACCCTGTCCGACCTCGCGGCGCTGCACGCGGCGGTCTCCAGCGACTCCGTGGGCGAGGCGGCGGGCCGGGGCCCGGACGGGGTCCGCCTGATCCGCGTCGTGTCGCTGGCCTGGACCGACGTCGCGTGCGGGGACCTCGCCGAGACGGCGGTCGTCGACCCGCTCTCCGGGCTGGCCAGCGCCCGTTACCTGCGGACCCGGCTCGCCGAGGTGTACCGGGCGGCCCGGGCCCGGGGCGCCCGCGTCGGTGACGACCACGCGCTGGTCGTCGTCGCGATGGACGTCCACGGCTGGTCGCGGGTGGCCCCGCTGGCGGTGGCCGGCGACGCGGCGGCCGTGGTCTTCGACGCCGGCGAGTCGATCGCCGTGGTCGGGCGCTCGACGGTCGTCGTGCTCGCCCCTCGCGAGGGGCTGGCCGCCAGGGCCGCCGTCCTGCGCCGGCTGGTGAACCGCCGCACGGCCGCGATCGGCCCCGTCGCGACGGGCGCCGGGCCGATCCTGAACGGGACCGACCGGTCCGGCACCGACGTCGGCGTGCGGATCGTCGCGCTGCCGGCCACGCACGACGGTGCCTGTGCGGTCCTCGAGCGGCTGCGGGAGGCCGAGACCCCCACCGCCCGGCGCCCGGCGCCCTGGCGCGCGGGCCTCGAGGAGGTCGATCCGGGGCCCCTGGACCGGTCCGCCCCCGACGGCGCCGCCCCGCCCGCGTAACTTCCCGCTCCGTGGACGAGCGCACCGGGCTGCCCGTGGTGGCGATGATCGGCGGGGGGCAGCTGGCCCGCATGACGCACCAGGCGGCGATCGCCCTGGGGCAGTCGCTGCGGGTGCTGGCCACGAGCCCCGAGGAGCCCGCCGCCCTCGTCGCGCGCGACGTCGAGCTGGGCGACCACCGCGACCTCGCCGCGCTGCGCCGTGTCGCGGCGGGCGCCGAGGCGGTGACCTTCGACCACGAGCACGTCCCGGGCGAGCACCTGCGGGCGCTGATCGCCGACGGCCGCACCGTGCACCCCGGTCCCGACGCCCTCCTGCACGCCCAGGACAAGCTCGTCATGCGCACGCGGCTCGCCGAGCTCGGCGAGCCGGTGCCCCCGTTCGCCGCCGTCGCCACCCCCGACGACGTCGTCGCGTTCGCCTCCGAGCACGGCTGGCCTGTGGTCCTCAAGGCCGTGCGCGGCGGCTACGACGGGCGCGGGGTGTGGACCCTCGCCGACGCCGGGGAGGCGACGGCCCGGGTGGCGGAGCTGCTCGGGCAGGACGTCCCGCTGATGGTCGAGACCCGGGTGCCGCTGCGGCGCGAGCTGGCCGCGGTGCTGGCCCGCTCGCCGTTCGGGCAGGCCGCGATGTGGCCGGTCGTCGAGACCGTGCAGTCCGACGGCATCTGCGTCGAGGTGCTCGCCCCGGCCCCGGGCCTCGATCCCGAGCGCGCCGACGAGGCCGGCGAGATGGCCCTGCGGATCGCCGCCGCGCTGGGGGTCGTCGGGCTGCTCGCCGTCGAGCTCTTCGAGACCGTCGACGGCGACCTGGTCGTCAACGAGCTGGCCATGCGCCCGCACAACTCCGCGCACTGGACCATCGAGGGCTCGGTGACCTCGCAGTTCGAACAGCACCTGCGCGCCGTCCTCGACTACCCGCTGGGCTCCACGGCGACGACGGCGCCGGTCACCGTGATGGCCAACATCCTGGGCGGCGACCCGACCCCGGCCGTCGGGATCGACGAGCGCGCCCACCACACGTACGCCCGGTTCCCCGACGCGAAGGTGCACCTCTACGGCAAGTCCGAGCGCCCCGGCCGCAAGATCGGGCACGTGACGATGCGCGGCGACGACCTCGAGGACCTCCGTGTCAGGGCCCGCACGGCCGCCGATCACCTCTCCACCGGACGGTGGAGCGACGGATGGGATCCTCACGCATGACCACCCCGGAGACCGTCGCGCCCGTCGGGATCGTCATGGGCAGCGACTCGGACTGGCCGACGATGCGCGCGGCCGCCGACGCGCTCGACGAGTTCGGCGTCGGGTGGGAGGCGCGGGTCCTCTCCGCGCACCGCACCCCGCGCACCATGCTCGACTGGGCCGAGACGGCCGCCGGACGCGGCGTGCGCGTCGTGGTGGCCGGGGCCGGTGGGGCCGCCCACCTGCCCGGCATGGTGGCCTCGGCGACCGTGCTGCCCGTGGTCGGCGTGCCCGTGCCCCTGGCGCACCTCGACGGCATGGACTCGCTGCTCTCGATCGTGCAGATGCCGGCCGGCGTCCCCGTCGCCACCGTGTCCGTCGGCGGCGCCCGCAACGCCGGTCTGCTCGCCGTCCGCATCCTCGCCACCGCCGATCCCGACCTGGCCCGCGCGATGGCCGCGTTCCAGCAGGACCTCAGCGAGTCGGTCGCCGCCAAGGACGCCGCTCTCGCCCGGGAGACGGGCCGGTCGCGGTGACCGTGGCCGGTCGCTCATTTGCTATGACGTCCGACTAACGGCGCGTACCGTCGGCGCCGCCGCAATCCGACGACGGAGGGACACCGTGGACCCGGACTTCGACCTGTACAGCCTCGGCGAGGAGCGCGACGCGCTGCGCGAGTCGGTCCGCGCCCTCGCCGAGAAGGAGATCGCCCCCCACGCGGCGGACGTCGACCTGAACGCCCGGTACCCGGAGGAGGCGCGCACGGCGCTCACCGCCGCCGGCTTCCACGCGATCCACATCCCCGAGCAGTACGGCGGCGAGGGGGCCGACTCGATCGTGGCGTGCATCGTCATCGAGGAGGTCGCGCGCGTCGACGCGTCGGCGTCGCTGATCCCCGCGGTGAACAAGCTGGGCTCGACGCCGATCCTCCTGAGCGGCTCGGAGGAGCTGAAGCAGCAGGTCCTGCCCACGATCGCGTCGGGCGAGTCGATGATCAGCTACGCGCTCTCCGAGCGCGAGGCCGGCTCCGACACCGTCTCGATGCGCACGCGTGCCCAGCCGGACGGCGACGGCTGGGTGCTCAACGGCACCAAGTGCTGGATCACCAACGGCGGCATCTCGGACTGGTACACGGTCATGGCCAAGACCGACCCCGACAAGGGCGCCAGCGGCATCTCGGCGTTCGTGGTCCACAAGGACGACCCCGGCTTCTCGGTCGGCCCCAAGGAGCACAAGCTCGGCATCAAGGGTTCGCCGACCACCGAGATCTACTTCGAGAACTGCCGCATCCCCGGCGACCGGATCATCGGCGAGCCCGGGACCGGCCTCAAGACGGCCTTCGCCACCCTCGACCACACGCGCCCGACCATCGGCGCCCAGGCCGTGGGCATCGCCCAGGGCGCGCTGGACGCGGCCGTGGACTACGTGCGTGAGCGCAAGCAGTTCGGCAAGGCCGTGAGCGAGTTCCAGGGCGTCCAGTTCATGCTCGCCGACATGGCCATGCACACCGAGGCGGCGCGCCACCTCGTCTACGCGGCGGCGGCCCGGGCCGAGCGTGGCGTGGGGAACATGGGTCTCATCGCCTCGGCGTCGAAGTGCTTCGCCTCGGACACGGCGATGTCGGTGACCACCGACGCCGTCCAGCTCTTCGGCGGGGCCGGGTACACCACCGACTTCCCGGCCGAGCGGATGATGCGCGACGCCAAGATCACTCAGATCTACGAGGGCACCAACCAGATTCAACGCATGGTGATGGCACGGCACCTTCTACGTGACTAAAGGCCGTGGAAACTCCCCCATTCGAGTGAATTCGTTGTGACTACGGGTACGTAGTGCGGGACCCTGCTCGGGCAAGCGAGACAGCTCGTCCGACGCCCCCGAAGAGGCCCGCCATGCAGTGGTACATGAAGGTGCTGAAGCAGTACGCCGACTTCGACGGGCGTGCCCGCCGGACCGAGTTCTGGATGTTCGTGCTGTTCAACGCGATCGTCTCGATCGTGCTCGGCCTGGTCGACGCCCTGCTCGAGACCTCGACCCTGATCAGCTCCGGCGGCGCGGTCGTGTACTCCCCGGGCATCCTGGTCCTGATCTACAGCCTGGCCGTGCTGATCCCGTCGATCGCCGTGACCGTGCGCCGCCTGCACGACACCGACCGCTCGGGCTTCTGGTGGTTCATCCAGCTCGTGCCGATCGTCGGTGGGATCGTCCTGCTGGTCTTCATGTGCCTGGAGGGGACGCGGGGGCCGAACCGGTTCGGCATGGACCCGAAGCAGCAGCAGGCCATGGCCGCGTACGGCCAGCCGGAGAACCCGGCCATGCCGGTCTGACCGACACGTTCGACCGACGGGGATCCGGCGCTCGCCGGGTCCCCGTCGTCGTCCCTAGAGGATTCGCGTCACCTTCTCGGTCTCGGCGCGGTGCTGCTGGGTGCCGGAGGCGTGGCGGACGTGCACCAGCGAGGCGCCGGCGGCGAGGACCGCGAGGAACCCGTCGACGAGCCCACCGGAGACCGTCAGCGGCCAGGGCGCGGTGCTGAGCACCCGGTCGGCCGGGGTGAGCGCGAGCTCCGCGGCCCGTGCGCGCGCCACCGCCACGACCGCGGCCACGTCCTCGTCGCCGAGGGCGGGCGCGGTGTCGGGGACGGGGGTGAGCGCGGCGAAGTGGTCACCGTGCACCCGGACCTCGGTCGCGTAGTCGATCGCCCCGGCGGGCAGGGCCCGGCCCAGGCCGCGCCCGAAGGCATCCAGGGAGAACCCGACGACCAGCTCCGCGTCGGCGGCCGCCGCAAGGGTGTCCTCGGTCGCGAGGGCCACGTCGGCGCCGGCCGCCCCGTCGACCACCCGCGCCCCGCACGCCCACACCGCGCAGAGCGCCGCGGCACACTGCCAGTGCGCGGGCAGCAGCACCGCGACCGTCGACCCCGGCTCGACGTCGCACTCGTCGCGCAGGAAGTTGGCCGTCTTGGCCACCCAGTTGCCGAACGTCGCGCCGGAGAGCTCGATCCGCTCACCGGTCGCGTCGTCGTAGAAGGTGATCAGGGGGCTCGCCGCGTCGCCGGCGAGCAGGGGGCCGAGCAGGGCGTCGGTGACGGTCACCCGGGAAGTCTCCCTGGAACGCGCCGCCGCAGCCGTGACCGGCGTGGCGCGACACTCAGTCGACGCAGGCGACGCCCTCGGCGGTGATCGCGGGCTGCGGCGGCGGGGCGGGGGTCGTAGCGCCCGCCGAGGTCGTGGTCCCGGAGACACCCTGGGGGCCGCCGGCACCGCTCGAACCGCCGCTCGGCACGGCGCCGGGGCCGGTGTAGTCGGCGGCGAGGACGACCCGCACCGCGCCGGGCGCGACGGCCGGGTCGAAGCGGGTGGGCAGGTCGGCGAGGCTGCGCGCCACGCGGGCGGCGGCCGCGTCACCGCCGGCGCCGAACAGGACCTCGGAGACGGCGGCCGGGCCGTCGGAGTTGGCGGCGACGGTGCGGGAGTAGCCCTGCGCGGACAGGACGGCGACGACCCGCGCGGCCGCGCCCTCGGTGTCCGAGGCGTTGCGCACGTCCACCGCGATGGTGTTGGCGGGCGGCTCGTCCACGGTCGGCGCCGCGTTCTCCGGGCCGATGGCGTCGGCGACGAAGCTCTCGACCGCGGACGGGTCGACGCGCACGACCTCGCCGCGTCCCGGGATCGTCTCGGTGCCCAGGGTCGGGATGGTCAGGAACGCCACGGCGCCGGCGCTGACGTCCTGCATCTGCTCGGCGAAGCGCAGCACGTCCCAGCCGCCGTCGAGGACGACGGACTGGCGCACGGCGTCGAGCAGGCGGGTCAGCGTGATCGGGTCGGCCAGGGTGCCCGACGAGAGGACCTTCCGGGAGAGGGAGGCCAGGAACGCCTGCTGGCGCCGGATGCGGTCGAGGTCGCCCTGGGGCAGGCCGTGGCGCTGCCGGACGAAGGCCAGCGCGTCGTGGCCGGCGACCGTGCGCGGGCCCGCCGGGAAGTGGGCGCCGGAGAGGTCGTCGTCGACGGGGTTCTTGAGGCAGACGTCGACGCCGCCGATGGCGTTGGTCAGCGTGTAGAACCCCATGAGGTTGACCTCGGCGTAGTGGTCGACCGTGAGGCCGGTCAGCTCGCCGACGGCGCTGACCAGCTCCTGGCGTCCTGCTTCGGACGACCGGACGTCGATGTCCGTCGGATCGGTCACCCCGGAGGCCACGAGCCGGTTCGCCTCCTCGGCCTTGGCGCCCGGGTACGCAGAATTGATCTTGTCGCGGCGGAAGGCGCCCGGGATGGTGACGTAGCTGTCGCGGGGGATCGAGAACGCGACCGCGCGGCTGCCGTCGTTGGGGATCCGCACCAGGATCATCGTGTCCGTGTTGACGACCCCGTCCGCGGCGCCCGCCCCGATCTCGCGGAGGACGTCGGGAGGCAGCGGCCGGCCCTGGGCGTCGCTGCGGCTGTCCACGCCGACCAGCAGGATGTCCGTGGCGCCGTCCGCCGCGTCGCCGACCGGACCGTCGCCCAGCGCCCCGGAGCTCGTGGTGACGCTGCTCGAGAGGGCGGCCCACGCCGTGCCGCTGAGGGCGAAGACCAGCGCCGAGAGCACGGCCAGACCCAGTCGGACCGCGCGCCCCCACGAACGCCGCGGCCGGTCCGACCACCCCACGGGCGGCGCGACGGGCGGGCGGGGCGGCCCGGGACGGACGGGGGGTCGCCCGCGACGCTCGCGCTCGGGCGAGGCGGGGCGCCGCGTCGGCGCGTCGGTCTCGACCGGACGCCGGCGCGCGTCCGGTGGTGGCGCGGGAGGGCGCAGGCGATCGGTGGGTCGGGTCGCGGAGCGGGGGGCCGCGAAATCCGCCTCGCGGGCGGCCGGGGCCGCGGTGAGCTCGGCGAGGTCGCGGCGACGGAGGCGCTGCTGGGCGGGTTCCCCGCGATCCCGAGGGTGGTCGTCGCGGGGATCCCGGGACGGGCCGCCGGCCAGGCCGGGACTGCGGCGGGCGGCGGAGGGACCGAAGCGACGGGCCGGGTCGCGGCGATCGGACGCGGAGCGCGGCGGAGCCGGACCATCGAGGGATTCCGAGTCGTCGGTCTCCACCGGCTGCCTCCCCCCTCGTTCGTCGTGGTCCGTGCGCCGGGTGCACGTCGCCCGGGGCGTACCCCCGTCCCAGGTGTGTCCGGGACCTCCCTGCGAAGGCTAGACGTCACCCGCCGTCCGCACGGCCGATCACCCGGACGTCGGCCTCGTCGGCGCGTCGCGCGGCGTGCCGTGACCGGCGTGGCACGGCGAGATCACCACCGAGGGAGCCGGACACCCCATGGGAGACTCCCCGGCGCGCGGACCCGAGGTCGCGCTCACCCCGGGGAACGACCGACGTGGGAAGAGAGGTGCGGGCGGTGCGCTGGATGGTCACCGGAGCCGGGGGAGCGCTCGGGACCGACCTGGTCGCGCGCCTGGCCGGGCGCCCGGACGACGTCGTCGTCACCGCGACCCGCGCCGAGCTCGACGTCGCCGACGCCGAGGCCGTGCGCGCCGCCGTCGACGCCTGGGCCCGGGGTCCCGGGGACGGCCGCGCCGTCCTGCTCAACGCGGCCGCCCACACCGCGGTGGACCTGGCCGAGACCGACGACGACGCCGCGGCCGCCGCGCACGCGACCAACGCGGTGGCCCCGGGACTGCTCGCCGCGGCGTGCGCCGAGGTCGGCGCGACGATGGTCCACGTCTCCACCGACTACGTCTTCGCCGGCGACTCCCCGACCCCCCGCGAGCCCGACGACCCGGTGGCGCCCGCGGGCGTCTACGCCCGCACCAAGCTCGAGGGCGAGCGGCGGGTGCGCGCGGCGCTGCCCGGGGCCCACCACATCGTGCGGACCGCCTGGGTCTACGGCGGCACGGGGGAGAACTTCGTCCGGACGATGGCCCGGCTCTCCCGGCAGCGCGAGACCCTCGCCGTCGTCGACGACCAGCACGGTTCGCCGACGTGGGCGGCCGACCTCGCCGACGGTCTGGTCGACCTCGCCGCCTCCGGCGCGGCACCGGGCACCCGGCACGCCACCGGGAGCGGCGAGACGACCTGGTGCGGCCTCGCCAGGGCGGTGTTCGTCGAACTGGGTGCCGACCCCGAGCGCGTCCGGCCCACGACCACGGCGGACTTCCCCCGGCCCGCGCCCCGGCCGGCCTACTCGGTGCTCTCGGACGCCTCCTGGCGCGCGGCCGGGCGCGCGCCGCTCCCGCACTGGCGGACCGCGCTGAGCGCCGCCGTCACCCGCCACCCCGATCTCTTGAGCGGCTGAAAAGCGTCACTTGATCGCCCGTTCGGACCAACTTGCGTGTCCGAGCGCACACCGCCGCGTTGAGGGGTCATGGGTGTCGAGACGGTGCTCCTCACATTGCTCGGGGTCGTCGCGCTGTGGCTGGCGTTCGACGCCGGCCGCGAACGCCACCGTCTGCGCGCCCGCATGGCCCGCTCCCTCGACCGCGCCGCCGACGACCGACGCGCCGCGCGGGCGGCGGCCCGGGCCGCGCAGCCCCTCCCGGGGTCCGCGGCGTCGTCGCGAACGGGCGGACTGGGACCGGACGCCTGGCGCTACTGGCCGCTCACGCTCCCCTCGGCCGACGACCGCTCGGTCGGACCCCGGCTCTAGACCCCTCGCGCGGCCCTCGGCGCGACGCCCGGATCGTGGCACGCTGAGCCGATGCCGGGTGCCGCGACCGACCCCGACGACAGCCCCGACCGCGCCGCCGACCCGCTCGCCCACACGGCGGCCGACGCCGCGGCCCACTCCGCCGCGGACGCGGCGGCCCACGCCTCCGCCGAGCCGCTCTGCGACCGGGCGCGGGCCCTGGTGGCCGGCGAACCCGACGAGGACGCGGACCTCGAGCGACGCCACCGGGAGCGGGTGGCCCTGCTGCGCCGTGCGCTGGCCAGCGGCGAACCCTCCGCCCCCGCGCTCCTCGCCTCCGCGCACCTCGACCGCGGGGAGCGTCGCGAGGCCGTCGACGTCCTGACCCCGATGGTGCACACCGACGAGCGCGGCGAGCTGGCCGGCCTGCTGGGGGAGACGCTGGCCGCGCTGGGCGACCACGACGGCGCCGAGGAGGCGTTCCTGGTCGGGTCGGCCGCGGAGGACCCGGGCGCGCTCAACGACTACGGGGTCTTCCTGCGCGGACGAGGCCGCACCCAGGAGGCGGTGTACGTCCTCGAGCGTGCCGCGCGCGCCGGCGACGACCTCGCCCCCCTCAACCTGGTGGCCCTGCACCTCGAGGAGCTCGCCGATCCCGTGGTCGCCGCCGAGCTCGCCGAACGGTTCCACGACGAGGCCCGGCCCTCGACCCTGATCGCCCTCGCCGACGTCCGGCTGGCGTTCGGGCGCGAGGACGACGCCGACGCCCTCTACCGGCGCGCCACCGAGCTCGGCGGCGCCTGCGCGCACATCTACTACGGCTGGTTCCTGCAGGACCGCCGCGAGGACCTCGTCACCGCCGAGGAGCACCTCCGTGTCGCCTGCGAGGTCGGCGAGCCCGGCGCGGCGTACCACCTCGGGCGCTTCCTGTTCGACACCGGCCGTGCCGACGAGGCGCAGGCCTGGTTCGAGGAGGCCGCGGACGCCGGCGACCAGGACGCCCTGGACGTGCTCGAGGCCGAGTACCGCGGGCTCGTAGACCAGTACGACGACTAGGCTCGGCTGGCCGCGCCAAGGAGATGCGGCCGTCAGCGCTCCTCCGTCGCGCTACCGACCGATCTCCGGCGCGAGAGACCGGGGTCCCGCCCGGTGGCGAGGGCGCCATGGGCCAGACTCGCGCCCCGTGCCCGACCCCCGACCCGACGCCGGCCCCACCTACGGGTCTGCTCTCGCCGTCGTCGCCGTGACGTACTCCCCGGGTGAGTCCCTCGCGGAGTTCCTGACGACGCTGCGTACCGCGACGACCCGGCCCTACCGCGTCGTGCTGGCCGACAACGGCTCGGTGGACGGCGCTCCCGAGGCGGCCGCCGCCGGGGACTCCGGCGTCGAGCTCCTGCGCATCGGGGAGAACGTCGGCTACGGCGCGGCGGCCAACCGTGCCGTCGCCGGGCTGCCCGTCGACGTGGGGTGGGTGCTCGTCGCCAACCCCGACATCGCCTTCGGCCCGGGGGCGATCGACGCGCTGCTCGCGGCGGCGGGGCGCTGGCCGCGCGCCGGGAGCCTCGGCCCCCTGATCCGCACCGGCGGCGAGATCTACCCGTCGGCGCGGCTGCAGCCCTCGCTCGGGCGCGGCGTCGGACATGCGCTCTTCGCCGCGGTCTGGCCCGCCAACCCGTGGACGCGCTCCTACCGCCAGGAGGGCTCGGTCGCCGAGCGCACCGCGGGGTGGCTCTCGGGGTCGTGCGTGCTGCTGCGCCGGGAGGCCTGGGACTCCGTCGACGGCTTCGATCCGCGGTTCTTCATGTACTTCGAGGACGTCGACCTCGGCGACCGCCTCGGGCACGCCGGCTGGCTCAACGTCTACGTCCCCGACGCCGAGGTCGTGCACACCGGCGGTCACGCCACCGAGCGCGACGCCCCGACGTCGTCCCGGATGCTCGCCGAGCACCATCGCAGCGCCTACCGCTTCCTCGCCGACCGCCACCCCGGCCGCCGCTGGGCCCTGGTCCGCCTCGCCCTGCGCGCCGGGCTCGGCCTCCGCGCCCGCACGGGGGTGCGCGCGGCGCCCTGAGGGGTGTCAGCCGAACAGGCGCCGCCACCACGGGCGTCGCGGGGGGGCGACCGCCGGGCTCTCGTCGTGCTCCGGGGCCTGGCTCGCCGGGAACGGTGACGTGCCCGGGTGCGCGGTGCGGACGGTGGGGCGGGCGTCGAGACGGTCGGTGCGCGCCTCGGGATCCGTGTCGGCGTCGCCCTCCGTGGCGTGCGGCGCCGCGTGCCGCCCACCGGCGGCGGGCTGCCCGTGGGGCGGGGTGCCCCGGTGGCCGTTCACGGCCCCGTTCGACCGCTGGAGGCGCTGGGTGACGTCCGGGTCCGGCGGGCTGCTACGGCGCGCGGCCTGGGCATGAGGGATGACCGCGGTCGCCGACGCGTCGAAGGGGGAGACGGCCGTGTCCGGGGTGATCACCGACGCGTCCCGTTCCGAGGCGCGCGTGATGGCCTCCTGGGCACGCTCCCACGCGTTCGACGCCACCACGACCCTCCTGCCCGCCCCCGACGGCGGGTCCGTGCCGGCGCGGAGCCGGGGACGGTCCACACTATCGCTCGCGGTCACGTCTCGTCAGCGATCAGGGGGGTTGCGTACCGGTGACGAACGACGGGGGGGCCGGGGTGGGCGTGCCGATCGATCCGGACCGGACGGCGGCGATCGTCCTCGTCGGCGGGCAGGGAAGTCGCCTGCGACCGCTGACGGTGAGCACGCCGAAACCGATGCTGCCCACCGCCGGGGTGCCGTTCCTGGCCCACCTGCTCTCGCGCATCGCGGCGGCGGGCATCCGCCGCGTCGTGCTGGGCACCGCCTACCGCGCCGAGGTGTTCGAGGCCTACCTCGGCGACGGCTCCGCGCTCGGGCTGGATCTCGTGTGCCGCGAGGAGTCCGAGCCGCTCGGCACCGGCGGCGGGATCCGGCACGCCGCGCAGGGACTGGAGCACCCCGAGATCGTGGTCTTCAACGGCGACATCCTCTCGGGGGTCGACGTGCGCGCCGTGGTCGGCGACCACCGGGCGTCGGGGGCCGAGGCGACCCTGCACCTCGTCCGCGTCCCCGACCCGACGGCCTTCGGCTGCGTACCGACCGACGACGACGGGCGGGTCCAGGCCTTCCTGGAGAAGACGCCGTCGCCGCCCACCGACCAGGTCAACGCGGGCTGCTACGTCTTCCGCCGCGACGTCATCGACCGGATCCCGCCCGGCCGCCCGGTCTCGGTGGAGCGCGAGACCTTCCCCGGTCTGCTGGACGACGGGGCGCGCCTGCAGGGCCACGTCGAGTCGTCCTACTGGCTCGACCTCGGCACCCCGGCGTCGTACGTCCGCGGCAGCGCCGACCTGGTCCAGGGCGCCGCGCCGACCGCGGCGCTGCCCGGTCCGACGGGCACCGCGCTGCTGCTGCCCGGCGCCGAGGTCGCCGGGTCGGCGTCGCTCACCGACGGGACCACGGTCGGCGCGGACGCCCGCATCGGCGAGGGCAGCCGCGTGTCCGGTTCGGTGATCATGGACGGGGCATCCGTCGGGCACGGCGCGGTCATCGAGCGCTCGGTGATCGGGCCGGGCGCGTCGATCGGCGACGAGACCGTGGTCCGCGACGCCGTCGTCGGCGACGGCGCCACCATCGGTGCCTCGTGCGAGCTGCTGGGCGGGGTCCGGATCTGGCCCGGCCTCGTCATCCCGGACGGCGGTTTGCGATTCTCGGGGGGTGCCTGAGTCGGGAACCTCGATCATCGCCGCCGAACGGCGGTGGCGGCCCGACTACGTCCTCGACCTCAAGGCCCTGCTCGCCCCGCTGCGTCGCGGACGGGGTGACCCGACGTCGCGGACCGACGAGGCCGGCGTCCTCTGGCGCACCGGGCACACGCCCGACGGCCCCGCGACGCTGGCTCTGACCCGCCACGACGGCGAGGTGCACGCCCGGGCGTGGGGCCCGGGAGCGGCGTGGGCGGTCGACGGCGTGCCCGCGCTGCTCGGCGCCGAGGACGACGACTCCGGCTTCGTCGGCCACCACCCGCTCGTCGCCGACACCCGCCGCCGCATGCCGGGGCTGCGCCTCGGCGCGACCCGCGCGGTCTGGGACCAGCTGTTCCCGGCGATCCTCGAGCAGAAGGTCACCGGCGTGGAGGCCCGCCGCTCCTGGCGCGAGCTCTGCCGGCGCTTCGGCGACGACCCGCCCGGTCCCGCCCCGGCCGGCATGAAGCTCCCGCCGACGCCGCGGCAGACCCGTGCGATCCCCGACTGGGAGTGGCACCGCGCCGGCGTCGACTCCGCGCGGCGCCGGGCGATCCTCGGGAGCGCGACCGTCGCCCACCGGCTGGAGAAGGCCGCCGAACTGCGCGGCGAGGCCGGGCGGGCGCTGCTCCGCAAGGTTCCGGGGGTCGGCGTCTGGACCGCCGCCGAGGTCGCCCAGCGCGCGTGGGGCGACCCGGACGCCGTCAGCGTCGGCGACTTCCACATCCCGTCGACCGTCGGTTGGGCACTGGTCGGGCACAAGCTCGACGACGACGGGATGCTCGAGGTCCTCGCCTGCTACGCCCCGCAGCGCCAGCGCGCCGTGCGCTACATCGAGGCGTCGGGCTTCCGCCGTCCCCGGTTCGGGCCGCGCTTCTCGCCGAAGGACTACCGCTCGTACTAGGACCGCCGGGCCCGCCCATCCTCTGGCCTCTCCGATTCGTCTGGTGGTGATCAGGGAGCCCGTGTGGTCGATGTCGATCTTCTGGGTGACTCCACGGACTCCCTGGCCATCGGACGCCCTGACAGCACCGCGCGGCCGAAGGCCACGTCGTCGGGGAGGTCGGCGA
The DNA here is from genome assembly GCA_963785135.1 of uncultured Actinomycetota bacterium. Taxonomy (GTDB): domain Bacteria; phylum Actinomycetota; class Actinomycetes; order Mycobacteriales; family Pseudonocardiaceae; genus Actinomycetospora. The sequence continues at coordinate 408,982 of CAWATV010000012.1, forward strand.
GGGGCCACCACCGCAGGTCCACGGACTCGTCGCTGCGCACCGCGACGGCGCCCGCGGGCGCGCGGACGAGGTAGCGGACGTCGAGGTGGCGGGTCGGCACGCCCAGCGAGCAGGTCACCGGATGGACGTCGATGTGCACCGGGGCTCCCGAGATCGTGAGCCCCTCGATGCCCGACTCCTCGGTCGCCTCCCGGAGGGCGGCGTCGCGCAGGGTCGGGTCGTCGGCCTCGATGTGCCCGCCGAGCTGGACCCAGCGCCCGACCCGGGGGTGCAGGGTCAGCAGGGCGTGCCCGCCCGCGGCGTCCACGACCAGCGCCGACGCCGTCAGGTGCCCGGCCGCGCAGGAGCGCGCACACGCGTCCGGCCGGGCGGCGAGGTAGGCGAGCAGGGCGTGGCGCAGGGCGTCCTGGCCGGGGTCGGGCGCGGTCCAGCCCTCGAGCACGGCGACGGCGTCGGCGTGGACGGTCATCGCTCCACCAGCCGGTCGTCGACGACGAGGTCGCCGCGGGCCGGCGGCACCGTGGCCGGCTGACCGATCGCGACGGCACCCAGCGGTTCCCAGCTCGCCGGCAGGTCGAGGACGTCGCGGACGACGTCGGCGGCGAAGATCGTCGAGGAAATCCAGCACGACCCCAGGCCCTCGGCGGCCAGTGCGACGAGCAGGCCCTGGACCGCCGCGCCCCCCGCCACGGTGAACATGGTGTGCTCGGCGGCCGCGCGGCGGGCGTCGGGGTAGTCGTGCGCGCCGTCGGTGACGAGGAAGGGCAGCACGACCTCGGGCGCGCTGCGCAGCAGGTCGCCGCGGGCGACCCGGCGGTCGACCGCCTCCGGGGCGAACCCGTCGCCACGCAGGTCGGCGCGCCAGGCGTCGGCCATCGCGTCGAGCAGCCGGGTGCGCTCCGCGGGCGTGCGCAGCCACAGGAAGCGCACCGGGCGGGTGTGGTGCGGGGCCGGTGCGGTGAGGCCGGCGGCCACCGCGCGGCGCACGGCGTCCGCGTCCACCGGCCTGTCCGCGAAGGCGCGCACCGACCGCCGCGCCGGGACGGCCTCCCGACGTCCCTGCGCCAGGGCCTCGGAGGTGCCGAGCCAGAACAGGTCCTCGTCGAGCGCGCGGACGAGGGACCCCGCGCCGGGGAACCCGTCGCCGAGCAGCGCCCCGGGGAGTCCGCGGACGACGGCCACCGGCACGCCGCCGAGCTTGCCCTTGACCAGGTCGGCGGCGGCGGCGATCTCGTCGGCCACCGCCACCTCGGTCACCACGAGCTCGTTGCCCTGCGCGTCGACCGCGCCGCCGTAGGCGTGGATCACCTCGAGGCCGGCGGCCCCGATGGCGGCGTCGGTCTGGCCGTCCCGCCAGCAGCGGCCCATCGTGTCGGTCACGACGACGGCCACGTCCACGCCGAGCGTCGTGCCCAGCGCCGCCCGCAGCGCGCGCGCCGAGCCGTCGGGATCCTCGGGCAGCAGCGCGACCTCGTCGCCGGCGACGTTGGACGCGTCGATCCCGGCGGCGGCCTGCACGATGCCGAGCCGGTTGGCGACGATCTTGGTGCGGCCCTTGGTGGCCAGCAGACGGACGGTCTCCGCGTCGATCAGCGCGCGCCGGGCGGTGTCGCGGGCCTCCGGCTCGGCGGGCACCGACACCAGACGGCCCTCGACCTTGGAGAGGACCTTCGACGTCACCACCACGACGTCGCCGTCGGCGAGGGGCGGGTGGGGAGGCGACACGGCCTCGGCGAGCGCGGCGGCCAGGTCGTCGCCGGGGCGGAACTCCGGGAGCCCGGCCACGCCCCACAGCGACAGCCCGTGGGTGGCGTGATCGGCCACCCGGATCGAGCCCTGTCGCGCTGCATCTCCCGCGGGGGACGCACCCACCGGCTCAGCCACCGGCCCGCACACCGGCGAGGTCGAACGCCGCGTGGACCATCCGGGCGGTGGTGTCGGGGTCGGTCATGATCAACGGGACGGCGCGGACCTCGACCCCCGACACCTCGGCGAGGTCGTCCGGCGCCACCAGCCAGCCGTCGAGGAGCCCGCCGGTGGCGCGTGCGCCGTAGTGGCGTCCGACGCCCTCGGCGCTGACCGGCACGCCGATCGCGTCGAGGCACGCATCGGCCATCCCGCGCACCGCGCGCCCGCCGACGATGGGGGAGACGCCGACGATCCTCCCTGGCGCGGCGGCGAGCGCGGCGCGCAGGCCGGGGACGTCGACGACGGTGCCGATGCTGACCACGGGGTTCGACGGGGCGACGAGCACGACGTCGGCGTCGGCGATCGCGGCGAGGGCGTCGGGGCAGGCGGCGGCCTGGTCGCGCCCGACCGAGGCGAAGCCGTGCGCCGGCAGCGCGGCGTGGTGGCGGACCCACCATTCCTGGAAGTGGATCGCCCGCCGGGTGGGTGGGACGTCGGCGCTGTCCGGGTCGTCGACGACCACGTGGGTCTCGATGCGGTCGTCGCTGGCCGGGATCAGCGCCACCCCGGGGGACCAGCGCCGGCACAGGGCCGTGGTGACCTGGGAGAGCGGGTAGCCGGCGCGCAGCATCCGGGTGCGCACGAGGTGGGTGGCGACGTCGCGGTCGCCGAGGGCGAACCAGCTCGGGTCGGCACCGTAGGCCGCGAGCTCCTCGCCCACCGACCACGTCTCCTTGGCCCGGCCCCACCCGCGCTCGGGATCGATGCCCTCGCCGAGCGTGTACATGCAGGTGTCGAGGTCGGGGCAGACGCGCAGGCCGTGCATCCAGATGTCGTCGCCGACGTTCACCACGGCCCGGATCTCGTCGTCCGGCCCGGTCGCCGCCTTGACACCCTGCAGGAACCGGGCGCCACCGACACCCCCGACAAGAACGGTGATCTTCACCGACACTCCTCTCGTCCCGGGGACCCCGCGATCGTGCTCCCCGCCCCCGGTGGCGTGCGGCACCGGGCCCGGGTCACCCCAGCAGCCGCGCGAACTGCACGTTGCCCACCCGCGCGAGGGTCCCGTCGCCGCCGGCGAGCGTGTAGACGGTCTCGGCGAGGGAGAACAGCGCCGACGACACCCCGGGCACCAGGAACAGCAGCAGGATGATGACGAACGGCGCGTACGGCGCGATGCGCGCCGCCGTCGCGCGGGTGGAGCGGGGCAGGTAGGGGTCGATCACGCCGTAGCCGTCGAGCCCGGGCACCGGCACGAGGTTCAGCAGGAACGTCAGGACCTGGATGATGCCGAGGAACGACAGCGCGGCGGCGAGCGGGAGCGGCGGCGCGGTGAGAGCGACCGCGATCCCGATCGCGGCGGCCAGCACCAGGTTGGCCAGCGGTCCGGCGACCGACACGGCGCTGATCGCCGGGCGGGAGCGCAGCGACCCGCGCTGGATCCACACCGCGCCGCCCGGCAACGGGATGCCGCCGATGACCAGGAAGAGCAGCGGCAGCACCAGGGTGAGCCCGATGTTGGCGTAGCGCCGGATGTCGAGTGTCAGGTAGCCCATGGCGCGCACCGAGTGGTCGCCGCAGCGGTCGGCGGTCAGCGCGTGCGAGAACTCGTGCAGGCACAGCGACACCGCCCACCCCGCGAGCACCAGCAGCACGGTGCCCCCGATGACGGCGCCCTGGGCGGGCAGCAGCGTCAGCGCCCCACCCCCGATCGCGAGGGCCACGAGGACGAGGAAGATGGGGCTGACCGGAGATCTCGTCAGGGCGCGTGGACGGCGGGTCACTCGACCAGTGTCCCCGACTCTCCGTTGGGCGCTCGTGCACGGACAGCGCATGACGCTCACCGCACGTGACGACCGTCGGTCGCGACATGCGGCCACACGGGGCTCCCGGCTTGACCCGGATGGAACGACACGGGTGTAATTCCTACGCGATGACACGTCGGTGCGGGGCCGACGCCTCGCGCGTCTCGGCAGGGGGCGACGGGGAGTCGGAGGCGAGGGAGGCCGTCGTGAACGGTGCGGAGAGCGGGTCGGTGGTGCTGGGTAGCGGCGGAGGGCTGCGCGACGTCCTGTCGGAGCTGGCGGCGGTGGCCGGCGAGGACGAGCAGGAATGGCAGGAACGCGCACTCTGCGCACAGACCGACCCGGAGGCGTTCTTCCCCGAGAAGGGCGGCTCGACGCGGGAGGCCAAGCAGAATCTGCAACAGCTGCGACGTCCGGTCGGAGTGCCTGGAGTACGCCCTGGGACACGACGAGCGGTTCGGCATCTGGGGTGGACTCTCGGAGCGCGAGCGTCGCCGGTTGAAGCGGCGGGTGGTCTGACCTCTCCGCCTGTGAGGGCCGTCGGGAGCGGGCACTAGGCTCGCCGCTCGACCGGGACTCCGACGCCGTGGGCGCCGTCGCCCGCGAGCGAGTGGATCCGAGGGGGAGGGACGGCGTGCGCGTGCCGGCAGCTCCCGTGCTCGCGGTGCTGGTCTGCCACGACGGCGAGGCCTGGCTGCCCGAGACCCTGGAGGCGCTGGCCGCCCTCCGGCGCCGTCCGCGCTGGGTGGTCGCGGTCGACACCGGGTCCGTCGACGCCACGTCCTCGCTGCTCGCCGCCAGCAACCAGGTCGACGTCGTGCTGCGCATGCCGCGCGACACCGGCTTCGCCGAGGCCGTGCACACCGCGGTCGACGACGCCGACCGGCGGTGGGGAAGAGCGGCCGGGCCGGGGGAGCACGCCGATAGGGGTTCCGGCGACTGGCTGTGGGTGCTGCACGACGACGCGGCGCCCGCTCCCGACTGCCTCGACGTCCTGCTCTCGGTCGCCGACGCGTCCCCGTCCGCCGCCGTCCTCGGGCCGCTGTGCCTGGACTGGGACGACCCCCGCCTCGTGGTCGAGGCGGGGGTGTCCATCGACTCCTCGGGCTCGCGCCAGACCGGTATCGGTGCCGACGAGCTCGACCTCGGCCAGTTCGCCACCAACTCCGAGGTCCTCGCCGTCGGGTCGGCGGGCTCGCTCATCCGGCGCCGCGAGTGGGACACCCTCGGCGGCTACGACACCGCCCTGGGCCTGCTCCGCGAGGACGTCGACTTCGGCTGGCGGGTCAACCGTGCCGGTGGGCTGGTGCTCTGCGCCCCGTCGGCGCGCCTGCGGCACGCCCGCGCCCTCGCCACCCGTGTCCGGCCCCTGGACGCCGCCGGCGTCGACCCCCGCTTCCGGGCCACCGACCGCGCCCACGGCGTGCGCACCTTCCTGGCCAACTGCTCGACCCCGGCGATGGCCTGGGGACTGGCGCGCCTCCCGGTGCTCGCCGTCCTCCGTGCCCTGGGCCTGCTGCTCCTGCGCCGCGGCCGCGCCGCGGGCGCCGAGCTCGCGGGCCTGGTCCGGGTGCTCGGCTCGGGCCCCGGGATCGCCGACCTGGCCGACGCCCGCTCCCGGCGCAGCACCGCGGGCACCGCGCTGCCGCGCGAACTGCGCGGGCTGCTCACCAGCCGCACCACCCGACTGCGCAACGCCGTGCGCGGGGGGTTCACCTCGGTCGTGCGAGGGCGCCTGCGCGACGAGCTCGACCTCGGGCGCCTGCCCGACTGGGCCCAGCGCGGCGGCCGCGGCGGCGACGAGGGGGGCGCGGACGAGAGCGGGCGCCGGGTCCCGGTCGGACCCGCCGCGCTGCCGGCCGGTGCGGGCCTGCGCCGCAGCACCCGGCGCACCGCGGGCCTGCGCCGCCCCGGCGAGTCGGTGGCGGTGGCCCTCGCCGGTCCGGGACCCGATGACGGGGGCTCGGTCGCGACCGCCGCCCGGCCCGACGTCCCGGCCAGGCCCGACGTCGGCGCGCGCCCGGCGCCCGAGCAGCTGGTCGTCGTCCCGGTCACCCCCGGCCGCGTGGCCCGCGAGCTGCTCCTCGCCCCGCCGTTGCTGCTGGTCCTGGGTCTGACGCTGGTCTCGCTGATCACGAACCGGGCCCGCCTGGGCTTCTCCCTGGCCGGTGGGCGGATCGCGGAGGTCCCGGGGCTGCGCGAGCTCTGGTCGTCCTACATCGCCGCGTGGCACCCGGTCGCGGGAGGCACCGGCGCGCCGGCGCCCGCCGCGCTCGGCGTCGTGGGGGTGCTGGGCGGCCCGGCGGTGCCGATCGGCGGGCCACCGGCCGCGGTGTCGCTGCTGCTGCTCGCCGCCCTGCCGCTCGCCGGCCTGTCGGCCTACCTCGGCACCCGCGAGGTCCGGGTCGGGCGGCTGGTCCGCGCGCTCGGGGCCGCCGCGTACGCCCTGATCGGCATCACCGGTGGCGCCGTCGCGCAGGGACGCCTCGACGGTGTCGTCGCCGCGGTCCTGCTGCCCGTGGTGCTCGCCGGGGTCGTGGCCGTGCTGCGCGGCGTGCGTCCCGAGGGCCGGCGTGGGTCGTGGTGGTCGACCGCCGCCGGCACCGCCCTGGCACTCGGGGTGGTCAGCGCCTTCGCCCCGCTCGTGCACGCCCTCGTGCTCGTCGTGGTGGTCGTCGGGTTCGTGCTCGTGCCCGCCCCCCCGGGCGCCGCCCGCCGCCGCGCGACCGCCCTCGCGGTGGTCATCGTGCTGCCCGTGCTCCTCGTGCTGCCGTGGCCGACGGTGCTGCTCGCGGCCCCGGAGGTCCTCCTGCACGGGACCGGGTCCCCGGTGCCCGAGCAGTTCGTCGACGCCTTCTCCGTCCTCGCGCTCGACCCGGGCGGCGCGGGGACGGTCCCGTGGGCGGGCCTCGTGCTCGTCGTCCTCGCGGTCGGCGCGGCGCTGGTCGCGCCCCGCCGCGCGGCGGTCCCCGGCCTCGCCCTGCTGCTGCTCGGCGTCGTCGCCGCCGGCCTGGTCGGCTCCTTCGCGCTCCCGCCGCTCGCCGGCGGCGACCCGCGGCCGGGCTGGACCGGCCCCGCTCTCGCGCTCGCCGCCTGCGGGGCGCTGTGGAGCCTGCTCGCCCAGGTCGCCGCCTCGCGCGGCGAGTCGTTGGGTCGCCTGCTCGGCCGCCGCGACCGGCCCGCGCGCGCCCCGGCACGGCGTGGTGACTCCGAGCTCGACCTCGGCGGCGCCGGGCTCACCGGGCGCGTCTCCGCCGCCGCCGAGCGCCTCGGCACGGCCACCGCCGGGCTCGGGCGGCGCCTGCGCCCCCGCCCCGCCCCCGACGACCGGGCCCGGCGCGCCCGCGGGGTCGCCGTCCCGGTCCTGTCGGTGGCCGTGGTCGCCCTCGCCGTGTTCACCGTCGTCCGTGGGGGCGCGGGTCCGCTCTCCGACTCGCCCGCCCCGGCCCTCGCCGCGCCGCTGGCCGCCCAGATCGCGGGCTCCGGCGCGGTGGTCGCCGTCGTCACCGACGACGCCGACACCACCCGCCGCTCCGGCCCCGAGCTGCCGCGCTACGGCGACGACGACCTCGCCCCCGTCGGCGCGGCCCCGGCACGCTTGCAGCGCGACGTCCGCGCGCTGCTCTCCGGCGACCCGGCCACCGTCCAGGCCGGCGTCGCCGAGCTCGCCACCGCGGGGACCGGGATCGTCGTGCTGCCCGACGACCGCACCGCCCGCGCCGTCCGCGGCGCCGCGGGCCCGCTGCTCCTCGACGCCCCGCCCGTCTCCGACGGCCGCCCGACCGCCCGCATCGCCCTCCCGGTGGCCGGCGCCGTCCTGCTCGAGCCGCCGATCTCCGACGACGCCACCGACGGCCGCGCCGCCCCCCGCCGACCGGCCGGCCTGACCCCCGTCCCCGCCCGGCTGCCCACCGTCGGGGTCCGCGTCTCGCCCGGCGCCGACCGCCGACTGCTGGTCGTCGCCGCCGAGCTCGAGTCCGGCTGGACCGCGACCGTCGGCGGTGCCCCCGTCGACGTCGTCCCCGCCTGGGGACACCTCGTCGGCGTCCCCGTCCCCGCCGCCGGCGGCCCCGTCGTCGTCGAGCGCGACGAGACCGTGCGCATCCTCCTGCTCCTGCTCCAGCTCGCACTGGTGCTCTTCACCGCGATCTCCGCCCTGCCCTCCCGCACGCGGCTGGACTAGGAGCCGCGATGTGTCAGCGTGGGGTCCACGCTGACACTGGGCGTCAGGAAATCCGCCCGCTCGATCCGCGCGCGGAGGACTCGCCCAGTCGCCGTGCACGGCTTACGCGAGGCCGCGTGTCGGGGGGCGGCACTACGGTCCGGGGCATGTTGGATCACCTGGGATTCCCCTGCGGCGACGTCGACAGATCGGTCGCCTTCTACACGTCCGTCTTCGCGCCACTCGGGATGGTCGAGGCGGTGCGGTTCCCCAACGGTCAGGGCGGCCACGTCGTCGGGCTCGCGGCGGGCGGACCCCCGCAGTTCTGGATCACCAGCGGCGAGGCGGTCGACCGCGAGCTGCACATCGCGTTCGCGGCGCCGGACCGGGCGAGCGTCGACGCGGTGCACACCGCCGCCCAGGAGGCCGGGGCGGAGGTGCTGCACGCGCCGCGCGAGTTCCCCGAGTACCACCCCGGCTACTACGGCGTCTTCCTGCGCGACCCCGACGGCCACAACGTCGAAGCCGTCCACCACGGCTTCTAGTCAATCGCGCCAAGGCGACGCGACCCGTGGTGCTCCTGCGTCGCACCACGTGCCGGTCCCCGGCGCGGAGAGCTCGTCAATCGCTCGGGGTCAGTCGTCCCCGGCGATGGTGTCGGGCTCGACGCCGAGGTAGCCGGCGATCTGCTCGACGAGCACGTCGTGCAGGAGGTCGGCGAGGTCCTCGCCGTCCAGGGCGCGGGCCTCGAGGGGGCGGCGGTAGAGGACGACGCGCGCGCGGGTGGTGGCGCCGCGGCGGTCGATGCCGGCCGGGACGAGGCGGGCGAGGGGGATGTCGCCGTCGCCGACGACCGCGTCGTCGTCGGCCATCGGGCGGCCGGGTCCTGCGGGGACCTCGGGGACGTCGTCGACGGCGACGTCGAGGTCGGCGAGCTCGGCGCTCCAGCGCTCCTCGATGGGCTCGAGCGCCTCGAGGACCAGCGCGTCGAAGCGTTCGGCGCGCGTGCGCGCGGCCGGCGAGCCCGACGGGTAGAGGGGGGCACGCATGCCCCGGCCGCGACGGTCGCGGCGCCGGCGGCGGGGCGCCGGGCTCGGGTTCGGCCCGGACCGGGTCGCGCTCCTCGTCACGAGGCCGGAGCCTACGCGGCCACCGCGACGTCGCCGGTCCGCCTCCGGCGCGCCGGGGGCGGCGACACCCGCAGCACCGCCCGGACGGAGCACCGCGACGCCCCGCGCGCCTGCACGGTGGCGGCGTCCGGGGGAGCTACTGTGCGCGATGTGCGAGGAGTGCGGAAGTGCTCACGGACCGGGTGTGGTCATGCGGCCGTGGCCACCCTGACCTATGTCTACTCGGACTCGACCGCGGTGGTCGGGCCCCTGGCCACGAGTGCGGAGCCGCACTCCTACGACCTGTGCGAACGCCACGCGGTGCGCCTCACGGCGCCGCGCGGCTGGGAGGTCGTGCGCTACGAGGGCGAGTACCCCTCGGAGCCGTCGGCCGACGACCTCACCGCCCTGGCGGAGGCCGTGCGCGAGGCCGGCCGGATGGACCGCCCGCTCGAGCCCGGACCGCGGGTCACCGCCGGCCTCGGCGCTCCCGCGGCCGGGGCCCCGTACCCGAACGCCGGCACCGGCCGGCGCGGCCACCTCCGGGTGCTGCCCGACCCGTCCGCCCCCTGAGCCGTCCGGCCCAGCCGCCGTCCACCGACCGATCGGAGGACGGGACCGGCCGGTGGGCGCAGCGTGTCGGTCGCGGCCGATAGGCTGACGTCGTGGCCAGCGTGCAGTCCGCCGACCCGGCGGCCGACAGCTCGATCGACGCCCGTGCGCGCGTGATCGACCAGGTCGTCAAGGCCTACGACATCCGCGGCCTGGTGGGCTCGCAGCTCGACGCGACGTTCGTGCGCGACGTCGGCGCCGCCTTCGCCCGCGTGCTGCTCGACGAGGACGCCCGCGGCGAGGGGTCCGGCGGCGGGGTCCGGGCCGCCGGCGTGGTCGTCGGGCACGACATGCGCGACTCCTCGCCCGAGCTGGCGGCGGCGTTCGCCGAGGGTGTCACCGCGCTCGGTGTCGACGTCGTCGACATCGGTCTGGCCAGCACCGACATGCTCTACTACGCCTCCGGCACGCTCGGCGCGCCCGGCGCGATGTTCACGGCCAGCCACAACCCGGCGGCCTACAACGGCATCAAGCTCTGCCGGGCCGGCGCGTCCCCGGTCGGTCAGGAGACCGGCCTGGACGAGATCGCGGCCCTGCTCGACCACGGTCCCGGGGCGATCGTCGGGGACGATCCCTCCGGCACGATCTCCCCCGGCACCGTGAGCACGCGGGAGATGCTCGACGACTACGCCGCCTTCCTGCACTCGCTGGTCGACCTCGACGGTCTCCGCCACCTGAGCCTGGTCGTCGACGCCGGCAACGGCATGGCCGGCCTCACGGCGCCCGCGGTGTTCGACCCGCTGCCCGTCGAGGTCGAGCCGCTGTACTTCGAGCTCGACGGCACCTTCCCCAACCACGAGGCCAACCCGCTCGACCCCGACAACCTGGTCGACCTGCAGCGCAAGGTGAACACCCTCTCCCGCGTCGACGCCGGCCTGGCGTTCGACGGTGACGCCGACCGCGTGTTCCTCGTCGACGAGAACGGCGACGCGGTCAGCCCCAGCGCCATCACGGCGCTCGTCGCCACCCGCGAGCTGGCGAAGCACCCGGGCTCGGCGATCATCCACAACCTGATCACCTCGCGCGCCGTCCCCGAGATCGTCACCGAGGCCGGCGGGACGCCGGTGCGCACCCGCGTAGGGCACTCGTTCATCAAGGCGACGATGGCCGAGACGGGCGCGGTGTTCGGGGGCGAGCACTCGGCGCACTACTACTTCCGCGACTTCTTCCGCGCCGACTCGGGGATGCTCGCGGCGCTGCACGTCCTCGCCGCGCTCGGCGAGCAGGACCGCCCGCTGTCCGAGCTCATGGCGCGGTACTCCCGCTACTCGGCCTCCGGCGAGATCAACTCCACGGTCCCCGCCCCGCTCGCGGCGATGGCCGAGGTCGAGCAGGCGTTCGGCGACCGCGACGGCGTCACGACCGACACCCTGGACGGTCTCACCGTCACGCTCCCCGACGGGGCGTGGTTCAACCTGCGGCCCTCCAACACCGAACCCCTGCTGCGGTTGAACGTCGAGGCCGCCGACGACGACGCCGTGGCCGCGCTGCGGGACGAGGTGCTCGCGCTCGTGCGCGGGTGACACGGCCCGCCCGGCGGGTGTACGACCCCGGACATCAGGACGACAGGAGACGCGACATGCCGCTCGGTCTGGACGACGACCTGCTCGAGATCCTGGCCTGCCCGGCCCCCGACCACGGCGCCCTGCGCCCGGGCACCCCGGACGACCCCGCCGCCTCCGCCTTGACGTGCACGGTCTGCGACCGCCGCTACCCGGTCACCGACGGCATCCCGGTGCTGCTGTTGAGCGAGGCGAGCGGGGGCCCGGCACCGGCCGCGCAGGGGTGAGTGCGGTGCTCGACGACTCCCTGCTCGCCGACGAGCCGCGCCTGCTGGCCGCCGACCGCGAGGGCACCCTGCACGCCGTCGCGACGGCGGGCGCCCAGGTGCGCGCGACGTGGGCGGCGGCGCGTGACGCCGGCGTCCCGGCCGACCTCGAGGGCCTGCGCCCGCGCGCGCTCGTGCTACTCGCGCGCCCCGGTGCCGGCGAGGCGGCCACCCGCATCCTGGCCGCCCTCCTGACCCCCACCAGCCCCGTGCCGATCGTCGTCGCCGAGTCCGCGCCGGCGTGGCTCGGGCCGCTCGACGTCGTCGTCGCCGTGCACCGTGGCCGCGACGCCGACCCGGCCGACGCCGAGCTCGCCGCCTCGGTCGACCGCGCCGCCCGGCGCGGTGCCCACGTGGTGCTCACCGGCCCCGCCGAGGGCCCGGTCCCGGCGGCCGGCGCCGGGCGCGCGCTCCTCGTGGTACCCCGGCTCACGCTCGCGCCGCCGCCGTCCGACGTCGACGCCCTCGACACGGCCACCGTGCTCGCCACCGGGTTCGCCGTGGCCGCGGCGCTGGATCTGCTCGCGGTCGACGGCGACGTCCTCGCCGACCGCCTGGACGCCGAGGCCGATCGCGACGGGCCGCGCGGCGAGACCTTCGTCAACCCGGCCAAGACCCTGGCGCTGCGCCTCGCCGAGCACACGCCGCTGCTGTGGGGCGCCGACGCCGCGGCGGGCGCGGTCGCCGCCTACGGCGCCTCGGTGCTGGCCGTGCACGCCGGCGTCGTCGCGCAGGGGACCACCACCGCGGGCGCCTCCGGCCAGCCCGCGATGCGGACCCGGCTGCAGACCGCCCACAGCGAAGAGTCGATCTTCACCGATCCGTTCGACGACCCCGTCCCGGCGGGCGAACCGCCGCGACTGATCCTGCTGGCCGTGCGCGAGGATCTCGCCGTGCGCCGGCACACCGCCGACGTCGCCGCCCGCCACCCGGGCGCGGACGTCCTCGAGATCGACGACGTGGATCTCGCGGGGGAGGGCCCGGTGCCCGACGCACTGCGCGCCGCCGTCCTCGCCACGCGTCTCGATTTCACCGCCGTCTACCTCGGCCTGGCGATCGGTGCCCGGGCCCCCGGGGTGCACACCGGCTGATCGCCGGGACGCCAGGACCGGTCGCGGCACCGGCGCCGAGAAGAAGAACGACACGAGGAGGACGTCCGCGTTCGCGCGGGCGGCCGACGAGGAGAGGCGACGACCCGTGGAGCTCCTGAGGGGCACCGTGCGCACGTACGCGTGGGGGTCCCGGACGCACCTGGCCGAGCTGCTCGGCGGGGTCGTCCCCTCGCCGCACCCACAGGCCGAGCTCTGGCTGGGCGCGCACCACGTCGAGTCGTCCGTGCTGGCCGAGCGGGCGCCCCTGCCGCCGTCGCTGATCGACGTCCTGGCCGCGGACCCGGCCGGCACGTTCGGCCCGGCGCGCCGCACCCACTGGGCGGACCGGCTGCCGTTCCTGCTCAAGGTGCTCGCCGCCGAGGAGCCCCTGAGCCTGCAGGCCCACCCCTCGGCCGCGCAGGCCGAGGCCGGGTACGCCCGCGAGGAGGCGGCCGGCATCCCGCGCACGGCCCCCGACCGCAACTACCCCGACCCGCTGCCCAAGCCCGAGGTGCTCTGCGCCCTCACCGAGTTCCACGCGCTCGCCGGATTCCGGGACGCCGCCACCACCGTGCGGCTGCTCCGGGCCCTCGACGTGCCCGCCCTGAGCCACCACACCGAACTGCTCGCCGCCCAGCCCGACGCCGACGGCCTCCGGGCGGTGTTCACGACCTGGATCACGCTCCCGCAGCGCGCGGTGGACGAGCTGGTGCCCGCGGTGCTCGAGGGCTGCGTGGCCCACGTGCGCGCCCGTGGGGAGTTCGCCGCCGAGGCACGCACCGTCCTCGACCTGGGCGAGCGCTACCCGGGCGATGCCGGGGTGCTGGCCGCCCTGCTGCTCAACCGGCTCGTCCTGGCACCGGGGGAGTGCCTCTACCAGCCCGCGGGCTCGCCGCACTCCTACCTCGCGGGCTGCGGGGTCGAGCTGATGGCCAACTCCGACAACGTGCTGCGCTGCGGACTGACCCCCAAGCACGTCGACGTCCCCGAGCTGCTGCGCGTGCTCGACTTCCACTGCGGGCCCGCCACGCTCGTGGCCGGTGAGGGGACCGGCCCGATGACGACGTTCGCGCCGTCGGAGTACTTCAGCCTGACCCGCTGCGCCTTCGGCGCGGACGGACCCGACCGGGCGGATCGGCCCGTCCCGGCCGGCGGGCCCCGCATCCTGGTCACCGTCGACGGCGCGGTGCGGGTGCGCTCCGAACGGGGCCAGGAGCGGGTCGCCGCCCGCGGCGAGGCTCTGTGGATCCCGGCCTGCGACGGCGCGGTGACCGTCGCCGCCGAGGAGCGCCCGGCTCTCGCCTTCCTCGCCGCCGACGGCCTCGACCATCTCCGGACCTGACGGCCGCTACATTCACCCAGCACCGCGTCACCGACCCCGGGAGGCCGCTCGTGTCCGCATCCGGAGGCGGCAAGGCGATCATCGCCGCGCTGCTGGCCAACGCCGGGATCGCGGTGGCCAAGTTCATCGGGTTCTTCATCACCGGCTCGTCCTCGATGCTGGCCGAGGGCGTGCACTCGGTGGCCGACACGAGCAACCAGGGCCTCCTGCTGCTCGGCCGCAAGCGCGCGGCCCGCGCCGCCGACCGCGAGCACCCCTTCGGCTACGGGCGGGACCGGTTCTTCTACGCGTTCGTCGTCGCGCTCCTGATCTTCACGCTGGGCTCGGTGTTCGCCCTGTACGAGGGCATCCACAAGCTGTCGGGCTCCGAGGACCTCACCAACCCGTTCGTCGCCGTGGCCATCCTCGTCGTCGCGATCGCCCTCGAGAGCTACAGCTTCCGCACGGCGGTGCACGAGTCGCGCGAGCTCAAGGGCGACCGGTCGTGGTGGGGCTTCATCCGGACCTCCGTCAATCCCGAGCTGCCGGTGGTCCTGCTCGAGGACCTCGGCGCCCTCGTCGGTCTGGCCCTGGCGCTCGCCGGCGTCGGGCTCAGCATGCTCACCGGCGACGTCATCTGGGACGCGCTCGGCACCATCTGCATCGGGGTGCTGCTCGGGGTCATCGCGGTGATCCTCATCGTCGAGACCAAGAGCCTGCTCATCGGCGAGGGCGTCAGCGACGCGACGGCCCACACCATCACGCGCTCGCTGGTCGGCGGGCCCGTCGAGCGGGTCATCCACCTGCGCACGCAGTACCTCGGCCCCGAGGAGCTGCTGGTCGCCGCGAAGATCGCGGTCTCGGCCTCGCTGCCGACCGAGACGGTCGCCGAGGCCATCGACCACGCGGAGGCGCGCCTGCGCGAGGCGATCCCCGAGGCCCGGCTCGTCTACCTCGAACCCGACCTCGACCGCTCGAACGCGGGCCCGGTCGACGAGGCGTTGGACCCGACGCCGAGCTGATTCGGTCGATCGGCCCCTCGGGCTGGTCCTGGCGGGGTGACGCCGTCTACTCCGTGTCACGGATCGAGTCGTGTCCGTGCTCACGCGGGCCTCACCGGGCGTAGGGTGCCGCCGACGATCATCCGATCGCGCCCGGACGCAGGATCCTCGGGAAGGACTGCCCATGACGTCGACCCAGCCGAGAGGCGGGCTCTTCCGGACCAAGTCGGTGGAGCAGTCCATCGCCGACACCGACGAGCCGGGCACCAAGCTGCGGCGTGAACTCAGCGCGCTCGACCTCACGGTCTTCGGCGTCGCCGTCCTCATCGGTGCGGGCATCTTCACCATCACCGCGCGGACGGCCGGCGACGTCGCGGGCCCCGCCGTCTCGATCTCGTTCATCATCGCCGCCATCGGCTGCGGCTTCGCCGGCCTCTGCTACGCGGAGTTCGCCTCCACGGTGCCGGTGGCGGGCAGCGCCTACACGTTCTCGTACGCGACCTTCGGCGAGTTCATCGCGTGGATCATCGGCTGGGACCTCGTGCTCGAGTACGCGCTCGGTGCGGCCACCGTGGCGAAGAGCTGGTCGAAGTACCTCGGCCAGGTCTTCGAGGCGGTCGGGCTGCCCAACTCGACGTCGGTCGACATCGGTCCGCTGTCGTTCAACTGGGGCGCCGTACTGATCATCGCGGCCCTCACGGTCATCCTCATTCTCGGGATCAAGCTCTCGAGCCGCGTCAGCACGGTCATCACCGGGATCAAGGTCCTGGTCGTGCTGTTCGTGATCGTCCTGGGCGCCACCTACATCAAGGCCGTCAACTACACGCCGTTCATCCCCCCGGCGGAGCCGCCCAAGGCCAGTGCCTCCGGGCTGGAGTCGTCGCTGTTCGCGCTGATCGTCGGCAACGACGGCAGCACCTACGGCATCTTCGGGCTGCTCGCCGGCGCGTCGCTGGTCTTCTTCGCGTTCATCGGCTTCGACGCGGTGAGCACCACGGCCGAGGAGACCCGCAACCCGCAGAAGGACCTGCCGCGCGGCATCCTCGGCTCGCTCGCCGTGGTCACCGTGCTCTACGTCGCGACCTCGCTGGTGCTGGTCGGCATGACCAACTACACCAACCTCAAGACCCCGCCCGGGTCGGAGGACACCGCGACGCTGGCCACGGCATTCACCCAGGTCGGAGCCGACTGGGCGTCGACGATCATCTCGGTGGGGGCCCTGGCCGGCCTGACCACGGTGGTGCTCGTGCTCATGCTCGGGCAGAGCCGGGTGTTCTACGCGATGAGCCGCGACGGGATGCTCCCGCGTGGCCTGGCCAGGACCGGGCGCTACGACACCCCGACCGTCATCACGGTGATCATCGGTGTCGGCTGCGCGCTCATCGCCGGCTTCATACCGACCACGACCATCGAGGAGATGGTCAACATCGGCACGCTGTTCGCGTTCGTGCTGGTGGCGATCGGCACGTGGGTGCTGCGGGTCAAGCAGCCGCACCTGACGCGCACCTTCACGGTCAAGGCGCTGCCCGTCGTGGCCACGCTCGCGGTCGTCACCTGCCTGTGGCTGATGATCAACCTCACGGCCGGTACGTGGGTCCGGTTCATCGTCTGGATGATCATCGGGGTGGTCATCTACTTCGTGTACTCGCGGCGCAACTCGGTGCTCGGCAAGCGCGAGCGCGGGGAGGAGTCCTCGGTCGCCCATCCCGACGCCGGCCCGGCCGGCTCCTCGGTCGCCGACTGACGGGTCCGCACCACGCACACGGCCCACCCACCGCTCGTCGCGAGCGGTGGGTGGGCCGCGGTGCGTGCAGGGCAGGGCGTGGTGGGTCTCAGGCCTGCTGGCCGGCGAACTTCTCGCGCAGGGTCTTCTTCGAGAACTTGCCGGTCGAGGTCTTGGGCACCTCGTCGATGAACACCACGTCGTCGGGCACCTGCCACTTCGCGACGCGGGACGCGATGTGCTCCAGCACCGCCTCCCGGGTCAGCTCGACGCCGTCCTTCGGGACGACGCACGCCAGGGGACGCTCGGACCACTTCTCGTCCGGGATCGCGATGACGGCGGCCTCGGCGACACCCTCCATCGCCATGATCTCGTTCTCCAGGTCGACCGAGGAGATCCACTCGCCGCCGGACTTGACCAGGTCCTTGGTGCGGTCGACGAGCTTGACGTAGCCGTTCGGGTCGATCACCGCGACGTCACCGGTGCGCAGCCAGCCGTCCTCGGTGAACTGCGCTCCCTCGCCCTCGTTCCGGTAGTACGACGACGCGATCCACGGGCCGGTGGCCTGCAGCTCGCCCGAGCTCTCGCCGTCCCAGGGCACCGGCTCGCCCGACTCCGGGTCGGCGATGCGCAGGTCGACCAGCGGCGCCGGGGTGCCCGCGGTGGCCCGGACGTCGGCGAGCTCGTCGTCGGAGAGGCCGTCGTGGATGCTGCGCAGCATCCCGGTGGTGGCGATCGGGCTGGTCTCGGTCATGCCCCAGGCCTGGGTGATCGGCAGGCCGATCTTGGCCCGCCACCCCTCGGAGAGCGACTTGGGCACCGCGGACCCGCCGCAGAGCAGCAGGCGCAGGTGGGGCAGGTCCTCGGCGGTGACCTCGGGCAGCACGCCCATCCAGATGGTCGGGACGCCGCCCGTGATGGTGATCTTCTCGTCGCGCAGGATCGCGGCGATGCCCTTCGGGGTCATGTTCGGGCCGGGCAGGACGATCGAGGACCCGGCGAACACCGCGGCGTAGGGCAGGCCCCAGGCGTTGGCGTGGAACATCGGGACCACCGGCAGGAGCACGTCGCGCTCGGAGAGCCCGATGACGTCGGCCATGAGCACCGCGATCGAGTGCAGGACCGACGAGCGGTGGGAGTAGACGACGCCCTTGGGGTTGCCGGTCGTGCCGGACGTGTAGCACATGGCCGCGGCCCGGTTCTCGTCGGAGATGACGAAGCGACCGGAGAAGGGCTCGACGGAGGCCAGGAGGGTGTCGTAGTCGGCGATGCGCTCGTCGTCGGGGATCGCGGTCTCGGTGCCGTCCTCGATCACGATCACCTTGCGGACCAGCGGCATCTGGTCGATCAGCGGCCACAGCTGCCCGAGCAGCGAGCGGTCGACGAAGATCACCTCGTCCTCGGCGTGGTTCGCGATGTAGACGAGCTGCTCGGTGAACAGGCGGATGTTCAGCGTGTGCAGCACCCGGCCGCTGCACGGCACGGCGAAGTACAGCTCGAGGTGGGCCGGGGAGTTCCAGCAGAAGGTGCCGACGCGCCCGTCGGGGGCGACCCCGAGCTCGTCGAGGACGACGGCGGCGCGCCGCACGCGCTCGGCCCACCGCGCATAGTCGGTGCGGGTCGCCACGCCCCCCGCGCCCATGCCGACGATCGTCTTGTGGCCGAACAACTGCTCCGCCCGGTGGAACACGTGCGGCAGGGCGAGCGGGCTGTCCTGCATCTGTCCGAGCATCGTCTCCGGGCCTCCCTGATCGGCGGACCCGCGACAACGGCTGCCGTCCCGGGGCGTGTGCTACCGATCACGCATCCTAGGACCGGGCGACCTCCGCTGCCGCTGTCCGATGTGGACGGTCCGTCCCGCTCGTCCGGCCCGGGGGGCGGCCGGGCGGGCCGCGGTGTGACGCGGTTGACGCCCGATGCCGTCGCGCGCGACGACCTGCGGTGATGGACCGCGAGCAGGCGGCGTCGCCCGGAACCGGGGGCGCGTCGTGTTGACCGGTCACGGGCCCTGTGTTTGTCTTTTCGCACGGCATTCGATCGCACACACCAGTGCGACGGCAGCTGTCGAGTGGCGCTGCAACGGACGGTCACCCGCGACCGGTCCGCCACGCTCGGCAGTGGTCCGTACCTTCGCAAGGGCGCCTGCGGATGGTGATGAACCGTGTCCTGAGTCCTCGTGACGTCCGGCGTGCCGTACCCGCCCGCACGATGATGCGGGCGACGGTGGCGCTCCGGCGACACGGGACCCGACCGGTCCGCGCGGTCCGCGATCACCGACCAAGACGAGGAGTCATGACGAACGCAGTGGGCACCGTCAACGACAAGCACGACACACGCAACGGCATCGATTTCGCCGTCCGGGACCTCGGCGACGCCGAGTTCGGGCGCCGCGAGATCCGGTTGGCCGAGCACGAGATGCCGGGCCTGATCGCCCTGCGTCGCGAGTACTCCGAGGCCAAGCCGCTGCACGGCGCCCGGATCTCCGGCTCGCTGCACATGACGGTGCAGACCGCCGTCCTCATCGAGACCCTCGTGGAGCTCGGCGCCGAGGTCCGGTGGGCCTCCTGCAACATCTTCTCCACCCAGGACCACGCGGCCGCCGCGGTCGTCGTCGGCCCCCACGGCACCCCCGAGGAGCCCAAGGGCGTGCCGTGCTTCGCCTGGAAGGGCGAGTCGCTGGAGGAGTACTGGTGGTGCGCCGAGCAGATGATGCGCTGGGTCGACTCGGACACCCGCGGCCCGAACATGATCCTCGATGACGGCGGCGACGCCACCATGCTCGTCCACAAGGGCGTGGAGTTCGAGAAGGCCGGCGTCGTCCCCTCGGTGACCGCCGAGGACCCCGCCGAGTACCAGGTCGTGCTCGAGACCCTGCGCCGGAGCCTGCAGGAGGACCCGGAGCACTGGACCAAGGTCGCCGCCGGCATCAAGGGCGTCACCGAGGAGACCACGACCGGCGTCCACCGCCTGTACGAGTTCTTCAACGAGGAGAAGCTCCTCTTCCCGGCGATCAACGTGAACGACTCGGTCACCAAGTCGAAGTTCGACAACAAGTACGGTTGCCGCCACTCGCTCATCGACGGCATCAACCGCGCCGTCGACGTGCTGATCTCCGGCAAGAAGGCCGTCATCTGCGGCTTCGGGGACGTCGGCAAGGGCTCGGCCGAGTCGCTGCGCGGCCAGGGCGCCCGCGTGACCGTCACCGAGTCCGACCCCATCTGCGCACTCCAGGCGCTGATGGAGGGCTACGACGTCGACACCCTCGAGAACGTGATCGACACCGCCGACATCGTCATCACGACGACCGGCAACAAGGACATCGTCACGCTCGACCACATGAAGCGGATGAAGCACCAGGCGATCCTGGGCAACATCGGCCACTTCGACAACGAGATCCAGGTCGAGAAGCTCGAGAAGTCCGACGCCACCCGGGTCAACATCAAGCCGCAGGTCGACGAGTGGACCTTCTCCGACGGCCACTCGATCATCCTGCTGTCCGAGGGACGCCTGCTGAACCTCGGCAACGCCACCGGGCACCCGAGCTTCGTGATGTCGACGTCGTTCTCGAACCAGACGATCGCGCAGATCGAGATCTGGACCAAGCCCGACGAGTACCCCATCGGCGTCTACCGCCTGCCCAAGCACCTCGACGAGAAGGTCGCCCGCGTCCACGTCCAGGCGCTCGGTGCGGAACTGACCACGCTCACCAAGGAGCAGGCCGAGTACATCGGCGTCGACGTCGAAGGCCCGTACAAGCCGGAGCACTACCGCTACTGAGTTAGTCGCGGCAAGGAGGGGTGGTGGTCACCCGTCCGTTTGGGCGCGAGGGGACCCTTCCGGCGCATAGAGCGCTGAAGGGCTCCCTTCGTCGCAACGGCCGCCGCCTGACCTGATCGCGTGAGGGGACCGTTCCGACGCTCTATGCGCCGGAAGGGTCCCCTCGCGCGTTCCGGGCCTTCACCGTGGCCGCTGACCAGCGACGACTACGGTGGTCCGTCGTGGGTGTGATGGTGGCCGTCGAGGGCCTCGACGGGGCGGGCAAGGCGACGCTCGTCGCCGCGCTCACCCGCGCCGCCACCGAACGGCGCGCCTCGGTGAGCACCTGGACCTTCCCCCGCTACGCCGACGACGTGCACGCCGCGCTGGCCGGCGAGGCACTCCACGGCGGGCACGGCGACCTGCGCTCCTCCGCGCACGCGATGGCGGTGCTGTTCGCCCTCGACCGCCGCGACGCCGCCGACTCCCTGCGCGCCGCGGTCGCCGGGCACGACCTGGTGCTCGTCGACCGCTACGTCGCCTCCAACGCCGCGTACGGCGCGGCGCGCGCCGGCGAGGACGTCGACGGCCCGTTCGCGACGTGGGTGCGCGCCACCGAGGTCGACCGCTTCGCGGTGCCCGCGCCCGACCACCACGTCCTGGTCCGGGTCCCGGGCGCGCTCGCCGCCGAGCGGGTCCGCGCCCGCGCGGCCGGCGACCCCGACCGCGCGCCCGACGGGTACGAGGCGGACGCCGAGCTGCAGGCGCGCTGCGCCGACGCCTACGACCAGCTCGTGGAGCGGGCCTGGTGGGCGCCGTGGTCGGTGGTCACCGCCGAGGACACCGGTCCCGGGGCGCTGGGGCCGACGGCGGGTGCGATGGTCGACGCCTGGCTCGGCCCGCCACGAGGGTCGTCGGTCCCGTGAGGACCCGCCTGGGGGAGGGCTGGCAGCGCGGACGCCGTCGGGCCGACGTGCTCGTCGCCGAGCGGATCGGCCAGGTGCGCGCCGTGTGGCGGCGCTCGATGCAGTTGCGCGTGGTGCTCTCGACGGTAGCCATGTCGGTGGTCGTCGTCGCCGTGCTCGGTCTCGTCCTGCAGACCCAGATCGCCGACCGTCTCCTGCAAGGCAAGCAGCAGGCGGCGCTCATCCAGGCCGAGATCGCGCGCCAGACCCTCGAGCGCGACCTCGCCCGCGTCGACCCGGATCGCGACGGCGCCCAGTCCGTGCTCGACGACGTCCTCGACCGGCTGTCCACCAGCGGGCAGGGGGGTGAGGCCCGCGGCAACGACCCGATCAGCGACGCGGGCGCGTTCGAGGCGGTGCTCATCGCCGGGTCGGACACCATCGGGACGGCGGGCACCGCGGGACTGTCCACCGTCGCCGGGTCCGGGGCGCCCACGGAGGTCAGCGCCGGCCCTGCCGAGGCCATCCCGCCCCCGTTGCGCGACCCCGTGCTCAAGGGCTTCCTCGCCACGAAGTACATCACCGTCGCCACCGGGGACCAGGCCTCCGCGGTGCCCACGCTGGTCGTGGGCCAGCCCGTGCGGACCGCCGGACGCAACCTGCAGCTCTACCTGCTGTTCCCGCTCTCGGCCGAGCAGCGCACCCTGGCGCTGATCCAGAGCACTCTCGCCCTGGCCGGCGGGGCGCTGCTCGTTCTGCTGGCCGGTATCTCCTCGGTGGTCACCCGCCAGGTCGTGCGCCCGGTGCGCCAGGCCGCCGACGTCGCCGAACGCTTCGCCGACGGCCACCTCGACGAGCGGATGCCGGTGCACGGCGACGACGAGGTCGCGCGCCTCGCGGAGTCGTACAACGAGATGGCCGCGAGCATCCAGTCGCAGATCCGGCAGCTCGAGGAGTTCGGCGCGCTGCAGCGGCGGTTCACCTCCGACGTCAGCCACGAGCTGCGTACACCGCTGACCACGGTGCGGATGGCCGCCGAGGTCCTGCACGCCCAGGCCGATCCGGACGATGCGGTGGCCCGGCGCTCGTCCCAGCTGCTCGTCGACGAGCTCGACCGCTTCGAGGGCCTGCTCACCGACCTGCTCGAGATCAGCCGCCTGGACGCCGGGATGGCCGAGCTCGGCACCGAGACCGTCGACGTCGGCGCGCTGGTGCGCCGCGCGGCGGAGACCGTCCGACCGTTGGTC
This sequence comes from uncultured Actinomycetota bacterium, assembly GCA_963785135.1. Lineage (GTDB taxonomy): Bacteria > Actinomycetota > Actinomycetes > Mycobacteriales > Pseudonocardiaceae > Actinomycetospora. The sequence goes on from CAWATV010000012.1 coordinate 431,453, forward strand.
GAGGCCACCGCCACGCCCCTGCTGCTCGACCTCGGCGAGACCGTCGTCGCCGAGGTCGACCCGCGCCGCGTCGAGCGGATCCTGCGCAACCTGCTGGCCAACGCCCTGGACCACGGCGACGGGCGGCCGGTCGAGGTCCGCCTGTCCGGCGACGAGGAGGCGCTCGCCGTCGTGGTCCGCGACCACGGTGTCGGGCTGCGACCCGGCGAGGCGGGCCTGGTGTTCAACCGCTTCTGGCGCGCCGACCCGTCACGGCAGCGCCGCAGCGGCGGCACCGGCCTGGGGCTCGCCATCAGCCTGGAGGACGCCCGCCTGCACGGGGGCTGGCTGCAGGCGTGGGGCGAGGTGGACCGTGGCGCCGTATTCCGCCTGACCCTGCCGCTGCGCCTCGGTGACCGGCTGCGCGGCAGCCCGCTGCCCCTGGTGCCGGTCGAGGCCGTGCCCGCGGACGCCGAGCCCGGCATCCAGGACGCGGCCGCCACGGCGGGGACCGCGATGCCCCCGCCCGACGACGAGCCCGAGGCCCTCGGCGAGCCCGAGGCACCCGACGCCCCCGACGATCCCGATCACCCGGACACCCGGGAGCCGGCGGTCGACCCCGACGCGGACCTGCCCGGGGCCCTGCGGTGAGCCGTCGTCTGCTGCCCACGCTCCTCGTCGCCCTCGCGCTGCTCGCCGGGTGCGCGACGGTGCCCGGGAACTCCGACGTCACCGTCCTGCGCCGCATCGGCGACGCCGCCGAACCCACCGCTCCGCCCGGCCCGGTGCGCGGCGCGGGCCCGCTGGAGACCGTCCGCGGCTGGGTGCTGGCGTCCGGCGCGACCACCGAGCGCCACCAGGCCGCCCGCGCCTTTCTCACCTCGGCCGCCGCCGGGACCTGGGACGACGGCGCCGCCCCGACCGTCGTCTCGGATCAGGTGGACACCGTCTTCGCGGGCGGCACGACGGTGGGCGGCCAGGCCACGGTGCGGCTGCGGGCGACCACGCTCGGGGTGCTGACCCCCGACGGTGCCTTCGTGGCGCGGCCAGGGCCGGTGGAGTTCGACCTCGCCCTGGTCGAGCAGAGCGGCCAGTGGCGGATCTCGTCCCTGCCCGCCGGGACGATCGTGCGCCGGTCGGACCTGCGGGCCAACACCCGCCCGGTGCGGACCTGGTTCCTCGACCCGCAGGCCCGCACCCCGGTCTCCGACCCGCGCTACCTGGCCACCAGCCCCGCCCGCTCGGTCCCCGCCCGCACCCTCCAGCTCCTGCTCGCCGGGCCGTCCGAGGGTCTGTCCGGGGCGGCGATCAGCGCCCTGCCCCGCGACGCCGTCCTCCGCTCCGACGTCGAGGTCGGCAGCGACGGCACCGCCGTGGTGGACCTCGCCCGCACCGGGCCCCTCGACGAGCTGCGCCGCCGGGAGATCGCCCAGCAGGTGACCCTGACCCTCGCGGGCGCCGGGGTGCCACGGGTGCGGCTGCTCGCCGACGGTGTGCCGCTCCTGGCCGGAGCTCCCGAGATCACGGTCGCCGACGTGCTGGCCTCCCTGCCGCCGGAGGTGGCGCGCCGCCCGGACCTCCCGGTCGACCCGGTCGTCGGGTCGCCCGGGGCCACGGCGACACCTCCGCTGGTCACCGCCGACGGGCGGGTGCGGCTGCTCTCCGGCGAGCCGATGGCCGGCCCGGCGGGCACCGGGTCCTACCGTGCGCTGTCGGCCTCGCCGAGCCCCGACGGGCAGGACCTCGCGGTGGTCTCCGGGAACCCGGAGCCGGTGCTCCCGCCCGCCGGAGTGGTCGGCCTCGGGGGCGCGGGCGTCGCGGGGGCGGGCCTCGCCGGGGCGGCCGGCTCCGCGACGACCGCGGCCGGTGCCCGCCTGCTCGTGGGCCCGATCGGGGCGGAGCCGGCCCCGACCGGGATCGAGGGGCGCACCGTGGCCCGCCCGTCGTGGTCACCCGCCGGGGACGAGCTGTGGACCGTCGTCGACGGCGCCGTCGTGCGGGCTCTGCGCCGCACCGTCGGCGGCGCGACGCGCCCGGCCGCCCTCGACGCCACCGCGCTCGCCGGGCTCGGGCCTGCCTCGGCGCTGCGGGTCTCCCCGGACGGCGCGCGCCTCGCCGTCGTCGTCGGCGGGCGGGTCTCGGTCGCGGCCATCGCCCGGGACGCGGTGGGCGGGGCGCGTCTCGTCGCGGCGACGGTGGTGCGGGCGGAGTCGCTCGTCCAGGTCCTGGACGTCGGCTGGACACGCACCGACCAGCTCGTCGCGGTCGGCAACCGCACCCAGGCCCCGGTCGCGCTCGTCTCCGTCGACGGTCTCGACCTCGACACGGCCCCGACCACCAACCTCACTCCACCGGTGACCGCGGTCGCCGCACAGCCCGGCCGGTCCCTCGTGGTCGCGGACCAGAGCGGCACGTGGACGCTGCCCACCGCCGGATCGGGCGGGACCGGGGGGACCGACGTCTGGCGCGCGGCCCCCGGCTTCGGGACCTCGACGGTCCCCGCCTACCCCGGGTAGCGACCCCGCCCGTCCCCATCCCCCGGATGCCTCCACACCCGGCACCGCAGGCCTCGCCGTCGTCGGGCGACCGACCCACGCTCGACGGCGTGACCGAGACGCAGCGGAGCGGGGCCGGACCGGGGGTGGGCGCCGTGCGGGCCGCCCTCGCCCGCGGCGTGCCCGCGCTCGGTGATCTGGTGCTGCCCGCACCGTGCCCCGGGTGCGGCGCGCCGGGGGAGCGGTGGTGCGCGACGTGCCGCGCCGGCTGGCGGCGCCCGCGCTGGTACGAGGTGCCGGGGCTGCCCCCGGTGATCGCCCTGGCCCGCTACGCCGGCGCCGCGCGCGAGGTCGTGCTCGCCTACAAGGAACGCGGGCGCCGCGACCTCGCCGGCCTGCTCGCCGAGCACGTCGGCGACGCCCTGACCGCGCTGGACGTCCCGCCGGCCGCGATCGTGCCCGCCCCGTCCCGCCCGGCGGCCGCGCGGGCCCGGGGCGGTGACCACATGCGGCGCCTCGCCCGCGCCGTCGTCGACCGTAGCGGCGGGCGCGGGCCGGCGACGGTGCCGTGCGTGGCCCCGGCGCTCGCTCTGGGGCGTCGCGCGCGCGACTCGGTCGGTCTGGACGCGGACGCGCGCGCGGCCAACCTCGCGCGGCACCTGCGCCTGCGTCCCACCGGGCTCCCGCCGCCGGGGTGCGCGGTGGTCCTGCTCGACGACGTCGCCACCACCGGAGCCACCGCGCGGGCCGGTGTCGCGCTGCTCGAGCGCTCCGGGCGGCGGCCCGACGCGGTCGTCGTGCTCACCGTTGCCGCGTCGCTCGTTCGCCCGTGTGGGGGTGTGTCGTGACGGGCACCGTTCGCCCGGTCGGCCGCCACCGTGCGGGTACCCCGCCCGGGTGGGCGTCGCCGTTTCGCCGGAATCGGGCCGGTCGGACCTTCCCGCCGGCGCCCGCGAGTCACTAACGTGACGGCCCCACCGGTCAGGTGGAGACGACAGGAGGCGCGAGAGTCGCAGATTCCGGGCTCGCAGCGACGCGCTGGAGGTCAACAGATCCCTCCACGGCACACGCGGAGCCCGCACCCCCACCCCTTTCGGGAGGTTGTCGTGGAGATCGCTCTCTGTGGGCGCAACGTCGAGGTGCCGGAGCACTTCCGTGAACACACGGCCGAGAAGTTGGTCCGTCTCGAACGGTACGACCACAAGATCATCAGGATGGACGTCGAGCTGTCGCACGAACCCAACCCGCGGCGCGTCAAGACCTGCCAGCAGGTGGAGATCACCGGGCGCGGCCGGGGACCCGTCGTGCGTGCCGAAGGCTGTGCAGCAGACTTCTACAGCGCGCTCGACCAGGCCCTCACCCGCCTCGAGGGGCGTCTGCGCCGGGCCCACGACCGCCGGTGCGTCAGCCACGGGCGCCGCGTCCCGATGTCGGTGGCGCGCGCGATGAGCGCGGTCGACGCGTCGGCGCCCGAGGCGGTCACGACGACGTCCACCGGGGTGCTCGAGCGCGACGCCGACCTGCCCGACGCCGACCTGCCCGACGTCCCCGAGACCGGTCCCCGCACCAACGGGTCATCGCCCGACGTCCCCACCGCCCGGGTCGCGGCCGACGAGGACTACCTGCCCGGTCAGGTGGTCCGCCGCAAGGAGCACCACGCCGTCCCGATGACCGTCGACGACGCGCTCTCCCAGATGGAGCTCGTCGGGCACGACTTCTTCCTCTTCGCCGACGCCGCGACCGGGCGTCCGAGCGTGGTGTACCGCCGCCACGGCTACGACTACGGGGTCATCGCCCTGGTGTGACGCCCGGCCGGGGTCCGTGCCGCCGTCGGCGGCGGCCGGGCCCCGGCCCGCGCGCACGCGCCCGGAGGGCCTGCGCCGGGAGCACCTACCATGGACGTGGGGTCGTCCGGCCCGGGCGCGCGCCACCCGCGTGCGCCGGTGTCGAGGGACCGGCCCCGGGTCGTGGCGCCGACGAGGACGAGTGAGGTCACCACAGTGGTCCTGAACCGACTGCTGCGTGCGGGCGAGACGCGGACCGTCAAGCGCCTCGGCGCGATCGCGGACTACGTCGACACCTTCGCCGACGAGATGGAGGAGCTCTCCGACGCGGAGCTGCGGGCGAAGACCGTCGAGTTCCGCGAGCGCTACGCCGACGGCGAGTCGCTCGACGACCTGCTCGGCGAGGCCTTCGCGGTGGTGCGCGAGGCCGCGTCCCGCACGCTGGGCCAGCGGCACTACCGCGTCCAGCTGATGGGCGGGGCCGCGCTGCACCTGGGCAACGTCGCGGAGATGAAGACCGGTGAGGGCAAGACCCTGGTCTCCACGCTGCCCGCCTACCTCAACGCCATCGCCGAGGAGGGCGTCCACCTCGTCACGGTGAACGACTACCTCGCCCAGCGCGACTCGCAGTGGATGGGCCGCGTGCACCGCTTCCTCGGGCTCGAGGTCGGCGCCATCTACTCGGGCCAGCCCACCGACGAGCGCCGGGCGGCCTACCGGGCCGACATCACCTACGGCACGAACAACGAGTTCGGCTTCGACTTCCTGCGCGACAACATGGCCTGGTCCAAGGCCGAGTGCGTGCAGCGCGGGCACGCCTACGCGATCGTCGACGAGGTCGACTCGATCCTCATCGACGAGGCCCGCACGCCACTGATCATCTCCGGGCCCGCCGAGCAGAGCGCGCGCTGGTACTCGGAGTTCGCGCGGCTGGCGCCGAAGATGACCAAGGACGTCCACTACGAGGTCGACGAGCGCAAGAAGACCATCGGGGTGAGCGAGGAGGGCGTCTCGTTCATCGAGGACCAGCTCGGCATCGACAACCTCTACGAGGCCGCCAACACCCCGCTCGTCGGGTACCTGAACAACGCGGTGAAGGTCAAGGAACTGTTCCTCAAGGACAAGGACTACATCGTCCGCGACGGCGAGGTGCTGATCGTCGACGAGTTCACCGGCCGCGTGCTCCTCGGCCGGCGCTACAACGAGGGCCTGCACCAGGCGATCGAGGCCAAGGAAGGCGTCGAGATCAAGGCCGAGAACCAGACGCTGGCCACGATCACGCTGCAGAACTACTTCCGCCTCTACGAGAAGCTCTCGGGGATGACCGGGACGGCCCAGACCGAGGCCGCGGAGCTCTCCAAGACCTACAAGCTCGGCGTGGTGCCGATCCCGCCGAACCGCAAGCCGCAGCGCGTCGACCAGGCCGACCTCGTCTACAAGACGGAGGCCGCGAAGTTCGAGGCCGTCGCCGACGACGTCGCCGAGCACTACGAGCGCGGCCAGCCGGTGCTGATCGGCACCACGAGCGTCGAGCGCTCGGAGTACCTGGCCAAGCTGCTCACGCAGCGGGGCGTGGAGCACTCGGTGCTCAACGCCAAGTTCCACGAGCAGGAGGCCTCGATCATCGCCCAGGCCGGGCGGCGCAAGGCCATCACGGTGGCCACGAACATGGCCGGTCGCGGCACCGACATCGTGCTCGGCGGCAACCCCGACTTCATCGCCGACGTGCGCCTGCGCGAGCAGGGACTCGACCCGGTCGACGCCCGCGAGGACTACGAGGCGGCCTGGGATCCGACGTTGGCCGAGGTCAAGAAGGAGGTCGCACGCGAGGCCGAGCGGGTGCGCGACGCCGGCGGCCTCTACGTGCTGGGCACCGAGCGCCACGAGTCGCGCCGCATCGACAACCAGCTGCGTGGCCGCTCCGGGCGCCAGGGCGACCCCGGCGAGTCGCGGTTCTACCTGTCGCTGGGCGACGAGCTCATGCGCCGGTTCAACGGGGCGATGGTCGAGTCGATCATGACTCGGTTCAACCTTCCCGAGGACATGCCCATCGAGGCCAAGATGGTCTCGCGGGCCATCCGCAGCGCCCAGACCCAGGTCGAGCAGCAGAACTTCGAGGCCCGCAAGGACATCCTCGAGTACGACGAGGTGATGAACCAGCAGCGCACGGTGATCTACGCCGAGCGCCACCGCGTCCTCGAGGGCGAGAACCTGTCCGAGCAGGTCCAGAACATGATCGTCGACGTGGTGACCGCCTACGTCGACGGCGCCACCTCCGAGGGCTACAGCGAGGACTGGGACCTCGAGAAGCTCTGGACCGGGCTCGGCCAGCTCTACCCGGTGGGCCTGGACGTCGACGAGCTCACCGCCGACGGCGAGGACCTCGAGCGCGACCAGCTCGTGGATCTGCTCACCGAGGACGCGCTGGCCGCCTACGCGGCGCGCGAGGCGGAGATCGACACGATCGCCCCGCAGGGCGGGATGCGCGAGCTCGAGCGCCAGGTCGTCCTCTCGGTGCTCGACCGCAAGTGGCGCGAGCACCTCTACGAGATGGACTACCTCAAGCAGGGCATCGGCCTGCGCGCGATGGCCCAGCGCGACCCGAAGATCGAGTACAAGCGCGAGGGCTTCGAGATGTTCTCCTCCATGATGGAGGGCATCCGCGAGGAGTCCGTCGCGTTCCTGTTCAACCTGACGATCCAGGCCGAGGAGGTCGTGCCGGTCGACGCGGTGCCGGGCGCCAACCCGGCCACCGACACCAGCGTCCAGGCCGCGATCACCCCCGACACCCCCGACCCGCGGAACGGGGCCACCCCCTCCACGTCGGGCTCGGCGCCGCTGCCGGTGGATCCGCGCCTCGCCGGCGCCCCGACCAGCGCCCTGCCGGTCCAGGGCCGTGCGCCCGCCGGCCCGGCGGCGCCCGCGGCACCGGCGGCTCGCGGGGCACGTCCGGCCCGCGGCCCCGCCCCGGCCGGCGCGCCCGGCCCGGCCCGGCCCGCCACCGCCCCCACCGGCCGCCGGTCGGCCGGTCGGGGCGCGCACGCGGCGCCCGCGGACGACGCCTCCGGCCCGCCCACCGCGTCCGGTCCGGCGCTCTCGCAGATCGCCGGCGCGCCCGTTCCGGACGCCTTCCGCGGGGCGGGGCTCGGCGGTCGCCGCCCGCAGCAGCTGAACTACAGCGGCCCCGACGAGGACGGCCAGGCCGCCCGTCACGCCGCCGCCCCCGGGAGCGGTGGCGGGCGTGCCGGCCGGGCCAACCCGGGCCAGGCGCGCCGGGCCGAGACGCCCTCGCGCAACGCGCCCTGCCCGTGCGGGTCGGGCCGCAAGTACAAGCAGTGCCACGGGGCGCCGCCCCGCACCCCGGGCTGATCGGGCGGGCGGTCAGAGCAGGACGAGGGCCGCGATCCGCCAGGCGCCCTCCGGGGCGCCGGCCGCGTGCTCGAGGCGTCCGGCGACGGCCTGCGCCCGCTCGCCCCGGGCGACGACCGCCGCGACCTCCAGGGCGTCGGGGGACACCGGGCAGATCCGCAGGCCGCGCAGTCGACCCTCGCCGCGTCGTGGTCGGGCCCGCTCCGCCGCGAGCGCGGCGAGGACCGCCGGGTCCGCGAGCGCGGCGAGGTGGGCCACGGGACGCCGGGCGTCGAGGACCTCGAGCACGGCGGTGAGCAGCCGCGCCACGACGGGGCGCACGGCGTGGGCGAGGTGGTCGAGGCGGGCCTGGTCCCGGTCGGGCGGCGTCGTGACCGGGGGTATCGGCGGGGGGGTGGGCCCGATCTCGCCCAGGACCTCGGCGAGGGGTCGGACGCGCGGGCGGACGGGCGCGCCCACCCGACCGGACCGTGCGGGGACGGTGCAGGGCGCGGAGCGGGTCACGGGTCCTCCCGGGTCGACGGACCGGGGCGCCGGGGGAGGACCGGCGCTCGGGTGTCCCGGACTCTAGGGCGACACGTCCCGGGCCGGGGCACGTTCGCCGGAGCCCGCCCGGCGGGCGAGTTCGAAGCACGCCACGGTCGCGGCGCAGGCGGCGTTGAGCGACTCGACCGGGCCGGCCATCGGGATGGTCACGGTGCCGTGGAGCTCGCCGCGGACCCCCTCGGTCAGCCCGTCGGTCTCGCCCCCGACGACCAGCGCGACCCGGCCCGGAAGGTCGACCTCGAACACCGACGGGGTGCCCGGCCTGCCGTCCAGCCCGAGCAGGAGGAACCCGGCCTCGGCGAGCGCGGCCACGCCTGCTGCCGCCGTGCCGGCGCGCAGCACGGGGGCGTGGAAGGCGACGCCGGCCGAGGCCTTCACCACCAGCGGATCGATCGAGGGCACCCCGCGGCGCGGCAGCAGGACGCCCTCGAGCCCGGCCGCGGTCGCCGAGCGGAGGATCATCCCCACGTTGGCGGGGTTGGTGAGCCCGTCGAGCACCAGCACCCGGGCGTCGGCGGCCGGGTCGAGGTCGGCCAGCCAGTGCTCCAACGGGCGCATCCGGGGTGCCACGACGTCGGCGAGCACGCCCTGGTCCTGGCGCCCGTTGCCGGCGAGGACCTTGACGCGCTGCGCCGTCGCGCGCGTGACCGGGATCCCCCGCGCGCGGGCCGCGTCGAGCAGCGGGCGCACCGCCGGTCCGCTCGCGCCCTCGGCGAGCACGACCTTGTCGACGGTCAGCCCGGGGTCGACGAGGGCCTCCAGCACCGGCTTGCGGCCGTACACCGTCACGAAGGTGTCCTTGGGGGACACCACGCGGTCGTCGCCCCGCGACCGGGGCTCAGATGAGGGGGTCATCACCTCCAGCCTGGCAGAGCCGCCGACCCCCGACCGCTCCCGCGGCCCTGTGCGACGATCGCGACCATGCCGGACCGCCTCTCGGCGCTGGACGCCTCCTTCCTGTACATGGACCAGCCCACCACTCCCATGCACGTCGGAAGCGTGTCGATCTTCCGCAAGCCCCGGTCCGGCTTCGACTACGACGGCCTGGTCGACCTGATCTCCAGCCGGATCGGCCTGGTCCCGCGCTACCGGCAGAAGATCCGCGAGGTGCCGGCGGGCATGGCCCGGCCGGTCTGGATCGACGACACCGACTTCGACGTCACCTATCACGTCCGCCGCTCCGCCCTGCCCGGGCCGGGGACCGAGCGCGCCCTCAACGACCTCGTCGCCCGGCTCATGTCGCGGCCCTTGGACCGCACGCGCCCGCTCTGGGAGATGTACCTGGTCGACGGTCTGGCCGGCGGCCGGGTCGCGCTCGTCACCAAGACCCACCAGGCCATGGTCGACGGCGTCGCCTCGATCGACATCGGCCAGGTCGTGCTCGACGACACCGCCGGCGGGCGCGACACCCCCGACGACTCCTGGATCGCGCGCCGCGAACCGTCCTCGTGGAAGCTGGTCTACGACGCGTTCGGCGAGGCCGTCGCCCGTCCCGGCAACGCCGTCGAGGCCGCCCGCGACGCCGTGCGCGACGCGGCCGACACGGTCACGAAGGTCGCGGGCGTGGCCGGGGGGCTGTTCTCCGCGGTGCGCACCGCCGTCCGTCCGGCCCCGGTGAGCCCGCTCAACGTCCCGATCTCCACCCAGCGCCGGTTCGCCATGGCGCGCACCGACCTCGAGGACTACCGGGCCGTGCGCCGTGCCCACGGCGGCACGATCAACGACGTCGTGCTCGCCGTGGTCTCCGGCGCGCTGCGCAACTGGCTGCTCTCCCGTGGGGCGTCCGTGTCACCCACCACGACGATGCGGGCGATGGTGCCGCTCTCGGTGCGCGGCGACGCGGAGACCACCGGCTCGATCGCCGGGGCGGGCCTGCTGGGCAACCAGATCGCCTCGTTCCTGGTCGACCTGCCGGTCGGCGAGCCCAACGCCGTGCTGCGCATGCACCACGTGGTCCACGCGATGCGCGAGCACAAGGAGTCCGGCCAGTCGGTGGGCGCGAACGCCCTGGTCCGGGTGGGCGGGTTCGCGCCGCCCACGTTGCACGCCCTCGGTGCCCGCGCGGCCAACGGTTTCGCCAGCCGCCTGTTCAACCTCGTGGTGTCCAACGTCCCGGGCCCGCAGCACGCCCTCTACGCCGCCGGGGCCCGGATGCTCGAGATGTACCCCGTCGTGCCGCTCGCCAAGGGACAGTCCCTCGCCATCGGGCTGACCAGCTACGACGGCGGGGTGTTCTACGGCTTCAACGCCGACCGCGACTCGATGGCCGACGTCGACGAGCTCGGCGGGCTCGTGACCGAGTCCCTCGCCGAGCTGGTCGCGACGGTGCCCTCGTGAGCGGGGGCCGCTCGTGAGCGACCGCTTCGGGATCGTCCTCGGGACCGGTGGCCAGCTCGGCTACGCCTGGACCGTCGCCGCGCTCTCGACCTGGGAACAGGCCACCGGCCGCGACGCCCGCGCGGCCCAGGTGCTCGTCGGGACGTCGGCCGGGTCGGTCGTGGCCGCGGCGCTCGCGAGCGGCGTGGCCGTGTCCGAGCTCCTCGAGAAGCTCCTCGACCCGCCCGACCCGCCGCCGCGGGCGAGCGCACGCCGCTCGGCCGCCCGGCGGGGACGCCCGCCGCTGCCCCGCGTCGGGCCGGGTTCGCTGCGCCTGCTCGGCGAGATCGCCCGCCGCCCGCGCCGCTTCCCACCGCTCGCGTTCGGCGCCGCGCTGCTCCCCACCGGGCGCGGCGACACCACCGGCCTGCACCGCTGGGTGACCCGGTGGGCGAGCGAGACCTGGCCGGAGAATCCGCAGGTGCGGATCGTGGCGATGGACTACGACAGCGGCGCCCGCGTGCCGTTCGGCCGGCCCGGCGCACCCGCCGCCTCGATGGCCGAGGCCGCGACCGCCTCCTGTGCGGTGCCCGGCTGGTTCTCGCCGGTGCGGATCCACGGGCGCCGCTACGTCGACGGCGGGGTGTGCTCGGCGACCTCGGCCGACCTCCTCCTCGGCCCGGACACCCCGGCCGTCGACGACGTCCTGGTGCTCGTGCCCCTGGCCCGCACCGGCGCCACCCCGGCGATGTGGTCGGACCCGGTCGCGGCCACCGACGGGTGGCTGCGCGGGCTCATCGGCGGGCGCAGCGCCCACGAGGTGGACCGGCTGCGGGAGGCCGGGATGACGGTCACGGTGCACGCCCCCGACCCCGACGACCGCGCCGTCACCGGCTGGAACGTGATGGACCCGCGCAACCAGGCCGAGGTCGCCCGGACGGCGCTGCGGACCACGGCCGCGCGGTGGGCCGGCGAGGACTCGGAGCAGACCGATCGGGACGAGAGGACAGGAGAACGGTGAGGATCTACGTTCCGGCCACCGTGGCCGGGCTGCGGCGCGTGCTCGACGACCAGTCCCTCCAGCCGCTGTCGGGCACGGCCTTCGCGCTGACGCCGCGGCTGCGCGAGTCCTACGCCTCCGGCGACGACGAGGAGCTCGAGTACGTCGCGATGAGCGAGGCCGCCCGCGCCTCGTTGCGACTGCTCGCCGCCGAGATGGCCGAGGACCCCGAGGCCCCCGCCCGCCGCGTCGTGGTGAGCGCCGACGTCGACGACGCCAGCCTGCGCCCCGATCTCGACGACGCCGTCGTCCGCGTCGCCGGCCCGATCCCGATGTCGCGGTTGGCCGCGGTGCACCTCGACCTCTCCGAGGCCGAGGGCTCCGTCCGGGCCGCGGTGGCCGTCGTGGACGCCGCCGACCTCGGCGACCCGGACGCGGAGTTCGTCCTCGGCGACGCCGAGGACCACGAGCTCGCCTGGTACGCGGTCCAGGAACTGCCCTTCGTCCTGGAGCTGATGTAGTAGGGCCGTGGCCGGCTCAGCGCTCGGCCAGGAACGCGCGCGCCGCGTCCTCGCCGTCCGTGATGAGGCCGGCGAGGAACGCGCGGGAGCGGTCGAGGGCCGCGGCGGTGTCGAGGCGACGTTCGAGCTCCACGCGGACGACGTCGACGTGGTGGTAGCGGGTTCCGTCGAGGTATCCCGCGGCCACGAACTCGTTGATCTTCCCGATCGCGTCGAGCTCCTGCTCCAGCGACAGGTTCGAGGTGAGCTCGGCACGGCGGTCGGCGATCTGGCCCGGGGTGCGGGGCTCGCGGTCGGTGGTGCGCGGGTAGATCTGGACGATCCGAATCTCCTCCGCGCCGAGCTCGGGCAGGTCGCGCACCGGCGGGTTCTCGGAGAACACGCCGTCCCAGTACGCGCCGCCCCCGGTGTGCACGGCTCGGAAGGCGGTGGGGATCGCGGCCGAGGCCAGGATCGCGTCGAGGGTGATCTCGCCGAGGCGGGAGTCGAAGCGGCGGAACGCCCCGGTGAGCACCTCGACCGCGCCGACCTGCAGGACCGGTCCCGGCTGTGCCTGCAACGCCGGGAGGCGATCGAGGTCGACCCACCGGGCGATGAGCGCGCCGAGCTGGGCGCGCGCGGTCTCGGGGAACAGGTAGGGGCTCACGCCCACCTGGATCCCGAGCTGCTCCTGGGTGCGCGCGACCGCGAGCCCCGCGGCGTTGGCGAGAGCGGCGATCGGCCCCGAGGCGGTGTTCTCGCGCCAGAAGCCCTCGAGCAGCTCGGCCGCGCGGTCGGGACCGCCGGTGTGCAGGCCGTACCAGGCGAGCAGCGCGCAGATCGCCCCGCCGGAGGTCCCGGTCAGCGCGACGGGTTCGACGCGCGGGTCGCGCAGCAGCACCGGCAGCGCCCCCGCGGTGAAGGCGTTCTGGCTGCCGCCGCCCTGGCAGGCGAGCCCGACCCGGGTCATGCGCGCGCCCCTTCGGACGGGGTCGGTCCCGGGCGCGCGGTGCGGACGCCGAGCGGGGGCGCGGGGACGGGCGGGGCGTGGGTCGCCGGGAGGAGGCGGCCGGCGAGGTCGGAGGGCACGACGCCACGGTAGAGCGCGACGGCCCGGCGGGTGGCGTGCGGTCGCGCGGCCGCGAGGGGCGCGCTCGGCACCCCGACCGACCCCGGATGATCATGCCGATGGTGCCCCTCGTGGACCGGGTCGGGCACGATGTGGCGCGATGACCCCCGACGAGGCACCGGCCGCGCGCGCGACCCACCTGCTCGCCGCGGCCCGCGCCGACGGACGGCGGCGCCTGCTCGGCATCACGGGTGGACCGGGTGCGGGCAAGTCGAGGCTGGCGGGCTCGCTGGCGGGTCCGGGGGTCGCCGTCGTCGGGATGGACGGGTGGCACCTCGCGAACTCGACCCTCGAGCGTCTCGGGCGGCGCGAGCGCAAGGGTGCCCCCGACACGTTCGACGCCGCGGGCTACGTCGCCTTCCTCGACCGCGCCCGCGCGCGGGAGGAGACGGTGTGGGCGCCGGAGTTCCGCCGCGAGGTCGAGGAGGCCATCGGAGGCGCGCTCGAGGTCGGCCCGGACGTCGACCTGCTCGTCACCGAGGGCAACTACCTGCTGCTCGACGAGGCACCCTGGGACCGCGTGCGCCCGCTGCTCGACGAGGTCTGGTTCGTCGACCCGGGGGAGGAGCGACGGCGGGAGTGGCTCGTCGCCCGCCACGAGCGCCACGGCCGCTCCCACGCGGAGGCCGTGGCCCGCGCCGACGGCAGCGACGCCGTCAACGCCCGGCTCGTCGCGACCACGGCGGATCGCGCCGACCTCGTCCTGCGCGAGTGATCAGGCCGTGAGCGGTCGACCGCCGTCAGGCCTCCCAGGACGGCGTTCGCAGGGCCGTGAGCACGCGGCGCAGGGCGTCGAGCCGGCCCGCGCCCAGGCGCCCGTCGGCGACCATCGGGTCGAGCGCGCACTCCGGGTCGGCGGGCGGGCCGAGGTGCGAGCACCCGCGCGGGCAGTCCCGGATGGCGTCGGCGAGGTCGCCGAACGCGGCGACGACGTCGTCGGGGGCGATGTGCGCGAGCCCGAACGACCGGATGCCCGGGGTGTCGACCACCCAGCCCTCGATGTGCCCGACCTCCTGGCCCGGCAGCGCGAGTGCGACGGCCGAGGTCGACGTGTGCCGACCCTTCCCGACCCCGGAGACCTCGCCCACCGCCCGGTACGCGCCGGGCACGAGGACGTTGACCAGCGTCGACTTGCCCACCCCGGAGTGGCCGATGAACGCCGACACCCGCCCCTCGACGACGGCGCGCAGACCGGCGGGGTCGGCGTCGGACCGGGTGACCACCACGGGGAGGTCGAGGTCGGCGTACTGGTCGGCGAACTCCGCCGGATCGGCGAGGTCGGACTTGGTCAGGCACAGCACGGGTGCCAGCCCGCCGGCGTAGGCGGCGACGAGGGCGCGGTCGACGAACCCGGTGCGCGGGATCGGGTCGGCGAGCGCCGTGACGATCACCAGGTGGGAGGCGTTCGCGACGACGACGCGCTCGTAGGGGTCGGTGTCGTCCGCGGTGCGCCGCAGGACGCTGGACGCGCTCCGCGACCCGCACGATGCGCGCCAGGGCGTCGTCGCCACCGGAGAGGTCGCCGACGAGGTCGACGCGGTCGCCCACGACGACCGGTGTGCGGCCGAGCTCGCGGGCGCGCATGGCCGTGATCCGGCGGGCGGGATCGTCGTCGGGCGCGCAGGTCCAGCGTCCGCGGTCGACGGCGACGACCATGGCCGGGCGCGCGTCGGCGTGGTCGGGGCGCCGCTTGCTGCGCGGGCGCGTGCCCCGCCCGGGCCGCACCCGGACGTCGGACTCGTCGAGGCGCGCGGTGTCGCCGCGCCCGCCGCCGCGTCCGCCGCTGGGGCTCATCCGCGACCCATCAGCCGCGACACCAGCGCCGGCCAGTCGGTGGCGAAGTCGGGCAGCGTCTTGGTGGTCGCGGCGACGTCGTCGATCCGGACCCCGCCGACGACCAGCCCGACCAGCGCACCAGCGGTGGCCATGCGGTGGTCGGCGTAGGCGTGCCACGGGCGTTCGGGGGCGTGCAGCGACGCCGGGGTGATCTCGAGGCCGTCCTCGGTCTCGGCCACCCGGGCGCCCAACGACGACAGCTCGACGGCCAGCGCGGCGAGCCGGTCGGTCTCGTGGCCGCGGATGTGGGCCACCCCGCGCAGCCGCGACGTGGCCCCGTCGCGGGCGGCGAGCGCGGCCAGCGCGGCGACGGTCGGGGTGAGCTCGCTGACCTCGCCGAGGTCGACGTCGACGCCGGCCAGCCGTCCCGGTCCGCGGACGGTCAGCCCGTCCGCGCCGCGCGTGACCGACGCTCCGAACGCCTCGAGCAGGCGCATGACCTCGGCCCCGGGCTGCAGGTCGCCCGCGGGCCAGCCCGCGACCGTGACCTCACCGCCGGTCGCGACGGCCGCGGCGAGGTAGACCGCCGCGCCGGAGAGGTCGGGCTCGACGTCGTAGATCGACGGCGCGGCCACCGGCCCGGGGTGCACCCGCCAGCGTCCGGGCGCCTCGTCGACGGTCGACCCCGGCGGCGCGCAGCATCGCGGCGGTCATCGCGATGTGGGGCAGCGACGGCACCGCGCCCGCGCCGGCGTGGACGACGGTGACGCCCTCGTCGTAGCGCGCCCCGGAGAGCAGCAGCCCCGAGACGAACTGCGACGACGCCGACGCGTCGACGCGGACCTCGCCGCCGCGCACCCGCCCCGTCCCGGTGACGGTCAGCGGCAGCGCGTCGCCGGCGGCGGTCTGCACGTCGACGCCGAGCCCGCGCAGTCCCTCGACGATCCCGCCCATCGGCCGCTCGCGCGCCCGCGGGTCGCCGTCGAGGACGACCGGGCCGTCGGCGAGCGCGGCGACCGGCGGGACGAAGCGCATCACCGTGCCGGCGAGCCCGCAGTCGACGGTCCCGGCGCGGAAGGCGTCGGGGCGCGTGATCGCGACGTCGAGCGTTGCCCGCGCGCCCGTCGGTGGTGGTGACCTCCGTGCCGAGCGCCGCGAGCGCCCCGGTCATCAGGGCGGTGTCACGCGAGCGCGCCGCGCCGCGGACCTGCCGCGTCGCCCCGTCCGCCCCCAGCGCGGCGAGCACCAGGGCCCGGTTGGTCACCGACTTCGACCCGGGCACCGACACCGTCCCGCGCACCGGTGCGGTCGCGGTCGGCGCGGCCCAGGGCTCCTGCGTCACCGTCACCCCGCCATCCTCCCGCGCCGCCTCGTCGTGTGGGCACTCCGTTCCCGCGCGGTGTCGGATGCGAGGGGACCCCTCGCGCAAACGCGGGATGTCGGCAGCCGGTGGGACACTGGCGGGATGTGCGGCCGCTACAGCCAGGCGAAGGATCCGGCGACCCTCGCCGAGGAGTTCGACGCGATCGACGCCACGGAGGGGGCGTGGCCGGGACCGGACCACAACGTCGCCCCGACCACCACGGTGATCGCGGTGGTCGACCGGCATCCGCGCGACGCCGACGGCGTGCCCGACCCCGCGCGCCTCGAGCGCAGCCTGCGCGCCATGCGGTGGGGGCTGGTGCCGGGCTGGGCCGACGACCCGAAGGTCGGCAACCGCATGATCAACGCACGTGCCGACTCGCTGACCAGCAAGCCCGCGTTCAAGCGCGCCGCCAAGGGCCGGCGCTGCCTGCTGCCCGCCGACGGCTGGTTCGAGTGGCTGCGCGAGGGCTCCGGCACGCACGCCCGCAAGATCCCTTACTTCATGACGCCGCCCTCGGACCAGTCGCTGGCGCTGGCGGGGCTGTGGGAGACCTGGCGACCCAAGGACGCCGAGAAGGGCACCGCCCCGCTGATCTCCACGACGGTGGTCACCGTCGACGCCGCCGGTCCGCTCACCGCGATCCACCACCGGATGCCGTTGGTACTGCCGGCCGACCGGTGGGCCGACTGGCTCGACCCCGACCGCGAGGACCCGACCGACCTGCTGGTCCCGCCGCCCACCGAGTTCCTCACCGCGCTCGAGCTCCGCCAGGTCTCGACGAAGGTCAACAACGTCAAGAACCACGGCCCGGAACTCGTCGAGGAGGACCTCGAGCAGCCCGAGCAGGCCGGGCTCGACCTGGACGTGCCCGCCACGCAGTGACCACCACGACCACCGAGGACGTCGACACCCCGCTCGGCCCGGCGCGCGTCCACCTCGACGTCCCGGCCGGCGGGGCGCGGGCCCTCCTCGTCCTCGGGCACGGCGCGGGCGGGGGCGTCGAGGCGCCCGACCTGCTGGGCGCTCGGGGCGTCGCCGTCGCCGCGGGCCTGGCCGTCGCCCGGGTCCTGCAGCCCTACCGCGTCGCGGGCCGCAAGGCGCCCGCCCCGGCCGCGCAGCTCGACGTCGCGTGGGCCGCGGTGGTCGAGCACCTGCGTGCCGCGCATCCCGGCCTCGAGCACGTCCACGGCGGGCGGTCGTCGGGCGCGCGCGTGGCCTGCCGGGGTGCGGGGGCCCTGGCCCCGGTCGCCGTCCTCGTCCTCGCGTTCCCACTGCTCGCGCCGCCCCGAAAGGACGGCACCCGCGCCGACCGGGGCCCCGAGCTCGACGCCGTCACCGTCCCGGTGCTCGCCGTGTCCGGCCGCGACGACCGGTTCGGTGTCCCGGAGGCGTCCGCGCACCGCGAGGTGGTCGTCGTCGCGGGCGACCACTCGCTGCGGGCCCGACGCCCGGTCGCCGACGCCGTCGGGCCGTGGCTCGAGCGGGTCCTCGTCCACACCCCGGCGGGCCCGTGATCAGGGAGGCTCAGGTGCCGGCGAGGTCGGCCACCGTCGCGTCGGCCGCGGCGACGAGATCGGCCGGGGCGACCTCGACCTGCAGCCCGCGCCGGCCCGCGCTGCAGTAGACGGTGGCGAAGTCGAGAGCCGACCGGTCGATGAGCACAGGCATGGCGCGCCGGGTGCCCAGCGGGGCGATCCCGCCGACGACGTAGCCGGTGAGCCGCTGAGCTGTGGCCGGGTCGGCCATCGTCGCCCGCTTGGCTCCGCGCGCGACGGCGAGCGCCTTGAGGTCGAGGGTGCCCGCGACCGGCACCATCGCCAGCACCGCGGTGCCGTCCACGTCGGCGACCAGCGTCTTCAGCACCTGCGCGTGCGGCACGCCCAGCGCGTCGGCGGCGTCGGTGCCGTAGGAGTGCAGCGGAGCTCGACCCTCGGGGCGGGAGACGCGGGAGACGGAGGGGGCCGCGGGGTACGGGTGGGTGGTGTAGGAGACCCCGGCGGCGTCGAGGGCCGTCGTCGCCGGTGTCCTCCCGCCCGCCACGCGCCGGAGGGTAGCGAGGGAATCCCGGGCCGCGCCGGGACGTTCTGTCCGGAGTCACGCCCGCGCGGCGAGACCGAGGAGAGGTGAGATGGCAACGATGACGATGGACCCACCAGTGGGGACCACCGAGCGGTACCCGGTGCGTTCGGTGGTGACGTCGGGCTCGGGTCGGGATGCCGGCGCCGGATCGTGGGTAGTCTCGACGGGATCCGAACCCCGGACCGCGCCCGATGCGCGGCGCGAAGGGAGACCGGTGGCCGACGCCACGACACCGGTGGACACCGACTCGACCGCACCGGTCGACGTCGCCACCGAGACCACGGAGCAGCGGACGGCGCGCTTCGAGCGCGACGCCATGCCGATGGTCGACCAGCTCTACGCGGCCGCGTTACGCATGACGCGCAACCCGGCCGACGCCGAGGACCTGGTCCAGGAGACGGTGCTCAAGGCGTACTCGTCGTTCAAGTCCTTCACCCCGGGCACGAACCTCAAGGCGTGGCTGTACCGGATCCTGACCAACTCCTACATCAACACCTATCGCAAGCGGCAGCGCCAGCCCCAGCAGTCGCCGACCGACGAGATCACCGACTGGCAGCTCTCGCAGTCGGCCGAGCACAGCTCCGCCGGCCTGCCGTCGGCGGAGGCCGAGGCTCTGGACCGGCTGCCCGACTCGGACATCAAGTCCGCGCTGCAGGACCTCCCGGACGACTTCCGGATGGCGGTCTACCTCGCCGACGTCGAGGGGTTCGCCTACAAGGAGATCGCGGAGATCATGGGCACGCCGATCGGCACCGTGATGTCCCGCCTGCACCGCGGGCGCCGTCAGCTCCGCGAGGCCCTCACCGACACCGCCCGTGAGCGCGGTTTCGTGCGTGACGAGAACGGCGTGCGGGTCCCGAGCAGTGAGGGGGCCGGGCGATGAGCTGCGGAGAGTCCCACGAGACCGACTGCTCGGAGGTGCTCGCCGAGGTCTGGCTGCTCCTCGACCGCGAGTGCGATCCCGATCGCGACGCCCAGCTGCGGCGCCACCTCGACGAGTGCGGGCCGTGCCTGGCCCGGTACGGGCTCGAGGAGAAGGTCAAGACGCTGCTGGCGCGCACCTGCGGCGGTGAGCACGCCCCGGAGGGCCTGCACCGGCGCCTCCGCGAGCAGATCCGTGCGACGGTCCTCGAGCAGGCCGAGGTGACCGTCGAGCGCGGTCCCGCCGGCACCGTGGTCGAGGTCAACCAGACCCGCGTGGAGTCCTGGCGCCTCTAGACCCGGCGCCTCCCGAGCGAGGAGACAGACGAGAGGGACCCGGCCTGTCGGCCGGGTCCCTCTCGTCGTTCACGGCGTCAGCTGTTGGGGCGCTTGCCGTGGTTGCTGGCCTTCTTCTTGCGGTCCCGCTTCTGGCGCGCGCGCTTCGACATGCGTCGATTGTCCCACGACCGGTCGACGCGCCCGGCCGATGGTTGGATGACGCCCGTGGGGAGCGGACGCGGTCGGCCGGTGTCGACGCTGAGCAACCTGCTCGCCGCCCACACCTCGCTCTCGGGCGCCGCGGTCGTCCACCTCCAGCGCATCGTCGCCGAGTGGCAGCTGCTGGCCGACCTGTCGTTCGCCGACTTCCTGCTCTGGGTGCCGGTCGGCCAGGAGGAGGGAGAGCCCGACTTCCTCTGCGTCGCCCAGTGCCGGCCGACGACGACGGCGACCGCCCACCCCGAGGACATGGTGGGCGCGACGGCGTCGGCGAGCCAGCACCCGCAGCTCGCGCGCGCCCTGCGGGACACCACGATGCGCCGCGAGGACCAGCCGCGCTGGCACCGCGGCCGCTCGGTGCGCCGCGAGGTGGTTCCGGTCGGCGCGCCCGGCTCCGGGCCGGGCGGCAGCCCGGCGGACCGGGTGATCGCGGTGCTCGGGCGCGACACCAACCTGGCCGCCCCCCGGGTCCCGAGCACCCTGGAGATCTCCTACCTCGCGGTCGCCGCCGACCTCTGCCAGATGGTGGCCGACGGCACCTTCCCGACCGCCGACCCCGGCGACGAGGGCCGCTCGACGCCCCGGGTCGGCGACGGGCTGGTGCGGGTGAGCTCCTCGGGTCGCGGGCTCTACGCCAGCCCGAACGCGGCGTCGGCGTTCCACCGGCTCGGCTGGTCCGAGGAGCTCGTGGGCGCCGACCTCCCGCAGGTGCTGCGGGCGGTCGCCGACGACGGCTTCGAGGGCGCCGAGGCCGGCCAGCGGGTCCGCGAGGCGCTCGACGGCACGCCGTCGCAGCGCGCGGAGCTGGAGGGCCACGGGGCGTCGGCGGTGCTGCGGGCCCTGCCCCTGTACCCGCGTGGCGTGCCCAGCGGGGCGCTGGTGCTGGTCCGCGACGTCACCGACGTCCGCCGCCGCGACCGGGCGCTGCTGAGCAAGGACGCCACGATCCGCGAGATCCACCACCGGGTGAAGAACAACCTGCAGACCGTCGCGGCCCTGCTGCGCCTGCAGGCGCGCCGGACCCGGCACGTCGAGGCGCAGGCGGCGCTCGCGGAGTCGGTGCGCCGGGTGGCGTCGATCGCGCTGGTGCACGAGGCCCTCGCGGCCTCGGTCGACGAGCGGGTGGACATCGACGACGTCCTCGACCGCGTCCTGCCGATGATGAACGACGTCACCCGTCCCGACATCCGCGTGGCCATGAGCCGCGAGGGCGACGTGGGCGTGCTCCCGGCCGTGATGGCGACCCCGCTGGTCATGGTGGTCACCGAGCTCGTGTCGAACGCCCTCGAGCACGGCTTCGCCGAGCGGTCGTCGGGCACCGTGGTGATCGCCGCGAAGCGCACAGCGGGCCGGCTGGAGATCGAGGTCCGCGACGACGGGCGCGGCCTGCCCGCCACGTTCTCGCTGGAACGGGCGTCCGGGCTGGGGCTGCAGATCGTGCGCACCCTCGTCGACTCGGAGCTCGCCGGGACGTTGAGCATGCGACCGGGGGACACGGCCACCGGGGCCGGCACCCGCGCGATCCTGCGGGTGCCCCTGCAGCAGCGCACCCGCTGACACGGCAGCCACGGACGACGGCCACCGAACGACGAAGGCCCCGACGCCGTCCCTCGCGGGGCGGGTCGGGGCCTTCGTGGCTCGGGTTCTCTCCAGTGGCGAGGACGGACGCGTCGGGGAGCGGGCGTCCGGCCGGCAGGCTAGCTACCGGTGTGTACCTCGGGGCGCACGCCGTAGCGCTTGAGCGCGCGGCGCTCGTCCTCGCTCGCGCCGCCCCAGACACCGGCGTCCTGGCCGGACTCGAGCGCCCACTGCAGGCACTCGCTCATGGCCGGGCAACGCCGGCAGACACTTTTCGCCTGCGCGATCTGGGAGAGCGCGGGGCCGCTCGTGCCGACCGGGAAGAACAGTTCCGGGTCTTCGTCACGGCAAGCAGCGTCGTTCCGCCAGTCCATCGTGCTAGCTCCTCAGGTGGGTACGCTTCGGGGCGCATACCGGTCGTGGTCGTCGTGGTCGACCTCGTCGTGCGGGCCCTTCACAGCGGGCTCACACCATGTCAAGGAAGCGTGGGAACGGCGGCGAGACACCGGTGTCGATGCCGTCCGACCTGCGGCATCGGTGCCGACGGTCGGACGCTGGTCGCCCGTTCCTCCGCTCCCGCCCGGTGGTCACGTCGTGAGAGTGACCATCGGACCCAGCCGGTTCGAGAACCCCGACCCCGGGAGGTCGCGATCTCGTCCCGGCATTTGCGGGGGATGCGACTCAATGTGCAGGACGATCCCGACGAGATCGAGTGCCAAGCGGCTCGACGGGCGAACTCGGTCGGTGAGTGGAATGGCGCCGACCGTCATTACCGTCTCGGTGCGACGAGCGACGGATCCGACACGACGAGCCGTCCACCCGACCGGGGCCGTGCGACGAACGGTCGGTGGCGTCGTGGGGGGTCCGACGGCGGTGAACGGCTCCGCCCCTGGTCAGGCGGCCGTCACACCACGACGCGCAGGGCATCGGGGATCGCGGCGAACTCGACGTCGCTGCGCTGTCCCAGGTGGTCACCGTCGACCTGGAGGTTGACGGGCTCGGTCGACGTGATGCGCATCGAGGCGACGTCGTCGTGGCGGGCCACGGAGCGCAGCCCCGGGTCGCCCTCGCGCCGGAGCACCTGGGCGACGATGCGCAGCACCGTGGGCAGGCCCAGCGAGTGCAGGGCGAACAACCCGAGGCCGGCATCGAACGACGATCCGGGGTTGGTGCGCACCGGGCGGGGCCCGAGGTAGGTCCAGGGATCGGTGTTGGACACCAGGGCGAGCTTCACGCCGGTGATCGGCTCGTGGCCCGGGATCTCGATCGTGAGCTCCGGGGGATCCATCCGGGACCGTGTCCACCGGCGCAGCGAGGTGAGGACGTAGCGGGTCGGTGTCGCGTCGCGGCCACGGTCGCGGGCGCGCTCCATGGAGGCGATGACGTCCGCGTCCCACCCGAGGCCCGCGTTGAAGCTGAACCACCGCTCGTCGGCGCGCCCGAGCCCGACGGTCCGCGAGCGGTTCTCCGCGAGGGCGCCCAGCAGCTGGTGGGTGGCCTCCAGGGGTTCCCGCGGGCACCCGAGGGCGCGGGCGAAGACGTTCGCCGACCCGCCGGGCACCACCCCGAGGGCGGGCACCCGATCCGACGGGCCCTCGGCGAGCAGACCGTTGAGCGCCTCGTTGACGGTGCCGTCGCCGCCGAGGACGACGACGAGGTCGATCCCGTCGGCGCGCGCCCGGGCGGCGAGCTCGGCGGCGTGCCCCCGGTAGCGGGTGGCGACCACGTCGAGCTTGATCTCGCTGGCGAGCGCGTGCGCGATGACGTCCTGTCCGGCGGCCGTCGTCGTGGTGGCCGAGGGATTGGCCACGAGCAGGGCGCGCACGGCGCTCACCGTAGACGGGGGTGGGGGTCCGATCGGGGGGCGCGGGGTCAACTGTGGCCCCGGATGTCGCCCATCTCTCGCTCAGGGTGGCCGCTTACGCTGACGTCCGTGGGTGGGGTCGACGCGGTGGGCACCTCGCGACCGCCGCGCGCAGTGCTGCTGGCCGCCCTCGGGGTCCTCGCCGAGGGGACCGTCGCGCTCGTCGTGACGGTCATTCTGGCCTCGGCCGGGGTGGGCGTCTCGGTGTGGGGGTTCGTGGCGCTGATCGGCGTCGGACTCGCCGTCGCCGGGGTGGCCCTGCTGCGCGGGCAGCGCGGCGCGCGCGGTCCGGCGCTGGTCGCCCAGCTGATCACCCTCGGCTGCGCCTTCTACGCCGCGGTGCCCTCCGGGCGCCCGGAGTGGGGCGTGCCGGTGGCCCTCGCCGCCGCGCTGGTCCTCGCCGCGCTCCTGTGCCGCCCGGCGCGGACGTGGGCCGAGGGGTGAGGCTCAGTGCCGCTCGGCGGGCGGCGGCGGGGCCTGTACGAGGCCGCCGGGGGCGTTGAGCAGGTCGATCCGTGGGACGCCGCGCTCGTGGCCGAGCACCGTCACCGAAGCCGGATCGAAGGCGAAGTCGACCCCGGCCCGCGGGTCCAGGCCGAGGTAGCGGGCGATGAGGACGCGGCCGGCGTGTCCGTGCCCGACCAGGATCACGTCGCGGTCGACGAGCTCGCGCTCGATGTCGGCCAGGACACGGTCGGCCCGGGCGCCCACCTGCTCGGCGGTCTCGCCGTGCGGGCTCGGATGGGTCCAGACCGTCCAGTCGGGGTCCTCGGTGCGGATGTCGGACGTCGTGCGGCCCTCGTGGTCGCCGTAGTCCCACTCGACGAGGTCGTCGCGCACCGCGTCGAGCTCCAGACCGGCCAGGCGGGCGGTGTCGGCGGCCCGACGCCGCGGGCTGGCCCACACCGCCGCCGGCGGGGCGTCGGTCCCGCGCAGCGTGTCGAGCAGCCGCCCCGCGATCCTGGCCTGCTCCTCGCCCACCTCGGTCAGCGGGAGGTCGGTGCGGCTGGTGTGCCGCCCGTCGCGGGACCACTCGGTCTGGCCGTGCCGCAGGACGTACACGCGGCCGACGGGGCTGGCGCTCACACCGCCCCTGGTTCCCCGGTGCGCCCGGGCTCACGCCCCCGGGCGCACGGGCCCTGCCCACGACGACGCCCCCTGCACCGTGGGGCGCAGGGGGCGTGGGTCGTGGAGCCGGGAAGGGGCTCAGCCCTTCTTGGTCTCCCAGAAGATGTCCGAGATCTGGCCGATGTAGTCCAGGAGCTCCTGGCCGGTCTTCGGGTCGGTCGAGCCCTTGGTTCCGGTGGCGCCCGCGGCCTTGGTGGCCTTGTTGAACAGCTCGTGCAGTTCGGGGTGCGACTCGAAGTGCGGCGGCTTGAAGTAGTCCGTCCACAGCACCCAGAGGTGGTGCTTGACGAGGTCGGAGCGCTCCTCCTTGATCTGGATCGCGCGCTCCTTGAACTCCGCGTCGTCGCTGTCCTGGTACTTCTGCTGGATCATGTGCACCGACTCGGCCTCGATGCGGGCCTGAGCCGGGTCGTAGACGCCACACGGGAGGTCGCAGTGAGCGGTGGCCTCCAGACGCGGGCGAAGGATGCTGGAGAGCAGTCCCATGTCGTCTCCCTTTTTCCTCGAGGGCACGGTGATCGTTCCGACGTCCAGAACGTACCCCCGCCTCGTGATCGTGACACCCCGTGAGCCCGCTCCGGCGCCTCCCGCGGCGGGTCGCGGTCCGCGGGTCCTCGATGGCTCCGACGCTGCGTGACGGGGACGTGGTGCTCGCGTTCCCCGGCGCGCGCGCCCGGACCGGGGAGATCGCGCTCGTGCGCTGGCCGTCCCGCCCGGACCAGCTGTCGGTCAAACGCCTCGCGCTGGCGACCGGCGAGGGCTGGTTCGCCGTCGGGGACGCGCCCGCGGACTCGACCGACTCGCGCACCCTGGGCCCCGCCGAGGCGCTGGGCCCGGTCCGCTGGCGGCTGTGGCCACGCCCGGCCCGGTTGCGGGCGCGCTGAGGTCAGCCGGTGCCGAGCGCGACGAGCGCCGCCCGGCGCGCCGCGCACGCGTCCAGGGTCGGGAGGGCGCCCGCGGCGCGCGCCTCGGCCAGCGTGGGCGCCGCGCGGTCCTTGTCCGAGAGCACCAGCTCCTCGGGCGGGCACCACCGGTCCCAGGGCAGGCCGAGTTCCGGATCCACCGGGCTGACACCGTGCTCCGCGCCGGGGTCGTAGGCCGTCGAGCAGAGATAGGTGGCGACGGTGCCGTCGGCGAGCGCGAGGAAGGCGTGGCCGAGACCCTCGGACAGGTAGACGGCCTGCAGCGTCCCGCCGTCGAGGTGCACCACGTCCCACCGCCCGAACGTCGCCGAGCCGACCCGCAGGTCGACGACGACGTCGACCAGGGCGCCCGCGGTGCACTGCACGTACTTGGCCTGGCCGGGCGGCACGTCGGCGTAGTGGAGTCCGCGCAGGACCCCCCGGCGGGATACGCTCGTGTTGGCCTGCGCCACATGCAGCCCGTGCCCGACGGTCCCGGCGAACACCTCCGCCTGGAAGGGCGCGGCGAACGCCCCCCGCGCGTCGGGGAAGACCGGCGGGCTGAACAGCCACGCACCGGGCACCGTCAGCTCCCGTACCTGCACGGAGGGCGACCCTAGTCCGCGCCGGCCGCCCCTCACGACCTGCCGCGCGCCCTGCGCACGAGACGCCGACCGAACCCAGGAGGACCCGTGAGCGACGCTCCCGGCACCGCCGACGGCCCCGACGACGCCCCGCCCAGCCTCGACGGACGTGACATCACCGTGGAGGAGGTCTTCGCCGCCCACGAGGGCGGCAAGCTCTCCGTCGCCCCCACCGTCGGGCTCGCGGGCCGCCGCGACCTCGCCATCGCCTACACCCCGGGGGTCGCGAAGGTCTGCCGCGCGATCGCCGACGACAAGGCACTGACGGCCCGCTACACGTGGACCCATCGGCTCGTCGCCGTGGTGAGCGACGGCACCGCGGTGCTCGGCCTCGGCGACATCGGCCCGCGGGCCTCGCTGCCGGTGATGGAGGGCAAGTCCGCCCTGTTCAAGGCCTTCGCCGACCTGGACTCGATCCCGCTGGTCCTCGAGACCACCGACGTCGACGAGATCGTCGAGACCCTCGTGCACCTGCGCCCGAGCTTCGGGGCGGTGAACCTCGAGGACATCGCCGCGCCGCGCTGCTTCGAGATCGAGCGCCGCCTGATCGAGGCGCTGGACTGCCCGGTCATGCACGACGACCAGCACGGCACCGCCATCGTCGTGCTCGCCGCCCTGCGCGGCGCCGCCGCCGTGCTCGGCCGCGACCTCGCGCCGCTGCGCGTCGTGGTCAGCGGGGCGGGGGCCTCGGGCATCGCCTGCGCCAACATCCTGCTGTCGGCCGGCGTCGTCGACGTGACCGTCGTCGACTCCCGGGGCGTCATCCACACCGGGCGCGACCACCTCACCCTGATCAAGACCGAGCTCGCCGAGCGCACGAACCCCCGCGGGCTCACCGGGGGGCTGCCCGAGGCGGTGCGCGACGCCGACGTCTTCCTCGGGCTGTCGGGGTCGACGGTGCCCGAGTCGGTCATCGCGACCATGGCCGACGACGCCATCGTGTTCGCGCTGTCCAACCCGGACCCCGAGATCGACCCGGCCGTGGCCCGCAAGCACGCGGCCGTGGTGGCCACGGGCCGCAGCGACTACCCGAACCAGATCAACAACGTGCTCGCCTTCCCCGGCGTGTTCGCCGGTGCCCTCGACGCGGCCGCGCGGCGCATCACCGAGTCGATGAAGCTCGCGGCCGCCGACGCGATCGCCGAGATCGCGGCCGGTGACGAGGAGTTCGGCGTCGACCACATCGTTCCCAGCGCGCTCGACGGCCGGGTGGCCCCGGCGGTCGCCGCGGCCGTCGCCCGCGTGGCCGCGGAGGAGGGCGTGGTGCGCCGCCACGTCGCCGAGGTTGCCGTCGACCACCACTGACCGGCGGCCGCACGGCGCAGCAGGCGGTCGGCATCCGGGGGTGGACGGGGTGTCGAGACCGGTCGGTTCGATCGACCGGGGGACCCCCGATCGACCGTTCGCACCACCGGACGCGTTGGCTGGTCGTCGCGGCGCGCTCACGGGGACGCGGTCGCACGGTCGGTGAGGCGATGAGCCGCGAGTGGGTGACCCAGTGGCCGATCGGAGGAGTGGCCGAGGGCCGGATGCCGTTCATCGTGGAGGCCGAGTGCTTCAGCGCGACGATCGGTCGGTGGTCTCAAGGTCCACCGTCCGGGGTCCTTCACCGACCGCGCCCAGGACGACGGTCACCGCGTGCCCTCCCTCTCCTGGGTGATCCACCCGGACCCCGATCGGCTCTTCTTCGTTGCCTGATCCAGAGAGGCGGTCCGTCCCATCCGGGGCGGGGAACCCCGCGCCGAGGAGTCGATCTTGAGCAGAGCCGCACCGGCCTCGCGACTCGCCGTCGTCCGTGACACGACGGCGTCGCGCGGGCCCGCGCTGCCGCCCGGACCCTCGCTGCGCCACGACGCGTCGGGCCACGTGGTGGCCGCCCGGGAGGAGCTCGCGCGGCTCGTCGACCCGGACGGCGACCTCGACGCCCGCGCCCTCGTCGGCCGGTGCGTCACCGACCTGCTCGACCCCGAGTCCGCCCCGGTCGACCCCGCGTCCGGCCTGCCGATGGCCCGCCTGCTCCGCATCGGCCACGAACCGCTGCCCGTGCGGGTCGTCGCGGTGCCCGCGGGATCGCCTGCCGAGGGCTCCGTGCTCGTCGTGGTGCCCGCGGTCGACCCGGGGGAGCCCGCCGCGGCCCGGCACCTCGCCGACGTCGAGCGGATCGCCGGGCTGGGCAGCTGGGAGGTCGACCTCACCGCGGGCGCGCTGACCCTCTCGCCGGTGCTGGGCGCGATGGTGGGCGTCGACCACCGGGGCGTGCATCGGCCGGCGGCCCTGCTCGCGGCGGTGCACCCCGACGAGCGCGAGCGTGCCGGGCGCCGGTGGACGCAGCTGGTCCGCGAGGACGTCTTCTTCGACCTGGAGCTGCGCCTGGCCGACGGCAGCGGCCGCATCGTGCACGTGCGGGCCGCGCGTCACGACCGCGGCGCCCGGCAGGTCGTGACCGGGACCGTCGAGGACGTCACGAGCCGACGCCAGGCCGAGCTGCGGCTGCGCGCGTCCACCCAGCGCTTCACCGACCTGCTCGCGGTCGCCCCGGTCGGCATCGCGCTGTTCGACGACGACGAGCGCCTCGTCAAGGCCAACCAGGCGCTGTGCCGGCTGCTCGGGCAGGGCCCCGAGGCGCTGCGCGGCCGCCGGGCCGACGAGCTGCTCGACCTCGGCGCCGAGGCCGCCGCCGGCGTCGCCCCCGCGACCCCGCTGCTGGCCCGGCCCGCGGGCTCGGCGGGCTCGGTCAGCTGGTCGTGCACCCCGCGCGCCCTGCGGACCCGCGAGCGCGGCGGCCAGGGAGTCGCGGCCGAGCCGGTGTGGTGCGAGCTGCACGTGTCGGTGTCGGTGCACGACGACGGCGGCGTCACCCACCTCGTCGTGTTCACCGACGTCACCGCGGCCCGCGAGGTCGAGGCGTCGCTGCGCCACCAGGCCATGCACGACGAGCTGACCGGGCTGCCGAACCGGCGCGCGCTGAGCACCACGGTGTCCCGGCTGCTCGCCGGCCCGACGGCGCGGCGCACGGCGGTGCTGTTCTGCGACCTCGACAACTTCAAGCGGGTCAACGACTCGCTGGGCCACGACGCCGGCGACGAGCTGCTCGTCGAGCTCGCCCATCGCCTCGACACCCGTCTGCCCCGGGGCTGCAGCGCCTCGCGCAGCGCCGGGGACGAGTTCGTCGTGGTCTGCGCCGACGTCGACCTGCACGGCGGCCTCGACGCACTGAGCGCCACCGTCGCCGGCATCCTGCGCACCGCGATCCCGGTGCACGGGCAGCTGGTCCGCATCTCGGCCACCGTCGGCGCCGCGGTCGGGGCCACGATCGGCATCCCGGCGGGCGCACCCGACCCGCACGGCGCCGACATCGACCCCGCCGAGGACCCGGTCGCCCAGGTCCTGCGCCAGGAGCGCTCCGCCGAGCTCGCCGGGCTGGGCACGGCCGGGCGCGTGAGCCACCCGGGCACGGGCGACCTCATGCGTTTCGCCGACGCCGCGCTGTTCGAGGCCAAGAGCGGCGGCAACGGCCGGTTCGCGCTCGCCGACGAGGCGATCATGCGGGGCGCCGACGAGGCGCTGCGGATGGAGACCCAGCTCCGCGAGGCGATGGTCAACGACGAGCTCGTGCTGCACTTCCAGCCCGTCGTCGACGCGGACGGCCGCGTGGTCACCGCCGAGGCCCTGGTGCGCTGGCAGCACCCCGAGCACGGCCTGCTCTTCCCGGACAAGTTCCTGCCGGTCGCCGAGGCCGCCGATCTGATGGGCGAGCTCGACCGCTGGGTGCTGCGCACCGCGGTGCGCGAGGCGGCGGTGTGGCCCTCGACGGGCGGGCCCGGCGGCCTCCCGCCGTCGGTCGCGGTCAACCTGGCGGGCCTGCTGCCGGGGGATCCGGACTTCCTGCCGGTCGTCCACGCCGCGGTCGCCGAGTCCGGGCTGCCCTGGGACCGCCTGGTCCTCGAGCTCGTCGAGACCTGCCTGGCCGACCTGCCCCCGCACACGCTGCGCGAGATGAACGAGCTGATCGCGGCCGGTGTCCGCTTCGCCGTCGACGACTTCGGCACCGGCTACTCCTCGCTCGCGCGCCTGACCGGGCTCCCGGCGCAGATCGTCAAGCTGGACCGCGGATTCGTGCGCGGCGTCGCCACCGGCGAGTCCGACCGTGCCGTCGCCCGTGCCGTCGTCGAGCTCACCGCGGCGATCGGGCAGGTCTGCGTCGCCGAGGGCGTGGAGGACGCCGCCCAGTTCGCGGTCCTGCGCGATCTCGGCGTGCACGCCTACCAGGGGTGGCTGTTCGCCCGCGCGATGCCGGTCGAGGCCTTCACCGAGCTCGTGCGCCGCGGACCGCTCGCCCCGGAGGCCCTCGCCGGCTGATCCGTCCCGTCGGCGTGTGGGCCCGCTCGCGGCGCCCGGGATCATCCGGTCGCGACCGTCGGTGGCGCCCGTTAGCCTCCCGGCAGCGGTGGCCCGCCCCGAGGGCCGCCGGCGAGGCCGGGGGCACGCGTGATCGAGTTCCGGGACGTGGGCAAGCGGTTCGCCGACGGGACCCAGGCGCTGCGGGATCTCTCGCTGACCGCGCGCGAGGGCGAGATCACCGTCCTCGTCGGGCCCTCGGGCTGCGGCAAGACGACCTCGCTGCGGATGGTCAACCGCATGGTCGAGCCGACGTCGGGCCAGGTCCTGCTCGACGGCGCCGACGTCGCCGACGCCGACCCCCCGCTGCTGCGGCGGGGGATCGGCTACGTCATCCAGAACGCCGGGCTCTTCCCGCACCGTCGCGTGATCGACAACGTCGCCACCGTGCCCGTGCTGCAGGGGCTGTCGCGGCGGGAGGCGCGCAGCAGGGCCGCCGAGGTCCTCGAGCGCGTCGGCCTCGACCCGGCCCTCGCGCAGCGCTACCCCGCCCAGCTCTCCGGGGGCCAGCAGCAGCGCGTCGGCGTGGCGCGCGCGCTCGCCGGTGATGCCCCGGTGCTGCTGATGGACGAACCGTTCTCCGCGGTCGACCCGGTGGTGCGCGTCGATCTCCAGGACGAGCTGCTGCGCCTGCAGGCCGACCTGGGCAGGACGATCCTGTTCGTCACCCACGACATCGACGAGGCGATCCGCCTCGGCGACGCCGTGGCCGTCATGCGGGTGGGCGGGCTGCTCGCGCAGTTCGCCCCGCCCGGCGAGCTGCTCGCGAACCCGGCCGACGACTTCGTGGCCGGCTTCGTCGGGCGCGACCGCGGCTACCGGCGCCTCGGATTCGTGCCGGTGGGCGAGCTGCCGCTCTCCGAGCTGCCCACCGGCACCGAGGGGTCCGACGCCGCGCCGGGGGAGTGGACGCTGCTGCTGGACGCGGACGGCTCGCCGCACGCGTGGGCGGCGCCGGACGGCACCCGGCACGGCACCGGCGCGGTCTACACCGTCGGCGACGACACCTCGCTGCGCGGCGCGCTCGACGCCGCGCTGAGCTCGCCCTCGGGCCGCGGGGTGGCCGTCGACGGCGACGGGCGCTTCCTGGGCGGCGTCGAGGCCGACGCCGTGCTCGCCCTGCTCCCCGGGGAGCGGGCGCGGTGAGGGCGTTCGGCTACGACCTCGACACCCTCGTCGTCGCCCACGTCGCGCTCGCCGTCCTCCCCGTGATCGCGGGGCTGGCCATCGCCCTGCCCGTCGGCTGGTGGGCGTACCGCTCGCGGGCCGTGCGCGCGGTCCTCGTGCCGCTGACCGGCGCGTTCTACACGATCCCGTCGCTCGCCCTGATCGTGGCGATGCCCCTCGTGCTCGGCACCGGGTTCCTCAGCCCGCTCAACGTCGGCGTCGCGCTGACGATCTACGCGGTCGCCCTGCTCGTGCGCAGCGTCGTCGACGCCCTCGACGCGGTCCCCACCACGGTGACCACGGCCGCCGTCGCCCAGGGCTACCGCCCGACCGCCCTGCTGCTGGGTGTGCAGCTCCCGCTCGCCGTCCCGGTCCTCGTGGCCGGGGTGCGGGTGGCCTCGGTGTCGTCGTTCTCGCTGGTCACCGTGGGGGCCCTGGTGGGGATCGACTCGCTCGGCTCGCTGATGACCTCGGGGTTCGAGCAGAGCTACCCCCTCATGATCACCGTGGCCATCGTCGGCGTCCTGGTGCTCGCGTTCCTCTTCGACGCGCTGTGGCTGGCGCTGGGCCGGGTGCTCGCCCCCTGGGACCGCGTCCGGACGGGGTCGTAGCCGGTGCTCTCCCGAGGCTTCGCGTGGCTGGTGGACACGGCGCACTGGAGCGGCACGTCCGGCATCCCGTCCCGGGTGCTCGAGCACCTCGGCTACACCGCGCTGGCCGTCGTGATCGCCGTCGTGATCGCGGTCCCGGTCGGTGCGGCGGTCGGGCACACCCGCCGCGGAGCTCTCGCCGTCGTGGGCGCGGCGAACGGCCTGCGCGCGCTGCCCGAGCTCGGCGTGCTCATCCTGTTCGTGCTGCTGCTCGGCCTCGGGCTGCTGGCGCCGACCCTCGCCCTGGTCCTGCTGGCGATCCCGCCCCTGCTCGCCGGCACCTACTCCGGCGTCGCGGGCGCCGACCGGGCGGCCGTGGACGCCGCGCGCGGCATGGGCATGCGCGAGGGACGAGATCCTCACGCGGGTGGAGCTGCCCGGCGCCGTCGGGCTGATCATGGGCGGGTTGCGCCTTGCCACCCTCCAGGTGATCGCGACGGCCATCATCGCCGCGTACGTCGGTCTCGGCGGTCTCGGCCGCTTCATCATCGACGGCCAGGCCGCCCGCGACTACCCGCAGATGATCGCCGGTGCGGTGGTGATCGCGGTCGTCGCCATCGTCGTCGAGCTCGTCCTGCAACTGGTCGGTCGCCTCGTGACCCCCGGTCCGGAGCGCCTGCGCCTGTGGCGCCGGCCCGGATCGACGCCCACCCCGGACACCGCCCCCCTTCGCCCGCGCGAAGCCCGATCGACAGAATGAGGCCAGACCGTGATCCGAAATCCCCGCACCCTGCTGCTCGGGGTCGTCTCGATCCTCGCTGCCACGGGCCTGCTGCTCGCCGGCTGCGGCGGCGACACCGACCCGCTGGCCACCCAGCCCCAGGGCCCGTCCGCGGCAGGCACCGTGCGTGTCGGCTCGGCGAACTTCCCCGAGAACCGGCTGCTCGCCGAGATCTACGCGACCGGACTGCAGAACCGCGGCGTGCCCGTCGAGCGGCGCTTCGGCATCGGCAGCCGCGAGACCTACTTCCCGGCCCTGCAGAACGGGGAGATCGACCTCGTCCCCGACTACACGGGCAACCTGCTGCAGTTCCTCGACGGGGCGGCCACGGCCACCGCGTCCCCGGAGGTCTACCAGCAGGCCGCGGCGAAGCTCCCGCCGACGCTGACGATGCTCCAGCCCAGCGCCGCGGAGGACAAGGACGCCGTCGTCGTGACCCGCGCGTTCGCCACCCAGAACAACCTTCGCTCGATCGCCGACCTCACGCGGCTGTGCCCGACCATCGCCTTCGGCGGCCCGCCCGAGTTCCAGCAGCGCCCCTACGGCACCGCCGGACTCTCGCGCCTCTACGGCTGCAACCTGCGTGAGTTCCGCGCGCTCGACGCCGGCGGGCCGCTGACCGTCGCCGGTCTGCGTGACGGCACCGTCCAGGCCGCGGACCTGTTCACCACCGACTCGTCGATCCCCGAGAACGACTTCGTCATCCTCGACGACCCGCGGTCGAACTTCGCCGCGCAGAACGTCGTGCCCGTGATCAACCGGGCGAAGACCTCCGACCCGCGCGTCGCCGAGGTCCTCAACCAGATCTCCGCCAAGCTCGACACGACGGTCCTGACCGACCTCAACCGCCGGCTCGCCGGGCCCGACCGCCCCGACGCCGCCACCGTCGCCCGCGAATGGCTCACCTCCGCCGGCATCGGCTAGCGGCGGACACCCACCCGGAACGGCGCGAGGGGACCCTTCCGGCGCATAGAGCGCCGGAAGGGTCCCCTCGCGCGGAACCCCGGTGCCGCGCGCTACTCCTCGTCGGTGTCGTCGCGGGCCAGGAAGGTCGCGAACCGGTCGACGGCGCCGGCGTGCTCGGGGGAGGCGTCGAGGAAGGCGCGCATCCGGTCGGCCAGCCAGGAGAGGCTGACCTCCTCGTCGCCGCGCCGCTGCTCGAGCTCCTCGATGCCGCGGTCGGTGAAGTACACCGGCCGCCCTACTCCGCCAGGGCTTCGGCGATGAGCGCCTTCTGCTCGACCTCGTGCACCTTCGCGACGCCGGCGGCCGGGGCGGCCATGCGACGGCGGGAGACGCGGCGGAGGGTCGGCAGGCGGCCGTTCATCCGCTCGTTCAGCCACAGGCCCAGGAACGGCCAGGCGCCCTGGTTCGCCGGCTCCTCCTGGACCCAGACGGTGTCCGTGGCGTTCGGGTAGCGGTCGAGTACCGCACCCAGCTCCTCGGTCGCGATCGGGTAGAGCTGCTCCATGCGCACGATGGCGATGTCGTCGGTGCGCCCGGCCTTCTCCCGGGCCGCGACCAGCTCGTAGTAGATCTTGCCGGAGCAGAGCAGCAGCCGCGTCACGCCGTCCGTCGAGCCCTCGGCGAACGCGGGGTCGTCGAGGATCGGCCGGTAGCCGCCGGAGGTGAAGTCCTCGACCCTGCTGATCGCGGCCTTGTTGCGCAGCATCGACTTCGGGGTGAAGACGATCAGCGGGCGGCGCACGCCGTCGGCGGCGTGACGGCGGAGCAGGTGGAAGTAGTTGGCCGGGCTGGAGGGCACGGCGACGGTCATCGACCCCTCGGCGCACAGCGTCAGGAAGCGCTCGATGCGTCCCGAGGTGTGGTCGGGGCCCTGGCCCTCGTGGCCGTGGGGGAGCAGGAGGACGACGTCGGAGGTCTGCCCCCACTTGGCCTCACCGGACGAGATGAACTCGTCGATGACGGGCTGGGCCCCGTTGACGAAGTCGCCGAACTGGCCCTCCCAGAGGACCAGGGCGTCGCGGTTGACCACCGAGTAGCCGTACTCGAACCCGACCGCGGCGAACTCCGAGAGCGCCGAGTCGTAGGGCATGAACTTGCCCTGGTCGGCGGTGAGGTGGCGCAGCGGGTAGTACTCCTCGCCGGTCTTGCGGTCGATCACCACCGAGTGGCGCTGCACGAAGGTCCCGCGCCGCGAGTCCTGCCCGGAGAGCCGCACGAGCTTGCCGTCGATGAGCAGCGACCCGAACGCCAGCAGCTCCGCATAGGCCCAGTCGATGCCCTCCTCGGAGCCGGTGGCCGAGGCCTTGGCGCGCCGGTCGAGGACGGGCTTGACCCGGGGGTGCACCGCGAAGTCCTCGGGCAGCTCGGTGTGGGCACGGGCGATCCGCTGGATCACGTCGAGCGGCACCGCGGTCTGCATCGAGTTGGGGACGGCCTGCTCCCACTCCACCGACGGGCTCGGCTCGGGGTCGGCCTTCTCCAGCTCGCGGACCTCGTTGAACACGTGCTCGAGCTGGCTGCCGTAGTCGCGCAGCGCGTGCTCGGCCTCCTCGAGGGAGATGTCGCCACGCCCGATCAGCGACTCGGTGTAGGTCTTGCGCACCGAGCGCTTGGCGTCGATGACGTCGTACATCTCGGGCTGGGTCATCGAGGGGTCGTCGCCCTCGTTGTGACCGCGACGCCGGTAGCAGATCATGTCGATCACGACGTCGGAGTGCCAGCGCTCGCGGAACTCGACGGCGAGGCGCGCGACCCAGACGCAGGCCTCAGGGTCGTCACCGTTCACGTGGAAGACCGGCGCGTCGATCATCTTCGCGACGTCGGTGCAGTACTGCGACGAGCGGGTGTGCTCGGGGGCGGTGGTGAACCCGACCTGGTTGTTGACGACCACGTGCACCGTGCCGCCGGTGCGGTAACCGCGCAGCAGAGCGAGGTTGAGGGTCTCGGCGACCACGCCCTGGCCGGCGAACGCCGCGTCGCCGTGCATCGTCACGGGCAGCACGGTGAAGCCGTCGGGGCCCTTGTCGAGCATGTCCTGCTTGGCGCGCACGATGCCCTGCAGCACCGGGTTGACCGCCTCGAGGTGCGAGGGGTTGCTGGTCAGCGACACCGTGGTCTCGCCGTCGCCGAACATCCGGAAGAACTTGCCCTCGGCGCCCAGGTGGTACTTCACGTCGCCCGAGCCGTGCGCCTGGCCGGGGTCGAGGTTGCCCTCGAACTCGCGGAAGATCTGCGACACGGGCTTGCCGACGATGTTGGCCAGCACGTTGAGGCGCCCGCGGTGGGGCATGGCGATGACGACCTCGTCCATCTCGTGCGCGGCGGCCGTGTCGAGCACCGCGTCGAGCAGCGGGATGACCGTCTCGGCGCCCTCGAGCGAGAAGCGCTTCTGCCCGACGTACTTGGTCTGCAGGAACGCCTCGAACGCCTCGGCGGCGTTGAGCTTGGACAGGATGTACTTCTGCTCGGCGACCGGCACCCGCTCGTGCGGCACCTCGATGCGCTCCTGGAGCCAGGCACGCTTCTCGGGGTCGAGGATGTGCATGTACTCGACGCCGATGGTGCGGCAGTAGGAGTCGCGCAGGACGCCGAGGACGTCGCGCAGCTTCATGCTGTGGCGCCCGGCGAAGCCGTCGACCGGGAACTCGCGGTCGAGGTCCCACAGCGTGAGCTGGTGGGAGGCGATGTCGAGGTCGGGGTGCTTGCGCTGCGGGTGGCTCAGCGGGTCGGTGTCCGCCATCAGGTGCCCGCGCGTGCGGTAGGCGTCGATCAGCTCGAGGATGCGCGCGGTGCGGTCGATCGAGGCGGCCGGGAGGTCCTGGCGCCAGCGGATCGGCTCGTAGGGGATGCGCAGCGACGCGAAGATGTCGTCGTAGAACCCCTCCTCGCCCAGGACGAGGTGGTGGATACGGCGCAGGAAGTCGCCGGACTCGGCGCCCTGGATGATCCGGTGGTCGTACGTGGACGTCAGCGTGATGATCTTGCTGATGCCCATGTCGGCGAGCTTCTCCTCGCTCGCCCCCTGGAACTCGGCCGGGTACTCCATCGCCCCGACGCCGACGATCGTGCCCTGGCCGACGGTCAGGCGGGGCACCGAGTGGTTGGTGCCGATCGTGCCCGGGTTGGTGAGGCTGATCGTGACACCGGCGAAGTCCTCGGCGGTCAGCGCGTTGTTGCGCGCCTTGCGGACCATCTCCTCGTACGCCGCCCAGAACTGCGAGAAGCTCATGTTCTCGCAGCCCTTGAGGGCCACCACCACCAGCGAGCGCGATCCGTCCTTGCCGGCCAGGTCCATCGCGAGCCCGAGATTGACGTGACCGGGGTCGACGACGGCGGGCTTGCCCTTCTCGTCCTCGCCGAAGTGCCGGTTCATGGCCGGGAACTCGGCCAGGGCCTGCACCATCGCGTATCCGAGCAGGTGGGTGAACGACACCTTCCCGCCGCGCGTGCGCCGCAGGTGGTTGTTGATGACGATGCGGTTGTCGGCGAGCAGCTTGGCCGGCACCGCGCGCACGCTGGTGGCGGTCGGGAGCTGCAGCGACGCCGTCATGTTCTTGGCGATCGCGTTGGCCGCGCCGCGCAACGGCCGCGTGGTCTCGTCGGTGGCGGCGCCCGCTCCGGGCTGCGCCGACTTCGCCGGGCTCGTGGTGCCGGCGGCGGGCTTGCCCGTGTCCTTCGGCTCGGCGGCCGTCGGGGCCGCCGCCTCGGTGTCCTTCGCCGCGGGCTTGGTCGCCGCCTTCTGCTGGTCGGCCCTCTGCTGGTCGGCCTTCTGGCCGGTCGTCCGCTGCGCGGCCGGGGCCGCCGCCGAGGACGTGCCGGCGGCCGCGCCGTTGTCCGTCGTGGGTGCGCCGTGGTCCGCGGTGGCCGTCGTCGACGTGCCCGACCCCGCCGGCCCGCCCGGGCCCGCGGAGCCGTTGCTCGACGCCTGCCCGTTGGTGCTGCCGGTGGTGGTCGACGCCGCGCCGGTGGAGGGGGAGTCGGCCTGCTCGTCGGCGGTGGCGTCGGGCGCGTAGTCGTCGAAGAAGTCGTGCCACGCCGCGTCGACGGAGTCGGGGTCGGCGAGGTAGCGCTGGTACATCTCGTCGACCAGCCACTCGTTGGGTCCGAACTGCGCGGTCGGGCTACTACTCGACACGACTCGGGATCGCCTCAATTCGATCTGATAGTTCTCCGGCACCGGTGTCCAGATTAACCCCCGCCCGGGCCCGTGGCCGCGACCACGCCAGCCACTGCACCGGTACATGGTGCGCGTCCGGCACCGACCATGGTCATCGCCATGGCGGGTGGCGGATCTCAGCCGGTGCGGACGAGTCCACCGGTGTCGTCGTCGAGGTCGGCCGCCGCGGCGAGGGTGCCGGTGCCGACGGCGTCGTCCACGGTGCCGACCCCGGCGCGCCAGAGGCGGGCGTAGGCGCCGTCGCGGTCGAGGAGTGCGGCGTGGTCGCCCTCCTCGAGGATGCGCCCGCCGTCGATCACGACGATGTGGTCGGCACGGGCCGCGGTCGCGAGCCGGTGGGCGACGACGAACGTCGTGCGCGGCGCGGCCAGTCGCTCGCCGGCCGCGAGCACGGCGGTCTCGGTGGCGGCGTCGAGGGCGGCGGTGGCCTCGTCGAGCAGCAGGAGCCGGGGGTCGACGAGCTCGGCGCGGGCGAGGGCGACGAGCTGGCGCTGGCCTGCCGAGAGCCCACCGCCGCGCTCGGAGACCGGCTGGCGGAACCCGGCCGGCAGCGAGGCCACCATGTCGAGGGCGCCCACGTCGCGGGCGGCCCGCTCGATCTGCGCGGGGGTGGCGTCGGGGACCCCGTAGGCGATGTTGGAGGCGATGTCGCCGATGAACAGGTGCGCCTCCTGCGGCACGACGCCGAGGCGCCGGTGCAGGGCGGCGAGGTCGAGGTCGCGGACGTCGACACCGTCGACGAGCACGCGGCCCTCGGTGGCGTCGTAGAACCGGGCGACGAGCTTGACCACGGTGGACTTGCCGGCCCCGGTGGCCCCGACCAGCGCGACGGTCTGCCCGGCGGGCACCCGCAGCGAGAAGTCGGTCAGCGCCGCGGTGGGCGCGCCCGCGTAGCGGAAGCCGACGTCGCGCAGCTCCACCTCGCCGCGCAGCTCTCCCACGGCGACGGCGACGCGCGGCGGCGGCACCGAGGTGGGGGTGCGCAGCAGGTCGGAGATGCGCGCGAGCCCGACCCGCGCCTGCTGGTAGCCGTCGAAGACCTGGGAGAGCTGCTGGACCGGCCCGAAGAACATCGCCAGGTAGAGCAGGAAGGCGGCGAGCACGCCGGCCGAGAGCCCGCCCTGGGCGACGCGCGCCGCGCCCACGCCGAGGACCGCGGCGGAGGCGAGGTCGGAGAGCATCGCGGCGAACGGGAAGTAGGTCGCGATGTAGCGCTGGGCGCGCAGCCGCGCCCGGCGGTAGGCGTCGCTGTTGTCGGCGAAGGTGCGCGCCGAGCGGTCCTCGTGGGTGTGCGCCTGGGCCACGCGCAGCCCGGCCACGTTCTCCTGCAGGTCGGCGTTGACGACGCCGACCCGCTCGCGGGCCTCGGCGTAGGCCACCGAGGAGACGCGCCGGAAGATCAGGGTGGCCACCACGAGGACCGGCATCGCGGCCATCGCGACCAGGCCGAGCTCGAGGTCGGTGACCAGCAGCGCCACCGCCACGCCGCCGATGGTCAGGACGCTGACCACCGCCTGGGCGAGCCCGGTCTGCAGGAACGTCGAGAGGGCGTCGACGTCGGTGGTCATCCGGGTCATGATCCGCCCGGCCAGCTCGCGCTCGTAGAAGTCGAGTCCGAGGCGTTGCAGGTGGGCGAAGCTGCGCCCCCGCAGCAGGAACAGCCGACCCTCGCCGATCCGCGCGGTGAGCACCGTCTGGACGGCGACCACCGTCCAGTCGACGGCGACCACGCCGATCCCGATGCCGACGGCCAGCCACAGCACGCCCGGCGAACCCGCCGAGATGCCGCCGTCGACGGCCAGGCGCGCCAGCGACGGGAAGGCCACGGTGGCCGCGGCGTCGAGGGCGACCAGCGCGATCACCACGGCGAGCGCCAACCGGACCGGGCGCAGCAGCCGGCCCAGGCGGAACCCCGGGTCGGCGGCGGTGGGGTCCTGGCCGTGCAGGTCGGGCTGGTCGGTGGCGGGCGGCAGCCGGTCGAGCGCCGCGAGCATCTCGTCGGGCGGGGACGCGCCGTCGAGCCCGCCGGCGAGGGCTGCGGCACCCTCGGCCCGGACGGTCGGGGCCGGCGGCGGCGCCGGGGCGTGCGGCTCGGGCGCGTCGGGCCACAGCGCGGCGGTGAGGCCCTCCGCGCCGTCGGCCGCCGCGGGGAGCACCGTCGCGCGGGGCTCCTCGATGGTCTCGTCGGGGCCCGCCAAGAGCTCGCGGAAGAGCCGGCACCGGCCCTCGAGCTCCGAGCGGGTGCCGACGTCGAGCACCCGGCCGCCGTCGAGGACCGCGATCCGGTCGGCGAGGGCGAGGGTGGAGCGGCGGTGCGCGATGACGAGCGTGGTGCGCTGCGCGGTGACCGAGCGCAGCGTCTCGCCGATCGCGGCCTCGGTGGTGGCGTCGACGGCGGACGTCGCGTCGTCGAGGACCAGGACGCGGGGGTCGTAGAGCAGGGCGCGGGCCAGGGCGACGCGCTGGCGCTGCCCGCCGGAGAGCGTCAGCCCGCGCTCGCCGACCCGGGTGTCGTAGCCGTCGGGGAGGTCGGTGATGAACGCGTCGGCCTGGGCCGCGTGCGCGGCGGCGCGCACCTGGGCGTCGGTGGCGTCGGGGCTGCCGTAGGCGATGTTGGCGCGGACCGTGTCGGAGAAGAGGAACGCCTCCTCGAACACGACGCCGACCGCGTGGCGCAGCGCGTCGAGGCGCAGCTCGCGGACGTCGGTGCCGCCGATGCGCAGCGCCCCGCCCTGCACGTCGTAGAAGCGCGGCGCCAGCAGCGCCACCGTCGACTTGCCGGAGCCCGCCGTGCCGACCAGGGCGACCGTCTCGCCCGCCGCG
Organism: uncultured Actinomycetota bacterium; assembly: GCA_963785135.1. Classification (GTDB taxonomy): domain Bacteria; phylum Actinomycetota; class Actinomycetes; order Mycobacteriales; family Pseudonocardiaceae; genus Actinomycetospora. Next base: position 472,229 of record CAWATV010000012.1, read on the forward strand.
ACCTCGAGGGAGACGCCGTCGAGCACGGGCTCGCTGCGCGCGTAGCCGAAGCGGACGTCGTCGAGCTCGACGCTCAGCGGCCCGTCGGGCACCGCGGTGGCGTCGGGCGCGTCGACGATCTCGGGCTGGGAGTCGATCAGCTCGTAGACCCGCTCGACGCCGGCGCGGGCGAGCTGGCCGGTGACGATCACGGAGGCGACCAGGCGCGCCGGCCCCACGAGGGCCGCGATGTAGGTGGTGAAGGCGATGAACACGCCGATCGAGATCCGGCCGTCGAGGGCCAGCGCACCGCCGAGGGCGAAGACCCCGAGCTGACCGAGGGTGGGGAGCGCCGCCAGGGTGGGGGTGAGACGCGCGGTGATGCGGGCGGCGCGCAGCCGCTCGCCGTACAGCGACCGCGCGACGTCGAGCAGCCGGCGGGTCTCGCGCTGCTCCTGGCCGAAGCCCTTGACCACCCGGACCCCGGTGACCGCCTCCTCCACGTGCTGGGCGACCTCGGCGGCCCGCTGCTGGGCGGCCCAGGTGGCCGGGAAGAGCCGCCGGCGCATCACGGCGGTGAAGGCGCCGCCGACCGGCAGCGTCACGAGCGCGATGACCGTCAGCAGCGGTGAGAGCCAGGCCATGATGGCCACCGACACGACGACCTGGCCGAGCGTCCCGGCCACCAGCGGGACGATCCCGAGCAGGCCCTGGACCTGCTGGAGATCGGAGTTGGCGCGCGAGACGACCTGCCCGGTCCTCAGCGCGTCCTGCTTCGGACCGTCGAGGCGGGTCACCGAGCCGAACACCCGGCGACGCAGGTCGTGCTGCACACCCAGGGACAGCCGCCCGCCGAGGTAGCGCCGCAGGAACGCCGCACCGAACCGGATCAGCGCCAGTCCGGCGACGCAGGCCACGATCAGCCCGAGGCCGTCGGTCGAGCCCCGGATCGCACGGTCGACCGCGGTGGCGACCAGCAGGGGGCCGACGGCCTCGAGGCTGACCCCGAGCACCGAGGCGGTGAGCGCGCCGAGGGTCAGCCCCCGGTGCCGCCAGCAGTCGCCGGCGAGACGGCCCACCCAGCCGGGGGTGGAACGGGGGGAGCGGGGCACGAACCCAGGCTAGGTCGGCCCACCGACATCGCGCCGCGCGACGAGGGCGGCCCGACGGTGACGATCTCCTCGCGCTGTGGTGGAATACGCCCGTGCACCGCCGCTTCCTCCTCGGTCTCCTGTGGGAGAGCCGTCGCGGGCACGTGTTCGACCAGCGCTGTCGCCGGACGTAGAGCGCCGTCGCGCCGCCCTCCCCGCCCCGGGGAGACCGCCACGCGACGACCCCGGCCGCGGACGTGCGCGTCCCCCCGAATCCCTCCGGTGCGATCCCGCCCGGTGGCTCCGCGGCCCTCGCCCCGTCCTCTCGTGGAGATCGCCGCCGTGAGCACGCTGCTGACCGAACCGGCCCGCACCCCCTCCCTCCTCGCCCCACTCCCCACACCGGGCCCCGCCCGATCCGCTCGATCCGCCCGATCCGCGATCCGGCCACCCGGACCCCCGGCGCTGGCGCGACGGGCCGACCCCCGCGAGCCTCGCCGACCTGCTCGCGCTGACCGCCACGGTGGCCGCCGAGGTCGCCGAGGGCCGGCATGCGGTCGAGATCGACGCCGAGCACCGCTGGTCGCACCGCCTGCACGCCGACGACCACCTCGACGTCTGGCTGATCTCCTGGACCACCGCGCAGTCCGCCGAGCTGCACGACCACGGCGGGTCCCTCGGGGCGCTGACCGTCGTCTCCGGGGCGCTGACCGAATGGCGCTGGACCGCGGGCGCCTCCGACGACGACGTGACCTGCCCCGCCGAGGAGCTCGCCGCCCGCGGGCCGGGACTGCGCCGCCGGGTGATCGACGCTGGCCGGGGCGTCGGGTTCGGGCTCGGCCACGTCCACGACGTCGGCAACCGCGCCCTCGAGCCCGCGGTGAGCGTGCACGCCTACTCCCCGCCGCTCTCGGCGATGTCCTACTACGCGGTCGAGGGCGGCGTCCTGCGTCGCAGGCGCTCCGAGCTCGTCGACCCGGGTACCCCACCGGAATGACGCAGGGGGCCGGAATGACCGGGGCCCGCACCGTCGCCGACGTCCTGGCGGCCGCTCGCGCCCGGCTGCACCGTCTCGACCCCGCCGAGGCGGCCGCCGCGGTGGCCGGCGGCGCGCGGCTGGTCGACATCCGCCCCGGCTGGCAGCGCCTCGACGAGGGCGTCGTGCCCGGCGCGGTGATCATCGAGCGCAACCACCTCGAGTGGCGCCTCGACCCGGCCAGCCCGGCCCGGATCGCCGCGGCCGCCGACCACGACGTCGCCTGGGTCGTGCTCTGTTCGGAGGGCTACACCTCGAGCCTCGCCGCGGCCGCCCTCCAGGACCTCGGGCTGCACCGGGCGACCGACGTCGTCGGCGGCTTCACCGCCTGGCGCGCCGCGGGCCTGCCGACCGCGCCCGGTCACGACGAGCGGCCGGACTACGCCCGCCGGGACGCGGCCGGGCACTGACGACGACCCCGGCACGCCGCTCGACCCGGGCGCGGAGTCGCGGGAGGATCCGGACGTGGACACGCCCGAGACCTGGATCACCCCGCTGACGCCCCTGTCGTTCCTGCGCCGCTCGGCCGCGGTCTACCCGGAGAAGGTCGCGATCATCTACGGCCGCGAGCGCCACACGTACGCCGAGTTCGCGGCCACCGCGCAGCGCCTGGCGCGCGGCCTGCGGGCGAGCGGCGTGGGTCCCGGGGACCGCGTGGCCTGCCTGCTGCCGAACATCCCGGCGATGCTCGTGGCGCACTTCGGGGTCCCGCTGGCCGGCGCGGTGCTGGTCGCGGTGAACACGCGGCTCGCCGCCGAGGAGGTGCGCTACATCCTCGACCACTCCGGCGCCACGGTCCTCGTGGTCGACTCCGCCCTGCGCGCTGCCGTCGACCCGATCGCCGACTCGCTGGACACGGTGCGCGAGATCGTCACCCTCGTCGACCCGGAGGGCCCCGACGCCGGGACCAGCACGGACGGCACGACGTGGGAGGACCTCCTCGCCCGGGGCGACCAACAAGGGGAGCACGCCGACAGGGACCTGCCGTGGGCGGTCGACGACGAGCGCAGCATGATCACGCTGAACTACACGAGCGGCACCACGGGTCGCCCCAAGGGCGTGATGTACCACCACCGCGGCGCGTACCTGAACTCGTTCGGCGAGATCATCCAGTCGTACCACGACCCGTCGAGCGTCTACCTGTGGACGCTGCCGATGTTCCACTGCAACGGCTGGTGCACGCCCTGGTCGCTGACCGCCATCGGCGGCACCCACGTGTGCCTGCGCGAGGTGCGCGGCGACGCCATCTGGGCGCTCATCGACGAGCACCGTGTCACTCACCTGAACGGCGCTCCGACCGTGGTCACCACGATCATGAACGCGAAGGAGGCGCGGACGCTGGACTACGCGCTCGTCGTCACCACCGCGGGGGCGCCGCCGAGCCCGACGACCATTCTCGAGATGGAGCGGATGGGCTTCCGGATCATCCACGTCTACGGCCTCACCGAGACCTACGGTCCCTACACGGTGTGCCAGTGGCAGGACGCCTGGGCCGAGCTGCCCGCCGAGGAGCGCGCCCGCCTGCAGTCCCGCCAGGGAGTCGGCATGATCCAGACCGAGTTCGCCCGGGTGGTGGAGGCGCTGGACGAGGACGCCGGCAACGACGTGACCCTCGTCGACGTCCCCGCCGACGGCACGACCATGGGCGAGATCGTCATGCGCGGCAACAACGTCATGATCGGGTACTACCGCGACGACGACGCGACGGCGAAGGCCTTCGCCGGCGGCTGGTACCACTCCGGTGACCTCGGGGTCATGCACCCCGACGGCTACGTCGAGCTGCGCGACCGCGCCAAGGACGTCGTCATCTCCGGGGGCGAGAACATCTCCACCGTCGAGGTCGAGCAGGCCGTGCTGAGCCACCCCGCGGTGCTCGAGGCCGCGGTCGTCGGCGTCCCGGACGAGAAGTGGGGCGAGCGTCCCAAGGCCTTCGTCACGATCCGGTCGGGGCAGTCGGCCGAGCCCGAGGCCATCGTCGAGCACGTGAAGAGCGTGATCGCCCGCTACAAGGCGCCGCGTGAGGTCGAGATCATCGACGAGCTGCCCAAGACCTCCACCGGGAAGATCCAGAAGTTCGAGCTGCGCGCGAAGGAGTGGGGCGAGGGCGACCGGCGCATCCGGGGGTGACGGGCGCCTCCCGGGGTTGGCGGGGGGCCGCGACGGGAACGGCTTCCCGACGGTGGAAGATGCCACCCGTCGACCCTGGGTGAGGAGCGAGACGACGTGAGCGAGCAGTACGCCGAGCAGGCCGACGCGGTCGTGGACAACGACACCTCCGGTCTGGACTCCGAGCCGTCGGAGATCACCGACGAGGACCGGATGGGCACCGACCCGCTCGAGGACGGCATGGACACCGCGGAGGACTACAGCCGCGACGTGCGGCTGGGTGGCGGGACGGCGACGGCCGAGGAGCAGGACACACTCGCCTACCGGATCCCGCAGGAGGAGCCGGACCCGGCGCTCGAGGAGATCGACGCCGACCCGGGCCGCCCGCTGGCCGCGACGCCGATCGACGACCTCGACGAGCGCGTCGACGACGCCGAGTACAGCGTGGACGGGGTCGGCGGCGGTGCGGTCCTCGACCCGCTGGCGGGCGACGGGGCGACCGAGGCCGAGCGGCTGACCGACGGCGACGGCGAGGTCGAGCTGGGCGTGTCCTCGGCCGACGGCGCCGTCGAGGCGACCGGCCTGCCCGCCGACGACGCCGTCGGCGAGGTGGCCGCCGTGGAGAACGAGTGGCCCACCGAGGGCGCGGAGCAGCAGGCCCTGCACGTGGAGCAGGAGAGCTGAACCGAGGAGATGGCGTCGTCCCCGCTCCCTGACCGCCGCCGTGCGCTCCTCGCCGCGAGCGCGGTCGTGATGGCGGTCCTGCTCGTCGTCGTCGGGGCACTGCTGGGCGGATGGCGGCCCTTCACCCCCACCCCCGACGTGCTGAGCTTCGGGCCGGGCGGGGATCTCGCCGTGTTCACCCTGTTCGAGGGGCAGTGCGCCAGCGGTGACCTCGCCCCGGGCGGGACCTTCGGCGCTGAGAGCGACGCGCAGTGCGGGAACCCGCACGACGTCGAGGTCGTCGCCGCCCGCGCCCCGATCGGGGAGGGACGTCCGGTCGACTACCCGGGCGAGGCCGCCCTCGCCCGCTTCGGCCAGGCCTACTGTGCCCTGTTCGTCGACTCGGAACTCCTGGTGCCGACCTCGAGCGGGATCGACCGTGGCGACCTGCGGATGACCGCGGTGATCCCGAGCGAGGCCGCGTTCCTCGACCCCGGCAGCGACGTGGCCTCCGCGGCGGGCGCCCGCGAGGTCAGCTGTGTGGTCTCACGGACGGACGGCGAGAAGCTGATCGACCGATTCAGCGTGATCTGAACGGCCGCATCGTGGCGTCAACTCCCTGTGAAGGGTTGTCCCGTCGGAGTGTGATCGACACCATACGGCGATGAGCAGCCTTCCCGCCGGGGCGTCCCGGAGCGCGCTCAAGAGGCGCGCGGTGGTCGCGAGCACGGTCGGCACCACCATCGAGTGGTACGACTTCTTCCTCTACAACACCGCGTCCGCGCTGGTGTTCGGACCGCTGTTCTTCGACAACTCCGGGGCGGGCGGGGTCCTCGCCTCCTTCTCGACCCAGTTCGTGGGGTTCGCGGCGCGGCCGATCGGTGCGGCGATCTTCGGGCACTACGGCGACCGGATCGGGCGCAAGTACAGCCTGGTGGCGACGTTGATGCTCATGGGCGGGGCGACGGTGCTCGTCGGATGCCTGCCCACCTACGCCACGATCGGCATCTGGGCGCCGATCCTGCTGACGCTGCTCCGCATCCTGCAGGGCATCGGGGTCGGCGGGGAGTGGGGCGGCTCGGTGCTCATGGCCATGGAGTGGGGCCACCGGCGCCAGCGTGGCCTGATGGCGTCGTGGCCGCAGGTCGGCGTCCCGCTCGGGCTGGCCTCGGGCACCGCGGTCATCTACTTCTTCGCCGGGCCGGGCTTCCTCGAGGGCGGCTGGCGGGTGCCGTTCATCGCCAGCATCGTGCTGATCGCCGTCGGTCTGTGGGTGCGCCTGAGCGTCCTGGAGTCGCCGGCGTTCGCGCAGGTCAAGACCGCGGGGAAGGTGGCCAGGCTGCCGCTGGTCGAGGCCCTCAAGACCCAGTGGCGCGACGTCCTCAAGGCCCTGCTGGTCCGGACCGCCGAGCAGGCACCGTTCTACATCTTCACCACGTTCGTCCTGTACTACGGCACGAAGTACCTCGGCCTGGAAGACCAGGAGATCCTGCTCTACCTGATCATCGCGGCCGGTCTCGGGATCGTGAGCGTGCCCTTCTTCGGCTGGCTCTCCGACCGGGTGGGACGGCGGCGGGTGTACGGCGCGGGCATCGTGCTGACCGGCCTCTACGCCTTCCCCTACTTCGGGCTGCTCAACGCGACCGGGCTGACGATGCTCCTGGGCATCGTCCTCGGCCTGATCTTCCACGACGTGATGTACGGCCCGCAGGCGGCGCTGATCTCGGAGAGTTTCGGCACCGGTATCCGATACACCGGGGCCGGCCTCGGCTACCAGCTCGCCTCGATCACCGCAGGCGGACCCGCTCCGCTGATCGCGACCGCGATCCTGGCGGGCACCGGGTCGACCACCTGGATCTCGATCTACATCGTGCTCTGCTGCGTGGTCTCCCTCGGTGCGCTGCTGACCATGCACCCGCGGCCGCCGGACGCCGACGAGTTCGACGCCGCGTCCGAGGACGACGCGGGCGACGCCCCGATCGCGGACGCCGCCCGGGCGGGGTGAGCGAGCGGGACACGGAGCGCAGCGGAGCTGGCCCCGTCGGGACCGGGACGATGGGGGCGATGCCCATCCGCCCGCTGACGCCCGACGCCCTCGCCGACGTGGTGGCCGACGCGGTGGCCGAGCGGCCGGGGCGCGTGCGCGTCCTGGTCGACGGCGCCGAGGCGGCGCGGCCCCAGGACCTCGCCGACGCCCTGGTCGACCCGCTGCGGCTGCGCTCCCGCCCGGTCGTGCGCGTGTCGGCGTGGGACTACCTGCGCGCGGCGTCGGTGCGCCTCGAGCGGGGCCGCGAGGACCCGGACTCGTTCTACGACGACTGGCTCGACGAGGGTGCCCTCGTCCGCGAGGTCCTCCGGTCCGCCGCCGGCTCCGGCCTCGTGCTCCCGGCGCTCCGGGACGCCGCGACCGACCGCGCCCACCGCCTCGACCCCGTCGCCCTGGGGCCTGCCGGCGTGGTCGTCGTCGACGGTCCCCTGCTCCTGGGTCGTGGCCTGCCCGCCGAGCTCGCGGTGCACCTGTCCCTGAGCCCCGCCGCCCTCGCCCGCCGCACCCCGCCCGAGCGCGCCTGGACGCTGCCCGCCTACGCCCGCTACGCCGACGAGGTCGACCCCGTCGCCGTCGCCGACCTCGTCGTCCGCGCCGACCATCCCGATCGGCCGGCGCTGCAGTCCTGAGCGGCGCTCAGGGCAGGACGATCAGCGTCACGGCGACGGCGGCGCACGCGAGGCCGCCGAGCTGGTAGCGGTCGATGCGCTCGCGGAGCAGGACGGCGGCGAGCACGACCGTGACCGCCGGGTAGAGCGCGGTCAGCACGGCGACGACGGCGAGCTGGCCCGCGCCGGTGGCGGCGAGGAAGAGCAGGTTGGCGGTCTGGGCGAGGAGGCCGGCCAGGGCGCCGGCCGGAAGCGCGGGGCGCCACGCGGCCGGTCCCTCGCGCAGGTCGGCGCGGGACATGGCGAGCGAGACGACGACCGCGACGGCCTGCCCGGGCACGATCGGCCACGCTCCCGACCCCGTGCCCGCGAGGTCGAGGGCGACGAAGAGCAGCGCGAACCCCCCACCGGCCAGGAACCCCCACCCGACCTCCACCGCGCGCGGGGACGCCGACGGCGAGAAGCCGGACACCAGCGCGATCGCCGGGAGCGCGAGGACGACACCGATAACGGCGAGCGCGGTCAGGCGCTCGCCGAGCACGATGCCGATCAAGGCCGGGACGGCGGCCGTCGCGATGGCCGACAGGGGGGCGACCACGCCCATCCGCCCGCGGGCGAGGCCGCGGTAGAGCGAAGCGTTGCCGATCCCGCTGCCGACCCCGCCGAGCGCGCCCCAGAGCAGGACCGGGACGGTGAGGCCCACGCCCGGCACGACGAGCACGGCGAGCGCGCCCGCCACGAGGCCGAAGGCCTGCGACAGCACCGCCACCACGCCCGGTCGGGTGCGCCGCCCGCCGAGACCGCCGACGAAGTCCGCCGCGCCGTAGCCCACGGCGGCGAGCAGTCCCAGCAGCGCGCCCACCCCGACCTCCGGTCTCCGCGCGAGCGCTCCGACGCCGTCGTCGGGAGATCGCGCAGCCCGGATTCAACAGGCCGTCGGGATCCGGAGCGGCGCGGACCCCGCAGACTCGTCAGCCGCGGATGATCGCGGCAGAATGCCCCGGCCCGTCACGGCCGCCGCCCGGTGCGCCCGATACCTCCGGGAGGACGCGTGCCCGCAGCGGTCAGGGACCTGCCCATCTGGTTGGTCGCGGTGGTGTTCGTCGTGGTCCTGCCGGGCCTCGTGATGGCCCTGCAGGTCGTCGTCCGCCGGCGGTGGCCCGACCTGGTCGAGGGCGGGCACAACGACGTCGCCGGGTTCCTCATCGCCGTCGTGGGAGTGATCTACGCGGTGCTGCTCGCCTTCGTCGTCATCGTGTCGTGGCAGAAGTTCGCCTCGGCGGAGGGCATCGCCGGGCAGGAGGCGAGCATCCTGCGGGGCCTGACCCGGGACGCGGTGGTGCTCTCGGACCCGGACCGCGGCCAGCTGCGGGAGCTCGTGCGCGAGTACGCGGTCGCCGTCCGGGACCGGGAGTGGCCCCTCATGGCGGAGGGCAGGACGGCCAACCCGGAGGTCGTCGGCATCCTCGACCGGATGGCCGCGACCATCGGACGGTCCCAGCCGACCACGCCGACCGGGATGGCCTTCGTGCAGGCCGAGATCGACAGCCTCGACCGGCTGGTGTCCCTGCGCAGCCAGCGCCTCGACTTCGTCGAGCAGGGCCTGCCCGGGGTGCTCTGGGCCGCGCTGTGGATCGGCGGCGCGCTGACCGTCGGCTTCGGCATGGTGTTCGGGGTGCGCCGGACCAGCCTGCACCTGTTCATGGTGGGCAGCCTCGTGGCGCTGGTGGGCATCCTGCTCTTCGTCATCACCGTGATCGACTTCCCGTTCCAGGGAGGCGTCGCGGTGCAGCCCACCGCGCTCGAGCGCGTACTGGAGGACCTCTACCCGCCCGGCTGAGGGGCGCGGCCGCGACACGACTCGTTAGCGTGGCGACCATGGTGGTTCGCGACGCCCCGGTCGTCTCGTACGTCGAGCACGCGCTGCGCCCGCGGCGGGCGGAGGTCGTGGAGGTCCTCGACCTCACCCCGAGGATGCGTCGGGTGCGCCTCGCGGGCGACCTGCACGACCTGCCCGCGGCCGGTCCGACCGACCACGCGAAGGTCTTCTTCCCGGCCGTGCCGGGCGAGGAGCCGCTGGCGCCCGAGCTGTCGTCCCGCGGCCTCGTCGCCCCGCCCGTCGGCGCGCCGCGTCCCTATCGCGAGTACACGGTCCGCCGCCACGACCCCGCCGCCGGGACGGTCGACGTCGACATGGTCCGCCACGGCGCCGGGCTGGCGGGACGGTGGATCGAGGACCCGCGCGGGGCGTTGTGGCTGCTCGGACCGCGTGCGAGTGCGGTCGTCGCGCCGCGCGACTGGTACCTGCTCGGCGGCGACGAGACGGCGCTGCCCGCCCTCGCCCGCTGGCTGGGCCGCCTCCCCGCCGGCGTGCCGGTGACGGTGCTCATCGAGGTCGCGACCGCCGCCGAGGAGCAGGAGCTCGCCACCGCCGCGGAGGCGCGCGTGCACTGGTTGCACCGCGACGGCGCCGAGCCGGGGACGACGACGCTGCTCGACGACGCGCTGGCGTCGTTCACACCGCCGCCGGGGGAGGGGTTCGCGTGGATGGGCGCCGAGGCCGGCGCGCTGCGCCCGGTCCGCAGGCGCCTGCGCGGGCTCCTGCCGGCCGCGGCGGTCGACCTCGACGGCTACTGGCGCCGTGGTGTGGCGGGGACGGGGCTGGGCTGACTCACGGTCGGTGCCCCGGTCAGGACCTCGCGCAGTCGGGCCGCGAACGCCGTCGCCTGCCCGGGCCACGGGCCCTCCTCCGCGCCGAAGCCTCCGTGGTGGCTCGGGAACACCGTCGCCTCCTGGCCGAGTAGGCGGGCGGTCGCGGCCCCGGCACGACCCGGGAACTCGTTCGCCGACTCCTCGCCCATCGCGACCACCACGCGCGTCGGTGCAGCACCGACGGCGTCGGCGTCGACGCGGTAGCGGGTGATCGACAGGGCCCGGTCGGAGAGCAGCGGGTCGTCGCGCGCACCGTCGTCGTGGGTCGGCATCCCGAAGGCGGCGGGGTCCGCCGGCGGGGCCGCGAAGTACGCGTCGGTGAACTCGCCCTGCCACGAGATCATGGTGATGAACGCCGCCATGCCCGCTCCCTGGCCGCGGGCCTCGTACGCGTCCCGGAAGCCCTGCTGGGCGCGGGCCGCGGCCTCGGCGTCCGGGAGCGTCGACAGCAGCGGGGGCTCGTGGGCGACCAGCGTGACGACGTCGTCGGGGTGGGCCGTCACGAGGGCCAGGGCCGTCACCGCGCCGCCGCTCGACGCGAACATCTCCACGGGTCCCGCGTCGAGCGCGCCGATCAGAGCGTGCAGGTCCGCAGCCTGGTCCTGCGGGGTCAGGTCGACCCGGCCGTCGTGGCGGACGCTGCGTCCGAGGCCCCGCGGGTCGTAGGTGACGACGGTGCGATCGTCGAGGTGGCCGGCGAGCGCGTAGAACCCCTCCGCGGTCATCGGCTGGCCCACCACCAGCAGCGGCGGCCGTCCGTCGGCGGGCGGGAGCGGCCCGGCGACGTCGTAGACGAGGTCGACCTCGGGGAGCGCGAGGGTGTGGCTGTCCATGAACAGTACGATAACAGGACTAACTGGATGTCGAGTAGGACTTTCGTCCACGCAGCCAGAGCAGTCCCAGGACCGGCAGGACCAGGGGGACGAAGCCGTAGCCGATCCCGAAGTCCGACCAGACCGTCGGCTCGGGGAAGTCCTGCGGGCGCAGCAGCGAGAGCGTGCCGACGCCCAGCACACCGAGCAGCTCCACCCACACCGCGACGAGGGCGACCCGCCGCGAGGCCTCCGTGCCGATACCGAGCGCGATCGCCGCGACGAGGTAGACCGCGGCGGCGAACGCGGAGAGCAGGAACGCCTCGGGAGCGACCGTGAACTGCGTGGCGATCTGGAACCCGGCCCGCGCCCCGGCCGAGAGCGCGAAGACGGCGTAGACGGCGAGCAGCACCCGCCCCGGGCCCGCGTTGATCCGGCGGGTCTCAGGCACGCGTCACCGCCCAGACCTGCCCCGTCCGCAGCGAGAGCACCGCGAGCGTCACCCCGGCCACCGCGAGGACGACCGACCCGTAGCGCGTGCGCTCACCGTGGGCCATCGCCGCCCCGATCGGGAGCACGACCAGCGTCGCGATCAGGTAGCCGACGATCTCCACGACCGCGCCGCCGGAACGCCCGCCCGTCACCACCAGCCCGAGGCCGAGCACCAGGGCCTGCACGAGCGCGAGCGCCTCGAGCACCAGCAACCCGTAGCGGTGACGCACCGTCGGCGCCTGCCCCCGCGCCGCCGACACACCGCACCACAGGGCCCACGCCAGCGCGAGGCCGAGCACCGCGAGGGTCAGGGCGACGATCACATTGCGGAGCCTACGAGGCGATCAGCCCGGGACCTCGCGTCGGGCGTAGGACACCGTGGCCATGGCCGCGCGTGCCGACGCCATGACGGCGGCCCAGTCCGCCTCCGGGTCGCCGGCGCGCATGGCGAGCAGGGCACGGGCACACATCACGGCCTCGTGCGCCGCCCAGAGCAGGGGGTCGCGGTCCGCGGGCGCGGCGGACAGGCAGGAGACGACCCTGGCCAGGTGGTCGTCGACGGACGCCAAATCCGGACTCGCCTCCAGGGTCACGCCGTGACCCCGGCCTCGTCGAGGAAGGCGGCCATGGCCTCGATGCTGCGGAACCGGTCGAGGTCGAAGTCGTCGAGCGGGAGCCGGCACCCGAAGGTGTCCTCGATCCCCACGATGAGGGTGACCAGCGCCAGCGAGTCCAGCAGCCCGGTGTCGACCAGGTCGGTGTCCGGCGTGGGGACCTCGACGCCGAGGCGGTCGCGGACCAGCTCGGTCAGCCGGGCGGTCACCGGCTCGGTGGTGGAGTCCGGCATCGTCATTGTCCTCCCGCGGGAGCGGCGGCGGGCGTCGGCGCGAAGCGCTCTCGCAACGCCGGGCGGTCGATCTTCCCGTTCACGTTGTGGGGCAGGTCGTCGAGCTCGGCCCACCGCGCCGGCACCATGTACTTCGGAACGAGGTCGGCGAGCGTGCGGCGCAGCGCGGTGGCGGGCAGCTCGTGGCCCGCGGCCACAGAATAGGCGCAGCAGATGGTCGTGCCCTCGAAGCCGCCGGTCTCGACGCCCACGACGGCGCACTCCCGGATCCCCGCCACGGTGGCCAGCGCCGCCTCGATCTCGCCGAGCTCGATGCGGTAGCCGCGGCTCTTGATCTGCGAGTCGGCCCGTCCCAGGAAGTGCACGACCCCGGCGTCGTCGGCCCGTGCGAGGTCACCCGTGCGGTAGAGCCGCGCGCCCGTGGTGGGGTCGGCGCGGAAGGCGGCCTCGGTCTTGGCCTCGTCCCGCCAGTAGCCGGGGGACAGGCCGACCCCGCCGATCCACAGGTCGCCGACCTCCCCGGCCGGGACCGGGTCCATCCGCTCGTCGAGCACCCGGAGCTCTTCGCCGTCGCAGGCCCACCCGATCGGCACCGGCACGGTCTCGTCGACCGGCACCCCGGGCACGTCGTAGTAGCTCGAGGCGATGGTGGCCTCGGTGGGGCCGTAGAGGTTGGTGAACCGCACGTGCGGCAGCCGCCGCATCCAGTGCGCGAGCACGGGGGTCGGCAGCACCTCCCCGCACCACAGCAGCCGCTCCAGGGCCGGGAAGTCGTCCTGCGCGACGGCGTCGAAGCGGGCCAGGTAGGTCAGCACGCTCGGGACCGAGAACCACTGGGTGAGCGCGCGGTCGCGGATGAAGGCCGCGGTCGCGCGCGGGTCGACCCCGAGCGAGGCCGGCACGAGGTGGAGCTCGGCGCCCGCGGCCAGCGTCGCGAAGATGTCGAACGTCGACAGGTCGAAGTGCAGCGGCGGGTGCGCCGAGATCCGGTCGCCCGCGCGGGTCCCGAAGTGGCGCAGCGCCCAGTCCACGAACGCCAGCACCATGTCGTGGGTGATCATGACGCCCTTGGGGACCCCGGTGGAGCCCGAGGTGAAGAGCAGGTGGGCGAGGTCGGCCGGGGCCACCCCGGGCGCACCGACGGGCTGGGCGAGGAGATCGTCCCGGTCGAACGCGGTGGTGAAGCGCTCGCCGGTGAGTGGGGCACCGAGGGCACCGACGACCGGCGGGGGACCGGGGAGGCCCGCGAGCACCTCGTCGAGCAGCGGCCCGGCCGAGACGTCGACCAGCATCACCTCGGGGTCCGCGGCCCCGACGATGCGCGCCACCCGGGAGGCGGGACCGGCGCTGTCGATCGGTACGTACGCCCCGCCCGCGCGCAACGTGCCGATCAGGGCGGCGATCGTCCACGGGGCCTTCTCGGCGAGCACGCAGACGCGGGCGCCCGGCGTGAGGCCCTGCGCGAGCAGGGCGTGGGCGACCCGGTCGACCGCCGCGTCCAGCTCCGCGTAGGTCATCACCTCGGTCTCGCCGACCAGGGCGCGCTCGTCGCCGTACCGGTCGGCGGAGGCCGCCAACAGGTCGGGCAGGTGCCGTGCGCTCACGCCCGCGCCATCGCGGTCGCGCGCGCGAAGACCTCGCCGGCATGGCCGAGATCCTCGGGTGAGGGCGGGATGTCGAGCACGAACACGCCGGTCCCGCGCTCGAGGTACCGGCTGACCTCGGCCGCCACCCGGTCGTGCGAGCCGACCAGGTACGGGCAGAAGGACTGGTAGTTCTCGAAGGGCCCGAGCCAGTACGGCTCCGGCTCGGCGCCGAGGTCGGCCGCCGCGACGGGCGGGGCCTTCCGGGCCGCGAGCTGGTGGTGCCACTGCGAGTCCGACACCCGCATCGCCATCGCGTGCGCGACCTGCCCCGACCGGTCGGCCGGGAAGCGCTCGTGCGCCACGCGCCACGCCTCGTCGGCGTCGTCCCGGGCGATGATCCCCATCCGGACGCCGCCGCCGGTCGGCGCGTCGGCCGGGGTGTCGGCCGCGAGGGGCTCCGGGTAGCGGATCGGGGTGGCGCCGATCTCGGCGGCGGCCGCGCGGCCCGCGGGCGACGAGCCGGAGATCAGGACCTCCGGCATGAGCTCGGGCGGCATCGCGGGCGCGAGGCGCAGGTTCGCCACCTGGTGCCACCGACCGTCGACGGTCACCGTCTCGCCGCGGAGCAGCCCGGTGAGGATCCGGGTGTACTCCACGGTGCGGGCGTAGCGGTCGTCGTGGGCGGTGTCGTCGCCGAGGGCGATCAGGTCGTTGCGGAAGCCGCCGGCCAGCATGTTGAGGTGGATCGAGCGGCCGTGGAGGTACGCCAGCGACGACACCATCGAGGCGGCCGTGTACGGGTGCATGTACACCGGCTGCACCGCGACCAGCGGGGCCAGCCGCTCGGTGGCCGCGATGGCCGCCTGGGCGACGAGCCACGGGTCGGCGATGCCGTTGTCGGTGTAGACGAGCATGCCGGCGCAGCCGGCCTCCTCGCTCCACCGGGCGGTCGCCGCCACGGCCTCCAGGTAGTCACCGGCGGGGACGTCCTTGGACTGCGGGCAGGTCGAGTAGACCGTCAGCCCGGCCGCATTCGTGGATGTCATGCAGTGTTCCCCTCACGACGGAACAGGTGGTGGCTCATCCCCGGGCGCCCGCGGTGCCCTCGACGACGAAACCCTCGATGTAGAGCCGGTCGAGGGCGATCCCGGCGAAGGTGTCGATCGCCGTCCCCGGGTCCATGATCAGCGGTTGGCCCTTGACGTTGAACGAGGTGTTGACCACGCACCCCGCGCCGGTGCGGGCACGCACCTCGCCGAGCAGGCGGGCGAAGCCGGGGTTGAGGTCGTCACCGACGGTCTGGATGCGCGCGGAGTCGTCGGCGTGGACGATCCCGTCCACGACCTCCCGGGCCTCCGGGCGGACCTGGGCGGTGCAGAGCATGTAGCGGTCGGGCTCGAAGCCGCGGGTGATGAACAACCGGTCCACGTCGACGTCGAGCACGGCGGGCGCGAACGGGCGGAACGCCTCGCGGAACTTCACCGCGCCGTTGATCCGCTCCTTGATCCGGTCGCCGTCGGGGCGGGCCAGGATCGACCGGTTCCCGAGCGCCCGGGGCCCGAACTCCATCCGCCCGGAGAACCACGCGATGATCCGGTCGGCGGCGATGTCCTCGGCGGCGCGGGCGTAGTACTCGTCGGTCTCGCCGAGGTGGGTCCAGCGGAGATCCGGGCGCTGCTCGAGGGCGCGCTGCACGTCGGCGACGTCGTAGCGCGGTCCGAGGTAGGGGTCGAAGGGGCCCGTCGCGGGGGCGAGGTCGCCCGCGGAGCGCGCCACGTGCCACGCCGCCCCGAGTGCGGTGCCGTCGTCACCGGAGGCGGGCTGCACGAACATCCCGTCCACGCCGGGCAGGTTCGCGATCGACTGGTTGGACTTGCAGTTGAGGAACGTCCCCCCGGCCAGGCACACCCGTCGCTCGCCGGTCCGCGCGAGCCAGTGGTCGACCAGCTCCACGAGCAGGGTGGTCAGCCGCTCCTGGAGGGCCGCGGCGAAGTCGGCCTCGTCGCGGTGGATCGCGCCGTCCGGCGGCGCGGGCGTGAACGCCGCCTCGGCGAGGAACGCCCGGGCGTGCGGGTAGCCCTGCTCGGCGTCGGTCAGGCTCCCGGACGGCCAGTCGACGACCACCACGCCCCGGTCGTCGTCGAAGCGGGCGAGCTTCTCGAACACCGACCGGTAGCGCTCGGGGTCGCCGTACGGGGCGAGCCCCATGACCTTGTACTCGTCGGAGTTGAACTGGAACCCGAGGAACCGGGTGGCGATCGAGTACAGGATCCCCAGCGAGGAGGCGATCGGCGCCGTGTGCTGCGGCGTCAGCTCGCCGTCCGCGGCCCGGAACACCGTCAACGACTCGGTCTCGCCCATCCCGTCGCTGACCACGACGAGCGCCTGGTCGAAGCCACTGGGGACGAGCGCGGACTCGGCGTGCGCGACGTGGTGGCGCACGGGGCGGAACCGCTCGGCGACCCGGGTCCAGCCCGCGGCGGTCAGACCGTCGATCACGGTGGCGCTCGCGTACACCTCGTCGAACGGGGCGCCCGTGAGCTCGAACGTGCGGCGGTGACGGTCGTAGTCGAAGCCGTGGGCGACGAGGTCGACGTCGTCGGGGCCGATCCCGGCCTCGCGCAGGCAGTACTCGATGGCGTGCACCGGGAGGCGCCCGGTGCCCTTCTCGCCGGTGAAGCGCTCCTCCGAGGCCGCGGCGACGAGTCGGCCGTCGACCACGAGCGCAGCGGCGCTGTCGAGTCCCTGGCAGATGCGCTCGTCGAGCGGGCTGATCTGCGGATTGGTCCTGAGCAGGTGCTCCTGCGCGTGCGGTAGACCGGATAGGCCGAGGACGATCACGGCGCTCCCCCCGGGGCGGTTCGGCGTCGGTGTGCCGACGAGTGACGGCGGTCTGAGCGGCTTCTACTATGGGCCGCACCCGGACGTGGACGTGCACCGGGGTACCCATGGTCGACGACGTCGGGTGGGGTGCGCAGGTCCGGGGGAGTCCGGCGGCGGGCAGACTCCCCCGAATGGCCTCCCGTGACGACCTGGCCGGTGCCCTGCGCTCCCTCGACGGAGCGAGCTACGGCCGCTACAAGAGCCTCACCGGCCGCTGGCCGGTGGCCGGCCTCGAGCTCGAGATCCTCCGCGTGCAGGCCGACCCGTTCGCGCCGCCGAGCCGGGCGCGCCTGACCGTCACCGACGCCGGCCTGCCCCCCGACCTGTGCGCGACGCCCGACCGGCGCCGCGCGCTCGCCGGGTTCCTGCTGCGCGGGCTGCACCGGGCCCTGCGTGACACACCCGTGCACGTCGACGCGGGCGGACCCGAGGTGCTCACCCGCAGCGCCGGACGCGTCGACGCCGACGGGACGGTGCGCGTCGACCTCGGGGTGCCGCTGCCGGGCCCGCGCCGCCGGATCCTCGGGCGGGAGGCCGCGACGCTGCTCGGCGAGACCCTGCCGCGCGCCGCCGACCGGGCCCTGCGCTGGGCGAACCTCGACCAGGACGCCGCGTGGCGCCACGTGCGGACGGTCGAGGACGCCGTCGCCCTGCGGGCCGGTCTCGCCGACCGGGGCCTCGTCGCGTTCGTCGCCGACGGCGCGATCCTGCCCCGGCGCAGCGGCGTCGACGACCGGCCCCTGGACGGGGCGACGCCGTTCGCGAGCCCGCCGTCGCTGCGCGTGACGATGCCGACGCCGCACGCCGGCGAGGTCACCGGGCTCGGCGTGCCCGAGGGCGTCACGCTGATCGTCGGCGGCGGCTACCACGGCAAGTCCACCCTGCTGCGCGCCCTCGAGGCGGGCGTCGACGACCACGTCCCCGGCGACGGCCGCGAGCAGGTGGTCTCCCGCGCCGACGCGGTGACCCTGCGCGCCGAGGACGGGCGCAGCGTCGTGCGGGCCGACGTCTCGGCGTTCGTCGCGCACCTGCCGAGCGGCGACCCGACCGACGACTTCTCGACCACGAACGCCTCGGGCTCCACCAGCCAGGCGGCCTCGACGGTGGAGGCCGTCGAGGCGGGCGCGGGCGTCCTGCTCATCGACGAGGACACCGCGGCGACCAACATGATGATCCGCGACGCCCGCATGCAGCAGCTCATCGCGACCGAGCCGCTCGTGCCCTTCGTCGAACGCGTCGTCCCGCTGCACCGCGAGCACGGCGTGTCCACGGTGCTCGTGATGGGCGGCTCGGGCGACTACCTCGGCGTGGCCGACACCGTGATCATGATGGACGCCTACGCGGCGGGCGAGGTCACCGCGCGCGCCCACGAGATCGCCGCGCAGGGCCCCGCCCGCGCCGTCGAGCACACCGGGTTCCCGACGGTCGCGGCGCGCGTCGTCGACCCGTCCTCGCTGGACCCGACCGCGCGGGGAAGCGGCGCGTCACGGCCCGCGGCCGCGACCGGCTGACCTTCGGGGAGGACGACGTCGACCTGAGCGGCGTCGCCCAGCTCGCCGACCGCTCCCAGGTCGCCGGCGTGGGGCGCGCGCTCGCCCTGCTGGGCGACGGGGTGCTCGACGGCACGATCACGCTGGCCGACGGCCTGGACCTGCTCGACGCCGAGATCGCCGACCGCGGCGTCGACGCCCTCCTGGACGGGCGCTCCGAGGACCTCGCGCTGCCGCGCCGTCACGAGGTCGCCGCCGCGCTCAACCGCCTGCGCTCCCTGCGGGTGGTGCGCCTGCGGCGCAGGTGAGCAGAAAGAAGTGCCATGGCACTTCTTTCTGCTCACCTGGCGGAGCCACCTACGGGAGGATCTGCACCTTGTCGTAGACGGCGAGGCCGTTGAAGAAGGCCTGGGCGTCGGGGTCGGCCATGCGCACGCAGCCGGCCGACTGGCGGGCCGGGTCGCCGCCGTGGAACGCGCGGCCGTTGCCGTCGAAGAACACCGACCACGGCATGCGGGCGTTGTTGTACTCCTTGGAGAGATGGACCTCCTCCTTGCGCTGCACGGCGAACATGCCCACCGGCGTCTCGTGGCCCGGGGAACCGTGGTTCATCACCACCGGCCCGCGCACGACGTTGCCCTTGCCGTCGGTCAGCCACGCCTCGTTGGTGGAGAGGCGGGCGCAGGCCTTGACGGCCTTCTCGCACGGCGACACGGGTGCGGTCGCGGGCGCGGCCATCGCCACCGCCCCGACACCGCCGACCCCCCCGAGCACCGCCAGCCCGAGGCCGAGCGCGGCCAGGCGCGAGCCCGCCCACCGCCCGGTGGCCTTCGCGCTCTCGCGCGCCTCGGACCTGATGCCCATCCACTCGTGCCGACCCACCGCGACTTGCCCCTTCCGACGCTCCGCACCGATGACCCGGTGCCTCCCCCTCAACGGCACCGTGGCCCTCACGGACGAGTGGTTCATCCGGGTGAGGTGTCTGGCGGCCCGCCGATCCGGGAACGCCGACCGCTTCTGGCACCCTCCGGGGCGTGGCGCGGCGTCCGGTTCCCGTGGTCCTGCTGGCCGGGCACCTCGGGGCGGGCAAGACGACGCTGGTCAATCACCTGCTGCGGCACGCCGCCGGTCGGCGCATCGGGGTCGTGGTCAACGACTTCGGGGCCACCCCGGTCGACGCGGTCCTCGTCGCGGGGCAGGCCGACGCGGTGGCGTCGCTCGCCGACGGGTGCCTGTGCTGTGAGGTCGACGCCAACGGGCTGGCGGCGCTGCTGGCCACCCTGACCGCGCCGCGCGCCCGGCTCGACCTGGTGCTGGTCGAGGCCAGCGGGCTCGCCGAGCCGCGTGAGCTGGTGCGGATGCTGCTCGACGCCGTCCACGACGAGGCCGCGCACGCGGCCTACGGCGGGCTCGTCGTCGCGGTCGACGCGGTCGAGTTCCCGACGAGCCGCCGCACGCACCCCGAGCTCGTCGACCACGTCCGCCTCGCCGACCTCGTCGTCGTCACCAAGACCGACCGCGTGAGCGACCCGGCGGCGCTCGTCGACGACCTGCGCGCGATCGCGGTGGGCGCGGTGGTGCCCGTCGTCCACGGCGCCCTCGACCCCGACCTGCTCGCCGAGCCGGCCCCGGCGGCGCCCCGGTCCGCGCAGCTGTCGTTCGACGTGCTGCTCGTCGAGGAGCCGGTGCACGCCCACGCCCACTACGAGCGCCTCGACCACGCCGACGAGGCCCCCGTGGACCCGGTGCGCTTCGTGGCGCTGCTCGAGGCCGGCGTGCCCGGCGTGTTCCGGATCAAGGGGTTCGTGCGCTTCGCCGGGGACGCGCGCACCTGGGAGGTCCAGGCCGTCGGCACCGCGCTGCGGATGCGTCCGGCCCCCCGCGCGGCGCGGGTGGCCGGGGTGAGCCTGGTCCTGATCGGCGCCGGCCTCGACCGCCCGTCGGTCGCCGCCGCGCTCACCGGCTGCCGCGCCGACGGGCCGGGCGGGGAGTACGCGATGTTGCCGGTCCTGCGCTACGCGGGCGACTGAGTCCTTGCCCGCAGGGCCCGGGGTGGGCACCGTGGCGCGATGGCCGCGAAGGGCTCGCCCCCGGAGGAGCGCGACGGCGTCGCGCTGACCAACCTCGACCAGGAGCTGTTCACCGGGGCCGGGGTGAGCAAGCGCGAGCTGGTCGATCACCTCGACACCATGTCCGGCCGCCTGCTGCCCGCGCTCGCCGACCGGCCGCTGTCGGTGGTGCGGGCGCTGCGCGGGCAGAAGCCCTTCATGCAGAAGAACGTGCCGCGCTACGCCCCCGACTTCGTGCGCACGGTGACGTTCTGGGCCGAGAGCTCGCACCGCGACGTCGCCTACGCGCTGTGCGACGACCGGCCCACGCTGCTGTGGTTCGGCAACCAGCGCGCGATCGAGTACCACCCGACGCTCACCCGCGCGTCGAGCATGGGCACCCCGGAGCACCTCGTGCTCGACCTCGACCCGCCCGAGGACGCCGGTTTCGACGCGGTGGTCGCGGCCGCCCACCTGGTGCACCGCGCCCTCGACGACGCCGGACTCGCGGCCGCCGTCAAGACCAGCGGCGCCAAGGGGGTCCACGTCGTCGTCCCGCTCGCCCCCGGCCCGAGCCACGAGGACGTCGCCGGCGCCACCCGGGCCCTCGCCGCCCGCGCCGCCGCCCTGGACCCCGACGTCGCCACCACGGCGTTCATCCGCGCCGACCGCGGCGGCAAGGTGTTCGTCGACTCCACGCGGGCCGGCTCCTCGACGATCGTCGCGGTCTACAGCCCGCGCGTACGCCCCGGCCTCCCGGTCTCGTTCCCGGTGTCGTGGGGGGACCTCGACGAGGTCGTCCCGTCCGACTTCACGGTGCGCACGGTCGCGGGCCTGCTCGGCGACACCGACCCCTGGGCCGACGCCATGCCCGCGCCCCAGCCGCTCCCCGACGAGCTCGTCGCCGAGGGCCGCACCATCCCCGTCGCCCGCGTCCAGGCCATGCACGAGGGCAAGCGCCGCGCCCGGGCCGCGCGCTCGGAGTGACTCCGGGGGCTCAGGCGCGCCCGAGGACGACGGTGGCGTCGAGCTCGTCGTCGCGCTCGACGTCGGCAGTGAGGCCCGCGTCGGCGAGAGCGGCGCGCGCGGCGAGGGACTGGCTCTCGGCGCTCTCCACCAGGAGGTGGCCGCCGGGGCGGAGCCAGCCGGGCGCGGCGGCGGCGAGGCGGCGGACGACGTCGAGCCCGTCGTCGCCGCCGTCGAGCGCGCGTCGGGGCTCGTGCTCGCGAGCCTCGGGGGGCATGAGGGCGATGGCGTCGCGGGGCACGTAGGGGGTGCTGGCGACGAGGACGTCGACGCGCCCGCGCAGGCCGGCGGGGAGCGGGGCGTCGAGATCGCCCTCGTACACCGCGGCGCCCACTCCCAGCGTGCGGCGCGCACAGGCCACGGCGACCGGGTCGACGTCGGCGGCGTGCAGCTCGACGGCCGGGACGCGGGCGCGCACGACGGCGCCGATGGCCCCGGCACCGCAGCAGAGGTCGACCACCACCGGTGTGCCGGCGACCAGGGCGGCGAGCGCGGCGGCGCGTGCGGCGAGCA
Organism: uncultured Actinomycetota bacterium; assembly: GCA_963785135.1. Lineage (GTDB taxonomy): Bacteria > Actinomycetota > Actinomycetes > Mycobacteriales > Pseudonocardiaceae > Actinomycetospora. Next base: position 494,168 of record CAWATV010000012.1, read on the forward strand.
GGCCCGAGCGGTGGCGTGGCACGAACACGCCCGGCTCGACACTCACCCGCACCTCGCAGAACGCGGCCCAGCCCACGACGTGCTCGAGGGGCTCGCCGGCCACACGACGGACGATCATGTCCTCGCGCTCGGCGTCGCTGTCTCCGGCGAGCAGCAGGATTTCCGCCTCCTGCTCGGCGAACACGCACCCGGCCGCGCGGAGGCGTGCGACGAGCGCCTCGGGAACGGCGGTCACCGGAGGGCCGCGAGCCCGAGGATCGCGCGGGTCTCGGCCGGCGTCGCGGGGCGGCGGCCGAGGTCGGCGAGCAGTGCGACGGCGCCGTCGACGAGCGCGCGGTTGGTCGGGGTGCCGGGGCCCGCGTGGTCCTCGAGGCCGACGCGCACGTGCCCGCCGCGCCGGATCGCGGTCTCGGCCAGCCCGCACGCCACGACGTCACCGCCGAGCACCGCCACCGACCACGGCAGCCCGGTGGGCTCGAGCATCTCCAGGTAGGCCTCGAGCGCGGTCGTGGTCGGCGGGAGCCCGAACTCCAGCGCGCCACCGAAGTACAGCTTCACGATCGCGCCGGCCGGGACGCGCCCGTGGCGGTGCAGGGTCAGCGCGGTGCGCAGGAAGCTCGGATCGAAGATCGAGATGCTCGGCCCGGTCCCGTGGACCGCGCAGCGCGCCACCATGTGCTCGATGTCGGCGTAGCTGTTCTCGTACGCCCCGGCGGCCGCCGCCTCGGGCACGGTGCCGTCGCTGGTCAGACCGATGTTCACCGAGCCGGGGTCGACGAGGCTCAGGCCCCCGAGGCCGCGGCGGGCGAGCTCCTCGACGTGGGACCAGCGGGTCTCGATCGGGATGCCGCGCGCCCCGGCGGCCATCGTCGGGTAGAGCAACAGGTCCGGGTACCGGGCGAGGACCGGGGTCCACGCCGCCAGGTAGGGCTCGACGGGGTGCACGCCGTCGGGGACGAACATCGGGGTGTGGTGGTCGTGCGCGATGCTCGCCCCGGCGGCCGCGCAGCTCAGCATGTCCTCGGCGACCTCGTCGGGGGTCAGCGGGACGTGCGGGTTCACCGACCGCGGGGTCGAGCCGTTGACGGCGACCTCGACGATGACGGGAGCGGTGGCGGTCTCGGTGGCGGCGACCATGGCCGTCCAGCATCCTCGCCCGATGAGCGACCCCGCCACCGCTGACGCCGCCACCGCTGACGAGTTCCGACGGTGCTGGTGGTGGTGAACGCCCCGAACACGCGCGCCGTCTCCGGCGAACTGTTCGCGACCGAGGCGGGGCGCGACGGTCACCCTCGGCGGGGTCGAGGTCCGGCCCGGTGACCTCGTGCTCGGCGACGACGACGGGCTGGTGGTGGCCTCGCCGTCGGAGGCCCGCGCGGCGCTGCCCGGTGCCGAGGAGGTCGAGCGGGCCGAGGCCGCCGTCCTCGAGGGCATGCGGGCGGGGCGGGGTCTCGCCGAGCTGACCACCCTGCACGACCACCTCGCGGCGCTCGCGGACGGGCGGGAATCCTCCCTGGGGTTCACGGTCTGACGCCGTCGTCAGCGCACATCGGTGTCGGTGGTGCTACCCGGCGACGAGATGTCGTCCGCCGGGTCGGGGTGTTCGGTCCGGGTCGGCCCAGGCCGGTGGGGTGAACCAGGGTCGGCCGTGTCGCATCTCGACCGTCCAGCCGCCGTGGTGGATCACGGTGTGGTGGAACAGGCAGAGCAACGTCAGGTTGTCGAGGTCGGTCGGGCCGCCGTCGCACCAGTGCCGGACGTGGTGTGCCGCGCATCGTCTCGGACGGCGGGTGCAGCCGGGGAACGCACAGCCTCCGTCGCGCAGGTGCAGCGCGCGGCGCTGGGCGTCGCTGACCGTGTACGACAGCCGGCCCAGGTCGAGGGGCTCCGACCGGGCGCCGAGCACGGCGGGGACGATCCCGGCGTCACACGCCCACCGACGCGCGGTCGCGGGGCCGACCGCGGCGTCCGAGTCCAGCGTCGCGTGCCCGATCCGGCGGGTCAGCCACCGGTGGTCGATGGTGATCATCAGCAGCGCCCGGCCCGGGCTCCTGGTCCTGGAGGGCTCGGTCGGATCGTCGGGCGCGGGCTCGCGGGGTGCCGGGATCGGCGACGGCTCGGCGGCGATACCGGTCGGGGCGAGCGCCTGCTGGACGAGTTCCTTGAACGCCTCGGCGCGGCGCTGCCCGAGGGTGCGCCGGTCGTCGGGTCCGGCAGGGGTGGACAGCGCGTCGAGCACCTCGAGGACGGTCTCGACGTCGGTGAGGTCGTGAATCCGGCCCTTCAGCGCCAGTGACCCGTCACGTCGGTGGCCGACGTGGAGTTCGTCGGCCGTCCCGCCGTCCTCATCGTCGGGGGCGACGCCGTCGGGGTCGAGGGAGGCGAGCAGACGGTTCGCGACTCTCTGCAGCGCCTTCGGCGTCAGCTCGCCGGCCCACCCGGCGAGCAGCTTCTCCGCCTGCGCCTCGGTGTCGAGGTCCATCCCGTCGATCGCGGCGATGCGGCGCATGGTGGCCCGGACGACCCGGATCTGCCCGTCACCCAGGAGCCCGTCCGACGCGGCCGCCCCGGTCGCCGGGAGTCGCGGCGGCAGCGGCTCACCGGAAAGGGCCACCTGAGGGAGGAGGTCGGCGGCGAGGTCGCGCAACCGCACGGCTTCGGCGCGGTCGAGGTGCCAGATCTCCTGGATCAGCCGGACGGTGTCGCGGAGCCCGACCTGCTCCGCGCTCCCGGCCCCGTCGATCTCGGCGATGCGTTCCAGGAGCCGGTACCGGGCGCGGCGATGGGCGATCATGTCAGCGCGCGCGGCGTCGCACACCGCCTCGACCACGCCACCCCCGCCGTCCATGGGTCAATCATAGACGCCACCCCCGACAACGGGTGCTGAACAGGGAGAACGACCGGAAAAAGCGGTCTCAATCCTGCTTCCCGTCCCACGACCACCGCGGCATCGGCGCGTCGGTGGGGACGACGGCGTCACGTGGGGCGTAGGCGAGGACGTCGTCCACGGCCCAGCGCATGTAGGCCAGGAGCGCCGCGCGGAACTCGGGGTCGGTGGGGAGCTCGGCGTCGTCGAGGGCGAGTGCGAAGCACTGCACGAACCGCTCGCCGAGGTCGCCCATCGCCCCCTCGTGGGCATGGAGCTCGAGCATGTCCGACTGCTGCGCGCAGGCCTGCGAGAAGCGCGGCGGTCCGCCCAGGACCTCCGCCCAGTACGCCCCCAACCGCTCGACGTGCTGCGGGTGCTGGTCGGGGTGCGAGAAGGGGTGGCTCAGCTCGGGGTCGGCGAGGCAGCGCGCGTGGTGGGCCGCTGCCAGGGCGAGGAACGCGGGACCGCCTCCGGCGAACTCGTAGAGCGTCACGTCGTGCGAGGCCATGGCGGAGGGTGCTCGCGACGACGGGCGGCGGTCAAGGCGCCGAGCGGTGATCGCGTGGAGCGCGGTGTGCTCAGCCCGCCGGGGCGATGTTCACGTTCACGAGGCCCCAGTAGCCCGATGCCTGGGGGGCGACGTTTCCGGTGGTCATGTCGCCGCCGGTCCATGAGCCGGGTGGATCGAGGTGGCTGACCTGGTAGAGGTCCCGGTCGCCGACGACGCCACCGTCGGTGGGCAGCTCGGTGACGCGACGGAACCCGGGGACGAGGGTGATCGGGGTGTTCTCGCGGCCGTCACCGAACACCGTCAGCACGTCCTCCCCGGGAGGCACCGTCTGATGGAGCTGGGGCAGGCCGAAGTTGCCGTTGAGCTCGGTGGTGGAGTCGAAGCGCCCGTTGCGGTAGGCCAGCACGGTCAGGGCGTGGCCCTCGTCGCCGCGCTTGATCGTCATCTCGCTGCTGACCACAGTGCCTGCCTCCTCGCCGGTACCCGGCGCGGTGTAGACGTCGATGATCGAGCCGAAGATGACGTGGTGGTCGTGCAGCGTCCACTGGTGGCGCCCGGAATCGGCGAGCACGCTGTGCTGGTTCGCCGGGTTGTCCGGACCGTCGCCCATCGCGATGGCGACCAGCAGGTTCGCCCCGACCATGCTCGGCGGCAGCACCAGGGTGGCGTCGCCGTCCTCGAGGGGCGACAGGGCGTGCACTGCGTCGAGGTAGGACACGCTCGGCGGCGGTCTGTCGGCGCTGCACCCGGCGAGTGCCACCGCAGCGACGAGCGTGACGACAGCCGCTGCTGCTCGACGAACCATGGTCCTCTCCTGCCGTCGGGGCCACCGGAACCGCGCGTCGACGATCGCACGTCTGTGGGCAGGCCTGAGGCCTTCGGCGGGCGGAATTCGATGGTGGCGATCCCGCCCACGATCAGCCCAGGGGCGCTCGACGTCGGTGGACCGCGACGTGCTTCAGAGCGACGACCGCGGAGCCCAGGACGACGACGAGGGCCATGTCGATCGCGGTGCGCTGCAGGCCCTCGAGGGCGAGGATGAGGTCGCCGGCGGCGAGCCCCATGCCGACCGTGGCCGCCGCGGGGACGAGGGCGAGCGCGACCAGGGCACCGGCGAGCACCGCCTCGCGGAACGACGTGACGATGACGAGTCCCGCGACGGCGCCGCCCGCGGCGACCAGCCAGTCGCCCGCCGTGGGGTCGACGATCATGTGCAGACCCTCGCTGGTGGCGAGGGTCTTCGGTGCGGCGAGGCCGAGGGCGCGCAGGACGAGGAAGGCGACGCCGCCGGCGGCGGCGAGGGTGACGTATCCGGTCGCGATGGAGAACAGGGCCCGGCGGATCGCGTAGGTGCTGCCGCGGACGATGCCGAGGGCGAGCTTCGCGACCGGTTCGAAGGCGGGGGCGAGGATCGCGGAGGCGACCAGCGCCACAGCCTGGGGGACCGGGGGTGACAGCAGCCCGGCGACGACGATCCCGCCACCGAGGGCCATCAGCGCGAGGTAGTTCTTGCTGACCCGCCCGTTGTGCCGGAGTCCGCGTTCGAACTCCTCCCACGGCGACTCGTCGGCGTCGTCGTCGATCTTGCGCTGATCGCCGGGCGAATTGAGGCTCTGCACCGCGTCGGTGCTCACCACCACCGTCCCGTACTCCCGCGCCCCGTCCGCGAGCCGGAGCACGTCGTCGACGGTGCGGTTGAGTGTGTGGACGACGATCACGTCGCCAGGCGGCTTCACCGAGTCGCCACGCTGGACCGACAGGCTGATCACCCCGTCCAGCTTCTCGAGATCGGGGATGAGGACGTCGGTCGCGACGGCGGGGAGGGAGACCTCGACGGTGTGGTGCATTCGTCCCGAGTAACCGAACCGACCCGCGCTTCAACCCGAGCGCTCCCACCCGAGGCGTGCGCCACTCCGAGGACAACCCCGAGCGGGCTCCCGGTCAGGCGCCGCTGTCCCGCTTGCCCTCCGCCTCGGCCACCCGCGTGATCACCTCGAGCACGCTGTCGGGGTTGAGGGAGATCGAGTCGATGCCCTGTTCGACCAGGAACTCGGCGAAGTCCGGGTGATCGCTGGGCGCCTGGCCGCAGATGCCGACCGGTCGCCCGGCGGCATGCGCCTTCTCGATGAGCTCGCTGATCAGGCGCTTCACCGAGGGGTTGCGCTCGTCGAACAGGTGGGTGAGGCGGTCGTCGTCGCGGCCGATCCCCAGCGTGAGCTGCGTCAGGTCGTTGGAGCCGATGGAGAAGCCGTCGAAGCGCTCGGCGAACTCGTCGGCCTGCAGGATGTTCGACGGGATCTCGGCCATCACGTAGACCTTGAGCTCGTCGGAGCCCCCACGCTCCAGCCCGTTGTCGGCCATGGTCGCGAGCACGCGGTCGGCCTCGTCCGGGGTCCGGCAGAAGGGCACCATGACGATCACGTTGGTGAAACCCATCTCCTGGCGCACGCGGCGCAGCGCCTGGCACTCCAGGGCGAACGCCTCGCGGTACTCCTCGCTGTCGTAGCGCGAGGCACCCCGCCAGCCGAGCATCGGGTTCTCCTCCTCGGGCTCGAACTGCGTCCCGCCGATCAGGCCCGCGTACTCGTTGGTCTTGAAGTCCGAGAGCCGGACCACCACCGGCTCCGGGTACTGCGACGCGGCGATCGTCGCGATGCCGCGGGCGAGGTGGTCGACGAAGTACTCGCCCTTGTCGTCGTAGCCCGCGGTGAGCTCCTCGATCTGGCGGCGGGCGTCGTCGTCGGTGACGTCGGACAGGTGCAGCAGGGCCAGGGGATGGGCCTTGATCACGTTGTTGACGAGGTACTCCATGCGCGCGAGGCCGATGCCGTGGGCGGGCAGCCGCCACCACTGCATGCCCGCCGCCGGGCTGCCGATGTTCATCATCACGCGGGTGGTCGTCTCCGGGACCGCCTCGAGGTCGAGCTCGCGCTCCTCGAAGGCGAGGATGCCGTCGTAGACGTACCCCTCGTCGCCCTCCACGCAGGAGACCGTGACCTCGCGTCCCTCGTCGAGCAGCTCGGTGGCGTTGCCGGCTCCGACGAGCGCCGGAACGCCGAGCTCGCGGCTGACGATGGCGGCGTGCGAGGTCCGTCCGCCGCGGTCGGTGACGATGGCCGCGGCCCGCCGCATGATCGGCACCCAGTCCGGGTCGGTCATCTCGGTGACCAGCACGCACCCGTCCTGGAACTGGTCGACGTCATCGGCCGAGGCGATCTTCTGAACGGGGCCGGTGGCGACGGCCTGACCGATCGCGAGCCCGGTCACGAGCGTCTCGCCCGTCTCGGTCAGGTGGTACGACGACAGCGTGCCCGCGCCGGCCTGCGACTGGACGGTCTCCGGCCGGGCCTGCACGATGAACAGCTCGCCGGTGCGCCCGTCGCGGGCCCACTCGATGTCCATCGGGCGGTCGTAGTGCCGCTCGATGATCATGCCCCAGCGGGCGAGCTCGAGGATCTCGTCGTCGTCGAGGACGAAGGCCGCCCGCTCGGACTCGGAGGTCTCGACGTTCTCCGTGGTGGCCCCGCCGGCCTCGTCCTCTGCGTAGCGCAGCTTCTTCTCCTTGGCGCCCGCGGCCTTGCCGATGATCGGACGGAGCGCCTCGTCGTCGAGGAAGGGCTTGTAGACGGTGTACTGGTCGGGCGTCACCTCGCCGCCGACGACGTTCTCGCCGAGGCCCCAGGCCGCGTTGATGACGATGGTGTCCGGGAACCCGGTGTCGGAGTCGATGGTGAACATGACCCCGGCGCTGCCCTGGTCGGACCGGACCATCTTCTGCACGCCCACCGACAGCGCGACGTCGGAGTGGTCGTAGCCCTGCTCGGTGCGGTAGCTGATCGCGCGGTCGGTGAACACCGAGGCGTAGCAGTCCTTGCACGCCGCGAGGAGGTCGTCGGCCCCGGTGACGTTGAGGTAGGTGTCCTGCTGCCCGGCGAAGCTCGCGTCCGGGAGGTCTTCGGCGGTGGCGCTGCTGCGGACGGCGACGTCCACCTCCTCGTTGTCATAGCGGCGGCCCAGCTCGACGTAGGCGTCGCGGACCGCGTTCGCCATGTCCTCGGGGAACTCCGCCTGCGCGAAGAGCTCCCGGATGGCCTCGCCGACCTCCTGGAGCGAACGCCGATCCGACGTCCACTCCTCGAGCAGCTCCCGGATGCGCTCGTCGAGCCCGTTCGTGCTCAGGAACGCCCGGTAGGCCTCGGCGGTGGTGGCGAAACCGTCGGGAACGCGGACGCCCGCCTTCTTGAGGCCCTGGATCATCTCCCCGAGGGAGGCGTTCTTGCCCCCCACCGAGGTCGTGTCCTCGGAGGACACCGCCTCGAGCCAGCGCACATGATCGTCAGCCACGGTCGCCCACCTTCTCGATGCTGTTGCGGGCGGCCGGGCTTCCCGACCGGAGGTGGGGGAGAAACCACGCCACGCCCAGGTGTGATCGAGATCGGGCGCGGACGAGCGCCGAGGACGTCCGGGAGCGTCAGCCCGCGCGACCCGAGGGGGAGCCGGGGTGGCTGTTGTTCGGCCCCGGGAGGAGCTGGCTGGCCGGCGGCGTGACGGAATTGTCGTCGGCCGAGGCCCCGGATTCGCGCCCGTCGAACACCAGCACGAGACCGATCACGGCGGCCGTGATCGCGAGGACAGCTCCGACCCGATCCTTCGTCAACACCGCGACCCCGCCGCCCGTGACGTGTCCGATGCCGGGGTCGTCACCTCGTTCACGCGGTGCCGCGAGCCGGACCGGACGTCGAGGATCGAGCATGCGGCGGTGGACGAACGCGGCGCCCCCGTAGGCCACCGCGAGCACGAGCAGGGTCGGCGTCAGCCAGGGTCGGTCTCCGTTGCCCGCACTGACGAAGATCCGCCCGAGCCCACCGACGAGGCAGATGGCCGAGACAGCGAGGCCGCCCTTCCAGCTCCTCAGCCACGCCAGCATGGGCCCGATTCTAGGTCGTCACCCGCGGATCGCGTCGGTCGCGGTCCACACGGCGAGAGCCACCATGATCGCGGCCGCGATCCTGGTCAGCCAGCGCACCGGCATCAGCTGACGCAGCCGGTCGCCTCCCCAGACGGCGAGCGCGGAGCAGGCCCAGAGCCCGAGCAGAGCGCCGATACCGACCGCGACCGGGTCGTCGTACCGCGCGGCGAGCGAGGCGGCGAGGATCTGCGAGGGGTCGGCGAACTCCGAGAGCGCGGTGACTCCGAAGGCCGTCACCACCACCCGCCACGGCGTCTTCGGCGTCTCCTTCAGGGCGACGTCGTCATCGTCGTCGTCATCGTCCTCCTCGCCCTCGCGCCAGATCAGGAACGCGCCGACGAGGAAGATCAGGGCGAGGACGACCTCGAGGGGGCGTTCGGGCAGCAGCGTCAGGAGGCCGCCGGCCGCGAGCGCGACCCCGACGTGCACCAACATGCCGGCGCAGACGCCCAGGAGCACCCACCGCGCCGGGAAGCGGCTGGCGAGCACGAGCGTGACCAGGCCACTGGTGTCCGCCACCTCCGCGAGGAACACCAGCCCGAACGTGATGACAGCCACGGCCACGGACGGATCATCCATTCACGCGCCCGTCGACCACAACCGCACCACGTCCTCGTTCGGTCAACGGGGCAGACCGGGTCCGAGCGCGACGACGGCGGGCTCCTCCTCGGGCGCGACCTCAGCCGGCTCTGCCGAGCCGCGCACTCACGCCTGCCGGTCGGCGGCAGCCTCGCCCTCGGTCCGTTCCGGCGATCCGAAGACGGCGGGGTCGCCCTCGTTCAACAGATAGACCAGGAGCGCCTGCTGGACATGCATGCGATTCTCCGCCTGGTCGAAAATGATCGACCTGGGGTCCTCGATGACTTCGTCGGTGATCTCGTATCCGGGGTGTACGGGCATATCGTGCATGACACCGACATCCAGCCCGGACAGCAACTCGGCATTGAGCTGGTACTTCATCATCACGTCGAGGCGGCGCTGCTTCTCGTCGGCGTAGTCGCTCGATGTGAAGTTCTCCATGTCGACCCAGGTGTCGGTGTAGACGTAATCCGCTTCGCTGACCGCAGCGCGCGGATCATCGCGCCACTCCACCAGACCGCTCCGCGCGGCGAGATCGTCCAGTTCCTCGTCGACGGCACCCTCGTTCGAGAGCGGCGTGACCAACAACAGCCGGACCCCGAGCTCGAGGGCGCCTTCGACCAAGCAGTTGGAGACGTTGTTCCGCACCCCCACGTAGCACAGCGTCACGTGCGGGAACCCGGCACTCCGCTCCATCATCGTCAGGAAGTCGGCCATGGCCTGCGAGGGGTGGTAACGGTCATCGCACCCGTTGATGACCGGAACCCGGCTGTGTGCCGCCATCCGTCGGACCGATTCATGGCTGCGCATCCGCGCCATGATCACATCGCAGTTACGGGAGACGTATGCGGTTTCATGGTCGATGGAGGTGATCGCGAAGTTGGAATTCGCCCAGTCCAGGACCACCGCGTACCCGCCGAGCCGATGGATCGCAGCATTGTACGACAATGCTGTGCGGGTCGAGGTCTTCTCGAACAGCAGGAGAAGGCCCTTGCGGTCGGCGGCAGAGCGAAAGCGGTCAGGCGCTGACTTCATCTGCTGCGCCAGGCGAAGTATCCGAAGAAGGTCGCCGGACGGCAGGTCTCGCAGTTTGAGCAGGTGCGGCGGCATGCCAGCCCTTCTTCTGGTGGAGGAGCGCGAGCGAAGCGCCGGGGAGCACCCGCTCGCCGAGGAAGCTGACGGTCTCACGGAGCGGGTCGGTGCGCTCGGGTGTTGGGTCGTACGGTGGGGTGGTCCGGCGGGGTGGAGGTCCGATGGCGCTGACGCTGCTGACCAGCATCGCCCAGATCGCCTCACCGATCTTGTACGCGGCGTTCATCGTGCTGATCTACTTCCAGCTCCGGTCCGCGCGCGAGTCGGTACGCGAGGTCCGGCAGGAGTTCCTGGCCGGCGGCCGTCCGGTCGTGGCCGTCCACGACGAGTACAACACCGACACCGCGGCGTTGAGCCTGGTGGTGGAGAACGTCGGTCAGGGCCCGGCCAAGGACGTGAACTTCGAGTTCTCCCGGCCGCTCGAGAGCTCCGACGGGGTGGTGATCTCGGAGCTTGCCGTCTTCACCATCGGGCTCACGTCGCTGTCACCCGCCGCGCGGATCACGTGCTTCTGGGACGACTTCGACGACCTCATGTCGTACCTGCGTGACCAGGGGCTGGCCGGCACCGACTTCGAGGTCACAGTCCGCTACAGCGACCTCACCGGGGCGGTGTACTCCAACCGGTGGGACATCCAGCCCGCCATCTACGAGGGTCTGCGCAGCCACCCCGGGCCTGCGGGGCCCGCCTCCGCCGGGCAGGGCGCCGACGGTGACGACGTCGAGCCCGGCGACGCCGGAACCGCCACCGGGCCCGCCGCGGCCTTGGCCGGCCCGGCCCGCGCCGACGGGGCCGCCTCGCCGCACACCCCGGACCAGCACTCCTGACCCTCGACCGTCCGCGCGAATCGGACCAGGTCGGTGCGGTTGTCGAGACGCGGCGCCGCGTCTAGCGTCGACCCCACGCCCGGTTGACATCACCAGCCGCACAGACCGACCACCGACCCGCGACCGTCCTGGGTCGGTTCTCCGGTCGAAGCATGCTGCCGCTGGCAACCGATGCTCGCGAGGGGTCCCAGACCATGACCTCCCCCCACAGTTCGTCTCCCGAGCCCGTCGACGCCGGAGCCGGCGGTCCGAACGCCGCGCACGCCGAGCAGCTCGAGGTCGCGCTGCGGGTGGTCGTCGCCGCCCGCCCCGTGCGCCGGGTACTGGAGGCGACCGCGCTCGACCGGATGCTTCCCCTCGAGGATCGCCTGCTCCCCGAGATCACCGGCCCGGTCGGGTCCGCCCGATGACCCGCGCACCGGATACCTCCCGCGCCCCTGCTCCCAGCGCACCGACGCGCTCCCCGGCCGCCCCGGGCCCGCGGACCGGCCTGTCCGAGCTGGCGGCCGCGATCCGGACCGCACTGGCGCATCTGACCGACCTGCATCGGCCGTCGACCGCGGTCACCGACGGCGGCGTGGAGGCCATGCTGCGCGCCACTCTCGACGGCCCCGACCTGCCCGGCCCGTCCGCGGCTGCCGTCCGCACTGCCTGCGCGCACCTGGCCGCCGAGGAATACGAAGACGCCTACCTGGCTCTACGCACCGCCACCGACCACCTACCCCGCCGGTCCGCAGCCCTCCCTGGCCACGACCCGATCCCGGGTTAGCTCGCCGACCGCACTCGTCACACCACCGCCCATGGTGGATGCGACGGAGGGAGACACGTCGTGGCAACACGCAATGCGGGAGCCCGCGCGCATGAGCGCTCTCATTCGGTGCTCGGCCCACCGATGTCGGCAAGGAGGACGAGCATGCGGCTGCCGACGCCGGGCGGTCATCGTGCCGCATAACAGGGGACCTCATGAGAACCCGGCCGTAAGCCCAGCTCCGTTCACCCGGATAGTCCACCGGGCCCACCGCAATGGCTGATTTTGTGGTCGCGGCGGGGTGGAACGCTGAGCCGGTCATGACGGCCGCGGCACCGGAGGTCACGGTTCCATGAATGCTCACGATCACTTCAAGGCCCCCTGCTCGGGGCACTGTCACCGCCCGTCACTGTGTCACCGATGACGCGCGGCGCGCTCGTCGGCCCCGTATCGACCGTGGTCGGACCGTGGAACCGTCCGCAGCTCCGCCCTCTGGCGCCCGGATCCCGGTACGGGGATGCGTGAGGACTTCGGCGCCGCGATCCAGGTGGCGCCGACGTACCGCCTGGGCGAGCGCGTCACCCTTCGGTTCGAGCTGGCGAACACCAGCCTGACCGACTACGCCCTACTGGTGTGGGACACACCGCTCGAAGGGCGGGCAGGCCCCTACCTCGAGGTGCGGCGGGGCGGAACCGTGATCCCCTACGACGGACGGTTCGTCAAGCGCGGCGACCCCGAGCCAGCGTCCTATCGGACGATCACAGCCGGTGAGATCCTCCGCGAGGACATCGACCTCACGCACGCCTTCGCGCTCACCGAGCCCGACGTCTATGACGTCACCGTGCGGGTGGAGTTCGCCGACGCGATCCCGGCCACCGGGATCGTGCTCGACTCGCGCACTCGGGACACGCACCAGGGATTCGGCCTCGAGCCGCTCGACGCGAGCTTCGAGCTGGTGACCGGCGACGTCGCCCGCAGAACCGTGGGTGAGCAGGCCCGGAGCGGGGAGCTGCCCCGCGGTGGGCGGCGACTGACGATCGACGTCCCGGAGGGCTCGTCCCTGTGGGATCTCGAGGTCGCCCCCGGAGTCGATCCGCTGGCGCCGGACGTGTTCTCCATCGAGCGCAGCACGATCGCCTGGCTCGACGCGGCGCTCGCTGAGCTGGCCCGGTGGAACAGCCGACCCGAGAACGCGATCTACACGGAATGGTTCGGAACCGACGACGTCGGCCGGTACCAGACGATACAGGATCACTATTCGCGCATCCGGAACCGCCTGAACTCCCCGCACACGTACGACCTCACCCCCGACGACTGCTCACCGGGTGAACTCGCCTACACCCACGACGGAGATGACACGATCTCGCTGTGCAGCGGGTACTTCTCCGCGCCGAACACGGGCGTCGATTCCAAGTTCGGCACATTTGTCCACGAGTGGAGCCACGCCGTCGCCGGCACGGACGACATCGTCTACGGGCAGGCTAAAGCGCGCGACTTGGCGAGGACACGCCCCGGCGACGCGGTCCGCAACGCGGACAATCACGAGTACTTCGTCGAGACCCTCGCCGACCGCATGATCACGGCCCCCGTCGTGTGGAACAACGGCAAGGCCTACTTCTTCGCCGCGAGCAAGTACTTCCGCTACGACATCGCCGCCGATCGTGTCGACCCCGGCTATCCGCTGCCGATCGCCGGGAACTGGCCAGGGCTCTTCGTCGACCGCATCGACGCCGCCGTGGTGTGGAACAACGGCAAGGCGTACTTCTTCCGCGACTCGCTCTACGTCCGCTACGACCTCGCTACCGACCGGGTCGACCCGGGATATCCGCTGGCCATCAGCAATCAGTGGCCAGGGCTGTGGGGCGACCGCGTCGACGCCGCGGTCATGTGGAACAACGGCAAGGCGTACTTCTTCCGCGACGACAAGTACGTCCGCTACGACGTCGCCGCCGACCGGGTGGACCCGGGCTACCCGCTACCGATCGCCGGGAACTGGCCGGGCCTGTGGGGCGACATGCTCACCGGCGCGGTGATGTGGCCAAACGGCAAGGCGTACATCTTCCGCGGCTGGCAGTATGCGGGTTACGACGTCGCCGCCGACCGCGTCGGTACCGGCTACCCGCTCGCGATCGCGGACAACTGGCCGGTGCTCTGGCAGAGCGGGCTGGACGCCTCGGTGCTGTGGAACAACGGCAAGGCATATTTCTTCCGTGGTAACCAGTACATGCGCTATGACCTGGCTGCGGACCGCGTCGACCCCGGTTACCCTCTCCCGATCGCCGGGAACTGGCCCGGCCTGTGGGGTGACAACATCAGTGCGGGAGTCGTCTGGAACAACGGGAAGGCATACTTCTTCCGCGGCAACCAGTACGTTCAGTACGACCTCGCCGCCGACCGGGTCGACCCGGGCTACCCTCGCCCGATCGCCGGCAACTGGTCCGGCCTGTGGACCGACCAGATCGATGCGGCCGTGCTGTGGAACAACGGCAAGGCATACTTCTTCCGCAGCAACCAGTACATGCGGTACGACCTGGCCACCCGCCGGGTCGACGACGGGTATCCCCTGACGATCGAGGGGTACTGGCCGCGTCTGTTCACCGACCGAATCGACGCCGCCGTGGTCTGGAACAACGGGAAGGCCTATTTCTTCCGCGGCACGCAGTACTCCCGTTATGACCTGGCCGCCGACGGCGTCGACCCGACCTACCCGTACCCGATCGGCCCGAACTGGCCCGGTCTACCCGGCCGGGTCCGCTGATCTGTGGCCATCGACGTCGCAAGCCGAACCCACATCCTGATGCTCATCCACGACCGCGACATCCGCGTCGTCAACGCCACCACCGGCGCACTCGTCCGCGAGCTGGTCCTCGACCCCACCCGCGACCACCAACCCCTCCGCAGCAGCCCCACACAGCAAGAAACCCCGAACCCATGAGGGTTCGGGGCTATGCCGATGTCTTGAGACACCACAGGGTGCCCCCGGCAGGATTCGAACCTGCGCTCCCGCCTCCGGAGGGCGGTGCTCTATCCCCTGAGCTACGGGGGCGACGCGTGCTCGTCGGCCCGGGGAGAGCCTAGCGCACCGAGGAGTGGCTCCCGGGGCTGGACCCCGGCGGCTCCGCGCACCCACCCTCGGGGCATGGCGCACGCAGAGATTCACCACGACCGCTCCCTCGAGGCCGTCGATGTCGGCGTCCTCACCGACCGCACGATCGCGATCCTCGGCTTCGGCAACCAAGGCGCCGCACAGGCGGAGAACCTGCGCGACTCGGGGCTGTCCCCGATCGTGGGCAACCGGGACGACGACTACGCGACCGCCGCGCGGGAGGCCGGCTTCGAGGTGCGATCGATCGCCGAGGCGGCGCAGGCGGCCGACGTCGCGCTGCTCCTGGTGCCCGACGAGGTCCAGCCGGGCCTCGTCGCGGACGAGATCGCACCCGGGCTCCGGGCGGGGGACACGCTCGTCGTGGCGAGCGGCTACAACTGGCACTTCGGACTGCTGGACGTGCCCGAGGGCGTCGACGTCGTGATGGTCGCCCCCCGGATGATCGGGGCAGCGGTCCGCGACCGCTACGTCGACCGGTCGGGCTTCCCGTGCTTCGTCTCGGTCGAGCGCGACGCGACCGGTGCGGCGTGGGAGACCACCCTCGCGGTGGCGCGGGCCATCGGGGGCACGCTGGGCGGCGCGATCGTGTCGAGCGCCCGCGAGGAGGCGGCGCTCGACCTGTTCAGCGAGCAGGCGGTCTGGCCCGCGGTGCTCGACGTGCTCCGCACGGCACACGCGGTGGCGGTCGGGGCCGGTTTCACCGAGGAGGCGGTGCTCAACGAGCTGTACCTGTCCGCCGAGCCGGCCGAGGTCTTCGCCCACATCGCGCGAGACGGTCTCTTCGGCCAGCTCGGCCTGCACTCACGGACGTCGCAGTACGGGCAGCTCCGGTCGCTCAAGGCCCTCGACGAGCAGGGCGAACTCACCGACCGCTTCGGCCGGGTGATGCACGACGACATCCTCTCCGGTGCCTTCGCCGAGGAATGGAGCCGCCCGGAGGCGGGCGAGCGGTTGGACGCCCTGCGCCGCGAGGCGGACGCCACACCCTTGGCCGTCGCCGAGGCCGAGGTCCGCGACCGCCTGGAGCACTAGGCGCGCCTCGAGCGGGGGGATTTCGTGCCGCTGGGTGTCAGCGTGGACACCACGCTGGCACTCAGGCGGGCAGCGGCGCGGCTCCCCGCGCGGCGAGCATGGCGGTCATCGCCGCGACCTCGGACTGCTGCGAGGTGACCATGCTCTGGGCCAGGGCGCGGACGGCGTCGACCGAGGCGTCGGTGGCGGCCTGCTGCATCATCGGGAGCCCGCCCTCGTGGTGGCGGAGCATGAGCTGGAGGAACACGACGTCGAGGTCGCGGCCGGTGGCGGCGCGCAGGCGGGCGAGATCCTCCGGGCTGGCCATGCCCGGCATCTGCGCCGTCGGCATGCCCATCCAGCCCATGTACTGCCCCGACGGCGGGGTGAGCGGCTGGTTCCAGAGGGTCAGCCACCCCTCCATGCGCCCGATCTGCGCAGTCTGGGTCGACTCGATGTCGAAGGCGAGCTGGCGGACCTCGGGATCGGTGCTGTTCTCCCGCGCCAAGACCGCCATCTGCACGGCCTGGTTGTGGTGCACCGTCATGTCCTGCAGGAAGCCGGCGTCGACGGAGCCCGCAGCCGGCCCGTAGGTCGTCGCCGTCGAGCGGCCGAGGGCGATGCCGCCGATGACCCCGACGAGGACCAGCAGCACGGCGAGACCCCCGGCGACGACCGCCCGGGCCCAGCCGGGGCTCGAGGCCCACCAGCCGTCGCCCGGTCCGTCGGGCGCCTCGTCGTCGGGCGGCGGCAGATCGGGGGTGTCGGTCCGGGACTCCGGGTGCGCGGTGGTCATCAGCCCGGGGTCACCTGTGCGCCGCGGCCGTCCATCGTCACCGCGTTCGGGGGGTAGGGCCCGGCGTCGAAGGGCGGCGGGTTGTCCTGGTCGAAGTAGCCCGGGCCGAGCGCGTCGCAGCGGGCCCCGACCTCCGGGTAGGTGTACTGGTTCTGCCGCAGGGACTGGATGAACTGGTCGACGCGCGGGTCCTCGGGGTCCGAGAGCTTGAGCTGGTGGCCCCACGACTGCAGCGAGATGGGCTGGTCGAGCCCGGGATAGGGCGACATCATCATGTAGTTCTGGCCCTGGACCTTGCCGGTGAGCGCAGCGAGGGCGGGACCGGAGATCCGCGCCGGGTCGTAGGCGATCCACACGGCGCCGTGCTCGAGGCCGTGGACCATGTTCTCGGAGCGCACCGGGTTCGGGTAGACGACACCGGAGCACGCCGCCCAGTACTGGTCGTGCGGTCCGCCGAACGGGGGCGTCTGGTCGTAGGCGACGCGCTGCTGGGGACTCACGTGCTGCTGGCCCGCGTACTGCGCGGTGATCACGCCCGGGATCTGCAGCGACGGGTCCCGGTTGTCCGGGCCCGGCCGGTACGCCGCGACCTCGCTGTTGCGCAGCAACGCGAACCCGATGACGCCGACCGCGAGGAGCACGACCAGCGTGATGGAGCCGATCAGCAGCCAGGGGACCTGGCGCTGGCGCACGGCCGGCTTGCGGGCCCGCCCGACCGGGCTCGCGCCGCGCGAGGGACGGCCCGCCTGCCGGCGCCCCTGCGGCTGCCCCGGCCGCTTCCGAGGATCCGGCTCGGCTCCGTGGCGCGTCCGGGACCCCTTCTTCGAGGGGCCGGATCGCGTCGGCGCGGAACGGCCGGACTTCCCACTCGCCATGGCGCGAGTCTACGGAGGACGTCGTGACCCGCTGGTGACGGGTGCACACCGGCGGTGACCTCCACGGCGGACGGGGACACCGACGGTGAGGACGGGACGGAGCCGGTCCCTAGAATCTCCTGTGTGACACCCGCTGCCCTCGCTGACCTCCTGCGCGCCGTCGCCGTGGACGTGCTGACCGTGCGAGGCCTCGACACGGCGGTGCTGCCGGAAACGGTCTCGGTGGAACGCCCGCGCAACCCCGAGCACGGGGACTACGCCACCAACCTCGCGCTGCGCTCGGCGAAGAAGGCGGGCATCGCGCCGGCCGAGTTCGCGGGCTGGCTCGCGTCCGCGCTCGAGGACACCGACTCGATCGCGACCGCCGAGGTCGCCGGCCCGGGCTTCCTCAACCTGCGCCTCGCCGCCGACGCGCAGGGCGGGATCGTCGCCGACGTGCTCGCCGCGGGCGAGGCGTACGGACACAGCGACACGCTCGCCGGGACCGCGATCAACCTCGAGTTCGTCTCGGCCAACCCCACGGGCCCGATCCATCTGGGCGGCACCCGGTGGGCGGCGGTCGGCGACGCGCTCGGCCGGGTCCTGGAGGCCCAGGGCGCGGCCGTCACCCGCGAGTTCTACGTCAACGACGCCGGCGCCCAGATCGACCACTTCGCCGAGTCGCTGCTCGCGGCGGCCGAGGGCCGCCCGGTCCCGGAGAACGGCTACGGCGGCGCCTACGTCGCGGAGGTCGCCGCCAGGGTCGTCGAGACCGAGGAAGGCGTCCTCGCCCAGCCCGAGGACCAGAAGCACGCGGCCTTCAAGAGGATCGGACTCGAGGTGATGCTCGACGAGATGCGCGCGAGCCTCGAGTCGTTCGGCACCTACTTCGACGTCTGGTCCTCCGAGGCCGCGCTGCACGCCTCGGGTGCGGTCGAGGACTCGGTGGCCAAGCTCAAGGACGACGGTGCGCTCTACTTCGCCGAGCAGGCCTGGTGGCTGCGCTCCACCGACCACGGCGACGACAAGGACCGCGTCGTCATCAAGAGCGACGGCCGCCCCGCCTACATCGCCGGCGACATCGCCTACTACCGCGACAAGCGGGCCCGCGGCGCCGACCTGACCATCTACATGCTCGGCGCCGACCACCACGGCTACATCCACCGGTTGAAGGCGGTCGCGGCCGCGTTCGGCGACGACCCGGCGCGGGTCGAGGTGCTGATCGGGCAACTGGTCAACCTGCTGCGCAACGGCGAGCCGGTCCGGATGTCCAAGCGGGCCGGCACGATCATCACGCTCGAGGACCTCGTCGACGCCGTCGGCGTGGACGCCGCGCGCTACACGCTGGCGCGGTCGTCGGTGGACCAGAACCTCGACATCGACCTCGACCTGATCAGCAGGCGCACCAACGAGAACCCCGTGTTCTACGTGCAGTACGCGCACGCCCGCCTCGCGTCGCTGGCCCGGTCGGCCGGCGAGCTGGGGCTGAGCACCGCGGACCCCGACCTCGGGCTGCTCGTCCATCCCCGCGAGGGCGACCTCATCCGGACGCTGGGGGAGTACCCGCGGGTGCTGGCCTCGGCCTCGGCGCTGCGCGAGCCCCACCGGGTCGCGCGTTTCCTCGAGGAGCTGGCCGGCGCCTACCACCGCTTCTACGACACCTGCCGCGTGCTGCCCCAGGGCGACGAGGACCCCGCCCCGCTGCACACCGCGCGCCTCGCTCTCTGCTCCGCGGCGCGCCAGGTGCTCGCCGGAGGCCTCGGTCTCCTCGGCGTGAGCGCGCCGGACCGCATGTAGTGCCCGATCTCCGGAGCTGAGGGAAAGAGATGACGCGCGCCCACCCCGCCGGGCCCCGCCACGCCGACGTCCTGCCCGCGCCTGCCGACGGCGGCGGTGATCCCGGGAACCTCGACGTCCTGCCCACCGCGGTCTGGCCCCGGCACGCCGCCCGGGGTGACGACGGCGTCGTCCGCCTCGCCGGGGCCGACGTCACCGCCCTCGCCCGCGAGCACGGGACGCCGCTGTTCGTCGTCGACGAGGCCGACTTCCGCAGCCGGTGCGCCGAGCACGCGGACGCCTACGGCGACCCCGCCCTCGTGCACTACGCGAGCAAGGCGTTCCTGTGCGCCGAGATCGCGCGGTGGGTGGCCGACGAGGGCCTGGGCCTCGACGTCTGCACCGAGGGCGAGCTGGCGACCGCCGTGCGCGCCGGTTTCCCGGTCGAGCGCATCGCGGTGCACGGCAACAACAAGTCCGTCGCCGAGCTCGCGGCCGCCCTCGACGCGCGGGTCGGCACCGTCGTCCTCGACTCGTTCGCCGAGATCGCCCGCCTCGACGAGCTCGCCCGGGCCCGCGACGTCGTCGCCGACGTGATGATCCGCGTGACCGTCGGCGTCGAGGCCCACACCCACGAGTTCATCGCCACCGCCCACGAGGACCAGAAGTTCGGGTTCTCGCTCGCCGCGGGCGACGCCGCGGAGGCCGTGCGGCGGGTCCTCAAGTCCCCCGGGCTGCGCCTGACGGGCCTGCACAGCCACATCGGCTCGCAGATCTTCGACGCCGACGGCTTCGAGCTCGCCGCCCGCCGGGTCGTGGCGCTGCTCGCCGACCTGCGCGCCGAGCACGGCGACGACGTCCTCGACGACCTGCACACCGTCGACCTCGGCGGCGGCATGGGTATCGCCTACACCGCGGCGGACCACCCCCGCTCGCCCGCGTGGCTGGCCGCCGAGCTGCGCGCGATCGTCGACCGCGAGTGCGCACGGGTGGGCATCCCCCGGCCGCGGATCGCCGTCGAGCCCGGACGCGCGATCGCCGGGCCGGGCACGGTCACCGTCTACGAGGTCGGCACGGTCAAGGACGTCGAGCTCGGCGGTGGTGCGCGGCGGCGCTACGTGAGCGTCGACGGCGGGATGAGCGACAACATCCGCACCGCCCTCTACGGCGCCGACTACGACTGCCGTGTCGTCTCGCGCTCCACCGACACCGCGCCCGCGGTGCGCGCCCGCGTCGTCGGCAAGCACTGCGAGTCCGGCGACGTCGTGGTGCGCGACTGCTGGCTGCCCGCCGACATCGCGCCCGGCGACCTCGTGGCCGTGGCCGCCACCGGCGCCTACTGCTACGCCATGGCGAGTGCCTACAACAAGGTCCCCCGGCCGGCCGTGGTCGCGGTGACCGAGGGCACGTCGCGCGTGGTGCTGCGCCGCGAGACGCTCGACGACCTGTCGCGCCTGGAGGTGTCGCCGTGAAGCAGGTCAAGGTCGCGCTGCTGGGGTGCGGCGTGGTCGGGTCGCAGGTGGTGCGCCTGCTCGACGAGCAGGCCGACGAGCTCGCCGCGCGCATCGGCGCGCCGCTCGAGCTGGTCGGGGTCGCCGTCCGGCGCCCGGCGCGCCACGCCGACGTGGCGCCCGAGCTGCTGACCACCGACGCCCAGGCGCTGGTGACCCGCGACGACGTCGACGTGGTCGTCGAGCTGGTCGGCGGCATCGAACCGGTGCGCGGGCTGCTGCTCGCGGCGCTGAAGAACGGCAAGTCCGTGGTGTCGGCCAACAAGGCGCTGCTGGCCGAGGACGGCGCCGCGCTCGCCGCCGCGGCCGACGAGTCGAACGTGGACCTGTACTACGAGGCGTCGGTCGCGGGCGCCATCCCGATCCTGCGCCCGATCCAGCAGTCGCTGGCGGGGGACCGCATCACCCGGGTGGCGGGCATCGTCAACGGCACGACGAACTTCATCCTCTCGGCGATGGAGGCCTCGGGTGCGAACTACGCCGACGCCCTCGAGGAGGCCGGCCGGCTGGGCTACGCCGAGGCCGACCCGACCGCCGACGTCGACGGCTTCGACGCCGCGTCCAAGGCCGCGATCCTCGCCAGCCTCGCCTTCCACACCCGCGTCACCGCCGACGACGTGCACCGCGAGGGCATCCGCGACGTCAGCGCCTCGGACATGGCCGCGGCGAAGGCGCTGGGGTGCTCGGTGAAGCTGCTGGCGATCTGCGAGCAGGTCGA
The DNA here is from genome assembly GCA_963785135.1 of uncultured Actinomycetota bacterium. Taxonomy (GTDB): domain Bacteria; phylum Actinomycetota; class Actinomycetes; order Mycobacteriales; family Pseudonocardiaceae; genus Actinomycetospora. Next base: position 515,535 of record CAWATV010000012.1, read on the forward strand.
GACCGCCACCGGCCCGCAGGTGTCGGCGCGCGTGCACCCGGCGATGATCCCGCGCTCGCACCCGCTGGCCTCGGTCTCAGGCGCCTACAACGCGGTGTTCGTGGAGGCCGCCGCCGCGGGGCAGCTGATGTTCTACGGCCAGGGCGCGGGGGGTCCGCAGACCGCCAGCGCGGTGCTCGGTGACCTCGTGGCCGCCGCGCGCAACCGCGTCATCGGGGGCCGCGGCCCCCGCGACTCCGCCTACGCCAGCCTGCCGATCGCGAGCATGGGCGACACCCGCACCCGCTACCACGTCAACCTCGACGTCACCGACCGTGCCGGCGTGCTCGCGGCGGTGGCCGGGGTGTTCGCCGAGCACGGCGTGAGCATCGCGACCGTCCGTCAGGAAGGACGCCGCGGTGGTGCGGCCGGCGACGACGACCGGGGTGACGTGCACGATGGCGCGAGCGGCACCGGGGACGCCACACTGGTGATCGTGACCCATTCCGCCTCCGACGCCGCCCTCGCGGCGACCGTCGACGCCCTGACCGGCCTCGACGCGGTGCGCGGGGTGGCGAGCGTGCTGCGGGTCGAGGGACTCGGCCGGCCCGTGACGGCCATCGGAGGAGCGACGTGACCGCAGCTGGAGTCCACCCGACACCCGGCGGCGCCATGCTGGCCGGGGCCCGGGTGGAGTGGCCGGGGATCATCCGCGCCTACCGCGACCGCCTGCCGCACGTGGCCGACTCCTGGGACGTGGTGACCCTGCGCGAGGGCGGCACGCCCCTGCTGCCGGCGCCGTACCTCTCCGAGCTGACCGGCTGCGAGGTCCACCTCAAGGTCGAGGGAGCCAACCCGACCGGCTCGTTCAAGGACCGCGGGATGACCGTGGCCATGACCGAGGCCCTCGCCGGCGGCGCCAAGGCCGTCATCTGCGCGTCGACGGGCAACACCTCGGCCTCGGCGGCGGCCTACGCCGCGCGCACCGACATGGCCTGCGCGGTCCTGGTGCCCCAGGGCAAGATCGCGCTCGGCAAGCTCGCCCAGGCCACCGCCCACGGCGCGCGCATCCTGCAGCTCGAGGGCAACTTCGACATGTGCCTCGAACTCGCCCGCCGCGCGTCGGACGCGTACCCGATCGCGCTGGTCAACTCGGTGAACCCGGCGCGCATCGAGGGCCAGAAGACCGCGTCGTTCGAGATCTGCGACCAGCTCGGCCGTGCCCCCGACCTGCACGTGCTCCCGGTGGGCAACGCCGGGAACATCACCGCGTACTGGCGCGGGTACACCGAGTACGCCCGCGACGGCGTCGTCGACGCCACGCCGCGGATGCTCGGTGTGCAGGCCGCGGGCGCCGCGCCGCTGGTGTCGGGCACGCCGGTGGCCGACCCGGAGACGCTGGCCACCGCCATCCGCATCGGCTCGCCGGCCTCGTGGTCGGGGGCGATCGCCGCCCGCGACGAGTCCGGGGGCGACATCGTCGCGGTGGAGGACGAGGCGATCCTCGACGCCTACCGCACCCTCGCCGCCCGCGAGGGCGTCTTCGTCGAGCCCGCCTCCGCCGCCTCCGTGGCGGGCCTGCTCGCCCGGGCACGCGACGGGCGCCTCGAGCGTGGCGGGCTGGTCGTGGCCACGGTGACCGGGCACGGTCTGAAGGACCCGGCGACCGCCCTGGCCGATGCCCCGGAGCCGGTGGTGGTGGGCACGGACGTCGGCGCGGCGATGATCGGCTCCATCGCCGCTGCCCTGGGTCTGCGCTGAACGCGGGGGCGGCCCCGGCGCTCAGCGACGCGGCGCGGGCGGTCGGCGAGGGTGTCGTGGCACGGGTGCGGGTCCCGGCGACGTCGGCGAACCTCGGGCCCGGCTTCGACAGCCTCGGGCTCGCCCTGGCCCTCTACGACGAGGTCGAGCTCGCGGTCGGCCAGGGGCCGGGCTGCACCGTCGAGGTCGACGGCGAGGGCGCCGGCCGGGTGCCCGACGACGAGCGTCACCTCGTGCTGCGCGCGGCCCACGCCACGTTCGACCGGGCAGGTGCACCGCGGGTCCCGTTGCGCCTGACCTGCCGCAACGCGATCCCCCACAGCCGCGGCCTCGGCTCGTCGGCCGCGGCGGCGGTGGCCGGGATCGCGGCCGCCCGCGCCCTCCTCGCGCCGACGCATCCCCTCGACGACGACGCCGTGCTCGACCTGGCCGCGGGCTTCGACGGCCACGCCGACAACGTCGCCGCCTGCCTGCACGGCGGGCTGGTGGTGAGCTGGGGCCACGAGGGGTCCTGGCACGCGGCCCACCTGACGCCACACCCCGCGCTGCGCCCGGTCGTCTTCGTGGCCGAGCGGTCGAGCTCGACGGAGGCGACGCGCGGGCTGCTGCCCGACCGCGTGCCCCACGGCGACGCCGCGTTCACGGCCGCGCGCGCGGCCCTGGTCGTGCACGCCCTGACCGCCGACCCGTCGTTGCTCCTGCCCGCCACCGAGGACCGCCTGCACCAACCGTTCCGCCGGCCCGCCTACCCGGAGACCGCAGCCCTGGTCGACGCCCTCCGCGCGGACGGGGTCGCGGCGGTGGTGTCCGGCGCGGGGCCGACGGTCCTGGCCCTCACGGTGGACGGCCGGCTTCCCGACGGGCTCGACACCACCGGCTTCCGGGTGCGACCGATGGACGTCGACACGGCGGGAGCTCACGCCGACACGCGCTGACGGCGCGCCGGGGGTGGTTGTTGCCGGGTGGTGGGGCGGGGGCTACCCTGACGTGCACAGCGACCACGCGTCCGCCGCGTCGGTGTCTCGTCCCGCTCCGCTCGGGACCGTCTTCCCCTCCAACCGACGGGGTCAGTCCCGCCGGACGGGCGAGTCATGATCGCTGTACTGGAGTTCCCGTGGGGTCACCCCATCCGCGTCGGTGCCTGCTGATCAGGTCGACGGGCGGGGGACGGACTCCGCGATCGTCCCGCCCTCCAGGGGCGGACACGTCCGCTGGCACGGGTCGCATCCCGGCCGGTCAGGAAGGACCTGCGTGACCGAAACCGACGTCATCTCCCCCGACGCCGCTCCCGACGCCACCTCCGAGGTCGCCGACGGTGCGGCCGCGCCCGCCGCCGAGCGGCGCCGCCGGGGAGGTGTCTCCGGCATGGTGCTCGCCGAACTGCGCGACCTCGCGTCGTCCCTCGGTGTCGACACCGCCGGGATGAGGCGCAACGACCTCATCTCCGAGATCAAGAAGCGGCAGTCCGGCGGTGGACCCGCCCAGCTCCCGCTCGGCGACGATGCCGCCGCCCCCACCGAGACCGCCCCCGCCGCGTCCGCGCCCGGGGACACCACCGCCGAGGCCGGCGACGGCGACGCGACGGCCCGCCGTCGCGGCGGGCGCCGCCGCGTCACGGCGGCGTCCGGCCCGCCGCCCGAGGCCCCGGCCACTGCCCCCGCGGCGGCCGCCCCGGCCGCCACCGAGGTCACGGCGGGCTCCGACGCGGTCCCCGGCGCGGACGCCGCCGCCGCGGAGGCCACCGAGGTGACCACCGCCGCGCCCGCCTCGACGACCCCGGCCGCCGACGCCCCGGGCGCCGACACCCCCCGGCCCGCACGCGTAACCGCCGTGGGGCCCGCCGCGACGCGGGTCCGGGCGCCGACGCCGAGCCGGCGGCCGCCGCCGAGGCCCCGAGCACCGAGGCGCCGACCAGCGAGGCCCCGACCAGCGAGGCCCCGACCAGCGAGGCCCCGGCCTCGACGAGCCCGCAGACGCCCGCCGCGCCGTCGACCGACGGCGACGACGGCCCGGGCAGCGGCCGCCAGGGCCGCAACCGCAACCGCGACCGGGACAACCGCGACCGTGACCGCGACGACCAGCGCTCCAACGGCTCCGGCCCGCAGAACCAGGGCGGCGGCCAGAAGCAGGGCGGCCAGAACCAGGGCGGCCAGAACCAGGGCGGCCAGAACCAGCAGCAGGGCGGCGGCAACCAGAACGCCCGCGACGACGAGGACGACGACGAGGACGGCGGCGGCCGGCGGCGCGGTCGGCGCTTCCGCGACCGTCGCCGCAACCGCAACGAGCGCGGCGAGCGCACCAACGACCGCGGCCAGGGCGGCGGTGACGTGGAGGTCCGCGACGACGACGTCCTCGTCCCGGTCGCCGGCATCCTCGACGTCCTCGACAACTACGCGTTCGTCCGGACCTCGGGGTACTCCTCGGGCCCGAACGACGTGTACGTGTCGATGTCGCTGATCCGCAAGCACGGCCTGCGTCGCGGTGACGCGATCACCGGCCAGGTGCGCCAGCAGCGCGAGGGCGAGCAGCAGCCGCAGAACCGGCAGAAGTTCAACCCGCTCGTGCGCATCGACTCGGTCAACGGCCTCGACCCCGAGCAGGCGAAGAAGCGGCCCGAGTTCATGAAGCTCACGCCGCTCTACCCCAACGAGCGCCTGCGCCTCGAGACCGAGTCGCACGTGCTCACCACCCGGGTGATCGACCTGGTCATGCCGATCGGCAAGGGGCAGCGCGCCCTGATCGTCTCGCCCCCCAAGGCCGGCAAGACGATGGTGCTGCAGGCGATCGCCAACGCGATCACCACGAACAACCCCGAGGTCCACCTCATGGTCGTGCTCGTCGACGAGCGGCCGGAGGAGGTCACCGACATGCAGCGCTCGGTGAAGGGCGAGGTCATCGCCTCGACCTTCGACCGGCCGCCGTCGGACCACACCTCGCTCTCCGAGCTCGCCATCGAGCGGGCCAAGCGCCTCGTCGAGATGGGCCACGACGTCGTCGTCCTGCTCGACTCGATCACCCGTCTCGGCCGCGCGTACAACCTCGCGGCCCCGGCGTCCGGGCGCATCCTGTCCGGTGGTGTCGACTCGACGGCGCTCTACCCGCCGAAGCGCTTCCTCGGCGCGGCGCGCAACATCGAGGACGGCGGCTCGCTCACCATCTTCGCCACGGCGCTCGTCGAGACCGGGTCGACGATGGACACGGTGATCTTCGAGGAGTTCAAGGGCACCGGCAACGCCGAGCTCAAGCTCGACCGCAAGCTCGCCGACAAGCGCATCTTCCCCGCGATCGACCCCGACCCGTCGGGGACGCGCAAGGAGGAGCTGCTCCTGCCGCCCGACGAGATGGCGGTGACGCACCGCCTGCGCCGCGTGCTGGCCGCGCTCGACTCGCAGCAGGCGATCGAGCTCGTCCTCGACCGGTTGCGCAAGACGCGCACCAACATCGAGTTCCTGATGCAGGTCGCGAAGACCACCCCGGGCAAGGACGACGACTAGGGACCCCTCGGACCACGTCGGGGCGGGAACAAGCGCGTTCCCGACGTGGTTGACGGGATCAGTGGGCCGTCCTGAGAGGATGGGCCTGCGACCACCGGTTCCGGTTCACCCCGCACACGCTTCGAGCGCCCGGGGACCCGGCGACCACGACGAGAGGACAGGCCCGTGAAGAGCGGCATCCACCCCGAGTACGTCGAGACGCAGGTCCTCTGCGCCTGCGGCAACTCCTTCACCACGCGCAGCGCGAAGGCCGACGGCAACATCACCGTCGAGATCTGCTCCGCCTGCCACCCGTTCTACACGGGCAAGCAGCGGATCATGGACACCGGCGGTCGCGTGGCCCGCTTCGAGGCGCGCTACGGCAAGCGCACCCCGACCAAGAAGTAGCCGCTCGCACGTCCCGCCCGCCGTGTCCGGTCCCGTCGTGGTCCGGACCGGCGGGCGTCGTGCGTGACGGGGCCGGAAGATCAGTGAGGTAGGGAGAGGGGACGGCGGTGGCTGCGCACACCTCGTCGACGGTGACGCCGGGCGTGACCGCCCTGCTCGAGGAGCACGCCGGTCTCGAGGCGCGCCTCGCGGACCCCGACGTGCACGCCGACCCGGCCGTCGCCCGCTCCCTGGGCCGCCGGTACGCCGCGCTCGCCCCCGTCGTGGCCACGGTCTCCGAGCTGTCCGCCGCGCAGGCCGACCTCGACGACGCCCGCGAGCTGGCGCGCGACGACCCCGCCTTCGCCACCGAGGCCGACGAGATCGCGGCCCGCGTCGAGACCCTCGGCGCCCGGCTGGCCGAGCAGCTGGTGCCCCGCGACCCCGCGGACGCCGCCGACGTGGTCGTCGAGGTGAAGTCCGGCGAGGGGGGCGAGGAGTCCGCCCTGTTCGCCGGCGACCTGCTGCGGATGTACTCGCGCTACGCCGAGCGCCGCGGATGGCGCCTGGAGGTCCTCTCGTCCACCGAGTCCGACCTCGGCGGCTACAAGGACGTCACCGTCACGGTCACGGCCCCCGGGAGTGACCCCGACGGTGTCTGGGCCTGGCTGAAGTACGAGGGCGGCGTGCACCGCGTGCAGCGCGTGCCGGTCACCGAGTCGCAGGGCCGCATCCACACCTCGGCCGCCGGCGTCCTCGTCTACCCCGAGGCGGAGACCGCCGAGGCCGTCACCATCGACGAGAAGGACCTGCGCATCGACGTGTACCGGTCCTCGGGCAAGGGTGGGCAGGGCGTCAACACCACCGACTCGGCCGTGCGGATCACCCACCTGCCCACCGGCGTGGTCGTGTCCTGCCAGAACGAGCGCTCCCAGCTGCAGAACAAGGCGCGCGCCATGGTCGTGCTGCGCTCGCGTCTGCAGGCGATGGCCGACGAGGCCGAGGAGGCACAGGCCTCCGCCGAGCGCCGCAGCCAGGTGCGCACCGTCGACCGCTCCGAGCGCGTGCGGACCTACAACTACCCCGAGAACCGGATCTCCGACCACCGTGTCGGCTACAAGTCCCACGACCTCGACCGGGTCCTCGACGGCGATCTCGACGCCGTCCTCGAGGCCTTGCGCGCCGCCGACCGTGCCGAGCGGATGGCCCGGGCCACACCCGCCTCGTGACGGTCCCGGCGCTGGTCGCGCGGGTCGCCGCGCGCCTCTCGGCGGCCGGTGTCGACTCCCCGCGGACCGACGCCGAGCTCCTCGTCGCCCACGTCCTGGGCGTGCCCCGTGCGCGGCTGGTCCTCGCCGACCCCCCGACCGACGCCCGGGCCGCGGCCCTCGACGCGCTGGTCGCCCGCCGCGCCGCGCGAGAACCGCTGCAGCACCTGCTCGGCACCGCGGTGCTCGGGCCGGCCGAGGTGGCCGTCGGACCGGGCGTGTTCGTCCCGCGGCCCGAGACCGAGGGCCTGCTCGTGCTCGCCCTCGACGCCCTGCGCGGGCGGACGGCGCCGGTGGTCGTCGACCTCTGCACCGGCAGCGGCGCGCTGGCCCTGGCCGTGCACCTCGAACGCCCGGACGCCGACGTGCACGCCGTCGAGGACGACCCCGCGGCGCTGACCTGGGCACGGCGCAACCTGGCCGGCGTCACCCTGCACGAGGCCGACGTGACGGCCCCGGGCGTGCTCGCCGACCTCGACGGCGCCGTCGACGTCGTGACCGCCAACCCGCCCTACGTCCCCGACGACACCCCCGTCGACCCCGAGGTGGCGGCCGACCCACGCCGGGCGGTGTTCGCGGGCCCCGACGGCCTCGCCGTGATCCGCCCGCTGGCGCCTCTCGCGCACCGCCTGCTCCGAACCGGGGGAGTGGTGGTGCTCGAGCACGACGAGTCGCACGTCGACGACGTCGTGGCGGCGCTGCACGCCGCCGGGTTCGCCGACGTCGTCACCCATCCCGACCTGGCCGGACGCCCCCGCGCGACGACCGGGCGCCGGTCGCCCACCCCGACTGGCCGGTCGTAGGGTGATCGGCGTGGCGACGGTGTACGACTGCGAGGACCCCGCGACCCGGGCGACCGGCCTGGCCGCGGCGGCGGGAGCGGTGCGCGCCGGGCGGCTGGTGGTCGTCCCGACCGACACCCTCTACGGCATCGGCGCCGACGCCTTCGACGCGTCCGCGGTCGGGGCCCTTCTCGCCGCCAAGCGGCGCGGCCCGGACATGCCCGTCCCGGTGCTGGTGGGCAGCTGGTCGACCATCGACGGCCTGGTGGGGACCGTGCCGCCTGCGGCACGGGACCTGGTCGAGGCGTTCTGGCCGGGCGGGCTGTCGATCGTGCTGCCGCACGCCCCGTCGCTGACCTGGGATCTCGGGCGCACCCGCGGGACGGTGATGCTCCGGATGCCGCTGCACCCGGTGGCGCTGGAGCTCCTGCGCGAGGTCGGACCGATGGCCGTGTCGAGTGCCAACGTCTCGGGGGAGGCCCCGGCGACGACCGTCGAGGACGCCCGCGCCCAGCTGGGCGAGTCGGTCGAGGTCTACCTCGACGGCGGGGTGTGCGCGACCGGGGTCGCGTCCACGATCGTCGACCTCACCGGCGACGCCCCGCGCCTGCGCCGCGAGGGCGCCGTGACCGCGGCTGCGGTCAGCGAGGCCATCGGCAGCCCGGTCGACGCCCTGACGTGACGGTCCCCGTGGCGCGGCCCGGGGTGTGATGCATGCACCACGGGCCCGGTGGTCCGCGGGAATGGCCGGTAGCGTGCCCTTCCATGGCAGGCGACGCGCAGCACTTCTGGGGACCCGACTACGAGGCGCTCCGGGCGGTCGACCCGGAGATCGCGCAGGTCGTGGACGACGAGCTCGAGCGCCTCCGCGGCGGTCTGCAGCTGATCGCGAGCGAGAACCTGACGAGCCCCGCCGTGCTCGCCGCGCTGGGGTCGACGCTGTCGAACAAGTACGCCGAGGGCTACCCGGGCCGCCGCTACTACGGCGGCTGCGAGGTCGTCGACCGCGCCGAGGAGATCGGCATCGAGCGCGCCAAGACCCTCTTCGGGGCCGAGCACGCCAACCTGCAGCCGCACTCGGGCGCCAACGCCAACCTCGCGGTGTACGCCGCGTTCTGCCAGCCCGGCGACAAGGTCCTGGCCATGAGCCTGCCGCACGGGGGGCACCTCACCCACGGCGCGAAGGTCAGCTTCTCGGGCAAGTGGTTCGAGCCGGTGCCCTACCACGTGCGCGAGTCCGACGGGCTCATCGACTACGACGAGGTTCGCGACCTGGCCCTCGAGCACCGCCCGAAGATGATCGTCGCGGGCGCCACCGCCTACTCGCGTCTGATCGACTTCGCCCGCTTCCGCGAGATCGCCGACGAGGTCGGCGCGATCCTCTGGGTCGACGCCGCCCACTTCATCGGCCTCGTCGCCGGGCAGGCGATCCCCAGCCCGGTGCCCTACGCCGACGTCGTCACCTTCACGACGCACAAGGTCCTGCGCGGCCCGCGCGGCGGCATGCTCGTGTCGAAGGCCGAGCACGCCAAGGCCCTGGACAAGGCGGTCTTCCCGTTCCTGCAGGGCGGCCCGCTCATGCACGCCGTCGCCGGCAAGGCGGTCGCGCTCGCCGAGGCGGCCACCCCCGCCTACCAGCAGTACGCCCGCCAGGTGATCGCCAACGCCCAGGCCCTGACCCGCGGTCTCGAGGCCCAGGGGATGCGCGCGATCTCCGGCGGCACCGACACCCACCTCGCGCTGCTCGACCTCCAGCCCCTCGGGGTCACGGGCAAGGAGGCCGAGGCGCGCAGCGGCCTGGCCGGGATCACGCTGAACAAGAACGCGATCCCCTACGACCCGCAGCCGCCGATGACCGCCTCGGGCATCCGCGTCGGCTCGCCGTCGATCACCACGCAGGGCATGACCGAGTCCGAGATGGACGAGGTCGCCCGCCTGATCGCCGCCGCGATCACCGCCGACGAGACCTCCGAGGACGGCAAGAGGACCCTCGCCGACACGCGCGACGCCGTGTCGGCCCTGGTGGGGCGCTTCCCGGCATATACGCGGGGATAGTCTGGGGCCCGTGGGCCCGTCACCAGCCTTCGCCCCGCAGGGGCTGCCGATCAGGGAGTACCTCCTGGTCGGGCTCTCGGCGGCGGTGGTGACGTTCCTGATCACCGGCGTGGTGCGCAGGCTCGCGATCCGGGCCGGGGCCATCGCGGTCCCGCGCGGGCGCGACGTCCACACGGTGCCCATCCCGCGTCTCGGCGGCGTCGCCATCTACCTGGGCGTGGTCGGCGGGGTGTTCGTCGCCATGCAGCTGCCGGTGCTGCGGCGCGCCTTCGACTACTCCTACGAGACCCTGGCGGTCCTCGTGGCCGGCGGGCTGATCGTGCTGGTCGGTGCGCTGGACGACCGCTTCGGCCTCGACGCCCTGACCAAGCTCGCCGGGCAGGCCACGGCCGCGGGCGTGCTCGTGCTGATGGGCGTGCAGTGGACCGCGATCTACCTGCCGTGGGGCGGCACGGGCGGGTCCACCGGCACGGTGCTGCTGCTCGGGCAGGACCAGGGCGTGCTCATCACGGTGGTCCTCTGCGTCGTCCTGATCAACGCGATGAACTTCGTCGACGGGCTCGACGGGCTCGCCGCCGGGATCGGCACCATCGCCGCCGTCGCCACCTGCGCGTTCGCCCTCGGGTTGCTCGGCCAGCAGAACGGCGACGTCAACGCCTACCCGCCCGCCCTGATCGCCGCCGTCCTGGCCGGGGCGTGCGCGGGGTTCCTCCCGCACAACTTCCAGCCCGCGCGCCTGTTCATGGGCGACTCGGGCTCGATGTTCATCGGGCTGACCCTGGCCGCCGCGACCACCACGGCCTCGGGGCGCACCAACTACTCGACGACCGGCTCCACCGGGGCGCTCGCGCTGATGACGCCGCTGATCGTCGTCGCCGCGGTCGTCTTCGTCCCGCTGCTCGACCTGCTGATGGCGGTGGTCCGCCGCACCAGGGCCGGCACCAGCCCGTTCGCCCCGGACAAGATGCACCTGCACCACCGGCTGCTCGAGATCGGGCACTCCCAGCGGCGCGCCGTCCTGCTCATCTACCTGTGGGCCGGTGTCCTGGCGTTCGGCGCGGTCGCCCTCGCCCTCATCGACAACGCGTTCGTCGTGGTGTGGATGGTGACCGTCGGGCTGCTCGTCGCGGTCCTCGCCTCCGCCGTCCCGAGCCTGCGCTCCCGCACCTGACCTCCCGACCACCAGCACCGAACGGATCTCCCCATGAACCCGGCCCCGGACCCGGCGACGCAGGTCGCCACCACCGCCCAGATCCGCGGCGTCAGCCGGTCGATGCTGCGCGGGGGGCTCTGGCCCGCGTCGGTGGTGGCGGTGGTCGCCGTCGTCGTGTCCGGCCTGCTCGCCGGCGGAGCCGGCGTCGTCGCGTCCCTGTGCGGGGTGGTGCTGGTGCTGGTCATCTGCGCGCTCGGGCCGCTGGTCATGGGATGGACCGCCCAGACCGAACCGCTGATGGTCATGGGCATCGCCATGATCAGCTTCGTGACGAAGCTGGGCGTCCTGCTCGTGCTGTTCCTCGTGGTCGACGCGCTCGGCCTGCTGGACACCCGGGTGTTCGCGCTGTCGCTCGGGGCGGTGGCCGTGGCCTTCGTCGCCGGCGAGACCATCGCCTTCGCCCGGTCGCGCGCGCCCGTCATCGCCGTCTGACGCATCCGGCCGAAATCCGGTGAGTATCGCTGCTCCGAATCGGGCACATGGACCGGACACGAGGAGTACGGGGTCTCCGACATCCCGTAGTGGACGGGGGCGAATGTGCTGATATGGTGCGCCGCGATGGCGCAGGACAGCCTCCCCCATGATCCGGGTCGCACCCCCGTAGACCATGCTCGTCACGGATCGGCGTCGGGAGGCTGGACGGTCCTGTCGCACCTCCTGACCGGGATTCTCGTCTTCGCGGCGGCGGGGTGGGGCCTGGACCAGGTGTTCGGTACCCGTTGGTTCTTGCTGGTCGGGCTGCTCCTCGGCGGGGCGGTCTCCTTCGCGTTGATCTACATCCGATACGTTTACATCCCCCCTGACCCACTCCCTCGATCCGGTGTCCCCGCCGGCCCGGAGGACCGGAAGGAGCAGCACGGGTGATCTCGTCGTTGTGGACGCAGGCACCGGCCCCCCCGGTGCCACCGGGCCCACCCATGCCGGCCGAGGGCTTCAAGGCACCGAGCTCGCAGGACTTCGACATCCCGCCGATCTTCGAGGGTGTCCCGGTCCTGGAGTGGATCGACAAGCCGGTCATCCAGCTGATCTTCTCGGCGGTGCTGATCATCGTGTTCTTCGCGGTGGCCACACGCCGTCCGGCCCTCGTGCCGGGACGGTTGCAGTTCGCGGCCGAGCGTTTCCAGGGCATGGTCCGCGACTCCATCGCCCGCGACAACATCGGGCCGGAGTTCCGCAAGTACGTCCCGTTCCTGGTGACGCTCTTCGCGTTCCTGCTGGTGAACAACCTGTTCGGCGTCATCCCGATGATTCAGTTCCCGACGTTCTCCCACCCCGGGATGGCCTACGCGCTCGCCATCCTGACGTGGCTGATCTACAACATCGTCGGCATCCGTAAGCAGGGCTTCGGCGGGTACGTGCGGCTCCAGACCTGGCCGCCCGGAGTGCCCGTCGCCGTGCGCTTCATCCTCACACCGATCGAGTTCCTCTCGAACATCATCCTGCGGCCGATCACCCTGTCCTTCCGGTTGTTCGGCAACATGTTCGCGGGGCACCTGCTGCTGCTGGTGTTCATCTTCGGCGCCGAGTACATGCTCACCGTGGCCGACTCGGTCCTGCTCAAGGTCATGTCGCCGTTCGCCGCGATCATGGCGATCGTCTTCACCGCATTCGAGGCCTTCATCCAGCTCATCCAGGCCTACATCTTCACGATCCTCACGGCGTCCTACATCGGCGCCTCCCTGGCCGACGAGCACTGAGTCTCCCGGCCACCACCGCACCACCCGTGACCGGCGCAGCCCGCGCCGCGAGGACCGAAAGGAACACCGAAGTGCTCTCCGGAAACTTGAACGTCGTCGGCTACGGCCTCTCCGCCATCGGCCCCGGTATCGGCGTCGGCATCGTCTTCGCCGCCTTCATCAACGGCGTCGCCCGCCAGCCCGAGGCTCGCGGCCAGCTGCAGAGCATCGCCTTCATCGGCTTCGCGCTCTCCGAGGCCCTCGCCATCCTGGGCCTCGTGCTCGCCTTCGCCCTGCAGTGATCCGTCCCGTCGTCGCCGATCGGCGGAGGTAGCGCATGAGTCTCATCGAGGTGTTGGCGGAGCAGCCGGCAGGAGCTCCGGAACCGGCGTTCCCGCACGCCGCCGAGATCATCCTCGGTTTCGTCGCGTTCTCCGTCCTCGTCTACATCGTCGGCAAGTACCTCTGGCCGACGTTCACGTCGTCCCACGAGGACACGACGAAGCGGATCGAGTCCGGGATCGAGCGGGCCGACAAGGACCAGGAGGACGCCCAGGCGCAGCTGGAGCGCAGTCGCGCGAAGCTCGCCGGGGTCGACACCGACACCGCACGGATCCGGGACGACGCCCGAGCCGACGCCGAGCGCATCGGCGAGGACATGGACGCCAAGGCACGCGCGGAGGCCGATCGCATCGTCGCCCAGGGGCGCCAGTCCCTCGAGGCGTCCCGCTCGCGCACGATCTCCGACCTGCGGACCGAGACCGGCCGGCAGGCGGTCGAGCTCGCGGGCCGCATCGTCGAGTCGTCGCTGTCCGACGAGGCGGCCAAGGGCGAGAGCGTGGACCGTTTCCTCGGCGAGCTCGAGGCGATGGGCGGCGCGGGCGCCACGCAACGGAGTGGAGCTGACGCATGAGTAGCAGCGGAACGGCCGGCATCGTCGCGGGCTTCCACGCCGCGAGCCGCGAGGCGCTGGCCGCCGTCCGTCACCGGCTCACCGAGTCGACCGGGGACGCCTCCTCCGAGGTCCTGGTCACGGTGGCCGATCAGCTCGACGCGGTGGCCGACCTGCTCGGTCGCGAGGCGGTCCTGCGCCGCACCCTGGCCGACTCCTCCCGGTCGGCCGAGGACCGCGACGGCCTGGTGTCCCGGCTGCTCGACGGGCAGGTGGTCACGGCGACCGCGGACATCGTCAAGGCGGCGGTCACGTCGCACTGGTCGCGTCCCGAGGACCTCGTCGACGGCCTGCGCACCGTGGCGCGGGAGGCCCTGCTGGTCTCGGCCGAGCGTGACGGCCGCCTCGACGCCGTCGAGGACGAGCTGTTCCGCCTCGGCCGGATCGTCGGCGGCGAGCCCGAGCTCGAGCGGCTCCTGTCCGATCCCAACGCCGACCCGGACGGCAAGCAGCAGGTCCTCGACCGTCTGCTCTCCGACCGCGCCGAGTCCATCACCCGCAAGCTCACCGGGCAGCTCGTCGCCCACCCGGTGGGCCACGGCATCGCCCAGGGCCTGGAGCGGCTCGCCGAGCTGGCCGCCGACCGTCGGGAGCGCTCCGTCGCCACCGTGCGCTCGTCGGCCCCGCTGAGCGAGTCCCAGCAGGACCGGCTGGTCGGCGCTCTCGCGAATATCTACCGTCGCGACATCACCCTGCACCTCGAGGTCGACCCCGCGCTCGTCGGCGGTCTGGTGATCCAGGTCGGGGACGAGGTCATCGACGGCAGCGTCGCCGGGCGACTCGACGAGCTCCGCCGAAGGCTCGGCTGAGCGGGCCTCCGGGCAGTACCGGGCCAGCCGCGCACCCCACCGACACTCTCATCCCCTAACGAAGAGCGAGACGGAACCCATGGCCGAGTTGACCATCTCCTCCGACGAGGTCCGCAGCGCGATCGAGGACTACGTGTCCTCCTACTCCGCGGATTCGACCCGTCAGGAGGTCGGCATCGTCACCTCGACGGGTGACGGCATCGCCTACATCGAGGGCCTGCCCTCCACCATGACCAACGAACTGCTCGAGTTCCCGGGCGGGGTACTGGGCCTGGCCCAGAACCTCGACGAGCGCGAGATCGGCGTCGTCATCCTCGGTGAGTACGAGACCATCGAGGAGGGGCAGCAGGTCACCCGCACCGGGCGCGTGCTCTCGGTGCCGGTCGGCGACAACTTCCTCGGCCGCGTGGTCGACCCGCTGGGCGTCCCGATCGACGGCCTCGGCGACATCGAGTCCGAGGAGGAGCGCGTCCTCGAGCTGCAGGCCGCCTCGGTCGTGCAGCGCCAGGCGGTGAAGCAGCCCCTGCAGACCGGGATCAAGGCGATCGACGCGAACACCCCGATCGGCCGCGGGCAGCGCCAGCTGATCATCGGTGACCGCAAGACCGGCAAGACCGCGGTCTGCACCGACACGATCATCAACCAGCGCGAGGCCTGGGAGACCGGCGACCCGGAGCAGCAGGTCCGCTGCGTCTACGTCGCGATCGGTCAGAAGGGCACCACGATCGCCGGTGTGCGCCAGTCGCTCGAGGAGGCCGGGGCGCTCGAGTACACGACGATCGTCGCGGCCCCCGCCTCCGACCCGGCGGGCTTCAAGTACATCGCCCCCTACGCCGGCTCGGCCATGGCCCAGCACTGGATGTACCAGGGCAAGCACTGCCTGATCGTCTTCGACGACCTCTCGAAGCACGCCGAGGCCTACCGCGCGATCTCGCTGCTGCTGCGCCGCCCGCCGGGCCGCGAGGCGTACCCCGGCGACGTCTTCTACCTGCACAGCCGCCTGCTCGAGCGTTGCGCGAAGCTCTCCGACGACCTCGGTGCCGGCTCCCTGACCGGTCTGCCGATCGTGGAGACCAAGGACAACGACATCGCGGCGTACATCCCGACGAACGTCATCTCGATCACCGACGGGCAGTGCTTCCTCGAGTCGGACCTGTTCAACCAGGGTCAGCGGCCCGCCCTGAACGTCGGGAACTCGGTCTCCCGGGTCGGCGGCGACGCCCAGGTCAAGGCCATGAAGACGGTCGCGGGCCGGCTGCGTGTCGACCTCGCGCAGTACCGCGAGCTCGAGTCGTTCGCGGCGTTCGGCTCCGACCTCGACCCGACCTCCCAGGCGCAGCTCGACCGCGGCGCGCGGCTCATGGAGCTGCTCAAGCAGGGCCAGGGCGAGCCCTACCCGGTCGAGGAGGAGGTCGTCTCCATCTTCCTCGGCACCCGCGGCCACCTGGACTCGGTGCCGGTCGAGGACGTCCCCCGCTTCGAGTCGGAGTTCCTGGAGCACGTCCGCCGCGACGGCGGGGCGCTCAGCGAGATCCGTGACTCGGGCGAGCTCTCCGACGAGACCGAGGACCGCCTGAACAAGGCCGTCTCCGAGTTCAAGGACCAGTTCTCCACCACCGACGGTTCCGAGGTCGCCGACGACGGCGGCACCGGCGAGCTCGGCTCCTCCGAGGAGAGCAGTGAGGAGAGCTCCGAGGAGAGCTCCGGGTCCTCCGACGACTCGTCCGGCTCGTCGGACTCCGACGACTCGGGGCAGGACTCGTCGTCCTCCGGCGACGACAGCTCCTCGTCCGACAGCTCGTCGTCCGACAGCTCCGGCAGCTCGTCGTCCGACAGCTCCGGCAGCTCCGATTCCGGTAGCTCCTCCAGCAGCTCCTCCTCCGACAGCTCCGGCAGCTCCTCCTCCGAGGACTCGTCGCAGAGCTCGTCCTCCGGATCGCAGAGCTAGGACCGCCGATGGCTGCATCCCTCCGCGTCCTGCGGCGCCGCATCAAGTCGACCAAGAACATCGCCCAGATCACCAAGGCGATGGAGATGGTCGCGGCGTCGCGCATCTCGAAGGCCCAGGCACGCGTCGAAGCGGCGCGTCCCTACTCCGACGAGTTCACCCACGTGCTGACCACGGCCGCCAGGGCCGGGGCCAGCGACCACCCGCTGCTGGTGGCGCGCGAGGAACCCTCGCGCGTCGGCATCCTGGTGTGCACCAGCGACCGCGGGCTCTGCGGCGGCTACAACGCCGCCGTGCTGCGTGAGGCCGAGCGACTGCTCCGCGAGGTGCAGGACGACGGCAAGGAACCGGTGGTGTTCGTCATCGGGGGCAAGGGCGAGTCGTACTTCCGGTTCCGCAACCGGGAGATCGCGGGATCCTGGACCGGCTTCTCCGAGGTCCCCGACTACGGCAACGCCTCGCACGCCGCGGACACGATGACCGCCTGCTTCCTCGCCGGAGGCGAGGAGACCGTGGAACGACCCTCGGACGACGACTCCGACGACGAGTCCGAGGGCCCGTCGTCGAACGGTCCGAACTTCGTCCCGCCGGAGGACGCCGAGGGCCTCAGCGGGGTCGACGAGCTCCACGTGGTCTTCACCGAGTTCACCTCGATGGCCAGCCAGACCGTGAAGCCCCGCCAGATCGCGCCCCTGCAGCTCGACGACGAGTCCGAGGAGTCCTCGAACGACTCGGACGACTCCGGCAGCGGCGAGGGCGAGGAGCGGCAGGCCGAGTACGACTTCGAGCCCGAGCCCGAGGTCCTGTTCGACCGGCTGCTGCCCAAGTACATCCGCGCCCGCGTGTTCGCGGCGCTGCTCGACGCGGCCGCGTCGGAGTCGGCGGCTCGGCAGCGGGCCATGAAGGCCGCCACCGACAACGCCAACGACCTGGTCGACAACCTGACCCGCGAGTCCAATCAGGCTCGTCAGGCCCAGATCACGCAGGAAATCAGCGAGATCGTCAGCGGCTCCGACGCGCTGGCCCAGTAGGGGAGTGACGATGACCCAGTCCACCGCCACGGCCGAGGGCACCGAGCGAGGAGACTCCTCGGGCGCCGTCGGCCGTATCACCCGCATCCTCGGACCCGTCGTCGACGTGGAGTTCCCGCGCGGCGAGGTGCCCGACCTGTTCAACGCCCTGACGTTCGAGCTCGAGCTCAACGACGTCACCCGCAACCTGACCCTCGAGGTCGCCCAGCACCTCGGGGACAACCAGGTGCGCACGATCGCGATGCAGCCCACCGAGGGCGCGGTGCGCGGGACCGAGGTCCAGGACACCGGCAGCGCCATCTCGGTGCCGGTCGGCGACGTCGTCAAGGGGCACCTGTTCAACGCCCTCGGCGACTGCATGGACGAGCCGGGCTACGCCGACGACGCCGAGCACTGGGGCATCCACCGCGACCCGCCGCCCTTCGACCAGCTCGAGGGCAAGACCGCGGTCCTCTGGACAGGGCCTGAAGGTCGTCGACCTGCTCACCCCCTACGTCGAGGGCGGCAAGATCGGCCTGTTCGGCGGCGCCGGCGTGGGCAAGACCGTGCTCATCCAGGAGATGATCCAGCGCATCGCGCGCAACTTCGGCGGCACCTCGGTGTTCGCCGGCGTCGGCGAGCGCACCCGTGAGGGCAACGACCTCTGGGTGGAGCTCGGCGAGGCCGACGTCCTCAAGGACACCGCGCTGGTCTTCGGTCAGATGGACGAGCCGCCGGGCACGCGCATGCGCGTGGCGCTGTCGGCACTGACCATGGCCGAGTACTTCCGCGACGTCTCCGAGGTCGACGTCCTGCTGTTCATCGACAACATCTTCCGGTTCACGCAGGCCGGCCAGGAGGTCTCGACGCTGCTGGGCCGCATGCCCTCGGCGGTGGGCTACCAGCCGACCCTGGCCGACGAGATGGGCGAGCTGCAGGAGCGGATCACCTCGACCCGCGGCCACTCGATCACCTCGATGCAGGCGATCTACGTGCCCGCGGACGACTACACCGACCCGGCCCCGGCCACCACGTTCGCCCACCTCGACGCCACCACCGAGCTCTCCCGCTCGGTGTTCGCCAAGGGCATCTTCCCGGCCGTGGACCCGCTGACCTCGACCTCGACGATCCTGGACGCCCAGTACGTCGGCGACGACCACTACCGCGTGGCGCGCGAGGTCATCCGGATCCTGCAGCGCTACAACGACCTGCAGGACATCATCGCCATCCTCGGCATCGACGAGCTCTCCGAGGAGGACCGCCTGACCGTCGGGCGCGCCCGCCGCATCGAGCGCTTCCTCGGGCAGAACATGTACGCCGCCGAGCAGTTCACCGGCGAGGAGGGCTCGTTCGTCGACGTCAAGGACACCGTCGAGGCCTTCGACAAGATCTGCAAGGGCGAGTACGACAACGCCCCGGAGCAGGCCTTCGCGATGGTCGGTGACCTCGACGACGTCGAGGCCAACATCAAGAAGTACAGCTGATGGCGGAGATGGAGGTCGCCATCGTCGGCGTGGAGAAGCGCCTCTGGGCGGGGCAGGCGAGCTTCGTCTCCGCCCGCACGGTCGAGGGTGACATCGGTCTGCTGCCCGGCCACGAGCCGGTCATCGCGGCGCTCGACGAGGCCGGGGTCGTCCGCATCGACCCCACCGACGGCGAGTCGTTCCACGCGGCGGTGTTCGGCGGGTTCCTCTCGGTGACGGCCGAGTCCGTGACCATCCTCGCCGAGATCGCCGAGCTGGCGTCCGAGATCGACGTCGCCGCGGCCCGCGACGAACTGCAGCGGGCCGAGGGCGGGGGCGACGACTTCGACGACACCGCCGCCGCGGCGGCCCGGGCGCGGGCCCGCCTCCGGGCGGCCGGCGAGTCGCCGGACCGGTGACGGACCTCTGACGGGCGGCGGGCGGTACCGGTGAGCACGGTGATGATCGCCGAACTGGTGGCCATCGTGGTGCTCGCCGTGCTGCTGCTCTTCGGTCTGCTCCTCCTGCGCCGTATCCGCATCCTGCGGCGCGGGGGAGTCGACGTCGCCCTGCGCGAGGCCCGGCCGGCCGAGGACGTCGACGGCTGGCACTCCGGGCTCGCCCGCTACCGGGGGAACGAGTTCCGCTGGTACCGCATCAGTGGTCTGAGCTCGGGGCCGAACGTCGTCCTCGACCGCACGCTCCTCGAGATCGTCGACCGCCGCCCACCCGTGGCCGGCGAGATGCACCCCCCGGGGGCGACCGTCCTGCGATGTCGCGTCGGCGTCTCGTCCTGGGACATCGCGATCGGCGCCGACGCCATCACCGGGTTCTCCTCGTGGCTCGAATCCACCCCGCCCGGCCGCTCCACCGGTTACCGCCAAGCGAGCTAGCCTTCTTCCTATCGGCGTGCTCCCTCTTCTTCTGGGCCGCCGGGGACCCAGAGGATGTCGCCGCCGGGATTGGCGACACGGCCGAGGATGAACAGCAGGTCGGAGAGCCGGTTGAGGTAGTGGGCCGGCAGGGTGCTCGTGCGCTCGGGGTCCGCGGCGATCGCGGCCCAGGTGCTGCGCTCGGCGCGGCGGGTGACCGTGCGGGCCACGTGGAGGTAGGCCGCGGCCGGGGTGCCGCCGGGCAGGATGAACGACGACAGCTTCTCCAGCGCCTCGTTGAACTCGTCGCACCAGCCCTCGAGCCGCTCGACCTGGCGCTCGGTGACGCGCAGCGGCGGGTACTCCGGATTCTCGGTCACGGGTGTGGCGAGGTCGGCGCCCACGTCGAAGAGATCGTTCTGGATCTGGCGCAGGGGGGCGACGAGCTCCTCGGGGGGCGCGCCGACCGCGAGCACCACGCCGAGGGCCGCGTTGGCCTCCTCGGAGTCGGCGTAGGCCGCGAGACGCGGGTCGGTCTTGGGCACCCGCGAGAAGTCCGACAGGCCGGTGGTGCCGTCGTCTCCCGTCCGCGTGTAGATCCGGGTCAGGTGGACGGCCATGGTCGGCAGCCTAGGGGGCCGGGCCGGGGACGGCCCCCGGTGTGTCTGTAGCGTCGACCGTCGTGAACGAGCACTTCGTGGTGCGCGGCGGCGGCCCGCTGTCGGGAGCGGTCGACGTCGTGGGCGCCAAGAACAGCGTGCTCAAGCTGATGGCCGCCGCGCTGCTGGCCGAGGGTCGCACGGTCATCACCAACTGCCCGGAGATCCTCGACGTCCCGCTGATGGCGGACGTCCTGCGCAGCCTCGGCTGCACGGTCGCCGTCGACGGTGCCACGGTGACCATCGACGTGCCCGCCGCGCTCAGCGCCGAGGCGGACTACCGCTCCGTCTCCCGCCTGCGTGCCTCGGTGTGCGTGCTCGGACCCCTGGTGGCCCGCTGCCGGCGCGCGGTGGTGCCGCTGCCCGGGGGGGACGCCATCGGTTCGCGGCCCCTGGACATGCACCAGGCCGGGCTGCGCCTGCTCGGGGCCTCCAGCGAGATCTCCCACGGCTGCGTCGTGGCACGCGCCGAGAGCCTGCGCGGCGCCCAGATCTGGCTCGACTTCCCCAGCGTCGGCGCCACCGAGAACATCCTCATGGCCTCGGTGTTCGCCGAGGGGACGACGGTGATCGACAACGCCGCGCGCGAACCGGAGATCGTCGACCTCGTCACGATGCTCCAGCAGATGGGCGCGAAGATCGAGGGCGGCGGCACGTCCACGCTGGTCGTCCACGGCGGGAACGCCCTCACCCCGACCACCCACCGCGTCATCGGCGACCGCATCGTCGGCGCCACCTGGGGCTTCGCCGCCGCGATGGCCGGCGGCGACGTCACCGTGCGCGGCGTCGACCCGCACCACCTCGATCTCGTGCTCGACCGTCTCGGCCAGGCCGGCGCCGACGTGACCGCCGGCGTGAACGGGTTCCGCGTCGTCCTCGAGGGACGCCCCGGTCGGTGGACTGGGTGACGCTGCCCTACCCCGGCTTCGCCACGGACCTGCAGCCGATGGCGATCGCCCTGTCCGCGGTCTCCGAGGGCACCTCGATGATCACCGAGAACGTGTTCGAGGGCCGGTTCCGCTTCGTCGAGGAGATGGTCCGCCTGGGGGCCGACGCCCGCACCGACGGGCACCACGCCGTCGTCCGCGGCGTCCGGCGGCTCTCGTCGGCGCCCGTGTGGGCCTCGGACATCCGCGCCGGCGCCGGGCTCGTCCTCGCCGGCCTGTGCGCCGACGGCGACACCGAGGTGTGGGACGTCGCGCACATCGACCGCGGCTACCCGCTGTTCGTCGAGAACCTCGCCGCGCTGGGCGGGGACATCCGCCGGATCGTCGCCCCGCCCGTGCGCTGACGCGCGATCAGAGCGCGCGGAGTACGAGGCGGGCGTCGTCGGCGTCCGTGGGGAAGGCGAGCAGGCGCCAGCCCTCCACGCCGCGACTGACGGTGACGCGCACGCGTTCGCGCGCGAGCTTGGCCACGAGGACGTCGGCGGCCTCGCGGGTGGGGACCACCGCGACGGTCTCGAGGAGGCCGAGGTCGCCGTGCTCGTCGGGGAGCGCGCCCCGCGGCTCGCCGCCGAAGGTCCAGCGCAGGAGCCCGGCGAGCAGGATCACGAGCGCGAGCGCCATGACGATCTCGCCGATCGACCCGACCACGACGCCACCTCCCTCACCCTCATCCTCCATGGTCCGGCA
This sequence comes from uncultured Actinomycetota bacterium, assembly GCA_963785135.1. GTDB lineage: Bacteria > Actinomycetota > Actinomycetes > Mycobacteriales > Pseudonocardiaceae > Actinomycetospora. The sequence goes on from CAWATV010000012.1 coordinate 537,476, forward strand.
CCGCTCCGCTGCGGGTCCTACCTGACCGATCCTGTGGGCCACGGCATCTCCCGGGGCTGCCGGCATCGGTCCCGCGCGCCGAGACCCGTCGGTAACATCGGCGGGTCGACCACCGTGGAGGTGTTCTCCCGTGCCCTACCCCAGCGACGACGCCCGCGACCGCCCGTGGGTGATGCGGACCTATGCGGGCCACTCGTCGGCGCGCGCGTCGAACGAGCTCTACCGGCGCAACCTGGGCAAGGGGCAGACGGGCCTCTCGGTCGCCTTCGACCTGCCCACCCAGACCGGCTACGACCCCGACGACGAGCTCGCGCGCGGTGAGGTCGGCAAGGTCGGCGTCCCGGTGTCGCACATCGGCGACATGCGTCTGCTGTTCGACCGCATCCCGCTCAACGAGGCCAACACCTCGATGACGATCAACGCGACGGCGATGTGGATGCTCGCGCTCTACGTCACCGTCGCCGACGAGCAGGCCGGCGAAGCGGGCCTGGACGTGGCGGACGTGCGCGCCCGGCTCGCCGGCACCACGCAGAACGACATCGTCAAGGAGTACCTCTCCCGCGGGACCTACGCGTTCCCGCCCGGTCCGAGCGTCCGCCTGATCACCGACATGATCGCCTGGACGGTGGGCAACGTCCCCAGGTGGAACCCGATCAACATCTGCAGCTACCACCTGCAGGAGGCCGGGGCGACGCCGACGCAGGAGGTCGCGTACACGATCTCGACGGCGATCGCCGTGCTCGACGCGGTGCGCGATTCCGGTCAGGTGCCCGAGGAGCGTTTCGGCGACGTCGTCGGCCGCATCTCGTTCTTCGTCAACGCCGGGCTCCACGTGATCGAGGAGATCTGCAAGCTGCGGGCCTTCGCCCAGCTCTGGGACGAGCTGTGCCAGGAGCGCTACGGCGTCACCGACCCGAAGATGCGCCGCTTCCGCTACGGCGTGCAGGTGAACTCCCTGGGCCTGACCGAGGCGCAGCCGGAGAACAACGTCCAGCGCATCGTGCTCGAGATGCTCGCGGTGACGCTGTCGAGGGACGCCCGCGCCCGCGCCGTGCAGCTCCCCGCGTGGAACGAGGCCCTGGGTCTGCCGCGGCCGTGGGACCAGCAGTGGGCGCTGCGCATGCAGCAGGTCCTCGCCTACGAGACCGACCTGCTCGACTACGACGACATCTTCGCCGGCTCGCACGTCGTGGAGGCCAAGACGGCGTCGATCGTCGAGGGCGCCCGTGCCGAGATCGCCAAGGTCGCCGCGATGGGCGGTGCGGTTCCCGCCGTCGACTCCGGCTACATGAAGTCGCAGCTGGTGTCGTCGCTGGCCCAGCGGCGGGCGCGGCTCGAGTCCGGCGAGGACACCGTCGTCGGGGTCAACAGGTTCACCTCCACCGAGCCCAGCCCGCTGCAGGCCGAGGGCGCCGACGCGATCTTCACCGTCGACGCCCAGGTCGAGGCGCAGGCCCGCGAGGCGGTGCAGCAGTGGCGGTCGGGGCGCGACACCTCGGAGGTCGACGCCGCCCTCGAGCGCCTGACGAAGGCCGCGGGCACCGACGAGAACCTCATGGAGGCCACGCTCGCCTGCGCCCGCGCCGGCGTGACCACGGGGGAGTGGGCCGGCGCCCTGCGCGGGGTCTTCGGGTCCTACCGGGCGCCCACCGGCGTCTCGGCGGCGTCCTCGGGAGGCGGCGAGGCCCCCGACGACCTCGCCGCCGTGCGCGCCCGCGTCCGGGCCACCGCCGCCGAGATGGGGACCGCCGCGCTGCGCATGCTCGTCGGCAAGCCCGGTCTCGACGGCCACTCCAACGGCGCCGAGCAGATCGCCGTCCGCGCCCGCGACGCCGGCTTCGAGGTCATCTACCAGGGCATCCGCCTCACCCCGGCCGAGATCGTGGCCGCCGCGGTCCAGGAGGGCGTCCACGTGATCGGCCTGTCGGTGCTGTCCGGCTCGCACCTCGAGGTCGTGCCCGCCGTCCTCGACGGGCTCGCGCGCGCCGGCGCGGAGGACATCCCGGTCGTCGTCGGCGGGATCATCCCGCCGAACGACGCCGAGCAGCTCCAGCGCCTCGGCGTCCACCGCGTCGTGACGCCGAAGTCGTACTCGCTCACGGCGATCATGGGCGAGTTCGTCGACGTCGTCCGCGAGGTGCACGGCCTGCCTGTCGGTGACACCGGTGACGCGTCCCCGTCGTCTCCGGCGCCGGTCGCGGGGTCGTAGACCCGGCCGCACGGGTCAGTCGTCGTCCCTGGCCCCACGCTTCTTGAGGAAACCCAGGCCGGGGATGCCGTCGATGGCCTGGCGCAGCTCCTTGGTGACGCTCAGCAGCTCGTGGAGGTCCGGACCGACGCGGTCGAGGGTCTCCAGGATCGGCATGATGTCGGTGACCATGTGCTCGGTGAACAGCGGCAACTGGTCGACGAGCTTGACCGCGGCGTCGACCTCGTCCTCGCTGAGCTCGTCGACGAACCGCCCGGCCATCGGCGCGCCGCGCTCGAGCATCGGGCGGTAGAGGTCGAGCAGCTCCTGCGCCGAGCGACTCGTGGCCCCCGCGCCGTCGACGATGCCCCGCGCCCCGTCGGTGATCTCGCGAGCGTTGCCCACGACCTCCTCGGCGCCGCTGGTGATGGTGCGCGCGCTGCCGACGACGTCCTCGGCGCCCGCGGTGATCTTCCGCGCCGACCCGACGACGTCCTCGGCGCCCGCCGTGATCTTCCGTGCGGAGCCGACGACCTCGTTCGCGCCGCTGGTGATCTCGCGCGCCGAGCCGACGACCTCGTTCGCGCCGGTCGTGATGCGTCGCGCCTCGCCGATCACGCCGTCGACCTGGTCGACGATCCCCTCAGCGCGGTCGACAAGGCCGTCGACGCGCGTGGCGATGCCGTCGAGCGCGCCGAGCAGTCGGGTGACCTCGTCGAGCAGGTCGTCCACCCGCCCGGGCAGGCGCGCCCCGATGTCGACGACCTCCCCGGCCCACCCGACCAGGGACCGGCCTGCGCCGACCACCTCGTCGACCGACGGGATCGCGAGCGGACCGACGCGCACCAGAGCCATGCCCCCATGCTGCCCTGGTGTGCGCGCCGTCACTCCCGCGCCGCGTCGCGAGATGGGGGGTTTGTGTCGCTGAGCGTCAGCAGAGGGGCAGACGCCGATGGCCACGCTGACACGTCGACGACCTCAACCGCGCAGGAGGAGAAGGGCGTAGGCGGCGATCGACTGGGAGTCGGTGATCTCGCCGGCGCGGACGCGGCGCTCGAACTCGGTGCGCGACACCCAGGCGTGGCGCATGTCGGCCTCGGTGTCCTCGCGCTGGGGCTCGCCGGCGGTCAAATCGGTGGCCAGGTAGGCGCGCCCGCGCTGCGAGGACATGCCGGGGGCGAGGTCGAGAAGACCGAGGAAGGTCAGCGAGCCGGCGGTCAGGCCGGTCTCCTCGCGCAGTTCGCGGGCGGCGAGGGCCTCGGGCGCCATCGTGGCGCGGTCGGGGGCGGTGCCCTGCGGGAACTCCCAGCGCCGCAGGCCGAGGGGGTAGCGGTACTGCTCGACGAGGGCGAGTTGGTCACCGTCGAGGGCGATGACGATGGCGTAGTCGGGCCGGTCCACGACACCGTAGAGGCCGTCGACGCCGTCGGGCCGGCGGAAGGTGTCCTCCCGCACCGTCATCCACGGGTTGGCGTAGATCTCGCGGGTGCTCGTGGTCTCCACACCGCCCGATGATCCCCGGGCCGCGTCCGGCTCCGACGACCGGTCGAGCTCCGCCGCGCGGCGTCTCCTACTCTCACCGGTTGTGCGTCTCGTCATCGCCCGGTGCACGGTCGACTACGCCGGCCGTCTGACCGCGCACCTGCCCAGCGCGCTGCGGCTGCTGCTCGTCAAGGCCGACGGGTCGGTGAGCGTGCACGCCGACGACCGCGCCTACAAGCCGTTGAACTGGATGAGCCCGCCGTGCTGGCTCGCCGAGGAGCCCGGTCTCTGGACGGTGCGCAACAAGGCCGACGAGACCCTGACGATCACCCTCGAGGAGATCCAGCACGACTCCAGCCACGAGCTCGGGGTCGACCCGGGCCTGGTCAAGGACGGTGTCGAGGCGCACCTGCAGGTCCTGCTCGCCCAGCACGTCGAGACCCTCGGCGCCGGCTACAGCCTGGTGCGCCGCGAGTTCCCGACCGCGATCGGACCGGTCGACCTCATGTGCCGCGACGCGGACGGCGCCTCGGTGGCCGTCGAGATCAAGCGGCGCGGCGAGATCGACGGCGTCGAGCAGCTGACCCGCTACCTGGAGCTGCTCAACCGCGATCCGCTGCTCGCCCCGGTGGCCGGGGTGTTCGCCGCGCAGCAGATCAAGCCGCAGGCCCGGGTGCTCGCCACCGACCGCGGCATCCGGTGCGTCACGCTCGACTACGACGCCCTCCGCGGCGCCGAGGTCGACGAGTTCCGGCTCTTCTGATGGCCCGCGACCGGCGACGTGAGCCGCTGCCCGCCGAGGTCGACGGCGAGTGCGTGTTCTGCCGGGTCGCCGAGGGCCGCGCGGAGTCCAGCCTCGTCACGCAGGACGACCGCACGCTGGCCTTCCTCGACCTGCAGCCGGCGACGCCCGGGCACACCCTCGTCGTCCCGCGCGCCCATGCCTCCGCGCTGGCCGAACTGGACCCGGACGACGGCGCCGCCCTGTGGGCGACGGGAATGCGCGTGGCTGCCGCGCTGCGCGCCTGCGGGCTCGCCGACGGAATCAACTTCTTCCTCGCCGACGGGGTCGCCGCCGGGCAGGAGGTCTGGCACGTCCATCTGCACGTGCTGCCGCGCACGCCGTCGGACGGTGTGCGCCTGTCCGCCCACTGGCGGCGCCCGAGCCGCGAGGTCCTGAACGTGACCGCCGCGCGCGTCCGGTCCGCAGTGATCTGACCGGCAGGTTCGATGCTCGCGCTCCAAAGCTACTCCCGGGTAGCCTGCGACCCATGACGAGCACGCGCGACGTGGCGCCGACCAGCACCGACGACACCCCGGCGACGTTCGACTCGCTCGACCCGCGCACCGGGGACGTGATCGCGTCCTACCCGCGGCACACGCCCGAGCAGGTCGCGGCCATCGTCGCGCGCTCCCGCCGGGCCACGCAGTGGTGGGCGGATCTCGGCTTCGACGGCCGGGCGAAGAAGCTGGGCGCCTGGCGGGCGCTGCTCGACGAGCGCCGCGAGGAGCTCGCCGCCGTCGTCAGCCGCGAGACCGGCAAGCCGCTGGACGACGCGCGCATCGAGGGCATCCTCGCTCTCGACCACCTGCACTGGGCCGCCCGGCACGCCAAGGGGGTGCTCGGTCCCCGCAACGCCGCGGCCGGCCTGCTGATGATCAACCACAAGGCGTCGGTCGAGTACCCGCCGCTCGGGGTCATCGGCGTGCTCGGGCCGTGGAACTACCCGGTCTTCACCCCCATGGGCTCGATCGTCTACGCGCTGGCCGCGGGCAACACCGTGGTGTTCAAGCCCAGCGAGCTGACCCCGGGGGTCGGCACGTGGCTCGCCGAGACCTTCGCCGAAGCCGTGGGTGAGGGCGGCGACGCGGTGTTCCAGGTCGTCACGGGCGAGGGCGAGACCGGGTCGGCCCTGTGCCGGTCGGGCGTCGACAAGGTCGCCTTCACCGGCTCCACCGCGACGGCCAAGAAGGTGATGGCCACCTGCGCCGAGACCCTCACCCCCGTGCTCGTCGAGTGCGGCGGCAAGGACGCGCTGCTGGTCGACCACGACGCGGACCTCGACGACGCGGCCGCCGCGGTCGTGTGGGGGGCGATGTCCAACGCCGGCCAGACCTGCGTCGGGGTCGAGCGCGTCTACGTCGTCGACTCCGTGGCCGAGGACCTCCTCGACCGTGTCGCCCGGCGTGCCGCCACCATCGCGCCCGGCGGGCAGGGCGACGCGCAGTACGGGCCGATCACCATGCCCTCGCAGCTCGGCATCATCTCCGGCCACATCGACGACGCACTGGCCCGAGGCGGTCGCGCGGTGGTGGGCGGCGCGGACTCGGTGCGGGCGCCCTACGTGGACCCCGTGGTCCTCGCCGACGTCCCGGAGGACTCCAGCGCGGTCACCGAGGAGACCTTCGGCCCGACCGTCGTCGTCAACCGTGTGCGGGACCTCGACGAGGCCGTCGAGCGCGCCAACGCGTCGCGCTACGGGCTGGGCGCCTCGGTGTTCGCGAAGCGCCGCGGCCACGAGGTCGCGCGGCGCCTGCGGGTCGGGATGGTGTCGGTCAACGGCGTCATCGCGTTCGCCGGGATCCCCTCGCTGCCCTTCGGCGGCGTGGGTGACTCCGGGTTCGGTCGCATCCACGGGGTCGACGGGCTGCGGGAGTTCACGCGGCCGCTGTCGATCTCCGAGCGCCGGTTCCGCAGCGTCAACATCATGACCTTCGACCGGCCGGCCTGGATCGTGCGTGTCCTCGCCCGCCTCGTCGGCGTCCTGTACGGACGGAACCGGTAGGGAGTCGATGGTCCGGCCCCCCTATCGGCGTGCTGCCCTGATTTCTGGGCGTCCGGATACCCGTCAGTAAGCAAGCTCTCCCGGCGCTCGGTCATCGGGGCGTCGGACCGTGGCAGGATCGTCGCCCGGACGACGATGGAGTCTCCTCGAGGAGGGACGACGAGTGGCGCGCGAATTCGCCAGGGTGGGTGTGGTCGGACTCGGCACGATGGGGGCGGGCATCGCCGAGGTGTTCGCCCGCTCCGGCATCGAGGTGGTGGGCGTCGAGGTGGATCAGGCTGCGGCCGACAAGGGCCGCGAGCACCTGGAGGCCTCGACCGAACGGGCGCTGTCCCGGAACAAGATCTCGGCGGAGAACCGCGACGCGCTGCTGGGACGCGTGACCGTCTCCACGGACGTCACCGACCTCGCTGACGTCGACCTCGTCGTCGAGGCCGTGCCCGAGCGCCTGGACCTCAAAGCCGAGGTGTTCGCCGCCCTCGACAAGGTGTGCGGCCCGGACACGATCTTCGCCTCGAACACGTCGTCGCTGTCGATCACCGAGCTGGCGGTGCGGACCGAGCGGCCGCACCAGGTGGTCGGCATGCACTTCTTCAACCCGGCCCCGGTGCAGGCGCTCGTCGAGCTGGTGCGGACGGTCGTCACCGACCCCGAGGTCGTCACCGACGTCGCCGACCTGGCCGTGCGGCTGGGCAAGAGCCCGGTCGTGTGCGGCGACCGGGCCGGCTTCATCGCCAACAACCTGCTCTTCACCTACCTCAACCAGGCCGTGGGCATGTTCGAGGCCCACTACGCCGGCCGCGAGGACCTCGACGCCGCGATGCGCTTCGGCTGCGGGTACCCGATGGGGCCGCTGGCCCTGGTGGACCTCATCGGCCTGGACACGGCCTACGAGATCCTCGACACGATGTACCGGCAGTCCCGCAACCAGCGCCACGCGCCCGCCCCGGTGCTCAAGCAGATGATCACCGCGGGACTGCTGGGCCGGAAGAGCGGTCGCGGCTTCTACACCTACGCCGCGCCCGGCTCGCCCGAGGTCGTGGCCGACAACCTGACCCCACCGCCCCCCGGTGAGGACGCCGCCGGCCTGCGTTCGGTCGCCTCGGTCGGTGTGGTGGGCACCGGCACCATGGCCACCGGGATCGCCGAGGTGTTCGCGAAGGCCGGCTACGACGTCGTCGTGCGCGCACGCACCGAGGCCAAGGGCGAGGGCGTCGTCGCGGCGATCCGCAAGTCCCTGGACAAGGCGGTGGTCAAGGGCCGGCTCACGGAGGAGGCGCGCGACCAGACGCTGGCGCGGGTCCGTCCGACCACGGCGTTCGACGACCTCGCCCGCGTCGACCTCGTGGTCGAGGCCGTCGCCGAGGAGCTCGCGGTCAAGCAGGCCGTCTTCGGAGCGCTCGACGACGTCTGCAAGCCCGGCGCGATCCTCGCGACCACCACCTCGTCGCTGCCCGTGGTGGAGTGCGCCGCCGCCACCGGTCGGCCCGACGACGTCGTCGGGATGCACTTCTTCAACCCGGCGTCGGTGATGAAGCTGGTCGAGATCGTCAGCCCGATCACCACCGCGCCCGACGTCACCGCGACCGTCCGCGCGCTCTGCGCCCGGATCGGCAAGCACCCGGTGCTCTGCGGGGACCGCGCGGGCTTCATCGTCAACGCGCTGCTCTTCCCCTACCTCAACGACGCCGTCGCGATGCTCGAGGCGAACTACGCAGGAGCCGACGACATCGACTCGGCCATGAAGAACGGCTGCGGGCTGCCGATGGGGCCGTTCGCGCTGCTCGACGTGGTCGGGCTGGACGTGTCGCTGGCCATCGAGCGGTCGCTCTACCAGGAGTTCCGGGTGCCGGGCTTCGCCCCCGCCCCGCTGCTGGAGCACCTGGTCACGGCGGGTCGTCTCGGCCGCAAGACCGGTCACGGCTTCCGCGACTACAAGAAGTAGGCGCGTGCCCCGCCGCAACTCGGGTCGTCGCAGCTCGAGCCACCGCCCCGCGCCGGTGCCGCCACCGGCGCGGGGCGGGTGGGTGCGGCGGGAGGCGGGTGTCGACGACGTCGAATGGGTCGTGCGCTCGGTCAGCGGGACGGCCGCGACGAAGGCCTACCGCTGCCCCGGGTGCTCCCAGGAGATCGTGCCGGGAACACCGCACGTCGTCGCGTGGCCCGCCGACGAGCCCGAAGGTTCCGTGGAGCGGCGCCACTGGCACACCGGCTGCTGGCAGCGGGGTCGCCCGAGGAGCTGACCCGCCGTCAGGACGAGCTGGTCGCCGCGCTGCGCTGCTCGGGTGCCGGGCGTCCGCCGGTGAGCTCGCCGTCGGCCCCGTTCCCGTTGCCGGCGCCGTTCGACGCACCGCCGGACCCGACGTCGGCGGCGACCGGCGGGTGGCCGTGCAGGCTCGGCAACGACGGACGGCCGTCGGCGCCGGCGTCGCCCTCCTCGTCGGGGAAGGCGTCGACGCCGGGCAGCGAGCCCAGGGCGGTGCGCAGGGTGGCGAGCTGCTGGCTCACCCGGGCGCGCAGGCGACGCAGCTCCGCGACCTCGTCGTCGGCGGCGCGCACCCGGCGCCGGGCCTCCTCGGCGGCGTCGCGGATCTGCTGGGCGGCGCGGTCGCGGGAGGCCTGCTCCTCGGCCTCGAGCTGGCGCATCGCCTCCTGGCGGCGCGCCGACATGGCGATCGCGAAGTCGTTCTCGACCTGGTCGCGGGAGGCGCGGGACTCGTTGTCGAGCCGGTCGCGCTCCTGCTCGGCCTCGCGGCGGATGCGGGCGGCCTCGGCGCGAGCGCCCTCCATGAGCTCGCGGTGCTCGTCCTCCATGGCGGCACGGCGACGCTCGTTGTCGGAGAGCCCCGCGTCGTACCGGGTGCGGGCCTCGGTCGCCTCGGCCTCGGCGCGCTCGTGGATCTCGCGCGCCTGGCGGCGGGCCTCGTCGAGCATCGCGCGGGCCTGCTCGTCGGCGGCCGCGCCCGTACGGCGCGCGCGCTCGTCGGCCTCGGAGGTGGTGGCGTGGGCGTGCTCGTCGGCGCTCGCGACCGCCCGGCGGGCGTACTCGTCGGCGTCCTCGCGGGTGCGCCGCCCCACGGCCTCGGCCTGCTCGCGCATGGACCGCGTCTCGTCCTGGGTCAGACGCAGCATGCGCTGGAGGCGCTCGGAGAGCCCCTCCATGGTGTCCGGCGGCGCCGCCAGGCGGTCGACCTGGGCGCGGAGGTCCTCGACGTAGGCGCGGTGGTGGTCGAGGGCACGCGCGAGCTCGCCCGCCTGGGCCACGGCGGCGTCGCGGTCGGCGGTGAGGATGCGCAGGTCGGCCTCGACGCGGTCGAGGTGCTCCTCGACCTGTCCACGGTCGTACCCGCGGCGCACGACGTCGAAGCCGGTCCCCAGCGGCAACAGTTCGCGCTCGTCGGAGGGCATGGGTTTCACGGTACCGGCGGGCAGATCGACACTCCACGGACGGGTGAGGAGCGGCGGGTCGCGGCGCTCACTACACCCCGCGGAAGCGGTTGATGGACTCGAGGTGCTCGGCGCGCAGCTCGGGGTCGGTGACGCCGAGGCCCTCCTCCGGGGCCAGGCAGAGCACGCCGACCTTGCCCTGGTGGGTGTTGTGGTGGACGTCGTTGGCCGCCTCGCCGGTCTCGATGAGCGGGTAGCTCCTCGAGACGGTCGGGTGCACCCTGCCCTGGGCCACCAGCCGGTTGGCGAGGTAGGCCTCCTTGTAGTTCGCGAAGTGCGACCCGATGATCCGCTTGAGGTTCATCCAGAGGTACCGGTTGTCGAACTCGAGCATGAAACCCGACGTCGCGGCGCAGGTGACGATGGTGCCGCCGCGCTTGGCGACGTAGGTGCTCGCGCCGAAGGTCTCGCGGCCGGGGTGCTCGAACACGATGTCGGGGTCGTCGCCGCCGGTGAGCTCGCGGATCTTCGCGCCGAAGCGCTTCCACTCGCGGGGGTCCTGGGTCTGGGGGTCGGACCAGAACTTGTAGCCCTCGGCCGAGCGGTCGATGATCAGCTCGGCGCCCATCCTGCGGCAGAGCTCGGCCTTCTCGGGGCTGGAGACGACGCACACCGGGGTCGCGCCGCCGTTGAGGGCGAACTGCGTGGCGTACGAGCCGAGACCGCCCGACGCGCCCCAGATGAGCACGACGTCGCCCTGGGTCATGTTCGCGCCGTTGTTGCTGACCAGCTGGCGGTAGGCCGTGGAGTTCACGAGCCCGGGGGAGGCGGCCTCCTCCCAGGTCAGATGCCCCGGCTTGGGCATGAGCTGGTTGGTCTTGACCAGGGCCAGCTCGGCGAGCCCGCCGAAGTTGGTCTCGAAGCCCCAGATGCGCTGCTCCGGGTCCATCATCGTGTCGTCGTGGCCCTCGGGGGCTCTCCAGCTCCACCGACAGGCAGTGCGCGACGACCTCGTCGCCCGCCTTCCAGGTGTGCACGCCCTCGCCGACCTTGAGCACCACGCCGGACAGGTCGGAGCCCACCACGTGATAGGGCAGGTCGTGGCGCTTGGCCAGCGGCGAGGTCCGCCCGTACCGCTTGAGGAAGCTGAACGTCGAGACCGGCTCGAAGATCGAGGTCCAGACGGTGTTGTAGTTGATGGCGCTGGCCATCACCGCGACGAGGGCCTCCCCGGGCGCGAGGGTCGGCGTGGGGACGTCGTCGAGGTGCAGGGACTTGCGCGGGTCCTTCTCGCGCGAGGCCATGCCGGCGAACATCTCGGCCTCGTCGGCGTGGACGGTGATGCCCTTGTACGACTCGGGGACGGCGGCGCCGGCCAGCGCGCCGTGCTCGCCGGCGAGGATCGCGTCGCGGATTTCCTGCACGTTCTGCCTCCGGGTGTGCTGCGGGAGCCCGACGCTACCGATGGGTAATGCCCGTCGGGACCACGGTGTGAGGGACGTCAGTGCTCGCGCGCCGGCTCCACGAGCTCGACGAGGACGCCGCCGGCGTCCTTGGGGTGCACGAAGTTCACGCGTGAACCCGCGGTGCCCCGGCGCGGCTGGTCGTAGAGCAGGCGCAGGCCCTTCGCGCGCAGCGCCTCCATGCTGGCCTCGACGTCGGTGACCCGGTAGGCCACCTGCTGCAGGCCGGGGCCGTTGCGGTCGATGAACTTCGCGATCGTCGAGGTCTCGTCGAGCGGGGCCAGCAGCTGCACCGCCGGGCCGGCAGGATCGCCGGGTGCGTGCAGCATCGCCTCGCGCACCCCCTGCTCGTCGTTGGTCTCGCTGTGCGTGGCGACCAACCCCAGGTTCTCGGCGTACCAGGTGATGGCCGCGTCGAGATCCGGGACGGCGATGCCGACGTGGTCGATCGTGGTGATGCCGCTGCTCGCGAGGTCCGGTGGCGCCATGCCGCGCACCCTAACCATCTGAATCGAACTGCCTGATCCGTGACGGAGCGCACGTAGCCCGCTTGCGCGGCGGCCCTGTGTACCGTCGCCCGCCGTGACGGCGGGCATCGATGTCGACGGGCTGGTGGCCGGCGCGCGCGGAGGCCGGCCCCGGGACGTGGCACGCCTCATCTCGCTGGTCGAGGACGGCAGCCCGCGCCTGCGCGAGATCGCCGCCGCCCTGGCGCCCCACGCCGGCCGGGCGCGGGTCGTCGGGCTGACCGGGTCGCCCGGGGTCGGCAAGTCGACGACGACCTCGGCGCTGGTCACCGCCCTGCGCGCGGACGGTCGGACCGTGGGCGTGCTCGCCGTCGACCCGAGCTCGCCGTTCTCCGGCGGCGCCCTGCTCGGGGACCGGGTCCGGATGGGCGAGCACGCCGGAGACCCCGGTGTGTTCATCCGCTCGATGGCCACCCGCGGGCACCTCGGCGGCCTCGCCGCGGCGACCCCTCAGGCGCTGCGCGTCCTCGACGCCGCCGGCTGCGACGTCGTGCTGGTCGAGACGGTCGGCGTCGGCCAGTCCGAGGTCGAGGTGGTGGCCCTCGCCGACACCACCGTCGTCCTGCTCGCCCCCGGCATGGGCGACGGCGTGCAGGCCGCGAAGGCCGGGATCCTCGAGGTGGCCGACGTGTTCGTCGTCAACAAGGCCGACCGCGAGGGCGCCGACACCACGGTCCGTGAGTTGCAGCACATGATGTCGCTGGGGCGCCGAGAGGTCGCCGGACCGACCTGGCGTCCACCGGTCGTGCGGGCCGTCGCCGCCCGGGCGGAGGGCATCGACGACCTCGTCGCGGCCCTCGACGCCCACCGCGACTGGATGGCCGCCCACGACCGCGCCCTCGAGGGCGCCCACCGCCGCGCCCGCGCCGAGATCGAGGCCATCGCCGTCGCCGACCTCCGCGCGCGGATCGCCGAGCTCACCGGCTCGGTCGCCCTGCCCGCCCTCGCCGACCGCGTCGTCGCGGGCGAGCTCGACCCCTACGCCGCCGCTGACGAGGTCGTGGCCTCGCTCGGTCGGTGAACGGCGCGAGGGGTCAGGGGAGCATGCCCGCGGCCGGGAGGGCGGCGGAGAGCCACGGGATGACCACGGCGACGGTCGGCACGATGACGACGGCCGCGGCGAGGAGATAGGTGGCCGTGGCGAGCGCGCGGCTGCCGCAGCGGCGGGCGCGGACCCGTTCGAGGCGCGCGACGACGTCGTCGTCCCCGGCGGTCGCGAAGGCCTCGAGCGCGCCGGCCATCGCCGCGTCCGACCCGCGGGCGCGCCCGGTGTCGTCGGCGAGCATCTCGAGCAGCAGGGCGACGGCGTCGCGGGCCTGGCGGCTGCGCACGACGAGCGGGAACGCCTGGTGGAGGGCGACGAAACCCTCGCGCACCAGATCGTGGCGCGCGTCGAGGTGGGCCTGCTCGTGGGCGAGCACCGCGCGGAGCTCGTCGGTGCCGAGGGCGTCCAGGGTCGCCTCGGTGACCACGACCCGCGGCGCGCGACCGGGCACGCAGTAGGCGAACGGGACGGCGCCGTCGAGCACCCGCAGCACGGCGCGCGCACCCGAGGGGCCCACCGCGGCGCTGCGCTCGGCGCGGTCGAGCAGGTCGACCATGTCGAGGTGGCGGGCGCGGCGCCGGCGCGTCCGGACGGCGAGCAGCACGAGGACGACCAGCAGGCGCAGGACGATCAACCCCGCGAGCGTCGCGGCGAGCGTCACCGCGACCAGCAACGGGGCGCCCGTGCGCTCCGCCGGGCCCTGCGCGCGCAGGAACTCCTCGGGGGCGGCGAGGGCGCTGCCGACCGCGGCGAGCACGGCGGCGAGGGCGATGGCCTGCCAGAGCACGACGGCCGCGCGCGGGACCCGGTGCGGCCAGCGGGCGCGGGCCAGCGTCGAGGGGACGGGGCCGGCCAGCGCGAGCGCGAGCACGGCCAGCCACACCGAGGCCATGGCCGGTCAGTCTGGGGCCGAGGTGGTCGTGATCACGAGTCGGGGGACGCGTCGCCGCCGGACGGCGGGCGCCCCAGGGCCTCGCGCAGCGCGGCGACCTCCTCCGGGCCCACCTGGTCGACGAAGGCCACGAGCGCGGCCGCGCGGTCCTCGCCGACGTCGCCCAGCGCGTCGAGCATCAGCGACGCCGCGAGCTGCTCGCGGCTGGAGGCGGCGACGTACCGGTAGGCCTTGCCGTCGCGTTCCTGCCGGACGACGCCCTTCTTGGCCAGCCGCCCCAGCACCGTCATCACCGTGGTGTAGGCCAGCTCGCGCTCGAGGCGATCGTGCACCTCGCGCACGGTCAGGGGCCCGGGGGCGGCCCACAGCTGGGCCATGACCGCGCGTTCGAGCTCACCGAGGGCCACGGACAGCAGTGTACCGAGCACCACCCTTGCCAACGCAACCCGTCGTACTACGCTAGGTCGTATCTACGACGGAGCGTCGTAGGAGCGGGAGGTCGACGATGACCGCACTGGAGCTGTCCCGACTGCAGTTCGCCGTCGTGACGATCTACCACTACCTCTTCGTGCCGCTCTCGATCAGCCTCGCCGCCCTCACCGCCGGCCTGCAGACCGCGTGGCGGCGCACCGGCGACGAGCGGTGGCGCCGGCTGACGCTGCTCGTCGGCAAGCTGCTGATGGCCACGTTCGCGGTCGGCGTCGTCACCGGGCTGGTCCAGGAGTTCCAGTTCGGGATGTCCTGGTCGGCGTTCGCGCGCTTCTACGGCGACGTGTTCGGCCCGACCCTGGCCGTCGAGGGCATGCTCGCCTTCTTCCTGGAGGCCACGTTCCTCGGGCTCTGGTGGTTCGGCTGGGACCGGCTGCGCCCGGCGCTGCACCTGGCCACGATCTGGATCGTCGCGGTCGGGACGCTGATCTCGGCCTACGTCATCCTCGCGGCCAACGCCTTCATGCAGAACCCGGTCGCCTACGCCCTCGACCCGGTCACCGGGCGGGCACGGCTGGGGAGCTTCGGCGAACTGCTCACCAACGAGGTCGTGCTCGCCGCCTTCCCGCACACCGTCGCCGGGGCGTTCGCCGGCGGCGGGGCGCTGCTGCTCGCGATCGGGGCCTGGCGGGCGTGGGGCCGACCCGGGGGAGATCGGGGGACGTGGCGCGCCCTCGCCCGCGTCGGGGCGTGGACGACCCTCGTGTCCGGCGCGGCCGTGGCGCTCACCGGCGACCTGCTGGGCAAGGTGATGACGGCCGTCCAGCCGATGAAGATGGCCGCCGCCGAGGCCCTCTACGCGACGCAGGCCGGCGCGCCCTTCTCGCTGTTCGCGGTCGGCGCGCCCGGGTCGAAGGAGCCGGCGTTCAGCGTCGACGTCCCGTGGCTGCTGTCGTTCCTGGCCACCGGTGACCCGACCGCCACCGTCCAGGGTCTCGACGACCTCCAGGCGCAGTACGTCGCGCAGTTCGGGCCCGGCGACTACATGCCGGTGGTCCCGGTCGCCTACTGGAGCTTCCGGTTGATGATCGGGTTCGGGGTGCTCGCCGCCGCCCTCGGCGCGTGGGTCGTCTGGCGCACCCGGCGCGGTCGCGACCTCGACGCCACCCACCGCCTCGACGGCCTGCTGCTGCGCGGGCTGTGGGTCGTCCCGCTGCTGCCCGCCCTGGCGGGCACCGTCGGCTGGCTGTTCACCGAGACCGCCCGCCAGCCGTGGCTGGTCTTCGGGCTGTTCCGTACCGCGGACGGCGTCTCGCCCGGCCTCACACCGGCGGAGATCGTCGCCTCGCTGGCCGGCTTCGCGCTGGTCTACGGCGCGCTCGCGGTGGTCTGGGTGCGCCTCGTCCTCCGGATCGCGCGCTCCGACCTGGCGCAGGCGCCGGTGCCCGACGAGGACCTCGACCGCACTCCCGTCCCGAGCTACTGATCCCTTCGACCTCTGGGGAGCGTCGTCATGGACCTGCCGACCCTCTGGTTCGCCCTCGCCGTCACGTGCTGGGTGCTGTTCTTCGTCCTGGAGGGGTTCGACTTCGGCGTCGGCATGCTCGGACCCCTGCTGGCGCGCGGCGACGAGGAGCAGCGGGACCACGAGCGCGGCGTCGCGGTCAGCACCGTCGGCCCGGTCTGGGACGGCAACGAGGTGTGGCTCGTCGCGGCGATCGGGGTGACCTTCGCGGCGTTCCCCGACTGGTACGCCGCGCTGCTCTCCGGCCTCTACCTGCCGATGGTGCTCGTGCTGCTGGCCCTCGCCGCCCGCGGCGTGGCGCTGGAGTTCCGGGGCAAGGGCGGCACGCCGGCGTGGCGCCGGGTCTGCGACGCCGTGCTCGCGGTGTCGTCGCTCGCCGTCGCCGCGCTGTGGGGAGCGACGCTGGGCGTCCTCACCGTCGGCCTCGCACTGGCTCCCGGTGGCGAGGTGCTCGGCGGTGGGCTCGCCCGGACCCTCGACCCGCTCGCGAGCGGCCCCGCGATGGCCGGCGCGGCGCTCGGCGTGCTCGCCGCGCTGCTGCAGGGCGCGGCGTTCCTGGGCCTGCGCACCGCGGGGCCCCTGCGCGCCCGGGCCCGCGCCGCGGCGCTGGCCGTCCTGCCGGTGGCGGGCGTCGTCGTCCTCGTCGCGGGACTGCCGGTGCTCGGTGTGCTCGGTCTGGTGGTGCTCGCCGTGCTCGTGGGCGCCCGCCGCGAGGTGCTCGCCTTCGCCCTCGCGTCGGTGCTGGTCGCCGCCGGTGTCGTCGCCGTGTTCACCGCCCACCTGCCCGTCGTGCTGCCCAGCACCCTCGACGCGGCGGCGGCGCTGACCATCGCGGGCGCGGCCGCCTCGCCGGGCGCGCTGCGCGTGCTCACGGTGGCCGGGGTGCTCGTGCTGCCCGGCGTCGTCGCCTACCAGGCGTTCTCCTACTGGGTGTTCCGCCGGCGCGTGGGCGGCGAGCGGGTGACGGCGTGACTGGCCCGGCGCGCGGACCGGTCGACCCGCGTCTCCTGCGTCTCGCCCGCGACGCCCGGTGGGGCGTGGCCGGGCTCGTGCTCGTCGGCCTCGCGCAGGCCGTCGCGACGGTGGCCGCGGTGCTGGCAGCGGCGTCGCTCGTGGTCTCGCTGGTCGCGACGCCCGGCGTCCTCCCGCGCGGCCCGGTCGCCGTGCTCGCCGCCGTCGTCGTCGCCCGGGCGCTGCTGGCGTGGGCGGAGCCGGTGCTCGCCGCCCGCACCGCCGGGCGGGTGGTGGAGCGACTGCGCGAGCGCCTGCTCGTCCACCTCGTCCACGAGCGCGCCCCCGGCGCCGTCGCGCTCGCGGGGCACGGCGTCGACGCGCTGCGCGACTGGTTCACCGCCTACCTGCCCGCCCTGGTCCTCGGCGTCGTCCTGCCGCCCGGGGTGCTCGTCGTCCTCGCGCTCACCGATCCTGCGTCGGCGCTGGTCATCGGGCTGACGCTGCCCCTCGTCCCGGTGTTCGCCGTCCTGCTGGGCCGCGCGACCCGGGCCCGCGCCCGCCGCCAGTGGGCGGCCGGGGAGCGCCTCGCCGGGCACTTCCTCGACGTCGTCGCCGGGCTCGCGACGCTGCGGCTGTTCGGGCGCGCGCGCCGGCAGGTGTCGGCGGTGGGGGAGCTCGGCGAACGGCACCGGCGCGCCTCGATGGCGGTGCTGCGGGTGGCGTTCCTGTCGACCACGGCGCTCGAGCTCCTCGCCACGGTGTCGGTCGGCCTCGTCGCCGTGAGCGCCGGCCTGCGCCTCGTCGAGGGGACGCTCGCGCTGTTCCCGGCCCTCGTCGCGATCCTGCTCGCCCCGGAGGCGCACCGGCCCCTGCGCGAGGTCGGCGCCCGCTTCCACGACACCGCCCGCGCCACCGCCGTGCTCGACGAGATGGATGCGGTGCTGGGCGCTCCTCGTTTACCCGCGAGGGGACCCCTGGAGCGCATAGAGCGACGGAATGCTCCCCTCACGGCGGCGCGGATCCGGGTGCGCGACCTGCATGTCCGCTACGCCGGGCGGGCGCCCGATGCCCTCGCGCTGAGCGCCCTGGACGCCGCCGGTGGGGAGCTCGTGGTCGTCGCCGGCCCGTCCGGGGCGGGGAAGACGACGCTGCTGCGCGTGCTGGCCGGCGCCCAGGACCCCACTGCGGGTTCGGTCGAGGTGGGCGGCCGCGTCGTCGTCGCCACGCAGCACCCCCAGCTGCCGCACGCGACCACGGTCGGCGAGGCGATCGGCCCGCACGCCCTGCCACCGGCCCGCCTCGGACTCGACCTCGCTCCCGGGACACCGCTCGCCGAGGGCGGCCGCTCGCTGTCCGGCGGTCAGCGCCGCCGCCTCGCGCTGGCGCGCACGCTGGGCGAGGCCGCGCTCGACCCCGCCCGCACCGTCGTCCTCCTCGACGAACCGACCGCCCACCTCGATGGCGTGACCGAGGCTCTCGTCGTCGCCGAGCTCCGGACCCTCGCCGCGCGCGGCGCCCTCGTCCTCGCCGTCGCCCACCGTGCCGCCTTGCGCGCCGCTGCCGACCGCGTCGTGTCGCTGACCGCGCCCGGTCCCGAGAACGCCGACGCGAGGGGAGCGTTCCGTCGCTCTATGCGCATGGAGGGTCCCCTCGCGCGGAACGACGACCCCCCGCCGCCGCGAGCGGTCGGGATGGGCGTCGCGGTGGTCCTCGGGGTGGGGGCGGTGCTGGCGGGGGTCGCGTTGACGGCGTCGGCGGCGTGGTTGATCGTCCGGGCGTCCGCGCAGCCGCCGGTGCTGGCGCTCTCGATCGCCGTGGTCGCGGTGCGGGCCTTCGCGATCGCGCGCCCGCTGCTGCGCCACCTCGAGCGGGTCGCCGCACACGACGACGCGCTCGGCCGGATGGTGCGGTGGCGGCGTGCGGTCGTCGCGGCGCTCGTCGACCGGGTGCCCGGCGCGGTCGCCGGTCGGCGGGGCCACCTGCTCGCCCGCGTCGTCGACGACGTCGAGGTCCGCCTCGACGGTCTCCTGCGCGGCACGCTGCCCCTGCTCGTCGCCGCGGTCGCCCTGCCGGTCGCGCTCGCCGGCGCGGCGGTGGTCGCGCCGGGCGTCGCCGTCGCCCTCGGCGCGGGCGTGCTCGTCGCCGGGGTGGTGGTGCCGGGCGTGGCCGCCCTCGCCAACCGTCGGGCCGCCCGGGCGGTCGAGGACGCCACCGAGGCCCTGCTCGCCGCCGTCGTCGAGACCGGCGCCGCCCGCGACGAGCTCGCCGCGGCCGGGGACGCGACCGTGCTGGCGGTGCCCCGGGAGCGCGCGGCCCGCGCCGAGCGCGCCCGACGCCGGGATGCGGGCGTCACCGGGCTCGCGCGCGCCGGTGGCCAGCTCGGGCTCGGAGTGGCGACCGTCGGTACCGCCGTCGCCGCCGCGACGACGGTGACCGGTCCCGAGCTCGCCGCCGTCCTCGTCCTCGCCCCGCTCGCCGTCGCCGAGGCCGTCCTCGCCCTGCCCGGTGCGGCGCGCGCCGCGGTCCGCGGCCGTCGCGCACGCCACCGCCTCGCCGCGCTCACCGAGCCGGCGCCACCCGCCCGCGACCCCGCCGAGCCGGCTCCGCTGCCCCCGGGGGTCGACCTGGTGCTGCGCGGGGTCGTCGCCGGCTGGGGCGCGACCCCGGCGCTGCGTGGCCTCGACCTCGACGTGCCCGCCGGCCACCGTGTGGCGATCACCGGAGCGTCGGGGTCGGGGAAGTCGACGCTGGCCGCGGTACTGGTCCGCCTGCTCGACGCGCGCGCGGGCACGGTGACGCTCGGCGGCGTCGACACCGTCACGCTCGCCGGCGACGCGGTCCGCCGTCGCGTCGCCCTGGTCGGCGAGCACGACCACGTCTTCGCCACGACCGTGCGCGAGAACCTGCGCCCCGCAGCGCCGGACGCCGACGACGCCGCCTTCGACGCCGTCCTCCGCCGGGTCCGACTGGGGCCGTGGCTCGACGGACTGCCCGCCGGCCTCGACACCTGGATCGGCACGGACGAGGTCTCCGGCGGCGAGCGACGTCGGCTCGCCATCGCCCGGGCGCTGCTGACGGACCCGGCCGTCCTGGTCCTCGACGAGCCCACCGAGGGCCTCGACCCGCCGACCGGCGAGGCACTGATCGCCGATCTCCTCGACGCCGCGACCGGGCGGAGCGTCGTCCTGCTCGCCCACCGCGACGAGGGTCTCGACCGCGTCGACGAGATCCGCCGCCTCACCGACGGCGTGCTGGTCGGGGAGGCTCGACGAGGCCGGGCCCGGCCCGGCGTCGACACGCGCGAGCGCGCCGCTCTCAGCTGAAGTCGCCGGACGCCTGCCGGACCCGCGCGAGCAGGCCGGTGAGCGCCTCGACCTGATCGCCGTCGAGCCCGACCAGCCCGAAGTCGACCGCGGTCACCGCCTCCGTCGCGGCTGCGCAACGCGTGCGGCCGTCCTCGGTGATCTCCACCAGCGTGGTGCGCCCGTCGGTGGGGTGGGGGCGGCGTGCCACGAGCCCCGAGGACTCGAGCCGGTCGACGATGTTGGTGATCGACGTGGGGTGCAGCTGCAGCCGCTCGCCCATCGTGCGCATCGGCAGCGCCCCCGACCGCGAGAACCGCAGGAGCACCAGGGCCTCGTAGCGCGCGAACGTGAGGCCGTGCGGGCGCAGGGCCGTGTCCACGGCCTGCTGGAGGATCTGCTGCACCCGCATGACGCTGGTGACGGCGGCCATCGACCCCGACGCGCCGATCCGCTCGGACCACAACGCGGCGGCCCGCGCGATCGGGTCGAACGACAGCGGTTCGGAGGCGCCCATGACGACCGCGAAACTAGCAGTGCCGACCTCGGGCGGCGCCGCGACGACGGTCCGGCTCCGCGGCGCCGCGCGTCCGCTCTGGCAGGCTGGAGCCATGATCGTGGCCTTCAGCGTGGCCCCGTCCGGTGTCGGCGCCGACGGCGCGGCGGCGGACGCGTCGGGTTCGGTGAGCGAGGCCGTCGCCGCCGCGGTGGCCGTAGTGCGGGCGTCCGGGCTCCCGCACGAGACCTCGTCGATGTTCACCTCGATCGAGGGGGAGTGGGACGAGGTGATGGACGTCGTCCGGCGAGCGACCGAGGCCGCCGGACGCTACGGCTCGCGGGTCTCGCTCGTGCTCAAGGCCGACATCCGCCCGGGGTGGACCGGCCAGCTCGAGGCGAAGGTCGCCCGCGTGGACGACCGTCTGCGCGGCTGAGTCCCCCACCGCGCCGGGTGATCCGGCGTGTGGGCGACGGTGGCAGACTGGTCCGCGTGGCACGCCCCGATTCCCGCCAGGCGGCGCAGGCCGCCCAGGCCGCCGCCCTGTCGTCCTCGATGGCCGGCGCCGTCGACCTCTCCGGTCTGAAGGCCCGCGCCGAGTCCCGCTCCGCGGCCCCCGCCGGTCCGCCGCCCTCGTCGGGGGGTGCGGCCCCGCCGGCTGCGGGGGGCGCGCCCGTGACCGTCGTCGACGTCACCGAGGCCAGCTTCCAGGCCGAGGTGATCGACCGGTCCAACGACATCCCGGTGGTCGTCGACCTCTGGGCCGAGTGGTGCGGCCCGTGCAAGCAGCTCTCCCCGGTGCTGGAGAAGCTCGCCGCCGAGGGCCAGGGCGCCTGGGTGCTCGCCAAGATCGACGTCGACGCCAACCCCCGCATCTCGCAGGCGTTCCAGGTGCAGTCCATCCCCACGGTGATCGTCGTGGCGGGCGGCCAGCCGGTGACGTCGTTCTCCGGCGCCCAGCCCGAGCCGCAGCTGCGCCAGTGGATCGGCCAGCTCCTCGACGCGCTGCGCGAGCAGATGCCCGGGATCGCGGCGGCGGAGGCGGCCGCCGGCGCACCGGTGGAACCGGTCGAGGAACCGGAGGACCCGCGCTTCGTGGCCGCCGAGGAGGCGCTCGAGCAGGGCGACTACGCCGGTGCCGAAGCCGCCTACGAGGCGATCCTCGCCGCCGAGCCTGCCAACGCCGAGGCCGCCGCCGCGCTGGCGCAGGTCCGCTTCCTGGCCCGCGCCGAGGCGACCGATCCGACCGCGGTGCAGCGGGCGGACGCCGACCCGGACGACCTCGACGCCCAGCTCGCGGCCGCGGACGCCGAGGTGGCGGCCAACCAGGTCGCCGAGGCTTTCGACCGCCTCGTCCGGACGGTCGGGCGCACCGCGGGCGAGGACCGCGACCGCGTGCGCACCCACCTCGTCGGGCTCTTCGAGCTGTTCGGCCCCGACGACGAGCGCGTCACCACCGCCCGCCGCGCGCTCGCCCGCGTCCTCTACTGAGCGTCACCGCGACCGGATCGAGCTGGGGGCTTTTCTGCCGCTGAGCGCCAGCATGGCCCCCACGCTGGCACTCAGGCGAGGCACCGGTCGACACCGTCGGTGACGCCGGAGCGGAAGACGCGGATGCGTTCGTAGCCGGTGCCCGCGCCGGGGACGCCGTCGGTGCCGCGGACGGCGTCGTCGGACTCGAGCAGGAGACGGACGGATTCGTCGAGGTCGCCGGGGGAGAGGCCGAAGCCGCCGGAGCCCGCGCCGACGGCGCCGCCGTAGGCCCCGGCGAGGCACAGGGCGGCGCGACCGGCGTCGGGGCCGGTGGTCGGGCGCCCGAGCGCGGCGAGGGCCGCGGCGCCGTAGCGGGAGGCCAGCAGCGTGCCGGTCGCGAAGTCGCCGATGCGGCGGTGGACGTCGGCGAGCCCGGCGCCGGTGTCGACGTGCATCGTCGACGCGGGGGTGGCGCACCAGGCGATCGGCCCCTGGATCTCGTCGCCGCCGCCCTCGCAGGTGGCGGCGTCGCGGTCGGTGGCGGGCGTGGTCCACCGTCCGCCGCGCTGGGCGACGACCCCGGAGAAGAAGCGGTCGAGGTCGGGGCCCATCAGATCGAGCAGCTGGGGCAGGGCGAGGTTGCCGCCCGAGCTCTCGTCCTGGGGGGTGCGGAAGGACTGCTGGGTGAACGAGCGGTTGGTCGTGGCCATGCGCGCGCAGGTCGCGGGCGAGCCGTCGAAGCCGTCCTGGAACGACGACACCCGGTCGAAGGCGTTGCCGTGGGAGTCCGGTGTCACGGTGCCCACAGGGTCGCGGAAGGTCACGAGCGCGCCCATCGCCCGGTCGACACCCGAGGCGCCGGTGCGCAGGTCGGGCAGGGTGCCGTCGCGGACCTGGCGCAGGACCACGCCCGCGTAGCAGTCGGCCTGCGCCTCGACGAGGATCGTCGGTGCCCGGTCGAGCGCACCGGAGGAATCGAGGCGCTGCTGCACGCTGTGCCCGAACTCGTGGGCGAGGATGACGACGACGGCGGGGTCGCCGAAGTCGTGGCGCACCAGCGGGATCAACCCGCCGCGGTCCCACGCGATGGTGTCGGCGCTCGGGCAGTACAACGCCGTCCCCTCGATGTCCCGCGGCCTCTGCAGGCACGGGGGCGTCGGCGCGCCCGGCAGGCTCGGGTCGACCGAGAAGAAGCCGGCCAGCGGGGTGAGGGCCCGGCCGCCGGCGAGCGCCGGGAACGCCGTCCCCCAGAAGCCCTCGAGGTCGTTGAGGACCGCGGCGGCGAGCCGGTCGTCCTCGCCGCGGTCGGTGCCCTGGATGAACGACGGGTCGGCCCCGGCGGTGACCTCGGGTCCCGGGACGGCCCGCCCGGTCACCGGGAAGGCGCACCCCGAGGCGACGAGCCCGACCAGCACGAGCGCCGCCACCACGAGCGCGCGCCGCCGCAACCCGACCCCGACCACGCCCCCATCATGGCCGCCGGGGCGCACGCCGCGCGGTCGTTTCCCGGGTTCCGTCGGGAAATCCTCAGGCGGGCGCGAGCCAGAGCACGCCGGAGGCGGGCAGGGTGATCTCGGCCGAGGCCGGGCGCCCGTGCCAGGGGGTGGACGAGGCGATCACCGCGCCGTAGTTGCCGACCCCGCGCCCGCCGTAGATCTCGGCGTCGGTGTTGACCACCTCGCGCCAACGGCCGGCGAGCGGGAGCCCGACGCGGTAGTTCGGGTGGTCCACGCCGGCGAAGTTGACCAGGCAGGCCACCGGGTTCCCGTCGCGGTCGAAGCGCAGGAACGTCAGGACGTTGCCCGTCGCGTCGTTGGCGTCGATCCAGGAGAACCCGGCGGGGTCGACGTCGAGCTCCCACATCGGCCGCAGCGCGCGGTAGGCGGCGTTGAGGTCACCGACCAGGCGTCGCAGGCCGCCGTGCTGCGGGTCGTCGAGCAGCTCCCAGTCCAGCGAGCGCTCCTCGGACCACTCGCGGACCTGCCCGAACTCGCCGCCCATGAACACCAGCTGCTTGCCGGGGTGCGCCCACATGAAGCCGAACAGCGCCCGGACCCCGGCGGCGCGGCCCTCGTCACCGCGCCCCATGTCGGGCATGCGGGTCCACAGCGAGCCCTTGCCGTGCACGACCTCGTCGTGGCTCAGCGGGAGCACGAAGTTCTCGCTGAACGCGTAGGTCAGCGAGAACGTCAGCTGGTTGTGGTGGAACCCGCGGTGCACCGGGTCGCGGGCGGTGTAGTCGAGCGTGTCGTGCATCCAGCCCATGTTCCACTTGAAGCCGAAGCCGAGGCCGCCGAGGTGCGTGGGCCGCGTGACCCCGGGCCAGGCCGTGGACTCCTCGGCGATGGTGATCACGCTCGGGTGGTTCTTGTAGACGGTGGCGTTGACCTCCTGCAGGAACGACACCGCTTCGAGGTTCTCGCGCCCGCCGAACTTGTTGGGCACCCAGCCGCCGTCGGAGCGGGAGTAGTCCAGGTAGAGCATCGAGGCGACCGCATCGACCCGCAGGCCGTCGATGTGGAACTCCTCGAGCCAGTACAGGGCGTTGGCGACCAGGAAGTTGCGGACCTGGCTGCGCCCGAAGTCGAACACGAGCGTGCCCCAGTCGAGCTGCTCGCCGCGGCGCGGGTCGCCGTGCTCGTAGCAGGGCGTGCCGTCGAACCGGGCCAGCGCCCAGTCGTCCCGGGGGAAGTGCGCGGGCACCCAGTCGACGATCACGCCGATCCCGGCCCGGTGCAGCCGGTCGACGAAGGCGCGGAAGTCGTCCGGGGTGCCGAAGCGCGAGGTCGGCGCGTAGTACGAGCTGACCTGGTAGCCCCACGATCCCCCGAAGGGGTGCTCGGCGACGGGCAGCAGCTCGACGTGGGTGAAGCCGGTCTCGGTGAGGTACTCGGCCAGCTCGTCGGCCAGCTCGCGGTAGGTCAGACCCTGCCGCCAGGACCCCGGATGCAGTTCGTAGACGCTCATCGGCTCGGCGTGCGGCGCCGAGGCCGCCCGCCGCGTCATCCATTCCTGGTCGGCCCACTCGTGGGTCGAGGTCGTGACCACGGACGCCGGGGCGGGCGGGAGGTCGGCGGCGTAGGCCATCGGGTCGGCCTTCTCCAGCCAGGTGCCGTCCGCGGTGAGCAGCCGGAACCCGTAGCGGGCGCCGTCACCGACCCCGGGCAGGAAGATCTCCCATACCCCGGAGCCGAGCGCGCGCATCGGGGTGCTCACGCCGGTCCAGCTGCCGTGCTCGACGTCCCAGTCGCCGCACACCCGCACGCCGCGGGCGTTGGGGGCCCACACCGTGAACGAGGTGCCCTCGACCGGCCCGGACGGTGTCGGCCAGCTGCGGAAGTGCGCACCGAGGGCGTCCCAGAGCCGCTCGTGGCGGCCCTCGCCGATCAGGTGCAGGTCGACCGGGCCGAGGACCGGGGAGAAGCGGTAGGCGTCGTCGGCGAGGGTCACCGTCGTCTCGCCGGTCGCGTCGTCGGTGTGGTGCGTGGCCAGGCCGTAGCGCGGCAGCGGTCCCGGCACGGTGCCGGCGAACACGCCGGCCGCGTGCACCTCGGCCAGGGGGTACCGCCCGGCGGTCGGGCCGTCGGCGACGACGACCTCGACGGCGTCGGCGCCCGGACGCAGCGCGCGCACCACGACGGTGCCCGGGGCGTCGGGGGCGCGGTGCGGACCGAGCACACCGTGCGGGTCGCGGTGCGAGCCCTCCAGGAGCAGGTGGACGTCGAGGTCCGACGGCGTCGGGTGCAGCGGCCGCGCGCGGGTCATCGCTCGCCCCGCGCCGACGGCGTCAGCAGCCGGCGCATCGACCGCAGCGGGATGCCCACCCAGCTCGGCCGGTTGCGGGTCTCGTAGAGCACCTCGTACACCGCCTTGTCCAGCTCGTAGGCCCGCAGCAGCTCGGGGGTGTCCCGGGGATCGGTCCCGGTCATCTCGGCGTAGCCGTCGCAGAACGCCGACCGGTTGCGATCGGCCCACTCCTGCGCGCGACGCTCGAGCTGCATGTCGGGCGCGTCCGCGCTCTGTTCCCACTCGGCGAGCTGGTGGAACGCGGCGTAGTCGAACGAGCGCAGCATGGCGGCCACGTCCCGCAGGGGGGAGTCGGGACGGATGCGGTCGGCGAGCGGGCGGGCGGGCTCGCCCTCGAAGTCGATCAGCAGCCAGCCGCGGGGGGTGCGCAGCTCCTGGCCGAGGTGCAGGTCGCCGTGGATGCGCTGCACGACGT
This sequence comes from uncultured Actinomycetota bacterium, assembly GCA_963785135.1. Taxonomy (GTDB): domain Bacteria; phylum Actinomycetota; class Actinomycetes; order Mycobacteriales; family Pseudonocardiaceae; genus Actinomycetospora. Next base: position 563,647 of record CAWATV010000012.1, read on the forward strand.
AGTTCCCCCCGGCGCCGACCCCCCGCAGCGTCGCGGCGATGGCGTCGCGCTGCTCGGCGACGCCCTCCACCGCGGCGGCGGCGCGGTCGAGGCGTTCGAGCATCCAGGCCTCGACCTCGGCGACCCCGTCGGCGTCGAGGACGTGGCTGCCGAGGGCGCGCGCGAGCTCGAGGTGCACCGAGCCGACGGTCGCCCCGATCCGCTGCGCCTCGCCGGCGAAGTCGCCGCCGACCTCGTCGGCGCGCAGGTCGGCCTCGGCGAGCAGGTCGCGGACGCTGGTCAGCGCCATCGTCCAGCCGTCGGCGGAGTTCGAGGCGTAGTCCTGGAGCATCGCCACGGTCATGGTCGTCGGGGCGCCGTCGGGCCCGGCGATCTCGCCCTCGATGGCGCCGAGCAACGGGGCGACCTCGCTGCTGCCCTCGCGCCGCAGCGCACGGTGCAGCTCCAGGTCGGGATTGAGCCCGGCGGTGGCGCGGCGGAAGAGCTTGAGGATGGCGCGCTCGCCGTAGATCACCGAGCTGTTGGACTGCTCACCGATCAGCGGGCGCCCCGGGCCGACGATCGGAGCGTCGCTGCCGGGCTCGGCGACGAAGTGCAGCGGGCCGCGCCGCGTGTTCTCGGTGATCAGCGCGAGGAACATCCGGCTGATCCGTCCGTCGGCGAGCCCGTCGTAGACGACCTCGTCCCCGCGCCGGCCGATCACCGCGTACTCGAGGTCGCCGGGCGGGGAGCCCGCCGCGCCGAGCACCAGCTGGTACTGCTCCTCGACGTCGCTGTCGGCGAAGGCCACCGCGATCACGGCGTGCTCGACCGTCGGGATCTCGTGCGGCTCGGAGATCGTCGCGTGGGACACCGTCCGCACGCCCGTCAGCACGCGGCCCTTGGCCGGGAACCAGCGCTGCGTGGGCAGCCACCCGGCGAGGGCGTCGTGCAACGGTGCCAGCGGGTCGGCGTGATTGGACTCGGTCATCAGCGCTCCTGGGCCGGGTGGATGGCGAACCAGTAGAAGCCGTGGCCGGGCAGCGTGAGCAGGTAGGGCAGCTCCCCGATGGGTGGGAAGGGCACGCCTCCCGTGAGCTCGGTCGGCACCCAGTCCTTCCACACGATGAGGTCGAGCTCCACCGGCTGGGGGAAGCGCGACATGTTGTTCACACACAGGACGATGTCCCGGTTGCCCGTGGCGTCGAAGTGCTCGCGCACGTAGGCCAGGACGCTCGGGTTCGAGCCGCCGAGCTCGTGGAAGTCGCCGAGCCCGAACGCCGGGTGCTGCTTCCGGATGTCGATCATCCGACGATTCCAGTGCAGCAGGCTCGCCGTCGAGTTCGACTGCGCCTCGACGTTGACGGCCTGGTAGCCGTACACCGGGTCCATGACGATCGGGAGGTTCAGCCGCCCCGGGTCGCAGGTGGAGAACCCGGCGTTGCGGTCGGGGGTCCACTGCATCGGGCTGCGCACGCCGTCACGGTCGCCGAGCCAGATGTTGTCGCCCATGCCGATCTCGTCGCCGTAGTAGAGGACGGGGGAGCCGGGCAGGCTCAGGAGCATGGCCGTGAACAGCTCGAGCTGGTTGCGGTCGTTGTCCAGGAGCGGGGCCAGCCGGCGGCGGATGCCGATGTTGGCCTTCATCCGCGGGTCCTTGGCGTACTCCGCGTACATGTAGTCGCGCTCGTCGTCGGTGACCATCTCGAGGGTCAGCTCGTCGTGGTTGCGCAGGAAGATGCCCCACTGCGACGCCGAGGGGATCTCCGGGGTCTGGGCCAGGATCTCCGAGATCGGGAACCGTGACTCGCGCCGCACGGCCATGAAGATGCGCGGCATGAGCGGGAAGTGGAACGCCATGTGGCACTCGTCCCCGCCGGCCGCCGGGTCGCCGAAGTACTCCACGACGTCGGCCGGCCACTGGTTCGCCTCGGCGAGCAGGACACGGCCCGGGTACTCGTCGTCGACGACCTTGCGGCAGCGCTTGAGGAAGGCGTGGGTCTCCGGGAGGTTCTCGCCGTTGGTGCCGTCGCGCTCGAACAGGTAGGGCACGGCGTCGAGGCGGAAGCCGTCGATGCCCAGGTCCAGCCAGAACCGCAGCGCGTCGATCATCGCGTCGCAGACCGCGGGGTTGTCGAAGTTCAGGTCGGGCTGGTGGGAGAAGAAGCGGTGCCAGTAGAACTGGCCACGCACCGAGTCGTAGGTCCAGTTCGACGACTCGGTGTCGACGAAGATGATCCGCGCGTCGGCCCAGCGGGTGTCGTCCTCGGACCAGACGTAGTAGTCGCCGTAGGGCCCCTCCGGGTCGCGGCGGGACTCCTGGAACCACTGGTGGGTGTCCGAGGTGTGGTTCATGACCAGGTCGGTGATGACCCGGATGCCGCGCGCGTGCGCCTGGTCGAGGAACTCGACGAAGTCCTCGACGGTGCCGAACTCCCCGAGCACCTTGCGGTAGTCGCGGATGTCGTACCCGCCGTCACGCAGCGGCGAGTCGTAGAACGGCGGCAGCCACAGGCAATCGACCCCGAGCCACGCCAGGTAGTCGAGCTTGTCGGTCAGGCCGCGCAGGTCGCCGAACCCGTCGCGGTTCGAGTCGGCGAACGCCCGGACGAGGACCTCGTAGAAGACCGCGCGCTTGTACCACTCCGCCTCGACCGGCAGCGTCCGCGCGTGGCGGAAGTCAGCGGCGTCGGGTTCCTCCACGGCGCCGGTCAGCGGTGTCAGCGGTGACGGTGCTGGTGGCCGGCGTCGCGGAAGCGGACGGACCGGCGAGGACGTCCTCGTTCATCAGGCGTCACGCTAGTGGTCGTGCCCACCACCGTGCGCACTCACCCGGCGGCCACCACGGGGTGGTCAGCCGCGCTCGTCGACGACGGTCCCCTCGATGACCGTCCCGCGGAACGCCCGCGTGCCCGCCGCGTCGGGACGCGGGGCCCACCCGACACCCGGGGCGACGGTCACGACGCGCGGGCGAGCCGCCGCGGAGGCGGTGATCCGCCGGCCCACGGCGCGCCGTACCGGGGGCAGCAGGAGGACCAGCGCGATCACGTCGCCGATCAGCCCGGGCAGCAGGAGCAGCAGCCCGGCCGCGGCGACGAGCATCCCGTCGACGACCTCGGCGTCCGCCGGGCGCCCCGAGCGCACCGCCTCCATGAGAGCCCGCATCGAGCGCCGCCCCTCGTGGCGGATGGCCCAGCCGCCGAGCAGCGCGGCGCCCAGCAGCACGCCGATAAGACCGAGGATGCCGATCTGCTGGCCGACGAGCACCAGCACGGTGAGCTCGGCGGCCGCCAGCACGACCAGGGCGACGAAGACGCGCATCAGGACCTCCTGCGGATCGCGGTCATCCCGTTCAACGCAGGAGGTGTCGTTCCCGTGCCCGAGACGTCCCGATTCTCAGCGACGACACAGCCTCAGCGACGACACGGCCTCAGCGGCGCAGCACCGAGATGACGTGGGCGACGTCGCGCCACGGCTCGAGGCGCACGTAGTTGGTGGCGCCCCAGTCGAAGGTCTGGCCGCTGACCTCGTCGAACGCCCCGAACCGCTCGTGGGACTCCAGGCCGAGGGCGGACAGATCCAGGTGGAGGGTGCCCTCGGCGACCGCGAACGGGTCGAGGGTGATCACCACGAGGACGGTGTCGCCGCTCGCCGGGTCGGTCTTGGAGAACGCGAGCAGCGCCTCGTTGTCGGTGTCGTGGAAGCGCACGGTGCGCAGCTGGCGCAGCGCCGGGTGCGCCCGCCGCAGCTGGTTGAGCCGCGTGATCCACGGCTCCAGGCTGCGGCCCTGGTGCAGCGCGCCCGCGAAGTCGCGGGGACGCAGCTGGTACTTCTCCGAGTCGAGGTACTCCTCGCTGCCCGGGCGGACGGCCTGGTGCTCGAAGAGCTCGAAGCCGGCGTAGACGCCCCAGCTGGGGGACAGCGTCGCGGCCAGCGCGGCCCGCAGCGCGAACATGCCGGGGCCGCCGCGCTGCAGCGACTCGTGGAGGATGTCCGGGGTGTTGACGAAGCAGTTCGGTCGGCACTCGTCGAGTCGGTCGCGGTGCAACTCGAAGAACTCGCGCAGCTCATCGCGTCCGGTGCGCCAGGTGAAGTACGTGTAGGACTGGCTGAAGCCCGCCTTGGCCAGCCCGAACAGCCGCGCCGGGCGGGTGAAGGCCTCGGCGAGGAACACCACGCCCGGGTCGCGGCGGTGCACCTCGGCGATCAGCCAGGCCCAGAAGTTCGGCGGCTTCGTGTGCGGGTTGTCCACCCGGAAGATCCGGACGCCGTGCTCCATCCAGAACAGGACGACGCGCAGGACCTCGGCGTAGATGCCCTCGGGGTCGGTGTCGAAGTTGACCGGGTAGATGTCCTGGTAGCGCTTGGGCGGGTTCTCGGCGTAGGCGATGGTGCCGTCGGGGCGCACCGTGAACCACTCCGGGTGCTCGGCGGCCCACGGGTGGTCCGGCGCGCACTGCAGCGCGAGGTCGAGCGCCACCTCGAGGCCCAGCTCGTGGGCGTGGGCGACGAAGGCGTCGAAGTCGTCGATGGTGCCGAGGTTCGGGTCGACCGCGTCGTGGCCCCCCTCGGCCGAGCCGATCGCCCACGGCGAGCCGACGTCCTGCGGGCCGGGGGTCAGCGTGTTGTTCGGGCCCTTGCGGTTGATCACGCCGATCGGGTGGATCGGCGGCAGGTAGGCGATGTCGAAGCCCATCGCCGCGGCGCGGTCGAGCTCGCGGGTCGCCGTCGCGAACGTGCCGTGCACCGCGCGACCCTCGTCGTCCCAGCCGCCGGTGGAGCGGGGGAAGAACTCGTACCAGGCGCCGGCCAGGGCCAGCGGGCGCTCGACGAAGACGTGATGCGTCGCGCCCTGGGTGACCAGCTCGCGCACCGGGTGCTCGGTCATCGTGCGGTGCACCGGCTCCGAGAGGGCGCGGGCCAGCCGCTCCGGCAGGTCGAGGTCGGTGTCGCGCAATGCCTCGGCGGCCCGGGTCAGGGCGGTGGCGAGCCCGAGGACCGGGGGCATCGCGATCCCGCCGGTGCGGCCCGGGGTGGGGTCGGCCCCGTCCTCCGGGTCCGTGACGGGGGGAGCGTCGCGCAGCCGCTGCTGGATGCCGTCGGCGCCGCGCTCGAGCAGTCGCGCCCCGCTCTCCAGGTCGTTGGACAGCTCCGCGGCTCCCTGCCCGGCGCGCACCTTGACCTCCACCGCGTGCCGCCAGGTCGCCCACGGATCGCTCCACCCGTCGACGCGGAAGCTCCACAGCCCCTCGACGTCGGGGACGATCTGCCCGGCGAACCGGTCGGTCAGCGGTCCGGTCGGGCTCATCCGCGCGCTGCGGGGCGACGCGTCGCCGCACGGCATCGTCGTCGAGGTGACGTCGGCGTGGCTCTCGGCCGAGCACCGCTGCCACACCAGCGTCGCGGCGACCGCGTCGTGCCCCTCGCGCCACACGGTCGCCTCGACCGGCACGACCTCCCCGGTGACCGCCTTCGACGCGAACCGCCCGCCCGAGACCTCCGGCGTGACCTCGTCGATCCCGATCCGCCCCTGCGCGACCGCGTGCGGATCGACGGCGTCCGGCGGGATCGTCGCCTTCGGGCGTGACACGCGCGGCGTGGTCGTGGTCGGTGGTCGTCGGCTCGGCGTCGGGTGCCGGGCGGCTCGCGGCCGTCGTGACCTCGTCCCCGGTCGTCCGGTCCCCGGTCGTTCGGTCCCCGGTCGTTCGGTCTCCGGCCGCGTCGACGGCAGCGGCGAGTCCGTCGGACGCCCCATCGGTCCCGGGGTCGATCGGCGGCGCGCCGCCGGGCTCCTCGGCGGGAACATCGGCGGTGCCGTCCTCGGTGGCCCCGGCCGTCGGCGCCGTCTCGACCGGGCTGGAGGCGGCGGGCGCAGGCTCCGAGCGGGCCGTCGTCGCGGGCCGGGCGTCGGCGGGCGCGTCGGCGGCGGGGGAGGGGTCGGGGTCGGGGGTCCTGCCGGTGGTCGTCGGGGCTGCCTCGGCGGCGCGAGCGTGGTCGGTCGGGGAGCCGGGCATGTCCGGTGCGACGCTGGCCCAGCGCGCGGCCGGGTCCACGGCCACCTCGCCGACGCCGAGCGGGTCGTCCGGCGACATCGCCGACCCGGCCGACCTCGCCGACCCGGCCGACCCGCCCGTCGCGGGCTCCTCGGCGGACGGAGCGGGGCGCGCGGCGGGGTCGGGGCTCTCGCCGGGACCACCGTGTCCCGAGGACACGGGGGTCGGTGGCGGGGCGGAGTCGCCGACGGGCGAGGTCGCGCGTTCGGGGGAGACGCTCGTCGTGGCGTCCTCGACCTCCGACGCCGAGGGCGCGGGGGTGGCGGCCGGGTCGTCGGTCACCGGCCGCTCGGGAGTCGCAGGGGTCGATCCGTCCGCGCCCGGCCCGGGGGCGAACCACGACCGGGTCGCGGGTCGCGGGGCCGGTCGCTCGGGATCCTGGTCCGACGACGTACTCATGTCGCGTCCGCTACCCGCCGGAGACGAGTTCGATGCCGGGAGACCCGGACGACCGGTGGCGATGCCCCACGGCGGAGTGGTCGGACGACGCCACGGCGGCATGCTCGGGGCGGGTCCGCGACCGCTCGGGGCGCCGAGGCCGGGCACGTCGGACTCCGCCGACCGCGCGGAAGCCGTGCGCAGGGGTGGCGAGGTCGTCCTCGGCGGCGGGGAGCTCGGGGCCGGAGTGGCGGTCGACGGTGGTGGTGGCGCCGGTCGGGCGCGGGAACGGGCCGGACGCGGTCGCGGTGGGCATCGCGAGGGCACCCGAGGGCGGCCCGGTGTGCGAGCGGGGGCGGGCGTCCGGCGGCGGTGCCGGCCCGAGCTCGACCTCGCCCGCGGACCCCCACCCGGGGCGGCCGCGGGGCCGGGAGCCGGGAGCGGGAGCCGGGTCCGGCCCCTCCTCGGGTCGCCGTGGCGGCGCCTGGGTGGTCGGCGTCGTCACCGTGGGTGCCGCCCCGACGCCGACCGGGGCGCCGGCCGCCCCGGCAGGCCCTCCGTCGGGCGGTCCGTCCTGGTCCGCCTGCTCGCGGACCGCCTCCTCGGGCACCGGGAACGAGCCCGTTCCCGCCTCGCCCGACCGACGCCCCGACCGCCACCATCTCCCCAGCGCGCTCACGCCACGCAGCGTAGTCGGAGGATCGATCCAGGGCGGGTGGGGTGTGAGGGTGGGGCGCAGCGTGCGCCGTAGGCTCCCGGCGCGTGAGAGCCCTGCGTCGCTTCTCGGTCCGTGCCCAGCTCCCGGCGGCCCTGTCGCCCATGCAGGAACTGGCGACCAATCTCCGCTGGACATGGCACGGCCCCACTCAGGACCTGTTCGCCGCGGTCGACGAGACCGCCTGGCGTGCGAGCGGGGGCGACCCCGTCCGCCTGCTCGGGGAGGTCCGGCCCCAGCGGCTCGCCGAGCTCGCCGAGGACGGGGCGTTCGTGGGTCGGGTGCAGGAGCTCGCCGAGGACCTGAGGACCTATCTGAGCGAGCCGCGCTGGTACCAGGGTCGGGCCGGGGCCGAGCCGGGTCTGCCGAGCGCCATCGGCTACTTCTCCATGGAGTTCGGCGTCAGCGAGGTGCTGCCGAACTACTCCGGCGGCCTCGGCATCCTCGCCGGGGACCACCTCAAGGCGGCCAGCGACCTCGGCGTCCCGCTCGTCGCGGTGGGCCTGCTCTACCGCTCGGGCTATTTCCGGCAGTCGCTCTCGCTCGACGGCTGGCAGCAGGAGCAGTACCCGGCGCTCGACCCGCAGGGTCTGCCGCTGCACCTGCTCCAGCACGCCTCGGGGGCGCCCGCCCTCGTGAGCGTCTCGATGCCGGAGGGCCGCACGCTGCAGGCACGTGTCTGGCAGGCCGCGGTCGGGCGGGTGCCGCTGCTGCTGCTCGACACCGACATCGAGGAGAACGACGCCGACCTGCGCGGCATCACCGACCGCCTCTACGGCGGGGACGCCGAGCACCGCATCCGCCAGGAGATCCTGATCGGGATCGGCGGGGTGCGCGCGGTCCGGGCCTTCTGCGCCCTGAGCGGCCACCCGTCGCCCGACGTCTTCCACACCAACGAGGGTCACGCCGGCTTCCTGGGCGTCGAGCGCATCCGCGAGCTGGTGGCCGACGCCGGCCTCGACTTCGACCAGGCGCTCGCCGCCGTCCGTGCCGGCACCGTGTTCACCACCCACACGCCGGTCCCGGCCGGCATCGACCGCTTCCCGATCGGGCTGGTCGAGCACTACTTCACCCCCGACATGCTCCCCGGGCTGCCTCCCGCGCGGGTGCTGACGTTGGGCCGCGAAGGGTGGGTGGGGGACGGCGGGGTCGAGATGTTCAACATGGCCCACATGGGCCTGCGCCTCGCGCAGCGCTCGAACGGCGTCTCGCGGCTGCACGGCGAGGTGTCGCGCGGGATGTTCCAGGGGCTCTGGGGCGGGTTCGACGTCCCCGAGGTGCCGATCGGCTCGGTGACCAACGGTGTCCACGGTCCGACCTGGACCGCGCGGGAGATCCTCGCCCTGAACGGCGGTCCCGAACCGCTGACCGTCTCCGATGCGCTGCTCTGGGAGCTGCGCAACACCCTGCGCCGCCGGCTGGTCGAGGAGGTGCGGCGCCGGGTGCGCCAGTCGTGGCTCGACCGCGGCGCGTCGTCCCCGGAGCTCGCGTGGACCGAGCGCGTCTTCGACCCCGACGTGCTCACCGTCGGTTTCGCCCGCCGGGTACCGACCTACAAGCGGCTGACGCTGATGCTGCGCGACCCCGAGCGGCTCACGGCGATGCTGCTCGACCCCGAGCGCCCCGTGCAGCTGGTCATCGCCGGCAAGTCGCACCCGGCCGACGAGTCGGGCAAGGCGCTGATCCAGCAGATGGTGCGCTTCGCCGACGACCCGGCCGTGCGCCACCGGATCGCCTTCCTGCCCGACTACGACATGTCGATGGCGCGCTACCTGTACTGGGGCTGCGACGTCTGGCTGAACAACCCGCTGCGCCCGCTCGAGGCGTGCGGGACGTCGGGGATGAAGTCGGCGCTCAACGGGGGCCTGAACCTCTCGGTGCGCGACGGCTGGTGGGACGAGCTCTACGACGGTCGCAACGGCTGGGCGATCCCCACCGCCGACGGGGTCGACGACCCGGAGCGCCGCGACGACATCGAGGCCAGCGCCCTCTACGACCTGCTCGGCACCCAGGTGTCCCCGCTGTTCTACGACCGCGGCGCCGACGGCGTGCCCGACCGCTGGACCGCGCTGGTCCGCCACACCCTCGCGACGCTCTCGCCGAAGGTGCAGGCCACGCGGATGGTCACCGACTACGTCGAGCAGTGGTACGTCCCCGCCGCCCGCTCGGCCGCGCGCATCACCTCCGACGCCTTCGCCGGGGCCAAGGAGCTCGCGTCCTACCGTGCGCGTCTCGACGCGGCGTGGTCCTCGGTCACCGTCGCCGAGGTCGACGCCTCCGGCGGCGGGGACACCCCCGTGCTGGGCGCGCCGATGACCGTGCGTGCGGAGGTCGAGCTCGGCGGCCTCGCCCCCGAGGACGTCCTCGTCCAGGCCGTCGTGGGCCGCGCGGACGACCAGGACGAGCTCTCCGAGTCGACCGTCGAGTCGATGACGCCCATCGGCGCAGGCCACGAAGGCACCCACCGCTTCGAGGCCGTCGTCGCCCTCCCGCACGCCGGCGTCCTCGGCTACACCGTCCGCGTGCTCCCGCGCCACGACCTCCTCGCCGCCCCCGCCGAGCTCGGCCGCGTGGTGCTCCCGGCGTAGGGCGCGGCGCTCCACAACATGCTCCGACCAGGCCGTATCCGGCAGGGCTGCCGGAGCAGTCGCAGTGGATCACTCCGGGGCAACGCGGTCCGGTGGATCACGTCGCCGGGCTCCGCTGCGTCGAAGACGGTGTGGATGACGCGGCGCGAGTCCGGACCACCAGCGGGCGCGCCAGACGGGGTGATCACCCGGGAGCAGGCGGCGCGAGCGGCCGGCCTGGGCGGCGACGACCATCGGCGGACGCACGCCACGTGGGCCGGCGGCCGCCGGGCCAGGTCTACCGCGCGGCCGCGCACGAGGAGACGCCCCGTCGCGCACGATCGCGGCGACGCGCTCTGGCTCGGCCCGGACGCGGTGCTCGGCGGCGTCGCCGCGGCCTGGTGGTGGGGGCTGCTCGACGAGCCGCCCGAGACGGTGAGGCCGCGGTGCCGACGATCCGCCGCGTGCGCTCCGCGCGTGGGGTCGGCGGTCGAGCGCCGGGACGTCGCCCCGGCGACCGCAGCGAGCACGGGGGCCTGGCGGTCACCACCCGCGCGCGGACGTCGTGGAGCGACGGCGCCCTCCCCAGCAACGGCGGCGTGTCATGGACCGCGCGCTGGCTCGTCGACGCGTCACCCTGGACAGTCTGCGCGCGGACGTACCGCCGCGCGAGGGCGGCGGGGGACCGCGCGGCGCGGCCCTGCTCGTCGTGGCCGCGGGCGGCGCCCGGTCGGAGGCGGAGCGGCGTCGCTGCACGCGGATGGGCCGGGCCGGGCTCACGGGATGGGTCGCGGACGCCGGCTGGTGCTGCCCGGCTGGGGCCGGCGTGGTGCGACGTGCGTTCCCGGCCGTGCGGTGGTCGTCGAGGTCGACGGCTGGGCCTACCACCGGGATCTGCGCGCGTCCTTCCGCGGGACCCGCAGCGGCAGAACGCGCTCGTCCCGCGGGTGACTCGTCCTGCGCGTGACCTGGCACGACTGGCGGGGACCCCGAGGCGTTCCTCGCGCGATCCGCCGCACGCTCGCAGAGCATGATCCGCGACGACTGGTGCCGATCCGACCCAATCGGCGGTCGGTCGTCACCGTGGAGCAGATCTTGTGATCGGGAGGGTCAGGACGGCGTCGCGCGCAGGGCGAGGAAGGTCCGGGCGGCGACGGGGAAGGGGGCGCCGGCGGGGTGGGGGATGGGAGAGGGGGGCGCGCCGTCGGGGGTGTCGGCGTCGAGGACGGGCGTCCAGGCGACGTCGCCGAAGGCGCCGGGGAGGACGACGTCGACGGGCTCGGTCCCGGCGTGCAGGACCAGGAGGAGGGCGGGGTCGCCGTCGATGCGCACGATCAGGGTCGGGCGGTGGTCGTGGAAGTCGGCCGCGCTGAGCTCCTGGGCGTCCGGGTGGAGCCAGGCGATGTCGGGGGTGGAGTCCTCGGTGTCGGCGCGGCCGTAGAAGAAGTCGGTGCGACGCAGGGCCGGGGTGTCGCGGCGCAGGGCGAGGGCGCGGGTCACGAAGGCGACCAGGTCGGGGGAGGACCACGAGCGCCACGACGTCTCGTCGTCGCGGCAGTAGGCGTTGTTGTTGCCCTGCTGCGTGTGGCCGAGCTCGTCGCCTCCGAGCAGCATCGGGGTGCCCGCCGAGAGGAGCAGCGTCGCGAGCAGGTTGCGTCGCTGCCGGTTGCGGACGGCGATGATCGACGGCTCCGTCGTGGGGCCCTCGACACCGTGGTTGGCCGAGCGGTTGTCGTCGGTGCCGTCGCGGTTCTCCTCGCCGTTGCCCTCGTTGTGCTTGCGCTCGTAGCTGACGAGGTCGGCGAGCGTGAAGCCGTCGTGGGCGGTGACGAAGTTGACCGAGGCGGCGGGGGAGCGGGCGGGCCAGTAGAGGTCCGACGAGCCGGCGACCCGGGTCACGATCTCGCTGAGCGGGCCGGTGCCGCGCCAGAAGTCGCGCACCCCGTCGCGGAACCGGCCGTTCCACTCCGCCCAGGCCGGGCCGAAGCCACCGAGGCGGTAGCCCTCGCCGGTCGCGTCCCAGGGCTCGGCGATCAGCTTCACGCTCGCCGAGCACGGGGTCGGCGGCGATCGTGTTGAGGAGGTCCGCGTGCGCGTCGAAGGCCCCGCCGTGCGGGCGGCCGAGGGTGGAGGCGAGGTCGAAGCGGAAGCCGTCGACGCCCATCTCGGTCACCCAGTGGCGCAGCGAGTCGAGCACCAGCGCGCCGACCAGAGGCGACGCGGCGTCGAGGGTGTTGCCGCAGCCCGTGAGGTCGACGTCGTGGCCCCGGGCGTCGAGGGCGTACCAGCCGGCGGCGTCGAGCCCGCGCCAGGACAGCGAGGGACCGTCGACGCCGCCCTCGCAGGTGTGGTTGAACACGACGTCGAGCACGACCTCGAGCCCGGCGTCGTGCAGCGCGGCGACCATGGCGCGGAACTCGACGATCTCGGCGCCCGGCACGCTCGCGTAGCGCGCGTGCGGGGCGAGGTAGGCGAGCGTCGAGTAGCCCCAGTGGTTCGCCCGCCCGCGGGCGAGCAGCGCGGGTTCGTCCGCGCTCGCGAACACGGGGAGGAGCTCGAGGGTGGTCACCCCGAGGTCGACGAGGTGGGCGACGACGGCGGGGTGGGCGACGCCGAGGTAGGTGCCGCGCAGGTTCCGGGGCACCTCGGGGTGGCGCATGGTGAGGTCGCGCACGTGGGTCTCGTAGATCACCGTGTCGGGCCACGGCACCACGGGGCGCACGCCGCGGACCGGGTCGGCGGGGGCGGGCACCACGGCGTGCGGGACGGCGGAGGCCGAATCGACGGTGCTGAGGGCGCCGGAGAACGGATCGCCCTCGAACGCGCGGGCGGCGTCGAGCGAGGTCACGGCGCCGGCGACCTGGCGCGCCCACGGGTCGACCAGCAGCTTCGCCGGGTTGGTGCGCACGCCGCGGGTCGGGTCCCAGGGGCCGTGCACGCGGAGGCCGTAGTGCCGACCGGGCGTGACGCCGGGGACGGCGCCGTGCCACCAGCCGTCCTCGCCGCGTTCGAGGGCGGTGCGGTCCTCGCCCGTGCCGTCGACGTCGAGCAGGCAGAGCTCCACGCCCTCCGCGGTGGCCGTCGCCGGGACGGCGACGTGGAGCACGTCGTCGGCCAGGTGCGCGCCACGCAGCGCCGAGGAGGAGGGGGGAGCCATCCCCCGATCGTGCCCGACCGCGGACACGGAGCGAAGCGGAGCTGGACCACACCCGGCGGTGGGGCGTCGCCCGTCGCGGGCTGTGATCCGTCAGGATGGCCGGGTGAGCGACCAGGACACCGTCATCCGCATGGACGGCGTCGGCGTGCGCCGTGGGGGCTCCCACCTGCTGGTCGACGTGGACTGGACCGTCGAGCTCGACGAGCGCTGGGTCGTCCTCGGCCCCAACGGTGCGGGCAAGACCACCCTGCTGCGCCTGGCCGCCGCTGAGATGCATCCCACGACCGGCGTCGTCGACCTGCTCGGCGAGCGGATGGGCCGGGTCAGCGTCTTCGAGCTGCGCCCGCGCATCGGGCTGGCCAGCGCGAGCCTGGCCGGGCGCGTCCCGGGTGACGAGCGGGTGGCCGACGTCGTGCGCAGCGCGAGCTACGGCGTCCTCGGGACGTGGCGGGAGGCCTACGACGAGATCGACGACTCCCGGGCCGCGGCCCTGCTGGACGTGCTCGGCGCCGCGCCCCTGACCGACCGGGCCTACGGGACGCTGTCGACCGGGGAGCGCCAGCGGGTCCTGCTCGCGCGGGCCCTGATGACCGACCCTGAGCTGCTGCTGCTGGACGAACCGGCGGCCGGGCTCGACCTCGGTGGGCGCGAGGACCTGGTGGCGGGTCTCACCGAGCTCGCGGCCGACCCCGACGGGCCCGCGACGGTGATGGTCACCCACCACGTCGAGGAGATCCCGCCCGGCTGCAGCCACGTGATGATGCTGCGCGAGGGACGCGTCGTGACCCAGGGCCTGCTCGACGACGTGATGACCTCGGAGAACCTGTCGGCCACCTTCGACCAGCCGCTGGAGCTGCTGAGCAGGCGGGGCCGGTTCACGGCATGGCGCGCGTGAGCGGACCGCGGCAGTAGGGTCCGCCCGGCGTAGGGGACCACCCGAGATGAACAGGAGCTCGACGTGACGGAGTTCGTGCGGCTCGAGGTCGACGGCGGCGTCGGCACCATCCGCCTGGACCGGCCGCCCATGAACGCGGTCAACCGGCAGCTCAACCTGGAGCTGGCCGAGGTCGCGGCCGAGGCGGCGGGACGCGCCGACGTGCGCGCCGTGGTCGTCTACGGCGGCGAGAAGGTCCTCGCGGCCGGCGCCGACGTCAAGGAGATGGCCGACCTCACCTACGCCCAGATGGCTGAGCGCGCCCACGAGCTCTCGTCCGGCTTCGGCGCCGTCTCGACGATCCCCAAGCCGACCGTCGCCGCGATCACCGGCTACGCCCTCGGTGGCGGCTTCGAGCTCGCCCTGTCCTGCGACCGCCGCATCGCCGGCGACAACGCGAAGGTCGGCCAGCCGGAGATCCTGCTCGGGATCATCCCCGGCGGCGGCGGGACGCAGCGCCTGGCGCGGCTGATCGGGCCGGCGAAGGCCAAGGACGTGATCTTCACCGGACGGATGCTCAAGGCCGACGAGGCGCTGGCGCTGGGCATGATCGACGAGGTGGTGGCCCCCGACGAGGTCTACACCCGCGCGCACGCCTGGGCCGCGCAGTTCGTCAACGGTCCGACGCGGGCGATCGCGGCGGCCAAGGCGGCGATCGACCGCGGGCTCGACGCCGACCTGCGCACCGGCCTGAACCTGGAGTCGGAGATCTTCGCGGCGCTCTTCGGCACCGAGGACCAGACGATCGGCATGCGCTCGTTCGTCGAGAACGGACCGGGCAAGGCCCAGTTCCTCGGTCGATGAACCCGACCCAGGCCGAGGTCGAGGCCGCCTTCGACGACCCCAAGCTCGCCAACGTCCTCTACCACGACTGGGAGGCGGGCTCCTACGACGAGAAGTGGTCGATCTCGTACGACGAGCGCTGCATCACCTACGCGACCGGGCGGTTCCGGGCCGCGGCCCCGTGGGACGGCGTGGCTTACGAGCACGCCCTCGAGCTCGGGTGCGGCACCGGGTTCTTCCTGCTCAACCTCATGCAGGGCGGGGTCGCGAAGCGCGGCACGGTGACCGACCTGTCGCCGGGCATGGTCGAGGTCGCGCTGCGCAACGCGGCCGGCCTCGGGCTCGACGTCGACGGCCGTGTCGCCGACGCCGAGACGATCCCGGTGCCCGACGCGTCGGTCGACCTCGTCGTCGGGCACGCCGTGCTGCACCACATCCCCGACCTCGACACGGCGTTCCGCGAGATCCTGCGCGTGCTCCGGCCGGGCGGGCGCTTCGTGTTCGCCGGCGAGCCGACGCGCCTCGGCGACCGCTACGCCCGCAGGCTCGGGCAGGCGACGTGGTGGGCGACGACGAACGCCACGAAGCTGCGCCCGCTCCGGGCGTGGCGCCGACCCCAGGCCGAGCTCGACGAGTCCTCCCGCGCCGCCGCCCTCGAGGCCGTGGTGGACCAGCACACCTTCGACCCCGGCCGGCTCGAGCGCTTCGCCCTCGCCGCCGGCGCCGTCGACGTCGCGGTCACCACCGAGGAGCTCACGGCCGCGGTGTTCGGCTGGCCGGTGCGCACCTTCGAGGCGGCCGTCCCACCCGGGAAGCTCGGGATGGGGTGGGCGATGTTCGCCTACCGCACCTGGCAGCGGCTCTCCTGGCTCGACGAGCGGGTGCTCTCGCGGGTCGTGCCGCGCGCACTGTTCTACAACGCGCTGATCACCGGGGTGAAGCCGGCCGGACCGGCGAGCCTCTAGAGTCGGATCCTTGGGCTACGCGTTCACGATCGACGACGTCGCCTTCCTGGCCTCGCCGGCCGGGCGCGACGCCGTCGCCGAGGCAGCCGGGCTGGTCGGCGGGGACCGGTTGCGCGCGGTGTCGGTCCTGCGCGCCCGGTGCGGCGACCGTGCCGCGCCGGTGCTCGAGACGGCCCTGCTCCAGGCGCGGGTGCACGGGCGCGTCCCCGACGGCTGGCTGCTGACCGCCGACGCCGCCGAGCAGGCCACCGCCGCACCGGTCGCCGCGCACCGCGCCCGCCGCCTCGCCGGGCGCGACGTCCACGACGTGACCTGCTCGGTCGGCGCGGAGCTCGACGCGCTCCGTCACACGGCGCGCCGTGTGCTCGGTTCCGACCTCGACCCCGTGCGCCTCGCCATGGCCGCCGTCAACGTGCCGGGCGTGCCCCTCGTCCGCGCCGACGCCCTCGCGCCCGTCACCCGCGACGCCGTCCTCCTCGCCGACCCCGCCCGCCGCTCCGCGACCGGCCGCCGCCTCTGGCGTCCCGCCGACTTCGTCCCGTCGTTGGATGCGCTGGTGGAGGCGTGTCAGCGTGGGGGCCACGCTGACACTGGGCGTCACAAAAGCCCCCCGCTCGCCCGGGATCTGGTGGTGTCCACCGCGCCGGGGCTCGATCCCGCGCTGGTGCCCTGGGCGGCCGAGGTGGAGATCGTGAGCCTCGACGGGCGGGTCCGGGAAGCGGCGCTGTGGTCGGCGGGCCTCGCGACGGCGCGGCGGCGGGCGACGGTGCTGTCGGCGCGCGGCGATCGCGAGTACCAGGTGACCGACGCCGACGACGACGGCTGCGACGTCCGCACGGTCGGCGGGTGGATCATCGACCCGGACGGCGCCGTCGTCCGCGCCGGGCTGGTGCGTCAGTACGCGGCGCGCCATGGTCTCGGCCAGCTCGACGCGCACCTCGCCTACCTCACCGGCGACGCGCCACCGCCGGGGATCCGCGCGTTCCGCGTGCTCGACGAGGGCCGCTACACCGAGAAGGCGCTGCGCACGACGCTGCGCGCGCGTGGTGTGGGCCGCGTCGAGATCCTCGTCCGCGGTCTCGACGTCGACCCGAACGCCCTGCGCCCGCGGCTGAAGCTCGCCGGCCCGGAGGAGGTGACGGTGGTGCTGGCGCGCGTCGGGGACGGCGCACACGCGTACGTGTGCGCGCCCGAGCGCGTGTGAACCCCGACGACGGGGCACCCGCCACCTCATGGACACCACCCGAGCCCGCGAGCAGCTGATCGACGAGCGACACCGGCTCGAGGAGCTGGGACGGTCGGTGCGCCGCGAGGAGCCCGACCCCTCCGAGGACACTGAGGGCTCGCTGGGTCAGCGTTCGGCGGACGTCGCCACCGAGGTCGAGACGCAGATGGAGGACCGCGGCCTCGCCGACGACGCCGCGCGGCAGATCGAGCAGATCAACGCCGCCCTGACCCGCATGGACGCCGGCTCGTGGGGGACCTGCGTGGTCTGCGGGACGGCCATCGACGACGAGCGGCTGGAGGCGCGCCCCGAGGCGGACCGCTGTCGCGCGCACATGTGACGCCGCCGCACCCCGTCGCTGCGGCGCTCGTAGGGTCCCGGGCGTGAGGTCGGACCCGCGCCAGCCGCGCCTGGTCACCTGGAAGGCGCTGCGCTGGATCGTGCGCCACCGGGCGTGGACGCCGTACTACCTGGTGCGCTACGCCCGGATGCTGCGCGTGCGCCTCACGAAGCCGCACATCCTGCTCCACGGCCTGGTGTTCCTCGGGCGTGGCGTGAGCCTCGAGGCGCGCGCGGGCTTCGGGCGCCTGGAGATCGGCCGGTTCGTGCACATCGGCGACCGCACGCGCCTGCGCTGCCACGAGGGCTCCCTCCGCATCGGCGACGAGTCGGTGTTCGGCAACGAGAACACCATCAACGCCTACCTCGACATCGAGTTCGGGTCCTCGGTGCTGCTCGCCGACTGGATCTACATCTGCGATTTCGACCACCGCTACGCCGACATCCACGCGCCGATCATGGATCAGGGGATCGCGAAGTCGCCGGTCCGCATCGGCCCCGACACGTGGATCGGCACCAAGGTCACGGTGCTGCGTGGCGCCCGTGTCGGGCGGGGCTGCGTTCTCGGCGCGCACTCCGTGGTGCGCGGGGACATCCCGGACTTCGCCGTCGCCGTCGGTGCGCCGGCCCGCGTCGTGCGCGACCGGGTCGCCGACTGGGCCGATGCCGCCGAGGCCCGCGCCGCCCTCGCCGACATCGCGCGCAAGACGCGGGCCGCGGTGGAGGAGGCCTGAGCCACCGGGGTGCGGGCCTCGGATCGTCGTCGTGGCGCGGGTGGTCGCCCATGGCACGGGACGGGCGACGATTCACCGCCCGAAGGCGTTGCCCGTGGGGATCTTGGGGCGACCGAGGGGGATCGGGTCGCGGGGCGTGACCCGGGCGTAGAGGGTGGCGGTGTCGGCGGCGATCGTCGGCCAGGCGAAGTCGGTGTCGAGGCGGGCCCGCGCGGCGCGGGCGCGGCGGCGGGCGGCGCCCGGGTCGTCGAGGCAGGCCACGACGGCGGCCGCGATCCCCGCCGCGTCGCCCGGGGTGAACGACAGGCCGGTCTCGCCGTCGCGCACCACCTCGCCGAGCCCGCCCGCGGTGCTCGCCACGAGGGGCACGCCGGCGGCGGCGGCCTCGAGGGCGACGATCCCGAACGGTTCGTAGCGGCTGGGCAGGATCACGGCGTCGGCGTCGGTCATCAGGGTGCGCAGGCTGGCGTCGTCGACGTGCCCGACCAGCCGCACCGCGCGGCGCACCCGGGCGGCGCGGGCGCGCTCGGCGAGCCACTCGCCGCACGACCCGGTGCCGGCGACCGTCAGGGTCGTCCCGGGGTGGGCGCGGCGGACCGCGGGGAGCGCGGCGACGAGGTCCTGGACGCCCTTCTCCCACTCCAGGCGCCCGAGGAACAGGAGCGAGGGTGCCCCTCGCTCGACGGGATGGCGCGCCGACCGGCGGCGCACCCACCCGCGGGGGTCGATGCCGTTGTGGACGACGGTGATCGCCTCGGCGTCGAGGTCGAACAGGCCGGCCACCTCGCTGCGCATGGCCTGCGAGCAGGTGACGACGGCGTCGGCGCGGCGGGCGAGCCACCACTCCACGGAGTGCACCTGCTGGTTGAGCGTGCCGGAGAGCCAGCCGCCGTGCCGGCCTGCCTCGGTGGCGTGCAGCGTCGCCACGAGCGGGGCGCCGGTGAGGTCGGCGAGCGCGATCGCGGCGTGCGCGACGAGCCAGTCGTGGGCGTGGACCACGTCGGGGGCCCAGCCGCGCAGCACCTCGAGGGCGTTGCGGACCATCGCGTGGCCGAGCCCGAGGGTCCAGGCGACGAGGTCGCGGACGAACTCGAGATGCGGCGGGTCCTCGGCCACGCGCAGGACGCGCACCCCCTCGACGGTGGTGAGCGTCGTGGGGTGGGTCTCGGCGTCGGTGCCCGCGGGGTGGCGGCAGACGAGGACGACGTCGTGGCCCTGGGCGGCGAGGGCGGTGGCCAGCGCGTGCACGTGGCGTCCGAGCCCGCCCACCACGACCGGTGGGTACTCCCAGGACAGCATCAGCACCCGCACGCGCGCCTCCTCGCTGGCTAGGCGAGCGACCCTACTCGCCGGTAACGAGCAGCACCCTCCCGAGCGGTCCGCGATCCCCGGGGTCGGCGCAGCCGTCGCGCGTCGAGGTGGCCGAACAGGTCGTCCTGGGCCGCGAACTCCGCAGCCCGACAGGCGGCGAGGGCGTGCCGCCCGTCGGGCAGCAGGTCGGTGAGCTCGCGGACCCGGTCGCGGTGCTGGGCGGCGCGGCGGCGCGCGTAGTGGGCCGCGGAGTCCTTGGTGACCATGAAGGCCCAGTCGCTGGAGATGGCGAGCGCGGCCTGGCGGGCAACGGCGTCCAGCGTCGCGTCGCGCCCGGCGGTCGGCGCCGCCCCGTCCACGGCGGCCAGGAGGCGGTCGGCGACGTCGGCGTTGTCGGCGACCATGTCGCGCACCGAGGCGCCCTCCCACACCCGCCAGTCCTTGCCCGAGCCCCACGACGACGCCGGCAGCACGATCGGCTCGCCGACGTGACCGGCCTCGACCGCGCCGCGCAGCGTCGTCACCCGCACCCCGGCCTCGGGCAGTGCGCGCAGCACCGCTTCGAGCCACGCCGGCCCCTCGTGCCACCAGTGCCCGAACAGCTCGGTGTCGAACGCCGACACGACCAGGCCCGGGCGGCCGTCGCGGGCGTGCAGATCCGCCAGCCGCGCCCGGACCACGCCGACGAAGTCCGCCGCGTCGCGCGCCACGGCTGCGGCGGCGCGCGAGGGGTCCCACGGCGCCTTGTCCGTGGTCGCGACGCGACGGCCGGTGACGCGGGCGGGCTTGAGGCCGGTCTCGTGGTCGTAGGTGTGGAAGTCGCGGTAGTCCGGCGCGCCGGGGTAGCCCGCGCGCGGGCTCCACACCCGGTAGGTGACCTCGAGATCGCGGCCGAAGGCGACGACGCCGGTGCCGTCCACCGGCCGTGCGGCCGCCGTGTCGCCGCGCATCGCGGGGCCGTCGACCAGGAAGCGCTCGACGCCGGCGGCGGCGTAGTCGTGCTCGAGGCCCGGCGCGTACCCGCATTCCGGCGCCCAGATCCCCGACGGGCGCGCGCCGAGCCGTCGGGCGGTGTCGGTGAGCCCGGCGTCGAGCAGGAAGCGGCGCACGCGCCCGGGCAGCAGCGGTCCGAACGGGTGGGTGGCCGGACCGCCGAGCAGCTCGACGACGCGGTCGTCGACGAGCCGGCGCAGGACCGGGGAGAACCCGTGGCGCCAGTCGCGCTCGAAGACCGCGAGCGCGTGGGCGGCGGCGCGGTGCTCCCGCACGGCGAGGCGGCGGTCGGTGGCGGCGTGGGCGCGCAGCTGCCAGTCGGCGAGCCAGGTGTGGAACGCCGCGAGCGCCGCCGGGTGGTCGAGCTGCGCGGCGAGCACCGGCGTCACGCCGAGGGTGAGGACGTCGCGGTGCCCGGCGTCGGCGAGGCGCTCCAGGACCTCGACCACGGGGAGGTAGGAGTGTGCCCACGCCTGGTAGAGCCAGTCCTCGCCGACCGGCCACGTGCCGTGGCGCAGCAGCCAGGGCAGGTGCGAGTGCAGGACCAGGCAGAACGTCCCGACCGGTTCCTCGGGCACGTGCTCGCCTCCCGGCGGGTCGTGGATCGTGGTCTGGGCTCAACCTACCCAGCCGCGATTCCACCATGCTACCGTGGTGGTTCCACCATGGGGGAACGTTGAGTCTCAACATCAAGAATGACCAGACCCACGGCCTTGCCCGTGAGCTGGCCGAGCTGACGGGCGAGAGCCTCACCGAGGCGGTGACCGTGGCGGTGCGCGAGCGGCTGCACCGGCTCCGGACCCGCGAGGGCGTCGACGAGGCGCGACTCACCGCGGTGCGTGCCATCGCGACGGACATGGCGGCCCGACTCGGACCGCACGATCCCGACGTCGACCCGACGGCTTTCCTCTACGACGACGGGACGGGGCTCCCGACATGATCGTCGACACGTCGGCGGTCGTCGCTGTCGTCCGTCAGGAACCCGACGCCGCCCGCTACGAACGCGCGCTCTCGGAGGACGGCCCGCACCGCATGTCGGCAGCCACGTACCTGGAGACCGGAATCGTCGTGGACGGCTACCGCGACCCGGTCGCGAGCCGGCAACTGGACGTCCTGCTCCGCGCCGCTGGGGTGCGCATCGAGTCGCTCACCGAGGCGCAGGCCCGGATCGCCCGCGAGGCCTACCGCGACTTCGGGAAGGGCAGCGGCCATCCCGCCGGGCTGAACCTCGGCGACTGTTTCGCCTACGCACTCGCCAAGGACTTCGACGAGCCGTTGTTGTTCAAGGGGGACGACTTCGGCCACACCGACGTCACACCGGCGCTCGCACCGCCGTGACGAGGAGATCGAGGCTCGCGTCGAGGTCGTCGCCGCGCAGCTCGAACTCGTCGACGCCCACCGCCGCCACGTCCTCGACCAGCGACTCCGGCCACGGCGCGCCGGACAGCGCGAGCGCGACCTGCGCGGCCACCAGCCCGCCGTGGCGCGCGTCGCGCTCCCGCAGCGCCGGCCCGTGGTGCAGGCCCCGGACCGCGCTCACGTCCAGCCCCGCGTCGCCGACCAGCCCGGCCAGTTCGGCGGCGTCGAGCTCGCGGGTGTGGAACGGGTTGAGCGGGGTGTCGTCGGGCCCGGCGCCGGGGGAGAAGGTCCGCCGGTTCGGTGTGGCGCAGTGCAGCCGCCCGCCCGGGCGCAGCACCCGGGCGCACTCGGCGAGGAAGCCCGGCTGGTCGTGCAGGTGCTCGATCGACCTGCAGGGTGACCAGCACGTCGATGCTCGCGTCGGCCACGGGGAGCGCCTGGAGGTCGGCGCGCGTCACGGCGACCCTCGGGTAGCGGCGCGCGGCGTGGGCGGCGGTGAGCCCATCGCCCTCGACGGCGACGACCCGCCGGGCCGGCGACGCCAGCATCGCCGCGCCGTACCCCTCGCCGGCCCCGGCGTCGAGGACCACGGCGTCGCGGACGTCGTCGACCAGCGCGCGGTACACGACCTCGTGGCGCCGGAACCAGTAGTTCTCGATCATGACGCCCGGCACCGTCCGCTCGCCCGTGAGGGGCAGGACGGAGCTCTGAGCTGCGGCGCCGCTCGTCATCTCGGCTCGTTCGCGTCGATGTCGCATGGTCGCACAGTGCTCGGAGGGTGCACGTTCTCAGTACCCGCGGCACGGCGGCGGTCCGGCGAACACTTAGCTCTTGTGCTAAGTATCCGCGCGGACAATACTTAGCCGCGTGGCACAGCGTGAGGCACTGCTCGACGGGGTCTTCGTCGCGCTCGCCGACTCGACCCGTCGCGCGGTGATCTCGCGGCTGGGCCGTGGTCCGGCGAGCGTCGGCGACCTCGCCCGCGACTTCCCGATGACCCTCCCGTCGTTCATGAAGCACGTCCGCGCGCTCGAGGCCAACGACCTCATCCACACCACCAAGTCCGGTCGGGTCCGCACCTGCGAGCTCAACCGTGCCCGTCTCGCCGTGGTCGAGCGCTGGCTCGACGAGCAGCGGCGGGTGTGGGACGAGCGCACCGACCGTCTCGAACAGTTCGTCACCGATACCGAGGAGCACACGTGAACCCCGATCTCGACCTCGCCCTGGAGCGTGTCATCAAGGCACCCCGAGCGAGCGTGTGGAACGCCTGGACCGATCCCTCGGCCTTCGCACGGTGGTGGCTCCCCGCGCCGACGCGATGTCGCGTGGAGCGGCTCGAGGTACGACCGGGAGGAGGGCTCGTGACCAGCATGAGCGAGGACGGCGTGGCGTTCGTGCCGCACTCCGACGCCTGCTTCCTCGTCGTCGACGAGCTCGAACGCCTCGTGTTCACCAACGCGATCGACAGCGCCTGGCGACCGACGGCGCCCGCCCCGGTCGCGATGACGGCCGAGGTGACGTTCACCGAGCACCCCGACGGGACCGACTACCGCATCGTCGTCCGCCACGGCGACCCGGCCGACCGCGCCCGGCACGAGGAACTCGGGTTCGCTGACGGCTGGTGGAGCGTCGCCGCGCAACTGGCCGCCTTCGTCGAGACGGGGGCCCGACGGTGAAGGTGACGCTGACCCAGTTCGTCAGCCTCGACGGCGTCACCCAGGGTCCTGGCTCACCGACCGAGGACACCAGCGACGGTTTCCGGCGCGGCGGCTGGCTCGTGCCCTACCTCGACGCGGTGTTCGTCCAGAAGGTCTCGCAGTGGCTCGACCACGCCGACGGGCTGCTCCTCGGGCGACGCACCTACGACGCCTTCGCGCGGGACTGGCCCGCGATCACCGATCCCGACGACCCGTTCACCGGACGCATGAACGCCCTGCCGAAGTACGTCGTGACCAGCACACCCGTCACGGCGGAGTGGAACCCGACCACCGTGCTCCACGGCGACCCCCTCGCGACGATCGGCGCGCTGAAGGCCCGACCGGGACGCGAGCTCCAGATTCACGGGAGCACCACCCTGGGCCGCTCGCTGCTCTCGGCCGGGCTCGTCGACACCCTCCGGCTGGTGCTCGCCCCCACCGTCGTCGGCGCGGGCCGGCGCCTGTTCACCCACCCGAGCCCACCCGTCGGCCTCGAGCTCGTGGACCAGGAGCACACGACCGCCGGACTGCTGCTCCTGGAGTACGTCGCCGTCGGCGACGCGCCGGTCGGCGAGTACGACGGGGTCACGACGCTCACCTGAACCGCGTGAGCCTCGGAATGGATCACGGCCCGACCGGGTAGGGCGTGCGCACGACCGTGCGGCCCGACCACACCGTCGTCGGGGACCAGAGGCGGGTGCCGACCCGCGGGAGAGGGCCGTGATCATGACGGGATCGACGACGGACGGGCAGAGCACCGACGACGCCAACATGATCACCCGGTTGCAGGGGGCGATCGACCGTGCCGACGGGGTCGCGTTCCGCTACCCGACCGCGGACGGGTGGACCGACATGTCCTACCCGGACCTGGGCCGGGACGTGGCGCGCCTCGCCGCCGGGCTGGCGGGGCTCGGTCTGGAGCGCGGCGACGTCGTGGCGATCTACGCCGACACCCGTCGGGAGTGGGTCCTGGCCGACCTCGCCGCCATCCGCGCCGGGCTCGTGGTGGCCACGATCTACCACTCGAGCTCCGCCGAGGAGGCCCGCCACATCCTCGACAACTCCGAGGCCGCGCTGGTCTTCTGCGACACCCCGGACACGCTGGCGAAGGTCGAGCAGGTGCGCGGCGAGCTGCCGGGCCTGAAGCACACCGTGGTGTTCGACGCCACCTCCGACGACGACGGTGGTGCGCTCGGCCTCGACGATCTGCGCGAGCGCGGCGAGGGAGCCGACACCGACGAGCTCGCCCGCCGCGCCGAGCAGGTGTCGCCCGACGACCTCTTCAGCCTCGTCTACACCTCCGGGACCACCGGGCCGCCCAAGGGCTGCATGATCACCCACCGGAACATGTCGGCGGGCCTGGACAACCTCGAGCAGATCGTCGACCTCGGCGACGACCCGCTGTTCTACGCCTTCCTCCCGCTCGCCCACGTGCTCACCCGGCTCGTGGAGCTCCTGGCCGTCGACACCGGGGCCACGATCGGGTTCTGGCAGCAGGACATGGACCGGATGCTCGACGACCTCTCCGCCCTGGCGCCCACCCACCTCGCGGCCGTCCCACGGATCTTCGAGAAGATCTACAACAAGGCCTACGAGCAGGCCGGCTCGGTCGGCGGGAAGGTGATGGACACCGCGGTGCGGACCGGCCGCGAGGTCCGCAGGACCGAACGCCGTGGCGGCCGGGTCGGCGTCGTGCAGCGCGCCGGACACGAGCTCGCCGATCGCGTCCTGTTCGAGCGGGTCCGTCAAATCCTCGGCGGCCGGGTGCGTCTCGCTCTGGTCGGCGCGGCCCCGGTGGCCACGGAGCTGCTCGAGTTCTTCGACGCCTGCGGCGTCCTGGTGCTCGAGGGGTACGGCCTCACCGAGACGTCGGCGGTCGGTGCCATCAACCGCCCCGACGCGTTCCGCTTCGGCACCCAGGGACCGCCCGCCCCGAACACCGAGGTCCGGCTCGCCGACCGCGACGACACCGAGGACGGCGACGACGAGAACGGGGGCGACGACGAGGCCACCGATCCCGGCGCCGAGGTCCTCGTCCGCGGGCCGGGCGTGTTCGCCGGCTACTACAAGATGCCCGAGGAGACCCGGGAGGCCGTCGACGACGACGGCTGGTTCCACACCGGGGACGTCGGCTCCTTCGACGACGACGGCTTCCTGACCATCACCGGTCGGACCAAGGACATCATCGTCACCTCCAGCGGCAAGAACATCCCGGCGGCCCGGATCGAGAACGAGATCGCCCAGAGCCGGTGGATCGAGCACGCGGTGCTCTACGGCGACGACAAGAACTACCTGGTCGCCCTCGTGAGCCTCGACGCCGACGAGCTCTCGGCGCTGGCCGAGCAGACCGGGGTCGAGGCCGATGTCGGGACGATGGCCGACTCCGAGGCCGTCCGGTCGGAGATCTCCGAGGCGATCGAGGCGGCCAACGAGAACTTCGCCCGGATCGAGCAGGTCAAGAACTTCGCGATCCTGTCGCGGAGCCTCTCCACCGATCAGGGCGAGCTCACGTCGACGATGAAGGTGAAGCGCCAGATCGTCCACGACAACCACCGCGACACCTTCGAGGCCCTCTACGAGGAGAGCTGACCGGCACCCGAGGGTGCTGGCCGTCCGACGCCACGGTCCCTAATCTCCCGAGCACCGTGCGACCCGAGCGCACGCCGGCGCCTGGAGACGACGATGTATCCCCGCACGCACGCCCTGACCGACCCCGACAAGCTCGCCGCGGTGATGGTCGGCACCGACGACTCGCTGACCTACGCCCAGCTCGACGAGCGCTCGACCCGGCTCGCGCGGGTGCTCGCCGACGCCGGGCTCACCCGTGGTGACGTCGTCGCGCTGCTGTCGGGCAACAGCCTGCGGGCCCTCGAGGTGTACTGGGCGGCGCTGCGCTCCGGGCTCTACGTCACGGCGGTCAACCACCGCCTCGTGCCCGACGAGGTCGCCTACATCGTCGACGACTCCGGCGCCGCGGTGCTGATCGTCTCCGCGGAGAAGGGCGAGCTGGCCGCCGCGGTGCAGGACAGGACACCCGGGGTCACCCGTCGGCTGGTGTTCGACGGGGCGCTCGCCGGGCACGACGACTACGAGGAGGCGCTCGCCGGGGTGTCGGGCGAGCCGCTCGACGACGAGCCCGCGGGCGCGCCGATGCTGTACTCGTCGGGCACCACCGGGCGCCCCAAGGGCGTGCGCCCGCCCCTGCCCGCGGTGCAGGTCGGCGAGGGCGCCGACCCGGTGTTCGGGCTGGTCCGGATGTTCGGGGTCGACACCGACACGGTCTACCTGTCGCCGGCGCCGATCTACCACGCCGCGCCGCTGCGCTGGTGCGGCGCGATCATCGCGAACGGCGGCACCGTCGTGATGATGCCGCGCTTCGACGCCGAGGCGACCCTCGCCGCGATCGCCGGGTACGGCATCACGCACGGACAGTTCGTGCCGACGATGTTCGTGCGGATGCTCAAGCTGCCCGAGGAGGTCCGGAGCGCCTACGACGTCTCCAGCCTGCGCGCCGCGGTGCACGCCGCCGCGCCGTGCCCGGTCGAGGTCAAGCAGAAGATGATCGACTGGTGGGGCCCGGTGCTGGTGGAGTACTACGCAGGCACCGAGGCGAACGGCATGACGATGATCGACAGCGAGACCTGGCTGACGAAGCCGGGCTCGGTCGGGGAAGCGATCATGGGCGTCATCCGCATCTGTGCCGACGACGGCCACGAGCTGGGCGTCGACGAGATCGGCACGGTCTACTTCGAGCGCGAGGCCCTGCCCTTCAGCTACCACAACGACCCGGAGAAGACCCTGGCCGCGCAGCACCCGGTGAACGATGCCTGGACGACGGTCGGCGACATGGGGTACCTCGACGCCGACGACTTCCTGTTCCTCACCGACCGCAGGTCGTTCCTGATCATCTCGGGTGGCGTGAACATCTACCCCGCGGAGATCGAGAGCGTGCTGGCCCTCCACCCGGCCATCGACGACGTCGCCGTCGTCGGGGTGCCGGACGAGGAGATGGGTGAGGTCGTGCGCGCCGTCGTGCGGCCCGCTGCCGGCGTCGACGCGGGGGACGAGCTCGGCCAGGAGATCATCGACTTCGTCCGCGCGCGGATCGCGCACTACAAGGCGCCGCGGGCGGTGGACTTCGTCGACGAGCTCCCGCGCACCGAGACCGGGAAGCTGGTGAAGCGCGAGATCCGCGACCGCTACCTCGCCGACCGGTGAGCGCGGTGGAGCGCGTCCTCGACCGCCGGCACGTGGTCTGACGCCGAGGAGTCCGTCACGCACTCCGCCATCCCGGCCGGCGCCGTCGCGATCACCCTGGTCGCCGCGGTGCTGCACGCGGTGTGGAACGCCCTCGCCCACGGGATCGCGGACCGTCTCGTCGGTTTCGCCCTCATCGGGGTGGCCTACACCCTCGTCTCCGGCGTCGGGGCGGTCGTCGTCGGGCTGCCGCCCGCGGCGGCGTGGCCGTACATCCTCGCGTCGGCCGCCGTCCACGCGATCTACATGCTCCTGCTCTGGGCGAGCTACGAGCTCGGGGACTTCAGCCAGGTCTATCCCGTGGCCCGCGGGAGCGCCCCGTTGACGGTCGTCGTGATCGAGGTGGTCTCGGGCCACCGGCTGCCGGCGCTGCAGCTGCTCGGCATCCTGGTGATCTCCCTGGGGCTGATCAGCCTGGCCCTCGACGGCGGCCGCCCGTCGCGCTCCTCGCTCCCGGCGCTGGGTGCCGCGCTGGCCACGGGGATCAGCATCGCCGGCTACACCGTCGTCGACGCGGCCGCCGTCGCCACGACCCCCGTGCCGATCTACGCGGTCTGGTTGTTCCTGCTCCAGGGTCCGGTGATGCCCGCCGTCGCCCTCGCGCGCCGCGGCCGGGCCCTCGGAGCCCAGGTGCGTCCGGTGCTGGCCGTCGGTCTCGGTGGCGGGGTCGTGTCCCTGGTGGCCTACGGGCTCGTGCTCGTCGCCCAGACCAGCGGGGCCACCGCCGCGGTCGCGGCACTGCGCGAGAGCAGCATCGTCATCGGAGCGGTCATCGGGTCGCTCTTCCTGGGGGAGCGCTTCGGCCGGAGCCGCATCATCGCCGCGGCCGTCGTCGCCGTCGGCATCGTCCTGGTCGACGTGTGAGGGCGGGGGGTGCCTCTCGCCACTGCGCGGATGACCTCCCCGGCCCCCGAAATGTTAGGTTCGCCTGACCTAACGCCCGGGGCGGCCGAGGAGGTGCAGCGTGGGGTCAGCGGCAGGCGTCGTGCCGCGGACGTCGGCAGCTCGGGACCGCCGGTCGCGGCGCGCCCGCCCGGTCGTCATGCTCGGCGCCGGGCTCCTCGCCGTGCTCGTCGTCGTGGTCCTCAGCGTGGCCGTGGGCGCCGCGCCGACCACGCCGGGGCAGGTCTGGGCGGCGCTGACCGCGCCCAGCGGCGCGCCCAGCGACATCGTCGTCCGCGAGCTGCGCGTCCCCCGCACGCTGCTCGGCCTGCTGGTCGGGGCCGCGCTGGGCACCGCGGGCGCGCTCATGCAGGGCCACACGCGCAACCCGCTCGCCGATCCCGCCCTGCTCGGGATCAGCGGCGGCGCCGGGTTCATGGTCGTGCTCGCGACGACCCTGTTCGGTGTCACCGGCGTGTTCGGCTACGTGTGGTTCGCCTTCGCCGGGGCCGCGCTGGCCAGCGTCGCGGTGTTCCTGCTCGGCTCCGCGGGGCGCGGCGGGCCGACCCCGGTGACGCTCGCCCTCGCCGGGCTCGCCGTGTCCGAACTGCTCATCGCCCTCACCT
Source organism: uncultured Actinomycetota bacterium (assembly GCA_963785135.1). Classification (GTDB taxonomy): domain Bacteria; phylum Actinomycetota; class Actinomycetes; order Mycobacteriales; family Pseudonocardiaceae; genus Actinomycetospora. The sequence goes on from CAWATV010000012.1 coordinate 592,601, forward strand.
CGGCGATCGTCCTCGGCGACGGCAACTCCCTCGACGCCTACCGCTTCTGGTCGGCGGGCGCGCTCGACGACCGCGGCCTCGTCCTCACGGTGCAGATCCTGCCCTTCGTGGTGGTCGGGCTGCTCCTGGCGGCGGCGAACGCCGCTGCGCTCAACGTGCTGGCGCTCGGCGAGGACATCGCCCGCGGCCTGGGTCAGAACGTGATGCGGGCCCGGATCCTCGGGATCGTCGCGATCACCCTGCTCACCGGCGCCGCCGTCGCGGTCAGCGGCCCGATCGGTTTCGTCGGCCTGGTCGCCCCGCACGTGGTGCGCTCGCTGGCCGGGCCGGACCACCGCTGGCTCCTCCCGCTGTCCGGGATCGTCGGCGCCGCGCTCGTCCTCGCCGCCGACGTCGTGGGTCGCGTGGTCGTGCGCCCGGGCGAGCTGCAGGTCGGGATCGTCCTCGGCGTGGTCGGCGCCCCGTTCTTCATCGCGCTCGTGCGCCGCCGTCGGCTGGTGCGGCTGTGAGCGCCGGGACGGGGACACGGGCCCCGGTCGGCGAGGAGGTCGTCGCCGGCCGCCGGCCACTGCGGATGGGGCCGATGTCGGGGGTCTGGCGTCCGCGCCCGGCCCTGATCGTGCTGGTCGGCACGGTGGCGCTCGTCGTGCTGGGGGCGATGAGCGTCGGGCGCGGCGAGTACCCGATCTCGGTGCCCGACGTGCTGCGCGTGCTCGGGGGCGGCGGCTCGCGCAGCGAACAGTTCGTGATCGTGCAGCTGCGGTTGCCGCGCACCCTCACCGGCGCCGTGGTCGGGGCCGCGCTCGGGGTGGCCGGCGCGCTCACCCAGAGCGTCGCCCGGAACCCGCTGGCCAGCCCCGACCTCCTGGGCGTCACCGACGGGGCGTCGGTCGCGGCGATGGCGACGATCGTGCTCGTGGGCAGCGGCGGCACCGCGGTGGGCCTGCTCGCCTCGGTCGGCCTCCCGCTGGCGGCGCTGGCCGGTGGCCTGGCCACCGCCGCCCTCGTCTACGTGCTGGCCTACCGGGACGGTCTCGACGCGTTCCGGCTCATCCTCGTCGGCATCGGGATCAGCGCCGCCGGGATCTCGCTGACCTCCTGGCTGCTCGTCGTCGCCGACGTCCAGCAGGCCGGCCAGGTCCTGCTCTGGTTGCGCGGCTCGCTCAACGCCCGCGGCTGGGAGCACGTCACCCCGGTGGCGATCGTGCTCGCGGTCGGGCTCCCGCTGGCCCTGGTGCTCGCCTTCCGTCTCGGAGCCCTCGACCTCGGCGACGACACCGCCCGGGGCCTCGGGGTGCGCGTCGACCGGTCGCGCGGGATGTTGATCGGGATCGCCGTGGTCCTGGCCGCGGTCGCGACGGCCGCCGCCGGCCCGATCCGCTTCGTCGCGCTCGTCGTCCCGCAGGTCTGCCTCCGCCTCACCGGGGGCTCGCGCCCGCCCCTGATCGCGTCCGCGGTCTACGGCGCCCTGCTCGTGGTGGCCGGCGACCTCGTGGCGCGCACGGTCCTCGGCGGCGAGGTCCCGGTCGGCGTTGTCACCGTCGTGATCGGCGCGCCCTACCTGCTCTACCTCCTGGTCCGCCGTACGAGGAAGGCCTCCGCGTGAGCACACCCGGCGACACCCCGTCCGGCGTCCGCCTGCGCGCCCACGAACTGCGCGTCGGCTACGGCGAGCACGTCGTGCTGGGCGGCGAGACCGGCCTGGACCTCGACGTCCACGACGGCACCGTGACCGCCGTCATCGGTCCCAACGGCTGCGGGAAGTCGACGCTCCTGCGCACGATGGCGCGGCTGCTCTCGCCGCGCCACGGCCACGTGATGCTCGACGGGACCCGCATCGACGCGATGTCCTCACGCGACGTCGCCACGGTGCTGGGCGTGCTGCCGCAGAACCCCACGGCTCCCGAGGGCATCACCGTCGGCGACCTCGTCACCCGTGGCCGCCACCCCCACCAGCGCTGGTTCCGGCAGTGGTCGAGCGAGGACGAGCGCGCGGTGGCCGAGGCGCTGTCGTGGACCGGGATGGAGGGTTTCGCCGACCGTGCCCTCGAGACCCTCTCCGGCGGTCAGCGCCAGCGGGTGTGGATCTCGATGGCGCTCGCCCAGGGCACCGAGGTGCTGTTGCTCGACGAACCGACGACGTTCCTCGACCTCGCCCACCAGGTCGACGTCCTCGACCTCGTCGAGCGCCTGCACCGCGAGCGCGGCCGCACCGTGGTGATGGTGCTGCACGACCTCAACCTCGCCGCCCGCTACGCCGACCGTCTGGTCGCGGTCCGCGAGGGTTGCATCGTCGCCGCGGGCCCGCCGCGCGAGGTCCTCACCGAGGCGACCATGCGCGACGTCTTCGGTCTCGAGGCCCGCGTCGTCCCCGACCCGGTCGCGGGCACCCCGATGGTCGTCCCGATCGGACGTCGCCACCGCGACGACAGCCCGGTCGCCGTCCCCTCCGAGGCGCCGGACGTGGTGGAGGCGACCTCCTCGGCGAGGTGAGTCCCACCTCCGCCACCGACTGTTGACCTTCTGTCCGAATTAGGTGAGCCTCACCTTCCGACCTGTCCGTCGACGTACGTTCGGAGAAGCTCCATGCCCTCTGCGGTCCCACGCCCCACCCGACCGGCCGGGCGCCTCGCCACGGGCCTGACGGCTCTGCTGGCGGTCCTCGGCCTCGTCCTCGTCGGGTGCGGCGGCGGCGAGGAGGCGGGCTCCGGGGCTCCCGCCGCCCCCGGCTTCCCCGTGACGATCAACCACGCCTTCGGGACGACGACGATCCCCGACCGTCCCGCCCGGGTGGTGACGGTCGGCTACAACGACGCCGACTTCGCCCTCGCCCTGGGCACCGTGCCGGTCGGCGTCCGCGACTTCATCGGCTCCTTCGACGAGACGACGCGGCCCTGGGCGCAGCAGGCCCTGGGCGGCGCCCGCCCCGAGCTGGTCGGCGGCAACGAGATCGACATCGAGAAGGTCGCGTCGCTGCAGTCGGACCTGATCCTCGGCATCTACTCGCAGATGGACCGCGCCACCTACGACCGGCTGACCCAGATCGCGCCCACCGTGCCCCAGCCGACCGAGGGCAACACCGCGGCCCCGTGGCAGGAGCAGACCCGGACCACCGCGCGGGCCCTCGGGGTGCCGGAGCGGGGCGAGCAGGTCGTCGCCGACGTCGAGCGCCGCTTCTCCGACGCGCGCGCCGCGAACCCGCAGTTCGCCGGCAGGAACCTGGCCATCGCCCTCGTCTCGGAGAACGAGTTCTACCCCCTCGGGGCCGACGACCTGCGCTCCCAGGCGTTCACCGGGCTCGGCTTCGCGGTCCCGCCGACCACCGAGACGCTCTCGAGCGAGCAGCTCACGCGCCTCGACCAGCAGGCGATCGCCGTGGTCGGGGTGAACGAGCCGCAGGCGCTGGCCAACCCGGTGTTCGCGAACCTCAACGCGGTCAAGCAGGGCCGCGTCGCCTACCTCGGCGACGAGGCGTCGCCGTTCGCCGGTGCGCTGGGCTTCTCCAGCCCGCTGAGCCTGCCCTACGCCCTGGACCAGATGGTCCCGCCGCTGGCCCGGGCCCTGTCCCAGCCCGGCCAGTGAGATCGCGCCGGTGAGCGCCGACCGCTCGCCGCTGGTCACCTCCCTGGGGGACCGGCGGCGGGCGGTCCTGCTCGCGTCCCTGCTGTTCTGCGGGCACCAGGCCGGCGAGGCGCTCGTGCCGCTGCTGGTCGGCGTCGTCGTCGACCGGGCCCTCGCACCCGACGACCCGCGCGCCCTCCTGCTGTGGCTCGCGGTGCTCGCGGTGGACTTCGCCGTGCTGTCGACCTGCTACCGGCTCGGCGCCCGCCGGGCCTTCGTCGCCGAGGCGCACGTCGACCGGGCGCTGCGGCTGCGCGTCGCCACCCGGGTGCTGCACCCGCGCGGCGGGGCCGAGGCGGGCCGGCTGCCCGGTGGCCTGGTCGGGATCGCGACGACCGACGCGGGACGGACGGCCGCCGTCGCCGCCGCGCTGCCGCTCGGGATCGCCGCCGTGGCCGCGATGGTCGTCACCGCGGTCGCCCTGCTGACCATCTCGTGGCCGCTGGGCCTGCTCGTCCTGCTCGGGACACCGGTGCTGCTCGCCGCGGTCCACCTGCTCGGCCGTCCCCTGGAGCGCCGCAGTGGCCCCGAACAGGAGCGCGCCGCCGCGGCTTCGGGGGTCGCCGCCGACCTCGTCGCGGGCCTGCGGGTCCTCAAGGGCCTGCGCGCCGAGGACGCCGCGGTCCGCCGCTACGTCGCCGCGAGCCGGGGCGCGCTGGCGGCCACGCTCAGCGCCACCCGGGCCCAGGCCGGCTACCAGGGTGCGGTGCTGGCGGCCAACGGGCTGTTCCTCGCCCTCGTCGCGCTGGTCGGCGGGCGGCTGGCCGCGGACGGTGCGATCACGGTCGGCGAGCTCGTCTCCGCGGTCGGCCTCGCGCAGTTCCTGGTCACCCCGCTGCAGATCGCCGGGTGGGCCGGGGGGCGGCTCGCACAGGGGCGGGCGTCCTCGGCGCGGCTCGCCGAGCTCCTGCGCAGCCCGCACGCCGTGGGTCCCGGCGCGCCGCATGCTGTGCGGGACGACGCGGGTGCGCTCGTCGTGACGGGGCTGCGCCACGACGTCCTCGACGGGCTGGGGTTCCGCGTCGGGGACGGCGAGGTGCTCGGCGTCGTGGCCCCCGATCCGGGGGTCGCCCGCGCGCTCGTCCGCTGCCTGGCCCGCGAGATCGACCCCGACGCCGGATCGGTGGCCCTCGGCGACACCGACCTGGCGACCCTCGACCCGCAGGAGGCCCGGCGCCGCGTCCTGGTCGCCGCCCACGACGCCGACCTGTTCGCCGGCACCGTCGCCGAGAACGTGGCCGCGGCGGCGTCCCCGTCGGTGCACCTGCCACGCGTCCTGGCTGCGGCCCGCGCCGACCAGGTGGCCGGCGCCCTGCCCGACGGCGCCGCCTCCGAGGTCGGCGACCAGGGACGCGCCCTCTCCGGTGGGCAACGCCAGCGCCTCGTCCTGGCGCGCGCCCTGGCCACCGACCCCCCGGTGCTCGTGCTGCACGACCCGACGACCGCCGTCGACACGGTCACCGAGGCCGGGATCGCCGAGGGCCTGCGTGCCCTGCGCGCCGGGCGGACGACGGTGCTCGTGACCACCAGCGCCACCCTGCTCGCCGTCACCGACCGCGTCGTGCTCCTCGATGCCCGCTGCGTCGTCGTCGAGGGGACGCACGCGGCGCTGCTCGCCGGCGACGACGCCTACCGGACGGCGGTACGGGAGTGAGCGGTGACGGCCTGGCCGCGCCCGCCCGGGACCTGCTGCCCGTCGCCGGCGCCGACCGGGTGCGCGCGGTACTCGCGAAGCTGTTGCGCGCCCGCCGCGCCGCGGTCGTCGCCGGCCTCGTGGCGCTGCTGGGGGCGGCCGGCGCGAGCATGCTCACCGCCCCGCTGCTCGGGCGCATCATCGACGTCGTGGCCCAGCGGCGGGGTGCCGACGCGGTCACCGGACCCGTCCTGGGCCTCGTCGCCGCGGCGCTCGGGCAGGGGCTGCTCGCGCTCGTCGGGGTCGCGCTGGTGGCGCGCGCGGGCGAGGGGCTGCTCGCCGACCTGCGCGAGCGCTTCGTCGACCGCGCCCTGCACCTGCGCCTCGCCCGCCTGGAGCGGGCGGGCGCCGGCGACCTCACCGCCCGCGTCGGCGCCGACCTCGGCCTCGTGGGCGAGGCCGTCCGGGACGCCGTGCCCGCCGTCGTCCGCGGTGGGCTGGTCATCGCGCTGACCCTCGTCGGGCTGGCGGTGCTGGACGGGCGCCTGCTGCTCGCGGCGCTGCTCGCGGTGCCCGTCCAGGTGCTCACCGCGCGGTGGTACCTGCGGCGCTCCACCCCCGTCTACCGCGCCGCCCGGGTGGCCGGCGGCGCGCAGCAGCAACAGCTGCTCGACAGCCTCGGCGGCGCGGCGACCGTGCGCGCGCTGCGCCTGCACGACGACCACGCCGCCCGGGTGCGCGCCCGCGCCGACGAGGTGTTCGACCTCGCCCGCCGGGTCGTGTGGATGCAGACCGGGTTCTTCGCCCGGCTCAACCTCGCCGAGTACCTGGGCCTCGCGGGCGTCCTCGCCGTCGGGTTCGGTCTGCTCGCGGCCGACGCGATCTCGATCGGGACGGCCGGTGCCGCCGCGCTCTACGTCACCGCCCTGTTCAGCCCGATCAACGAGGTCCTGTTCCTGCTCGACACCGTGCAGTCGGCGGGCGCGAGCCTGGCCCGCGTGGTCGGGGTGGCGGACCTCGGGACCCGCGCCCCGGACGAGCCGGGGGAGGACGCCGCGATCCGTGTGCGCGACGCACACTTCGCCTACGTCGACGGGCACGAGGTGCTGCGCGGGGTGGATCTCGACGTCGCCCCGGGGCGACACGTCGCCCTCGTCGGGGCGAGCGGCGCGGGCAAGACGACGCTGGCCGCGCTCGTGGCGGGCGTGCACCGGCCGACGGCGGGCTCGGTGTGCGCGGGACGCGTCGGGCTGATCACCCAGGAGGTGCACGTGTTCGCCGGGACCCTCGCCGACGACCTGCGCCTGGCCGACCCGGACGCCACCGACGCCGAGCTCGCGACCGCGCTCGAGCGGGTCGGGGCCGACGTCTGGGTCGACGCGCTGCCCGCCGGGACGGCGACTGTCGTCGGCGCCGGCGGCCACGCCCTGACCCCCGCGCAGGCCCAGCAGCTCGCCCTCGCCCGCCTCGTCCTCGCCGATCCCCCGATCGCCGTGCTCGACGAGGCCACCGCGGAGGCCGGCAGCGCCGGCGCGCGGGTCCTCGAGGACGCCGCCGCGCGGGCCCTCGCCGGGCGCACCGCCCTCGTGGTCGCCCACCGCCTCACCCAGGCCGCCCGCGCCGACCGCATCGTCGTGCTCGACGCCGGCCTCGTCGTGGAGCAGGGCACCCACGACGAGCTCCTCGCCGCCGGGGGCCGCTACGCCGCGCTGTGGGACGCGCGGTGATCAGGGACGCTCACGTGAGGTAGTCCCCCATGCGGCGGAAGTAGTCACCCGCCACGTGCTCGACGTCCTGGTCGTCCTTCACACGCTGCAGGACCAGGCCGTACTGGCGCCCCCGCCACGCCTCCGGCCCGGCGACGACGATCACCCCGGTGCCCTCGCGCGCGAAGACGCGGCCGTTGCTGCCCCCGCAACGGTCCTTCGACACCGACGCCTCCAGCACCCGCAGCCGCCGGCCCTCGTGCCGGCACCAGGCGTTCGGGTAGGGGCCCGTCTGGGCGCGCACGAGGTTGACGAGGTCACGGGCCGACCGCTCCCACGGGATCCGGTTGTCGGGGTCGGCGCGCTTGTGGAAGAACGTCGCGTGCTCGGGGTCCTGGCGCAGCCAGTCGTGGGGGCCGTGCTCGATGCGGTCGAACGCCTCGAGCGAGAGCGGGCCGAACAGCTCCACGGTGCGGTGGAAGAGGTCCTCGGTGGTGTCGGTCGGGGTCACCGGGACGGTGCGCTGGGTGATGATGTCGCCGCGGTCGAGCTCGGCGTCCATCCAGTGCGCGGTGATCCCGACCTGGCTCTCGCCGTTGATCAGCGCCCAGTTCAGCGGGGAGAACCCGGCGTAGGTGGGCAGCAGCGAGTCGTGGGTGTTGACCGTCCCGCGGGTCGGCGCCGAGAACACCTCCGGGGAGATCCAGGTGCGCCAGTTGCAGGCCAGGCCGATCTCGGCGTCGGCCTCCTTGATCGCGGTGACGAGCTCCGCGTCGACGGCCTTCTCGCGGTAGAGCACCGGGATGTCGTGGGCGCGCGCGAGGTCGCCCATCGACTCCTCGAAGATCGCCGGCGCCCACTCGCCCTCCTCGGGGTGGCTAACGGTCAGCACCACCTCGTGGCGGGAGTCGAGCAGCGCGGCGAGCAGCCGGGCGCCCCATTTCTGGTAGCCGAACAGGACGATGCGCACTCCGGTCTCCTCACGTCGGTGGTGGCGGGCGCGCCCGCCGGGCTCATCGGGCGTAGCCCGCGAGCCCGTCGAGCAGGGTTCGGGCGGCCTCCGGGGACCAAGCCGCGAGCCGGTGGGTCAGTTCGAGGGCCAGCGGGCGCCCCGGCGCCGACTCGGCGAAGGACAGCGTCAGGTCGGCGTCGACGTGACCGCTCGCCGCCGCGTCCAGGGCGCCGAGGACCGACTCCTCCCGCTCCAGCGTCGGCTCCTCGTGCTGGACGAGCACCACCGGCGGGCGGGTCAGCCCCGTGAGCGCCGCGACGTCGACGAAGGGGACCTCCGCGCGGGCGAACGCGGCCAGATCGGCCGCACGCACCCGGTCGACGAGCGCGTCCGGGGAGGGGTCGCCCGACAGGTCGGTGCGCAGGACGACGAGGTCGGAGACACCGCCGACCAGGTCGTCGAGGGCGGGTTCGGTGCGTCCCGAGGCGTGCCCGACCAGCGGCAGGTCGGTGCCCGCCCCGGCCGCGCGCAGGCCCGTGGCCAGGGCCGCCTGCAGGACCATCAGCAGGCTCGCCCCGTGCCGGCGGGCCAGTGCGTCGAGGCGACGCCGGTCCTCGGCCGGGATCGTGGTCGTGAGCGTCGCGGCCCGGTCGTCGCGGGGGTCCCCCGCGGCGAGGCCGAGCCCGGTCGGTAGCCCGGCGAGCGACGGGTCGGGCCCGTCGTCGGCCCCCGGCAGAGTGGCCGCCCAGCGGGCGTAGTCGTCGTAGGTCACCGCCAGGGGTCGCCAGTCCGGGGCCCGGTCGTCGCGGCGTGCGGCGTAGGCGGTGGCCAGGTCGCGCAGCAGCGGCACCACCGACCACTCGTCGACCGTCACGTGGCCCATGACCAGCACGAGCGCGCCGGAGTCGACGAGGTGGGCGCGGAACGCCGGCTCGTCGGTGAGGTCGAACGGTCGGGCCGCGAGCTCCTCCGGGCTCGCCTCCTCCCGCGTCACGGCCGGGCCCCGGGCGCGCACGTACCGGGTGGTGCCGTCGGCGGAGAAGACGGTGCGCAGGGGCGCGTGGCGGGCGACGACGTCGTCGAGCGCCGCGTCCAGCGTGTCGGGGTCGAACGGTCCGGCCAGGGTGAGCGTGTGGTCGGGCCGCGGGGTGAGGCCGCGGCTCAGGCGCCAGCGCTGCGAGGGCGCGACCGGGCCCTCGGTCGGGTGCTCCCCGGCCGGGACGAGTGCCGGGCGCGCCCGGGGGGCGTCGGTGACCCGCCTGGCGAGCGCCCGCACGGTGGGCGCCTCGAAGACGTCGCGCACCGCGAGCTCGCGCCCGAACGCGGCGCGGACCCGGGCGAGCAGGCGCATCGCGGCCATCGAGTGCCCGCCGAGGGCGAAGAAGTCGTCGCCGGCACCGGCTCCGGCGGGCAGGCCCAGCACCTCGCCGACCAGGGCGGCGAGCCGGCGCTCGTCGTCGTCGAGGGGACCGTCGTCGGTCGATACCATCGCCGCGAGGTCGGGAGCGGGGAGGGCGCGGCGGTCGAGCTTGCCGTTCGGGGTCAGCGGCACGGGACCGTCGAGCATCATCACCAGCGCCGGGACCATGTGCTCGGGCAGGCGGGTCGCGGCGTGGGCGCGGACCGCGGCGGGGTCGACCTCGCCGTCGTCGGGCGTCACGTAGCCGACGAGACGCACGACGTCGCCGGAGCGGTCGTCGACGACCACGGCCTGGCGCACGCCCGCGGCGTCCGCGAGCGCCGCGGCGACCTCGCCCAGCTCGATGCGCACGCCGCGCACCTTGACCTGGTCGTCGTCGCGACCGAGGAAGTCGAGCGTGCCCGAGCCGTCGGCCCGCCACCGCGCCCGGTCGCCGGTGCGGTAGAGCCGGGCGCCGGAAGGCGTCGGCCACGAACCGCGACGCGGTCAGCCCGGGCTGACCGAGGTAGCCGCGCGCGAGGCCGCGGCCGCCGACGTAGAGGTCGCCGACGACGCCCGGCGGCACCGGGGCGAGGCGGGCGTCGAGGACGCGGACCACGGTGTTCGGGTCCGGGCGGCCGATCGGCAGGGGGCCGCCGTCCCACGCGGCCGGGACCGGCCACAGCGTCGAGTTCACCGTGGCCTCGGTGAGCCCGTAGGCGACGAGCAGGTTCAGCCGCCCGCCCCAGCGCTCGACGAGGGCCGGGGGGACCGACTCGGTGCCGACCAGCACGGTGGTGCCGTCGGGGATCATGGCGTCCTCGGGCAGGGCCGACACCAGCGACGGCGGCAGGATCGCGTGGCTGATCCGGTGGGTGTGCAGGAACCCGGTCAGCGCCGGTCCGGCCACGCGGACCTCGTCGGGCGCCACGACCAGGCGCGCGCCCAGCGTCAGCGCCATGACCAGCTCGAACACCGCGACGTCGAAGCCGACCGACGCGAACTGCAGCACCCGCGACGACGCGTCGACCCCCATCCGGTCGGCGGCCGTCGCGGCGAGCGACGCGATGCCCTCGTGGGGGAGCACCACGCCCTTGGGGCGGCCCGTCGAGCCGGACGTGAAGATCACGTAGGCGGCGGCGTCGAGGTGCTCGGGACGCCCGCGGGCCCGCCGGGGACCGGGGGCGAGGTCACGATCTCCAGGGTCGGGGCGCCGAGGCCCGCCGCCCGCTCGGCGACCGACGGCGCCGTGACGACGAGCCTCGCGTCGCTGTCGGCGAGCATGCCGGCGAGGCGGTCGTCGGGGTGGGCGAGGTCGAGGGGCAGCCACACCGCGCCGAGCTTCAGCACACCCAGCACGACCGCGACCATCTCGGCCGAGCGCGGGACGGCGACGCCGACGACGTCCTCCACCCCGACGTCACGGGCGGCCAGGAGGTCGGCGGCGCCCTCGGCGAGGGCGTCGAGCTCGGCGTAGGACAGCTCGGTGTCCCCGGCCCGGAGCGCGACCGCGTCCGGGGTCTCGCGTGCCCAGCGCTCGAACGCGGTGGGCAGCGTCTCCGCCGGCACGGCGCGCGCGTCGGGCGCACCCTCGAACGCGGCGACCATCCACGCCTCGCCGTCGAGGAGGACCTCGGCGGTGCCGACGGGGCCTCCGGCGCGGTCGTGAGCGCGTCGGCGACGCGGGCGAAGCGGGCGGCGATCCGCTCGGCGCCCGCGCGGGTGAACAGGTCCGCGGCGTACTCGAGGTGCAGCGTGAGCTCACCGGTGTCCTGCGCCTCGGCGAACGAGAACACGAGGTCGAACTTGGCCGTCGTGTTCTCGACCGGGTCCTCCTCGGCGACATCGAGCCCGGGCAGGGCGAGCGGCGCCCCGTCGCGCACGTGGTGCCCGACCATGACCTGGAACAGCGGCGTGCGGGCGAGCACGCGCGGCGGGTCGAGGCGCTCGACGACGCTCTCGAACGGGACGTCGGCGTGGGCGAACGCGGCGAGGTCGGCGTCGCGCACCCGGTCGAGCAGCGCGGCGAAGCTCGGGTCGCCGCCGAGGTCGGTGCGCAGGACGACGGTGTTGACGAAGAAGCCGACCAGGTCGTCGAGCCGGGGGTCGTCGCGGCCGGCGACCGGGGCGCCGAGCGGGACGTCGTCGCCCGCGCCGAGCCGGGAGAGCAGCACCGCGACCGCGGCCTGCAGGACCATGAACGGGCTGGCCCCGTGCTCGCGGGCCAGCTCGCGCAGCCGCTCGGCGGTGTCCGCGTCGAGGGCGCGGTGCACGGTGCCGCCGGTGAAGCTCGGGCTCGCGGGGCGCGGGTGGTCGGTGGGCAGCGCGAGCTCGTCGGGCGCGCCGGCGAGGGCGTGCTCCCACCAGGCGAGCTGGCGGACCGCTTCCGACGACGCGTCGTCCGGGTCGCCGAGCAGCTCGGCCTGCCAGAGCGTGTAGTCGCCGTAGCTCACCGGCAGCGGCGTGAACTCCGGGGCCCGGCCCGCGCAGCGCGCCGCGTAGGCGGTCGCGAGGTCGGCGAAGAACGGCCGGTCGGACCACTCGTCGGTCGCGATGTGGTGGAGCACGACGACGAGCAGGTGGTCGTCGTCGCCCTCGGCGAGCAGCGTCGCCCGGATCGGGGGGCGGCGGGCGAGGTCGAAGGGCTCGTCGATCGCCGCCCGCACGCGCGCCCGGAGGTCCGGTCCAGGGACCGCACGCGCGACGGGGATGCGCGGCCGGGCGAGCACGTGCTGGCGCTCGCCGTCGATCACGGTGCGCAGCGGTTCGTGGCGCGCCACGACATCGCCCAGCGCGGCCTCGAGGGCGTCGGCGTCCAGCGCGCCGCGCAGACGCAGCACGAGCGGGTAGTGGTACGCCGCGCCGGCGCCGCCGTCGAGGCGCGCCAGCATCCAGAGCCGCTGCTGGGCGGGCGAGAGGGGCAGGGACGTCGGGCGCTCCCGGGGGGCGAGCTCCGGGCGCGCGCCCGCCGCCTCCCCGCCGGCGCGCCGGGCCAGCTCCGCGGGCGTCGGGGCGTCGAACAGGTCGCGCAGGGTCAGGCCCGCCGACAGCGCGGAGCGCGCCCGCGAGAGCAGCCGCGTGGCGATCAGGGAGTGGCCGCCGAGGTCGAAGAAGTCGTCCTCCGGGCCCACCGTGTCCAGGCCGAGGACCTGCGCGAACAGCGCGCACAGGGTCGCCTCCGCGTCCGTCGCGGGGCCGCGCCCGCTCCCGCCCCCGAGGTCCGGGCGGGGGAGGGCGCCGACGTCGAGCTTGCCGTTGACGGTCAGCGGGAGGTCGTCGACGGCGACGATCGCGGCCGGCACGAGGTGCTCGGGCAACCGGCGCTTGAGCTCCTCGCGCAGCCCCTCGGTGCGCGTCGCGACGACGTAGCCGACGAGGCGCGCGAGCCCGCCGGGTCCGGAGCGGTCGGCGACGACGGCGGCGCGCGCCACGCCGTCGAGGGCGCCGAGGGCGGCGGCGACCTCGCCCGGTTCGACGCGGTGGCCCCGGATCTTGACCTGGTCGTCGGTGCGGCCGAGGTAGTCGAGCTGGCCGTCCGCGCGCCGGCGCACGAGGTCACCGGTGCGGTACATCCGCGCGCCCGGCACGGTCGGGTCGGCCACGAAGCGCTCGGCGGTGAGCCCCGGCCGGTTCAGGTAGCCGCGGGCGAGGCCGGCCCCGGAGATGGACAGCTCCCCGGGCACGCCGTCGGGGACCGGGCGCAGCCACGGGTCGAGCACGTGCGCGCGCGTGTTCGCGATCGGCCATCCGACCGACGGTGTGGGGCTGTCCGCGGTGCCCGCCCCGAGCGTGTTGATCGTGTACTCGGTGGGCCCGTAGAGGTTGTAGCCCAGGGTCCCCGGGGTCTCGCGCAGCGTCGTCCACACCGACTCGGACACGGCCTCCCCGCCGAGCAGGACCAGCGGCGGCCGGTGGTGGGACGGATCGAGCAGCCCCTCCTCCAGGAGCGCCTCGGCGTAGGTCGGGGTCACGTTCACCACGTCGATCGCCTCGGCGTCGGCGTGCGCCACGAGTCGGGCGGCGTCGCGGCGCAGGTCCTCGTCGAGCACGTGCACCTCGTGGCCCTCGACGAGCCAGAGCAGCTCCTCCCACGACATGTCGAAGGCGAACGACACGGTGTGCGCGATCCGCAGGCGGCGCCCGCCGGCCTCGGCGACGACCGGGTCGAAGATCTCCCGGCGGTGGTTGAGCTGCATCGTGGTCAGGCCGCGGTGCGGGGTCACGACGCCCTTGGGCCGTCCCGTCGACCCGGAGGTGTAGATGACGTAGGCGGGTCGTTCGAGGCGATCGGGGTCGTCGCGGGCGAAGCCGGGGACGTCGGCGAGGGGACCGGCCGGGAGGGCGTCGCGCTCGGCGGCGACGTCCGGGTCGTCGAGCACGAGGGTCGGCAGACCGTCGGCGCCGAGCGCCTCGGCGAACCGGGCGACGGTGAGCAGCACGACCGGGCCGGCGTCGCGCATGGTCTCGCGCAGCCGTTCGGTCGGGTGGTCGAGCTCGAGGGGCAGGTAGGCCGCACCCGCGCGCAGGACGGCGAACAGGGCGATCACGGTCTCGGCCGACCGGGGCACGGCCAGCGCGACGACGGTCTCGGGCCCCGCGCCGCGCGAGCGCAGCAACCGCGCGGTCCGGTCGATCGCGGCGTCCAGCTCGGTGTAGGTCAGGCGCGTCGTCCCGCTGACCAGCGCGAGGTCGTCGGGGACGGTCGCGGCGCGCTCGGCGAGCAGGTCGGCGACCGTCGCGCCCGCCGGGTCGACGGGGCGCCCGTCGCGGTGGGCCTCGATCGCCGCGCGCTCGTCGTCGAGCAGCCCGTCGAGCGTGGCCACCGGCGCGGCGGGGTCGGCGAGGACCCCGTCGAGCAGCCGGCCCACCCGCGCGAGCCAGCGCCGCGCCGCTTGCGTGGGCAGCCCGTGCGAGAGCGTGATCCGCAGCCGCGCGCCCGGGGTCACGACGAGGGTCAGCGGGTAGTGCGTCGCGTCCGCGTTGTGCATCGCGGTGACGCCGTGGCGGGCGGTCAGGTCGCCGATGCGCTCGTCGCCGCCCTCGGGTCGGTAGACGAACAGCGTGTCGAACAGCTCGCGGTGTCCCGACGCGCGCTGGATCGCCCCGAGCCCGACCCACTCGTGCTCGATCAGGCCGAGGCGCTCGTCCTGGACGCGGGCCAGCAGGTCGCGGACCGGCTCGGTCGCGCGCAGGGTCATCCGCGCGGGCACCGTGGTCAGGAACAGCCCGACCGTGGTCTCGACGTGCGGGACGGCCTCGGGACGCCCGGCGACGGTCGTGCCGAACACGACGTCGGTGCGCCCGGTCGCGACACCGAGGACGAGGCCCCAGACGGTCGAGAGCACCGTGTTCGCCGTGACCCCGGCCTCGCGCGCCAGCGTCCGCAGCCGGCCCGTCGTCTCCTCGTCGAGATCGAGGTGCTCCTCGCGGACGTCGCCGTTCCCGGCCCCGTCCCCGACCAGCGTCGGCTCCTCGAGCCCGGCCAGGGCCGCCCGCCACGCCTCGAGCGGCCGTGCCGGTGTCCTGCGCGGCGAGCCACGCGAGGTGGTCGCGGTAGGAGCCGGTGGGCTCCGGTGCGGGCGCATCGGGGTGCGGGTCAGAGGCATCGAGCAGCTCGGTCGAGCACGCGCCAGGCCGACCAGCCGTCCCAGAGCAGGAGGTGGCGCGAGAGCAGCAGGCGGTCGCCGTCCGGGCCGTGCACGAGCAGGACCCGGAACAGCGGCGGCCGGGCGAGGTCGAAGCCCGCCGCGCGGTCGCGGGCGGTGATCGCGGCGAGCGCGTCGGCGTCGTCGGCGGTGACCTCGGTGACGGGCGGGGCGAGGTGCGCGGCGACGACCTGCACCGGCGCCTCGAGCCCTTCGTCGGTGAACCCCGCGCGCAGGGCGTCGTGACGCTCGAGCAGCAGGGCCACGGCCGCGCGCACGCGCTCGGGGTCGAGACGGTGGTCGAGGTCGATCGTCTCCTGCACCGTGTAGACGTCGGTCCCCATCTGCGCGTGGAAGACCAGGCCCTCCTGCAACGGGGAGAGCGGCCACACCTCGGCGACCTCGATGCCGCCCACCGCGTCGGCCGGGATCGCCGCGGGGTCGACGACGTCGGCGATCGGGGCCGGTCCGCGCGCCGCCGCGCCGGTCTCGGCCCGGCCGGCGATCCCGGCGGGGCTGCGGCCGGCGAACACCGCGGCGGGGGAGAGGGCGAGCCCGGCGCGGCGGGCACGGTTGGCGACCCCGATCGCGGTGATCGAGTCGCCGCCCAGGGCGAAGAAGTCGTCGTCGGGGCCGACCGGTCGCCCCAGCACCTCGCCGAGCACCGCGCACAGCGTCCGCTCGGCGTCGGTCGCCGGTTCGCGGCGCGCGGCGCCCGCGGTGAGCGACGGCGCGGGCAGGGCGTTGCGGTCGAGCTTCCCGCTCGCGGTGTGCGGGAGGTCGTCGAGCGACACGACCGCCGACGGGACCATCGCGTCGGGCAGGTCGCCGCGCAGGTCGTCGGGGTCGACGGGCGCGCCGACGACGTAGCCGACGAGGGCGGGTGCGGGGCCGTCGCGTGCGCACGACCGCGGCCGCGCGCGTCACGCCGGGACGCGCGGCGAGCGCGGCGGTGACCTCGCCCAGCTCGATGCGCTGACCGCGGATCTTGACCTGGTCGTCGCTGCGGCCGAGGTAGTCGAGCTCGCCGTCGTGCCGTCGGCGCACGACGTCGCCGGTGCGGTAGAGCCGCGTGCCGCCGGGGCCGGCGACGAACCGCTCCGCGGTCAGGCCGGGACGCCCGACGTAGCCGCGGGCGAGCTGGACGCCGGCGAGGTACAGCTCGCCGGGCACGCCGTCGGGGACCGGGGCGAGCGTCGGATCGAGGACGTGCAGCGCGGTGTTCCAGACCGGTCCGCCGATCGGGATCGTGTCGGTGTCGGCGTCGGTCACCGTGTGGTGGGTGACGTCGACGGCCGCCTCGGTGGGGCCGTAGAGGTTGTGCAGCGGCACCCCGGTCAGGGCGCGCCACCGCCGGGCGGCGTCCGCACCGAGCGCCTCGCCGCTGGTCACCGCGCGCCGCAGCGTCGCCGCCCACGCCGGGTCGGCGACGACCTGGTCGTCGGCGAGGAACGCCTCGAGCATCGAGGGCACGAAGTGCAGCGTCGTGATGCCGCGGTCGGCGACGAGCGCGGCGAGGTAGGACGGGTCGCGGTGCCCACCCGGGCGGGCCATGACGACCGTGGCGCCGGTGAGCAGCGGCCAGAACAGCTCCCAGACGCTGACGTCGAAGCTGGTCGGCGTCTTCTGCAGCACGCGGTCGTCGGGGCGCAGGCCGTACGCGTGCTGCATCCAGTCGAGCCGGTGGACGATCGCGCGGTGGGAGACCACGACACCCTTGGGGCGCCCGGTCGACCCCGACGTGAAGATCACGTAGGCGGCGTCGTCGGGATCGGTCCTCGGCCGGGGGGATGTCCGGTCGGCGCTCACCGCGTCGGCGAGGACGATCTCGGGTGTGCCGGGCACCCGGTCGGACGCGTCGGCGACGGTGACGACGACCGCGACGCCGGCGTCGGCGATCGCGGCCTCGAGGCGGGCCGCGGGCAGCTCGAGGTCCAGCGGCACGTAGGCGGCGCCGGTCCGGAGCACCCCGAGCAGGGCCACGAGCAGGTCGGCGGAGCGCGGCACCGCGACCCCGACCACCTGCCCGGGACGTGGACCGAGGCGCGCGGCGACGGCGGCGGCGCGCGCGTCGAGCTCGGCGTAGGTCAGCGCGCCGGCGTCCTCGCCGTCGGAGATCACCGCGACGGCGTCCGGGGTCGCCGCCACCTGGGCGGCGATCCGCGCGGTGAGCGTGTCGTCGGGCACCGGTCCGGAGTCGATCGTCGTGCGCGGGACGTCGCCGGGTTCGCGCAGCGGGATCGCCGCGACCGGGGCGTCGAGGTCGGCGGCGAGACCCTCGAGGGTGCGGCGCAGCTGGGCGGTCATCAGCGCCGCCGCGTCGTGGCCCACCCGGGTGGGGTCGTACTTCAGCGTCAGCACCAGCTCGTCGCCGGGCGCGGCGAGCAGCGCGACGGGGTAGTGCACGGCGTCCACGACGTCGATGCGCTCGACGGTGAGCGCGGCGTCGTCGTCCTCCGGGTGGGGGTAGTTCTCCACCACGACGAGGGAGTCGAACAGCTCGCCGCCGTGCTCGCGCTGCAGGTCGGCGAGCCGCACGCCGTCGTGGTCGAGCAGGCGCGTGCGCGCGTCCTGCAGGCGCGCGAGGACCTCCGCGCCCGACTCGCCCGGCGCCCACCGCACCCGCTGCGGCACCGTGTTGATGAACAGCCCGACGGCGTCGGCGATCCCGTCGAGCGCGCCGTCCCGCCCCGAGACCGTGCTGCCCACGACCACGTCGCGCGCCCCGGTCAACCGGCCGACGACCAGCCCCCACGCCCCGTGCAGCACGGTCCCGAGCGTCAGCCCGCGACCCCGAGCGACCGTCGTGAGCGCCCGCGCCGTCGCCTCGCCGACGGTCAGGCGCACCTGCTCGTGGCGCGCGACCTTCGTCGAGCTGGCGTCGTTTGTGACGTCAGATGTCAGCGTGGCCCCCACGCTGACACTGGGCGTCACACGATCCGCCCCCTCGACCGGGCCGGGCGGGAGGGCGTCGAGGAGCGAGGGCGGGGGGTCGAGGTCGGCGAGCTCGGCGCGCCAGACCTCGAGCGCTTCGTCGTCGGCGGCCGGATCGAGTGCGGTGTAGCGGGCGCGGTGGGTGTCGGCGTCGGCGACACCGGGGCCGCCGAGGAGCTCGCGGACGACGACGGCGACCGACCAGCCGTCGAGGACGATGTGCTCGAAGGTCAGGACCAGGGACGCCGCGTCGTCGGCGGTGCGCAGGAGGGCGGCGCGCAGCAGTGGGGGGCGGGCGAGGTCGAAGCGCTCGGCGCGCTCCTCGGTGATGGCCGCGCCGACCGCGTCGGGGCCGGCGTCGCGGAGGTCGATCGCGCGCCAGGGCAGGGTCGCCGTCGGGGCGATCGCCTGGACGACGGCACCGTCGGCGCGCTGGGCGAACCCGGCGCGCAGCTGCGGGTGGCGGTCGAGGACGCCCTGGGCGGCGGCGTGCAGAGCCTCCTCGTCGACCCGGCCGCGCAGGCGCACGACCTCCTGGATCGTGTAGACGTCCGAGAGCGCGGCGTGGACGTAGAAGCCCTCCTGCAGCGGCGAGGTCGGCCAGACGTCGTCGGGGGTGAACGCGAACGCCGCCGCGGCCTCGTCGTCGAGGGCGGCGAGCGGACCCTCGGGGACCTCCCGGGCGCGCCGTGTGGTCACGACCGGCGCGAGGTCCGCCACCGTGCGGTGGGTGAAGATTTGGCGCGGCGTGATCTCCAGGCCGGCGGCGCGGGCGCGCACGACGAGCGCGATCGACAGGATCGAGTCGCCGCCGACGGCGAAGAAGTCGTCCTCGACGCCGAGCCCGGGCACGCCGAGGACCTCGGCGAACAGGGTGGTCAGCAGCTCCTCGCGCGGCGTGCGCGGCGCGCGGCCGCCGACCTCGGCGCCGAGGTCGGGCACCGGCAGCGCGGCGCGGTCCAGCTTGCCGCTGGGCAGGACGGGCAGCGCGGGCAGCGGCACGACGGCGGCGGGCACGAGGTGCTCGGGCAGCTGGTCGCGCAGGTGGGCGCGCAGGCCGGCGACGACGGTCTGCACGTCGCGGAACGGCGCGGGCGTCGTCGTGTGTCCGGGCCCGGCCGGGGTGAACGCCCGTCCGGCGTCGGTGCCGGGCGGGGCGAACAGCGCGTCGACGCACGTCGGGTCGGCACCGCACGGAGCGACGGTGACGACGAGACCGGCGTCGGCGGCCAGGGCGTGCAGGTCCTCGGGGTCCACCCCCGGGGGTGGGGCGGGCGTGGCGTCGACGCGGGCCAGCGCCTCCAGGTCGGGCCGCAGGCGCGCGTTCGGGATGCCGGTGACACGCACCGGCCCGGCCCCCAGCAGCGCGCGCAGCCCGTCGAGATCGCCCGGCCAGGCGTGCTCCGGCGGCGCGACGCCACTGCCGCGGTGCGCCGAGAGCACCGCGTGGAAGCGGTGGCGGGAGAGCTCGTCGTGCACCGGGGTGCGCTCGACGACGATCTCGGCGTCCAGCCCGAGCGCCGCCGCGGCGTCGACGAACACCTCCGGCGTGCACAGCAGCTCGGGCTCCCACGCCACGGCGGCGTCGACGGCCCGGCGACGCTCGGCCGGCGCGACCCCACGGGCGACGGCCACCCCGGCCCGCAGCGCCCGCAGCAGGCCGGCGTGGCGGACGTCGCCGACGACGATCGAGCCGCCCGGCGCGAGGAGGCCCGCGGCGTCGCGCAGCACCCGCGAGAGGTAGGCGGCGTCGGGGAAGTACTGGGCGACCGAGTTGATCACGATGGTGTCGAAGGGCCCGTGCCCGACGCCGGCGACCTCGTGGGCGGGGCGCGCCTCCAGGGTCACCCGCGCGCGCAGCTCCGGGTCCGCCTCGACCCGCCGCGCCAGCCCCGCGATGCCCTCGGCCGCGAGGTCGATGCCGTGGTAGTGCTCGGCGTCCGGGGCGAGCTCGGTGAGCAGCAGGCCGGAGCCGACGCCGATCTCGAGGATCCGGGGACGGACCGGGCCCGCTGCTCGGATGACGGCGACGCACTCGTCGCGCCACGCGACGCATGTCCTCGCGCGGCAGGGGGGTGCCGTCGTAGGTGGAGTTCCAGCCCGCGAACCCGTCGTCGTAGACGTCGGTCTGCTCGTCGGCGGCGGCGTAGAGGAGCTCGTGCAGCTCGGCCCACTCGGCGACCTGGTCGGCGGACGGGTCGAGGGACGGCACCACGTAGGCGGCGAGGCGCCGGTCGCCGGGGCGGTCCTCGCGGACGACGACCGTGGCCTGGTCGACCGCGGGGTGGGCGCGCAGCACCGACTCGACCTCGCCGGGCTCGACGCGGAAGCCGCGGATCGAGACCTGGTCGTCGGTGCGCCCGAGGAAGTCGAGGACGCCGCCGTCGGTGCGCACGAGGTCACCGGTGCGGTAGAGACGGTCGCCGGGCGCGCCGAAGGGGTCGGCGACGAAGCGTTCCGCGGTCAGCGCGCCGCGCCCGAGGTAGCCGCGCGCGAGACCCGGACCGCCCAGGTAGAGCTCGCCGGTCCCGCCGTCGGGCACCGGTGTCAGGCGCTCGTCGAGGACGTGGGCGACCGTCATCGGGTCGGCCACGCCGATCGGGACCGAGGTCCCGGTGGCACCGATCCCGTCCGGGTCGGCCTCGCCCAGCGTGGCGTTGACCGTCGCCTCGGTCGGGCCGTAGGCGTTGAACAGGCGCCGCCCGTGCCCCCAGCGCGCGACGAGCTCGGGGGAGACCCGCTCGGTGCCGGCCAGCATCACCCCGCCGGGCAGCTCGACGCCGGCCGGCATGGCAGCCGAGCAGCGCCGGCGGCAGCGCCATCACCGTGGCGCCGTGCTCGTGGATGTAGTCGGCCAGCTCGACACCGGGGACGCGCAGCTCGGCCGGCACGATCACGAGGCGCCCGCCCGAGAGCAGCGCCATGCACAGCTCCCAGAACGCGAGATCGAAGCCGACCGACGCGAACGCGAGGACCCGGTCGTCGGACGTGACGCCGAGGCGCTCGGTCTGGGTGGCGACGAGCTTGTCGACGCCGCGGTGACTGACCACGACGCCCTTGGGGCGCCCCGTCGAGCCGGACGTGTAGATGACGTAGGCGGCGGCGTCGACGGGCAGGCCGGGGTCGAGCGCCGGCACGGGACCGGCCTCGAGGTCGAGCTCGTCGAGGAGCAGCGGGTCGTCGACGGGCAGGTCGGCGGCGAGGTCCGCCGTCGTGAGCACCAGGGTCGGCCGCGCGTCGTCGAGGACGAGGCGCAACCGCGCCTCGGGGCTGTCCGGGTCCAGCGGCAGCGACGCCGCGCCCGCGCACCACACCGCGACCTGGGCGACGACGAGGTCCGGGGTGCGCGCCAGGGCGAGGCCGACGAGGTGCTCCGGCCCCGCGCCGCGCGCCCGCAGCGCCCCGGCGAGCCGGGCGGCCCGGTCGGCGAGCTGCCGGTACGTCAGCGCGTCCCCGCCGCACACGACGGCGACGGCGTCCGGGCGCCGGGCGACCTGCTCGGCGAAGCGGTCGGGCCAGGTCCGGCCGGCCGGGGCGGGGGCCGCGGCGGCGGGCGGGGACGGGGACGTGCGCGTCACGGGTGTCACGGCTCCGGCGGCGTCGAGGGCGGGGCGGCGAGCGGAGGGCGGAGGGCGGCCGGTCAGACGGCCGCGTGCACGGGGCTGACCTCGTCGGCGGTGACGTCCGCCAGACGGTGGGCCGCGAGCGAGGCGACCATCTCGCCGGACCGGACGGCCACGTTGGACAGCAACGTCGAGGTCAGCCCGTGCGTGTGCTCGGTGGCGCCCGGGGCGTAGAGCCCGGCGGTGACCTCCGGCGGGGTCACCATCCGGTAGTCGCGGTGGAAGTCCAGACGGCCCTCGGCGTCGCGCGGCCAGCCCTCCGGGGTCTCGTCGAGCAGGGCCAGCGGGTCGGCGCAGCGATAGCCGGTGGCGAAGACGACGAGGTCGTTGACCATGGTGTGCCTGCGGCCGGAGACGAGGTCGTCGACGACGACGTCGACGCGCCCGTCGGACGCCGAGACGGTGGCGACCCGGCTGACGTTGAGGAACCGCAGACGCTCCCGCCCGGCGACCCGCTCGTGGTAGTGCCGCCGGTAGAGCGACTCGATGAGGTCGGGGTCGACGACCGAGTAGTTCGTGTTGGCGTGGTACTCGAGCATCGCCGACTTCACCTCGCCGGGGGCGGCGAAGTAGTCGTCCACCGCGTCCGGGTCGAAGATCCGGTTGGCGAACGAGCTGTCGTCGGCCGGGCTGAAGCCGTAGCGGGAGAAGACCGCGCACACCTCGGCGTCGGGGAACGTCCGGTGCAGGTGGTCGACGACCTCGGCGGCGCTCTGGCCCGCGCCCACCACGGTCACACGGCGCGGGGGCGCCCCGGCCAGGTCGGGGAGCCGGGTGAGCAGGTCGCGGCTGTGCCACACGCGCTCGCCCAGCGGCGTGCCGGGCGGGACGTGGGGGACCAGGCCGGTGCCGAGGACGACGTTGCGGGCGCGCACGCGGCGGGTCGCCCCGGTACCGATGTCGCGCAGGTCGACCTCGACGAGCGCCGCGGGTCCGTCCGGGCCCGGGACCAGCCGCATCCCGACGACCTCGGTGCCGTAGTCGACGCGGTCGGCGAACCCGGCGGCGGTCCACTCGAGGTAGTCGTGGAACTCGCGGCGGGTCGGGTAGGGCGAGCCGTAGTTGATGAAGTCGACGAGCCGGCCGCGGTCGTGCAGGTACGAGACGAAGCCGTAGCGGCTGCGCGGGTTGCGCAGCGTCGCGAGGTCCTTGAGGTAGGACACCTGCATCGTGGCGTCCTCGAGCAGCATCCCCCGGTGCCATCCGAAGCGCGCCTGGCGCTCGACGAAGCGCACACGCAGCGGGCGTCCCTGCGGGGACTCCTCCTCCAACGCCACCGCCAGCGCGAGGTTGGACGGTCCGAACCCGACCCCGAGGACGTCGAGGACCTCGACGTGACCGTCCGATCCGCCCCCGTTGTCCGGTCCCGAGTCCTCCCCGGGACGGGCGCGGCCGGGCGGGCGGGTCGAAACGGACATGCGGCGTCCCCTCGTGGACCGGCGTGTGGACTTAGGGGAGGCTAAGCTCAGTTCGAGCGTTTCGTCCACCCCGAGCGATCACACGCGCGGTCGCCGGAGGACCCGGTCCGGCCGTGGTCGCTAGTGCGCCCCGCCCTTGCCGCGGAACTTCTTGAGCATGTCCTGGGCCTTCGCACGGTTCTTCGGGTCCGAGGCGTAGCGCTTGGCCTGGTCGCTGTACTTGCGACCCTGCGGGCTCTTGAGGAACTCCGTGACCTTCTGGAACAGGCCGGGCATGACGACTCCTTCGACGGGCGGGGGCGTCCGGATCCCCACCGATCGTCCGATCCTAGCGCCCCCCGGTGGTCCTCCGTCCGTACCCGTCGGTAACCGCCTACACCCTACTGACGAGTAACATCAGAGGTGTACGCCACGGTGCTGCCGGTCGTCGGACATGGGACAGTCACGGGGAGTACGGACGTTACTGCCGAGTAGCCGTAGGACGTCGCGTAGGAACGGTTCGCGAGCACAGGAGGTCGCAGAGGACCCATGAACATCGTCGTGCTGATCAAGCAAGTGCCCGACACCTGGTCGGAGCGCACGCTCACCGACTCCGACAAGACCCTCGACCGCGCGTCGTCCGACGCCGTGCTCGACGAGATCAACGAGCGCGCCGTCGAGGAGGCGCTCAAGATCAAGGAGAGCGGCGACGCCGAGGTGACCATCCTGACCGTCGGTCCCGACCGGGCCACCGACGCCGTCCGCAAGGCGCTCTCGATGGGGTCGGACAAGGCCGTCCACGTCAACGACGAGGCCATCCACGGCTCGGACGCCGTGACCACCGCCAAGGTCCTGGCCAAGGCGATCGGCACCGTCGAGGGCGTCGACCTGGTCATCGCCGGCAACGAGGCCACCGACGGCCGGAGCGGGGCGATGGCCGCGATGCTCGGCGAGCTGCTCGGGTGGCCGTCGCTGACCCACGCGAACGAGCTCACCGTCGCCGACGGCACGGCGACCGTGAAGCGCGAGACCGACGAGGGCACCGCGGACGTCAGCGCCTCGCTGCCGGCCGTCGTCAGCGTCGGCGAGAAGATCAACGAGCCGCGCTACCCCTCGTTCAAGGGGATCATGGCCGCGAAGAAGAAGCCGGTGAGCAAGCTCGGCATCGCCGACCTGGGGCTCGACGCCTCGGAGGTCGGCCTGGCCGGCTCGCTCGTGCAGGTCGACAGCTTCGCCCCGCGCCCGCCGAAGTCGGGTGGCCAGAAGGTCTCCGACGAGGGCGACGGCGGCCAGAAGATCGCCGAGTTCCTCGTCGGCCAGAAGCTCATCTGAGCACCGTCCACGAGCGATAGAGGAGAACCCAGATGGCAGAAGTGCTGGTCCTCGTCGACCACGTCGACGGCGAGATCAAGAAGAACACCTACGAGATGCTGACCGCGGCCCGCCGCCTCGGCGAGCCCTCCGCGGTCGTCGTCGGCACGCCCGGCACCGCGGCGAAGCTGGCCGAGGGCCTCGCCGCCCACGGCGCCGAGAAGATCTACGTCGCGGAGTCCGACGACGCGGTGAACTACCTGTCGACCCCCCAGGTCGACGCCCTGGCCGCGCTGGTCGAGCGCGTGTCGCCGCCCGCGGTGATCATCCCGGCGGGCGCCGACGGTCGCGAGGTCGCAGGCCGCCTGGCCGTGCGCACCGAGTCGGGCTGGCTCAACGACCTCGTCGAGATCGACGGCGACCGCACCGGCACCCACTCGATCTTCGGTGGCGCCTACACCGTGGCGGCCCACGCGACGACCGACACCGCGATCGTCTCGTGGCGCGCGGGGTCGATCGAGATCGAGGAACAGGCCGGCGCCGGCACGCAGGAGACCGTCGAGGTCCCGGCGGTCGACGCGGAGCGATCGGCGAAGGTGTCCAACCGGGCCCCGATCGTCGGCGGCGACCGTCCGGAGCTCACCGAGGCCAGCGTCGTCGTCGCCGGCGGCCGCGGCGTCGGGTCGGCGGACAACTTCTCCGTCGTCGAGACCCTCGCCGACTCGCTGCACGCCGCCGTCGGCGCCTCGCGGGCCGCGGTCGACTCCGGCTACTACCCCAACCAGTTCCAGGTGGGGCAGACCGGCAAGACCGTGTCGCCGCAGCTCTACATCGCCCTCGGCATCTCCGGCGCCATCCAGCACCGGGCCGGCATGCAGACCTCGAAGACGATCGTCGCGGTCAACAAGGACCCCGAGGCCCCGATCTTCGAGATCGCCGACTTCGGCGTCGTCGGCGACCTGTTCTCGATCAGCCCGCAGCTGGCCGAGGAGGTCGGCAAGCGCTCCTCGTGAGCGGTTCCGTTCCGCGCGAGGGGTCCCCTCCGGCGCTCTATGCGCCGGAAGGGTCCCCTCGCGCGTTTCTCGGGGCGAGGCCGGGACCGGACGGGGGGAGCCGGGCGCGCCGTGGGGCATTACGCTCGACGTTCGATGACCTACCTCGACCACGCGGCGACGACCCCCATGCTCCCGGAGGCGGCCGCGACCCTGACCGAGGCTCTCGGGCGCGTCGGCAACGCCTCGTCGCTGCACTCCGCGGGCCGGCGGGCCCGGCGCGCCATCGAGGAGTCCCGCGAGGCGATCGCCGCCGCCGTCGGCGCGCTGCCCTCCGAGGTCGTCCTGGCCACCGGCGGCACCGAGGCCGACAACCTCGCGGTCAAGGGCATCTACTGGGCCCGCCGCGCCGCCGACCCGCGTCGCACCCGCGTCGTGGTCTCCGCCGCCGAGCACCACGCGATCCTCGACGCCGGCACCTGGCTCGCCGAGCACGAGGGCGCCACCCTCGACGTCCTCGGGGTGGACGCCGCCGGACGGGTGCGCCCGGAGGCCCTGCGCGAGCTCCTCGCCGCCCACGCCGACGAGGTCGCCCTGGTCAGCCTCATGTGGGCCAACAACGAGGTCGGCACGGTCAACGACGTGCGCGCCCTCGCCGAGGTGGCCCACTCCTTCGGCGTCCCGCTGCACACCGACGCCGTCCAGGCCGTCGGCTCGCTCCCGGTCGACTTCGCCACCTGCGGCGCCGACGCGCTCACCCTCACCGGGCACAAGCTCGGCGGACCGGTCGGCGCCGGGGCGCTGCTCCTGCGCCGCGACGTCGCCTGCACCCCGCTGCTGCACGGTGGCGGCCAGGAGCGTGACGTGCGCTCCGGCACCCTCGACGTCCCCGGCGTCCTGAGCCTCGCCACCGCCGTGCGCGCCGCCGTCGCCGACGTCCCGCGCCGCACCGAGGAGCTGACCGCGCTGCGCGACGACCTCGTCGCCCGCGTCCTCGCCGTCGTGCCGGACGCGCGCCTCAACGGTGTCGGGCTCGACGAGCCGGGCGGGTCCCGGCTGCCCGGCAACGCCCACCTGTCCTTCCCCGGCTGCGAGGGCGACAGCCTGCTGATGCTGCTCGACGCGCATGGCATCGAGTGCTCCACCGGCTCGGCCTGCACCGCGGGCGTCGCCCGCCCCAGCCACGTCCTGCTGGCCATGGGCGTCCCCGAGGACCTCGCCCGCGGGTCGCTGCGCTTCTCGCTCGGCCACAACTCCGTCCCCGCCGACGTCGACGCGGTGATCGACGCGATCGGCCCGGTCGTCGAGCGCGCCCGCCGCGCCGGCGCGGCGCTCGCGCAGTCATGAGGGCCTTCGGCAGGTGAGCGCACCGTGAAGGTCCTCGCCGCCATGAGCGGCGGTGTCGACTCCGCGGTCGCCGCGGCGCGCCTGCGCGACGCCGGCCACGACGTCACCGGCGTGCACCTCGCCCTGGCCGCGAAGCCCGCCACGATGCGCGAGGGCGCGCGCGGCTGCTGCTCGGTGGAGGACGCCCGCGACGCCCGCCGCTGCGCCGACGTGCTCGACATCCCGTTCTACGTCTGGGACCTCGCCGAGCGCTTCCGCGCGGACGTCGTCGAGCCCTTCGTCGCCGAGTACGCCGCCGGGCGCACCCCGAACCCCTGCCTGCGCTGCAACGAGAAGATCAAGTTCGCGGCGGTGCTGGACCGGGCGCGCGCCCTCGGCTTCGACGCCGTGGGGACCGGTCACTACGCGCGCCTCGAGGGCACGACCCTGCGCCGCGCCGCCGACCCGGACAAGGACCAGTCCTACGTGCTCGGGGTCCTCCGGCCCGACCAGCTCGCGGGCGCGCTGTTCCCGCTCGGCGCCAGCACCAAGGCCGAGGTCCGCGCCGAGGCCGCGGCGCGCGGGCTCGTCGTCGCCGACAAGCCCGACAGCCACGACATCTGCTTCATCCCCTCCGGCGACACGCGGGGCTTCCTCGACGAGCGCCTCGACGCGGCGCCGGGGGAGATGGTCGATCCCGAGGGCACCGTCGTCGGTCACCACGGCGGCGTCCAGCACTTCACCGTCGGCCAGCGCCACGGTCTGGGCATCGCCCGCCCGGCGCCGGACGGGCGCCCGCGCTACGTGCTGGGCCTCGAACCGGTCACCCGGACCGTCCACGTCGGCCCGGCGGAGGAGCTCGACGTCGCCGCGCTCACCGCCTCGGCGCCGGTCTGGCTCGCGCCGGCGCCCGCGGACGGCGACGCCGTCGAGGTGCAGGTGCGGGCCCACGGCGGGCGCGCCCCGGCCACGGTGGTCCTCGGCGCGGACGTCGTCGAGGTCCGTCTCGAGCAGCCGCTGCGCGGCGTCGCACCCGGCCAGGCCGCCGTCCTCTACCGCACGGACGCCGCCGGCGACATCGTCCTCGGCAGCGCGACGATCGAGTCGACGACCGCGTCGGTGCCGGGCGGCGGGCGGGATTCCGACGCCGGCTCGCCGCTCGCGCAGCCGGCCCGGGGATAGACATCACGGTCGGCGGGAACCCTCCCGGCGCCCAGTTCCCGGAGAGCCCCGACCTGAAGTCAGGCAGGAACCCATGCGCACCATCGAGACCATCACCCTGGACGACGCCCGTCGCGTCCTCGCCGCCGGCGAGAAGGAAGCCACGAACCAGGGCGTGCCGATGAACATCGCCGTCGTCGACGCCGGCGGCATCCTCGTCGCGCACATCCGTCAGGACCGCGCCTGGATCGGCAGCGTCGACATCGCGATCAACAAGGCGTTCAGTGCCCGCGCCTTCGACGTCTCCACCCAGGCCCTGGGGGAGAGCGCCGAGCCCGGCGGCCAGTTCTACGGCATCCAGGACTCCAACAGCGGCCGGATCATGATCTTCGCAGGGGGTCAGCCCCTCATGCACGGCGACGACGTCGTCGGCGCCGTCGGGGTCAGCGGCGGGACGGGCGAGCAGGACCAGGCCGTCGCCGCGGCCGCGGCCGCCGCCCTCTGACGGCCGCGGGCCTCGATCCTGCGCACCGCGACCCGGGTGGACGTCGTCGCGGGGGAGTCCCGGGCGGTGCTGCGGGACGCGCTCGCCGCGGTGACCACGCGCCGGCGCGCCGACGGGATCCTCGAGCTCGTCGGCGACCCGCCGCCGGAGCTCGCCGTGCCCCTGGTGCGCGCGCTCGCGCGCGTGGCGGCCGAGCTGCGCGCCGACGACGAGAGCCGGGGGGTCCCGCTCCGGGCGG
Source organism: uncultured Actinomycetota bacterium (assembly GCA_963785135.1). GTDB lineage: Bacteria > Actinomycetota > Actinomycetes > Mycobacteriales > Pseudonocardiaceae > Actinomycetospora. The sequence goes on from CAWATV010000012.1 coordinate 621,044, forward strand.
ACGGGCGCCTGCACGCCGACGCCCTGATGGCCCTGATCCTGCGGGTGACCGCCTGACGCCGGAGCCGCGCGCCGCGAGGGGCACGTCCGGCAGGCGATCGGTCAGGTGATCATGTCGAAGGTGCCTCTCGCGGCGTGGTCGTGACGCCGTCGACCACGGCCAGCAGGCGGGTCCGCAGGGCCGTCGCCCGGTCGGCGAATCCCCGCTGGGCGGCCACGTACTCCGCTTTCCCGGCGGCGGTCTCGATCCGGACCGCGGCGTACCCCCGGTCGGCGAGGTCGTAGGGCGAGGCCCGCATGTCCAGCACCCGGATGTCGTGGGCCAGCGCGAACGCGTCGAGCAGCAGCTCCCCGGGCACGAGCGGGCCGAGCTTCTGGGCCCACTTCAGGACGTCCATCCCGGCGTGCAGGCATCCGGGCTGCTCGAGCTCGACCTGCCGGGCGCGGGTGGGGGCCTCGGTGTTGCGCGGTGCGGCGTCGGGGGTGAAGAAGCGGTGGGCGTCGAAGTGGGTGCAGCGGATGCGGTGGGACTCGACGACGGCGTCGGTACCCGCGGCACCGAGGCGCAGGTCGACGGGGTGCCGGGTGGCGTCGGACCGGTAGACCATCGCCCACTCGTGGAGCCCGAAGCAGCCCAGGTACGCGGGCCGCCCGGCGGTGGCGCGCAGCAGCCGGCCCACGAAGTCCAGGGTGTCGCGGCGCTCGGCGCGCAGGGACGCGTCGTCGACCCGGACGGCGGCCCCGCTCCCCTCGGCAGCGACGTAGTGACGCCAGCCGAGCCGCTCGGCGCCGTCGGCGAGCACCACCCCGGCGCCCGGGTGCCAGCGGCGCAGCACCGAGGGGCGGGTCGGGTAGTAGGTGTAGAGGAAGTCCTCGACCGGATGGGCCTCACCCCGCGCCCGGCGCGCGCGGTGCCCCGCGGTCATCGCGTCGGCCCGGGCGGCGTGCGCGTCCGCCCGCGCGCGCCACTGCGGACCGGCGAGGATGTCCATCGACCGCCATTCTCCCCCGGCGGTGCCGCACCCCCGGGACGCCCGCGATCGGGGTGGAGACTGGGGAGGTGAGCGACCTCGGTGACCTCGTGCTCGGCGCCCCGACCGACCGACCCCACGTCCGCGACCCCGAGCCCGGCGACCGGGCCACCGGCCTCGGCTCGCTGCCCGGCACCGACCCGCGCGAGGCGGCGCGGACCGTCGTGGGCGAGCTCCCCGGGTTGCCGCACCTGCCCGAGCTCCCCGACCGCGGCGTCGGCGCCGACATGCTGGGGCGCGCCGCGGCGCTGCTCGTCGACCTCGCCGTCGAGGTCTGGCCCTCGGGCTACCGCGTCGCCCGCCGTCCCGGCGCCCACCACCGGCGCGGCGTCGAGCTGCTCGCCCGCGACGTCGACGCCCTCGACGAGATCCTCGACGAGACCGGCGCCCGCCCGCCGGCGGTGAAGACCCAGGTCGCGGGCCCGTGGACGCTCACCGCGGGGGTGGAGCTGCGCACCGGGCACCGCGTGCTCACCGACCGCGGGGCCGTCACGGAGTTCATCGCCAGCCTCGCGGAGGGCCTGCGGACCCACGTCGCCGACCTGGCCCGCCGCACCGGCGCCCCCGTCGTGGTCCAGATCGACGAGCCGACGCTGCCCGCCGTCCTCGCCGGCTCCCTGCCCACCCCGAGCGGCTACGGCACCGTGCGCACCGTGCCGGGCGCCGAGGCCCGCGCCGGGCTCGCCGAGCTGGTCGCGGCCGCACGGGACGCCGGCGCCTCGTCGGTCACCGTGCACTGCTGCCACCCCACCCCGCCGCTCGCGCTGCTCGGGGCGGTGGGGGCGGACGCCGTCGCCGTCGACCTCGAGGCGCTGGGCGGGGTGGAGATCCCGGCGGCCGTCCTGGACGCTCTCGGCGAGCTCTGGGAGTCCGGCACCGAGCTGTGGCTCGGCGTGGTGCCCAGCACCGATCCGCCGGAGCTGCTCGCGCCCCCCGAGCTCGCGGACCTCGCCCGGCCCGCGCTGGAGCTCGTCGACCGGCTGGGGTTCGACCGCGGGCGCCTGGCCGACCGGGCGCTGATCACCCCCACCTGCGGGCTCGCCGGCGCCACGCCGACCTGGGCCCGTGCGGCGATGACCCGCGCCGTCGAGCTGGCCCGCGCCGTCGACGACCCGCCCGCGAGCTGGTGACCCGCGCGCACGTGATCCACTGACCGGCGTGCGGATCGGACTGGTGGGCGGCGGGTTCGCCGCTCTGCGCGGTGCCCTGGAGACGGCGTTCACCGACGCCGGCTGGACCGGCGTCGAGATCGTGGACGTGCCCGAGGCGGGGGACGACGCGCCGGTGACCGTCGACGTGCTGTGCCCGCAGGGCGCCACGATCGACGGCGCCCTGCTCGACGCGACGACACCGCGGCTCGTGCAGCAGTTCGGCGTCGGGCTCTCGGGGGTCGACCTCGACGCGGCACGCGAGCGGGCGATCCCCGTGGACAACGTCTCGGGGGCCGAGTCCGGGAACGCCACGGCGGTCGCCGAGCTCGCCCTGCTGCACCTGCTCGCCCTCCTGCGCCGGTTCGAGCAGGCCCGGGCGAACGTCATCCACCGCCGGGTCGGCGAGCCGTCCGGCACCACGCTCGCCGGCCGGACCGTCGGCGTGCTCGGGGTCGGCGACATCGGTGCCGAGGTGGTGGTCCGGCTCGCCGCGTTCGGCGCCACGGCGATCGGGATCGGCCGCCGCGCCCTCGCCGAGATCCCGCGGGCCGAGGGCCTCCGTCGGGCCGGGCTGCTCGACGACGCCCACTACCACCGGTCCGACGACCTGGCCGGCGCCCTCGCGCGCTGCGACGACCTCGTCGTCTGCTGCCCGCTGACCGCGGCGACGCGCGGGATCGTCGACGCCGACGCGCTCGCCGCGCTACGCCCGGGCGGGCACCTGGTCAACGTCGCGCGCGGTGGCATCGTCGACCGCGACGCCCTGCTCGACGCCCTGCGATCGGGGCATCTCGCCGGCGCGGGCCTCGACGTCACGTGGACCGAGCCGATCGACCCCGACGACGAGCTCCTGCGCGAGCGCGTCGCGGTCACCCCCCACGTCGGCGGCGTCACCGACCGTTCCTACGCCGGGATGGCGGTGGGGTTCGTCGCGGCGGTGGAGCGACACCTCGGCCGGGAGTCCTGAGGAGAGGGTCCGCTGTCGGTCCTCCCGGCTAATCTCGGCCCCGTGACCAGCCCAGGGACCGCACCGGCGACCCCGACCCACCTCACCGACGTCCCGGCGCAGGCCCAGGCGCGGCACCGCGAGCTGTCCGAGCTGCTCGCCGACCACCAGTTCCGCTACTACGTGCTCGACGCCCCGATCGTCACCGACGGCGAGTTCGACGAGCTGTTCGGCGAGCTGCAGCGCCTCGAGGAGGCGCATCCCTCGCTGGTCACGCCCGCGTCGCCCACCCAGCGGGTCGGCGGCGGGTTCTCCACCGACTTCGTCGCCGTCGACCATCTCGAGCGGATGCTCTCGCTCGACAACGCCTTCGCCCCCGAGGAGCTGGGGGAGTGGGTGCAGCGGGTCCAGCGCGAGCTCGACCACCCCGGGGAGGAGCTGCTCTACCTCTGCGAGCTCAAGATCGACGGGCTGGCGGTCAACCTCCTGTACGAGGACGGCCACCTCACCCGGGCGCTCACCCGCGGTGACGGGCGCACCGGCGAGGACATCACCCTCAACATGCGCACCCTGGCCGACGTCCCCACCGAGCTCACCGGCACCGACGAGTTCCCGGTGCCGACGCTCATGGAGGTCCGCGGCGAGGTCTTCTTCCGGCTCGCCGACTTCGACGAGCTCAACGCCGGGCTCGTCGCCGCGGGCAAGCAGCCCTTCGCCAACCCGCGCAACTCCGCGGCCGGCTCGCTGCGCCAGAAGGACCCGCGCGTCACCGCCACCCGCCCGCTGCACCTGATCTGCCACGGTCTCGGCAAGCGCTCGGGATTCACGCCGACCCGCCAGTCGCAGGCCTACGAGGCGCTCGCCGCGTGGGGCCTTCCGGTGTCCACCCACACCGTGGTGCGCCACGGCATCGACGAGGTCGTCAGCCACGTCCTCTACTGGGGCGAGCACCGCCACGACGTCGAGCACGACATCGACGGCGTCGTGGTCAAGGTCGACGACGTCACGCTGCAACGCCGTCTCGGGTCGACCTCCCGCGCGCCCCGCTGGGCGATCGCCTACAAGTACCCGCCGGAGCAGGCCACCACGACGCTGAAGGGCATCAGCGTCAACGTCGGGCGCACCGGGCGCGTCACGCCCGTTCGCCGAGATGGAGCCGGTGCTCGTGGCGGGCTCGACGGTCTCGATGGCCACGCTGCACAACGCCGGCGAGGTCGAGCGCAAGGGCGTGCTCATCGGCGACCGCGTGGTCATCCGCAAGGCCGGCGACGTCATCCCCGAGGTGCTCGGCCCGGTCGTCGAGGCCCGCACCGGCGACGAGTACCCGTTCGTCATGCCCACCCACTGTCCCGAGTGCGGGACGGAGCTGCGCCCGATGCGCGAGGGCGACAAGGACCTGCGCTGCCCCAACGCCCGCTCCTGCCCCGCGCAGCTGCGCGAGCGCCTGTTCCACGTCGCCGGGCGCGGCGCCTTCGACATCGAGGTGCTCGGCTACGAGGCGGCCACCGCCATGCTCGAGGCCGGGGTCGTCACCGACGAGGGCGACGTCTTCGGGCTCACGGCCGAGGACCTCGAGCGGGTGCCGCTGTTCCGCACCAAGGCCGGCGTCCTGTCGGCCAACGCGCGCAAGCTGCTGGCCAACCTCGACAGCGCGCGCCACCGCCCGCTGTGGAAGGTGCTGGTCGGGCTGTCGATCCGCCACGTCGGCCCCACCGCGGCGCAGGCGCTGGCCCGGCAGTTCCGCGCGATCGACGCCATCGACGCCGCGGGGGAGGACGAGCTGGCGGCCGTCGACGGCGTCGGGCCCACCATCGCCGCCGCGGTCCGCGAGTGGTTCTCGGTCGACTGGCACCGCGAGGTCGTCGAGAAGTGGCGGGCCGCCGGGGTCGAGCTCGCCGACGAGGCCGACGAGTCGGTCCCGCGCACCCTCGAGGGGCTGTCGGTGGTGGTGACCGGGTCGCTGCCGACCCTGTCCCGCGACGAGGCGAAGGAGGCGATCCTGGCCCGGGGCGGGCGTGCCGCCGGGTCGGTCTCGAAGAAGACGGCCTTCGTCGTGGTGGGTGACGAGCCCGGCTCCAAGTACGACAAGGCCGTCGCGGCCGGCGTCCCGATCCTCGACGAGGACGGCTTCCGGATGCTGCTCGAGCAGGGCCCGGAGGCCGCCACCGCCGCCGCTCTCCCGCCCGCCGGCGACGAGGCGGCGACCCCGGACGACGCTGCCCCCTGAGCGGTGACGCCCGTCGTGGGGACGGCGGTCGACGCGGGCCCGTCACGATCAGGCACAATCACACGATCGGGTGACCGGCCCGCCATCGACCGGGTGGCGTCTCGGTGCCCGCCCCGGTACGGCCGGGTCGGCGTTGCCACGGTCGCCCGGACGGTCGAAGCTGGGCACGGTCGACACCGGCCGCGGTCCGCGGGCGTGGGCGACGGGAGCGGAGGGGGACGCCACGATGCTGCAGTGCTGCCCCAACGGCGCCCGCCCCGCTGACGTCTACCCCGCGGTCCCGATGAGCCCGCGCCACCTGGCTCGTGACGCCAAGGCCGTGTCGCTGCTCGGTGTCGAGAGCGTGCACGTCCACCCGCGCGACCGCGACGGTCAGGAGAGTCTCGACGCCGGCACGATCGGTGCGGTCACGAGCGCCATCCGTGAGGCCGTGCCACGGATGGAGATCGGGGTGACGACGGCTCGCTGGGTCGAGCCCGACCCCTTCAAACGCACCGAGATCATCGGTCAGTGGGGCCGGCTGCCCGCCCACGCCCGCCCCGACGTCGCCTCCGTGAACGTCCACGAGCGGGGCTGGCAACGCGTGTGCGCCGCCCTCGACGCGGTCGGTATCGGCGTCGAGCTGGGCGTCTGGACCACCGGCGACGCGGTGCAGCTCAAGCAGGCCGGGCTGCCCGCGGGCACCGTGCGGGTCCTCGCCGAGGTCACGGTCACCGACCCGGAGACCGCCGTCGCGGAGGCCGTGCGCATCCTCAAGGCCCTGGGCCCGGTCCCGGCCCCGATCCTGCTGCACGGCGAGGAGGCGGGCGCCTGGCCGGTCCTCGAGTACGCCCGGCGCAACAACCTCGACACCCGCATCGGCTTCGAGGACACCCTCAAGGGCCCGGACGGCACCTGGCTGGCCACCGGCAACGAGGAACTCGTGCGCTACGCGCTGGGCAAGGACGTCACCCCGCGCCTGGCCGAGCGCCGCCGTTCCGGAGCGCGCGGCGGGACCCTGCGCTCGTCGGGGCTCTGGCCCGGCTCGCGCGCCGACCACCGCCGCTAGGCCCCGCGGCGGACAACCCCCCGTCAGCCCACGATCGTCGCGACGATGCCGGCGAGGTGGTTGAGCCGTGCCAGCTCCGAGGGGCGGAAAGCCGGCCCGCCGGGGCGTCCCAGCACCAGGGCGCGTCCGGGATGGCCCACCGGTGCCGCGGCGAGCTCGGTGTCCAGCGCGGCCCAGGCGTCGGGCACGCCGTGCCCGCCTGCGGGGTCGAGGACGACCGCGCGCTCGAGCGGCAGCCAGGTCAGGGTGGTCGCCTCGGTCTCCGGGGCGGCCGCGCTCGACGCGACCCGGCGCACGGCCGGGCCCTTGCCGGTGGTCTCGGTGATCAGCGCCCACGCCGAGCGGAAGATGCGCGGGACCCCCTCGACGAGGCGCACGAGGCCCTCGGCCGGCTTCGCTGCGATCGCCTCGACCAGCTCGAGCTCGCGGGTGGTGTCCAGGGCGCCGGCGAACGGGCGCACCGACTCGACCACGACGCCGCGGACCGACTCGGCCGCGGTGATGAGCACGTCGGGCGGTCGGGAGGTGGGCATGTCGACCACGAGGTCGTCCACGGCGGCGCCGTCGCCGCGCTCGACGACGTCGACGCTGAGGATGTCGGCGCCCTCCGCACCCAGAGCCGAGGCCAGGGCGCCCAGGGTGCCGGGGCGGTCGGGCAGCACGACCCGCAGCAGGTAGGTCACGCGCCTCCTTCGTCTCCCGATCGGACCCCCGCCCGTCGGCACGCACCCCGCACCGGCACGCCCGTGCAGTGTCCCAGGCCGACCCCCGCGCCCGCGACCGATGCCGGGACACGCAGCGACGCGGAGCTCGACCCCCACGGGGCGGACCGGAAACCTCGTCGAGGCCCGTGACCGGCCGGTCCTAGACTGGGTCTTCCACGATGCCCGCGACGCGACCCCGCCGCCGCGACACGCAGCACGATCCGCGCGACGCCCGGCGCCGCGCCCCGGAGGGACATGTCCGACATCACCCGCGACGACGTCGCCCACCTCGCCCGGTTGGCCCGGCTCGCGGTCACGACCTCCGAGCTCGACCTGTTCTCCGGGCAGCTCGACGCGATCTTCGACACGGTGGCCGCCGTCGGCGAGATCGGCGACGACGTGCCGCCCACCGCGCAGGTCGTGCCGCAGACGAACGTCCTGCGGGCCGACGAGCCGATCCCGTCGCTGCCCCGCGACCAGGTCCTGGCCGGTGCGCCGAGCGCCGAGGAGGGCCGCTTCCGCGTGCCGCGCATCCTGGGGGAGGAGCTGTGAGCCCTCTCCTCGAGCTCGACGCGAGCGAGCTCGCGCGCCGTATCCACGCCCGCGAGATCTCCTCGGTGGAGGCCACGCGTGCCCACCTGGACCGGATCGACGCGGTGGACGGTGACGGCGAGCACGGCGTGCACGCCTTCCTGCACGTCGACCGCGAGGGCGCGCTCGCCGCCGCCGAGGCGGCGGACCGGGCGCTCGGCGCCGGGGACCCGGCGTCCCCGCTGGCCGGGGTGCCGATCGCGGTCAAGGACAACCTCACCACCGCGGACATGCCCACCACCTGCGCCTCGCGCATCCTCGAGGGCTGGCGCCCGCCCTACGACGCCACCGTCGTGGCGCGCCTGCGCGCGGCCGGCATGGTGCCGGTGGGCAAGACCAACCTCGACGAGTTCGCGATGGGCAGCTCGACCGAGAACTCCGCCTACGGTCCGAGCCGCAACCCGTGGGACCTGACGCGGGTGCCGGGCGGCTCCGGCGGCGGCTCGTCGGCCGCGGTCGCCGCCGGCGAGGTGCCCGTGGCGCTCGGCTCGGACACCGGGGGCTCGATCCGCCAGCCCGGCGCGGTCACCGGGACCGTCGGGGTCAAGCCGACCTACGGGACGGTCTCGCGCTTCGGCCTCGTCGCCTTCTCGTCCTCGCTCGACCAGGTCGGGCCCTGTGCGCGCAGCGTCCTCGACGCCGCCCTGCTGCACGAGATCATCGGCGGGCACGACCACAACGACCAGACCTCCGTCGACGCCCCGCTGCCGCCGGTGGTCGAGGCCACCCTGGCCGGGGCGCGCGGCGACCTGGCCGGCGTCCGCGTCGGCGTCGTCAGCGAGCTGTCCGGCGAGGGCTACCAGAGCGGCGTGCTGGCGGCGTTCACCGACGCCGTGCGGCTGCTCACGAGCCTCGGCGCGGACGTCGTCGAGGTGTCCTGCCCGTCGTTCTCCTACGCGCTGCCGGCGTACTACCTGATCGCCCCGAGCGAGGCGTCGAGCAACCTGGCCCGCTTCGACGGGATGCGCTACGGCCTGCGGGCCGACGACGACGGGGCGCACTCCGCCGACGAGGTCATGTCGCTGACCCGCGAGGCCGGGTTCGGGGCCGAGGTCAAGCGCCGCATCATGATCGGGACGCACGCCCTGTCGGCCGGGTCGATCGACGCGCTCTACGGCAAGGCGCAGCGCGCGCGCACGCTGATCGTCCGCGATTTCACGGCGGCCTTCGAGGGCGTCGACGTGCTCGTCTCGCCGACCACGCCGACCACGGCGTTCCGCATCGGCGAGCGGGCCGACGACCCGCTGGCGATGTACCTCGCCGACCTGTGCACCATCCCGGCCAACCTCGCCGGCAACGCCGCGCTGTCCGTGCCGTGCGGGGTCTCCGCCGACGACGGGCTGCCGGTCGGGCTCCAGATCATGGCGCCCGCGCTCGCCGACGACCGCGCCTACCGCGTCGCGGCCGCCTACGAGGTGGCCCGCGGTCCCGGGACGGCCCCCCGCATCCCCGCCGTGCTCGAGGAGATCTCCCGGTGACCGCATCGATCGAATCGGCGCCCTACACCGTCGAGGAGGTCTGCGAGCGCTTCGACCCCGTCATGGGGCTCGAGGTGCACGTCGAGCTCAACACGGCGACGAAGATGTTCTGCGGCTGCGCCAACGCCTTCGGGGCCGAGCCGAACACGCACGTCTGCCCGGTCTGCCTCGGTCTGCCCGGCGCGCTGCCGCGGCTGAACGGCCGAGCGGTGGAGTCGGCGATCCTCATCGGGCTGGCGCTGAACTGCCGGGTACGGGAGCGCTGCGGCTTCGCGCGGAAGAACTACTTCTACCCGGACATGCCGAAGAACTTCCAGATCTCCCAGTACGAGGACCCGATCGTCTTCGACGGGCACCTCGACGTGCCCCTCGACGACGGGTCGACGTGGCGCGTGGAGATCGAGCGGGCGCACATGGAGGAGGACACCGGCAAGTCCCTGCACGTCGGCGGCGCCACCGGGCGCATCCACGGGGCCGACTACTCGCTGCTGGACTACAACCGCTCCGGCGTGCCCTTGATCGAGATCGTGACGCGCCCGATCGTCGGCGCCGGCACGCGGGCCCCGGAGGTCGCGCGGGCCTACGTGACCGCGCTGCGCGACGTCCTGCGGGGGCTGGACGTCTCCGACGTGCGCATGGACCAGGGGTCGATGCGCTGCGACGCCAACGTCTCGCTGATGCCGAAGGGCGCCGCCGAGTTCGGGACGCGCACCGAGACCAAGAACGTCAACTCGTTGCGCTCGGTCGAGCGCGCGGTGCGCTACGAGATGGCGCGCCACGCCGGCGTGCTGCTCTCCGGCGGCACCGTGCGGCAGGAGACCCGCCACTTCGACGAGCAGTCCGGGACGACGTCGCCGGGGCGCGCCAAGGAGACCCTCGCCGACTACCGCTACTTCCCCGAGCCCGACCTGCCGCCGCTCGAGCCGTCGGCGGACTGGGTGGAGCGGCTGCGCGCGGGCCTGCCGGAGCGGCCGTGGGAGCGGCGGGCGCGCATCCAGACCGAGTGGGAGCTGTCCGACGAGGAGCTGCGCGACCTGGTCAACGCCGATGCGCTCGACCTCGTGGCCGACACCGCCGACGCGGGCGCGCCGCCCGAGGCCGCCCGGTCGTGGTGGGTGTCCTACCTGTCCCAGCAGGCCAACACGGCGGGCGTGGCCCTGACCGAGCTCGCGATCACCCCGGCGCAGGTCGCCAGGGTCATCGCGCTGGTCGAGGACGGGACGCTGACCAACAAGCTCGCCCGGCAGGTCGTCGACGGGGTGCTGGGCGGCGAGGGCGAGCCCGACGAGGTCGTGGCGGGGCGCGGGCTGGCGGTCGTCTCCGACGACTCGGCGCTGACCGCGGCCGTGGACGAGGCGCTCGCGGCTCAGCCGGCGGTGGCCGAGAAAATTCGCGCCGGCAAGACCAAGGCCGCCGGCGCGATCGTCGGCGCGGTGATGAAGGCGACGCGCGGGCAGGCCGACGCCGCCCGGGTGCAGTCGCTCGTCCTCGAGCGCTGCCGCTGAGGCCACCACCCCCCTCACGGGCACCGACCCGGTGGCGGAGATCTCGAATCGATCAAGGTTTTCGTGACCAGGCCGTAACTCGATCGAGATCCCTCCGTTGGGGGATACAGGAGCGGCGCGTAGCCGTTCTTCGACCGCTCGTCACCCCCGTACGCCGTTCGGTCGTCCCCCCGCCACCAGATGATCCTCAGGAGGAATCGGATGGGTGAACACCATGCCCGCTCGAGCGCGACGGCCGGGCGGATCGCCGGCCGCGGCGCGCTGACCGCCGCGACCGCCCTCGCGCTCACCGGCGGCACCGCGTCCTTCGCGTTCGCCGCCGAGGCGCCCTCGGTGGACCACACGGCGCAGGCCACGCAGCACGCGGTGCAGAGCCTCGCCGGCAGCGTCGCCGCGCTGCCCAGCACCCCGGTGCCCAGCTCGGCGGCCGGCCTCGAGAAGCTCCTCGGCGACCACGCGGCCGACGTCGAGCACAAGGTCGCCGACGTCGCGGGTCCCGCCACCGAGGACACCCAGCACGCGCTCAACGCGAACGGCGTTCCGGTCGGTGACCGCCTGACCGACACCGAGCACGAGATCGTCAACCGCAGCGGTGCGGTGTCCGCGCAGGTCCATCACGTGACCGGCGCGGCCGCGGCCTCCCTCGACGAGCACGCCGCCCCGGCCACCCACCGGGCCACCCACGACGCCGAGCACGCCTCGGACGACGTCGAGCACGGGACCGGCGACGCCCCCGCGCGCGGCCTGACCGGCGTGCTGTCCTTCGCCTGACCTGCTTTTCCGCTCCCCAGCACCGCCGGGCCCCGTTCCTCCCACCCCGAGGGGGAGGAACGGGGCCCGTGGTCTGTCTCCACCCACCTGGCCTGGCCCCTCGCGGCAGGGTTCGGCGCGCGGAGTGCGTTGCCTAGTCCGCGCCCGACGCCCCGCCCGAGGGCGGGCGGATGCGGACCACGCGATCGTCGGTGGGGGTGACCGGCCCGCCACCGCTCTTGTTGGCGGTGGCGAACCAGATCAGGCCGTCGGAGGCCACGTCCGCGCCCGTGATGCGGCCGTAGGTCTCGGGCAGGACGGTCTGGGGCGTGCCGACGAAGGCAGCCTCGGGCGTGGGCCGCAGCACGAACATCGCGCTCGCCGACTGCAGGCCGACGACCAGGGTTCCCGGCAGCGCCGCGCAGCCGGCGACCCCAGGGCGGTCCGGCCAGGTCCACGCCGGCGCGGCCGCGGCACGGGCCCCCGGCGCGACGCCCGGCCGGACGGCGAGCAGCACGTCGCGCGAGCCGGTGCGGTCGGTGACCCAGGTGACGCCGGCGGCCTGGTCGGGGCAGACGTCACCGGGGGCGTGCAGGCCGCTCCCGACGACCGGGGACGACGGGTCGGGAACGCCCGGCGCGGGCCGCCCGAACGGGTCGATGCGCAGGAGCTTGCCGGCCAGCGACCCCGGCGCCGACGCGGCGGCGGGGTTCCCGGCGTCACCGGTGGCCACGAGCAGCGTCCCGTCCGGCTCCACCCCCACCGCGCCCCCGTTGCCGGTGGAACCGCGCGGGATGCCGCCGACGATCGGCTTCGGGACGTCGCCGGGCGCGATGCGCAGCACCGCGTTGCCGCCCGCGCCCGTCGCGTAGGCGTAGAGCAGCTGGTCCTCGGCGTAGGTCGGCGAGAGCGTGAGACCCGTGAGGCCTCCGTCGCCCGCCGGGTCGACCGGCACGGTGGTCACCAGCTGGGGGTCCTCGTCGGGGGCCACCCGCAGGATGCGGCCGGTGGCGCGCTCGGCGACGAGTGCCGCGACCCCGCCGGGCAGCACCACGACCGCGGAGACCGGGTCGAGGCAGGTCGCGACGACCTGCGGGTCCGGATCGACGCACGGGCCGGGCGCGGCGGCCGGTCCCGACTGCGGCGCGGGTGTGGGCTCGCCGGACCCGGGCAGCCGGGGTTGGGGCGCGTGTTCGGCACCGAGGTCCGGGCGCTCACGCCAGGGCTGCGAGCCGGCGTCGTCGAAGCGTGCGCACCCGGCGAGGGCGGCGACGACGAGGAGTGCGGTGAGGACGGCGCGCAGCGGTGTTCGACCCGTGGAGTCGTACGGACCGGACACGACTCGACAGAGTAGGCGTCCGGGCCTGTGCCGGCCGTGAGACGGGTCGAGGACCGGCCGGTCGCGACAGGACGACGACAGCTGGCTAGCCTCCATCGACCGTGAGCGATCCCGTGACCGTCCTGGTGCCGCACGACGAGGGGATGCAGGCCCTCGCCGACATCGACGGCCTGGAGCTCGTGCGCTACGACGAGCACGCCGACGACCTCCCCGACGCGGCGGAGCGCGCCCAGGTGCTCGTCCCCGGTTTCCTGGCGACGTCCGACGCACTGCGCCTCGTCGAGCGCTGCCCCTCGCTGAACCTGGTGCAGCTGCTCTCGGCGGGGGCGGAGAAGTGGACCGGCCGGCTCCCCGAGGGGGTGCGCCTCTCGGACTGCCAGGGCGCGCACGGCGGGGTGACCGCGGAGTGGGTGCTCGCCGCGATCCTGGCGGTGCTGCGGGAGATCCCCGTCTTCGTGCGTGCCCAGGACGAGCGTGGCTGGGACCAGCACGTCACCGACACCCTCACCGGCAAGCGCGTCCTGCTCGTGGGCGCCGGGGACCTCGCCGACCAGACCGCGCGCCGCCTCGACCCGTTCGACGTCGCCTCGGTGACGCGGGTCGGCCGCAGCCCTCGCGACGGCGTGCACGCCACCAGCGAGCTGCCCGACCTGCTCGGCGAGGCCGACGTCGTCGTGCTCCTCATCCCGCTCACCGACGAGACGCGCGGGCTGGTCGACGCCGCCTTCCTGGGGGCCATGCCCGACGGCGCGCTGCTGGTCAACGCGGCCCGGGGCCCCGTGGTGGACACCGACGCCCTGCTCGCCGAGCTGTCCGCCGAGCGGCTGCGCGCGGTCGTCGACGTCGTCGACCCCGAGCCGCTGCCGGCCGACCACCCCCTGTGGGGCGCGCCGAACCTGCTGATCACCCCGCACGTGGGCGGCAGCGTCCCGGGCCACCTCGACCGCGCCTACCGCGTGGTGCACACCCAGCTCGAGGCCGTCGTGCGCGGCGAGGACCCGCCCAACATCGTCGTCGACGGCTACTGACCCGCGCGCGCTGCGCCGTGCGGGTGGCGGTGGCCGCGACACGCGCGCGTCCGTCTCGCGGGCACGGGGGGCGCCCGATCGGGTCGCCTACCGTGGCCGTGTGCGCCTGCGAGGGCCCCGTGCCGCCGGGGAGACCGACGTCCTGTCGGGTCCGGGCGCCCTGGACGCGGTGCTGCCGTGGCGCGAGCCCGCGCGCCGCGACACCCTCCCCGACGTCGTCGCGACTCCCGCGCTGACGGCCACCGGCCCGCTCTCCGCGGATCTGGGCCTGCTGCTGGCGCGCGTCGTCCTCGGGGGCATGGCCGTCCTGGCGGGCGCCAGGGCGCTGTTCGCGATCCCGGCCGGGACCGGCGGCGGCCCCGCCACCACGGCGGCTCTCCTGGCGCGCCACGGCTTCCTGCTCCCGGACCTGCTCGCCCGGGTGCTCGGCTGGGCCGGCCTCGTCGCGGGCCTGCTGGTCCTGCTCGGGACGTTCGCGTCCTTCGCTGCGGCGGTCCTGCTCGCGCCGACGGTGGCCGCGGTCGGCGTCACTGCGCCCGTCGCCGTCGCCGCGGGCGACGTCGCGCCGGTCGCGGGCCCGCTGCTCGCCCTCACCGTCGCCGTCGTCGTCGTCCTCGTCGGGCCCGGACGGATCGCCGGCGACGCCGGGCGCGCCTGGACCCGCGCGCAGACCGCCGTCGGCCTGGTGTGCCTGCTGCTCGGCGTCGCGACCGGCCTGACGGTGCTGTTCGCGTTCCGGTAGGCGGCGGGTCACGCCAGGAGCCGGGCCCGCCCGATGTCACCCCCGCGATTCCCGCTCGCGGTCCGGGTCCCCGGCGGCGTCCGTCACGTCCGCCTCCGCCTTCCTCGGCGAGCAGTTCGGGGTGCTGCTCGCGCAGCCGGGCGATGCGCATGCGGGTGGCCTCGAGCTCGCGGCGGTGCTCGTCGGCGGCTTGCGCCTCGGCCGGGCTCGGCACGTGTGATCCGCCCGCCGCTGGCCTCGCCGAGGCGCCCGAGATCGCGGACCCGCACGCCGCGCAGCACCAGCTCCTCGCCGCCCTCCCCGGTCCCGACCGCCCGCACCCACCCGCGGTCGACCAGGCGCAGGGTGGCGACCCGCGCCCACTCCCAGTGCGCCGAGCCCCACGCGGTGCGGGCGTGCAGTCCCTCCCCGTCGACCACCGTGCGCGTGCGCAGCAGCCACCAGGCGATCGCGAGCGGGACGGCGAACAGCGCGAACCACCAGCCGCCCTGGAACGCGATCGGTGAGAGCGAGAGGGCGAGGAACACCACCGCGACCAGGGAGACCAGAGGCGCCCGGAAGGTCGCCGGAGTGGGTGCCGGAGTGGGTGCCGGTGTCGGGTCGGCGGTCGGTCCGGTCTCGGGCGCGGTCACCCCACGATGGTGCCAGCCGGCCCGGGCGGGGGCGGTTTGACGCCGTCCGCGGGGCCCGCCTACCCTGATCGACGTGCCACAGCAGCGAATTCTCGTACTCGTCGGGCGCGTCAGCGCCTAGCGACCTCCGGTCGCCGCCGAGTCCTGCTGACGCGCCTGCCCTCCCGCCTCCGACGGCGGCGAGGGTTTTTTCGTGTCTGGACCCATCACGACATCTCTCGAGGCTGAGCATCCGATGACCACCGCCAGACCGCGACCGGCGCCCGGCGCGCCTGTCCCCGGTCCGCCGACGCCCCGCAGCGGGCCTCCCACCGAGCAGCAGGACACCGTCGCGCAGGCCCCGCACCGCCCCCACGGCGAGCGGCCCACCGAGGTGGCGCCCCGCCCGGCGACCGGGGCCCAGTCCCTGGTGCACTCGCTCGAGGCGGTCGGCTGCGAGGTGGTCTTCGGCATTCCCGGCGGGGCGATCCTGCCCGCCTACGACCCGCTCTTCGACTCGCAGCTGCTGCGCCACATCCTGGTGCGCCACGAGCAGGGCGCCGGGCACGCGGCCACCGGCTACGCGCAGGCGACCGGCCGGGTCGGGGTGTGCATCGCGACCTCGGGCCCGGGAGCGACCAACCTGGTGACGCCACTGGCCGACGCGATGCTCGACTCGGTCCCGATCGTGGCGATCACGGGTCAGGTGGGGCGCAAGTTCATCGGCACGGACGCGTTCCAGGAAGCCGACATCTGCGGCATCACCCTGCCGATCACGAAGCACAACATGCTGGTCACCGACCCGGCGGACATCCCACGGGCGATCACCGAGGCCTTCCACATCGCGTCGACCGGTCGTCCCGGGCCGGTGCTGGTCGACCTGCCCAAGGACGTCCTGCAGGCGCACACCACGTTCTCGTGGCCGGTCGCGATGTCCCTGCCCGGCTACCGGCCGACGACCCGGCCGCACTCCAAGCAGATCCGCGAGGCCGCCCGGTTGATCGCGGAGGCCGAGCGGCCCGTCCTGTACGTCGGCGGCGGCGTCATCAAGGCCGAGGCGTCCGCGGAGCTGCTCGAGCTGGCCGAGGAGACCGGCGCCCCGGTGGTCACGACCCTGATGGCGCGCGGCGCGTTCCCCGACGGCCACCGGCAGAACCTGGGCATGCCGGGGATGCACGGCACCGTGGCGGCGGTCGCCGCCATGCAGCGCTCCGACCTGCTCGTCGCGCTCGGCGCGCGCTTCGACGACCGCGTCACCGGCGACCTGACGACCTTCGCTCCCGAGGCCAAGGTCGTCCACGCCGACATCGACCCCGCCGAGATCGGCAAGAACCGGCCCGCCGACGTGCCGATCGTGGGCGACGCCCGCGAGGTCATCGGCGAGCTCACCGCGGCGCTGCGGCACCAGGGTGCCGGCGCGGAGGGCGCCGCAGGCGCCGGGCGGCGGTCGCTGGACGGGTGGTGGAGCCAGCTCGAGCGCTGGCGCGAGACCTTCCCGCTGGGCTACGACCACCCCGCCGACGGCACGCTCTCCCCGGAGTACGTCATCGAGCGGATCGGCGCGATCGCCGGCCCCGACGCGATCTACGCCGCGGGGGTCGGGCAGCACCAGATGTGGGCCGCCCAGTTCATCCGCTACGAGAAGCCGCGCACGTGGCTCAACTCCGGCGGCGCCGGGACCATGGGCTACGGCGTGCCCGCGGCGATGGGGGCCAAGGTCGGCCGTCCGGACACGACGGTCTGGTGCATCGACGGTGACGGCTGCTTCCAGATGACCAACCAGGAGCTCGCCACCTGCGCGATCGAGGGCATCCCGATCAAGGTGGCCGTGATCAACAACGGCAACCTGGGCATGGTCCGGCAGTGGCAGACCCTGTTCTACGGCGAGCGCTACTCGCAGACCGAGCTGGGCACCCACAAGCACCGCGTGCCCGACTTCCTGCTGCTCGCCCAGGCGCTGGGCTGCGAGGGACTGCGCTGCGAGAGCCGCGAGGACGTCGACCGGGTCCTGGCGCAGGCCATGGCCATCGACGACCGGCCCGTCGTCATCGACTTCACCGTGGGGGCCGACGCCCAGGTGTGGCCGATGGTCGCCGCCGGCACCGGCAACGACCAGATCATGGCCGCGCGCGACATCCGGCCGCTGTTCGACGACCCCGAGGCCGGCGGCGTCGACGAGGTTCCCAACGAGGAGATGGGCACGGCGGAATGACCACCACCCACACCCTCTCGGTCCTCGTCGAGGACAAGCCGGGCGTGCTCGCCCGCATCGCGGGGCTGTTCTCCCGGCGCGGGTACAACATCCAGTCGCTGGCGGTCGGGCCCACCGAGGAGGAGGGCATCTCGCGCATGACCATCTGCGTGAGCGTCGACGACTTCCCCCTCGAGCAGGTCACCAAGCAGCTCAACAAGCTCGTCAACGTGATCAAGATCGTCGAGCTGGACGCCGCGACGTCGGTGCAGCGCGAGCTGCTCATGCTCAAGGTCCGCGCCGACGCCGGCGTGCGCTCGCAGATCCTCGAGGTCACCCAGATGTTCCGCGCCAAGGTCGTCGACGTCTCGCCCGAGGCGGTCACGATCGAGGCCACCGGCACCGCCGACAAGCTCGCGGCGATGCGGAGGATGCTGGAGCCCTTCGGCATCCGCGAGATCGTGCAGTCCGGGATGGTGGCGCTGGCCCGCGGGCCGCGCTCCATCGCCGCGCACCATCGATGAATCCCCGGAAAGGAAACGCTGTTCTGATGAGTGCCCCGTCCACCGGTAGCGTCGAGATCTTCTACGACGCCGACGCCGACCTCTCGATCATCCAGGGCCGGAAGGTCGCGGTGATCGGCTACGGCAGCCAGGGCCACGCCCACGCCCTGTCCCTGCGCGACTCCGGCGTCGACGTCCGCATCGGGCTCCCCGAGGCGTCGAGGTCCCGCGCGGCCGCCGAGGAGGAGGGCCTGCGCGTCGTCACCCCGGCGGAGGCGTCCGCCGAGGCCGATCTGATCATGATCCTGGCGCCGGACACCAAGCAGCGCCAGATCTACGCCGACGACATCGCGCCGCACCTGAGCTCCGGCGACGCCCTGTTCTTCGGCCACGGCTTCAACATCCGCTACGACCTGATCCAGCCGCCGAAGGACGTCGACGTCGCCATGGTCGCCCCGAAGGGGCCCGGGCACCTGGTGCGCCGCCAGTTCGTCGACGGCAAGGGCGTGCCGTGCCTGATCGCCGTCGAGCAGGACGCCTCGGGCTCGGCCCAGGCGCTCGCCCTCTCCTACGCCGCGGCCATCGGCGGCGGGCGGGCCGGGGTCATCAGGACGACGTTCACCGAGGAGACCGAGACCGACCTCTTCGGCGAGCAGGCGGTGCTCTGCGGCGGCACGTCCGCGCTGGTCCAGGCCGGGTTCGAGACCCTCGTCGAGGCCGGCTACCAGCCCGAGATCGCCTACTTCGAGTGCCTGCACGAGCTCAAGCTCATCGTCGACCTGATGTACGAGAAGGGCATCGGCGGCCAGCGCTGGAGCTGCTCGGACACCGCCGAGTACGGCGACCTCACCCGCGGCCCGCGCATCATCAACTCCGCGGTCAAGGAGGAGATGGGCCGCATCCTGAAGGAGATCCAGGACGGCTCCTTCGCCCGCGAGTGGGTCGCCGAGGACGAGAACGGCCGCCCGAACTTCACCAAGCTCGAGGAGGAGGGCAAGGCCCACCAGATCGAGCAGGTCGGCGCCAAGCTCCGTGGCCTCATGCCCTGGATCGCCAAGCCCGGCAGCTGAGCACGGTCTCGTCGTTCCTGGTCCGGACCGAACGGCCCTTTCGTGCTGAAACGGGCACGAAGGGGCCGTTCGCGTCGGAGGGGGCGCGCCCCCGCGGTCATGAGAAACGGTTCACACGACGGCGATAGTCTCGGCCCCGAGCGGGCACGATGGCCCGCGAGCACGTCGGCGTGTGGGCATCACGGAGTCAGTTCGTCGGCGTGGCGACCGTCGACCTCCTTGGGAGCCTCCCGTCGTGACCAGCCCTTCTGCCGCACTGCCCGTCGTCCTGATGGCCGAGAAGCTCGCGCCGTCGACACTGGAGGTGTTCGGCTCCGAGGTCGAGGTCCGCACCGTCGACGGCACCGACCGCCCGGCGCTGCTCGCCGCGGTGGCCGACGCCGACGCCCTGCTCGTGCGGTCGGCGACCCAGGTCGACGCCGAGGTGTTCGCCGCCGCGAAGAAGCTGACCGTCGTCGGTCGCGCGGGCGTCGGGCTCGACAACGTCGACGTCCCGTCCGCCACCGCCGCGGGCGTCATGGTCGTGAACGCGCCGACCTCGAACATCGTCTCCGCCGCGGAGCACGCCCTCGCCCTGCTGCTGGCCACCGCGCGCCACATCCCCGCGGCCGACGCGAGCCTGCGCGCCGGACGGTGGGAGCGCAGCAAGCTCTCCGGCGTCGAGATCCAGGGCAAGACCGTCGGCGTGATCGGTCTCGGCAAGATCGGCCAGCTGTTCGCCCAGCGCATCGCGGCGTTCGACACCCATGTCATCGCCTACGACCCCTACCTGCCGCAGTCGCGCGCGAGCCAGCTCGGCATCGAGCTCGTCGCGCTCGACGAGCTCCTGGCCCGCGCGGACATGATGACCATCCACCTCCCGAAGACCCCGGAGACCCAGGGCCTGATCGGCAAGGAGGCGCTGGCCAAGACCAAGCCGGGCGTGATCATCGTCAACGCCGCCCGCGGCGGTCTGGTGGACGAGGAGGCCCTCGCCGAGGCCGTGCGCTCCGGGCACGTCGCCGGCGCCGGCATCGACGTCTACGTCACCGAGCCGACCACGTCGTCGCCCCTGTTCGAGCTGCCGCAGGTGACGGTCACCCCGCACCTCGGCGCCTCCACGGCCGAGGCGCAGGACCGCGCGGGCACCGACGTCGCCCACTCCGTCCTGCGCGGCCTGCGCGGCGACTTCGTGCCCGACGCCGTCAACGTCTCGGGCGGCGCCGTGGGCGAGGAGGTCCGGCCCTGGCTGGGCCTCACCCAGAAGCTCGGCGTCCTGCTCTCCGAACTGGTCGGCGCCCCGAGCGAGCTGACCGTGCAGGTGCGCGGCGAGCTCGCCCACGAGGACGTCTCGATCCTCTCGCTGGCCGCCCTGCGCGGGGTGTTCGGCGCGGTCGTCGACGAGCCGGTCACCTTCGTCAACGCGCCGGCCCTGGCCGCGGAGCGCGGCGTCACCGCGACCGTCGAGGCCGCGGGCGAGAGCCCCAACCACCGCAGCGTCGTCACCCTGCGCGCGGTGCGCGAGGGCGGTGACACCGTGACGGTCTCCGGCACGCTCACCGGGGCCGACGAGGTCGAGAAGCTCGTGGAGATCAACGGACGCAGCTTCGACCTGCGCGCCGAGGGCCACGTCCTGCTGTTCGAGTACTCCGACCGCCCCGGCGCCATGGGCACCGTGGGCACCCTGCTCGGCGAGTCGAGCGTGAACATCGAGGCCGCCCAGCTGTCGCAGAGCCGCGACCGCACCTCCGCGGTCATGCTGCTGCGCGTCGACCAGCCCGTCGCCGCCGAGGTGCTCGAGCCGATCGGGCAGGCCCTCGGTGCGCGCACCACCCGCCTGATCTCCTTCGGCTGACCGTCCGCTCCCCGCCGGACGCGGATCCGGGCGAGATCACCTCGCCCGGGTTCGCGCTCCGCTGATCGTCGGGCGGCCGAACGGAGCAACTCTTCGAGGTCTCGCGACTCGATAGGGCGATCCGGTTGACGTGATCGACCGACACGCCCGGTAGTCTCCGCGTGTCGATTCCGGTCGCCCGACGAGGGTGGCCCGCTGGTGGAAGGTTCATGCGGATGCGACTCGCGGTGGTGCCGGGCGACGGCATCGGTCCCGAGGTCGTCGGCGAGGCGCTCAAGGTCCTCGACGAGGTGGCCCCGTCGGTCGAGACGACGCAGTACGACCTGGGTGCCGCGCGATGGCACTCCACGGGTGAGCTGCTGCCCGAGTCGGTGCTCTCCGAGCTGCGGGAGCACGACGCGATCCTGCTCGGCGCGGTCGGCGACCCGTCGGTGCCCTCGGGCATCCTCGAGCGCGGGCTGCTGCTGCGGCTGCGCTTCGAGCTCGACCACCACGTCAACCTGCGCCCGGCCCGCCTCTACCCGGGTGTCCGCGGTCCGCTCTCGGGCAACGCCGAGATCGACCTCGTCGTCGTCCGCGAGGGCACCGAGGGCCCGTACGCCGGCAACGGCGGCCTCCTGCGCAAGGACACGCCGCAGGAGATCGCCACCGAGGTCAGCATCAACACCGCGTTCGGGGTCGAGCGCGTCGTGCGCGACGCGTTCACCCGCGCGTCGGGCCGGCCCCGCCGCAAGCTCACCCTCGTGCACAAGACGAACGTGCTCACCCACGCCGGGTCGCTCTGGTCGCGCGTGGTCGAGGAGGTCTCGCTCGAGCACCCCGAGGTCTCGGTCGACTACCAGCACGTGGACGCCACGACGATCCACCTGGTCACCGACCCGTCGCGCTACGACGTGATCGTCACCGACAACCTGTTCGGCGACATCCTCACCGACCTCGCCGCCGCCGTCACCGGCGGCATCGGACTGGCCGCCAGCGGCAACCTCGACGTCTCGCGCGCCAACCCGAGCATGTTCGAGCCCGTCCACGGCTCCGCCCCCGACATCGCGGGCAAGAGCATCGCCGACCCGACCGCGGCGATCCTGTCGGTGGCACTGCTCCTCGACCACCTCGGCGAGCCCGAGCTGGCCCGCCGTGTCGAGGCCGCCGTCGCCTTCGACCTCGCCACCCGCGACCACGCCAACCCCGGCGGCACCCACGCCGTCGGCGACCGCCTCGCCGCCCTGGTCTCGAGCCACGCGGGCTCGCGCACGATGGCGTAGGGAAACTGCCAGCGTGGCGTCCACGCTGACGCTCATCGTCAGGAAAGCCCCCACGATCATGGTCGGCGCGGGCGGGTCGGGCGGCGCGGACTAGGGTGGCGCGCCGTGCGCCTCGCCCGGATCGCCCATGCCGACGGAGTCTCCTTCGCCGCCCTCCAGAGCCCTGCGCTGGCGGGGGAGGGGACCGAGCGGGGCGACGTGTGCGCCGAGATCGCCGAGCACCCGTTCGGCGACCCGACCTTCACCGGGCGGACCTGGCCGCTGGCCGACGTCCGGCTGCTCGCCCCCATCCTGCCGAGCAAGGTCGTGTGCATCGGGAAGAACTACGCCGACCACGTCAGCGAGATGGGCGGCGAGACCCCGCCCGCGCCGCTGATCTTCATGAAGCCCTCGACGACGGTGATCGGGCCGGGACTGCCGATCCGGATGCCGGCGGACTCCCAGCGGGTCGACTTCGAGGGCGAGCTGGCCGTCGTCATCGGCATCCCGTGCCGCGACGTCCCCGAGGCCCGCGCCCGCGACGTCGTGCTCGGCTACACCGTCGCCAACGACGTCACCGCGCGCGACCTGCAGCAGGCCGACGGCCAGTGGACCCGCGCGAAGGGCTATGACTCGTTCTGCCCGCTCGGCCCGTGGATCGAGACCGTGCTCGACCCGGGCGACCTCGGGATCCGCACCGAACTCGACGGCGAGGTCCGCCAGGACTCGCGCACCTCGCTGCTGCTGCACCCGGTCGAGGAGCTCATCGCCTACATCTCGCGGGTGATGACCCTGCTGCCCGGCGACGTGATCCTCACCGGCACCCCGGCCGGCGTCGGCCCGATGACCGCGGGCCAGCAGGTCGGCGTCACCGTCGAGGGCATCGGGACGCTGACCAACCCCGTCCAGGCGCGCTGAGCCCGCGGGTAGCGTGGACCCGCGACCACGCCGGGACGACAGAGGAGTACGCAGCAGTGACGGAGAGGGCCGGGGCACCGGAGCCGGACTGGGTGTCGCGGATGGCCGACGAGGTGATCGAGGCCGCCGCCCGTCGTGGCGACACCACGATCATCTGCGCGTCGGGCCTGAGCCCCTCGGGGCCGATCCACCTCGGCAACCTGCGCGAGGTCATGACGCCCCACCTGGTCGCCGACGAGAATCCGGCGCCGCGGGTACGACTGCGAGCACCTCATCTCCTGGGACGACTACGACCGCTTCCGCCGCGTGCCCGCCGGTGTCGATCCGTCGTGGGCCGAGCACATCGGCAAGCCCCTGTCCGCGGTGCCGGCGCCGTTCGGCAGCCCGTACGACAGCTGGGCCGAGCACTTCACGGCTCCGATGATCGCCGCGCTGGGCGACCTCGGCGTGCCGTTCCGTGGGGTCAGCCAGACCGCGCAGTACACCTCCGGCGCCTACACCGAGCAGGTCCTGCTGGCGATGCGCGAGCGGGCCCGCATCGACGGCATCCTCGGGCGGTTCCGCACGAAGAAGAAGGAGCCCGACCCTGACGAGGACACGGTCAGCGGGCCGGAGTACTACCCGTTCAAGCCCTACTGCGGTGGGTGCGGCACCGACGACACCACGATCACCGCCTACGACGACGACACCACGTCGATGACGTACACGTGCTCGTGCGGGTTCACCGAGACGGTGCTCCTGCGCGAGTTCACGCGCGGCAAGCTCGTGTGGAAGGTCGACTGGCCGATGCGCTGGGCGTACGAGGGTGTGCACTTCGAGCCGTCCGGCGTCGACCACTCCTCGCCCGGCTCGTCGTTCCAGGTCGGCGGGCTGATCGTCGCGGAGATCTTCGGTGGCGAGGCCCCGATCGGGCCGATGTACGCCTTCGTCGGCACCACCGGGCAGGCGAAGATGTCGAGCTCCGGGGGCGGCGTGCCCACCCCCGGCGACGCCCTGGAGATCCTCGAGGCGCCCGTGCTGCGCTGGCTGTTCGCCCGCCGCCGCCCGAACCAGGCCATCAAGGTGGCCTTCGACCAGGAGATCCACCGCCTCTACGACGAGTGGGACGCCCTCGAGCGCAAGGTCGTCGCCGGCACCGCGGGCGCGGTGGAGACCACGGGGCACACTCGAGCGACCACCACCGCCGAGCGCGCGCTGCCGCGCACGCCGCAGCCGGTCGCCTACCGGACGCTGGCGTCCGTCGTCGACGTCACCGCCGGCGACCCCGAGCAGCTCGAGCGCATCCTCGGTGGCCTCGGCGCGTCCACTCAGACCGCCCGCCCGCGCCTGGACCGGGCCGCCCAGTGGGTCGCGTCCTTCATGCCCGACGAGGCGCACACCCGTCTGCGCGACGACGCCGACGCCGAGCTCCTGGCCTCGCTCGACGCCGACGACCGCGAGTCACTACGGCTGCTGCTCGAGCGCCTCGAGGACGATTGGTCGCTCGACGGCCTGACCACCCTGGTCTACGGGGTGCCGAAGATCCAGGCCGGCCTGCCGCTCGACGTGACGCCCACCGACGAGCTCAAGGTCGCCCAGCGGCGCTTCTTCGTGCTCGTCTACCGCCTGCTCGTCGGCGCCGACACCGGCCCCCGCCTGCCCACCCTGCTCCTCGCCGCGGGCCCGGACCGCGTCCGCAAGCTGCTGGGTTAGCGTCAGCGCAGGAAGCTGCCGAGGACGCCGCCGACGCCGTTCTGGCCGGCCTGCTGGCCGCTCCCGTGGCCGCCGACCGGGCTCTGCGGCGGGATCTCCTCGGACGGCTGGACGATCACGAAGCCGTGGCCGGCGAAGCCCATCGTGAAGGCCTCGCCCGTGGTGCGGCCGAGCAACGTACCGAGGCCGAGCTGGTCGGCACGGTGCACGCCGACCTGCAGCCCGGCCGACCACGCGATGGCGGCCTGCGGGTCGGCGTAGGTGGGCTGGTCGACGTTGAGAACGACGGGCGTGCCCTTGCAGGTGATCGCCAGGCGGCCGCGACCGCTGAAGACGCAGTTGAAGAGCCCGGCCCCGGACATCATCCCGGCGCCCTGGACCATCTGGATGTCGTAGGACAGCGACGGCTCGAAGGCCAGCACGTTCTTGCCGTTGATGGTCAGCGTGTCCTGCGGACCCTCGAGGTCGATGAGGTGCACGTCCGAGGCGGCGTCGGCGAGGAACACGTCGCCGCGCCCGGAGACCTTCATCAGCGGCACGCCCTCGCCGGTGAGCTGCTTCTTGATGAAGTTGCCGATGCCGCCCGAACCCTGCGCCTCGAAATGCACCTGACCCTGGAAGGCCACCATCGAGCCCTGCCGGGCGAGACAGTCGCCGTTGAGCTCGACCTTGAGCATCTTCGAGTTCTGCAGGCGCAGGCCGGGCTGGGCGGACTCCTGCTCCTGGTTCTCCGGCGCGAAGAGGTTGCTGCGCATCGCCGTCTCCTTCTGGTCACGGCGAGTCACGCCGCGGAGGAATGTGGCCGTGATCATGCCACTCGGACGCCACGGGTGTCACGCACTGTGTCGATCGCGCCGACGAAATGCGCAGTCTGGACTGTGTATCTATGCTAAGAAGATGCCGGAGACGCTCGACGAACCCACCGGGACGGCCGCCCGCGCGGCGCGCGAGGTCCGGGTCGGGATCAACCGTCTGCGCCGGCGGCTGCGCGAGACCCAGGACGCCCGCGAGCTCACCGCGTCCCAGACCTCGCTGCTCAGCCGTCTCGACCGGGACGGGCCCGCCTCGGCCAGCGAGCTCGCGGCCGCCGAGCGGGTGCGCCCGCAGTCGGTGGCCGCCTCGCTCGCCGTCCTGGAGGAGCGCGCCCTGGTGGAGCGGCAGCGCGACCCGGAGGACGGTCGCCGCCAGGAGGTGTCGCTCACCGCCGACGGCCGTGCGCTGCTCGACAGCACCCGCGCCGCCGGCGAGGAGTGGCTGGCCCGTGCCCTCTCCGACCACCTCACCGAGCCGGAGCGCCGCACCGTGATCGAGGCCATGACCCTGCTGGACCGGATCGCCACCCGATGACCCGGCCCCTGACACCGCCCGCGCCGGGGCGCCTGCACCCGCTCCGCCGTGCCGAGGCCTCCTCCGGCTTCGACCACCGGCTGATCTCGCCGATGATGCTCGGGGCGATCCTCAACCCGATCAACTCGTCGATCGTCGCGGTCGCCCTCGTCCCGATCGGGATGGCGCTCGGGGCGCCGGCCTCCGAGACCGCGTGGCTGGTGTCCGGGCTCTACCTCGCCACCTCGATCGGCCAGCCCGTCGTCGGGCGTCTCGTCGACCTCTACGGTTCGCGACGGCTGTTCCTCACCGGCGCGATCCTTGTCGGCCTCGGCGGGCTGCTCGGGGCGGTGGCGCCGTCGATCTGGGTCCTCGTCCTGTCACGGGTGATCCTCGGGTTCGGCACCTGCGCGGGCTATCCCTCGGCGATGTCGCTGATCCGCAGCGAGGCCGACCGCACCGGGCGCGACAGCCCCGCGAGCGTCCTGACGGTGCTCGCGGTGTCGACCCAGACCGTCGCCGTGATCGGCCCCACCCTCGGCGGCCTGCTGATCGGCCTGGGCGGCTGGCGGGCCACGTTCGCCGTCAACCTCCCGCTCGCGCTCGCCTGTCTCGTGCTCGGCGCGCGGCGGCTGCCGAAGGCCCCGCCGGTCGACCGCCGCGAGCGCGCCGGCCTGGCCCGCCGTATCGACCTCGTCGGGATCCTGCTGTTCAGCGGCACCCTGGTCGCGCTCCTGCTGTTCCTCACCCACCTGCGCCCGGACCTCTGGTACCTGCTCGCGATCGCCGTCGTCGTCGCGGCGGGCTTCGTGGCGTGGGAGCTGCGCGCCGCGAGTCCGTTCCTGGACCTGCGGGTGCTGGGCGGCAACCGGGCGCTGCTCGCGACCTACGCCCGGGCTCTCCTCGCCGCGGTCACCTCCTACGCCCTGCTCTACGGCTACACCCAGTGGCTCGAACAGGGCCGCGGGCTGTCCGCCTCGGTGGCCGGCCTGGTCCTGCTGCCGATCTTCGCGACCGGGATCGCGGTGTCGGTGATCAGCGGTCGGCGTCCCGGAGATCCGCGGCAAGCTCGTCGTCGGAGCCGTCGGCCAGGTCCTCGTCGGGGTGCTGCTGCTCCTGCTCGGACCGGCCAGCCCGATCTGGCTGATCGTCGTCGTCGCCCTGATCGCCGGTGTTCCGCAGGGCCTCAACAACCTGGCCAACCAGAACGCCGTGTACCACCAGGCCGACCCCGCGCGGACGGGCTCCTCGGCGGGGCTGATGCGCACCTTCTTCTACCTCGGCGCGATCACCGCCTCGACGGCCAACGGGATCGTCCTGACCCCGGTGGCCGACACGGCGGGCCTGCACCAGCTGGCGCTCGTCGTGCTCGTCGCGTCCGTACTGTTCCTCGTGCTCACCCTCGCCGACCGCTCCCTGGCCCACGTCGTGCCCACCCCCGAGCAGGAGGACCGGTCATGAGGTCGCTGCCCCTCGACGGAGTCCTCGTCGTGTCCTGCGAGCAGGCCGTCGCCGCGCCGCTGGCCACCCGGCACCTCGCCGACCTCGGCGCGCGCGTGATCAAGGTCGAGCGGCCCGGGCGCGGCGACTTCGCCCGCGACTACGACACCACCGTCGCGGGGCTCTCCAGCCACTTCGTCTGGCTCAACCGGAGCAAGGAGAGTGTGGCGCTCGACCTCAAGGACCCGGAGGCGATCGCCGCGCTGCGCCGGATCCTCGCCCGCGCCGACGTGTTCGTGCAGAACTTCGCGCCCGGCGCCGCGGAGCGCCTCGGCCTGGGCGCCTCGGAGCTGCGGGCTGCGCATCCTCGATTGATCACCTGCTCGGTCTCCGGCTACGGGTCGTCCGGGCCCTACCGCGATGCGAAGGCCTACGACCTGCTCATCCAGTCGGAGGCGGGCCTCGTCTCGGTGACCGGGACCGAGGAGCACCCGGCGAAGGCCGGCATCCCCGCAGCGGACATCGGGGCCGGGATGTACGCCTTCTCCGGCATCCTCGCCGCCCTCTACGAGCGCGAGCGGACCGGCGAGGGGACCGCGGTCGAGGTGAGCCTGTTCGACGCGCTCACCGAGTGGATGGGCTTCCCGCTGAACTACGCGATGGGCAGCGGGCACGCCCCGCGGCGCACCGGCACGAGCCACGCCGCGATCGCCCCCTACGGGTGCCTTCGAGGTGGGCGACGGCACCGAGGTCGTGCTCGCGATCCAGAACGACCGGGAGTGGCAGCGCTTCTGCGTCGATGTCCTGGGTGACGCCGACCTCGCCGCCGACGACCGCTTCGCCACCGGCTCCGCGCGCGTCGAGCACCGGCCCGACCTGCTCGCGGCGATCGACGCCGTGTTCTCGACGCTGACCGGCGACGAGGTCGTGGCGCGCCTCGAGGCGGCGGACATCGCCAACGGTCGGCGCCGCACGCTCGACGAGGTCCTCGCCCACCCCCAGCACGCCGCCCGCGACCGGTGGGGCGAGGTCGCCACCCCGGCCGGGCCGGTCCGCGCCTTCGTCCCGCCGATCACCCTGCCCGGGCGCTCACCGCGGATGGACCCGGTGCCCGACGTCGGCGAGCACACCGACGCGGTCCTCGCCGAGTTCGCCTAGCGCGTCGTGAGCGTCGCGCAGCGTGCCTGGTCGGCGGGCTGTCCGGCAGCCGCGAACCCGTCGGCCGCGGCGCGGAAATGCCTGCCCGCCGCGGGCGGGTCCCCGGTGGCGAGCGCGAGGTGGCCGCGGACCTCCTCCAGCGCCGCGGACCAGGCCGGCAGGCGCATGACGACGTCGGCGAGGTAGGTCGCCGTCCCGGCCCAGTGCCGGGCTCGCGGGACGTCGCCCGCCCGCGCGGCCGCGATCGCCGCCGGGACGGCGAGCGTGATGCGGCAGCCGGGGCAGCTCTCGATCGGGCCGCGGACCGCGGCCTCGGCCTCGTCGACCGCGGCGAGGCCCGCCGTCGGGTCGGGGGCGGCGAGGATGCGGGTCCCGTAGATCCGGTCGAAGAGATGGAAGCCCACCTCGGACTCGCGGGCCACGGCCAGCGACTCCTCGAGCAAGCTCCTCGCCATGCCGAGCTCGCGGTCCTGCAGCGCCACCTCCGCACGACGCTGGAGCGCGAACGCCTCACCGGTCGCCGCGCCGATCTCGTGGTGCAGCCGCACACCGCTGTCGAGGTCGGCGCGGGCCGCCTCGAGCCGGCCGGCGAGCAGGTTCGCCTCGCCGCGGATGGTGACGGCGAAGGCGTGGCCGCGGGCGGCGCCCAGGCGGATCGCCTCCGTCGCGAACGCGTCGGCGAACGCGATCACGTCGGCGTAGGGGCGAGCGCCGTAGAGCAGCCGCTGGGTGATGCACAGCTGGCCGTCGAACACGTTGACCGCCAGGGCCGGGAGCGCCCGGGTCTCGTGCAGGTCGGTCCAGACGCTGCCGCGCAGGTCCCCGCGGGCGTGCGCGGCGGCCGCGTTCGCCCAGGACGCGACGACGGTGGCGGTCGGGTCCTCGGAGCGCAGCGCGAGCCTGCGGACCTCGGCGGCCTTCGCCGCCCCCCGCTCGGGATCCCCGAAACCCAGCGCGGCGGCCCCGCAGAGCGCCAACGCGTGGGCGAGCCTGCCGTCGACGGTGGTCGGCTCGACCTCGCCGAGGACCTCCAGCCCGCCCACCGGGTCGCCGAGCTTGATGGTGGCCAGCGCCTGCTTGGCCCGGAGCTCGGCCGCCGTCGGCGTGTCCGCCCGTCGTGCGGCCTCGGCGTAGGCCGCCGGTGCCGCCGCATCTCCGCGGGCGTCGAGGGCCTCCGCGCGCAGTCGCAGACCGTCCGCGTCGCCGGGAGCGACGGCGAGCAGCGCGTCCAGCTCGGCGAGCGCGTCGGCGTACGCCCCGACCCGCACGGCGGCCCGCGCCGCGGCGAGCAGCCACGGCTGCGCCTCGACGGGACGACCGCCCGCCAGCCAGTGGCGCGCCACCGAGCCCGCGGGAGCCCCGGCCTCGGCGAGACGTCGGGCCACCTCGCGGTGGGCGACGACCCGCCGGTGCGGCGCGACCCGGTCGAGCAGGGCCTGACGGACCAGCTCGTGCCGGAACCGGTAGCGCCCGCCGACGACGACGAGGACCCCCGCGCTCAGCGCGCGGTCGAGCATCGGGAAGGCGGTGTCCTCCTGCTCGCCGGTGAGGGCGACGGCGCCTGCCGGGTCGATCGCGTCCCCGGCCAGCGCGAGGCGCTCGAGCATCGTGGTGGTCTCGGCGCCGACGTCCACCAGGCGTCCCACGATCGCGTCCCGCGCCGACCCGACCAGCGACGGCAGGCCCGCGACCGGGCTGCGGGCGGCTTCGACGGCCAGGAACGGGTTGCCCTCGCTGAGCGTCACCAGGCGCTCGACGGCCTCGGCCGAGCGCGCTACGGGCGAGACGCGCGCGATGAGCGCGGCGGTCTGCTGCGGATCCAGGGGCCCCAGGTCGATCTCCACGGCACGCCGGGCGCGCTGCAGGCGGGCCACGCCGTCGGCGAGCGCCTCGGGCGCCGGTGCCGGGCGGTGGGCCAGCAGCACCGCGATCCGGGGCTCGGCGAGCTGCAGCACCGCGTCGAGGGTCGCGGCGTCGGCCAGGTGGGCGTCGTCCACGACGAGCAGGACCGGGCGCCCGCCCCCTGCGGCGAGCAGCAGCCGCCGCATCGCTCCGATCACCTCGTGCCGGGTCAGGGGCGTGGTGCGGGCCGCGGCGTCCGGCACCAGGGGGGTGAGGGTGGCGAGCACCGAGCGCGCGTGCCCGCCGACCGCCTCGAGCGCGGCGGGTGCCCCTGCGGCGACCGCGTCCACGACACGGGCCAGCGCGGCGTAGGGCTCGTCGGCCTCGCTCGCGACGACGGGCACGACGCACCGGCCGTCCTCGCGGGCGGAGCGGGCGACCTGCCCACAGAACACGGACTTCCCGATCCCGCCCGGACCTCGGACGACGATCATGTCGTCGGTGCCCGTCCGCAGGGTCGCGAGCACCCTCGCCTGCTCGACCTCGCGACCGACGAACTCCGGCGCGTCGGTCGCGAGCTCTTCCACGCACGCGTCGTAGAGCGCCTGGGTCGCGGCGTCCGGCAGCACGCCGAGGTCGTGGCGCAGCGCCGCGCACAGTCGGCCGTACCAGCGGATGGCCGACGGTCGGTTGCCGGCGGCGAGATCGCGCCGCATCAGCTCCCGGTGGGCGACCTCGTCGGTCGGCTCCTCGTCGACCAGCTGCTCCCAGCGGCGCCCGCGGCGCAGCAGCTCCACGTAGCGCCGGCGCAACCGGTCCCGCTCGCCTGCGGCCCACTCCTCGTAGCGGGCGTCGGGCAGGAGCTCGCCCGCGTAGGACGCCGCGGCCGCCGCGCACGCCGTCGTGGCCGTCGCCGGCTCCGGGAGGGACAGCGCCTCCCGCGCCTGGGCCTCGAACGCGGCGACGTCGGTCCGGACGGTCCGCCCGGGGAGGAGCCGCACGTCCCCGCCGCGCAGGACCACCGCGTCCGGGCTCCGCAGAGCCTGACGGGCGTGGTGGGCCGCCTTGCGCACGTTGGCCGCTCCCGCGGCCGGGTCGAGGTCGGGCCAGAGCGCCTCGATCACCTGCTCGCGGGTCAGACGGTGGCCGTCGGCGAGCGCGAGCAGCGCGACGAGCTGCGCCGAGCGCCGCGTCGGCCAGTCGCCGGACTCGACCGTGCCGGCGGGGAGCCGGACCCGGAACGCGCCGAGCAGCTCGATCCGGATCGTGCCGTCGTGCATCGCTTCCTCCGATCCGTCCGGATCGTAGCGAGGAACGTTCCGGGAACGCCCGCTCGCGACGCTCCTTCCGACCGCCGCAGCGGCGGCCGACGAGAACGTCCGAGGAGGAACCATGGAAGCCACGACGAGGGAGCAGACCCCCATCGCCATCGAGGGCGGCGGGGTGGAGCTGCGCACCCGACCGATCGGCGGCGGGATGAGCGCGGCGTTCGTCCGCCTCCCGGCCGGGGCGGACCTGCGCCCGGCGACGAAGGGCCTGCCCGACGACCTGTGCCCGTGCCCGCACTGGGGCTACATGGTCGAGGGCACGCTGCGCATGCACACCGGCCCCCAGGACCACCAGGACTTCCGTGCCGGCCAGGCGTTCTACTGGGCGGCAGGCCACGCGCCGGAGGCACTCGAGGACTGCGAGTACGTCGACTTCTCGCCGACCGACGAGTTCTCCCGCGTCCTGGCGCACCTGCAGGCAGGGGGCTGAGTCCGTGACCACTGGCCCGCTCCCGTGGCGGCGCCGGTAGGACTCACGAG
The DNA here is from genome assembly GCA_963785135.1 of uncultured Actinomycetota bacterium. Taxonomy (GTDB): domain Bacteria; phylum Actinomycetota; class Actinomycetes; order Mycobacteriales; family Pseudonocardiaceae; genus Actinomycetospora. The sequence goes on from CAWATV010000012.1 coordinate 653,217, forward strand.
CGCGCGAGCGCCAACGTCAGGCCGAGGTCGTCGACGGTGTGTGCGTCGCCGTCGAGGCCGCCCTCGGTCATCGACAGGGCGAGGACCTCGTCGGCGATCTCGCTCGCGTGGGCGCGGACCGCTCCGGCGACGTCGTCGCGGTCGGCGCGCCACCGCAGCGCGATGCGGTCGGAGACCTCGAGGCCGCGGGACTTGCGCAGCTCCTGGATCACGCGGACGACGTCGCGGGCCAGGCCGGCGCCGCGCAGCTCGTCGGTGAGCTCGGTGTCGAGACCGACCGACAGGCCGCCCTCGGACCGCACCGCCCAGCCCTCGCGCGGGCTCTCGCTGACGAGGATCTCGTCGCCGGAGAGCTCGACGTCCGCGCCGTCGACCACGACGGTGAGCCGCCCGTCGACCGGCGCGGCGGAGGAGGCCTTGACCGCCTCGGCCACCACCGGGGTCTGCTTGCCGAAGCGCTTGCCCAGGGCCCGGAAGTTCGGCTTGACCGTCACCTCGACGAGGTCGGCGCCGGCCGCCTCGACGCGGGCGACGTTGAGCTCGTCGGCGATCTCGGCGCGCAGGGCGTCGTCGAGATCGCCGAAGCCCGGCGCGGCCACGACCGCGCGGGCCAGCGGCTGGCGGGTGCGCACCCCGCTCGCCGCGCGGGTCGAGCGCCCGAGCTCGACGACGCGGCGGACCAGCGCCATCCGGTCGCGCACGCCGTCGTCGAGGTCGCCGACCTCGAGGTCCGGCCACGACGCCAGGTGCACCGAGTCGGGTGCGCCGTCGACGACGTCGCCCTGGATCAGCGTCCACAGATAGTCGGTGGTGAACGGCGTGAACGGCGCCATCAGCCGGCTGAGGGTCTCCACGCAGGTGTGCAGCGTGGCCAGCGCCGCCGGGTCGCCGTCCCAGAAGCGGCGCCGCGAGCGGCGCACGTACCAGTTCGACAGACCGTCGACGAAGCCGGTGAGCGCGCGTCCGGCGCTGGAGGAGTCGAAGTCCTCCAGTGCGGCGGTGACGTCGCGGACGCACGCCGCGAGCTCGCCGCGCACCCACACGTCCATCGGGTGCGTCGACTGCTCGGGCTCCCCGGCGGGCGCCCAGCCCGCGGCGTTGGCGTACGTCACCAGGAACGACGTGGTGTTCCAGTAGGTGAGCAGGACCTTGCGCACGATCTCGCGCAGGACGTCGTGACCGACGCGGCGGTCGACCCACGGCGAGCCCTGGGCGAGCATCAGCCAGCGCACGGCGTCGGCGCCGTGGGAGTCGAACAGCTCGAAGGGGTCGAGCACGTTGCCCAGGTGCTTGCTCATCTTGCGGCCCTGCTCGTCGAGCAGCAGGCCCAGGCACACGACGTTCTCGTACGACGAGCGGTCGAAGACGAGGGTGCCCACGGCCATCAGCGAGTAGAACCAGCCCCGGGTCTGGTCGATCGCCTCGCAGATGTACTGCGCGGGATAGGCGTGGGAGAACTCCTCGCGGTTCTGGTGCGGCGCGCCCCACTGCGCGAACGGCATGGCGCCGGAGTCGTACCAGACGTCGATGACGTCGGTGACGCGTCGCATCGTGCCGGTGCCCGACGGCGCCGCGAAGGTGACGTCGTCGACGTAGGGGCGGTGCGGGTCGAGCGCGGCGAGGTCCTCGCCCGCCCACTCCGACAGCTCGGCCAGCGACCCGACGCACACCATCTCCGAGGGGTCGGCGTCGTTGCGCCAGATCGGCAGCGGCGTGCCCCAGTAGCGGTTGCGGGAGAGCGCCCAGTCGACGTTGTTCTCCAGCCACCCGCCGTAGCGGCCGTGCTTGATGTGCGGCGGGTACCAGTTCGTGCGCTCGTTCTCCTCGACCAGCCGGTCGCGCACCGCGGTGGTGCGGATGAACCACGAGGGCAGCGCGTAGTAGATGAGCGGGGTGTGGCAGCGCCAGCAGTGCGGGTAGGAGTGCTCGTAGGGCTCGTCGCGGAACAGCACCCCTCGTGCGCGCAGCTCCTCGACCAGGGTCGGGTCGGCCGTCTTGAAGAACAGCCCGCCGACCAGCGGCACGTCGGGCAGGAAGCGGCCGTCCTTGCCGATCGGGTTGACCATCTCCAGGCCCTCGACCTTGGCCACGGCGTGGTCCTCGGCGCCGAAGGCCGGCGACATGTGGACCAGGCCGGTGCCGGCGTCGGTGGTGACGTGGTCACCGTGGACGACGCGGTGCGGGTCGGGGCCGAAGTGGGCGAGGTCGATGAGGTCGAGCGGGCGCCGGTAGTGGCTGCCGATGAGCTCCGCGCCGGTGAGCCGGTCGGTGACGGTCGCGGCTCGATCCCCGGAGCCGAGGACCGGGAGCAGATCCTCGGCGACCACGAGGTCGGCGCCGCCGACCGACGCGCGCACGTAGGTGATGTCGCGCGCCACCGCGACCGCGGTGTTCGACGGCAGCGTCCAGGGCGTGGTCGTCCAGACCAGGAGGTCGGCGCCCGACCACGGTCCGTCGGTGAGAGGGAAGCGGACGTAGACCGAGGGATCGACGACGTCCTCGTAGCCCAGCGCGACCTCGTGGTCACTCAACGGTGTCTCGTCGCGGGGGCAGTAGGGCGTCACGCGGTGGTCCTCGACGAGCAGACCCTCGTCGAAGATCTTCTTCAGTGACCACCACACGCTCTCGACGTAGCGCGGGGCCATGGTCAGGTACGCCTCGTCGAGGTCGACCCAGTAGCCCATGCGCTCGGTCATCGACGCGAAGGCCGACACGTTGCGCAGCGCCGACTCGCGGCACGCCGCGTTGAACTCGGCGATGCCGTAGGTCTCGATGTCGGCCTTGCCGGTGAAGCCCAGCTCCTTCTCCACGGCCAGCTCCACGGGCAGGCCATGGCAGTCCCAGCCGGCGCGGCGGGGCACGTGGTAGCCGCGCATGGTCTTGAAGCGCGGGAACAGGTCCTTGAACGCGCGCGCCTCGACGTGGTGGGTGCCGGGCCGGCCGTTCGCGGTGGGCGGTCCTTCGTAGAAGATCCAGGGCTCGCCGTCGGCGGTCCGCTCCAGCGAGCGCCGGAAGACGTTCCGGTCGGTCCAGCGCGCGAGGACCTCGCGCTCGATCGCGGGCAGGTCCACGCTCGCGGGCAGGGGCGCGAAGGTCGGCTTCGAGCCCGATCCGGGGACCGACGGCTGGGGAGAGCTCAACGTCTGTGTTTCTTCCTGGTCGCGACGGCGGAGGGGGCGGGACGTGCCCCTCCGGCCCTGGGAAACGGGCCGGTGCCGAACGGACCCAGGGTACCGGGCGCCCCCCGCCGGTCCGGCGCCGTCACCCCTTCCCGCACCCGGGGGGTGTCGAACCCGGTGGCGCGGATGTTCTAGAGTGGACGCCGTCGCTGAGCGGACCTTCGGTCACGCTCGGTGACAGCATTGGGGTATGGTGTAATTGGCAACACGGCTGATTCTGGTTCAGTTGTTCTAGGTTCGAGTCCTGGTACCCCAGCTGCGAGCGGTGGCGGACCCTCATCTAGTGTCACGCCGACGTTCTTCCTAGGGCCCCGTCGTCTAGCGGCCTAGGACGCCGCCCTCTCAAGGCGGTAGCGGGGGTTCGAATCCCCTCGGGGCTACATCAGGTCGGAAGGCTCGCGCGAGCCCTCCGACCGGGAGCGCATCGTGCCGTCGTCGACCCCGACGGCGAGAAGACGGTCGAGCGGGGCGGGGCAGTCGAGCCCGAAGGCCCCGGCCCGGACCTGGTCGGGCCGGGGGTCACGCCCGGGTGAGCTCGTCGCGCACGATGCGGGCACCCGCGACGAGGGACTGGACCTTCCGCTTCGCGACGATGTGCTTCATACCGGTGAGGGTGCAGTCGGTGTGCACCATGACCCGCTCGGCGGGCACGACCTCCAGGACCCGCCGGATGCCGGCGGCGACCTGCTCGGGGCTCTCGGCCACCAGGCTCTTGCCGTTGATGACACCGACCCCGAAGTCCATGTGATCGGGGATCGAGGAGATCGCCTCGATATCGGACCCGTCGAACCCGTGGCTCGCCATCTCGTACTGGATCTGGTCGCAGTGCAGGTCCCAGAGCCAGGGGAAGAGCTTGGAGCCGCGGAGCTCGGTGACGCCCGGCTGGCCCTCCTGCTGCCCGTAACAGATGTGGATGATCTTGTATGCGTCGATGCCCTCGAAGGCCGTGTTGATGGCGTCGACGACCCAGTCCGCGGGGTCGAAGAAGGTGAGGACCTCCGCGAACTGCACGATGCCGACGCCCCGGCTGACGATGTCGCGCAGTTCCGCGTTGAGCGCACGGGCGAGGTCGAGCGAGAGCGCCTTGATGTCACCGTAGTGCTTGTCGGTGATCAACGCTGCCATCGTCGCCGGGCCCACGGCGGCCTGGATCTTGACCGGCTTGTCGGTCTGTTCGACAGCCGCTTCCACGATCGGCTTGAAGATCGGTCGGCGCCAGCCGATGGGCCCGTCGCAGGTCGGCTTGTAGACCGGGACGTTCTCGAAGTGACCCGCGCTGAGCGAATCGCCGTACGGGCGCAGGCCCTCGAGGCGGTCCATGTAGAAGTGGAAGATCTCGCCCTGCTCGTAGTCGCTGTCGCTCTCGTAGTGCTGGCAACCGTCGGTGAGGACGTCGAGGCCTGCGTCGGTCATGTCCTTCATCGCCAGCGCCACGGCGTTGCGATAGTTGGAGCGGACCTCGAAGCTGGGGAACTCCGGGGAGTGCACACCACCGACGGGGAAGACCTTGCCCCGCAGGAACATCGGTCGGGGGTACGAACCCACGATCGTGGTGGGGAGGAGGACGTCCTCGCCGCGAATCTTCACCATGGTTCACCTTTTCGAGAGGACCGGAGGGTTCCGGAGAATGGGTCGGGCGGGTGATCAGCTCAGCCGGCGCGCGAAGGCGGCCACGATCTGGCCGAGTTCCTCGCCGCAGTCCTCGGGGACGTTGTGCCCGCCCTTCGCGAACCGGACGTGGTCGAGGCCCGCGGCCCCGGGGACCAGCTGCTGGAACATCGCATCGGCCGCCCCGGCGATCGGGTCGTTCTCGCCGTAGGCGGTCAGGAAGGGCATGGACGAGCGGGCGAGCACCGCGCGCGAATCGCGGACGGCCTGCGCCGCCGGGTCGTCCGGCGTCACCGGAATGAGCGCGGGGAAGACCCGGGCACCCGCCTTGTAGGACTCGTCGGGAAACGGGGCGTCGTAGGCGTCGACCACCTCGGGAGCAAGAGACGTCGAACAGGCCCTCGCCACGGCCGGGCCCACGTCCAGGACCTCCACCGTCGCCGCGTACTCCTGCCACGAGCGCAGCGCGTCGTTCGCCGGCATGTCCCCGGTCGGGTAGCCGTGGTTGGTCGCCACGTAGCTCGCGGCCAGACCCGGGACGGTGGTCGCCGCGCGCAGCCCGAGCAGGCCGCCCCAGTCGTGACCGACCAGGACGGCGTCGGAGACGTACAGCTGAGCGAGGAGATCGACGAGCCAGCGCAGGTGGGAGTCGTAGGTGTAGTCGCCGGTGCTCGCGGGCTTGTCCGAGCGCCCGAAACCGACGAGGTCCGGGACGATGACCCGCAGGCCGGCCTCGACGAGCGGGCCGATCGAGTGCCGGAACATGAACGCCCACGTCGGCTCGCCGTGCACCAGCACCACCGGGCGGGCGTCGGGCGGTCCCTCGTCGAGGTAATGCATTCGGAGCGGCCCGAGAGATGCGCCGTCGACGGTCACGTAATGCGGGGCGAACGCGAAGTCGGGCAATCCTTCGAAGCGCTCGTCCGGCGTACGCAACACGGTCATCGGTCAGGCTCCTCGCAGCGGGAGGAAATCGGTGCGGAGCCGGACGCTAGGACGCGGTGCGACGCGCGCGGTACATCGCGGGGGGACGAAACACCGCACCCCAGCCGTCCCCCGCGGTTCATCGCAGCGCCATTGAGCTTCGCGGGCGGAAAACCCCTCCGCCGATCGCCTCCCGAGGACCTAGGCGTCGAGGAGCTCGCCCGACGACGCTGGCGCGACACGGGGCGAGGTCGAGCCCGATGCGAGCGATGGACACGACGACGTGAGAGGAACAACGCGATGGGTCGCTTCGACGGCAAGGTCGTGCTGGTGACCGGCGGTGCACGGGGCCAGGGGCGCTCGCATGCACTCGAGTTCGCGAAGGAGGGTGCCGACATCGTCGTCGCCGACATCGCTGCGCAGGTGGAGACGGTGCCCTATTCCATGTCGTCGGAGGAGGACCTCCGGGAAACGGTCAAACTGGTCGAGTCGCTCGACCAGCGCTGTGTGGCCGTGACCGCCGACTTTCGTGACACCGCCGGCGCCGCGTCCGCCGTGTCCGCGGCGGTCGACCAGTTCGGCAGGCTGGATATCCTCCTGGTCAACCACGGCATGCTGTCGCTGTCGTCGGTGGCGGACATGAGCGACCAGACCTGGGACGACGTCATCGGTTCCGATCTCACCGGCGTGTTCAAGGCGGTGCGCGCCGCGTTGCCCCAGATGATCGAACAGAACTACGGCAGGATCGTCGTGACCTCCTCGATGGCCGGGCGGGTCGGCCTGCCGACCGTGGCCCACTACTGCGCCGCGAAATGGGGGGTGCTCGGGTTCGTGAAGTCGGTGGCACGTGAGGTCGCCGCCAACGGCATCACGGTCAACGCGGTGTGCCCGACCAACACGAACACCGACATGATTCACAACCCGGACTTCTACGCGCTCTTCGCGCCCGGTATCGAGAATCCGACGCGCGAGCAGGTCATCCCCGGATTCGTCTCGCTCAACGCCATCCCCGTGCCCTGGATCGAGCCGATCGACATCTCGAACGCGATGATGTTCCTGGCCGCCGAGTCCTCCCGCTACATCACGGGCGAGGCCCTGCACGTCAGCGCCGGGTGGAACGCGTTCAACGCGGCCTGAACGCCGCAGCATGACCGGCAGAGTGGACCACGACGATCCGTCCACCGGCACCTCGAATCTCCTCCGCGACGACCCGGCATCGGTCTACGCCCGTGTTGCGGACGAGGTGGTGGGACGCGACGAGCAACTGCGCGCCGTGCTCGCGGTGCTCGTCGCCGGCCGGAACCTCCTGCTCGAGGGGCCGCCGGGTACGGGCAAGTCGACCGTGCTGCGGGCGATCGCCCGTCACAGCGGTGTGCCCTTCGTGATGGTCGAGGGCAACGCCGAGATGACACCGCAGAAGATGATCGGCCATCACGACCCCGCCGCGGTCCTGCAGCACGGGTACCGGCCCGCCGACTTCGTTCCGGGACCCCTGGTGAGCGCGATGCAGGCCGGCGGGCTGCTCTACGTCGAGGAGTTCAACCGTCTCCCCGACGACACCCTCAACACGTTGATGACGGCGATGTCGGAGGGGGAGCTGCACGTTCCCCGGTTCGGGCGGGTCGTCGCAGGCGTGGGCTTCCGTGTGATCGCGGCGATGAACCCGTTCGACAACATCGGGACGACCAGGATCAGCGTCTCGATCTACGACCGGCTCTGCCGCCTCGCCGTGGGCCACCAGTCCGAGGTGGAGGAGGTCGAGATCGTCCTCCGCCGCACCGGCGCCGGACGGGATCTCGCCGTTCCCGCGGTCGGCATGGTCCGCCGGACCCGGCGGCACCCGGACCTGCGCTCCGGGTGCTCGGTCCGGGGCGCGATCGATCTCGTGCTCGTCCTGGTCGCCCTGCGCACGGTGAGCGGTGACCGCGGCGGAGGGGACGACTGGGCGGGCGCCGCACGTCTGGCGCTGTCCAGCAAGGTGGTGGTCGACGAGGGCTCGGGCCGTCCGGTCGAGGAGATCATCGAGGAGGTCCTCGACGATGTCCTCGGCGACGTCCTCCGCGACACACCCGGTCCCGGCCGGTGACCGGCGGGCACCTCGGCGACGTCCACCGCCGCCGACCCGGGCAGGTGGACATCCGGGAGCGGGAGACCACCTTGGTGCGGGGCGCGCTCGACGCCGGACGTCATCTCCTGCTGGAAGGCCCCGCGGGTGCCGGCAAGTCCGTCCTGCTGCGGCGGGCCGGCGCCGGTCGCCGGCTCGTCGAGGTGAATGCGACCGCCGTCTTCTCCTCGGGCGGGCTGATCGGGCACCTCGATCCGGCAGCGGCACTCGGGAGGACGGTGCGTCGGCAGACGGCGTCGCCCTCGGACCGCGCGCCGGCGGCCTTCTCGCCGGGCCCGCTCCTCGAGGCGATGCGCCGGGGAGCCGTGCTCGTGCTCGACGAGGTGAACCGCCTTCCGCCCGAGGCCTTCGCCGCCATCGTGCCGGCGATGTCGGAGGGGAAGCTGACCGTGCCGGGGGTGGCCACCGTGCCTGCCGCGGCCGGGTTCGGCGTCGTCGCCACTGCGAATCCCGACGACCGGGTGGGCGTGGGACTGTTGCCGGCCGCCTTCCTCGACCGCGTGACGCGGCTACGGATCGGGCATCCCGACACCGGCGACACCGAGCGGATCGTCGCTGCGCACGTACCGCGGGCGGACCGCCGACTCGTCGCGCGGGCCGTCGCGGTCGTGCGCTCGAGCCGGGAGCACCCCGACATCGCGCTCGGTGCGTCGGTGCGCGGCGCGATCGACCTCTGTGCGGTGGCGAGCGCCCTGCCGGCCGTCGAGCTCCGCGGCGACGAGGCCGCGGCCGCCGACGAGCGTCTCGCGGCCCGGCTCGCGCTCTCCGCGCGGATCCGGCTCGCGGCACACGTCACGCGCACTCCGGAGGCGGTGATCGACGAGCTGTGGGACATGGTGGTGCTGACCGAGCACCGCGCGGCCACCGGAGGTGGCGTCCACCGGATGCCTCCGAGCGCCCTCACGGCCGCCGCCGGGCCTGCGGCCGACGCGGCGCGGGGCACCTCGCAGGGGCCCCCCGAGCGCGCCGGCGGCTCGGATCCTGCGGGAGCCACGAGGGGGACGGCTCGCGGCGGCGGAGCCGGATCGGGCGGGCCCGGAGCGCGCAGGCCGTCCGACACCGGCGACGACGACCAGCCGCCGGAGATGGTGCGGCGCGAGACCGAGTCCGCCCTCGCGTCGTTCGTCGAGGAGGCGGCACCCCCGGGGGAGGCGGTCGCTCTCGGCGAGGATCCCGGGCCCGAGGAGCTTCGCCGGCTGCTCGAGGTCGCGAGTCGCGTCGTCACCCGCCGGCTGCTGGGGTCGCCGGTGGGCCGGGCACGGGGATCGCGCCTGGCGCCGGTGCGCTACAACTTCCGCTCCGACGACCTCGACATGGACCGCACGCTCGACGAGCTGGTGGCCAACCCCCTCCCGGCCTGGTCGGACATCTGGGTCCGTGACCGCGTGCCCCGTCGGCGCGGCGTCGTGCTGCTTCTCGACGTCAGTGGCTCCATGCGAGGCGAGCCTCTCGTCCATGCCGCCACCGCGGCGGGCGCCGCGGCGCTCGTCCTCCGCGAGACCGATGACCTCGCGGTCGTGGCCTTCTGGCACAGCCCACGGGTCCTGCTCGCCCCCGGCGCCCCGGCCGACGTGCGATCCGTGGTCAGCCGGGTCCTCGCGCTCCGGCCGTGGGGGCTCACCGACATCGCCGGCGGGCTGCACCGAGGCCTGGACCTGCTCGAGCGCATGCCCACCGCCCATCGTCAGGCGATGGTGATGACCGACGGGCGGGCCAACGCCGGCGCGGACCCGACGGCGATCGCTGCTCGCTTCCCACGGCTCGACGTCCTCGCGACGGACCGCTCGCCCGAGACGACACGACGGTGTCTCGCGCTGGCGACCGCCGGGCACGGCAGGTGTCTGTCCTACGACGGTGTCGACGAGCTGCCGCTGCGCCTCTCCGAGCTGCTCAGTGGATAGCCACAGCGCACGTGCCCGGTGCGCCGCCGGGAAAGGTCGGCAACGTCGTCGAGGTGTGCCAAGGTGAATCACCTCGACAACGGTCCGAGCGGGCACCATGCCTTGGCGTCACCGAACCCGAGGTGCGCCGGGGTGAGCCGATGGTGGTCAAGGGCAGCGACGACGTGCTCGCCCGCGCGAGAGCCATGTTAGACGACGGCGCCGACCTCCTCCGGTCCGAACTCTCGTCGACCATCCGCTACTCCTGGTTGCGCAGCCGACTGGCGGGAGCACCCAGGGACCGCATCGACGTGCCGTTCCGCGAGGCCTCCGGGGCGGGCGAGCGCCTGCGGATGGCGGCGGAACCGGTGCTGGGCCGGTTCGCGCAGCAGCTGGGCGGCACCCAGGTGGCGATCGTGCTGGCCGATCGCGACGCGCGTGTCGTGGGCCGATGGGCGGGGGAGGGCGCGGCCCTGCACCGGCTCGCCGGTGCCTCGATCGAGGAGGGGTTCGTCCTGGCTGAGGAGTTCGCCGGCACGAACGGCCTCGGGACGGCGCTGGAGACCCTCGGCCCGGTCGCGATCCGCGGCGGCGAGCACTACGCCGAGCCGCTGCACAATTTCGTCTGCGTCGGCGTCCCGATCCGCCATCCCCTCACCCACCGGGTGGAGGGGGTGCTCAACCTCTCCTGTCCGGTGGCGGACAGCAACGGGCTCCTGCTGCCGACCGTCCTCGATCTGGGACGGCAGATCGAGCACGAGCTGACGAGCAGGTCGTCGCGGGCCGATCAGGTGGTGTTCGAGGAGTTCCTCGCGCGCAGCCGGTCGACCTCGGCCGCGCTCGTCGCGCTCGGCGGCCAGTTCATGCTCACGAACTCGGCGGCGGCCAGCCTGCTGCAGCCGAGTGACCAGGCGCTCCTGTGGGAGCAGGCGTCGGAGTCGTTCAGCGAGGAGACCGCGGTCGTCCGGTCCTTCCGTCTCGGGACCGGGGAGATCCGGCTCGCCCGCTGTACGCCGGTGCGGGTGGCGAGCCGGACGGTCGGCGCGCTGATCGAGGTGGACAACGACGACCACCCGCACCGTGTCTCCCTCCCTCGCACCGGTGTGCAGCCGCAGCTCCGGAGCGGAGCGTGGTTGGAGCTGGAGCGCAACCTGGCCGCGTTCCGTCTCGTCGCCGGCGAGCGGCTGCGCCTGGTGGGCGAAGAGGGCTGCGGCAAGGCGACGCTCGCGGCCCGCATCCACGCCCAGCTGGCGGCGGCCCCCGGCGCGGGCCGACCGACCGTGGTGCACTGCGAATCGCCGGACCTCGACGCGGCCGTCTGGGCGACGGTCGAACGGCGCCTCCGCGACCCGGGCGGGTCCGTGCTCGTGCGCGCCGCGCACCGCCTCGTGCCGGACGCCGCCCAGCGGCTCCTGGACCTTCTCGACGCCGCCGAGGCGCCACCGCTGGTGCTGACGACGATGTGCGGCGACGCGACCCCGTACCGCGCACTGGATCATCGTTTCGGCCGTCAGGTCCTTCGCGTCCCCCCGCTGCGGGAGCGGCGTGACGACATCCCGGACCTCGTCTACGAGATCCTCCGCGAGCGGCTCCCGGGTGTTCGTCGCGTGACCCGTCAGGCGATGGCGGCCCTGATCTCCTACGAGTGGCCGGGAAACCTGCACCAGCTCGTCGCGACGGTCGTCGAGGCCGGCGCGATGAGCGGGACGGAACTGGACCTCGCGCACCTGCCCGGGACGATCCGCGCCCACGGCCTGGGGAGACGTCGGCTGACCCGGCTCGAGAAGCTCGAACGCGACGCCATCACCGACTCGCTGCGCGAGACCCGGGGGAACCGGAGTCGGGCGGCCGCGAGCCTGGGGATGTCCCGCTCGACGCTCTACCGGCGGATGCGCCGCTACGGCCTCGACATCGACCGCTCGGTGCTCTGACGACCTCCGAGCCGGGTGGACATGTGTCAGTTCCGTACACCGGACACCCCGGACGGAGCACCTAACGTGAGCACTGACCCAAGATCGGGTCGATCAGGAGGCCTCGACAGTGCTCACCACGATGAACTTCCAGCCCGAGACGGGCGCCGGCCGGGACGACACGGGGTCGACGCAGGTCGCCGGGCAACGGTCCCGCACCGTTCTGGAGCCCGTCGCCGCCATGGTCGGGGCCGTCGCCGACGACGATGCCCACGCGTTCGTCGACGCCGTGGAACGGTTCATCGGAGGACCGGTGACGCTGCTCGACGCGCACACCGACCTCGTGGCGTCGAGCGGCCCCGAGGAGCGGACGGGCGCACCGGCGCGGCCACGCACGATGATCATCGAGATCGAGGGCGAGGTCGCGGGAACCCTCGAGCTCCCGGCCTCCGGGTGGTGGGGGGCCGATCAGGAGCACCTCCTGCGCGCGCTGGCACGAATCCTTCTCGCGCGGCGCAGCCTGACCGCCCACGCCCACGACCTGCAGCACCGCGTCGCGCTCTCGGACTGGCTGACCGCGCCGAGGAACGCGGATCTCACCTCGCGCCCGGCGGCCACCGCCGACCGGTGGGGTACCGTCTGCCGGCCGGTGGTGATCTCGGTGGCGACGACGGACAGTGCGCCACCCGGCACGGTCCACCAGCGCTTGCGTGAGGCGTGCTCCAGGGAACCCGCGCTACGGACCATGGCGCTCGTGCCGGGGGCCGGGGGGTTTCTCGTGGTGTATCCCGAGGGCTCACGGCAGCCCCGGGCCCAGGCGCTCCTCTGGCAAGGCGTCCTCGACCGTTCCGGCGTGCGCGGCCTCGCCGTCTCGGTCGGACGCACCGCGCGTGCCGGATCGGAGCTGCGTGCCAGCCTCTCCGCGGCGTGGACGGTGGCGCACCTCCAACGGCAGGGGATCAGCTCTCTCGAGCTCCCGAGGATCGCCGTCAGCGAGGAGCTCGGCCCGGTCGCCGACGTGCTGACAGCGGTCTCCACCCAGCACGTTCCCCTGTTCGTCGAGCGGGTCCTCGGCGATCTCCTGACCGACGACCGCTTCGGGGGCCAGCTCGTGGAGACCCTGCATGCCTATCTGACGACAGGAGGCAGCCCCCAGGGAGCCGGGCGCCTGCTGCATCTCCATCCGTCGTCGGTCAAGTACCGCATCCGCACCGTCCGGGAGCGTCTCGGATCGCGCCTCGACGATCCGCTCCAGCGCTTCGATCTCGAACTCGCCGTGCGTCTCTGCCTCGCCGTCAAGGAACTCGGCGCATCGAGCCGTGGGGCGGTCGGATCGTCGCCGGCCGCGGCCCATCAGGCGTAACCGCAGGTACAGGGGTGTCTGGAGCACCTTGGCCGCGCGCCATCGGCCGGCGGTCGCTCCGCCACGCGAAACGCCCGATGACAGGAGTCGGGAGGCAGGCGTCGCGTCCCGGGGGCGCTATGGTGCGCCGCCGTGGAGCTGCTCGGCGGCCTGTCGCCCGAGGATCGGCGTCAGGTGCTGGCGGGCGGGCGCCGGCGCCGGTTCGGCGCGCGGGAGGTGGTCTTCCACGAGGGCGACCCGGCGGACTCGTTCCTGCTCGTCGACTCCGGACGGGTGGCGGTGCGGGCGGCGACGCCGGTCGGCGACGTCGTGACGTTCGCCGTCCTCGGCCCCGGTGACGTGGTCGGCGAGCTGGCGTTGATCGGTGACGGCGCGCGTCGCAGCGCGACGGTCGTGGCCCTCGAGGACGTCGAGGCGTGGTCGTTCACGACCGAGACCTTCCACCGCCTGCGACGCGATGTCCCGGGCGCGGACGCGTTCCTCCTGCAGACGCTCGCCGACGACGTGCGTCGCCTCTCGGGCCACCTGCTCGAGGCGCTCTACCTGCCCGTGGAGGCGCGGGTCCTGCGCCGGCTCACCGACCTCGAGCGGACCTACCGCCACGGCCCGCCCCCGACCGACATCCCGTTGACGCAGGACACGCTCGCCTCGCTCGCGGGGGCGAGCCGGGCGACCGTGAACAGGGTGCTGCGTGCCGCGGAGGGCAAGGGCCTGGTGTCGCTGCGCCGCGGCGGCGTCGTCGTCACCGACCCCGAGGGGCTCGCGTCTCGCGGAGACGCGCTGTAGTCACGGCCCCGGGAACCAGCGCTTGAAGTCGGCCGCCTCCGCGGAGACGTGCACCCGTGTGTCGCTCGCCGGGATCCGCCCGAGCGCGAAGCGCAGCACCGAGGTGTCGTCGTCGCCTGCGACGCGCGCGGTCGGCTCCACACTTCCGTCGACGGCGCTCCAGGCGCCGTCGACGAACGCGCACCGCAGCGCGACGTTCGGTCCGTCCACGCTGACGACGGTTCCGGAGCGCGGTGCCTCCGCGCCCTCCCCGGCCAGCGCGGCGAGCGCGGGCAGGGCCGCGGAGAGCACGACCGCGGTGGCGTCGACGACGTCCGGCGCCATCGGCTCGTCCCGTCCGAGTGCTGCGGCGAGGTCGTCGGCGTGCACGCCGGCCTCGAGCACGAAGACGTGGAGTCCGAAGAGCGCCGGGACCGCACCGGTGGGCAGGGCGAGAGGCACGTCGGGGGCGACGGCTCCCCGGTCCAGCTCGTGGAGCAGCGCGTCGACCGCTTCGCGGAGGGCGGCGCGTACGGCGGCCGCGCCGACGTCGGCATCGCGGCCCTGCGCGACCCCGCCGGCCCCGGTGCGGGCGCGCCGCAGCGCGTCGGCCTCCATCGACGTCCCCCAGGCCGTGTGGCGGGCGAGGTCCAGCACCGTCCAGCCCGTGCAGCGGGTGGGCGCCGCGAGGGCGGCGTCATCGAGCGGTTCGAGCGCCGCCAGCACGCGTCCCCACTCACGCCGGACGGCTCGGTGCACCTCGTCGACCGACAGCATCGCGCGTCCCTTCCGGAGCGGGTCTTTCATGATCCTCGTGGTACCGGGCGGTTGCGTTACCGTGCTGTCCTCGCCGGGGACGAGGAGGATCGAGCGGCCTGGGGGGCGCACGAATGCCAGCGAGCGAACGTCGCCTGCTGCATGTGCTCTTCGTCGATCTCGTGGGGTTCACGGCGCTGGCCGGCGACCTCGACCCCGAGGCGATCGCCGTTCTCCAGGATCAGTACTTCGCGCACGTCCACGCGGTGGCGACCCGGCACGGCGGTCGGGTCGAGAAGTACGTCGGCGACGCCGTGCTGGTCGTGTTCGGGCTGCCGACGCTGCGCGACGGCGACGCCGAGCGGGCGGTGCGCGCGGGTCTGGAGATCGTCGACGGGATGGCGGGCGTCACGGCGGGGCTCGGACTGGCGCCCGGGACGCTGCGTGTCCGCGTGGGTGTGGACACCGGCGACGTGGTCGTCCGGTGGGGCCCCGAACCGGGCGCCTGGAGGGTGTCGGGCGACGTGGTCAACACCGCGGCCCGCCTGCAGACCGCCGCCGAGCCGGGAACGGTCCTGGTCGGCGAGGACGTCGCCCTCGCCGTCGACGGGCGCCTCACGCTCGAGTCCGCGGGCCCGCTCGTCCTCAAGGGCAAGGCCGCCCCGGTCCACGCCTGGTGGGCGTCACGCGCCACGGAGCACAGCGGGAACGGGGACGGGGCCGGCACGCCGGCCCCCGCCGCGGCCCCGTTCGTCGGGCGGGCCGCCGAGCTCGCGGACCTGGAGCGCGACCGGAGCGCCGGTGTTCCCCAGGTCGTTCTCGTCGCGCCTCCCGGGGTCGGGAAGTCGCGCCTCGTCGAGGAGTTCGCGGGGCGGGTCCGTGCGGGCGGCGGAACCGTGCTCGGCGCGCAGGTGCACGAGCACGGCGCGCCCTACGAGCCCGTGGCGGCCCTCCTGCGCGCCGCGCACGGAGGCTCGCTCCCGGTCGCCGACCTGGCCGCGAAGCTCGCGCGCCGCGGCGCCACGGGCGCCCGGGCCGCGCTGGCGGTCCAGCACGTGACCGCGCTGCTCGAGGGCGGGGCCGACGCCGGGTCCCCCGAGGACCTCTGGACGTCGTGGACGGCGGTCCTCGACGCGGGTGACGTGCCCGCGGACGTGTGGATCCTCGAGGACGTCCACCTCGCGGCGCCCGACCTCCACGCGTTCCTGCGGTACGCGTGCACGGTGGGCCACCGCCCCGGGCGGACCGTCGTCGCGACCGGCCGCCCGGGCGCCTGGCTGCCCGACGACACCGCTCCGGTCGCGGCCCCGTCGGTGCGGGCGCTGTCACCACTGGCCGACCAGGACATCGCCGAGCTCGTCGAGGGGTTGGGGCCCCGACCGGCCCCGGACGACCTCGTCCACCGGATCGTGACCGCCGCGGCCGGCAACCCCCTGTTCGTCCACGAGCTCCTGCGCGACCGCAGGTTCTCCCCCGGGCGCGAGCGGACCCCCGGCACGATCCCCACGACGATCCGGAGCATCCACCTCGGCCAGCTCGACGTCCTCCCGGCCGACGCCCGCGAGCTTCTCGCCGTCGGCTCCGTCGCCGGGACGACGCTCCCCGCCGCGGCGTTGCCCGCGCTCGGCGTCGCCGAGCCCACGGGCGCTCTCGCCCTGCTCACGGTGTCCGGCCTGCTCGCCGGGCCGCAGCCG
Source organism: uncultured Actinomycetota bacterium (assembly GCA_963785135.1). Taxonomy (GTDB): domain Bacteria; phylum Actinomycetota; class Actinomycetes; order Mycobacteriales; family Pseudonocardiaceae; genus Actinomycetospora. The sequence goes on from CAWATV010000012.1 coordinate 669,421, forward strand.
GGGCCGGTCGACGAGGCCAGCTACACCTACCGGCACGCGCTGGTCCGGGACGCCGCGTACGCGACGCTTCCCCGCGCCCGGCGGGCGGCGCTGCACGTCGCGTTCGCCGAGTGGCTGGCCGGCAGGGGACCGACCGCCCGGGCCGACCTCGTCGGGACCCATCTCGAGTCGGCGCTGCAGGAGGCCCCCGAGATCGGCGGGCCGATCCACGCCGGGCTGGCGCGCACCGAGCTCGCCCGCCGGGCCGGACGGTGGCTGGAGGACGCGGGCGACGCGAGCCTCGGACCAGCGCCCCAGCGCGCGGCCGAACTGTTCGGGCGAGCCCGCGACCTCGCCCCGCTCGGCGTCTCGACCGACCGGGCGCGCCGCCAGGAGCGCCACGCCGAGGCGCTGCGTCGCGCCGGCCGGTTCGAGGAGGCGATCCGGGCGTTCGAGGCCGTCGAGGAGGTGTCGCCGAGCGGCGACCGTGCCTGCCGTGCGCGGGCGGCGCTGGGGTACGAGGACGCGCTGTTCGACAGCCGGCTGCCGCGCGGCGACTGGGGCGTCCGCTCGCTCGCGTTGCTCGGTCAGGCACTCGAGGCGTCCGACCCCGCCGACGCTGCGGGCCGGTCCCGGTTGTCGGCCGCGATGGCCCGGGGCCACGCCTACGGCGGCGACCGGGAGCGTGCCGGAGAGGTCGGGGCCGAGGCATTGCGCCTCGCTCGCGAGTCCGGTGACGCGGGCGCGCGAGCGTATGCACTGCTCGCGCTGCGGGCGGTCCTCGCCGGCCCCCACGGTCTCGAGAGGCGCCTGGCCGACGGCGAGGAGCTGATCGACGCCGCGCGGGCGGCGGGGGACGGCCAGCTCGAGCTCGAAGGGGTCCGGCTGCGCCTCGTCGACCTCCTCGAGGCGGGCCGGGTCGACGACGCCGAACGGATGCAACGGCGCGCGGAGCGCCTCGCCGTGGACCTCGGGCGGCCCGCCTACCTGTGGTACCCACCGATGTGGCGGGCGATGACCTGCCTGCTGCGCGGTGACATCTTCCTCGCGGGCGACCTGATCGCGGAGTTCCGTGATCAGGGCACACGGTGGCACTACCGCGACGTCGAGCTCGTCCACGCGGTGCAGATCCTCCAGTGGCACACCGAGCGGGGCGACGTCGACCTCGCCGTGCCGCCCATCCAGGCGCTGGCCGACGGAGGGCCGGCCCCGTTCCGGACCGTGCTGGTCGGCGCCCTCGCCCGCGCGGGCCGGGTCGACGACGCGCGCCGCGAGGTCGCACTGCTGCGGGGCGAGGGTTTCGCGGCGGTCCTCGTCGACCAGGCCCGTTCCTACTCGCTCGCCCTGCTCGCCGAGGCCGTCGACGCCCTCGCCGCCGCGGGGGACGACGTCGTCGACGACGCCCGGGTGCTGCACGCGGAGCTCGCTCCGTGGGCCGGGCGGGGCGTCGTGCTCGGGTCGGGCGCGGTCCACCTGGGAGCGGCGTCGCACTTCCTCGGGCTGCTGGCTCGCGCCGCGGGTGGGAAGGAGGCCGCCGCGCGGTACTTCGCCGACGCGATCGCGCAGAACACGGCCCTGGGCGCTGAGCGATCCGCCCGCCGGTCCCGCCGCGAGGCCGAGCGCGGTCGGGGACCCCAGCCCCTGCGCTGACGTGTGTCGCGCCGGTGACACATCGGACGTCGCCACGACGACGGTTCGCGCCCCTCGAGGGGGACAGGCTCACCGGCGTCCGGGCTCGCTTCTCCGGTCTCCATCCGATGCAGGGAGTTGTGATGTCGCGCAGGCGGACGCGGTCGTGGGGAGGCGGCGCGATCGCGTTCGCGGCGGTGGCGTTGGTGGCGGGGATGACGCCGTCGGCGACGGCGGGCACCGGGGTACCGATCCGTGCCACCACCTCGCCCGTTGAGGCAGGATCGCCGAGCTCGGTGGCACAGGCGAGGCCCGCGGCCGTCGCCGTCGATCCCGCCACCGGCACGGTCTTCCACGCGGACCCCCGGGGCAGTCGTGTGCTGGTGTACGCCCTGCAGCCGGGCGGCACGTACGCGCCCGCGGGGTCGATCCCCACCGGCGCGGGTCCGGTCGCCCTCACCTTCGACCCGACGAGCCGCACGGTGTACACCGCCAACGAGGCCGGCCGGTCGGTCACCACGATCACCCTCGACCGGCGCGGCGTCTGGCGGGCCACCCGCGAGACGCCCCTGCTCGTCGCCCCGACCGCCGTCGCGGTGGACCGGGCGGGCACCGTGCACGCGGTCAGCAGCCCGAGCGGCTCCAGCGCCCCGACGAGCACGACGAGCACGGCGAGCCAGCGGGTTGCCCCCGGGAACCAGGCGACCGGGGCGTCCACACCGGCCCCAGCGAGCTCCGCGGCGCTCACCTCCCTCACGTCGCAGGTCCGTGCCGCCGGCTGGACGGCGTCCTTCAACCCCCGCGACTACAAGATCAGCTACGGGCCCGGCTACATCCGCGCCTACAACGCCGGCACGAACACCGAGTTCTGCGCCGGTGTCTGCACCGACGTCGCCGTCGGCCGCCCTGGTGTCAACAACGGACAGGGCGGCACCGGCTACTGCATCGGCCAGTGCACCAACGTCGCCACCGGAGCGCGCGGGGCCGACGCCACCACGGGGGCCGGCGGCACCGGCGGGAACGGTGGGGTCGGCTACTGCCTGGGGGTGTGTACCCACGTCGCCGGAGGCGGTCGCGGCGGGAGTTCGACCACCACGACCGTCGCGACGGGCGGCACCGGCGGGAACGGAGGCGTCGCCTTCTGCCGTGGCGTCTGCTCCGACGTCGCGGCAGGCGGGCGCGGCGGCACCGCGACCGCGACCGGCGTGGCCGGGAGCGTGCTGACCGGAGGTCGCGGGGGCGACGCCGCGGTCACCGGTGGGTCCGGCGGTGCCGGCGGCGCCACGAACGTCAACGGCCGGGCGGGTCGTGGCGCGGGTGGGGTGGGTGGTCAGGCCACCGCCACCGGCGGCGCGGGCGCGAACGGCGCGGACGTGTCGGCCCTCGACGTCGCCGTGGGCACCTCCGGTGGCGCCGGCGGCAACGCCGCGGCGACCGCGGGGCAGGGTGGGACGGGAGCCGGTGGCCGGGCCGCCGCGGGTACGGCCACGGCGACCGGTGGCCGGGGAGGTCAGGGCGGCGACGCCGTCGCCTCCGGCCGTCCGAGCGCCGACGGTGTCGGCCGCGAGAACGACAACGACGACACCGGCTTCTACGCGGTCGGCCACGACGGGACCGCGGGGGGCGCGGCGTCCGCGACCGGGGGTCGCGGCGGCAACGGCGGTACCGCCACGATCACGGGGGCCGGCGTCGCCGTGCAGGGCGCGGGCGGCGTCGGTGGCGACGCGGTGGCCACCGGCGCCGACGGCGGCAGCGGGTCCAGCCTCGATCTGACCGCCGTCTTCAGCTCACATCTGCACGTGACCGGCGGCTCCGGTGGCGACGGCGGTGCCGCCACGGCGACCGCCGGGCAGGGCGGTACCAACGGCGGGAGCTCCACCCACGCGGCCGACGGCACCGCGACCGCGATCGGCGGTCGTGGGGGCCTCGGCGGCGACGTCGCGTCCACCGGCCGTCCGGGCGCCGACGGTGTCGACCGCGAGAACGACAACGACGACACCGGCTTCTACGCCGTCGGCAACAACGGGACCGCGGGTGGCGCGGCGACCGCGACCGGCGGCACCGGTGGTCGCGGCGGTACGGCCACGATCACCGGTGCCGGTGCTGCGATCCAGGGCGCGGGCGGTGTCGGCGGCGATGCCGTCGCGACCGGTCGCGACGGCGGCAGCGGGTTCAGCCTCGACCTGACCGCCGTCCTCAGTCCGCATCTGCACGTGACCGGCGGGTCCGGGGGCGACGGCGGCGCCGCGACGGCCACGGCCGGGCAGGGCGGGCTCGACGGGGGCGGCGTCACCCACGCCGCCGACGGCACCGCGACGGCGACCGGCGGTCGGGGGGGCCTCGGTGGCGACGCCGCGTCCACCGGCCGTCCGAGCGCCGACGGTGTCGGCCGCGAGAACACCAACGACGACACCGGCTTCTACGCCGTCGGCAACGACGGGACCGCCGGTGGCGCGGCGACCGCGACCGGCGGCCACGGCGGCAACGGCGGCACCGCCACGATCACGGGCAACGGCACCGCCACGCACGGCGTCGCCGGTACCGGCGGCGACGCCGTCGCGACCGGTCGCGACGGCGGCAACGGGGCCAGCTTCGACCTGACCGCCGTCTTCAGCCCGCATCTGCACGTGACCGGAGGTAGCGGTGGCGGCGGCGGCGCGGCGACGGCCACGGCGGGGCAGGGCGGGGTGGACGGGGGCGGCGCCACCCACGCCGCCGACGGCACCGCCACCGCGGTCGCCGGACACGGGGGTCTCGGCGGCGACGCGGCCGCCACCGGCCGTCCCGGCACGGACGGGGGTTTCGAGGTCACCTTCACTGTGGGTCCCGACGGCACGGTGATCGGCACCGGCGCCAGCGGCACCGCGGGTGGGGACGCGACCGCCACCGGCGGCAGCGGCGGCGACGGCGGCGTCGCCACCGTCACGGGGACCGGCACCGCCACCCAGGGCGCGGGTGGTGTCGGCGGCGACGCCATCGCCACCGGACGCGACGGCGGCAACGGTCGCGACAACGGCGTCAGCGGGGGTGGGAACGTCGTCGGCGTGGCGGGGAGCGGGGGCCGGGGCGGCGATGCGACCGCCACGGCCGGGGTCGGCGGAACCGGTGGCGGAGGGTCGCCGGCCGCTGACGGCGCCGCCCTCGCGGTCGGCGGCGATGGCGGCGACGGCGCCTTCGGCAGCGCCGACAGCCAGTACCCGATCACCGACCCCGTGGACGGCACCATCCTCGGACCGGGGACGGCGACCGCGATCGGTGGGACCGGCGCCCGGGGTGGGAATGCCGTCGCCGTCGGCTCCGGCGCCGCCGTGGCCGGTCACGGGGGTGAGGGCGGCGACGCGGCCGCGTTCGGTGTCCCGGGGGTCGCTGGGGGGCCGGTGGCCACCGTCACCGTCGGGCCGGACGGCGTCGTGATCGCCACCGGGGCCGGTGGCGCCGCGGGGGGCGCGGCCGCGGCGGCCGGTGGCGACGGTGGCGACGGCGGCGTCGCCACGGTCACCGGGGCCGGCCCCGCCACCCACGGCGCGGGGGGTACGGGTGGTGACGCCACCGCGACCGGCGGCAGCGGCGGCGCCGGGGCGAGCGCCCAGAACAGCACGGGTATGAACTCGGCTGCTGTCGGCGGCGACGGCGGTGCCGGCGGCGCGGCGGACGCCACCGGCGGAGCCGGCGGTACCGGCGCCTCCGGCGCCGTCGCGGCCGGAGGGAACGCGACGTCGGTGGGAGGCGACGGGGGCGACGGGGGCCGGGGGACCGACGGGACCGCCGATCACCCGAGCGGCGCCGACGGTGGTCGTGGTGGCGACGGGGGCTCCGCGTCCACCGTCGAGAGCGGGGCGGCCACGGGCGGCGACGGTGGCTCGGGCGGCGACGGTGGCTCGGGCGGTGACGGGGGCAACGGCGAGGGCCATGGCACCGGCGGGGACGGCGGTGCGGGCGGCGACGGCGGCGACACCTCGGCCGTGGGCACCGCCGACCCGGGCGACGGTGGAGCCGGCGGCGAGGGCGGCCAGGGTGGCGAGGACGGAGGTACACCCGGCGGCGACGGCGCTCCGGGCTCCGAGGGGTCCGCCGGCGAGGCCTGACGTCAGGGGCGGGTTCCGCCGCGACGCGGTCGCCGCCTCCGGAGTGGTCGCCCGCCTCCGAGGGCTCGATCGCCTACCGGCGCAGTGCAGAGCGTTTCGTGGCGCCGAACGCGGCCGTGGCGAGGAAGAGCACGAAGCCGATGATCGCGAGCCAGACGAGTCCCTTGATCACGAACCCGAGGATGCCGAGTACCAGAAAGATGATCAAGGCGACCACGATGAGTGCAAGCATGTCGACACCTTCGTCGAGGAGGGGAGGCCGCACCTGATGGCGCAGCCGTGGAATCCCGCTCGTCAGGAGTCTCCCACCGGGAACGCGCGAGGGGAGGCCCGCAGGTGGTCCGATCCGGCGCGCACGGGCCGTGGCGAGGCGACGTGGGTCGGGTGTCGGGGGCCGGTCACAGCCGGCGACCGAGTTCGCCGGCGGCGGCGAGGAGGGGTTCGGCCCAGCGCGCGCCGGGGCGGCGTCCGATGCGGCCGACGGGTCCCGACACCGAGATCGCGGCCACCACCTCGCCGACCGGCGAGCGGACCGGCGCCGAGACGCTCGCCACGCCGGCCTCGCGCTCGGCGACGCTCTCGGCCCAGCCACGGCGGCGGACCTCGTCGAGGACCTGGTCGTCGAAGCCCGCCGGGTCGGTGGACCACGCCGCCAGGACCTTGGCCCCGGAGCCCGCGCGCAGGGAGACCCGGACGCCGACCGGCACGGTGTCGCGCAGACCGCTGGCCGGCTCGGCGGCGGCCACGCAGACCCGGGCCGTGGGGTCGAGACCGTCGCGGCGGTAGAGCTGGATGCTCTCGCCCGTGAGGTCGCGCAGCCGGGGGAGCACGTCCTCGGCGGCGATGAGCAGCGGATCGCCGTGCCCGTGGGCGAGCTCGCCGAGGGCCGGGCCGGGGCGCCAGCGGCCGTCGGGGTCGCGCTCGAGCAGACGGTGGGCCTCGAGGCCGACGGCGAGGCGGTGCGCGGTGGCCCGGGGCAGGCCGGTGCGCTCGCAGAGCTCGCTCAGCGCGCAGGGGGTGGCGGACGCCGCACGCAGCACGACCATCGCCTTGTCGAGCACGCCGATACCGCTACCCTGTCCCACAGGACGACATCGTAGGTCCACATCGTGAGACGCAACAGCACGTGAGACGCGGCAGCACGTGGACGCAACGGGAGGGACGAGCAGGTGGGGCGCACGCTCGCGGAGAAGGTCTGGGACCAGCACGTGGTCCGAGCGGGGGGAGCGGTGGCAGGAGGGGGCGTCGAGCCCGACCTCCTCTACATCGACCTCCACCTCGTCCATGAGGTGACCAGTCCGCAGGCCTTCGAGGGTCTGCGGCTGGCGGGTCGCCCGGTGCGCCGCCCGGACCTGACGGTCGCCACCGAGGACCACAACGTCCCCACGCTCGACATCCTCGCCCCGATCGCCGACGAGACCTCGGCGACGCAGGTGGCGACGCTGCGCCGCAACTGCGAGGAGTTCGGGGTCCGCCTCTTCCCGATGGGCGACATCGACCAGGGCATCGTCCACATGATCGGCCCGGAGCGAGGGCTCACCCAGCCCGGGACGACGGTGGTCTGCGGCGACTCGCACACATCCACCCACGGGGCCTTCGGGGCGCTGGCGTTCGGCATCGGCACCTCCGAGGTCGAGCACGTGCTCGCCACGCAGACGCTGCCGCTGCGGCCCTTCAAGACCATGGCCATCGAGATCGACGGGACCCTGCGCCCGGGCGTGACCAGCAAGGACGTCATCCTCGCGGTCATCGCGAAGATCGGCACCGGTGGCGGGGCGGGCTACGTGCTCGAGTACCGCGGCGAGGCCGTGCGACAGATGTCGATGGAAGCGCGCATGACCATGTGCAACATGTCCATCGAGGCCGGCGCGCGGGCCGGGATGGTCGCCCCCGACGACACCACGATCGCGTACCTCGAGGGCCGGGAGCACGCGCCCACGGGGGAGCAGTGGGACGCCGCGGTGGCCGCGTGGCGCGAGCTGCACACCGACGACGACGCCGAGTTCGATCTCGTGGTCCACATCGACGCCGACGCGCTGACCCCGTTCGTCACCTGGGGCACCAACCCGGGGCAGGGCCTCCCGCTCTCGGAGTCGGTCCCCGACCCCGAGCAGATGGACGACGACCACGCCGACACGGCCCGCAAGGCGCTCGCCTACATGGGCCTGACCGCGGGCACGCCGCTGCGCGACATCGCGGTGGACACCGTGTTCCTCGGCTCGTGCACCAACGCGCGCATCGAGGACCTGCGGGCGGCCGCGGACGTCATCAAGGGCCACCACGTCGCCGACGACGTGCACATGCTCGTCGTCCCGGGCTCGATGAAGGTCAAGGCGCAGGCCGAGGCCGAGGGCCTGGACGCGGTGTTCACCGAGGCCGGGGCCGAGTGGCGCAACGCCGGGTGCTCGATGTGTCTGGGGATGAACCCCGACCAGCTCGCCCCCGGGCAGCGTTGCGCGTCGACCTCGAACCGCAACTTCGAGGGCCGCCAGGGCAAGGGCGGGCGCACCCACCTGGTGTCGCCGCTCGTCGCCGCGGCCACCGCCGTGCGCGGCACCCTCTCCTCGCCCGAGGACCTCACGCCCACCACGCTGCAGTTCGCCTAGAGGACGGCCGGAGGACGAGCCATGGACGCCTTCACCACCCACACCGGCATCGGCACGCCGCTGCGCGCGTCGAACGTCGACACCGACCAGATCATCCCCGCCGTCTACCTCAAGCGGGTCGCGCGGACCGGCTTCGAGGACGGCCTGTTCGCCTCGTGGCGCTCGAACCCCGAGTTCGTGCTCAACGTCGAGCCCTTCTCCCGCGGCAGCGTGCTCGTCGCGGGCTCGGACTTCGGTACCGGCTCCTCGCGTGAGCACGCGGTCTGGGCCCTGATGGACTTCGGGTTCCGCGCGGTGATCTCGTCGCGCTTCGGCGACATCTTCAAGGGCAACTGCGCGAAGGCGGGCCTGCTGGCCGCGACCGTCGAGCAGTCCGACGTCGAGCTCCTGTGGAAGAAGATCGAGCAGCGCCCCGGCCTCGAGCTCACCGTCGACCTGCAGGCGAAGACGGTCGTCGCCGAGGACCTCACCGTCGCGTTCACCATCGACGACTACGCACGCTGGCGGCTGCTCGAGGGGCTCGACGACGTCGACCTCACCCTGCGCCACGCCGAGGAGATCACCGCCTACGAGGCCTCCCGCCCGGCGCACAAGCCGGTGACGATGTAGACCTCCCTCATGGAACTCGGCTTTCATCTCCCCGTCTTCGACATCGACGGCGGACCCACCGCCATCGCCGGGGAGCTGGCCCGGGTGGGGGCCGCCGCGGAGGCGTCCGGCGCGACCTGGTTGTCGTTCATGGATCACTTCTTCCAGATCGAGCCCACCGGCCTCCCCGCGGAGGCCGCGATGCTCGAGGGCTACACGACGCTCGGCTACCTGGCCGCCCACACGTCCACGATCGACCTCGGCCTCCTGGTCACGGGCGTGACGTACCGGCACCCCGGCCTCCTCGCCAAGATCGTCACCACGCTCGACGTGCTCTCCGGGGGCCGGGCGGTGCTGGGACTCGGGGCGGCCTGGTACGAGCGCGAGCACCGCGGTCTCGGCGTCCCTTTCCCGCCGCTCTCCGAGCGGTTCGAGCGCCTCGAGGAAGCGCTGCGGATCTGCGCGCAGATGTGGGATCCGGACGACAACGGGCCGTTCGAGGGCACGCACTACCAGCTCGCCGAGACGCTCTGCTCGCCGCAGCCGATCGCCCGCCCGTCGGTGCTCATCGGCGGCGGGGGCGAGCGCAAGACCCTGCGCCTGGTCGCGCAGTACGGCGACGCGTGCAACCTCTTCGCCACCTCACCGGCCGACGTGGAGCACAAGCTCGACGTGCTGCGCCGGCACTGCGACGACGTCGGTCGCGACCACGCCGAGATCCGCACGACCATCACCGCCGCGCCGCCGGAGTCGAGCGACGACCTCGTGCACCAGCTGGCCGACTACGCCGCCCTCGGGGTGGACCTCGCCATCGTCGGCCCCCGGACCGGCACGCCCGCCGCCTGGATCGACAGCATGGCGCCGGCCGTCCCGCAGCTCGCCGAGCTCGGCTAGGGGAACGCCGGTTCATCAGTCCCCGCGGCCGCCGGAGCGGGCGATCAGGGCCGCGAGGGCGGCTCTCGAGGTGATGCCGAGCTTGGCGAAGATGCGTGTCAGGGTGGCCTCGACCGTCTTCTCGGACAGACCCAGCTCGCGGGCGAGCGCACGGTTGGTCAGCCCGATCGCGACCAGTTCGGCGGTCTGTCGCTCCCGGGGAGCCAGGAGATCGACGACGGCGGCGTCCTGCACCGGCGCTCGCAGCTCCTCCCGGCACTCGCGCCCGTAGCCGTGGGCGCCGCAGCGCTCGAGAGTGGCGGCCGCGTCCCGCAGGCACCGGCGGCGGCGCTCGGGCTGCCCGGCGGCGGCGAACGCCCGGCCCGCCAGGATCCGGCAGCGGGCCTCCTCGAGCACGGCCCCGCCGGAGGTCACCGAGGCCGCGGCGGCGAGAGCAGTCTCGGCCGCCTCCACCGGCGAGCCCTCGTGGAGCAGGAGAGCCGCGCGCGCCCGCTGGGCGAGGCCGCGCGCGACGGGCAGATCGAGGGAGGTCGCGAGCTGTGTGGCGCGGTCGGCCCAGCGGCTCGCAGCGGCGCGGTCGCCGCGAGCCAGTTCGGCCCGGGTGAGCACCTCGTACAGCGTGCACCGGTTGCTCGGATCCATGAGCGGGAGGCCGGGTGCGCCGGCGGCCGTCATGGCGGCGACGCACCGGTCGGGCTCCCCGACATCGGCCCAGTGCAACGCGACGAGGGCATTCACGGCAGCGCGCATCGTCGCCGGATCGCCCGGGCGCAACCCGGAGAGAGCCGTCTCCACGCTCGTCGTCGCCGTGGCGGTGTCCCCGGCGGCGACCGCGACCCGGGCGCGGAACGCCGAGGACCAGCTGAGCAGGAACGGCGCGCCGACCGCACCGGCGACCTCGACCGCCCGCTCGCTCACCCGCGTCGCCTCGGCGACCTCGCCGAGGGTGAGCAGGACGTGGCCCAGGGCCGCGAGCATGGGGACCAGCAGCTGGACGCGCTCCGTGGCCAGCGCGACATCGACCCCCCGCCGGAGGTGACGCCGGGCGTCGACGAACGCCTCACGCTGGAGCTCGGCGTGGCCGAGGTAGAACACGGCGTCGAACGTTCCGGACAGCTGGTCCTCGCTCAGACGGTCGAGGAGGGCTGCGCCGTCGGCCACGGCGAGATCGGCGGTGGAGGGGTCGACCCAGCATCGGGCGTAGGCCACGAGCGCTCCCGCGGCCGCATCCAGCTCCGGCGCGTCGAGCGACGCGGCCGCGTCCGAGGCCTCGGTGGCGAAGCGGTGCGCCTCCGTGTGGTCGTGCTCGTGCAGCGCGTCGAGTGCGAGCTGCACCCGGAGGGTGGCGGCCGGCACGGAGCCGGAGTCGGACAGCTCGGCGTAGGTGCGGTGCAGCCGCGCGTGGGCGGTGTCGTGCTCCCCGAGCAGGTTCTCCACCGCGGCGCAGGCCGTGGCCAGCGCGACGCGCAGGGCGTCCGGCGGGTCGAGCGCGAGCCCCTCGCGCAGCCGCTCACGGGCCGCCGGAAGGTCGCCGACGGCCGACAGCAGCCGCCCCAGCTCGGCGAGGATCCGGCCCCGCCGGTCGTCGTCGGCCGGATCGAGGAGACGCAGGGCCGCCTCGCACCACTGCACGGCCGCGCGGGGCGCGGTCGGTGCGGCGCGGTGCGCCGCGGCCAGCAGGACCTCCAGCACGGCCGGGTCACCCCGCTGCCCGCCCAGCGCCAGGTGATGAGCGCGGCCGGCCAGGCTGCCGCCGTTGTCGCCGAGCGCGGCGGCCGCACGGCGGTGCGCCGCCAGGCGCCATCCCTCGTCGGCTCCCCGGTAGACCGCGCGGCGGACGATCGGATGACGGAACCGGTAGTGGCGGGGCAGCTCGGTGGCGCGCAACAGGTCCGCGCGCAGCAGCTCGCCGAGCAACTCCTCGGCCGTGCGGGGACGCTGGCCGGCGACCGCGGCGGCGAGATCCACCGCGCACGGCTCCCCGGCCACCGCGACCGCCTGGGCCAGCAGGCGCGCCGCCGCGGGGAGGTCGGCGAGCTCCTGGGTGAGGGCCGCCGCGACGGCCACCGGGATCCCGTCCGCGGCGGCGTCCGAGAGGGCCGCCCCGTCGGGGAGGGGGACCCGGGCGAGCTGATCGAGATAGAAGGGGTTGCCCCCGCTGTCGCGGTAGATCCGGTCTCGACGGGACGGCGGGACGTCCTGGGCCTCGAGCACCGCCTCCGCATGGGGACGGGCGAGCGGCGAGAGGGTGATCCACCGGCCGTCCCCCTCGCGCACCGCCAGCTCGAGGGCGGCGGCGACCTCGGCGGACACCCGACCCGTGCGGAAGGCGACGGCACCGAGGACGGGGCACGGCGGAGGCCTCCGTAACAGATGGGCCAGGAGGGCCGTGGATTCGGAGTCCGCCCATTGCAGGTCGTCGAGCACGAGCAGGACCGGTTTCTCGCGGGCGAGCTCGCGCAGCAGGGCGCGCACGCCTCGCAGGACCGGGAAGCGCCCGTCGGCCGCGACGTCGGCCCTCGGGCGGGAGACCTGCCGCTGCGCGGGCGAGGCGCGCATCAACGCGGGGAACACGGCGCTCAGCGCGGGGGACACCTCGCCGAGCCGGGAGGTCACCCGGTCGGGGCCGAGCGTATCGAGATGGTCGTCGAGGGCGTCGATCCAGATCCCGAAGGGAATGTCGCTCTCGAATTCGGACCCCCGTCCCGCGATGACCCGGAATCCACGGCGAACGGCGACCTTGGTGAGGTCGGCGAGCAGGCGCGTCTTTCCGATACCGGGTTCGCCCTCGGTGACCAGCCAGGTGACGGACCCGGTCACCGCGTCGAGGGCCTCGAGCATCGCGGCGCGTTCCTCGTCACGCCCCACCAGCGACGGGTCGGGGGCAGCGCGGCGCGGATGCGTCACGACGGCGTCTCCTCCATCCGCTCCCACCCGTCCCCGCCCTGACCCGCTGACGTCTCGAACGAACGATGGAGCGCACGCCCCCCACTGCGGCGGCGCGGTGGCCCACCCGCCCCAGAGGCGTGCCCTCCCACGGTAGTGGTCGGTCCGGGTGTGAGTCGCTGCTTCTCGATCCCGGGAAATCGTGAACAGGCCCCGCCGAAGACAGCGCGCACCCGGTCGAGCACCCGCTGTTCGGAAAACGAACCGGAAACGCGTGACGACGTCAGAGCGGACTGCGCCTGTCCGGTGGCCAGTGCCAGCGTCTCGCCATCGCTCGCGCGGTGTACCAACCGGCAGCCGGGGGCTCTACCGCGACCTGCTCGGCGGAGCGCTCGACGCGTAGCCCGGCGGCGGGTCAGGACGGGTCGGGCCTGCCACGCCCTGGCGTCACGGTGACCATCGAGGCGACCGAGGGCACGCCCTGGTCGTCGACGAGGAAGAGCATGTAGGGCCCGGGCGGCGTGAGGGCGGGATCGGTCGGCACGGTCACCGACACCCCGTCGGCCGAGGGGGCCAGATCCAGCGCCACCGAGCGCATGTCCGTGGTGGTGACGTGGGTGGCCGTGGAGGCCTTGATGAGGCGCGCGCTGCGGATGCGGGCGGCGTCCGGCGTGGCCACGGTCGCGGTCTGGCCCCGCCCGAGGGTGGTCGGGGCGCGCGAGACGGTGGGCCGCGCCCCGTGGAAGAGGTAGGGCGGGGTGAAGATCTCGATGCGCTGCTCGAAGGTGCCGGGCACGAGGTTCTGGTCGTCGTCGAACAGCGGGTCGGAGCCCGCGGTGAGGATGCGGCCGTCCGGGAGCAGCAGCGCCTCGCCGTGGTAGTCCCGTCCCACGGTCGGGTCGGCGACCGGGGTGAGCGCGCCGGTGTCGGGGTGCAGCACCTCGGCGAGGTGGTTGTTCGAGGCGCCCTTGCCGCGGTAGTCCCGTGACCCGTTGGCGATCAGCATCGTGTCGTCGGGGAGGTTCACGAGGTTCGGGTAGCGCACGCCCTCGGGCAGCGTCGGCCCCGGGGTGAAGTGCGGCGCGGGGTCGCGCAGGTCGAGCATGTCGATGCGCCCGGTCGAGCGGGGGCTCTCGCCGATCCCGCCGCCCCCGACGACCGCGAGGCGCTGGTCCTGCACCGGTCCGAGCCACGCCGAGCCCGCCGTCTCGAGCAGGTCGGGGTCGCGGAGGCCGGGGATCGGCGTGAAGGCGTTGGTGTCGGTGTCCCACAGGCCGGGTTCGCGGCCGCGCTCGGCCGGGCCGTAGCCGGCGCTCGCGCCGGTGTAGACCATCTGCCCGGCCTGCGCGGTCTCGAACACCGCCGGGTAGGTCGGGAAGTAGTGCTGCAGGTCCTTGCGCTCGGACCAGGTGTTCGTCCGCGGGTCGAAGATCTCGGTCTGCCCGTTGAGGACCTCGCCTACGCCGTCGAGCCCGGCCACCGTGAGGACCCGGCCGTCGCTCATCGGCGTCAACGTGGCGTACCACCGGTGGAACTGCATGTCCGGCACGCGCGCCCAGGTCTCGGTGCGCGGGTCGAACGTGTAGGCCTGGTTGGTGCCCTGGTAGTCCTGCTTGCGCAGGGTCATGTTCTGGCCCTGCCCGTAGACGTTGCGGGCCTGGGCCGGCGGCAGTCCCTCCACCTGGTACTTGTCGGGAACCTCGGTCACCCCTGCCGGGCCCGGGACGAGCGCCTCGACGAAGACCTGCTGCTCGGAGGCGAGCGTCGTGGTGGCACGCCCGCGGCCGTTCTTGGCCGCCGGCGGGAGGGTGATCGACTGGGTGGCGCGGTAGCGCTGGCCGGAGGGGGACACGAAGATCGCGCCCTGGGGCAGGACGTAGGGAGCGTTCGGGTCCTCGTTCTTGACCGTCATCGTGCCGGCAGCGTTGACCACCGCGCCGTCGAGCTTCTCGTAGCGCTGTGTGCCGCCCGCGAACAGCAGCCGGCCGTCGGGGAGCATCGTCTGTCCGCCGCAGAACATGTCGTCGGGCACCGGGATCATCCGCGAGGCGCCGGTGGTCGGGTCGTAGAGCATGCTCTTGAGCGCCCGGGTCGCGAACATGTCCTCCTTGTTGCCCGACCCGGCGATGAGCAGGACCTTCCCGCTGGCGAGCAGGGCGGCGTGGATGGCGTTCACCCGGTCGCCCCCGGGGACGGTCAGCGTGTCCCAGTGCCCGAAGGCGCGCACGTACTCCGGCGAGTTGATCAGCTGCTCGTGCCGCCACTCGCTGATGTAGGACCACGCCGGGGGGACGTTGACCCCCAGCAGCACGACCGCCGCCGTGATGACCAGGACGAGCTGGCGGACGCGTCGGCCGTTCGACGGGCGCACCGGCAGAGGCTCCTCGGAGGGGGACGGTCGAGCGGGGAGGGCAGGGACCGGCGTCGACGCTAACCCACGGGATTCCGACCTCGATTAGCCGCCCCGATCCGTCCTGTCAAGGACTTGTTCGGACCCTTTTGGTGTTTCGTCCGGTTCGGCGGACCGCGTCAGAAGGCCGCGTCGCGGTAGTAGTCGGCCGCCGCGAGGACGCCGTCGGTGTCGAACGAGAGGACCCAGATGCTGCCCTTGCGGCAGGGTGGGTCGGTCAGGTCGCGGTTGGCGGGCACGGGGCGCCCGCCCGCCGCCCGGCGGATCAGGACGGGGATGCCGTCGCCCTGGGCGCAGATCGCGGCGGTGGCCTCCCCGGCGACGATCGCGGCGAGCGCGGCGAGCGCCGCGTCGGGGTCGCGCGCGACGGCGCCGTCGGCGAACGTGTCGGTCGGGGTGATCGCGAGCCCGCTCGCGAGGGCGAAGGGCTCGAGGGTCTGGCGACAACGTGCCTTGTCCACGGCATGGAGCGCCCCGACCCCGAAGTGCGCCAGCAGCCTCGCGAGCCGTCCGGCCTGCTCGCGGCCCTCGGCCTCGAGGGGGCGCCTGCTGTCCGGTCCGCTCCAGTCGGCGCGCCGTCCGGCGACGCCGTGGCGCACGAGGAGCAGGGTGCGCAGCCGCGCGGGGAGGGCGGTGAAGGCGCGCAGGACGTCACGGTCGGAGTCGTAGGACAGCAGCGCGGCGGCGTCGTCCGGGGGCAGCCAGCGCAGCTCGTCGGTCTCGTCGCCGGGGGAGAAGGACCCCTCGCCGGCGTGCGCCGACCAGTACTCGACGACCTTGTCGTCACCGTTCACCGGGTACCGCACGGTGCGCAGGTGCCGGCCGAGCACCGAGGCGAACCCGGTCTCCTCGGCGATCTCGCGCACCGCGGCGTCGACACGGGTCTCGCCCGGGTCGACCTTGCCCTTCGGCAGGCTCCAGTCGCGGTGGTGGGGCCGGTGGACGACGGCGACCTCGACGCCCCCGCCCGCGGGCACCGCCCACCCGTCGCCCGGCGTGTCGCGCCAGAGCACGGCGCCCGCGGCGTGCACCGTGCGGCGGTCGGACGGGCCGGCCTCGGTCGTGGTCACGCCTGGCCCTGGCGGTGGCGCAGGAGCTGCACCTGGTGGTCGCACACGGCGATCCCTTCGCTGCCCTCGCCCGCGGCGACCGGCCACGGATCCCAGGAGCCGTCGGGCTGGAGGATCCAGCAACGCGTCGACGGGGCGGCGACCGAGTCCATGACCTCGTCGAGCTGGTCGACCAGCCGGGGGTCGGTGACGGGGACGAGCGCCTCGACGCGGCGATCGAGGTTGCGGTGCATCATGTCGGCGCTGCCGATCCAGTGCTCGTCCGCACCCACGAAGTGGAAGATCCGCGAGTGCTCGAGGAACCGCCCGAGGATCGAGCGCACCTGGATGTTCTCCGAGAGCCCGGGCACCCCCGCGCGCAGCGCGCACACCCCGCGGACGGTCAGGTCGACGGGCACGCCGGCGCTCGAGGCCCGGTAGAGGGCGTCGATGACCTGCTCGTCGACCAGGCCGTTGACCTTGATGCGGACACCGGCGGGCTCCCCGCGCAGCGCCAGGTCGCGCTCGGCGTCGATCCGCTCGACGACCCCGCGGCGCAGGCCGTACGGGGCCACGAGCAGCTTGCGGTAGGTGCGCCGGCGGGCGTAGCCGGTGAGCACGTTGAACAGGTCGGTGAGGTCGGCCGCGATCGTCTCGTCGGCGGTGAACACCCCGATGTCCTCGTAGAGACGCGCGGTCTTCGGGTTGTAGTTGCCGGTGCCCAGGTGGCAGTACCGCTTGATCGTCGAGCCCTCCTGGCGCACGACCAGGGCCGCCTTGCAGTGGGTCTTGAGCCCGACGAGCCCGTAGACGACGTGGACCCCGGCGCGCTCCAGCGCCCGCGCCCACCCGATGTTGGCGCGCTCGTCGAACCGGGCCTTGATCTCCACGACCGCCACGACCTGCTTGCCGGCCTCGGCGGCGTCGATGAGCGACTCGACGATCGGCGAGTCGCCGGAGGTCCGGTAGAGCGTCTGCTTGATGGCCAGGACCTTGGGGTCCAGTGCGGCCTGCTCGATGAAGCGGTGGACGCTGGTCGAGAACGAGTCGTAGGGGTGGTGGACCATCACGTCGCCCTCGCGCAGGGTCGCGAAGACGCTGCGGGGGGTCTCGCCGTCGCTGAAGGCCGGGTGCGTCGCCGGGACGAACACCGGGTCCTTGAGCATGGGCCGGTTCAGGGACTGCAGCTCCATCAGAGCGGACAGGTCGAGCAGCCCCGGGACCTGGACGACGTCGTGCGGGTCGACGTCGAGCTCGCGCAGCAGCAGCTCGAGCATGTGCTCGCTCATCGTGTCGGTGATCTCCAGGCGCACCGGCGGACCGAAGCGCCGGCGCGCGAGCTCGCGCTCGAGCGCCTGCAGGAGATCCTCGTCCCGGTCCTCCTCGACCTCGAGATCGGCGTTGCGGGTCACCCGGAACACGTGGTGCTCGGCGACGGTCATGCCCTCGAAGAGCTGGTCGAGGTTCTCGGCGATGAGGTCCTCGATGGGCAGGAACCACGCCTCCCCGCCGACACTGCCCGCGGCGTCGTGATCCGCGTCCGGGTCCCGCCCGACCCGCACGAGGCGCGGGACGTTGTTCGGCACCTTGACGCGGGCGAAGTGCTCGGTGCCGGTCTGCGGGTCGTGGACCGCGACCGCGAGGTTCAGCGACTGGTTGGAGATGTAGGGGAACGGGTGCGCCGGATCGACGGCCAGCGGCGTGAGGACCGGGAAGACCTGGCGGGCGAACCAGTCCGACAGGCGCGGGCGGGCGGCCTCGGTGACCTGGGACCAGTCGATGATGTGGATGCCGGCGTCGCCGAGGGCCGGGCCGATGTCGTCGAGGAACATCCGGGCGTGCTTGTGGGCCAGCTCCTGGGTGCGCGTCGCGATCCGGGTGAGCTGCTCTCCGGGGGTGACGCCGTCGGCGCTGCGCACCGAGAGCCCGGTCTGGTCGCGGCGCTTCAACCCGGCCACGCGCACCATGTAGAACTCGTCGAGGTTCGACGCGAAGATCGCCAGGAACTTCGCGCGCTCCAGCAGTGGCAGGCTGCGGTCCTCGGCGAGCGCGAGCACACGGGCGTTGAACTCCAACCACGACAGCTCGCGGCTGTCGTACCGGTCGACGGGGAGGTCACCGGTGACGTCCGTCGGCGTCGGCGCGGCCGGGACCTGCGGCATCCGGCCCCGCACGATCCGCGAACCCTCGTCGGGCGGGGCCGGCGGGAGCGGCCCGGTGGTCCCCACCACGTCGCCGTTGGTCGCGCGCCGGTCGTCGGCGTCGAGAGCGTCGTCGTCGGCGGCGTCGGCGTACGAGGCCTGGTCACCGGCGGGCTCGGAGGACACGGGGTGGGTCACGCTCCGGGATTCTGTCCGAGCGGCGAGCACCCCGCGAGGGAGCCGGGACGCTCGTCGCACCCGTCGATCCCCGCGTTCACCCGGTCGCCACCGTCCGCTCGCCCGCCGGACACAGTGGGCCAGGCCCGGGTGACCGGACCGGTGCCGAGCGCCCGCACCCGGAGGAGGTCGTCCGGGGTGTCGACGTCGGTGCGCAGCCCGGGCCACGCACCGTCGAGGGCGACCGCCCCGCCCGCGGCGTGCGCGGCGGCGGAGCCGACGCCGAAGCGCGGGCGCAGGACCCGCCCCGGAGCACCCACCAGCAGCGTGGTCCCGGTGCCGGTGTGATCGGCCACGAACGCCCCCCCGGCGCCGGCGGCGATCACCGCGGCGGCGCGGGACAGGGCGGCGTCGAGCTCGGCCGGGCGCAGCGCCGGCAGGTCGGCCTGGAGGACCGCGACGAGGCCGGCCCGCCCGCGGGTGGTGCGGCGCAGGTGCTCGGCCCCGTGGCGCACGGCGGCGTTGAGCCCGCCGCCCGGATCGTCCACGATCTCGACCGTCGGACCGCGGTCGGCGTCGGCTGCGGAGCCCTCGGGGACCACGCCCAGCGGACCGGCCGGTTCCGCGGTGACGACCACCACGCGCCGGATCGCCGCCCCGGTGACGGCACGCAGGGTGTCGCGGGCCAGGGCGAGGGCCAGGTCGCGGCGCGCACGGTCCCGGTCGGCGTCGCTGCCGGGCAGGCCGGCCACCGCCGCGACCAGGCGCGACTTGGCGCGGCGCAGCTCCTTGACCGGCACCACCAGGTCGACCGGTTCACCCACGACCCCAGTCTGCCCCTCATCGCGACGGCAGGCAGGCGTCGATCACTGGACCGCCTCGCGGACGGCGGGGGAGACTGCGCCCACGCTGTGCCGACGGCCCGGCGTCGCGGACACTGGACGTCCGCGGCGCCGACGCCACGGAGCCGGGATGGGGTGACGCGGAGGTGGACGACCAGGTGTCGGGAGACGCAGCGGAGCGGAGCTCGACCCGCGGGCGAGGAGACGCAGCGGAGCGGAGCTCGACCCGCGGGCGAGGAGACGCAGCGACGCGTGTGCGCGAGAAGGGCGGGCCCTGGGTGGGCCTCGCGGCGGCGGCGTTCTACCCGCTGACCCTGCTGCTCGCCCGGCGGCGGATGGAGGGCCTCGAGCACATCCCCGCGCAGGGCCCGGCGCTGCTGGTCTGCAACCACGTCTCCTACCTCGACCCGGTCTACACGGCGGTCTTCGTGCACCGGGCGCGCCGCGTCCCGCGCTTCCTGGCCAAGGCGTCGTTGTGGCAGGTCCCCGTGCTCGGGCGCACCTTGTCGGGCAGCCGCCAGATCCCGGTCAGTCGCGGGTCGGCGGACGCCGGGTCCAGCCTCGCCGCCGCACGCGCGGCGTTCGCCGACGACGGCGTCGTGGTGATCTACCCCGAGGGCACGATCACCCGCGACCCCGACGGCTGGCCGATGACCGCCCGCTCGGGGGCCGCGCGCCTCGCCCTCGACAGCGACGTCCCGGTCGTGCCCGCGGTGCACTGGGGGACGCTGTCGGTCTACGACCACTACGGGCGGCGCTTCCGCCCCTCGCGGTCCACCACCGTGACGGTGCGCGCCGGGGCCCCGATGGCGATGGACGACCTGCGCGCCCGCGTCGGGGAGAACGGCCCCGACGGCGCGCTGCTGCGCGAGACCACCGAGCGGATGATGAACGCGATCAGCGCCCTGCTCGCGGAGGTCCGCGGGGAGCCGGCCCCCACGGTCGACCGCCGCGACGGCGGCCGGGCCTCGCGGTGAGCCCTGTCCCCAGGTTGGGACGGGTCGCGGTCCTGGGGGCGGGCACGTGGGGCACGACGTTCGCCAAGGTGCTCGCCGACGCCGGCACCCCGGTGACGCTCTGGGCCCGCCGTGCCGACATCGCCGGCACGATCACCCGCGAGCACTGCAACCCCGAGTACCTGCCCGAGGTGGCCCTGCCCGTGGCGCTGCGGGCCACCGCCGACGCCGACGAGGCGCTCGACGGGGCCGAGGCGGTCGTGCTCGCCCTGCCGGCCCAGCGCCTGCGGGAGAACCTCGAGCACTGGCGCGGGCGCCTGCCGCCCGGGGCGACGCTGATCAGCCTCGCCAAGGGCGTCGAGCGCGGCACGTTGATGCGGATGAGCGAGGTCGTCCGGGAGGTCTGCGGAGTCCCCGCCGACGAGGTCGTCGTGGTGTCGGGGCCCAACCTCGCCGGGGAGATCGCCGCCGAGCAGCCGACCGCGACCGTCGTGGCCTGCTCCGACCACGCCCGGGCCGTCGCCGTCCAGCACGCCTGCTCCACCGGCTACTTCCGCCCGTACACCCACACCGACGTGGTGGGCTGCGAGCTCGGCGGCGCCTGCAAGAACGTGATCGCCCTCGCCTGCGGGATGGCCGCCGGGCTCGGCTTCGGCGACAACACCAGCGCCTCGCTGATCACCCGCGGGCTCGCGGAGATCTCGCGCCTCGGGGTGGCCCTCGGGGCCGAGCCCCTCACCCTCGCCGGGCTGGCGGGCATGGGCGACCTGGTGGCCACCTGCTCGTCGCCGCTGTCCCGCAACCGGCGCTTCGGCGAGGCGCTCGGCCGGGGTGACTCGATGATCGAGGCCGAGGCGGCCAACCACGGGCAGGTCGCGGAGGGCGTGAAGTCCTGCGACGCCATCGGCGAGCTCGCCCGGCGGCACGGGGTGGACACGCCCATCGTCGACGCGGTGCGCCGCGTGTGCGCCGGCGAGCGGTCGGCCCGCGACGTCGGCGACGAGCTGATCAACCGCGAGCGCAAGCCCGAGTAGGCGACCCGCGGTCGACCACGTTTGACCGGTGAACGACCGAGGAACACTGGCCGCGATGAACGTGCTGCAGCGGATGGGCCCGATGACGGTGCCCCACACCGCCATCGCCCCCCTGGAGCTGCGCAGGGCCGCGACCACCACGAACGCGGCCGCGCTGCGACGTCGCTTCCGCGCGTGGATCGACGACCTGACCGACGAGGACACGGCCGACGACCTCGCCCTCGCCGTCTACGAGGCCCTCGCCAACGTGGTCGACCACGCCTACGCCGGTCGGGCCGACGGCGGCGCGATGACCCTGTGGGCCGCGGTGTCCCGCCCCCTGCTCACCGGTCGCGACCTCGTCGTCACCGTCCTCGACGAGGGCGAGTGGCGGCCGTTCGGCGCGCCGGGCTGGCGCGGCCGGGGGCTGCCGCTGATGCGGGAGCTCACCCACGCCACGGCGATCCTCACCGAGCGCACCGGCACCACCGTGCAGCTGCGTCGCCGCATCGGCCGCGAGCCCTCCGTCGTCCGGCCCCTCTGACCCCCGCCGTCCGACCCTCCGCCGTCCGACCCTCCGCTGTCCGATCCTCTGCGTCACGGCCGCCGCCCGGCCAGGTGCGCCGGCACCGGGGTGCCCGCGGGCAGCGCGGGACAGGGGCGCGGGGCGCCGCGGACGGTGTGCAGGTCGACGACCCCCGCCCAGCGTCCGTCGCCCGCGGCGACCGCGTCGCCGTCGCCCGGCGGACCGGTGCGGACCTTGACGCTCGCCTCGTCCAGCGGCACGGCCACCACCGCGGTGGCGGCCAGCTCCTTGCGTGTCGGAGGCTCCGCGTGGTCCTCCTGACCCGGGGTGACGTGGGCGACCAGCGCCCGCAGTGCCGCGCGGTGCTCGTCCGGGTCGGTCACGCGCCGGGCCGCCCCGCGGACCACGGCGCTGCGGTAGTTCGCCGAGTGCGAGAACCAGCTCCGCGCCAGCACCAGCCCGTCGAGCAGCGTCACGGTCACGCACACCGGTTCGCCGCCCCGCAGGCTCGCCGCCGCGCTCGACCCGTGCAGGTAGAGCGTCTCGCCGACCCGGACGTGCAGGGTCGGCAGGACGACGGGCTCGCCGTCGACGACGAGCCCGAGGTGGGCGACGAGCGCCTCGTCGAGCACGGCGTGCAGGGCGTCGCGGTCGCGCTGCTGGCGGTCGCGGTGGCGGCGGATCGTGCTGCGGTCGGTGGGGGAGAGCGATGGCGTCACACCGGTCATCGTGACCGCCGAGGTGGCATCCTCGAACGTCCACCGACGCTCCGATCGAGGAGGCCACTCGTGTCCCGTCGGAGCCTGCCACCCGACCTCGCGCTCATCCTCGACCGCGCCGGCGGGGCCCCGCTGTCGGTGCAGCTGGCCGACGCCCTGCGCGCGGCGGCGGGCCGCGGGTCCCTGCGGGTCGGCGAGCGCGTCCCGGCGACCCGGGCCCTCGCCGCCGAGCTCGGCGTCAGCCGCACCGTCACCGCCGCCGCCTACGACCAGCTCGTCGCCGAGGGCTGGCTCGGGCCCCGGCGCGGCTCCGGAACCTATGTCCTGGCCGCCCCGGCGGCGGCCGCCTCGTCCCGGGTCCCGACCGGCGATCCCACCCCGGGCGATGCCACGCTGAGCGACCCCACGCTGAGTGAGCCCGACCCGGCCGACGACCTGCGGCCCGGGAGCCCGTGCGTCGCGGTGCTCGACCGCCGGGCGTGGCGGCGGGCCTGGCGGCGGGCGGGCGACCGCGCGCCGGCCGGACGTCCCGAACACCCCGGCGTGCCGGCCTACCGGGAGGCCGTGGCGGGGCTGCTGCTGCACCACCGCGGGCTGCCCGCGGACCCGGACGCGGTGCTCGCCACGGCCGGGACCACGGACGGGTTCGCCGAGGTCGTCGCGGTCCTCGGCGCCGCGGCCGGCCGCCCCCTGCGGGTGGCGGTCGAGGATCCCGGCTACCGGCGGGCTGTCGGGGTGCTGCGCGCGGCCGGCGCCGAGGTCGTCGGCGTGCCGGTCGACGACGAGGGCCTCGACGTCGCCGCGGTCCCCCCGGGGGTCGACCTGGTGTGGGTCACGCCCGCCCACCAGTACCCGCTCGGCGCGCGGCTCTCGGTGGCCCGCCGGGGCGCGCTCGTGGCCCGGGCGCGCGCGGAGGGGTTCCTGGTCGTCGAGGACGACTACGACGGCGAGTTGCGCTACGACGTCGCCCCACTTCCCCTGCTCGCCGCGCTCGCCCCCGACGCCGTGGTGCACCTGGGGACGACCGCGAAGATCCTCACGCCCTCCCTGGGGGCGGGCTGGCTCGTGGCACCGCCGCCCGTGCGCGACGCGGTGCTGGCGCGCAGGCGGGCGACCGGCGTGCGCCCGTCACCCGCCGGGCAGCTCGTCGTCGCGGCCCTGCACGCCGACGGGGCCCTGGCCCGCCACCTCGCGCGCCTGCGCCGCGAGCTCGCCGCCCGCCGGGCCCGGGTCGTCGCGGCGGTGCACGCCGCCGGGCACGCCGTGCGCGGCGACCGGGCGGGCGCGCACCTGGTCGTCCCGCTGGCGGACGCCGCAGCGGAGCGTGCGGTCGTGGCCGCGGCGGCGGCGACCGGCCTCGTCGTCGACGGCCTCGGCGCCCACCACCTGGACCCCGACGACGGCGCACGCCGGGTCCACGGGGTGCTCGTGGGGTGGGCGGCGCCCCCCTCGGCGGCGTTCGACGGGGCCGTGACACGCCTGGGTGAGGCGCTGATCCACGGCGCGGGCGTGTCGGGGGACGGCGCGGCGCCCGCGTAGGCTGCGCCGCCATGACGGGCCCGCGACCCACCGACCCCGCGCCCACCGCCCAGGGGCCTCGCCCCCGGGTGATGGTGCTGTTCGGCGGACGCAGCAGCGAGCACCGCATCTCCTGCGTCTCCGCGGGCAGCGTGCTCGCGCACCTCGACCGCGAGCGCTACGACGTGCTCCCGGTCGCCATCACCCCGGCCGGGGAGTGGGTCCTCGGCCCGACGGACCCCGACGTGCTGCGCCTGCACGGCCGCGAGCTGCCCGAGGTCACCTCCGGGCGCCCGGTCACGCTCGTCGCCGACCCGACGCGGCGCGAGCTCCTGGCCCTCGACGACGGCATCTCGCTGGGGCGGATCGACGTGGTCGTCCCGATGCTGCACGGGCCGGGCGGCGAGGACGGCACCGTCCAGGGCCTGCTCGAGGTGGCGGAGATCCCCTACGTCGGCGCCGGGGTCTGCGCGAGCGCCGCGGCGATGGACAAGGACGTCACCAAGCGCCTGCTGCGCGACGAGGGCCTCGCCGTCGGCCAGGTCGTCGTCCTGCGCCGCGACCGCGACACCCTCACCGACGCCGAGCGTGCGCGCCTCGGCCTCCCGGTCTTCGTCAAGCCCGCCCGCGCGGGCTCGTCGGTGGGGATCAGCCGGGTCACCGACTGGGCCGACCTCGACGCGGCCCTCGCCCTGGCGCGCGAGAGCGACCCGAAGGTGCTCGTCGAGGCCGCGGTGACCGGCCGCGAGATCGAGTGCGGCGTCCTGGAGCACCCCGACGGTCGCGTCGAGGCCAGCGTGCCCGCGGAGATCCGCGTCGTCGGCGGCGACGCCGGCTGGTACGACTTCGACACCAAGTACCTCGATGACGCGTGCGAGCTCGACGTCCCGGCCAAGCTCGACGACGACGTCGCCGACGCGGTGCGCGCCACCGCGGTGCGGGCCTTCCACGCCATGGACGGCGCGGGGCTGGCCCGGGTCGACTTCTTCCTCACCGGGGAGGGCGCGCTGCTCGTCAACGAGCTCAACACCATGCCCGGGTTCACGTCGACGTCGCTGTTCCCGCGGATGTGGGCCACCACCGGGCTGGACTACCCGGCGTTGCTCACGACCCTGGTCGAGACCGCGCGGGCGCGCGGGACCGGGCTGCGGTGAACGGTCGCCGGTGAGCGCCTCAGCCCCCGCCGGGGCGGCTCGCCAGGGTGATCTTCACCCCGCGGGAGACGTCCTGGATCGCCCCGCTGCCCGTGCCGTCGGGCAGCGTGAGCCCGACATACACCGCGCGGTCGGCGGTCACCCACGTCGTGGTCGCCGGATCGGTGTCGGCCACCGCGATCCAGTCGACGCCGTCCACGTCGAGCAGCGAGGCGGTGGGGGTGAGCTCGGCCGGTCGGGGCAGGCCGCAGCGCAGCACGATGGGCGCGCTCCCGTCCTCCCCGCCCCAGGCGACGGTGCCGGCGGGCGCCGGGTCGGCGAGCACCCGCCGCGGGCGCAGCCCGCCGCCGGTCGGGATCCCGCCCGGCAGCCCGGAGAACAGGCGCGAGCAGTCGGCGCTGGCGGCGGCCGGGGTCCCCACGGCGGGGACGGTGAGACGCACGGTCGCCGCGTCGGGGACCGGCGCGCGCTCCAGCACCACCGAGGCCACCAGCACCCCGGCCACCAGCAGGACCGGGAGGGCCAGGGCGAGCCCGACCAGGACGCGCGGCAGGCGGCGGCCGAGCTCCGGGACGGACCTCGTCCGGCGGCGCGGGACGGAGGCGTCCGGGGTCGGGGACCCGGCGGGGGTGTCGGCAGGGCGCTCGGTGTCGTCGAGGGCCACGAGGGGGTTCCGGCTCCGCTTCGTTGCGCGATTCGGCTGTCAGTCGGCGGCGACGACGGGGCAGGTCAGGGTGCGCGTGATGCCCGGCACCTTCTGCACGGCGGCGACCACCGTGCGGCCGAGGGATTCGACGTCCACGGCCTCGGCGGCGACGATGACGTCGTACGGTCCGGTGACGTCCTGCGCCCGGGTCACCCCGTCGATCCCGGCCACGTCCGAGGCGACCGCGGAGGCGCGGCCCACCTCGGTCTGGATCAGGATGTAGGCCTGGACCACGGACGTGCCTCCTCGGGGAACGGACCGGCGGACGGGCGAGCCGGCGTGGCAGGGAAGGTACCGCAGGGAGTCGAGGAGTGAGCCGGACGGCGAGCAGGGGCGGACGGTCGGGCGGGGGCGGCACCGGCGGGGCGGATCGCACCACGGAGGCCGGCGAGCGGACCGTCGCCGACCTCGGCGAGTTCGGTGTCATCGGCCGGATCACCGCCGACCGTTTCCAGCCCGAACCCACGCTCCTCGGCCCCGGCGACGACGCCGCCGTCGTCGCCGCACCCGACGGCCGGGTGGTCGCCTCGGTGGACACGCTGGTCCAGGGCGTGCACTTCCGCCTGGACTGGTCGGCGCCCGAGCAGGTCGGCCGCAAGGCGGTGGCCGCCAACCTCGCCGACATCGCCGCGATGGGGGCCGTGCCCACCGCGCTGCTGCTCTCGCTGGCGTGCCCCTCGACCACCAGCGCCGAGGTGCTCGACGGCCTCGCCGCCGGGATCTGGGACGCGGCCGCGGAGGCCGGCGTCGGTGTCGTCGGCGGCGACACCGTGTCCGCCGACAACCTCATCGTCTCGATCACGGCCCTCGGTGACCTCCAGGGCCGCGCCCCCGTGACCCGGGCCGGCGCCCGCCAGGGCGACGTCGTGGCGGTGTGCGGCAACCTCGGGTGGTCGGCGGCCGGCATGGAGGTGCTGCGCCGCGGGTTCCGCTCGCCGGTGGCCATGGTCGCCGCCCACCGCACCCCGCGCCCACCGTGGCGCGCCGGTCCGGTGGCCGCCCGCGCGGGTGCCACCTCGATGATCGACACCTCCGACGGCCTGCTCGCCGACCTCGGGCACGTCGCGACCGCCTCGAAGGTCCGCATCGACGTGTCGTCCACGCTCCTGCCGGTCACCGCGAAGCTGCGTGACGTCGCCTCCGCCCTCGGCGGCAACCCCCTGGAGCTGGGCGCTCACCGGCGGGGAGGACCACGCCCTCGTGGCCACCTTCCCGAGCGAGGACGTCGTGCCACCGGACTGGACGGTGTGCGGGCGCGTGCGTCCCGGCTCCGGCGTCAGCGTCGACGCCGACCGCTGGGGCGGCGCCGGCGACCCGGGCTGGCGGCACTGGCGGTAGGGCTAGAAGGGGCGCACCCCCCGGATCGACGCGTCGAGTAGCTGCACGGGATGCAGCATGGGCAGCTCGTCGCCGAGGTACTTGCGGATCTGCAGGAGACACCCCGGGTTGGCGGTGACCAGGAGGTCGGCGCCGGTACCCCGGATGTTGTCCGCCTTGCGCGCGCCGAGATCGCCCGCGGCCTCCGGCTGGAGCATGTTGTAGATGCCCGCCGACCCGCAGCAGATCTCCGCCTCGGGCAGTTCGAGCAGCGTGACGCCGGGGATCGAGCGGATCACGTCCCGTGGCTGCTCGCGGATCTTCTGGGCGTGCCCGAGGTGACAGGCGTCGTGGTAGACGACGGTCGCCTCGACGGGTGGCGGCGGGCGCGGGGGTGCTCCAGCGCGTCGGCCAGGACCTCCGAGATGTCGCGACCTTCGCGCGAGAACGCCGCCCCCCGCTCGGCCCACGCCGGGTCGTCGGCGAGCAGCTCGCCGTACTCCTTCATCGACGAGCCGCACCCGGCGACGTTGACCGCGACGGTGTCCACCTCGGCCCGCTCGAAGACCTCGATGAGCGCCTTGGCCCGCCCGATCGACTCCTGCTCGCGCCCGGCGTGCAGGCCCAGCGCGCCGCAGCAGCCCTGCTCGCGCGGGGCGATGACGTCGTAGCCCTCGGCGGCCAGCACCCGGGCGGTGGCCTCGTTGACGGGGTGGAAGAAGACGTCCTGGACGCAGCCGGTGAGCATCCCGACCCGCCCGCGGCGGGGCCCGACCGCCGGGGTGCGCGCGGGCAGCGCGCGCGAACGCGTCGCGCACCGACACCGGCGGCAGCAGCGACTCCATGGCCACGAGCCGGGCAGAACCGCTCCGGGACCCTGGCCAGCAGCCGGTCCATGCTCTTCGGCCGCAGCTTCTGGTACAGCGCCCCGCCCAGCGACGCCGCGCGCAGCCGCCGCTTGTGGGGGAACAGCGTGAAGATGGCCTCGCGGAACCAGCCGGTCGGCCCGCGTGCGCGCCACGTGGCGCTCGATCTGGGGCCGCGTGGCCTCGAGCAACCGGTCGTACTGGACGCCCGAGGGGCACGCGGTCACGCAGGCCATGCAGCCCAGGCAACGGTCCATGTGGGTGGTGAACGGCACCCTCGAGCGGGATCTCGCCCTTCTCGGCCATCTCCATGAGGTAGATGCGCCCGCGTGGCGAGTCCATCTCCTCGCCCCACAGCGCGTACGTCGGACAGGTCGGCAGGCAGAAGCCGCAGTGGACGCAGTCGTCCAGCAGCTCGCGCGCCGGCGGGTGGTGGTCATCGAACGCCCCGAACGAGCCCAGCACGTCCTGGCCCTCGTGACCGCCCGCGGGGTCGGCGCGCTCCGGCGCCGACTGCTCGCCGCGCTGCGAGGAGAAGTCGGGCGAGGGTCCGGTCGCCTCGGCGGGGCCTGTCTGGGTCATCCGGTCACTCCCGTCGGCAGCCAGGGGGCGAGGCGCCCCCGGCCGAAGCGCTGGTCGGGGTCGAGCGCGGCGGCGACGGCGCGCAGCAGGGCCGCCGACGTCGGTGCCGGTCCGAGCGCGGCCAGGTCGGTGCGCCCGGGCGGCCGGCGGCGGAGCAGCGAGGTGCCGCCCAGGGCGGCCACGCGGGCATGGAGCTCGTCGACGGCCTCCGACGTCGCCGGGACCGCGAGCGTGGCCACGCCGGTCAGCGGCGACGCGGTCACGTCGACGGCGCCGACGGCGTCGACGAGGCCGGCCAGCAGGCCGGGCAGCAGCGAGGGCGTGACCCCGACGCGCACGACGGCGCGACCGTCGGAGGACTCGTCGGCGCGACCGTCGACGGCGGCGCCGTGAGCGGCCCAGGCGTCGGCCGCGTCGGCCTCGGAGAGCAGTTCGGCCTCGTCGCCGAGCGTCTCGCGGAGCCGCGCGACGCGCCCGTCGACCCCGTCACGGGTGCCCTCGAGACGGGCGAGCAGCCGGCCACCCGTGCCCTCCTGCAGCCACTGGACGGCCGAGGCCTCGACGGGGCTCGCGGCCACGGCGTGGGCGCGCTCCATGGCGTCGGACATCGCGGCGGGGAGGACGACGGTCGCGGTGGCCGCGGGTGTCGGGTGCAGGCGCAGGATCAGCGCGCCGACGACCCCGAGGGTGCCCTGGGCCCCGTGCAGCAGCTTGGTCAGGTCGTAGCCCGCCACGTTCTTGATGACGTGGCCGCCGCTGTGGGCGACGGTGCCGTCGGCGAGGACGACGGTGGCGCCGATGACGAGGTCACGCAGCGAGCCGAAGGTCAGGGCGAGCGGCCCGGAGTCGGCGGTGGCGAACAGGCCGCCCACGGTGGCGCCGCGCCCGACCCGCGCGGCGTCGAAGGCGACCCGCTGCCCGTGCTCGCCGAGCACCTCCTGCAGGGCGGACAGCGGGGTGCCGGCGCGAACCTCGACGGTCATGTCGCCCGGGGTTGTGGCTGATCACCCCGGTCAGCGCGGTGGTGGACAGGACCGTGGCGCCGGGGTCGGGCGTCCCGGCCCAGTCCGCGGCGGTGCCCGCCCCGGCGACGAGCAGCGGTCCGGTGTGGTCGCCGGACGGCGTCGCGCAGGTCGTCCAGCGACTCGGGCGAGACGGTGGTGGCCGCGGTGTCGATTCTCGGCGCTGGTCACAGGCGCTCGATCACTCCAGCCTCCTCCAGGGGGTGGGCCTCGTACTTGCCCGGCTTCTCGCCGCACAGCCGCGGCGTCGGGAAGATCTTGCCGGGGTTGCAGCAGGCCGTCGGGGTCGAAGCCGGTGCGGACGCGCTTCATGACGGCGAGGTCGTCGTCGGTGAACATGGTGGGCATCGAGCAGGCCTTGTCCGCCCCGATGCCGTGCTCGCCGGAGAGCGAGCCGCCGAGCTCGACGCAGAGCTCGGCGATGCCGGCTGGAGAGCTCCTCGGCCGTGTCGTGCTCGCCGGCCGCCTCCGAGTAGAGCACCAGCGGGTGCAGGTTGCCGTCGCCGGCGTGGAAGACGTTGGCCACGCCGCAGCCCGACCTCGCGCGCCCATCTCGGCGATGCGGCGCGAGGACCTCGGAGAGCCGGGTCCGGGGCACCACGCCGTCCTGGACGATGTAGTCGGGGCTGATCCGGCCGACCGCCGCGAAGGCGGCCTTGCGGCCCTTCCAGACCCTCGCCTGCTCGTCGGCGGTCTCGGCCACGTGGATGCGGGTGGCGCCGTTGCGCTCGCAGATCGCGGTCAACTGGTCGAACTGGGTGCCGCACTCGTCGGCGGGGCCGTCCAGCTCGATGATCAGGGCGGCGGGGGCCTCGACGGTGTAGCCGGCGCCGACCGCGGCCTCGGCGGCCTCCATGGCCAGCGAGTCCATCATCTCGACCGCGGCCGGGATGATCGACGCGTCGACGATGTCGCCGACGGTGTCGCCCGCCGCCTGCACGGACGGGAAGTCGGCGAGGACGAGGCGCTTCGACTCCGCCTTCTGCAGCAGGCGCACGGTGACCTTGGTGCAGATGCCGAGCGTGCCCTCGGAACCGAGGAACACCCCGCGCAGGTCGGGGCCGGCCTGCTCACCGGTGGGGCCGCCGAGGGTGACGATCGAGCCGTCGGCGAGCACCACCTCCATCGAGAGCACGTGGTTGGTGGTGAAGCCGTACTTCAGGCAGTGGGCGCCGCCGGAGTTCTCCGCGACGTTGCCGCCGATGGTGCAGACCTGCTGGCTCGACGGGTCGGGGGCGTAGTAGAGCCCGTGCGGGGCGGCGGCCTTGGTGATGTCGAGGTTGAACACCCCGGGCTCGAGGACCGCGCGGCGGTTCTCGACGTCGATCTCGAGGATCCGGCGCAGCTTCTGCAGGGAGATCACGACGCCGTCGGCCACCGGGAGCGCGCCGCCGGAGAGCCCGGTACCGGCCCCGCGCGCCACGAAGGGCACGCCGTGGCGCGCGCAGACGCGGACCGCGGCGGCGACCTCCTCGGCGTCGCGGGGGAGCACCACGAGCGCCGGGATCTGGCGGAAGCCGGTCAGCCCGTCGCACTCGTAGCTCCGGCGCCCGACCTCGTCGGTGATCACCAGATCGGCGGGCAGGAGGTCGAGGAACTCGCGCGCGAGCGGTGTCGGCCCGGCCGTCCGGTCCGGGATGCTCGTACGGGCGGCCATCGCTACACGCTCCCTCGGGTGGGCTCGTCCCGATCCTGACCCCTGGCGCGGACCACCGCCACCAGACGGGCGGGATCGGACAGGTCGTCGAACACGTGCTCGGCGCCCGCGGCGTGCAGGTCCTCGGCGCTCGCGCCGCCGGTGGCGACGCCGACCGCGACCGCCCCGCCGGCGTGCGCGGCCTCGACGTCCCGGGGTGTGTCGCCGACGACGACGAGGCGTACCGGACCGCCGTGGTGCTCCTCGAGCGCGGCCCGCGCGTGGTGGACGAGGTTCTCCCGCGGCCCGGCGATGTGACCGAACGCCCCACGGTCGAGGTCGAGCGGCGCGTCGGCCAGCCCGGCGGCCCGCAGCTTGGCCTCGGCCCCGGTCCGGACGTTGCCGGTCACGACGACCTGGGTGACGCCGGGCTCGGCGGCCAGCGCGGTCACCGCCCGGTCGACCCCGGGCAGGACGGTGATCACTGCGGCCAGCTCGTCGTCGCGCCCGACCCACTCGGCGGCGACCGCATCGACGAACGCCGCGCCGTACTCGTCGCCGCGGGCGTGCAGGGCGGCGGCCTGGTCCGCGGGCAGGAGGTCGCGGAAGGCCTCGGCGACGAGCCGGTCGGTCTGCCCGCCCATCACGACCCCCTCCGGAGCGACCAGCCCGGTGACCGTGGCGAACGCCCGGCGCAACACCTCACCCCCGAGGGTGCCGCCTCGCAGCAGGGTGCCGTCGAGGTCCCAGCAGACCGCGACGCGCACGGCCACGCCACTCACGGCGTCTCCCCGTCGGCGTCGGCCGGGGGCAGGCCCGCCAGCTCCGCGCCGATGCGCCTCGCCGCGGCGACCAGCAGCGGACCGGCGCGATCGACCTCGGCGGGCCCGAGGCGCGCGGCCGGTCCGGAGACGGAGACCGCACACGGAGCGGGCGTGCCGGGCACCGGGACCGCGACGCAGCGGACGCCGACCTCCTCCTCGCCGTCGTCGACCGCCCACCCACGC
Organism: uncultured Actinomycetota bacterium; assembly: GCA_963785135.1. GTDB lineage: Bacteria > Actinomycetota > Actinomycetes > Mycobacteriales > Pseudonocardiaceae > Actinomycetospora. The sequence goes on from CAWATV010000012.1 coordinate 701,729, forward strand.
TCCCAGGAGATCGCCAGCTCGGCGTGGAGGGCGACGAGGTCGGTGACGGTGGCCGGGGTGCGCGCGGGCAGGCCCGTGCGGGTCAGGAGGAGGTCGACCATCCGGACCTCCATGGCGGACAGGAGCGCCTTGCCGACCCCGGTGCAGTGCAGCGGGACCCGCCGGCCGACCTCGGTGAACATCCGCATCGGGTGCGGCGACGGGACCTGGGCGAGGTAGGCGGCGACCTGGCCGTCGAGGACCGCGAGGTTGGCCGACTCGCCGGTGGCGGCGACCAGGTCGGCCAGGACGGGACGCACCCCGTCGCCGAGGACGCGGCCCGCTGCCTCGCCGAGGCGCACCAGGCGGGGGCCGAGGGCGTAGCGGCGCCCGGGCTCGCGCCGGACGTGACCGCGGTCGACCAGCGTGGAGAGCAGGCGGTGGATGGTCGGCGCGGGCAACCCCGACGCCGCCGCGAGCTCGCTGAGGGTCGCGCGCCCGCCCGCGTCGGCGAGGTGGTCGAGCAGGTCGACCGCGCGCGCCAACGACTGCACGCCCCGGGCCGGGGCGGCGTCGCTGTCGGTGGCGGGCATGAGACTCCCTCGTGACGGGGAACACCTGCGGGTCCGCCGACCCTACCGCACGGATTCCGCATTGCGGAAGAATACTTCCGTGGCGTAGAAACGAGGCGGACCACCGTCGCAGTGAGGAGTGCTCCCAGATGTCGACCCAGGGTGTCGAGGTGTCCGGCTACACCGCCGATCGCCAGGAGGAGGTGCTCACCGACGACGCGCTCGCCTTCCTGGCCGCGCTGCACCGCCACGCGCAGGACACGCGGATGCAGCTGCTCGAACGCCGTGCGGAGCGCCGCGAGGAGATCGCCCGCACCGGCACCCTCGACTTCCTGCCCGAGACCGCGGACGTCCGCTCGGGGGACTGGCAGGTCGCCGACGCACCCGCCGATCTGCGCGACCGCCGCGTCGAGATGACCGGCCCCACCGACCGCAAGATGACGATCAACGCGCTGAACTCGGGCGCGAAGGTCTGGCTGGCCGACCTCGAGGACTCGCACACCCCCACCTGGGAGCTCGTGATCGCCGGGCAGGCCAACCTCATCGACGCCCAGTCCGGCGACGGGAAGCTGACCTACTCCAGCCCCGAGGGCAAGGACTACGCCGTCACCGCCGACGAGCTGCCGACGGTGGTCGTCCGCCCGCGCGGCTGGCACCTCGACGAGAAGCACATCACCGTGGACGGCACCCGGATCGCCGGCGGCCTCGTCGACTTCGGCCTCTACTTCTTCCACAACGCGAAGGCACTGGTCGAGCGCGGCAGCGGGCCGTACTTCTACCTGCCGAAGATGGAGTCGCACCTCGAGGCGCGGCTGTGGAACGACGTGTTCGTGAAGGCCCAGGACCTGCTCGGCGTGCCGCAGGGCAGCATCCGGGCGACCGTCCTCATCGAGACCATCACCGCCGCGTTCGAGATGGACGAGATCCTCTACGAGCTGCGCGACCACGCGTCCGGTCTCAACGCCGGCCGCTGGGACTACCTGTTCTCGGTGATCAAGAACTTCCGCGCCCAGGGCCGCGACTTCGTCCTGCCCGACCGCAACTCCGTCGGCATGACCGTGCCGTTCATGCGCGCCTACTCCGAGCTGCTCGTGGCCACCTGCCACAAGCGCGGGGCGTTCGCCATCGGCGGGATGGCCGCGTTCATCCCCTCGCGCAAGGACCCCGAGGCCAACGAGAAGGCCATGGCGAAGGTCCACGAGGACAAGGCCCGCGAGGCGGGCGACGGCTACGACGGCTCGTGGGTCGCCCACCCGGATCTGGTCGAGATCTGCCGCGAGGAGTTCACAGGCGTCCTCGGCGACCGGCCCAACCAGCTCGACAACGTGCGCGACGACGTCGAGGTCGGCGCCGCCGACCTGCTCGACGTGAAGTCGACGCCCGGCGACATCACCGAGGCCGGCCTGCGCAACGACGTGTCGGTGGGCCTGCAGTACATCCAGAGCTGGCTCTCGGGCACCGGCGCGGCGGGCATCTTCAACATGATGGAGGACGCCGCCACCGCGGAGATCTCGCGCTCGCAGATCTGGCAGTGGATCCACAACGACATCGAGCTCGACAACGGGAGGACCGTGACCCCGGACTACGTCCGCGAGGTGATCAGCGAGGAGCTCGACAAGATCAAGGACACGGTCGGCGAGGAGACCTTCGAGAAGGGCCGCTGGCAGGAGGCGCGGGACGTCTTCGAGTCCGTCGCCCTGGCCGACGACTACGTCGAGTTCCTGACCCTGCCGGCCTACGAGCTCATCGACTGACGGGCGGCGGCCCTCCCCGGGGGGCCGGGGAACGACCCGTTAGCGTGACCGGCGTGCCGCTCCACGCCCTCGGGGCCGACGAATCGAGCCGCGTCGACCCGACGGGGGGACGTCGATGGCACGCCCGCTGAGCGAGACGGTCGAGGCCGGTTGGGCCGAGGCCCTCGAGCCGGTCGCCGACACCGTCGCCGAGATGGGGGACTTCCTGCGCGCCGAGGTCGCCGCCGGCCGCACCTACCTCCCGGCCGGGAAGAACGTCCTGCGGGCGTTCCAGCAGCCGTTCGCCGACGTCCGGGTGCTGATCATGGGGCAGGACCCCTACCCGACCCCGGGACACGCGGTCGGCCTGTCGTTCTCCGTGGCGCCGGACGTGGCGCCCCTGCCCAGGAGCCTGCAGAACATCTTCCGGGAGTACGGGTCCGACCTCGGGTACCCCCCGCCCACCGACGGCGACCTCACCCCGTGGACCGAGCGGGGCGTGCTGCTGCTCAACCGGGTGCTCACCGTCGCGCCCGGGGCGCCGGGCTCGCACCGTGCGAAGGGCTGGGAGAAGGTCACCGAGCAGGCCGTCCACGCGCTGGTCCAGCGCCCCGACCAGCCGCTCGTGGCCGTCCTGTGGGGTCGCGACGCCCGGTCGCTCAAGCCGATGCTCGGCGAGGAGGTCCCGACCGTCGAGTCGGCGCACCCGAGCCCGATGTCGGCGGACAAGGGGTTCTTCGGCTCGAAGCCGTTCAGCCGCGTCGACGAGTTCCTCGCCGACCTCGGCGACGACCCGATCGACTGGCGGCTGCCCTAGCGGCCACGAGCGTCAGCGCCGGCCCCACGGCCGCGTCCGGCGCCGTTGCGGGGCGAACATGCTCCAGCTGCTCGTGGTCGTGGTCTCCGGCCGGTGTCGACCGGCGTGACGACGGGCGAAGACGCGGCGCACGATCTCGGCGACGCGTCGGCGCGGGCGGTAGGGAGCGAGGACCGGGAGGCCCGGCGCGGCGACCGGGGGCGGGGCGGGTGCGGCCTGCAGGACGGTCGCTCCGGGGGTGGGGCCACCCACACCGGGCAGGACCGTGGTCGGGGCGGAGGCGGCGGCGTCCGCCCCGGGCGGATCGGCGTCCGTGGTGCGGTCGGTGGCGCTGTGCGAGGCGAACCGGGTGACCGACGGCGTCGCGCGTACCTGCTCGGCCTCCTCCGCGCTCAGCCTCTCGGAGATCACGCGAAGGGGCCGGCCGTGCGGCGCCGGGCGTTCCGGTTGGCTCACGCGGACCTCCACTCGTCGCAGTCCCCGACGACGGCGACAGCCCCGATACTCTCCGACGTACTGTGCAGATGCAAGAACATCTGCACGGTCGAGAGCTGGTTGACCCCGGGAGGTCGCATGCCCGAGCCGACACAGGGCGCTCCTGTCCTGGCCGGATCGGACGATGTCCGCTGGCGCAAGAGCCGCCGCAGCAACCCCACGGGCAACTGCGTCGAGGTGGCCACGCTGCCGGACGGGGCGGTGGCCGTGCGCAACTCGCGCCACCGGGACGGGCCGGTCCTGGTGTACACCCGGGCCGAGATGCGCGCCTTCCTGCTCGGGGCGAAGGACGGCGACTTCGACGACCTCCTCGCCGAGGCCCGCTGACCCGTCGCGCCCGCCCGACCGGCGCCCCACCGCTCACGGACTCGTGCGCCAGAGGCGTCCGACGAGGGCGAACGGGGCCGACGTGCCCTGCTAGAGTCTCACCTTCGACAGCGCCGCGGTCCGTCCTGGACCGCGACCGACGCCTCTCGGAGGTCTCCGCGTGGTCTCATCCGCCTCGTCCGGGGAGTCCGCGCCGCGCAGCATCCACGATCTGCCCGGCGGCGGCCCGACGGTGCTGCGCATGATGCTCGGCACCCAGCTCCGGCGGCTGCGGGAGCAGGCGGGCATCACCGGCGAGGACGCGGGCCACGCCATCCGGGGCTCGCACGCGAAGATCAGCCGCCTCGAGCTCGGTCGGGTCGGGTTCAAGGAGCGCGACGTCGCCGACCTCCTGTCCCTGTACGGGGTGACGGACGAGGACGACCGCGCGCCGCTGCTCGCGCTCGCCCGCCGCGCCAACGAGCCGGGCTGGTGGCACAAGTACAGCGACCTGCTCCCGCACTGGTTCGAGACCTACGTCGGACTGGAACAGGCCGCGACGCAGATCCGCACCTACGAACCCCAGTTCGTGCCCGGCCTGCTGCAGACCGAGGCGATGGCGCGCCACGTCACGGCGCTCGGCCACGCGGCGATGCCCGCCGACGAGCTGACCCGGCGCGTGGAGTTCCGGCGCGCCCGCCAGCGCATCCTCACCGCGGACGGCGGTCCCACCCTGTGGGCCGTCGTCGACGAGGCGGCTCTGCGCCGCCCGCTCGGCGGGCCCGAGGTGATGGGCGACCAGATCGAGCACCTGATCGCCATGTCCGAGCGTCCGAACGTCGTCCTCCAGGTCGTGCCCTTCCGATTCGGTGGGCACGCCGGGGCCGGTGGCCCGTTCAGCATCCTGCGGTTCGCCGGCGAGTCGGACGTGCCGGACATCGTGTACCTCGAACAGCTCACGAGCGCGCTCTACCTCGACAAGCGCACCGACGTGGACGACTACCTCGCCACGATGGACCTGCTCTGCGTCCAGGCGCTGCAGCCCCGCGACACGGTGGCCTTCCTGCGCGACCTGCGTCGCGAGCTGCCCTCCGCCTGACGTCAGGGCTTGCGGGCCACGGCGCCGGCGTAGAGCCGGTGGACCGGGCTGTCCCGCGGCGTGGTCGTGTCGGTCTTCCACTCGTTGGCGAAGACCAGGCCCGGCTCGACGAGGTCGAGACCGGCGAAGTAGGGCTCCTGCTCGGCGAACGTCCGGAAACGGCCCGTGCCGAGACCTCCGTGGAGGAAGGCGTTCTCGATCTTGGGGGCGCGGGCGTCGTCGCCGGGGTCGACGAAGTTGGCGACCAGGACGTACGAGCCCGAGGGCAGCCGATCGACGACCGCCCGGATGACGCCGACCGGGTCCTCGTCGTCGGCGAGGTGGTGCAGCAGGGAGGACACGAGCACCGCGACGGGACGATCGAGGTCGATCAGTCGCTGCGTCTCCGGGTCGGCGAAGATGGCGTCGGGCTCGCGGATGTCGGCCTGGATGACCTCGGTGTCGTCGTCGCCGGCGAGGATGGCCCGTCCGTGGGCGAGGACGATCGGGTCGACGTCGACGTAGACCACGCGCACGCCCGCCCGCACGTCGCGGGCCAGTTCGTGCACGTTGCCCGCGGTCGGCAGGCCGGAGCCGATGTCGATGATCTGGTCGATGCCGGCCTCCGCGACGAGCCAGCGCACGGCGCGCCGGATGAGCTCGCGGTTGTCGCGGGCCATGCAGCGGGGTCTCGGGCATCGTGTCGAGCAGCGACTGGGCGGCCGCCCGGTCGGAGGCGAAGTTGTCCTTGCCGCCGAGCACGAAGTCGTACACGCGGGCGATCGACGGGATCGCCACGTTGATGCCGGGCGGAGCGGTGGCCTGCTCGGAGCCACCCGCCGGGGTCTCGCTCATCTGCTGGGTTCTCCCCGACGTCGGCGCGTCAGCCGCGGCTGACCTTGCCGGCCTTGAGGCAGGAGGTGCACACGTTCATGCGCTTCCGGTTGCCGGAGGGCACCCGGGCGTGCACGACCTGCACGTTCGGGTTCCAGCGGCGGTTGGTCCGACGGTGCGAGTGCGACACCGACTTCCCGAACCCCGGGCCCTTCGCGCACACGTCACAGACGGCAGACACGGTGTGAACTCCTCGACATCGATGCACCAAGAAAGGCACACGGCGCCGCACGGGAGGTGCGGCGGTGTGCTCGCAGTACCCAGGGTAACCGAGCGGTGCGGGTCGCGAGCCCGGCGGGGTGTGCCATCGGTCGCGGCCCCGGTCCCGCCCCGCCGGTGTCGGTGCGGGATGAGACGGTACCCGCGTGGTGGGGATGGAGACGTCGCTGCTCACGGCGCTCGGCGACAAGGCGGCCAAGCCCCTGGCGCGCCAGCTGGGGCTCGAGACCGTCGGGCAGCTGCTGCGGCACTACCCGCGCCGCTACGTCGCGAACTCGACGGTCACCCGGTCGGCGGGGCGCGGCGAGCAACGGTTCCGCGACGGCGACCACGTGACCCTGCTGGGCACGGTGGCCGGGGTGTCCGGGCGCCGCATGCGCCAGCGCCGCGGGTACATCGTCGAGGCCAGGGTCGCGGTCGGGGAGCGCACCTTCACCTGCACGTTCTTCAACCAGCCCTACCGCGAGCGCGACCTCGCGGTCGGCACCCGGGCGCTGTTCTCCGGCGACCTGAGCACCTACCACGGGAAGTGGCAGCTCGCCGCGCCCGACTTCATGATCCTCCCCGACGGCGACCGCGGGGTGGGCGTGCTCCCCGGCCTCATCCCGATCTATCCGGCGACCAAGAAGGTCCGCTCCTGGTCGATCATGATGGCCGTCAAGCAGGTCCTCGAGATCCTCGACGAGCCCGACGACCCGGTGCCCGAGACCATCCGCGCGGCCCACGGGCTGATGGCCCTGCCCGAGGCGCTGCGCCGCGTGCACCGCGCGGACGCGTGGGCCGAGCAGGAGGCGGCGCGCCGGCGGCTGGTCTGGGACGAGGCGTTCGGGCTCCAGCTCGCGCTGCAGGTCCGTCGGGCCAACGCCACCACCCGGCCGGCGCCGGCGTGCCCACGCCGCGACGACGGCCTCGCCGCGGCGTTCGACGCCCGGCTCCCGTTCACCCTCACCGGCTCGCAGCGCGAGGTGGGCGAGTCCCTGGCCGACGCCCTCGCCACCACCGTGCCGCTCAACCGGCTGCTGCAGGGCGACGTCGGCTCGGGCAAGACGATGGTGGCGCTGCGCGCGATGCTCCAGGTCGTCGACAGCGGGCGCCAGGCGGTCCTCCTCGCCCCCACCGAGGTGCTGGCCGCTCAGCACGCCCGCTCGCTGCGGGCGCTGCTCGGACCCCTGGGGCGGGCGGGGGAGCTCGACGCCGCGGAACCGGCGACGGCGGTCACCCTGCTCACCGGCTCGCTGGGGGCGAAGGCCCGGCGGCAGGCCCTCCTCGACGCCCAGAGCGGCGCCGCCGGGATCGTGGTGGGCACCCACGCGGTGATCCAGCAGGGGGTCGCGTTCGCCGACCTCGGCCTCGTCGTCGTCGACGAGCAGCACCGCTTCGGGGTCCATCAGCGCGACGAGCTGCGCTCCCGCCCCGGCCCGACCACGCCCCACGTCCTGGTCATGACGGCCACGCCGATCCCGCGCACCGTGGCGCTGACGCTCTACGGCGACCTCGACACCTCGGTGCTCACCGAACTGCCCGCGGGGCGCCGCCCGATCCACACCACCGCGGTGCCCGCCGTGCAGAGGCCCCGCTGGGTCGAGCGCGCGTGGGAGCGCGTGCACGAGGAGGTCGCCGCGGGCCACCAGGTCTACGTGGTCTGCCCGCGCATCGGCGGCGACGAGGCCGAGTCCGCCGAGCCGGGCAGCCCGTCCCGGCGCGGGCGCGCCGCGGACCTGCGGGCGGCGCCGGGCGGCGAGCCGGGGGAGGACGACGGCGACGCCGGGGACGACCTGTTCGGTGGCGGCGCGTCCGAGGACGGCCCGGCCGACGATGCCGACGAGGCCCGCCCGCCGCTCGCCGTCACCGAGGTGGGCCCGATGCTCGCCGCGGGCCCTCTGGCCGGGCTGCGCCTCGAGGTCCTGCACGGGCGCCTGCCGGCCGACGCGAAGGACACGATCATGCGGGCGTTCGGCGACGGCACGGTCGACGTGCTCGTCTCCACCACCGTGGTCGAGGTCGGGGTCGACGTCCCGAACGCCACCATGATGGTCATCCTCGACGCCGACCGGTTCGGCGTCTCGCAGCTCCACCAGCTGCGCGGCCGGGTCGGGCGGGGCGAGGCACCGTCGTCGTGCCTGCTCGTGACCGACGCGGTCGAGGGCTCGCCGGCCCTGCGTCGCCTCGAGCAGATCGCCACCACGGCCGACGGGTTCGCGGTCGCGGAGCTCGACCTCGCCCTGCGCGACGAGGGGGACGTCCTGGGCGCCGAGCAGTCGGGGCGCAACTCCGGGCTCCACATGCTCTCGGTCCTGCGCCACGGCGACCTGATCGCCGAGGCCCGCGACGCCGCCCGCGAGGTCGTCGCCCTCGACCCCACCCTCGGCGCGCATCCCGGGCTCGCCGGGCTCGTCCGCTCCGTGGTCCCCGAGGAGGAGGCCGCGTTCCTCGACCGGCTGTGACGGGGCGGAGCGGGCGGGGACCCGGTACCGGTCGTCGGGACCGTCCGGGTGACGACGCGCCGGTCGTGGTCACCCTGGGTCCGCGACCGACCGCTCACCGTTCATCACATCGGACCCGGACGCGGCGAGCGGCAGATGAACGGCCGGCAACCCGGGTGACATGCCGACGACCGCCGAACGGCGACCGGCGAGCGCGACTCCTCGGCGTGGTGCTGCAGAACCGGGTCACGGATCGGTTACGTTCCGGTGGTCGGTGAGCATCAGCCCGCTGACGCGCTCGGCCGCTCCGTCCGGTTCCCCGTCCGGCGGCCTCCCCGGAGCGCAAGCCCTCCCAGGACGGGGCGGGTGTCCGACGTCGAGCCGCAGCTCCCCAGCGGCCCGCCGTCCGCGAACGGGGCCGTCCCCACGGCCCCGGATCGTCGTGGGTCTCCCGTCGGGCGAGGAGACGACGTATGACGGCTGTGCTCGAGGTCCGACCGTCCTCCGCCGGGCGCCACCGCGCCCCCGAGGACAGCACCACCGGTTCGATGGGTGTTCTCCCGACCGATCTCCGTGAGCGGTCCGCCCACGGCGGCCCGGCCGGACGCCGGGGCCCCGCGCGCCCCCACACCGCGGAGACGCCCGCCCTGCAGCGCGCCGCACGCACCGCGGGGCTCTCGCTCGCCGCCCTGGGCGCGCTCGCCACCGCCGGCGGCCTCGCCACCGACAACCTGGTCGGCGGCCCGTCCGACGACGCCCCCGCCACCGGAGAGGTCGCGCTGTCCCCGCAGCTCGCCTCCGCCGACCTGGCGCTGGCCCCGGCCCAGACCGCGTCCTCCGACGCGGCCACCGCCTCGGTGCTGCCGGTCGTGTCCTCGGCGCGCGACCGCGAGCCCCGTCAAGCACGACTCCCCGGACTCGCGCGCCGCGGCCCGCACCGCGCGCAGTCGCGCCAGACCGCGTCGAACGCCACGTCCTCGACCGACCAGGCCGCCGCGGCGCCCGCCGCCGCCTCGTCGGTCGGCGCCCGGGCGCTCGCCGAGGCGCGCAGCCAGATCGGCGTGCCCTACGTCTGGGGCGGGACCACTCCGAGCGGGTTCGACTGCTCGGGCCTCATGCAGTGGGCGTTCGACAAGGTCGGCAAGGACCTGCCGCGGACCTCGGCCGCCCAGTCGAGGGTCGGGCAGTCGGTCACCCGCGACCAGCTCCAGCCCGGCGACCTGATCTTCTTCAACAGCCCGGTCAGCCACGTGGCGATGTACGCCGGCAACGGCCAGATGGTCGAGGCGCCGAACAGCGGCCAGGACGTCAAGACGTCGTCGCTGAGCCGCCGGATGGACGACGTGGTCGGCTACCGCCGCATCTGATCTCGGTTCCCGGCGTACGGGACGAGCGGGCCCGAGCCCGCCGCCCCGAACGGCGGGCCCGGACCATGACGGTGTGCGGAGGCTCCCCAGCTCCCACTCACCTGGTCTCGATGAAGATCGGGTGCCCGATCGTGGGATGACGCACACATCGCGGCACCGGACAGCGCAGAGGGCCACTCGTCGTCACCGGAACGGGCACCCGGACGGGGTGCGCGTGCCCATCCGGATGACGATCCCGCTCCTCGGAGTGCTGGTCGTCCTGCTCGCGGCATGCGGGCGCGCGCCGCCGGTGCTCGCCGCGGACGGCTGCCCGGTCCTGGTCCCCGGTGCCGAGGCGGGCACCGTCGACGTCGGTGCCGCCCGGCTGCACGTCAGCGTCGCTGGTCCGGCCGCGGCCCCGCCGGTGGTCCTGCTGCACGGGTTCCCCGAGACCGGGGCCACCTGGCGCGCGGTGGCCGCGGACCTCGCGACCGACCACCGCGTCGTCGTGCCCGACCTCCGCGGCGCCGGGTGCTCGTCGTTCGCCCCGCCCGGCACCGACGCCTACGACAAGCGCTCCCTCGCCACCGACGTCGCCGGGTCTGATCTCCGCATTGCGCCTGCCACCCGTCACGGTGGTCGGCCACGACATGGGCGCCATGACCGCCGTGGCGTGGGCCCGCGCGCGTCCCGACCAGGTCGCCCGCCTCGTGCTCTCCGGCGGCGGGGTCCCCGGTCTCGGGCTCGCCGAGCTCGGCCCGCCCCACCTGCGCACGTTCGGCGAAGCACCGCCCGGCGCGATCGAACGCGCGGTCGGGCCCGACGTGCGCGGCTTCCTCGCCGATTTCACGCGCACCCCGGCCTTCCCGCTCGCCGAGGCCGTCGCCGCCTACAGCCCGCCCGGTCGGCTCGACGCCGCGATGGGCCAGTACCGCGCGCTGCCCCGTGACGCCGCGACGAACCGCGCCGACCCCCGTCCGCCTCCCGATGCCCGTCCTGCGTCGTCGCCGGCGGCGCGCCCGACCTCACCGTGCCCACGGTGACGCCGCTCGCGCCCGGACGACGCGTCCTCGTCGATCCCGGACGCGGGGCACTACGTGCTCGTCGAACGACCCGCCGCGTTCGCGGACGCCGTGCGCGCATTCCGCTGACCCACTTGACAGTGACCCGGTGTCCGGGGCGCCGCCGGGAGTGCGGGAAGTCGGAGGTGGAAGGCAGAAGGCGGACCGGAGCGGACGCACGCCCGCTCAGGTGCGCAGGCGCTCGCGGAGGTCCTTGGCGCCGCGGACGGCGGCGCGGCGCACGGCTTCCGCGGCGTCGGCGTACTCGCCGCGCCCGGTGGCCGTGGTCGGGCCGCGGGGCGGGTCGACGGCGCGGGTCGGGGGCGCGGGCGGATCGACGTCACGGTGGGCGCGGGCGAGGCCGTCGGCGACGGAGCAGGCGCTCTCCCACGCGTCGACGGCGCGCTCGACCGCGTTCGCGAACTCGACGCGGCGCGGGCCGGTGGGTTCGTCGTCGGTGCGCAGGTACTCCGCGTCGGCGAGGGCCTGCACGAAGCGGGCGGTGGCCGGGACGGTGACGTCGGTGAGCGCGGGGCGGGCGGCGACGGCGCGCGGGTCGGCCTCGAAGGCGGCGTACTCGCGCTGGAGGGCGGCGAACCGGTCGCGGGCCAGGCGCCAGCGGGCGGCGTCGTGCTCGGCGAGGCGCCCGGCGCGACCGTCGGGGTGCCCGAGCACGGCGGTCCGAACGCGGACGACGCCGCGCTGCAGCGCCAGGACCGTGGCCACGACCGCGGCGATGGCGGCGGCCACGAGGTCGAGCACCGTGGCCAGGAGCGCGGCGACGATGCCCTCGGCGGTGCCTTCGGCGACCCAGACGCCGAGGAAGACCAGCGGGGAGAGGATCGCCAGGAGCGCGGCGAGGCCGAAGAGCCAGGGCGCGACGGACCGACGTCGGTGCGGCTTGTTCACTCCGGAACCCCCTCTGCGCGTTCCTCCTTGATACCGCACATGACCCCCGCGACGCTGCCGTCGCGCGCGAAGATCGCGGTAGCGTGCCCCGTCCCGGAGCGCCGTGTCCCGAGGGAGGGCCCACCCGATGTTCCGCAAGGTGCTCGTGGCCAACCGGGGTGAGATCGCCATCCGGGCCTTCCGGGCGGCGTACGAGCTCGGAGCGTCCACGGTCGCGGTCTTCCCGCACGAGGACCGCAACTCCGAGCACCGGCTCAAGGCCGACGAGGCGTACCAGATCGGCGAGGTCGGCCACCCGGTCCGCGCCTACCTCTCGGTCGAGGCGATCATCGACGCCGCCCGGCGCTCGGGTGCCGACGCGATCTATCCCGGCTACGGGTTCATGTCGGAGAACCCGGAGCTCGCGACGGCCTGCGAGCAGAACGGGATCACGTTCGTGGGCCCGCCGCCGCGCGTGCTGGCGATGGCGGGCAACAAGCACCGCGCGGTCGCCGCGGCCCGCGAGGCCGGCGTCCCCGTCCTCGACTCCTCGGACCCCTCCGACGACCTGGACACCCTGCTCGCGGCCTCCGAGGCGATGACCTACCCGCTGTTCGTCAAGGCGGTGGCCGGTGGCGGCGGGCGCGGGATGCGCCTGGTGGAGGAGCCGGGCGCCCTGCGCGAGTCGTTGCAGGCCGCGATGAACGAGGCGTCCTCGGCGTTCGGCGACGCCACGGTGATCCTCGAGCAGGCCGTCGTCGACCCCCGCCACATCGAGGTGCAGATCCTCGCCGACGCGAGCGGGCACGTCATGCACCTGTTCGAGCGCGACTGCTCGGTGCAGCGGCGCCACCAGAAGGTCGTCGAGATCGCGCCCGCACCGAACCTGTCGCCGGAGACCCGCGAGCGCATCTGCGCCGACGCCGTGCGCTTCGCCGAGCAGATCCACTACATCAACGCCGGCACGGTCGAGTTCCTGCTCGACGGCGACGGGCAGCACCACTTCATCGAGATGAACCCCCGCATCCAGGTCGAGCACACGGTCACCGAGGAGGTCGCCGACGTCGACCTGGTGGCCGCGCAGATGCGGATCGCGTCGGGGGAGTCCCTCGCCGACCTGGGCCTGGGCCAGGACTCGGTGGCCCTGCACGGGTTCGCCCTCCAGTGCCGGATCACCACCGAGGACCCGTCCAACGAGTTCCGGCCCGACGTCGGGATGATCTCCGCCTACCGCTCGGCCTCGGGCTCGGGCGTGCGGCTCGACGGCGGCACCGCGTACGCCGGGGCCCAGGTCAGCGCCCACTTCGACTCGCTGCTGGTCAAGGTCACCTGCCGCGGGCGCGACTTCACCACCGCGGTACGCCGGGCCCGCCGGGCGCTCGCCGAGTTCCGGGTGCGCGGCGTGTCCACGAACATCCCGTTCCTGATGGCCCTGCTCGACGAGCCGGACTTCCGCGAGGGCCGGGTCACGACCTCGTTCATCGCCGAGCACCCGCACCTGCTCACCGCGCGGGCGCCGGCCGACCGCGGCACCCGGCTGATGACCTACCTCGCCGACGTCACGGTCAACAAGCCGAACGGCGACAACCCCGGGCTCGCCGACCCCCGCGAGAAGCTGCCGGTCGTCGACCTCGCCGTGGCCCCGCCGGACGGCTCCAAGCAGCGCCTCGGCGAGCTCGGTCCGGAGGGCTTCGCCGCGTGGCTGCGCGCGGAGAACACCGTCGGGGTCACCGACACCACGTTCCGCGACGCCCACCAGTCGCTGCTGGCGACCCGCGTGCGCACGCGGGACCTGCTCGAGGTGGCGCCGCACGTCGCGCGCACCACCCCCGGGTTCCTGTCGCTGGAGTGCTGGGGCGGCGCGACCTACGACGTGGCGCTGCGCTTCCTGGCCGAGGACCCCTGGGAGCGGCTGGCACGCCTGCGCGAGGCGGTGCCCAACATCTGTCTGCAGATGCTGCTGCGCGGACGCAACACCGTCGGCTACACCCCGTACCCCACCGAGGTGACCGACGCCTTCGTCGCCGAGGCCGCCCGCACCGGTATCGACATCTTCCGGATCTTCGACGCGCTCAACGACATCAGCCAGATGCGACCGGCGATCGACGCGGTCCGCCAGTCCGGCGGCGCGGTCGCCGAGGTCGCGCTCTGCTACACGGGCGACCTGAGCGATCCCGGCGAGAAGCTCTACACGCTCGACTACTACCTCGGGCTCGCCGAGCAGATCGTCGACGCCGGCGCGCACGTGCTCGCCATCAAGGACATGGCCGGGCTGCTGCGCCCGCCGGCGGCCCGCACGTTGGTGCGAGCGCTCCGGGACAACTTCGGGCTGCCGGTGCACCTGCACACCCACGACACCGCGGGCGGTCAGCTCGCCACCCTCACCGCGGCCATCGAGGCCGGCGTCGACGCCGTCGACGGCGCGGTCGCGTCGATGGCCGGGACGACGTCGCAGCCCTCGCTGTCGGCGCTGGTCGCGGCCACCGACCACTCCGAGCGCGAGACCGGGCTGTCGCTGGACGCGGTCAACGCGCTGGAGCCGTACTGGGAGGTCGTCCGCAAGGTCTACGCGCCCTTCGAGGCCGGCCTCGCCTCGCCGACCGGGCGCGTCTACCACCACGAGATCCCGGGCGGCCAGCTGTCGAACCTGCGCCAGCAGGCCGTCGCGCTGGGGCTGGGCGACCGTTTCGAGCAGATCGAGGACGCCTACGCCGCCGCCGACCGGATGCTCGGGCACCTGGTCAAGGTCACCCCGTCGTCGAAGGTCGTCGGCGACCTGGCCCTGCACTTCGTCGGCGCCGGTGTCGATCCGGCCGACTTCGAGGCCGACCCCGGGCGCTTCGACATCCCCGACTCCGTCATCGGCTTCCTCCGGGGCGAGCTCGGCGACCCGCCCGGCGGCTGGCCGGAGCCGCTGCGCACCAAGGCCCTCGAGGGGCGGGTCGAGCGCCCCGGGATCGCTGAGCTGACCGACGACGACCGCAAGGGCCTCGAGAGCGACCGCGCGGCGACGCTCAACCAGCTGCTGTTCCCCGGGCCCACCACGGAGTTCCGCGAGCACCGCACCGCCTACGGCGACACCTCGGTCCTGCGCAGCCAGGAGTTCTTCTACGGCCTGCAGCCCGAGCTGGAGTACGCCGTCGACATCGACACCGGCGTCCAGCTGCTGATCGAGCTGGAGGCCATCAGCGAGCCCGACGAACGGGCCATGCGCACGGTGCTGATGTCGCTGAACGGCCAGCTGCGACCGGTGCAGGTCCGCGACCGTTCGGTCGACACCGACGTCAAGGCCGCCGAGAAGGCCGACCGCAGCAACAACGGGCACGTCCCGGCGCCGTTCGCGGGGGTCGTGACCCTGCAGGTCGCCGAGGGCGACGAGGTGTCGGCGGGGGCCGTCGTGGCCACGATCGAGGCCATGAAGATGGAGGCCTCGATCACCGCCCCGATCGCCGGGACCGTCGAGCGCGCCGCGATCGGCTCGGTCGCGCAGGTCGAGGGCGGTGACCTCGTCGTGGTCCTCGGGTGACACGGCTGATCGGGGGCACGGCCGGGGGGCGACGGATCGCCGTCCCGCCGACCGGCACACGCCCCACCTCCGACCGGGTGCGCGAGGCCCTGTTCTCCCTGCTCGAGGCGCGCGGGGCGATCGAGGACGCCCAGGTGCTCGACCTGTTCGCCGGGTCCGGTGCGCTCGGCATCGAGGCGCTCTCGCGCGGGGCGTCCACCGCGGTCCTCGTCGAGCGCGACCCGCGGGCCTGCGCGGTGATCCAGAGCAACGCGCGCGCGGCCGGCGTGCACGGGGCGCTGGTGCGCCGCGCGGCGGTCGTGGCGTTCCTCAAGCGGACGCCGACCCCGGTCGAGCTGGTCTTCGTCGACCCGCCCTACACCGACCCGGCCGCCGGCGTGGACGAGGTCCTCGCCCTCCTGCCGTCCTGGCTGGCCCCCGACGGGCTCGTCGTCCTCGAGCGTGACGTGCGGTCGGACGCCCCCGCGTGGCCGGCGAGCTTCGACCCCGAGGAGCGACGCGTGTACGGCGAGACCGTCCTCCATCTCGCGCACCGGAGCGCGCCGTAGGCCCTCCCCGGACCGCGCCGAACCTCGAGGACGTCGGCCCGAGGTGCCTCACGGGCCGACGGCCGCGCGGAACGGCTCGACCCCGTCGACGACGACGTCAGGCAGCCGGCGGCGGCGCCAGGCGGCGGGGGTGACCGCGGCGTGCACCTCGACGCCGAACGCGTCGTGGCCGCGGTGGGTCTCGCGGTAGCCGCACCGGTGCGAGACCCGGCGCGACGCGGTGTTGTGCTCGTTCGCCGAGGTCGTGGCCCGGGTCGCCCCGAGGTGGACGAAGGCGAGCTCGAGCAGCATCAGCCGCACGCGCCGCCCGATCCCGTGCCCCTGCTCGGCGCGGGCGAGCCAGGACCACGTGGAGACGGTGCCGCGGTCGGTGCCGGCCTCGTGGGCGAGCATCACCATCCCGATCGCGCGGCCGCCGAGCACCACCGCGAACGGGGCGCGCCACTGCTGCGGGACCGGACGTTCCCGGAGGCGCCAGTGCCCGCGCAGGAAGCGGTCGACCGGGTCGGCGCCGCTCGGGTCGTCCCAGCCGAGGAAGGCGCCTTCGCGTCCCGGCTCCACGATCCCGCCCGGTTCGCCGACGATCGGGGCCAGCTCGAGCAGCTCGACGTCGGTCGGGGGGACGAGCACGAGGCCGGCGTGGGCGACCTGCAGCCCGAACTGCGGGTAGATCGCGGCGAGGTCGTCGTGGAGCACGCTCACCCCGACGATCCTGCCGTGGGCGCGGTGATCACCGCCGTGCACCATGGGCGCATGACGATCGCGGTCTGCCCCGGCTCGTTCGACCCCGTCACCCTCGGGCACGTCGACGTGGTCTCCCGGGCCGCGGCCCTGTTCGACGAGGTCGTGGTCGCGGTGGCCGTCAACCCCGCCAAGCAGGGGCTGTTCACCGTCGACGAGCGCCGCGGCCTGCTCGACGAGGCCTTCGCCGACCTGGACAACGTCCGCGTCGACGCGTTCGAGGGCCTCGTCGTCGACTACTGCCGCGCGCAGGGTGCCGGCGCGCTGGTCAAGGGGCTGCGGTCCGCGACCGACCTCGGCTTCGAGGAGCCGATGGCCCAGATGAACCGCCACCTCACCGGCGTGGACAGCGTCTTCCTCATCACCGACCCGGCACACTCCTTCGTGTCGAGCTCGCTGGTCAAGGAGGTCGCCCGCGGCGGCGGCGACGTCGCGGCGTTCCTCTCGCCCGCGGTGCACCGGCGCCTGCTCGAGCGCCTCGGCTGAGCAGCGCAGGACACGCGCACGCCGGTCGGAATGCGCGGCGCTCAAGTCCCCGCGCGGCACACTGACCCACGGCGTCGTGTCCCCGGGGCGCCGGGTGCGAGGAGGTGGCGGCGTGTACCGCGTGTTCGAGGCGCTCGACGAGCTCGTGACCATCTGCGAGGAGGCACGCGGCCTCCCGATGACCACCAGCTGCGTCGTCCCGCGCGGCGACGTCCTCGAACTGCTCGACGACGTCCGCGAGGCCATCCCCGGCGAGCTCGACGACGCCCAGGACGTCCTCGACCACCGGGACAAGATCGTCGCCGACGCCACCACCGAGGCCGAGACCGCCCGGGCCGAGGCCCGCACCGAGGCCGACCGGCTCCTCGCCGAGGCCCGCGAGCAGGCTCAGCAGATGATCGCGGAGGCCGAGCACGAGGCCGAGCGGACCGTGACCCGCGGTCGCCGCGAGTACACCGAGCTCGTCGAGCGCTCCGAGGCCGAGGCCGAGCGGATGGCCGAGGCCGGGCGCCAGAACTACGAGCGCGCCACCGCGGAGGGGCGTGCCGAGCAGGCCCGGCTCGTCGACGAGCACGAGGTCACCCGGGTCGCCCGCGCCGAGGCCGCGCGCATCGTCGACGCCGCGGGGGACGAGGCCGACCGCCGCCGCGCCGAGTGCGACCAGTACATCGACGGCACGCTCGCCGACTTCTCCGAGACCATGGAGTCGGTGCTCGACACCGTGGGGCGCCACCGTCACCAGCTGCGGCTCAGCGCGCCCGCCCCCGCGGGGCCGTCACGCGGCGAGCGCGGCGACCGCGACGAGGAGCCCGCCGAGGGTCGCGGCGCGCGCTGGAGCGAGCGCGTCGGCGCGTAGACTTCTCCGTCGTGCCGCGGGAACACCCGCGGTTCCCGCGCGCGTTGGACCAGGCGAGATGACTGCGGAGAAGAAGCACCCCGAGCCGAGGAACGACCCCGCGAGCCCGTGGACGGTGGACGTCGCCCGTGAGCTCTCCCGCCGCCCCGGGACGATGAAGCACTGGCGACGCGACGTCCCCGCCCCCGCCGACTTCGGCCTCGAGGTCATCGGCGTCCCCGCGGGCGACCCGATCCACCTCGATCTGCGCCTCGAGTCGGTCGTGGAGGGCGTGCTCGCCTCCGGGCCGGTCGTCACCGACGTCCACGGCGAGTGCTCCCGCTGCCTGGGCCCGGTCGACGAGCACATCGAGGTCGAGATCACCGAGCTCTACGCCTACCCCGACTCGGTGACCGACGAGTCCTCCGACCCCGACGAGGTCAGCCGCATCGTCGACGAGTTGATCGACCTCGAACCCGCCGTGCGCGACGCGGTGCTGCTCGAGCTGCCGAACGCCCCGCTGTGCCGCGAGGACTGCCCGGGCGTCCCCTCGGCGGACCCCGACGCATGGGCCTTCGTCCCCGCGGGAGCCGTCCATGAGAGGATCGACCCTCGCTGGGCCGCCCTGCAGGAGAAGTACGGCGACGCCGGCAGTACGGACAACTAGGTAGAGCACGCCGATAGGGAGTACGAAGCACCGTGGCCGTTCCGAAGCGCCGGATGTCGCGCGCCAACACCCATGCCCGCCGTTCGCAGTGGAAGGCGTCGGTGCCGCAGCTGGTGGCGTGCCAGAACAAGGCCTGCGCGCAGCCCAAGCCGCCGCACGTGGCGTGCCCGACCTGCGGCCAGTACGCGGGCCGTCCTGCCGTCACCCCGGCCTGAGCCGACCTCCCGGACCGGTGACGGTGTCGGAGATCCCATCCGCCGAGCCCGGTGATCCCGGGAACGGGGCCGAGCTCTGCGGGGTGCTCGGGGTCGACGTCGACGACGAGCTCATGGAGCTCGCCCTGACCCATCGCTCCTACGCCTACGAGCACGGCGGCCTGCCGACCAACGAGCGCCTCGAGTTCCTCGGCGACTCGGTGCTCGGCGTGGTGGTCACCGAGCGGCTCTACCGCGAGCACCCCGACCTGCCCGAGGGGCAGCTCGCGAAGCTGCGCGCGAGCGTGGTGAACATGCACGCCCTGGCGGGGGTGGCGCGCGACCTCGACCTCGGCCGCCGGATGTACCTCGGTCGCGGCGAGGAGATGACCGGGGGCCGCGAGAAGGCCAGCATCCTCGGCGACGCGGTCGAGGCGGTGCTGGGCGCGGTGCACCTGCAGCACGGCATCGAGACCTCGCGCGTCCTCGTCGAGCGCCTGTTCGGCGAGCTGCTGCGCGCCGCGCCCCACCTCGGCGCGGGCCTGGACTGGAAGACCAGCCTCCAGGAGCGGACCGCCGCCTCCGACCTCGGCGTCCCCGAGTACCTGATGGCCGAGGAGGGCCCGGACCACCTCAAGGAGTTCACCGCGACCGTCCTCGTCGCCGGCGAGGAGCGCGGCACCGGCACCGGGCGGACGAAGAAGGAAGCCGAGCAGAAGGCCGCACAGGCCGCCTACGAATACCTCGACGGGCTCTCCGGATCCACCGGCGGTGCCTGAGCTCCCCGAGGTGGAGGTCGTCCGCCGCGGGCTCGCCGACCACGTGATCGGCCGCCGGGTGGTGTCGGTCGACGTGGGTCATCCACGCTCCGTGCGCCGTCAGACGGGCGGCGCCGACGAGCTGCGGGCGCGCCTCGAGGGCCGCGTCCTGCGCTCGGTGCGGCGACGTGGCAAGTACCTGTGGCTGGAGCTCGCCGTCGACGACGACGGCGTCGAGGCGGCCCTGCTGGCCCATCTCGGTATGAGCGGGCAGCTCCTGGTCCAACCCGCCGAGCGTCCGGACGAGAAGCACCTCCGCATCCGGCTGGGCTTCGACGACGGCGGCGCGGAGCTGCGCTTCGTCGACCAGCGGACGTTCGGGGGCCTGACGGTCACGGACGTCGCCGGTCCGGACGATCTCCCGGTCCCGATCGCCCACATCGGCCGCGACCCCATGGACGCCGCGTTCGATCTCGAGGCGGCGGTCGGGGGGATGCGCCGTCGCCGCACGGGGCTCAAGCGCGCCCTGCTCGACCAGACCCTGGTCTCGGGGATCGGCAACATCTACGCCGACGAGGCCCTCTGGCGGGCGAAGCTGCACGCGCAGCGGCCCACCGCGACGCTCACGCGCCCGGAGGGCCGCCGTGTGCTCGAGGCCGCACGCGACGTGATGGGCCAGGCCCTGGAGGCGGGCGGTACCTCGTTCGACGCGCTCTACGTCGACGTGCACGGCGACGCGGGATACTTCGACCGCGCCCTGGCCGTCTACGGACGCGAGGACCGGCCCTGCCCGCGCTGCGGCACGGTGATCGTGCGCAGCGCGTTCATGAACCGGTCCTCGTTCTGGTGCCCGACGTGTCAACGACGTCCGCGGCACCCGCACCCGTAGGGGTCGTCTCAGCGCGCGGGCTGCGACTCCATCAGCTTCTTGAACTCGTCGAGGGCGGCCTCGATCTTCTTCTGCGGGTCGGCGAAGAGCTTCGCGCCCAGGTCGCCGAGCGCGCCGGCGGGGGTCTCGACGTGCATGCTGACCTCCACGCCGGTGGTGTCGCCGTGGTTGTCGAAGCGGACGGCGCCGCCGGTGTCGACGTGGTTGTTGCTCTCCTCGAGCGACTTCCACGCGATCTTGCGGTCGGTCTCCTCGTCGATGATCTTCGCGTCCCACTCGATCGACTTGCCCAGCGGGCCGTCGACGACCCAGTGGGTCACGTCCGCGTCCCCGTCCTTCGGGTCGACCGACTTCACGTCCTCCATGATCTCGGGGAGGTGGGTCAGCGGGCGCCACCACTGGTAGCACCGGTCGGCGGGGGCATTGACCTCGAGGTAGTGCGTTGCGGTAGCCATGGGACCGGTTGTCCAGCCCGCCGGGGGCGCCAAACCGCTGGATGCGTCGATGCGACGTGGCCCACCGGTGCGACGGCGCGGCGCTCACGCACCGCCGCGCATCGCGCGGCGGATCTCCTCGAGCCTGTCGCGCCCCGCGGCGGCGCGGTCGGCCTCCTGCTGCTCGAGCGAGCGCACCTCGGGCATCGCGGCGTCGAGCTCGCCGGCCCCGGACGCCGTGGCGACCCGGCCCTCGATCCGCTCGCGCACGTGGTCGAACGTCGGGACGCCCGCGGCGGTGTAGCCGACCTCCGGCGCCGGGTCCGGCTCCGGGTCCGGTTCCGGCCCGACGAGCTCGCCCTCGACGATCTCGGCGTCCCCGTCCTGCGGCTCCCGGCGGTCGTCCATCCGCCCACGGTAGGCGCGCCCGGGGCGTCACGGGCGTGTCGGGGCGCCCCGGTACGTTCGGATCCTCCGTAGGGGAGGGGGTGGGACGTGCATCTGAAGAGCCTGACGCTCAAGGGCTTCAAGTCGTTCGCCTCGGCCACCACGCTGCGCTTCGAGCCCGGCATCACCTGCGTCGTCGGGCCGAACGGCTCGGGCAAGTCCAACGTCGTCGACGCCATCAGCTGGGTGCTCGGCGAGCAGGGGGCCAAGGCGCTGCGTGGCGGCAAGATGGAGGACGTCATCTTCGCCGGCACCGCCGGCCGGGGGCCGCTCGGTCGGGCCGAGGTGACGCTCACCATCGACAACACCGACGGGGCGCTGCCGATCTCCTACGGCGAGGTGTCGATCACACGCCGGGTGTTCCGCAGCGGGGCGGGCGAGTACGAGATCAACGGCAGCGCCTGCCGCCTGCTCGACGTCCAGGAGCTGCTCAGCGACTCCGGCATCGGCCGCGAGCTGCACGTGCTGGTCGGCCAGGGTCAGCTCGACGCGATCCTGCAGTCGCGCCCCGAGGAGCGTCGCGCCTTCATCGAGGAGGCGGCGGGCGTCCTCAAGCACCGCAAGCGCAAGGAGAAGGCGCTCCGCAAGCTCGAGTCGATGCAGGCCAACCTCACGCGGCTCGCCGACCTCACCACCGAGCTGCGCCGCCAGCTCAAGCCGTTGGGGCGCCAGGCCGAGATCGCGCGCCGCGCCCAGACCATCCAGGCCGACCTGCGCGACGCGAAGCTCCGGCTCGCCGCCGACGACCTGGTGACCCTGCGCGGGCAGATCGAGCGCGAGCAGGCCGACGAGGACGCCGTGCGCCACCGCCGCGACGAGACCGAGCGTGCTCTCGCGGCGGCGAGCGAGCAGGCCGCCGGCCTGGAGTCCGCCCTCGACCAGGCCGCGCCGGCGCACGCCCGCGCGCAGGAGGGCTGGTACCGGCTCTCCGCCCTGCAGGAGCGTCTGCGGGGCACCGTGGCGCTCGCCGTCGAGCGCAGGCGCCACCTCACCGCCACCGACGACGCCCCCGCCGGCCCCGACCCCGAGGCGCTCGAGCGGCAGGCGGTGGAGGCGGCGACCCAGGAGGAGTCGCTGTCCGAGGAGGTGGCCGTCGCGCGGGCCACCCTCGAGGGCCACGCCGAGCAGCGTGCCGAGGCCGAGGACGCCGTCACCACGGCCGAGCGCAGGCTGGCCGCCGCCACGCGCGCCGCCGCCGACCGGCGCGAGGGCGTCGCCCGGCTCGCCGGCCAGGTCGAGACGCTGCGCGGGCGGCTCGCCGGCTCCGAGGAGGAGCTCGACCTGCTCGCGGGCTCGCTGACCGAGGCCCAGGAGCGGGCGACCACGGCGCGCGAGGAGCTCGCCGCCCTCGAGCAGGAGCAACCCGCCGCCGTGGCCGCCGAGCCCTCGGAACCGGCCCCGGACGCGCCGGACGAGGACGCGCCCGACCCCGAGGCGGCCCTGGACGCGGCCGTCGAGCGCCACGAGGTCGCCCGGGCCACCGTCGACCGGGCGGGCGCCGCCCACCGCGACGCCGAGCAGGACCGCGCCCACTGGCAGGCGCGCACCGACGCCCTCGCCCTCGGGCTCACGCGGCGGGACGGGGCGGGCGCGCTGCTGGCCGCCTCCGACCGATTGCCGGGGCTGCTCGGGTCGGTCGCCGCGCTGCTGCGCGTGTCGGCCGGCGACGAGACCGCGGTCACCGCGGCGCTCGGACCGGCCGCCGAGGCCGTCGCCGTCACCGGCCCGGCGGCCGCGGCCGAGGCGCTGGCCCTGCTGCACGCCACCGAGGGCGGGCGCGCGGGCGTCCTGGTCGGCGGCGAAGGCGGGGCGGGCGAGGCCCCCGGCGAGGCCCCGCCCGGCACCCGCTGGGCGGTCGACCTGGTCCGCGCCCCGGACGCGCTCGCCGGCGCCGTCGGCCGCGCCCTGGCCGGCACGGTCGTCGTCGACGACCTCGACACCGCGCGCACCGTCGTCACCCGCCACCCGCACCTGCGCGCGGCCACCCGCACCGGCGACGTCCTCGGCGCCGACTGGGCGGTCGGCGGCCCCTCGGGCAACCAGAGCGTGCTGGAGATGCAGGCCGCCGCCGACGAGGCGGGCGACCGGCTGGCCGCCGCCGGGCGGCACGTGCAGGCCACCGCTGCGACCCTCGACGAGGCCCGCGAGGCCGAGTCCGCGGCGCGGGCCGAGGTCGGCGTCGCGCGCCAGGTCCGCGACGACCGGCGGCGCGCCGCGGCCGAGCACCGCCGGGCCGTCGACGCCCGCCGGGCGGCCGACGACGCCGAGCGCGCCGAGGCGGCGCGGCGACTCGGCCGGCTGGGGGAGACGGTGCGGGCCGCGGAGGCCGAGGCGCAGCGCCTCACCGAGCGCCGCACCGCGGTCGAGAGCACCCGCGACGAGCGCCGCGTCGAGCTCGACGACCTCTCCGAGCGCCTGGCGATGGCCCAGGACGAGGCCGCCGACGACGCCGCGGGCGCCGACGCCGAGGACCACATCACGGCGCGCGATGCCGCGGCGGCCGCGCTGACGGCCGCGCGCGCGGCCGAGGTCGACGGGCGGCTGGCCCTGCGGACCGCCGAGGAGCGGCTGCGCGCCGTCGCCGGGCGCGCCGAGGGTCTGCGCAGGCGCGCCGAGGGCGAGCGCGAGCAGCGGGCCCGCGCCGAGGAGCGCCGGCGTGCCCGCGAGCGCGGCGCCGCGCTCACCGAGGAGGCCGTGCGCCACGGCCGCGACGCGCTGGAGCGTCTCGGGGCCCGCCTCGAGAGGGCCGCGCAGGCGCGGGACGCGGCCGCCGCGGTGCGCACCGCCCGGGCGGCCGAGCTCGAGACGGTGCGCGAGCAGCTGCGCGAGCGGCAGGCCGCCCTCGAACGCCTCACCGACGCCGTGCACCGTGACGAGGTCGTGCGCGCCGAGCAGCGGACCCGTCTCGCGCAGCTCGAGTCCACCATCGGCGAGCGCTTCGGCATCGGCCTCGACGACCTCGTCACCGAGTACGGCCCGGAGACCCCCATCCCGGCGAGCGCGGCCGAGGTGGCCGAGGTCGAGGCGGCCCGCGAGCGGGGCGAGCAGGTCGCGATGCCGCCGCCGGAGGCCTACGACCGGGCGGTCCAGCAGCGTCGCGCCGCGCGGGCCGAGAAGGAGCTCGGCACCCTCGGCAAGGTCAACCCGCTGGCGCTCGAGGAGTACGCCGCCCTCGAGGAGCGCTACCGCTTCCTGTCCACCCAGCTCGAGGACGTCCGCGCCAGCCGCCGCGACCTGCTCGAGGTGGTCGCCCAGGTCGACGCCACCATCCTCGAGGTGTTCGCGGTGGCCTTCGCCGACGTCGCCCGTGAGTTCGAGGCCGTGTTCCCGGTGCTGTTCCCCGGCGGCGACGGGCGCCTGGTGCTCACCGACCCCGACGACCTGCTCACCACCGGTGTCGACGTCGAGGCGCGCCCGCCGGGCAAGAAGGTCAAGCGGCTGTCCCTGCTCTCCGGGGGCGAGAAGTCACTGACCGCGGTGGCGATGCTGGTGGCGATCTTCCGGGCGCGTCCCTCGCCGTTCTACGTGCTCGACGAGGTCGAGGCGGCCCTCGACGACGCCAACCTCCGGCGACTCATCGGCCTGCTCGCCGACCTCCGCCGCAGCTCACAGCTGGTGATCATCACCCACCAGAAGCCGACGATGGAGATCGCCGACGCGCTCTACGGCGTCAGCATGCGCGGGGACGGCATCACCGCGGTGATCTCGCAGCGGCTCACCGGGGCGGACGCCCCCGGCCCGCTCGCCGCCACCCCGCCCTCGTAGTCACTCACGGTATTGATATGTTGCTCTCCGTACCGGGAAGTTCACGCGTCGGGGGGCGACGAGGACGCTGACGGTGTCTCCCGCCCCCGTGCCCGAGCGATCTAGCGTGCTCACGGGACGGCGCGAAGGTGGGGGGACCACATGACGACGATGAGACCTGGCTCGCGCCGAGCCCTGCCGGACGAATGGGGCGAGGCCGCCAGCGGCCGCCTCGTCATCGACGCCTCGCACTGCGCGCTGTCCCCGCACCTGCGCTCATGTCGCGTGGCGGTGAGCGTCGACGGCTACCCGCTGCGCTTCGCCTGGGGGCGCACCCCGATCGACCTCCCGCCCGGGCGGCACCTCGTGGAGATCGAGGTCGAGCACGGCGGGGGATGGGGTCGCGTCAGCGAAGCCGTCCCCGTCGCGGCGGGCCACACCGTCGAGGTCTTCTACCGCGCGCCCGCCCTCCCGCGCGTCGCGGGCACGATCGGACCGATGCGCCAGCGCACGCCCGCGTTCCCGCACTGTGTCGCCCTGCTCGCGGCGGCCGTGCTCGTGGCCCTGCTCTCGGGCATCGCGCTCCTCGTCGGCCTGCTGGCCTGACGCGCCCGGGCGCTCCCGGCCCGTCGCAGGACTGGGAGACTGGGCCCGTGTCGTTCCGGAGCTCGCCGCTGACCTCCCCGGCCCTCGCGGCGCCGGGCACGGTGCCGTCCACCCTGCCGCCCGGGGTGATCGCCGCGATCGTGATCGCGGCGATCGTGGTCGTGCTGCTGATCGTCCTGGCCGTGGGGCTGATCCTGCGCCGACGGCGCCGGGTCTCGCTGGCCGAGGCCGAGGAGGCCGCTCCGCCCGCCCCGTCCGCGGGGACCTACCGCGCCGGCGGGGGATTCAGCTTCAGCTCGGGGTCGGGCGCCGGGACCGGCACCCTCGAACCCCCGCCCGCCGGGCCCCCACCCGCCGGACCGGTCGTGCCGCCGGAGCCCGCCCGCGACGCCCCACGCGGCGACACCCGCCCCGACCGACGAGCCGACCGCACCGGCTCACCGGCCCGCCGCGACGGCAGAGCCGACCACCGCGCCGGACAGGGTCACACCGGACACGGTCACACCGGCCACGGTCGAACCCGACACGGTCACCCCGGACCCCGCCCCGGTCGCCCCTCCCACGGTCCCCCCGCCCACGGTCACGGCACCGGTCACGGAGCCACCCGCCCCGTCCGTCGCGCCTGCCGAACCGAGTGCGCCGACCGCACCGAGTGCACCGGCCCCCCCGGCCGCTCCGACCGAGCCCATCGCTCCGAGCGAGGGCCGGCTCGAGCGGTTGCGCGGACGGCTGGGGCGGTCGCGGTCCACGCTCGGGCAGGGCCTTCTCGGGCTGCTCGGCGCGGGGGACCTCGACGAGGACTCGTGGGAGGAGGTCGAGGACACCCTCCTGATGGCCGACCTCGGTTCCACGACGACCCGGGAGATCGTCGCCGCGCTCCGCGAGAAGATCGCCGCGCGCGGCGTCCGTACCCCCGAGCAGGCGCGCGAGCTGCTCCGGGAGGTGCTCACCGAGGCGCTGCGGCCGGAGATGGAGCGCACGGTGCGGGCGCTGGGACACGACGGACGCCCCGCCGTGGTCCTGGTGGCGGGGGTGAACGGCACCGGGAAGACCACGACGACGGGCAAGCTCGCGCGGGTCCTCGTCGCCGACGGCCGGGTCGTGCTCCTCGGCGCCGCGGACACCTTCCGCGCCGCCGCCGCCGAGCAGCTCATGACCTGGGGCGAGCGCGCCGGCGCCGAGGTCGTGCGCGGCAAGGAGGGGGCCGACCCCGCCAGCGTCGCCTTCGAGGCCGTCAAGCGGGGGACCGACGCCGGTGTGGACGCGGTCCTGCTCGACACCGCCGGGCGCCTGCACACCAAGACCGGGCTGATGGACGAGCTGGGCAAGGTCAAGCGCGTCGTCTCCCGCCAGGCCGAGGTCGACGAGGTGCTGCTCGTCCTCGACGCCACCACCGGGCAGAACGGCCTGACCCAGGCGCGCGTGTTCGGCGAGGTCGTCGACGTGACCGGGGTGGTGCTCACCAAGCTCGACGGCACGGCCAAGGGCGGCATCGTCTTCCAGGTCCAGCGCGAGCTCGGGGTGCCGGTCAAGCTCGTCGGGCTGGGCGAGGGGCCCGACGACCTCGCCCCCTTCGAGCCGGCGGCCTTCGTGGACGCCCTCCTGCGCTGACGGGGTCGGCCCGGTGTGCTCCGATCGTGGGCCACGTCATCCTCACGGGGTGTGACCCATCGCTCAGCGTGGTTGCGCGCCACCCGTCGGGCCGGGCGCAGCACGGAGTTGTCCGCTTGGGCAACACGAACGTCACATCGCCGGGAACCGTGTTAACTGCGATGAAACGATCGGCGTCGGTTCGCGAAACACGGTCTCTTCATCCTTCTCCCGCAGTGAGTGCGACAGCAGGAGCAGCAGGAGGGACCAACGACCGTGGTTAATGCCGGTAGTACCGCCTGGGTACTCGCCAGTGCCGCACTGGTGATGCTCATGACCCCAGGGCTCGCGTTCTTCTACGGCGGCATGGTCCGCTCGAGAAGCGTCCTGAACATGCTCATGATGAACTTCATGTGCCTCGCGATCGTCGGGGTGCTGTGGTGCCTCTACGGGTTCTCGCTGGCGTTCGGCAACGACTCGTTCGCCGGGCTGATCGGCAACTTCCAGTTCCTCGGACTCGGCAACATGCCGACGGACGCGGTGGGCACGGACCCGGACAAGATCCCGCTCTTCGCGTTCGCGATGTTCCAGCTGATGTTCGCGGTGATCACCCCCGCGCTCATCTCCGGAGCCATCCCGGACCGCGCCAAGTTCTGGGGCTGGGGCGTCTTCGTCGCGCTCTGGGCGACGATCGTCTACTTCCCGGTGGCGCACTGGGTGTTCGCCTTCGACGGCTACGACGCGGAGTTCGGCGGCTGGATCGCCAACTCGCTCGGCGCGCTCGACTTCGCGGGCGGCACGGCGGTCCACATCAACGCCGGTGCCGCCGGCCTCGCGCTCTGCCTGGTCCTGGGCAAGCGCCGTGGCTGGCCCCGTGACCCGGGCCGTCCGCACAGCCTGCCCTTCGTGCTGCTGGGCGCGAGCCTGCTGTGGTTCGGCTGGTTCGGCTTCAACGCCGGGTCGGCCCTGGGGGCGAACTCGACGGCCGCGATCGCGTTCACGAACACGATGCTGGCGACCTCGGCGGCCATCCTCGGCTGGCTGGTCGTCGAGCAGGTCCGGGACGGCAAGCCGACCACGCTGGGTGCCGCGTCCGGCGCGGTGGCGGGCCTGGTGGCCATCACGCCGGCCTGTGCCTACGTCAACCCGATGGGTGCCCTGGCGGTCGGCGTCATCGCCGGCGCGGTCTGCGCGCTCTGCGTGTCCATCAAGTTCAAGCTCGGCTTCGACGACTCGCTCGACGTGGTCGCGGTGCACCTCGTCGGCGGTCTCATCGGCACGCTGCTCATCGGTCTGTTCGGCACGACGTCGCTGAACAGCTCGAGCGCCGACGGTCTGTTCTACGGCGGTGGCCTCTCCCAGCTCGGCATCCAGGCCGTGGCCGCCTTCTCGGTGATGATCTACTCCTTCGTCGTGACGACGATCCTCGCCCTGATCGTCAAGTCGACGATCGGCTTCCGGGTCACGGACGAGGAGGAGAGCCAGGGCATCGACGAGTCGCAGCACGCCGAGTCCGGGTACGACTACTCAGGGCTGCGCATCGGCGGCGGTTCCGGTTCGATGTTCGAGCACACGACCGCAAGTGACCGGGTCGCTGCGACTCCGAGGGAGGGCTCGACGCCGTGAAGATGGTGACCGCGATCATCAAGCCGTTCGTGCTGGAGGACGTCAAGGGCGCCCTCGAGCAGCTCGGCGTACTGGGTATGACCGTCAGCGAGGTCCAGGGCTACGGCCGCCAGAAGGGCCACACCGAGGTCTACCGGGGTGCGGAGTACTCCGTGGACTTCGTCCCCAAGGTCCGCATCGAGGTCGTCACCGACGACACCGCCGCGGAGAAGGTCGTCGACGCGATCACCGAGACCGCCCGCACCGGCAAGATCGGTGACGGCAAGGTCTGGGTGACTCCCGTCGAGACCGTGGTGCGCGTGCGCACCGGCGAGCGGGGAGCCGACGCCCTCTAGCCGGGGCGGTCGACATCGACGGCGGCGCCGGGTCCTCTCTGCGGGGGCCCGGCGTCGTCGCCGCGGCAGCGAGACGGCGCCGCGCCCCCGAGACGCGGCACGGTCGGCGTGCCGGAGAGGAACGCACACCATGGCCGCTGACGCGGAGCGGAGCGGGGCGGGTCCCGCACGGCCGGGTGCCGCACCGCGTGGACGCGTCGGGTCGGGCACCGGGGGCGACGCCGGGCACGCCGACACCGGAGCGACGACCAACGGCGAGGCGCAGGACCTGGTGCGCGCCCGTGCCGCCCTGCTCGACCCCCCGCTCGGGGCGCGGCGCCTCGGGCCGGCCGCACTGCGCGAGGCGCTGGTCGAGCTGCACGACTTCTGGCTCTCCTCGCGCGCCGCGGCCGTCGGCGTGGGGGAGGGGTCCGCGCTGGTGGCCGTCGGGGCGCTGGGGCGCGGCGAGCTCGCGCCCCACTCGGATCTGGACCTCGTGCTCGTCCACGACGGTCGGGGCCGCACGTTCTCCGGCGCCACGGACCGCGAGCAGATCGGGCGCGTGGCCGACGCCCTCTGGTACCCGCTGTGGGACGCCGGCATCGGCCTCGATCATTCGGTGCGCACGGTGGGCGAGGCCATCGAGGTCGCCGCCACCGATCTGCGCGTCGCCCTGGGCCTGCTCGAGGTGCGGCACCTCGCCGGCGACCCCGAGCTCGCCGAGCGCCTCGTCACCACCGCCCGGCAGGCCTGGCGCGCCGGGATCCGGGCGCGCTTCGACGACCTCGTGGCCGCGACCGAGGCCCGGTGGACCCGCTCCGGCGAGGTCGCGCACCGCGTCGAGCCGGACCTGAAGAACGGGCGGGGCGGGCTGCGCGACATCCAGCTCCTCGACGCGCTCGCCGCCGCGCAGCTCGTCGACCGCCCGACCGTCGACGTCCAGGACGCCCGCCGCCTCATGCTCGACCTGCGGGTGGAGCTGCACCGCCGCGCCGGCCGGGCCCGCGACGTGATGCAGGCCCAGGACGCCCACGAGGTCGTGACCGCCGTGGGCTCCGAGCTCGGTGTCGGCGACCGCTACGAGCTCGCGCGGGCGCTCTCGGGCGCGGCGCGCACCGTCGTGTTCGCCACCGACACGGCGCTGCGCTCGGCCCGCGCCGCGCTGCCGAAGCGCGGCCTGGCCGCCCTGCGCCGCGCCCCGGCCCGGCGGCCCCTCGACGACGGCGTCGTCGAGCACGGCGGCGAGGTCGTCCTGGCCCGCGACGCCCAGGTCTCCCGCGATCCCGCCCTCGTGCTGCGCCTGGCCGCCACGGCCGCGCGCACCGGCCTGCCGATCGCCGCCTCGACGCTGCACCGTCTCGCCGACGCCGCCCCCGAGCTGCGCGAGCCCTGGCCCCGCGCGGCCCGCAGCGAGCTGCTCGCCCTGCTGGGCAGCGGGCCGGGCATGGTCGACGTCGTCGAGGCCCTCGACCGCACCGGGCTGTGGGGGCGGCTGTTCCCGGAGTGGGGCGCGGTGCGCGACCTGCCCCCGCGCGACCGCCAGCACGTCTGGACCGTCGACCGCCACCTCGTCGAGGTCACCCGGCGCGCCTCGGAGCTCACCACCCGCGTGGCGCGCCCGGACCTGTTGCTGATCGGCGCGCTCGTCCACGACATCGGCAAGGGCCGCGACGAGGACCACTCGGAGGTCGGGGAGCGCCTCGCGCGCCACATCGGCAAGCGGCTGGGCCTCTGGCCCGGCGACGTCGACATCCTCGCCGCGATGGTGCGCCACCACCTGCTGCTGCCCCACACCGCGGGCCGCCGCGACCCCGAGGACCCGGCGACCGTCGAGCGGGTCGTGGAGACCCTCGACGCCGACCCGGTGCTGCTCGAGCTCCTGCACGCCCTCGCCGAGGCCGACTCCCTGGGCACCGGCCCGGGGGTGTGGACGCCGTGGCGGGCGACGTTGATGGGCGATCTGGTCCGCCGCTGCCGCGTCGTGATGTCCGGCGGTGCGGTGCCCGCGCCGTCGCCGCTGCCCCCCGACGCCCTGGAGCTGGCCCAGGCCGTGGCCCGGACCGGTCGTCCCGAGGTGTCGGTCGCCGGCGACGGCGAGCTGACCATGGTCACGATGACCGTCGCCGCCCCCGACCGTCCGGGCCTGCTGTCCAAGGCCGCCGGCGTGCTCGCGCTGCACTCGCTGCAGGTGCACACGGCCGAGCTCGGGGAGAGCGACGGCGTGGCCGTCGACAGCTTCACCGTCTCGCCGCGCTTCGGTCGCCTGCCCGAGGCGTCCCTGCTGCGCGAGGATCTGGTGCGGGTGCTGCGCGGGTCGCTGGACCTGCCGAGCAGGCTGGCGGCCAAGGAGCGCGACTACGACCGTCCCGGTCCCTCGCCGGCGCCCAGCCGCATCCTGTGGTTCGACGACGAGGCCACCGGCGCGGTCGTCCTGGAGCTGCGCACGGCCGACCGGATCGGCCTCCTGCACCGGGTGGCCGCCGCGCTCGAGGCCGAGCGTCTCGACGTGCGGTGGGCGCGCGTGTCCACGCTGGGGTCGTCGGTGGTGGACGCGTTCTGCCTGGAGACCGGGGACGAGGGCCCCCTCGACACCGCGCTGCGCCGTCGCGTGGAGGAGGTCGTGCTCGCCGCGTCGACCACCGGCCGCAGCTCCGCGGGCTGAGTCAGATCCTGAGGACCGATACCGACGAGGGGGTCTGCACGTAGGCCTGGCGCCCGTCCGGGGCGACGGCCACGCCGTGGGCGTAGGGCGTCGGGATCGTCGCCGTGACCTGCTGGGTACCGCCGTCGACGACCGTCACCGAGCCCGCGCCGGCGTCGCTGAAGACGTCGAAGCCGGACACGTAGACCTGCCGGCCGTCGGGGGTGATGCTCAGGTTGCCGAGGCTGAGGGAGGTGTTCGCGACCGGAACGACACCGAGGACCGCGGCGCGGGTCGCGTCGATGACGTAGACCGAGTCGGTGTCGCGCGGGATCGACGTGTCGTCGCTGTGGGCCACGTAGGCGCGGAGGCCGTCCGGGCTCACGACCACGTCGGCGGCCCTGGTCAGCGGGAGGGTGGCGGCGACGGTGTTGCTGGTGGTGTCGACGAGGGCGACCCCGGTCACCGTCGTGACGACGAGGCGCCGGCCGTCGGGGGTGACGTCGACGCCGCGGGGAGCGGGGACGGGGATCGTGGCGACCACCCGGTCGACGGTGGTGTCCACGACCGACACCCCGCCGTCCGGGGAGCCGCCGGTCACGTACACCCGGCGGCCGTCCGGGCTCATCGCCAGTCCGTCCGGCTCGACCATCGGGATCCTCGCGACCTCGTCCTCGGCCTCGAGGTCGATCACGGAGACGGCGCCCGACGGTGCGCCGCTCGAGGGGGTGTTCGAGACGTAGGCCCGCCGGCCGTCCGGGGTGACGACCATCGAATGGACGGTCGACGGGGCTCCGGTGCCGGGGTCGACGAGGGGCACCGTCGTGGCGATCGCGCCGGTCGCGGTGTCGGCGATCGAGACCGTGCCCTCCCCGTTGCCGGCGACGAGCGCGCGGGTGCTGTCCGGGGTGAACGCCACCGCCTGCGGGGCGAGGGCGCTGATGTTCGCGGCGGTGCGCGGGGTCGTCGGCCCGCTCTGTGCTGCGACGACGCCGATCGCCACCGCCGTGACGACCACGAGCACCACGAACGGGAGCCACCCCCGCGTCCGTCGTGGTCCGCCACGCGCGGGGCGGACCGGTGGCGGTGCGACGACCGGACCGGGCCGCGGATCGGCCGGCTCGCCTCCGACCGTCGACACGGAGCCCTGCGCCCGTGCCGGCGCCCCGGCCGGGGACGGACTCCCGGTGGAGCGCGCCGGGAGCGGACCCCGGGTCTCGGCGGCGGCCCGGGGGACGAGGGGTGCGCGCGGGGACCGCAGCCCGGGGCCGCGGAGGACCGCGCGCGCCGCGGCGGCCAGGGCGCCGGCGCCGGGGTGGCGCCGCTGCGGGTCCTTGGCGAGGGCCGTGAGCACCACGTCGTCGAGACCGGCCGGCAGGCCGTCGACGAGGGTGGACGGTCGGGGTGGCAGAGCGTGGACGTGGGCCCCCAACAACTGCACCCAGTCGCCGGTGAACGGGACGTCGCCCGTGAGGAGCTCGAACAGGACACATCCCAGCGCGTACACGTCCACGCGGTGGTCGCCGCCCGCCGCGAACCGCTCGGGGGCCATGTACGCGCCCGTGCCGGAGACCTGCGAGGAGCTGACCCGACTCGCCATCAGGTTCGCGGCGATCCCGAAATCGATCAGGTAGGCGAAGTCCGGTGCGGGATCCCCGGGCCGGTCCAGCACGATGTTCGACGGTTTGACGTCACGGTGCACCAGGCCCTCGCGGTGCGCCGCGTCGAGCGCGCTCGCCACCTGCTCGACGATCGCGACCGCGCCGTCGGGGGTCATCGGCCCCTCGCGCTCGAGATCGGTGGCCAGGTCGATGCCGTCCACCAACCGCATGTCGAGGAAGGGCCGCCCGTCGATCTCCCCGTAGTCGTGGATCGGGATGACGTGCGGGTCGCGCAGCCGGGCGGCGAGCTCGGCCTCCCGGAGGAAGCGGCGCTGGAAGCCCGCGTCGTCGGCGAGCCCCGCGGGCAGCCGTTTGAGCGCGACCAGCCCGCGGTTCTTGCGGGTGTCGACCGCGCGGTAGACCTCGCCCATGCCGCCACGGCCCAGCAGCGAATGGAGCTCGTAGGGGCCGAACCGCTCGCCCGTCACACCCCCACCCCCGGCGACTCCATCGGGGATGGACCCTAGCGAGCGGGCGGAACCGTGCCGGCGGCGCGGCGCTCTGCGGGCGCCGCGGGAAGGACTCGGCCGGCCCCGTTAGGCTGGAGACTCGTCCTCGGCGTCCTCGTCGGGGCTCCCGCGCCGCCGCCGGAAGCTGAAGGAGTGCGAGCGCCGTGTTCGACACGCTGTCCGATCGACTCACGTCGGTCCTGTCCGACCTGCGCGGCAAGGGTCGGCTCTCCGAGAACGACATCGACACCACGTGTCGCGAGATCCGCATCGCGCTGCTCGAGGCCGACGTCGCGCTGCCGGTGGTGCGCGAGTTCGTCAAGCAGGTCAAGGAGCGCGCCAAGGGCGCCGAGGTCTCCGACGCCCTCAACCCCGCCCAGCAGGTCGTCAAGATCGTCAACGAGGAGCTCGTCGGCATCCTCGGCGGCGAGACCCGCCGGCTGCGCTTCGCGAAGAACCCGCCGACCGTGATCATGCTCGCCGGCCTGCAGGGCTCGGGCAAGACGACGCTGGCCGGCAAGCTCGCGCTCTGGCTGCGCAACCAGGGCCACACCCCGATCCTCGCCGCCTGCGACCTGCAGCGCCCGAACGCGGTCAACCAGCTCCAGATCGTCGGCGAGCGCGCCGGCGTCGAGGTGTTCGCCCCCGAGCCCGGCAACGGCGTCGGTGACCCCGTCGACGTCGCCCGCCGCGCGGTCGCCGACGCGACGGCCCGCCAGTACGACGTGCTGCTCGTCGACACCGCGGGCCGCCTGGGCGTCGACGAGGAGCTGATGCGCCAGGCCGCCGACATCCGCGACGCGGTCTCGCCCGACGAGACGCTGTTCGTGCTCGACGCCATGGTCGGTCAGGACGCGGTGCTCACCGCCGAGGCCTTCCGTGACGGCGTCGGCTTCTCCGGCGTGGTGCTGACCAAGCTCGACGGCGACGCCCGCGGCGGCGCCGCGCTCTCGGTCCGCCACGTCACCGGCCAGCCGATCCTGTTCGCGTCCAACGGCGAGCGCCAGGACGAGTTCGACGTCTTCCACCCCGACCGGATGGCCTCGCGCATCCTCGGGATGGGCGACGTCCTGACCCTCATCGAGCAGGCCGAGCAGGCCTTCGAGGAGGGCCAGGCCGAGGCCGCCGCGGCCAAGATGGGCACCGGCGAGCTGACCCTCGAGGACTTCCTCGAGCAGATGATGGCCGTGCGCAAGATGGGCCCCATCGCGAACGTCCTGGGCATGCTGCCCGGCGCCAACCAGATGAAGGACCAGCTCGCCGGCCTCGACGAGAAGCACCTCGACCGGGTGCAGGCGATCATCCGCGGCATGACCCCGGCCGAGCGGGCCGACCCGAAGATCATCAACGGTTCGCGGCGACTGCGGATCGCGAACGGCTCGGGCGTCGGGGTCACCGACGTCAACCAGCTCGTCGAGCGGTTCTTCGAGGCCCGCAAGATGATGAAGTCGATGGCCGGCCAGTTCGGCCTGCCCGGCATGGGCGGCGCCCGCAAGGGCAAGCGCCAGGCGGCCAAGGCCGGCAAGGGCCGCAAGGGCGCGAAGACGATGCCGGCGATCCAGGGCATCGCCACCGAGGGCGGCGGCCGGGGCGCGAACGGCGAGAAGTACCAGACGCCGGGTCTCAACCAGCTGCCCCCGGCGCTGGCCGGCATGAACCAGCTGCCCGAGGGCTTCGACCCCGCCGCGCTGACCTTCCCGGGGACCGGCGGCGGGGGCTCCCGCCGGGCCGGCTCGGGCAAGAAGGGCAGCAAGAAGAAGCGCAAGTAGCTCAGCGCGCGCGCCTCGCCAGCCACTGCTCACGTCGGCGGTCCGAGGCCCGCGAGAGCCAGGCGTCCTGCACGATCTCGCTCAGCTCCTCGCGGGAGAGGCGGCCGAGGTCGGCCGCGCGCAGCAGCACCGAGAGGTGCCCGTCGAAGCGCTTCGTGGTGAAGAACGGGGTGGACGGGTCGCGCACGAGCGCGTCCTTGTCCTCCTCCGACTCCACCCAGAACATGATCACGTCGGGGTACTTCACGCCCGTGGCCGGGTCGGCGGCGTCGGGCTGCGGGGTCCGGAAGAACACGAACGACTTCCCGCCCACCTGGTAGATCGCGTTGCCCTTGGGGCCGTGGACCACCGTCACGTGCGGCATGGCGAGGGCCAGCTCGTGCACGTTCTCGACGCGGGCGGGCTCGCTCACCGGCCCAGCGTAGGAGCGGCGCGCCCCTCGATGATCCTCGCTACCCTCCCCGGTATGTCGTCGCCGACCGGTCGTCGGGCCCTGCACCTGCGCGGCACCGTCCTCGACGGCGGGCCGGAGCGCCACGCGGAGCTCTGGGTCACCGCGGCCGGGACGATCAGCGACGAGCCCGTCGCCGACGCCACGACGGCCGTGGACGGCGGGTGGATCCTGCCCGGCTTCGTCGACGCGCACTGCCACGTCGGCCTCGGCCCGGACGGCGCGGTGGATCTCGAGACGGCCCGGGCGCAGGGCCACGCGGTCGCGGCGGCCGGGGCGACCCTGATCCGCGACTGCGGCAGCCCGATCGACACCCGCCCGCTCGACGACGACCCGGCGATGCCGGAGATCGTGCGGGCCGGCCGGCACCTCGCCCGGCCGAAGCGCTACATCCGCGGCCTCCCCATCGAGGCCGGTGACCCCACCGAGCTGCCCGCCCTGGTCGCCGAGCAGGCCGCGGCGAACCCGTGGGTGAAGCTGGTCGGCGACTGGATCGACCGCGACGAGGGCGACCTCGCGCCGCTGTGGCCCGACGACGTCCTGGCCGAGGCGATCGCCGTCGCGCACGACCACGGTGCCCGCGTCACGGCCCACGTCTTCGGCGAGGACGCCCTGCCCGGGCTGGTCGCCGCCGGCATCGACTGCATCGAGCACGGCACGGGGCTGACCGACGAGACCGTGGCGGCCATGGCCGCGCGCGACGTCGCCCTCGTCCCCACGATGATCAACGTCGAGAACTTCCCGGAGTTCGCCGCCGCGGCCGGCGAGAGGTTCCCGCGCTACGGCGCCCACATTCGCGAGCTCCACGAGCGCGCCGACCGGACGATCGGCGCCGCGGTCGAGGCCGGCCTCCGGATCTACGCGGGCACCGACGCCGGCGGCGGGATCACCCACGGGCGCCTCGCCGACGAGGTCGCCGAGCTCCACCGCATCGGCCTGACCCCCACGGCGGCCCTCGGCGCGGCCTGCTGGGACGCGCGGGCCTGGCTCGGCCGCCCGGGCCTCGAGGCCGGCGCGGCCGCCGACCTCGCCGTCTACGACCACGACCCGCGCGCCGACCTCGGGGTGCTGCGCCACCCGACGCTGGTCCTCCGCGCCGGCCGGGCCCTGACGTGACGACGCCGTCCCTCCCCACGGGTCCGGCTCCTCTGCGCTCCGCGTCCCTCGACCTCAACGCCGACCTCGCCGAGGGCTTCGGCATCTGGTCGCTCACCGACGACGACGCCCTGCTCGACGTCGTGACCTCGGCGAACGTCGCCTGCGGCTTCCACGCGGGCGACCCGGCGACGATGCGGAGGGTGTGCGCGCGGGCGGCCGAGCGCGGGGTGCGTATCGGGGCGCAGGTGTCCTACCGCGACCTCGCCGGGTTCGGGCGGCGCTTCATCGACGCCGATCCCGCGGAGCTCGCCGCCGACCTGCTCTACCAGGTCGGGGCCTTGGCGGCGATGGCGCGCGAGGCCGGCAGCGCCGTCGCCTACCTCAAGCCGCACGGCGCGCTCTACCACGCCGTCGTCCACCACGAGGGCCAGGCGGGCGCCGTCGTCGAGGCCGCCGTGGCGGCGGGCGGCCTGCCCGTGCTCGGCCTGCCCGGCTCGCGGCTGCTCGCCCGGGCCGCCGACGCCGGGCTGGACGCGGTGGCCGAGGCGTTCGCCGACCGCGGCTACACCGCCGAGGGCACCCTGGTGTCGCGGCGGGAGCCGGGGGCGCTCCTGCCCGACGTCGACGCCGTCGTGGAGCGGGCGCGGCGCCTCGCCGTCGACGGAGTGATCGTCGCGGTGGACGGCACCGAGCTCGAGGTCTCAGCCCGCTCGCTCTGCCTGCACGGCGACACCCCGGAGGCCGTGGGCAACGCCAGGGCCGTCGCCGAGGCGCTCTCCGCCGCCGGGGTGACCGTGGCGGCGTTCGCCGGGTCGGGGTCTGGCACAATCGACGAGTTGTCGTGATCGCCTCCGTCATCCCCTCGGGGGACGAGGCCACGACCGCGTACGAGCGGGAACGCCGTCCCCGGGGACTCCACCCCGGCCGGGCGGCCCCGAGCATCACGACCGAGGAGCACTCAGAGCAGTGGCAGTCAAGATCAAGCTGGCCCGCATGGGCAAGATCCGCGAGCCCCACTACCGGATCGTGGTCGCGGACGCGAAGAACCGTCGTGACGGTCGCGTCATCGAGCAGATCGGGGAGTACCACCCCAAGAGCCAGCCGAGCGACATCAAGGTCGACTCGGAGCGCGCGCAGTACTGGCTCGGCGTCGGGGCGATCCCGACCGAGCCGGTGCACAGCCTGCTGAAGATCACCGGGGACTGGCAGAAGTTCAAGGGTCTGCCCGGCGCCGAGGGCAAGCTCCAGCCGCAGCCCGAGAAGGTCGACAAGCAGGCCCGCTTCAACGCCGCCCTGGCCCAGATCAGCGGCAACTCCTCGGAGTGAGCGAGCTCGCGGACGCGCTCGAGCACCTCGTGCGCGGCATCGTGGCCCACCCCGAGGAGGTGGCCGTCGACCTGGTGACCAACCGGCGCGGTCGCACCCTCGAGGTCCGGGTCCATCCCGACGACCTCGGCAAGGTCATCGGTCGGAACGGACGCACCGCCACCGCCCTGCGCACCGTCGTGGGCGGGCTCGGTGGGCGGGGCGTGCGGGTCGACGTGGTCGACACCGACCGCTGACACCGTCCGCGACATGTCCTCCCCGGTCCCCGGCGTGGCCGACGACCATCGCGTCGTCGGCCGCGTCGTCAAGGCCCACGGGCTGCGCGGCGAGCTCGTCGTCGACCCGCGCACCGACAACGTCGAGGCGCGCTTCGCCCCCGGCACGGTGCTGCGGGTGACGGCGAAGGGGTCGGCGCTGACGTCCCTCACCGTCGTCGCCGCGCGGCACCACAGCGGCCGCCTGCTCGTGACCGTGGACGAGGTCGCCGACCGCGACGGCGCCGACGCCCTGCGCTCGGCCCTGCTCACCGCACCGCCTCTCGACGAGGCGCCCGAGGACCCCGACGAGTTCCACGACCACCAGCTCGAGGGGCTCGCGGTCGTCCTCACCGACGGCACCGCGGTCGGGACCGTCACCGACGTCCTCCACGGTGCGGGTCCGGACCTCCTGGCCGTCCGCCGGCCCGACGCGGCCGAACTGCTCGTCCCCTTCGTCGCCGCCATCGTCCCGGAGGTCGACCTGGCCAACGGCAGCGTCGTCCTCGACCCGCCCGAGGGGCTGCTCGACGAGGCGTAGCCCGCCCCCTGTTCTGTGAGTGGCCCGGGCCGTCTACTCGTCCTCGGTCGGCACGCTGACCGCGAGGATCCCGGGGATCTCGGAGAGCTCGCCCGACAGCGGCGGGAGCGGGCCGCGCCCGGTCAGCGAGAGCGTCACCGACGCCGTGCGCATCCCGCCCTGACCGTCGCCGTCGTCCTCGCGGTCCACGCGCATGCCCGGCGACCGCGAAGCCGCGCTCGGTGCACACCGTGAGCACCGTGCGCAGCACCCCGCGGCCGTCGGTGTAGGACAGGTGCAGCGCGCGCGGGGCGTTCGAGGAGCGCGTGATCAGGCGTGCGAGCGGCCGGTACCCCCGGGTGACCAGGTAGTGCACCGCCGTCCCGGCCACGCCCAGCAGCGGCAGCCCGGCTCCGCAGGCGGTCCCGACCGCCGCGGCCGCCCACACGGTGGCCGCCGTGGTGAGGCCGCGGACCGCGTCGCGGCGCACGAAGATCAGCCCGCCGCCGATGAACCCGATCCCGGAGACGATCTGCGCGGCGACCCGCGAGGGGTCCAGGGCGACGTCGGGGGAGCCGAGCAGGTCGTCGAAGCCGTACTTCGAGATCAGCATGAACGCCGCCGACCCCACCCCGACCAGGGTGTGCGTGCGCAGGCCCGCGCTCTTCGCGGCCAGCTCGCGCTCGATGCCGATCAGCGTGCAGAGCACCAGCGCCGACGCCAGCGGCGCGAGCAGCCGCCACTGCTGCGGGTAGGACAGGAACTGGTCCACCCCTCGGCCTCCCTCACGCTGGGACACGACGACAGGAGCAGGATCGCCCCCGATGCGCATCGACGTCCTCACGATCTTCCCTGGATACCTCGCGCCGCTCGACGAGGCCCTGGTCGGGCGGGCGCGCCGTGCCGGTCGCCTCGACGTGCGGGTCCACGACCTGCGCTCCTGGGCCGCCGGGGTGCACAAGGCCGTCGACGACAGCCCCTACGGCGGCGGGCCCGGCATGGTGATGACGGCCCCGGTGTGGGGGGCCGCCCTCGACGAGGTCGCCGCGTCCGGCGAGGGCGTCCCGCGCCTGCTCGTGCCCACCCCGGCCGGCGCGCCGCTGACCCAGGCGCGCGCCGCGGCGCTGGGCGACCGAGCCCTGGCTGGTCGTCGCGTGCGGGCGCTACGAGGGCATCGACGCCCGCGTGACCGCCGACGCCGCCCGCCGGATGCCCACCGAGGAGGTCTCGCTCGGCGACTACGTGCTCGCCGGCGGGGAGGTGGCCGCGCTCGTCGTCGTCGAGGCGGTGTCGCGCCTGCTGCCCGGGGTGCTGGGCAACCCCGCCTCCGCCGAGCTCGACACCTTCGCGGACGGGACGGGCGGGCTGCTCGAGGCCCCGGCGTACACCCGGCCCGAGCGCTGGCGCGACCTCGACGTCCCCGACGTCCTGCGCAGCGGGGACCACGCCGCCATCGACCGCTGGCGCCGCGACCGCTCCCTGGAGCGGACCGCCGCGGTGCGCCCCGACCTGCTCGACGCCCTGCTCGCCCGCCACGGAGCCGCCGCCTTCGACGCCCGCGACCGGACCGTCCTCGCGGCCTCCGGGTACGACCCGGTCGGCCGGGCGGATCGGGCCGTCTGGCAGACTGGGGAGGCTGCCGCGGACGGCGCACCACCCGACGAGGGTGCATGAACCCGCCCGCCGCCCACGAACCGATCCGGTCGGCACCCCCCGGTCCCCCGCACGCGCGGAGGCCCGCAGCCGGCCCGTGAGACCCGCGAGGACGCACACGATGAACGCCCTGGACGAGCTCGACGCGCAGTCGATGCGCTCCGACATCCCCGACTTCCGCGCGGGGGACACCGTCAAGGTGCACGTCCGGGTGATCGAGGGTTCACGCTCTCGTGTACAGGTCTTCCAGGGTGTCGTGATCCGCCGGCACGGCTCCGGCCTCCGCGAGACGTTCACCGTCCGCAAGGTCTCCTTCGGCGTCGGAGTGGAGCGCACCTTCCCGGTGCACACGCCGAACATCGACCACATCGAGGTCGTCACCCGCGGTGACGTCCGGCGCGCCAAGCTCTACTACCTCCGTGATCTCCGGGGTAAGGCCGCGAAGATCCGTGAGAAGCGCGAGACGACGCCGGCCTCCTGACCCGGCCCCCCTCGTCTCCTAATCTGAGTCGCGTGCGTCCAGCCGACCCGCCCGTCCCCCCGCACCGGTATCCCGGCCGGGGGGACGTCGTCCCGACCCGTCCGGACGACGTCGGTCGGCGTCCGTCGCACGCGCGCCCGGACGAGGGCCCGTCGGCGTCCGGCGGCCCGGTCGGATGGCAGGGCGGGCCCTTCGCTCCCGTGCCGTCCGCTCCGCCCTGGTCCACCGCCCCCGCCGCGCCGCCGTTCGGAGTGGGCCACGGGAACGGCCACGGTCCTGCCCCGCTCGCACCGCCGACCGCTCCGCCGCCCCCCGCCGGGCCCCGCCCTCCGTACGGAACGTCGTCCGCCCCGGAACCGACCGGGTCCCCGGTGCCGGCCGCCCCCGTCCCGACCGGCGTGGCCCCGACCAGCGCGGCGCCCGCTCCGTCGGTCCCGGCGGACCCGGCTCCCGCACCGCCGGGGGAGACCGGCCTCGCGGGGGCCGACGGGTTCGCCTCGCGCCCGCCCCGGACCCGCGACGAGGCCACGACCACCGGCTCGACGCGCACCACCGGCTCTCTCGGGATCTCCAACGGCTCGGGTGGTGCCGGACCGGGACGCCACCGCCGCGGCGGCGGCACCGGGCCCGGGCGTGACGAGGAGGACGAGGCCGGCACGACGGGGGGCACCGGTCCCGGCCGTCGCCGGGCCGACGGCTCCGGGACGTCCGGCAAGAACGCCAAGGTCGGCAAGAACGGCAAGCCGAAGCGCAAGGGCTCGTTCTGGCGCGAGCTGCCGCTGCTGATCGTCGTCGCGGTGGTGCTGACCTTCGTCATCCAGACGTTCCTGGCGCGGATCTACGTGATCCCCTCCGCCTCGATGGAGCGCACGCTGCACGGCTGCACCGGATGCAACAACGACCGTGTCGCCGTCGACAAGATCTCCTACCGCTTCTCCGACCCGTCCCCGGGCGACGTCGTCGTCTTCCGCGGCCCGCCCGCGTGGGGGGACAACGGCGAGGTGTCCAACGAGCGCTCGGGCAACGTGCTCGTCCGCGGGCTCCAGGGGGGCCTGTCGCTGCTCGGGCTCGCCCCGCCCGACGAGAAGGACTTCGTCAAGCGGGTGATCGCGGTGGGCGGCCAGACCGTGGCCTGCTGCGACGCGCAGAACCGGGTCCTGGTCGACGGGCAGCCGCTGACCGAGCCCTACCTGTACTTCCAGCCCAACCTGGGGCGCACCCAGCAGGACTTCGCCCCGGTGGTCGTGCCGCAGGGCCAGCTCTGGGTCATGGGCGACAACCGCAACAACTCCGCGGACGCCCGCGTGCACGGCCCCATCTCGATCACCGACGTGATCGGCAAGGCCCGCGTCATCGTGCTGCCCGTCGGCCGCTGGGGCGGGGTGCCCGACACCGACCCGCAGGTCACCGTCTCCGCGCTGGGTCCCTCCGAACTGGGTGCCCCGGGCTGGGCCGACGGTCTCGCCCCCGCCATGGGCCTGGTCGGCGCGGTCCCGCTGGTGGGCCTGTCCCGCCGGCTGCGGCGCCGGATCCTCGTCGGCGGGTCGGCCGGTGACCGTGGTACCGGCGAGGACGGCGCGACGACGATCCGCCCGACCGGCCGGAGGCGCGCCGCACCCCGCCCCCGGGCCCCTCGGCACGGTGAGGCGCGCGCCAGGACCGTCCGGCCGCCGGGGCTCCCCGGCGCGGACGCGCGCACCCCGCCGCCGCGTGTCGCTGCCCCCGCGCACCGGGGTGCAGCCGCCGCGGGCGATCGTGCGACGCAGCACCGAGAACTGGGCGTTGCAGTCCGCGCTCGAACGCCACGGCCTCGGCCCGGTGGTGGGCGTGGACGAGGCGGGCCGCGGGGCCTGCGCCGGTCCCCTCGCGGTGGCGGCGTGCATCCTGCGCCCGGGCGACGCACGGCGCTTCGAGGGCCTGACCGACTCGAAGCTGCTCACCCACGAGGAGCGCGAGCGCTTCGCCGACGTGATCATGCGGCGCGCCCTGGACTGGCACGTCGTCCTCGTGGACCCGCCCGAGGTCGACCGCCGGGGGGTGCACGCCGCCAACATCGACGGGATGCGCCGCGCCGTGGCGCGCCTGCAGCTGCGGCCCGGCTACGTCCTCACCGACGGGTTCCCGGTCTCCGGCTTCGGGGTGCCGGCCCTCGCCGTGCCGAAGGGGGACCTCGCCGCCGCGTGCGTCGCGGCGGCGTCGGTCCTGGCCAAGGTCACCCGGGACCGCCTCATGACCTCGCTGCACGAGCGCCGTCCGGAGTACGGATTCGACCTCCACAAGGGCTACTGCACACCGACACACAGCGCAGCGCTGCGGGAGCACGGACCCAGCGACGACCACCGCTTCAGCTTCGTCAACGTCGCGGCCGCCGCCGTGGGCCGGAGCCCGGGTGGGCGCGGCGTCCCGGTGCGCCACAATGGTGCGGTGACCGAGGCCGCCGCGTCCGCGACATGCGAGACCGGCGGGATCGACGACCTCGACGACCTCGACGAGGACGTCCTGACGCCGGGAGGAGGAGAGCAGCGATGAGCGCGGAGGATTCTCGAGAAGTACGAGACCGACATGGAGCTCTCGCTCTACCGCGAGTACCGCGACATCGTCG
The DNA here is from genome assembly GCA_963785135.1 of uncultured Actinomycetota bacterium. Lineage (GTDB taxonomy): Bacteria > Actinomycetota > Actinomycetes > Mycobacteriales > Pseudonocardiaceae > Actinomycetospora. The sequence goes on from CAWATV010000012.1 coordinate 745,850, forward strand.
TCCAGTTCTCCTACGTGGTGGAGACCGAGCGCCGGTTCTACCTGGCCAACTCCGTGGACGTCGCCGTCCGCAACGCCGACGGCGAGGTCTACTTCGAGGTCCGGATGAGCGACGCGTGGGTGTGGGACATGTACCGACCGGCGCGATTCGTCAAGAACGTGCGCGTCGTGACGTTCAAGGACGTCAACGTCGAGGAGCTCGACAAGCCCGACCTGCGTCTCGACGAGGGTCCGTTCGGGGGCTGACCCGCCGCCCCGCGGTGTAGCGCCCGCCCCGGTGCGGCCGCCGGCCGTCCACAGGGCGCCGATCCGTCCCCAGGCCGCGCGCCGCCGCTCGCCCCCGCGCCCCGTCCGGCACGACCCTCGCCACCAGCGCGCCCCACCGGTCGCGCGGACTGGGAGGGGCCGCGGATGACCACCACGCGCGAGGGACCCGACGGGCGCGCCGAGCTCGGGCGACGCGGGGAGGACCTGGCCGCCGCCTACCTGACCGAGCGCGGGCTGGTGCTGCTCGACCGCAACTGGCGCTGCCGCGGTGGCGAGCTCGACCTGGTCGGCACCGACGGCGAGCGGCTCGTGGTCGCCGAGGTCAAGACCCGCTCCGGCACCGGCTACGGGCTCCCCGCCGAAGCCGTCACCCCCGCCAAGGCGGCCCGGATCCGGCGCCTGGCCCACACGTGGCTCACCGAGCACCACGTGCGCTTCTGCGAGGTGCGCTTCGACGTCCTGGCCGTCCTGCTGGTGCCGGGCGAGACCGCGCGGATCGAGCACTACGAGGGGGCGTTCTGACGTGGCGCTCGCCTGCGCCTGGTCGATCGGCCTGCGGGGTGTCGACGGCGAGGTCGTCGAGATCGAGGCCGACATCGGACAGGGGCTGCCCGGGGTCTCGCTGGTCGGGTTGCCCGACGCCGCCCTGGCCGAGTCGCGCGACCGGGTCCGGGCCGCGGTCGTGAACTCGGGGGAGGCCTGGCCTGCCCGCCGGATCACCCTCGCCCTCTCCCCGGCCACGCTGCCCAAGCAGGGCAGTGGCTACGACGTGGCCCTGGCGTGCGCCGTGCTCGCCGCCGCGGGGTCGGTGCCCGTGCCGGCGCTGCGCGACGTCGTGCTCGTCGGCGAGCTGGCCCTCGACGGCCGCGTCCGGGGGGTGCGCGGAGTCCTGCCGGCCCTGCTCGCCGCGCGCCGCCGAGGCATCACCCGCGCCGTCGTGCCCGCGGCGACCGCCGTGGAGGGCGGGCTCGTCGACGGTCTCGAGGTGCTCGGCGCCGAGCACCTCGCCGACGTCCTGGCCTGGCTACGCGGGCACGGTGAGCGCCTGTCCGCGGTGCGGGGCTCGCCTCCCGGCGCGGCGAGCGGTCCGGTCGAGGATCTCGCCGACGTCGTCGGCCAGGAGACCGCGCGCCGGGCGGTGGAGATCGCCGCGGCCGGCGGGCACCACCTGCTCATGGTCGGCCCGCCGGGCTCGGGCAAGACGATGCTGGCCCGCCGCATGGTCGGGCTGCTCCCGGATCTCGCACCCGACGCCGCCCTGCAGGTCGCCGCCGTCCGCTCCCTGGCCGGCTCCCTCGACCCCGCCGAGGCCCTCCCGGTCGCGCCCCCGTTCGTCGCCCCGCACCACTCGATGTCCTCCGCCGCGCTCGTCGGTGGCGGCAGCGGCCTCGCCCGCCCCGGAGCGGTGTCGCTGGCCCACGCCGGGGTGCTCTTCCTCGACGAGTGCTTCGAGTTCGCCCCCCACGTGCTCGAGATGCTGCGCACGCCCCTGGAGGAGGGCGAGGTGCGGCTCGCGCGCACCGACGGCGTCGTGCGGTACCCCGCACGCTTCCAGCTGGTGATGGCGGCCAACCCGTGCCCGTGCGCGCCGCCGCGCGACACCGACTGCGTCTGCAAGCCCGCCGAGCGGCGCCGCTACACCGCGCGCCTGTCCGGCCCGCTCGCCGACCGCGTCGACCTGCGCGTGACGCTGGAGGCGGTGGGGGCGCTCTCCTGGTCCGGGGGAGACGTCCTGGCGGGGGAGGACACCGCCGCCGTGCGCGGGCGGGCCCTCGCCGCACGGGCCGCGGCGCGCGAGCGCTGGAACGCCGCCGGGTGGCGCAGCAACGCCGAGGTCCCCGGTCCCGCACTGCGGCGCTACGGGCGTGTCCCGCCCGCGGTGGGCGGCCTGCTCGATCAGCACCTGCGCAGCGGGGCGATGACCGCGCGGGCGGTCGATCGCGCGCTGCGGGTCGCGTGGACGATCGCCGACCTGCGTGGTGCGCCGTGGCCGGACGCCGACGACGTCGACGAGGCGCTGGGCTTCCGGGGGCTGGTGGCCACCGGCTCGGCGGTGACGGCGTGAGCCGCCCGGAGGTGCCCCGCGAGGTCCTCGTCGCCCGCGCGTACCTCTCCCGGGTCGCGGAGCCCCCGGCCACGGCCGTCGCGCGCCTCGTCGCGCGCGTCGGGCCGGTCCGGGCGGCCGACCTGGTGCGCCGCGGGGCCGAGAGCGGGCCGGACGCCCTCGACGCCGGAGGTCCTCGCCGCCACCCGCGCCCGCCGCGGGACGGATCGGGCCGAGGCCGACCTGGCGGTCCTCGCCGACCTCGGGGGTCGCCTCCTCGTCCCCGAGGATCCCGGCTGGCCCACGCTCGCGGTGGCCGGCTTCGCGCCGGCCGAGGCCCGCGGGATCGAGGGCATGGTCGCGCCGCTGGCGCTGTGGACCCGCGGCCCGCTCGACCTCGCCGACGCCCCCGGCCGGTCGGTGGCGATGGTCGGCGCCCGGGCCGCCAGCGACTACGGGGTCTGGGTGGCCCGCGACTGGGCGGCCGGACTCGCCGACCGCGACGTGCGGGTGGTCTCGGGCGCGGCGCTGGGCATCGACGGCGCCGCCCACCGGGGCGCCCTCGCCGCCGGCGGCGAATCCCTGGCCGTGCTCGCCTGCGGCATCGACCGCCCCTACCCGGCGACGCACACCACCCTGATCACCCACCTCGCCGAGCGCGGGCTCGTGGTCAGCGAGTACCCGCCCGGGGTGACTCCCGGCCGCCACCGGTTCCTCATCCGCAACCGCCTCGTCGCCGCGCTCGCGACGGGCACCCTGGTGGTCGAGGCAGCCGCCCGCAGCGGCGCCATGCGCACCGCGGTCGTGGCCCGGGAGCTCGGGCGCGCATTGATGGTCGTCCCCGGCCCGGTCACCTCGGCGATGTCGCTCGGCTGCCACGAGCTCGCCCGCGGCGAGTGGACGTCCGTGGTGGGCCGCGTGGAGCACGTCCTCGAGGAGGTGGGTCGAGTGGGTGTCGACCTCGCCCCTCGTCCGTGGAGCCCGATCCGTCCGACGGACGGTCTTGACGCCGACACGCTCGCCGTGCACGAGGCCCTGCCCTTCCGTGCGGCGCGCACAGCGGTGCGTCTGGCGGAAGACAGTGGCGTCGATCCGCGGGTGATCACCACCCACCTGAGCGATCTCGAGGCGCGGGGCCTGGTGTGGCGGGACGGCGTGCGGTGGCGTCGCCGCACCGGGTGAACAGGCACAGCGCGACGAACGGTTGCGGAGCGCGACGAATGGAACCGCTCCGCGCTCGTGGCTCACGGTCACCGACGGCCACGCGGCGGTTCTTGACTCGCTGATCCCCGACCCGGACTCTCAACCCCGATGACCGGCACGTTCTCTTCCGACGACAGCGTCGGGGGGCCCTCCGCGGCGCCCCGGCCAGAGGGTGTGGGCCGCCCACAGGAGCCCCCCTTCGACCCGGTCACGTCGTCACGCTGCGCGTTCACCGAGGACGGGGCGGTCGAGGGGGCCGCCCCGCCCTCGCGCGCCGGCCTCGCGACCCACGTCGCGGCGTTCGGGACCCACCTGCGCTACGAGCGCGACCTCTCCCCGCACACGGTCCGCGCCTACCTCGGCGACGTCACCGCGGTCCTCGAGCACCTGCGCGACGCGGCCGGCGAGGACGCCGGGGAGGACGCCTGCGGGGGACAGGTCGACCTCGCCGCCCTCGACCTCGCGACCCTGCGGTCCTGGCTGGCACGTGGCCGAGCCGGTGGGGCCAGCCGGACCACGCTCGCACGGCGGGCGGCGGCGGTCCGGACGTTCACCGCCTGGGCGGCGCGCACCGGCCGGGTGCCGACCGACGCGGGCGCGCGCCTGGCCTCGCCGCGCCCGCACCGGACGCTGCCCGCGGTGCTGCGCCCCGACCAGGCCGCGGCCGCGCTCGAGGCCGCGGCGTCCGGGGCCGCGGAGCTCGACCCGGTCGCCCTGCGCGACCACCTGGTCCTCGAGCTGCTCTACGCCACCGGCGTGCGCGTCTCCGAGCTGTGCGGGCTCGACGTCGACGACGTCGACGACGCCCGCCGGACCCTGCGCGTGCTGGGCAAGGGCGCCAAGGAGCGCACGGTGGTCTACGGCGGCCCCGCCGCCACCGCGCTGGACACCTGGCGCCGCCACGGCCGCCCCGCCCTGGCCGTCCCCACCTCGCCGCCCGCCCTGCTGCTCGGGGCGCGCGGCGGACGTCTCGATCCGCGCATCGCCCGCGCGGTGGTCCACGACGCGGCGGGCGCGGTCCCGGGCGCGCCGGACATCGCCCCGCACGGCCTGCGCCATTCCGCGGCCACACACCTGCTCGAAGGGGGAGCCGACCTGAGGAGCGTCCAGGAGTTGCTGGGTCATGCGTCGCTGGCGACCACCCAGCTCTACACCCACGTGTCCGCCGAGCGACTGAGGGCCATCCATGACATCGCGCACCCCCGCGCCTGACCCGGGGCCCGACGCCGGGCGGACGGCGCGGCGCGTCGCGACCCTGCCGGCGCTGCCCGGGTCGGACTCCGACGCCGCCGTGCGCACGGCGGCGGGGGCCGGGGCGCGCCGCGGGCCGGGGGGCGGCAACGGCCACGTCCCGGGCCGATCTCGGCCCGGCGCCGACCGACCGGGCACCGACGGCGCCACCGCCCTCGCCCCGAGCGCCGAGCCCGAGCACGAGACCGCGCTGCCGGTCGTCGAGCCCGTCGACCCCGAGATCGCGGCCGCCGCCGACCTCGGTACGGCCGGCGCGCCCGCCCTCGACGAGCCCCTCGACGAGGAGGCGCTGGTCGAGGCCGGGATCGCCGAACTGTGGGACGCCTACGCCGCGGCGCCCCGCAAGTCGACGAAGGACCGCCTCGTCCTGCACTACGCGCCGCTGGTCAAGTACGTCGCCGGGCGGGTGGGCACCGGCCTGCCGTCGCACGTCGACGTCGCCGACCTCATCCAGTGCGGGATCTTCGGCCTCGTCGACGCGATCGAGCGCTTCGAGCCCGACCGCGGGCGCAAGTTCGAGGTCTACGCGATGCAGCGGATCCGCGGCGCGATCCTCGACGAGCTGCGCTCCCAGGACTGGGTGCCGCGCTCGGTCCGGTCGCGGGCCCGCGAGATCGAGCGTGCCATCGAGCGCCTCGAGAGCCGCGAGCAGCGCTCGTGCAGCGACGCCGAGCTCGCCGGCGAGCTGGGGATGGGCACCGAGGACCTGCGCTCCACCTTCGGGCAGATCGCCATGACCAGCGTCGCCGCGCTCGACGAGCTCGTCGCGGCCGGCCGCGGGGGCGACGGCGCCGGGACGGGGGCGCCGTCGCTGGCGGACTCGCTGCCCGACGCCGGCGCCGAGGACCCGCTGGCGGCGATGGAGACCCGCGAGACCCGGCGGCTGCTCGCCGAGGCCGTCGGTCAGCTCGCCGAGCGCGACCGGACCGTCGTGGGCCTCTACTACTTCGAGAACCTCACCCTCGCCGAGATCGGGCGGGTCCTCGGGGTCACCGAGTCGCGCGTGTGCCAGCTGCACACGCGGGCGGTGATGCGGCTGCGGGCGCGCCTGGCCGAGGTCTCGCACGGCTGACCCGCGTCAGCCCGCCAGCGGCAGCAGCCGGACCTCGCCGAGGCCGAGCAGCAGGAGCGGATCGAGGTACTCCACACCCCCGCGCGGGGCGGGCCTGCGCAGCCCCCAATGCAGGCACGCCGCGACCGGGCACCCGCCGTGGCCGGGCTCGAGGGTGCCCACCGGGTCGCCGCGGCGGACGACGGCGCCGACGGCGACGGTGGCGGTCACCGGCTCGTAGGTGGTGCGCAGCCCGCCGGCGTGCTCCACCGACACCACCCCACGGGCGGCGAGGCGGTCGGCGAAGACCACCGTGCCGTCGCCCGCCGCCACCACCGCGACGCCCGCACGCCCGGCGAGGTCGGCCCCGCGGTGCCCGCGACCGTAGGGGTGCGGGGGAGGGGCGAACAGCCGCGTGACCGTGCCGGGCGTGCCGCCGCGGGCGGGCGCGGCGTCGAGCGCCGCCCCCGGGAGCGGCCAGCCGAACGCCCCGGCCGGAACGGAGGGAGGCGCGGGCGGCGGCGCCGCCGAGCCGAGCAGCCCCGGGAGGGCGAGCAGGATCAGGAGGGGCACGCATCGACGTCGCACACCCTGTTCGACGCACGGGCGGCGCGCCTGGATCCACCGGGGGCCGCGTCGGGGCCCCTGCGTACACTGGCGGCCAGCGGTCCGTCGGACGACGGGCCGACTTCGCGTGCCCTCGTCGCGTCGCCTCCGGCGCGACACCCCCGCCGCATCCGGGCGGTCCCGCGCCAGCGGGTTCCGGGTCGGTCCACGAGGGCACCAGGGCGACGGCCCGACCGGGACCGTCGCGGCAACCGCACAGGCCCGGTCACGCACCGGGCCGCCGAGAGAGGTAGTTCCACCGCATGGCCGTCGTCACGATGCGCCAGCTGCTGGACTCCGGTGTCCACTTCGGTCACCAGACCCGCCGCTGGAACCCCAAGATGCGTCGCTTCATCTTCACCGAGCGCAACGGCATCTACATCATCGACCTGCAGCAGACGCTGTCCTACGTCGATCGCGCCTACGAGTTCGTCAAGCAGACCGTCGCCCACGGCGGCACGGTGCTGTTCGTCGGCACGAAGAAGCAGGCCCAGGAGGCCATCGACGAGCAGGCGCGCCGGGTCGGCATGCCCTTCGTCAACCAGCGCTGGCTGGGCGGCATGCTCACCAACTTCCAGACCGTGCACAAGCGCCTCCAGCGGCTCAAGGAGCTGGAGGCCATGGAGCAGAGCGGGGGCTTCGAGGGTCGCACCAAGAAGGAGATCCTCATGCTCACCCGCGAGCACGACAAGCTCGAGAAGACCCTCGGCGGTATCCGCGACATGGGCCGCGTGCCCAGCGCGGTGTGGGTGGTCGACACCAAGAAGGAGCACATCGCGGTCGGTGAGGCCCGGAAGCTCAACATCCCGGTCGTCGCCATCCTCGACACCAACTGCGACCCCGACGAGGTCGACTACCCGATCCCGGGCAACGACGACGCGATCCGCTCGGCCGCCCTCCTGACCCGCGTGGTCGCCCAGGCCTGCGCCGACGGCCTCCAGGCCCGCGGTCAGCGTCAGGACGGCCGCAGCGAGAACGAGCCGCTGGCCGAGTGGGAGCAGGAGCTGATGGCCGCGGGCGGCGACGGTGCCTCGCTCGAGGTGGAGGCCGCGCCGAGCGGCGTCGACCAGGGCAGCACCAGCGTCGCGGCCGACGCGCCCGGCGACATGCCGGTCGCCTCGCCCGAGGCCGAGACCACGGTGGACATCCACGAGTCGACGCAGGGCACGCCCAACCGCGCCGGCGGGGCGGACGGCCGCCCCTCGCGCGTCGGGGGCACGATCGACGACGAGGCCGGGGGCAACGACGCGGCCATCGACGCCGCCCCGTCCGCGGGCACCCCCGAGGACGGCAACGCGAGCCGCTGACCCGACGCGGGCGGCGGCCGGACGACCGGCCGCCGCTCCGGGCCGGCGCCACAGGCGCCGCGGCTCCACCCGCACACCGGCCACCACCCGTGGCCACGACATTCAGGGGACGAGAAGACCCACGATGGCGAACTACACGGCAGCCGACGTGAAGAAGCTCCGGGACCTCACCGGGTCCGGGATGATGGACTGCAAGAAGGCCCTCGAGGAGAACGAGGGCGACCTCGACAAGGCCGTCGAGGCGCTGCGGATCAAGGGCGCCAAGGACGTCGGCAAGCGCGCCGGACGCACCACGGCCAACGGCATCGTCGCCGCGCGTGACGGGGCGATGATCGAGCTCAACTCCGAGACCGACTTCGTGGCCAAGAACCCCGACTTCGTCCAGCTCGCCGACGACATCCTGTCGGTCGCGCTCACCGCGAATCCGCAGGACCTCGACACCCTCAAGGCCTCGGCCATGACCGGGGGCGAGGGCACTGTGGACGACGCGATCCAGACCCTCTCGGCCCGGATCGGCGAGAAGCTCGAGCTGCGCCGCATGATCGTCCTCGAGGGCCCGACCGCGACGTACCTGCACCGCAGGTCGTCCGACCTGCCGCCCGCGATCGGCGTGGTGGTCGCCTACGAGGGGTCCGACGAGGACGCCGCGCGCGGCGCCGCCATGCAGGTCGCGGCCGCCCGCCCGCTCTACACCACCCGCGACGAGGTGCCGGCCGAGGTGCTCGAGAGCGAGCGCCGCGTCGCCGAGGCCACCGCCCGCGAGGAGGGCAAGCCCGAGAACATCATCGACAAGATCGTCGACGGTCGCCTCAACGGCTACTACAAGGACACCGTGCTGCTCGAGCAGCAGTCGGTGTCGGTCGACAAGAAGACCGTGGCCGCGGTCCTGAAGGACGCGGGCGTCGAGGTCCGCACCTTCGCCCGCTTCGAGGTCGGCCAGCCCTGATCACCCCGGACGGGGACCGCCACGCCTGCGGTCCCCGTCCGGTCAGCGGCCGGGGCGGCCCCGGCGGAGGGGAGCAGGCGGTGGCGAGCCCGGAACTGCAGGTCACCGACGACGCGGGTCGGCCCGCCGGTCGCCACCGGCGCGTCCTGCTCAAGCTCGGCGGCGAGATGTTCGGTGGCGGCGCGGTCGGTGTCGACCCCGCGGTCGTGCGGACCGTCGCCCGGCAGATCGCCGACGTGGTGCGCTCCGGCGTCCAGATCGCCGTGGTCATCGGCGGCGGCAACTTCTTCCGCGGCGAGGAACTGCACCGCTACGGGATGCAGCGCCAGCGCGGCGACTACATGGGCATGCTCGGCACCGTCATGAACTGCCTCGCCCTGCAGGACTTCCTCGAGCGCGAGCACCACATCGACACCCGCGTGCAGACCGCCATCACGATGGGCCAGGTCGCCGAGTCCTACATCCCGCGCCGGGCCATGCGCCACCTCGAGAAGGGCCGCGTGGTCATCTTCGGGGCCGGCGTCGGCATGCCGTACTTCTCCACCGACACCACGGCCGCGCAGCGGGCGCTGGAGATCGAGTGCGAGGTCGTGCTCATGGCGAAGGGCGTCGACGGCGTCTTCACCGCCGATCCGAAGGTGGATCCGACGGCGACGATGTACGCCGAGATCACCCACCGCGAGGTCCTGGAGAAGGGCCTCAAGGTCGCCGACGCGACGGCGTTCAGCCTGTGCATGGACAACAACATGCCGATCATGGTGTTCAACCTGCTGGTGGAGGGGAACATCGCCAGGGCGGTCCGGGGTGAGAGGATCGGCACGCTGGTCCACACCCCCGCGATGACGCCCTCGGTGGGGCAGGAGAGGAGAACCCTGTGATCGACGAGACCCTCCTCGACGCCGAGGAGAAGATGGAGAAGGCCGTCAGCGTGGCCAAGGAGGACCTCGGCGGCGTCCGCACCGGTCGCGCGAGCCCGGCCATGTTCAACCGGATCACCGTCGAGTACTACGGCGCATGGACCCCGCTCAACCAGCTCGCCTCCGTGCAGGTGCCCGAGGCGCGGATGGCGGTCATCAAGCCCTACGACGCCAGCCAGCTGCAGAGCATGGAGCGCGCGATCCGCGACTCCGACCTCGGCGTCAACCCGAGCAACGACGGCCAGATCATCCGCGTCATCTTCCCGCAGCTCTCCGAGGAGCGCCGCCGGGACATGGTCAAGGTCGCGCGCGGCAAGGGCGAGGACGCGCGGGTCTCCATCCGCAGCGTGCGCCGCACCGCGATGACCGAGCTCCAGCGCATCGTCAAGGACGGCGAGGCCGGCGAGGACGAGACGGGTCGCGCGGAGAAGGAGCTCGAGACCGTCACCGCCCGCTACGTCGCGCAGGTCGACGAGCTGGTGAAGAACAAGGAAGCCGAACTCCTCGAGGTCTGAGTCGACGATGACTTCCTCCGCGTCCCGCCCCCGCCGCCGGACCCCGCCGCCGCCCGCCGGGGCCGTCGCGGACCCGGCGGACGGTCGCGCGGAGAGCACCTCGACCACGGAGGGCGCGACGTCGGAGGGCGCGACGTCGGAAGCGGCGACGTCGGAGACCAAGCCCGCGTCGAAGGCCGGGCGCAACCTGCCCATGGCCATCGCCGTGGGGGTCGGCATGGGCGCGGTCATCCTGATCGCGCTGCTCACCGTGCGGCAGACCTGGATCGCGATCGTCGCGGTCAGCGCTGCCATCGGCACGTGGGAGCTGTTCGGCGCCCTGCACCGCGCCGCCGGGATCCGGCTCTCACGGTTCCCGGTGCTCGTCGGCGGCCAGGCGATGATCTGGCTGGCCTGGCCCTTCGGCACCGAGGGGATCCTCGGGTCCCTGCTCGTGACCGTGATCGGCTGCTTCCTGTGGCGCATGCGCCTGGGCGCGGCCGGGTTCGTACGCGATGTCGGGGCCTCGATGCTCGTCCTGTGCTGGGTGCCCCTGTGCATGGCCTTCGGGACGATGCTCGTGGTGCCCTCCGACGGCACCGCACGCGTCCTGACCTTCCTCATCGTCGTCATCTGCACCGACACCGGCGGGTACGCGCTCGGCGCGCTGTTCGGCAAGCACCCGATGGCGCCGAAGGTCAGCCCGAAGAAGTCGTGGGAGGGCTTCGCCGGGTCGATCCTCTTCGGCACGATCGGCGCCTGCCTGTGCCTCACGCTGCTGCTCCACGGCACGTGGTGGTACGGACTGATCATCGGACCGCTGCTGGTCGGGTGCGCGGTCACCGGCGACCTCGTCGAGTCCCTGGTCAAGCGCGACCTCGGGATCAAGGACATGGGCTCCTTCCTCCCCGGCCACGGCGGCCTCATGGAGCGCCTGGACTCGCTGTGCACCTCGGCGCCGGTCGCGTGGCTCCTGCTCCTCGTGCTGGTCGCCCCCACCTGATCGATGGCGCGATTCCGCCGTGGGGACGTGGTCGAGAGCCCCAACATCTGGCGCTGGCCCGACGTCTACGAGCAGGAGAACGCCGCGCAGGACGTCACCGGCGCCCTCTGGGACGCGGTCGTCGCCCTCGCCCCGCACAAGGGGCTCGACGTGGTCGACGTCGGCTGCGGTGACGGCTACCACCTGCCCCGCTTCGCCGAGCGCGCCCGCCGGGTGGTCGGCGTCGAGCCCCACGGCCCCCTCGTGGCCCGCGCCCGGGCCCGCACCGCGGCGTGGCCCACCTGCTCGGTCCGGGAGGGGAGCGCCGCCGCCCTGCCGCTACCCGACCGTTCGGTCGACGTCCTGCACGCCCGCACCGCCTACTTCTTCGGCCCCGGCTGCGAGCCGGGGCTGGCGGAGGCGGCCCGGGTGCTGCGCCCGGGCGGGCTCGTCGTGATCGTCGACCTGGACGCCACCCGGCACTCCTACGGTGCGTGGATGCGCGCCTCGTCCCCGCGCTACGACCCCCGCGCCGCCGAGACCTTCTTCGCGGACCACGGGTTCGCCACGCACCGGGTGGACACGCAGTGGCGCTTCACCGACCCCGCGACCCTCGCCGACGTGCTGCGCATCGAGTTCACCCCGGCCGTCGCCGCGCGCGCGATCGCCGGTACCACCGGCCTCTCGCTGCCGGTCGCCTACCGCGTGCACACCCGTCGCGAGCCCGACGGGCTCGTCCTGCCCGGGTAGCGCGGCCGCCCTCCGGGAGCCGTCCGCCGGGCCACACCGGTGACCGCGTTACCGTGGTGGGCGTGTCCGCGTACCACCCTCCCCACCCGCCCTCCGGGCCTCCCGGCCGGTCGGGACGCCCCGGGCCACCCCCGCGCGGCCGGGCCGTGCGGGTCGATCCCGTGCTCGTCGAGATCGGCGCCGGGCTGATCTGGCTGGCCGTGGGCACCCTCGGGCTCGGCGCCGAGGGTGCGGGCACCCTGGTGCTCGCGGTGGGCATCGCGATCGGGATCGGCATCGGGGTGGAGAACCGCCGCCGCGGCCCGCGCCCGTTCGACCCCGCGCGCTCGATGGAGCTCCTGCGCCTCGCCGGCGCCGCGGTCGTCGTCGTGGTCGTCGCGTCGATCGCCTTCGGCCTGCTCAGCGCCTCGGCATTCCTGCCCGGGCTGGCCATGATCGTCACCGGCGGGGCGCTCGTCCTGCTCAGCCGGTCCACCGGCCAGCGGCCCACCCGGTGGCTGGGCCTGGCCGCCATCGTGCTCGGCGTCCTCTCCGCGCTGGTCTCGACCATCGAGTCCGGGGGCTTCGTGTCCCAGGGGCTGCTCGGGCTGCTGCTCGGCGTGCTGATCCTCGTCTCCGCCGCCGACCGGGTCGGCCTCGTGGAGATGCTGCGGGACCGCTCCCGGTGACCACGGAACCGACCGCCGGCGCGCTGCCGGTGCTCAAGCTCGAGAGCACCGGCACCCGCCGCACGCGCCCGGCGCGCCACTTCGCCGACCTCGACACCGACGCCCGCCGCACCGCGGTCACCGAGCTGGGCCTGCCCGCGTTCCGGGCCGACCAGCTCTCCCGGCACTACTTCTCCCGTCTCGAGTCCGACCCGGCGACGATGACCGACCTGCCGGCGGCGGCGCGCGAGACGCTCGCGCCGTCGCTGTTCCCGACCCTGCTCACGCCGATCTCGGCGGTCGACTGCGACGGCGGGACCACCCGCAAGACGCTCTGGCGCGCCGCCGACGGCGTGCTCGCCGAGAGCGTCCTCATGGGCTATCCCGACCGCGCCACCGTGTGCATCTCCAGCCAGGCCGGGTGCGGGATGGCGTGCCCGTTCTGCGCCACCGGCCAGGGCGGGCTCGAGCGCAACCTGTCGACCGCGGAGATCGTCGAGCAGGTCCGCTCCGCGGCCGCCTCCGCTCGCGACGGCGAGCTCGGCGCAGGCGCACCGACCCGGCTGTCCAACGTCGTGTTCATGGGCATGGGCGAGCCGCTGGCCAACTACCGGCGCGTCGTCGACGCCGTGCACCGCATCTGCGACGCCCCGCCGGCCGGCCTCGGGCTCTCCCAGCGCTCGGTCACGGTGTCCACCGTCGGGCTGGTGCCCGCCATCCACCGGCTCGCCGACGAGGGCCTCCAGGTCACCCTCGCCGTGTCGCTGCACACCCCGGACGACGAGCTGCGCGACACCCTCGTCCCGGTCAACACGCGCTGGCCGGTGCGCGAGGTCTTCGAGGCCGCCCGCCACTACGCGGACGTCACCGGGCGCCGGGTGTCCATCGAGTACGCGCTGATCCGCGACGTCAACGACCAGCCGTGGCGCGCCGACATGCTCGCCAAGCTGGCGTCCCGCCACCTCGGGCGGCTCGTGCACGTCAACCTCATCCCGCTCAACCCGACGCCGGGCAGCCGGTGGGACGCGAGCCCGGCCCCCGTCCAGGCCGAGTTCGTCCGGCGCGTGCGCAACGGCGGCGTCGCGTGCACCGTGCGCGACACCCGGGGCCGCGAGATCGCCGCCGCCTGCGGCCAGCTCGCCGCCGGCGCAGCAGAGCGGAGCCGGGGCGTCGATCCCGCCGCGCCGGGCGGCTGACGGTCGAGGGCGGCATGGTCGAGGTGAGGCGGCTCGTCCCCCACGTCACCGGGGGCGTCGCCGACGCCGACACGGTGACGTGGACGCGGGCGATGATGGCCGCGTTCCTGCGCCCGCGCATGGACCCGCCCGACCTCGCCCGGGCCGCCGCGGCCTACGAGGGGAACCGCCTGCGCGGGGTCCACGAGACCGGCGACCCGGCGCCGGTGGCCACCCTGCGCTCGTGGGACACGCGGATGAGCGTCCCCGGCGGGGAGGTCGTCGTCGACGCCGTGACCTCCATCGGCGTGCGGTCGACCCACCGGCGCCGCGGGCTGCTGCGCGCGATGCTCGTCGACGACCTCGCCGAGGCCGTACGGGCCGGCACCCCGCTCGCCGCGCTGACCTCCACCCAGGGCGCGCTCTACGAGCGGTTCGGTTTCGGGCTCGCCACCTGGACCCGCCCGACCACGCTGGACGCCACCGCGGCGGTGTTCCGCGAGACCGCACCGACCGGTCGGCTGCGCACCCTCGAGGTCGGCACCCTGGCCACCGCGGCCGCCCCGGTGCACGAGCGGGCCCGCCGCCGGCACGCCGGCTCCATGGACCGCGCCGCGTCGTCCTGGACGCCGCTGCTCACCGGGGAGAACGGCTTCTCGGGGATGGTGCCCGACCGCGCCCGGCACGCCGTTCTGTGGTCCGACGACGCCGGCCGCGCCGGCGGGTACGCGGTCTACCGCGTGGCCACCGACTGGGCGGTCGCCGGGCGGGCCGAGCTCGCGGTGCTCGACCTGCAGGCCACCACCGCGGAGTCCTACCGCGAGCTCTGGCGCCACCTCGCGTCGCTCGACCTCGTCGGCGCCGTGTCCTGGGGCGACGCCTCGGTCGACGAGCCGCTGCCCTGGCTGCTCACCGACCCGCGCGCGGTCACCACCGGCGGCGCCCGCCCGATGCTCTGGCTGCGGGTCCTCGACCTGCCCGCCGCGCTCGCCGCGCGCCGCTACCCGGTGGCCGACCGGATCCGGGTGCGCGTCGACGACCCGGCGCCCGTCCCCGGCGCCACGGTCGAGGGAGCCTGGGAGCTCGACACCACCGACGCGACCGCCCCCACCGTGACCCGCCTGCCCACCGGCGTCGAGGTCGACGTCGCGATGCCGGCGGCCGTGCTCGGCGCGGTCTACCTCGGCGGGCCCGACCCGCGGGTGCTGGCCCGCGCCGGGCGCCTCACCGAGGCCAGCCCCGGCGCGGCCGGCCGCCTGGCCCGCCTGTTCGCCGCCCCGTCGGTCCCCTGGAACGGCTCCCGGTTCTGAGGTTGGGCCGAACGAGTGAACGTCATTGTGACACAGGGCGACGTAGGGCCAAGGTCGTGACGTTCCGTCACTGACGACCCGGAGGCGACGCCGTGACCGCTCCCAGCCTGACCCGTCCCGCCGCCTCGCTCGTCCCGACCGCGACCGTCGTCGCACCGGTGCGGATCGTCCCATCGCGCGCTCCGGACGCCGGTGCTCCACCGGGGGCGACCGCCGTGCTCCCGCGCCCGCGCATCCAGGGCCCGGTCCCGATCGCCGTGCGCCCCCTCGGTCCTCCGGCCCCGCGGCACGCCGCCCCGGCCGGTCCGCCGTTCCGGCCCGTCGCTCCCCACCCGACCGGGCGCACGGACGGTCTCGCGGTCGCGGCGCTGGTGACGGGCTTCCTCGTCCCACCGGTGGGCGCCGTCCTCGGGCCCCTCGCGCTGCGCCGGATCGGCCGTACGGGCCGGCGGGGGCGCGGCCTCGCCGTCGCCGGTGCGACGGTCGGCGGCATCGTCACCCTGCTCGGGATCCTCGTCCTGGTGCTCGGCCTCCTGCTCGGCCTGGCGTCGAGGGCCTCCGGGGACGTCGGCGCTCCGGGACCCGCCGGCACGGCCGCCACGACCCAGTGCGGTGGGAGCACCTGCACGGTGACCATCGACGGCGCCGGCACCGTCGACATCGTCGGTGCGGCGGGCCGCGAGTCCCTGACCGTGCTCGCTCTCGCGGAGGGTTCGATCACGGTGCGTCACGACGGGGGTCCGGTCGTCGTGCCCGTCGGCGCCGCCCTGGTCCTGCCGGCCGGGAACCAGATCGTGCTGACCGCGGCCTCCGGGGGAACGGCGACGCTCGCCCACGCACGCTGACCGCTCCGGCACCCTGGAGGGCATGCGGCTCCAGCTCACCGTCCTCGACACCCCCGACCCGGAGCGCTCCGCGGCGTTCTACGGCGCCCTGCTCGGCCTCGAGGTCGAGCGCTGCCGCGTCCTCCCCGGACTGGGTGCAGCTCGAGGGGGAGGCCGACGGCGTCGTCACCCTCGCGTTCCAGCTCGTGCCGGACCTGACGCCGCCGACGTGGCCGGACGGCGCCCACCCGCAACGGTTCCATCTCGACCTGGAGGTCGACGATCTCGACGCCGGCGAGGAGCAGGCGCTCGCGGCCGGGGCGCAGAAGGCCGAGACCCAGCCCGGTGAGTCGTTCCGGGTCTTCCTCGACCCGACCGGCCACCCGTTCTGCCTGGTCCTGGCCCGGGGAGCTCGCTAGACCCCGTCGCGGTCGGCCCACTCCAGCAACGGCTGCAGGTCGAACACCGCCTGGTCGATGTCCGCGTGCAGGTCGCCGAGCTCGGCGTAGCGCGCGGGCATCGTCGCGATGGTGAAGTCGCCGGGCTCGGCGTCGGCGACCTCGTCCCAGCGCAGCGGGGCGGAGACCCGGCCCTCGGGGGTGCCGCGCACGGAGTACGCCGAGGCGATGGTGTGGTCGCGGGTGTTCTGGTTGTAGTCGACGAAGACGGTGCCGGGCTCCCGGTCCTTGCGCCACCAGGCCGTGGTGACCAGGTCGGGCGCGCGGCGCTCGACCTCGCGGGCGAAGGCGTGCGCGGCGCGACGGACCTCGGTGAAGGAGTGCTCCGGGCGCACGCGGACGTAGACGTGCAGGCCGTTGCCGCCGGAGGTCTTCGGGAAGCCCTCGGCGCCGAGGTCGTCGAGGACCTCGCGCGCCACGCCGGCGACCCGGCGCACGAGGTCGATGCCGACCCCGGGCATCGGGTCGAGGTCGATGCGCCACTCGTCGGGGGTCTCGACGTCGTCGGCGCGGGTGTTCCAGGGGTGGAACTCCACCGTCGACATCTGCACCGCCCAGACCACGTCGGCGACACTCTGCACGCACAGCTCGTCGGCGGTGCGGTTGTAGCGGGGGAAGGTCACGCGGACCGTCGACACCCAGTCCGGGGCGCCCTTCGGCAGGCGCTTCTGGTGCACCTTCTCGCCGTCGACGCCGGTGGGGAACCGGTGCATCATGCACGGCCGGTTGCGCAGGGCGTTGACGATCCCGTCGCCGACCGCGAGGTAGTAGCGCGCGAGATCGAGTTTCGTTTCCCCCCGCGCCGAGAAGTACACCCTGTCCGGGTGGGACAGCCGCACACGGCGGCCGTCGACCTCCAGGTGGGTCTCGTCGGCCACGGCGTGGACCGTATACCGCAGCGGAAGGGCACACCGGCATGAGCACGCGCATCGTCGTCGTCGGGGGCGACGCCACCGGCATGTCGGCGGCGAACACCGCCCTGCGCCACGCCCAGCCGGGGGAGGTGGAGGTCGTCGTCGTCGAGCGCGGGCACTACACCTCGTACTCGGCCTGCGGCATCCCGTACTGGATCGCCGGCGACGTGGCCGACGGCGACCAGCTCATCGCCCGGACCCCCGAGCAGCACCGCGAGGCCGGGATCGACGTGCGGATGCGGACCGAGGCCACCGCGATCGACCTCGAGAAGCAGACCGTGTCGGTGCGCGGCGTCGACGACGGCTCGACCGAGGACCTGTCCTACGACGAGCTCGTCCTCGCCACCGGCGCCGTGCCCACCGTCCCGCCGCTGGACGGGGTCGACGCCGAGGGCATCTTCGGGGTCCAGTCCCTCGAGCAGGGCGAGGCGATCGTCAAGGACATGGCCGACGGCGACCGCCGGCGCGCCGTGGTCGTCGGGGCGGGCTACATCGGGGTCGAGATGGCCGAGGCGATGGTCAACCGCGGTCTGGAGACCACGATCCTGGACCATGGCCCCCGAGCCGTTCACCCAGGTCGATCCGGACATGGGCGCCCTGATCCGCGAGGCGATGGAGGGCATGGGCATCACCGTGCTGACCGGGACCACCGTGCACGGCTTCGACGTCGGCGAGGACGGCCGGGTGCGGGCGGTCCGCGCGGGGGACGACGGCCAGACCGTGCTCGCCGGCCGACATCGTCGTCCTCGGGCTCGGCGTGAAGCCGAACGCGACGCTGGCGCGGGAGGCGGGCCTGACGACCGGGCGCTCCGGCGGCATCGTCACCGACGTCCGGATGCGCGTCGTCGGCCAGGAGAACGTCTGGGCAGGCGGCGACTGCGTCGAGGTGAGGCACCGGCTCTCCGGGCAGGGGGTGAACATCGCGCTGGGCACCCACGCCAACAAGCACGGCCGCATCATCGGCACCAACCTCGCCGGCGGCTACGGCGCGTTCCCCGGCGTCATCGGCACCGCGATCAGCAAGGTCTGTGACCTCGAGATCGGCCGCACCGGTCTGGGCGAGGCCGAAGCGACCGCGGCCGGCTTCGGCTACGTCACCGCGACCGTCGAGTCGACCACCACGGCGGGCTACTGGCCGGCCGCGGAGAAGATGACGGTCAAGGTCCTCGCCGAGCAGCGCACCGGCCGCCTGCTCGGCGCGCAGATCGTCGGGCGCGCGGGATCGGCCAAGCGCATCGACGTCTTCGCCACGGCGATCTGGAACGGCATGACCGTCGAGGAGATGACCTTCATGGATCTCTCCTACGCCCCGCCGTTCTCCCCGGTCTGGGACGCCGTCCTCGTCGCCGCCCGCAAGGCGGCCCAGGCGGTCCAGGCCGACATCCCGGCGTCGCCGGTGTAGGCGTCACCCCACATGGACCGCGGGCCGCCGGGTCGGGTCGGGCTCGGCCTCGCGGAGCACCTCGCGGGTCACCGGGGCGACCTCGCCCACGCCGAACAGCAGATAGCGCGCCAGACCCGTCGCCGGGCTGCCCTCGCTCCACTCGAAGTAGACGTGCGGCACGCGGTCGGTCTCGTCGCGCAGGTGCAGCAGCAGGGCGGCGATGGCGTTGGGCACCGTGGCACTGCGGGCCCGCAGGATGCGGTAGCCGTGGCGCTCCTCGCCGACCACGGCCAGCTCGGCCTCGAAGTTCGACGGGTCGTCGACGGTGATCTCCACGAAGATCACCGTGTCGTCGGTGGGGATGTGGTGGTCGGCGCGTTCCTCGAGCTCCTTCTCGGCGTACTCGGCCCGGTCGCGCCGGTCGGGCTCGTTGGCGATCAGCCGGATGGCCGACTCGGGGTCGCTCTCGTGGGCCTCGCGCACGATGCGGTTCGCGGTGTCGTCGAGGCGGACCTCGCTGATGCGCACCTCGAACGAGCGCAGCGCCCGCGACGCGAACGAGACCGCGAAGATGGCCGCCACGAAGACCAGCCCGATCTTCAGGCCCTCCGGGCGCTCGATCATGTTGGCGACCGTGGTGTAGACGAAGACGAGGGCCACGACGCCGTACCCGACCGTCGCCCCCCGCTGGCCGTGGCGGTGCGCGGACAGCGTCACCGCGACCGCGGCCGAGGTGATCAGGACCAGCACGCCGGTGGCGTACGCGCCGCTCTGGGAGTCGACGTCGGCGTCGAAGGCGATCGTCACGAAGACGCCGATGGCCGTGAACACCAGCACCATCGGGCGGACCGCACGCGCCCAGGACGGCGCCATCCCGAAGCGCGGCAGGTAGCGGGGGACCAGGTTGAGCAGGCCGGCCATCGCCGAGGCGCCCGCGAACCAGAGGATCGCGATCGTCGAGGCGTCGTAGACGGTGCCGAAGGTGTCGCCGAACTGCTCGTGGGCGAGGTAGGCCAGCGCGCGCCCGTTCGCCTGCCCGCCCTGCTGGAACTCGGCCTGCGGGATCAGGATCGTCGTCGAGATGCTGGACGTCAGCAGGAACGTGCTCATGATCAGGGCGGCGGTGGTGAGCAGGCGCCGGGTGCCGGCGATCCTCGCCGCGGGGTTCTCGTGAGTGTCGCTCGGCGCGCCCCGCACCAGCGGCATCACCGCCACGCCGGTCTCGAACCCGGACAGACCGAGCGCGAGCTTCGGGAACACGATCAGCGCGATCGCGACGATCATGAAGGGGTTGCTGTTCTGCGTGGTCAGCGCCGTACTCCAGTCGGCGACGAGGTCCGGCTCGGTCACCACGCGCACCAGTGAGCCGACCACGACCACGACGTTCAGGGCCAGGAAGGTCCCGACGACGACGACGGCGATCCCGACCGCCTCGGAGAAGCCGAGCAGGAACACGACCCCGAGCAGGAGCACCAGCCCGACGGTGATCGGCACCTCCCAGCCCTGGAGGGGGCTTCCCACCAGCGGGTTCTCCACCAGGTGGGCGGTGGCGTCGGCGGTCGACAGCGTGATCGTGATGACGAAGTCGGTCACCGCGAACCCGAGCACCACCAGCACGAGCAGCTTGCTCCACCAGAACGAGAGCACCCGCTCGAGCATCGAGATGGAGCCCTCGCCGTGCGGGCTCTCGCGGGCCACGCGCCGGTAGATGGGCAGCGCCCCGCCGAGGGTGATCACCACGAGGACCAGCGTCGCGATCGGCGAGATCAGGCCGGCGGCCAGAGCCGCCACGGCCGGCTGGTAGCCGAGGGTGGAGAAGTAGTCGACGCCGGTCAGGCACATGACCCGCCACCACGACTTGCCCTCGTGTTCGGCGGCCGGGCGGGCGTAGGGACCGGAGTGGCGGCTGGAGCGGTCGGTCAGGCCGTCGAGGAGCCAGCGGCGCAGCCCCGAGGGCACGCGCGGGGCGTTCGTCGTGGCCGGGCCACGGCTCGTCGGTGTGTCCGGCGTCTCGGTCGGGGTCCCCACGGGCGCCATCATGGACCCGCGGACCGTCGCCTCACCCGGCGACGTGACGGAAAGGTGTATCAGCGCCGCCAGGACGTGCGCGCCCGCACGATCGCGCCGATCGACAGGGCCGCGAAGGCGATGGCGATCACGACCAGCCAGATGTCCTCCTGCTTGCCCGACGTGGTTGCCGAAGAGCATGACCAGGCAGACCGCGGCGACCAGGAAGCCGGCGAAGCGCGCGACCTTGGGGTAGTGGCCGTGCCAGCCCCACTCGACCGAGGGCTCCTCGTCCGAGGACACGCCGTTGACCACCACCGCGGCGTCGTCGCGGTGGGCGACGGCGCCGTGGGCGTCGGAGCCGTGCGAGCCGTCCGAGCGCTGGGCGGGGCTGCTCGAGGCCACGGGGCATCTCCTCCGGGTCGCGGTCGGGGCAGGCGTGGTGCGGGCGCCCAACCTACCGCCCCGGACGGCGACAGCCGTGATGATGAGCCGTGATGACCGCCGCTCCCGCTGCCGCGCCCCGTCGCCTGGCCCTGCTCGGGGCCACCGGCTCGATCGGCACCCAGGCCCTCGACGTGGTGCGCGCGCACCCGGAGCGCTTCGTGATCACGGGACTCTCGGCCGGCGGCGGGCGCCCGGAGCTGCTCGCCGCGCAGGTCGCCGAGTTCGGCGTCACGACCGTGGCCGTGGCCGACGCGTCGGCCGCCGCGGCGGTGCGCGACGCGGTCGGCCGGGGGGTCGAGGTCCTGGCCGGGCCGGACGCGGCGACCGAGCTCGCCGCGCGCGAGGCCGACGTCGTGCTCAACGCCGTCGACGGCTCCCGCGGGCTCGCGCCCGACCCTGGCCGCACTGGCGGCGGGAGCGACCCTCGCGCTGGCCAACAAGGAGTCGCTGGTCGCCGGCGGCCCGCTGGTGACCCGCGCCGCGACGCCGGGCCAGATCGTCCCGGTGGACTCGGAGCACTCCGCGCTCGCACAGTGCCTGCGTGCGGGGCGTGCCGAGGAGGTCGCGCGCCTGGTCCTCACCGCGTCCGGCGGACCGTTCCGCGGGCGGCGGCGCGACGAGCTCGCCGGGGTCACGGTCGACGACGCGCTGGCGCACCCGACCTGGGCGATGGGCCCGGTGGTCACCCTGAACTCCTCGACCATGGTCAACAAGGGGCTCGAGCTCATCGAGGCGCACCTGCTCTTCGGCGTCCCCTACGACCTCATCGACGTCGTCGTGCACCCGCAGTCGATGGTCCACTCGATGGTGACGTTCACCGACGGCGCGACGATCGCGCAGGTGAGCCCCCCGGACATGCACCTGCCCATCGCGCTCGCCCTCGGCTGGCCCGAGCGCCTGGCCGGAGCGGGCGCGCCGGAGACCTTCGCGGACCCGACCACCTGGACCTTCGAGCCGCTCGACGACGAGGCCTTCCCCGCGCTCGGCCTCGCCCGGGCCGCCGGGGTCGTGGGGGGGTGCCTGCCCGCGGTGTTCAACGCCGCCAACGAGGAGGCCGTGGCCGCCTTCCTGGCCGGTCGCTGCGCGTGGACCCGCATCGACGAGACCCTCGCCGAGGTGCTCGCCGACGCCGAGCAGTGGGTGCGCGACCCGGACACCGTCGACGACGTCCTCGCCGCCGAGTCCTGGGCGCGCGCGCACGCCGCCGAACGGCTCGCCGGGGTGCCCGCCCCGGGGCCCACACGCGGCACATAGCGGGGCGACTACCGTCGGCGCCCGTGATGCTGGTCGTCGGGATCGTGCTCTTCGCGCTCGGACTGCTGCTGTCGATCGCCTGGCACGAGCTCGGGCACTTCTCGACCGCGCGCCTGTTCGGGGTCCGCGTGCCCGAGTTCATGGTCGGGTTCGGACCGGTCGTGCTGTCGCGCGTGGTCGGTGAGACCCGTTTCGGGGTGAAGCTCGTCCCGCTCGGCGGCTACATCCGGATGATCGGGATGATCCCGCCCGCGCCGGGCGAGACGGTCGGGCGCAGCCGCCGGTCCGGCCCCTTCCAGGGGATGATCGACGACGTCCGCGCCGACTCCGTGCGCGACTTCGAGGCCGGCGACGAGACCCGCCAGTTCTGGACCCGCAAGCCCTGGCAGCGGATCGTCGTGATGTTCGCCGGGCCGTTCATGAACCTGATCCTCGCGATGGCGCTGTTCGCCGTCGTCCTCATGGGCTTCGGCGTCGCGACCCCGCAGCCGGTGGTCAACGCGGTCAACCAGTGCGTCGTGCCCGCCTCGCAGGCCCGCGGGCCCGGCTGCCCGCCCGGTGCGCCGCTGACCCCCGCCGCACAGGCCGGCTTCCGGCCCGGCGACCGGATCGTGAGCTTCGACGGGCAGGCCTATCCCGACTGGCCGTCGCTGCAGCAGGCGATCCGCACCACCCGGGGCACGGTGCCGGTCGTCGTCGACCGCGCCGGCACGCAGGTGACCCTGATGCCGACCCTCATCGAGAACCAGCTGCCCGACCTCGACACCCCGCTGGGCGCGGAGCCGCGCTACGTCACCGCGTCCTTCCTGGGTCTCGAACCGATCCAACCCGTGGTCCGCCAGGACATCGGTCAGGTCGCCGACCGTGCGGGGGAGCTGCTGGTCGGCTCGGTGCACGCCATCGCCCGGCTGCCGCAGAAGGTCCCGGCGCTGTTCGGCGCGGTGTTCCTCGGCGAGCAGCGGGACGTCAACGGGCCGGTCAGCGTCGTCGGCGTGTCGGTGATGGGCGGGCAGGTGCTCGAGGCCCAGCAGCCGGTCGGTATCGAGATCGCGACGTTCCTCAACCTGCTCGCCGCGGTCAACCTCTCGCTGTTCCTGCTCAACCTGCTGCCGATCCTGCCGCTGGACGGCGGGCACATCCTCCCGGCGCTGTGGGAGGCGGGGAAGAAGCGCCTCGCGCGCCTGCGCGGGCGCCCCGACCCCGGCCCGGTCGACCTCGCGCGCCTCATGCCGATCGGCGTCGGGTTCGCGGCGGTGATCATGGCCTACGGCCTGCTCGTGATCGTCGCCGACATCGTCAACCCGATCGACCTGGGGTTGTAGAGGTCAAGGACACGGCGGCCTACCGGCGGGGGGCCGATCGCTGTAGGACACTGGAGTGGTCAGGTCCTCCAGCACGGGAGAGCAATGACCATCGACCTCGGCCTGCCCGAAGCCCCCGCGGTCCTCGCGCCACGCCGCACGACCCGTCAGCTCGACGTCGGCGGCGTCGGTGTCGGCAGCGACCACCCGGTGTCGGTGCAGTCGATGACCACCACACTGACCTCCGACGTCAACGCGACGCTGCAGCAGATCGCCGAGCTCACCGCGGCGGGGTGCGACATCGTCCGTGTCGCGGTGCCCAGCGCCGACGACGCCGAGGCGCTGCCCGCGATCGCGAAGAAGTCGAACATCCCCGTCATCGCCGACATCCACTTCCAGCCGAAGTACGTCTTCGCCGCGATCGACGCCGGCTGCGCGGCGGTGCGCGTGAACCCGGGCAACATCAAGCGCTTCGACGACAAGGTCGGCGAGATCGCGCGTGCCGCCAAGGACGCGGGCACGCCGATCCGGATCGGTGTCAACGCGGGCTCGCTCGAACCGGGCATCTTCGCGAAGTACGGCAAGGCCACGCCCGAGGCGCTGGTCGAGTCGGCCCTGTGGGAGGCGTCGCTGTTCGCCGAGCACGACTTCCACGACATCAAGATCTCGGTGAAGCACCACGACCCGGTGACGATGGTGCGCGCCTACGAGCTGCTCGCCGCGCAGTGCGACTACCCCCTGCACCTCGGCGTCACCGAGGCCGGCCCGACGTTCCAGGGCACCATCAAGTCGGCCACGGCCTTCGGCGCGCTGTTGAGCCGCGGCATCGGTGACACGATCCGCGTGTCCCTCTCGGCCCCGCCGATCGAGGAGGTCCGCGTCGGGCTCTCGATCCTCGAGTCGATGAACCTGCGCCCGCGCAAGCTCGAGATCGTGTCGTGCCCGTCCTGCGGGCGCGCGCAGGTCGACGTCTACACGCTCGCCGAGGAGGTGACCGCGGGCCTCGAGGGCATGGAGGTCCCGCTGCGCGTGGCGGTGATGGGCTGCGTGGTCAACGGCCCGGGCGAGGCGCGCGACGCCGATCTCGGCGTCGCCTCCGGCAACGGCAAGGGCCAGATCTTCGTCAAGGGCGAGGTCATCAAGACCGTTCCCGAGGCGCAGATCGTCGAGACCCTCATCGAGGAGGCCATGCGCCTCGCGGAGGAGGCCGGGTCCGCCGACGAGCTGGCGGGCGGGGTCGCGGGCGGCGCACCCACGGTCACCGTCGGCTAGGGACCCGTCGTACCCGTGTCCGCAGGACACCTGGGCACCGACGGCGCGGGGCTGCACACTCGTGCCGTGATCGTCCGTCGAGGGCTGCGCTGGCTCCTGCGCCGCGATCCGGGTCTGACGGCGAGCCGGCGGGGGCTCCGGGTGGCCGTCGTCGCCACCGCGGCGTTCATGGTCTGCCGCTACGCCCTCGGGGATCCCGTCGCCGCGGTCTACGCGGTGTTCGGCGCGATCGGCTTCGGCGTGCTGTCGCAGGTCGTCGGCGAGCCGGGTGAGCGCACCCGGACGCTCATGCTCTGCTTCGGCGCGGGCACGGTCCTCGTGACGGTGGGCTCGCTGCTGTCGGTGAGCACGTGGGCGGCCACCGCTGGCATGCTGGCGGTCGGCGTGGTGATCGCGTTCCTGCCGATCGGCGGCCCGCGCGCGGCCGGGGTGGCGAACGGCCTGCAGCTGCTCTACATCCTGCCCTCCTTCCCGCCCTACGCCCCGGACACGTTGCCGTCGCGGGTGCTCGGTCTCGCCCTCGGGATGGGGTTGCTGGCCGTCGGCGACCGCCTGCTCTGGCCTCCGCGACCTCCGCGTCCCTACGCGTGGCGCGCCGCCGCCGCGGCCCGCGCGCTCGCGGCCGTCCTGCACACGATGACCACCGGCTCCGGCGACCTCGCCGCGCGCCGTGCCGCCGCCGGCCGTGCCGCGGACCGGCTGCGCCTGCTCGCGACCCCCTGGGAGGAACGTCCGACCGGCCCGGGCGCGCGGGAGCGCGGCCTCGCGCACCTCGGTGGTGCGTTGCGCGCCGTGCGGGGCCGGATCGAGGCCCTCGCGGCACGGGACGACGCGGCTCCGGGACACGAGACGGCGGCCGAGGGCCCGCTGACCAGCGCGGCGTCGTCCCTGGGCCGCACGGGGGAGGCGCTGCGCGGGCGGGGCGCCCTGCCCGATCCCGCGGACCTCGATGCCGCGCGCGACGCCTACACGCGGCAGCGGCTGGCCTGGGTCGCGACGATCCACGGCGACGCGGAGGCCGTCGACCTCGCCCGCACCGCGGTCGCGGTCGAGCACGTCGTGTCCGAGCAGCGGGTGGTCGTGCAGTCGGCGCGGGTCGTCGTCGACCCGCGGGGGCGCTCCCGGGCGCCTGCGCCGGGCGAGCTCGCCTGGTGGACCACCGCGCGACCCCGGACGCTGTGGTGGCGTCGCGTCCGCGCCCACCTCTCGCCGCGGTCGGTCTACCTGCAGAACGCCGTGCGTCTGGGGGTCGGGCTCGCGCTCGCCCGGTGGGTGGCGGGCGAGTTCGACCTCGCCCACGGCCTGTGGGTGCTGCTGGCCACGCTGACGCTGATGCGGACCTCGGTGTCCACGACGCGCGCGTCGCTGGTGCCGGCGATCGTCGGGACGACGGCGGGCGCGCTGGTCGCCGCCGGGCTGCTCGCCGTCGTGGGCCCGGACGCGGCGGTCTACGCGGTGCTCTTCCCCGTCCTGTGCTTCGGGTCCGTGGTCGCGGGCCCGGTGCTCGGGGTGATCGCGGGACAGGCGTGCTTCACGGTCCTGGTGGCCGCGCTGTTCGCCCAGCTCGGGCCCGCGGGGCCGGCGCTCGCCGAGGTGCGGCTGCTCGACGTGGTCGTGGGTGCGCTCGTGGGGATCGGGGTCGGCGCCGCGGTGTGGCCTGCCGGCGGCCACGCCGAGGTCCGCCGCGACGCGGCCCGCTGCCTGCGCGCGGCGGCCGACCTGCTCGCGGCGTCGGTCGCCTGGCTCGCCGGCACGGGCGCCCGCGCGGACGTCGAGGACCGGCTGCGGGCCACCGATCGCGAGATCCTGCTGTTCGAGCCGACGTTCCTGCAGTACCGCTCGGAGCGCCGTCTGCGTCACGAGGAGGACGTCGACTGGTTCACCGTCCTCGGCGTCGTGCACCGCGCGTCCCGTGGCGCCCGGGCCGCCCTGGACGGCCAGGGCGCTCCCGACCCCGCGGCGGCGGAACCGACCTGGCCCGATCTCGTCGCGCGCCTGGAGCGGGACGCGCGCGTCATCGTCGAGGGCTACCGCGCGGTGGCCCGCCGTCTCGCCACGGCCGACGGCACGGTCGACGTCCCCGCGCCACCCCCGGACTTCCTCGACGCCGCGCTGCGGGCGGTCGCGGACGCGCCGGGCCGGCGTGGCCATCCCGTCCGGGTCCTGCGTCTGGTCGACGCGTGGGGGTGGTTGGGGTGGCTGGCCGACGACCTCGCCTCGCTGGGCGCCGTCGTCACGCCCGCGCGGTCGAGGGAGCCGGCCCCGTCGCCGTGACGGCCCCTCGGCGCTCGCCGGGTCGCCGATCCGTGGTCTGATCGACGTCGTGTCCACGTTCGACGACCTCGACGCCTACGCCGCCACCCGCCGCTGCTCCGGCCTGACGCTGTCCCCGGACGGCACCCGGCTGGTCACCACCGTCTCCGAGCTCTCGGCGGACAGGAAGTCCTACGGCACGTCGCTGTGGGAGATCGACCCGAGCGGCGAGCGGGCGGCCCGGCGGCTGACCCGGTCGGCGGCGGGGGAGTCGTCGGCGTCGTTCACCCCGGCCGGCGACCTGCTGTTCACCTCCCGGCGCGCCGACCCGGCGGCGGCCGAGGACGCGAACGGCGCCGCCGGCGACGAGCGTGCCGCGCTGTGGATGCTGCCCGCGGCCGGCGGCGAGGCCCGGCCGGTGGCCGAGCGCCCGGGCGGGGTCAGCGGCTTCGCGGTCGCCCGCGACGCCGGCACGCTGACGCTGGTGACGCCGCAGCCGGCGGGCGGCAGCACCGAGACGGCAACCGCCCAGCGCGAGGCGCGCGAGGCCGCCGCGGTGTCGGCGCGGCTGCACGAGCAGTTCCCGGTGCGCTTCTGGGACCACGACCTCGGCCCCGGGCGCCCGCACCTGCAGCGCTGCGCCCCGCCGGATTCCGGCCGACCCGGACGCCCGCTACTCCGAGCCCGAACACGTCGCGCCCGGTCCCGAGGACCGGTACGGCGGCAGCGCGCTGAGCCCCGACGGCCGGACGGTGGCGCTCGTGCTCGAGCGCCCCGACGCGGGCGACCCGGCGGCGCTGCGCCGGCGTCTCGAGCTGTCCATCGCCGGGGCGGACGGCGCTGCCGGCGCGCGCACCGTCGTCGCCGACGAGCCCGGTCACGACCACGAGGCCCCGGTGATCACCCCGGACGGCCGCTGGCTGCTCTGGGTGCGCGAGCGCCACCCGCGCCCGGGCCGGGGGATGGCGCACACCCTGCGGGCGCGGTCGCTGGAGGACGGGCGCGAGGTCGACGTCCTGGCCGAGGGCGCGTGGCAGGTGCACGGCGTCGTGGGCGCGCCGTCGGGGGACGTCGTCCACGTCCTGGTCGACGAGGCGGGGCACGCCCCGGTGCTGCGGGTGTCGATCACCGACGGCACCGTGACCCGGCTGACCCGCTCGGGGGCCTACTCCGACCTCGTCGCGGCACCCGACGGCTCGGCGCTGTACGCGCTGCGCGCGGCGGTGGACGCCCCGCCGACCCCGGTGCGGCTCGACCCGGCGACCCCCGACCAGGATCCGATCGTCCTGCGCGGGGTCACCGAGATCGACCCGCTGCCCGGCACGCTCACCGAGGTGCACGCCACGGCCGCGGACGGCACGGCGCTGCGCTCGTGGCTCGTGCTGCCCGGCGGCGCGTCGGCGACGTCCCGCGCGCCGCTGGTGCTGTGGATCCACGGCGGACCGCTGAGCAGCTGGAACGCCTGGTCGTGGCGCTGGAACCCGTGGCTGATGGCCGCGCGCGGGTGGGCCGTGCTGCTGCCCGACCCCCGCCTGTCGACCGGCTACGGCCAGGAGTTCCTCGACCCGGCGACCGGTGCGTGGGGCGAGCTGCCCTACACCGACCTCATGACGATGACCGACGCGGCGCTCGCGCGCGACGACGTGGACGAGACCCGCGTCGCCGCGATGGGGGGCTCGTTCGGGGGCTACATGGCCAACTGGGTCGCCGGGCACACCGACCGCTTCGCCGCGATCGTCACCCACGCCAGCATCTGGCACCTCGACGGGTTCGTCGGCACCACCGACGCCTCGTTCCACTGGATGCGCGAGTGGGGCGACCCGCTCGACGACGCCGAGCGCTACGCGGCCCACTCGCCGCACCGGCACGTGCGGTCGATCCGCACGCCGATGCTGGTGATCCACGGTGACAAGGACTACCGCGTGCCGATCGGGGAGGGCCTGCGGCTCTGGTACGACCTGCAGCGCTGCGGGGTGCCCTCGCAGTTCCTGTACTTCCCCGACGAGAACCACTGGGTCCTCAAACCGGGCGACGCCGCCCTCTGGTACCGCACGGTGTGGGCGTTCCTCGACCACCACGTGCTCGGACGGGACTGGGAGCGCCCGGCCCTCGTCTGAGTCTCCCAGTGAGGAACACGTCTGCCCCGGGCCGAGCGGACGTGGCAGGCTGAGGTGGTGCTCCGTACCGCCGGTGCGCGGCTGCTCGACGACCGGGACCGGTCGAAGGTGCGGAGCGCCCTCGATGCCGATCCCGTGGCGTCCTGCATGGTCGCCTCGCGCGTCGAGATGGTCGGGGTCGAGCCCTGGCGCCTGGGCGGCGAGCTGTGGGGGGTCGGCGGTCGCCTCGACGGGCTCTGCTTCTCGGGCGCGAACCTGGTGCCGCTGCGCGGGGAGCGCTCGGCGGTGCGTCACTTCGCCGACCGGGCCCGCCGGCAGCGCCGCGCCTGCTCGTCGCTGGTCGGTCGCCGCGAGCTGGTCCTGCCGCTGTGGGACGACCTGAGCGAGCACTGGAGCGACGCCCGCGAGGTGCGCCCCGACCAGCCCCTGATGGCCACCGACGCCAACCCGGCCGTCCCCCCGGACCGGGCGGTGCGGCAGGCCCGCCCGGACGAGATCGAGCGCTACCTCCCGGCGGCCATCGCGATGTTCCTGGAGGAGGTCGGCGTCGACCCCCGCCTCGGCGACGGGGGCACCGGCTACCGCGCCCGGGTCGCCGAGCTCATCTCCGCGGGGCGCGCGTTCGTCCGGTTCGAGGGCGGCGAGGTCGTGTTCAAGGCCGAGATCGGCGCGCTGTCGTCGCGGGTCGGCCAGATCCAGGGCGTCTGGGTGCACCCGGAGTGGCGCGGGCGCGGGCTCGGCCAGTCCGGCACGGCCGCCGTCGTCGACCACCTCGTGCGCGCCGGGCGGATCGCCAGCCTCTACGTCAACGCCTACAACACCCCGGCCCGCCGCGCCTACGAGCGCGTCGGTTTCGCTCAGGTCGGTTCGTTCGCGACCGTGCTGTTCTGATCGGGGGTGGTGCTGATGCCGCGTCCCGCCCTGCTCGCCCTCGACCTGCTCGCGGTGCTCGTGTTCGCCGCGATCGGACGCGCGAGCCACGCCGAGGACCTCACCGGCACCCTGCTCACCGCCGCGCCCTTCGCCCTCGGCGCCGGCGTCGGCGCGCTCGTCGCCCGGTCCTGGCGCGCGCCGCTCGCGTGGCGCTCCGGACTGATCACCTGGGCCGGCGCGGTCGTCGTCGGGCTGGCCCTGCGCGCCGTGCTGTACGAGCGGCTGCCGCTGTCCTTCGCGATCGTGGCGACGGTCTCGCTCGGGGTGCTGCTCCTCGGCTGGCGGGGTCTGGCCCGTCTCGTCGGAGCGCGGGGGACGTCGCCGCAGCGGGCGGAATGACGACCCGCGACCCACTCCTCCCGAGACGGAACATTCGTCCCCTCCGTGGCGTCCAACTCCCGACTCACTGGGAGCGACGGACGGAGATCGAGATGGCTACAGGAGATGCACGGTCCATGGGCGGGTTGCTGCGGGCTGTCCCGCAGGCGGTGCGCACGTCGTTCGTGCTGTGGATGACGGCGGTCGGGATCGGTCTGATCAGCCTGATCGTCACCTTGGTCTCCACGACAGGGCCGGGGCGCGGTTCCGTAGGGGTGGGGGGAGTCGGGCTCGTGCTGCTGGC
This sequence comes from uncultured Actinomycetota bacterium, assembly GCA_963785135.1. Classification (GTDB taxonomy): domain Bacteria; phylum Actinomycetota; class Actinomycetes; order Mycobacteriales; family Pseudonocardiaceae; genus Actinomycetospora. Next base: position 776,585 of record CAWATV010000012.1, read on the forward strand.
CCTGTTCGCCCGCAAGATGCTCGAGGGGGCGAACTGGGCCCGGATCACCCTGACCGTCCTCGCCGTCCTCGGCCTCGTGCTCGGTGTGGGGGGGTTCGTGTTGCTCTCCGGCGCAGGCGCGGAGGTCCCCGCCGTGTCGCTCGTCTTCTCGATCGCTCAGTGGTTGGTCATGGCCGCCGCCATCTGGTTCGCCTTCCAGCCGCCCGCGAACGAGTACTTCCGCTCGGTCGTCCGGGCCCGCTGAGCGGGGTCGCGCCGGGCCCCCGGGCGGTCGACGACCGTCCGGGCGGCTCGGCCTGATCGGGCTAGGCTTGTGTCATGCCGGTCCGCGCCCCCCTGCGTCCCGGGCAGCAGACCCCCATGCGCCCGGTGCCGCCCCAGATCCCCCGCCCCGAGTACGTGGGCAGGCCCGCCCCCACCCGTTCCACGGATCCCTGGGTGCAGACCCCGGAGATCATCGAACTGATGCGGGTGGCCGGGCGGATCGGCGCGCAGGCGCTGCAGGCCGGCGGCGAGGCCGTGAAGCCGGGGGCCACCACCGACGACGTCGACCGCGTGGTCCACGAGTTCCTGCTCGACCACGACGCCTACCCGTCGACGCTGGGCTACCGCGGCTTCCCCAAGTCGTGCTGCGTCTCGCTCAACGAGGTCATCTGCCACGGCATCCCGGACTCGACGGTCATCGACGACGGCGACATCGTCAACATCGACGTCACGGCGTTCATCGGCGGCGTCCACGGCGACACCAACGCCACCTTCCTCGCCGGCGAGGTCGACGAGGAGGACCGGCTGCTCGTCGAGCGCACCCGCGAGGCCACGTTGCGCGCGATCAAGGCGGTGAAGCCCGGCCGCGAGCTCAACGTCGTCGGGCGGGTCATCGAGGCCTACGCCAAGCGCTTCGGGTACGGGGTCGTCCGCGACTTCACCGGCCACGGGATCGGGCGCGCATTCCACTCCGGGCTGGTCGTCGTGCACTACGACGACCCGAACCGCCACGAGATGCTCGAGACCGGCATGACGTTCACGATCGAGCCCATGATCACCCGGGGCGCCGTCGACTACGACGTCTGGGACGACGGCTGGACCGTGACCACCAAGGACAAGTCGCACACCGCGCAGTTCGAGCACACCATCCTCGTGACCGACACGGGCAGCGAGATCCTGACCGTCCCGTGAACCCCGTGCACGTGCTGGCGTCGGTGGCGACGTCGCTGGACGGGTTCCTCGACGACACGACCGACCGCCGTCTCGTGCTCTCCGGGCCCGCCGACCTCGACCGCGTGGACGCCGAGCGCGCGGGGGTCGACGCGATCCTCGTGGGCGCGGGCACGATCCGCAGCGACGACCCGCGCCTGCTGGTGCGCTCCGCCGCCCGGCGGGCCGCCCGGACCGCGGCGGGGCTGCCCGCGCACCCGACCAAGGTGACGCTGACCCGGACCGGGGCGCTCGACCCGTGGGCGTCGTTCTTCACCGCGGGCGACGCCGAGCGGCTCGTCTACGCCCCGCCCGGCGTGGGGGCGCACCTCGGTGGCGTCGCCACCGTCGTGCCGTCGAGCCTCGAGCCCGCCGACGTGCTCGCCGACCTCGCCGCCCGCGGGGTCCTGCGGCTCATGGTCGAGGGCGGGGCCTCGGTGCTGCGGGCGTTCCTCGAGGCGGGGCTGGTCGACGAGCTGCAGCGCGTGCTCGCCCCGGTGTTCGTCGGCGAGGGGCCGCGCTTCACCGGCGCCGGGACACCGCATCTCGTCGAGACCCGCGCGATCGGCCCGGACGTGCTGCTGCGACACCGCTTCGGGGACGCCGACGACCGGTGGCTCGCCGAGGCGTGCGCGCTCGCCGAGCGCTGCCCGCCCTCCGAGCGGGCGTTCTCGGTCGGCTGCGTGGTCGTCGCGGCGGCCGGCGAGGTGCTGGCCACCGGCTGGTCGCGGCGGGACGACCCGGTCGATCACGCCGAGGAGGTCGCCCTGCGCGACGTCGACCCGGCCGACCCCCGGCTGGCCACCGCCACGGTGTACTGCTCGCTGGAGCCCTGCGGGCAGCGGGCGTCGCGGCCCCGGACGTGCGTCGACCACATCCTCGCGGCCGGCGTCCCGCGTGTCGTGATGGCCTGGCGGGAGCCGCCGACCTTCGTCGGTGCCCCGAGCGGCGCCGCCCAGCTCGAGGCCGCGGGGGTCGAGGTGGCGGACCGCGCCGACTGGTCCGCCCTCGCCCGCCGGCCCAACAGGGCGCGGAACAGCAGCGTCCGGCGCGGCTGACCCCGCTCTGGCACCGTGACGGGCATGGCCACGGTCTACGAGCGCATCGAACCGCGCATGGCGCGGTGGATCGGCGAGCAGCCGGTGTTCTTCGTCGCGACCGCCCCGCTCGACGGCGACGGCCTGGTCAACGTGTCGCCGAAGGGTCTGCGCGGGACGTTCGGGGTGCTCGACGACCACACGTTCGCCTACGTGGACATGACCGCCAGCGGCATCGAGACCACCGCGCACCTCCGCGAGAACGGGCGGATCTGCGTGATGTTCTGCTCGTTCGCCGGCACCCCGAACGTCGTGCGGCTGCACGGACGGGGCCGCGTCGGTGACCCGCGGCGAGGACGGCTTCGACGAGGCGCTCGAGCCGTTCGCGATGGGTCTGGCGTCGCGGCGGACGGAGGCGCGTGGCGTCATCACCGTCGACGTCACCCGGGTCGCGGACGCCTGCGGTTACGCCGTGCCGCGCATGACGGTCGAGGGCGATCGCGAGCTGCTCGACTCCTGGGCCGAGCGCAGGACACCCGAGAAGCTCCGGGCGTACCGCGCCGAGAAGAACGAGCGCTCCCTCGACGGCCTGCCCGGGCTGGCCGGCCTGCCGTCGTGGTGAGGCCTCAGACGGGCTGCAGCACGATGTCGAAGCGGGCGTGGTGGAACGGGGTCGGCAGCCCGTGGGCGGCGGCGGTGTCGGCGTCGTCGTCGAGGACGAAGGGGCGCACGAGGCTCTGCTTCACCGCGAAGACCGCGTCGGAGTCGATGTAGGGGCTGTCGGCGACGAAGGCGTGCGTCGTCAGCGGCACGTGGCCCGGCGCCTCGACGAGGAAGTGCACGTGCGCGGGGCGGAAGGGATGGCGTGCCGTGGCGCGGAGCAGGTCGCCGGCCGGGCCGTCGGTGGGGATCGGGTAGGCCGCGGGCACCACGGTGCGGAACCAGAAACGGCCCGCGTCGTCGGTGGTGAACAGGCCCCTCCCGTTGCCCAGGGGCTGCGTGTCGGGGGCCTGCACGTCGTAGGCGCCCTTCTCGTCGGCCTGCCAGACGTCGACCCGCGCGCCCGGGACCGGCGTGCCGTCGGGGTCGGACACGGTGCCCTCGACCAGGCAGGCGGGGCCCTCGCCGAGCAGGTCGATCGAGTCGCCGAGGACGCGCTCGGGGCTGGTGACGACGTGGAACGGGCCGAGGACCGTCGATGCGGTCGCCTCCTGCGACTGCCGCGCCGCCTCCATGGTCTCGACGAGCATCGAGGCGCCGAGCACGTCGGAGAGCAGGATGAACTCCTGGCGGTGGTCGTCGCACTTCTGCCCGACCGCGGTGAGGAACGCGATGCCCTGCTCCCACTCGGCGAGGGTCGGGCGCACGTCGCGCAGGAAGGCATGGAGGTGCTCGACGAGACTGGTCACGACCTCCCTCGTCCGGGGGTCGGGGGTGTCGGCGAGGCTCGCGACGACCGCGGCGACGGAGTCGGACTCGCTGAAGTCCATGGCCGGGATCGTAGTGACCGGGCGCACGGCGGGCGATCACGATCGTTGGGGCGGTCCGTGCGAGCGTGTCCGGCGTGAGAGGGGCGCTGCTGGTCGCGGGCACGGGCTCCGACGCGGGCAAGAGCGTCCTGGTGGCCGGGATTTGCCGCTGGCTGCACCGTCGCGGGGTGGACGTCGCCCCGTTCAAGGCGCAGAACATGTCCAACAACAGCGTGGTGTGCGCCGACGGCGGTGAGATCGGGCGCGCCCAGGCGCTGCAGGCCGCGGCGTGCGGGCTCGCGCCGAGCGTCGCCTTCAACCCGGTGCTGCTCAAGCCGGGCAGCGACAGGACCTCGCAGGTCGTCGTGCGCGGCGTCGTCGACGGGACGGTGTCCGCGCGGGACTACCGCGCGCGCAAGGCCGCGCTGCTCGAGGTCGTCACCTCGTCGCTCGCGGCGCTGCGCGCCGAGCACGACGTCGTGGTCTGCGAGGGCGCCGGCTCGCCCGCCGAGATCAACCTGCGCGCGACCGACATCGCCAACATGGGGCTGGCGCGCGCCGCGGACCTGCCGGTCGTCGTGGTCGGCGACATCGACCGCGGCGGGGTGCTGGCCCACCTCTTCGGCACGCTCGCCGTCCTCGAGGCGGCAGACCAGGCGCTGATCGCCGGCTGGGTCGTCAACAAGTTCCGCGGCGACCCGGCCCTGCTCGCGCCCGGCCTCGACCAGCTGCGCGCGATGACCGGGCGCCCGACGCTCGGCGTCGTGCCGTTCGCGCCCGACCTGTGGCTCGATGCCGAGGACTCGCTCGGACATGTCGCCGACGGCGTGGTGGGTCGCCCGGCCGCTCCGCACGGGCGGGACTGGCTCCGCGTGGCCGTGGTCCGCCTGCCGCGCGTCTCCAACGGCACCGACGTCGACGCGCTGGCCGCCGAACCCGGCGTCGCCGTCCGCTACGTCACCGAGCCCTCGCGGCTCACCGACGTCGACCTCGTCGTCCTGCCCGGCTCGAAGGCGACGGTCGCCGACCTGGCCTGGCTGCGCGCGCAGGGCCTGGACCGGGCGGTGGCCTCGCACGCAGCGGCCGGTCGGCCGGTGCTCGGCATCTGTGGCGGCTACCAGATGCTGGGCCGCCGGATCGACGATCCGGACGGCGTCGAGGCCGCGCCCGGCGCGGTCGACGGGCTCGGACTGCTCGACGTGTCCGTGGTGTTCGACGTCGCCAAGCACCTCGGGAACCCGGTCGGGTGCGCGCTGGGGGAGCCGGTCACCGGCTACGAGATCCACCACGGGCGCGCGGTGCCGGGGGCGTCCCCGGGCCTGGTGACCCTGGCGGACGGGTCCGCCGAGGGGGTCGACGGCGGCCACGTCCTGGGCACCCACTGGCACGGCCTGCTCGAGAACGACGCCTTCCGCCGCCGGCTGCTCGAGCGCGTGGCCGCGCAGGCCGGTCGGGAATTCGTGTGCGCGCCGCACACGTCGTTCGCGGCCGTGCGCGCCGGCCAGCTCGACCTGCTCGCCGACCTCGTCGAGACCCACCTCGACACCGAGGCCCTCGAGGAGCTCATCACCCACGGCGCCCCGCCGGGCCTGCCGGTCGTGCCGCCGGCCGGTGGACGACCGGCGCCGAGAACCTGAGGTCTGCCCTGAGCGGCCGTCGCCGTCGTGCGCAGGCTCCTCGACCTGCTGGTCGGTCACCCACGACGACGCACACCGTCAACCGGGTACGAGTGGTCGTCCGCCGGGTCTGGGTCGGCGGTCGGGATCGACCCAGCTCGGGGGCGTGAACCAGGGTCGGCCGTGGCGCATCTCGACGGTCCAGCCGCCGTGGCGCCCGGCCTCGTGGTGGACGACGGTGTGGTGGAAGCGGCAGAGCAGCGTCAGGTTGTCCAGCGTGGTCGCTCCACCGTCGGCCCAGTGCTTCACGTGGTGGGCGTGGCAGCGACGGGGCCGTCGGGTGCACCCGGGAAAGGCGCAGCCGCCGTCACGCTGGTGCAGGGCGCGGCGCTGGGCCTCGGTGACGGTGTAGGACAGTCGGCCGACGTCGAGGGGCTCCGACCGTGAGCCGAGGACGGCCGGCACGATCGCGGCATCGCAGGCCCAGCGGCGGGCCGTATCGGGGCTGATCGTGGTCTCGGAGTCGAGGACGCCGTGCCCGACGCGCCGCTGCAGCCAGCGGTGATCCAGCGTGATCATGAGCAGGGCGCGCCCCGGGGGGCGAGCTGTCGTGGACTCGGAGAGGTCGTCGTGCTCGTGGCCGCGCGGTGCGGGGACGACGGGAGCGGTCTCGTCCGGCGTGACCTCCGTGGCCACGCCCGTGGGGCAGACGGCTTGGGCCACGAGGTCCTTGAGGGCCTCGGCGCGGCGCTGCCCGAGCGAACGCCGGTCGTCGGGTCCGGCGGGGGAGGACAGGGCGTCGAGGACCTCGAGCATCGTCTCGGCGTCGGCCCGGTCGCGGATGTGGCCCTTGAGGGCGAGCGAGCCGTCGCGGCGTCGCCCGACGTTCAGCTCGTCCTCGCGGCCGCCGTCCTCGATGGGTGCCTCGCCGTCGGGATCCAGCGTGGCGAGGAGTCGGTGGGCCGCCTTCTGGAGCGCAGCCGGGGGCAGATCGCACGCCCAGTCGGCCAGGAGCGTCTCCGCCGCCGTCTCCGTTGCGGCGTCCATGCCCTCGATCGCCGCGATCCGCCGCATCGTGGTGCGGACGATGCGGATGTGGTGCTCCCCGATCCGGCCGGCGCTCGAGGCAGCGCCGGTCGCGGGTAGACGGGCCGGGAGCGGTTCCCCGGACAGGGCGACGCACGGGACGAGGTCGGAGGCGGTATCGACGAGCCGGTGGGCCTCGGCGGAGTCGAGGTGCCAGATTTGCGCGACGACACGCACGGTGTCGCGGAAGCCGGTTGCGGTCCCGACGCCGGCCACCTCGAGCTCCGCGACCCGCTCCAGGAGGCGGTGATGGGCCTGGCGGGCGGCGACCACGTCGGCGCGCGCAGCGTCGCACAATGCCTGCGCTGCCCGGTCGCCGTCCATGTGTCCATCGTAGACGCCACCCCCGACAACGGCCGCTGAGCAGGCACGATGTGAAGGTCGGTGCTGACCGAGGCCGCTGTGGAGGCTTTCGCGGACCTCCTGGGTATCGTCGTCGCCATCCCCTGATCGATCGAGAGGTGAGCGCGCCGTGCCCGCACCCCCGCCGTCCACGTCGCGCTTCTGGAAGGTGTTCGGCCTCGTCACGCGGCTGGACCTCGCCCTCATCCGCGCCACGAAGGGGAAGCGCAGCATCATCACCCGGGCGCCGACCCTGGTGCTCCACCACGTCGGTCGGCAGTCCGGCCAGGCACGCACCACGCCGCTGATCTACCTGGACCGCGCGCCCGAGCTCGTGGTCGTCGCGTCGAAGGGCGGCACGGACCGGCACCCGGCCTGGTTCCACAACGTGACCGCGATGTCCACCACCGAGGTCGAGCTGCCCGGCGGCGAGCGCCGCACCGTGCGTCCGCGCGTGGCGAACCCGGAGGAGAAGGCCGAGCTCTGGCCGCAGCTCGTGGCCCTCTACCCCGACTACGCCACCTACCAGACCTACACCGACCGCGACATCCCCGTCGTCGTGCTCGAGCCGACGAACGGCTGACATCGGTCAGGTGCGGCGACCGGCCTCGTAGACGTGGCCTGCGGTGCGGAGGCGCTCCACCAGGGCCGGGCCCATCGCGGTGGCCGGCGTGAGGGAGCCGGCGCGGACGGGCAGGCGGTCCCCGTCGAGGGCGAGGCACAGGACGCTCTCGCCGAGCATGACCGCGGTGGCCTTGTAGCCCGGGTCGCCCGAGCCCGAGACGCGCGCGGAGTAGCGGGCGCCGGTGGTGGTCGTGGCGTCGAAGTCGGCGCGGAACCAGCCCGTCTCGCGGGTCTTCTCGCCGGGCCCGGTGCCGGGAGCGGGCAGGACGCGGTCGAGCAGCGGGCGGGTGACGCCGTTGGACAGGGCGCCCACCATGGCGCCGAGCCCGACGGTCAGCGCGCCGGCGGCGACCGCGCCGAATGGACCCCGTCCGGTGGCCATCACCTCGCCGTAGCGCAGGCCCTTGCCGTAGGCGTACCCGGCGATGGCGTTCGAGCGCCGCACGATGCGGGTGTTGTACGACGCCATGACGAACGGCATCGTCCACGTCCCGCCGACCCGGGACGGGGTGGGGTTGTCGCTGGGCTGGTCGGGCGTGGGCTCGGACTCGCGGTCGGGGGAGAGGCCGTGCGGGTCGTGCGCGAGGCGGGCCTTGCTGCGGTCGGCGCGGGCGCTGTCGATCTCGCCGCGCAGCGAGTCGATCGTGCCGCCGCTGATCCCGCCGCGGACGCGGGCGACCATCGTCACGTCGGTGAGCTCGCCCTCGCCGTCGGCGGCGACCTGGGTGTGCAGGAGCAGGACGCCCAGGTCGGAGGGCACCGAGTCGTACCCGCAGGAGTGCACGATCCGTGCGCCGGTCTCGCGCGCGACGAGGTCGGTGCGGTCCATGGCCTCGCGGACGAACTGGACCTCGCCGGTCAGATCGGCGTAGTGCGTGCCGGCCGCGGCGCAGGCCTCGACCACGGGCAGGCCGTAGCGGGCGTAGGGGCCGACGGTGGTCGCCAGGGCCGTCGTCGAGGCGGCCATGGCGCGCAGCGACTCCGGGTCCGAGGAGTCGGCAACGATCAGCGGCCAGTCGGAGCCGGGGGCGGGCAGGCGGTCGCGCACCGCCTCCAGCCGCTGCTGCGAGCGCCCGGCCAGCGCGATGCGCGTACCGGCGGGGGCATGGCGGGCGAGGTAGGCGGCGGTGAGCTCGCCGACGAAGCTCGTCGCGCCGTAGAGGACGACCTCGTGCTCACGATCTTCCATGGCGCGACCCTAGCGGCGTCCCCGGGGACGGGCAGGATCACCGCTCCGCGGGGGTGATCGCGAAGACCGGGTGGCGGTCGGTGATCGCGGCGAGCTCGTCGTCGCTCGCGTCGGCGCCGACACCGTCGAAGAAGGCGCCGACCTCCCAGGCCCACGCCCTCAGGTACGCGCGCAGGACCGGGACGGCCTCGGCGCCGGTCAGCTCGGCGGCCGTGACCTCCGAGACGCGACGACCCACCCGCAGCTCGGCCCGGCCCGCGACGCGCAGGTTGCGCACCCACTGGGTCTGCCCGCGCGCGGCGACGAGGTAGCGCTTCCCGTCGAGGGTCAGGGGGTTGACCGGCGTCGTCCGCATCTCACCCGAGGTCCGCCCGCGCACCCCGAGCACGGCGGAGCCGGCCAGCGGGAGCCCGGCACGGGTCAGCGCCGCGACGAGGGGGTTCATCACGCGGCGGGTGAGGACGCCGGGGGCCTGGTACGTGGTCATGAGAACCTCCGAGTTGTGTGAGCAGTGCTCTCGATAGAGAGCAGTGTTCTCGGAATGCCAACCCCTGTCAAGAGCACTGCTCTCGATTCGTGGCACACTGCGGGTGTGACCACCGCCCGCGCCCGCGCACGCGCCGACACGACGCGCGCGATCCTCGACGAGGCCCGCCGCCAGCTCGCCGAGCACGGCGCGGCGGGGCTGTCGCTGCGATCGGTGGCCCGCGAGGTCGGGATGGTGTCCTCGGCGGTCTACCGCTACGTCGCCAACCGCGACGAGCTGCTCACCAGGCTGATCGTCGAGGCCTACGACGCGATGGGGGCGGCGGCCGAGCGGGCTCGCGACCCCGAGGACCCGCCGCGCGTGCAGTGGCGGGCGGTCTGGCGTGCCGTGCGGACCTGGGCGCTCGCCCACCCCGCGGAGTTCGCGCTCATCCACGGCTCGCCGGTCCCGGGCTACGCGGCACCCTCGGAGACGATCACCGCCGCGGCGCGCCTCGGCACGGTGCTCGTGGCGATCGTCGTCGAGCACGGCGGTGGGATCGACGGACCGCGCGGGCTCGTCGTCGACGAGGTCCTGCCCGGCCTCGACCCCGGTACCGCGCCCGCCGCGGTGGCCGCGTGGACCCAGCTGGTGGGCACGGTGGCCTTCGAGCTGTTCGGCCAGTACGAGAACGTCGTGGTGGACCGCGCGGCCTACCTCGACCACGTCGCCGACGTCGCGGCGACGGCGGTGGGGCTGCCCGCCTGAGTGCTCTCCATCTCGGCGCGGAGACCGGCGATCATGAGGTCGAGTCCGTGGCGGACGACCTCCTCGTGACGGCCGGACCCCCCGAGGGCGGCGAGGCCGCGGGCGACGGCGGCCAGGTGCGAGCGGGGGTCGACGTGCGGGCCGGCGTGGGCCTCCGTCGCGGCCTCCGCCCGGGCGAACTCCGCGTGGTACTCCACGGCCGACCCGATCACGAAGTTGCCGACCGCCATGAGCGTCCAGAACGCGTCGACCGGGCTCAGGCCGGCCTCGACGAGCGTCCCGAGCGCGACCTCGATGGCCGGCAGCGAGCCCTCGGTGGGACGGTTGCCCGCCACCACGAGCGCCGCGTCGCGGTGGGCGACCAGGGCCCGGTACTGGGCCAGGCCGCGCTCGCGCAGCCACACCCACCACGGCTGGCCCGGCTCCGGCCCCGGGGCGCGCCACTGCTCGGCGAGCAGGCGCTCGGCGACGTGGTCGAGCAGCGCGCGCTTGTCGGTGACGTGCCAGTAGAGGGTCGGCGCGCTGACCCCGAGGTCGCGGGCGAGCCGGCGCAGGGTGAGGCCCTCGAGTCCGACCTCGCCCAGCAGGCGGACCGCGGCGTCGACCACGTCGTCGCGGGTGAGTGCCACGCGAAACCTCCTTGCCGTCTCTAACAGCGTTAGGCTACCGTCTCGAACGATGTTAGGGGGCACGATGACGGCAGCGGTGGCGGTACACGGGCTCACCAAGACCTACGGCACGATCGAGGCGGTCCGGGGGATCGACCTCGAGGTCGCGCGGGGCGAGACCTTCGGCTTCCTGGGCCCCAACGGCGCGGGCAAGTCGACCACGATCAACATCCTGTGCACGCTGGTCGCGCCGACCGGGGGCACCGCCGCGGTGGCGGGTCTGGACGTCGTCGCCGACCGGGCCGCGGTGCGCCGCCGCATCGGGCTCGTGTTCCAGGACCCGACGCTCGACGCGCCCATGTCGGGCGAGCAGAACCTGCGCTTCCACCAGGAGCTCTACGGCGTCGACCGGCGCCGCGCCCCCGCGCGCCGCGAGGAGGTCCTGCGCACCGTCGGGCTCTGGGACCGCCGCGCCGACCCGGTGTCGACCTACTCCGGCGGCATGCGGCGGCGCCTGGAGATCGCCCGGGGCCTGCTGCACTCCCCGCAGGTGCTCTTCCTCGACGAGCCGACCATCGGCCTCGACCCGCAGACGCGCAGCTCGATCTGGGCCTACCTCGCCGAGCTGCACCGCAGTGAGGAGATCACGGTCTTCGTCACGACCCACTACATGGACGAGGCCGAGCACTGCGACCGGATCGCGATCATGAACGAGGGACGGATCGTCGCCCTCGACACCCCGGACGCGCTGAAGGCCCGCGTGGGCGCCGACCGGATCACGATCACCACCGACGACGACGAGGCCGCGCTGCGGGCCCTGCGCGACACCCTGGGACTGGACCCCGCCATCCATGAGGGCGCGATCACGGTCGCCGTGCCCGACGGCGCGGGCTTCGTCCCGCGGCTGTTCGACCGACTGCCGGTGGGCATCCGCTCCGTGACCGTGACCCGCCCGAGCCTCGACGACGTCTTCCTGGCCCACACGGGCACGACGATCCGCGACGCCGAGTCCGGCGCCGGGCCGTCGCATGCACCCGATGGCCATGAGCAGGAGGGGACGCTGATGACCACCACCCTGTGCACCGAGGCCGTCCGGATCCCGCAGAGCTCGCTCGCCACCGAGGCGCGCGCCGCCCTCGTGGTCTGGGAGCGGGAGATGATCCGCTTCGGCAAGGACCGGGCGCGCATCCTGTCCTCGCTCGCCCAGCCCCTGCTGTTCCTGTTCGTGCTGGGCAGCGGGCTCGGCTCGCTGCTGGGCGGCGGAGGATCGGTCCGGTTCTCGACGTTCCTGTTCCCCGGCGTGCTGGCGATCTCGGTGCTGTTCACCGCGGCGTTCTCCGGGATCTCGATCGTCTGGGACCGGGAGTTCGGCTTCCTGCGCGAGATGCTCGTGGCGCCGGTGTCGACGGCGTCGATCCTCATCGGCAAGGCGCTCGGCGGTGCGACCGTGGCCACCGCCCAGTGCCTGGTGCTGCTCGCGCTCGCCGGGCTGGTCGGCGTGCCCTACGACCTGCCGATGATGCTGGCGCTCGTCGTGCTGATCTTCCTGATGGCGCTGCAGATCACCACGCTCGGGCTGGTGCTCGCCGCGCGCATCCGCCAGGTGCAGTCGGCGATGCCGCTCGTGCAGCTGATCATCACGCCGCTGATGTTCCTGTCCGGCGCGCTGTTCCCGCTCTCGGGCCTGCCGACGTGGCTGGCCGTGCTGACCCACGTCAACCCGATGACCTACGCCGTCGAGCCGCTGCGCCACGTGGTGTTCGCGCAGCTCGACGTCGACCCGGCGACCCGCGCGCGCTTCGACCCGGGGATCGTCTGGGGCGACTGGGCGGTTCCGGTGAGCGTCCAGATCCTGATCACCATCGGGATCACGGCGCTGCTGGGGGTCCTCGCGGTGGTGCGGTTCCGCCGGACCGAGTGAGAGCCGGGCCTACTGCTCGGGGGCGAGCGGGAGGCCGAGCAGCGCGTTCTCGACGACCTCGGGCAGCGCGGGGTGGATCCAGTACTGCTTCTCGGCCATCGTCCGTGCGTCGAGGCCGAAGGAGATCGCCTGGATCAGCGGCTGGATCAGCGTCGACGCGTCCGGGCCCATGAGGTGGGCGCCGAGCAGGGTGCCGTCCGGGTCGGCGACGAGCTTGACGATGCCGGTGGTGTCCTCCATCGCCCAGCCGAAGGCGACGTCGCCGAAGGCCTGGACCTTCGTGACGTAGTCGATGCCGCGCTCCCGGCAGTCCTGCTCGCGCAGGCCGATCGAGGCGATCTGCGGGTCGGTGAACACCGCGGCCGGCACGTGGGCGTTGTTCGTCGCCCGCGGCTCGTCGGGGTGGAGCAGGTTGTGGCGCACGACGGCCGCCTCGTGGTTGGCCACGTGCTTGAGCTGGTACTCCGAGCTGATGTCCCCGAGGGCCCACACGCCCGGGACGCTCGTCCGCTGCTGCTCGTCGACCACGATGCGCCCGTCGGGATGCGTCGCGAGCCCGCCCGCCGTGGCGTCGAGGAGGTCGCTGTTGGGCGTGCGCCCGGTGGCGACGAGCAGGGCGTCGCACTCGATCTCGGCGGCGGCGCAGGTGAGGACGATCGTCCCGTCGGCGCGAACGAACGGCGGAGCGGTGGGCTGCGCGTCGGTCTCGACGTTCCACCGCTGCCGGGCGAGCGCCGTGAAGCGGCCCGAGATCTCCTCGTCCTGCTCGCGCAGCAGGGCCGGTCCGCGCGTGGTCACCGAGACCTCCGCGCCGAGCGCGGAGAAGACGTGGGCGAACTCCGCCGCGATGTAGCCGCCTCCCACGATGGCGAGGCGCCGGGGCACCTCCTCGATCCGCATGATGTCGTCGGAGGTGTGGTACGGCGCGGAGCCCTCGGCGATCATGGTCGGGATGGCCGGGCGTGCCCCGGCGGCCACGACGATCCGGTCGGCGGTCAGCTCCACCGGGGTGCCGCCGTCGGTCGGGGCGACGACCAGGGCGCGCTCGCCGACGAACCGGGCGTGGCCCAGGTAGACGGTCGTGTTCTCCTGCTCGTGCTGGCGGTACTGCTGCCCGCCCGCGGCGATGGGATCGATGCGGCCGAAGACGCGATCGCGGATGTCGGCCCAGCGGACCTTGTCCAGCGTGGCGTCGACCCCGTAGATCCCGGCCCGCCGGACGGTGTCGGCGACGTCGGCGGCGTAGACGAACATCTTGGTCGGGATGCAGCCGACGTTGAGGCAGGTGCCGCCGAAGACGCCGTGCTCGACGAGGGCGACGTCGAGGTCGGCGAACCGCTCGTCGGGCACCGAGTTCCCCGAGCCGGTGCCGATGATGACGAGGTCGTGATGGGGCACGGACCCACGCTAGCCGTCGCTGCGCCGTGCGATCCCCACCGGCGGCCCCGTTCGGTGTGACGTCACCGGGCCGGGGGTCCCCGGACGGGGTTCCGGCCACGGTGCGTCACCGAACGGTGCGGACCGGGCGCTGCGACGAACGGTGCCGGACGTCCCCGCTCGGCGGCACCGATCGACCGCTCGCCGTGCCATAGACACTCCATGGTGACGTTTGGCGCCGAAAATCGACCGTTCGTCGTCGCCTGGCGGAGCGAACATGAGGGCGAGCGGCTTGTGGCCGTCCGCGGACCTCTGCTGTCGTCTCTCACCGACAGCAACCGACCGCTGAGCCGGACGGACCACCTTCGGGGGTCCGGGCGGCGGCACACCGGAGGCGAGACGATGCAGGCACTGGGCACCGCGACGGACGCGGCGCGGCAGGGACGGCGGACCGGCGGCCGCACCGCGGCGCGCCTGGCCGTCCTCCCCGCCCTGGTCGCGCTCCTCGCGGTGCTGGGGGCCGGGACCGCGACGGCCGCGGGCTCCGGCGACGGGTCCGACGGGACGGGGGGCTCGGACGGTTCCGGGACACCGACGGCGGGGATGACCGTCGACGGGGTCGGGACCCGCATCGTCGGCGGCCAGCCGACCACGACCGACGCGCACCCGTGGGTCGTCTACCTCACCGACCCCGCCGGCTTCCAGTTCTGCGGCGGCACCCTCGTCGCGCCGACCAAGGTCATCACCGCGGCGCACTGCATGGCGAGCACCACCGCGACCGCGGTGCGCGTGGTCGCCGGACGCGACGACAAGCAGTCCACCGCCGGCGAGACCACCCCGGTGAGCAGCGCCTGGGTCAGCCCCGAGTTCGAGGGCGTCGGCCAGGGCCTCGACGTCGCCGTGCTCACCCTGGCGACCCCCAGCGTGCGGGCCCCGCTGCCGCTGGCCGGCCCGGGCGACGACGCCCTCTACCGCGACGGCACCGCCGCCGAGGTGCTCGGCTGGGGCGCGACCGTCGAGGGCGGGGCGGCGTCGCGGGTACTCGTCAGCGCGACGGTGCCCCTGCGCGGCGACGACTACTGCCGCACGGGCGACCGCACCTTCGACCCCCGTCGCCTGACCTGTGCCGGGTACGACACGGGCGGCGTCGACACCTGCCAGGGCGACTCCGGCGGACCGCTCGTCGCCGGCGGGAAGCTGGTCGGGGTCACGTCCTTCGGCGACGGGTGCGCCCGCGCCGGCAGCCCGGGCTACTACGTCCGGATCGGCGCCGTCAGCGCCGGGCTGACCGATCAACTGCGCTGACCTCCTCGTGCGGACCGGCGGGCAGGCCGATCCGACCGGACGGGTGGCGGGACCCGGGCTCACCCCCGACCCGGGTCCCGCGCCCGCGCGGCGCCGTCGGTCATCTCACCGATCGCTCAGATGTCGGGAGACGGCGGTTAGGGTCACCCCGACCCAGTGACCCCTGCGCCGCCACCCGGAAGGACACCCGTGGGCTTCCCGTTCTCGGCCGTCGTCGGCCACGAGGACCTCCGCCTGGCCCTGCTGCTCACCGCGGTCGATCCCGGGATCGGCGGGGTGCTGGTGCGGGGTGAGAAGGGGACGGCGAAGTCGACGATCGTCCGTGCCCTTGCGGCCCTGCTCGGTGACGTGGAGGTCGTGGACGGCGACCGCTTCGGTGTCGACGTCGACGCCGGCGAGCGGAGCCCGGACGGCCCGTTCGCTCCCGACGCCCCGCGCGTGCGGCGCCCGGCGCGGCTCGTGGAGCTCCCGGTGGGTGCCTCGGAGGACCGGCTGATCGGCTCGCTGGACCTCGAGGAGGTGCTCGCCCACGGCCGCGCCGCGGTCCGCCCGGGCCTGCTCGCCGCCGCGCATCGCGGGGTCCTCTACGTCGACGAGGTCAACCTCCTGCACGACCACCTCGTCGACCTCCTCCTCGACGCCGCTGCCTCCGGGCGCGCCCACGTGGAGCGCGACGGGGTCTCGCTGACCCACCCGGCGTCGTTCCTGCTGGTGGGCACCATGAACCCGGAGGAGGGCGAGCTGCGCCCGCAGCTGCTCGACCGCTTCGGGCTCACGGTGCACGTGGCGGCGTCGCGGGAGGTCGCCGAGCGCACCGAGGTCGTGCGCCGCCGCCTGGCCCACGACGCCGACCCGGACGCCTTCGCCGCCCGGTTCGCCGCCGACGAGGACGCCCTGCGCGCCCGCCTCACCGACGCCCGCGCGCGCCGCGGCGCCGTGGCCCTGCCCGACGCCGAGCTGGTGCGCATCTCCGCCCTGTGCGCCGCCGTCGACGTCGACGGGATGCGCGCCGACGTCGTCCTCGCCCGGACCGCGATCGCCCACGCCGCCTGGCGCGGTGCCGAGGCCGTCGACGAGACCGACGTCCGCGCCGCCGCCCGCCTCGCCCTGCCCCACCGGCGCCGCCGCGACCCGTTCGACGAGCCGCACCTCGACGACGACGAGCTGGACCGGGCGCTGGGCGACGCGGCCGATGCGGCCGACGAGTCCCGGGAGGCGTCCGATCCGCCGTCCGAGAGGCCGGACGGCGGCGGTCCCGAGGGCGGGCCGGACGGGGACGGCCCGGACGGCGGCCCGGACGGTGACGGGGGCGGTCCGGGGGGCGGCGCACCGGCGCCGGACCAGGGGTCCGCCGGGGGTGGCGTGTCCTCGGGACACGGGTCCGACGGCTCGACGCCCGAGAGCCCCGCCGGGACGGGGGAGACCCGGGCGAGCCCGGCGCCGGCCCGGCCGGTCGGCGCGCCGGTCCCGACGCGGCTGCGCCAGAAGCGCCTCGAGGTGCGCGGGACCGGCGAGGGTGCACCCGGGCGTCGTTCCCGGTCCCGCGGCGGACACGGGCGCACGCTGCGGGCCGTCGCGCCCACCGAGGGGGACGGCCCGCGCGCCCTGCACGTCCCCGGCACCGTGGTCGCCGCGGTCCGCGCCGGACGGCCCCGCCCCGACGGCCGCCTCGCGCTGACCCCCGACGACCTGCGCCGCGCCGAGCGCGAGGGGCGCGAGGGCAACCTCGTGCTCTTCTGCGTCGACGCGTCGGGCTCGATGGCCGCCCGCCGCCGGATGACCGCGGTGACCGGGGCCGTCGCCGCGTTGCTGCGCGACGCCTACCAGCGCCGCGACAAGGTCGGCGTCGTCACCTTCCGCGGCACTGCGGACACCGGCGCCGAGCTGGTGCTGCCCCCGACGTCGTCGGTGCACGCCGCCCACGCCCGCCTGAGCGACCTGCGCACCGGCGGGCGCACCCCCCTCGCCGCGGGGCTGACGCTCGCGCGCCGGGTCCTGCGCACCGAGCGCACGCGCGACCCGCGCCGGCGCGCTCTGCTCGTCCTGCTGACCGACGGGCGCGCGACCGGCAGCGCCGGCGCGCTCGACGACGGGCTGCGCGCCGCCGCCGGGCTGGCGCGCGACGCCGGCACCGGGCGGGTCGCCGCGCACTCGACCGTGGTGGTCGACTGCGAGTCCGGGCCGGTGCGCCTCGGGCTCGCCGGTCGCGTGGCGGGCGCCGCGCACGCCACCCTGGTGACGCTCGACGAGCTCTCCGAGGCGTCGGTGACCGGCGTCGTGCAGCAGTTCCGCTCCGCCTCGTGACCACCGACGAAGGAGGCGCCTGATGCCGCAGGGCGTGCCGACCACGGTCCCCGACGACGGGCTGACGACCCGCCAGCGCCGGCGCCGCCCGCTGCTGCTCGTGCACACCGGGGTCAACAAGGGGAAGTCGACGGCGGCCTTCGGGCTGGCGCTGCGGCAGTGGACGGCGGGCTCGTCGATCGCGGTGTTCCAGTTCGTGAAGTCGGCGAAGTGGCGCGTGGGGGAGGAGACCGCCCTGCGCGCCCTGGGCGAGGTCCATCGCGACACCGGGCAGGGCGGACCGGTCGAGTGGCACAAGATGGGCGAGGGCTGGTCGTGGAGCCGCAAGCAGGGCACCGAGGACGACCACGCCGACGCCGCCCGTGAGGGCTGGGCGGAGATCCGGCGCCGGCTCGAGGCGGGCGCGCACGACTTCTACGTCCTCGACGAGTTCACCTACCCGCTGAAGTGGGGCTGGATCGATGTCGACGAGGTCGTGGCCGTGCTGCGCGACCGCCCCGGTCACCAGCACGTCGTCGTCACCGGGCGCGACGCCCCGCCCGCGCTGGTCGACGCCGCCGACCTGGTCACCGAGATGACCAAGATCAAGCACCCGATGGACGCCGGGCAGAAGGGCCAGAAGGGCATCGAGTGGTGAGCACCCTGCCGCCGCGAGTCGTGATCGCGGCGCCGTCGTCGGGGAGCGGCAAGACGACGGTCACCACCGGGCTGCTCGGGGCGCTGCGCGCCGCCGGCCACGACGTCGCCCCGTCCAAGATCGGTCCGGACTACGTCGACCCCGGCTACCACGCCCTGGCCAGCGGTCGGCCCGGACGCAACCTCGACCCGGTGATGGTCGGCGCGGCGCGCATTCCCCCGCTGCTCGCCCACGGCGCCGCCGGCGCCGACCTCGCCGTCGTCGAGGGCGTCATGGGCCTGTTCGACGGCCGCATCGGCGCCTCGGACGCGCCCGGCGACGACGGCTCCACCGCCCACGTGGCCCGCCTCCTCGACGCCCCGGTCGTGCTGGTCGTCGACGCCCGCGGCCAGGCGCGCAGCGTCGGAGCGTTGCTCGCCGGGTTCGCGTCGTTCGACCCCCGCGTGCGGCTGGGCGGGGTGATCCTCAACCGCGTCGGGCTCCGAGCGCCACGCCGAGGTCCTGCGCGCCGCCTGCGCCGAGGTCGGCGTCCCGGTGCTGGGCGTCCTGCCGCGCCGCGACGAGCTCGCCGTCCCCTCGCGGCACCTGGGGCTGATCACCGCGGCCGAGCACGGCGGCGCCGCCGCGCGCGGCGGTCGACGCGATGGCCGCCCTCGTCGCCGAGCACGTCGACCTCGCCGCCGTCGCCGCGCTCGCCCGGTCGGCACCCGCCACCCCGGTCACGCCGTGGTCGCCCGCCGCCGAGGTGGCGCCGGTCGCCGGCGCCACCGGTGGTCGCGGTCGCCGGTGGGCCCGCGTTCACGTTCGGCTATCCCGAGCACGCCGAGCTGCTGCGCGCCGCGGGCGCCGAGGTCGTCACCGTCGACCCGTCCCGCGACGAGGCCCTGCCGCCGGGCGCCGCGGGCCTGGTGCTGCCCGGCGGCTTCCCCGAGGAGCACGCCGAAGATCTCGCGGCCAACACCGCCCTGCGCGCCGCGGTGCACGCCTTCGCCACCGCGGGCCGACCGGTCCACGCCGAGTGCGGCGGGCTGCTCTACCTGGGCCGCAGCATCGACGGGGCGGCCGATGTGCGGGGTCCTCGACGCCGACGCCGCGATGGGTCCGCGCCTGACCCTCGGCTACCGCGTCGCGACGGCGGCCACCGACTCCCCGCTCGCCGCCGCGGGCGAGACCGTGACCGGCCACGAGTTCCACCGCACCGTCACCACCCCGCGCGCCGGGACCGTGCCGGCGTGGTCGTGGGACGGCACGCCCGAGGGGTTCGTGGTGGGCGGGGTGCACGCCTCCTACCTGCACACCCACCCCGCGGGCCGACCGGGCGCGGTGCGGCGGTTCGTGGCGGCGACGACCCGCTGACGTCAGACTGGGACGCCACGAGCCAGGAGGAGCAGCGATGACATCGACGGTCGGGAGCGACCGCTCCGTGACCGTCGACGGGCGCACGGTCGCCCTCACCGAGCACGGCGACCCCGCGGGCGCGCCGGTGTTCCTGTTCCACGGCGCCCCCGACAGCCGCCTCGGCAAGGAGTTCGTCGACGGACCCGCCCGGGAGCGCGGGCTGCGGGTGCTCTGCCCCGATCGCGGCGGCATCGGCGGGTCCGACCCCGTCCCCGGCCGGACGATCGCCGGGTACGCGGGCGAGGTGCTGGCGCTCGCCGACGTGCTCGGCATCGACCGCTTCGCGACCGTCGGCTACTCCTGCGGCGGGCCCTACGCCCTGGCCTGCGCGGCGGGGTGCGGTCCCCGGGTGACCGCGACCGCGCTGATGGCGGGGGCCGGCCCGATCGACGACCGCCCGGGGGCGCGCGAGGGGCTCGCCCCGTCCGACCTCCAGCTGCTCGACATGATCGAGCACCACCCCGCGCGGGCCGCGGTGGTGTTCCGCATCCAGAAGCTCGCCACGAAGGTCGCGCCCGCGGCCGCGATCAAGCAGCTCGCCGGAGAGCTCACCGAGCCCGACCGCGAGGAGCTCGCCCGGCACACGCCCGCCGAGTCCATGGGGTTCTTCATCGAGTCCCTGCGCCAGGGGCCCGCGGGCGCCATCGAGGAGTACCGGCTCTGGGCCGGCCCCTGGCACCTCGACTGGGCGGCGATCTCCGCCCCGGTCGCGATCTTCCAGGGCGAGGACGACGCGATGGTCCCGATGCACCACGCCGAGGACATCCTCGCCCGGCTGCCCGACGGCGTCGGAACGCTCCACCGCCTGCCCGCCACCGGCCACCTCTCGATCCAGCAGCACGCCGGAGCGGTTCTCGACGCGGTCCGCGCCCCGGCCCCGTGATCCTCGGCGTCGGTCTCGAGGCGGGCACGCCGCTGGCCCACGTCCACGACCTGCTCGCCCGCGCGCGCGTGGACCTCGACCTCGCGACCGTCGTCGCGACCGTCGACACCCGCGCCCGCGAGCCCGCGCTGCTCGCCCTGGCCGCGGGCCGGGTGCTGCGGACCTACCCGGCGGCCGCCCTCGACGCCGTCGACGTCCCGCACCCCTCGCCGGTGGTGCGCCGGCTCACCGGCACCGGCAGCGTCGCCGAGGCGGCCGCCCTGCTCGCGGCCGGGCCGGGGGGCTCCCTGGTGGTCGAGAAGGCCGTCGGCGCGGGCGTCACCGTCGCGCTCGCGCGCCCGGGGAGCTGACGCGCCACGACGATCACGTCGGGTCCCCGCCGCGCCACCGATGGCCCACCTGGCGTGGGCAGACACGCGCACACCGGACGCGCGAGGATGACGTCATGACCGACGAGTCCCGGATCGGCGCGCCGTCGCCCGCCGACGGGCCCACGACCCCGCGCGCGCCCGCCGTGTCGCGCGCCGCCGCCTCCGGTGGGACACCCACGTCCCCCGAGTCGTCGCCGCCCGCCGACCGTCCGACCGTCCCCGACGGCGCCGCGCACCCCCGGCCCCGGGTCACGCCCGGGCGCACCCGGGTCGGCGGCACGTGGGTCGGGGTGATCCTCGGTGCGGTCGTCCTGGTGTTCCTGCTCGTGTTCATCCTCCAGAACCTCGACCCGGCGGAGGTCACCTTCCTCGGCCTGCGCGCGACCCTGCCGCTGGGGATCTGGCTGCTCTTCGCGGCGGTCGCCGGCGTGCTCCTGCTCGCCATCCCCGGTCTCGGCCGGATGGTGCAGTGGCGCAAGGTCGCCCGCGGTTCCGGACGGGTGCGCGCGTGACCGCCGACCCTGCGGCTCGCCGGCCGACCGCTGCCCCTGGTCGGGCGGGCCCGCGCCTACATCTGCGGGATCACGCCCTACGACACGACCCACCTCGGCCACGCCTCGACCTTCGTGTGGGCCGACGTGGCCGCGCGGGTGCTGCGCCGCGTCGGGGTCGAGGTCGTCGCCTGCCGCAACGTCACCGACGTCGACGACGTCCTCGACGCCGCCGCCGAGCGCGCCGGCGCCCGCTTCGACAGCTTCGCCGCGGTCGGGCAGTTCCGGTTCGAGCGGGACATGGCCGCGCTCGGCGTGAAGCCGCCGAGCCACGACCCGCGGGCCCACAACCACGTCGACGGTGTCGTCGCGCTCGCCGCCGCGCTGCTCGAGCGCGACGCCGCGTACGAGCGCGACGGTGCCGTCCTGTTCCGGGGCGCGCACCTCGAGGCGCCCGTGGACCCGACCGTCGAGCCGTCCGTGGAGGCGCCCTGGGCCGGCGCGGACGACCCCCGCGACGCCGTCGTGTGGCGACCCGCCGGCGCGGGCGAGGCCGCGTGGCCCAGTCCGTGGGGCGACGGTCGCCCGGGCTGGCACGCCGAGTGCGCCGCGATGGCCCTCACCGTCCTCGGCCCCGCCGTCGACCTCCACGTCGGCGGCGCCGACCTGCGCCACCCCCACCACGCCTACCAGGCCGCGATGGCCGAGGCCGTCACCGGCGTGCACCCCTTCGCGCGGGCCGGCCTGCACGTGGGCACGGTGCGCATCGACGGCGTGAAGATGGCGAAGTCGGCCGGCAACCTCCTGCTGGTCGGCGAGCTCCTCGAGCACCACCCGGCGGCCGCGGTGCGCCTGCTGCTGCTCGACCGCCCGTGGGCCCAGGCGTGGGACGTCGTCCCCGGCGCCCTCGACGCGGCCGCGACCCGCCTCGAGGGGCTCTACGCCGCGGCCGCCCGACCGGGCGGCGTCGCGTCCGGCCCGGCGGCGGTGCTCGACCGGCTCCTCGACGACCTCGACGTGCCCGCCGCTCTCGCCCTCGCCGAGACCGAGGGCGGCGCCGCCGCCCGGACCGCGCTGGCGGTGCTCGGACTGTCCTGATCGCGGTCCGCGAGAGGCACGGTCGGCAGAGCGCGCGGCCTGTCGATCATGTGCACGGTGCCCCTCGTCCGGTGCCGCCGGCGCGTTCGCGCCTGCCCCCTGTGGGTGCCGGTGTGCGCGTGTCCGGGCGCGGCGCGCCGGTTTCCGGTCACCGTCCGCCTACCGTGAGGCCGCGCACCGCGGGGGGACGCCCCGAGTTCGCGCGGTGGCGGACCGGAGGTGACTTCGTGGGGGTGAGCACGCGGTGGTGGCGCCGTTCGGAGGACGCGCCGGTCGCCGACGCCTGGGGCGGGCCCGACGAGGTGACGCTCACCCCGGCGTCCCTCCTCTCCCCGACCGACGCCCGCCCGAGCGCCCCCGCACCGACCCCGGTCGACGACGATCGCCGCGCGCAGGAGCGCCGACTCGCTGAGCAGAAGGCCGCCGAGCACCGCGCCGCCCAGGAGCAGGCCGCGCGCGAGCAGGCCGCGCGGGAGACCGCCGACCGTGAGCAGGCTGCGCAGGAGAAGGCCGCCCAGGAGAAGGCCGCCCAGGAGAAGGCCGCGCAGGAGAGAGCCGCGCAGGAGCAGGCGGAGGCGGCGCGGGAGCGGGCCGCGCGCGAGGAGGCCGAGCGGGAGGCCGAGGAGCGCCGGGCCGCCGAGGCCGAGGTCGCGGCACGGATCGACGCCGAGAGGCGGGCGGTCGAGCGGGAGGCGGTCGCGGCGCGGGAGACGGTGCCGGCGGGCGTGGTGCCCGGGGTGTCGGCCGTGGCCCGGGACCCGGAGGCCGGGGTGCGCGAGCGGCAGCAACGCCGTCGGCGCGTGATGATCGTCCTCCTCGTGGCCCTGGTGGCGGTGGCGGCGGTGTGGGTGATCCCGCGGCTGGTGTCGGCGGCGCTGTCGCTCGGGCGCGGTGCGGGCGCACCGGCCCCGAACGCCGCCGAGCAGCTCACCGCAGCGGCGCCGGCTCTGCGCCCGGATCTGCCGCGGGGCGGGGCGCAGTTCTTCCCCGCCTTCCGGGTGGTGGCGTACTACGGCACCCCGGACAACCCGCAGATGGGCGTGCTGGGCACGGGGACGCCCGAGGAGATGGCCGACCGTCTCGAGACGGCGGCCGCACCGTTCGCCGGCGCGGGGCGCACGGTGCTGCCGGCCATGGAGCTGATCGTCCAGGTCGCCGACGGTGCTCCGGGGCCGGACGGCAACTACAGCCACGCGATCGACGAGGCGCAGGCGTGGCGCTACCTCGCGGTGGCGCGGGCGCACCGGCAGCTGCTGGTGCTCGACCTGCAGCCGGGTGGGACGGACTTCCTGACCACCGCGCGGCCGTGGGAGCGGATCCTGCGCGAGCCCGACGTCGGGCTCGCCCTCGACCCGGAGTGGCGGATGCCGCCGGGCCAGGTGCCGGGCCTGCAGATCGGAACCGTCGCCGCCGACGAGGTCAACGAGACCTCGGCCTGGCTCGCCGACATCGTGCGGACGTCGAACGTGCCCCAGAAACTGTTCGTGGTGCACCAGTTCACCCCGAACATGGTCACGAACCCGGAGCGGCTGGCGACCCCGCCGGAGCTCGCCGTCGTCCAGCACGTCGACGGCTTCGGCGCGCCACCGAACAAGATCGCGAGGTACCAGGAGCTCGTCCGCCCGGGACACCTGTTGCACGGGTTCAAGCTCTTCTACACCCAGGACACGCCGATGCTCGACCCGCGCCAGACGCTCGGCCTCACGCCGACCCCGGACTTCGTGACCTACCAGTAGCCGTGGCTCCCGCGGTAATCCGCATGACGGCCGTCGATACCCTCGAGGGATGGCACCAGGGGTCACGCGGATGTCCGGTCTGTTCCTGCGCACGTTGCGCGAGGACCCGGCCGACGCCGAGGTGCTCAGCCACAAGCTGCTCGTGCGCGCCGGGTACGTCCGCCGGGTCGCGCCGGGGGTGTACTCCTGGCTGCCGCTGGGCCAGAAGGTGCTGCGCAACGTCGAGCGGGTCGTGCGCGAGGAGATGGACGCGATCGGCGCCCAGGAGGTCACCCTCCCCGCGCTGCTGCCCCGCGAGCCGTACGAGGCGACCGGCCGGTGGACCGAGTACGGCCCACTGCTGTTCCGTCTCAAGGACCGCAAGGGCGGCGACTACCTGCTCGGGCCCACCCACGAGGAGATCTTCACCCTGATGGTCAAGGGGGAGACGAGCTCCTACCGCGACTTCCCTGTGACGCTGTACCAGATCCAGACGAAGTACCGGGACGAGGAGCGGCCCCGCGCGGGCATCCTGCGCGGCCGCGAGTTCGTCATGAAGGACTCGTACTCCTTCGACCTCACCGACGACGGCCTCGCCGCGTCCTACGGCGCCCACCGCGTGGCCTACCAGCGGATCTTCGCCCGCCTCGGCCTGGAGATCCAGATCGTGTCGGCGATGTCGGGGGCGATGGGCGGCTCGGCGTCCGAGGAGTTCCTCGCCCCCTGCGAGGCAGGCGAGGACACCTACGTCCGCTGCCTGGAGACCGGCTACGCCGCCAACGTCGAGGCCGTCACGACGCCCGCGCCCCCGGAGCAGGACGTCGCGGGCAAGCCCGAGGCGGTCGTGTACGACACGCCGGACACGCCGACCATCGACACCCTCGTCGCGCACGTCAACGGCCTCGGTCTCGGTCGGCAGTTCACCGCGGCGGACACGCTGAAGAACGTCATGGTCAAGACCCGGCAGCCCGGAGCGGGGGAGTGGACGCTGCTCGGCGTCGGCGTCCCGGGCGACCGCGAGGTCGACATGAAGCGCCTCGAGGCGGCCGTCTCCCCGGCCGAGGTCGCCCTGCTCGACGACGCCGACTTCACCGCGAACCCGAACCTGGTCAAGGGCTACATCGGCCCCGTGGGGCTCGCGAAGAACGGCGTGCGCTACCTCGTCGACCCCCGCATCGTCACCGGCACCGCGTGGGTGACCGGCGCCGACGAGCCCGGCCGTCACGTCGTCGACCTCGTCGCCGGCCGCGACTTCACCCCCGACGGCACCATCGAGGCCGCCGAGGTGCGCGCCGGCGACCCCTCGCCTGACGGCGGTGGCGCGCTGGTCGCCGCGCGCGGCATCGAGATGGGCCACATCTTCCAGCTCGGCCGCAAGTACGCCGACGCCCTCGGGCTGACGGCGCTGGGCAGCGACGGCAAGCCGACCACGATCACGATGGGCTCCTACGGCGTCGGCGTGTCCCGGGCCGTGGCCGCGATCGCCGAGCAGTACGCCGACGCCAAGGGCCTGGTGTGGCCGCGCGAGGTGGCGCCCTACGACGTCCACCTCGTGATCGCGGGCAAGGACCCCGCACAGGCCGAGGCCGCCGACCAGATCGCCGACGGGCTCGCCGCGCGGGGCGTCAGCGTCCTGCTCGACGACCGCAAGGCCTCGCCCGGGGTGAAGTTCGCCGACGCCGAGCTGCTCGGCATGCCGACCAGCATCACCGTCGGCCGGGGCCTCGCGAGCGGCGTCGTCGAGGTCACCGACCGCGCCTCCGGTGAGCGGCGCGAGGTCGGCGTCGACACCGTGGTCGAGGAGCTGAGCTCTCGCACGTAGTCACTCGTTCGGCCGCTGTCTCACCCGGGCCTCGCGACCGCGATGACACCTCAGCTCGCCGGGACGCGCGCTCGCCGCTCCAGCCGTACGGACACCGCGAGGATGGTCAGGCCGAACAGGGGCAGCACCGCGCCGACGGCTGCGGGGGCGTCGTACCCGAGTCCCGCGGCGAGCACGGCACCGCCGAGTGCGGCACCGAAGGCGTTGGCCACGTTGAACGCCGAGTGGAAGCTCGCCGCGGCCAGCGACGGCCCGTCGGCCGCGAAATCGATGAGGCGTCCCATCAGCGCCGGTCCGGCCGACATCCCGACGAAGCCCAGGGCGAAGAGCCCGATGGTGGCCGTGACGGCCTGGTGGGCGGCGAGGTTGAAGGCCAGGAGGATCATCGAGTACACCGCGAGCGCGACCGCGATCGTCAACCGGGGGGCGCGCTCGGCGAACCGGCCGCCGGCGACGTTGCCGATCGTCATGCCGATCCCCAGGGCTCCGAGCAGCAGCGGGACCGTTCCCGACGGGACGTCGGCCTGCTCGGTCAGGATCGGGCTGATGTAGCTGTAGACCGCGAACAGCCCGCCGAACCCGGTGGCGATCACACCGAGCGTCAGCCACACCTGCGGCCGGGTCAGGGCCGTGAGTTCGCCGCGCACGTCGCCACCGCGGTCGTCCGGGGGGCTCGGCACGACCGTCAGGACCGCGAGCACGGTCAGGATCGCGATGACCGTGACCGCGAGGTAGGCGCTGCGCCAGCCCAGGGTCTCCCCGAGCCAGGTCGCGGCCGGCACGCCGACGATGTTGGCGATGGTCAGGCCGAGCATCACCGTGGCCAGTGCCCGGGCGCGACGCTCGGGGGGCACGAGGCTGGCTCCGAGCACGGCCGCCGCCCCGAAGTAGGCGCCGTGGGGGAGGCCCGCGAGGAAGCGCAGCGCCACGAACGGGACGAACGAGGGCGCTACGGCCGAGAGGACGTTGGTGACGACGAGGGCGACGGCCAGCACCAGCACGAGGCGCCTGCGGGGCCAGCGCGCGGCGGCCAGGGCGATCGCGGGGGCGCCGACGACGACGCCGAGGGCGTAGGCGCTGATCGCGATGCCGGCCGTGGGTACCGAGACGCCCAGGTCGGCGGCGAATCCGGGCAGCACGCCCATGCTGGCGAACTCGGTGGTGCCGATGGCGAGGCCGCCGAGGGACAGCGCGGCGAGGCTGACCCCGGCGGGAACCCGGGACGGGGACTGCGGCGCGCGGTCGAGGACGGCGCTCATGCGGCGGCTCCTGTGGTGCGCAGAGGGAGGACGTGGAGACGAGGTCGACATTAACCTCGTCCTACGAGAATAATGGTGGACATGGCATCGTCAACGCGCCCCGGGGGTGATCCCGGTCGCGCCCGGGTCGACCGGTGGCGCACCAGCGCGCAGGTGCTCGACGAGGTGCGCCGCCACCCGGGGCTGACCCGTGTCGAGCTCGCGCGCCGTCTCGCGCTCTCCAGCGCCTCCGCGACCGAGACCCTCGCGCGGCTGCGGGAGGTGGGCTGGTTGTGCGAGCACCGCGCCCCGGTGACCGGACGCGGACGGCCGACCACCACCGTCGTCGCCGACCCGACCGGCCCGCACGTGCTCGCGATCGACCTGCGCCACGAGGACTGGCGGTGTGCGGTCGCGGGGCTCGACGGGGTGCCGGACGTCGTGCGTACCGGACGGCTGCCCCGCGACCCGGCCGCGGTGCTGGAGCTCCTGCGCACGGTGGTCGCCGAGGTGGTCGCGGGCACCTCCCAGCCCGTGGTGGCCGTCGGGCTGGCCGCACCCGCCCCGGTGGCCGACGACGCCTTCACCCGCGCCCCCGAGCTCGACTGGGCCGCCGGGGAGCTCGGCACGCTGGTCGCCGGCCTCGCCCCGGACGGCGTGCCGGTCCTGCCGGGCAACGACGCCACCCTCGCCGGGCTCGCCGAGGCCCGGCACGGCGCGGCGGCCGGGGCGGCGACCGCGCTGTGTCTGACCGTCGAGGTCGGGCTGGGCGGGGCGCTGCTGCTCGACGGTCGCCCGCAGACCGGGCGCCACGGTGCGGGCGGGGAGTACGGCCACCTGCCGTTCGGCGATCCGGCACGGCTCTGCGCCTGCGGCGCGTCCGGCTGCTGGGGACCCGAGGTCGACGCCCGCGCCCTCGCCCGCCATCTCGGCGAGGGATCGCCCGCCGACCCGCGCACGCACGCCGAGGAGATCCTCGCGCGCGCCACGGCCGGCGACCGGGCCGCCCGGCGTGCGGTGGACGTCGTCGCCGCGGCCCTGGGGCGTGGGGTCGCGGGCCTGGTCAACGCCCACGACCCGGACGTGGTGGTCCTGGGCGGGCTGGGACCCGGCCTGCGCGGCGCGGCCTTCGACCGCGCCTACCGCGCCGGGCTGATGGCGTTCCGCCGCGAGGCCGCGCCGCCGGTCCGCGACGCCGTCCACGGCGCGGACGGGGTCCTGGTCGGCGCCGCGGCGATCGCCCTCGACCACGCGACGAGCCCGGAGGCCCTCGCCCGCACGCTCACCCCGGCAGCAGGCTGAGGCGCACCGTCCGGCTCGGGTTGTCGGCGTTGGTGTCGACGAGGCAGACCGACTGCCAGGTGCCGAGCGCCATCCGGCCGCCGATCACCGGCAGGCTCAGCGACGGGGCGACCAGCGCGGGGAGCACGTGGTCGCGCCCGTGGCCCGGGGAGCCGTGGCGGTGGCCCCACCGGTCGTCGGCGGGCAGCAGGTCGCGCAGGGCCGCGAGGAGGTCGCTGTCGCTGCCGGCGCCGGTCTCGATCAGCGCCAGCCCCGCGGTCGCGTGCGGCACGAAGACGTGCAGCAGTCCGTCGGCCGCGTCGGCCTCGTCGAGGAACCGGGCGCAGTCCCGGGTGATGTCGCGGACGGTCTCGCGGTCGCCCGTGCGGACGCCGATCTCCTCGCTGTGCACGCCCCGGAGGGTAGAGCCGATGGCGAGGGGCGGCAGGATGCCGGCATGACGGATGCGGGCGTGGCCGTGGTGACCGGTGCCGGGCGGGGGATCGGGGCGGGACTGTGCGCCGCGCTCGCCGCCCGCGGGCACCACGTCGTGGTGACCGACGTCGACGGGGCGGCCGCGCAGGCCACCGCCGCCGCGCTCGACGGGCCGGCCACCGCCATGCCGCTCGACGTGCGCGATCCCTCGGCCCACCGCGCCGTGGCCCTGGCCGCCGCGGCGCTCGGGGACGTCACGGTGTGGGTGAACAACGCGGGTGTGCTCTCGACCGCGTCCTCGTGGGACGCGACCGACGAGGAGGTCACCGCCACCTTCGAGATCAACACCCTGGGGCTGGTGCACGGCTGCCGCGCCGCGATCGACGTGATGCGCCGCGGCGAGATCCTCAACGTCGTGTCGCTCTCCGGGCTCGGCCCGACGCCGGGCTTCGCGACCTACGGGGCGAGCAAGGCCGCCGCGCTGAGCTACTCGCAGGCCGTGGACATCGAGCTGGCCTCGGTGCGCCGACCGATCCGGGTGCGGGCCCTGTGCCCCGACGTCGTCGACACCTCCCTGGTCAGCAACGTCGCCGACCGCCCGAGCGCGGCGCTGCTGTTCACCGGGACGCGGCTGCTCTCGATCGACGAGGTCGTGGCCGCCGGGATGTCGCTGATCGGCTCGCGCCGGTCGATGCGGACGATCCCCGGCTGGCGGGCGAGCCTGCAGCGCGTCTCGGCGGCGGTGCCGGGGATGGCCCGGGTGGCCGTCCCGTTCGTCGCCCGGTTGGGGGAACGCCGCCGCCTGTCGCGCTGACCGGTACCGCCCGTCGCGCGGCGGGGCGCGCCGGGCGGGGGCCGTGACCTTCCCGTGACCGGTTCGGCTACGTTGAGCGCGCTCGATGTCCCCCGAACGTGGAGGGTCGCATGCTGGTGCTCGCCCCCGATCCGCGCCTCGGTATCGCTCCGGAGCGGGTCGCGCGCGTGCGGGCGATGCTCGACGAGGTCGCGGCGCGCGGTGCGCGCGTGCCCGGCATCGTCGTGGCCCTGCCCGGCGGTCCCGACGGCGTGCTCGACGCCGTCGTGGTCCGCCCCGACGGTGTCATCGGCCTCGCTCCGCTCGCCGTGGACGCCCGCGAGCCGGTCGGGGCGGGCGGCGGCCCGTCCGTGCCCGATGTCGTCGCCCCGTCCGCCGGGCTCGCGCCCGCCGACGTCGAGACCGAGCTCGACCGCCTGCTGGGCCTTCCCGACCCGCCGTGCCCGGCCCCGCGCCGGGTGCTCGGCACGCAGCCAGGAGCCGGTGCCACCGACACCGCCGGCACCCCGGCGCACGGCGCGCTGGCCGCCCCGGTCGGCTCGTTCCGCGTGCTCGACGTCGACGACCTGCGCCGCCTGCTCGCGGCCCTGCGCCTCGCCGACCACCTGCCCACCGAGCCCGAGCTCGCCGCGGCCGGGTTCCTCGACGCCGCCACCCCGGCCGCGCACGCGGGCGTCGCCCCACCGGTCCCCGCGGCCCGGTCCACCCCCTCGGCCCCGCTGGTCGTGCCGGCGTCCCCCGTGGCGTCCGGCCACCCGTCCGGGGACGTCCCGCTCTCCACCACCGCGCCGGTCCCCGTCGTCGCCCCGCCCCGCACCGGACGGCTGCCCGCCTCCGCGCCGGTCGACGAGGCCCTCGGACGACCCCGGAGAGCATCACGAGCGGCGTCGCGGGCTCGGCGGTACGGCGGCGGCGCCCTGCCCGCGTGGGTGTGGGGGTGGCGCGGCCTGACCGTGGCCGCCGTCGTCGCCTTCGGTCTCGCGCTGGGACTGGCGCTGCTCGTCGGGCGGGTGGCGACCGGGCCCTCCGAGCCGCCGGTGGACCCGACGGCCACGCGCGTCGTCGACGGGGTCACCTACACCCGCGAGGTCACGACCACCGACGCGTCCTGCGAGGGCCACGCCTACGGCCAGGCGGCCGCGTTCCTGCGCACCCAGGGGTGCCTGCACCTGGACCGGACGCTCTGGACGGGGACCGCGGACGGGCGGCCGGTCGTCGTCGCCGTGTCGACCGTGCAGATGCCCGACACCACCACCGCGTTCGGGCTGCGGTCCCTGATCGACACCTCGGGCACCGGCAACATCAGCGACCTGCTCCGCGAGGGCCGCGGGTATCCGGGCGCGCCGCGCGAGCTGACCGGCGCGGGGTACGCGTCGGCCCAGCTCGGCGACCGTGTCGTCGTGGCCGAGGCCGACGGGATCGATCCGTCGTTCACCGACGGCGACGCGCTCGACCGCCTGTCCCGGGCGGGCCTGGCGCTGCGCTGAACCGACCCGGTCGGCGGCCGGAGCTCAGCTCGCCGTGGCCACCTCGGGTCGCCGCAGGTCGGCGGCCGGGAACGGCGGGCGCTCGTCGAGGCGCAGCGACAGCGAGCCGGCGGCGCGCCAGGCGCGGGCGACGACGTCGCGGTCGTCCTCGGTGACCAGGTTGCCCATCACCCGCAGCGCGACGGTCATGAGCGCCCGGGAGCGCATCCCGACCGGGCCGGCCAGCGGCAGCAGCCGGGGGCGGGTGAGGAGCCCGGCGAGGCGCCGCGCGATGGAGAACGCCTGGCCGTAGTGGGTGCGCAAGGTGGCCGGCCAGGCGACGGCGAGGTCGGACCCGGCGGCGAGCAGCTCGGCGACCAGGCGCCCGGTCTCGAGGCCGTAGTCGATGCCCTCCCCGTTGAGCGGGTTCACGCACCCCGCGGCGTCGCCCACGAGCGCCCAGTTCGGACCCGCCACCCCGGACACCGCGCCGCCCATGGGCAGCAGGGCCGACGCGGACATCCGCACCGGCCCGGAGAGCTCCCAGTCGTCGCGGCGCTGGTCGGCGTAGTGCTCGATCAGTCCGCGCAGGCGCACCGCGGCGGGGCGCTTCGCGGTGGCGAGGGTGCCGACGCCGATGTTGACGTCGCCGTCGTTGAGGGGGAACACCCAGCCGTAGCCGGCGAGCACCTCGTCCTCGGTGCCCCGCAGCTCGAGGTGCGAGGAGATCCACTCGTCGTCACTGCGCCCGGACGCGATGTAGCCGCGCGCGGCGACGCCGAAGGCGGTGTCCCGGTGCCACTCGCGGCCCAGGATCCGCCCGAGCGGGGAGCGCGCGCCGTCGGCGACGATCAGGCGGGAGCACCGGACGGTGGCCGTCGTGTCGTCGGCCAGGCGGAAGACCACACCGGCGACCCGGTCGCCGTCGCGGACCACGTCGACGGCCCGCGCGCCCTCGAGGCCGACCGCCCCGGAGGCGAGGGCGACCTCGCGGATGCGGGCGTCGAGCGTGGTGCGCGGGCACGGCACCGCCGTGGGCGGGCAGCGACCCGCCGGGCCAGGGGAGGGTCAGCTCCTGGCCGAAGCCGGCGGCCCGCAGACCGCGGTTGGACCCGTAGGCGCGCACCCACGCGCCGAGCCCGAGCCGGTCGAGCTCGCCGATCGCCCGCGGGGTGAGGCCGTCGCCGCAGGGCTTGTCGCGGGGGAACACCGCGCCGTCGGCGAGCAGGACGTCCAGTCCGGCGCGCGCCGCCCACGCCGCGGTCGCCGACCCGGCCGGACCCGCGCCGACGACGAGCACGTCGGTCGCCGCCGGGACCCCGTCGAGGGCGGTCGCGGGCGGTGCGGGCGCGGTCGACGGAGCGGTCGGGTCGGGGGCCATGGCTCCAGGGTGCCAAGGACTCGCGCCCGCGACCGCGCGAGTCGGGGTCGCGCTCGCCTCACCCGCGCCGGATCGGGGATGGTTCCGGCGCGCGCGGAGGGATCGGGCGCCGCGGGGTCAGGGGTCCGGCAGCCCGGGGAAGACGGGCACGACCGGCTCGGTGCCGGCCAGGCGCCGCCAGCGCACGCCGATGGTCGCGGCCGCCACCATGGCGTCGAGCCCCAGCGTGCGCAGGGTCCCGCCGTCGGCGGCCTCGGTGCGCTCGCACACCGCCCGCCAGGCGGCGGCGACGTCGCCCTCGGCGACGACGGCCAGCGCCGCGGCCGACGGGGTGTCGGTCACCGGGGCGGGCGTGCGGTACGCCGCGGCGGCGGGCGGGGCGGGCACGCCGGCGTCCTCGAGCAGGGCCACGACGGCGTCGCGGCGCTCGCGGTGGGCCAGGGCGGCCGCGGCGACGTCGGTGCCCACCGCGGCGGGCAGGAAGGCCGACACGAGCCCGTAGGCCCAGATCGCCGCGTGCTCGGCGGCGAGCGCGGCGGTCACGGCGTCGCGGGTGGTGTCCTCGGCGAGCGGGCCGTCCGACGGGGCGCTCACGCGAGGTCCACGACGTGGCCTGCGCAGCAGGCGGCGACCGAGGCGAGCAGCCCGCAGCGGTAGGGCTCGGTCCCGCGGGCGAGCGTCCCGGCCGTCGTCCCGGCGCGCCCGAGGGCGGTGCGCACCCCGGTGAGCGCCGCGGCGGACCCGCCCGGCACCGGGCTCGGGGTGCCCGGCGCGGTGTCGACAGCGGCGGCACGGTCCGGGCGGGCGCGGCGGATCTCCTGGGCGAGGGCCTCGGCGTGCGCGCGCCGGGCCTCGGCGACGGGGGTGAGGCGCCCGGCGAGGTCGGGGAAGGCGGTGGCAGCGGCCGCGGCGAGGCTCGCGTCGCCGCGGGCGGCGGCGAGCGGGGCCTCGAGCTCGTCGGGACCCTCGTCGGCCCGGGCGCACCCGGTGAGCCCGGCCAGCACCCCGACGGCGCCGAGCCCGGCGCCGGCACGCAGCACGGCCCGCCGGTTCGGACCGGGTCCGCGACGCCGCGGAGCCGGACCAGGGCAGGCCGACACTGTCACGGTCACGGGTGGCCATCCTGCCAGCCGGCCGGCCGCCTCCCCGTCCACCCGGAGGTGACGGGCTCGGGGGCGCCGTCCCGTCCGGGGGCTACCCTGGACCACTGCCCGCCCCCTGCGCCGACGCCCGTCCCACCCACCGCCGCAGACCCCGCTCCACCGGCCTCGCCGGGTCGGAGCGCCTCCTCGTGAAGGAGCACCGTTGTCCCCAGGGACGTCCCGCGCGCCCACCCCGGCACGCGACCCCGCCGCCGCCGCGCCACCGGCGGGCTCCGCCGACGCCGCGCGCCTGACGCCGGCCGTCGCCGGGGTGGTCGAGCGCGCGGGCTTCGTGCTCGACGACCTCGAGGTGCGGCCCGCCGGACGGCGCCGCGTCGTGCGCGTCGTCGTCGACACCGCCGACGTCCCCGGCCCCGCCGACGGGCCCTCGGCGGGCGCCGACCTCGACGCCGTCGCCGCCCTGAGCCGCGAGCTCTCCGGCGTGCTGGACGCCGCCGAGGCCGACGGGACCCCGGCGCTCGCCCCCGAGGGCGAGTACACCCTCGAGGTCACCACCCCGGGCGTCGACCGGCCGCTGACCACCCCGCACCACTGGCGGCGCGCCTGGCTGCGCCGCGTCGCGGTGACCCTCACCGACGGCGTCACGCTCACGGGCCGGGTCGGGGCGGTCACCGGCGCCGACGGCTCCGCCGCCGTGACCCTCGCCGAGACCGGCCGTCGCGGGACCACCCTCCGGGAGGTCGCGCTCGACACCGTGGCGCGCGCCGCGGTGGAGGTCGAGTTCAAGCCGCCGTCGGAGGCCGAGGTCGACGCCCTGCGCGCCGCCGCGGGTGCGCCGCCCGCCGCCACCGACGACCCGCAGGACACCGATCAGGAGGAGACGTCGTGAAGGTCGACATCGCCGCGTTGCGCGCGATCGAGCGGGACAAGGAGATCCCGTTCGAGACCGTGCTCTCCGCGATCGAGACCGCCCTGCTGACCGCCTACAAGCAGAACGGCGGCGAGCACGCGAAGGCGCGCGTGGACGTCGACCGCAAGACCGGGCTGGTCGCGGTGATGGTCCCCGAGGTGGACGACGCGGGCACGGTGCTCGGCGAGTACGACGACACCCCCGAGGGCTTCGGGCGGATCGCGGCGGCGACCGCACGTCAGATCGTCGTGCAGCGGCTGCGCGACGCCGAGCACGAGCGCACCTACGGCGAGTTCTCCGCCAAGGAGGGCGAGGTCGTCGCCGGGGTCGTGCAGCGCGACGCCCGGGCCAACGCGCGCGGCGTGGTCGTGGTGGAGATCGGATCGATCGAGGGCGTGCTGCCGGCCGCCGAGCAGGTGCCCGGCGAGCGCTACGAGCACGGCCAGCGCATCCGCTGCTACGTGGTCGGCGTCCAGCGGGGCGCGCGGGGGGTGGCCGTGACGCTCTCGCGCACCCACCCGAACCTCGTACGCCGCCTGTTCGCCTTCGAGGTCCCCGAGATCGCCGCGGGCCACGTCGAGATCGTCTCGGTGGCGCGCGAGGCCGGGCACCGCTCGAAGATCGCCGTGCGCTCCCTGGTGCCGGGCCTGGGCGCGAAGGGCGCCTGCATCGGGCCGGTCGGGGCCCGGGTGCGCGGGGTGATGAGCGAGCTGAACGGCGAGAAGATCGACATCATCGACTGGGCCGAGGACCCCGCCGAGTTCGTCGGCAACGCCCTCTCCCCGTCGAGGGTCGTCTCGGTGACCGTCGTCGACGCGAAGGCCCGGACCGCGCGCGTCGTCGTCCCGGACTTCCAGCTCTCGCTGGCCATCGGCAAGGAGGGGCAGAACGCCCGCCTCGCCGCGCGCCTGACCGGATGGCGCATCGACATCCGCTCCGACGCGGAGCCGCCGCCCGGCGACGAGCCGGTCGAGGAGGCACAGCTCGACGGGGACCCGGCCGAGCTCCCCACGGACGCGCACGCGGGGCAGCCGGTGGAGGGGTCGAGCGACGCCGCGGCGGCGCGGTAGAGTGACCGGTGGCCCGATCCCGCGAGTCCGATCGTGGGGCGGTGCCGGACCGCGATCTTCGCGGCCCGGTACGCACCTGCGTCGGATGCCGTTCGCGGGGGTCGGCGTCGGAACTCCTCCGAGTGGTGGCCGCGGACGGGATGCTCGACCCCGATCCGCGGCAGCGGAAGCCCGGTCGTGGTGCGTGGGTGCATCGCGATCCGGACTGCCTGCACCGTGCGGAGCGCCGGTCGGCGTTCCCCCGGGCGCTGCGCGTCCCGGGGCCGCTGGACACCGGTGCCCTGCACGAACTGCTCGATCCGGGTCCCGTCCCGCCGACCATCGAGCCGCATGACCGGCGCGACGACCGTCGCGTACGTACGAGAGAGCAGGTCGACCCCCATGAGCCAGCCGTGAAGCACTCGCGATGAGCGCGCAGGCGTAGGACACGAGGTCGCGGGCCCCCCGCTGACCTCGAGAATGAGGAGATCAGTGGCAGGCAAGGCCCGGGTGCACGAGCTCGCGAAGGAGCTCGGCGTCACCAGCAAGCAGGTACTCACACAGCTGGAGTCCCTCGGCGAGTACGTCAAGTCGGCGTCCTCGACCGTGGAGGCTCCCGTCGCGCGCAAGCTGCGCGACTCCATGAACGGTGGCTCCGGCGGCGGCCGTGGCCGGCGCAGCGGAGGCGCCGGGAACGGGTCCGGTTCCGGCGCGCCCGCCGCACCGGCCGAGAACGCCCCGCGCGTCCCCGGTGCGGTCCCCGGCCCCCCGCGCCGGAACCCGGCCCCGGCCGCCGCGGCGCCCGCCGCGCCCTCGGCTCCGGCCGAGACGCCGGCCGACGACACGTCCGGTGACGCGCCGCGTCCCGGTCCGGCCGCCCGTCCCGGGCCGCGCCAGTCCCCGGCGGCTCCGGCCGCCGCGGCGTCGGCGCCCGCGAGCCCGCAGGCCCCGTCCGACGCGCCCCGTTCCGGTGGCGACCGTCCCCGCCCCGGAGGCATCCCGCGTCCGGGCGGCGACCGTTCCGCCGAGCGTGGCGGTGGTCAGCGTCAGGGCCAGCAGCAGCCGGCGCGTCCCGCACCGGCCCAGCCCTCGGCACCGGCCCAGCCCTCGGCACCGGGTCAGCCCGAGCAGCCCGCGGCCGCGGCCGCGGCCGCCGATGCGGCGACCGTGCCGCCCCGTCCGGCCGCGCCCAAGCCCGGGCCCAAGGCCCCGCGCGTGGGCAACAACCCGTTCGGTGTCGGCCAGGGCGCGCCCCCGCGTGCGCCGGGCCGGCCCGCCGCGCCGGGCCAGACGCCGCGTCCGCCGCGCGACGGGGAGACCGGCGCGGGCACCGCGCCGCGTCCGCCGCGCGACGGTGAGCGTCCGGGCGGCGACCGCGGTGGCGACCGTGGCGGCGACAACCGCATGCCGCGTCCCGGCGGTACCGGCGGTCCGACGCCGGGCAGCATGCCCCCGCGGCCGAACCCCGGCATGATGCCGGCCCGCCCGTCCGGTCCTCCCGGTCGCGGCGGACCCGGCGGCGCTCGCCCGGGTGCTCCCGGCGGCGGTCGCGGCGGTCCGCCCGGACGCGGTGGTCCCGGCGGTGGCGGTGGCGGTGGCTTCCGTCCCGGTGGCGGCGGTGGCGGCGGCGCGCCCGCGGGCGGTGGCTTCCGTCCCGGTGGCGGCGGTGGCGGCGGCGGTCGCCCGGGTGGTCCCGGTGGACGTGGTCGCGGCGGCGGGGCCGCCGGTGCCTTCGGGCGCGCGGGCGGCCCGGTGCGTCGCGGGCGCAAGTCGAAGCGGCAGAAGCGCCAGGAGTTCGACAACATGCAGGCCCCGTCGGTCGGCGGTGTCCGCCTGCCGAAGGGTCGTGGCGAGATCGTCCGCCTGGCGCGTGGCGCCTCGCTGACCGACTTCGCCGAGAAGATCGACGCCAACCCGGCGTCGCTCGTGCAGGTCCTGTTCCACCTCGGTGAGATGGTCACGGCGACCCAGTCGGTCTCCGACGACATCCTCGAGCTGCTCGGCGGCGAGATGAACTACCAGGTGCAGGTCGTCTCCCCCGAGGAGGAGGACCGCGAGCTCCTGGAGTCGTTCTCGCTGACCTACGGCTCCGACGACGGTGGCGACGAGGACCTCGAGGCCCGCCCGCCGGTCGTCACCGTCATGGGTCACGTCGACCACGGCAAGACGCGCCTGCTGGACACCATCCGCAAGACGAAGGTGGCCGAGGGCGAGGCCGGCGGCATCACCCAGCACATCGGCGCCTACCAGGTCGACACCGAGCTCGAAGGCGTCGAGCGGAAGATCACCTTCATCGACACCCCGGGTCACGAGGCGTTCACCGCCATGCGTGCCCGCGGCGCGAAGTCCACGGACATCGCGGTGATCGTGGTCGCGGCCGACGACGGCGTGATGCCCCAGACGATCGAGGCGATCAACCACGCGCAGGCGGCCGACGTGCCGATCGTGGTGGCGGTCAACAAGATCGACAAGGAGGGCGCCAACCCGGCCAAGATCCGGCAGCAGCTCACCGAGTACGGGCTGGTGGCCGAGGAGTTCGGCGGCGACACGATGTTCGTCGACATCTCGGCCCGCCAGAACATCAACATCGACGGGCTGCTCGAGGCCGTCCTGCTCACCGCGGACGCCTCGCTGGACCTCCGGGCCAACCCGGACATGGAGGCCCAGGGTGTCGCGATCGAGGCGCACCTCGACCGCGGTCGCGGTCCGGTGGCCACGGTGCTGGTGCAGCGCGGCACGCTGCACGTCGGCGACTCGGTCGTCGCCGGCGACGCCTCGGGCCGTGTGCGACGGATGCTCGACGAGTTCGGCGACGACGTGAAGGAGGCGCTGCCCTCCCGCCCGGTGCAGGTCATCGGCTTCACGTCGGTGCCGGGCGCGGGCGACACGTTCCTCGTCGTCGACGAGGACCGCGTGGCACGTCAGATCGCCGACCGTCGCAGGGCCCGCGAGCGCAACGCGCAGCTGGCGAGCCGCCGCAAGCGCGTCAGCCTCGAGGACCTCGACGCCGCGCTCAAGGAGACCAACGAGCTCAACCTGATCATCAAGGGTGACAACTCGGGAACCGTCGAGGCTCTCGAGGACGCGCTCATGAAGATCGACGTGGGCGAGGAGGTCCAGCTGCGGGTGCTGCACCGCGGCGTCGGTGCGATCACCGAGGGCGACATCAACCTCGCGATCGCCTCCGACGTCATCGTCCTGGGCTTCAACGTCCGGGCCGAGGGCAAGGCCACCGAGCTGGCCACCCGCGAGGGCGTCGACATCCGCTACTACTCGGTGATCTACGCGGCCATCGACGAGATCGAGCAGGCCCTCAAGGGCATGCTCAAGCCGATCTACGAGGAGGTGGAGCTCGGCACCGCGGAGGTGCGCGAGGTCTTCCGCTCCTCGCGTGTCGGCGCGATCGCCGGTTGCCTGGTCACCGACGGGATCATCCGCCGCAACGCCAAGGCCCGCCTGGTCCGCGACGGGGCGGTGGTCGCCGAGAGCCTCACGGTGAACTCGCTGAAGAGGTTCAAGGACGACGCGACCGAGGTCCGCGACGGCTACGAGTGCGGTCTGACGCTCGGGTCGTTCAACGACATCAAGGTCGACGACAAGATCATGACCTACGAGATGCGGGAGAAGGCCCGCGAGTAGGTCTTCGCGTCGAGCGCCCCGGGGCGGTGGCTCTGCCCGCCCGGGTGCCTCGCCACGGACGCCCGGCGCAGCGGAGCCGGACCACCGAGGCATGACCTGGTGCCCATGTACGTCGGTGCCCTCGAGCTCGACCTCCTCCTCGGCGGCGAGATCGGCTCGATCAAGCAGAAGCGCTCGGTGGTGCGGCCCCTCGTGGCCGAGCTCAAGCGCCGGTTCGCCGTCTCGGTCGCGGAGGCGGGTCATCTCGACCTGCATCGCCGCGCGCTGATCGGCGTGGCGGTCGTGGCCGCCGACCCCGGGCACGTCACCGACGTGCTCGACCACTGCGAGCGCCTGGTGTCGGCTCACCCCGAGCTCCAGGTGCTCTCCGCGCGGACCCGCTGGCTGGGTCCGCACGACGACTGAACCCCTCCACTAGCTAGGAGCGCCGCCATGGCCGACGCACCACGGGCCCGCAGGCTCGCCAAGCGGATCTCCCAGATCGTCGCCTCGACGCTGGAGCACGAGGTCAAGGACCCGCGCCTGGCGATGGTCACGATCACCGACACGCGCATCACGCCGGACCTGCGCGAGGCCACGGTCTACTACACCGTCTACGGCGGCGAGGCCGAGCGCACCGGGTCGGCGGTCGCCCTGGCCAGCGCCCGGGGCGTGCTGCGCACCGCGGTCGGGCGCCAGACCGGCGTCCGCTACACCCCGTCGCTGGAGTTCGTCCCCGACGCCATCCCCGAGGGCGCCCAGCGCCTCGACGAGGTGCTCGAGGGCGTGCGGCGCGCCGACGCCGAGGTCGCGACCCTGGCCGTCGGGGCGGCGTACGCCGGCGAGGCGGACCCCTACCGCAAGCCGCGCGAGGACGACGAGGACGGCGACGGCCTCGACGACGCCGACGACATCCCGGTCGGCGACGCCCTCGACCCCGGACCCGAGGGCGCGCGCACGCGGAGCTGAGCGGGCCGACCGACCGGGCGGTCCGGGGGTGGCGGGCGTATACCGTGCCCTCCCGGTGCTCCCACGGGCGCCGGGGACGAGGAGGGACATGGTCGCGGCGGAGGGCGTCGGGGAGCCGGTCGACGACCGGGCGGTGACGCTCGACGAGGTCGTCGAGATGGTCACGACGGCCGATCAGGTGGTGCTGCTCGCCCACGTCAACCCGGACGCCGACGCCCTGGGCAGCGCGCTCGCCCTCGGCCTGGCCCTGCACCGGCGCGGTGCCGAGGTGCACGTCTCCTTCGGCGCCCCGGAGCGCCCGGCCGAGTCGCTGCGCGACCTCGACGTCGACGGCCTCGTCGTCCCCGCCGAGGCGGTGCCGGCCGCTCCGGAGCTGCTCGTCGTCCTCGACACCGGCAGCGTCGACCGCCTCGGGCCGCTGGCCGACCGGGCGAGCGCCGCGGGCGCGACCCTGGTCGTGGACCACCACGTCTCCAACACCGGCTTCGGCACCCACCACTACGTCGACGGCACGGCCGAGGCGACGGCGGTGATCGTGCTGAGCGTGCTCGACGCGATGGGCGCCGAGATCGACCTGGCGACG
Organism: uncultured Actinomycetota bacterium; assembly: GCA_963785135.1. Taxonomy (GTDB): domain Bacteria; phylum Actinomycetota; class Actinomycetes; order Mycobacteriales; family Pseudonocardiaceae; genus Actinomycetospora. The sequence goes on from CAWATV010000012.1 coordinate 817,153, forward strand.
GCGCGCTGCCTCTACGCGGGCCTGGTCACCGACACCCGCAACTTCCGCGCCGCCTCCCCGTCCACCCACGCGATGGCCGCGCGCCTGCTCGTCGCGGGCGTCGACGCCGAGGCGGTCACCCGCCCCCTGCTCGACACCCACCCGTTCTCGTGGCTCGCGATGCTCTCCGCCGTGCTGTCCACCGCCGTGCTCGAGGTCGACGCGGCCCGCGGGCTGGGCCTCGTGCACGCCCGGGTGCCGCGCGCGGAGGTCGACGGCGGGCGCCAGGAGGAGGTCGAGAGCGTGATCGACGTCCTGCGCACCACCGCGGAGGCCGAGGTCGCGGTCGTGCTCAAGCAGGTCGGCGCGCGGCGGTGGACGGCGTCGCTGCGCTCGAAGGGCCGCCTCGACGTCGCCGCGGCCGCCGTGGCGATGGGCGGCGGCGGTCACCGGATGGCCTCGGGGTTCACCGTCGAGGGCGACGCCGGGGCGATCCTCGACCGCCTGCGCGCCGCCCTCGACGACGCCCCGCTGCTGGAGTGACCACGTCGGTCGAGACGGACCCGGGGGCGCGCCGGGTCCTCTCGCTCGCCTCCGCGGCCCTCGTCGTCCTGATCGCCGAGCCGCTCTACCTGCTCGTCGACACCGCCGTCGTCGGCCACATCGACGGGGCGAGCGCAGCGACGGGGTATCAGCCGGGGGTCCCGCTGGCCGGGCTGGCGGTCGGCGGCGTCGTCCTCGCCCAGGTCGCGGGCCTGGGGACGTTCCTGGCCTACGGCACCACCGCCCGCGCCGCCCGCCACCACGGGGCCGGGAGCCGCGCCGACGCCGTCGGCGAGGGGGTGGCCGCGACGTGGATCGCGCTGGCGGCCGGGGCGGCGGTGATCCTCGCCGGCGAGCTCGCCGCGCGACCCCTGGCCGACGTGCTCGGCGGTGGGGGAGCGGTCTCGGACGCCGCGGTGTCGTGGCTGCGGATCGCGGTGTGGGGGGCGCCGGGCATCCTCGTCGCCCTCGCCGGGCACGGGTGGATGCGCGGCGTCCAGTCGACCCGGGCGCCCGTGGTGATCGTGCTGACCGGCAACGGGCTCTCGGCGATCGCCTGCCCGGTGCTGGTGTACGGCGCCGGCCCCGTCCCGGCGCTGGGCCTCCAGGGCTCGGCGGTGGCCAACGTCGGCGCCCAGACGACCGTCGGGCTCCTGTTCGTCGCCGCGCTGCTCCGCGAGCACCGGCGCCACGGGGTGCGGCTGCGCCCGAGCGCGTCGGGGATGCGCGCGCAGCTCGGCCTGGGTCGCGACCTTCTGGTGCGCAGCCTCGCGTTCCAGGCGTGCTTCCTGTCGGCGACCGCGGTCGCGGCGCGCTTCGGGGCGCCGTCGGTGGCCGCCCACCAGATCGTGCTGCAGCTCTGGACGTTCATGGTGACCGTGCTGGACGCGCTGGCGATCGCCGCCCAGTCGCTGGTCGGCGCGGCGCTGGGGGCCTCCTCGGTGGCGGGCGCGCGGCGGGTCGCGGCGCGGGTGCGCGTCTACGGCGTCGTGCTCGGGGTGGTCGCGGGCCTGGTCTTCGCGGCGACCGCCGACGTCCTGCCCGGGGTGTTCACCCCGGACGCCGCCGTCCGGGCCGTCGTCCCGCAGGCGTGGTGGTTCTTCGTGGCGCTGCAGCCGGTGGCCGCCTACGTGTTCGCGCTCGACGGCGTGCTGCTCGGTGCCGGCGACGCCGCCTACCTGCGTCGCATCACGGTCGGCTGCGCCGTGGCCGGCTTCCTCCCGCTGATCTGGCTCTCGCTGGCCCTCGACTGGGGCCTCGCCGGGATCTGGGCCGGCCTCGCCCTGTTCGTCCTCGGGCGGGCGGTGGCCGTCGGTGTGCGCGTGCACGGCGACACCTGGGCGGTGACGGGGACCGGTACGGCCTGACACGGACGCGCAGCGCGGCGGAGCCGGCGACAGCGCAGCGGAGCGGAGCGGTGACACTGTCGGGGGTCGGTGCTCCACTGGGGGCATGCGGTGGGACACACGCGCGGCGGCCTGGCTCGACGAGGTGCTCGCGCAGCTGCGCGCGCTCGGCGTGGCCGACCTGTGCGAGCGCGTCGTCGCCCAGGTCTGGGAGCGCAACGTCGACCGCCACGACCCCGTCGTCGCCGGCGACACGGCCACCTCGCTGGGCATCACGGCAGCCGAGAACATCCGCACCCTGCTGCTGCGCGAGGACCCCGAGAGCTGGCGGCCGCGCGGGGTGGTGCTGCGCGCCGCCCAGCACTCGTTGATGATCGACGCCGCCGACGTCCACCTGCAGGTGATGAAGGCGGCCGATCGCCGCCTCGATCCCGATCCCGACCAGCCCCTCGAGCTGGAGTGGTCGGGCACCCGCTGGGACGGCGAGAGCGAGGTCCGCCGTTCCGCGGCCGCGGTGAACGCCCGGCGCTACGAACCTCGCGAGGCCGACCAGTGGGGCCAGACCTGGCTCACCGGCCTCGTCGGCGGCGACGACGCCCGCGCCGCCGACGAGCCCGCCCGCCTGCGTCACGTCATGCTCGTGTGGGCGGGTGACCCGGTCACCGCGGCCACCACCGGCTGGCTCGCAGTTCCCTACGCCGGCGCGCCCGGCACCTCGCCCTGGCTCGCCGCCCGCGAGATGTGGCACCACGGCCCCGACGACGTCCCGTCGCCGCCCGAGCCCCTCGTCGCCGTCCCCCGTGCCCGTCCCGCCTCCGATCGCCCTTACGACCGCCGCCCCTGAGGGTCGGCGAGCCGGGCGGGCATCATGGGCGCCCGTGGCCGACCGAGCGTCCCGTCCGAAGCGCGAGCCCCCGCCGCCCGGCCTGCTCGTGGTCGACAAGCCCGCCGGGTGGACGTCGCACGACGTCGTCGGGCGGGCGCGGCGGTTGATGGGCACCCGCAAGGTCGGGCACGCCGGCACCCTCGACCCGATGGCCACCGGCGTCCTCGTCCTCGGTGTCGAGCGGGCGACCAAGCTGCTCGGCCACCTCGCGCTCGACACCAAGAGCTACCTCGCCACGATCCGCCTCGGCGCGGCCACCACGACCGACGACGCGGAGGGCGAGCTCCTCGGGGCACCGGGCGACGCCACCGGGCTGGACGATGCCGCCGTCGCGGACGCGGTCGCCGCCCTGACCGGGAAGATCGCCCAGGTGCCGAGCACGGTGTCCGCGATCAAGGTCGACGGTCGGCGCGCCTACGCCCGCGCCCGGGACGGCGAGGAGGTCGTGCTCCCCGCGCGGCCGGTCACGGTGTCGCGGTTCGACGTGCTCGCGGGCCGCCTCGAGCCGCCCTACCGCGATCTCGACGTCGTCGTCGACTGCTCGTCGGGGACCTACGTGCGCGCTCTCGCCCGCGACCTCGGCGCGGCGCTCGGCGTCGGGGGGCACCTCACGGCGCTGCGCCGCACCCGGGTCGGGCCCTTCGCGCTCGCGCACGCCCGGACCCTGGACACCCTCGCCGCCGAGGCCGACGGCCCGGACGGACGGGCGTCGCTGTCCCTGGACCTGGACGCCGCGACGGCCACCGCCTTCCCGCGCCGCGACGTCGACGCCGCCGCGGCCGCCGACCTCTCCCACGGCCGCCCGCTGACCGCGGGGGACACCGACGGGCCGGTCGCGGTGTTCGGCCCCGACGGCCACGTCGTCGGCCTGGTCGCCGACGACCGCGGGGCCGCCCGCCCGGTGCTGGTGCTGGCCCCGGCGTGAGGGACGTCCCCACCGCGCCCCGTCACACCGCATGCCGTCGGCTCCCGAACTAGGCTCGCCGCCGTGCAACGGTGGCGGGGTCGCAGCGGCGTGCCGTCCGGGTGGGGTCGCTGCGTGGTGACCATCGGCGTGTTCGACGGCGTGCACCGCGGTCATCAGCAGCTCATCGGGCGGGCGGTGAGCTGCGGGCGCGAGCTGGGCCTGCCGACCGTGCTCATCACCTTCGACCCCCACCCCGCCTCGGTGCTGCGCCCCGGTACGCACCCGGCGCGCCTGACGTCGCTGACCCGCCGCGCCGAGCTGGTCGCCGAGCTCGGGATCGACGCGTTCTGGGTCCTGCCCTTCACCCCCGACCTCGCCCGCGTCCCGCCCGACGAGTTCGTCCACGAACTGCTCGTCGACCGGCTGCACGCCGCGAAGGTCGTGGTCGGGCGCAACTTCACCTTCGGGTACCGCGCCGCGGGCGACGTCGCCGAGCTGATCCGTCTGGGGGAGCGGTTCGGTTTCGCCGCCGAGGGCGTCGACCTCGTCGCCGAGCACCCCGGCCACGCCCCGGCGGGCTCCGCGGTGACCTTCTCGTCGACCTACGTCCGCGCCTGCATCAGCGCCGGCGACGTCCACGCCGCCGCCGAGGCGCTGGGGCGTCCCCACCGCCTCGAGGGGGTCGTGGTGCGCGGGGACCAGCGCGGCCGCGAGCTCGGCTACCCGACCGCGAACGTCGACTGCGGCGAGCACGCGGCGATCCCGGCGGACGGTGTGTACGCCTGCTGGTTCCTGCACCGCGGGCGTCGGCGCCCCTCGGCGGTCTCGGTGGGCACGAACCCGACGTTCTCCGGGCGCCAGCGCACGGTCGAGGCGTTCGTCCTCGACGCCGACGAGGACCTCTACGGCGAGCGGGTCGCGGTCGACTTCGTCGAGCACGTGCGCGGGATGGACCGGTTCGACTCGGTCGACGAGCTCATCGTGGCCATGGACGGCGACGTCGCCCGCACCCGCGACGTCCTCGGCGTCCCGCCCCCCTGAGGAACCGATCGGGTTCGGCGAATCGGCCCCCGGCCGCGGGCTGCGGCTGCCACCATCGGCGCGCGGGCGATCCGGGCGCGGACGGAGGCGGGACGGCGTGGGCGAGGCGGAGGTGGTGCGGCGCAATCGCGAGCTCCAGCGCCGCTTCTACGGCGAGCCGCTCGGGGACCGCCTGCGCCGCCTGCTCGCCGGGTACGGCATCTCGCAGGTCGTGCTCGCCGAGACCCTCGGGCTCAGCCCACCGATGCTCTCCCAGCTCATGAGCGGTCGGCGCGTCAAGATCGGTACGCCCGCGGTGATGGGTCGGATGATCATGCTCGAACGGTGTCTGGGGGCACCCGGGGGCGAGGACCCCACGGCACGGGCGCGGGCGCTCGCCGAGGTGCGGGTCGCTCACCCGCTGGTCGGTGCCGACGACGTCCCGCCCGGGTCGGTGCCCACGGGCCCTCCCGCCCCCGACGCCTACGCGGTGCTGCGCACCGCCGCCGAGCCCGAGGAGCTCGCCCGGGCCGCCGACACCCTCGCGGGCGGCTTCCCGTCGCTGGCCACCGTCCTGCGCCGGGCGGCCGACCCCGACCGGGCGTGATCCGCCGGGCCGGGAGCACCGGGTCGTCGGGTGGTGATCCGACCCTGCGTAGACTGGACGGGTACGGACATACCTGGCTGCGGTCCGTGGCGGCCGGGTAGCGGATGGTCGTGACTGTTGCCGGCCGCCCGTGAGAGCGACAGACACACGGCACCGACGGATTGAAGACGAGGAGCACGACCCACGTGGCACTGACCACCGAGCAGAAGCAGGCGACCCTCACCGAGTACGGGGTCCACGAGACCGACACCGGGTCGCCCGAGGCGCAGGTCGCGCTGCTGACGCAGCGCATCGTGCGGCTCACCGAGCACCTGAAGATGCACAAGCACGACCACCACTCGCGTCGCGGACTGCTGCTGCTCGTCGGCCGCCGTCGGCGGCTGCTCAAGTACGTCGCCTCCGTCGACGTGACGCGCTACCGCTCGCTGATCGAGCGGCTCGGCCTGCGTCGATAGAGGTCGCACTGATCGCCCGCTGCGCCCCGCGCCGATCGGCACCGCCGGTCGGCGCGTCGGCGTCGGCGGGCGGGCCCGACCGCACGCACCCGCGTCGCGGTCCCGTTTCATCCGGCCCCGCCGACACCGCCCGCGTCCCCGGGACGCCCGCGCGTCGGCCGGTCCTCGGTAGTGGCCTCCGGACGACGCCCCGCGTGCGTCCGGCGGCTTCGATCGAAGACCGGCCTCGTCGCCGACCGCGTCGTGTTCCCGCACCGGGCAGCGCGGCAGGGGCCCACGAGGAGGAACCCTCATGACCCAGAACACCGTGTCGACCACGAGCGAGGCGGGGGTCCACGAGACCACCGCCGTGCTCGACAACGGGGCCTACGGGTCCCGCACCGTCCGGTTCGAGACCGGGCGGCTCGCCCGCCAGGCCGCGGGCGCCGTCGTCGCCTACCTCGACGACGAGACCATGCTGCTCTCGGCCACCACGGCGTCGAAGCGGCCGAAGGACAACTTCGACTTCTTCCCGCTGACCGTCGACGTCGAGGAGCGGATGTACGCCGCCGGGCGCATCCCCGGCTCGTTCTTCCGCCGCGAGGGTCGCCCGTCGACCGACGCGATCCTCACCTGCCGTCTGATCGACCGCCCGCTGCGCCCGACCTTCGTCGGCAACCTGCGCAACGAGGTCCAGGTCGTCATCACGGTCCAGAGCCTCAACCCGCAGGACCCCTACGACGTGCTGGCGATCAACGCCGCCTCGGCGTCGACCCAGATCTCCGGGCTGCCCTTCGACGGCCCGATCGGCGCCACCCGGATGGCCCTGATCAACGGGCAGTGGGTCGCCTTCCCGACCTGGCAGCAGCTCGAGGGCGCCGTGTTCGACATGGTGATCGCGGGTTCGGTCGCCGGCGACGACGTCGCCATCGCCATGGTCGAGGCCGAGGCCACCGAGCGCACCATCCGTCTGGTCGGCGAGGGTGCCCAGGCGCCCACCGAGGACGTGGTGGCCGCGGGCATCGAGGCGTCCAAGCCGTTCATCCGCACCCTCTGCGAGGCGCAGAAGGAGCTCTACACCGCGACCGGGACCGTCACGAAGGACTACCCGACCTTCCCGGCGTACCAGGACGACGTCCTGTCCGCGGTCACGTCCGCCGTCGGCGACGACCTGGACAAGACGATGTCGATCGCGACCAAGCACGAGCGCGACGAGGCCCAGGACGCCATCAAGGACCGCCTGGTCTCCGAGCTCTCGGCGAAGTTCGAGGGTCGCGAGAAGGAGATCGGCGAGGCCTTCCGCTCGCTGAACAAGTCGACGGTCCGCAAGCGGATCCTCTCCGACGGGTTCCGCATCGACGGCCGCGGCACCACCGACATCCGGCCGCTCGCGGCCGAGGTGGAGGTCATCCCGCGGGCCCACGGCTCGGCACTGTTCGAGCGCGGCGAGACCCAGATCCTGGGTGTGACCACGCTGAACATGCTCCGGCTCGAGCAGAACATCGACTCGCTCGGTCCGGAGACCACCAAGCGCTACATGCACCACTACAACTTCCCGCCCTTCTCGACCGGCGAGACCGGTCGCGTGGGCTCGCCCAAGCGCCGCGAGATCGGCCACGGTGCGCTCGCCGAGCGCGCCCTCATGCCGGTCCTGCCGACGCGTGAGGAGTTCCCCTACGCGATCCGCCAGGTCTCCGAGGCCCTGGGCTCGAACGGCTCGACGTCGATGGGCTCGGTCTGCGCCTCGACGATGTCGCTGCTCAACGCCGGTGTGCCGCTCAAGGCGCCGGTGGCCGGCATCGCGATGGGTCTGGTGTCCGGCGAGGTCGACGGCCAGCAGAAGTTCGTGGCCCTGACCGACATCCTCGGAGCCGAGGACGCCTTCGGGGACATGGACTTCAAGGTCGCCGGCACGAAGGACTTCGTGACCGCCCTGCAGCTCGACACCAAGCTCGAGGGCATCCCCTCGGAGGTGCTGGGCAAGGCTCTGACCCAGGCGCGCGGCGCCCGCCTCGCCATCCTCGACGTCATGGCCGAGGCCATCGACGCGCCCGACGAGATGAGCGAGTACGCCCCGCGCATCACCACGGTGAAGGTCCCCACCGACAAGATCGGCGAGGTCATCGGGCCGAAGGGCAAGATGATCAACTCGATCACCGAGCAGACCGGCGCCGACATCTCCATCGAGGACGACGGCACGATCTACGTCGGTGCCGCCGACGGCCCGAGCGCCCAGGCGGCGGTCGACATGATCAACGCCATCGCCAACCCGCAGATGCCGAAGATCGGTGAGCGCTTCCTCGGCACCGTGGTCAAGACCGCGGCGTTCGGCGCGTTCGTCTCGCTCGTGCCCGGCCGCGACGGCCTCGTGCACATCTCGAAGCTGGGCGGCGGCAAGCGCATCGGCAAGGTCGAGGACGTGGTCGGCGTGGGCGACAAGCTCCGTGTCGAGATCACCGACATCGACAACCGCGGCAAGATCAGCCTCATCCCGGTGCAGGAGGAGGACGCGGCGGCCACCCCGGCGCCGGACTCCGACGCCCCGGCCGACGGTGCCGACCCGGCTCCCGCGGCCACCTCCGGGGCGGTGACCGGCGCCATCGGCGGCGGGTCCCGCGACGCGTGACGACGTACGACACCGCGCAGCACCTCGGGAGCCGGGTGGGCCGTACGGTCCACCCGGCCCCGGGGGTCGCGCGCACGGTCCTGCCCGGCGGGCTCCGCGTCGTCACCGAGCACGTCGCGGGGGCGCGTTCGGCCTCCGTCGGGCTCTGGGTCGAGGTCGGCTCGCGGGACGAGCCGGGCTGGGACCCGGCCGCTCACGGCGCCGCACACTTCCTCGAGCACCTGCTGTTCAAGGGCACGCGCCGGCGCAGCGCCCGGGCGATCGCCGAGGAGATCGACGCCGTCGGCGGTGACCTCAACGCGTTCACCGGCAAGGAGCACACCTGCTTCTACGCCCACGTCCTCGACCGCGACATGCCGCTGGCCGTCGACGTCCTCTGCGACGTCGTCCTGGACGCGGTGATGGACCCGGCCGACGTCGAGCTCGAGCGCGACGTCGTCCTCTCCGAGATCGCCGGCCGCGACGAGGACCCCGAGGACCTGCTCGCCGACGACTTCGACGCCCTCCTTCTCGGCGGGCACCCGCTCGGCCTCCCGGTGATCGGCACCGAGGACTCGGTGACCGCCATGACCCGCGGCCGGCTCGCCGCGTTCCACGACGCGCACTACGTGCCGGCGCGGTCGGTCCTCGCCGTGGCGGGCAACATCACCCACGCCGAGGTCCTCGACGCCGTCGTCGCCGGGTACGGCGACCGGCTGCGCGGCGGGGACGCCTCGTGGCGGCGCGGTCCCGGCACGGAGGCGGCCGGGCCGTCGGAGCGGCTGTCCGTCCGCGAGGAGGACACCGAGCAGGCCCACGTCATGCTCGGCGTGCCCTCCCTCGCCCGCGACGACCCGCGCTGGGAGGCCCAGCTCGTGCTCTCCACCGTTCTCGGTGGCGGGATGAGCTCGCGGCTCTTCCAGCAGGTCCGCGAGCAGCGGGGCCTCGCGTACTCCGTGTACTCCTCGACCACCGGCTACACCGATCTCGGCACGCTCGCGGTCTACGTCGGCTGCGCACCCGAGCGCCTCGGCGCCGCCGCCGAGGTGGTCCGGGACCAGTTCGCCGACCTCGCGGCCCACGGCATCACCGCCGCCGAGCTCGCCCGCGCCCAGGGGCAACTGCGCGGCGAGCTGGTGCTCGGGTTGGAGGACACCTCCTCCCGGATGACCCGACTCGGGCGCCGCGAGCTCGACGGCGGCCCGCAGGACCTCACCGACACCCTCGCCCGCATCGACGCGGTGCGCCTGGAGTCGGTCGCGGAGCTCGCGGCCGGCCTGCTCACCGGCCCGCGCGCCGCGGCCGTCGTCGGGCCCTACAGCGACGCCGACGAACTGCCGGACGCCGTCGCCGAGATCGTCGCGGGAGGGTGACCGCATGACCATCAAGGTCGGCGTGCTGGGCGCGAAGGGCCGGATGGGCTCCGAGGCGTGCGCCGCGATCGAGGGCACGGACGACCTCGAACTCGTCGCCCGGGTGGACGTCGACGATCCGCTGTCCGCCCTCACCGACGCGGGCGCCGAGGTCGTCGTCGACTTCACCCACCCGTCGGCCGTGGCCGACAACCTCCGCGCGTGTATCGACGCCGGGCTCCATTGCGTGATCGGCACCAGCGGGGTCGGCGAGGACCTCCTCGACGACGTCCGTGCCCGCCTCGCCCTCGGTCAGGCCGTCCTCGTCGTCCCGAACTTCGGGATCGGCGCCGTCCTGATGATGCGCTTCGCCGCCCAGGCCGCCCGGTTCTACGACTCGGTCGAGATCGTCGAGCTCCACCACCCCCGCAAGGCCGACGCGCCCTCCGGCACGGCGACGCGCACCGCGCAGATGGTCGCCGCCGCCCGCGCCGAGGCCGGTGTCGCACCGGGGCCGGACGCGACCACCCACGATCCCGACGGCGCCCGCGGCGCCCAGGTCGACGGCATCCACATCCACGCCGTCCGGATGTCGGGCCTCGTCGCCCACCAGGAGGTCCTCCTCGGCTCCGAGGGCGAGACCCTGACCCTGCGCCACGACTCGCTCCACCGCAGCTCCTTCATGCCCGGTGTCCTGCTCGCCGTCCGCGGTGTCGCCGACCATCCCGGCGTGACCGTGGGACTCGAAGCCCTGCTCGATCTGGACTGAGCGCCGAGCTCACGCCGCAGTGGGCTCCCCGGACCCGTGGTCGGTCTCGTGGTCGCGGTCCCAGGGTGGGGGTTCGAGGGCGGGGGCGGTCACGCGCCAGCGGTGTCCCGACGGTGAGGTCCACACGATGCTCGGTGTGGCGCCGTCGTGGGGGTCGTGGGTGGTGTGGCATTGCCAGCTGGTGTGGGTCTTGAGCCGGTGGTGGCGTCGGCAGCAGGGCCGCAGGTTGTTCGGGTGGGTGCGTCCGGGCCCGCCGTGGTGGCCGGGGTGGGTGTGGTCGTAGGCGATGACGTGGTCGAGGTCGCAGCGGGTGGCGGGGATCCGGCAGCCGGGGGCGGTGCAGGTGAGGTCGCGGGAGCGCACGTAGTCGTCCATCCCGGGGGGTGGGCGGTAGCGGCGGGTGTCGAGGTGGGCGGCGATGCCGGTGGTGGGGTCGGTGAGCAGGCGTCGCCAGGTGCTGTCGGGGTCGGCGGCCATCCGCCGTGCGAGGTCGGCGGGAAGGGGGCCGTGGCCTTCCATCTCGGCGGGGCGATCGGAGTGTCCGGTGAGGGTTTCCCAGGGGATGGTGACCCGGATTTCCGCGCGGACCGGTGCGGTCGGGGTGGTCGAGCGCAGCCCCCGCACCGGGTCCCGCCCCTCGACGCGCTGATCAGGGCCCGCAGCCGCGCCGCCCGCAGCCGCGCCGCCCGCTGCCGCGCCGCCCGCTGCCGCGCCGCCCGCTGCCGCGCCGCCCGCTGCCGCGCCGCCCGCTGCCGCGCCGCCCGCCCTGACACCGGTGTCTTCGACCCCGTCGTCGGCTCGGTCGGTGGCGTTCCCGGTCTCGCGGTGGGGGCAGGTGCAGGGGGCGGTGCTGGTGGTGGTGGCGGCGTCGAGGATGAGGTCGCGGGCGGTGTCGGCGCGTTTCTGCGCCAGGGTCCGGGGCTCGGTGGCGCCCTCGGCCTGGTCGGGGTCGCCGGCGGTGCGGGCGAGGGTGTCGATGACGGCGTAGACGCCGCGGGCTTGGTCGGCGGGCAGCCGGATCTGCACGACACCGGTGGCGCCGTGGTCGTCGGCCCAGTACCGCACCGAGCGGGCGTGGGTGGCGGCTTCGGCGCGGCGGCACAGGTTCTCGGGGTCGAGCCGGATCGATGATGCGGCGGACGGTGTCGCGTAACTGGGTGGGGGTGCGGTCGCGGGCGGGCCGGTCCCACAGGTCCACATCGACGCGGCGGGCGGTCTCGTCGGTGCAGGCCTCGGTCTGCTCGATGACCACCCGGGCGTGGGAGAGCGCGATCCGGCCGGCTTCGAGGGCGGCGAGAGTCAGCGGGAGCCGTTCGACCAGGCACACCGCCTGGGCGACCCGGATTTCGCCGGTGCGGGGGGCGACGCGAGCCAGGGCGGCGACTTCCATGGCCACCGATTCGGCTTCCAGCTCGCGGCGCCCCGCTGTCTGGCGGACGCGGGCTTGGCGGGCGCGGGCGTAGTGCGCGGTCTCGCGCAGCAGGTGGGCGGTGGCCCAGGCGGCGACGGCTTCCCAGCCGGCGAGGCGGTCGGCGGCGTCGAACCCGCCGTCGTCGGCGACCTCGAGGGCTTCGGCCGCGGCGAGGGCGGCAGCGAGGTCGGGGCCGGGGGTCTCCCGCGACCAGAGACGGCCGGACGCTGCGGCGGTGGGTGCCGCTTCCTGCCATCCACTGTCGAACACGTGTTCGAGTCTACCGACCCACGTCGACCCTCACGACCCCTTCCGAGGATCCTTCGCAGAAGCGAATCGGCGGTTCCGTGGGCCGTCCCCGACCTGGCCGTGTCCCTGGGGCACGGGTCTCACGGAAAGGCACCGACCCGATGGCGGTGGTGAGGGTCCCGCGGCCGCACCCGGCCTACGGGCCCATGCGGCGTGATCAGCTCAGCAGGGGGAGACCCAGATCGTCCGCGGTGGGTTCGGGACGGAACTCGAGGTCGAGGGGGCCGGCGAGGCGGACCTCGCGCAGGGGGCGGCCGCCGGCGTCGAGGGTGCGGACGGTGCCGTCGGGCTCCCAGGCGGCGCGGGCGAAGAAGGCGCGCGAGGCGGTATCGCGTTCGGGCACCCAGGCGATCCCGCGGGTCGCGCCGCCGGCGGCGAGGGCGGTCGCCACGTCGACGAGCAGTCGCCCGCCGTGACCGCGGCGGCCCCAGCGCGGCTCGACGAGGAGCGTCGCGATCGCGGCGACGGACGCGGTGTCGTCGGGCATCGCGCCGGTCGCGTCGGCGAGGTCCGCGGGATCGGCCGGGCCGGCGGCGGCGAAGCCGACCACCGCGTCCCCCTCGATCGCCACCCACACCCCGTGCGGACCGTCGGCACGGATCGCCCGCCGCCAGGCCGCGGACACCGCGTCGTGGTCGAAGTCCTCGATGGCCCCGGGAGGCAGCAGGTCGGCGTAGGCGGAGGTCCAGACCGTGTGCTGGACGCGGGTCACCGCACCGGCGTCGTCCTCGGTGGCGGGTCGGACACTCGCGACGGCCATGGCGGCCGACCCTAGGGAATGCCCGGACCGGGTGTCGCAGCGGTCACGAGCGTGGGCCAGGGGCGGCGGGTCCAGGAAGGATCGCCCCCGGCGCGGAGGGCGACGGTGTCGCCAGCAACCACCGAGTCCGGAGGAGGACACCGATGACCGTCACGGACGAGCTGCTCGAGGCCAACGAGCGCTACGCCGAGACCTTCGACGAGGCCGAGCTGAGCCCGGTGCCGGCGCGCCACGTCGCCGTCGTCACGTGCATGGACGCCCGCCTGGACATCTTCGCCCTGCTCGGCCTGGCCAACGGGGAGTCGCACGTCATCCGTAACGCCGGCGGTGTCGTCACCGAGGACGTCGTCCGGTCCCTGGCCATCAGCCAGCGCAAGCTGCAGAGCCGCGAGATCGTCCTGATCCATCACACGGGTTGCGGCATGGCCACGTTCACCGACGACGAGTTCAAGGCCGAGCTGCTCGACGAGACCGGCCTGACGCCGACCTGGGCCGTCGAGACGTTCTCCGACCCGGTCGCCGACACCCGCCAGTCGTTGCGGCGCCTGCGCCGGAGCCCGTTCCTGGCCCACACCGACGCCATCCGTGGCTTCGTCTACGACGTCCACACCGGCGCGCTCTCCGAGGTGGAATGAGCTTCGACGTCGTCGCCGAGCTCGACGTCCCGCACCGTCCCGACCTGGCGCCGATCCACCGACAGGTCGCGACGCTCGCGCCGCTGACCCGGCGGTTCCTGGTGCCCGACGCCCCGACCGGGCGTGCGGCGGTCGCCGGACTCACCGTGGTCGCGGCCGTCGTGGGTACGGGCGCCGAGGTCCATGCGGTGCTCAACGCCCGCGACCGCAACCGCACCGGGCTGCACCGGGATCTGCTCGGGCTGCTCGCCCTCGGCGTGCACGACGTTCTGCTGGTCCGCGGCGACCGCCCGGAGGACGCCGCCGAGGACGGCCCGCTGCGCGTCTCGGAGATGCTCGAGGAGGCCCGCGGCCTCGCGGCCGAGCACGCCGTCGCACTGCGCGTCGCGGTGGCGGCCTCCCTCGACCGCGACCTGGTGGCGTGGAAGCGGTCGGCCGACGCGATCTACCTGGCGCCGGGGTTCTCGGTCGAAGCGGTCACTGCGTGGCGGGAGCGTCACGACGTCACGGTGCCGGTCCGGGCCGGGGTCATCGTGCCGACCGGGCCGGACATGGCGAGCTCGGTCGCGGGTGGGATGGACCTCGCGCTCCCGGACGGCCTGCTCGACGCCCTGGCCGACGACCCCGAGGCGGGCGTCGACGCGGCCTGCGCCCACGTGCTCGCCCTGCGCGACGCCGGCGTGGTGGACGGCGTGCACCTCGTGGCGATCAGCCGCTACGCCGAGGTGGCGCAGCGTCTGAACGGGCTGCTCTGACTACGCCGGCCGCGGCAGCGGGAGCGGCGCCGGCTCGTCATCGGCGACCCGCCCGGCGGACGCCGGGTGCTCCACGAGCGCGAGGACCCGCGACGACATGAACCGCGCGGTCCGGACCGGGGTCCCGCCGCGGGTCACCTCGCTGACCTCCACCACGCCGCGCCCGTGCGCGATCTCCACCCGGCGCCCGGCGCGGGTCGCCTCGACCTCCCAGGTGCGCGAGACCCCGCCCGCATCCACCACGACCTCGACCCTGTCTCCGATCATGACCGTCCGTCCTCTCACTGCGTTCTCCCTGGTCAACGCCCGGAAGACCCCGAAGATTCCGGCTCGGGGGCCTGCTGTCGGTGGGTGCTGGCAGCATCAGCGCCCGTGAGGACGGAGCGGATGTCGGCGGCCGAGGCGCGCCGTGCGGCGGTCGCCGCGCAGGGCCTGACGGGCTCGCGCGCGGCGGGCGCGGGCGGCCCGTCGCGCCGCACTCTCGACGCCGCCGTCGGGCGTCTGGGTCTGCTCCAGCTCGACTCGGTCAACGTCGCCGTCCGCGCCCACTACGCGCCGCTGTTCGCCCGCCTCGGCGCCTACGACCGGGACGCACTCGATGCGCTCGCGTGGCCGCAGACCCGCGCACAGCAGCGGCGCCGCACCCTGGTCGAGTACTGGGTGCACGAGGCGAGCCTCCTGCCGGTCGCCGACTGGCCGCTCCTGCGCTGGCGCATGCGCGACAACGTCGCCCGGCACAGCCGCTGGCTGGGCAACGCGCTCGACCACCGGCCCGACCTGCTCGACGCGGTGCACGACGCGGTCGCCGCGCACGGACCGCTCGAGGCGGGCCAGGTCGAGGAGGTGCTCGGCCACGAGGGCGAACGCGTCGCCCGCGCCCACGGCGGCTGGTGGACCCGCTCCGACGTCAAGGTGGCCTGCGAGCACCTGTTCGCCGTCGGTGCGCTCACCACGGGGACGCGGCGGGGGTTCCGGCGCGCCTACGACGTCACCGAGCGCGTCGTGCCCCCCGAGATCCTCGCTCGCGACCCCGACCGCCCGGACGCGATCCGCGAGCTCGTGCGCCGCTCGGCCGCCGCGCTCGGGGTGGCCACCGAGCCCGACCTGCGCGACTACTACCGCCTCCCGCCCAGCGAGTGCCAGGCGGCGGTGGCCGAGCTGGTGGACGCGGACGAGCTCACGCCCGTCGAGGTCGCGGGGTGGTCGGCGCCGGCCTACCGGGCCCCGGGGGCGCGGGTGCCGCGGCGGGTCACCGGGCGCGCCCTGCTCGCCCCGTTCGACCCGCTGATCTGGTTCCGACCGCGCACGCAGCGCCTGTTCGACTTCCACTACCGCATCGAGATCTACACGCCGGCCCACCAGCGGACGCACGGCTACTACGTCCTCCCGTTCCTGCTCGACGGACGCCTGGTCGCGCGCGTCGACCTCAAGGCCGACCGCGTCGCCGGGGTCCTGCGCGTGCCCGGCGCCTTCGTGGAGCCCGGCGCCGACCCCGCTCGCGTCGTCCCGGCGCTCGCCGACGAGCTCGCCGCGATGGCCGGCTGGCTCGGGCTCGGGGCGGTGGTGGTCGATCGCGCCGGCGGTCCGCTGGGTCCGGCCCTGGCGGATCAGGCCACGGCGGAGGGCGGGCGGACGTAGCGGACGCCCGGCGGGAGGCCGCCGGTGCGGGAGGTGCGCGCGAGGACGGCGAGGAGGTCCTCGCGGAAGGCCTGGGCGGCGCGGGTCGGGGCGACGTCGGTGCGGTGGGCGAGCGCGATCGTGCGGTGGCCCCAGCTCCCGCCGTCGAGCCGGGTGGCGCGCAGGGTCGGGTGCCCGGCCAGGACGAGGCTGGGGACGACGGCGACGCCGAGACCGCGCTCGACCATCCGCAGCAGGGCGTCCATCTCGCCGCCCTCGACGGCGATCCGGGGGGTCACGCCGGCGG
The DNA here is from genome assembly GCA_963785135.1 of uncultured Actinomycetota bacterium. Classification (GTDB taxonomy): domain Bacteria; phylum Actinomycetota; class Actinomycetes; order Mycobacteriales; family Pseudonocardiaceae; genus Actinomycetospora. The sequence goes on from CAWATV010000012.1 coordinate 833,395, forward strand.
CCGCGCACGCGGCGAGGGTGACCTCGCGGAGCTCGTATCCGGGCCGGTTGACGACCAGGGGATGGGCCGCCAGATCGACGATGCCGATGTGGTCGCCCAGCCCGGTGTAGCCCGGGCCGGACACCACGATCAGCTCCTCGCGCAGGACGGGGGTGAGGGCGAGGTCGGCGACGGGGCGCTCGGGTCGGTCGATGACCAGGGCGAGGTCGAGCTGTCCGCGCTGCAGGTCGGCCACGAGGTCCTGCGAGCCGCTCTCGGCGATCTGCAGCGCGATCCCCGGGTAGCGGCCGTGGAAGACGGCGAGGACGTCGGCCACGACGCTGACGCAGAGGCTCGGTGTCGCGCCCAGTCGCAGGCGCCCGCGGCGGAGCCCGGTGAGCTCGGCGATCTCCATCCGGGCGGTGTCGGAGTCGGCGACGATGCGCCGGGCGAGGGGGAGGAGGGTCTCGCCCGCCGATGTCGGTGTGACGTTGTCGTGTGCCCTGGTGAGCAAGGTCTCGCCAAGATCGGTTTCGAGGCTGCGGATCTGTTTGGACAGCGTGGGCTGGGCGACACGGCACAACGCCGCTGCCTGCGTGAACTGGCCCGTGTCCACCACGGCGAGGAAGTAGCTCAGCTGCTTGATGGTCATGGCCATAGCGTCAGGCTATGCACTCGGGGTCGGTCATGCATTGGCTCTCCGCGTGTCCGCGACCTAGCGTGTCGTTCGTGGTCGTCACGCAGCAGCGCAACATCGTCACGAGGACGTGGCACTCGTCGGTCGGGAAGAAGTCGGTCGTCGCGGTGACCGGCGTGATCTTCCTGCTGTACGTGATCGCCCACATGCTGGGCAATCTGAAGATCTTCTTCGGGATCCAGACCTTCGACGCGTACTCCGAGCACCTCCGCACCCTCGGCGCGGAGATCGTCGGGTACGAGGGCCTCCTCTGGATCGCCCGGGTCGTCCTGGTCACGAGCCTCGTGCTCCACGTGGTGGCCACCGCCTCGCTCTGGCGCCGCGCCCGCCGTGCCCGGCCGATCGGGTACCAGCACCGGCAGAAGGTGGCGGGCAGCTACACGGCCCGCACGATGCGCTGGGGCGGGGTGATCATCTTGCTGTTCGTCGTGTGGCACATCCTCGACCTCACGACGGGCACGGTGAACCCGTTGCCGGGTGACGCGAGCGCCTACGAGAAGTTGGTCGCCAGCTTCGACCGGCCCGTGGTCGCGCTCTTCTACATCCTCGCCGTCGTCGCGCTGGGGTTCCACATCCGCCACGGCCTCTGGTCGGCCGTGCAGACCTTCGGCGGCAACAGCGCCGCCCGGCAGGCCTCCCTGAAGGCCTTCGCCCTCATCGTCGCCGTGGTCATCACCGTCGGCTTCGCGATCGTCCCGATCTCCGTCATGACCGGTCTGGTGGGGTGAGCATGTCCGAACTGCAGCAGGAACCCAGTGGCACGCAGGGTGATCTCCGGTGGTCGATCGGCGATCCGATCTCCGACACCAGAGCCCCGGACAGCCCGATCGGCGACCGTTGGGACGACCGCAAGTTCTCCGCGCGCCTGGTCAACCCGACCAACCGCCGCAAGATGAGCGTCATCATCGTCGGCACCGGTCTGGCCGGTGGCGCCGCCGCCGCGACCCTGGGCGAGGCCGGCTTCCACGTGAAGTCGTTCTGCTACCAGGACTCGCCCCGGCGCGCGCACTCGATCGCCGCGCAGGGCGGGATCAACGCCGCCAAGAACTACCGCAACGACGGCGACTCGGTGCACCGGTTGTTCTACGACACCGTGAAGGGCGGCGACTTCCGCTCCCGGGAGTCCAACGTCCACCGGCTCGCCGAGATCAGCCTCGACATCATCGACCAGTGCGTCGCGCAGGGCGTGCCCTTCGCGCGTGAGTACTCGGGCCTGCTCGACACCCGCTCCTTCGGCGGCACCCAGGTGTCGCGGACGTTCTACGCCCGCGGGCAGACCGGTCAGCAGCTACTGCTCGGCGCCTACCAGGCGCTTCTCCGCCAGGTCTCCGCGGGCACCGTGGAACTGCACCCGCGCACGGAGATGCTCGACCTGATCGTCGTCGACGGGAAGGCGCGCGGCATCGTCGTCCGGAGCATCCTCACCGGCGAGATCCGCACGCACTTCGCCGACGCCGTCGTCCTCGCCTCGGGCGGTTACGGCAACGTCTTCTACCTCTCGACCAACGCCAAGGGCTCCAACGTCACCGCGACCTGGCGGGCCCACCGCCGCGGCGCGCTGTTCGCCAACCCCTGCTACACCCAGATCCACCCGACGTGCATCCCGGTCAGCGGTGAGTACCAGTCGAAGCTGACCCTGATGTCGGAGTCGCTGCGCAACGACGGCCGGGTGTGGGTGCCGAAGGAGCGCGGCGACGACCGCCCGCCCACCGAGATCCCCGAGGACGAGCGCGACTACTACCTCGAGCGCCAGTACCCGTCGTTCGGCAACCTCGTCCCGCGCGACATCGCCTCGCGCGCGGCCAAGGCGATGAGCGACGCCGAGCGCGGTGTCGGACCCGGCGGACTCGGCGTGTACCTGGACTTCTCCGACGCCATCGCGCGTCTGGGCCGCCAGACGGTCGAGGCCAAGTACGGGAACCTGTTCGAGATGTACCAGCGCATCACCGGCGACGACCCGTACGAGGTCCCGATGCGCATCTACCCGGCCGTGCACTACACGATGGGCGGTCTCTGGGTCGACTACGACCTGCGCTCCACCATCCCGGGGCTGTTCGTGACGGGGGAGGCCAACTTCTCCGACCACGGCGCCAACCGTCTGGGCGCCTCGGCGCTGATGCAGGGCCTGGCCGACGGCTACTTCGTGCTCCCGACGACCATCGCCGACTACCTGGCGGACGGTCCGTTCGAGGAGGTCGACGAGGCCCGCGACGAGGTCCGGGAGGCCGTCGACGCGACGAGGGCCCGCATCGACGCGCTGCTCGCGGCCAACGGCCACCGCACGCCCGACTCGTTCCATCGCGAACTGGGCCACCTCATGTGGGACTACTGCGGCATGGAGCGCACGCGCGAGGGCCTGGAGAAGGCGCTCGACCGCATCCCGGCGCTGCGCGAGGAGTTCTGGCGCGACGTCAAGATCGTCGGGACCGGCGAGGGGTTCAACCAGTCGTTGGAGAAGGCCAACCGGGTCGCCGACTTCCTCGAGCTCGCCGAGCTCATGTGCATCGACGCGCTGCACCGCGAGGAGTCGTGCGGCGGCCACTTCCGTGCCGAGCACCAGACCGAGGACGGCGAGGCCCAGCGCGACGACGAGAACTTCTCGTACGTCGCGGCGTGGGAGTTCGGCGGCGCCGACGGCCCGGCCCATCCCGTCCTGCACAAGGAGGAGCTGGACTTCTCCTACGTCCACCCGAGCCAACGCAGCTACAAGTGAAGCGGAGTGACAGGTGAAGCTCACCCTGCGCATCTGGCGACAGCCCGGCCCCGACGCCAAGGGCAAGATGGTCAAGTACACCCTCGACGACGTCGAGCCGGACATGTCGTTCCTCGAGATGATCGACGTCCTCAACGAGAAGCTGATCATCGAGGGTGACGACCCCGTCTCCTTCGACCACGACTGCCGCGAGGGCATCTGCGGCTCGTGCGCCATGGTCATCAACGGGACCCCGCACGGCCCGCAGAAGAACACGACGACCTGCCAGCTGCACATGCGGCACTTCACGGACGGTCAGACGATCGACGTCGAGCCGTGGCGGGCCCGGGCCTTCCCCGTCATCAAGGACCTCGTGACCGAACGCGGCGCCCTCGACGAGATCATCGAGGCCGGCGGCTACGTCAGCGTGAACACCGGCTCCGCGCCGGAGGCCCACGCGCTGCCGGTCGACAAGGTCTCGGCCGACGACGCGTTCGACGCCGCGACCTGCATCGGCTGCGGCGCCTGCGTCGCGGCCTGCCCCAACGGTTCCTCGATGCTGTTCACCGCGGCCAAGGTGACCCACCTCGGACTGCTGCCCCAGGGCCAGCCCGAGCGGTCCACCCGTGCGATGAACATGCTGGCCAAGCAGGACGAGCTCGACTTCGGCGGCTGCACGAACGTCGGCGCCTGCGCCGAGGTCTGCCCCAAGGGCATCCCGCTGGCCTCGATCGCCCAGCTCAACCACGACGTGCTCGGCGCGACGCTCTCGGGCGCCCGCTCCGACTAGGTCGGTCCCGCCGGGCCCGGGGTGGCGCGCCCCACGGTGACGCTGCCCGCCGCGGTGCGTCCCCGGACGCGCAGCGCCGGGCGCTCCTCGCTGCCGGTGGCCGCCCCGGAGGCCGGGTGGGCGGCGACCGGGAGGTCACTGGTCGCCCGCCCGGCCGTGGCGTGCAGGTCGACGCGGGCGTCGACACCGTGGCGGATGCCGACGCGCAGCGAGCCGGCCCCGGTGGTCAGGTCGAGGTCGCCGGCGACGGCGTCGGCGACCTCGAGGTCGCCGGCAGCGGCCCGCACGGCCGTGTCGGCGGCCACCTCGCCGAGCCGGACACGGCCCGCTCCGGTGGTGATCTCCGCCGGCCCCAGGACCCGTGCGACGTCCACGCGGCCTGCTCCGCCCGCGACGCGGAGCCGTCCGTCGACACGGTCGAGGCTGACGCCTCCGGTGGCGTGCACCGCCACGTCGCCTGCGCGACCCCGGATCGTGACCTCGGCGGCGCCGGCCCGGACGCGCACGGCCGAGGACTCCGGGGCGCGCACCGTCACCAGCAGCGCCACCGAGCGCAGCGCCGTCTCGCGGGGGCTGCGGACCTCGAGGCGGCGCGTGCTCGGCGTCCCAGGTCGCCGTCGTCGCCGCGAGCGCCGCGGCGACCCGGTCCTCGGCGCGCGAGCCGGTGAGGCCGTCGCCGAGACGTCCGAGGACCTCCGCGAGGCCGCCCAGCAGGCCCGGCCCGCCGGCGACGGCCTCGATCCGCACGTGCACCGTCTCGGTGCCGGGGCCGGTCGGCGCCCCGAGGTCGACCTCGATCCGGCCGACATCGAGGGTGACGTCCACGCTCGCGGGTCCGTCCCCGGAGCCCGCGAGCTCCCGGACCGCGGGCGTCACGTCGCCGGCGGCACTCATCCGCGCACCCACCCGTGCACGCTGCCGGAGCCGTCATCGGGGCCTCGTCGTCGCGGCCCGCGTCGCGGCCCTCGGAGCGGTCGTCGCCGGGGTCGTCGGTCGGGGCGGGGGGCGGCGCCGGGGACGAGGCGTCCCGTCGCGGAGGCGGACCGTCGCCGGGGTCGTCGTCGGAGTCCCAGGGACGCCGGTGCTGGTGGAGGGCGCCCTGGACGGCCTGGGCCACCCAGGAGTTCAGCGACATGCCCTGAGCGGCGGCGGCCCGCTCGGCCTGGCCCTTGATCTGGTCGACCAGACGCAGGGTCATGCGCGAGATGTCACCGACGTCGGGTCCGCCACGCCCGCCGAAGCTCTGCCCGAACCCCTGACCGAAGCCCTGCCCGAAGCTCTGGCCGAAGCCGTTCCCGAACCCGGGGCCGGGCGGGGGACCGGGCGGGCCGAAGCCGCCGCCGGAGGGTGCCCCCGCGAACGGGCTCGAGGTGGGGCCGGCGAAGAAGCCGCCACCGGACCGCTCCTCCGCCCCGTCGTCGGGACCCGCCCCGGCCGGGGCGTCGCGGTCGACGACGACCCGCACCTCCCGGCCGGACAGACGCAGGCCGACGGTGCGGTCGTCGAGGGCGTCGGAGACCTCAGCGGCGAGGTCGGAGAGGGCGTTCATGAGCGCGAGGCGGACGGCGGGTTCGAGGGCGGCGGCGAGGGCGGCGCCCGCGCGCGTCGTGGCCTCGTCGCCGACCGCGGCCGCCGCGGCGAGGTCGTCGCGCAGCGCCGCGACGTACGGTGTCAGGTCCATGACATCACTGTGGCGCCACGAGTGACATCACGGCAAGGGTTGTGACGTCATTGTGCTGTCAGCTGAACCGCGGAATCGGCGCGCGTTACCGTGACGACGTGCCGGACACCGTGATGCCCCGGGTGACCCTGATCGCCAAGACCGAGTTCCTGCCGCCGGCCGGGGTCCCGTGGGAGACCGACGCCGACGGCGGGCAGGCGCTCGCCGAGTTCGCGGGCCGCGCCTGCTACCAGTCGTGGACCAAGCCGAACCCGGCCACCGCCACCAACGCCGGCTACCTGCGGCACATCCTCGAGGTCGGGCACCTCTCGGTGCTCGAGCACGGGAGCGTGAGCTTCTACCTCACCGGGATGTCGCGGAGCCTGACCCACGAGCTGATCCGCCACCGGCACTTCTCCTACTCCCAGCTCTCGCAGCGTTACGTGCCCGAGCGCGACGCCGCGATGGTGGAGCCCGCGGTGATCGCCGAGGACCCGGAGCTGCACCAGCAGTTCCTCGACGCCTCGGCCGCCGCGCTGACCGCCTACGAGAAGCTGCTGGCCGGCCTCGAGGAGCGCTTCGCCGACGAGCCGAACCGCACCCTGCGGCGCAAGCAGGCCCGCCAGGCGGCGCGCGCGGTGCTGCCCAACGCCACCGAGACCCGGCTCGTGGTCACGGGCAACTACCGGGCCTGGCGGCACTTCATCGCGATGCGCGCGAGCGAGCACGCCGACGTGGAGATCCGCGACCTCGCGGTCGCCTGCCTGAAGCTCCTGGCGGCCGAGGTCCCCAACGTCTTCGCCGACTTCGTGATCAGCACCCTCCCGAACGGCTCCGAGGTGGCGTCCAGCCCGTTCATCACGGAGGGATGAGGGCCACGCTCCGGAGCAGGGCGGGATCCCGGAGATCAGCTCCGGGGTGTGATCCGGACCGGGCGACCGGGTAGGTGGGTGGCATGAGCGCCGCCACGATCGCCGACGCCGAGCGTCGCGAGCTCGCCGACCTGCTCCTGCGCCTCGGACCGGACGAGCCGACGCTGTGCGGGGGATGGACGACCCGCGACCTCGTCGCGCACCTCGTCATCCGCGAGCGCCGTCCCGACGCCGCTCCGGGGATCCTGATCCCGCCGCTGGCGTTCTGGACCGAACGTGTGCAGTCGGCGACCGCGCAGCGCGACTTCGGGGAGCTCGTCGCGGCGATCCGCTCCGGTCCGCCGCCGTGGACGCCGCTCGCGCTCCCGCCGCTGCGCACCGTCGACGTGCAGGAGTACTTCGTCCACCACGAGGACGTGCGCCGCGCCCAGGCCGGGTGGTCACCACGCCCGCCGGACACCGAGCGCGACGCCGTGCTCTGGCGGATGGCCGGTCTGATCGGCCGGCTGGCCTACCGCGGGAGCCCCGTCGCGGTGACGTTGCGCCGCCCCGACGGCGCCGAGCACGCCGTGCGCTCGGGTCCGCGGACCGTCATCCTCACCGGCGAGCCCGGCGAGCTCCTGCTGCACGCGGTCGGCCGCGACGAGTGCGTCGTGCACCCCGAGGGCGAGCCCGCCGACGTCGCCGCCGTGATGGGACTCGACCGCGGTATCTGAGGCCGCCACGCCCGAGCGGTACGCTGGTGGGGCACGGATCGAGACCCCGTCCCTCGATCGCCCGCGCCGCGCCTCCCGATCGCTGCGCGCCGGCGTCCTCGTCGGGGGCGGGATCCCGTCGCCACGCACATCCCCGAGCCCGGCCGGTACGCCGGGCCACACCGGCCCCGACCGGTCCGCCGCGGCCCCGCCGCGCGACCGGTCGCCGGGCCCGACCTGGAGGTACTCATCACCACCCACGCCCACGTCCGCCGCACCCTCCCCGGAGGCGTCCGGTGAGCCGTTCCGCCCGTCGCCCGCAGGGCCCGCCGGACGCGACCCCGCCGCCGGACCCGACCCCGCCGCCGAGCCCGACCCCGCCGCCGAGCCCGACCCCGCCGCCGAGCACGACCGCCGCGAGCCCGACCGCCCCGCCGAAGGCGACGGGTCCGCGCACTCCGTCGGCCCCGGCGAGGAACGACCACGCCTCCGGGGCCGGTCACGACTGCGCCCGGGGGTCGGGTGTCCCGACCTCGTCCGGTGCGGTCGGCGACCGGGTCCCGCCACCCCTGGCCGACGGTGCACTGCGCGTCGTCGCGCTCGGCGGGATCGGCGAGATCGGCCGGAACATGACCGTCCTCGAATACGGCGGCCGGCTGCTGATCGTCGACTGCGGGGTGCTCTTCCCCTCCGAGGACTCGCCAGGCGTCGACCTGATCCTGCCCGACTTCCGCGCCATCGAGGACCGCCTCGGCGATGTCGACGCCCTGGTCCTGACCCACGGCCACGAGGACCACATCGGTGCGGTGCCGTTCCTGCTGCGCCAGAAGCCGGACCTGCTGATCGTCGGGTCCCGCTTCACGCTCGCGCTGGTGGCCGCCAAGTGCAAGGAGCACCGCCTCACCCCGCGCCTGCTCGAGGTGCGCGAGGGCGAGCGCAGCCATTACGGGACGTTCGACTGCGAGTTCTTCGCGGTCAACCACTCGATCCCCGACGCTCTGGCGGTCGCCATCCGTACCCCGGGCGGCACCGTGCTGCACACGGGGGACATCAAGCTCGACCAGCTCCCGCTCGACGGGCGCCTCACGGACCTCGCCGGCTTCTCCCGTCTGGGTGACGAGGGCGTCGACCTCCTGCTGGTGGACTCCACGAACGCCGAGGTCCCCGGCTTCGTCACCCCCGAGCGCGACATCGGCCCGGTCATCGACGGCGTGTTCCGCGAGGCCCCGTCGCGATTGATCGTGGCCTGCTTCGCCAGTCACGTGCACCGCGTCCAGCAGGTGCTCGACGCCGCCGCGCGCCACGGCCGCAAGGTCTGCTTCACCGGACGCTCGATGATCCGCAACATGGGGATCGCGTCCGACCTCGGCCTGCTCGAGGTCCCGGCCGACCTGCTCGTCGAGCTCGACGACGCGCTCGCGATGCCGGAGAAGGACGTCGTCCTGGTCTCCACCGGCTCCCAGGGCGAGCCCCTGTCGGCGCTGGGGCGCATGGCCCGTGGTGACCACCGCCAGATCACCATCACCCCGGGCGACACCGTCGTCCTGCTCTCGTCGCTGATCCCCGGCAACGAGACCGCGGTGTTCGGCGTGATCAACGGCCTGACCCGCCTCGGCGCCGAGGTCGTGCACTCCGGCACCGCCAAGGTCCACGTCTCCGGACACTCCTCGGCGGGCGAACTCCTGTTCCTCTACAACGCGCTGCGCCCCCGCAACGTCATGCCGGTGCACGGCGAGTGGCGGCACCTGCGCGCCAATGCCGCGATCGCGCGGCGGACGGGCGTGCCGGCCGAGAACGTCGTGATCGCCGAGGACGGCGTCGTCGTCGACGTGGTCGACAAGGTCGCCGCCATCGCCGGGCGCGTCGAGGTCGGGCACGTCTACGTCGACGGCAACCAGGTCGGCGACGTCGGCGAGACCACGCTCTCGGACCGCCTGATGCTCGGGGAGGGCGGCTTCATCGCCATCACCGTCGCCGTCGAGGCCGCCACCGGACGCGCGGTGGGGCCGGCCCGGGTCTCGGGGCGTGGATTCTCCGACGATCCGAAGGCGCTCGACGACGTCGCCGGTCTCGTGGAGGCGGAGCTGTCGCGGACCGAGGCCGAGGGCATCACCGACACGCATCGCATCGCCCAGTCGGTGCGTCGCGTCGTCGGGAAGTGGGTCGGCGAGACCTACCGCCGTCGTCCGATGATCGTCCCCACCGTCCTGCCGGTGTAGGTGGCTTCGCCAGGTGAGCAGAAAGAAGTGCTGGAGCACTTCTTTCTGCTCACCTGCGTCAGCACCCGGTCAGCGGGTCGGGATGGTCGCCTCGAGGTGCTCGCGGACCGGCGGGTGCAGCTCCGGGAACAGCAGCTCGAGCTGTTCGAGGGTGTACCACCCGATCCGCACGGACTGCGACACCGTCTCCCGGGTGACCTCCTTGAGCGGGGTCGCGGCCACGTAGACGACCGGGCGGCGGGTCTCGGGGTGGGGGTGGCGTCCGAGGACCCGGACGGCGCGGACCCGCAGCCGGGCCTCCTCGGCGACGCCGCGGACGGCCGTGTCGCCCGGCTGCTCGCCGGGGACCGCCTCGCCCGCGGGGAAGAACGCCGGGGGTTCGAGGCCCGGCCGGTGCACGAGGAGGACACCCCAGCGGCTGGTCACGACACCCAGGACCAGGTGCGGCTTCGCCGAGCGGGACATGGGCCCATCCGACCAGAGCCCGGCTCGGCGCGGGAGGCCGGGCTAGGCTCGTGCGGTGATCGACGCGCCCGGGGGGCCGGGTCCGCGCGCCGCGACGGTGACCTCGCGGGTCCTCTCGCCCACCCTGGTGCTCGCGGTGCTGTCCCCGGTCGTCGGGGGTCTCGCCGCCGGCGTGCCCGCGGGCGTCGGCTGGGGCCTGCTCGCGATGGTGTTCACCGCCGTGATCCCGGCCGTGATCGTCGACGTCGGCGTGCGGCAGGGGCGCTACACCGACCACCACCTGCGCCGCCGCGAGCAGCGCGCCGTCCCGCTGACCCTCGCCGCGGTCAGCGTCACGACCGGCGCGGTCGTCCTCGCGTTGGTCGGCGCCCCCCGGGCCATCGTCGCGCTGCAGGTCGCGGTGCTGACGACGCTGGTGGTGGCCACGGCGGTCACGCTCGTGTGGAAGATCAGTTTTCATCTGGCCGTCGTCGCCGCCTCCGCGACGGCGCTCGCGCTCGTCGGCGGGCCCTGGTGGTCCCTGGCCTGGCTCGCGGTGCCGGTGTCGGCGTGGGCCCGGCTGCGTCTGCGCGCGCACACCCCCGCCCAGGTCGTCGCCGGCGCGATCGTCGGCGCGGGCGTCACCGGGCTGGTGCTGGTGCTGGCGGGGGTGTGACGGCGGGGGCGAGCAGGCCCGCGGCTGATCCCGCCCGGATCTGCTCGGCGTCGGCCGGGTCGAGGCCCGCCGCCGCCAGGCGGTCGAGGGGATCGGCGATCCCCATGTCGAACGGGTGGTCGGTGCCGAGCGCGACCCGGTCGGCGCCCGCGACCGCAACCAGCAGGCGCAGGGCCTCGGGGGTGTAGACGAGCGCGTCGAACCACAGCTGCCGCAGCGCCCGGCTCGGCGGGACGGACGCTGCGCGGTCGCCGGGGCGCGCGTGCCAGGCGTGGTCCTGGCGCGCCACGCCGAGCGGGAAGAAGCCGCCCCCGTGCGCCGCGAGCACCCGCGCCCCCGGGGCGCGGTCGAGGACGCCCGAGGCGACGAGCCGCGAGAGGGCCACCGTGGTCTCGACCGGGTTGCCGACGCTGTTCGACAGGTAGCCGACGTCGAGGCGTTCGCCCAACGTGCAGCCCCAGGGGTGCACGAACACCACCGCCTCGAGCTCGGACGCGGCGTCCCAGAACGGCGCGAGGGCAGGGTCGTCGAGCTCACGCCGCGTCCCGTCCGGCCCGGTGACGTGGGTGGGCACCTCCACCCCGCGCAACCCGGCGGCGACCGCGTCGCGGAGGACGTCCGCGGCGAGATCGGGGTGCTGCAGCGGGGCGGTGGCGAGCCCGACGAGCCGGTCCGCAGCCGTGCCGCAGTGGGTGACGACGCCGTCGTTGACCGTGGCGGCGTACCGGGCGGCGAGGTCGCGCCCGGCCCAGGTGTGGTGGATCGGCATCGGGCTGACGAGCTGCACGTCCACCTCGGCGGCGTCCATCGCCGCGAGCCGGGCGTCCACCGAGGTCAGCGCCTCGCCGAGGGCGCCGATCTGCGCGCGGTTGACCTGCGACGACGCCGCCCCCGCGGCGCGGGCCTCGGCCGCGCGGGCGGCGCCCAGGGCCGGCTCGTCGGCGACAAGACCCTCCGCGGCGGGGACGAGGAGGTGGGCGTGCACGTCGACGGTCGGCAGGGTGGGGGTCACCGCGCCAGCCGCTCGGACGGGCGGGTGCGGGGACGCGTGCGGGCCCGGGAGACCGGGACCGGGGCGACGCCGGGGACGACGCGATTGGTGAGCGTGCCGAGGCCCTCGACGGTCAGCGAGACGGTGTCGCCGGGCCCCAGAGGAGGGAGGTCGTCACGCGTGGCGCCGCGACCCCAGAGCTCACCCAGGCAGCCGCCGTGGCCACAGGTGCCGGAGCCCAGGACGTCGCCGGGGCGCACCTGGGTGCCGCGGGAGGCGTAGGCCACGAGGTCGGCGAACGGCCAGCCCATGTTCGAGAGCAGGTCGTCGCCGACCACCCGGCCGTTGATCTCGGCGGTCATCCCGAGCGGCAGGAACCCCTCGTCGTCCGGGGTGAACTCGTCGGCGGTGACGAGCCACGGCCCGAGCGTCGTCGCGGTGTCCTTGCCCTTGGCCGGGCCGAGGCCAACCTGCATCTCGCGGGACTGCAGGTCGCGCGCGGACCAGTCGTTGAGGATGGTGTAGCCCGCGATGTGCCCGGTGGCGTCGGCCGGGGAGAGGTCCTGCCCGGTCCGCCCGATCACCGCGGCCACCTCGAGCTCGAAGTCGAGCACCGCGCACCCCGGCGGCACCGGGACGTCGTCGGCCGGTCCGAGCGTCGCGTAGGGGTTGGAGAAGTAGAAGGTCGGCGCGTCGTACCAGGCGTCGGGCAGGCCGGCCAGGTTCCGCATGCCTTCTACGTGCTCCTCGAACGCCACGAAGTCGCGCACCGTCGGCGGCTGCAGCGGGGCGAGCAGACGCACCGAGTCCAGCCGCACGGCCGGACGGCGGAGCGCGTCGGCACCCGCCTCGAGCAGGGAGCCCGAGCGCAGCAGGTCGAGGACGGTCACCGGGGAGTCGAGCACGTGGACGTGGTCGGCGAGATCACCGACGACCACGCCGACGCGCACCACGCCGTCGCGCAGGACCGACGCGACGCGCATCAGACCGGGGGCGCGACGAAGACGCCGCGGTCGGGGTCGTTGAACGACTTCTTCGCGACGAACTCGCTCATCGGGTTCGCGGTGCCCCACTGGTCGGAGACCATCGGGTCGGTGAAGTCGTGCAGGCTCGGGTGCCAGGAGTCCTCGTCGAGGCACTCCAGCTCGGTCGTGTACTCGATGGTGTTGCCCTGCGGGTCGAGGAAGTAGGAGAACGTGTTGTTCCCCGCCAGGTGCCGACCGGGGCCCCACACCTTCTCGACGCCGGCGCGGAGCAGGCGCCCGGTGCCGCGCATGTACTCGTCGATACCGCGCAGCTCGAACGACGCGTGGTGCAGGGACACGTGCGGGCAGCGCGCGATGGCGAGGCTGTGGTGCTGGGGGTTGCAGCGCAGGAAATACATCATCTCGCCCATGTGCGGGCTGAACAGCGTGTCCGAGAGCGTGAAGTCGAGGTGGCGGTCGTACCAGGCGACGAGCGCCTCGGGCTGCGGCGAGTTGATCACCACGTGGGACAGCTTCACCGGGACCGACTCGCCCTCCTCGACGCGCCGGTGCGCGCGCACAGCGACGTCGGAGGAGACCTCGATCGTGCGGCCCTCGAGGTCGAAGAAGCGGAAGCCGTAGCCCCCGCCGGGGGTCTGGAGCTTGTCCGGCGTCGACACCAGCGTCACGCCCTCGCGGCCCAGCTTCTCGGCGAGCGCGTCGACGTCGGCGGCCGACGCGGCGCCGAACGCGATGAGGTCGACGCGCTTCTCGGCGTCGGCGCGCAGCCGCACCTGGTACTGCTCGGGCGAGCCCTGGGCGGCGAGGAACGCGATACCGGTGTCGGTGGTCTCGGGGCTCAGCTTCCACAGGTCGGTGTAGAAGGCGAGCTGACGGTCGAAGTCGGGCACGCCGAGGTCGACGTGTCGCAGGTGGGTGATCAGACGGTCCATGTCGGAGCTCTCCTTCAGGGGCGCTGGGCGAGCAGCGCGGAGGTGCGGGCCATCAGGCCGGGGACGTCGGCGGTCCCGCCGGCCTGCGGCGGGGGCTCGTGGGCGAGCAGCCAGCGGGCGAGCTGGACGGAGTTCTCGACGACGAACCCCGCGCGGAGCCTGCGTCGTTCGGTGTAGGCGGTCAGCGCCGCGTCGAGGTCGGTGGTGGCGAGCAGTTCGTCGGCCAGGACGGTGGCGTCCTCGAGGGCCTGGGCCGCGCCCTGGGCGAGGGTGGGCGGGCAGGAGTGGGCGGCGTCGCCGGCGAGCACGACGCGGTCGCGGTGCCACGGCCCGTCGACGACGTGGTGGGTCGAACCAGGTGTAGTTCACCCGGGTCGGGTCGGTCATCCGCTCCGCGGATCTCGGTCCACGGGCCGCCGTAGTGGGCGGCGAGGTCGCGCATCGTCGCGAGCCGCTCGTCGGGGGCGAGTCCGGTGCGGTCCTGGGCGTCCTCGACGAGGTAGGCGTAGATCGAGTCCTCGCCGGTGGGGCAGTACCCGGCGATGTAGGCGGCGCCACCGTAGGTGAGGTCGGTGCGGGTGATGCTCGCCGGTCGCGTCGTGAACACCCGCCAGATGCCCATGCCGAGCGGCTCGGGGGTGGTCGGGATGCCGACCGCGGCGCGCACGCCCGAGTGGAGGCCGTCGGCGCCGACGACGAGGTCGAAGCGCTGCTGGGTGCCGTCGGAGAGCACGTCACCTGCCCGTCGGTGGAGACGGACTCGAGCCGGGTCGACATCCGGACCTTCGCGCCCACGGCCGCGGCCCGCTCCAGCAGCAGCCGCGCCATCACCGCGCGCGGCATCCCGACGGTGGCGGGCAGGTCGTCGCCGCCGGTCTTCGCGTCGGGGAACTCGGCGATCACGGTCCCGTCAGGGGTGCGCAGGCCGAGGACGTCGAACGCGTAGCCGTGGGCGAGGACGTCGTCGAGCACGCCCAGGTCGCGGAACACCCGCAGCGCGTTGCCCTGCAGGGTGATGCCCGAGCCGCTGCCGGTGACATCGGGCGCGGCCTCGACGAGGTCGACGGCGACCCCGGCGCGGGCCAGGAGGATCGCGGTGGCGGCGCCGGCGGCCCCGCCCCCGACGACGAGCACGTTAGCTGGATCGGCCATCACTTCACCGCGATCGGGTTGACGGGGGAGCCGACGGCGCCGGTGATCCGCAGAGGCGCGGCGGTCAGGAAGAACTCGTAGCGGCCGTCGGCCGCGCAGTCGGCGGCCAGGCCGTCGAGGTCCCACATCTCGCCGAGGAAGAGGCCGAGGTGGGGGATCGCGATCTGGTGCAGGGGCTGGAAGGCATGGTCGAACTCGTTGGGCCGCACCTCGACGCCCCAGGTGTCCGTGGCGATCGCGGCGATGCCGGTGCGGTGCAGCCACTCGGCGGTGGTGAACGACAGCCCGGGGGCGGGACCGCCGGCGTAGCCGCCCCAGCCGTCGCGGCGGGTGCGGGCGTACTGGCCGGTGCGCACGCACACGATGTCGCCCTCGCGGACCTCGACGCCCTGGGCCCGCGCGATCCCGTCGAGCTCCGCCGCGGTGATCGGGTAGGAGTCCGGCAGCTCGCCGCGGTCGTCGCCCAGGGCCCGGCCGGCGTCGAGCAGCACGCCGCGCCCGGCGAGGTGGGCCGCGGCGGTCTCGATGCCGGTGAGCCGGTCGCCCCCGCTCGTCACGACGTCCGCGGCCGCCCGCCCGTTCCAGGCTCGCCCGTGGTCGAAGATGTGGCCCAGCCCGTCCCACTGGGTGGAGCACTGCAGCGGCATCGCGATGACGTCGTCGGCGCCGCCGATGCCGTGCGGGAACACGCCGTCGAGGGCCTCGCGGCCGGTGTCGAGCATCGTGTGCACCGGGTTGGTGCGCCGCCGCCAGCCCGACTGCGGGCCGTCCATGTCGAACGACTGCGAGAGCGAGAAGGAGGCCCCGCGGTGCACGCAGCCCGCGCCCTCGATCCGCTTGGCCGGGGTGAGCAGGTTCAGGGTGCCCAGGACGTCGTCGGCGCCCCAGCGGCCCCAGTTCGAGACGCGGGCGGCCGTGGCGGCGACGGCGTCCTCGGGCTTGGCGGGGTCGAAGCCGGCGGCGACGATCGCCGACCGGTCGGTGGCCGTGGCCGTGTCGGTGCTCATTCCGCCACCACCCGGGTGCGCTGGGCGCCGAGGCCCGTGATCGACCCCGTCATGACGTCCCCGTCGCGCAGCAGCCGGCCGAGCGCCATGCCGTTGCCGGCCGGGCTGCCGGTGAGCACCAGGTCACCCGGACGCAGCGGCGTGATCTCCGAGGCCGCGGCCACGAGGGCGGCGACGTCGAAGAGCATGTCCTTCGTGGTCTCGTCCTGCATGACCTCGCCGTTGAGCTCGAGGCGGATGCGCAGGTCGCCGGCGTCCCCCACGTCGCGGGCGGCGACGAGCCACGGGCCGAGCGGGGTGAAGCCGGGGCCGTTCTTCCCGCGGAACCAGTCGGTGCCGATCTCGGGCATGTCGCGGCGGAAGACGTGGTCGCGGGCCGTGAGGTCGTTGGCGATCGTGTAGGCGGCGACGTGGTCGAGGGCGTGGACCCGATCCACTCGGAACGCCTCGCGGCCGATCACGGCGGCCAGCTCGAGCTCCCAGTCGAACTTCTGGGTCCAGGCCGGGATCGTGACGTCGTCGTGGGGCCCGGTGACCGCCGAGGGCAGGCCGATGAAGAGGTACGGCGTGCCGTCGGCGGCGCGGCGGTCCATGATCTCCGCGACCTCGGCCCGGATCTCGTCATCGGGGCGGGTGCCGCGCTCGGCGTGGTGGGCGGCGGCGAGGTCGATGACGTGGGTGCGGTAGTTCGCGCCCGACTGCAGGATCTGGCCGGGCTCGAGCGGGGCGTGGACGACGAGGCCGTCCAGCGGCTCGCCGCCGGTCCGGGTGTCGAGCTCCGGGAGCACGCGGTCCCAGTCGGCGAGCAGGTCGCAGGTGGTCGCGGCGAGATCGGCGAGGTCGACGACGGTCCCGGCGTCCGTCACGAGCCCCGGGAACGGTCGATCCTCCCCGGGCCGAGAGAAGGTGCCCAGCCGGATCATGGAATGTCCTCCGCGAGGTCGGTGGCGTGTGCCCCTGACTGTGCGGCCGGTCACCCGGGTGCCGGAAGCGCGAACCGCTGATGCCAGGCATCGACCCGGTCGATGCGGCGCGGTCCGGGGCGTCGTGCTGGGTCGTTGTCCTGGCCAGGGGGACGCGGTAGGGATGACCGATGCCCGCCCCGCCGGGTCCCGACGCCGCGGCCGGGGCCGCCGCCCCGTCGTTCCCGGGGCGCCTGGCGAACCTCGACCTGAACCTGCTGCTCTCGCTCCGGGCGCTGCTCGTGGAGCGCAACGTCACCCGCGCGGCCGCCGCGCTCGGGCTCTCCCAACCGGCCGTGAGCGCGGCGCTCGCGCGGCTGCGGCGGCACTTCGGTGACGAGCTCCTCGTCCGTGTCGGCAACCGCTACGAGCTCACCCCTCTCGCGGTACGGCTCGTCGACCGGGCCGAGAGCGCGGTCGCCGGGATCGAGCGGGTCTTCTCCCTCGCCCCCGACTTCGACCCCGCCGCCACCACCCGCGAGTTCACCCTGCTCGTCTCGGACTACGCCACGACCGTTCTCGGCCCCGCGCTGGCGACGGCCTTCGCGCGGTCCGCCCCCGGGCGCGGCTGCGCCTGAGCCCGCACCGGCCCGAGGACGTGGCCGGGGCGGCCGAGCGCCTGCGAGGGGTCGACGGGCTCCTCGTGCCGCACGGGTTCGTCGACGACCTGCCCTTCCTCGACCTCTACGAGGACACCTGGGTGGTGCTGGTCGCCGCCGGCAACGAGCGGGTGGGGGAGCGGGTGACCCTCGAGGATCTCAGCGTCCTGCCGTGGATCACCGTCTATCACCGCCCGACGGCATTCACCCCGGCCGCCCAGCAGCTGCGCGCCCACGGCGTCGAGCCCGGGCGCAGGTGATCGTCGAGTCGTTCCTGCCGATCCCCGACCTCGTCGCCGGCACCGACCGCGTGGCGCTGCTCCAGGCGCGGCTCGCCGCCCGCCTGCGTCCCGACGACGGGCTGCGGGTGCTGCCGTGCCCCTTCGCGGCGACGCCGCTCGTCGAGGCGATGTGGTGGCACCCGATGTACGACGCCGACCCCGCCCACCGCTGGCTGCGCCGCCTGCTCGCCGACGTGGGCGCGGCCCTGCCGGCCCCGTGCCTCCCCATCAGTCCCGTGGATGGTGACCCCCAACAGGAGTGATTTCCGATCACGTCCCACCCACCCGGACACTTCGCCCACTGTGTGGTGCCGATCACGGCGCCGAAGAGGTGAGTGCGGAGGACGACCGTGGCGGTCATCGGGCAGGACGAGGACCAGGGCCGAGCGGCCCGGACCGGGAGACCCACCGGGCAGGGCGCGATCCTGCTGGCGGGCAGCTGCCTGCCGATCCTCGGATCGGTGCTGCTCGCGCCGGTCCTGCCGCGGATGATGGAGGCGTTCGCGACCACGTCGGGCGTCGAGATCCTCGTCCCGGTCGTGCTCACCGCGCCGGCGCTGATGATCGGCCTGCTCGCCCCCGTGGCCGGCCGGCTCGTCGACGCGGCCGGGCGCAAGCGGGTCCTCGTCGTCGCCCTGGTGGTCTACGCCCTGTTCGGCACGGCCCCGCTCTACCTCGACACCCTGCCGGCGATCATCGGCAGCCGGGTGGGGGTGGGGATCTGCGAGGCCGCGATCATGACCGCCTGCACGACGATGCTCGCCGACCTCTTCGACGGCACCGCGCGGGACCGCTGGTTCGCCCGGCAGACGATCGCGACGACGCTCGCGGCCACCGTGTTCTTCGGTCTCGGAGGCGCTCTGGGCGCCGTGAGCTGGCGGGCGCCCTTCGCCCTGTACGCGTCCAGCCTCGTGATCGCCGTGCTGGCCGCGGTGTTCGTCCGCGACACCGGGCGCACCCCGGCCGCGGCGCTCCCGCCCGTGCCGTGGCGTCTCATCGCGGTGCCGTGCGTGGTCACCCTGTTCGGCGGCGTCGTCTTCTACACCCCGATCGCGGAGCTCTCCCTCGTGCTCGCCTCCGTCGGTGTCACCTCCACCGCGACCATCGGCCTGGTCAGCGCCGTCGCCTCGCTCGCGACGGCGGCGGGTGGGTTCACGTTCGGCCGGGTCGCCCGGCGCGGGACCGCCGTGCTCCTGCCGATCGCCCTCGGCCTGGCCGGGGTGGGGCTCGTGGTCGTCGGGTTCTCGTCGTCCGTGCCGGTGATCGCGGTCGGCGCCGTCATCGCGAGCGCCGGCACCGGGCTGCTGCTGCCGACCCTGCTCACCTGGGCGCTGGCCGGGCTGGCCTTCGCCGAGCGGGGACGGGGCACGGGGATGTGGACCGCGGCCATGTTCATCGGCCAGTTCTTCTGCCCGCTGGTCCTGCTCGCGGTGGGTGGCCTGGTCTCCGGGCTGTCGATGGCCGTCGCCCTGCTCGGCGGCGTGACGGTGCTCGTGGCGTTCGCCGCCCCGCGCATCGCGCGGCTCACGCCGCGCGCGGTGACCGACGGGGCGGCGGGCGTCTCACCCGGGTGAACGCGTGTGGCTGCCGGGACCCGTGGGGCCCGGCGGCTACCGTGACGACCATGGCGGGGCGGACCGAGACACCAGACAAGCGCGCAGCGCGCAGCCGTCCCCTGACCGGTGGGCGCACGCCGTCGGCGACCCGGAGCCCCCAGCCCCGGCCCCCGGCGAAGCGGCGGCCCGCGGCGAAGGGGTCCGGCAAGGGCGGGGCGACGCGCCGGCCCGCGGCGAGGCGCGGTCCCGGCCCGATCGTCCGGGGCCTGCGCGGGGGCTGGATGCTCGCCGCCCGCGGCGTGGGCTCGCTCGCCCGCACCCTCGGCCGGGCCCGCGACGTCGACGCCGCCCACCGCCGCGACGGGGTCGCGCTGGGCCTCGTCGTGCTCGCCGTGCTCACTGCGGCGGGCGTGTGGTGGGGCGCCGGGGGACCGGTCGGGACCGGTCTCGACGTGGGCCTGCGCACCGTCGTCGGGGCGGCCGCCCTCGTGCTCCCGGTGGTCCTGCTCGGCATCGCGGTGATCCTCATGCGCACCGATCCCGTGCCCGAGACCCGCCCCCGCATGATCGTCGGCGCCCTGCTGCTCGGCCTCGGCGTCCTCGCGGTCTGGCACCTCGTGGTCGGCTCGCCCCGCGATCTCGCGGCGCGCCGCACCGGCGGCGGGGTCCTCGGCGCCGTCGTCGCCGACCCCCTCGCGCGCGGGGTCACCGTCTGGATCGCCGGGATCGTGCTGGTCCTGGTGGGGCTCTACGGGCTGCTGGTGCTCACCGGCACCCCGGTGCGCGAGGTCGGCGTGCGCTTGCGCGCCCTGGTCACCGGCGAGGACCCCGACGAGGAATGGGGCGGTCCGGACGAGGTCGACGCCTACGACGCGCCGCACGACAGCGATCCGGACGACCCCGACGGGACCGCGCCGACCACCGCGATCCGGCGCCGCCGGACGGCCGACGATCCCGCCGACGAGGCGGACGCCGACGCGGCCGCCCACCCGGCCCGTCACCGCGAGCGCGGGATGGCCGCCGCGGTCCCCGACCTCACCACCCCGCCGATCGGGACCCCGGTCGCCGAGCCCGACGAGGCGGCGCCGCCGGCCCGGGCGGCCGCGCCGGCGAAGGCCCGTCCGAAGACGCCTGCCCCGGCCCCTGCTCCGGCCCCGGCGGTCGCGGAGACCGAGACCGACCCGCACGCCGCGGCGTCGTTCAGCTCCCACCGCGATCCCGACGTCGAGACCGACTACACGCTGCCGCCCGCGGACCTGCTGACCCCGGGCGACCCGCCGAAGGCCCGCAGCGCGGCCAACGACGCCATGATCGAGGCGATCACCGGCGTCCTCGAGCAGTTCAAGATCGACGCCCAGGTCACCGGATTCGTGCGAGGCCCGACGGTGACCCGCTACGAGGTCGAGCTCGGGCACGGCGTGAAGGTCGAGAAGATCACCGCGCTGCACCGCAACCTGTCCTACGCCGCGGCCACCGACAACGTCCGCCTGCTCGCCCCGATCCCGGGCAAGTCGGCGGTGGGCATCGAGGTCCCCAACAGCGACCGCGAGATGGTCCGCCTCGCCGACGTCCTGGGCTCGCCGTCGGCGCGCAAGGAGACCCACCCGATGGTCATCGGGCTGGGCAAGGACATCGAGGGCGCCATGGTCACGGCGAACCTCGCGAAGATGCCCCACCTGCTCGTCGCCGGGTCGACCGGCTCCGGCAAGTCGAGCTTCGTCAACTCGATGCTGGTCTCGCTGCTGGCGCGGGCCACGCCGGACGAGGTCCGGATGATCCTCATCGACCCGAAGATGGTCGAGCTGACGCCCTACGAGGGCATCCCGCACCTGATCACCCCGATCATCACCTCGCCGAAGAAGGCCGCCACCGCGCTGGCCTGGCTGGTCGAGGAGATGGAGCAGCGCTACGCGGACATGCAGGCCAACCGCGTACGCCACATCGACACGTTCAACGAGAACGTGCGGTCGGGCAAGATCAGCGCGCCGCCCGGCAGCGAGCGGGTCTACCGGCCGTACCCCTACATCATGGCGATCGTCGACGAGCTCGCCGACCTCATGATGACCGCGCCCCGCGACGTCGAGGACGCGATCGTCCGCATCACCCAGAAGGCCCGCGCCGCCGGCATCCACCTCGTGCTGGCGACCCAGCGGCCGTCGGTGGACGTCGTCACCGGTCTGATCAAGACCAACGTCCCCTCGCGGCTGGCGTTCGCGACCAGCTCGCTCACCGACTCGCGGCGTCATCCTCGACCAGCCCGGCGCCGAGAAGCTCATCGGCATGGGTGACGCCCTCTTCCTGCCCATGGGCGCGGGGAAGCCGAACCGTCTGCAGGGCGCCTACATCTCCGACGAGGAGATTCAGGACGTCGTCAACTACTGCAAGTCGCAGGCCGACCCCGACTACACCGAGGGCGTCACCACCGAGGCCGCGGGGGAGAAGAAGGAGGTCGACCCCGACATCGGCGACGACCTCGAGCTGGTGCTCGCGGCGGCCGAGCTCATCGTCACCAGCCAGTTCGGGTCGACCTCGATGTTGCAGCGCAAGCTCCGGGTCGGGTTCGCCAAGGCCGGTCGCCTGATGGACCTCCTCGAGACGCGGGGCGTCGTCGGGCCGTCGGAGGGTTCCAAGGCCCGCGACGTGATGTTCAAGCCCGACGAGCTGCCCGACCTGCTCGCCTCCATCCGCGGGGAGCCGGTCCCGTCGGCCAGTGCGGACGTGGACCCGGAAGACACCCGCGTCCCCGACGACGACATCTGAGCGGTGCGTCGCCGGCCCGCTACAGCTCCAGCAGCATCCGCGTGTTGCCGAGGGTGTTCGGTTTGACGTAGGCGAGGTCGAGGAACTCGGCGACGCCCTCGTCGGCCGACTGCATCATCTCGGCGTAGACGTCCTGGGGCACCGGTGAGCCGTCGATCTCGCGGAAGCCGTGCCGGGAGAAGAACGGCACCTCGAAGGTGAGCACGAAGACGCTGCTCAGGCCGAGCGCGCGGGCCTGGGCGACGAGCTCGTGGACGAGGCCGTGCCCGATCCCCGCGCCCTGCATCGAGGGGTGCACGGCGATGGTGCGGATCTCGGCGAGGTCCTCCCACAGCACGTGCAGGGCGCCGCACCCCACGACCTCGCGCCCGCGCACCGCGACGCGGAACTCCTGGACGGTCTCGTAGAGGGTCACCAGGGGCTTGCGGAGCAGGATGTTGTCCGAGGCGAAGCCGTCGACCAGCGCCTTGATGCCCCGCACGTCGGCGGTCCGGGCCCGGCGCAGCAGGACCGGGGCGGCCGCCGCGGTCGCGCCGCCGGGACCGGCGGTGCTCACGGTCTGCTCACAGCGGTCGCCCTGCGTTGCCCACGGGAGCGGAGGGTAGGCCAGCGAGCGGGCCGATAGGCTGTCGAGGTGGTCGAACGCTCCCGGAGTGCCCGCGAGAACCCCCGCGTCGCACTCGTGACGCTGGGGTGCGCTCGCAACGACGTCGATTCCGAGGAGCTCGCGGGGCGCCTGACCGCCGCGGGGTGGGACGTCACCGGCTCGGGCGACGGGGATCCCGGCGAGGCGGACGTCGTCCTGGTCAACACCTGCACGTTCGTCGAGCAGGCCAAGAAGGACTCCGTCGACGCGATCCTGGCCGCCGGGGGCAGCGCCGACGGCGGCGAGGGTCCCCGCGTCGTGGCGGTGGGCTGCATGGCCGAGCGCTACGGCGCCGAGCTCGCCGAGGCCCTGCCCGAGGCCGCGGCGGTCCTGGGTTTCGACCACTACGGTGACCTGCCGGCCCGCCTCGACGACGTCCTGGCCGGCCGCCCGCTCGCGTCCCACACCCCGGCCGACCGCCGCACCCTGCTCCCGATCAGCCCGGTGAAGCGCCCCGAGGCCGTCGAGCGGGGCAGCATCCCGGGCCACGAGTGGCTCCCCGGGATTCCGCGCGTCCGGCTCGACGACTCGCCGGTCGCGCCGCTGAAGCTCGCGTCGGGCTGCGACCGGCGCTGCGCGTTCTGCGCCATCCCGTCCTTCCGCGGCGCCTTCGTCTCGCGCGCGCCCGGCGACGTCGTGGCCGAGGCGGCGTGGCTGGCCGACCACGGCGTCGCCGAGGTGCTGCTGGTCAGCGAGAACTCGACGTCCTACGGCAAGGACCTCGACGCCCGCGGCGCGGCGGGCGGGGCGCTCGAGAAGCTGCTCGGCGAGCTGGCCGTCGTGCCCGGCCTGCGCCGCGTGCGCGTCTCCTACCTGCAGCCCGCCGAGGTCCGCCCGCCCCTGCTGCGCGCGATCGCCGCCACCCCGGGGGTCGCCGACTACTTCGACCTGTCCTTCCAGCACGCGAGCGCCGCGGTGCTGCGCCGGATGCGGCGGTTCGGATCGCGCACCACCTTCCTGGCGCTCTGCGCCGAGATCCGCGCGCTGGCACCGGAGGCCGGCATCCGTTCCAACGTCATCGTCGGGTTCCCGGGCGAGACCGAGGAGGACCTCGCGGAGCTGGAGGCGTTCCTCGCCGAGGCCGAGCTGGACGCCGTCGGGGTGTTCGGCTACTCCGACGAGGACGGCACCGAGGCCCTCGGCCTCCCCGACAAGATCGACCCGGTGGAGATCGCCGCGCGCGTGGAGCGGATCACCGCGCTCGCCGAGCACGTCGCCACCGACCGCGCCGCCCGCCGGATCGGCACCGCCGTCGAGGTGCTCGTGGAGCGCCGCGAGAGCGACGATCCGGACTCGGACGCGCAGCGCAGCGGAGCCGGACCATCCGGGGACGCGCCGTTCTGGGTCGGCCGCGCCGCCCACCAGGGTCCCGAGGTCGACGGCGAGTGCCGCCTGGTCGGGGACGCCGACCTGCTCGCCGGCCTGGTGCCCGGCGCCGTGGTGGCGGGTGTCGTGGTCGATGCCGAGGGCGTCGACCTGGTCGTCGAGGGTCGGTCGGTGGCCCGGTCCGCACTCGTGGGAGCCATCGCCGGCGCCGGGGCCCGGTGACGGGCCCGATGACCGGCGGCGTGGAGGCCACCGTGTCGCCACCGGCCGTTCCGTTGATCAACGTGGCGAACGGCCTCACCGTGGCCCGCCTGCTGCTCGTCCCGGTGTTCCTCGTCGTGCTCTTCGTCGACGGCGGGAGCACCGCCACGTGGCGGTGGGTGGCGTTCGCGGTGTTCGTGATCGCCTCGCTGACCGACACGTTCGACGGCGACCTCGCTCGCCGGTGGGGCCTGGTCACCGACTTCGGCAAGATCGCCGACCCGATCGCGGACAAGGCGCTCACCGGCGCGGCGCTCATCGGGCTGTCCGTGCTCGGGGAGCTCGCCTGGTGGGTGACGATCACCATCGCCGTCCGCGAGGTCGCGGTGACCGTGCTGCGGTTCTGGGTGCTGCGCCACGGTGTGATCCCGGCCAGCCGCGGCGGCAAGATCAAGACGGTGGTGCAGACGCTGGCGCTCGGCCTGGCGATCATGCCGCTGCCTGCGGTTCTCGCCCCGGCCACGGCGGTCCTGATGGTCGCGGCGGTGGTGGTCACCGTGGTGACCGGCGCGGACTACCTCGTCCGCGGGGTGCGGCTGCGGGCCCGCGCGCGCGGCTGAGGACCGCTGTTCGCTCTCGACGAACGGCGGGCGCCGGGCGCCCGTGGAGCCGACGCACGACCGCCGGGGTGGGTACCGTGGTCGGACACGGTCGTCGACGCCCGGCTGGGGCCGGGCGCGGACCCTCGGCCGGCGGTGGGAGGTGTGGCATGTCGCTCTTGTTGCGCGAGGCCCTCGGCGGCAGTATCCGGCGGGCCCGGAACGAGCGCCGGCGCACGCTGCGCGACGTCTCGCAGTCGGCGAGCGTGAGCCTGGGCTACCTCTCCGAGATCGAGCGAGGCCGCAAGGAGCCCTCGAGCGAGCTCCTCGCCGCCATCTGCGACGCGCTGGCCCTGCCCCTGCCGGAGCTGCTCGACGACGTGGCCGACACGCTGCGTCCCGGCGCGCGCCCGATGCCCGCGGTCGACCCGGCGCTGCGCTCGGCGGTCGAGGAGGCGTTCTCCGACGCCGACACCCCCGCGGCCGTGCCGTCGTCGGCCTCGTCGCCCGCGTCGTCGTCCTCGGAGCCGGCGGCGCCGACCTCCTCGGCCGCGCCGTCGGCGTGCGCCACCCTGCCCGCACCGCCGGAGCCCGCCGAGCCCGCCGTGCCGCGCACGGTGGCCCTGCCGGAGCCCGAGGGTGCGCAGCCCGACGTCGTCGACCCCGTCATCGGCGCGACTCCGGTCCGTCTCGTGGGGCGGCGCTCCGCCCCCTCGACGACCGGCCCGGTGGTGGGCGCCGCGGCCTGACCGACCCGGTGATCGGTGGGTCGGTGGTCGCCGCCGCGGCGAGGTGAGACGATGGGCGCCAGACCCGGGCGCGAGCTCCGCAGCCGTCGCCGGGAACCGACCGTGTGACCAGTTGGGCGGGAGCAGATGGCCAACCCCTTCACCAAGGCCTGGAGATACTTCCTGGCGGCGTTCTCCTCGAAGATCGACGAGCACGCGGACCCCAAGGTCCAGATCCAGCAGGCCATCGAGGACGCGCAGCGTCAGCACCAGGCGCTGTCCCAGCAGGCCGCCTCGGTCATCGGGAACCAGCGCCAGCTCGAGATGAAGCTCAACCGGCAGCTCGGCGACATCGAGAAGCTGCAGGCCTCGGCCCGGCAGGCGCTCGTCATGGCCGACGACGCCCGGGCCAAGGGCGACGAGGAGTCGGCGCAGCGCTACGAGCAGAGCGCCCAGCAGTTCGCGACGCAGCTCGTGACCGCCGAGCAGAACGTCGAGGACCTCAAGACCCTGCACGACCAGTCCATCGGCGCGGCCCAGCAGGCCAAGCAGGCGGTGGAGCGCAACGCGAACCTGCTCCAGCAGAAGATCGCCGAGCGCACCAAGCTCCTCAGCCAGCTCGAGCAGGCCAAGATGCAGGAGCAGGTCTCCGCGTCGCTGCGCTCGATGAGCGAGGTCGCGGCGCCGGGCAACACCCCGTCGCTCGACGAGGTGCGCGACAAGATCGAGAAGCGGTACACCACCGCCCTCGGGTCCGCCGAGCTCGCCCAGAACAGCGTGCAGGGCCGCATGCTCGAGGTCGAGCAGGCCAGCACCGACTTCGCGGGCAAGAGCCGCCTGGACCAGATCCGTGCCTCGATGGGCGGGGGCGCCGCCACCCAGATCCCGGCCGGTCAGCCCCAGAGTGCCCCGGCGCAGCCCGCCCCGGCCACCCAGCAGCAGACGCCCTACCCCCCGCAGCGCAACTAACCCACGGGCACGGCGCGCGTAGCCGGTGGCGGGGGCGCCGTCAGTAGCGCCCGCGTCGCCCGGTCTGCTGCTGCGGGCGCCGCCCGCGCCGGAACTCCGACGGGGGGTGCGGTCCCGGCTGGCAGGTCGGGCAGAAGTAGGCGATGCGGTCCTCACGCTCGGGCGACCCCCCGTCGGCGTGCGGCCCGTCGTTCTGCCCCGCGGTCCGGACGACGTCGCGGCATCGTCGGCACCCCCGCCCGCCGCGCTCGAACACCCAGTGCTGCGCGCCGTCCCCGAGGTCGCCGGTCGTGGACTGCTCCGGACGCCAGGCGTTGCGCCGCAGCAGCTTGTGCGACCAGGCGATGACGTCGTGGATCTGCCGGTCGTCCAGCTCGCCGACCGTCGTCCACGGCGAGACCCCGACGAGGAAGCACACCTCGGCCTTGTAGAGGTTGCCGACGCCGCACGCGACCCGCTGGTCGAGCAGGGCGGCGCCGAGCTCGCGGCCGGGATCCGCGCGCAGCCGTCGCTCGACCTCGGCGGCGGCCTCCGGACCCCAGTCCTCGGCGAGCAGGTCGGGTCCCAGGTGGCCGACCCAGGTGTCCTCGCGGTCGGTGGCCAGCAGGTCGAGGTCGTGGAGCCGGAACCCGACGGCGACCCGGTCGGCGACAGCGAGGATCGCCCGGATCTGGTGGTCGGCGCCACGCCACGGCCGTCCGGGGCGGTAGAGGTGCCACGTCCCGTCCATCCGGAAGTGGCTGTGCAGGCTCGTGCCGTCGTCGAAGCGCGTGAACAGGTGCTTGCCGACGCTCGCGACCTCGAGCACCGTCCGGCCCGTGAGGTCGTGGGAGATCCATCGCGGGTGCCGCAGCTCGCCGCGCGTCAGCTCCTTGCCGGCCAGCGCGTCGTGCAGGCGCCGCCCGGCGAGGAAGACGGTGTCACCCTCGGGCATTCCCCGATCGTCCTCCACCGGGCGCGTGCGCGCTCCGGGAACGCAGCGCGCGAGGTGTCAGGAGGAGGTGCGGGCGGCGGTGACGTCGGCGGGGCGCAGGGCGGTGGCGAGCCGGGTGCGCAGGTCGCGGAGATCGCGCGTGCGCGGGTCCTGGGCGTCGGCGGCGGCACGGTCGACGCTGTGCAGCAGGTCGATCAGCGCTTCCACGAGGGCACGGGACTCCTGACCGAGAAGGCCCATGTCCCCGGTGTCCGGGGTGCGGACGACGCTGCCGGTCCGCAGCGAATCCGTGGCCTGCCGGACGGCGTGCAGGAGCATGTCGTCGTTCGTCATGGGTGCCTCTCGTGGTCGCTCGACGCTGAGGACTCACGAGGGGATGCCACTTCGACCGCACCGGGCAAACCCGGCGCCGGGACTCACCGCGTCGGGTCCGCCAGCACCAGCGGGCGGTCGACGGCGTTCTCGCCGGCGAGCAGGTGACGCGCGGCGGGCCGGGCGCCCGCCAGGCCCGCGATGAGCAGGACCGGGCGATCGGGTCCGGGGTCGGCGGCGAACACGCCGTCGCGGTCGACGGGGCTGACCGCGAGCTCGCGCCCGTCGAGGGCGACCACGGTCACCAGCGCGCCCTGCGCGGGCGCACCGTGGCCGTGCACCACGCGCCCGCGCACGGCGTCCGGCGCGGCGTCGGTCGCCGTCGACTCCTGACGGGGTTCCGCGCGGGCCGGCACGGCGAGGCTCGCGATCAGGGCGACGACGGCGCAGCCGGCCGCGATGAGGAGCGTCGTCCGCAGGGCGCCGAGCGAGGGGACGGCGGTGGGCCCGACGGTGACGACCGAGGCGGACAGGACGACGGCGGCGACCGCCGAGGCGGTGGAGGTGCCGATCGAGCGCATGAGGGTGTTCAGGCCGTTGGCCGCGGCGGTGCGGGTGGTGGGCACGGCGCGCATGATCAGCGCGGGGAGGGACCCGTAGGCCAGCGCCACGCCGGCTCCGACCACCGCGATGACCACCGAGACCTGCCAGGCCGCGGACGTCAGGAGGGTGCCCGCGCCGTAGGCCATCGCGATGATCACGAGCCCGACCTGCAGCGACGTGCGCGGCCCGAAGACCGACGAGATGCGGGCGGTGACCGGCGACATGGCCATCATCACCAGCCCGTTGGGGGCGAGGACCAGGCCGGCGACCAGCAGCGAGAGGCCCAGCCCGTGCCCCGAGGCGGTCGGGGCCGAGAGGAGCTGGGGGTAGACGACCATGCCGGTGAACATGGCGACGCCGACCGGGATCGAGATCAGGTTGGGCACCAGCACCGCGCGCCGGGCGTTGAGGCGCAGGTCGACCAGCGGGTCGGTGGCCCGCAGCTCGTAGCTGCCCCAGCCCAGAAGCACCACGAGCGCGGCGCTCAGGCAGCCGAGCGTCGCGACGCTGCCCCATCCCCACTCGCCGCCCTTGGAGACCGCGAGCAGCAGGCACACGAGGCCCACCGAGAGCCCGATCGCGCCGACGGCGTCGAAGCCGCCGCCCGAGCGGGTCGGCGTCTCGGGGATCACCGCGCGCACGAGGAGCAGGCCGGCCAGCCCGAGGACCCCGGCGGTCCAGAACAGGGCGTGCCAGTCGGCGACCTGGACGATGAGCGCCGAGAGAGGGAGGCCCAGCCCGCCACCGATGCCGAGTGTCGCGCTCATCAGTGCGATGCCCGAGCCGAGCCGCTCCGGGGGCAACGCGTCGCGCATGAGGCTGATGCCGAGTGGCACGGCGCTGACCGCGACGCCCTGCAGGGCCCGGCCGACCAGGACCGGAAGCAGGCTCGACGTCGTCGCGCAGAGCACCGAGCCGGCGACGAGCAGCGCGAGGCTGATCAGCAGCACCCGGCGCTTGCCCACCATGTCGCCGAGCCGCCCGGCGATCGGGGTGGCGACGGCCCCGGCCAGCAGCGTCGAGGTGATCACCCAGGAAGCGGTGGCCGTCGTCGTGTGGAGGAGTTCGGGAAGCCGGGGGACCAGGGGGACCACGAGGGTCATGCACAGCGAGGCGACGAGCCCGACCGAGGACAGGACGGCGACGACGAGCCGGGGGGAGGGGTTCGCCGCGCCGGGGGAGGTGTCGCGGCGGCCGGTCGATGCGGCGGCGATCGCCACGCGGCCTCCCTCGTGTTGTTTGCTGTGCTCAACAACTTTACCCGGGGATGGGGCCCTCGGTCGCCGTCGACCCCGTCACCCCCGACGTCCGGCGTGGGGCGCTTGCCCCGTGCGCCCGGTTGTCGACAGGGTGTGACGATGATCCTCCGCGTGCGCCGTGCCGGCGCCGTCTCCTCGGCGGTGCTGCTCACGGTGGTCGCGCTGACCCTCGCGGCGTGTGCCGGCGATCCGGCCCCCGCCGCCGCCCCGGCCCCCGCGTCGTCGAGCGCCCCGTCCCCCGGTACCGGCGCCGACCCGGGCCTGCCCCAGCGCCTCGCCGCCGCGGTCGACGCCGACGGAGCCTTCGCCCACCTGCAGGAGCTGCAACGGATCGCCGACGCCAACGGCGGCACCCGCGCCTCGGGCACCCCGGGCTACGACCGCAGCGTCGACTACGTCGCCGGGCTCCTGACGCAGGCGGGCTTCCGGGTCGAGACCCCGAGCTTCCCGTTCGACAGCTTCGCGGTCGACGCCGAGACCCTCACCGTCGGTGGCGCCCCGGGTCCCGGGGTCACCGCCCTGGAGTACTCGCCCACCACCCCGCCGGGCGGTGTCACGGCGCCGCTGGTCGTCGCCCCCGAGGGTCCGGCCGATCCCAGCCCGGGCTGCGAGGCCACCGACTACGCGAACCTGCCGGCGCGTGGCGCGGTGGTCCTGGTGCGACGTGGCTCGTGCACCTTCACGCAGAAGCAGCAGATCGCCGCCGAGGCGGGCGCCGCCGCCGTGCTGGTGTCGAACACCGTCGAGGGTCCCCTCGGCGGCACGCTGGGCTCGGTGGCCGAGGGACGCGTGCCGACCGGCGGGCTGCTCAAGGCGGACGGTGACGCCCTGGCAGCGCGGGCCGGCACGCCGGTGACCCTCGTGCTCGCCACCCGCGCCACCTCGGTGGTCACGCGCAACGTCATCGCCCAGACGACCACCGGCCGCACCGACGAGGTCGTCATGGCCGGGGCGCACCTCGACTCGGTTCCCGCGGGCCCGGGTATCAACGACAACGGCTCGGGCTCGGCGGGCCAGTTGGAGATGGCGCTGAGCCTCGGCAGCGCCCCACCGGTGACCAACGCGGTGCGCTTCGCGTGGTGGGGCGCCGAGGAGTCCGGTCTGCTCGGGTCCACCGCCTATGTCGGCGGTCTGACGCCCGACGCCCGCCGCGACATCGCGGTGCTGCTCAACACCGACATGATCGGCTCACCGAACCCGGCGTACTTCGCCTACGACGGCGACAACTCCGACGGCGTGGGCGCGCCGGCCGGCCCGGCCGGCTCCGACGGCATCGAGCGGACCCTGACCGCGGCGCTGGCGGCGACCGGGGTCCGGGCCCAGGGCACCGACTTCGACGGCCGCTCGGACTACGGGCCGTTCGTCGAGGCCGGCATCCCCTCCGGCGGGCTGTTCACCGGCGCCGAGGAGGTCAAGACCCCGGAGCAGGCGGCCGCGTGGGGCGGGCAGGCCGGCGTGGCGTTCGACCGCTGCTACCACCAGGCCTGCGACACGGTGACCAACGTGGACCGCGTGGCCCTGGACCGCATGCTCGACGCCCTCGCCGTCACCACCGGGACGTACGCCGTCGACCTCGGCGGACCGAACGGCGTCCCGACCCGGGACCGGCGCGTCACCCGTTGATGCGCAGAGCGCAACAGCGTTCTCACAGCGCAACAGCGCGGTCGCGATCGCGGGGTCGTCGCCCCCGCTCGCGACGGCGACCGTCGGAGGGCGGATAGAATCACCCGATGGCACGTACCGACGGCGACAAGGGTGAGCCGTCGCTCGTCCGGTCGGTCGACCGGGCGGTGTCGGTGCTGGAGATCCTCGCGGCCCGGGGCGAGGTCGGCATCACCGAGCTGGCCGAGGAGCTCGGGGTGCACAAGTCGACGGCGTCCCGCCTCGTCTCGGCGCTGCAGCGGCGCGGCCTGCTCGAACAGCTCGGTGACCGCGGCAAGTTCGCCCTCGGCTTCGGGATCGTCCGGCTCGCCGCGGCGGCCACCGGACGGATGGATCTCGCGCGTCTCGGCCAGCCCACGTGCCAGCGTCTCGCCGAGCAGGTGGGCGAGACGGTGAACATCGCCGTGCACGACGGCGAGGCGGCCATCAACCTCGCGCAGGAGTTCGGGACCTCCGCGGTGGTCACCACGCAGAACTGGGTCGGGCGCCGCACGCCCCTGCACGCGACGTCGGCGGGGAAGGTGCTGCTCGCCTACATGGGCGACGCCGAGCGGCGGACGTTCCTGCGCCGCCGCCTGCCCCGCTACACCGACGAGACGATCACCGAGGCCGGCGCGCTGCGCGCCGAGCTCGCCCGCGTCGTCGAGGAGGGTCACGCCCGCTCGTTCGAGGAGTTCGAGGTCGGCCTGCACGCGGTCGCCGTGCCGGTGTGGGCGCACGGCGGGGACGTCGTCGCCGCCCTGTCGGCCGCCGGCCCCGCCTATCGCCTGCCGCGGCGCAAGGCGCGCGCGATCGTGCCCGACCTGCGCGAGGCCGCGGCCGAGCTCTCGGCCCACCTCGGCTACGTCGAGACCCGGACCGAGCGCCCCTGAGTCCTCCTGCTCTGGACGGCTGAGCGGAGGACTCCGGAAAGACCCTTCCGGTGGCGTGCGCGGCCGGACCGTGGCATCTCCGCGCGACGGATGCGTTACGGCTGGCCAGCGCGTCGCCGACACCTCTTGACACGACTTCCCGATGCGCTGCACCGTGTTGCGTACAGAACAACGCGTTGCATATCGCGCAACAGACGTCCACGGTCTCGGAATCCTCCGACGGGGACGCGCGATGGACGCTCCCGGCCGCGCAGGAGAAGACCATGGCCACCCAACCCCGCATCGTCATCGTCGGCGCCGGCATCGTCGGGTGCGCCCTGGCCGACGAGCTGACCGCCCGCGGCCGCACCGACGTCACCGTCCTCGAGCAGGGCCCCCTGTTCGCCACCGGAGGGTCCACCTCGCACGCCCCCGGCCTGGTCTTCCAGACCACCGGGCACCGCACGATGACGCGGCTCGCGGCGGCGACGGTCGCGAAGTACTCCCGCACGGCCCTGGGCGGCACGCGGTGCTTCCGGCCCGTCGGCGGCCTCGAGGTGGCGGCCACCCCGGCCCGTCTCACCGACCTGCACCGGCGCCACGGGTGGGCGGCCGCCGCGGGGATCGACGCGCGCCTCCTCGAGCCCGACGAGTGCGCCGCCCTGCACCCGTTGCTCGACACCGACGCGATCCTGGGCGGCCTGCACATCCCGTCGGACGGGCTCGCGGTCCCGCTGGCCGCGGCCGAGGCGCAGGCGCGGGCCGCGCAGGCGCGTGGCGCGCGTTTCCTCGCCCACCGCCGGGTCACGGCGATCGAGCGCTCCGAGGGGCGGGTGCGCGCCGTCGTCACCGACGGCGAGCGTCTCCCCGCCGACCTGGTGGTCTCGTGCGCCGGCATGTGGGGGCCGCTGGTCGGCGGCCTGGCCGGGGTCGGCATCCCGCTCGTGCCGATGGCCCATCAGTACGCGAAGACCTCGCCGATCGCCGAGCTCGACCTCGTCCACAAGCTCGCCGGACTGACCCACGCCGCCGACGCCACGCTGCCGATCCTGCGCCACCAGGACGCCGACCTGTACTTCCGCGAGCACGGCGACCGCCTCGGCATCGGCGCCTACGGGCACCGCGCGATGCCGATGGAGCCCGCCGAGATCGACGTCCCCGACCCGAACACCTACATGCCCTCGGAGCGCACGTTCACGGCCGAGGACTTCGATCCGTCCTGGGAGGCGGCCGTCGCGCTGCTGCCCGCCCTGGCCGACGCGAAGGTGGAGGAGGGCGTCAACGGGATCTTCTCGTTCACCCCCGACGGGCTGCCGCTGCTCGGCGAGCACCCCGACCTCGCCGGGTTCTGGTCGGCCGAGGCCGTGTGGATCACCCACTCGGCCGGGGTGGCCGAGGCCGTCGCCGAGTGGATCACCACCGGGACGCCCGCGGTGGGCGGCACGCCGATCGACCTCTCCGGCGCGCACCTCGACCGCTTCGACCCGGCCGTGCTCGCCCCGGCCACGGTGCGCGCCCGGGCCTGCCGCGCCTTCGACGAGGTCTACGACATCGTGCATCCCCAGGCCCCGCCCGCCGTGGCGCGCCCGTTGCGCACCGCGCCCTTCCACACCCGCCAGGTCGCCCTCGGCGCGGTGTTCGGCGAGCACGGCGGGTGGGAGCGGCCGCTCTGGTACGAGGCCAACGCCGGGTTGCCCGAGGTCTGCGAGATCGCCCCGCGCGACGGCTGGGCCGCACGGCACTGGTCGCCGATCGCCGGTGCCGAGGCCCTGGTCACCCGGCGCGCGGCCGGCCTGTTCGACCTGACCTCGCTGCGCCGCGTCGAGGTCACCGGGCCGAACGCGCTCGGGTTCCTCCAGCACCTGACCACCAACCAGCTCGACCGCCCGATCGGGTCGGTGGTCTACACGCTGATGCTCGACGCGAGCGGGCGCATCCGCTCGGACGTCACCGTCGCCCGGCTCGCGGAGCAGCGCTTCCTGCTCGGGGTCAACAGCCGCCTCGACGTCGGCTGGCTCCGGGAGCACGTCCTCGGCGACGTCACCGTCCGCGACATCACCTCGGGGACGTGCGCGGTGGGCCTCTGGGGCCCCCGGGCGCGCGACGTCCTCACCGGTCTGGTGCCCGACGCCGTCCGCGACCTGCGCTTCTTCCGGGCCGCCGAGTTCACCGTCGGGGCGGTACCCGTCGCGGGGCTGCGTGTGTCCTACGTCGGCGAGCACGGGTTCGAGCTCTCCACCACCGCCGACCTCGGCGCCGTGCTGTGGGACACGCTGATGGAGGCCGGCGCCGCACACGGGCTGGTCGCGGCCGGTCGGCACGCCTTCTCGGCCCTGCGCCTGGAGAAGGGCTTCCGGTCATGGGGCGCGGACATGAGCACCGAGCACGACCCGGCCGAGGCAGGCCTCGAGTTCGCCGTCCGGATGGACAAGGGCCCCTTCGTGGGGCGGTCCGCGCTGGAACGGCGGTACCGGGCGGGTGCCCCGAAGAGGCGCCTCGCGACGCTCGTCCTCGACGACCCGCACGCCGTCGTCCTGGGCCACGAGCCGGTGCACCGGCCCGGCGAGGAGGTCGCCGCCGGTCACGTGGCCAGCGCCGACGTCGGCCCGACGGTCGGCGCCGCGATCGCGCACGCCTGGCTCCCGGCCGCGCTCGCCGACCCTGGCACGGCCGTCGAGATCGCCTATCTCGGCCGGCGGCTGGGCGCCCGGGTCGTCACCGGCCCCCTCTACGACCCGACATCGGCACGGATGCGGGCCTGAGCACCACCGATTCGAGCAGGGAGAGGAGGAGATCATGGGGTACGACGTCATCGTGGTGGGCCTGGGCGGCATGGGCAGCGCCGCCGCCCACCGGCTCGCCGCCCGTGGGTTGCGCGTGCTGGGGCTGGACCGCCACCCACCGGTGCACGACCGGGGCTCGAGCCACGGCGGGTCGCGGATCACGCGGCAGGCCTACTTCGAGGACCCGGCCTACGTGCCGCTGCTGCGCCGGGCGGGCGTGCTGTGGGACGCGGTCGCCGCCGAGTCGGGGCGCGCGGTCGTCGACTGGACCGGCGGTGTGATGGTCGGTCGCCCCGACGGCCCGACCGTCGCCGGCTCCCTGGCCAGCGCGCGGGCGTGGGGCCTGGAGCACGAGCTGCTCGACGCCGACGCCCTCCGGGCCCGGTTCCCGACGATGCGCCCCGCCGCCGACGAGGTCGCGCTCGTCGAGCGCCGGGCGGGCGTCGTGAACCCCGAGGAGAGCGTCGCCGCCCACCTCGAGCTCGCCGCCCGCGCCGGGGCCGAGTGCCACCACGGGGAGACGGTCCGGGGCTGGTCGGCGACGTCGTCGGGCGTCCGCGTCGCGACCGACCACGCCACCTACGAGGCCGAGCGGCTGGTCCTCGCCCCGGGGGCGTGGGCCCCGGAGCTCCTCGCCGACCTCGGGCTCGGCCTGCGCGTCGAGCGCTACGTCCAGTTCTGGTTCGCCCCCGACGACCCGGCCGCCTTCGCCGGGCACCCGGTCTACATCTGGGAAGGACCGGCCGGGCGCCAGTTCTACGGCTTCGGCGCCGGACCGGACGGCACCGTGAAGGTCGCGTTCTTCCGCGGCGGGGATGTGTGCGATCCGCACACGATCGACCGGGGCGTCGCCCGCGCCGAGGTCGCCGCCATCGCCGACTTCGTCCGCCCGCACATGCCGGGGCTACCCGGACGGTTCGTGGCGGCCAAGACCTGCATGTACACGTGCACTCCCGACCACCACTTCGTGATCGCGCCGCACCCCGCCCACCGAGGAGTCGTCGTGGCCTGCGGGTTCTCCGGCCACGGCTTCAAGTTCGTCCCCGTCGTCGGCGAGATCCTCGCCGACCTCGCCGACCCCGCCGGCGACGGGACCACCCGGCACCCGATCGACCTGTTCGACCCCGCCCGCCTCACCGGCCGGGCCCGTCTCGGGGAGCACGCCGCATGAGCAGCCTCCGGCCCACCCTGCCCGGTCGGTCCTACACCGACCCCGACACCTTCACCGCCGAGAGCGAGCGCATCCTCGAGGCCTCCTGGTTCTGTGCGGTCGCCTCCGCCGACATCCCGACGCCGGGCACCTTCCGCACCGTGACCGTCGGCGGGGAGAGCGTGCTGATCACGCGGTCGCGCAGCGGCGAGGCCCGCGCGTTCTTCAACGTCTGCCGTCACCGCGGGGCCCGCCTCTGCACCGAGCCCGCGGGCGAGAGGGCGCTGTTCCGCTGCCCGTACCACTCCTGGAGCTACGACCTCGACGGGCGGCTGCGGGCGGCGCCGCACCTCGGAAAGATGCCCGACGTCGACCGTGCCGAGTACGGCCTGCGGACCATCGCGGTCCGCGAGTGGCTGGGGTACGTGTGGGTCTGCCTCGCCGACGACCCGCCCGCGTTCGCCGACACTGTGATGGCCGCCGTGACCGCGCGTCTCGGCGACGTCGCCGCCGTCGAGCGCTACGGGGTCGGCGCGCTGGCCCAGGCCCGGCGCATCGTCTACGACGTCGCCGCGAACTGGAAGCTCATCGTCGAGAACTTCATGGAGTGCTACCACTGCGCGACCATCCACCCCGAGCTCACCGGGGTGCTCCCCGAGTTCGCCCAGGGGTGGGCGGCCCAGTACTACGTGGGGCACGGCGCGGCGATGGGGGCCACCGTCGAGGGGTTCACCGTGGACGGCTCCGCCGGGCTCGGTCGGTTGCCGGGCCTGTCCGAGGACCAGGACCGCCGCTACTTCGCGGTCACCGTCGCGCCGCAGGTGTTCCTCAACCTGGTCCCCGACCACGTCATCGTCCACCGCATGTTCCCGATGGCGGCCGACCGTACGGTGATCGAGTGCGACTGGCTGGTGGACCCGGCCGTCCTGGCCGCGGGGGTCGACGTGTCGGGCTCGGTCGAGCTCTTCGACCGGGTCAACCGGCAGGACTTCGACGCCTGCGAGCGCACCCAGCTCGGGATGTCGTCGCGCGTCTACGCCGACGGCGGGGTCCTGGTGCCGACCGAGCACCACATCGAGACGTTCCACACCTGGGTGCGGAGCTCGCTGGGGGAGATCGTCGCGGTGCCGGACGCGGAGGAGGGCGCGGCATGACCGTCCTCGAGGCGATCGGCGGGACGCCGTTGGTGCTCGTCGACGGCGTCTGGGTCAAGCTCGAGCACCTCAACCCGAGCGGGTCGATCAAGGCCCGGCTGGCGCTGCACCTCGTCGCCCGCGCCGAGGCCGAGGGGCGGCTGCGTCCGGGCGACACCATCGTCGAGGCCAGCTCGGGCAACACGGGCAACGCGCTGGCCATGGTGGCCGCGGTCCGGGGCTACCGGATGGTCGTGGTCATGCCCAGTGGGCTGTCGTCGGAGCGCACGGCGATCTCGCGGGCGTTCGGCGCGACCGTCGTGGAGGCGGGCGACTTCCACGTGGGGGCCGCCCGCGACCTCGCCCGCCGCCTCGGGGAGCGGCCGGGCTGGTTCGCGCCCGCCCAGTTCGACTCCGAGGCCAACGTCGAGGAGAACGCCTCCTGGCTCGGCCCCGAGATCGTCGCGCAGCTCGCCGGCCGCGGCCGGGTGCCCGACGCCGTGATCTGCGGGATCGGCACCGGCGGCACCCTCGTCGGGGTCGGGCGGGCCTTCCGGGAGGTCAACCCGGAGTGCGCGGTGATCGGTCTCGAACCGCACGAGTCGTGCACCCTGCGCTGCGGCGAGATCGCCCGCCACCGCATCGAGGGGATCGCCGACGGGTTCGTGCCCGGCATCGTCGCGCGCCACCGCGAGGACATCGACGAGATCGTGACCGTCTCCTCCGACGACGCACTCGCCGAGATGCGCCGTCTCGCCCGCGCCGCGGGGCTGTTCGTCGGACCGAGCTCCGGGGCCCACCTCGTCGCCGCCCGCGCCCGGCTGGCGGCGTACCCGGGGACCACCGTCGTGACCTTCTGCAGCGACGAGGGCGAGAAGTACATTGCCGAGCACTTCTCCGGTGCCGGCGACGACGTCGAGCACGACCTCGATCCGGCGGCGTGAACCTCAGGCCGGTGACCAGCCCAGGGCCGGGCCGAGTCGGGTGGCCATGTCGGTGAGGATCTGGACGTAGTCGGCGTGCTCGAAGCCGAAGGGCAGGGCGAACACGACCTCGCGGACGTCGCGGAACGCGGCGTGGGCGTAGAGCACCTCGGCGATCTCCTCCGACGTCCCGAGCACGTCGCGGGCGAACAGGAGGCGCGCCGGACCCTGCGGAGCCACGGTGCGCGGCGTGCGTGCCTCGACGTAGGCGGCGTACTTCTCCCGCTGCTCGCGCGTCGCGGTGTCGGTCGGGATGACGACGAGACCCTGCGAGACGCGGGCCGCGTCGCCGGCCGGATGCGCGTCCCGCCAGGCTTCGATCTGCGCGTGCTGGATCGCGGCGAAGTCGGGGTGCTCGTCGCCCTCGGGGGCCTTGACCACGCTGCTGGTCAGCAGGTTCAGACCCTGCTCGCCCGCCCAGCGCGCCGAGTTGTGGCTCGCCGCGCCGTACCAGACCCGGTCGGCGAGCCCCGGGGAGTGCGGCTGGACGTGGTCGGAGAACTCCTCGATGCCCTCGGTGCCGGCGAACGAGCTCGCCGTCCCACCCCGCAGCAGGCGCACGAACCGTTGCACCCGCGCGTAGGTGAAGTCCTCCGCGTCGGCCGTGTCCGGGTAGAGGGCCTCGCGGACGTCGGCGAAGTGCATCGGTGGCCCGACGCTCACCCCGGAGTTCACCCGGCCGCCGGAGAGGATGTCGACGGTGGCGAGGTCCTCGGCCAGCCGCAGCGGGTTCTCCCAGCCCAGCGGTGTCACCGCGGTGCCGAACTCGATCCGCGACGTGCGCTGCGACGCCGCCGCCATGATCGAGATTGGCGACGACACCCCGTACTGCAGGTGGCGGTGGCGCAGCCAGGCACTGTCGAACCCCAGCGCCTCGCCGAGGTCGATGACCTCGAGCAGGCTCTCGTGCCCCGCCGCGGGCGCCGCGCCGTCGAACGAGCCGATGGTCAGGAAGCCCAGCTTCTCGAGCGGGACGTCGGGCGACGGCATGCCAGCTCCTCCCGGGGCGCGATCATCGTCGGTGCCGGGAGGAACCGACCGGCCCGGCCCGATGTTCCCGCGCACGTCCGGGAGCTCAGCCGGGGCCGGGCTCGTCCCTGGCCCACCACAGGAACTGGCGCGCGTGGTCGAGGTTCACGAAGTGCCGGGCGACCAGGTCGACGAGCAGGTCGTTGCTCCAGTACACGAGGCGCCCGATGGTCTGCGAGGTCGTGTCCGGGGCCGGCAGGTCGAGCCCGAACATCGACCGGGCGATCTCGCGCTTGCCGCCCGCGGTGCTCGTGTAGGTCAGCAGCGGGAGGAAGCGATCCGGCTCCATGACGCACAGCACCCGGGTCAGCATCGCCTCGCGGAAGCCCCGCATGGCCGGCGGGTCGGGCGACTCCACGAGCTCGGTGAACCGGTCCTCGGGCGGGATCTCCTCCGGTCCGCGCAGCAGGTACTCCACGACCGCGCGGAACCGCTCGGCCGCCGCGCGGCTCCCCAGCGCGTTCCACTCGTCGTTGAACACGGTCATGCTGCCGGGGCGGGCGACGACCTTGCTGTTCGCGAACGACTTCAGCGCCGCCGGCGCCACCCGCGGCAGCCCCTCGGCGCTGAACGCCTCGCGGTAGACGTCGCGGTAGCGCGCCGCCTCGGGGTCCGGATGCGGGAAGTCGGCCAGGAACTCCCGGCGCAGCGCCGAGAACCGCGCCCGGAAGTCGTCGGGCACCGCGTCGGGGCCGG
The DNA here is from genome assembly GCA_963785135.1 of uncultured Actinomycetota bacterium. Taxonomy (GTDB): domain Bacteria; phylum Actinomycetota; class Actinomycetes; order Mycobacteriales; family Pseudonocardiaceae; genus Actinomycetospora. Next base: position 873,209 of record CAWATV010000012.1, read on the forward strand.
GGAAGCGGCGTCGGGCCGTCGCGACGTCCTCGGGGCCGCGGGCGCGGCGCGTCGTCGGGCCGGTCGCGGCCGACCGGCCGCCGGAGCTCCGGTTCGTCGCCCGTGGGGTCGTCGGGCCCGGGGTCGTCGCGCGCGGGGTCGTCGTCCGTGCCCTCGTGCGAGGTGTCGTCGTGCGGGGGACCACCGCGCGGGGCGAGACGGGGCGCGCCCCGAGCAGCCAGACGTGACCGCAGGCCCCGCACCGCATCTCGTTGCGCCCGTCGTCGGCCATCCCGAGGTACTCGGCCGCCGTCTGTTCACACGTCGGGCACGCCAGCGCCATCCGCGATCCCTCCTGTCCGCCCACCGCGGTCACGCTCCGGGCACCACCAGCGTGCCGTGACGCCCTCCCGGCTCGCCCCGCGGGGCGGTCTCCTCGGGCGCGGTTGTGGACGGAGCCGGCGGTGGTGGCCGCGGCAGTGGCCCGTGCGAAGCAGGGGACTGCGCCGCTCGGACGAGCGACGGCCCGAATCCGTCCCCACCCTGGGCGGAACCGCCCCCGGCGACCCCGGGTGGCACGGACGCTGCGCGCGCGGGAGATCAGGAACTGACCGTCGTGGTCGTCGGAGCCACGGCGCGGCGTGGGCCGACGAGCACGAGACGCCCGTCTTCGAGCCGTGGCGGGGCGAACCCTCCGGCGGCCGGTACGGCTACAGGGACCGGTACGGGTACGGCGCCCGGGACCGGTACGACGAGGGGTGGGACCCGCGCGACGACGACCTCGGTGACGGCGACCCGGAGGGGTACCGCGATCCGACCGTGGTGCCCTTCCCCTTCCCGGCGCGGCCGCCCGCCCCGGCGCGCAGCGGTCTGCCGTGGGAGACCGAGGAGGAGACCACCATCCGCTCGGCCTGGCTCGCGGCGGACCCGGAGGCCGACCGCGACGCTCTGCTGCGGGAGATCGCCGCGACCGTCGAGCGCGGTATCGGTGGCGTGACCGTCCGCCTGCGGCAGGTGGGGTGCGAGCCCGCGCGGCCGGGCTGCGCCCTCGACCGGCCGTGGGTCGCGGGCTGACGGGGCCGAGGAGGTCGTAGAACCGGTGTCCGCGGCGCGGAGGCCGCTGAGCACGACCGCCGGCGCGAGGCCGACCCCCGTTGATCAGGCCCGCAGGCGCAGGCCCTTCGGGCTGTGGCGGAACCCGGCGTCGGTGAGGACCTCGGCGAGTACGCCGTCGAGGGCCCCGGAGCCGTCGGCGCGCTCGACCGCGAGCGTGCCGAGCCACCCCTCGCGCACCGCGGTGGCCAGGGCGGACGCCGCCGCGGTGAGGCGGTCGTGGTCGTCGGTGAAGCTCAGCAGCGACTTGCCCCCGCGCTCGACGTAGATCGCCGGCTCGCCGTCGGTGAGCACCACGAGCGACCCCGCCTTGCGGCCCGGGCGGTGGGTGCGAGCCGTCCGCGCTGCCGATGGTCGCGGGCCAGTCGAGCGCCGCCCCCCAGGGCTGGGCGGGGTCGGTGGCGGCGAGGACCAGCGCGCCGCCGCCCGGCCGAGCCGGCTCGCGGTCGTCGCGGGACTCCGCGCGCAGCCGGTCGATGGCCCCGGGCACCGCGAACTGCGCGCCGCCGAGGCCCTCGACCACGTAGCCGCGCCGGCAGCGCGCCCGACTCCTCCATCGCCCGCAGCACCGGGTAGATGCCGGCGAACCCGCCGGTGGTGCGCTCGGTGTCGAGCGCCCCGCGGGTGAGCACGCCGTGGCGCTCGAGGAACGACTCGGTGCGCGCCTGCGCCCGCCGGGTCGCGTCGGCCTCGCGCTCGGGCACCAGCGACCAGCGCCCGGCCGCGGTCGGCGGGCCGGTGCGCGAGGGCATGGTCGGGCGCCCGACCCGCGCGTAGCGGCCCCGCGCCGGGCGCGCGGCGCTGCTTGTGGGCCCCGCCGCGGCTGCTGCCGCGGCCCCCGCCCGGCGACGTGAGGGCGCGGACCGGGGCGAGGGTGTCGTTGGTGGCGAGCCCCGCCCACACCAGGTCCCACAGCGCGGCGACGGTGGCCGGGTCGTCGGGCAGCGGTCTCCTCGGCATCGCGCAGCGTGGCGCCGGCGCGGTCGGCGAGCTGGCGGAAGAACAGCGCGCCGCCACCGCCGAGAGCGCCTCGAGCAGCGCCCGGTGCAGCGGGCTGTCGGCGAGGTCGGGCTCGGGGTCGGGCAGCAGCAGGTCGGCGAGGTCGGCCGGCGCGAGGGCGAGCCAGCCGTCGCTGCCGGCCAGCGTCCCGCACCCGGTCCAGGTGACCTCGCCCGCCGAGGTCAGCTCGTCGAGCAGCGCGGGGGAGTAGCCGGGCAGCCGCGCCGGCAGCACCAGCGACTCCAGCGCGCTGGCCGGGATCGGCGCGCCCGCGAACTGCTCGATCACCGTGAGGACGTCGTCCGGGACCGGGCGCCCGCCGCATCCGTCCGCGCTTCCCGGTGCCGCCGATCCCGTGCCACGAGGGCAGGAACCGGCCCATCGCCGCGGGCTCGACCGGCTCGACCTCGGCGCGCAGCCGTGCGAGCGACCCGCGCCGCAGCCGGCGCAGGACCTCGGCGTCGCAGAAGTCGGGGCCGTGCCGGCCTCCGGCCTCGGGATCCGCTCCGGGCGGCAGGGGGGCGTCGTCCGGGCGCAGCTCGCCGCGCACCAGCCGTCCCGAGGACACCATCCGCTCGAGAGCGCCGTGCACGACGGCGACCCCGAGCCCGAACCGGTGCGGCGGCCACAGCGGCCGGGAAGGGGCCGCGGGTGCGGGCGAAGCGGGAGAGCAGGTCGCCCAGCGGGTCGGCGACGGGCTCGGTGAACGCCTCGGGCACGCCGACCGGCAGTCCGGCGCCGAGGGCGTCGCGGAAGCGGCCGGCGTCCTCGATCGCGATCCAGCGCTCACCGCCGGCGACCCGGACGCGGATCGCCCGCCGCGCCGACTCGAGCTCGGTGAGCCACTCGGGACGGACACCGCGGGCCGCGGCCTCGTCGGTGCTCAGGTCGCCGACGAAGCGCAGCAGGTCGGCGGTGCCCTCCATGTCGCGGACGTGGCGCTCGGGGTCGGTGCGCTGGAGCTGGCCCTCGATCTCGACCAGGACCTCGCCGTCGAGCAGCTCGCGGATGGCCTCCGACCCGAGCAGCTCGGCGAGCAGGGTGGAGTCGAGGCTCAGCGCGGCCGCGCGCCGCTCGGCCAGCGGCGCGTCGAGCTCGTAGAGGAACATCCCGACGTAGCCGAACATCAGCGTGCGCGCGAACGGCGACGCCGTCGTGGTGGCCACGTCGACCACCTGGACCGACCGCGAGCGGACGTCGCGCATCAGCTCGGCGAGGCCGGGGACGTCGTAGACGTCCTGCAGGCACTCGCGCAGCGTCTCGAGCACCACCGGGAACTGCTCGTACTTCGAGGCGACGCTGAGCAGCTGCGCCGAGCGCTGGCGCTGCTGCCACAGCGGGGTGCGGCGCGTCGGGTCGCGGCGGGGCAGCAGCAGCGAGCGGGCCGCGCACTCGCGGAACCGCGACGCGAACAGGGCCGAGCCGCTGACCTCGGCGGTGACGATCTGCTCGACCTCGTCCGGGTCGAGCAGCACGTCCTCGGCGGTCGGGAGGATCTCCTCGCCCGCGTCGTCGAGGGCGTCGGGCAGGCGCAGGACGATGCCGTCGTCGGCGGAGGCGGCGCTGACCTCCAGGCCGCGGGTCTCGCGGAAGCGCGCCGCGATGGCGAGCGCCCACGGGGCGTTGACCTGCGCGCCGAAGGGGGAGTGCACGACCATCCGCCAGTCGCCGAGCTCGTCGCGGAAGCGTTCGACGACGATCGTGCGGTCGCTGGGGACGTGGCGCGTCGCCTCCTTCTGCTCGCGCAGGTAGCCGAGCAGGTTGTCGGCGGCCCAGGCGTCGAGCCCCGCGGCGTCGGCGCGTTCGCGGGCGGCGGGCTCGTCGGCGGCGGCGAGCTCGCGCACGAACGCGCCGAGCGCGCGCCCGAGCTCGAGCGGGCGGCCCAGCGAGTCGCCCTTCCAGAACGGCATCCGCGCGGGCACGCCGGGAGCGGGCTCGGCGACGACCCGGTCGCGGGTGATGTCGAGGACGCGCCACGAGGTGGAGCCGAGCAGGAACGTGTCGCCGACGCGGGACTCGTAGACCATCTCCTCGTCGAGCTCGCCGACCCGGGAGCCCCCGCCCCCGCCCTCGGCGCCGCCCGGGCGTGACGACGGTGTAGAGCCCGCGGTCGGGGATCGTCCCGCCGGAGGTGACGGCCAGGCGCTGGGCGCCGGGCCGGCCGGCGAGCTCGTCGGTGACGCGGTCCCAGGTGATGCGGGGGCGCAGCTCGCCGAAGTCCTCGCTGGGGTAGCGCCCGGCGAGCATGTCGAGCACCGACCGCAGCGCCGAGTCGGGCAGCGCGGCGAACGGGGCGGCGCGGCGCACCAGCTCGGCGAGGTCGGCGACCGACCAGCACTCCATCGCCGTCATGGCCACGACGTGCTGGGCCAGGACGTCGAGCGGGTTGCGCGGGTAGCGCATCGCCTCGATCTTCCCGGCCGCCATCCGCTCGGCCACCACCGCGCAGGACACGAGGTCGCCGCGGTACTTCGGGAACACCACCCCCCGCGAGACCGCCCCGACCTGGTGGCCCGCCCGTCCGACCCGCTGCAGGCCGCTGGCGACCGACGGCGGCGCCTCGACCTGGACGACGAGGTCGACCGCGCCCATGTCGATGCCGAGCTCGAGGCTCGACGTGGCCACCACGCACGGCAGGTGGCCGGACTTGAGCGCCTCCTCGACCTGGGTGCGCTGGGTGCGCGACATCGAGCCGTGGTGGGCCCGCGCGACGATCACCTCGGTGGGCTCGGCGACGCCGGACTGGCCGACCGCCTCGGCGGGGAAGGGGCCGACGTCGGAGGCCGTGCCCCCGTCCTCGTCCTCGTCCTCGCCGTCGGCGTCGTCGAGCTCGACCGGCGCGCGCTCGGCCAGCGCCCGCTCGGTGGCGAGCTCGTTGATCCGCGCGGTGAGCCGCTCGGCGAGGCGACGGGAGTTGGCGAAGACGATGGTCGAGCGGTGCTCGCCGACGAGGTCGAGGATGCGCTCCTGGACCGCGGGCCAGATCGAGGCGCGCTGCGCGGCCCCGGCGGCGGACCCCTCGATCTCCTCCTCGACCCCGGGGCCCGAGGCACTCGACCCACCACCGTCGAGGCTCGCCATGTCCTCGACCGGGACCTCGACGCGCACCTGGACGGTCTTGGCGCTCTCCGGCGCCACGATGCGCACCGGTCGCCCGCCCGCGAGGAAGGCGGCGACCTCGTCGACCGGGCGCACGGTCGCCGACAGCCCGATGCGCTGGGCCGGGGCGTCGAGCAGGGCGTCGAGGCGCTCCAGGCTCAGCGCGAGGTGCGCGCCGCGCTTCGAGGCGGCCACCGCGTGGACCTCGTCGACGATCACCGTGTCGACCCCGCGCAACGACTCGCGCGCCGCGGAGGTCAGCAGCAGGAACAGCGACTCCGGAGTGGTGACCAGGATGTCCGGCGGGGTCCGGTTGAAGCTGCGGCGCTCGTCGGCCGGGGTGTCGCCCGTGCGCGCACCGACGGTGATGTCGGGCTCGGTCATCCCCAGGCGGTGCGCGGCCTGGCGCAGCCCGGCGAGCGGTGAGCGCAGGTTGCGCTGCACGTCGACGGTCAGCGCCTTCATCGGGGACACGTAGAGCACGCGGCAGCGGCGGGTGGCCTCCTCCGGCGGCGGCGCGGTGGCCAGCCGGTCGAGGGCCCACAGGAACGCCGCGAGGGTCTTGCCCGACCCGGTGGGCGCGACGACCAGGGCGTGCTGCCCCCCGGCGACCGCCTCCCACGCGCCGGTCTGGGCGGCCGTGGGCCCGTCGAACGCGCCCGTGAACCAGTCGCGGGTGGCGGGGGAGAAGCGCTCGAGGACGGAGGCGGTCACGTCTCCCATGGTGCCCCCGACCCCCGACAGCGGTCCCGGCAAGGACGAGGACGGCACCGACCACGAGACCCGTCGAGGGGTCGGGAGGGACCTAGGGTGTGCGGGGTGAGTCCGGAAGCCGCGATCCTGGGCCTGCTCAGCGCGGTGCGGGCGGTGCCGTTGGCGGTCCTCTACGCAATGCTGCTCACCGATCGGCCCCGGCGACTGATCACCGCGTACACGGTGGCGGGCCTGGTGGTCAGCCTCGTCGTCGGCCTGGCCGCGGTGTGGTTGCTGGACGGGTCGGCCGGGACGTCCGAGCAGGTCACGGGCCGGTACGTGGTCGATCTCGTGCTCGGCGTCGGTGCCCTGTCGTACGCCGCGGGCTACGTCAGCGGGCGGATCGGGAGCCGTTCCGGGGCGGCGAGCCCCCTCGACGGCGACGGTCTGATCGGGCGGCTCGGGACGCGGCTGCGGACCCCGACCGTGCCGATCGCCGCGGTCGCCGGTGCCGTCACCAACCTGCCGGGGCTGTTCTACCTCGCCGGACTCGTCGCGATCCTCGAGACCCACCCGAGCGCGGTCGGCGGGGCGGTCCAGGTGCTCGTCTACAACCTCCTGCGCTTCGCCGCCCCGCTCGCGGCGCTCGTGCTGGTCATCGCGCGGCCCACGACCACCGCAGCGACGGTCCGGCGCCTGCACGGCTGGGGGACGCGCCACCAGCGCGAGCTTGTCGGCGGCGTGGCGGGGGTCGTCGGTCTCTACCTCGTGCTCAAGGCCCTGGGCGGGCTGCTGTGAGCTCTCAGTCGGTGGTGCCCTCGATGCGCGCCTCGTGGGCGAGCAGGGCGAGCTGGGTCCGGTTCTCCAGGTCGAGCTTCGCCAGCGCGCCGGAGATGTAGGTCTTCACCGTGCTCAGCCCGAGCAGCAGCTCCGCGGCGATCCTGGCGTTGCTCCACCCCTGCCCGACGGCGGCGGCGACGGCCCGCTCCTGGCCGCTGAGGACGCTCAGCCGCGCGCGGGCCTCGGCTCCTGGGGTCGGGCCGTCGCCCGGCCCCTCGGCGGTCGCGGCACGGATGAGGCGTCGGGTGACCCCCGGGGACAGGCTCGGCTCACCCGCGGCGACCCGCCGGATCGCGCTCTCGATCTCGGCGGGTGGGGTGTCCTTGACGAGGTAGCCCGCGGCGCCGGCCCGCAGCGCGTCGAGGACGTCGGCGTCGGTGTCGAAGGTCGTCAGGACGAGCACCGACGGCGACTCGGGCTCCTCCCGCAACGCCGCGGTCGCCCGGACCCCGTCGACGCGTGGCATGCGCAGATCCATCAGGACGACGTCCGGACGGTGACGGGCGACGGCGTCGGGGACCTCGTCGCCGTCGGTCGCCTCGCCCACGATCACCATGTCGGTGGCGTCGCCGAGCATGAGGCGCAGCCCGGACCGGACGAGGGCGTCGTCGTCGACGAGCAGGACGCGGATCGGCCCGGTGCTCACGCGGCGCCCTCCGGCCACGGGACGCGCACGGCCACCCGGAAGCGGTCGTGCTCCGGGCCCTGGGCGAGGACCCGCCCACCGGCCAGCGTCACGCGTTCGGCGACACCGAGCAGGCCGGTCCCGGCACCGTCACGCGAGTGGGCGCCCGGTGCCAGCGGGTTGCTGACGTCGAGCTCGGCGTCGTGGCCCGGGGTGCCGCGCAGGACCACGTCGACCGGCTGACCCGGGGCGTGGCGTGCGGCGTTGGTCAGGGCCTCCTGCGCGATGCGGTAGAGGGTGCGGGCGCAGTCGTCCGGGACCGTGACGCGGCCGTGCGCCGTGCCCAGCTCGTCGTGCAGCCGGACGGTCGTCCCGGTGGCGCGCACACCTTCGAGGAGGTGGTCGAGGTCGGCGAGAGTCGGCTGGGGCGGGCGGCCCGCCGGTTCGACGTCGCGACCCGGCGTCCCGGCGGCCGTGTCCGGGTCGCGCAGCACCCCGAGGATCGCGCGCAGGTCGGCCAGGGCGTCGCTGGCGCCCGCCCGGACCACCTCGAGGGCGTCGCGGACCTCGTCGGGGGACGCGGTGCGGCGGTGGGCCAGCGCGCCGGCGTGCATCGACACCAGCGACAGCCGGTGGGCCAGGACGTCGTGCATCTCACGGGCGATGCGCGTCCGCTCGGCGGTGCGCGCGGCGTCGGCGCGCAGGGCCGCCTCGGACTCGGCGCGCTCGGCCCGCTCGACGAGGGACGCGAGCAGTGCGTGGCGGGCGCGGACGGCCATCCCGGAGGCGATCACGGCGGCCGCGATCACGACGGCCTGGCCGAGGGTCGACCACGACGCCGCCTCCGCGGTGCGGTCGCGCACGAGGCCATCGAGGGGCGTCGCGACGAGCCCGACGACGGTGACGCCCACCGCCACGGGCCACGGCCGCCGGAAGGCGAGGGCGAAGGTCGCGACGAGCCCGGCGAGCCAGGCGGTGACGACCACGAACTCGAGCGCGGAGAGCGTCACGGCGACGGCGACCGGGTACCGGCGGCGCGCGAGCAGCAGCGCGGCCGCCAGCAGCCCGCCGGCCAGGTCGACCCACCACCACGCGGGGGACTCGGAGCCGAGGACCGGCCGGTTGGTCCACAGCGCGAGCCAGACGCCCACGAGGGCGATCCCGACCGAGCCCGCGTCGAGCAGCAGGCGGCGGGTCGCGGAGTGCTCCACCCCGGTCACGGTAGTGAGACCTCCGACCGGGCGCCTCGGTCGAAAGGTGAGGAGTCGCGGGACCGTCGGAGGAGCCGGCCGGTGCGCCCGGCCGAGGCGGCGGCCGCGTCGACGGCGGCAGGGTCGACGACCATGACCGCGTCCGTCGCCCGTGCCGTCGCCGACGAGTCCTCCGCCGTTCCGGAGTCCCTCGCCCCGTTCGCCCGCCGGACGGTCTGGCCGATCGCCGCGGTCGTCGCGGTGGCCCACGGGGTGGTCGCGACGATCCCGGGCTACTGGTTCGACGAGGGCCTCATGCTCGCGATCGGGCGCCACCACCTCGACTGGGGCTCGGTGGACCAGCCGCCGATGGCGCCCGTGCTCGCCGCCCTGGCCGACGCCGTCGCCCCCGGCTCGGTGCTCGTCCTGCGGCTGCCCGCGATCGCGGCGACGGTCGCGGCGGTCGTCCTCGCCGCGCTCGTGGCCCGCGAGCTGGGCGCGGACCGGCGGGCGCAGACCCTCACCGCGCTCGCCCAGGCCACCGGGATCTGGACGACGCTCGCCGGGCACTGGCTCACCCCGTACACGCTCGAGCCGCTCCAGTGGCTGGCGCTGGTCTGGTTGCTGCTGCGCTGGCGCCGGGTGCGCGACGACCGCCTGCTCCTGGTGCTGGGCGTCGTGCTCGGGATCGCGGCGCAGACCAAGTTCCAGGTGCTGCTCCTGGCGGTCGTGCTGCTCGGCGCGGTCGCCGTCGTGGGGCCGCGCGCCCTGCTCCGGCGCCCGATGCTGTGGGTCGGCGCGCTGCTCGCCGGGCTGATCGCGCTGCCGACCCTGCTGTGGCAGGCGGCGAACGGGTGGCCGCAGCTCGCGATGGGCCCGATCGTGGCGGCCGAGGCCGCGTCGCTCTACCAGGGCAGGCCCGGCGTCGCGGTGGGGATGGTGGTCATGGCGGGCCTGATGGGGTCGGTGCTCGCCGTCTACGGCGTCGGCCGGCTCCTGCGGGCACCCGAGCTGCGCGACGTCCGCTACCTGGGTGTCACCGCGGTGGTGCTGTTCGTGTGCTTCGCGCTCGTCCCCGGCCGCCCCTACTACCTCGTCGGGCTCTACGGCGTGCTCGCCGCCGCCGGCGCGCTGGGTCTGCAGCGCCGCCGTGAGGCGGGGCGGACACGCCGGCGGTGGGTGGCCTGGCCCGCGGGGGTGCTGAGCGTGGCGCTGGCCGGCGCGATGCTGTCGGCGTCGGTCACGGTCGCCTCGCCCGCCGTCGGCGACCAGGTCGCGGACGCCACCACCCGGGCCTACACCGCGCTCCCGCCCGAGGAGCGCGACCGGACGGCGGTGGTCGCCGAGTCCTACATCTACGCGGAGTTCCTCGACCTCCAGGCCCCGCCCGGCGCGCTGCCCCCGGTCGCGAGCACCAACCGCAGCTACGGCTGGTTCGCGATGCCGGGCGAGGACCGGGAGGACGTCCTCTACCTCGGCTCCGACCCCGCGGAGCTCCGGCCGTTCTTCGCCGAGGTCCGCCCGCTCGGGCCGGTCGGGGACACCTCGTTGTGGCTGCTCCGCGGCCGTCTCGTGGCGTGGTCGACGTTCTGGCCGGGTCTGCGCCACCTCGACGTGCAGTGATGCTCAGCGCTTGCGGTTCTGGAACCACCAGCGCAGCAGGACCACCAGCGCGGCGAGCATCCCGAGCAGGGAGAGGATCTGGCCGATCGCCCCGAAACCGGTGGGGTCGAGCGGGGCACCGGCGAGCAGGGCGTCCACCTCCCCGACGGTACGGGATGGGCCGGTCCCCGGGCCCCGACCTATCCTCTCCCGCGTGCGCCTGACCCACTTCCGGCGGCTCATGGACGACGAGTTCGGGGCGATCCGCGCCGGCTCGATCGCCCGCGACCACGTCTTCGCCGCCCTCGGCAACCGGACCGTCGAGGACGCCCTGGAGGCGGGGGAGGAGCCTCGCGACGTGTGGCGGGCGGTGTGCACGGAGTTCGAGGTGCCGGCCGAGCGCCGGTGAGGGACGGCCCGGTCGGCCCCGCCGACACGCCGGTCGTCGACCCGGCTTCGGATCGAACACCTGTTCGTCTACGCTGGTCCCCACGGCCCAGTGACGGCCCCAGCGCCGCCACCTCCCGTCCACAACCGTTCGTTCCTTCCACAGGGCGGCCGGTCCGGCACGACGCTGTCGGACCCCCCGCCTAACGTCGGCGCCCGAGAGTCGACCCCAGACCCCGAGGTGGCACCCCCATGGCACAGGTACCGGATCGCGACAAGGCGCTCGAGCTGGCCCTCGCCCAGATCGACAAGCAGTTCGGCAAGGGCTCGATCATGCGTCTCGGCGACGACGGCCGGGCCCCGGTCAACGTCATCCCGACCGGGTCGATCGCCCTCGACGTCGCTCTGGGTGTCGGCGGGCTGCCGCGCGGCCGGGTGGTGGAGATCTACGGTCCGGAGTCCTCGGGCAAGACGACGGTCACGCTGCATGCCGTGGCCAACGCGCAGGCCCAGGGCGGCATCGCGGCGTTCATCGACGCCGAGCACGCGCTCGACCCCGAGTACGCCAAGGCGCTGGGCGTCGACACCGACGCCCTCCTGGTCTCGCAGCCCGACACGGGCGAGCAGGCGCTCGAGATCATGGACATGCTGATCCGGTCGAACGCGCTGGACGTCATCGTCGTCGACTCGGTGGCCGCCCTCGTGCCGCGCGCCGAGATCGAGGGCGACATGGGCGACAGCCACGTCGGTCTGCAGGCCCGGCTGATGAGCCAGGCACTGCGCAAGATCACCGGCGCGCTCCACGCCTCGGGCACCACGGCGATCTTCATCAACCAGCTGCGCGAGAAGGTCGGCGTCATGTTCGGCTCCCCGGAGACGACCACCGGCGGCAAGGCGCTGAAGTTCTACGCCTCGGTCCGGCTCGACATCCGCCGCATCGAGACCCTCAAGGACGGCACCGACGCCGTCGGCAACCGCACGCGCGTCAAGGTCGTGAAGAACAAGGTCGCCCCGCCGTTCAAGCAGGCCGAGTTCGACATGATCTACGGCACCGGGATCAGCAAGGAGGGCTCGCTGATCGACGTCGGCGTCGAGCAGGGCTTCGTGCGCAAGTCCGGGGCCTGGTACACGTACGAGGGCGACCAGCTCGGTCAGGGCAAGGAGAACGCCCGCAAGTTCCTCAAGCAGAACCCCGACATCGCCGGGGAGATCGAGAAGCGCATCAAGGAGAAGCTCGGCGTCGGCCCGAAGCTCGACGAGGACGACACCGTCCCCGCCCCGGTCGACTTCTAGGCGATGAGCGGTCTCGGACGCCGGCGTCCCTCCCGGTCCCGGGCGTCGGCCGACAGCGCCGACGACGCCGGGCGCGACACCGCTCACGACCCCCCGGCCGACCCGGTCTCCGCCGCCCGCACGGTGTGCCTGAACCTGCTGACCACGCGGGCGCGGACCCGTTCCGAGCTCTCCGCCGACCTCACGCGGCGCGGGTTCGAGGACGACCTGGTCCGCGGTGTGCTCGACCGGCTCGTCGAGGTCGGGCTGCTCGACGACGCCGACTTCGCCGAGCAGTGGGTCACCTCGCGCCACCGCCACCAGGGGCTCGGGCGCCGGGCGCTGGCCGACGAGCTGCGCCGCAAGGGCGTCGACCAGGAGACCGCGGGCGTGGCGCTGGCCGAGATCGACCGCGACGACGAGCAGACCCGGGCCCGCGCGCTGGTCGACAAGCGCATGCCGTCGATGGCGCGGTTCGCGACCGACGTGGCCGCGCGGCGGCTGGTCGGCATGCTCGCCCGCAAGGGCTACGCCGCGGGGCTCGCCCACGAGGTCGTCCGGGACGCCCTCGCGGTGCGCGACGCCGGGGTCGACGACCTCCTGGGCGCACCCGTCGACGTCGAGGACTGACCCCGGACGGACGATGTCGCGGCGGGCGGCGCCCGGTCACGGGAGGATGTCCTCGTGACGCATTACGGCTTCGATCCCGAGCGCCGGGTCGTGGTGGCCACCTGGCCCGCCGGGGTCGGCCACGCCGCGGCCACCGTGGCGGACGTCCCCGCGCCCGTCGACGACGAGACCGCGAGCCATCTCGCCGCGACGCTGGAGCGGTTCTCGGGCGCGCTCTGGCACACCTACACCCACCCCTGGGTGGAGGACCTCGCGTGGGCCGTGGGCGAGGGCGGCACCGAGGCGGGCGACGACGTCCCCGAGGAGCCCGAGCAGGAGCCGTTCGCCGAGGTCCTGCCCGCGCTGCGGACGCCGAACCTGCCCGACGGCTCCGGGCTCGTGCTGGTCTCCCACGACGCCGTCGTCGAGTACGCCCACCAGATCGGACGGCTCCTCGCCGGTGCCGACCCCGGCCTGCTCGGCCAGGTCGAGGTGGAGGTCGCCGCCGAGCTGTCCGCGGTGCAGCGCGCCGAGCTCGGTGACCTCGGTGGCCGCGCCCGCCAGGCCGTCGCCCTCAGCCGCGCCGACGCCTCGCCGCTGCAGGTGCGTGCGGCGCACGCCGCGCTGCTGCGCGAGCCCCTGGGTCCCGACGGCCTGTTCGTCGACATCGACCCGACGGCGGCGTCGGTGGCGGCGGCGCACTGGCTGGCGGAGGCGGCCACCCTGGCCGCGGAGGTCTCCGGCGGCGACCCGGTCGGGGTCGTCGAGGAGGCCGACGACATCGAGGCGCTCCCCGTGCTCACCCCCACGGTGGTGCTCGTGCGCATGCTCGGGGCCGGGGAGACGCCCCGATCGGTGGTGCTCGATCTCGTGCGCGGTGCCCTCGACGCGGCGGAGGGCCGCATCCCGGACCTGAACGCCCTGGTCCTGCAGATCGCCGAGGCGGAGACCCGCGCCGACGAGGTGCCCGAGGCCCGGCGCGACGAGATGCGCGAGGCGCTGCTGCCCGACCGGGTCACCCCGCTGGACCCGACGCGTCCGTCGCTCGATCTCCTCGAGGATCTCCTCGCCGGGATCCGCGGATGCTGGCTGATCTTCTCCGAGTACAGCGAGCCCGACGTCGACGGCACCGACGACGAGGCCTTCGAGGCGGCGCGCCGGGCGCTGCGCGCCGAGTTCGACGCCCTCCTGCGCTCCCGCGCGGACGTCGACACCGACCGCCTGCTCTGAGCTGCGGGGCGACCGCCACGGCGACGTGGTCGGTATCACGCGGATACTCGCCGGTGATCATGCGACCCGGGCGACAGCGGGGTTTGGCGCGTCGTAGTGTGCGGCCCACCATCAGGGCGGCGCCACGCTGCGTGCCCGGTTCCCCCCTCGGCCGTCGACGTGCCGGGAGGAGCGTGCCGGGAGCGGTCGCGGGCGTCGCGGACGCCGTCATTGCAGACGAGGACCGGTGCCGTGACCACCACATCACACGACTCCGGGACGTACCGGCCGATCGCGGCAGGACGACCCGACATCCGAGAACGCACGCTGCGCAAGGACCGCTGGTGGCTGCCGCCGCTGATCAACGCGCTCGGGCTCGCGACGTTCGTGGTGTACGCGACGATCAGGGCGTTCTGGGGCTCGGCGTACTACGTCGAGCAGTACCACTACCTGTCGCCGTTCTACTCGCCGTGCCTGAGCCAGTCCTGCATCCCGGAGGCGAGCCACTTCGGGCAGATCCTGCCCGCGTTCCCGGCCTGGATCCCGCTGGCGATCATCGGGTTGCCGTTCCTGCTCGGCTTCCGCGTGACCTGCTACTACTACCGGAAGTCGTACTACCGGGCGTTCTGGGCGTCGCCGCCGGCGTGCGCCGTGGCCGAGCCGCACAGCACCTACTCCGGTGAGACGCGCTTCCCGCTGATCCTCCAGAACGCGCACCGCTACTTCTTCTACGTCGCGTTCCTGATCTCGGTCATCAACACCTACGACATGGTCGTCGCGTTCCAGAGCGACGCCCCTGACGGCACCGCGCGCTTCGGGATCGGCCTGGGCAACATCTTCCTGCTCGTCAACGTGATCGGGCTGTGGCTCTACACGCTGTCGTGCCACTCGTGCCGCCACATCACGGGCGGGCGGCTCAAGCACTTCTCCAAGCACCCGGTGCGCTACAAGATCTGGACGGGCCTGTCGCGGTTGAACACGCGCCACATGCTGTTCGCGTGGTTCACGATCGGCACGCTGATCCTGACCGACTTCTACATCATGCTCGTCGCCAGCGACACCATCTCCGACCTCCGGATCGTGAACTGATGGCCGCGGCGCAGGAGGGAGGGGCGATGTCCTCCACCGAGATGTCCTCCACCGAGAAGACCGGTGACCTGGGAAGCACCGAGGCGACCACCGAAACCCCGGTCACCCACCACACCTACGACGTCCTTGTCGTCGGGGCCGGCGGCGCCGGGCTGCGCGCGGCGATCGAGGCGCGGCTGCGCGGCAAGCGCGTCGCGATCATCTGCAAGTCGCTGTTCGGCAAGGCCCACACGGTCATGGCCGAGGGCGGCATCGCGGCGTCGATGGGCAACGCGAACTCGAACGACAACTGGGAGGTCCACTTCCGCGACACCATGCGCGGGGGGAAGTTCCTCAACAACTGGCGGATGGCCGAGCTGCACGCCAAGGAGGCGCCGCAGCGGGTCTGGGAGCTGGAGACCTACGGCGCCCTGTTCGACCGCACGCCCGAAGGCAAGATCAGCCAGCGCAACTTCGGCGGGCACCAGTTCCCGCGGCTCGCCCACGTCGGCGACCGCACCGGCCTCGAGCTGATCCGCACCCTGCAGCAGAAGATCGTCTCGCTGCAGCAGGAGGACTTCCGGCGCACCGGCGACTACCAGTCGGACCTCGCGGTCTTCCACGAGTACACGATCACCGAGCTGATCAAGGACGGCGACCGCGTGGCCGGGGCGTTCGGCTACCGCCGCCCGACCGGCGAGCTGGTGTGCTTCCACGCCGCCGCGATCGTGCTGGCCACCGGCGGGGTCGGGAAGTCGTTCAAGGTCACCAGCAACTCCTGGGAGTACACCGGCGACGGCCACGCCCTGGCCCTTCGCGCCGGCGCGAACCTGCTCAACATGGAGTTCGTGCAGTTCCACCCCACGGGGATGGTCTGGCCCCCGTCGGTGAAGGGGATCCTGGTCACCGAGTCGGTCCGCGGCGACGGCGGCGTCCTCAAGAACTCCGAGGGCGAGCGGTTCATGTTCAAGTACATCCCGGACGTCTTCAAGGAGCAGTACGCGACCAGCGAGGACGAGGGCGACCGCTGGTACGACGACGCCGACAACAACCGGCGTCCCCCCGAACTGCTGCCCCGTGACGAGGTCGCGCGCGCGATCAACAACGAGGTCAAGGAGGGGCGGGGCTCGCCCTCGGGCGGCGTGTTCCTCGACATCGCCAGCCGCCGGTCGACGGAGTTCATCTCCAAGCGGCTCCCGTCGATGTACCACCAGTTCAAGGAGCTGGCCGACGTCGACATCACCGCTGAGCCGATGGAGGTCGGCCCGACCTGCCACTACGTGATGGGCGGGGTGGAGGTCGACCCGGACACCGCGGCGTCCTCGGTGCCCGGCCTGTTCGCCGCCGGTGAGGTGGCCGGGGGGATGCACGGCTCCAACCGGCTGGGCGGCAACTCGCTGTCCGACCTGCTGGTCTTCGGCTGCCGCGCCGGCGCCGGCGCGGCGGCGTACCTGGACTCCCTCGGCGAGGCGCCCGCGGTGAGCGACGAGGCCGTGTCGTCCGCGCGCGAGGACGTCGAGCGCCCGATCCTGAACTCGGGCGGGGAGAACGCCTACACGGTCCACCAGGAGCTCCAGCAGACGATGAACGACCTCGTCGGCATCATCCGCAAGGCCGACGAGATGGAGATGGCGCTCAAGAAGCTCGACGAGCTCAAGGACCGCATCCCCCGGGTCGCGGTCGACGGGCGCCGGGCCTACAACCCGGGCTGGCACCTCGCGCTGGACCTGCGCAACATGCTGATGGTGTCGCAGTGCATCGCGCGTGCGGCGCTCGAGCGCCAGGAGAGCCGTGGCGGCCACACCCGCGACGACTACCCGACGATGGACGAGGACTGGCGGCGCGAGCTGCTCACCTGTGCACTCCAGGACGGTGAGGTGGTCCTCACCCACCAGACACAGCCGGACATGCGGCCGGACCTGTTCGACCTCTTCGAGCTCGACGAGCTCAAGAAGTACTACACCGGCGACGAGCTCGGTGGGCACCGCGCGGACGCGCCGCCCCGGCAGTCGCGAGGGACCGAGGACGCCGGCGGCGATCCGGGCGGCGAGCTGACCGGAGGGGGAGCGTAGGTATGGGCTACCAGGCGGAGTTCAAGGTCTGGCGCGGCGACGACACCGGAGGCGAGCTCGTCGACTACCGCGTGGACGTCGAGGAGGGCGAGGTCGTCCTCGACATCATGCACCGGCTGCAGGCCACCCAGGCCGGTGACATGGCGGTGCGGTGGAACTGCAAGGCCGGCAAGTGCGGGTCGTGCAGCGCCGAGATCAACGGCCGTCCGCGGCTGCTGTGCATGACCCGGATGTCGACGTTCACCGAGGACGAGACCATCACGGTCACGCCGCTGCGGACGTTCCCGGTGATCCGCGACCTCGTGTGCGACGTCGACTTCAACTACGTCAAGGCGCGCGAGATCGCCTCCTTCGCGCCCCCCGAGGGGCTCGCTCCCGGCGAGTACCGGATGCAGCAGATCGACGTCGAGCGCTCGCAGGAGTTCCGCAAGTGCATCGAGTGCTACCTGTGCCAGAACACCTGCCACGTGGTGCGTGACCACGAGGAGAACAAGGAGGCGTTCGCCGGCCCGCGATACCTGATGCGCGTCTCCGAGCTCGACATGCACCCCCTCGACGTCCGCAACCGCAAGGAGGACGCGCAGGAGGAGCACGGGCTGGGCTTCTGCAACATCACGAAGTGCTGCACCGAGGTCTGCCCCGAGCACATCAAGATCACCGACAACGCGCTCATCCCCATGAAGGAGCGCGTGGTCGACCGGAAGTACGACCCGCTGGTCTGGCTCGGCAAGCAAGATCTTCAAGCGCACCGAGCTCGAGCAGCGCGGCGCGACCGGGGCCACGCTCGCTCGACGACGCCGGCCCGGACAACGGCTCCGCCCTCGACGCCGACCGCATCTCCCACATCGAGGAGCGCGGCGCGGCGCAGGCGTGAGCCGCGGCCGGGCGCTCACAGGTCCCGGATCATCGCCGTCCGGGGCCACCGGTCGAGGCCGCGGGCGATCTCGGTGCGCCGGATCGCCCGCAGGCCCGGGCCGAGCGCGTCGTCGGCGAGCGCGTGGAAGCCGAGCCGCACGTAGTACGGCCCGTTCCACGGGACCTCGGTGAACGTCGTCAGCGAGAGGGCGTCGTGACCGGCGGCCCGGGCGCGCGCGGCGAGGTGCTCGACGAGGTGACGCCCGTACCCGTGGCCGGCGTGGTCGGGGTGCGACCGAGACCTGCTCGAGGTGCGCGTGCCCGTCGACGACGTCGTCGAGCAGGTAGGCGACCGGCGCGCCGTCCTGCTCGAGGACCCAGAGCCCGTCGCGCTCGAGGGCGCCGTGCAGCACCACCGTCGACGGCGGGGCGTCGTCGGCGACCGGGTCCATGCCCAGCTCGCGGAACGGCGCCCCGGCCGCGACCTCGATCGCCTGCAGGTCCGCGAGCTCGTCGAGCCGCGCGCGCCGGACGGGATCCCGGTCAGGCACCGTCCGGTCGCTCCACCGCGACGACGGCGACCGCCGGGCTCCGCCGGGTGCGCCGCTCGACCCAGGACGCGAGGGCCGAGAGCAGCAGGCACAGCACGATGTAGATCGCCGCGACCACCATCGCGACCGGGATCAGCGGGTAGCCCAGCGCCGCGTTCGAGCCGAGGAACTGCGCCTGGAACAGCAGCTCGGGGTAGAGGATCAGGAAGCCCAGCGCCGAGTCCTTGAGCAGCACCACGAGCTGGCTGACGATCGACGGCAGCATCGAGCGCACCGCCTGGGGGAGCAGGATGTAGCGCATCACCGCGCCCTTGCGCATCCCCAGCGCGTACGCCGCCTCGGACTGGCCGCGCGGGACGGCCTGGACGCCGGCGCGGAAGATCTCCGCGAGCACGGACCCGTTGTAGAGGGTCAGCCCCAGCACGACCGCGGTGAACGTCGACACCGTCACCCCGGCCGAGGGCAGGCCGAAGTAGAACAGGAACATCAGCACGACCAGCGGCACGGCGCGGAAGAGCTCGACGATCCACGTCGACACGCTCCGCAGCCACGCCCGGTCCGCGAGCCGGCCGAGGGCGAAGACCGCGCCGAACAGCAGCGCCAGCACCGAGCCCGCCGCGAAGGCGCGCAGGGTGTTGACGAGCCCGTCGAGGATGGCGAGCTGGACGTTCTCGTAGAGGGCCCACTCCCACACCCGGCCCTCGAACTGGCCGGTGGCCGCGAGCCGGTAGACGACGAAGGCCAGCAGCGCGACCAGCACCGCGACGGTGACGACGCTCGCGGCGGTGTTCCGCGTGCGTGCTCTCGGGCCGGGGACGTCGAACAGGACCGCCGTCGGGGCGCTCACCGGGCCACACTCCAGCGCTTCTCGAGGCGACGCTGGAGCAGCGTCAGCGGGATGACGAGGATGACGAACCCGACCGCGACCCAGAGCAGCGCCACCAGCGTGGACCCGCCGCGCTCGTTGACGACGCGGTAGAAGCCGCCGGCCTCGACGACCGAGAAGCCTGCCGCGACGGTGGTGTTCTTCAGCAGGGCGATCTGCACGCTCGTGAGCGGGGGCACGACCGCCCGGACGGCCTGGGGCAGGACGATCAGGGTCAGGGTCTGGGTGAACCCGAACCCGAGGGCGCGCGCGGCCTCCGCCTGGCCCTCGGGGACCGTGCTGATGCCGCCGCGCACCGTCTCGCACACGAACGCCGCGGTGTAGAGCGACAGGGCGAGCACGGCGAGGACGAAGAACGGCAGCGTGAAGAAGATCCGCGAGAACCCGAGGGCGAAGAAGAACATCACCAGGGTCAGCGGCGTGTTGCGCAGCAGCGTGACGTAGCCGGTGCCGGCCTTCTGCATCGCCGGGACCGGGCTGACCCGCATCGCCGCGAGCACGACGCCCAGCACGAGCGAGGCGATCGCCGAGATCACGAACAGCGCGAGCGTCCCCCCGAAGCGGGTGAGGAACTCACCGAGGTTGTCGAGCAGGACGTTCACAACGGTTGCCTCCTCCGTCGGCTCGTGAGCGCCTGTCCGTGCCCGGGCACGGACAGGCGCTCACGGGGCCGCAGGCCTAGTAGCGCTGGATCGCCGGCGGCGCACCCGACGGCGAGCCCGAGCGTCCGAGGGTCTGGTCGTAGAGCCGCTGCCAGGTGCCGTCGTCGATGGCCGCCTGCAGGAGGTCGTTGACCTTGTTGCGCAGCGCCGCGTCGTTCAGCGGCAGGCCGACCCCGTAGGGCTCGGACGAGAACACCTGACCGACGACGCGCAGCTGGTCGGGGGCCTGCGTGGCGAACCCGGCGAGGATCGCGTTGTCGGTGGTCACCGCGTCGACCTGGCCCGAGCGCAGCGCGTCGACGCACTGCGAGTAGTTCTGGAACTCGACCACGTTCGGGGTCAGGTTCATCTGACGCACCCGCTGGATGGGCGTGGAACCGGTCGCCGAGCACACCCGCTTGGTCTGCAGCGACTGTGGGCCGGTGATCGACTGGTCGTCGGCGCGGACGAGCAGGTCCTGGCCGGCCACGTAGTACGGGCCGGCGAAGGACACGCGCTGCTTGCGGCTCTCGGAGATCGTGTAGGTGCCCACGTACATGTCGACGTCACCCCGCGAGATCGCGTCCTCGCGCGCCGCCGACGGGACGACCTTGTAGTCGATCTGCTCGGGGCCGAAGCCGAGGCCGGCGGCGATCATGCGGCCGATCTCGATGTCGAAGCCGGTGTACTGGCCGCTGGTCGGGTCCTGGATGCCGAGCCCCGGCTGGTCGTTCTTGACGCCGATGACGATGCGACCGCGCTGCTGCATGGCGGCGAAGGTCGGCGAGCCGGGCACCTGGACGTTCTGGGCGACCGGGCTGCCCGGGACCGGCGCTGCGCCGGGAGCACCTTCCCGGCCGCAGGCGGCGCCGACCATCACGGCGGCGATCGCCAGGAGCACGCCGAGCGTGCGGATCCGTCTGGTCACGAACCGCTCCCTTGCTAGTGAGTGAGGATCTTGCCGAGGAAGTCGCGCGCGCGGTCGGTCGCCGGCGCGGAGAAGAAGCGTTCCGGGGTGGTGTCCTCGACGATCTCGCCGTCGGCCATGAACACCACGCGGTGGGCGGCCCGGCGGGCGAAGCCCATCTCGTGGGTCACCACGATCATGGTCATGCCGTCGGTGGCGAGGCCGGCCATGACGTCGATGACCTCGCCGACCATCTCGGGGTCGAGCGCCGAGGTCGGCTCGTCGAACAGCATGACCTTGGGCTCCATGGCCAGCGCCCTGGCGATGGCCACCCGCTGCTGCTGACCGCCGGAGAGCTGCGCCGGGTACTTGTCCGACTGGTTGCCGATACCGACCCGGTCGAGCAGGGTGCGCGCCCGCTCCTCGGCGTCGCCCTTCGCGGTCCCGCGGACCTTGATCGGTGCGAGCGTGACGTTGTCGAGGATCGTCATGTGGGCGAACAGGTTGAACTGCTGGAAGACCATGCCCACGTCGGCGCGCAGCCGGGCGAGGTCCTTGCCCTCGGCCGGGAGCGCCTCGCCGTCGATCTCGACGGCACCGCCGTCGACGGGCTCGAGGCGGTTGATCGCGCGGCAGAGGGTGGACTTGCCCGACCCGGACGGGCCGAGCACGACCACGACCTCGCCGCGGGCGACCTCGAGGTCGATGTCGCGCAGCACGTGCAGGTCACCGAAGTGCTTGTTCACACCGGCCACGCGCACCATCGGGGTCCCGGCCTCGGGCGGTGGCACATTCGGGTCCTCGGGCATGGAGCCTCCTCGCCGGCACCGCGGGCCCGAACGCGCCCACCAGGTGTCGACAGGACCGTGCCAGCCCTCTGACCTGCGAGTCCACGCTCTTGAGGAAGACTTAGGGTTGACCCTGCGGGTGGCGACGGCGCCCGACATGCGGCGGGACGGGGTGGGCGCGGTGCGGGTGCTGGTGGTGGAGGACGACGACCGGGTCGCCGCCGCCCTCGTCACCGCCCTCGCCCGGCACGAGATGACCGTCGACCGGGTCGCCACCGGCGTGGCGGTGCTCCCGCGCCTCGCGGGGGCCGACGTCGTGCTCCTCGACCTCGGGCTGCCCGACGTCGACGGCCTCGAGGTCTGCCGTCGGATCCGCGAGGCCGGCGACACCCCGGTGATCGTCGTCAGCGCCCGCGGCGAGGTGGACGAGCGGATCCTCGGGTTGCACCACGGCGCCGACGACTACCTGGTCAAGCCCTACGACGTGGGCGAGCTCGTGGCCCGCATCCACGCCGTGCGCCGCCGCCGCGCACCCGTCGCCGTCCGCCCCTCGGAGACGGTGACCCGGCTGGCCACCGACGTCGTCCTCGACCGCGCCCGGCACACGCTGACGGTCTCCGGCGACGAGGTCGCGCTCTCGCGCAAGGAGTTCGGCGTCCTCGCGCTGCTCGCGGACGCCGACGGCGCCGTGTGCACCCGCGACCGGCTGGTCGCCGAGATCTGGGGCCGCCGCTGGCCCGGCGCCGACCGCACGCTCGACGTCCACGTCGCCACCCTGCGGACCAAGCTCGGGCGCCCGGGGATGGTGGCGACGGTGCGCGGGGTGGGGTACCGGCTGGATTCGGGGGACGCGACGCGGAGCGGAGCCGGACCGGGGATCGAGGTCTGACCGGTGCGCGCGCGCCTGCTGGTCGTCTTCTCGGTGCTCGTGGGCCTGCTCGTGCTCGGGCTGGGCCTGCCGCTGGCCGCCGCGGGCGCGTCGGCCGCGACCTCCGAGCTGTTCGCCGACCGGCTGGGGGACACGACCCGGTTCGCCGCCCTCGCCCAGCGGGCGATCACCGACGACGACACCGGCCCGCTGACCGCGGAGCTGGGGCGCTACGAGGAGCTCTACGGCATCGCCGCGGCCGTGTTCGACCGCGAGGGCCGGGTGCTGGCCGCCTCCCGGCCCGACGCCGTGACCGGCGAGGAGCGCCGTGTCCAGCTGGCCCTGGTCGGGCAGCGCTCCGAGCCCCCGGCCGCGATCTGGCCGTGGGACACCGCGCCGATGCTGCTCGCCGAGCCGGTCCTCGTCGGCGGCGAGGTCCGCGGCGCCGCGGTGACCGTCTCGCCGACCTGGCCCGCGCGTGCGGACACCCTCGCCGGGTGGGCGCTGCTGGCCGTGGCCGGCGTCGTCGCCGTCGGGGTCGCCGCCCTCGTCGCCCTGCCGCTCGTGCGCTGGATCCTCGCCCCCGTCGAGCGCCTCGACGAGGGCACGGCGCGCGTGGCGGCCGCGGTCCGGGCGGGGCGCGCCGCCGAGCCGGTGGGGGAGGAGCACGGACCCCCGGAGCTCCGCCGCCTCAGCGCGCACTTCGACCAGATGGCCGCCGGGATCACGCACGCCCTCGAGACCCAGCGGGCGTTCGTCGCCGATGCGGGCCACCAGATGCGCAACCCGCTGACCGCCCTGCGCCTGCGGCTGCAGAACGTCGGCGCGGGCCTCGACGACGCCGGCGACCTGCTGCCCGACGCCGTGCGCGACGAGCACGCCGCCGCGATGGAGGACACCGACCGGCTCACCGGGGTGATCGACGCGCTCCTGGCCCTCGCCCGCGCCGAGGGCCGACCGGCCCACCGCGCGCCGATGCCCCTCGACCCCGTGATCGCCGACCGTGCCGACGTGTGGAGCGTGCTCGCCGACCACGAGGGCCTGCGCCTGCGCCGGCGCGGGCCGACCGGGCTGATCGCGCGGTCGGACGTCGACGCGGTGACGATCGTGCTCGACGCCGTCCTGGACAACGCGGTGAAGTACGCCCCGCCCGGCACCGAGGTCGAGCTGGCGACCGCCCGCGTCGAGGGCCACGTCGAGATCGCCGTGCGCGACCACGGGTGCGGCCTCGACCCCGCCGAGCTCGAGCGGGCCACCGACCGGTTCTGGCGCTCGCCGACCCAGCAGGGCGTCGACGGCAGCGGGCTGGGGCTGGCGATCGCGGCGCGCTCGGCCGGTCGCGGCGGCGGCGAGCTGCTGCTCCAGCTGCCCGCCGACGGGGGGCTGCGCGTGGTGCTGCGGCTCCCGTCGGCCTCCGGCTCGTGAGTGCTCGTCCGCGCCGGAGCACGGGCAGGCACTCACGAGACGAAGTCAAAGCCCCTTGAGCGAGCGATAGGCCGCCGCCGCGCCCGGGTGCAGGGCCACCGGCTGGGTGCCGATGGCCGCGCGCGGGTCGATCGCGCGACCGGCGGGGTCGGCCTGGGCGAGGGTCTCGCGGCCCTCGAGCAGCACGCGGGTGAGGAGCTCGGCCCGCGCCGCCGGCAGGTCGCCGGTGACCAGCAGGACGTTGCGCACCGACGCGGTGGTCACCGGGTCGGGCAGGCCGTAGGTGCGCGCAGGGACGGTGGTGACGTCGTAGACCGGGTAGCGGGCCCGCAGGCCCACGACCTCCTCGGTGAGGTCGAGCAGGCGCACCGGACGGGCCGTGGCCAGCGCCTCGACGCCGGCCGTCGGGACGCCGCCGGACCAGAAGAACGCGTCGATCTCGCCCCGCTCGAGCGCGAGGGCCGACTCGCCGAGGCCGAGCATCGACGCGGCGAGGTCGCGCTCGGCGGTGAGGCCGACGGTGGCCAGCAGGCGGGGCGCGATCACGAGCACCCCGGAGTTGCGGGCGCCCACCGAGACCCGCCGCCCGCGCAGGTCGGCGAGGCGGCGGACCGGGGACTCGGCGGGGACGACCACCTGGATCGCGTCGTCGTGCACCCGGGCCAGCGCCTGCAGGGGATGGCGCGGGCGCGCCCCGTCGACCGCCCCGTCGACGGCGACGTCGGCCGCGCAGAAACCGACCTGGGCCTGCCCGGACACGAGCATCCCGACGTTGTCGACCGATCCCTCGCTGCCCACCACCCGGGCCGCGACGCCGGCCTCGACCTGCCACAGACCGGCGAGCGCGTCGCCGAGACGGCGGTAGACCCCCTGCGGACCGCCGGTCGCGAGGGCGAGGCTGCCACCGCCGCCCGGGTCCGCGCACGCGGCGAGGCCCACGCCGAGCACGCCCGCCCCGAACGCCCGCAGTGCGGCGCGGCGGGGGAGGGGAGGCACCGTAGGGATGGTGCCATCCAGGCGGCCTACCCTGGACCGCGATGGACGCCGAGCCGGTGATGACCCGCAGCTACCACATCCGCACCCACGGATGTCAGATGAACGTGCACGACTCCGAGCGCCTCGCCGGGGTGCTCGAGGAGGCGGGCTGGACGCCGGCGCCCACCGACCAGGACTGGACCGAGGCCGACCTCGTCGTGTTCAACACCTGCGCGGTGCGCGAGAACGCCGACAACAAGCTCTACGGCCAGCTCGGGCGGCTCGCCCCGACCAAGGCGGCGCGCCCCGACCAGCAGATCGCCGTCGGTGGGTGTCTCGCCCAGAAGGACAAGGACACCGTCGTCACCAAGGCGCCGTGGGTCGACGTCGTCTTCGGCACCCACAACACCGGGTCGTTGCCGACGTTGCTCGAGCGCGCCCGGCACAACGAGGAAGCCCAGGTCGAGATCCTCGACGCCCTCGAGACCTTCCCCTCGCACCTGCCCGCGCGCCGCGAGTCCGCGTACGCGGGATGGGTGTCGATCTCGGTCGGCTGCAACAACACGTGCACCTTCTGCATCGTCCCGTCGCTGCGCGGCAAGGAGGTCGACCGGCGGCCCGGCGAGGTGCTCGCCGAGGTGCAGGCCCTCGTCGACGAGGGCGTGCTGGAGGTGACCCTGCTCGGCCAGAACGTCAACGCCTACGGGGTGTCGTTCGGCGACCGCGTCGAGGGGCGCACCGCGTTCGGGGATCTGTTGCGGGCGTGCGGCCGGGTGGACGGGTTGGAGCGTGTCCGGTTCACCTCGCCCCATCCGCGCGACTTCACCTCGGACGTGATCGCGGCGATGGCCGGGACACCCAATGTCTGCCCGCAGCTGCACATGCCGTTGCAGTCGGGGTCGGACCGCGTGCTGAAGGCGATGCGCCGCTCCTACCGGTCGTCGCGCTACCTCGACATCGTCCGCGAGGTGCGCGCCGCCATGCCGGACGCCGCGCTGACCACCGACATCATCGTGGGCTTCCCCGGCGAGACCGAGGCGGACTTCCAGGACACGCTCGACGTCGTCCGCGAGTCCCGGTTCAGCCAGGCGTTCACGTTCCAGTACTCGCCGCGTCCGGGGACGCCGGCCGCCGCGCTGGACGACCAGGTACCCAAGGCCGTCGTGCAGGACCGCTACGACCGCCTCGTCGCGCTGCAGGACGAGATGTCGCTCGCCGGCAACCGCGAGCAGGTCGGCCGCGAGCTCGAGCTGCTCGTCGCGACCGGTGAGGGCCGCAAGGACGCCGCGACGCACCGGATGAGCGGCCGGGCGCGCGACGGTCGCCTCGTGCACTTCACCCCGGTCGGACCCGCCCTGGACGGTGACGTCCGCCCCGGCGACGTCGTCACCGTGCGCGCGACCTACGGCGCACCGCACCATGTGGTGGCCGACGGCGAGGTCCTGGTCCACCGGCGTACCCGCGCCGGGGACGCGCACGCCGCCGGCATCCGTCCCACGACGCCGCGCACGACGAGCCTGGGCCTGCCCCGTCTCGGACGTCCGCCCTCGGAGGTCTCCCCGTGACCGACTCCGGACCCGGCCTCTTCCGGCCCCACCCCACCGACGACGCCCCGCCGCCCGTGAGCCGCCGCGTCGACCTCGGCCCGGGCGCGCTCGTCGCCGCGGTCGCCGTCCTCGTCCTGCTGCTCGCCGCGGTCCTCACCTGGACCGGGCTCGGGGCGTCCGGCTGGCAGGTCGTGCTCGGCGCGCCCGGGGTCACGGGTCTGCCGCGCCTGTTCGGCACTCTCGCGGTGGTCTTCGGCGTCCTCGGCACTGCGGTCTGCCTGATCACCGGCCGGTGGGTGGCCGTGTTCGTCACCGCCGCCGGGTGCGCGGTGGCCTCCGTGACCGGCCTCTGGGCGATCTGGTCGCAGAACACCGCGGCCGGCGCCGGCCCCGGCGCGGGGCTCTGGCTGGCCTTGCTGGCCATGATCGTGCTGGCGGTGCGCTGGGCGAGCTACGCCCTCTCGCGCGACTAGGGCGGGGCCCTGGCGGCTTGAGCTCTCGCCGCCCGCGCCGACATGTCTGCCCGCTCCGCTACTCGCGGCGTTCCGGTAGGAGGTGGCTACCAAGAAGGTACCGATCGACGGAGCGTGCACGTCGGCGTCTCTCACTACTCCTAGAGAGCGAACGCTCGCCGGGAACGTAGGGAGCACCGGTAGCTTAGCGTCGTTGTACGTGAGATTCGGGGGGCTGGTCGGCGATGGCGCTGTTCTTGAGCTACGCAAGCCGCGACGAGGTGCTGGCGAAAGAGATCGTCTCTGACCTCGAGGCCGCAGGTTACGACGTGTGGTTCGATCACGAGCTTCACGGAGGCGAGAGCTGGTGGCAGGAGATCCTCAGGCGGATCCGGGACGCGTCGGTCTTCGTCCTCGTGGTGTCCTCCAACTCGGTGAGGTCGACGCCCTGCCAAGCCGAGCTCGGCTACGCCCGTGATCTCGGATTGCCGGTCATCCCTATCGTGATCGACAAGGTAGAGCTACGCACCTTGGCTGTCGGCGAATATCAGGTTGTCGACTACCGCGACAATACCCGAGCAGCCGGTATCGCCCTACTGCGAGGGGTTCAGCAGGCCATGGCGAACCGGCGGCCACTTCCTCGACCCCTCCCTGCCGCCCCTCCGATTCCTCGCGAGTACCTATTGCGGCTCGGCCGGGCTATCGACGGTCCGGCTCAGCTGGACCAACACGATCAAGTCGCGATCGTTGCCCAACTCCGGCAAGCGCTCAAGGATGAGGACGACGATGGCGTGCGCACGGACATTCGAGCCATGCTCTCCCGTTTGCGTCAACGGTCGGACCTCACGTACTCCGCTGCGGAGGAGATCGACGTGCTTCTGCCGAGGTCGAAGCGACGCCGAGGTCGGGGCGTTCCGGAGGCACCGCGTCGCCAACGCCCACAGACGACACCAAGAGGCAGTCAGCTCGGCGAGCCACGCCCTGGCGTGTCCGGCCCGCTCATCGGAATCCTCGTTTCGCTCATTGCCGGCGCCATGGGCCTACTGCTCGGCATTTCTATCCTCTCCAGTGTTTCACTTTTTGCCCTGGTCATCAGTGTGCTCTTTTTACTGATCCGGATTGTTTCACGGTCGTCGCGCTAGGCGAACGCGGTGGAACTCAGGCACGATATTGAGGCTCCGGGTCCGCGTACTAGCTGCCGGCCTGCTCCGCGGTGGACAGCCACTCGCGCCACTGCGCGGCCTGGCGCTCGGCCTCGGCCGCGCGGCGGCGGTCGCCGGCGGCGTGCGCCTTCGCCGCCTGGGCCTCGTACTGCTCCACGCGGGCGCGGAACTGGGCGACCCGCGCCTCGGTCTCCGGGTTGCTGCGCTGCCAGCGCTTGTCGACGGCGGCGCGGACCCGGTCCTCGACCTCCTTGAGCCGGGTCGCGAACTCGCGCACCCGCTCGCGGGGCACCTTCCCGATGGCGTCCCAACGGTCCTGGACGTCGCGCAGTGCCGCGCGGGCCGCATCGACGTCACCGAGATCGATCCGCCCGGCCTCCACGAGGAGGGCCTCCTTGGCGCGCGCGTTGTCGGTGAACTCGGCGTCGCGCTCGGCGAAGGTGGACGAGCGGGCCGCGAAGAACGTGTCCTGCGCGCCGCGGAAGCGGGCCCACAGGGCGTCGTCGGCCTCCTTGGAGGTCCGGCCCGCGGCCTTCCACTCGGCCATGAGCTCCTTGTAGCGACCCGCCGTCGCGCCCCAGTCGGTCGATCCGGTCAGCGACTCGGCCTCGGCGACCAGCTCCTCCTTGCGGACCCTGGCCGCCGAGCGCGCCCGGTCGAGCTCGGCGAAATGGGCGCCGCGCCGCCGGGCGAAGGTCTCCTTGGCCTTGGAGAACCGCTTCCAGAGGGCGTCGTCGGTCTTGCGGTCGATGCCCTTGACGGCCTTCCACTCGTCGAGCATCTCCGCGAACCGGTCGCCCGCGTGCTTCCAGCGGGTCGTCTCGTCGGCGAGGGCCTCCGCCTCGGCGATCAGCGCCTCCTTGCGGGCCACGGCCTCGTCGCGCGCCCCCGCCCGCGCGGCCTTCTCGGCCTCGCCCGCCTGCTCCGCGACCGCGACCACGGCGTCGAGACGGGCCGTGAGACCGGCGACGTCACCGATCACCGCGGCCGAGTCGAGTCGTTCGCGCAGGGCGGCGGCGCTGCGCAACGTCGCACGCGCGTCGCCGCGACCGGAGCCGAGGCGGCGGACCAGCAGGTCGGCCTCGGTGCGCAGATCGTCGAAGCGCACGGCGAAGTGAGCGAGGCCCTCGGCGGCGTCGCCGGCCTGCCACGACCCGACCGCGCGCTCGCCGTCGTCGGCGCGCAACCACACCGTCCCCTCGTCGTCCACCCGGCCCCATCGCGCCGGATCCGCCGCCGCCGACGCGACCGTCGGGATCGCGACCACCGACGTCGTGGGGGGTGCGGCTGTCGGGGATGTGGCTGTCGGCGGGGGTGCCTCGAGCGGCGTGGGTGCGGGGCCGGGGTCCGGGGTGGCTGTCGCTGGTGCCGGTGCTGGTGCCGGTGGCCGCACGGCCGCGGGCCCAGGACTGGGCACGATGTCGGCGGGCGTGGTGTCGGTGGGCGTGGACTCGGTGGGCGTGGTGTCCGCGGGCGTGGTGTCGGGCCCCTCGTCCGGCTGCTCCGGCGTCGCCGTGCTGCCGGGGACCCTCGTGTCGACGGTCTCCGGAGACTGCTCGTCGGTCATCGGCCCCGACACCTCCGCTTCCTACGGTTCGGGCATTCAAGCAGGTACGCGCGGTGCCGGGAACTCCCTGCACCCCGTCGCGCCCTGCTCGGCGTGCGGCGCGGCACTACCCTGCCGGAAGTGATCGAGACGGCCGCGGTGGTTCCGCAACCGCCCCTGCTCGTCCCGGAGCTCGCGGGGCGTGCGGTGGGCGAGACCCCGGAGCTGCGGGACGCGTGCCGGGAGGTCGCCTGCCGCCTCGCGGAGGTGGCGCAGCGCTGGGTGGTGGTGGGCGCGGGCCCGAGGCCGTCGCACCACACACCTCCGACGTGCGGCTCCTTCGCCGGATTCGGCGCCGACGTCCGGGTGTCGCTGGCCGGCCCCGAGGCCCCGGGCGCCGATCCCGGCGCCGCACCCGACCGTGAGCTCCCGTTGCCCGTGCTCATCGCCGGCTGGCTGCGGGGGCAGGCCGGGCCCGCGGCCGACGCCGTGGCCGTCGAGGCCCATGTCGTCGCGGCGGGCACCGATCCCGAGGACTGCCGGCGCGCCGGCGCCGAGCTCGCGGCCGCGCTCGCGGACGAGCCGGCCGCCCTCCTCGTCGTCGGTGACGGGGCCGCCACCCACACCGCTCGTGCACCCGGCGCCCTCGACGAGCGCGCCGAGCCGTACGACCGGACCGCCGCCGACGCCCTCCACCGCGGGGACGCCGACACCCTCCTCGCGATCGACCCGGTGCTCTCCGACGCCCTCCTCGCCGCCGGGCGCGTCCCGTGGCAGGTGCTCGCCGGCGCTCTCCCGGCGCCGTCGACCGCCCGCCTCCTCCACTCCTCCGCCCCCTACGGCGTGGCCTACCACGTCGCGATCTGGGAGCGATGAGCGTTCGCTCTGCGTGAACACGGCGTGGAGTGCACAGAGTTGCTCCGGTTGGCGGCTGGAGCTGTTCGAACACATGTTCGATACTAGGGGAGTGCAGGACACACCGGCGCCGAGTGCGCGCACCACCGCGCTGCTCGAACAGACCGCCGCCGCGATGGCCGAGCTGCGGCGCGCTCAAGCCCGGGTGCTCGACCTGGTCAGCGACCTCGACGACGCCGGCGCCGCCGCCGAGGTCGGCCACCGATCCACCGCCCGACTGCTCGGCGAGCACCTGCGGATCGACGCCCGCGACGCCCGGGCGCTCGTCACCGACGCCGGACTCATCGCGCCCTGCCCGGGGCTCAGCGGGCCACCCGCACCCCCGACCCTCCCGGCCACCGCCGGACACCTGCACGCCGGTCAGATCGGCCGCGAACACCTGACCGTGATCGCCACCGCGGTCCGCGCCCTCGACCGCGTCACCGACCTCCCGCCCGCCGTCCGCGACGAAGCCGAACGCTGCCTCGCCCAGCTCGCCACGATCCGCAGCCCCACCGAGCTGCGTCGCGACGCCACCGACGTCCTGCTGCTGCTCGACCCCGACGGCCAACTCGCCCCCGACGCCGACCGCCCGACCGCCGAACTGCACCTGAGCACCAGCAGCCACGGTGAGCTCTCCGGACGCTTCCGGTTCGCCGACGCCGAGACCGCCGAAGTGATCCGCACCGCCCTCGACGCCCTCACCCCACCCCCCGACCCCGACGACGACACGACCGCCCTGCACCCCGGCCGCACCCTGCCCGAACGCCGCGCCGCCGCCCTGCACGACCTCGCCGCCGACGCCCTCGGCGAACAGGTCGACGACGCGTTCGCCGGGCTCGACACCGAAGCAGCCGAGTCCTCGGCGCCCGGCGACGAGGGTCGGCGCCGCCGACCGCGGACCCAGGGCGGGGACGCGGTCGGGCTGGTGGTGACGATGTCGCTGGAAACCCTGCGCGGCCAGGTCGCGGGCCTCGGACTGCTCGACGGGCAATGGGCGCTCCGCCCCGAGACCCTGCGCCGCCTCGCCTGCGACGCCTCGGTGGTCCCCGCCGTGCTCGGCACCCGCGGCGAAGTCCTCGACCTCGGGCGCGCCACACGCACCGTCTCCACCGCCCAACGACGCGCCGTCATCACCCGCGACCGCCACTGCGCCCACCCCGGCTGCCGACGACGACCCCGACGCTGCCAGGTCCACCACATCATCCCCTGGGCTCTCGCAGGCCCCACCGACCTCGACAACCTGGTCCTGCTCTGGTCAACGTCAGGACACACTCCAGCACTCACCACATGATGGCCACTCAGCCGTGGCTACCCAGGTTCCAGAGGTGGGTGTTCTGCATCGCTAGTTCGGCCGTCGGTTCCGGGTTGGCATGGATGGCTGCGTCCTGGGGATGGGCCTCGCAGGTACCCAAGCTTCGGGTGCTCCCACAGCTCGACGCGAACGAGCCCTCCCGCCCATAGCCGGAGTAGGTCTGGAGCAGGTGCCAGACCTCGCTCTCCCCCAGAGCCTTGCCGATCTCCGTGCGGAGCGCTTCGACGTCAACATCAGTCATGGGTCGAGACGCTAGTCCGGCACCGTGTCTGCCTCAGTCGCGGCGGACCGAGACGCTGGTCGTACCTGCCGTCTAGCTCTCGGGTGGCTGCCCCTCGACTGGACTACGCAGCCAACCGGCGTCACGCTGTATCCAGCATGTGTCGGCCCGGACCCCGCCGTCAGGATGCTTTGGAAGAGTCGACTGCCCCGGGCCCGCGGAGGTCCAATGGCTGCTGTCGACGGTTTGGACCCACGGGACTGGCGCGACGTGGCGGTTCTGCAGGCGCAGGGGGTGCTGGCCGAATTGCTAGGGGTGGACTTCGACCAGGCAGACCGGGGCCTGCGGAGCTACTCGGCGCTCACGGGGGAGACGCTGTTCGACGTCGCGTGGCAGGTCGTCGAGCTGCAGCTGGTCATCGCCCGCGATCTGTGTTTCTGACTCCCCAACCCGTTCTCGCAGGACGTCATAGCTCGGTCTGAGCGCCGCGCGGGTGGCCGTCGAGGCTCCCTCGGTTCCCGGAGGAGCTAGACGGCGGAACGTCTCCCATGCGCCACATCCGTCACTCCGGTGGCCGAGAGACGGCCCGAACGCGTCAAGGAGACTGAGACGGTTCGACCGGCGGCGGGGGGAGCAGCATGGTTCGACGACGGGGCTACCGACGTAGGCGTTCCTCTCGTCGGGGTCCGCCGTTCCGCGCGTGGGGACTCCTCTACCTCGTCGCCGTCTCCTGCTGGTCAGATCAGAACAGTGGCTCCTCGCCGTCCTCATCGCCGCGGTCTGGCTCCTTTACGCCGCGGTGTGGCGGATGACGACGTGCCGGGTCGAGACCCGCGAGGGTAGACCTTGCCGCTGGCCAGTGCGAGGCTTCATCACCAGTTGCGAGGACTACCACGCGGGGCTGAAGCGCGGGCTTCCGACGCTCGTGCGCCCGCCGGGGGACTTCATCCCGCGCCTCATGTGGCCGCGCAACGACCTAGGCCATGGAGGTCCCAGAACGGCGGCTACTCCGCAACCGACGCCCGGGCTTTCCCGTCGCGAACTCGACCCCGCGCCGAGCGGGTCACGCGGCACGGAACTGTTGATGATGTGGCTGGCGATCGGATCGCTCGTGGTCGCCGTGGCCGCCTTCATCCGTGATCTCGCGGCGGGATGAGCTGAACACGCTCAGCCGACGGCCCGCAGCGCTCACTTCTCGCGCTCCTGCAGCTCGGCGCAAGCACGGTGAGCACCCCGGGAGGTGGGCCTCGATGCCCGGCGGCGTCGCCCGCGTCGACTGCGCTTGCTCCGAGGTGTCAAGATATCGTGGTGGTTGAGACGGCTTGCAATCCGTTTGAGAATCTGCGGACGTTCTGGGGGGAAGAGTATTCTCCGGAGTTGGCCGAGCGGATAGTCGCTGCCCCAGCCGCGCACCTGCACGAGTTCCGTTTCTTCCTCGAAGAGAACGCCGTTCCCGATAATCATCCGCTCCCAGGTCTTGCCAAGGGCAACCTCAGGCCGGTCGTCACGACGTGCGCCGAGGACCTTGTGCCCGGTGATCGGGCGACGGTCCCGTTCGAGCGTGCGATGTCGCTACTCCTATACGCCCACGAAGTTGTCACGGATGATGTATCTGTTTACCTGGCGTCCCAAAGGGTCGAGGAACGACAGAGCACAGCTCAATGGCTTCTAGCCGCAGAGCCACTCTACGAGCAAGGATTGATACATTTTCGAGCGCTATGGCAACGCAAAATCCACCCGTCGGTATCGGCGACCCGTGAGGAGCATCGAGCCATAGGGGGTGACCCGGAGATACGCGAAGCGCTTTCGCGTTACACCTACCTGGCTGGCCGGGCTCTCGGTAGCGAGGATCGGACATCAGTCGAGCGTACATTGGTGCAGTGGTTGGCCACCGACGTCCGAGCGAACATGGTGTTCGCCAATCGCTGGCCTGGCGCCATTACTCAGCTCGCTACCTCGCCTACCGCTCTACTTGTCGCAAAGCACCTGCTCCAGGCGGTGCAGCCTCAGCGCGAGCAGAATTCAGTGAAGGTCTTAACGCTGATGCAGTTCTTGGTGCACAATCTGGCGGCGGACGCGCAGTTGCTGTCCGCGGTCAGGCGGGACAACGAGGTCTTCGAGGAGTTTCGCTCCTACATCACTCGCGCTTTAAACTCCGTGGCAATCACCGATCTCGACGATCCTGCACAAGTACAGGCAGCTCGGCGCGACATATACGACGAGTTCGCACCACTACGTGCTCGGCTCGATGGCACGGTCCGGCAGTCTAACGTTCTGCAAACCTCGAAGCGTAACCTAAGAAACTTCTCAGTTGCAGCCGCTACAGCAGCAACATCATTTCTGCTGACCTCGTCGCCAACGGGTGCCGCCTTAACGGGCGGCGCAGGTCTGGGAGCAGGTCTCGTCTACGACCAGGTAGCGGCCTATAGGGCCAGGAAGAAAACGGAGCCGATCGCTGATCTCATTGCAATCTTTGGTGAGTAAGAACGCCGCTAACACACCTCCCGGTGAGCTGTTTGCTCTGCGCGCGCCTCCTCATCCTCGTCGACCCCTGAACGCGTATTGCTAGGCTAGTGCATTACGTTCCGGTTTCGTAGTCAAGGGGGCGTGGGAGGGCATCTCCCCTGGGTCATCTTTCCTGCTCATGCGGGTAGTCGTCCGCCACCAGCCGGGGTCGGATGGAGAGGAGGACATCAGACACGGCCAGCACTGTCACAGCACCGGTATCCGGGGAAGCGACTCATCCACTCGCTGCATCTCGAGAGTCGATGAAGGGGGGCTACGGCGACAGTGCGATCTTAGTGATAGCCAGCGGAGAAATGAAGGCGAAATCCAGCCTACAAGTCGCCTTCACGACGGTGCGATCAGACGTGAATAGCGGCTGATCCGAGGCGACAACAGTGATGTCCTGTCTAATGACGGTGCGAACCACGTTGGACGGAATTGCCCAGACCACATAGTAGGGCACGTGACGACTCACGATGAGCGGCACACCGTTGATCATCCGTCGCGACGGCTGAGTCGGATCGACAGACAGTAGTTCCCTATTGCTGGTCGTTGGCTCGTCCTTCAGTACGGCAAGGTCGTACGCCGTGTTGTACCCGCGACGAAGGAGGTGACTAGCGCACCCTTGGCCCCGGCGTTGCTTTGGGCCTTGGCGAAGGCGTCCAGATTGCTGAACGCTGCGCGCGCCGATGCGGTGGCCGTGGTCAGCGAACCTAGGCCGGCGGGGCTGGGTGCAGTGAGGTCCCCGAAGAATGCGGCGTCCATAGCATAGGCGAGGGACTGTCCGAGAGAATCGCCCACAGTCTTTGCAGCCGAGGGCGAACCATCCGCGGCTAGCTCCGCCGAAATTACTTGGATAGCACCGCACTTCTTAGGAATGCTGACGATCTCGTCGAAGCCGGGGGTGACCTCGTCAATTTCCGAGCTCTCGATCAGGAACGATGCACCCTCCTCCGTGCGAAGAACGGGGAAGTGAATAGATACTCCGTCGATCTGCACCGTCTGTGCGACCGCGGCGTTCATGCACGCTGCTTCTTCGCGCAGAACGTCGAGGAGTAGTTCGCCGCCCCAGCTCTGAGGGAGCATTCCGCCCACGTTGACGGTCGACTCATAGATTGGCATTACGGATTCCTTAGAGAGCATGCGGATATGGGGGTGCCTCCGTCTTGCTGCACCGCCACGTTCAAACGCACGCGGGAATCCCTGAGGGATTAGCTGTGGCTACCGAAGTGGGATCAATCCCGGGTCCGCGGTAGCCACGCCCATTGTAACATCCAGTTGTTGCTAGGCGGCTCTAAGAATTGCCTGCCACCCGGTTCCCGGGTCAGTTGGGGTCGCTCTGTTCGCTCCCGCCCCCTGCGAGTAATCCGGCTTAGGAGGCTTATGCCTGTTCAGGTCCGCCCGAAGGTGTGTCTTGCTCTCGGTAAGGGTTTCGATCATCGTCACGAGCACGGCCGGGTCGATTGCGCCATCCTCGGTGAGCAACGTCGAGACATCGCCTCCGCTGCGCCATAGGTCGGTGCCATCGAACAGGGACGGCGCGTCGCCGGTAGTGGCGAGCCGTTCAGCCTCGGCGGTACGCATCGCGTTGATCTGCTCTTCGAGTTCGCTAACGCGTGCTTCGGCCGCTCGGGTTTGCACGCGCCACTTCGCTGCCTCCGAGCTGGGCTTGCCGTCCTGGGACTTGGCTGTAGGAGCCTGGTCCTGGGGCTGTGATGGCTCCTGCGGCTCGTTCACGGGCTCCTGCGGCTCCTCGGTAGGGTCGGGTGTCTCAACACTAGGGTCGTCGCTCATATGTCTCAATCCTGGATCTTTCGTTGTTCTGGGGTGAGGTCATCGTGGGCCGGTGCCGCTTCCTGATATTACGGGGCGGTCGGGTCGTTCATTCGGGAGAGCATCGACGCGGCGTAGCTGTTCCAGACTTCAGCCGCCGCCACCGGATCGGCTTCCGGCAACGGTTCCTGAGTTCGATCTTCGGGGAACTCGATCATGGGGACGTACTGCCAGTCGGGGTTGTCGGGGTCGCTATTACAGTACACATTTGGCAAGGGAAATAGTTTCGGTGTAGTAGGTCGCATCTCACAGCAGCGTCCTTGGCGGCGTGGGGCTACGGTTGTCCTTCACAGCTGAGCCTGGAAGGTAAAGTGGTCATTGAAGGTTCCCTTCGCGTGTGTGGGGTGAGGGCAGAGCGGGCAACACGACAGCCGTATCATCCATTTCACGCCATATCACGCCTTAGTGGTATGGATGGTCACCACGCGTACCGACGGCACATCACTAAGTGCCGGGGGGACGTGATATGGATACGGATGGGTGGACGTGATAGGGCTAGTCACTCCGCTCGCCCGACACCGCGACATAGAGCTCAGCGCGGAACGTCTCATTGGCCGCTCGCGGGTCGTTGATCTCCTCGACCAGGCCAGCACTTCTAAGCTGCTCAATCGCTGTGGAGAACGTGGACTGCCGGTAGGGCGTGCTCGCTACGATAGATCGACGTTGACCTCTATGTAGGTCGACGCTAGGGACAGACGGCGCAGAGCGGCGAGGATGGCGTAGCGGCTGGACGGAGCTACGGCATTCCGTCGACGCTATCGACGCTGTCTGCCTCGACGGTGATCTACGCCTCGGTGAGAGAGTTTAGTGACGAGTCGAGGTCGACGAGATCAACGGACCACACACGCCGGTGAACATCAACGTCTGGTCGCTGATCTCGCCGCTCACAAATGCGACTTCGCCAGCACGTCGGACTCTTTAGGCAACAGGCCACTTTGCGCTTCTAGACGACGCGGTCGCCAGTACGAGGCTACACTCACCGGTACAGCGCCGATGATGCGAGATGCTACGCTGCTCTGCTACTGGTAGAAGTGAGTGACGACGAACAGCGACGACTCGGCGTTCTGGCAGATGTGCTGGACGCCTTCGAGTGCTACGCTCATGGAGTAGAGGTCGGCGAGGTTCACAAAAGAGCGGCGAGATACAGCGAGTCGAGGGTGACCAGCGACGAGCGCACCGATATAATCTGTACGGCGAGTGCGACATGTGCTGCCTGTCGTTCAGGACGGGGATGCAAGAGCACACGTAGATGTAGAGGATGTCTGAGTAGACTACCTTTACGGCGGCGACGCGCGGATACGACGCACCGAGTTTCTCTAGCCGCCTTCCACAACGAACATCACGACAGGGCTGGGAGAGTCAACCTCGATAGCACCGAGCTACGGCTGACGGACGCCACAGACACGGCGAGGTATACGGCGTTCGCTGCCTCCTGAGATTACGCCTCGGCGACATGGACACGTAGACCACGTTGGGACACAGTACACGTAGCAGCGACGTTCGAGGCGACTGGGAGACTACGTCGGCGGCGAGTACGGCGAACTGTTGGAAGGTGAGGACTGTCTTAGGGCGGAGAGACGACATCTACGGGTAGAGGGCTTCTAGCAAGAGAGCTGGGAACGACAACGGCTCCCACGTCGGGGCCGTCTGCGTGTCGGCGATAGCGGCGAGGACATCCGGCGGAAGCGACAGGGCGGCGCGAGTCGCGGTGCCACCGGTGGCCGCTCCGATCAGGTCGTGTGCCGCCGCCGACAGGTTCCCGCCGTGGTGCAGAGCGGCGAACAGCGTCCCCTCGCTCATGCCCTCCCGGTCGGGCAGCACGGTCGAGGTGGAGTGGACGTAGAATACGTCTTCGAAGGCGACCGCCGAATACTCGGATTCGGCGTCGCCCGGCCGCATCCACAGTTCGCCGCGGTGGTCGTGCTTGACGTAGGACCAGCCGACCGGTTCGAGGATGTCGGACCATCCGGCACGGCGGAGGGCGTCGAACGGGCCGTCCGCGTCCTGGCCCCCCTGGTCGTGTCGCGGTGCCACCCCCTTTGGCGAGAGCGGCGGTAGTGCCTTGTCGAGGTCGTCGAGGTGGTGGAACGGGCCGTCACTCTCGATCACTCGGCACAGGCGTTCCTGACCGGCTTTCCGGTAGACAGTGCCGGGCGCACGCAGCACGCGGGACAGGTCGCCGGTGTAGCCGTAGGACCAGCCGAGACGTTCGGCGCTGGCTTCTAGTGCCCGGTGTAGCCGATCGGAGAGGGCGGCGGCGGCGTCGATGTCGGCGGGCGTGTGGAGCACGCAGTCAACGGCGAGGCGCCACACCGGGTAGAGCCCGCCACCCGAATTGATCCATTCTGTCGGTTCGGGAGTCCGGCCCCGGCCACAACCAGCCGCGCGGATTCCTCGTCGGGCGGTAGCGGCTTACCGGTGGCGTGCCCAACTGTGCCGTAGTCCACATCTGCGGCGAGGGCGACGAGGGCGACCGACTGTCTCGCCTCACCGCGCCCCGAAACGCTGGGCGCGACCGTTGTAAAGAACCGGACGTAGATACCGGGGCGACCCTCGGTGTCCCATCGGCGATCTTCTCGGCGGCGGTGTCGAGCCCAATGCGGTCGGTGGGGAACGACTGGTTTTCGATCGGGTTGAACGTCGAGAGTCCGAGCCGGCCCGAGGCGCCGCGCCAATTGTCGAGGTAGTTGCGGACAGCGGACTTATCGAGCTGTACGGTTGTCATTAGGTCGGACCCTTCTCAGGGAACGTGAGCCCCGGGTGATCACTTCTAGCAGTGAATTAAGTTCAGCGGATGTCGGTGTTGGCTGTCGAGTAGTGCCACCGCAGCGTTTTTAGAGTACGGCGAGCCGTAGCGGGTGAGCGCGGTGAGCCGATCGACGATGGCCGGTGTTAGCTCAATTGGCGTCGTCATCACAATGAGCCTTGGCCTGGCGGGCAGCTTCGTGGGCACGGAGGGTATCGCAACTGCGGCGGGCACGGGCGGATCGCTGCTCAGCCGACAGTTCGACCCACGACGCACGCGCCAATTCGGAGGCTGCCCGTGATGCATTCTCATTCGCGCACATAGATTGTCCTCGCGATGGGTTCTCCTGTATTGCCCATATACCATTATAAGGCCTCGGGCGACATTTCAGGGATAGCGAACCATTCGGCGTGTCTAACTCCGCAATTGCGGATGCACGGTGAGCGAGAATTTCTAGGTGATAATCGGGTAGTCTTCGGAGGGAAACCGGCTCGGCGTGGTCAGATTCCGACGTAACGTCGTGCCATGACCCGAACCTTGATCGTTGCCGTCGTTTTCACTGGCGCTCTGAGGCGTCACCCTTACCGGATGTTCGTCGGCGCCCGTGGCCAACCGCTCGGCCGGCGAATGCATGACGGTCATGCAATCCTCGGGCGCCACCACACCCGAGGAAGGCTTAAGGGCGGTCCGGGCCGCCGACGGCTGCGGGTGGTGGGCCGACCAGTACGACACGGTCGTCCGCGACACGAATGCGATGGGCGCCGAAACCCGGCGGCGAGCGGACGCGGCGCAATCGTGCATCGCCGCGATTCCCTCGCCGTTCCCGGTCACTCCGGGCGTGCCCACGATCCAAGCTGAGAGCGAGGCTCGGGCAGCCTGTGCCACCAGCGCATTCAACGGCCCGGTGCCCGCCCCGGCCCCGGCGATGAGCCCGTACGACGACTGCGTCGGCTCACCGAACACGCCCGGCCCCGAGGAGTGTCGTCGGCTCACGGATGCGGGGATCGTCGGCGAGTGACGGCCGGCAGCCGCGTCCTTGACCGGGGGACGGACGGGCAGCGGGACGACGTTTCCGCGAGCGCGCGGTGAGCTACGGGCCGACGCGAAGATCGACGCGAGTGGCTGCGCTGCTCCTCGGTGAGCGGGGGCCGTCGGCCACAAGATCACGGGCGGCCTGGCGGATGCGGGCGGACTCGGCGTCGGACACGGCAGGCACTCCCTCTCGGTGTGCTCTGCCGCCTCTCACAGCCCCGTGGGACGCCCTGTGAGGGTTGAGC
This sequence comes from uncultured Actinomycetota bacterium, assembly GCA_963785135.1. Lineage (GTDB taxonomy): Bacteria > Actinomycetota > Actinomycetes > Mycobacteriales > Pseudonocardiaceae > Actinomycetospora. The sequence continues at coordinate 913,360 of CAWATV010000012.1, forward strand.
GGTGAGGCCTTAGTCATGTGCCCGTTTCGGTCGCCGCCACGGAACGGAGGACCAGGGGCTCTAGCCACCGGATGTTGTGCTGGAGGGTCATGCGACCTTCCGGGCGATCTCCACCGATGACGTCTCGAACGTCCGGTGCCCTCGGCCCGGCTTGTGCAGGCGCACCGTCATGAGCGCGTCCACCACGGCCCGGCGCCGGTCCACGTCCAACGCGTTCCACGCCGTCTCGACGTCCTCCACGCCGACGAGGGGCCCGAGCACCGACACCCGGGCCGCGTCAGCTTGTGCGTCCTCCACGACGGCGAGGCGGTCCCGGAGGGTGGCAGTCATCGTCCGGAACTGGCCGGGAGTGATCGTGTCGTCGGTCGCGAACTCCGCAGCCACCTGATCGAACCGGGTCCGCAGCCCACGGGCCGTTGCGCAACGCCTCGGCGTCCGGCTTGCTGGTGTCGATCAACAGGTTAGCCGCGTCCGGCCGATTCATTCGCTCGATGACGGCAGCGGTCACGTACCTGTCGACAGGTGGGGCCGACGGGCGACGTGGCCGCCACCGCCACCGGGCAGGTCGCGGCACCGGTAGATGTGGCCCCGCCGCGACGACATACCGCCGTACACCGGCGCCCCGCACACGCACAGGGCCAGCCCGCCGAGCAGGGTCGTCACACCCTTGGGCCCGGGACGCGGCTCGGGTGGACAGCACCGCACCCACGCGCGCCACACGTCCTCGTCGACTAGCGCATCCCACTGGCCGGTCCCGACGATCTCCCCGTCGTGGGTGGATAGACCGGCGATGCGCGGGTTCACGAGCACGCTGCGGACCGTGGTGTACGTCCACGCCTTGCCGCCCTGCGGGGGCCGGAGACTTCCTCGTTCCACTGCCGGGCGATCGAGCGAAGCGTGCCCCCGGAGATCATTTGCTCACACGCCGAGCGGATCGCCGCGCCTCGGCCAGACGTGCGGTGACCTTGTCCTCGTAGTAGCTGAACGAGCGATGCGACCACTTCACCGGCTTGCCCGCTACCGCTGATTGGGCACGGGCGGCCTTCTGACGAGCCCCCTTGCGCTCCACCTCACCGCGCGCCACCGACGCCAGAATCCGGCCGACGAGACGACCCTGATCGGTGGAAAGATCGATGTCCCCGGAGACCGTTGCGATCCGGACGCCGGAACCCTCGGTCCGGGTGATCACGTCCTCTAGATCGGTGAGCTTGCGGACAGCCGCTCCACCGCCCACGCGACCACGACGTCAACCTCACGGCGCATCGATCATCCCGAGGATGCGGGCATACCCCGGGCGTACCTTCGACGTGGACGCGGAGACGTCGTTGTCGATCACCACGTCGGCGACGGTCCACCGCGCGCGCGACGCACAGTGCCTCGCACTCGGATCGCTGGCGGGCCACCGCGAGACCGTCGGACGTCTTGTCGAGGCTCTGACGTGCGAATGACGGCCCTCATGGTGTGTCACAGTACGCACCTCGTCTGCTCTGCGCCTACCACCACCACCTCGCCCACCACAGCGGCTGGCACATCGAGTCCCACCACGGCCGCCCCGAATTCCGGCCACCCGCCTGGCTCGACCCCCAACAGACGCCACGCCCGAGCCGCCCCGACCACCTCCTGCCGGCGTGACCACCATGACCCGCGGTGGGACCCTGACCCGTGATGGACGTGTGCCCGGACCCCCTGCGCCCGGACCCCCTGCGCCCGATCGCACTGGTCGGGCCCACGGCGACGGGCAAGTCCGACCTCGCCCTCGACCTCGCCGAGGCGCTGGGCCGGGAGGGTGGGCCGGGCGCGGAGGTCGTCAACGCCGATGCGATGCAGCTCTACCGTGGGATGGACCTGGGCACGGCGAAACTGCCCCTGGCGCAGCGCCGCGGGGTCCCGCACCACGTGCTCGACGTCCTCGAGGTCACCGAGACGGCGACGGTCGCGGCCTACCAGCGCGACGCTCGCGCCGCGGTCGAGGCCGTCCGGGACCGCGGGCGGGTCCCGGTGATCGTGGGCGGTTCCGGACTGTACGTGCAGGCGGTGCTCGACGACCTGCGGTTCCCGGGCACCGACCCGGCGGTGCGCGCACGCCTGGACGCCGAGCTCGCGGTGGTGGGCCCACGAGGGATGCACGAGCGGCTCGCCGACCGCGATCCGGACGCCGCCCGCGGCATCCTGCCCGGCAACGGGCGCCGGATCGTGCGGGCCCTCGAGGTCGTCGAGATCACCGGGGAGCCGTTCGCGGCGAGCCTGCCGAGACCCGGCGCGCCGCGTCACGACGCCCTGATCGTCGGCCTCGACCGCGACACCGCGACGCTGGACGCGCGGATCGCGGCCCGGGTCGACGGGATGCTCGACGCCGGGCTCGTCGACGAGGTCCGTGCGCTGGAGGCCCGCGGCCTTCGGGAGGGGGCGACGGCGTCGCGGGCGGTCGGCTACCGGGAGGTGCTCGAGCTGCTCGCCGGGGGGATCGACCTCGACGAGGCGCGCCGGCGCATCGTCGTCGCCACCCGGCGGCTCGTGCGTCGCCAGCGGTCGTGGTTCCGCCGTGACACCCGTGTGCACTGGATCGACGTCGGCGACCGCGCCGCCGGCGACGTCGTCGCCGACGTGCTGGGGCGTCGCTCGTAGGCTGGTCGGCGTGGAGTTCGTCAAGGGGCACGGCACCGAGAACGACTTCGTCGTGCTGCCCGACCCCGACGGCGAGCTCGACCTCGACGGGGACGGCGGCGCGCTGGTCCGGGCGCTCTGCCACCGGCGACGGGGTCTCGGCGCCGACGGTGTGCTGCGCGTGGTGCGGGCGGGGACCGCGGTCGCGGACTCGGCGCTCGCGCGGGCCGGGCACACCGCGGGCGACGCGGACTGGTTCATGGACTATCGCAACGCCGACGGATCGCTCGCCGAGATGTGCGGCAACGGCATCCGCGTGTTCGCCCGCTATCTCGTCGACGGCGGGTTCGTCGCACCCGGGGTGCACCCGGTCGCGACGCGGGCCGGTGTCCGCGCGGTCGACGTCGGGCGCAGGGGCGACGTCACCGTCGACATGGGGCCGGCGCGGGTCGGTCCGGCGTCGGTGGCCGTGATCGGCGGCCGGGAGTTCCCCGGGATCGCCGTCGACGTCGGCAACCCCCACCTCGCGTGCGTCCTGCCCGGCGACCTCCACGCACCGGACCTCGCTGTCGCCGACCTCGACGCCCTCGACCTCGGTCCCGCCCCGCACCACGACACGTCGCTGTTCCCGGGCGGGGTGAACGTCGAGGTCCTGACCCCGCTGACCGGGGGTGCGGTCCGGCTGCGGGTGCACGAGCGCGGGTCGGGGGAGACCCGCTCGTGCGGGACAGGCACGGTGGCCGGGGCGGTCGCCGCGCTGCGGGCCGCCGACCGCGAGGCCGGCGAGGTCGTCGTCCACACCCCGGGCGGGCGCCTCGTCGTGGGCGTCACGCCCGGCACGACGACCCTCACCGGGCCGGCCGTGCTCGTGGCGCGCGGCGAGTGGGGCGCGCCGGTCGCGAGCCTCCTCGGGGACGCCCGCTGACCGCTCCGCCGGCCCGGTGACCTGTTTTCCCCTTGCCGGTCGTGGAACCATGGACGGTGAGATGACAGAACCCGCACCGCTCTACCCCGTCCCGTCCGCCGACCGCACCGACGTGCGCCGCGACCGCCGCGACATCCGGCTCGATCCCGACGCCCTCGCTCCCGACGACGCCCCCGCCGAACCGGACCACGACCGGCCGACCGGCGGCGCACTCGACCTCGAGGAGCGCTCGTCCCTCAAGCGCGTCCCGGGTCTGACCGGCGCGTCCACGGAGCTCACCGACGTCACCGAGGTCGAGTACCGGCAGCTGCGCCTCGAGCGCGTCGTCCTGATCGGCGTGTGGACCGAGGGCACCTCCCGGGCCGCCGAGGCGTCGCTGACCGAGCTCGCGCGTCTCGCCGAGACGGCCGGCTCGCAGGTCCTCGACGGTCTGATCCAGCGGCGTTCCTCGCCCGATCCGGCCACCTTCGTCGGATCCGGCAAGGTGGCGACACTGCGCGAGACCGTGCAGGCGACCGGCGCCGACACCGTCATCGCCGACGGCGAGCTCTCGCCGGGCCAGCTGCGCCAGCTCGAGGAGAAGCTCAAGGTCAAGGTCGTCGACCGGACCGCGCTGATCCTCGACATCTTCGCCCAGCACGCGCGCTCCCGGGAGGGCAAGGCCCAGGTCGAGCTCGCCCAGCTCCGCTACTTCCTGCCCCGCCTGCGCGGCTGGGGCGAGTCGCTGTCCCGGCAGGGCGGTGGCGCCGGCGGTTCCGGGGGTGGCGGCGTCGGGACCCGTGGTCCCGGTGAGACCAAGCTCGAGACCGACCGCAGGCGCATCCACCGGCGGATCGCGAAGCTGCGCCGCGAGATCGAGGGCATGGCCACGGTCCGCGACACCAAGCGCGGTCGGCGCCAGAGCCGCGAGGTGCCCTCGGTGGCGATCGCCGGCTACACCAACGCCGGGAAGTCGAGCCTGCTCAACGCCGTCACCGACGCCGGCGTGCTCGTCGAGGACGCGCTGTTCGCGACCCTCGACCCGACGACGCGTCGCTGGGAGACCGCGGACGGCCGCGAGGTCACCCTCACCGACACCGTCGGGTTCGTCCGTCACCTGCCCCACCAGCTCGTCGACGCCTTCCGCTCCACGCTCGAGGAGGTGTCCGGCGCCGACCTGCTCCTGCACGTCGTCGACGGCTCCGACCCCTCGGCGCAGGACCAGATCGCCGCGGTGCGCGAGGTGCTGGGCGAGCTCGAGGGCCCGACACCGCCCGAGATGCTCGTGGTCAACAAGGTCGACGCCGCCGAGCCGCTGGCGCTCGCGCAGCTGCGGGCCGCGCTGCCCGGAGCGGTCTTCGTGTCGGCGCTCACGGGCGAGGGACTCTCGCGTCTGCGCACCCGTCTGGCCGACGAGCTCCCGCACCCCGACGTCGAGCTCGAGGTCCTGCTGCCCTACACCGAGGGCGCGCTCGTGGGCCGGGCGCACGCTGAGGGCGAGGTGCTCTCCGAGGAGCACACCGGCGACGGGACCGCTCTGCACGTGCGCGTCTCGGAGGAGCTGGCGGCGTCGCTGCGCCGCCACGCCGTCGAGCCCGCGCAGGTCCCGTGAGGCCGTGAGGGCGCGAGCACTGCTCGCGATCCTGCTGCTCGCGGTGCTCGTCCCCGGGACGGCCGCGGCCGACCCGCAGGTGCGGTGCACGTTCGACGACGAGCGACTCGACGAGGTGTCCGGGCTCGTCGACGGCCCGGCCGGACCGCAGGTCGTGAACGACAGCGGGAACCCGAGCACGGTCTACCGGGTCGACCCCACCGACTGCTCGGTCGCCGGGACGCGGGCGGTGCCCGTCGCGGGCCGTGACGTCGAGGACCTCGCCCGCGCCGGCGACGGCACCCTGTGGCTCGCCGACACCGGCGACAACAACCGCGTCCGGACCACCATCGCGATCCTGCGCCTGCCCGTCGCGGGCGGCGAGGTCGTCACGCGGCTGGCGTACCCCGACGGCCCGCACGACGCCGAGACCCTGCTGCTGCCCGCCGACGGCCGGCCGGTGATCGTCACCAAGGAGCTCGGCGGACGCAGTGCCGTCTACACGGTCGACGCCGCGCTGCCGACCGCGCCGACCACCACGCCCGTTCCGCTGCGGCGGGTCGGCGACGTCGTCGTCCCGGCCTCGGACACCCCGACCGGCGGGAGCGGGGCGGCCGCGCTCGTGGGCGGTCGGCTGATCACGGGGGGAGCGGTTTCCCCCGACGGCCGCGTCGTCGCCCTGCGGACCTACAGCGACGCCTGGCTCTACCCCGCGGGGAGCGCCGCCACGGCCGACGACGTCGTCGCCGCCCTGCGCGGGACCCCGGTGCGCGTACCGCTACCGGGCGAGCCGCAGGGCGAGGCGATCGCGTTCGCGGCCGACGGCACCCTGCTCTCGGCCGGCGAGAGCCCGAGTGGGACGGCCCGTGGCGCGCTGCGGGCGGTGCCGGGCGCGGCGGCCCCCACCAGCCGGTGGGCGCCGCGGGTCCCGGTCCGGCCCCGACCGCCCCGGAGCGCGCGTCGACCCCGTCGCCGGATCGCGGGCACGCAGGCCGCCACGCTCGTCGCGGTGGTGGCGGGCATCGGGGTCGTCGCGGCCCTCGTGGTGGTCCTCGCCCGACGCCGGCGCCGTGCTAGAGACGACGCAGGACCGCGGTGACCTTGCCCAGGACCGTGGCCTCGTCGCCGGGGATGGGCTCGTAGGCCGCGTTCTGCGGCATCAGCCAGACGTGCCCGTCCTTGCGCTTGTAGGTCTTGACGGTCGCCTCGTTGTCGAGCATGGCGGCGACGATGTCGCCGTTGTCGGCCACCGGCTGCTGGCGCACGACGACCCAGTCGCCGTCGGTGATGGCGGCCTCGAGCATCGAGTCGCCCACCACCTTGAGCAGGAACAGCGAGCCCTCGCCGACGAGCTCCTTCGGCAGCGGGAAGACGTCCTCCACGGCCTCCTCGGCGAGGATCGGCCCGCCGGCCGCGATCCGCCCGACGACCGGGACGAAGGTCGGGGTGGGCCGGTCGGCCCGCACGTCCTCGGTCGCGGCGCCCGCCGGGTCGCCCCCGTCGAGCTCCTCGGGCAGCCGCACGTCGAGCGCCCGCGGACGGTTGGGGTCGCGGCGCAGGTAGCCCTTCTTCTCCAGGGTGCGCATCTGGTGCGCCACCGAGGAGGTGGAGGTCAGCCCGACCGCGTCGCCGATCTCGCGGACGCTCGGCGGGTAGCCCACGCGCTCCACGTGGTCGCGGATGACCTCGAGGACCTTGCGCTGGCGCGGCGTGAGTCCGGAGGAGGCGTCGGCGTCGGGCGGCTCGGGGAACGTGTGCACCCGGGCCTCCACCGCACCGGCGACCGCCGGCTGCTCGGGGTCGCGCGGACCCTGGGGGGTGCGTGCCATGGCCGTGTCCTTCCGATGTCGTGGGCGTGCTCTCCGCTCGGGCGCCGGGCGGTCCTCCGGGGTCGGTGGACGGGTGCGCGCGGGCGTGCCCGCTGGCGCGAGGGCACGAGGGCGAAGTTAGCGCCCGACCCCGACGGGATCAAACACCTGTTCGAACGACACGCCGGGCGATCCGTCGACGTTGTCGGGGGTCGATGCTAGACATCGCACACGCGTTCGATCGAACGCGTGTGCGATGCGAGGAGGTCCCCGATGAGCGTCGAGACGACCGGCTGCACCACCGGCGGCACGCCCGAGACCGGCGCCGAGGTCCCCCGGGCCCGCCCGTGCCCGCCCGGACCGTCGACACCCGCCGGCACCCGTCCGAGCCGTCCCGACGTCCGCCGCGAGACGGTGCGCCCGGCCGGTCGGCCGGGACCGGGCCGTACCGCCACCGCCCTGCCGCCGGTGCGCCCCCGGGTCGGCGGCGGGACGGCGCGGGCGGTCGTCGCCTGCGGGCCGCCGATCGCGGTCGTGCGCCGGCGGCGTGCCGTCGCCACCGTCGTGCTCGCCCTGGTCCTCGGGGTGCTGGTGGGCGTGCTCGTGTCGCTGGTCGGTCCGACGTCGGGCGCGGTGCCCGGGGTCGCGGTGCCGGCGCGCACCACGGTCACGGTGGTCTCCGGCGGAGAGTCGCTCACCGACGTCGCGCGGCGGGTCTCCCCGGGCGTGGACGCCGAGGTCGTCGTGGCGCGTATCCGCGAGCTCAACGGCGTCAGTGGGTCCCTCGTGGCGCCCGGGCGCCCCCTGGTGGTGCCGGTCGGCACGACGGCGCCGTGACCTCCGGGCCTCCTCCGACACCCACTCGTGCCCCAGGGGTCCCCCGGTGATCCGCTGGGCGCGTCCGGTGGCCGCTCGGCGCCCGGCCGTCCCCCGGGGTGACTGTGGCTTGCCACGTCGATCGCGGTGTCGCTACCGTCCCGACCCAACATCTAGTGGTTACACTGGTGTAGTTAGTCCACAGCTTGTGCACAGTCCGGAGAACGCTCCACAGGGTTCTCCACCGGGACGGCGGTGGTGGTCCACCGTCGAAGCCGCCCGATCCACGGATCCGGGCCCGCGATCCCCAGGTCCGTCCCCAGGGGCGGCCCGGGAGAGGGCACCGGGCGACGGGGGTGGGGACAACTCGGCCCGACAGTCGCGAGCGGGACGCGGGAGAGGAGGGAGCGACCGTGCGGTGTCCGTTCTGTCGTCACTCCGATTCCCGGGTCGTCGACTCGCGGGAGGCCGACGAGGGCCAGGCCATCCGGCGACGCCGGTCCTGCTCGTCGTGCGGCAAGCGCTTCACCACCGTCGAGGAGGCCGTGCTCGCGGTGGTCAAGCGCAGCGGGGTGACCGAGCCGTTCAGCCGGGAGAAGGTCTCGCGCGGCGTCGCGCGGGCCTGCCAGGGCCGGCCGGTCGACACCGATGCGCTCGCGCTCCTCGCCCACCGGGTCGAGGAGACGGTGCGCGCCGCCGGGGCGGCCGAGGTGGCCAGCCACGAGGTCGGCATGGCGATCCTCGGGCCGTTGCGGGAGCTCGACGAGGTCGCCTACCTGCGCTTCGCGAGCGTGTACCGCAACTTCTCGTCGGTCGCCGACTTCGAGTCCGAGATCGCCGATCTGCGCCGTGCCGACCGGAGCGGTGGGACCCAGGACCGTGGGACCCAGGACGGCGGGCCGCAGCAGCGGGTCCCGGACGCACGGACCGGGGAGGAGCACGAGGCCGGTGGTGAGGAGACCGCCCGGGTGGGCGCGCAGGCGCCCGTGGACTGACATGGCCGGGAAGCATCGCGGTGAGACGGAACGTGGGGAAGCGTCCCCGACCCGCCGCGGAACGACGAGCACAGGGGATGACCGCATGACGGAGACCGTCGGCACCACGTCCGACACGTCGGGTTCCGCCGCGCCGCGGCGCGGCCTGACCATCGAGCGCGTCCACACCACGGCGGGGAGCCACCCGTACGACGAGGTGGAGTGGGAACGCCGCGACGTGGTGATGACGAACTGGCGCGACGGCACGATCAACTTCGAGCAGCGTGGCGTCGAGTTCCCGCAGTCGTGGTCGCTGAACGCGGTCAACATCGTCACCAGCAAGTACTTCCGCGGCGCGCTGGGCACCGACGCCCGCGAGCAGAGCCTGCGCCAGCTCATCGACCGCGTGGTGCACACCTACACCGACGCCGGCACCGCGCACGGCTACTTCGCGACCCCGGACGACGCCGAGGTGTTCGCCCACGAGCTGACCTGGATGCTGCTGCACCAGTACTTCAGCTTCAACTCGCCGGTGTGGTTCAACGTCGGCACCAGCTCGCCGCAGCAGGTCAGCGCCTGCTTCATCCTGTCGGTCGACGACACGATGGAGTCGATCCTCAACTGGTACCGCGAGGAGGGGCTGATCTTCAAGGGCGGCTCCGGCGCCGGTCTCAACCTCTCGCGGATCCGGTCCTCCAAGGAGCTGCTGTCCTCCGGGGGCACCGCCTCGGGCCCGGTCTCGTTCATGCGCGGCGCCGACGCGTCGGCCGGGACGATCAAGTCGGGGGGCGCCACCCGCCGGGCCGCCAAGATGGTCGTCCTCGACGTGGACCACCCCGACGTCGCCGAGTTCGTCGCCACCAAGCGCGACGAGGAGCGCAAGATCCGCGTGCTGCGCGACGCCGGCTTCGACATGGACCTCGGCGGCGCCGACATCGCCTCGGTGCAGTACCAGAACGCCAACAACTCGGTCCGGGTCTCCGACGAGTTCATGCGCGCGGTCCAGTCGGGCTCGGAGTTCGGCCTGCGGGCGCGGATGACCGAACGAGGTCATCGACACCGTCGACGCGAAGGCGCTGTTCCGCAGCATGGCCGAGGCGGCCTGGGAGTGCGCCGACCCCGGCCTGCAGTACGACGACACCATCAACGACTGGCACACCTCGCCGGAGTCGGGCCGCATCACCGCGTCCAACCCGTGCTCGGAGTACCTGCACCTGGACAACTCCAGCTGCAACCTCGCGTCGCTGAACCTCATGAAGTTCCTCGACGACCAGGGGCGCTTCCGCGTCGACGACTTCGTGCGGTCGGTCGAGCTCGTCATCACCGCGATGGACATCTCGATCTGCTTCGCCGACTTCCCGACCCCCGAGATCGGCGACACCACGCGGGCCTTCCGGCAGCTGGGCATCGGCTACGCCAACCTCGGTGCGCTGCTCATGGCCACCGGGCACGCCTACGACTCGGCCGGCGGCCGCGCGGTCGCGGCGTCGATCACCTCGCTGATGACCGGCACCGCCTACCGGCGCTCGGCCGAGCTGGCCGGCGCGGTCGGGGCCTACGACGGCTACGCCCGCAACGCCGACGCCCACCGCCGCGTGATGCGCAAGCACGCCGCGGCCAACGACGCGCTGCGCACGGTGGGCCGCGAGGACGCGACGATCCGCGACGCGGCCACCGTGCAGTGGCAGCGTGGGCTCGAGATCGGCGGGCGTGACGGCTGGCGCAACGCCCAGGCCAGCGTGCTCGCGCCCACCGGCACCATCGGCTTCATGATGGACTGCGACACCACCGGGGTGGAGCCGGACTTCTCGCTGGTGAAGTTCAAGAAGCTGGTCGGCGGCGGCTCGATGCAGATCGTCAACCAGACGGTCCCGCGGGCCCTCGCGGCGCTCGGCTACCAGGACGAGCAGAGCGAGGCGATCGTCGAGTACATCGCCGAGCACGGCCACGTGATCAACGCCCCGGGCCTGCGCCCGGAGCACTACGAGGTGTTCGACTGCGCGATGGGGCAGCGCTCGATCGCCCCGCTGGGCCACGTGCGCATGATGGCCGCGGTGCAGCCGTTCATCTCCGGGGCCATCTCCAAGACGGTGAACATGCCCGAGCAGGCCTCGGTCGAGGACATCGAGGAGATCTACTTCGAGTCCTGGAAGATGGGCCTCAAGGCGCTCGCGATCTACCGCGACAACTGCAAGGTCGGCCAGCCGCTCTCGACCGCGAAGACCTCGGCCACGGAGAAGGCCGCCGAGACCCCCGCGGTCACGACCGACCACCGCCCGGTGCGCCGGCGGCTGCCGAAGAAGCGCCCGAGCGAGACGGTGTCCTTCGCCGTCGCCGGTGCCGAGGGCTACATGACGGCGGGCTCGTACCCCGACGACGGCCTCGGCGAGATCTTCGTCAAGATGTCGAAGCAGGGCTCGACCCTGGCGGGCGTCATGGACGCGTTCTCGATGGCGATCTCCATCGCGCTCCAGTACGGGGTGCCGCTGGAGACCTACGTCTCGAAGTTCGTCAACATGCGCTTCGAGCCCGCGGGCATGACCGACGACCCGGACGTCCGGATGGCCACCAGCGTCGTGGACTACCTGTTCCGCCGGATCGCGCTCGACCACCTGCCCTACGAGAAGCGCGCCCAGCTGGGCATCTTCTCGGCCGACGAGCGGTCGGCCCAGGTCGCGGCGACCGACTACACCGCGGCCGGCACGGCCCCCGACGCCGCCGCGACGGTCGACGTCGACGCCTTGCGCACCACGCTCGGCGACTCCTCGGCGACCGCGGCGGTGGGCCCGACGACCCACGGGCAGCGTCCCGCGGACGTCTCGGTGGGCAGCTCCACCGAGCTCCTCGAGCTCCAGCAGGGCAAGGCGGCCGACGCGCCGCTGTGCCTGACCTGCGGCACGAAGATGCGCCCGGCCGGCTCCTGCTACGTCTGCGAGGGCTGCGGCTCCACCAGCGGCTGCAGCTGACGTCCGCTCCCCCCAGCCGGGGCCCCGGCCGTCCGCGGCCGGGGTTCCCGGGGGCCCTCAGTCCGCGGGCACCACGGTCGCCGTGAGGGCGCGGTGGTCGGAGACCGGTGGATGGTGCGTGCAGGGCGCCGAGGCCACCACGCCGCGGCCCAGGAGATGGTCGAGCTGGCGGCGAGGCGCGTCGGCGGGGAAGGTCGCGCCGGTCGCCAGTACCGGGAGCCCGCCGGCGAGGCGAGCCCGGCGCGGGCCCAGGTTCAGATCGCCGGTCACGACGAGCGGGTCGTCGGTGCGCAGCATGCGCGTGAGGTGGCGCAGCTGCACGAGGTTCCAGCCCGGGATGAACGTGAGATGGGTGGTGACCACGGTGACCGGCCCGTGCGGGGTGCTCACCCGCGCGGCCACGGCCACCCGCACCTCGTCGCGCACGATCACCAGACGCCGTGGGCGTCCGAGCAGCAGCGGGAGGTCGCGCGGCAGGCGGGGGAGTGCCATCACCCGCCAGGAGGTGACCGGGAACCGGGAGAGCAGGCCGATCCCGTAGGCCGGGGTGCCGCTCGAGTCGGGGTCCGGCGCCGGGGCCCAGGCACCGGGCAGCCCGACGAGGGTCGGCGCGAAGCGGTACTCGGCGGCCCCCATCGCCTCGGCGGCCACCGCCGCGAGGTCCGCGCCCTGCGAGCGGGGCTGGCCACGGTCGAGCTCCTGCAGGCCGAGCACGTCGACGTCGAGTGCCCGCACGGCGGCGGCGAACCGGTCCAGGTCGACCTCGCCGTCGGCCGGCGACGCGGCGTGCAGCACGTTCCATGTTCCCAGGCGCACGCGGCCCAGGTTCCCCGGTTCGTCCCGGGGCACCACGGGGTACCGACCATCGGATGAGCGAACCTGATCACCACGGCCGGCGCGAGGCCCTCAAGCGCGTGGCGGTGGTCCTGCGCCACGCCGGGGTCGAGTTCGCCCTCGGCGGGGGCTACGCCACCTGGGCGCTCGGCGGCCCGGAGTCCGACAACGACGTCGACTTCCTCGTGAGCGAGCAGGATGCGGACCGCGCCGCCGAGGTTCTCGCCGAGGCCGGCCTCGAGGTGCGGCGGCCGCCGGAGGACTGGCTGTTCAAGGTCGACAGCGACGGCGCCGAGGTCGACGTCCTGTTCCGGATCGCCAACGTCCCGGTCGGTCCGGAGATGCTCGGGAGGGCCCACGAGCGCGAGGTGCTCTCCGTGCTCATGCCCGTCGTCGACGCCACCGACCTGCTGGTCGGCAAGCTCGCCGCCCTCAACGAGCACGACGCCGCCGACCTCGGCAAGGTGCTGCCCACCGCCCGCGCCCTGCGTGAGCAGATCGACTGGGAGCGTGCCGAGGCCGAGACCGCCACCAACGACCTCGCGGTGGCCTGCCTGTTCCTGCTCCGTCGTCTCGGGGTCGCGCCGCCGGCCGCGCCGGACGAGGACGCCTCGCACGGTCCGGAGCCCGCCGGGCGGCGCTCGACCGGGGCGTCCACAGTGGGACCGTGACCGCTGCGACCGACGGCTCGGGCGCGCGCGACGTCGCCGCTCCGGCCCGCGGTGGGTTTCTCCTCGCCGTCGCGATCCTGCTGCTGGCGGCGAACCTGCGGCCCCCGGTCGTCGGGGTGGCGCCGCTGGTCGACCAGATCCGGAGCGATCTCGGCGTCTCCAGCGCCGTCGCCGGGCTGCTGACCAGCGTGCCGGTGCTCTGCTTCGGGCTGCTCGCTCCGGTCGCGCCGCGCCTGGCCCGGCGGTGGGGGCTGGAGCGCCTGCTGTTCGTGGCGCTGCTCGTCCTCGCCGCCGGGATCGCGCTGCGCCTGGTGCCGCTGCTGGTGGTCCTGCTCGCCGGCAGCGTGCTCGTGGGCACCGCGATCGCCATCGGCAACGTCTCGCTGCCGACCCTGGTCAAGCGCGACTTCCCGACGCGGACCGGCCTCATGACCGGCGCGTACTCGATGGTGCTCAGCGGCGGCGGCGCGGTCGCCGCGGCCGTCACCGTGCCCTTCCAGCGCGCGACCGGCCTGGACTGGCGCCTGACCCTCGGCGCGTGGGGCGTCCTGACGGTGCTGACGATCGGGCTGTGGGCGCTGCGGCTGCCACGACGGGCACCGGCGGACCGCGCGCGCCCGCCCGAGCCGTCGCCGCGACCCGGTGGCTCGCTCGCCCGTGCCGTGTGGCACGACCGGCTGGCCTGGAAGGTCACCTTCTTCATGGGACTGCAGTCGCTGCACTTCTACGCCGTCTCGGCGTGGACGCCGACGGTGTTCGTCGCCGCCGGGCGCACGCCTGCCGAGGCGGGTCTGCTGCTCTCGCTGGCCGGCGTGGTGGGCCTGGTGTGCTCGGCGATCGCCCCGAGCCTGGCGATGCGGCGGCGATCGCAGAGTGGGCTGGTCGCCGGAACATGCGTCTTCTACGTGGCGGGCTACGCCGGGCTGATCCTCGCGCCGGGTACCGCGTCCGCGCTGTGGATGGTCCTGCTCGGCATCGCCCAGGGCTCGATGCTCGCCTTCGGACTGCTGCTCATCACCCTGCGCTCGCCGGACACCGCGCACACCTCCGAGCTCTCGGGTATGGCCCAGGGGGTGGGCTACACGCTCGCCGCCCTCGGGCCGTTCGGGCTCGGCGCGGTCCACGACCTCACCGGCGGGTGGACGTGGCCTCTGATCCTGATGGCGCTGCTCGTGGTGCCGCTGGTGCTCGTCGGCCTCGGGGCCGGACGGGACCGGTACATCCTCGCCGGGGGGAGCTGGTGACCGGGACGGCGCCCGGGTCCGCGACCGCGCTGCGCCGGGTCGTCGCCACCCGCTACGTCACGCCCCTGCGCGAGGGCGGCTCGCTGCCGGGGCTCGTCGAGGCCGACGACCTGGGCACCTACGTCGCCAAGTTCACCGGTGCCGGGCAGGGTGTCAAGGCACTCGTCGCCGAGGTCGTGGCCGGCGGCCTGGCCCGCCGGCTCGGACTGCGGGCGCCCGAGCTCGTGGTGCTCGAGGTCGACCCGGTGATCGCCCGCTCCGAACCCGACTGGGAGGTCCAGGAGCTCCTCGCCCGCAGCGGCGGCGCGAACCTCGGGATGGACTTCCTGCCCGGCGCGCTCGGGTTCGACCCGCTGGCGCACGCGGTCGATCCCGTCGAGGCGTCGCGGGTCCTCTGGTTCGACGCGCTCGTCGAGAACGTCGACCGGTCGTGGCGCAACCCGAACCTGCTGCGCTGGCACCGCGAGCTCTGGCTGATCGATCACGGCGCCTGCCTGTACTTCCACCATTCCTGGGCCCGCGCGGCGGCGGCCGTCGCCCGCCCCTACGACGTCGCCGACCACGTCCTGGCGCCGTTCGCCACCGCCCGGGGCGATGCCGACGCCGAGCTCGCCGGGCGGGTCGACGCCGGCCTGCTCGCCGAGGTCGTCGCCCCGGTCCCGGACGCGTGGCTCGACGAACCGGGCTTCGACGGGCCCGACGCCGTGCGCGCGGCCTACGTCGAGCACCTGACCGCGCGGCTCGCGGCGCGCGAGGCGTGGGTGCCGCGATGACCGCGCCCACTCCACGGGACACCTTCGAGTACGCGCTCGTCCGGGTCGTGCCGAGCCTCGAGCGCGGCGAGTGCCTGAACGTCGGCGTGCTGCTGCACTGCCGGCACCGCGAGCACCTGACCGTGCGCACCCACCTCGATGCCGAGCGGGTGCGCGCGCTCCATCCCGACGCCGACGTCGACGCGCTCGCCGAGGGCCTCGTGGCGTGGGAGCGCGCGGTGCACGGCGAGGGACCGGCCGGGGCGCTCTCGCCGGGGGAGCGGTTCCGGTGGATGACCGCCCCGCGCAGCACGATCCTGCAGACGGGACCCGTGCACACCGGCCTGACCGCGGACCCGGAGGCCGAGGTGGAACGCCTCGCCGCGCTGCTCGTGCACTAGGTCGCCGCGAGGGCCTCCAGTCCGTCGAGCACCCGCGCGAGCGCGAAGTCCCATACCCGTCCGGGGTCGCGCACCCCGCCCGCGGCCGCGCCCGCGGCCGCCCCGACCCGCATCGCGCGGGGGAACCGCGCCGGATCGATGCGGCGTCCGAGCGCCGGGGCCCGCGCCGCCCACCACGCCGTGAGGTCGCCGGCCGTGGACTCGATCTCCACCCGGGCCGTGGCGCGGACGACGTCGAGCAGGAAGGTCAGGGCGGCGTCGCGGTCGACGTCGTCGAGCCCGGCGGCGGTCGCGAGCTCGTCGAACGCGGCGAGCTCGTGCTCGTACTTCGCGGTCTCGCCCGGGCCGAGGGTCGGGCGCGCCGGGTCGAGGCGGACGGTCCAGGGGTGCGCGTGGTGCAGGGCACGGTTCCCGTCGGCGACCGCGGTGAGGCGGGCGCGCGGATCCCGGCCCGTCGTGTCGGCGCGGGGCATCGCGGCATAGGCGGCATCGAGCACGAGGTCGACCAGGACCTCGCGGTTCGGGACGTAGGTGTAGAGCGTCATCGCGGCGACACCGAGGTCGCCGGCCAGCGCACGCATGGTCAGCCCCTCGATCCCCGCCGGCCCACCGGCGTCGGCGCGGGCGGTCGCCGCCGCGACGACGGCGTCGACGTCGAGGCCCCGGCGCGGTCCGCGACCGGCGGCCGGCGGCCGCTCCTCGGCGCGCCACAGCAGCGCGAGAGCCTGCTCGGGGGCGACCGGGTCGGGCACGTCGACAGCCTTCCAGAAATCAGCGTACGGTGTATGACGTACACCGTACGAGGAAGGAAGCCATGCGCATCACGGACACGGCGGTCTCGCTGAACGTCGACGACCCGGAGGCCTCCGCCGCGTTCCTGGTCGAGCACTTCGGGTTCACGGTCGCGATGGCCGCCGACGGGTTCGCCTCGCTCACCCGCGGGGACGTCGGGGCCTCGGTGGTCTTCCTGCGCCGCGGTCTCGAGTCGCTGCCCGCCGACCAGCGCGACGACCACGCGGGTGGCCTGATCCTGGCGTTCGTGGTCGACGAGCTGGAGGCCGAGCTGGCGCGCCTGCAGGCCGAGGGTGTCCCGATCACGATGCCGCTCACCGAGGAGCCGTGGGGCGAGCGCGCGTTCCAGGTCCGGGACCCCAACCGCGTCATCGTCCAGCTCGTGGACTGGAACGGCGCGGGGAGCCCCGGGTAGCACCTCCGCTCGGCAGGATGGGGGCGTGGAGATCGTCATGGCCGCCGTGCACCCCGACTCGGTCGAGGGGCGCACCGCCCTGCGTCGCTACGCCGAGGAGCTGGCCGACCGCGCGCCGGTCCCGCCGGCCCCGTCCTGGGTCGAGGAGTTCCTGGCCGCCGACCCGTGGGCGCTCGCCCCACCCCGCGGCCTCTTCGTCGTCGCCACCGTCGAGGGGGCCGTGGTCGGCTGCGCCGGCCTGCGCCTGACCGGCGACGACCTCCCGCCCGGGGCGGGCGAGATCAAGCGGATGTGGGTGGATCCCACCGTCCGCGGGCAGCGCCTCGGCACCCGCCTGCTGGACTACCTGATCGAGATCGCCCGCGAATCGGGTCTGCGCCGGGTCGTCCTCGACACCCGCGGCGACCTCGTCGAAGCTCGCGCGCTCTACACCCGTGAGGGCTTCGTGGAGACCGAGCCGTACAACGAGAACCCCGACGCCGACCACTGGTACGCCCGCGACCTCTGGTGACACCCACGGCGGGGGTGCTCAGCCCACCTCGCGCCAGCAGAACTCGAAGACGAGCGCCCACTGGAAGGCGCGCTGTGCGTTGTCGGCCGCACCGCCGTGGCCGCCTTCGATGTTCTCGTAGTACTCCACGGCGTGGCCCTGCTCGCGGAGGCGGGCGACGGTCTTGCGGGCGTGGCCGGGGTGGACGCGGTCGTCGCGGGTCGAGGTGGTGACCAGGACGGGCGGATAGGCCTCGTCGGCGCGGAGCTGCTGGTAGGGCGAGTACTGCGCGATCCACGCCCACTCGTCGGGCTTCTCGGGGTCGCCGTACTCGGCCATCCACGAGGCGCCGGCGAGCAGGAGGTGGAACCGCTTCATGTCGAGCAGCGGCACCATGATCACGATCGCGCCGAACAGCTCGGGGTAGCGGGTGAGCATCACGCCCATGAGCAGGCCGCCGTTGCTGCCGCCGTGGATGGCGAGCTGCGACGCCGTCGTCACGCCCCGCTCCACGAGGTCGCGCGCCACGGCCGCGAAGTCGGCGTAGGCACGGTGGCGGTGCTCGCCGAGCGCGGCGGTGTGCCACTCCGGGCCGTACTCGCCGCCACCCCGGATGTTGGCGACGACGTAGGTACCGCCCCGGCCGAGCCAGCCGCGTCCGATGACGCCGCTGTAGCCCGGCGTCAGCGCGATCTCGAAGCCGCCGTAGCCGGTCATCAGGGTCGGTCCGGGGCGGTCGAGGTGCGCGCCGACGACGAAGTAGGGGATGCGCGTGCCGTCGTCGGACGTCGCGAAGTACTGGCGGACCTCGACGCCCTCGGCGTCGAACATCGCCGGGGCCTGGCGCAGGGTCTCGAGGGGCGCGTCGTCGTCGGCGTCGGCGCCCAGCTCGCCGCGCAGGAACGTCGAGGGCCGGGTGTAGCCGTCGGTGTCGAGGAAGTACTCGTCGCCGCGGTCGGCGTCGACGCCGAGCACGTCGACCGACCCGAGGTCCGGACCGCCGGGCAGCTCGCGGCGCGCCCAGTCCTGGTCGGGGGTGAGCACCTCGAGCCGGGTGACCACGTCGGTGAGCACCGAGAGGATCAGGTGGTTCTTCGTCCAGGCGTGGTAGCTCAGGGAGCGGCCGGCGGTGGGGGCGAAGAGCACACGGGCGTCGCGGCCGCCGGCGAGGTAGTCCTCGAAGTCGAAGCACAGCAGCGAGCCCGCCGGGTGCTCGACGTCGGCCACCCTCCACGGCGAGCGCGGGCGCACGAGCAGCCAGGACCGTTCGACGTCGGTCTCGGCGTCCGGGGGCACGTCGACGAGCACCCGCGTCCCGTCCGGGCGCAGCAGGAACTCCTCGCTGGTGTGGAAGTCGGGGCTGCGCCCGACGAAGTCGCGCTCGTAGCCGGGGGTGTGGTCGTGGCCGGCGAAGGCGGCGACGTCGGACTCGTCGGCCTCGAAGACGATCTCCGCGTCCGCGACCGGCGTCCCCCGCCGCCAGCGCCGCATCACCCGCGGGTAGCCCGAGGTGGTCAGCGAGCCGGGGCCGAGGTCGGTGCCGACGAAGACGGTGTCGGCGTCGATCCAGCCGATGCGGCTCTTGGCCTCGGACAGCGTGAAGCCGTCGTCCTCGACGAACGTCTTCGAGCCCAGGTCGAACTCGCGCACGACGGTGGCGTCGGCGCCACCGCGGGAGAGCTGCACGAGCGCGCGCTCGTAGTCCGGGTAGCGCACCCCGGCGCCGGCCCACACCCAGTTCTCGTCCTCGTCGCGGGCCAGCGCGTCGACGTCGAGCAGCAGCTCCCAGTCGGGGTCGTCGGTGCGGTAGCGCTCGAGCGTCGTGCGCCGCCACAGCCCGCGGGGGTGCTCGGCGTCCTGCCAGAAGTTGTAGAGCATCTCGCCCCGACGGCGGACGTAGGGGATGCGATCGTCGGAGTCGAGGACCGCCCGCAGCCCGTCGCGCAGCTCGGCGAAGCGCTCCGAGTCGGTCAGGACCCCGAGCGACTCCTCGTTGCGCGCGCGCACCCAGTCCAGGGCCTGCTCACCGGTCACGTCCTCCAGCCAGAGGTACGGGTCCTCGTCCGCGGCTCCGGCGGCGACCTCGTGCGGGGCGGCGGTGTCGGTCATGGCTCCAGTCTGCCGACCGTCTCCGAGATCGGCTCGACCCCGTGCCGACCCTCGCGCAGCAGGGCCCGCCACTCGGCGGGGCTCCAGTGCGCGGGCGCGGTGGAGGAGAGGAAGTCGCGCAGGGTCGCGAGGACCCGCTCGGGGTCGGAGTGGAACGGGAAGTGCCCGGCGCCGGGGAAGACCTCGAGGCGGCTCTCGGGCATCGCGGCGTGCGCGACCTGCGCGTGCTCCACCGGCACGATCATGTCGTCGGCGCCCCATAGCAGCAGCGTGGGCATGCCGGCGGTGAGGTAGCAGCGGTCGAGCATGGTGACCACCTGGCCGCGCCAGTCGACGACGGCGCGCAGGGTGCGCAGGAACGCGCTGCGCGAGGTCGCGTCGGGCAGGGCGTCGACGAGGCGCACGAAGTCCTCGGCGTCGCGGCCCAGCGGGTGGTCGAACCGGGTCAGCGCCCACATCACGGCCTCGGTCCGGCTGCGCATGCCGGGCATCCCCAGCATCCCGAGCACCAGCTGGGCGCCGGGAAGCGACGCGGCGCGCAGGGCGGGGCTGACCGACCGGGAGACCCCGCCCGCGCCGATCAGCACGATGCGTTCGGTGCGCTCCGGGTACTGGTAGGCGAACTGCATGGCCACCCCGCCGCCGAGCGAGTGCCCGACGAGGGTGGCGCGGTCGAGGTCGAGGACACCGAGCAGGTCGCGCATGCCGTTGGCGTAGGCGGCGACCGAGTAGTCGCCACGGGGCTTGTCCGAACCCCCGTGACCGAGCAGGTCCGGGGCGAGGACGGTGTGGTCGCGGGCCAGGTCGGCCAGCAGCGGACCCCAGGTCGACGAGTCGTCGCCGATCCCGTGGATCAGCAGCAGGACCGGACCCCGCCCCGCCATGCGGAACGCCCGCCGGTAGCCGTGGATCGTCCGGTACTGCAAGGCCCACTCCTCGCCCGGCACGTCCCGCAGGACCGGGCCGGGCGAGGGGGGACCGGACGCCGGGCGCAGCAACGACACGACCTCCGCCGTCCTCTCTCCTCGGCTCTCCTCCCGTCCGACCGTTCGGACGAGCGAGAGGGGCAGCCTAGGAGCGCGGTGTGACGCGAGGTCACGG
This sequence comes from uncultured Actinomycetota bacterium, assembly GCA_963785135.1. Taxonomy (GTDB): domain Bacteria; phylum Actinomycetota; class Actinomycetes; order Mycobacteriales; family Pseudonocardiaceae; genus Actinomycetospora. The sequence continues at coordinate 933,832 of CAWATV010000012.1, forward strand.
GGGCGTTGCCGTCCGATGACGCGCGACGTGTCGCGCGTCCCGGCGCGGCGGCCGGGATCACCCGGCCGTGTCGGGGTCGGTGTCGTCGTCGGGCGCGTCCTCGGGGGACTCCTCCGCCGACGGTGCCTCGCCCGCCAGGAGCAGGTAGAGGCGGCGGCGTGCGTCGTCGAGGAGGCGGACCGCCTCGGACACCTGCTCCGCGCGGCCCACCTCGGCCACCTGGCCGATGGCGCCGGCCAGACTCCGGCCGGCCTCCCGCAGGGCCTCGAAGCCGTCCTCGCCCGCGGCGGTGGACCACACGGCGTCGAGCTCCTCACGGTGCTCGGCGACGTAGGTGGTGCCGGCCTCGGTCAGGTGCACGACCGAGCGGCCCTCGGCCTTCTCGGTGCGCACCAGACCTTCGTCGGCGAGCTGGGAGACCGTCGGGTAGACCGATCCGGGGCTGGGGCGCCAGGCCCCGCCGGAGCGCTCGGTGATCTCCTGGATGATCTGGTAGCCGTGCATGGGCTGCTCGCTGAGCAGCGCGAGCACGGCGGTGCGGACGTCGCCACGCGAGCGCCGGCCGCGACCACGGGGGCCACCCGGCCCGCCGTGACCGCCCGGGCCACCCGGTCGTCCGTGGGGCCCGCCCCGGCCGCGTCCGCCGCGTGGGCCGAACCCGAACCCGGCCGGGCCGCCGAGACCGCCGAACCCGTCGGGTCCCATGGGGCCGCCGCGGCGTCCGCCGCCGAAGCCCCCGTGCCGCCGCGGGTGTCCGCCGCGGCCCTGGAAGCCCTGCTCGTGTGCGGGCTCCCTCGTCGTCGACCGGGTGCGCTCGCCCCCGGTGTGCGTGTTGATGGATGCCGTACATGTCGCTCCTCCTTGTATCGTGTTCGTTCGCGACATGCTAACGATATATCGTGACTGTACCGATGGCAAGAGGAGTTTCGGCGCGGTCGACGTCAGTGCTCCCGGGCGCGTTCCAGGGTCGTCTGCAGGGCGGCGAGGAGCTCGTGGGCGGACTCGAGGCTGAGCTCGACCGCGACGCGCGCGGCCGGCCCCCGGTCGGGGGCGAGGAAGTCGAGGTTGACGGTGTGGGCGTCCGGGGCGTGGACGGGGTGGTCGTAGTACACGGTGGCGGTCTCGAGCGGGAACCAGCCGGCGGGTCCCTTGCCGCTGGAGCGGGCGAGCTCGACCTTCTCGGTGGAGTAGGTGCACACGGTGGGGTCCTCTTCAGGCCAGTCGGCGGGCGAGGAAGTCGGTGATGCGCTCCCACCCGTCGTTCGCGGCCGCGACGCGGTAGCTCGGACGGTCGACGGCGAAGAACGCGTGGCCCGCGTCGTCGTAACGGTGGAACTCGTAGGGCTTGTCGTGCTCCTGCAGCAGCTTCTCGAGCTCGTCGACCTGGTCGGGGGAGGGATGGGAGTCCTCGTTGCCGAACAGGCCGAGCAGCGGGGCGTCGAGCTCGGCGATGCGGTCGGCCAGCGGGGCGACCTGCAGCGGGAACCCCTCGGGCGGCGTGCCGACGACGAAGGCGCCGTAGCAGTCGACGGCCGCCTGCAGGTCGAGCTCGATCCCGGCGAGCACGGCCTGGCGCCCGCCGGAGCAGAACCCGATCGCGCCGACCTTTCCGTTGGACGCCGGCAGCGCGCGCAACCACCGCGCGGCCCCCGCGGCGTCGCCGACGAACCGCTCGTCGGGCACGCCGCCTCGGGCGCGCGCGGTGGCCGCGGCGTCGTCGGGGTCGGCGCCCGGGGCCTCGCGGGTGTAGAGGTTCGGGCAGATCGCGACGTAGCCCATCGTGGCGAAGCGCCGCGTGATCTCCTTGGTCGGCGCGTCGTAGCCGGGCATGTGGTGGATGACGATCATCCCGCCGCGCGGCGTCGCGTCGAGGGGACGCGCGGTGTAGGCCTCGATGAGGTCGTCACCGTGGCCACGGATGCCGACGGTCTCGGCGAGGACGGCGTCGTAGGGCAACGGGCTCTCCTTCTGCTGGGTGTCAGGTCCGGCGCCAGCGGGCCGGGCCGTCGGTGTAGAGGTCGCCGCCGTGGAGGTCGTTGACGACGAGTACGGGGAAGTCGCGGACCTCGAGGCGGTGCACGGCCTCGGCGCCGAGATCCTCGTAGGCGATCACCTCGGAGCGCGTCACGCACTGCGAGAGCAGGGCCGCGGTGCCCTCGATCGCCCCGAAGTAGACGCAGCCGTGCTGCCGCATGCTGTCCTGGACCTCCGCGGATCGCCGGCCCTTGCCGACCATCCCGCGCAGGCCGCGCTCGATGAGCAGCGGCGACCAGGCGTCCATCCGCGACGCGGTCGTCGGCCCCGCCGACCCGATCACGTGCCCGGGACGCGTCGGCGTCGGCCCGACGAAGTACAGCGTCGCGCCGTCGGGGTCGAAGGGCAGCTCCTCGCCCGCCGACAGGGCCGCGGCGAACCGGGCGTGCGCGGCGTCCCGCCCCGTGACCATCGGGCCCGAGAGCAGGACCGAGTCCCCGGCGCGCAGCTCACCGAGCGTGTTCGCGTCCAGCGGCAGCGCGATCGAGAGGGGGGCTTTTCTGACGCTGGACGCCAGCGAATGGGGGAGCACGCCGATAGGCCCCGCTGGCGTCGGAGGACTCGCTCACAGCGTCACCGTCCGTACGCGGTGGGAGTGGCAGTCCAGGTTGACCGCGACCGGGAACGCGGCGATGTGGGTGGGGTGGGCCTCGACGTGGACGGCCAGGGTCGTGACCGTGCCGCCGAAGCCGGCGGGCCCGATGCCGGTCGCGTTGATCGCCTCGACGAGTTCGGCCTCGAGGTCGGCGAGGGCGGGGTCGGGGGAGGGTGAGCCGGTGGGCTCGCGGGTCAGGGCCCGCTTGGCGAGGACGGCGGCGCGGTCGAAGGTGCCGCCCATCCCGACGCCGACGGTCACCGGCGGCGAGGCGCTGGGGCCGGCTTTCTCGATGGTCTCGACCACGAAGCGTTTCATCCCTGCCACGCCGACGGCGGGGGTGAGCATCCGCAGGGCGCTCATGTTGTCGCAGCCGGCCCCCTTCACCAGGAGGGTCAGCCGGACGTCGGTGCCGGGGACGAGGTCGTAGTGGACCATCGCCGGGGTGTTGTCGCCGGTGTTGGTGCGGTCGACGGGCGAGCGCACGAGCGACGCGCGCAGGTAGCCCTCGCGGTAGCCCTCCGCGACGCCGCGGTCGAGCGCGGCGGCCAGCGAGCCGCCGGTGAAGTGCACGTCCTGCCCGACGTCCAGGAAGATCACTGCGTAGCCGGTGTCCTGGCAGAACGCGATCCGTTCGCGGGCCGACACCTCGGCGTTGGCCAGGAGGCGGTCGAACACCTCCTGCCCGATCGGGGACTCCTCGGCCGCACGCCCCCGGCGCAGGGCGGCGACGTGGTCGGCCCGGAGCTCGTGGTTGGCCTCCACGCACAGGCGACGAACGGTGTCGGCGACCTCGTCGACCGCGATCTCACGCACGTCGCACGGCTTACCGCACCCCGGCGCGCGTCGCACGGTCGAAGGCATGGGCCCCCCGGTGTACGGGTAGGCAACCGGGCACATCACCATGACCAGACCACCCGCATTCCGCGCGGGCGATCAGGAGGAACACCGGATGGACCTGTCGCGTACCCGTGAGATCTTCGAGCGGCCGGGGCCGTTCGCGACGGTCTACCTCGAGGCCGTGCAGGCCGGCGAGAACTCGGCCAAGCAGGTCGAACTGCGCTGGCGCGACCTCCAGAACCAGCTCCAGCAGGCGGGCGCGGACGACAAGACCCTCGCCGCGCTGGACGACGAGCTGACCGGCGAGCGCGCCGGCTCCGTCACCGGTGTCGGCCGCGTGCTGGTGGCCTCGGCCGACGGCGTGCTCTTCGACGACGAGGTCGAGGCCGTCGAGGCCGCGGGCGACGTCGCCAGCTGGTCGCCGCTCCCCGAGCTGGGCCGCTACTACCGGATGCAGTCCGGTTCGGTCCGCACGCTGCTCGTCGTCGCCGACCAGACCGGCGGCGACCTCTACCAGCTCGTGGGCTCCTTCGACGAGGGCGCCCGCCAGCTCGACTCCGAGACGGTCTCGGGCGACGCGATCGAGACCGTGCACAAGCCGCGCGAGGGCGGGAACGCCCACAAGGGCATGCAGCGCCGCCACGAGATGGCCTCGTACCAGAACGGCGAGGAGGTCGTCGCCGCCATCCGCAGCGCCGCCTCGTCGTTCCGGCCGCAGGTCATCGTGCTGGCCGGCGAGGTCCAGGGCCGCCAGGTCGTCGCCTCGCAGCTGCCCGGCGAGCTCTCGGCGATCACCCACGAGATCGACGCCGGCAGCCGCGCCGCGGGTGCCTCGGAGTCGGCCCTCGAGGACGCGCTCCTGCGCGTGGTGGGCACCGTCGCCACCGACGAGGAGCGCCGCGTCCGTGAGCAGCTCCATGAGGGCAAGGCGCACGCCAACGCCGTCGAGGGCTTCGAGCGCGTCCTGGAGGCCGCGCGGATGGGCGCGATCGACACCCTGATCCTCGTCGACGGCACCACGGTCCCCGGCGAGCTCTACGTCGGCTCCACCCCGGAGGCGATCTCCACCGACCCCGCCAACCTCACCGAGATCTCCGACACCACCCCCGTCGCGCGCCCGGCCGAGCAGGTCCTCCTGCGCACCGTCGGCGCCCTCGGCGGTTCCGTCCAGGTCCTCGGCGGCGGCACGGAGCTCGTCGACAACGTGGGCGCGCTCCTGCGCTTCCCGGTCGGCGGCTGATCGGCCGACCCACACGGCACCGCACGCCGGCGGTGGCACACCACGGGCTCCGCGCGCCCCGGGGTGCCACCGCCGGCGTCGGTCCGCTCAGGCGAACTGCTCGAGCGCACGGATCTTGTTGGTCGCGTCGAGGGCGGCGACCTTGTAGGCCTCGGAGAGCGTCGGATAGTTCAGGACGGCGTCGACGAGGTAGTCCACGGTCCCGCCGCAGCCCATGATCGCCTGGCCGATGTGGACGAGCTCGGTGGCCGAGGTCCCGAACACGTGCACGCCGAGAAGGGCATGGTCGCTCGGGGAGACCAGCAGTTTCAGCATCCCGTAGTCGTCGCCGACGATCTGTCCGCGGGCGAGCTCGCGGTAGCGGGAGATGCCGACCTCGTAGGGCACCGACCGTTCGGTGAGCTCGGCCTCGGTGGCGCCGCAGTAGCTGACCTCGGGGATCGTGTAGATCCCGAACGGCGAGATGTCGGTCGTGGCGTGCACCGGTTCGCCGAACGCGTGGTAGGCGGCCTGCCGGCCCTGTTCCATCGCGGTCGCGGCGAGCGCCGGGAAGCCGATGACGTCGCCGACCGCGTAGATGTGCGGCACCGCGGTCCGGTAGTGCTCGTCGACGGCCAACCGCCCGCGCGCGTCGACGGTCAGCCCGGCGTTCTCCACCGCGATCTCGTCGGTGACCCCCTGCCGGCCGGCGGAGTACATCACCGTCTCGGCCGCGATCCGCTTGCCGCTGGCCAGCGACGTCACGGTGCCGCGTTCGGACACCGAGACCCCGGAGACCTCCTCGCCGAAGCGGAAGGTGACCGCGAGGTCGCGCAGGTGGAACTTCAGCGACTCGACGACCTCCGCGTCGCAGAAGTCGAGCATCTGCGGGCGCTTCTCGACGACGGTGACGCGCGTGCCGAGCGCGGCGAACATCGACGCGTACTCGATGCCGATCACACCCGCGCCGACGACGACCATCGTCGCGGGGATGTTCTCCATCGCGAGGATGCCGTCGGAGTCCACGACGCGCTGGTCGTCGAACTCGACCTCCGGCGGGCGGGCCGGCCGCGTGCCGGTGGCGATGACGATCGTCGAGGCGGTGACCTGCTGGTGCTCGCCCCGGCGCTCGCCGAGGACCTCGACGGTGTGCGCGTCGACGAACCGGGCCGCCCCGTTGAGCAGGTCGACGCGGTTGCGCTGCAGCTGCGCGCGGATGACCTCGACCTCGCGTCCGATGACGAACGTCGTGCGCCCCAGCAGGTCCTGGATGGTGATGTCCTGCTTGACCCGGTAGCTCTCGCCGTAGAGCCCGCGCATCGCGTAGCCGGTCAGGTAGAGGACCGCCTCGCGCAGCGTCTTGGACGGGATGGTGCCGGTCTGGGTGCAGACGCCGCCGATCATGCCGCGGCGCTCGATGACGGCGACCCGCTTGCCGAGCTTGGCCGCCCCGATCGCCGCCTTCTGCCCGCCGGGGCCGGAGCCGATGACGAGCAGGTCGTAGTCGTGGTGCTCCGCGCCCGGCGCGGGTGGCGCCTGCGGATCGACCGACGCACCGGTGCCGTTCGGGTTCTCCACGCGCTCACCCTCGCCGGTGATCGGCAGGCGGGCAAGCCGGCCGGAGTGACACTCGCGTGACGGCCGGGTGGCGCGGAGGCCCGGCGAGGTGGGCGCTCGTCAGGAATCCGACGGATCCGTGCCGGGGGTCGCTGCGTCGAACCAGGTATGAGCCTCCACGACGCCTCCCGCCCCCCGTCCTCCCGCGGGCCGTCGCCCGACCCGCCCCCGGAGCCGGTTGCCGTCCTGCGCCTCGGTGAGCCCGGCGAGCTCGTGGCCGCGGTGCCGCACCTGCTCGGCGTCCGCCCGGCCGAGTCGATGGTGCTCGTGGCCCTGCACGAGCGGGGGCGTCGCACGCGGCTGGGGGTGGTCGCGCGGGCCGACATCCCGGACGCCGACGACGTCGGGGCCGTCGTCGGCGCCTGCGCGCGGAGCATGGGGCGCTCGCGGCCCGACGAGGTCGCGCTCGTCGTGATCGGCGGCGGGGCCGCGGGAGGACGGGCACGGTCCGCCGCGCGCCGACCTGGCCGAGGAGGTCACCGCGACGTTCGCCGCGATGCGGATCACGGTCCGCACCCGGCTGTGGGTGCCCCGGATCGCCACCGGTCAGCCGTGGTGCTGCTACCCGCCGTGCGACTGCACGGGCACCGTGGGGCCGGTCGACGACTCGCCGGTGGCCGCGGCGTCGGCCTGGCTGGGGAAGGTCACCTTCGGCTCGCGGGCCGAGCTGGAGGCGTCCCTGGCCCCCGACGCCAGGGCCGAGACCCCCCGGTTCCGCCGCCTGATCGACGAGGCCGCCGACGCGGCCGCGCTCGACCGCGAGCTCGCCGGGCCGCCGGCCGCTCGCCGCGACCTCGCCGCCCTCGCCGCGGCGCGCGACGAGGTCGCCGCCGGACGCGCGCTCGGCGACACCGAGCTGGCCCGCCTCGCGGTGGCGCTCACCGACCCGTGGGTCCGGGACGCGGCGCTCGGGTGGGCCGTGCCTCCGGACGACGGCCCCGACGGCCCCGACGGCCCCGCCGGCTCCGACGGCCCCGACGATCCCGGGCACGCGGCCGAGCAGCTGTGGACGACGCTGGTCCGCGCGCTGCCCGCCCCCGAGGTGGCCGAGCCCGCGTCGCTGCTCGCGCTCACGGTGCTGGTACGCGGCGGTGGGGCGCTCGTCGGCGCGGCGCTCGAGCGGGCGCGGCGGGCGGACCCCGGGCACCGGTTGACCGTGCTCACCGAGGGGCTGGTGAGCGGCGGGGTGGGCCCGGCGGCGGTCCGGGAGATGGTGCGCGCGTCGGGGTCGGAGTCGCGTGCCCGGCTGGGGTTGCGGTGAGGGACGGCTCAGGCGCGGGACCGCGCGCCGTCCCAGGCGTCGGCGACGATGCCGTCGAGGTCGGTGTGGCGCGCCTTCCAGCCGAGCTCGGACTGGGCGCGCGCCGCGGAGGCCACGAGCACGCCCGGGTCGCCGGCGCGGCGGGGCGCGACCACGGCGGGGATCGGGTGCCCGGTGACGCGCCGGCACGCCTCGATGACCTCGAGCACCGAGAAGCCGTGCCCGATGCCGAGGTTGCAGATCAGGTGTCCGCCGGGCGCCCGGGTGAGGTGGTCGAGGGCGAGGAGGTGGGCCTCGGCGAGGTCGTCGATGTGGATGTAGTCCCGCACGCAGGTGCCGTCCGGGGTCGGCCAGTCGTCGCCGTAGATGGCGATGTGCTCGCGCTGACCGAGCGCGACCTGCAGGACGAGGGGGATGAGGTGGGTCTCGGTGACGTGGCGCTCGCCGATCGCGGGGCGTCCGCTCGCGGCGGGGTGCGCCCCGGCGACGTTGAAGTAGCGCAGGCTGACCGCCGAGAACGCGCCGCCCGAGGCCGCCGCGTAGCCGCCGATGGCGTGGTCGACGGCGAGCTTGGTGGCGCCGTAGACGTTCGTCGGCAGGGTGGGGGCGTCCTCGGTGATGGGCCAGGCCACGGGCTCGCCGTAGGTGGACGCGGTCGAGGAGAACACCAGCCGCGGGACGCCGTGCCGCCGGATCGCGTCGAGCAGCGCGAGGGTGGTCACGACGTTGCCGTGCCAGTACTTCTCGGGGTACAGGGCCGACTCCCCGACCAGCGAGCGGGCGGCGCAGTGCACCACGCCGTCGATCGCGGCCCCGTCCGTGCCACCCTGGCCGAGCACCTCGTCGGCGACATCGGCGACGTCGCCGACGACGAGGCGGGCGCCGGGGGCTACGGCGTCGCGGTGACCGGTCGTGAGGTCGTCGATCACGACGACGTCGTGCCCGTTCTCGATCAGGTGCTGGGTGCACACACTGCCGACGTACCCCGCCCCGCCCGTCACCACCAGCGTCATGGGGCCAGTGTGCCGGGCGAGGCCCCCGTGCCCGCCGCGGGGGAGCGGCGGGCTCGCCTACTGCGCGCGCACCAGCACGGCGTGCGCGACGAGGGGGTCGATCTCCGAGAGCGCGCCGTTGACGCCGATGCCCACCGGGTCGCCGAAGCGCGGGATGGCCACGACGTCGATGTCGCTGCCCGGGAGGACACCGGCGCCCTTGAGGTCGGCCATGAGCACCTCGTTGAGCTGGACGTGCTCGGCGATCCGGCGGATCGAGACCTTGCCGCCGCCGGCGCGGGCGAACTCGTCGAGCCGCACCAGCCCGGCCTCGTCGGGGGTGGGGGTCCGCACGGCCGCCGCCGGCGGTACCGGGCCCACGGCCGCGACACCGCCGGGTCCGTCGCGCAGGGCGTCCAGGCCCGGGATGGGGTTGCCGTAGGGGGACACCGAGGGCTGGCCGAGCAGGGCGAAGAGCTTGCGCTCGACCGCGTCGCTCATGACGTGCTCCCAGCGGCACGCCTCGGCGTGGACGTGCTCCCACTCCAGGCCGATGACGTCGACCAGCAGCAGTTCGGCGAGGCGATGCTTGCGCATCACCGCGACGGCCTTGGCGCGGCCGTCGCCGGTCAGCTCCAGGTGACGGTCGCCCGCGACGTGGAGCAGCCCGTCGCGCTCCATCCGGGCGACGGTCTGGCTGACGGTGGGCCCGCTCTGCTCGAGCCGCTCCGCGATGCGGGCGCGCAGCGGGACGACACCTTCCTCCTCGAGCTCATAGATCGTTCGGAGGTACATCTCGGTGGTGTCGATGAGGTCATTCATGCCCACCCCTTTCCGCCCGCCCATGCTACCGAGGGCGATCGGGCCCGGAGGGCGCCGACCGGCTCGGACAGGGCACGATCGTCGTCATGGCCGACGAGGATGGTGCCCGCGCCGCATCGCCGGGACCCCTGCCCACGCCCGTGGCGCCGGTCGCGTGGCTGCGGGCGGCCCTCGAGCATCCCGATCCGGCGGCTCGCCCGGCCGTGCTCGACGTCCGCTGGCGCCTGCGCCCGCCGCCGCGCACCCCCAAGGAGGTCCGGGCCGCGGCGCGGGAGGACCCACCCGGCCTGGCCGAGTACGACGCCGGCCACGTGCCGGGGTCGGTGTTCGTCGACCTCGATACCGAGCTCGCCGGCCCGCCCGGGCCCGCGGGCCGGCACCCGCTGCCCGACCCCGACATCCTCGAGGAGACCCTGCGCCGAGCGGGGGTCACCCGCTCGCGATCGGTGGTGGCCTACGACGGCGGCGACGGCCTCGCCGCGGCGCGCGCGTGGTGGGTGCTGCGCTGGGCCGGGCTGGCGCCGGAGCGCGTCGCCGTCCTCGACGGCGGGTTCCCGGCCTGGGTGGCCGAGGGTGGCGAGGTGACGACCGCCTCCGCGGGTGTGCGCGACCCGGGGGACGTGGGGGTCGGCGGCGGCGCGATGCCGGTGCTCTCCGCCGCGGCGGCCGCCACCCTGGCCGCCGACCCGGTGGCCGTGCTGGTCGACGGCCGGTCCGAGGAGCGTTTCCGCGGCGAGACCGAGCCGCTCGAACCGGTCGCCGGGCACGTGCCCGGGGCGGCGAACCTCCCGGCGTCGACCCTGCTCGACGCCGGGGGCCGGTGGCGGACCCCGGACGAGCTCGCCGCCACGCTCGGTGCCGTGGTGCCGGATGCGGCGGCACCGGTCGGGGCCTACTGCGGATCGGGGGTGAGCGCCACGATGCTGGTGCTCGCGCTCGAGCGCTCCGGGCTGCGCCCGCCGTCCGACCCGGCCGGGCTCTACGTCGGGTCGTGGTCGCACTGGTGTGCGGCGCAGCGGCCGGTCGAGACGGGGCCGGGAGAGGCAGCGGAGCAGAGCTCGACCGGTCGATCGGCCCGGTAGGGTCGCGGGCCGTGACCAGCACCTCCTCGACCCCGGCCGTTGATCCCGCGCGCGTGGCCGTGGTGTGGGACGAGACGCTGCTGGGCTACAAGCTCTCCGAGTCCCACCCCCTGCACCCGGTGCGCCTGGACCTCACGATGCGCCTCGCGCGCTCGCTCGGCGTGCTCGAGGGCATCGAGCCGCTCGTCCCCGCTCCGGCGCCCGAGGAGGAGATCCGGCGCATCCACGTGCCCTCCTACATCGACGCCGTGCGCGTCGCCCCGTCCCGCGGGGACGATCCCGCCCACCAGCTCGGCACCACCGACAACCCGATCTTCGACGGGATGCACGAGGCGAGCGCCCTGGTGTGCGGCGGGTCGCTCGCCGCCGCGCGCGAGATCGCCGAGGGCCGTGCCGACCGCGCGGTCAACATCGCCGGCGGCCTGCACCACGCGATGCCCGACCACGCCTGGGGCTTCTGCGTCTACAACGACTGCTCCGTGGCGATCTCGTGGCTGCTCGACCACGGGTACGACCGCATCGCCTACATCGACACCGACGTCCACCACGGCGACGGCGTGCAGGCGGCGTTCTACGACGACGAGCGGGTCCTCACCGTCTCGGTGCACCAGCACCCCCGCACACTCTGGCCCGGCACCGGCTACGCGTCCGAGGTCGGCGGCGGCACGCGCCTCCGGGACGGCGGTGAACCTGGCCCTGCCGCCGGGCACCCGGGACCAGGAGTGGCTGCGCGCGTTCCGCGCGGTCGTCCCCGGCCTGCTCGGGGCGTTCCGCCCGCAGATTCTGATCACCCAGTGCGGGGCCGACACCCATCACGAGGACCCCCTGGCCGAGCTCTCGCTCACCGTCGACGGGCACCGCGCGATCTACTCGACCCTGCGCACGCTCGCCGCCGAGTACGCCGGCGGGAAGTGGCTCGCTCTCGGCGGCGGGGGCTACGGGCTGTTCCGCGCCGTGCCGCGCTCGTGGACCCACCTGCTGGCCACCGTCCTCGACCGCGACGTCGACCCGCAGCGCCCGCTGCCCGCCGACTGGATCTCCTACGCGAGCACGATCACCCGGCGCCCGCTGCCGTCCTCCATGACCGAGGACGCGCCGACCGACGTCTCGCCGTGGGGCGGGTGGACCGAGACCGATGTCGACCCGTTCGTCCTGGAGACCCGCCGCGCGGTCTATCCGCTGCACGGGCTCGATCCCGCCGACCCGCGCGACTGATCCACGCGACGGATCGCGGGCGACGGAACCCACGATTCGCCACTCCACCGGGAGCACACCCACGACCATGACCGAGACCGTGGACTCCGAGGCCCCGACCCGGGAGGTCCGGGCGATACCCGGAGCGCCCTACCCGGCGCACTGGGAGGCCGACGTCGTCGCCTCCGACGGCGCCACCGCGCACCTGCGCCCGATCTCGGTCGACGACGCCGACGACGTGGTCGCCTTCCACGCCCGGCTCTCCGACCAGACCCGGTACTACCGCTACTTCAACCCCTACCCGCGCATTCCCGAGCGCGACCTCCAGCAGTTCGTCGACGTCGACCACCACGACCGCGTGGGCCTGGTGCTCCGGCTCGGCCGCGAGATCATCGCCATCGGCCGCTTCGTGCGGATCGCGCAGACCAGCGCCGCCGAGGTGGCCTTCGTCGTGCGCGACGACCACCAGGGCCGGGGGCTGGGCTCGATCCTGCTCGAGCACCTCGTCGCCGCGGCCGGCGAGGTCGAAATCACCCGGTTCGTGGCCGAGGTGCTCACCGAGAACCACCAGATGGTCCGGGTGTTCCGCGACGCGGGCTTCGAGGTGAGCCGGGCGCTGGAGGGCTCGACGCTGCACCTGGAGTTCGACGTCGCCGACACGCCCCGCTCGCGGGAGGTCCAGCTGGCCCGCGAGCAGCGGTCGGAGGCCCGCAGCGTGGCCGGCGTCCTCGTCCCGCGCTCGGTCGCGGTGGTCGGGGCGTCGCCGGACGAATCCAAGATCGGCCACGTCGTCCTGGCGAATCTCCTGGCGGGGGGCTTCACCGGTCCCGTCTACCCGGTGCACCCCGAGGCGCGTTCGGTGCGCGGGGTCCGGGCCTACCCCTCGGTGCTCGAGATCCCCGACGACCTCGACCTCGCCGTGCTCGCCGTCCCCCCGGACGAGGTGCCCGGCGTGTTCGAGGCCTGCCTGACCAAGGGCGTCCGCGCGCTGGTCGTCATCAGCTCGGGGTTCGGCGAGACGGGGTCGGCCGGGCTCGCCCGGCAGCGCGAGCTGGTGAGCACCGCGCGGGCCAACGGGATGCGCGTCGTGGGACCCAGCGCCCTCGGGGTGGTCAACCTCGCGCCCGGGGTGTCGCTGAACGCCTCGCTGGCGCCCCGGCTGCCTCCACCCGGCCGGGTCGGCTTCTTCTGCCAGTCCGGCGCCCTCGGCATCCAGATCCTCGCCGCGGCCGCCGAGCGGCGCCTCGGCCTGTCGACGTTCGTCTCGGCGGGCAACCGCGCCGACGTCTCGGGCAACGACCTCCTGCAGTACTGGGACACCGACCCGGACACCGACGTCGTCCTGCTCTACCTCGAGACCTTCGGCAACCCGCGGAAGTTCGCCCGCGTCGCCCGCAGGCTCGCGCGGCAGAAGCCGGTGATCGCGGTCAAGAGCGGTCGCCACGGACGCGCGGCCCCCGGCCTGGTCGGCAGCGCCACCCCGATCGACGAGGCCGCCGTCGCCGCGGTGTTCGACCAGTCCGGGGTGATCCGCGTCGACTCGGTCGACGAGCTCTTCGACACCGCGCAGCTGCTCGCCCACCAGCCACTGCCGTCCGGCCCGCGGATCGGGATCGTCGGCAACTCCTCGGCGCTGGGCGTCCTGGCCGCCGACGTCGTCCTGGCCCAGGGGCTGTTCCTCGCCCGCGAGCCCACCGACCTCGGGACCCGCAGCGGCCCCGAGGAGCTGAGCGCCGCGGTCGCGGAGATGCTCGCCGACGACCAGTGCGACGCGCTGGTCGTGGTCTTCGTGCCGCCGATCGCCACCGACGGCACCGACCACGCGCGGGCCCTGGCCGAGGCCGTCGCGGGAGCCGAGAAGCCCGTGGTCAGCACGTTCCTCGCCTCCGAGGGCGTCCCCGAGGCCCTGACCGTCACCGACGGCCGCGCCGACGGCGCGCCGCAGCGGGGCAGCGTGCCGTCGTACCCGAGCCCGGAGCGCGCGGTGCTCGCCCTCGCCCGGGCCGTCCACTACACGCTGTGGCGTTCGCGCCCGGTGGGCGACTTCGTGGTGCCGCCGGGCTGCGACGTCGAGGCGGCCCGCGCCCTCGTCGCCGAGATCGCGCCCGGGCCGGGGACCCTGCTCTCCGACGAGCAGGCCGACGCGCTGCTGCGCTGTGCCGGGGTGGTCGTCGCGCCGTTCCGCCGCGTCCGGTCGGCCGACGACGCGACCGCCGTCGCGCGGGAGCTCGGCGGCGCGGTGGTGCTCAAGACCGCGGACCGGCGCTGGCGCCACCGCAGCGATCTGCGCGGCGTGCACCTGGGGCTCACCGACCCCGACGCCATCCGGGCCGCCTACGGCCAGCTCGTCGAGCTCTCCGGGGCGGACGAGGTCTACGTGCAGGTCCAGGCACCGCCCGGCATCCCCTGCGTGGTCGAGATCCGCGGTGACGACCCCTCGTTCGGCGCGCTGGTGTCCTTCGGCCTGGCCGGGGTGGTGGGCGAGCTGCTGGGCGACCGTGCCTATCGGGCGGCCCCGCTGTCGACGATGGACGCCGCCACGCTCGTGCGCGCCCCGCGCGCCGCCCCGCTGCTCGACGGCTACCGCGGTGCCCGTCGCGTCGACCTCGCCGCCCTCGAGGACCTGCTGCTGCGCCTCGGCGTGCTGGCGGCCGGGGTGCCCGAGATCCGCTCGTTGGTCCTCGACCCCGTCCTCGCCGCCGAGCACGGCGCCCATCCGACAGGGGTCACCATCGTCCTCGGTCCGCCGCCCGGACCCGGCGACACCGGACCCCGCAGGCTGCGCTGACCGGCGCGGCGGGGCGCCCGGAAAGCGTGAAACCGTCCCGGGCGCCTCGGGCCGTGCGCGCGGAGGGCCTACCGTCGGGCGCATGCGACTCGGCCTGCTGCTGGCGGTGCTCGTGCTCGCGAGTGCCTGCGGCGGGAACGACGCGGGCCCGCCCCCGGCCGGCGCCCCCGCGCCGGCCCCCGCGACCGTGCCCACGGACACGCCGCCGACCGGCGGCCGGCCCGTGCCGGTCGCGCCGGATCCGCTGACCGCGACGCCGCCCGCCGGGGGGACGGCGGTGCCCGCGGCGCAGGTGGACGCCACGGCGATGCCCGCCGGGCTGCCGACTCTGGTGTGGACCCGTGGGGAGCGCACGCTCGGGGTGTACGGGCGCGCCGGGGGATGCACCGAGGCGCGGGTCGAGGTCGTGGAGCAGACCGCGGACCGGGTCGGACTCCGGGTCGTCCAGTACTCGACCGGGCCGGGCCCGTGCACGCGGGAACTGCGCTACCCGGCCCTGGAGATGGTCCTCGACACCGATCTGGGACGACGCACCGTGGTGCTGACCGGCGTCACCGCGTGACAGGCCCGGTGGTCTTCGAGAAATCCTGGAAAGCCGGAAGACCGGGCCGGCCCCCGACCGTCCCGGTCTCCCGTCGCTGACGGTCCCGCGGATCGCGCGGGCCGTCTCGTCGTTGGCCGGACCGGAGTGGCAGCGTCCATCCGAGCGAACTCGTCGTGAACGTCGTCACACCCGACCCGTGCCGCTCAGCCTGCCGTGGCGTCGGCGACACCGTCAATGCGGTGTTCGGGCGTGGTCACATGACCGATCCCGTCACGCAGCGCGGTGGTTCCTCCCGCGGACAATCAGCCGGCCGCGTACGACTGCAGCCGGCGTGCGCGGTCGCCGTCACGCAACTTCACCATGACCTCGCGCTCGATCTGACGGACGCGCTCGCGGGAGAGCCCGAAGCGCTTGCCGATCTGGTCGAGCGTGCGCGGCTGGCCGTCGTCCAGGCCGTAGCGCAGCCGGATGACGTTCTGCTCGCGCTCGTCGAGGGTGGCGATGACGCGGCGCATGTCGTCGTGGAGCAGCCCGGAGATCACCGTCGACTCGGCGTCGGTGGCCTCGGCGTCCTCGATGAAGTCGCCGAGCGGGGCCTCCTCCTCGGAGCCGACCGGCATGTCCAGGCTCACCGGGTCGCGGCTGTGGTCGAGCAGGTCGGCGACCTTCTCGACGGCCAGGCCCGACTCCTCGGCCAGCTCCTCGTGCGTCGCCTCGCGCCCCAGCTGCTGGTGCAGGTCGCGCTTGATGCGGGCCAGCTTGTTGACCTGCTCGACCAGGTGGACGGGCAGGCGGATGGTGCGGGCCTGGTCGGCCATGCCGCGGGTGATGGCCTGGCGGATCCACCAGGTGGCGTAGGTGGAGAACTTGAACCCCTTGGCGTAGTCGAACTTCTCGACCGCGCGGATGAGGCCCAGATTGCCCTCCTGGATCAGGTCGAGCAGCGGCATGCCGCGCCCGGTGTAGCGCTTGGCGAGCGAGACCACGAGACGCAGGTTGGCCTCGAGGAGGTGCGCGCGGGCCCGGCGCCCGTCGCGCACCACGGCGCGGAGCTCCGTCGCGCGGCCGGCGTCGGCGTCGTCCGCGGTGTCGAGGAGGTGCGCGGCGTAGACGCCGGCCTCGATGCGCTTCGCCAGCTCCACCTCGTCGGCGGCGGTCAGCAGCGCGGTTTTTCCGATACCGTTGAGGTAGACGCGGACGAGGTCCGCCGCAGGGCCCTGGGCGTCGAGGTCGCTCTCCGTGGGAACGGCCGCCTGCGGGCCGGTCTGCGGTGCGAGTGTCGCCGTCATTGCTTCCTCCCTGCGCGGCGCGAAATGTTGTGGCGCCGCGTCACATGGTCGAACGCATCGGGTGCGGCGTTCGTTCCCGCGTGTCCCTGCACCGTCCGGGTGCCCGCTGTGGCGTTGCTGACTCATGGCGCGCACCACCTCGGACAACGCGGGCACCCGGTCGGCGCGCTCAGACCTCGACCAGCACGGTGAACGGACCGTCGTTGACCGACTCGACGCGCATGTCGGCCCCGAAGAGCCCCTCCGCCACCCTCGCCCCCCGCGCGCGGAGCGCGGTCACGACGGCCTCGACCAGGTCGCGGGCGACCTCCGGCGGCGCCGCGGCCGACCACGACGGGCGGCGTCCCCGGCGGGTGTCGCCGTGGAGCGTGAACTGGCTGACGACGAGCAGGCCCGCGCCGGTCTCGGCGCAGGAGCGTTCGTCGCGCAGGACGCGGAGCTCATGGAGCTTGCGCGCCATGACCCGCGCCCCGTCGGCGGTGTCGGCGTGGTGCACCCCGAGCAGGACGAGCAGGCCGTGGGAGTCGAGCGCGCCGACCACCTCGCCGTCCACCCGCACCCGCGCCTCCGTGACGCGGGCGACGACCGCCCTCACCCGCGGACCTCGAGGCAGCCGTGCCGGAACAGGTCGCGGACCACGGGCAGCGCAGCGCGGGCGAGCTCGTCGGCGTCGCGGCCGTGCGCCAGTGCGAGCAGGTCGACGAGGTCGCGCAGCGGCAGGTGCCCGCGACAGCCACCGAGCAGGGCCTCGCCGAGGCTGTCGACGTCGTGGCGCCACTGGGGGCCGTCGAGGCGGACCAGGGTGGATCCGACCGGCGACCAGCCCTCGTCGGTGCCGACCAGACCGCGCTCGAGGGCCACGGTGTCGGGCACGCGCAGGTGCTCGTCGAGCAGGTCGTCGTCGGAGCGCACGGCGAGCCAGGCGGTGCGGTCGAGCCAGGCGGCGATCTCGGGGCCCAGCGGGTCGTCGTGGGCCTGGCGGAGGTCCTCGCAGATGACGGTGCCGGGCACTCCGGGGGCGGTGCGGCGGAGGGTGACGATGCCGAAGCCGACGGCCTCGACCCCGGCGCCGTCGAAGAAGTCGAGCCACTGCTCGGAGAGCGCGTTCCCCTCCGGCGAGCCCGGGTCGACGCCGGCGTCGCGCAGCCACGTCCCCACGTGCAGCGCGGGGTCGGCGACGTCGCGCTGCACCACCCAGGCGTCCAGCCCGCCCGGTGCGGCGGCCTGCGCGGCCTCCTGCAGCCAGGCCCGCGGCCGGTCGTCCCACGCGGTGTCGCGCTCGACGAGCCAGGATGCGAGCAGCTGGGCGACACCGCCCTCGGTGAGGTGGGCGGGCAGTGTGGCGACCAGGAGCGCGCTGGCGCCGTCGCCGCCCAGACCGGCGTCGCGGTAGGTGTGCTGCACCCGCGCCGGCCCGGGCACGAACGGCGGGTTGGTGACGATCTGGTCGAAGCGCCGCCCGGCGACCGGCGCGAGCCAGGACCCGTCGAGGAGTTCCACGTCGACGCCGGAGAGCGCGAACGTCGCCTCGGCCATGGCCAGCGCGCGGGTCGAGACGTCGGTGGCCGTGCACCGGCGTGCGTGCCCGGAGGCGTGCAGGGCCTGCACGCCGCAGCCGGTGCCGAGGTCGAGCAGGGTGTCCACCGGGCGGCGCACCATGGCCCGGGCCAACGACATCGACGCCGCCCCGGTGCCCAGGACGTGCTCGCGGGCGGCGGCGCGCGAGCCCGGGTTCACCTCGAGATCGGACAGCACCCACCAGGGGGCGGCGTCGGGCAGGCCGGCGTCGGCGTGCGGGCGCAGGTCGAGCGCCGCGCGCAGGGAGTCGGCGTCCCGGACGAGCAGACCGGCGGCCACCGCCTCGTCCACGTCGACGGGGTGGAGGGCGGGAACCACCTCGTCGACGAGCAGGGCGTCGCCGAGCAGGAACAGACGCACCAGCACGCCGAGGTCGCGGGCGTGCGCGGGGGCGCGGCGCACCGCCCGGCGGGCGGGTGTCGTCTCGCCCCGGTCGAGCGCCCTGCGAGCCGAGGGGCCGAGGAGATCCGCCACCCCGTCGACCGTGAACAAGCCCCTCACCAGGGCTATGCGTAATCCACGACACATCCGGGCAGTTAGATGGACGACGCTGTCCGATTCGGATCGGTCGGGGTCGGGCACCGGGGGATCGTCACACTGCGCCCGCAGCGCACCACCGGCGACCCGGCCCGATCTTTTCGAATCGCACCGTTGCCAGGCGCAGGGTCGTCCACGACGCTGCGCACACACATGCATCACGGCACGGCGGCCGGAGCTGCCCGCTGTGCCGCCACGACGACCGGGAGGCAGAGCGGATGTCGGAATCCTCGACCAGCACGCAGGGGAACACCTACCCGCCCGACGAGGAATTGGCCAAGAGCGCCAACGCACGCCCGGAGATGAAGGACCAGGACCTCGAGGAGTTCTGGGACCAGCAGGCCAAGGACAAGATCAGCTGGTTCGAGCCCTACGACCAGGTCCTCGAGTGGAACCTCCCGTACGCGACGTGGTTCGGCGGGGGCAAGCTCAACGCCTGCTACAACTGCGTCGACCGCCACGTCGAGAACGGCCAGGGCGACAAGGTCGCCCTGCACGTCGTCCCCGACGACGGCCCGGACTCCTCGGAGGCCCGCGACATCACGTTCGCGCAGCTCCAGGAGCAGGTCGTCAAGTTCGCGAACGGGCTCAAGAAGCTCGGCGTGGGCAAGGGCGTGCCGGTGGGCATCTACATGCAGATGATTCCCGAGGCCGTCGTCGCCATGCTGGCCTGCGCCCGCCTGGGCGCGCCGCACACGGTGGTGTTCGGCGGGTTCAGCGGGAAGGCCGTGGCCGAGCGCTGCAACGACCTCGAGTGCAAGGTCCTCGTCACCCAGGACCAGGCCATGCGCGGCGGCAAGGCCGGCGACCAGAAGATCAACGCCGATGAGGGCCTCGACGCGAACCCCACCACCGTCGAGAAGGTCGTCGTCATCAAGCGCTCCGGCGCCGACATCCCGATGAGCGACCGGGACATCTACCTGGACGACCTCGTCGCCGACGAGTCCGGCGACGCCGAGAGCTGCCCGTGCGAGCCGATGGAGTCCGAGGACCTGCTGTTCCTCCTCTACACCTCGGGCTCGACGGGCAAGCCCAAGGGTGTCGTGCACACCACCGGCGGCTACCTGGTCGGCACCGCCACGACTCACAACCTGGTCTTCGACGTCAAGGACGACTCGGTCTTCTGGTGCGCGGCCGACATCGGCTGGATCACCGGGCACAGCTACATCGTCTACGGCCCGCTGGCCAACGGCACCACGTCGGTCCTCTTCGAAGGCGTCCCCAGCTACCCGGACAAGGACGTCTGGTGGAAGATCATCGAGAAGTACGGGGTCTCGATCCTGTACACCTCGCCGACGGCGATCAAGTCGCACATGAAGTGGGGCGAGGAGCACGCCCAGGGCCACGACCTGTCCTCGATCAAGATTCTCGGCAGCGTCGGTGAGCCCATCAACCCCGACGTCTGGGAGTGGTACCGCGAGCACGTCGGCGGCGGCAAGGCGCCGATCATGGACACCTGGTGGCAGACCGAGACCGGGCACATCCTCATCACGCCGCTGCCCGGCATCACCACCCTGAAGCCGGGCTCGGCCCAGCAGCCCTTCCCGGGGGTGCGGCCCGAGGTGCGCGACGACGAGGGCAACCAGCTCGACGTCGAGCAGACCGGCAACCTCGTCCTCACCTCCCCGTGGCCGGGCATGATGCGCGGGCTGTACAACGACGACGAGCGCTTCCGCGACACCTACTGGTCCAAGTACTCGGACGCGTACTTCGCCGGTGACGGCGCCAAGTACGACGCCGACGGTGACATCCAGCTGATGGGTCGCATCGACGACGTCGTCAACGTCTCCGGCCACCGTCTCTCGACCTTCGAGGTGGAGAGCGCGCTGCTGGAGCACGAGGACGTGGCCGAGGCCGCGGTCGCGGCGCGGAAGGACGACGACACCGGCCAGGCGATCGTCGCCTTCGTCTCGCTCAAGGGCGACAAGGAGGGGACCGAGGAGCTGGAGCAGGCCCTGCGCGAGCAGGTGGCCCAGTCGATCGGGAAGCTGGCGCGACCGGCTTCGGTGATCTTCGCTCCGGACCTGCCCAAGACCCGGTCCGGCAAGATCATGCGGCGTCTCCTGAAGAACCTCGCCGAGGGCGAGGAGCTGGGCGACACGTCCACGCTCGTCGACCCCTCGGTCGTGGAGGACATGCAGAAGCAGGTCAGCCCGAGCTCCTGACCTGCGGGAGCGTGACGCTCGACGGGCCCCCTCGCGTGGTGCGAGGGGGCCCGTCGTTCGTCGTCAGCCGGCCGCGGGCGACTCCAGCCCCGTCTCCGGCACCGGGGCCACCGCGCTGGACTCACCGTCCGGGGGCGTCGGCGGGATCTCGCCGCGCAGCTGACCGAGCTGGTCGGTGATCCGGCCCATGATCCGCGCCTTGGCTTCGCGCAGCGCCGTCGCCCCGATCCGGCCCTCCCGCAGGTCGTCGAGGGCGACGGGCTCGCCGGCCAGCACCCGCAGCGTGGCGCGCGGCACGAGGGTGCCCACCTTCGCGGTCGGCGGCAGGAGGTGGTTGCTGCCCCACTGCGCCACCGGGATCACGGGCGCCCCGGTCTCCAGCGCCATCCGCGCGATGCCCGAGTGCGCCGCCTGCGGCCAGCCGTCCGAGTGGTCGGGGAAGCCGCCCTCGGGATACACGACCACGACCTCGCCGGCCCGGACGGCCTCGACCGCCGCGCGGTAGGCCTCGACGCCGCGGGCCTTCCGGTTCACCGGGATGTGCCGCCCGCCCCGCAGGGGCGCGCCGACGACCTTCATGTCCCAGAGCTCCGCCATCGCCAGGAACCGCGGGACCCGTCCCTGTGTCATGACGTAGGAGACCAGGACGATCGGGTCGACGTGCGAGAGGTGGTTGACCGCGACCAGCGCGCCGCCCTGGGCGGGGATGTGTTGGCCGCCGCGGTAGTCCCAGCGGGCCACGGCCACCAGCACCGGCCAGAGCACGTCGATGGCGAAGCCGTACCAGAACCCCCGGTCGGTGCGCGGGTACAACGCGATGATCGCGAGGCGGCGCCATACCCGCATCGGACGGCCCGGAGGTCGCCGGTCGTGGGCCTGGGCGACGCGGCGGAGCCGCTCCTGGCGAGTCATGCGGGGATCATCTCCGTGCCGGGCCCGCGGCGCACGCGTAGGAACCCCTAGAGCGAGTACCCGGGTCGCAGCAGCAACTGCGCGCCGACGATCAGGGCGACGAGCGCGACACTGGACCAGAACAGCTTCCACACGACTCCCGGGACCAGCGTTCGCCGGGCAAGACTCGCCGCATCGCCGCCGCTCGACGGCAACTTGATCGACTCGACGAGTCCGCTGATCAACAGGAACCAGACCACCAGCGTGGCCACGAACGCCTGAACGGCCGCCGTTCCCTTCAGCAGCGCGGCTCCGAGGCCGACGACGACGAGGAACGGGATCGTGAACGCCAGAGGATTGCTGGCCGGGAAGAGCGCCAGGATCGAGAAGAGCGCTGCGGCAACGAGGACGGCCCACGGGTTGCCGACAGCGATCAGGGCTGCACCGGCCAAGCCGAGCAAAGGTGGCGAGAGATAGCCGGCCAGCGTGACGAAGAAGCGACGGATGGCCTGCCCGCGAGGCCCCACATGCTCGGTGAGGCCCTCGGTGTCGTCATAGATCCAGAAGTCGGTCAACCGACGGACGGTGCCAACCACCGCGAGCATGTGGCCGCCCTCGTGAGCGAACGTATGGAAATACGCTCCCACCACGGTCGAGAACGCGACGACCAGCAGCGCGATGAACCCTGCTCCGTACGCGACAGGTTCACCCACGATCGGGACGTCGTTGACCCCCACCCCCACCACGGGACGATTCGACCACGTTCCGTATACGGATCACCCGGATGACACACGCGCACGAGCCGGATGCGCGGTGGCACGTGCGCTGCGTGACACCTCGTGCGAGAAGGCGAACCGGCGCGGGACGTCCTGCGATCGTCGGCAGGCAGGTCGAGAGCAGAGCGAGAGGACCACGTCCATGAGTGGAAGCGGAGCGGCCGGACGGATCGCGTCGGCCGTCGGCGGGTTCCTCGACGGACCGCTGCCCGTGCGGATCCGGGCGTGGGACGGCAGCGAGGCGGGGCCGGCGCCCGCACCCGGGGTGCCGACGGTCGTGCTGCGCTCGCGGCGGGCGCTGCGCCGGCTGCTCTGGGAGCCCGGCGAGATGGGCCTCGCCCACGCCTACGTCTCGGGCGATCTCGACGTCGACGGTGACCTCGGCGAGGCACTCGACACGATGTGGGAGCTGATCCGCTCCGGGGCGATCGCCGCGCGCCGCCCGCGGGTGGGCGAGCTGCCCGGGCTGCTGGCCCGGGCCGTGCGACTCGGCCTGGTCGGCGCGAAGCCGGCGCCGCCCCCCGAGGCCATCAGGGTCACGGGACGCCTGCACAGCAAGCGGCGCGACCGCGCGGTGATCGCCCACCACTACGACGCGGGCAACGCGTTCTACGAGCTGCTGCTCGACCCGTCGATGGCGTACTCCTCGGGCTACTGGACCTCGGAGGACAGCACCCTGGTCGAGGCGCAGCACGCGAAGCTCGAGCTGATCTGCCGCAAGCTCGACCTCGCGCCGGGCCGGCGCCTGCTCGACATCGGCTGCGGCTGGGGCTCGCTCGCCATCCACGCCGCCCGCGAGCACGGCGCGCAGGTCCGCGCGGTGACGATCTCCCGCGAGCAGCGCGACCAGGTCAACGCGCGCATCCGGGCCGAGGGCCTGGCCGACAAGGTGCAGGTCGACCTGCTGGACTACCGCGACATCGCCGAGCGGATCACCGCGGTCGACGGGCCGTTCGACGCCGTGAGCTCGATCGAGATGGGCGAGCACGTCGGCGACGAGCACTACCCGACGTTCGCCGCGACGCTCTTCGGCGCGCTGCGTCCCGGCGGCCGCGCGCTGGTCCAGCAGATGAGTCGCGACCGGGTCGCCCCCGGCGGCGGGGCGTTCATCGAGACCTACGTGACCCCGGACATGGTCATGCGCCCGGTGGGGGAGACGCTGCGCTTCCTGCAGGGCTCGGGACTCGAGGTCCGCGACGTCCACGTCATGCGGGAGCACTACGTCCCCACCATCCGGGCCTGGCTCGCGGCGCTCGAGGCGCGGTGGGACGAGGCCGTCTCGCTGGTCGGCGAGCGCGGCGCGCGGATGTGGCGGCTCTACCTCGTCGGCGGCGCTCTGGCCTTCGAGGGCAACCGGATGGGCGTCGACCAGGTCCTGCTCGCCCGCCCCACCGACCGCGGCCGCGCCGCGATGCCCGCCACCAGGGACGACTGGACGGTGGGGGTGTCGGTGCAGGAGGGCGCGAACGCGGGTACGCCCGGCTCGTGAACTCCGTTTCCCACGCCGGCGGGTTCGACCTGGCCGCCCTCGGGCTGCTGCTCGCCGCCGCGGTCGCCACGATCGTCGTCGCCTTCGGCGCGACGCTCGTGGTCGCCCGCGCGTCGGGGCGCCACAGCGTCGTCGACGTCACCTGGGGTCTCGGCTTCGTCCTCGTGGCCGCGGTCGCGTTCGTGGTCTCCGGTCTGCTCGGGGCCGGCAGCACCCCGGTGCGCGTGACGGTGCTGGTGCTCGTCGCCGTCTGGGGGCTGCGCCTGGCGATCTACATCGGATGGCGCAACCACGGCAAGGGCGAGGACCCGCGCTACGCGGCGATGCTCGGCGACGACCACCCGCCGGGTGCGGTCACCGCGCACGTGCTGCGCAAGGTCTACCTGCCGCAGGCCGGCGTGATGCTCGTGGTGTCGCTGCCGGTGCTCGCGGCGATGGTGCGGGGCTCGGCGGTCCTCCCGCTGGTCGCGGTGGGCGCCGCGGTGTGGCTGGTCGGCTTCGTGTTCGAGTCCGTCGGCGACGCCCAGCTGGCCCGGTTCAAGGCGGACCCGGCGAACAAGGGCCAGGTGATGGACTCCGGGCTCTGGCGCTACACCCGGCACCCGAACTACTTCGGCGACCTGTGCGTCTGGTGGGGGATCTTCCTGGTGGCCGCCGGGCACCCGATCGCACTCGTCACGGTGGTCGGTCCGGTCCTGATGAGCTACCTGCTGATCAGCGTGACCGGCAAGGAGCTCACCGAGAAGTCGATGTCGGACCGGCCCGGGTACGACGAGTACGTCCGCCGCACCTCGGGCTTCCTGCCACTGCCGCCCGGGACGAAGGCGGCCCGCGCCACGTGACGCGGGCCGCCCCCACCGCGTCAGGCGCCCTGGCGCTCGCGCAGGACGGTGAGCGCGGAGTCCGCGTGCTGATCCATCTTCGTCTCGCTCTTGATGACCTCGAGCACCGTGCGGTCGGTGTCGATGACGAAGGTCTTGCGCTTGACCGGCAGCGCGGGCAGCCACGAGCGCTTCGCGTCGAACTGCTTCGCCACCGCGCCGTCCGGGTCGGAGAGCAGCGGATAGTCGAAGGAGTTCGCGGTGGAGAAGGTGCGCTGCTTCTCCACCGAGTCGGCGCTGATGCCGACGCGCTGGGCCCCGACGGCGGCGAACTCCGAGGCGAGGTCACGGAAGTGGCAGCTCTCCTGGGTGCAGCCGCCCGAGGACGCCAGCGGGTAGAAGAACAGCACCACCGGGCCGTCGGCGAGCAGTCCCGACAGCGTCCTGGCACGGCCCTCGTCGTCGGCGAGCTCGAAGTCGGGGGCGGTGTCTCCGACCTTCATGTGCGTCATCCCTCCTCCCGGCCACCCGGGCCGGGCATTCCTGCAGTGATCCGCCGACCGTTCGCTCCCGGGAGCCGGCCAGTTCGCCGGCCCCCGGGAGTGGCCCGCCCCCCGAGAGGTGACCACCCGTGAGCCTGCCCCGCATCGACGACGTCCGACCGCCGGCCGCGTCGCCCGTCCGCGGCGCCGTGCTCGTCCTGCACGGCGGGCGGGCGCGCGGGCTGGAGTCCGCCGACGGCCTCCGCCTGCCCTACCTGCGGATGGTGCCCTTCGCCCGCTCCGTGGCCCGCGCCGGTGCCGCCCGCGGCGTGGCGGTCGGGCTGCTGCGCTACCGGGTGCGCGGCTGGAACGCGCCCGACCTGGATCCCGTCCGGGACGCGCGCTGGGCCCTCGCGGAGATCGAGCGCCGGTACGGCGACGTGCCCGTCGTCCTGGTCGGGCACTCCATGGGCGGTCGCGCGGCCCTGCGCGTCGGCGGGGACCCGGGCGTCGCCGGGGTCGCCGCGCTCGCGCCGTGGCTCGAGCGCGGCGAGCCGTACCGTCACCTGGCGGGTCAGACGGTGCTCATCGCCCACGGCGACCGCGAGCGGATGACCGACCCCGCGGCGTCGCTGTGGTTCGCCGGGCAGATCGCGACGGTGTCCGACCGGGTCGCCCGCTTCGACGTCCACGGCGACGGCCACTCCATGCTGCGGCGGGCCGGCGAGTGGCACGATCTCGTCACACGCTTCGCGCTGGCGCAGCTCGGACTCGAACCGCCGGCACCGGCGGTGGCGAACGCCATGGAGGCCGGAGCCCCGGCGGGGCTCTCGGTGCCCCTGGCCGGCCGATGACGAGATCGAGGATGCGGTATGTCGACGCGTGAGCGGGTGGCCGTCATCGGGGCGGGAGTCTCCGGTCTGACCGCGGCGCACGTCCTGTCCCGGCGCTACGACGTGACCCTCTTCGAGGCCGACGCCCGCCTCGGCGGGCACGCGCACACCCACGACGTCGGCACGCTCGCCGTCGACTCGGGGTTCATCGTGCACAACGAGGTGACCTACCCGCACCTGCTGCGCCTGTTCGCCGAGCTCGGGGTGGCCACCCAGGACTCCGAGATGACCATGAGCGTCCGCGACGACGCCACCGGTCTGGAGTACGCGGGCGCCCG
Source organism: uncultured Actinomycetota bacterium (assembly GCA_963785135.1). GTDB lineage: Bacteria > Actinomycetota > Actinomycetes > Mycobacteriales > Pseudonocardiaceae > Actinomycetospora. Next base: position 960,019 of record CAWATV010000012.1, read on the forward strand.
TGGGGCGCGCGGCCTGTTCGCCCAGCCCCGCAACCTCGCGCACCCGCGCTACCTGCGGATGCTGCGCGAGATCCTGCGCTTCCACCGCGAGGCGCACGCCGTCCTCGACGGCGAGTCGCCGCTCGGCGAGGACGTCACCTTCGGCGAGTTCCTCGACGCCGGCGGCTACTCCGACTACTTCGTCGAGATGTTCGCCGTCCCCGTGGTCTCGGCGGTGTGGTCCTCGGGCCCCGAGCTCTCGCGCCGGTACCCCGCCCGCTACCTGTTCGCGTTCCTGGACAACCACGGGATGCTCGCGGTCGGCGGTTCGCACCAGTGGAAGACGGTGACCGGCGGCTCCCGCACCTACGTCGAGCGCGCCGCGAAGGGGCTCTCGGCGGTCGAGGTGTCCACCCCGGTGCGCGCGGTGGTCCGCTCCGGCGACCGAGATCCGCGTCCGCGACGACGCCGACGTCGAGCGCCGCTTCGACCGCGCCGTGATCGCGGCACACGCCCCCGAGGCCCTCGGCATGCTCGCCGCGCCCACGCCCGAACAGACCGCCACGCTCGGCGCGTTCACGTACTCACGCAACGAGACCTGGCTGCACACCGACACCTCGGTGCTGCCCCGCGCCGCGGGCGCACGCGCCGCGTGGAACCTGCTCCGCGTGCCGGGTCGGGACGAGGTGCTGGTCAGCTACGACATGACCCGGCTCATGCGCCTGCCGCTCGGACCGGACGGCGAGACCCACGTGGTCACCCTCAACGCCACGGACCGCGTCGACCCCGCCCGCGTGATCTCCCGCATGGTGTACGAGCACCCCGTCTACACCCCGGAGTCGGTGGCCGCGCAGCGCCGGCTGCCCGCGCTGAACGACGACCGCCTCGCCTTCGCCGGTGCCTACCACGGCTGGGGCTTCCACGAGGACGGATGCGCCTCGGGGGTGCGCGCCGCCGAGGCCCTCGGGGTGTCGTGGTGAGGGCGGGGACGACGACCGCGCTCTACGACGTCGAGGTCGGCCACCGCCGCCTCGAGCGCGAGGACTCCTCGTTCACGCACCGGATGTACCTGTGGCTCGTCGACCTCGACGACCTCCCGCGCCTTCCGCGCATCCTGGCGCCGCTGGCCCGGTTCCGGGCGGGCGACCACATCGGCGACCCGGCCCGCACGCTGCGGGAGAACCTCGAGGCGTTCCTCGTCGCCCGGGGCCGGGAGCGCCCGGCCGGGCGGATCACGATGCTCGCGCACGCCCGGGTCCTGGGCCACGTGTTCAACCCGATCACGCTGTACTGGTGCCACGACGCCGACGGCGCGGTCACCGACGTCGTCGCCGAGGTCCACAACACCTACGGCGGGCGCCACCACTACCTGCTCGACGTCGCGGCGGACGGCGCCGACCCCGCCGCCGGGCGCGCCCGGGTGGACAAGGACTTCTACGTCTCGCCGTTCTTCACCGTCGACGGCGAGTACCGGATGCGCGTCCCCGAGCCGGGCGAGACCCTCTCCGCGACCGTCGTGCTGCGCCGCGAGGGCGCCACCGCCTTCGTCGCCACGCTGCGCGGTCAGCGGCGCCCGGCCTCCGTGCGGGGGATCCTCTCCGCGGCGGCGCGCCACCCGATGGTGACCCTGCGGGTCTCGGCGGCCATCCGCCGCCGGGGCATCGCCCTGTGGGCCCGCGGCATCCCGCTCGTGCGCCGCACCCCGGCGGACACCGATCGCGGGCTGGGCCAGCTCGAGCCGACATCAACACCGACACCGCCGGACCCGACATCGCCGGACCCCGGGTTACTGGCTGGTACGTCGCCGTCCCGCCTCCATACCAGCCAGTAACCTCCGCACGGGGGAGACTGCTTCGCCGTGACCGCTCCGCTGACCGTCCGTGTCGCCGACGCCGCCGACGTGGACTCCCTGCTCGCCCTCGTGCACGCCGCCTACCGCGGACCCTCCGGCCGGGAGGGCTGGACCTCGGAAGCCGACCTCATCACCGGGCCGCGCACCACCCGCGCCCTGCTCGCCGCCGACCTCGCCGACCCGTCGATCACGGTGCTCGTCGCCGGGCGACATGCTCGGCTGCGCGGCGGTCACCCAGGAGCCCGGCTCGGCGGCCGCGTCCTTCGGCCTGTTCGCCGTCCGGCCCGGCACCCAGGGCGGCGGGATCGGCTCCACCCTGCTCGTCGCGGCCGAGGACCACGCCCGCGCCGCGGGCGCGGCGACCATGGAGATGTGCGTCATCGACCGGCGCCGCGAGCTGATCGACTGGTACGTCCGCCGCGGCTACGTGCCCACGGGGGAGATGCGCCCGTTCCCGTACGGCGCGGAGGGCGTCGGCGAGCCCATCGCGCCCGACTTCCGTTTCGTCGTGCTGGCCAAGGACCTTCTGGTGGCATGACCCCTTCTGCGAGGCTGTGACGGTGCCCGACCTCACCCTCGCCCAGGACGCCGACGCGGACGCCGTCCTGAGCGCCAACCCGCTCGCGCTGCTGATCGGGATGCTGCTCGACCAGCAGTTCCCGATGGAGCGGGCGTTCGCCTCGCCCGCCCTGCTCGAGTCGCGGATCGGGCCCCTGACGGCCGCGGGCATCGCCGATCACGACACCGCCGCCTTGGTCGCGGCGTTCACGGGACCGCCCGCGCTGCACCGCTACCCGAAGTCGATGGCCGAGCGGGTGCAGGCGATGTGCCGTCTGATCGTCGACGACTGGGGCGGCGAGGCCGAGCGACTCTGGTCCGACGCCTCGAGCGGCCGCGAGGTGCTGGCCAACCTCCAGAGCCTGCCCGGCTTCGGCGCGCAGAAGGCCCAGATCTTCACCGCGCTGCTCGGCAAGCAGTGCGGCGTGACCCCGGACGGCTGGCGCGAGGCCGCGGGTGCCTACGGCGACGTCGGGTCGCGCCGCTCGATCGCCGACGTCGTCGATCCGACCACCCTCGGCGAGGTCCGCCAGTTCAAGCAGGCGCAGAAGGCCGCGAAGAAGGCCCAGGCCACGACCCCGACCGCCTGACCGCTCCACGTGTCAGGGCGCGCGGGGCGGGCACCCGCGTGGGACAGTGGCCCAGGAGGCGATGTGCGTGAACCGACGTCATGACGACGACGGCCCGATCCTGATCACCCAAGCGGCCCCCTCGTACGACGAGGAGTTCGCGGCGCGCAAGAAGCGCTATTCGCTGATCATGGCGTGTCGCATCCCGTGCCTGCTCCTCGCCGGCGTCTTCGGGATCGGGTTCAACCTGCCGCTCGTCGCCGTCGCGTTCATCGTCCTGTCCGTGCCGCTGCCCTGGGTCGCGGTGCTCATCGCCAACGACCGCCCGCCGAAGAAGGCCGAGAAGGCCAACCGCTACCGGCGCGGCGCGCGCGAGGTCGAACCGGTGTCGGACCGTCAGATCATCGAGGCGGCCGAGGTGCTCGACGCGCGCGACCGCCGCACCGAGAGCTGAGGGTCAGCCGGCGGCGTGAGCCGTGGCCGTGGCCGGCGCCGTGATCGGCGTGGGTGGCCAGGGCGTGGGTGAAGGTCCGTGACGGCGGGATGCGGTCGCTGCTCGCGTTCGACCCCTGCGCCTGGGCGTTCTCGGTCTGGCCCTGCACGCAGCGCCGGGCGCTGTTGATGCACTCCACGCCCTGCTCGGCTCGGTTCTCGGTGGACAGGTACTCGACCAGCGCGTGGTCGGTGATCGGGTTGTGCTGCTGCTCGGGGAAGCTGTCGATCGCGAACGTCCGACCGGCCGGCGGGTCGTCGTAGGTGACCGTCAACCGGAGGGCGGGCACGGGGATGAGGTCGTCGGCGCACTCGCCGTCGGCGTCGGGATAGACGATGTGGCTGGCGTGGTCCTCGGAGTCGAGGTCCTGGCCGTTCCAGCAACTGGGGAAATCGAACACCCGCATCAGTGAGGAGCCCTGCGGGCACATCGGGTAGAGCTCGGTCATCCGGCCGGTGGAGCCCGAGCAGGTGTACTTGGCGTTGGCGCCCTCGCCGTTCTTCGTGCCGGCCTTCGCCGACCCGGTCACCAGCGCGATGTTCAGCGGCATGGCCTCGGCGCGACGGCTGCCGTGCCCGTGGAAGGTGAAGTCGATCGACGTCGGCTCCACGAACGAGCCGACGTTGCCGTCGAGGCTGCCACCGTCCGCGCCGACGTCGGGTCCGACGCCCTGCAGGTCACGCAGGACCGGCCAGAAGATGGGCGAGCGATCGCCGTTCGTGCAGGTCGTCGAGGACTCCTCGAGGGTGTTCGCCTCGGACGCGGCGTTGGTGCCCTCGTTGCCCGCGTAGTCGTGGGTGTGCTGTGCACCGTTGCGGACCCCCGGAGCGATGATGGGGTTGTCCGAGTTCTTGTGGTCGCTGAGCCCACAGCGGATCGAGTAGCTGCCGCCGGAGAACTCCCCGCCCTCGCCCCGCCCACCGTTGGCCGCGACGTTGCGGATGTCGACGTACTCGTCGGCGCCCGCCCGCCCGATCTGGTCACGACCGGGGAAGTCACCCCCGCCGTTCCCGTCGGAGTTCCCGCCAGCCGAGTTCCCGCCTGCCGAGTTCCCGCCGTCGTCGTCATCGGAGCTCGCCGAGTCGCCGCCGTCGTCGTCCGACCCCGCATCGCCCGAGTCGTCGTCCGACCCGGAGCCTCCCGGGTCGTCGTTGCCGGCGACGAGCGAGACCCCGCCGCTGAGCAGGGCGCGCGGGCCGCCGACGCCGGTGACGAGCCCGGACACCACGAGGACCGCGACGGTCACGAGCGCGAGGACCTTGACCGGGCGGGAGAAGCGGTGCCACGGCGGGGGCGGCATCGACGACCACTCGCTCATCGCCCTGCCTCCCCGCGCCTCGTCCCTGCACCGGTGCGGACGCTAGCGACGTGGACCGCCGGCCGGGGCCGCTTTGACGGAACTGGTCGTGGACGCCGCGACGGGCCCGGGTCCGCGGCCCACGGGTGTGCCGCGGCTCGCCCGTTCCGGGGGCCCCCACCCGTCGGAGAGGGCGTACGGGGCGCTCGGAGCGTGCGCCGGTCGGGATGCGGCCGGCCGCCGCGGCGGGGTCGACGGCGCCTCCGCGCGGCGCGGTGCCGGTCGGCGGACGGCTCCCGGACCGGGACCCTCCGGGAAGCGACGCGGTCGGGGGGGATGGACGACGGTGCGCTCCGGATCGAGCGGGCGGGGGACCGCGGCGGGAGCGAGCGCGGGCCGCGGCGGGCGGGGTGCGGGCGGAGCGGGACGCGGGGGGACCACCGGGTACACGACGGCCCGCCCGCGGGCGATCAGGGCGTCGAGGTCGACCACCGGTGCCCACGGCCACCAGCGCTGCAGGTCGCCGCAGCGGGCGCAGCCGAGACCGAGGACGAGGCCGAAGACGAGGTGGCCGAGCAGCGAGAGCGACACGGTCGTGGCGGTGAGCGGGAACATCAGCGACTGCCCGCGCGGGGCGAGCGCCACCGTGGCGATGAGACCGGCCCACACCGGCACCACCGCGAACACCACCGCGGCGGCGACCGTCGTGCGCGTGCCCCGGCGGTGCAGCCCGGTGGCGGCGGCGAGGACGAAGAAGGTGACCCCGATGCCACCGCCGTCGCCGACGTAGCGCCACAGGTAGCCGACGATCCCGTCGCCCACGCCGGGCGCGGGACCGGTGTGGAGGATCCAGCTGCCGACCGTCGGGATGAAGTCGCCCCACCAGCCGAGCAGGTAGACGGTGTCGAGCCGGACGACGTCGTAGATCAGCGTGGCCACGATGCCCCACGCCACCGCACGCCCGACCAGCTGCTCCTCGCCGGCGGGGGAGAACAGGGCGAGCAGCCCGACCACGATCAGGAGCGGGACCACGAGCAGCCCCGCGGACACGTGCATCGGGACGAGCCCGAACACGTGTGCCGAGATGGTCAGCAGGGGCAGCGCGGCGAGCAGCAGGTGCAGGCCGACCCGGACGAGGGCGGCGGTCGGGCGGACGGCCACCGCTGGGATCAGGGCCAGCGCGGAGGCGTCCGCGGGGGTCGGCGCGACCGGCCACCGACCGGTCAGAGGGCGGGCCACGGTCATGACGGCTCCTCGGGCGCGGTGGGCGTAACGGGAGTCACCGTGACAGCACGGCCGAGCGCGTGGTGGCCGTTCGGTGCGATTGGTCGTGCCGCCGCAGGTCGGGAGCAGGGCTCGCGGTCCGCCCGCCCGGGCGCCCCGGGGGCGTCCGGCGTGGGGCATCATGGGGTCATGAGCCAGACCGCGGTGCTTCCCGAGACGCGTGAGCAGGGCACGGACACGACCGGGGACGACACCCCGAAGATGTTCCACTACGTCCGGAAGAACAAGGTCGTCGAATCGGCGGTCACCGGGTCGATGGTGGTCGCGCTCTGCGGCGAGACGTTCCCCGTGACGAAGTCCGCGAAGCCCGGGTCGCCGGTGTGCCCCGAGTGCAAGGAGATCTTCGACAAGCTCCGCAAGGGGGACGACGGCGGGGAGTAGGGCCTCTGGCCGTCCCCACGACCGACGTCCCGCCCCGGAGGGCCCTTGAGCACCCGCGCGAGCGGCGCTGAACCGGCCGGCACGCGGCCGCTGCGCACGTGGCAGCGGCGCGCGCTGACCCGGTACCTGACCGACCGACCCCGTGACTTCCTGGCGGTGGCCACCCCCGGGGCGGGCAAGACGGCGTTCGCGCTGCGCGTGGCCGCCGAGCTGCTCGGCGACCGCTCGGTCGACACCGTGACCATCGTCTGCCCGACCGAGCACCTCAAGCACCAGTGGGCGGAGGCGGCCGGCGCGGTGGGCCTGGCCGTCGACCCCGAGTTCTCCAACGCCGTCGGGCGCACCTCCACCGACTTCCGCGGCGTCGCGGTCACCTACGCGCAGGTCGCCGCGCACCCGGTGCTGCACATGAACCGCACCGAGGGCCGCCGCACGCTGGTGATCTTCGACGAGATCCATCACGCCGGCGACGCCAAGTCCTGGGGGGAGGCCACCCGGGAGGCGTTCGCGGGAGCCGCCCGGCGCCTCGCGCTGACCGGGACGCCGTTCCGCAGCGACGACAGCCCGATCCCGTTCATCACCTACGAGCCCGATTCGACGGGCGCGCTGCGCTCGAGGGCCGACCACTCCTACGGCTACGCGGACGCCCTGGCCGACGGCGTCGTGCGCCCGGTGGTGTTCCTGGCCTACTCGGGCCAGGCGAGCTGGCGCACCAGCGCGGGGGAGGAGATGACCGCCCGCCTCGGCGAGCCCCTGACCGCCGAGCAGACCGCCCGCGCCTGGCGGACCGCCCTCGACCCGGGCGGCGACTGGATGCCCGCCGTGCTGCAGGCCGCCGACACGCGCCTGACCCAGCTCCGCGCCGGTGGGGTGCCCGACGCGGGCGGCCTGGTCATCGCCACCGACCACACCACGGCGAAGGCCTACGCGACAGATCCTGGGGCGCCTCGCCGGCGAGGAGCCGGTCGTCGTGCTCTCCGACGACCCGAGGGCCTCGGGGCGCATCGCGGAGTTCTCGCGGTCGAACGCCCGCTGGCTGGTCGCCGTGCGGATGGTCTCCGAGGGCGTCGACGTCCCGCGCCTCGCCGTCGGGGTCTACGCCACGAGCGCGTCCACCCCGCTGTTCTTCGCCCAGGCCGTCGGGCGGTTCGTGCGGTCGCGGCGCCCGGGCGAGACCGCGAGCGTGTTCCTGCCCAGCGTGCCGTCGCTGCTCTCGCTGGCCAGCGAGCTCGAGGTCCAGCGCGACCACGTCCTCGGCGAGCCGCACCGGCCGAAGGAGGGCTGGGAGGACGACCTGCTCGACGCCGCCAACCGCACCGAGGACGAGCCCGGCGAGCAGGAGAAGGCGTTCACGGCGCTGTCGGCCGAGGCCGAGCTCGACCAGCTGATCTACGACGGGTCCTCGTTCGGGACCGCGGTGGTCACGGGCAGCGCCGAGGAGCAGGACTACCTGGGCCTCCCGGGACTGCTCGAGCCCGACCAGGTGCGCGATCTGCTCCGCCGCCGCCAGTCCGAGCAGCTGGACCGCGCCGCGGAGCCGGCCGCCGAGCACGACCCCGTCCAGGGCTCCGTGGCGACCACCCCGGCCCCCGTGTCGGTGAGGCGGGAGGCCGGCGTGGCCGAGCGCCTCAAGGGCCTGCGCCGCGAGCTCAACGCCCTCGTCGCCGCCCACCACCACCGCACGCACAAGCCGCACGGCGTCATCCACGGCGACCTCCGCCGCCACTGCGGAGGCCCCGCGACGCCGATGGCGTCCGAGGAACAGATCGAGGAGCGGATCGCGACCCTGCGGTCGTGGCGGTGACCGACCGTGTTTAGCTGTGCACGTGTGGTTGACATCACACCCTGACGTGATCGACTCCCGTCGCGGTCGTCGCCGTCCGACACCGCGCCGTCACGTCGTTCACGGTCACGTCACGTGACCAGGTCACCCGGCGGTGGCGGCGGCGAGCGCCGGATCTCCCTCGGCGGGGGGCCGGCGGCCGGCTCCGCGGTCGCGGTGCCCGGGACCGGAGGAACACGGGTCCGCCCGCCGGGCGGTCGCCCCCGGCCCGGTGTCGATCACCCCGAGATCGACCGGTCGGGCTGGGCGCGTGGCCGCCGGGTCCGCACACGCCGACGGGCGAGGACCGTGGTGGTCCTCGCCCGTCGGGTGAAGTGATCTGGGTCGCGACGAAGTCGCTGGTCAGAGGGCTGTCATGCGACCTCGCCAGCCTGCATGTCCACCGACAGCTCCTTGAGCTTCTCCTCGTGGGCGCGGGCGTGGTGCCCGCAGAAGAGGAGTTCTCCACCGGAGGGCAGCACGGCGCGGACCTTGGCCGCTGCACCGCAGCGATCGCAGCGGTCCGTGGCGGTGAGTTCTGGCCGGGTCAGGGTTCCGGGCATCGTCATCTCCCTCCGTCGAGGCGCCGGACACACGTCCGGGCCCGCGAGCTCCGGTCATGCGACCGTCGCTCTTCCACTGTGTCAGACCCCGCCCGCGACCGCTCGTGTTCACGGGCTGCTTTGTCGTCCGTCACGTACCGCTCATCGGAGGTGAGAGACCGTTCGTGACGGGGTACGGGGCGCACCACCCGATCGTGAGTCGATCTCGAGCGACGAGTGGTCCACGCCACCGCGGGCCGGTGGGTCGGGACGGGTCACGGGGCCGTTCTGGCTAGCCTGGGCGAGCCATCGGACGGCCACCGGGCCGGGGCCGTGGACGGAGGACGGAGACAGAAGTGGGCGACACCGTGGAGCGGGCGGGCGCACTCGTGGAGGAGCTGCGGCGCGCCGGCGTCGCCGGCGTGACCGTCGCGTGGGCCGACAACAACGGCATCCCGCGCTCGCGGACCGTCCCGGTCGGCGCGCTGGCCCAGGCGGCCGAGAAGGGCGTCGGGGTCACCACGCTGTTCGCGGTGTTCGACACCAACGACGCCATCACCTACGCCGCGCCGGGTCTGGAGACGCCCTCGGGCGACGTGCGGCTCGTGCCCGACCTGGACCGTCTGACCCGCCTCGCGGGCCAGCCCGGGCTCGCCTGGGCCCCGGGGACCCAGATCGCGGCCGACGGCGCCGCCTGGCCGTTCGACCAGCGCACGCTGCTGCGCGAGACCGTGGACGGGCTCGCGGCGCGCGGCTACTCGGCGCTGGTGGGCTACGAGATGGAGTTCGTCGTCTCGGCGCCCAGCCCCGACGGCGCCCTCGTGCCCGCCCACCACGGCCCGGCGTACAGCCCGCACGCCCTGCTCGAGATCGACGGCTTCGTCACCGACCTGCTCCGCGACGCCGAGGCGAACGGGCTGGAGCTCGGGCAGGTGCACGCCGAGTACGGGCCGGCGCAGGTCGAGCTCTCCCTCGGCGCCACCGATCCCGTCACCGCCGCCGACCAGCAGCTCCTGGCCCGCCAGACGGTCCTGGGCGCCGCCGCCCGTCACGGCCTGCGGGTCAGCCTCGCGCCGCTGCCCTCCCTGCAGGCCGCCGGCAACGGCTGGCACGTGCACTCCTCGTTGTGGCGCGACGGGGAGAACCTGCTCGCCGGTGGCCCCGAGGGACCAGGCGGGACGGCCGGCACCGCCTACATCGCCGGGCTGCTGCGCGACCTGCCCGCCCTGGCGGCGGTCACGGCGCCCTCGATCGGCTCGCTGGCCCGCCTGCGTCCCGGCTTCTTCGCCGGCGCCTACGCGTTCTGGGGTGTGGAGAACCGCGAGGCCCCGCTGCGCTTCGTGCCGGGATCCCCGCTGCTGGGTGCCGACCACGCCAACGTCGAGCTCAAGGTCTCCGACGCCTCCGCCAACCCCTACCTGGCCCTCACCGCGCTGCTGACCGCGGGTGTGGCCGGCGTGGAGGAGAACCTGGTCCCGCCGTCACCGATCGCCTCCGACCCGGGCACGTGGAAGAAGAAGGAGCGCGCCGCCCTCGGCGTCGAGGCGCTCCCGACCACCCAGGCCGAGCAGGAGGCCGCCCTGCTCGCGTGCCCCCGCCTGACCGACGCCCTCGGTGCCGAGCGGCTCGGGGCCTTCCTCGCCGTCCGCCGCGCCGACGCCGCCTGGGCGGCCGAGCGCGAGACCGAGGACGTGCTCGCGGCCTGGCGCTGGCGTTACTAGGAGCGCGACGACCCGCCCAGGGCCTCGAGCACGGCTTCGTGGACGGCGGGTCGCGCGATCAGCAGGTCGGGGGAGTACGGGTCGTCGGCGCCGAAGGGCAGCGGGCGGCCGTCGATGCGGGTGACCCGGGCCCCGGCGGCCTGGGCGACCGCTGCGGGGGCGGCGTTGTCCCACTCGTACTGGCCGCCGGAGTGCAGGTAGGCGTCGACGAGCCCGTCGACGACGGCCATCGTCTTCACCCCGGCCGCCGAGAGACCGACCGTGCGTACCGGGAAGGCCCGGGCGAGTCGGCGCAGCTCGGCCGGCGGCCGGGAACGGCTCACGGTCACCGTGAGGGGGCGCTCCGGGTCGACGGGTGTGTCGGCCAGCGGGGCGACGGTGGCCGAGTCGGCGAGCTCACCGCGCGCGGGCAGGGCCACGGCGCCCGCGACGAGGACACCGTCGACGACGAGGGCCACGTGCACGCCCCACTCGTCGCCGCCGCGGCCGTAGCCGCTGGAGCCGTCGAGCGGATCGATGATCCAGAGCCGGTGCGCCCCGCGGCGCCCGGAGGGGTCCTGGGCGCCCTCCTCGGAGAGCACCGTGTCCGTGGGCCGGTGGTGGGAAAGGGCGTCGACGAGGAAGTCGTGGGCCTCGGCGTCCCCGCGGTACTCCCGGTCGCGGCCCGGCGGGGTCTCGTCCCGGAGGGCGAGCAGCAGGTGCCCGGTGGCGTCGGCGAGCTCGCGAGCCAGCGCGGCGTCCTCGGCGGGCGTCGGGTCGGTCGGGGCGTCGCCGCTGGGCGCGGTCTCCTCGGGGGCGCTCACCCCCCGATCCTGCCCGACGCGTCGTGGGCACACCGTGCGGGTCAGAGCAGGGCGGCGAGATCGATCGTCGCGCCGAGGGCGAGGTCGGCGTGACCGCGGTGCTCGGCGATGCGGTCGTAGGCGTCCCCGCGCAGGACGAACTCCGTCAGCGTGGTCGGCGGCCCGATCTCGACCAGGCCGTAGTGGGCGATCCCGGCCTCGGCGTACTCGGCGAGCTTGGCCACCCGGTCGGTGCGTCGCGTCCCGGGGGAGAGGACCTCGAAGACGGCGAGCACGTCGGCCGGGTGGAAGCGGTGAACGCGATCGTCGATCCCGGGGCGGAGCACGACGACGTCCGGCCGCCGGACCGTCGGTGGCGGGCCGGGGTCGACGACGACGTCGACGTCGGAGGTGACGACAGCTCGGGGGCCGAGCTGGTCCTCGATCGCGGTGGCCAGACGACGCCCCAGTCGTTGGTGCCGGCCGGACGGACTGGGCGCCATGACGAGCACCCCGTCCACGAGCTCGGCGCGCCTGGTCATCTCCTCGTCGAGGGCGTCCCACTCGTCGAGGTCGAGCAGGTGGTCGGGCCACAGGGGCCCCGCGGTACTGGTCATGTCACCTCCTCCGACGCACCCGATGGTCGCACGGTTCCCTCGCGGTCAGCCGCCCTCGGCGGTGATCAGGGCGCGGGCGAGCTCGCGGAGGACGGCGGCGCGGGCCTCGTCGGCGCCGGGGGCGGTGTCGGCGCGCTGGTCGAGCAGGAGCCGGGCGAGGCTCGCGAGGCTGACCACCTGCGCCGCGAACTCCTCGGGCCCGGCGAGCTCACCGAGCAGAGCACCGACGGCGGGCAGGTCCCCGGCGTCCATCCCCTGGATGAGGGCCACGGAGCGCTGGTGGACCTCGGCGGGGTCGGGGCCGGGGAGGTCGTCGGCGACGGGCTCGGTCATCGGGCCAGCATCGCAGCCGGTCAGCGCAGCGGGATCACGGACTTGGTGATCTGGCTGCGGGCCACCAGCCGGTCGCCGACCGTCGCGGTGGCCGTGACGAAACCGAGGCGCCTGGTGCGCCGCTCCAGGGCCGCGGTGACGAGGACCTCCTCGCCGCGCCGGCCGGGGCTCAGGAGCTGGGTGGAGATGTGGTGGGTGACGGCGTGCTCGTCGTCGGCCAGCTCCGGCAGCAGCGTGAGGAAGCCCTGGAGCTCGAGGATCGCGCCGAGGGCGCCGGCGTGCAGCGTCCCGCCGGGGTTGATCGCGAGGCCGTCGACGGGGAACAGGAGGCCGCCGGTGGGCCGCTCCGGGTCGGCGGGGCGCGCGCCGAGGGCGCTCTGCAGCGGGATGTCGAGCGCGGCCTGCACCCGCTCGGACAGCGTGGTCATGGGGTGATCCTCGCGCGACGTCCGGCGGTGGCCGACCGGCACGGGGAGGTCACCTCCGCGCGCGCCGCTCCCGGCGTTCGTCGCGGATCTCGCGCCACATCTCGTGGCCGGCGTCCAGCACGCCCTTCGTGATGCCCTTCGCGGCGCCGTGGGTGACGTCCTCGGTGAGCGATCCCGCGAGCCCGTCCAGCCCCTGCCCGCCCTTGGCGTGCAGGTCGAGCCGGTCGGTGGCCGCGGCGAACCGCAGGTAGGTGTCGACGCTGGCGACGACGATGCGGGCGTCGACCGTCAGGAGCTCGATGCCGATCACGGACACCGAGACGAAGACGTCGATGACCAGGCCCTTGTCGAGCACGAGGTCGAGGACCTCGGCGAGCCCACCCTGCGGGGAGCGCCGGACGCCGCCCGCTCCGGCGCTCGTGGTCACGTCAGGAGTCTAGGAACGCGGGACCGCGGACGGCCATCGTCCGGACGCCCCCCGCGGCACGGCCGGATGCCGCGGTCCGCACGGCTCAGCCCACCGGCTCGGGCTCCGGTGCGGGCGCCGGGGCGGGCGCCGGCGCCCCGGCCCACCGGTGCAGGGCGGCGTCGAGGCCGGTTCCGGCCTCGGTGTCCGTGACGTCGGTGCTGTCGGTGGCCCAGGCGACTACCCCGTCCGGGCGGACCAGCACACCGGCCGGCAGCGGGTGGTCGGCGTGGTCGTCGATCACGGTGCGTACCCGCCCGCCCCAGGTCGTCGCGAGGCGGGCGAACGCACCGTCCGGGGTGCGATCGAGCATCAGGAACCCCCCGTCGTGCCCGTGGTCGACCAGACGGGAGCCGTCGCGGCACCACAGGTCGGGGACGAACCGGCCGACCAGCGGATGGTCGCCGGGCAGGTCGATGCGCTGGGTGACGCCGGCGATCTTCTTGAGCGCGTAGGTCGCGCCGTCCCGGGTGCTCAACAGGTCGGCGACGATTCCCCGCAGCGCGACCGACCCCGGGTCCCCGCGCATGATCCCGGTCTGGGCCCGGGTCCAGTCCAGCACCCAGGCGGCCACGGGGCGACGCTCGGCGTCGTAGGTCTCGAGCAGCCCCGCGGGGGCCCCTCCGGCGACGACGGCTCCGAGCTTCCACCCGAGGTTCATCGCGTCGCCGACCCCGAGGTTGAGCCCCTGGCCGCCGAACGGCGGGTGCACGTGCGCAGCGTCGCCGGCCAGGAGCACCCGCCCCGAGCGGTAGGTCGCGGCCTGGCGGGTGGTGTCGCTCCACCGGGTCGCGGCGCCGCGCAGCGCGCTCAGCGTGACGTCGGTGCCCGAGACCCGGCGCAGACCGGCCTGCACCTCCTCGAGGGTGACCGGCGCCGAGCGGTCGGCCGGCGCGTCGCCGAACTCCATGACGGCCACCCGCCCGGGCTGCGGCCCGCAGCGGTACGCCCCCCGGGCCGACACCACCCATCCGTCGGCGAGCTTCTCCGGGTCGGCGATGTCGACGACGGCCTGGTAGCCGGTGATCTCGGGGTCGGTGCCGGGGAAGTCGATGCCCGCGAGGCGACGCACGACGCTGTGCCCGCCGTCGCACCCGACCAGCCACCCGGTGCGCACCGCGCCGGCCCCGCGGTCGGACAGGGTGCCGACGAGCACGCCGTCGCCGGTGTCCTCGAGCCCGGTGACCTCCACCCCGCGCCGGACCACGACGCCGAGCCGCGTGACGTGGGCGGCCAGCAGCGCCTCCAGCTGACGCTGCGGCACCATCCGTGCTCCGTCCGCCGCGACGTGCGCGGCGAGGTCGGGATCGGCCCAGACGACGAGGTCGGCGTCGAGGACGATCCCGGCGAAGTGCCCGGTGAACCGGGACGCGGGCGCCGGCCCGCCGTCAGCGGGAGGTCGGCCGTTGCCGGGGACGAACGACCCGACCCTCTCGAGCGTCTCCCGCTGAACCGCTTCGGCGGCCGGCAGCAGACCGCGCCGGTCGAGTGCCTCGGCCGTCGGCACGTTGATCGACTGTGCCTTCATCGCCACGTCCGGCTCGGCCCGTCGTTCGAGGACCTGCACCGACGCGCCCGCGAGCGCCAGCTCGGCGGCGAGCACGAGGCCCACCGGCCCGGCGCCCACGACGGTCACGTCCGTGTCCTCGCTCGCATCCACGCTCACGAACACTGTTCTATAGACGAACGGCGTTCGAGTCAAGCTAGGGTGGCGGGGTGAACCCGCGGGAGCGACGCGCGGCGCGCCACCGGCCGCCGGGCCCCGAGACCGGAGCCGACGCGGCCGACACGAGGCCGCGGCGTCGCACGACTCCCATCACGGTGGACCAGGTCGTCGACACCGCGCTGGAGGTCATCGCGACCGAGGGCTACGAAGCACTGACCATGCGCCGGTTGGCCGTCGCGCTCGACACCGGACCCGCCTCGCTCTACGCCCACGTGGTCAACAAGGCCGACCTCGACGAGCTGCTCATCGGGCGGCTGTGCGCCGAGCTCGCCCTCCCCGAGCCCGACCCCGCCGCCTGGCGCACGCAGGTCCGCGATGTGTGCGTCCGGGTCCGCGACCAGTACCTGCGGTACCCCGGGATCTCGCGCGCCGCGCTCGCCATGGCCCCCACCGACCTCGAGATCCTCCGCGTCAGCGAGGGGATGCTGGCGATCCTGCTCGCCGGTGGCGTCGCCCCACAGGCCGCCGCGTGGGCCGTCGACGCCCTCCTGCTGTACGTGGCCGCCTACTGCCTCGAGGCGTCGATCGCGCGCCGGCGATCCGCACAGGACGACGCCGCCTGGGTCCTCGACCGCGACGAACTGCAGCGCAGGCTCGCTGCCCTGCCCGCCGGGACCTTCCCCCACATCAGCCGTCACGCCACCGAGATCACCGCGGGCGAGGGCCACGACCGGTTCGACTTCACCCTCACCCTGATGATCGACGGTCTCCCACCCTCCCGGCCCGACGTCGCGGTGGGCGGATCGTAGGCGACCAGCCCTGTGGCCGGCGGGATCAGCCCGGTCAGGGCGGGAGAGGAGCCGATCGGTAGGCCGCCAGGAGGAGCCGGCTGTCGCCTGCGGGCTCGAGCGTGGGGGTCTGGCCCGGTTCGATGGTCCCGAGGATGCGCTGGAAGAACTCGGCGTTGGTCCAGGTGGCCGCGTCGGACTCGCGCAGGAGGCGCGTGGCTGCCGCGGTGAAATGCCCGTGCCCGTCGCTCTCCAGCGCGACCTGGAAGTCGCGGCACGCCGAGAAGGAGATGTTCGTGATCGGGAGTGTCCCGAGGGCCGGGCTCGTCTGCCGCGGGGAGCGGTGGGCCTGGCGGTAGACGCGGTGCTGCTGGTCACGGCCCTTCGATCGCGGCAGGAACCGGGCCCGCGCCGTGCTCGTCCGGGTCCGCGGCTGCTCGAGGCGCAGCAACCTCGCGTTGCTCTCGGAGAAGCAGCAGTCCATGAAGCACGTCAGGTTCGCGCCCGAGGGGACGGCCGCGAAGATGCGTCGCAGGTCGTCGTCGATGATGAACGCGCCCTCGTCGAGGTCGACCGGGACGATCGCCTCGTCGAGGTGGTCGGTGTTCTCGTCGCCGTCGGTGTCGGCGACCTGGGTGCCGTGGCCGGAGTACTGGAGCACGCCGACGTCCCCGGGGACGGTCGCGGCGACGAGCTGACGGATCGCCTCGAGCATCGCCTCCCGCGTCGCCTCGTGGTCGAGGAGCGTCGTGACCTCGAACCCCCGGCTGCCCAGGACGTCGGCCCACTCCCGGGTGTCGGCGACGCAGCCGCTCAGGGCGTTCGGTGCCGGGTAGGCGTTGATACCGATGCAGAGCGCCCGCTTCGTCGCTCGCTCCCGTGCCGGGCTCGGCGGCCGCCCGGGAGGGCGTCCGTGGGAGGCCATGGTCCGGGTCGTCTCGACGTACGGGACCGTGGGCTCGGCGAGCTGGCGGATGTCGCGGACCAGGCTGTTCATCGTGTCGCCGTCGTTGTCGAATCCGCCGTGCGACGTCGACGACGATCTGCCCTCGGTGATCGACCACACGATCGAGGCTCGGCCGGGGGCGCCGTCGACCTGGAAGAGGTCCCGGACGTCGGCATCCGCGTTGACGGAGTCCTCGAGTCCGAGGATCGGTGTGCCGGCTTCGGGCTCGAGAGCTCGATTGATCAGGTACAGCAGGGATTTGTGGTAGAAGGCCACGCCCCCGGCCTTGCACACGTCGGCTCGTTCGAGCTCCCGGTGCATGGTGTACATCGTCAGTGACGTGATGTGGTCACCGAGCAGCGGTGCCAGGCCCTCCGTGAACGCGTCGACGGTGATCGCCGGCGCCAGGAGCGACAGTGTCCGGAACGCCGGGAGGCCGAGTGCCTTCGTGCGGGGCAGGAAATGCCGATGGAAGATCGCGCCTGCGCTGTGGCCCACGGCATGGAGCTGGAGATCCGAATGGCCGTCATCGACCAGCGCCTTCAGCAGCGTCGCGGCCCGGGTCGCCCCGCCGTCGTCCTGCGAGGCGATCTCGGCGCTCCTCTTCATCGCCGACCACACCTTCGGCCCGCCGAACGCCCGCGCGGCCGCCTCGGCGAGAGGATCCGTCGTCAGGTCCCAGAGGTCCCGGGCCATGGAGCGGGTGTCCTCCTGCCGGCCGACGAGCTGGCCGAGGGCCTCCATCAGACCGCTCTCCCAGACGAAGAAGATCGGGTAGACGCCGTTGTCCAACCACCACTGCACCTGGTCGACCGCGATGTCCAGGCCCGCCGATTCGTCGACGAGGCCGCCGTGCGCCCAGATGACGACGGACGGTGAACCGGCGGTCTCGAGCCACGTCGGCAGGTGGGTTCGAAAAATCTCCTGCACGTCGGCGTCGCTGGTGGCGTAGGAGCCACCGGAGGACAGACGACCCTGGTTCAGATTGATCACGTGAGGGCGCAGACGGGCGACGACATCTGGCGGCAGCAACGGCACGGAATCCCCCCGACGAACGTCTGCGGTCCTACGACGGTCGAGTGGAACACGTCACTCAACGAGATCGCGCTACGCCGCCCGGGTGCCGTCGACCGGTGAACGTGTACGTCTCTGCCGGGGGATCGAGTCAGTCGCTGCGTCGCCTGCTGAGCCCACCGCCCGAACGCGGTCGGTCTACGTTCGCTCCCCAGCGGTCTCCTCGACCTGCTCGAACATCTCGACGGAGTCGATCGACCAGGCCCGACCGGGCGGCGCTGCGCGCGGACCCGCGGCGGCGTTCTGCGCGTCCTGCGCCGAGGCGAACGTCACCACGCCCCGACCGACACGGCCGTCACCGCTGCGCAGCCAGCGTCCATGCACGAACCCCGGCTGAGCGACCGCCCACGGCCGGACGTCCTCATGGAAATGCCGCTCGACCTCCCCGGGCTGGGCCGGGTCGAGAGTCATGGAAACGATCAGTGTGTACATCGAGACCTCCATGGGTCGTGCGCGTGCCGACGACGCTATGACTGCCTGTCCAGGGGCCGGCATCCCCAGTTCTTGGGAGGTCCGGGATCCGCCCCGGGCCCCTAACCTGGGCCTGTGATGGACGGTGCAGCCTCGGTGCGGGACCGGGTCCAGCGCGCCTGCGACGCCGCCCACGACGACGACCGGGGCCTACGGGCCGCCGTCCTGTCCGCGATTCGTGCCGCGGTGCCGTTCGACGCCTACGTGTGGGTGGTGACCGACCCGGTCACCGCCGTGGGTGCCTCACCGCTCGCCGAGGTCCCCGCACTGGAGGAACTACCGACGCTCATCCGGCTGAAGTACCTCAACCCGGTCAATCGCTGGACGACGCTGCGCACCGGCGAAGTCGCGACCCTGGCGGCGGCCTCCGACACGGACGCGCCATGGCGCCGGTTCCTCGAACGCCACGGGATCGGCGACATCGCGTCGACGGTGCTGCGCGACCGTTACGGCTGCTGGGGCTTCCTCGACCTGTGGCGCACGAGCCGGTTCCGCCCCGACGAGACCGCCTTCCTCAGGACGGTCCTCCCCGAGATCACCCGGGCCCTGCGCACGAGCCTCGCCAGGACGTTCCTGGCCACCCCGGGCGTCGGAGCCGCCGATGGGCCCGTCGTGCTGCTGCTCTCCGACGACCTGGTCCCTCGGGCCCAGACCTCACATACCGACACAGCCTTACGAGCACTGCTACCCACGCCATCAGACCGAGCTCCGGTCCCGGCTGTCGCGCTCAACGTTGCCGCGCAGCTGCTCGCGGTCGAGGCCGGCGTCGATTCCCAGCCGCCGATCGCCCGGCTGCACGCCACAGCGGCCGTACCCGACGGCGCCGACAGAACGAACGGGACGACACCGGGCCGATGGCTGAGCGTGCGTGCCGCCCGCATCAGCGGAGAGCCCGGCGACCCCACGATCGCGGTGACTCTGGAGAGGCCCACCCCGGTCGAGCGCACCGACATCTACACGCGAACCCTGGGGCTGAGCCCGCGCGAGGGGGCGCTCCTGCGCATGCTGATCTCGGGCGCCGACACCCGCGGCACGGCCCGCGCCCTGGGCATGACCGAGCACACCGTCAACGCGCACCTCAAGACCGTCTTCGGCAAGGCCGACACCACCAGCCGCCGTGTCCTCGTCGCCCGCGCCACCGGCTGACGGCACCTCCGTCGGCGCCTGCTTTCCCGCTGTGCCGCCGTCGGAGAAAATACTGAGATCGACTAGTCGAGGTAGTCGCGCAGCACCTGGGAGCGGGAGGGGTGGCGCAGCTTCGACATCGTCTTCGACTCGATCTGGCGGATGCGCTCGCGCGTGACGCCGTAGACCTGGCCGATCTCGTCGAGGGTGCGGGGCTGGCCGTCGGTGAGGCCGAAGCGCAGGCGCACCACGCCGGCCTCGCGCTCGGAGAGCGTCGCGAGGACCGACTGCAGCTGGTCCTGCAGCAGCGTGAAGGACACCGCGTCGACGGCCACGACGGCCTCGGAGTCCTCGATGAAGTCGCCGAGCTGCGAGTCGCCCTCGTCGCCGATGGTCTGGTCGAGGCTGATCGGCTCCCGGGCGTACTGCTGGATCTCCAGCACCTTGTCCGGGGTGATGTCCATTTCCTTGGCCAGCTCTTCCGGGGTGGGCTCGCGGCCCAGGTCCTGGAGCAGCTCACGCTGTATGCGGCCGAGCTTGTTGATGACCTCCACCATGTGCACCGGGATGCGGATGGTGCGGGCCTGGTCGGCCATCGCGCGGGTGATGGCCTGGCGGATCCACCACGTCGCGTAGGTCGAGAACTTGTAGCCCTTGGTGTAGTCGAACTTCTCGACCGCGCGGATCAGGCCGAGGTTGCCCTCCTGGATGAGGTCCAGGAAGGCCATGCCGCGACCGGTGTAGCGCTTGGCCAGCGACACCACGAGGCGGAGGTTCGCCTCGAGGAGGTGGCTCTTGGCGCGCTCGCCGTCGCGGACGATCCAGCGGAGGTCACGGCGCATCTGGGTGCCGAGCTGCTGCTCGGCCTCGGAGACCTTGCGGAGCCGCTCGGAGGCGTAGAGGCCGGCCTCGATGCGCTTGGCGAGCTCGACCTCCTCCTCGGCGTTGAGCAGCGCCACCTTGCCGATCTGCTTGAGGTACGCGCGGACCGAGTCGGCGGACGCGGTGAGCTCGGCGTCCTTGCGCGCCTGGCGCAGCGCCTCGGACTCCTCCTCGTCCCAGACGAAGTCGCCGGACTTCTTGTCCTCCTCGGAGGGCTCCTCCGCGACGTCCTCGGCGAGCTCGACGCTGTCCGCGGCGAGGACGACGACCTCCTCGGCGATCTCGGCGCCTTCGGGGACGGCGGCGACCTCGAGGTCGGCCCCGTCCAGACTCTCGAGGTCGACGCTGTCGGGACCCTCGGCCTCGACACCGTCCGGGGCCTCGGCCGGAGCCGCGGCCTTGCCCTTGGCGGGCGCAGTCTTCGTGGCGGCCTTGGTGCCCTTGGCGGAGCGCGTGGCCTTCTTCCGGGCCGGCGCCTCGGGAGCGTCAGGCGCGGCGGTGACGACACCGACCGGTCCGCTGGGGGCGGCGCTGTCGGTGTCGGCGTCGGCGACGCTGCGTCGGGATGCGGACTTTGCGGCTGCCACAGACGACCTTTCGTGACGAATTGCTGCACGGCGGTGGTGGAGGCCACGGATCCCAGGGCGGGAGGACCCGCTCGGGGGCTGCCCCCCGGACGGACGAATCCCTACCTGGCCCGGCGTACCGCCTCGGCACACGTTCCATTGTAACGACGTCGAGCACTCGCCGTTGCACCTCACAGGCTCGAGGGGTGCACGAGCCCCCGCCAGGGGGTACGCAAGCGCTCACGTGCTGTGCTCCGCGACCTCGTGCCACGGTGCCCCACCGCGTCGCCCGCGCCGTCGCCCGCTGTCCACCGCGATGTGGTCGGATGCGGTGATGGACCGCCCCCCCTCGCCCGAGCAGGCCCTCGACCTGGAACGACTCGCGGTCGAGATCGCCCAGGAGACCGCGGCGCTCGCCCTCGCGGTCCGCGAGCAGGCGATCGCCCGACCCGCCGAGCTCGACACCAAGTCCTCGGCCACCGACGTCGTCACCGAGGGGGACACGGCGTGCGAGGCGTTGGTCCGCGAGCGCCTGACCGCGGCCCGCCCCGAGGATCTGGTGCTCGGGGAGGAGGGCGGCACGACCGGTGAGCCCGGTCCCGGCGGCGTGCGCTGGATCGTCGACCCCATCGACGGGACCGTGAACTACCTGCACGGCCTGCCGTGGTTCGCGGTGTCACTGGGCGCCGAGCTGGACGGCCGCATCATCGCGGGGGCCGTGGTCGAGCCGGTGTCCGGCCGGGTGTGGAGCGCCGCCCGTGGCCACGGCGCCCGCTGCGACGGCGCGCTGCTGACCGCGTCGGCACAGACCGACGTCGCCCTCGCCGTGGTGGGCACCGGGCTCGGCTACGACCCCGACCGCCGGATCGCGCCAGGCGGCGACGCTCGCCCGGATCGCCGGGTCGATCGGCGACCTGCGCCGCTGCGGGTCGGCGGCACTGGACCTGTGCGCGGTGGCCGCGGGCTGGGTGGACGCCTACTACGAGCACGGCCTGCACACCTGGGACGTCGCCGCCGGCAGCCTGATCGCCGAGGAGGCCGGCGCCGTCGTGCGCCTGCCGGGGTCCGACCACGACGGGCTGGGCGCGGAGGCGACGCTGGCCGCGGGACCGGGCCTCGTCGCGCCGCTGACCGCGCTCCTGGTCGAGGCGGGCGCCGGCGCGATCTGACGCGGCGCGCTCAGGTGCTGCAGTCGACGTTGCGGAGTGCGGTGAGGCTCGCGGGATCCGGCCCGGTCACAGGGGTGTCGGTCCCGTCGGCGGCGCTGCGGCGGGAGAGCGCGCGCAGCGCGTCCGAGACCGGCTGCGCCGGAGTGATGTCGCGGAAGTCGCTGCCCAGGGCGAGGTCGACGCTGTCGTCACCGCGGGTGTCGGCCACCAGCTCCGCGCACGGCACCACGAGGCTCAGGGTGCGGGCCGCGCCGGCCCCCGAGGGCCCGTAGCGGATCTGGCCGACACAGGAGAGGTCCTGGGCGGGGAAGAGGGGATCGTTGTCCGGCGGGGCCGCCTCGCCGATGCCGAGCTCGCCGAGCTCGGACGCCGCGAGCTGGGCCTGACCGCGCTGGCCGGCACCGTTGAGCACCCGCACCCGCACGTCACCCGGCGCGGCGGCGGCCTGCTCGTCCAGGGCCGAGGCCCCCTGGACCGCGCCGGCCCCCGCGACCGGGGAGACGTTGCAGGAGGTCACCGCTCCCGACGTGGAGTTGGCGAACACCACCGTCCAGGTCAGGATCCCGGCGACGGCCAGCACGATCACCAGCAGGGCGGCCGGGAGCACGTTGCGCTGGCGGTAGCCGTCGCGCCCGGTCAGCCTGTCCATCGCGCTCGCCACGTCGCCCGTGCCTCCCCGTCCCGCCCGGACCCACCTCCGGGCGGTCTCAGGGTAGAGGGCGGTACCCGCCCGGGTCCGGGACGCGCCGCCCGGCGCGCTCCGATGAGAAGAGGGGGCATCCGGCTGACCGACGGGGGTCGCATGGTTTAGCCTTCCGCCGCTCCGCAGCCGCGCGGACGGTCGTCTCGTCCGCGCCGAGGACGCCCCGGTGAGACCCGGGTCACTTTCCCGGCAGGCACAAACGGTCGCCGTCCCGCGTTGTGCAGCCGCACGGCACGGATCGACGAGAGCAAGACCGAGGGTGGGACACAGATGGCGACCGACTACGACGCCCCGCGCCGCAACGAGACCGACGAGATGGGCGAGGACTCCCTCGAGGAGCTGAAGGCCCGGCGCAACGAGGCGCAGTCCGCCGCCGTCGACGTCGACGAGACCGACACGGCGGAGAGCTTCGAGCTTCCCGGCGCCGACCTCTCCGGTGAGGAGCTGACGGTCCGAGTGCTGCCCAAGCAGGCCGACGAGTTCACCTGCGGCAGCTGTTTCCTCGTCCACCACCGCAGTCGTCTCGCCGACGAGCGCGGTGGCATGTTCATCTGCCGCGACTGCGCCGCCTGATAGTCGCGCCAAGGCTTCGGGGTCGTCAGCACTCCTTCGTCGTGCTGTCGACCCGGCGCCGGCGCGGGACCCCGTGGCGGGCGACTAGCCGTTGGTGCTGGTCGTCCTCAGGGCCGCGAGGAGGCGCTCGGGGTGGCGGGTGGAGACCACCCAGTAGGGGGTCGGGTCGTCCGGGTCGAGCACCTCGAGCCGGACGACCGGGCCGATCCACGGCCGGTGCAGGACGAACGCGTCGGGGTCGAGCTCCGGGCCGAGGGCGGCCCGCTTCGCCTCGCCGGTGGCGACGTCGACCTGTCCGACGAGGCGTACCGGCAGGTGCGCGACGCCCGCGCGGACCTCGGGCTCGGCGCCGGGCTCGACGCCGACCCGCACACGACCCAGCCAGACCAGGGCCGCCACGGTCAGCGGGATCAGCAGCACGTAGGGCAACCACGCCCGCACGCCGGGGTGGCCCATGTGCACCTCGGCGGCCAGCAGCACCGCGACGACCAGCGCCGGCGGCCACCACCACCACGGCACCGACAGACGCTCGCCGAACGACCCCGCGAGTGAGGTGGACCCGGCGTCGGGTGCAGGGCGATCGGTGGTCACCACACCCAGAGTAGTCTCGCCCGCCGTGGTGGAGGTCGACCTCGTCCGGCTCGACGCCGGCCTGCCGGTGCCCGCGCGCGCCCGCCCCGGGGACGCCGGTGTCGATCTCGCGAGCGCCACGGACGTGACGCTGGCGCCGGGGCATCGTGCCCTCGTGGGCACCGGCATCGCGGTGGCTCTCCCGGAGGGTTACGCCGCGTTCGTGGTGCCGCGGTCCGGGCTGGCCGCCCGCGAGGGCCTGGGTCTGCTCAACGCCCCCGGCACCGTCGACGCCGGCTACCGCGGGGAGATCCAGGTGTGCCTGGTGAACCACGATCCGAGCCGTCCCATCACGGTCCGCCGCGGCGACCGGGTCGCCCAACTCGTGGTCCAGCGGGTCGAGGAGGTCGCGTTCCGGGAGCTGCCGGGGGTCACCGACCTCGCCGGCCTGGCCGCGGCCGCTCCGAGCGTGCGGGCAACCGGCGGGTTCGGCTCCAGCGGGGTCGGGTCGGTGCCGATGGTGGGGGAGACGGGGCGGAGCGTGGCCGGACCCGGGGACGGGTGGGACGAGCGAGGAGCACGACGATGAGGGGCAGCCAGTGAGCCAGGACGTCCAGGACGGCCGGGGCGGGCGGCACCGCCGCAGCGCCCGCGTCACGCAGGTGTCGGCGGCCGCCGACCCGGCGGGCCACCGGCGCCACCAGCGCATGGGGCCGTGGGACGCCGAGGACGCCCCGCGCGACGGGCGCCTGCGCCTCGACCTCTCCTCGGTGCAGCTGCCCGTGCCGCGCGGCGCCCGCCTCAAGTGCGAGCCCGACCCGTCCGGCCCGCTGCGCGCGGTGCACGCGATGGTCCCCGAGGGCCGCCTGACCGTCAGCGCCTTCGCCGCGCCGCGCACCGGCGGCCTGTGGCCCGAGCTGGTCGAGGAGCTGGCCGCCCAGCTGCAGTCCGAGGGCGCGACCATCCGGCGCGACCGGGGCGAGTGGGGGCGCGAGCTCGTGGCCCGCAACGGCAACGTCGTGGCCAGGGTGATCGGTGTCGAGGGCCCGCGCTGGATGCTGCGCGGTGTCGGTACCGGGCAGGTCCAGCACGCGCTCAAGCTGCACGGGATGCTGCGCGAGATGATGCGCGGCACGGTGGTCGTCCGCTCGGCGGACGCCCTGCCGGTGCGCTCGCTCCTGCCGCTCGAGATCCCCGAGGACGTCCCCGACGAGTTCGCCGAGTCGCTGGTGGAGTCGATGCCGACCCGGCCCCGTCAGATCACCCGCCCCGAGGGGCCGGTGATCCCCATGATGCTGCCGCAGCGGGCCGGGTCCGGGACCTCGCCTGCCCGTAGTTGAGACATGCCGGACGGGTGCCGCCGTCTATCCTGGGGAATGTCCGCGGGGGACGTCGCCGGTCCGGCGAGGTACCGCGGGACGAGCGCACAGGAGCGATCATGACCGCCCAGCCCGGGTTCCTCCGACGCATGGCCCGTCGCCTCACCTCCGACGCCGGCGACCTCGACGCCGACGACCTCTCCGCCGAGGCCGTCCGGTCGGGATGCAACCGGGCCTGCGACTCGTCCACGGGCGAGGCGGTCACGGTGAAGGGCCGGCTGAGGTCGGTGGAGATCTGTCCGCGCGACTCGGTCGCCACCCTGGAGGCCGAGCTCTTCGACGGCACCGACGGCGTCACGCTGGTGTGGATGGGCCGCAGGCGCATCCCCGGCATCGAGCCCGGGCGCACCGTCCGGGCCAGCGGCCGCGTGGCCCTGCGCGACGGCCACAAGGTCATCTACAACCCCTACTACGAGCTGCAGCGCGCTCCCTGAACCCTGCCGCTGCCGCCGCCGAGGAGCCCGACATCCGCCCCGAGACCCGACACGACCCGTCCGTCGACCCGCCGACCGGCCCGGTCCTGCAGCCCGGCGACGCGACCGAGGCGCTCGCCACCGGTGCGCCGGACCGGCAGGAGCGCGCGGACCGCGGACCCCGCCACGGCGCCGTGACGGAGACGGACGGGGTCGACGGGCCGGACGGCGCCGACGAGCCGGACGAGGCGCCCGCCCCCACCCTGCTCGACCAGATGGGCGGCGTCTCCGGTGTCGTGGCCTCCGGGGTGCCCGTCGTCGTCTTCGTGACCGCGCAGGCGATCTTCGGGGTGCTGGTGGCCTCGATCGTCGCCGCCGTCGTCGTCGCCCTGGCCGTGGCCGGCTGGCGCCTGATGCGCGGCGAGCCCGTCCAGCCGGCCCTCAGCGGCCTGTTCGGCGTCGCGGTGTGCGCCTTCGTGGCCTACCGCACCGGAGAGGCCAAGGGCTTCTTCCTGCTCGGCATCTGGACCAGCCTCGTCTACGGCGGGGTGTTCCTGGTCTCCGTGCTCGTGCGCAGGCCCCTGGTCGGCGTGATCTGGCACCTGGTCAACAGCGAGGGCCAGGGCTGGCGCGCCGACCCCCGGCTGCGCCGGGCCTTCGACCTCGCGTCGCTGGCCTGGGTCGTGGTGTTCGGCGCCCGCTTCGTCGTGCAGCGCTGGCTCTACGACTCCGTCTACGCCGACGCCTGGCTGGGCTGGGTCCGCCTGGCGATGGGCGTCCCGCTGGCCGCCGTCGCCGCCGCGGTCACCGTCTGGGCGATCCGGCGCAGCCGCCTCGCCTCCCGCGCCGCCGCCTGAGCGCCGACCCGCGACCCGGTCGTGGGTCACCTCCCGTCGCGATCCGGTCGCGGAGAGCAGGAACATTCGACCCCGCCGCGGACGTCGGACCGACGACGAGCGCGAGCGGTGCGGCGCGCGTGCCTGTGTCACGAACAACACGGCGAACACCGTGTCGGTCGTCGACCTCGGCTCCGGTCGGGTCACGGCCACCATCCCGGTCGAGCGCGGACCGACCGGCATCGCGCTCGGCGCCGACCAGCGCGCCGTCTACGTCGGCCACGGCTTCCAGGGCACGAAGGTCACCGTGATCGACACCGTCACGAACGCCGTGGTCACCTCCGTGCCGGCCGGGCAGCAACCACCCCACGTGGTCGCCGGCCGGCAACAGCCCAGGGTCTACGTCGGGGACCTCACGGGCCGGGTCTCGGTGATCGACACCCGCACCAACACCGTGATCAACTCGGTGGTGGCGGTGGCGAAGGTCGGGGGCCTGGCGCTGACCCTCGACGACGCGCGGCTCGTCGTCACCGACTCGCGAGCGAATGCCGTCGCGGTCCTCGACACCGCGACGCTGGGTGTCCTCGGCACCACCGCTGTCGGCCCCATCCCGTTGTCACCCGACATCCGGGGGGACAACGCGCGGGCCTACATCCCGGAGTTCGGCGGGGGGTCGATCTCCGAGATCGCCCTGTAGCGACGACCCCGTCGCACGCGGCGATCGCGGCCCCGCCGGCGTCTCAGTCGCCCTTGAGGACGCGCTGGATTTCCTCCTCGACGTCCTCGGCGGCGACGAACATCATCTCGTCGCCGGGCTCGAGGGGGTCGTCGGGCTGGGGGACGATGACGCGCCCGCCACGCAGGATGGCGACCAGCGCCGCCTCCTTGGGCAGGGGTACGTCGCGCACCGCGCGGCCGGCCAGCGGCGTGTTGTCGGGCAGCGTGACCTCGACCAGGTTCGACTTGCCCTGACGCAGGGTCAGCAGGCGGACGAGGTCGCCCACCGAGACCGCCTCCTCGACCATCGCCGCGAGGATGCGGGGCGTCGAGACGGCGACGTCGACGCCCCAGGCCTCGGTGAACAGCCACTCGTTGCGCGGGTCGTTCACGCGTGCGACCACGCGCTTGACCGCGAACTCGGTCTTCGCGAGCAGCGAGACCACGAGGTTGACCTTGTCGTCGCCGGTGGCGGCGATGACGACGTCGCAGCCCTGCAGCCGCGCCTCCTCCAGCGAGGCGAGCTCGCAGGCGTCGGCGTGCACCCACTCGGCCTGCGGGACGGCCTCCGGCTCGACCTGCACGAGGTCGCGCTCGATGAGCATCAGCTCGTGCCCGGCCTCGACGAGCTCGGCGGCGATCGAGCGGCCGACCGCCCCTGCTCCGGCCACGGTGACGCGCATCAGGTCGTCCTGTCCGGCGAGCCTGCCGCGGCGGCGGTCACCGCGGCGACCGTGCCGCTGACGGCGGCGGCGTAGACCACGTCCTCGGCCTGCAGGACGGTGTCGGGCTTGGTCAGCACGCCGGTCCCGAAGCGGACGATGAACGCCACCCGGCTGCCGGTGGCCTCTTCGAGCTCGGTCACGGGATGGCCCGCCCAGTCCTCGTGGAAGATCACCTGCATGATCGCCACGGTGCCCGAGGGGTCGCGCCAGGCGGTGGCGACGCCGTCGGGCAGCAGCATCCGCAGGAGGCGGTCGGTGGTCCAGGGGACCGTCGCGACGGTCGGGATGCCCAGTCGCTCGTAGACGGCGGCGCGCTTGGCGTCGTAGATGCGGGCCACGACCTGGGTGACGCCGAAGGTCTCGCGGGCCACCCGCGCGGCGATGATGTTCGAGTTGTCGCCCGAGGAGACCGCGGCGAACGCCTCCGCCCGGTGGATGCCGGCGGCGGTCATCACCTCGCGGTCGAAGCCGGTGCCCACGACCTCCTGGCCGTGGAAGTCGCTGCCCAGCCGGCGGAAGGCCTGCGGGTCGCGGTCGACGACCGACACGTCGTGGCCGAGCCGCTCCAGCGCGAGGGCGAGCGACGAGCCCACTCGCCCGCACCCCATCACGACGATGTGCACCCGTCCTCCTCCGCGCGATTCCGGCGCTGCGCACCGTATCGCCCGGCCGGGCGGCGCGCGGGTGCACCGGGAGGCGCGAGCGCGCCTACGCTCTGACCTCGTGTCCAAGTTCGCCACGGCGACCAAGCGCCTCGTGCTGGGCCTGCCGTTCCGCAGCGACGAACTGCACGGCACGCTCCTGCGCAAACGCATCGCACTGCCGGTGTTCGCCTCCGACGCCCTCTCGTCGGTGGCCTACGCCCCGCAGGAGGTGCTGATCACCCTGTCGCTCGCCGGGCTCGGCGCGTACGCGATCTCGCCGTGGGTCGGTGTCGCGGTGATCGTGGTGCTCGGCACGGTCGTCGTGAGCTACCGGCAGAACGTGCACGCCTACCCCTCCGGCGGCGGCGACTACGAGATCGCCACGGTCAACCTCGGCAAGTACGCGGGCCTGACCGTGGCCAGCGCGCTGCTCGTGGACTACACGCTCACCGTCGCGGTCTCGGTGTCCTCGGCCGCGGACAACCTCGGCGCGCTGATCCCCCTCGTCGGCGAGCACAAGGTGCTCTTCGCCGTGGCCGCCATCGCGGTGCTCACCGCCATCAACCTGCGCGGGGTCCGCGAGTCGGGCGCCGCCTTCGCCGTCCCCGTCTACTGCTTCATCGTCTGCCTGGTGGGGATGATCGTCGTCGGGGTGATCCGCTCCGTGGTGTTCGGCGAGGACCTCACCGCGCCGAGCGCCGGGTTCTCGATCCTCTCCGAGGACGGCGGCGCGACCGAGGACCTGTCCCAGCTCGCGCTCGTGTTCCTCGTGCTGCGCTCGTTCACGCAGGGCTGCGCGGCCCTGACCGGGGTCGAGGCGATCAGCAACGGCGTGCCGGCCTTCCGCAAGCCGAAGTCCCGCAACGCGGCCTCCACCCTGGCCATGCTCGGGCTGATCGCGGTGTTCCTGTTCTCGGGGATGATCGCCCTGGCCCGGTCGACCGGTGTCGTGATGGCCGAGCGCCCCGAGCAGCTGGTGGGCGCGCCGCCGGACTACCGCCAGGAGACCCTGATCGCCCAGCTGGCCCGCGCGGTCTTCGACGGCTTCCCCCCCGGGTTCTGGGCGGTGACGATCTTCACCGCGCTGATCCTGGTGCTGGCGGCGAACACCGCCTTCAACGGGTTCCCGGTGCTCGGCTCGATCCTCGCCCAGGACCGCTACCTGCCCCGCCAGCTGCACACCCGCGGGGACCGGCTGGCGTTCTCGAACGGCATCCTGTTCCTGTCGTTCTTCGCCGTCGTGCTCGTCATCGGGTTCGGCGCCGAGGTCACCGCGCTGATCCCCCTGTACACGGTGGGGGTGTTCGTGTCGTTCACCCTGAGCCAGACCGGGATGGTGCGGCACTGGAACCGGCTGCTGCGCACCGAGACCGGCGAGACGGAACGGTCACGGCTCCGGCGCTCTCGGATGATCTCCACGTTCGGCACGGCGATGACCGGCGTCGTGCTGGTCGTGGTGCTGGTGACGAAGTTCCTCGTCGGGGCCTGGATCGCGATCGTCGCCGGGGGGCTGGCGTTCCTGCTCATGCTCTCGATCCGCCGCCACTACGACCGTGTGGCCGAGGAGATCGCCCTGCCCGAGGATCTCGGGGGCACCGTGCTGCCGAGCCGCAACCACGCCGTGGTGCTGGTCTCGACGCTGCACATGCCGACGATGCGCGCGGTGGCCTACGCCCGCGCGACGCGTCCCGACGTGCTCGAGGGCCTCACCGTCAACGTCGACGACACCGACACCCGCAAGCTCGTCGCCGAGTGGGAGCGCCGCCAGCTCCCGGTCCCGCTCAAGGTCATCGAGTCGCCCTTCCGCGAGATCACCAAGCCGATCCTGCAGTACGTCAAGCGCATCCGGACCGACAACCCGCGGGACGTCGTGACGGTCTTCATCCCCGAGTACGTCCTCGGGCACTGGTGGGAGCAGCTGTTGCACAACCAGAGCGCCCTGCGGCTCAAGGGCCGCCTGCTCTTCCAGCGCGGGGTGATGGTGGTCAGCGTGCCCTGGCAGCTCGAGTCCTCGAAACGCGCGGCCGCGCGCCGTCCGACCTCCGCCCCGGGCTCGGCCCGCCGCGGCTACGAGGCACCGCCCCCCGGTCCCGGCGCCCCCACCCCGCCCGTCGAGCCCGCGCCGCGGGTCGCCCCCGGTCGCGACCAGACCCCGGTGCCGCCGCGATGACCGGGCCGGGCGACACGGCGCGCCGCGGAGCCGGTGCCGTGACGGTCCCCGACGAGCCGACGGACTGGACCGACCGCCTGCTCGAGGTGGAGGTCGGCCCGGTGGCCCACGGGGGCCACTGCGTGGCGCGCAGTGACGGGCGGGTCGTGTTCGTCCGCCACGCGCTGCCCGGCGAGCGGGTCTACGCGGTGGTCACCGAGGACCACGGCGGGTCGTTCTGCCGCGCGGACGCCGTCGAGGTGCTCGAGGCCTCGCCGGACCGGGTCGAGGCCCCGTGCGCGTGGGCGGGTCCGGGTGGGTGCGGCGGGTGTGACTTCCAGCACGCCACCCCGGCGGCCCAGCGCGCGCTCAAGGCCACCGTGGTCGCCGAGCAGCTCACCCGCCTGGCCGGGATCGAGCGCGCCGTGACCGTCGAGGAGCTGCCCGGCGGCCCGCTGGGCTGGCGGACCCGGATGCGGCTGGCCGTCACCGACGACGGGCGGCCGGGGCTGCGGGCCCACCGCAGCCATGAGGTGCTCCCGGTCGGCGACTGCCCGATCGCCGTGCCCGGCGCACTGGATCCGGTGCTCGCCGAGCCCTGGACGCCCACCGCCGAGGTGGAGGTCGTCCGCGACGCCCGGGGCGAGGTGCACGCCGCCGAGCTGCTCGAGGGCGGTCGGCGCCCGGTCGTGGGCAGCGGCACCGCCCACGAGCACGCCGCGGGCCGCGACTGGACGCTGCCCGCGGAGGCGTTCTGGCAGGTGCACCCGCACGCCGCCGACGCCGTCGTGGCCGCGGTGGTGGAGGGGATCGGCGACCTCGGGCCGGGGGAGTGCGCCTGGGACCTCTACGGCGGCGCGGGCCTGATCGCCGCACCGCTCGCCGAGCGGGTCGGGCCCACCGGGCGGGTGGTGCTGGTCGAGAACGACCCGGCGGCGACATCGGCGGCCGCGCCCGCGCTGGCCGACCTGCCCGCCGTGCAGGTCGTGCGCTCCCGGGTCGAACGGGTCCTCAAGGGCCTGCCCGGCCCGCCCGACGTGATCGTCGCCGACCCGCCGCGCCGGGGCCTGGGCCGGGGCCTGGCCGCCGAGCTCGCCGGCTGCGGTGCCCGCCGGGTGGTGCTGGTCGCGTGCGACCCCGCCGCGCTGGCTCGCGACGTCGCCGCGTTCAGCGAGCACGGTTACCACCTCGACGGGCTGCGCGCCTTCGACGCCTTCCCGATGACCCACCACGTCGAGTGTGTGGCGACTCTCGTGGGCCCCGGCGCCGGGTGAGTCCGGTGCGCGACAGCCGGATCAGCGGGAGCCTCGTCAGCGCCGGCCTGGTGCCGGCCGGCCCGGTGAACTTCCTCGACGGCGTCCGCCTCGTGGACCACCACTGTCACAGCGTCGTCGACCGCGACCTCGACCGTGCCGGCTTCGAGCGTCTGCTCAGCGAGGGTCCCGGGCCGGCGCCCGGCACGAGCATGTTCGACTCGGCGCTCGGGTTCTCGGTCCGGCGCTGGTGCGCGCCCGCGCTCGACCTGCCCGCCCACGCCGCCCCGGAGGACTACCTCGCCCGCCGTGTCGAGCTCGGTGCGGCGGAGGTCACCCGCCGGTGCCTCGGCGGCGCGGGCGTGGCGACGATGCTGGTCGACCACGGCTTCGACCCCGACGGGCTGCTCGACCCGTCCGAGCTGGGCCGCGCCGCGGGCGCCGGGGTCGGTGAGGTGGTCCGGTTGGAGGCGGTGGCCGAGGCGGTGGCCGACGCGGGGGTGGACGCGGCGGGCTACGGCGACGCCGTCCGCGCGGAGGTCGGGCGGCGCACCGGGACCGGGCGCCCGCTCGTGCCGGTGGCGTGCAAGACCGTGCTGGCCTACCGCGCGGGCCTCGACGTCGACCCGACCCGCCCGGAGCCCGGCGAGGTCGCGGCGGCCGCGGGGCCGTGGCTGGCGCGGCGGGCGGCGAGCACCGAGCCCCTGCGGGACCCCGTGCTGCTGCGCCACGGGATCTGGTGCGGCCTCGACACCGGCCTGCCCCTGCAGTTGCACACCGGATTCGGCGACCCCGACGAGGACCTGCACCGTGCCAACCCGGCGCTGCTGGTCGGCCTCGCCCGGCTCGTCGAGCCGCTCGGCGTGCCGCTGATGCTGCTGCACTGCTACCCCTACCACCGCGAGGCGGCCTGGATGGCGCAGGTCTTCGCCGTCGTGCACGTCGACGTCGGTCTGGCCGTGCCGTACGTGGGCGTCCGGGCGGCGACGGTGCTCGCCGATCTGCTCGAGCTCGCGCCGTACGGCAAGGTCCTCTACTCGTCGGACGCCTTCGGTCTGCCCGAGCTGCACCTGCTGGGGGCGGTGCGGTTCCGGGCCGCCCTGGGTGGTCTGCTGGAACACGCCTGCGCGACCGACGAGCTCGCGCCCGCCGACGCCGAACGGGTGGCCACCATGATCGCAGCCGAGAACGCGCGCCGCGTCTACCTGCGGATGCCCGCGTGAGCGCCGGCGTCCCCACCACCGACGTGTCCGGGACGAACGGGATCGCCGCCTCGACCGCATCCGGCACCTCGACCGGGACCGCACCCACCGGGCCCGCCGGTGTCCGCCCGGTCGTGGCCACGCCACCGCGGGTGGACCCCGAGCTCGCGCGCGCCCTGGAGGCCGAGCTCGACGCCGCGGTGGAGCTCCGCCACACGCTGCACCGCGAGCCGCGCACGTCCGGCGACGAGGGCGACAGCCGCGACGCCGTGCTCGCCGCACTCGCCGACCTGCCCGGCGCGGGCGCCGCCGAGGGTGTGGCGGGCACCGGAGCCCTGGTGCGGATCGGCACGGCGCCGGGGGAGGGGCCGCCCGCGGTCGCCGTGCGCGCCGAGCTCGACGCCCTGCCCGTCGTCGAGCGCACCGGGCTCCCCTTCACCGCCGAGGGACCGGACGCGCACGTGTGCGGCCACGACGTCCACACCGCCGCCCTGGTCGCGGTGGTCCGCGCGGTGGCCCGATCGGGCGCCGACCGGCTGCCCGCGCCGCTGCTCGCGGTGTTCCAGCCCCGCGAGGAGGCCGCGCCCTCGGGCGCCGGGGACATCGCCGTCGACCCGGTCTTCCTCGCCCACCGGGCGGGGGCGATGCTCGGGGTCCACGTGCAGCCCGAACTGCCCCGCGGGGTGGTCTCGGTGCGCGGCGGGCCGGTCAACGCCTCGGCCGACGAGGTGACGATCACCGTGCACGGCCGCGGCGGCCACGGCGGCTACCCGCACCGCACGCGCGACCCGGTGCTCGCGCTGGCCCAGGTCGTCGTGTCGCTGCACCACGTGGTGTCCCGGCAGGTCGACCCGCTGGCCGCCGGCGTCATCACGGTCGGGCGGATGCAGGCCGGGTCCGCGCCCAACGTGATCCCCGAGTCCGCGACGGCGTACGGCACCGTGCGCGCGCTCGACGCCCACCGCGACGACCTGCTCGCCGCGGTCCGCACCGTGGCCGAGAGCACCGCGGCCGCCTACGGGTGCACCGCGGACGTCGAGGTCGTGCCCAACGAGCCCGCCGTGGTCAACGACGAGCCGCTGGCGCGCACGCTGGCCGCCGCGCTCGGCCGCAGGCGCCGCGGCGACGCCGACGCCCCCACCGGCCTGGTGCTCGACACCACGTTCCGGTCCTGCGGCGCGGACGACTTCTCCCACTACGGTGCGGTGCTGCCCTCGGCGATGCTGTTCGTGGGCACCACCGAGGACGGGACGGTCCCGGGGACCGGCCCCGGGCTGCACCACCCCGAGTTCTCCCCGGACGACGCGATGGTCGGCGAGGTGGCCCGCGCCCTGCTGGTCGCGGTCACCGCCGCCGGGACGGCCCTGACCAGCACAGACCAAGCCGACCCCACCACCGGGACCGACACCACCGACGGAGCTGACGAGACACCGTGACCGAGATCAAGGCGTTCGCCCAGGCGTTCCTGCGCTCGCCGGTGCACACCGCGGCGCTGTTGCCGAGCTTCCCGCCGCTCTGTCGCCAGGCCGTGGCGCCGCTGCCCGAGCACGGCGACCCGGTCGTGATCGACCTCGGCGCCGGCACCGGCGCGGTCACCGACGCCGTGCAGGAGAAGCTGCGGGGTCGCGGGCGGCACATCGCCGTCGAGTTCGACCGGCGGATGGCCGACGTGCTTCAGGAGCGCCACCCCGAGGTCGAGGTGGTGTGCGACGACGCCCACGCCGCCGTCGAGAGGCTGCTGGCCGAGGGGGTGCGCGCCGACCTGTCGGTGTCCGGGCTGCCGTGGCTGGCCACGTCGCCGAAGGACCGGACGATCTTCCCGCTGCTGGCCCGGCTCGCTGCCCCCGGGGGCGCGGTCACCCAGCTCGCGCACGCCTGGATCCGGTTCTTCCCGGCCGCCAAGCAGGTGCAGCGCAACCTCGAGGCCTCCTTCGAGGAGGTCGTCGTGACCCGGACGGTCTGGCGCAACGCGCCGCCGGCCGTGGTCTACGTCGCCCGCAGGCCCCGTCGGTAGGGCGGCGCACGCACCGCGGGGCGCCCGGGGCGTCCGTAGACTGGCGGCGCCGCACGGACCCGTGTGCTCCACGGCGAGATGCCGCTCGGCAGAGAGGTGACACGTGACGTTGCTCGACCGTGTCCGCACGCCCGCGGAGCTGCGACGCCTCGACGCCGACGACGTCGTGGCCCTCGCCGCCGAGATCCGGTCCTTCCTCGTGGACAAGGTCTGCCGCACGGGGGGTCACCTCGGCCCCAACCTCGGTGTCGTCGAGCTCACGCTCGCGCTGCACCGGGTGTTCGACTCGCCGCGCGATGCCCTGATCTTCGACACCGGCCACCAGAGCTACGTGCACAAGATCCTCACCGGTCGCGCGGGCGGGTTCGACGGCCTGCGCCAGCGTGACGGGCTCTCGGGCTACCCGAGCCGTACCGAGAGCGAGCACGACGTCGTCGAGAACTCGCACGCCTCGACCGCCCTGTCGTGGGCCGACGGGCTGGCGAAGGCCGACGCGCTGACCGGGCGCGACCGCGCGGTCGTCGCCGTGGTCGGCGACGGCGCGCTCACCGGCGGGATGTGCTGGGAGGCGTTGAACAACATCGCCGCCGCCCCCGACCGCGCCGTCGTCATCGTGGTCAACGACAACGGGCGCTCCTACTCGCCGACGATCGGCGGGCTGTCGCAGAAGCTCTCCTCGCTGCGCCTGATGCCGCGCTACGAGCAGGTCCTCGAGCACGGCAAGCGCGCGGTGCAGAGCCTCCCGCTCGTCGGCGGCGCGCTGTACTCGGCCCTGCACGCGGCGAAGGCGGGGGCCAAGGACGCGCTCAGCCCGCAGGCACTGTTCGCCGACCTCGGCCTGAAGTACTTCGGCCCGGTCGACGGCCACGACGTCGAGGCCCTCGAGGTCGCCCTGCGCCGCGCCCGCGAGTTCGGCGGCCCGGTGATCGTCCACGCGGTCACGGCGAAGGGCCGCGGCTTCGGGCCCGCCGAGGCCGACGACGCCGACCTCATGCACTCCACCGGCGTGATCGACCCCGGGACGGGGATGCCGGTCGGCCCGAAGGCGAAGGGCTGGACCTCGGTGTTCACCGAGTCGATGCTCGAACTGGGTCGCGAGCGCTCGGACGTGGTCGCGGTGACCGCGGCGATGTCCGGCCCCACCGGACTGGCCCCGTTCGGCCTGGCCTACCCCGAGCGCCTGTTCGACGTCGGCATCGCCGAGCAGCACGCCATGACCTCGGCCGCCGGGCTCGCCCACGGCGGCCTGCACCCGGTCGTCGCGATCTACTCGACGTTCCTCAACCGTGCGTTCGACCAGCTGCTCATGGACGTCGCCCTGCACCGCGCGCCGGTGACGGTCGTGCTCGACCGCGCCGGTGTCACCGGCGACGACGGCGCGAGCCACCACGGCATGTGGGATCTCTCGCTCCTCGGCATCGTGCCCGGCCTGCGGGTGGCCGCGCCGCGCGATGCGATCACCCTGCGCGACGAGTTGCGCGAGGCCGTCGCGGTCGACGACGGGCCCACCGCGCTGCGCTGGTCGAAGGGGGCGGTCCCGGCCTCGGTGCCCGCCGTGCGCCGCGTCGGTGCCGGTGCCGGGATCGGCGTGGTCGACGTCCTGGCCGAGCCCGGCCGTCCCTCCCCGGCCGCCCCGCGGCCCACGCCCGTCGAGCGCCTTCCCGAGGCGTCCCTGCCCGCCCACCCCGACGTGCTGCTCGTGTGCGTGGGCGCCTTCGGCGAGCTCGGCGTGCAGGCGGCCGAGCGGCTCACCGCCCAGGGGATCGGCGTGACCGTCGTCGATCCGCGCTGGGTGCTCCCCGTGCCGCAGGCCGTCGTCGACCTGGCCGGCGAGCACCGGCTCGTCGTCACCGTC
The DNA here is from genome assembly GCA_963785135.1 of uncultured Actinomycetota bacterium. Lineage (GTDB taxonomy): Bacteria > Actinomycetota > Actinomycetes > Mycobacteriales > Pseudonocardiaceae > Actinomycetospora. Next base: position 996,863 of record CAWATV010000012.1, read on the forward strand.
GAGGACGGCGGGCGCCACGGCGGCGTCGGGTCCGCGATCGCCGCCGCGCTGTCGGCGGCGGGCGTCGACGTCCCGGTGCGCGGGCTGGGCCTCGACCAGGCCTTCATCGCGCACGCCTCGCGGGGCCAGGTACTCGCCGAGGCCGGGCTGACCGACGCCGACGTCGCCCGCCGGGTCACCGAGTGGGTCTCCGGGCACGACACCACGGCCGTCCCGGACGACGCCGGGACCGTGGTGGCGCACCCGGGAGGCTGAGACGGCCCGGCTGCGACTCCGAGGGGCTGCGACTCTCAGGGGCTGCTCAGGTGAGCTGTGGCACCGTGGACGGTGTGCGAGTACTGATCGTGGAGGACGAGCAGCCCCTGGCCGACGCGCTCGCGCGCGGGCTGCGGCGCGAGGGTATGGCCGTGGACGTCGCCTACGACGGCGACGAGGCCAGTGAGAAGGTCGGCATCACCCGCTACGACGTCGTCGTGCTGGACCGTGACCTCCCCGGTCGCTCCGGCGACGAGATCTGCGCCGAGGTCACCGGCGGGGTCACCCGCGTGATCATGCTGACCGCCAGCGGGACGCTGCGCGACAAGGTCGAGGGGCTCGCGCTCGGGGCGGACGACTACCTGCCCAAGCCCTTCGACTTCCCGGAACTGGTGGCCCGGGTACGGGCGCTCGGGCGCCGTGCGACCCCGGCGGTACCGCCCGTGCTCCGGTCCGCCGACGTGGTGCTCGACCCCTCGCGGCGCACCGTCGTGCGCGGCGACACCGTGCTCGAGCTGACCCGCAAGGAGTTCGGCGTGCTCGAGGTGCTCATGGCCGCCGGCGGCGCCGTGGTCTCCAGCGAGGAACTGCTCGAGCGCGTCTGGGACGAGAACGCCGACCCGTTCACCACGACCGTGCGGGTCACGGTGATGACCCTGCGCAAGAAGCTCGGCGAGCCGGGCCTCATCGACACCGTCGTCGGCTCGGGCTACCGCGTCCGCGCCGAGGCACCGAGCCCGGTCTAGCTCGTCGCCTGACTGACGAGCCCTTCGCGGGGAGGGAACCCCGCAGGTCGTAGCGTCGGCGCCATGAGGTCGGCACCGGGATCGGGCTCCGCGCGTCGCGGGCCCGGCCTGCGCGCCCGGCTGACACTGCTCGCGACGTCGCTGGTCGCCGCGGTCAGCGCGCTGCTGCTCTGGCTCGGCTGGATGCTGGTGGGCCGGGTCGCGGCCTCGGTCCCCGCGCTGCCACCCGACATGCTCGTCACGGTGGAGGGTGTGCGCGTCCCCGCGGGCCAGCTCGCCGACGCCCTCGGGCGCAACGCGCGGACCGAGCTGCTGCAGATCGGTTCGGTCGCCTTCGCCATGGTCGTGCTCGCGGCGGCGGTCGTCTCGTGGGTCCTCGGGGCCCGTCTCCTGCGCCCCCTGCACGACGTCACGGCGACGGCGCGCCGGCTCTCCGCGGAGTCCCTCGACGCCCGCATCGGCGCGACCGGCCCCCACGACGAGGTCGCCGAGCTGGCCGCCACCTTCGACGCCATGCTCGACCGGCTGCAGGCGGCGTTCGACGCCCAGCGCCGCTTCGTCGCCAACGCCAGCCACGAGCTGCGCACCCCGCTGGCCGTGCTGCGCACGGAGGTGGACGTGACCCTCGCCGATCCGGACGCCGACGTCGCCGAGCTGCGACGCATGGCCGAGGTGGTCCGCGAGGCCACCCGCCGCGCCGAGCACCTGGTGGCCGGCCTCCTGCTGCTGGCCCGCACCGAGGCGGCGGTCGCCGTCCCGCGCGAGCGCGTCGACCTCGCCGAGGCGGTCCCGGCCGCCGTCGACGCCCTGCGTGTCGAGGCCCGCGACCGGGCGCTGACCGTGCACACCGATCTGTCGCCCGCGCCCACCGAGGGCGACACGGCCCTGCTCGGGCGGGTCGCGGGCAACCTCGTGGAGAACGCGGTGCGGCACAACGTCGAGGGCGGCTGGGTCGAGGTCCGCACGGCCACCGAGGGCGGCGAGGCGGTACTGACCGTGGCCTCGAGCGGGCCGGTGATCGCCGAGGGGACGGTGGCCGAGCTGTTCGAGCCCTTCCGTCGCGGCGCCGGTCGGGTCGGGTCGGGGACCGGGCTCGGCCTCTCGATCGTCCGCGCGGTCGTGGCGGCCCACGGCGGGCGGGTGCACGCCGCACCGGTCGACGGCGGCGGCCTGCGGGTCGTCGTGCGGGTGCCGGCGAGCGCACCGGGCCTGGTGGGGGCCGGGGCGGGCGAGGGTCAGGAGCGCCGCGACCCCTGAGCGTCCGCGTCCTCGACGGGGTCGGCCGGCTCCGCCGGTCGTGCGTCGAGCGCGGTGGACAGCAACCCGGCGGTGAGCTCGCACTGCCAGGGGCGGGCGCCCAGCGCGGTCAGGACGGCGGTCACGCCGGCCTCGTCGGTCCGGTCCGGGGGCGCCCAGCACAGCCGGCGCACGTAGTCGGGGGTCAGCAGGTTCTCGACCGGTGTGCCGGTGCGCTCCGAGAGCGCGGCCAGCCCGGCGCGCGCCGCGGCCAGGCGCGCGGCGGCGGCGGGGTCCTTCTCGCCCCAGCGGTGCGCGGGCGGCGGTCCCTCGCCGGGGGCCGAGGTCGCCGGCCACCGGTCGCGCGGCAGGGAGCGTCCGGAGTCGAGCGCCGCCCACCAGCGGTCGGCCAGGCGGCGCTGGGCGCGACCACGGAACACCGGCATCGCCATGAGCTCCTCGCGGCGGGCCGGTTCCCGCAAGGCGGCGTCGACGAGGGCCGCATCGGGCAGCAGGCGGCCGGGCGCGGTGTCGCGCGACTCGGCCAGCGCGTCGCGCGACTCCCACAGCGCGCGGACCACCGCCAGCTGCTGGGGCCGGCGCACCTTGTGCAGGCCGGAGGTGCGGCGCCATGGCTCGGCGCGCGGGGGCGGGGGACCGGCGAGGCGCACGGCCTCGAACTCCTGGCGGGCCCACTCGGTCTTGCCCTGGGCGTCGAGGTCGGCGGCCACCGCGTCGCGGAGCTCGACGAGCAGCTCGACGTCGAGGGCGGCGTAGACCAGCCAGTCCTCGGGCAGGGGACGGCGCGACCAGTCCGCGGCGCCGTGGCCCTTCTGCAGCCGGACGCCGAGGAGGTGCTCGGTCAGCGGGCCGAGACCGACGCGGGGATACCCGACGAGGCGGCCGGCCAGCTCGGTGTCGAACAGGGCGTCGGGGCGCATGCCCACCTCGGCCAGGCACGGGAGGTCCTGGGAGGCGGCGTGCAGCACCCACTCGACGCCGCGCAGGGCGTCGCCGAGGACCGTGAGGTCCCCGCCGGCCGCGATGGGGTCGACGAGGAAGGAGCCCGCCCCCTCGCGCCGCAGCTGCACGAGGTAGGCGCGGGCCGAGTAGCGGTAGCCCGAGGCCCGCTCGGCGTCGACCGCGACGGGGCCGACCCCCGCGGCGAGGCGACGCGCGGTGTCCGCCAGGCCGGCGGCGTCGAGCACCAGGGGCGGGACACCCTCGGCGGGGGTGAGGAGGTCGACCACGTCGGGGTCCTCGTCACCCGTGTCGGTATCGCTCCCGGACGGACCACGAACCCCGCCGGGGATCCCGGCGGGGTTCGTGGGGTCGGTCCGTGCGGCCGGAGCGGTGTCCGGCCCGGAGCCTGCCGTGCTCAGCGGATGACGCCGGCTCGCATGGCCAGCGCCACCATCTGCGCACGGTCGCCCGTCCCGAGCTTGCGCCCGATGCGGGAGAGGTGGCTCTTGACGGTGAGCGCCGAGAGGCTCAGCGCATCACCGATCTCCTTGTTGGAACGCCCGTCGGCGACCAGCTGCAGCACCTCGACCTCGCGGGCCGAGAGCTCCCGTGGGGTGTTGTCGGTGGCCGGCACTCGCGTGCCTGCCGCCAGCAGCGGGGCCACCGAGGGGTCGGCGTAGAGGCCGCCCTCGAGAACCCGACGCACCCCGTCGGTGACGATGCCCGGAGACGCCGACTTGAGCAGGTAGGCCTGTGCCCCGGCCTGGAAGGCCGCCCGGACCGCCGACGGATCGTCGGAGGCCGCGAGGACCACGACCCGGTTCCAGCCCTGGGCGCGCAACTCCGCGATCAGGTCCAGGCCGCTGCCGTCCGGCAGCCCCAGGTCCAGGATCGCGAGGTCACACGGCCCGCTGGCCAGTGCCCGGGTGCGGGCCTCGGAGATCGAGGCCGCCTCGTGGACGGTGCCCGCGCCCATCGAGGACAGACGCTGCGCGATCGCCTCGCGCAGCAGCGGGTGGTCGTCGACCACCAGCACACTGAACATCTCTTCCCGCGGATGCGGGACCATGGCCGGCGGCAACAGCCCGCTCGCGACGCCGCGAAGGGCCATACCAGGGCCCACGGTAGCCACGTGTAGTACCTCCTAGAAGTCGGTCTTGCCCCCCGACATTCCGCACCGGGCCCTCGTCCGAGCGACCGCGCCGCCGATCGGACGAGGAAGTGCGTACGAGAGAACATATCCCCCCGGGCGAGTTAACGAGAGCATCAGGGCCAACTTCGCTCGGTGGAGTTTTCCGCGTTACGGTCCCACGGTCACACGTTGGAGTGGACAGAGTCGCGGGAATCGTCTCGCTACGACACTCGGTGTGACTGACTCTGACGGAGCGTAACGGTTGGGTCCGAGTGCCTCATCGCCGTTGCGACGCTCGCCGCAACCCGGCGGTCGTTGTGGAGGTAAACGATCGACGCGATCGGCGGCGCCGCTGTGATCCGTTCGCGGAGGGCACGACACCCGGGCTCACCTGCGGAATTGCGTCGAACGATACCCGGGGCGATACCCCAGGTACCGGGAAAATAATTTCAGCCGAGTCGGCCGGCGCGCCTCGCGCCCAGGGTCGTCACGCCCACCGGCGGAAGTCCGGCGGCGATCGCGAGCACACCGGCGAACGCATCGCCGTGGGTCGTGAGGTCTTCTTCGGTGGGCGTCCAGGACGCGCGCAGCTCGAGGTCGCAGCCGTGGGTCGGCCCGCTGATGTCGCCGAAGCGTACCGACGCCGTCTGCGTCACGGTGCCCCCGAGCGCGGTCCAGCCGGCGCCGGAGTCGTCCAGTGCGCCGGTCAACCACGACCACGCCACCTCGGGCAGCAGGGGGTCGCCGGCGTGCTCGGGGTCGAGCTCGGCGCGCACGAAGGTCACCACGCGCAGCGTGCCGTCCCAGGCGTCCTGGCCCTCGGGGTCGTGCAGCAGGACCAGCCGCCCGGTCACCACGATCTCGGCGTCGTCGACCTCGTCGGTCCCGGGCAGGGTCGGGGACGCCAGGACCTCGGCGCTCCAGGCCGCGGAGTACGGCGCCAGGCGCTGCGGCGGGCGCATCGTGCGCAGCTCGATCTCCGGCCGCGTGTGCAGGTCGGTCAGCGACTCCACCGCGCGCCGGAACGTCTCGGGGTGGGTCGCAGGCGCCGTCACCTCGACCACAGTAGGCCGAACGGCGGTCCACCAGAACCCGACGCGCCGGGTCCGGACGATCCGACGCTCGGCGCTCCGTGCCCCCGACCTCGGCGGTTCCTGGCCCCCGACTTCGGCGGTTACTGGCTGGTATGTCGCCGTACGGACGACGCACCAGCCAGTAACCGCGGAGTGCCCGCGGGTGACCGGGGTGGCGGCACGGCCCGAGTCCGGGGCTCGTCGGGCGTGGGAGGATGAGTGGACCATGGGCGCTGCGACCGACACCGGCTCCACCGATCTCGCGCGCACGGCCCACCCGGCCCGGCGCGACCTCCCCGACGCGCCGTTCCTGGCCGCCGCGCGGCGGCAGACGCCGTCCCGGCTGCCCGTGTGGTTCATGCGGCAGGCCGGCCGCTCGCTGCCCGAGTACAAGCGGGCCCGCGAGGGCACCGGGATGCTCGAGTCCTGCCTGACCCCGGAGCTGGCCTGCGAGATCACGATGCAACCCGTGCGCCGCTACGGGGTCGACGCCGCGATCCTGTTCTCCGACATCGTCGTGCCGCTGCGCGCCGCGGGTGTCGGGGTGGACATCGTGGCCGGCACCGGTCCGGTCATCGACCGTCCCGTGCGCACCGCCGCCGACGTCGACGCGCTGCCGGTGCTCGAGGCCGAGGACGTCGCGCCGGTGGCGGAGGCCGTGCGCCTGCTGATCGCCGAGCTCGGGCAGACCCCGCTGATCGGTTTCGCGGGCGCGCCGTTCACGCTCGCCTCCTACCTCGTCGAGGGCGGCCCCAGCCGCAACCACGAGCGCACCAAGGCGCTCATGCACGGCGAGCCGGAGACCTGGCACGCGCTCCTCGATGCCCTCGCCGACCTGACCCTGACGTTCCTGCACGCCCAGGTCGACGCCGGCGTCGACGCCGTGCAGCTGTTCGACTCGTGGGCCGGGGCGCTCTCCGAGCGCGACTACCGCGCGCTGGTCCTGCCGCACTCCGCCAAGGTGCTCGCCGGGCTCGCCGACGCCGGGGTGCCGCGCATCCACTTCGGGGTCGGGACCGGGGAGCTCCTCGCCGCCATGGGCGAGGCCGGGGCCGACGTCGTCGGCGTCGACTGGCGCGTCCCGCTCGACGTCGCCGCCCGGCGCGTCGGACCGGGCAGGGCGCTGCAGGGCAACCTCGACCCGGCCGTCCTGTTCGCGGGCGCCGACGTCGTCGACCGCGAGGTCCGCCGCATCGTGGACGAGGGCCGCGCCGCCGAGGGCCACGTCGTCAACCTCGGGCACGGCGTGCTGCCCGAGACCGATCCGGACTCGCTGGCCCGCGTCGTCGACCTGGTCCACTCGCTCCCGGTCTGACGCGATGAGCCCGCACGTCCTCGTCGTCGGCGGTGGCGTCGCCGGCCTCGCCGCCGCCCACCGGCTGCGCACGACGCTCGGCCCCGAGGCGCGCCTGACCGTCGTCGAGGCCGCCCGCACGCTCGGGGGCAAGCTCGCCGCCCTCGAGCTGGGCGGGCGCCGCGTCGACGTCGGCGCCGAGGCGTTCCTGGCCCGCCGCCCCGAGGCCGCCGCCCGGATCGCCGAGCTCGGCCTCACCGACCAGCTCGTCCACCCCTCGGCGGCGAGCTCGCGACTGCGCGCCGGCGGGCGCGACCGTCGCGATGCCCCCGCGCACCGTGATGGGCGTGCCCGCCGACCCCGACGCCGCGGCCGGGGTGCTGTCCGACGCGGGCCTCGCCGCGCTGCGCGCCGACCGGGACGGCGCCTGGGAGCCCGGCGGCGACGTGTCGGTCGGCGCGCTGGTGCGGGCACGGGTGGGCGACGAGGTCGCCGACCGCCTCGTCGACCCGCTGCTCGGCGGGGTCTACGCCGGGCACGCCGACGGGCTCGGCCTGCGCGCGACCGTCCCCGCCCTCGCCGCCGCGCTCGACGCCGACCCGCGCTCGCTGGTGGCCGCCGCGCGGACGTCGCTGCAGGCGGCGCCCCCCGACGGCACCGCGCCCGCCCCGGTGTTCGGGACGCTGCGGGGTGGGCTCGCCGATCTCCCCGCCACGCTCGCCCTCGCCGCGCGCGCGGACCTGCGCCTCGGCCGCACGGTCACCGGTCTCGCGCGGACCCCCACCGGCTGGCGCGCCGAGGTCGCCGAGGACGACGCCGCCATCGAGGCCGACGCCGTCGTCCTCGCCGTTCCCGCGCCCGCGCTGCGCCGCCTGCTCGCCGACCTCGCGCCCGCCGCCGCGGCCGCCGCCGGGCAGATCGAGCTCGCCTCGTCCGCGCTGGTGGTGCTCGCCCTGCCGGCCGCGGAGGCGGCGGTGCTCGGCGGGCGCTCCGGGGTGCTGGTCGGGGCGGGGGAGCGGCGCCCCGACGGCCTGCCCTGGACGATCAAGGCGGCGACGTTCTCGTCCCAGAAGTGGCCCCACCTCGCCCCGGATCCCGGCGATCCGGACGCCACCGCCGTCGTGCGCCTCTCGATCGGCCGGCACGGCGACAACGGGCCCCTGCGCCGCGACGACGACGACCTGCTCAGCGCCGCGCGCGACGACCTCGCCGCCCTCACCGGGATCGGCGTCGAACCGGTGGAGTCGACCGTCGTGCGCTGGGCCGGCGGCCTGCCGCAGTACGGCGTGGGCCACCTCGAGCGCATCGCGACCCTCGAGGCGGGCGTCGCCGCCGTCGGTGGCCTCGCCGTGGCCGGCGCCGCCCTCCACGGTGTCGGCGTCCCCGCCTGCCTGGCCACCGGTGACGCCGCCGCCGCCAGGATCGCGGCCCATCTCGCGCGCTCCGATTCCGCGCGAGGGGTCCCTTCCGGCGCATAGAGCGACGGAATCCTCCCCTCGCGGACGCGCGGGGCGGTGGCACCATGGAGCGCGTGGCACGCCTGAACTACGACGAGTTGAACTCCACGCTGCGCTACGCGATGTGGTCGGTGTTCCGCACCGACCCCGCGCGCCTGCCCGAGGACCGCACGGCGGCCGCCGAGGAGTTCGCGGGCGTCGTCGAGGAGCAGGAGAACAAGGGCGTCGCCGTGCGCGGGGTCTACGACCTCGCCGGCATGCGCGCCGACGCCGACTGGATGGTGTGGACCCACGCCCCGGAGATCGAGTTGCTCCAGGCCACCTACACCGCGCTCCGCCGCACCGCGCTCGGCCGGGCGTCGACGCCGGTCTGGTCGAGCACCGCGCTGCACCGCCCGGCCGAGTTCAACAAGAGCCACGTCCCCGCGTTCGTCGCCGGCGAGGAGCCCAAGGGTTACCTCTGCCTCTACCCGTTCGTCCGATCGCTGGACTGGTACCTGCTGCCCGACGAGGAGCGGCGCCAGATGCTCGCCGACCACGGCAAGGCCGCCCGCGGCTACGCCGAGGTCCGCGCCAACACCGTGCCGGCGTTCGCCCTCGGTGACTACGAGTGGATCCTCGCCTTCGAGGCCGACCAGCTCGACCGCATCGTCGACCTCATGCGCGACCTGCGCGCCACCGAGGCCCGCCGACACGTGCGCGAGGAGGTCCCCTTCTTCACCGGACCGCGCGTGTCCCCGGCCGACCTGGTGTCCCGCCTGCCGTAGCGCACCTCACCCGTCGCGCCGACGCATCTGCCACGCCGTGATCGTTGCGCCGACCACGAGGTAGGCCAGCGCGCGCCACGAGCTCGAGATCAGGGCGTCGAGCGGGAGCGGGTCGCGCAGCGCGTCCGTGCCCGCGCCCCACCCCGAGGTCAGCAGGACCGGCTGGAGCCATTCGAGCGACGGGATGGCGGCGAGCACCCCGAAGACGATCAGGCCGCCGAGAACGCCGGCGAGCACGACGAGCGGGTGCTCGGTGAAGGCCGAGATCGCCAGCGCGACCGCCCCGACGGCCAGGAGCTGGCCGAGGGTCCAGAGCGCCACCAGGGCGACGCGCCCGAGGGCCTCGCCGAGTCCGAGCGTGGTGCCCGAGAGCGTGATCATCGTGCCGCCCGGGCCACCGACGACGATCAGCCCGGTGATCACGCCGACCACGGCGATCAGCACGACGGCGAGCACGGCGACGGTCACCACCCCGGCCGCCTTCATCACGACGAGGCGTCCGCGCCCGACCGGGGCCAGGAGCAGGCCGCGCAGCGTGCCGTGCGCAGGCCTCCCCGGCCAACGCGTCGGCGGCCGCGGTCGCCACGGTCAGGGGCAGGAGCAGGGCCAGGGCGAGGCTCATCGCGGCGATCGGCAGCACGAGGCCGTTCCCGACGACGGCGGCGACGAGGCCCGGGCCGTCCCCGTCGTCCTCCCCGCTGCCCGGCCCGCCGGTGAGCGCCACCCCGACGCCGACGGCCACGGGGATCAGCGCGAGCAGGACCAGCAGGACCAGGGTGCGGGGCCGGCGCAGCACCCAGCGGACCTCGGCGGCGGCGAGGCGGGTCAGGGGAGCGGAGCGACGCGGCGGGGCGGTCTCCGACGAGATCACGCGTCCTCCTCGGTCAGGCGGGCGAAGAGCTCCTCGAGGTGGGCGCGACGCCGGTGGACCTCCCACACGGCGACGCCGGCGCCCACCAGGGCGGCGACGACCTCCGGCGCCTCCAGCGGGCCCGGCGGGACGGCGACGCCGCCGTCGGCCCGGTACGCCGTCGCCCCGGCCGTGCGCAGGGCGGCGAGCGCGTCGTCGACGTCCGGGGTGCTCACGAGGAGGCCACCGGCGTCGGCGTCGAGCAGCGCGTCCAGCTCGCCGGCCACCACGAGCGAGCCGGCCTGCAGGACCGCCACGTGGGTGCACACGGCCTCGACCTCGGCGAGCAGGTGGGAGGACAGCAGCACCGTCGTCCCGGCCGCCCGCAGCTCGGCGACGACCCGGCGCACGTCGCGGGTGCCCGCCGGGTCGAGACCGTTGGTCGGCTCGTCGAGCACGACGAGCCGCCGCGGCACGAGCAGCGCGGCGGCGAGCCCGAGGCGCTGCTTCATCCCCAGCGAGTAGCCGCGGTAGCGCCGGCGGGCCGGATCGCCACCCCCCGTCGCTCCGCTCGCCCCGCTGCCGGCGAGGCCGACCCGCTCGAGCACCGCATCGACCGGGGGACGGAGGTCCCCGGCGAGCCGGGGCTCGGCGGCGGCGTTGCGCAGCAGGTTGTCGCGCCCGGAGAGGAACGGGTGGAACCCGGGTCCCTCGACCAGCGCCCCGACGTCGGGCAACGCCGCCGCGAGGTCGTCGCCGGCGTGCCCGAGCAGCTCCACCGACCCGGCGCTCGGCCGGGTGAGTCCGAGCAGCATCCGGATCAGCGTCGTCTTGCCGGACCCGTTGGGCCCGAGCATGCCCAGGACCGCGCCGGCGGGGACGTCGAGATCGACGCCGTCCACGGCGACGGTCGACCCGAAGGTCTTGCGCAACCCCCGGACCCGGGCCGCGGGGACGTCCGTCGAGGAAGCGGCGACCACCGGGGTGAGGGTAGGCGCCGTCACCGGGCCAGGGCCTCGGTGAGGACCTGCGGCGGCACGGCGCCCGCGGCGACGCGCCCGTCGTCGGTGACGATCACGGTGGCGACGGCGGTGGTGATCTGCCGTCCGGCGCCCCACGGACCACTCACCGGCGTGCCCAGAGCGGACAGGTCCGGCGCGCCCTCCGGCCGACCTTCCGGGGCCCCGGGCTGCTGGGTGCCCGGCTGCTGGGCACCCGGCTGCTGGCCGGCGGTCGGCGCGCGGCCGACGACCACGGTGTCCCAGCCGTCCCCGACGCGGGTCGGCTCCGCGCCGTCCGGCCGGCCGGCGTCACGGCCCGGCGCGTCGCGGACGGTGGTGCCCGGCGGCGGGGTGAAGGTGAACAGCCCCGGGTCCTGCGCGCCGAACGTGACGTCGGCGAACCCGACCTGGAGCGCCGGCTCGCCCTGGCCCTGGGCCAGGACGGTGAGCTGGAGCGGCAGGCGCTTCTCGGCGTCGACCGCGACACGGACCTCGCGCAGGAGCGTGCGCTCGGTGGGCAGCGGGGTCAGGACGAGGGTGTAGGCGGGTCGGCCCGCGACCTCCTCGGTGCCGACGACGGAGACGGTGCTCGACTGCCGCAGCGTCGCGATCGTCGTGGGTGCCGCGGCGGTCGGGTCGGGCCGGGTCGGGCTGCCGGGCGTCCGGCGCCCGGCGGGCTGCCGGGAGGCCGGACAGTCGCGGGGCGCGGGTCGCGGTGCGGTCCTGCGAGTCGTAGGACCAGCGCGTCGTGCCGTCGGAGACGAGCGTCCGCTCGCCGTCCGAGCGAGGGCAGCGCCACGCGACCATGGCCGTCGCCGCCGGACCAGACCCGCACCGAGGAGGTGCCGTTCGCGAGCTGCGGGAGCTGGGGGAGGGCGGGCAGGCCGAGGCCGTTGTCGACGGCGACGGTGCCGTTGAGCGGCCCCGGGTTCGCGGTCATCACCGAGGAGACGAGGTCCTCGGGGCTGACCGGGGGCAGCGGCGGTGCCGCCGACGCGCCCACCGGGGCGACGAGCAGCCCCACGCCGACCGCGCCCACCAGCGCGGCCCCCAGCCCTGCCCCGACCCAGCTCCTGCGTGCCATGGCTCCATCGTGAGCGCGCCGCGCTGAGACGGTCTCAGCGACGGCGCACCCCCGGCGACGACGCGCGCGGCCTACCGTCTGCAGGTGTGCCGAAGGTCCTGGTGGTGGACGACGAGCCCGGGGTGCGCGACGCCCTGAGTCGTGGGCTGGCCGCCGAGGGCATGGAGGTGCGCGCCGTCGCCGACGGGCGGGCGGGGCTGCGCGAGGCCGCGACCGGTGCCTACGACGCCGTCGTCCTCGACGTGGTGCTGCCGGGGCTCTCGGGCTACCGGGTGCTCGAGGCGCTGCGCGCGGACGGGATCGCGACGCCGGTCCTGCTGCTCTCGGCCAAGGACGGCGAGGTCGACCAGGCCGACGGGCTCGACCTCGGCGCCGACGGCTACCTGGTCAAGCCCTTCTCCTTCGTCGTGCTCGTCGCGCAGCTGCGGGCCGTGCTGCGCCGCTCCGGACCGTCGGCGGCGCGCGTGGTGCGCGGCGCCCTGAGCCTCGACCCGGCCACCCGCTCGGTCACGTGGGACGGGCGCGAGGTGGAGCTGTCGGCGCGCGAGTTCGCCGTCCTGCACGCCCTCGCCGCCCGCCCGGACGCCGCGCTGAGCAAGGACGAGCTGCTCGCCGCCGTGTGGGGTGGCGGTGGGTCGGCGAGCCGCAACGTCGTCGAGGTCTACGTCGGCTACCTGCGCCGCAAGCTCGCCGCGGTCGGCGCGGGCGACCTCGTGCGCACCGAGCGCGGGCGCGGGTACCGCCTGGGTCCCGGAGGATGACGGCGTGGTGGGCGCGCCGGTCGCTGCGCACGCGCGTCACCCTCGTCGTGGGGCTCGTGGCCCTCGTCGCCCTGCTCGCGGTCGGCCGCCTCGGCGTCGGGCTGCTGTTCTCGGCCGTGGTGCGCAGCGGCGACGCCGCGCTCGCCGAGCGCGCCGCGTCGGCGGCCGGCGCCGTCCGCACCGGTGCGGCCGTCCCACCCGGGATCCGCGTCGTCGACCTCGCCGGCGACCCCGTCGACGCCCGCGGCCCCCGACCGGTCGACGCCGACGCCGTGCGGGCGCTCGCCGCCGGTCAGCCCGTGACGGCGTTCGGCGCGACGGACGGCCCGCGAGCGCTGGGTCGCCGTCCCCGTGCCCGCACCGGACGGCTCCCCGCGCCTCGTGCTCGCCTCGCGGGACCTCGTCGGGGCCGTGGCGCTGGTCGCCGACGCCGCCCCGTGGCTGGTCGGCGCCGCCCTGCTCGCGGCGGCCGCGGTGGCGCTGGCGGCGTGGACCGGGACGCGGGCGGCGCTGCGCCCGGTCGACCGGATGCGCGGGGCCGCGGCCGCGCTCCCGCCGGGTGCGCGCCTGCCCGTGCCGCCCTCGGGCGACGAGCTCGCAGGCCTCGCCGAGGAGATCAACGCCCTGCTGGCGCGCCGCGACGACGCGGTGGAGCGGCTCGAGCGCTTCACCGGCGAGGCGGCGCACGAGCTGCGCTCGCCGATCGCCGCGCTGCGCGCCCAGGCCGACGTCGCCGTCGCCCATCCCGCCGAGGCGCCGGACCCCGCGACGTGGCGGGCGGTGGCGCGGGAGGCCGAGCGCCTGTCCACCCTGGTCGCCGACCTGCTCGCGCTCGCCCGCGCCGACGCGGGGGAGCGGATGCCGGCGCGGCCCGTGGACCTCGTGGACGCGGTGGGGGACGCGCTCGCGCGCCTGCCCGACGACCCCGCCGTCGCGGTGACCCTGTGGGCCCCGGTGCCCGTCGCGGTCGCCGCGACCCCGGCCGAGGTCGCGGTCGTGCTCGACAACGTCCTGGTCAACGCCCGGCGCCACGCGCGCACGGTCGTGCACGTGTCGGTGGTGCCGGCCGGGTCGGTGGGTGCGGCTGCTCGTCGACGACGACGGCCCCGGCGTCGCCCCCGAGGACCGGGCGCGCGTGTTCGACCGCTTCACCCGCCTCGCGCCCGGCGCGGGCGAGGGCACCGGGCTCGGCCTGGCCCTCGTCGCCCGCCTCGTCGAGGGACGCGACGGCACCGTGCGCATCACGCGCTCGCCCGACCACGGCGCCCGCCTGGTCGTGCGTTGGCCGGCCGTACCGTGGGCGTCGTGAGCGACGACGTGGGGTCGGCCGACCTGGCGCGGTTGAAGGCCCGCACGGCCTGGGGTGGCGAGGCGGCCGACGACGCCGCCGGTGCGCGGCGGCGCGCCGAGTGCGGGGCCGCGCGCGCGGGCCATCTCGACGTCGTGCTGGAGCCGGGCGAGAACCCGCGCTGCGGTCACTGCGGGGAGACGTTGAGCCCCGACGCCCTCCGGAAGGCGGGCGTCAGGGCACTGCGACCGTGACCGGCGGCGCCGTCAGGAGCCGCTGACCGGCTCGAGCCGCAGCGACACCGAGTTCATGCAGTACCGCTGGTCGGTCGGGGTGCCGTAGCCCTCGCCCGAGAAGACGTGCCCGAGGTGCGAGTGGCAGGTGCCGCACAGCACCTCGACGCGGGTCATGCCCATCGCGCGGTCCTCGCGCAGGATGACGTTGTCGTCGGCCGAGGGCGCGTAGAACGACGGCCACCCGCAGTGCGAGGCGAACTTGGTCTCGGAGCGGAACAGCTCCGCGTCGCAGGCGCGGCAGTGGTAGACGCCCTCGGTGAAGACCTCGTCGTACTCACCGGTGAACGGCCGCTCGGTGCCGGCCTGGCGGAGGACCGCGTACTCCTGCGGCGAGAGCTGCTCCCGCCATTCGTCGTCGGACTTGCTCACCTTCGGGCTGCCGATCGAGGCGTCACTGCTCATGCGTCCAGGCTAGCCATTCGCGCCAAGCTAGCCATTCGCTACCACAGCGTCGTCAGGACGACCTCGAGCGCCTCGAAGATCACGAAGCCGGTGCCGAGCAGGATCAGCGCGACCATGATCACGGCGGCGAGCCGGCGTTCGCCGCCCGCGCGGTTGGCGGACTCGGCGAAGTCCCGGACGCCGGCGAGCTGGCCCTCGACCGTGAACCCGGGCGGCGTGCGCTCCATCCGGTCCAGGTGGGCGGCGAAGGCGCGGGCCTCGGGATCGTCGGGGTCGAGGCCGACGAGGTCGTCGGCGAAGCGGCCGGGAGGACCGGGGCGCTCGCCCGGCCCGCGGGAGTCCGACGTCGTCATCGGTCCACGGTAACGCGGATGGGCTATCGCGCCGCGCGCCGCGCGCCCGGGGTCGGCGTCGCGGCGGCGGGCCTACCCTGGGCGCATGGCCGTCACCGAGTCGGCGAACACCACCCTGGACGCCCAGCTGTGCTTCGCCCTGCACTCCGCCTCGCGGGCGGTCACGGCCGGGTACCGGCGGGGGCTCGCCCCGCTCGGGCTGACCTACAGCCAGTATCTCGTGCTGCTGGTGCTCTGGGAGCACGGTCCGGTCGGGATGGGCGACCTCGGGCGGGCACTGCATCTGGACTCGGGCACCCTCTCGCCGCTGCTGGGCCGCCTCGAGGCCCGCGGGTGGGTGCACCGGCGTCGCCGGCACGAGGACGAGCGGACCGTCGAGGTCGCCTGCACCCGTGAGGGCGCCGCCCTGCGCGGACCCGCCCTCGCCGTGCAGGCCCGCGTCGAGCACGACACCGGGCTGGACGGCGACGACCTCGCGGCGCTGCGCGGAGACCTGACCGCCCTCGCCGAACGGCTGCGCGACGTCGAGGAGCGCACCGTCCCCGCCGGGGACCAGGTCAGGCGGCCTCCTCGACCGTGACCACCTGGGAGCGGTAGCTCTCGATGATGTCCATGAACTCCTCGTGCTCGGTCGGAGGCACACCGAGGAAGCTCAACGTGGCCGCGATCTCCGTGGCGACCGCGTCGAAGCCGTGCTGGTCGATCTTGAGCGTCTCGTGGGCCTTCTCCATGTCGAGGCCGGGATAGCACTTCGGCCCGCCGGTCGCCTCGATCGACCAGGCCGCGACCAGGAACTTGTAGCCCGGCGCGTTCGCGGGATTCTCCGTGGTGGGCGTGCACGGCCTCGTTGGCGTTCACGGCGACGTTCTCGAAGAGCCTGTCGACCAGGACGTCGACTGCGCCCGCGATGCCGTAGGTGCCGCCGAGGCGCTCGTACAGGGACTCTCCGGCCATGGGTTGCTCCGTCACTCGTCGGAAGGCGGTGGCCCGTTCGGGCTCCCGATGTGAGTGGCTTCACTGTGAACGCTCGCTCGGACGCCGGTCAATGGCGCACAACCGAATCGAGGTCGAGGGCCGACCTGCCCGGTCGGACGGGCGCGCGCCGGTAGTCTCCGCGCGTGGCAGCCAAGTCCGCGGCGATCGAGATCGACGTCGACGGCACGCCGGTGCGCGTGTCCAACCCCGAGAAGATCTACTTTCCGGAGCGGGGGATCACCAAGCGACAGGTGGTCGAGCACTACGTCGCCGTGCGCGAGCCCCTGCTCGCCGTGCTCTACGAGCGACCCACGCACCTCAAGCGCTTCGTCGACGGCGTGACGGGCGAGATGTTCTACCAGAAGCGCGTGCCCAAGGGCGCTCCCGACTGGCTCGAGACCGTCGAGGTCCGCTTCCCCAGCGGCCGGCCCGCGACGGAGATCTGCCCGACCTCCACGCCCGTCCTCGCCTGGGCGGCGAACCTCGGCACGTTCGACTTCCACCCCTGGCCGGTGCGCCGCGGGAACGTCGACCAGCCCGACGAGCTGCGCATCGACCTCGACCCGCAGCCGGGCACCGACTTCGCCGACGCCGCCCGGGTGGCCGCGGTCCTGCGCGAGGTCCTCGCCGACGCCGACCTCACCGGATGGCCGAAGACGTCCGGCGGGCGCGGCATCCACGTGATGGTCCCGATCCGTCCCGACTGGGACTTCGTCGGCGTGCGCCGCGCCGTCATCGCCCTGGCCCGCGAGGTCTGCCGTCGGCTGCCCGAGCAGGCCACCGTGGACTGGTGGAAGGAGGAGCGCGGCGAGCGCGTCTTCCTCGACTACAACCAGGCGGCCCGCGACCGCACCATCGCCTCGGCCTGGTCCGTGCGCGGCACCCCGCGCGCCACCGTGTCGATGCCGCTGCGGTGGGACGACCTCGCCGACGTCGATCCCGACGACTTCGACGTCCTCACCGCCGCCGGCGTCCTCGCCGAGCGCGGTGACGCCCACGCGGGCCTCCACGACCACCCGGCGAGTCTCGAGACCGCGCTCGAATGGGTCGAGCGGGACCAGCGCGACCACGGTCTCGGCGACCTGCCCTATCCCCCCGAGTACCCCAAGATGCCGGGCGAACCGAAGCGGGTGCAGCCGAGCAAGGCACGGTCCGACACGGTGGGTAAACAGCCGGGCGCCTGAGCCGGCCGACCTGGACGCGTGCCGTGGTCACCGACCACGCTGTGCCGGTGGGTGGGGGCGTCGGCGCGTCGTTCGAGATCGAGGCACGGCGGTGTCATCTCGCGGTGGACTACGAGGGTGCGACGGCCGCATACGAGCAGGCGTACGCCGCGTACCGGGACGAGGGGGACCTACTCTCCGCAGCCCGGGCGGCGCGGACGGTGGGCTGGTTCCGGGGTGCGGTCTTCGGGGACTGGGTCGTCTTCCGAGGATGGGTCGGCCGCGCTGTGAGCCTGATCGAGCGCGGGGGTGAGGACCCCGGCACGCATGGGTGGGTCCTCGTCTCCCGAGCGCAGAGCGGGCACGACTTCGCCGAGCAGCAGCGCCTCTACCGGGAGGCCATCGCATCAGCTCGGCGGGCCGGGGACGTCGACCTGGAGTGCGAGGCGTTGGCGTCGCTCGGGATCATGCTGGTCTTCTCGGGTCAGCGTGACCAAGGGATGAGCTGTCTCGACGAGGCCCTCGGGGTGCTCTGCGCCGACGGGGTCAGTGACCTCTCGGTGGTGGAGGGCGTCTTCTGCGGTCTCTTCCACGCCTGCGAGCGGGTCAACGACGTCGCCAGGGCCGAGCAATGGTTGCGGGCCGCGGACGGGGTGGTGCGCCGTCGGGGATTCGTCTCGGTCGGGGGGTACTGCCGTGCCTACTACGGGGGTCTGCTCACGGCCGCCGGTCGGTGGTCCGAGGCCGAGATCGAGCTTGCCGCGGCGCTCTCGGTGTTCTCCGCGGAGCACGAGGCGGTGCACGCGTCCTTGCGGTGCCGGCTTGCGGAGCTCCGGGTGGGGCAGGGCCGTATCGAGGAGGCGGCCGTGTTGCTCGATGGCCTGGAGCACCACGAGGACGCGGTCCGGCCCTTGGCCGCGACCTACCTGGCCCGGGGCGAGCTCGACCTGGCACGAGACCTGCTCGAACGGACCGTGGCCGTCGAGGGACTCGACGAGATCCTCGAGGCCCGCCTGCTCGCCCTGCTCGCCGAGACCTACCTGGCCCGCGGCGACTCGAGCGGGGCCACGCCGATCGTCGACCGGCTCACCGGGATCGCCACCAGCCGTCCGAGCTCGTTCGTCACCGCCTTGGCCGCGTTGGTCCGCGGAATGCTCTGCATCGCGGGCGGGGAGGCGACCGGCGGGTCTCCGAACCGGGCGCGGGATCACCTGCACGAAGCCCTGACCGGTTTCGCCCGGGCGGACCTGCCGGTGGAGGCCGCCCGCGCGCGCCTGCTGCTGGCCAACGCGCTGGCGTCGAGCTCGTCGGCCGCCGCCGTGGCCCACGCCCGCGCGGCCCTCACGGTCTTCAGCGGCCTCGGCGCCCGCCGGGAGTCCGATGCCGCCCTCTCGGTTCTGCGTTCGCTCGGGGCCGCCTCCCCACCACGGGCTCGCGAGGGGGGCACCCTCACACAGCGCGAGTCCGAGGTCCTGGGCCTCATCGGGCGGGGGCTCACCAACCGCGAGATCGCCGCGCGGCTCTACCTCAGTTCCCGCACCGTCGAGCACCACGTCAGCCGCGTCCTCGCGAAGCTGGGTCTCCAGCAGCCGCGCCCAGGCCGCCGCTCACGCCGCCACGCAGGCGGCGACTCGGCGCTCGTCGTAGGTGCTTCCACCGATGTTCGGCACGTGGTTCGTCGGAATGCTCGCGGTCGGTATCCGACTCGCACCAGGAGCACACACCGTGACCAGGACCGACCCATCGACGACGAACACCGTCGAGGAGCAGAACAAGCAGACCGTCCGGCGGTTCTTCGAGGCCTTCGGCGCTGCCGACGAGGCCTCGATGCACGCGCTGATGACCCCGGACTTCCGGGCCCATTCCGTGCCGCCGGACCTGACCCCGGACGCAGAGGGGTTCATCCGTATGGCCGCGGCGATGCACGCCGGGCTGCGGGACTGCCGCACCGAGATTCACGACCTCGTGGCCGAGGACGACCGCGCGGCCGCCCGGTTCACCACCCACGCCGTCCACGGCGGCGAACTGTTCGGCATTCCCCCCACCGGTCGACCGGTCACGATGGCGGGCATGGAGTTCTATCGGCTCGCCTCGGGTCGGATCGCCGAGTTCTGGGGCGAGTACGACCTGTCCGGGATCACCGGATGACATGAGTCCGCAAGGGGGTTCGGGTTGGCGGGGCGCTCGTGACGGAAGAGGGCGGAGGCCAGGATCTGATGGGCGGCGTCGACGGTGCGCCCGGGGTCGTCGTCGAGCGAGGCGCGGAGTGTCTCCCATCCGGCGTGGCTGGTGAGGGTGAAGGCGAGCGCCAGGCCGATGCCGGTGCCGATGGCGAGCGCCCGTTCGTGCTCGGCGCTGTGGAGGATGCCGGCCAGTAGCTCTCGACGGCGCGCGCGGACCGTCCGGATGTGGTCGTCGAGTTCCGGAAAGCCTCGCAGGACCAGCAGCGCGGCGAGGCGCTCGCCCATGCGTTCGTAACGTGAGTAGAAGCCGGTCACCACGTGGCGGAGTTGTTCCTCGGGCTCGGTGTCGGGGACGACGAGGGTCTCGATCTCGGCCTGCGTGTCCTCGGCGTGTCGGGCGAAGGCCGCCGCCAGGAGCTCGTCGCGGCCGGCGAAGTGGTTGTAGACGGTTCGCAGGGCGACGTCGGCCCGCTCGGCCACCGCCTGCAGCGTGATCGCCTCACCACCGGCGTCGGCGAGCTCGTCGAGGGTGGCGTCCAGGACGCGGTCACGGAGCGCCGAGCCGGCGCGCGCCCGGGTTCGCATCGAGTAGGGCCGAGGCACGGGAGCATCCTACATATTTACATGCACGTCTGCGTGCAATATCTTCGGACGACCCAGCGCCGCCCTCGTCCTCACCTCGTGGAGGTACGGCCATGAGCCACGACCCGACACTGACCAATCCCGAGCACTACACGGTCGTCTTCGAGAACGAGCGGGTGCGGGTGCTCGAGTTCGCCGACACCCCCGGGGTGAAGACCACACCGCACGAGCACCCCGACAGCGTGCTGGTCACGCTGAGCTCGTTCCGGCGGCGTATGCACGCTCCGGACGGCAGCACCCACGACGTCGAGCTGATCTCCGGTCGTGCGGGCTGGCTCCCGGCCCAGCAGCACGCCGGCGAGAACATCGGCGACACCGACAGTCACGTCATCTTCGTCGAACTCAAGGAGGGCACGGGTGCACGCACCGACGCCCTCGGCCCCTCCGGCCCCGCCGTGAGCTAGGGCCTCGTCGCCCGCCGCCCTCGGGGGCGTGGTCCGTCACGCCGGCGTCAACGGGGCTCGAGGTCGGGCAAGGGGTGTGGCTCACCGAGGCTCGGGAGCGCGGCGCTGGTGACGAGGCGCAGGGCGTCGAGGCCGGCGGCGATGGTGGGTTGGTGCTGTGAGCCGGTGCGGACCGCCGCGATGACGCGCCGGGTGGGCGCGGGCGACGTGGTGATCGGGATGCGCCGGGTGTCGTGGTGGGCGGGGAGGTCGGCCAGGCGCGGGACGAGGGCGACGCCGAAATCGCGGGCGACCAGGGCGGCACCGGTGTCCCACTCGTCGGCGTAGTGGGCGATGTCGGGGGCGAACCCGGCGCTCGCGCACGCGAGGGTGACGAGCTGGTGGTAGGCGCGGCCCGGGAGTGCCGCAGATCCACGGGTCCGTGGCGAGATCGCTGAGCGCGACACCCGCGCGGCCGACCAGGGGATGGCCCGGGCCCACGAGGATGTCGAGGGGTTCGTCGTAGAGGGCGCGCTGGTCGAAGGCGTCGTCGGTGGCCGGCGGGATGCTCGGGGTCGCGACGACCACGGCGATGTCGGTGTCGTCGGCGGCGAGCAGATCGAACGAGCGCGCGGGCTCGCTCTCGCGCAGGTGCACGCGTAGTGCCGGGTGCTCGCGCCGCAGGTGTTCCAGGGCCTGGGGCACGACGACGGCCGCGGCGGTGGAGAAGCCGCAGAAGCGCAGCGTCCCGCCCACCGCACCCGCGCGGTGGGCGGCGAGGTCAGCCCGGGCGTGTTCCCACGCGGCGGCGAGGGTCTCGCCGTGGGCGAGCAGGGTGTGCGCGGCGGGGGTGAGGCGCACGCCGCGCCCGACCGGCTCGAGCAGGGCGACGTCGAGCTCGCGGGCGAGGGCCTGCATCTGGTGCGAGACCGCCGACGGGGTCAGCCGGCACACCTCGGCGGCGGCGGTCACGGTGCCGTGCCGCGCGATGGCCCGGAGCACCCGGAGTCGTCGGTCGATCATGTACACAACGTACAAGATCATAGGTTCGACGTTTCGATGGACGTGAACGATCGGGCTGCTGACACTGCAGACATGCCGCCCTACCGCGTGATCGTCGTCGGCCTCGGGGGACTGGGCTCGGCGACGCTGTACCGGCTCGCCGCGGAGCTGGGATCCGCGGTGCTGGGGATCGAGCAGTTCGCGCTGGGCCATCACCGTGGCGCCTCCCAGGACCACTCCCGGATCATCCGGCTCGCCCAGCACGAGATGGCCTACGCGACGCTGGCCGCGCCGGCCTACAAGGCCTGGGACGAGGTCGAGACCGAGTCCGCCCAGCAGATCGTCACCCGCACCGGCGGGCTCGTCATCGAGGACCGGGTGGCCCGCCGGGGCGCCGCCACCGGCACACGCAACATCGAGGGCTACACCGAGATGTTCGACCGCTTCGGGGTGGCCTACGACCTCCTCGACGCCGACGAGCTCGTCGCGCGGTGGCCGCAGTTCCGGGTGCAGGGCGGCGAGCAGGCGCTCTACCAGCCCGAATCGGGCATCGTCGACGCCGCGCGGGCGAACGCCGTGCACATCGCCCTCGCCCGCGCCCACGGCGCCGAGGTCCGGACCCATACGCCGGTCCGCGCGATCCGCCCCGACGGCGCGGGGGTCGCCGTCGTCACCGACGACGGCACCGTCCGCGCCGACCGGGTCGTCGTCGCGAGCGACGCCTGGACCAACCAGGTGCTCGCCGAGACCGGGACGGCGCTGCCGTTGACGGTGCTCGAGGAGCAGGTCACCTACTACGCCACGCCGCACCTCGCCGAGTTCGCCCCGGGGCGCTTCCCCGTGTTCATGTGGCACGGCCGCCACAACTTCTACGGGTTCCCGGTCTACGGCGAGGTCGCCACGAAGCTCGGCCAGCACATGGGCGGGCACGAGACCACCGCCGACACCCGCGGTTTCGAGCCCGACCCGGTACGCCGCGAGCGGTACGCCGAGTTCGTCGCCGAGCACGTCCCCCGGTTCGGCGGGCCCGAGCTCTACTCGAGGACGTGCCTCTACACGGTCCCGCCGGACCAGGGCTTCGTGCTCGACACCCTGCCCGCGCACCCCCAGATCACCGTCGCGATCGGTGCCGGGCACGCCTTCAAGTTCGCCGCCCTCATCGGGAGCCTGCTCTCGGATCTCGCGCTCGAGCGCGAGCCCTCGCACCCGATCGACGCCTTCTCGATCACCCGCCCGGCCCTGACCGACCCGACGTTCCCGCGGAGCTTCCATGTCTGAGACGACGACCCGTGCCTCCGACCGCCACGCCGCGCTGCCGGCCCGCCCCGTGGACCCGGCCCTGTTCACCGAGGAGAGCACCTACCGAGCCACCCGGCTGCCGGTCGAGCTGGCCTCGACGCTGCTGCCCGACGCCTACTGCGCCCCCGAGTTCTTCGCCCTCGAGCGGGAGCTGGTCTTCGCCACGGGATGGGTCGCGGTCGGTGTCGCGAGCGACGTCGACCGGCCGGGGGCGTGCGTGGTCGTCGAGGTCGCGGGCCGCTCGGTGATCATCACGCGCAACCGCCACGGGGTGCTGCGCGCCTTCCACAACGTCTGCCGCCACCGCGCCACACAGCTCCTCGCCCCGGGCGCCCGGGACGTCGGCCGCCGGGGGCGGCATCCAGTGCCCGTACCACAGCTGGACCTACGACACCGACGGCACGTGTCTCGGGACGCCGCTGTTCGAGGGCTCGGACATCCCCGCCGGACAGGAAGCCGTGTTCGACACCTCGGGGGCGACGGGCTTCGACCGCGCCGACCACGGGCTGCTCGCGGTCGCGGTCGAGAGCTGGGGCTTCTTCCTGTTCGTCAACCTCGCGCCGGATCCCGCCACCGCTGGCGACCCAGCTCGGCGACCTGCCGCAGCGCTTCGCCGACTACCGGCTCGAGACGTGGGTGCCGCAGCGACGCCGGACCTACGAGGTCGGCGCGAACTACAAGCTCGTCGGCGAGAACTTCATGGAGTACTACCACCTGCCGTGGGTGCACCCCGAGCTCAGCAGGGTCTCCAAGTTCTCCGACCACTACCGCTGGCAGGGAGCCGGCATGTACACCGGGATGTGCACCACCCCCGTCTCGCGCAACTCCGACGCCGGCGGCTGGGACGGGCTGCGTGCGCTGAGCTCGCTGGGGGAGCGCGACGCCGACAGCGGGCGGTTCGTCTGGCTGTTCCCGAGCACCGCGCTGGTGGTCCTGCCCAACCACGCGTTCGTGCTGTTCAACCGTCCCGAGGGTCCCGATCGCACCGTGGAGACCGCCGTCCTGCTCACCCACCCGGAGTCCCTCGACGACCCGGGCGCGGCGGAGGCCATCGAGGCCCTCGACAAGTTCTGGGACCTCGTCAACCGCCAGGACCTCGAGATCGTCGAGCGGGTCCAGGCCGGGATCGAGAACCCCGCCTACCGCGGCGGACGGATGTGCTTCCGTTTCGAGGAGCCCCTGCACCGGTTCCAGAACATGATCGTCGACAAGATGGTCGGCATCGACCGTGTCCCCGCCGGCGACGAGGCCACCATGACCCGCATGTTCCCGGACCCGTGACCGCGATGACGGCCGGCGCCGACGCGGTGCGCGCGGAGAACTACCTGGGCGGACGCTGGGTCGCGGCCCGCGGGGGCGGGACCCTCGCGGTCGAGGACCCCTCGCGCGCCACGACGATCGCGCACGTCGCGCGGGGGACGGCCGAGGACGTCGATCTGGCGGTGTCCGCCGCGCGGGCGTGCGCCGGTCGGGCCCGGGCCGTGACGCCTCCCGAGCGCGGGCGGGCCCTGCGAGCGCTGGCCGGGGCCCTCGACGCCGCCCGCGAGGAGTTCGCCCGGCTCGAGACCCTCGACACGGGCAAACCGCTGTCGCTGGCCCGCTCCGAGGTCGCCGGGTGCGTGGGCTACCTCGACTACTACGCCGGGGCCGCCGACAAGCTGCACGGCGAGACGATCCCGGTCGGACCCGGGTCGCTCGCCTACACCGTGCGCGAGCCCGTCGGGGTCACCGCGCACATCGTTCCGTGGAACGCGCCGTTGTCGATGCTGTGTCGCAGCCTCGCCCCGGCGCTGGCCGCGGGGAACACGGCGGTGGTCAAGCCCGCCGAGCAGACCCCGCTCACCGCGCTGCGCCTGGCCGGGCTCGTCGAGGCCGCCGGGTACCCGCCCGGCACCTACAACGTCGTCACCGGCCTCGGCGCCGAGGCCGGCCACGCCCTCGCCGGCCACCCGGGGATCGGGTCGCTGACCTTCACCGGGTCGGTCGCCACCGGACGTACGGTGTTGCGGGCCGCGGCCGAGCACATCACCCCGGTGGTGACCGAGCTCGGCGGGAAGTCCGCACAGATCGTGTTCGCCGACGCGGACCTCGACGACGTCGCCGAGCAGGTCGTCCTCGGCGTCACCGCCAACAGCGGGCAGTACTGCGACGCCGGCTCCCGCCTGCTCGTCGAGCGGGCGGTCCAGCAGGAGCTCGTCGAGCGGATCGTGACCCGGACGGCAGCGCTCACCATCGGCCCGGGGAGCGACGACCTCGACCTCGGCCCGATGGTGTCCGCCGCGCACCACCGTCGCGTGAGCGAGTACGTCGAGCTCGGACGCCGCGAGGGCGCCACCGTCGTCGACCGGCCCCGGGCTCTGCCCGACGTCGGCCACTTCCTCGCCCCCACCACCTTCATCTGCGTCACCCCGGACATGCGCATCGCCCGAGAAGAGATCTCGGGCCGGTGCTCGCGGTCCTCCCGTTCGACGACGAGGACCAGGCCGTCGAGCTCGCCGACGCCACCGACTACGGCCTGGGCACCGGCATCCACACCCGCGACATCGACCGGGCCCTGCGCGTGGCCGACCGCGTCGACACCGGCTACGTGATGATCAACGAGTACTTCGCCGGTGGACCCGCCGTCCCCTTCGGCGGGAACAAGCTCAGCGGTACCGGGCGCGAACGTGGCCTCGTCGCGCTCGAGAGCTACCTGAAGCTCAAGACCGTCGTCGTCCGCGTCGCACGCCGGCCCGGCCCGACGACGAGGGCCGAATGAGCGGGACACACGAAAGGGCTCGGGCGACCGCCCCGAACGGTCCAGCCCGAGCCCGTGGCGATCGGGGTGCTCCCCAGCCCCTCGATCACTCACCCTTTCGTAGTCCCAGAGTTGACCAGCGGGGCGTCGCCGAAACCGCTGGTGGGTCTCTCGTCCAGCATCGCCGGATCAGCCCACGCCGGATCGACCCTGCGTGATGGGATCCGGTCCCACCGACCACACCGGCCACGTCGCCGTCGTCGCCGGGTCACCGTCCGTAGCGGTCCGCCGGCGGCGGGACATTAGTTCCCCCGCCGGGCCTCGCGTGCCCTCGCCGCTCGCGGGACGCTCGAGGCGATGAGCACCGCCCCACACGCCGACCCACCGCCGCGCGAGCCGCCGGCCGCCCCGGAGCGACGTCCGGGCCCGGTCCTGCCGGGCAGCCCCGCGGCGGTGGCGGCGGGATGCCGATGTTCGGTCCTCGCCAACGCGGCGTTCCGCTGCGGGGCGTCCGGAGAGCCCCTCATCGATCCCGCGTGCCCCCTCGAGCACGCCTGAGCCGGTCCGAGGCGCACCGGCCGGTCCGCTCCAGGGGCAGGGGTCGCGTGCGGGTCAGCCCCGCTCGGTCGGGGCGTGCGCCATCACCGCGCGCGCGTCGGCGCGGCCGCGTTCGATCTGCGCCGCCGCGTAGTCCGGGTCGAAGAACACCAGGCTCAGCAGCTCGTCGCGCCCGCTCCCGTCGCCGCCCGCGGCCAGCACCCGTTCGATCCCCCACGCGGCGTCCCACGGTCCCCGGACCCGCGACCGGTACGCCTCGGAGGCGAGTGCGGCCAGCTGACCGTCGGCGGGGGCGACGACGCGGAACGGGATCGGGCGGTGCGTCACGTCGTCGGGCAGGGGGTCGGGCACGAGATCACGGATCATCCCGTTCCGGCGCCGCAGTGCCTCGATGTCATCGCCCAGCGCGTCGGTGAGGACGGCCCGCACCGACACCGCGGCCGCGAGGTCGATGTCGGGCATGGCCGTCGCGGCCTGTGCGGGCACCGGCGACGGCGTGAGCGAATGCCCGGAGACCACCAGCAGCTCCGACACGCCGAACCGCAGCGCCGCCTGGAGCGGCGCGTTGAGGCGCACCCCGCCGTCGACGTACCACCCCGACGCCCCCGCCGTGTCGATCCAGACCGGCGGGAAGAGCGCGGGGATCGCCGCGGAGGCCAGGAGATGCTCGGCCTCCACCCGCGTCGCGACGACGTCGGTGGCGTGCATCGGCCCGCCCGTGGGCTGCTCGCCGGCCACGAAGAGCCGCGTGCGTCCCGCCGCGCCCCGGGGCGGCACGACCGTGGCGGCGACGCCCAGGGACCGGACCCGGGGACCGCCGACCGTGCCCGCCACGGTCGCGGCGTCGAACTCCTCGCGGGCCACCGCCCGCAGGGGCGCGACGTCCAGGACGCTGGTGACCCGGCCGGTGGGGAGCCCGACGAAGCGGGCGGTGAGCGTCGCCCGGTGTGGGGGAGGGTGCGCACGGGGTTGGTGTAGACGCCGTGCACGCGGTGCCAGACCTCGGCGACCCGCTCGCCGGCCTCGACCCCGGCGCCGGCGAACTGGGCCAGGAGGCCGACCGTGATCGCGCCCGAGCTCGTGCCCAGCAGGACCAGCGGCCGTTCCGGCGGCAGCCGGCGCAGGATCTCGGCGATCGCACCCGCCTCGTACGGCCCGCGCGCGGCCGCTCCCGACACGACCAGCCCCAGCGGCCCGCTCCCTGCGTCTCCCGTCGTCACAGGGGGAGCTTCTCACCCCGCGCAGGGGAACTGGTCGGCCCTGGTCCGGGGCCCGAGGTCACCGGGGCGACCGCAGCACGCCCAGGGTGGTCCACGCCCGGGTGGCCAGGTGCAGGTTGAACCAGGTCTCCGGGTCGCTCAGGTCGAGGTCACCGATCTGGCGGATGCGCTGGAGTCGGTACTTGAGCGTGTTGCGGTGCACGATCAGCGCCTTGGCCGTGAGCTCGTAGTTGCCGCCGCGCTCGACGTGGTGGGCCAGGGTGCGCACCAGCTCGGAGCCGCGGCGGGCGTCGTACTCGAGCAGCTTGCCGAGCCAGCGTTCGACGAAGCGGTCGACCTCCCCGAGGTCCTCGATGCCCACCAGCAGCTGGTACACGCCGAGGTCGTCGAAGCGGATCGCGCCGTCGTCGCACTCCGAACGGTCCGGGAGCCGCAGCGCGAGCTTCGCCTGGCGGTACGACCGCGGGAAGTCGACGACCTTCTCGCAGCGCTCGCCGACGCCCATCCGGGCGCGCCCGCCCCCGAGGTCGCGCAGGACCGCCCGGCGCAGCTGCTCCCAGTCGGACTCGGTGTCGGCGAGCAGCACCACCTCGGCGCCCCGGGCCACGAGCAGGGAGCCTGCCGCTTCGTCCCGGGCGGCCCGCCGCACGGCCTGGAAGAGCGCGTCGTTGTCACGCGTGCGCCCCCGGCCCTCGACGACGACGACCCGGTGCGGGCGCTGCAGGTCGTAGCCCAGCGCCGACGCGCGGGCCAGACCGCTCTTCTCGTCGGTGCCGTTGAGGAGCTCGTCGACGACGTCGCGGCGCAGGCGCAGCTCGCTCTCGGCGAGGCTGTGCACCCGGGCCAGCTCCATCGCGAGGATGGTCGCGCCGTGCTCGAGGGCCATCAGTTCCTGCTCGCCGGCCCGGCGGTCCGGGTCGACGAGCACGATCACCCCGAGCGTGTCGCCCTGGGGGTGGGCCAGCGCGAGCACGCGCGCGCCGTCGCGCAGGGGCCGGGCCTCCCGCTTCGCGCGGCTGATCAGTCGCTCACGGCAGGCCGCGGCGTCCTTGGGGTAGGGCTCGGGGCGCGGCGGCCCGGCCCAGGCCTGGAGGTTGCCGTACCGATCCTCGATCGCCACCGGCAGTCCGGTCAGCTCGTGCACCGCCCGCGCGAGCCCCTCCCGGCCCTCGCCGGACACGGCGACGGCGGTCAGCCGGGTGTGGATGTCCATGCTGTGCTGCAGCGCCCCGACCGTGCCCCGGAGCCGCTCGTTGAGCAGCGACAGGGTGGCCGCCGTGGCCTGTTCCTGGGCGTGCAGGCGGCGGTTGGCCAGGGCGCCACCGGTCTGCTGCGCCAGCGCCCGGAGCAGGAACTGCTCCTCGGCCGTGGGCTCGCACGTGGCCCCGACCACGAGATGGCCGAGGTGGCCCGAGAGGCTGCTGAGCGGGAAGGCCCACGCCCACCCGGTGTCGGGGAGCTCGACCGGGCCCCCCGTGGTGCCGACCCGCGCGAGGTCCGCGGCGAGCGCCACCGGGGGCGTCCCCCCCGCCAGCTCCACGGCCACCGTGCTGCACCGGGCCAGCGACGGGGCCGCCGACGTCGCCAGCAGCAGGATCTGGTTCTCGTCCGCCCCTTCGGTCATCAGCTTGCCCAGCACCAGCAGGCTGCGCATGCTCGAGAGCAGCCCGCGCTCCAGCGGGGTCGGGAGGGCGACGGCGGTCATGGGGCGTGCCGGGCGAGGTACACGTCGGGCTCGATGTACCAGGGGTTCTCCATCAGCTGCCCGCTGATCAGCACCGCCGGGTGCGTCCGCAGGATCTCCACCAGGATCTCGCCGTCGGAGAACCGGCCCAGGTCGTAGAGGCAGAGGACGACCTGCGGGTAGCGGGGGAGGAAGTCGTTGAGGCGCGCCTCGTAGGCGAGGAGATCCTCCGCTCCGGGCAGCCCGCGCAGGGCCCAGGTCATCTCCCCGACCGCGCGCACGAAGCCGAAGCCGTCGCGGTCCACCGCGCCGCCGACCGCGCCCTGCCAGAACCCCAGCATCCGCTCGATCGCGAAGGACCCGTCGAGGAGGTAGGTCGACCCGCTGTTGAGGGGCTCGAGGTGTCCGTGCGCGAGGGCGGGGTCGGTCGTGCTCTCGGCGAGGAGCGCCCGGATCGAGCCGTCGTCGATCGGGTCGTCGGTGACGCAGATGCACTTGTCGCCCGCCCGCAGCCCCTCGCGCAGGTAGGGGACGAGGATCTCGTCGCGCTCCGCGGACCCGCGGTAGAACGCGCAGATGTGGTCGCCGGGCGCGAGGTTCACGCCCGGGAGGCCCATCGCCATCGATGTCGTCATGCGCGTCCCCCGAGTCCGGAGTTCACCGACCGTAGCGCCGGATGTGGTCGGCGAACAGGGCGTCCGCGTCGATGCTGCGGGGCGCCACGGGGCGGGACACCCACGTCAGGTTCACGAAATGGCGCGCGTTGATGTTCTCGGTCGTGATGGTGCCGCCCCAGGTGCCGCAGCCGAGGCTCAGCGTGAACGGCAGCCCGTTGCGCGGGCTGCCCGCGCCCTCGTTGAGATTCTGGTTCACCAGCACCCGTGCGGTGCGCGTCCCGTACGCCAGCGCGGTCACCGCGTCCTCGGAGGCGGTGTGGATGCCGCAGGTATGGCCCAGGCCCTGGTAGGCCGTGATGGCGTTGACGAGGGCGACCGCCGCGGCAGTGTCGCCGGCGTAGCGGTAGAGCGCCAGGACCACCGAGAGCTTCTCGCCGCTGAACGGGCGATCGGGACCGACGCCGTCCTCGGCGACGATCAGGAAGCGGGTCGTGTCCGGGACGTCGATCCCGGCGAGCGCGGCGATCCGGGTCGCCGGCCGGGCGATCACGTCCATCGTGGGGATCTCGCCGCCGTCGGGCCACATGGCGGCCTGTAGGGCGTCCTTCTCGGCCTGCGTGCACAGGTGGCCCCCGCGCGCCTGCAGCAGCGCGAGGAGCTCGTCGTGCACCGCCTCGTGGGCGACCACGGCGTTGTCGGCCAGGCAGCTGGTCGCGTGGTCGAAGGTCTTGGCCACCGCGATCGCGTCGGCGGCGTCGACGAGGTCGGCGGTCTCGTCCACGACGTGCACGCAGTTGCCGACACCGACGCCGAACGCCGGTGTCCCCGAGCTGTAGGCGGCCTTCACCATGCCGGCGCCGCCGGTGGCCACGACGAGGTCGGCGAGCTTCATCAACTCGGTCGTGGCGGCGATCTTGGGCTGGGGGAGCAGCTGGATCAGGTCGGCCGGGGCGCCGACCTGCTCGCAGGCCGCCCGCATGAGGTCCACGACGGCCCGGGTCGTGCCCGCGCTGCGGGGGTGGGCCGCGAACACCACCGCGTTCCGACCGGCCAGCGCCCAGAGGGCCTTGACCGGTGGCGTCGCGTCGGGACCCGTGGTCGGGACCAGGGCGGCGACGACCCCGACGGGTTTGGCGATCTGGGTGAGCCCGCGCTCCGGGTCCTCGGCGACGACGCCGACCGTCGGCGTGGCCCGCAGGTCGGCGAGGACGCCCAGCACCCGTCGCTCGATCTTGATGACCTTGTCCTCGTAGCGGCCGAACCCGGCCTCGTCGACGGCGAGACGGGCGAGCTGCTCGGCGCGGTCGGGGCGCGCCACGGCGTAGGCGATGGCGGTGGTGAGCTCGTCGACCCGCTCCGCGGTCCAGTCGTCGACGGCCGCCTGGGCGGTCCGCGCCCGGTCGACCACCGCCGCGACCTCCTCGGCGGGCGTGCGCTCGACGGTGGCGACCGGGCCGGGGACGGTGTCGGCCATGGGGTCCTGCCCTCCGGTCCGGAAACGGGTGTGTCGCAGCGCACACCGCGAACAGGACGCTACGGGAGGACGGCGCGATGCTCGTCGGCCTGCCGGGACAGAGCACCGTTCGGTCCTCGTCCTGCCAGGACGACACGACCGTCATGGGCCGGGTCCGCCGACGGGAACGTCAGGTGATCTTCCAGTCGACCGCGACGGCGCCCTCGGGGGTGGCCAGCACCGGATTGAGGTCGAGCTCGGTGATCTCCTCCGTGGCGACGACGGCGTCGCCGACCCCGACGATCACGTCGGCGAGCGCGTCGAGGTCGACCGGGGCGCCACCGCGGGCGCCGTCGAGGACGCGGCGGCCCTGCAGGCGATCGAGCAGCTCGCGGGCGTCGCGGCGGTCCAGGGGCGCCAGGGCGAACGCGACGTCGGCGAGCACCTCGATCCAGATGCCACCGAGCCCGACCATCACGACCGGCCCGAACACCGGGTCGCGCAGCGCACCGACGGCCACCTCGACGCCCACCAGCTGCGGCTGGACGAGCACCGGCCCGGACGTCAGCAGCTCGGTGGCTGCCGCCCGGACCTCCTCGGCCGACCCGAGCCCGACCCGGACGCCGTCGAGCTCGGTGCGGTGGGCGGCGTGCGCGATCTTCACCACGGCCGGGAACGACGTCGCGGCCGCGATGGCCGCGTCGACGTCGGTACAGGTGACCGAGGACGCGGTGCGGACGCCGAAGCGGGCGAGGTGCGCGGCCGCGGCGGCCGGGTCGCGCGCGGGCGGCGCGGGGACACGCGGGGCGTCGCCCGCCGCGGTGGGCACGGGCAACGGGCGCTCCCGTGCCCGGGCCCAGCGCTGCGCGTGCCCGAGGGCGCGGGCGGTGCGGGCGGGCCAGTCGAAGCAGGGGACGCCGTTCTCCTGGAGCATGTCGGCGTTCGGTCGGGCGTCGCGCGGGGCGACCCAGCAGACGGCCACCGGGACCTCCACCCCGTCGGCGCGCAGGCCGGCGACGGTGTGACGCAACCCCTCGGCGGTCGCGCCGTCCATCGCGGCGCGCTGCAGGAGGACCGGGACCACGACGTCGACCTCCCCGCTGCGGGCGAGCAGATCGGTCAGCGCCGGGTAGAGCTCGCCGAAGCGCGACCACACCGGCGTGACGTCGACCGGGTTCGCGGGGCTGGCGAAGGCCGGCAGCATCGCCCGGATCGTCTCCTGCAACGGCTCGGAGAGGGCGGGCACCGTGAGGCCCTCGTCGGCGAGCAGATCGCACAGCTCGACGCCCACGCCGCCCGAGTTCGTGATCACCGCGACCCGGGGGCCCGCGGGGCGGGGCTGGCCGTCGAGCGCGCGGGCGACGTCGAGCAGCTCCTGACCCGAGGCCACCTCGATGATCCCGGCCTGGTGGAAGACGCCGTGCCAGACCGACTCCCGCGACGCGAGCGCCGCGGTGTGCGAGGCGGCCGCGCGCACCCCCGCCGCCGAGCGTCCGGTCTTGGCCACCACGACCGGTTTCTCGCGTCCGGTGCGCCGGGCCGTCTCGACGAACGCGCGCCCGTCGGCGAGAGACTCGAGCAGGAAGCACAGGGTGGCGGTCGCCGGGTCGGTCGAGAGCTCGGCGAGCAACTCGGCGATCGTGACGTCGCAGGTGTTCCCCGGCGCGAGGATCTTCGCGAAGCGGGTGCGCTCGTCGGTGGCCAGGGTCCGGATGGCCATGCCGTAGGCGCCCGACTGGCTCACCAGCGAGATCCCGCCGCCCCCCGAGGGCAGGCCGGTGGCCATCGAGGCGTTCAACGGGAGGTCGCAGTTCTGGATGCCGAAGCAGTTGGGGCCCACCACCCGCACCGCGCCGGCCGCGGCGACCAGCTCGGCCTGCAGCGCCGCGCCCTCGGGCCCGGTCTCGGCGAACCCACCGGAGAGCACCACCATCGCCGCCACGCCCTTCGCCGCGGCGTCGGCCGCGACCGCGGGCACCGCCGTCGCGGGCACCGACACCACGGCCAGGTCGATCACACCGGGCACGTCGCGCAGCGACTCCCCGCCGCGCACGGCCACGACCTCGCCCGGGAAGCCGGCGAGGTTGTCCGCGAGCACCTTGCCCAGGCTGCCGGCCCGGTCCGAGGCCCCCACCAGGGCGACCCGCCGCGGGGTGAACAGCGCCTCCAGCAGGCTCACGGAGCCGTGGCCTCCTCGCGGTCCGCGCCGAACCGCCGGTCGAGCTCGGCAGGACCGAACTCGAGGCGCCGGACCCCGAGCGGATCGACCGCCCGGAGCGCGGCGAGCTCCGCCTCCGCGGGAGGCGCCAGCAGTGCCGCGCCGGTCTCGTCGGGCGCCACGCGCAGGTCGAACCCCGTCGCGGCCCGGACCTCGTCCTCGGTGACGTCCGGCCACAGCCCGCGCAGCCGGGCGTGACCGTCGTCGTCGTAGTCGAAGACCCCCAGCTCGGTGACCAGCCACTGCGGGCCGCCGCCGGTGTAGCCCAGCTCGGCACGGGTCCCCTCGCGCGTGCGGTGGCCGATGTCGGTGAGGACGTCGAGCTCGTCCACCAGCGTGCGGCCCGAGCGGTGCCGGGTGGTCCACACCGTGAGCGCCCCGATGCTCGCGGAGATGTTGCACCCCCCGCCCCCGCCACCCAGCTTGATCTTCGGGCGCGCGGGATCCGGCCCGATCGCGGTGACGTTGGTGCTGCCGTACCCGTCGATCTGGCCGCCGGAGAGGAACATCCGGTCCACCGCCCCGCGGCACGCGGCGTCGAAGAACTCCTCGAACCGCATCCGGTAGACCGCCTCGCGGTGCAGGGCGAGGTCGTTGCCGGTCGGCGGGATGAAGTCCGGGACGGGGTCCACGGCGTAGGTGGCGCCCTCCACCAGCAGGCTCTCCGGCGCGTGCGTGCGCTTGGCGACGTGCATGGCCACCTGCGCGCACGGGCTCGCGAAGCCGTGGAAGACGACCTCCCGGTCGGCGATCGTGCGCGCCAGCGCCACCACGAACCACTCGTCAATGGTCCAGCTCCCCCTCACCCCCCTCACCGGAACAGCTCCTGCCAGGCGTCGGGGGAGGCCGACCAGCCGGCCAGGCGTCCGGGGGCGACGGCGTCGCGGTAGGTCGCCTCGCCGACGTGCACGAACTCCCGCAGGTAGTCCTCCAGCGCCTGCCCGCCCGCGCCGGCGGCGGCGAGGTAGGTCGCCAGGTGCGGGCGGTCGTAGGCGTAGCCCGGATAGCAGGACGACGGGTGCGCACCGAACGGGACCTCGGCGACGGCGGCCACGAGGTGGGCGGGGATCACGACCCCGGCCGCGGCGACCTCCGCGGTCGGGACGAGCCGGTCGACCGTCGCCACGACGGCGTCCGCGGCGGCGGCGAAGCGCTCGTCGAGCACGAACGGCTGGTCGAGGTGCAAGTTGCCGTGCCGGTCGCCCAGCGGCGCGTGCAGGAGCGCGACGTCGGGACGCAGCGGCGGCACGGCCACCAGCTCCTCCCCGGTGAACGGGCAGTGCACGCGGCCGTACTCGCCGTGGGCGCGCCCGATGTCGGTGCCCTTCACCCCGCGCACCGGAAGGAACGGCAGCCCCATCTCGGAGGCCCGCAGCTGGGCCAGCACGGTCGCGCAGCAGCTCTCGCGGACGTCGACCGTGCCGGTCTCCGCCGCGCGCCGGAACGCGGGGGCGAGACCGAGGTCCTGCTCGAACCCGACGTAGCTCTCCTCGCACACGTCCACCGCACCGGCCGCGATCAGCAGGTCCACGTCGATGCTGTGCGCGGACCCCACCAGGTGCAGGCCCCGGCGCGCCTGCCGCACGAGCTCGCGCACGAGAGCCATCGGCAGCCGGGCGCACAGGCCACCGCCGAGCGCGACGAGCGCCCCGTCGCCGACCAGGGCGGCGGCCGCGGCGAGGGAGGTCTCCTTGTCGGGGGCGAGGTGGAACGAGCTCATCGTGGGTGCCTCACTGTGCTCTTCTCACTGGGCCGTCATCCCTCCGTCCGAGGTGACGACCGAGCCGGTCATGAACGCCGCGTCGTCGCTCGCGAGGAAGGAGGCCACGGCCGCGATGTCCTCCGGGGCCCCGAGCCGGCCGAGGGGGTACTTCGGCACGGTCGCCGCGATGCCCGCCTCGACGTCGCCGTCGCCGCGGGCGCGCAGCATCGGCTCGGTGAGCGGGGTCCGCACCGTCCCCGGGCAGATCACGTTGACGCGGATGCCGCGCGGGGCGAGATCGACGGCCATCTGCCGCGTCAGGGT
This sequence comes from uncultured Actinomycetota bacterium, assembly GCA_963785135.1. Lineage (GTDB taxonomy): Bacteria > Actinomycetota > Actinomycetes > Mycobacteriales > Pseudonocardiaceae > Actinomycetospora. Next base: position 1,031,981 of record CAWATV010000012.1, read on the forward strand.
GACGATCGCGCCCTTCGCCGCGCTGTAGGCCGCGAGGTAGGGGACGCCGACGAGGGCGGAGACCGAGCCCTGGTTGATGATCGACGCTCCGGCGCCGAGGTGCACCAGGGCCGCCCGGGAGGTGAGGAAGGTGCCCTTGACGTGGACGGAGAACGTGCGGTCCCAGTCGTCCTCGGAGGTGTCCGCCACCGCGCCCAGGCCCATGGTGCCCGCGTTGTTGTAGACCACGTCGAGGTGCCCGAACTCGTCGGCGGCGAGGTCGACCGCGGTCTGGATCTCGATGGCGCTGCCGACGTCCGCGGCGAGCGCCAGCGCCTTCCCCTCGTGCTCCTTGTCGATCATCATCGCGGTCAGGGAGGCGAGCTCGGGCCTGATGTCGACGGCGGCGACCGAGGCGCCCTCGGCCGCGAAGCGCATCGCCGCGGCCTGCCCGATGCCCGAGCCGGCCCCGGTGACCAGGGCGACCTTCCCCTCGAGCCGTCCGCCCGTCCCCAGTGACGTCATACCGCCGTCCACCCTCCGTCGACGACCAGCGCGTGGCCGGTCATGTAGCCCATCCGACCCGAGGCGAGGACCGCGACGGCGTCGGCGATGTCGTCCGGTTCGGCCACGCGACCGATCGGGATCTTCGCCTCGATCTGCGCCGCGAGCCGCGGGTCGTCGAGGCGCCACTGGGTCATCGGCGTACGCACGAACCCCGGGCAGACCGCGTTCGACCGGATCCCGGCGTGGGCGTAGTCGACGGCGAGCGACCTGGCGAACATCAGCGCCGCCCCCTTCGAGGCGGTGTAGGCGCACCGGCCGGGGAACGCCACCTGACCGGCGACCGAAGCGATGGTGATCACGTGCCCGGAGCCCTGCGCGATCATCAGCGGCAGCGCCGCGCGGCTGCACAGGAACGGGCCCCGCGTGTTCGTCGCCATCACCCGGTCCCAGTCCTCGACGGGCGTCTCGTGGCACACCGTCGCCGCCGCGCTGCCGGAGATGCCCGCGTTGTTCACCAGCACGTCGACCCGGCCGAGCTCCGCCGCGATCTCGGTGAACGCCTGCGCGACGGCCGCGGCGTCGGCGACGTCGAGCGCCCGCGCCGTCCCGCCCGGACCGGCCGCGGCGCTCGCGGCGTCGCCGTCCATGTCGAGCACCGCGAGGGTGAAGCCCTCCGCGAGCAGCCGCGCGCAGGTCGCGCGCCCGATCCCGGACCCGCCCCCGGTCACCACCGCCACGCCCGCGCTCATGCCGGGACGCCTTCGCGCTGGGCCGCCTGCGCCGCCATCAGCAGCGGGTCGTAGACGGGCGCGTAGGGCGGGGCGTAGGAGAGGTCGAGGTCGGCGAGGTCGTCCACCGACAGACCGGTGTGCAGCGCCGCGGCGACGACGTCGATGCGCTTGGCGGCACCCTCGGTGCCGACGAGCTGGGCGCCGAGCAGGCGGCCGCCGGTCTCGTGCACGAGGCGGACGTCCAGTGGGGTCACGCCGGGGTAGTACTTCGCGCGGCTGCGGCTCACGACGTCGGTCGCCCGTGCGGCGAGCCCGGCCGCGCGCGCCTCGGTCAGCGTCAGGCCGGTGCGGGCCACCTCGAGGTCGAACACCTTGACCACCGCGGTCCCGACGACGCCGGCGAAGCGCGCGTCACCGCCGGCGGCGACCGTGCCGGCCACCCGACCCGTCTTGTTCGCCGCCGGCCCGAGGGGCACGAACGCGGGCGCGCCGAGGACCCGGTGGTGGGGGGCGATGCAGTCGCCCGCGGCCCACACGCCCGGGAGGCTGGTGCGCATCCGGTCGTCGGTGAGCAGTGCCCCGCCGGGTCCGGTGCGGGCCCCCGCCGCGACGGCCACCCCGGCGGACGGGCGGACGCCGGTGCACACGACGACGACATCGGGGTCCCGGTCGGCCACCAGTGCCGTGGTGTCGGCGCCGAGGACGAGATCGACGTGCTCCCGGACGTGCTGCTCGACGACCGCGGCGGCAGGCGGGTCCACCGTGGTCGGGAGGACGCGGTCGAGACGCTCGGCGACGGTCACCCGCACCCCGCGGGCGTGCAGCGCCTCGGCGGTCTCGAGCCCGATGTAGCCGGCACCGACGACGAGCGCACGGGACACCGCGCCCGCCTCCACGAGCGTGCGGAGCGCGATCGTGTCGGCGACGGTGCGGACGGTGAAGCACGGTCGGTCCCCGAGCCCGGGGAGGGCGACGGCGGCCGGGAACCCGCCCGCGGCCACGACGAGGGAGGAGAAGCCGACCTGCCCGGCCTCGTCCCCGTCGCGGTAGTGGACCACGCCCTGCTCGACGTCGATCCCGACGGCCTCGGTGTACAGGCGCAGGTCGAGGCCGCGGTGGTCGCGGAAGTACGCCGGGGGATAGGCGACGAGGTCGTCGGGCCGTTCGACGAGGCCCGCCAGGTGGTAGGGCAGCCCGCAGAGCCCGGCCGCGGCGTACCCGGTGGCCTCGAGGACCACGATCTCCAGGGCGGGGTCGACACGACGGGCGGCGGACGCCGCGGACATCCCGGCGGCACCACCTCCGAGGACCACGAGCCGGCCGGACACCCGACGAAGCTACGGCGGCTCCTGTGGCGGCGCACACATCCCCGCGCGGCAAAGTACGTCCCGGCGTTGGTCCTCCCGGGACGAGGTCACGTGCCGTCGCGGACCGTACATTCCGTCGGGTGTGGGACCGTCCCGATTTCCTGCGGCTTCCTGAGCGGGCCGTCAAGCCGAGATCGGCCGGGATCACCCACGCCCTGGACAAGGGCACCCCTCCGGTCCTCCTCGAGGGGCTCCTGGCGTCCACCGCCGACCTCGCCGACATCGTGAAGATCGGCTGGGGGATCGGGTACCTCGACCGCTCGCTCAAGCACCGCGTGGCGGCCTACCAGCGGGCCGGTGTCCTGGTCTGCCTCGGCGGCACGCTGCTCGAGATCGCGGAGGCCCAGGGCGAGCTCGCCGCGCTCCTGCGCTGGGCCGCGGGCGAGGGCATCGACGCGGTGGAGGTGTCCAACGGACTCGGCTGGATGCCGCCGGAGCGCCAGCGGACCCTGGTCGCGGAGCTGTCCACCGACTTCCTCGTGCTCGCCGAGGTCGGCGTCAAGGACGCCGTCATCCCGGTCGCGGCCGAGGAGTGGGCCGAGGAGATGACCGCCGACCTCGCTGCGGGGGCCACCTGGGTCGTCGCGGAGGGGCGGGAGTCCGGGACGGTCGGCCTCTACGAACCCGACGGCACCGTGCGCACCGCCCTGGTCGAGGAGCTGGTCGGCACCGTCCCGGTCGAGCGGGTCATCTTCGAGGCGCCGACCAAGGCGCAGCAGGCCTGGTTCGTCCGGCGCTTCGGGGCCGACGTCAACCTCGGCAACATCCCCGTCGACGACATCCTCGCCCTCGAGACGCTGCGCGTGGGCCTGCGCGCCGACACGGCCGTCCTGCCGTGACCGGCGGCGGCGCTCGCGGCGCGCCCGTGGCCGACATCCCCGTGGCGCCGCCGAACACCCGCGCGCACCCCTACCGGGGGCTCTCGGTACAGGAGGTCGACGTCCCGCTCACCGCCTCGGCGATCGCCGAGCACCTGCAGGGGCGCGAGGTCTACCGGCGTACCGACTTCCTCGCGCTGCGCCACGGCGACGCGACGGCGCTGGTCGAGGTGCGCAAGGCGAGCCTGGAGCCCCTGTTCTCCCCGGTCGTGGCCTCGCGGCTGGTCTCCGGCCCGGACGACACGGCGTGGGTGCACGACCCGGAGGTCGACGTGGGCAACGCGACGGCGCTGGCCGGAGCGGCGGTGCCCGGGGCCGCGACCACGGTGGTGCTCGGCCGCTTCGAGCACGTCAACTTCATCCACCGGCCCGCGCCGATCGGCGTCCGGGTGACCGAGGTCGTCCCCCCGGAGCCCGCGAAGCTCCTGGCCCAGGCCCGGCAGGCCGTCGCCTTCGACGAGGACCTGCCCCCGGTCGAGCTCGTCCTCGACGCCGTCCGCGTCGAGGATCTGGCCGCCGCCCACCCGGCCGGGAGCTACCTGCTGCCGTGCCGCGGGTCGGGCGCCGACCTCGGTGGCCCGCCGGTGGCCTACCTGGACACGCGTCCGGCCGCGCGCGCGGACTGGCTGCTCATCGGGTGCGAGCGCTCGCTGCAGTTCCACCGGCACTTCTACGGCGACGAGCCGCCCCGCGTCGACCTCTGTCCCCGGCACCGGACCGCGGCGGAGCCCGGCCTGACGCTGACGAAGTGCTGCCTCCTGGAGCGCGGCCTCGAGGTCGACGAGCACACCGCGGTCGTGCCGTGGGGCGCGAACCTCGACGAGGTGCGCGAGGGCCTCCGACGGTTGTTGCTGTGAGGGTCCTGCGGTGAGCTCCCACCCCGCCGACTCCGTCGTCTACGGCCACCTGTGGACCACCCCCGAGGTGCACGCCCTGTTCGACGATACGGGCCGGACCCGGACCTGGTTGGCGATCCTCGTCGCGCTGGCCCGGGCCCAGGCCGAGGTCGGGCTCGTCCCGGTCGAGGCCGCGGACGAGATCGAGCGGCACGCGTGCGTCGAGCACCTGGACCTCGCCGAGATCGGGGCCGGGACCCGGGCGACCGGACACTCGACGCTCGGCCTCATCGACGCCCTGCGCGGGCTCCTGCCCGAGAACGCCCGCGAGTGGGTGTACTACGGGGCGACCGTGCAGGACCTCAGCGACACGTGGTTCGGGCTCACGATGCGCGCGGTGGCCGACATCGTCGAGCGCGACCTCGCCCGCTGCCAGGACGCCGCGGCCGACCTCGCGCGCCGCCACCGCGACACCGTGATGTGCGGCCGGACCCACGGCCAGCCCGGGCTCCCGATCACCTTCGGCTTCAAGGCCGCCGTCTGGGTCGACGAGCTGGCGCGCCACCGGGCCCGGCTGGCCGAGATGCGCCCGCGGGTGGAGGTCGTCCAGCTCGGCGGAGCGCTGGGCACCATGGAGTTCTGGGGCGAGCGGGCGCTGCCGCTGCTGGACGCCTTCGCGGCGCGGCTCGGCCTCGGCGCGCCGGAGCTGCCGTGGCTCACCGCCCGCGACCGGGTCGTCGAGTTCCTCGTGCTGCTCGCCCTCGTCACCGGCACCCTCGCCAAGATCGGCAACGAGATCTTCGAGCTGCAGCGGCCCGAGATCGGTGAGGTCAGCGAGCCGGTCGTCGCGGGCACGGTCGGCAGCATCACGATGCCGCACAAGCGCAACCCCGAGCTCTCCGAGCACCTCGACACCCTCGGCCGGATCGTCCGGGCCGACGCCGGGGTGGCGATGGAGGGCATGGTGGCCCTGCACGAGCGCGACGGCCGGGGCTGGAAGGCCGAGTGGTCGGTGCTGCCCGAGGCCTGTCAGCTGACCGGTGCGGCGCTCGGGTTCGCCGCCCGGCTGCTCGGCGGTCTGACGGTGGACGCCGAGCGGATGCGGGCCAACCTCGACTCCCACGGCGCCGCGCTGATCTCGGAGCCGCTGATGGCCGCCCTCGCCGCCCGCATCGGCAAGCACTCCGCGCACGCCGCGGTCTACGCCGCGGCCATGGCCGCCCGTGACGAGGGTGCGGACCTGGGGGAGCGGCTGGTCGCCGACGGGCTGCTCGACGCCGCCGAGGTCGCCGCGGCGTCCGACCCCGCCCGCGCCCTCGGCGCCGCGACCGCGTTCGTCGACCGCGTCGCCCCGCCGGCCTGAGCCATGGCACGGCTGCTGGACGAGCCCCGCATCCGCCTGGGGACCTTCCCGACCCCGCTGCAGCGCGCTCCGCGGCTCTCGGCGGCGGCCGGGGTCGAGATCTGGCTCAAGCGCGACGACCTGACCGGCCTCGGGCTGGGCGGCAACAAGGTCCGCGGCCTGGAGTTCCTCCTCGCCGACGCTCTCCACCAGGGCTGCGACCACATCGTCACCGGCGGCGGCCCCGGCTCCAACTGGGCCATGCTCGCCGCGCTCGCCGCGCGCACGCGTGGTCTCGACTCCGTGCTGGTCTGCTACGGCGACCCCGTCCCGCCGGTCGGGAACATGCTGCTCGCTTCCCTGGTCGGAGCCGAGATCCGGTTCACCGGCGATCCCGACCGCGCGTCGGTCGACCTCGCCGTCGAGGCGGTCGCCGCCGAGCTGCGCGCTGCCGGCCGCAGGCCCTACCCCCTCGGGCGGGGCGGCGCGACGGCCGTGGGGGCGCTCGGTTACGTCGCCGCGAGCCAGGAGCTCGCCGCCCAGTGCGCGGACGTCGGCCTCGCCCCCACGGCGATCTGGTTGCCCACCGGCTCGTGCGGCACCCACGCCGGGCTCTGGGCCGGCGCGCAGTGGCAGGGCCTCGGGGCCGTGACCGGCGTGACGGTCAGCCGCCCGGTGGACGAGTGCGTCACGCGCGTGGACACCATCGCGCGCGCCGCCGCCGAGCGGATCGGCGTGCCACCCCCGGACCGCGCGCCCACGGTCGTCGGTGGCCACATCGGTCCCGGGTACGGGCGCCGCTCCGCGGAGGGTGACGCCGCGGCGGAGCTCGTGGCCCGCACCGAGGGGGTGTTCCTGGATCCGGTGTTCGCGGCCAAGGCCATGGCCGGCCTCCTCGCCGCCGCGGGTCGCGGCGACGTCGACGGACCGGTGGTCTTCCTCGTGACCGGCGGTGCCCCGACCCTGTTCACCACGGCCCCGCGCCCGTAGAACGCGGGGGTCGGGTGTCTTTCTCCGCGACCCGTGTCCCGGGGACACGGGTCAGACGACGGCGGGGACGGGGTGTCGTCCACCGGGCCTCGGTATCCGATCGGGATCCAGCCACGCGGGCGGGGTGAACCACGGCCTGCCGCGGGTCATGCTCACCGACCACTGCTCGTGGTGGATCACGGTGTGGTGGAACCGGCACAGCAGGGCCAGATTCTCGATGGTCGGTGTCGCCACCGTCGGCCCAGTGCCGCAGGTGGTGGGCGTGGCAGCGTCTCGGGCGCCGGGTGCAGCCGGGGAACGCGCAGCCGCCGTCGCGGACGATCAACGCCCGGCGCATCCCGTCGGGGACGGTGCGGGTCAGCCGGCCGATGTCCAATGGTTCGGAGCGTGAGCCGAGGACCATCGGGACGACCGCGGCGTCGCAGGCCCAGCGCCGCGCGGCCTCCGGTGTTACGGGGGTGTCGGAGTCGAGGACCCCGTGTCCGATCCGTTGGGTCAGCCAGCGGTGGTCGATGGTGATCGTCAGCAGCGCCTGACCGCGTGCTGCCACGCTCGGGCAGCCCGGCGAGGGCGGGCTGGGCTCGTCGGCGGGTGGGCGCTGCGCCGGGATCACCGGCTCGTCGGCGGTGTCGGCGTTCTTCTGCTCGGTGGCGATGCCGGTGGGGGAGACGGCTTGGGCGAAGAGGTCCTTGAGCGCTTCGGCGCGGCGGCGGGCCAGGGAGCGGTCGTCGTCGGGGCCGGCGGGGACCGAGAGGGCGTCGAGGACTTCGAGGATCATCTCCGTCTCGACGGTGCCGTGCAGGTGGGCGTTGAGCGCGAGGGATCCGTCGCGGCGTTTCCCGATGAGGACCTCGTCGCCGAGTTCGGGGTCCTCGGGTGGGGCGGCGCCGTCGGGGTCCAAGGTGGAGACGAGCCGGTGGGCGGCTTTCTCGAGCGCGCGCGGCGGCAGGGTTGTGGCGAGCTGGGCCAGCACCTGTTCGGCGGCTTCGAGGGTGTCGCTGTCGAGACCGTCGACGCGGGCGAGGTGGTCGGTCACCCGGCGGACCACCCGCACATGCTGCTCGCCCACGGCACCGGACTCGGCGGCCGCGGCGGTGGCGGGCAGCGGGGCGGGGATCGGTTCACCGGTCATCGAGACGGTGGGGCACAGGGAGTCGGCGTCGGCGATCAGCCGGCCGGCTTCGCCGGCGTCGAGGTGCCACAGCTCTTGGATCAGGCGGCGCGTGGAGCGGTAGCCGGTGGCCGACGCGGCCTCGCAGGCGCGGAGCTGCTGGACCCGTTCGAGCTGCTGGTAGCGGGCGCGGCGGGTGGTGATGATGTCCTCGCGGGCGGCGTCGAGCACGTCGGCGACACCCGCCTCGACCGTCGTCCCGCCCATGGAATCAATGGTAGACGACACCCCCGACAACGACGCCTGACATGGAGAAACATTGGGCAAGTGTCTTCGGGGCCGGTTGGCGAGCGGTCAGCGGAACGATCATCGCGCGGCCATCACCGGCGGGATCGCACCGGGCGCCGCGGACCGTCCGTCCCCGACCCGCCGGCCACCGTCCGTGTCGCCGCACAGCGGGCCGTGGCTGGTCAGCATCCGTGGCCGTCCCTAGAGATCCTTCTCCCCGAAGTAGATGGCGATGTGGTTACCGTTGTACGGCGGGATCTCCCGGTAGCCGGTGGCCGCGAACAGCACGCGGCTGTGCTTCTGCTCTGCGCCCGCGTCGAGGCGCACGGCCCGGTAGCCGAGCGTCCGCCCCGCCTCCTCGAGTGCCGTCAGCAGTGCGCGGCCGACGCCGCGCGAGCGGGCGTCGGGGACGACGTACATCCGCTTGATCTCGCAGAGGCCGTCCGCGAGCGGGCGCAGGCCGCCGACGGCGATCGCCCGGTCGCCCTCGTACCCGACGAGGAAGGTGCCGGCGGGCGCGACCATCTCGTCGGGGGAGGTGACCGAGCCCGGCCGTGCCGCCCGACCCGGGTACTGCGCGTCGAGGAGGTCGTTCAGCTCCGCCATGAGCGCCGCGGCGGGGGGCTCGTCGGACCGGCCGACGCGGAACCGGACGGCGACGGGGGACGACATGGGGCCATCGTGGCGCACGAGGTTCCTCCGGGCCCTCGGCCGGACGGGACGATGACCCCGTCCTCCGGGGCCAACAATTCTGCTGGCGTCGTGCCATCGCGGTTACCGTCCCCCCAGTGCTCTCTGTGATCCGCAACACAACAGCGGGGACCAGAATCGACGAAGGGACATCTCGATGCGCGTCGGCAACCAGGACATCCTCATCCCGACCTCGATGGTCGGGAACTATCCGAATCCACGGTGGTGGGATGCCGGTCCGGCCCGCACGTGGAGCGGCGACCAGGAGCCGCCCGACTCGTTCAACCAGGAGTCGTTCCAGGACGCCATGAGCGCTCTGGTCTCCGACCAGGAGCTCGCCGGGCTCGACATCATCACCGACGGTCGGCTGCACGGCGACAACTACGCCGACCAGGCGCTCTACTACTACTACAAGCGGCTCGGGTTCGACCTGAAGGGCGGTTTCCTGGGCTTCCCGATCTACAGCCGGCTGCATGCCGCGACCGCCACCGAGGAGATCCGGCGCCGCGGTGCGATCATGGTCGAGCAGGCGCGGGCGCTGAAGCGGTCGACGCGCAAGGCCACCAAGGTCCAGTACACCGGAATCCAGGTGCTGGCGCAGGCCACCAACGACCTGTACTACGACGACCCGCGGGACCGGGCGATGGCCCTCGCGGCGGCGATCAACGAGGACATCCTCGAGGTCGACTCGATGGGGATCGACTTCATCCAGCTCGATGAGTTCACCTGGCCGTACTTCTTCGAGCCCTGGGCCGTCGAGGCCTTCGACCGGGCGATCCAGGGCGTGCAGAACGCGCAGATCATCTGCCACGTCTGCTGGGGGAACTGGGGTGGGACGCCGGCCTACATGCCCGACGAGACCGCCCAGGCGGGCGAGATCTTCGACCTGACCGAGCGTCGGGGCGAGCAGCCGTCGGCGACCGCGTCGATCATCCCGAAGGCCTACGAGGCCGGGATGAACGTGCTGAACCTGGAGAACTGCGGTCGGCGCTCCGACGACCTCTCCGGCCTCGACGTGATCAAGAACCACCCGCTGCCGGACGGGATGATGTTCTGGGCCGGCGTGATCGACGTGAAGTCGACGATCACGGAGACCGCCGAGCAGGTCGCCGACCGGATCCACCGCCTGCTCGAGTACATCCCGGCGGAGAAGCTCGGGGTGACCACCGACTGCGGTCTGATCCTGCTCCAGCGCTACATCGCCGTCGACAAGCTGCACGCCCTCGTGGCCGGCACCGAGCTGGTCCGCCAGCAGCTGCGCTGATGCCCCGCGGACCGGGCGGGCCGCCCCCCGCCCGCCCGGTCCGCCTCCTTCACAGGTGGGTGAGGCTCGACTTGCCCGCCCGCAGCCGCGAGAGCTGCACGAAGTGCTCCGGGTTGAGGAAGAGCTCGTTCATCCAGCCCAGCTCGTCGACGGTCAGGCCCTCGGGTCGGTGGATGAGGTGGTCCAGGTACTGGAAGGCGTCCTTGGCCCCGTAGCCGCAGTGGTGGGCGCCGAGCACCTTGCGCGTGGTCCCGTCGACCACGAGCTTCTGGAACCCGGAGAGCCGGGGGCGGCTGAACGCGTAGAGCATCGTGCCCTCGGCACACGGCAGGGGCAGGTTCTCGGTGTCCAGGCCCTCGACGTACGGGGGCATCTGGATGACGATCACCTCGTCGCACGTGGCCCGGGCCTCCGCCTCGGTGAGCCCGACCCAGCTGACCTCGTAGGTGGTGTGCAGGAAGTCGGGGTACTCCGAGAAGTCGAACTCCAGGTCCTCGCCCATGATGTTGCGCGCCGCCGTCACGCCGGACTTGCGGGCCTTGAACATCTCCATCGGGCCGCCGATCATGTCGCCGATCGCGTAGACGTCCGGCACGCTGGTCCGCATCCGGTGGTCGACCACGACGCGGCCGGTCGGGCCGACGTCGATGCCCAGCACCGCCTGCGCCTCGGTGGTCTCCGGGCGCTCGCCGAGCCCGAGGAAGACCATGTCGGTCTCGATCTCCCGCAGCTCGCCCGAGGCCAGGCGCACGGTGACGCTGTGCACCGAGCCCGCGGCTCCCTGGACGGAGACCGGCTCAGCGCCCTCGAGCAGCTCCATGCCCCGCTCGCGCATCCCGCCGACGACGTACTGCCGCAGGTCCTCGTCGATGTGGTGCAGGGAGGCCGAGCGCATCACCGGCGACCGGGACACGATCGTCGTGTCGCACCCGGTGGCGTGGAAGAAGGAGCCGTACTCCATCGCGACCTTGCTGCCGCCGATGACGACACACCGGTTCGGCTCGTAGTCGAGCTCCTCGACGACGCTGACGAAGTCGTACACCCCGTGCAGATCGAGGCCCGGGATGTCGGGGGTGACCGGCCGGGCCCCGGTACCGAGCACCAGGTTCCGCGCGCGGAACGTCCGCCCGGCCGCCCGCACCGTGTGGGCGTCGACGATCGTGGCGCGGGCGTTGAGCACGTAGGAGACGTCGAGCTGCTCCTTGGTCTGCCAGTTCATGAACGCGTGCGCGCTGCCGCGACCGGCGAGGAAGAGCCGGACCAGCTCGAGGATGCTGGCGCGCGAGGGGTCGAACTTCGGGAAGAACAGCTCGTCGGAGAACCACCGCATCCGGTCGAGCTCCTCGGCCGCCTCGGAGAACAGGTGGTGCGGCACGCAGGCCTGGTGCGGGCACGACCCGCCGAGGAAGGGCCAGGCGTCGACGATCAGGGGGCGCCCGCCCATCGCCCGCATGTAGGCCGCGCCGAACCGGCCGCCCGCCCCGCCCCCGACGAAGATCGCGTCGTAGAGCGGATCGGGGTCGTCCGGTTCGAGGTTCAGGATCGGCTCGGAGTCGGGATCGGCGAGGCTGCGCTCGATGAGCTCGTTCCACTCGCCGAGGTTCATGTGCACGTCGCGGATGTCCATCTGCCTACCGTCCGTCCTGCTGTCGCTGGTGGTCGTCGTGTGTCGGGCCGTCACCCGGCGAGCTCGGTGGCCCGGCGGACCACGTCGGCCTCGGCGGCGTCCCATGCGAGGCGCCGGGTACGGACGGTGGTGAGCGCGGCGTGGGCCGCGTCCGCGCACTCCTTCGCCATCCCGCGCACCACCTCGGGCGCCGCGCCGCCGCGCGACCCGCGGCTGCGCACGATCGCGCCGGGGTCGAGCGCCGCGGACAGCTCGGCCGGGGTGAGCTCGGGCAGGCCGGTGACGCCGACCTCGATGGCGGCGGCGGCCACGCCGGGCGGCGGTCAGGTCGACGCCGCGCAGCCCCTCGGCGGCGGCCCGCCGCACGCAGGCGCCGACCACGTCGTACGCCGAGCGGTAGTCGAGCCCGGCGCGCAGCATGAGGAGCTCGGCCAGGTCCGCGGCCTGCGAGAACCCGGCGTCGAGGGCGGCGCCCATGCGGCCGGCGTCGACCTCCAGCCCCTCGACGACGCCGGCCATCAGCCGCGTCGCCCGGGTGGCGAGATCGAGCGCCCGCGGGACCTCGCCGTAGGCGAAGATCAGGTTGTCGCTGCGCGCGGAGGGGCTCTTCGCGAGGGCGAGCAGGCCGGTCGCCCGGCCGATCAGGATCCCGGCCTCGCCGCGCACCATGGTCAGCGCGTAGGGGTTGCGCTTCTGCGGCATGAGGACGCTCGTGCGCGTGTGGCGCGCGGCCAGGCGGAGCCAGCCGAACTCCTCGCTGCTGTAGATCTCGAGGTCCTCCGCGAGGCGGTCGAGCGTCGTGACCAGCCGGGCGGCCCCCTGGACGACGGAGGTGAAGCCGTCGACCTGCCACATCGCGTCCCGCGTGTGCTCGATGACGTCGTCGAACCCCAGCAGCTCGGCCATCCGCTCGCGGTCCCCGGTCAGGGGGCTGCCGTTGACCCCACCGGCACCGGCCGGGCTGCGGTTGATCCCGTCGAGATCGGCGCCGAGACGCTCGATCTCGCGGAGCACCGGGTAGACGGCCCCGAGCAGGTAGTGACCGAACGTGGACGGCTGGGCGTGCTGCAGGTAGGTCTGCTCGACCATCAGGGTCTCGGCGTGCGACTCCGCGCCCCGGGCCGCCGCGAGGCAGAACCCGGCGGCGGCCTCGATCAGGTCCGCGGTGTCCCGGCGCACGCGCAGGCGCAGGGCGATGCGCACCGCCTCGCGACGGGGGCGCCCCGCGTGCAACCAGCCGGCGTCGCGGCCGATCCGGGCGGCGAAGCACCGCTCGCGGCAGTTGTAGACCTCGCCGTGGGCCGGGTCGTAGTCGAACCGCTCCGCCGGGGTGCGCACCGCCTCGAGCAGGACCGAGAGCAGGCGGTGCGCGGCGTCCTCCGGCACGACCCGGCGCTCGCGCAGCAGCAGGGTGTGCGCGAGGTCGGCCACGTTGAGCCCCTCGTGCAGCAGCGGGGCGTCGGCGACCTCGACGGCGAACCCGGCGTCGACGAGCTCCTCGGCGTAGCGGCCCGCCGTGCTCACGGCCCGGCCAGCGACGTCAGCAGGGCGCGGGTACGCCGGATGCTCGCCTCCGGGTCGTCGCCGACGGGGTAGACGATCGGCCAGAACTCGGTGACGCCGAGGTCGGCGTAGCGCCGCAACTGGGCCGCGACCGCGCTCTCGGTGCCCACGACGGCGAGGTCCACGACCGACGCCACCCCCTCGCGATCGAACACGCGCCGGTAGTTCTCCAGCCCGTCGTAACGCGCGAACGACGTGCCGGCCGCCGCACGGGCGGCGTCGAGGTCGTCGGCGACCGCGACGGGGAGCGACGCGACGACCCGCGGCGCCGGGCCTCCCGCCGCGGCCGTGTGGAGGAGCGGGACGACCACGTCGCCGAGCGTGCGGGGTCCCGCGAAGGCGGTGACGACGCCGTCGGCGCACTCGCCCGCCGCGCGCACCATCCGCGGTGACAGCGCCCCGACCAGGACCGGGACCGGGGACGTGCCGGGGACGCTGAAGCCGCCGTCCACCCGGTAGTGCTCGCCCGCGACGTGCACCTCCTCGCCGTGCAGCAGCGGCACGAGAACCCCGAGGTACTCGCGCATGTGCGTGGCGGGGTCGGCGTAGTCCAGGCCGTGCAGCCCCTCGATCACCGGCCGGTGGGACACGCCGACGCCGAGGGTCAGGCGCCCGCCGCAGAACACCTGGGCGGTGGCCGCCTGCTGGGCCAGCGCGAGCGGGTGGCGCGGATAGGTCGGCACGATGCCGACGCCGAGCCCGATGTGCGAGGTGACGGCGCCCGTGACGGCGAGGGTGGTCAGGGCGTCGTAGGCGCGGGAGAAATGGACCGACCACGCGGTGGCGTAGCCCTCCTTCTCCGCCTGCTGGGCGTCGGCCACGACCTCGGTGGGGGAGCTGGGGCGGGCGAGGACGTCGCCCCCGACGGTCATCCCGATCTGCATGTCTCCGCCGATCTCCCCGGGTCACCCATCACGGAGCATCGGCCATCCCGGACCGGCGGGACATGTCCGCCCGGGACGAATCCCGGCGCGGATCCTGGCCCGTGGGGCGCGATGTCCGACCTGTCCCGACCGAGGCCGCGCCCACCAGGATGGCGCCGTGGCCGTCCTCGATCCCTACGCCGCCGAGATCTACCGGGCGGGGCTCGCCGACGCGTGGTCGCCGGGTCTGCCCACCGACCCGTCCCGCCTCGAGAGTGCCGCCCGCGAGGTCCTGACCGACACGTCGTTCCACTACGTGGCGGGCGGTGCCGGGTCGGGCGCCACGATGCGGGCCAACCGGGCGGCGTTCGACCGGTGGGGTCTGGTGCCGCGGATGCTGCGGGACAACACCACCCGCGACTGGTCGACCACCGTGCTGGGCACGCGGATGCCGGCGCCCCTGCTGCTGGGACCGGTCGGTGTGCAGTCGATCCTGCATCCGGACGGGGAGCTCGCGACGGCGCGCGCGGGCGCGGAGCTCGGCGTGCCGACGGTGCTCTCGACCGCGGCCTCGCACACCATCGAGGAGGTCGCGGCCGCGTCCGGGGCGGGTCCCCGCTGGTACCAGCTCTACCGGCCCACCGACGACGCGGTCACGATCAGCATCCTGCAGCGGGCCCGCGCGGCGGGCTTCACCGTTCTCGTCGTCACCCTCGACACCTGGACGCTGGGCTGGCGCCCGCGCGATCTGGACGGTGCCTACCTCCCGTTCCTCCGCGGTGTCGGCGCGGCCGTCCCGTTCTCCGACCCGGCCTTCCGGGCCGGCCTCGACCGCCCGCCCGAGGACGACCTCGCGGCCGCCGTCCGCCGCCGCCAGGAGATCTTCACGGGGACGTCGTGGGGCTGGGACCGCCTCGCGATGATCCGGCGGCACTGGGACGGACCCATCGTCGCCAAGGGTGTCCAGCACGTCGACGACGCCCTCGTCGCCCTCGACGCCGGGGCCGACGGGGTGATCGTCTCCAATCACGGCGGACGCCAGGTCGACCGTGCGGTCGGAGCGCTGCAGATGCTGCCCGGCGTCGTGGCGGCGGTCGCCGGCCGCGCCCCGGTGCTGTTCGACTCGGGGATCCGCACCGGCGCCGACGCCGCGCTCGCCCTGGCGCTCGGCGCCGATGCCGTGCTGCTGGGACGCCCCTTCGCCTACGGGCTCGCGCTCGCCGGCCAGGCCGGTGTGCGCCACGTCGTGCGGTGCGTGCTCGCCGAGCTCGACACCACCCTCGCCCTCGCGGGGCACACCGACCTCGCCGGCCTGCGGGCCGCCACCGACGCGGTCGTCCGGATCGACTAGCGCGGCCGGCCTCCGCGGCGCGACCTACAGCGACCTACAGCGCCTTGCGGACCTCGGCGGCGGCCTGGCCCATGTTGCGCAGCTTGGCGTACGCCGTCGTGCGGCTGAAGTACCCGAGCCCGCAGTCGGGGGAGACCAGGAGCCGGTCGGCGGGCACGACCTTGAGGGCGCGGCGGATCCGGTCGGCGATCTGCTCCACCGACTCGACCATCGTGTTCTTCGCGTCGACGACCCCGACGCCGAGCACCTTGTCGGTGGGGAAGTCCCCGAACGCCTCGAGCTCGGCGAAGTCCTTGTTGGTGAACTCCAGGTGGATCACGTCGGCCGGGGACTCGCGGAACAGCGGCATCATGTTCGCGGCGTGGTCGTCGAACACGTCGCGCTGGCCGTCGACGCTGCCGTAGCAGACGTGCCAGAACTTGATCATGTTGATGCCCTCGAACAGGATCTGCTGGCACTCGATCTGCCACATGTCGGTCGTGTAGGGCGGCAGCACGTCGATGAGCTGCACGGCCTCCATGCCCATGTCCTGCAGGTAGTGCAGTTCCTTGTTCAGGGCGCGGGCGATGTCCTTCGCGAGCGCGACGCCGTCGCCGTAGTGCTGGTCGTCGAGGATGATGCTCTGCTGGGCGGGGCCGAGCATCGCGACCTTGAAGGGGCGGTCCGTGGCGTTCTGCATCGCGTAGGCGACGGCCTCGAAGATCGGGCGCACCCACTCGACCTTGCTCGTGCACGGTGCCCTTGTAGAACGGCGCGGTACTTCGCGCCGTCGCCGGGCGGCCCGTAGTTGCTGATGCCGCCGAGCGATCTCGGGGATGAAGTGGAAGATCGGCTCGAGCTGGAAGCCCGGGGCCTCCCACTCGTAGTACTGGGCGCCGTCGCAGAGGATGTCCAGGCCGGCGAGCTCCTGCTCGCGGGCGGTCAGCTTGCAGGCGTCCTCGTAGGCCACGCGCGGCATCGTTGCTGCGGTAGGTCGGCTCGTGCTCGCTGCCGAGCACCCGGCCCTGCAGCCAGTGCGGCCGCGGGAACGCCGACACCGCCGAGACCGGGAGCAGCACGTCCTCGTTCCGGATCCGCATGATCGTCACCCTCTCGCTGTGTTGTCCTCCAAGGCGATCGGGTCCGCGGCGCTCTCGTCGCTCCGCGTACCCGTCGCCGGAGGCTGCTGGACATCGATCCGCGGCGACGTCGCCGCGGGTACTCCCGGTGCGTGGTCGAGCTCCGCTTCGCTTCGTCTCCGTCGAGCAGCCGCCGTGCCGCGGCGACACCCGCTCCTCGACGGCGACACCTCCGCCTCCATCGCCGTCGCCACCGGCAGGGGCACGTTGCCGCCGGAGACCCGCAGCGACCGGGCCCGCGAGGTCGTCGAACGCCTCCTCGGCGAGGATCGCGGCGATGCGCCGCGCCCCAGCCCAGCTGACCGGGGTTCTCCTCGACGATGACGACGCGACCGGTGCGCCGCACGGAGGCGAGCACCGCGGCCGCGTCGAGGGGGACCAGCGTGCGCAGGTCGAGGACCTCGGCCGCGATCCCCTCGTCGGCCAGGGTCGCGGCGGCACGGGTGCACATGCCGACGGTGCGCGCGAGCCCGACCAGGGTGACGTCGGCCGTCCGGTGTCGCCGCCCGAGACCGTGGCCTGCCCGAGCGGGCACGACGTGCTCGGTGTCGGGGCACTCGCCCTTCGTCCCGTAGAGCGCCTTGTGCTCGAACACCAGGACCGGGTCGTCGTCGCGGATCGCGGCGGCCAGGAGGCCCAGCATGTCGGCCGGGGTGGACGGGCGAGACGATCTTGAGGCCGGGCACGCACATCGCCCAGTTCTCCAGGGACTGGCTGTGCTGCGCGCCGAACCCCAGGCCGCCGACCGTTGGCGCCGCGCATGACCAGCGGCATCCGGAGCTGCCCGCCGGTCATGTAGCGGGCCTTGGCGATCTCGTTGGCGATCTGGTCCCAGCACGTGGCGTAGAAGTCCGAGAACATGATCTCGGCGACCGGCCGCAGGCCCGCGGCCGCCGCCCCCATCGCCGCCCCGCCGATGGCCTGCTCGGAGATCGGGGTGTCCCACACCCGGTCCGCGCCGAAGCGCTCGCGCAGCCCGGCGGTCGTCTTGAAGACGCCGCCGGAGGAGATGTCCTCGCCGATGAGGACCACGCGCTCGTCGCGCGCCATCTCCTGCGCGAGCGCCGCCGCGACGGCCTGGCGGAACGTCAGTTGCGCCACGTCGCGCTCCCGTCGCTCCACATGCCGGTCCAGGCCTCGCCGGCGTCGGGCGGCGGGCGCGGCCAGCACGCGGACCGCCAGCTCGTCCATCTCGGTCCGGATGCGGTCGGCGAGCGCCTCGAGGTCCTCGGCCCGCTCGCCCGCCTCGACCAGGGTCGCGGCCAGCCGCGGGAGCGGGTCGCCCCGCCACGCCTCGCGACCTCGTCGGGGGAGCGGTAGGCCCCGCCGTCGGCGGCCGAGTGGCCGCTGAGGCGGTAGGTGATGGCCTCGATCAGCGACGGTCCGTCGCCCTGGCGAGCGTGCTCGACGGCGAGGCCGGCCACCGCCCGGACCGCGGCGAGGTCGTTGCCGTCCACGACGATCGGGGCCAGCCCGTACGCCGGGGCCCGGTCGGCCGCGGGGCGCGCGACGGGGATGACGTCAGCGATCGGCGTGTACTCCATGTACTGGTTGTTCTCGCAGACGAACACGACCGGGAGACGCCAGAGGGCGGCGAGGTTGACCGCCTCGTGGAAGGCGCCGATGTTGGTCGTGCCGTCGCCGAAGAAGCAGACGGTGACCCGGCCGTCGCGCTGGATGCGGCTCGCCCACGCCATCCCCACGGCGGTCGGGATGTGGCCGCCGACGATCGCGTAGGACCCGTAGTAGCCGTGCTCGACGCTGGTGATGTGCATCGAGCCGCCCTTGCCGCCGCAGATGCCGCCCTCGCGGCCGAGCAGCTCCCGCATCACCGCCTCGGGGGGTGCGCCCATGGCGAGCGCGTGCGCGTGGCCGCGGTAGGTGCCCAGCGACCGGTCCTGCGGCTCGAGGGCGGCGGCCACGCCGACGGCGATCGCCTCCTGGCCGAGGCCCAGGTGCACCGGGCCCCGCACCTTGCCCTGGCGGTACAGCACGTCGATCTTGGTCTCGAAGTGCCGGATCCGGAGCATGTCCTCGTAGAGCCCGAGCGTCGAACCACCTGCGGCGTCCTCCCGGGTCGACGCTCGCATGGCTCAGGACGCTAGCGACGCGGACCCGCCGGGGCTTCGTCCGCCGAGGCCAACGGATCGCCCTCCGCGCTGGTGGTGCACGGACGAGAGCCCGATAGTGACGGGGTGACCGGGTCGGTGGCGGGCGCGCTCGCCCGGATCGTTCCCGAGCCGCTGCGGCGCTACGGCCGGGCCGGACCGGGCACCGCGGCCCTGCTGTCGATCCTGCTGGTGGCGCACGGGTGGCTCGGGCACCGCGCCGACCCGGGTCAGGTGCTCGCGTGGGTCAGCACGAACACCGACAACCTCGCACGCCACCCGCTCGGGTCGCTGGCCGGGAGCCTGCTGTTCTTCGGCGGCACGGTCACCGACGCCGGGAGCGTGATCACCCTCGGGCTCGGCGTCGCCGGCGCGCTGTGGTGGCTGGAGGCCCACGCCGGCCCGGCCCGGGCGGGCACGGTCTTCCTCGCGGGCCACGTCGGGGCGACCCTGCTCACCGCGGTGGTGATCGCGGCGGCGGTCCGTGACGGGCGCTACCCGCCGGAGGTGCGCTCCGCCCTGGACTTCGGGATCAGCTACGGCGCCGAGACCGTGCTGGCGGCGGTCACCGTCGCCGTACCGCGGTGGGCGAGGTGGCCGTGGACGCTGTTCGTGCTCGGCTGGCCGCTCGCCGACTCCCGCTGGTACGGCCTGCTGCCCGACTTCACCACCGTCGGGCACCTGATCAGCGCCGCCCTCGGGTTCGCGCTCGGGGCCCTCCTGATCCGGCCCGCCCTGGGCGGCGCCCTGGTGGGCCGCACGACGTCGTCGCGTGGGAGGCGTGTCCTGGGGACACGCCTCCTGCCGAACGTCAGACGGCGGCGGTCCCGATGAGTCCCTTGCGGGTGACGAGGGCGGCGAGTGCCTGCTCGTCGAGGTCGTCGGTACCGCTCGGGCGCCGGGGCAGGACCATGTAGCGCGACTCGGCGCTGGCGTCCCAGACGGTGATCCGGGTGGTCGTGGGCAGCTCCAGGCCGAAGTCGGCCAGCACCGCGCGAGGGTCGCGCACGACCCGGGAGCGGTAGGCCTCGCTCTTGTACCAGGACGGGGAGGGCCCCAGCAGCGCGACGGGGTAGCAGGAGCACAACGTGCAGACCACGACATGGTGCTCGGACCCGCCGTTGGGGAGCACCTCCAGACGCTGGTCCTGGATCCCCCCGGCCATCGAGAACCCGAGCTCGCCGATCGCCGCGTTCGCGTCGTCGAGCAGCCGGGCGCGGAACCCCGGGTCCGTCCACGCGTGCGCGACGATCCGCGCGCCGTGGGCGGGGGAGCCGCCGGCGGCGTTCCGGTCGATCCGCCGGTCGATCTCACCGTCGGACAGGATCCCGCGCTGCTCCAGCAGGGCCTCCACGTGGCGGACCCGCGCGGCGATCGGGGCGTCGTCGTGGGTGGTGCTCATGGTCGGGCACCTCCGTCGTGGTCCGGGTCGCGCTCGAGGTAGCTCTCCCAGAGCTCGACGACCACCCGGTGGTCGCCCGCACCGAACAGCTGGGCCGCCGGGAACCGCACCTGGTAGACGGCCTGGGGCGGGCCCTCCCACCCCCGGGCGCGGTCGTCGGCGAGCGGGTGGTGCCCGGCCGTGCCGACGATCTCGCCGCGCGCGCCCCGGGCGTAGCGGGGGAGGCGGGTGTGGCCCGGCGGGTCGGCGACGCGGGTGCGGATCCGGTCGCCCGGCGCGAAGAGGTCAGGCACCGGCGAGCTCCTCCGGTGAGGCGATCCCCTTCTCGGCCAGCAGGGTGGTGATCGCGGTGAACCAGCGTTCGTAGTAGCCGGCCGCCAGGTACTCCCCGGGCGGCATCCGCTCGATCGCGTCGCGGAACTCGTCGAGCGTGTACACACCCGCACCCACCAGCGCCCCGTTGAGCGCGAAGACGTGCGCCTCCCAGTCCGCGTGGAAGGCGGGCTCGTCGGGCTCCTCGACGAGGTCGGGGAACCCGACCATGCCGCCGACGTCGTTGATGCGGCTCACGTCGACTTCCTACTCGCGGGCGCCGGGGGCGGTCCAGCCCGGACGAGAGGATCGCCGAGCGGTCACCTGAGACCTGTTCGCCCGTCCGGTCCATCGTCCTGCGGCGGGTGCGGAGCCGGATCGACCGCTCGACGGGCCTCGGGGCGCCGTCCGCGGTCGGCCCGCCCCGGACTCTCAGGTGGGCCGGCCCGGGCGGGCCCGTCGCCTATCGTCGCGCTCCGGACGAGCTCGGACGACGACGGAGGGCCGGCGTGGCGGCGGAGATCGCGAGTGTTGCGGCCGGCGGGAGCACCGACACCGGGGCGCGGGTGGTCGAGCTCGAGATCACGGGCATGACGTGCGGATCCTGCGCCGGCCGCATCGAGCGCAAGCTGAGCAGGCTCGACGGTGTCGAGGCGACGGTGAACTACGCCGTGGGGCGCGCCCGGGTCACCACGGCGGGGACCGTCGGGGACGACGACGTCGTGCGGACCGTCGCATCGCTCGGTTTCGGCGCCGCCGTGCTCCCGGCACCCGGTGCCGCACCGTCCCAGGACCCCGTCCCGCCGGCGGGGAGCGCGACCGCCGGGACCCCGGCGGCGGACGCCGGCGCCGACGAGCTCGACGCCCTGCGCCATCGCGTCCTGGTCTGCCTCGCCCTCACGATCCCGGTCGTCGCGGTGGCCATGACGCGCGACCTGCAGTTCCGCTACTGGCAGTGGTTCTCCCTGACCCTGACCGCGCCCGTGGTGGTGTGGGGTGGCTGGCGGTTCCACCGGACGGCGTGGCAGCACCTGCGCCGCAT
This sequence comes from uncultured Actinomycetota bacterium, assembly GCA_963785135.1. Lineage (GTDB taxonomy): Bacteria > Actinomycetota > Actinomycetes > Mycobacteriales > Pseudonocardiaceae > Actinomycetospora. The sequence goes on from CAWATV010000012.1 coordinate 1,053,350, forward strand.
GACCGCGACCATGGACACCCTGGTCTCGCTGGGCACGCTGACGGCGTTCGGCTGGTCGCTGTACACGCTGTTCTTCGCCGAGGCCGGGCTCGGCGGGATGCGGCACGGCCTCACCCTCGTGCCGCGCCTGGACCTCTACGACGGCGGCCGCACCATCTACCTCGAGACGGCCGCCGCGGTGACCACCGCGCTGCTGGCCGGGCGCTGGATCGAGATGCGCGGCCGGCGGCGCGGCCTGGCCACGCTGCGCGGGATGCTCGACCGGACGGTGCCCGACGCCCGGCTGCTGCTGGGGGACCGCGAGATCCCGGTGCCCGCCGGCCACCTCGGGGTCGGCGACGACGTGGTGGTCGGTGCGGGGGAGACGATCCCCGTCGACGGTGCGGTCGTGAACGGGGCCTCCGCGCTGGACGTGAGCGCGATGACCGGGGAGTCCGTGCCCGTCGAGGTGGGTCCGGGCGACGAGGTCCTGATGGGCACGACGAACGAGTCCGGCCGGCTGGTCGTGCGCGCCACCCGTGTCGGGGGCGACACCCAGTGGGCGCGGATGGCCCGCCGCGTCGAGGAGGCGCAGAACGGCAAGGCCCAGGTCGAACGGCTCGCGGACCGGGTGTCGGCCTGGTTCGTGCCGGCCACGATCCTGCTCGCCGTCGCCACGCTGGGCTTCTGGTGGTCGGCCGGCATGGGCGCGGCGTTCGCGTTCAGCGCCGGGGTTGCCGTGCTCGTCATCGCCTGCCCGTGCGCGCTCGGGCTGGCCACGCCCACCGCGCTGATGGTCGGGACCGGGCGCGGCGCGCAACTCGGGATTCTGCTGCGCGGCCCGGAGGTGCTCGAGTCGACCCGCCGCGTGGACACCGTCGTGCTCGACAAGACCGGCACCGTCACCCGCGGCGCGATGCGGCTGACCGGGGTGGTGACCGAGGACGAGGAGGACCGGGTGCTGCGGCGCGCGGGTGCCCTCGAGGACGCCGTCGCGCACCCGATCGCCCGCGCGATCGCCGCTGGGGCCCGCGACCGCGTCGAGGTGCTCCCGGTCGCCGAGGACGTCAGCGTCGTCGACGGCCTCGGGGTCGCGGGCACCGTCGACGGGGTGGCCGTGCTCGTCGGACGCCCGCGGCTGCTCGTCGAGCGCGGCGCGCAGATCCCGGCGTCGCTCACGACCGCCCACCGTGACGCCGAGGCCGCCGGCGCCACGGCCGTGCTCGTGGCCTGGGCCGACGGTGTCTGCGGCCTGCGGGCGCGGGCCGTCCTGACCGTGGCCGACACCGTCCGCGAGACCTCCGCCGAGGCGATCAACCGGATGCGGGCCCTCGGGCTGCGCCCCGTCCTGCTCACCGGGGACAACCCCACCGTCGCCGCCGCCGTGGCCGCCGAGGTGGGCATCGCTCCCGACGACGTCGTCGCGGGCGTGCTGCCCGTCGAGAAGGCGGCCGTCGTGGAGCGCCTCCAGAACGAGGGCGCGGTCGTCGCGATGGTCGGCGACGGGGTCAACGACGCGGCCGCCCTGGCCCGCGCCGACCTGGGCATCGCGATGGGGACCGGCTCCGAGATCGCCATCGAGGCGGGCGACCTGACGCTGGTCCGGGACGACCTGCGCGGCGTCGCGGACGCCCTGCGCCTCGCCCGGCGGACGCTGCGGGTCATCCGGGGCAACCTGTTCTGGGCCTTCGCCTACAACGTCGCCGCCCTCCCGCTGGCGGCGCTCGGGCTGCTCAACCCCATGATCGCCGGTGCCACGATGGCCCTGTCCAGCGTCTTCGTCGTCGCGAACAGCCTGCGTCTGCGCCGCTTCCGGACGGGCGACGGACGGTGAGCGGCCCCCCGTGGTTCGCCGCCGTCCTCGCGGCCGGCTTCGTCGTCGTCGCCCTCTACTGCGCCGCCTGCCTGGCCACCCAGGGCCTCGCCGACCGTCGGGCGGCCGCCGCCGAGGCGAACCACGTGGTGATGGCCGCCGCGATGGCGGTCATGGCCCTGCCCGCGGGGATGACGTGGGTCCGGCCCGAGGTCGGCGCGGCGGTCTTCGCGCTCGCCGCGGGGGCCTGGGCGGTGCTCGGGTGGCGGTCCCGGCGCACGCCCTCGCCCGGCGCCGCGGCCTGCCCTTCGCCGCCGGTCCACCTGGCCCTCCTCGACGGGGCGATGGCCGCGATGTACGGGGTGATGCTGCTGCGCGCACCGGCTCCCGCGAGCAGCGCCGGGATGGGTGACATGAGCGGGATGGCGGACATGGGCGGGCACGCGCACGCCGTGGCGCCTGCGCCGTCGCCGATCCTGCTGCTGGCCGGTGGCGTGCTGGTGCTCGTCCTGGTCGTCCACGCCGGGCGACGTGCCGTGGTGGCGGCGACCGCGGGCGGGGCGCCCCTGGCCGGGGCGGGCCCGCTGCGGCGGGCCACCGGGTCGGCGCGGGCGCGCGAGAGCTGCCAGGCCGTGATGAGCGCCGGCATGGCCGTGATGCTCGCGGTGATGCTGGCGGGTTAGGCCGCCGCGAGGGACGCGGCGAGCCGGCGGAAGCCCTCGTCCAGCGGCACCTCCGGGGCGTACCCGAGGTCACGGCGGGCGGCGGAGATGTCGAACCAGTGCGCCGTGGCGAGCTGGCGGGCCAGGAACCGTGTCATCGGCGGGTCACCGAGATCCACGACGCGACCGAGCACCCGCCACACGGTCTCCACCGCCGCTCCGGCCGCCACAGCGACCGGCAGCGGCACGGTCCCGTGCACCGGCGCCATCCCGCCCGCGGCCACGATCCCGTTGACGAGCTCGTGGACCGGTCGGGGGTCGCCCGAGGTCACGAAGTAGGCCCGGCCGGCGCAGGCCGCCCCGGGCGCGAGGCGGTCGGCGGCGTCGAGGTGGGCGGCCGCGGCGTCGTCGACGTACGTCGTGTCGATCATGGCGGTGCCGTCGCCGACGAAGCGCAGCCGCCCCGACCGCGCCCGGGCGAGGATGCGCGGCACGAGCTGGGTGTCGCCCGGGCCCCACACGAGGTGCGGGCGCAGGGCCACGGTGGCGAGGTCGGGGCCGTTCGCGGCCAGCACGAGACGCTCGGCCTCGGCCTTGGTCTCGGGGTAGGGCGAGTCGAAGCGCGTCGCGTAGGGCAGCGACTCGTCCCCGCCGAGGATGTCGCCGCCGCTGTGCACCACGCTCGGGGTGCTGGTGAACACCAGGCGCCCGACGCCGCGCGCCCGGCAGGCGTCGATCAGCACGCGGGTGCCCTCGACGTTGCTGTGCCGGAACTGTTCCGCAGTGCCCACGATGCCGGCGCGGGCGGCCACGTGGATCACGCACGTCGACGCCGTCGACCGCGTCCGCGCACACGCGCCGATCGGCGAGATCGCCCCGGCGGGTGTCGACGCCGCGGGCGCGCAGCGCCGGGTAGTCACCGCGGGCGAGGCTGACCACCTCGTCGCCGCGGGCCAGCAGCGCGTCGACGACGGCTCCGCCGAGGAACCCGCCGCCGCCGGTCACGAGGGCTCTCACGCCAGCTCCCGGGCGGCCCAGAGACCGAGCGCCTCGCGGTCGATCTTGGAGTTGTGGCGCGGGTCCACCGGCAGGCTCGGGTGGTACAGCACGGTGGCCACGGGACGGGTGTGCGCCTCCGTGGCGCCGAGGCCGAGCAGCTCGGGGGTGACGGAGGCTCGCGAGGTCTGCTCGAGCTGCACCACCAGCACGGGGCGCTGGGCCCCCGCGGCACCGACCCCGACCAGGGCGCAGCGGCGCACCGCCGGGTGCCGGCGGAACACCTCCTCGCAGGGCACGCTGAACAGCGGTCCGTCCGCCGCGTGCACGATGTGGGCCTTGCGGCCGGCGAACCACAGTCGGCCCGCCGCGTCGGCCGAGGCGAGGTCGCCCATGCGGTGGGCGAGCTGCCCGTCCCAGTCGAGCTTGGCGGCGTCGGTGGCCTCCGGGCGGTCGGCGTAGGCGGGGCTCACCACGCGGCCGCGCACGACGACCTCGCCGACCTCGCCGGGCGCGACGTGCCCGTCCGGGGTCAGCGACGCGACCGGCCCGTCGGTGATCCGCATCAGGGCCACGTCGACCCCGGGGACCGGACGGCCGACGCAGATGCCGTCGTCGGGCAGGTCGAGCAGCTCGTCGCTGCCGATGCTCGCGACCGGGAGCGCCTCGGTCGCGCCGTAGGGCGTGTGGACCCGGGCTCCGGGGCCCAGCAGGCGGAGCACGCCCCGCTGGGTGTCGCGGGGAACCGGCGCACCGGCCGAGATCACCTGGCGCAGCGACGGCATCGTCGTGCCCTCGGGTGTGCCGCGGACGAGGGTGTCGAGCAGGGCGGGCGAGCCGAACATGACGGTCGCGCCGCTGGTCCGCGCCGCGCGGACGAGGCGGGCCGGGACGACCTTCGCGGGCCGGGTCGGGTCCATCCGGGGCACCACGGTCGTCATCCCCAGCGCCGGGCCGAACAGGGCGAACGGCGGGAAGGTGGCCAGGCTGACGTCGCCGGGGCCGAGGCCGTAGAGGTCGCGGACGAGCGAGGCCTGGGCGAGCAGCCCCTCCTCGTGGTGCTCGACGCCCTTGGGCGGGCCGGTGCTGCCGCTGGTGAACAGGATCGCGGCAGGCGTGCCGTCCTCGCGGCGCGGTGGGACGAACCCGGCGCGGTCCCCGTCGCGCTCCAGCCGGCGCAGCGAGGTCGTGCCCGGCATCGGCACGGGACCCGCCGTGACCGCGAGGTGCGCGGTCGGGGCCCAGCCCAGCGCGCGGCGCGCCAGGTGGGCCTTGGCGATGCCCACGAACGCCTCCGGCGCGGCCTCGGCGAGGCAGCCGCGGACCTTCGCCAGCCCGATGCCCGGGTCGACGACGACCGGGACGGCGCGCACCCGCAGCAGGGCGTAGGCGAGCACGAAGAAGTCGGCGATCGGCGGCACGAGCAGCGCGGTCCGCGTGCCCGGGCCGATACCGGCGGCGAGCAGGCCGGCGGCCGCGGCGTCCACCCGTCGCGCGAGGGTGCCGAAGGTGACCGTCCGCATGCCGCGGCCCACCGCCGCGGGCAGCATCAGCGCGGCGTCGCCGGGGCGGGCCGCGGCGTGGTCCGCGAGCATGCCGTCGAGGGTCGTGCGGGCCTCGGCGCCGGCGCTCATCGGTCGGCCGCGGCGAGGAACGTGCGGACGTGCGGCACGATGCGGTCCGCGGCGTCCTCCAGCACGTAGTGGCCGTCGTCGGGGTAGCGGTGCACCTCGGCGCTCGGCAGGTATTCGACGAGGTGGTCGAGGATGCCGCCGTCGAACACCGGGTCGCGCATCCCCCAGTGGATCTGCACCGGCAGTGCGTCGAGCAGCGGCAGCCGCGCGGCCAGCCGCTCCAGCACCGGGTGCGCCGGATCGGACGGGCCGGTGGGGATGTCCTGGACGAAGGCGTGCACGGCGACCCGGTGGGCGGGGCTGTCGTACGGCGCGAGCAGCCCGCGGCGGGCCTCGGCGCCGAGCCAGCGCCTGCCGGTGCCCATGACGAGCGCGCCGCGGGAGAAGGCACCGAAGCGGCGCACCGCGACGTCGCCGACGACGGGCAGCCGCGCGGCCTGCAGCGACCACGGGATGCGCTTGTCCGCCGGGAGCGGGAAGGCCCCCGTGTTGAGGATGACGATCTTGTCGAGGCGCTCGAGGTGCTCCACCGCCCAGGACAGGCCGATCGGCCCGCCCCAGTCGTGGACCACGAGCGAGATCGGCGCGTCGAGCTCCAGGGCGTCGACGAACGCCGTCAGGTCCGCCACCCGGCGGCCCAGGGTGTGCGGGTAGTCGGCGAGCGCGGGCTTGTCCGAGCGGCCCATCCCGATGTGGTCGGGGGCGATCGCGCGCAGTCCGTCGCCGGGCAGCGTCGACAGCAACGAGCGGAAGTAGAACGACCACGTCGGGTTGCCGTGCACGTGCAGGACGGGCGGGCCCGTGCCTTCGTCCACGTAGGACATCGTGTGCCCGCCGATCTCCACGGTCCGCGGGGTGAACGGGTAGCCGGGGAGCGTGTCCGGACGCGCCATCGAGGTCACCAGACGACCTCGGCGGCCGCGGCGTTGATGCCGCTGCCGACGCCCATGAGCATCACCCGGGTGCCATCGGTGACCGTGCCGTCCTCGACGGCGGCGCTGAGCACCGTGGGGACACCGGCCGGGCCGATGTTGCCGAGCCGGGGGAACTGGGAGGGGAACCGGTCCGCGTCGAGCCCGAGCTGGTCGGACACCGCGCGGGTGTGCACCTTGCTGACCTGGTGCAGGCAGTAGACGTCGTAGCTGGTCGGGTCCCAGTCGAAGCTCGCCACGGCCTCCTTCCAGGCCCGCCCCGCGAGCTCCATGCCCGCCATCAGCAGCCCCCGGCTGTCGGTGCGCATCTCGTGCGCCTCCCCGACGCAGAGCCCGGCGTTGCCGGCGGTGCTGGCGCGCCCGAGCCCGCCGAGGAAGCGGTGCCCGCCGGGCCCGTCGGCGCGGGAGAGCACCATCGCGACCGCGCCCGAACCGACGGTCAGCGTCGCGAACTGCTCGTGGAACATCGCCCGGGTCGCGCCGTCGCCGCCGAGCCGCTCGAGCGTCGATTCCATCGCGAATCGGCTGGTCTCACCGGCCACGACGAGACCGTGGTCGACCTCGCCCAGCTCGATCATCGCGGCGACGAGGTTCATCCCGTTCATGAATCCGAGGCACGCGTTGCCGAGATCGAAATTCGCGGCCTCCGGCGACAACGCCATCCGGCCGTGGACGATGCTCGCGGTCGAGGGCTCGAGGAAATCGCGGCTGACCGAGGTGTTCACGAGCACGCCGATGTCCTCGCGCGCGATCCCGCTGCGCTCGAGTGCCCTCTCGCCGGCCCGCGCCGCGACCTCACTGGGCTTCGTGCCCTCGTCCCAGATGCGGCGCTCCGTGATGCCGGACAGCTTCTCGAGCAGGCCGGGAGTGACCTTCAGCCGCTTCAGCGTCGGAGCGATCCGCTCCTCCAGCTCCGTCGAGGTCACCGGGTGGGGGGCGTCGACGTGCGCCAGCCCCGTGATCACCACGTCGTCGTACCGCTGTGCCGCTCTCATTGTTCGAGAATGCACGCCGGCGTGCTCACGTGCGCGCCGGTCCGTTTCGGTGGGCTACGGTCGCGCCAGGATTTTGGTGCTACCCCGATTCCGGGTAACACGATTCCTGGCGAGCGTGTTCGCCCGAATGCGCACGATTCCCGGCGCGAAACCCGGAATGAACGGGGCAGCGCACCGTACGGCAGTACTCCCGAGTACGCCGACCACGGCGCTGCGAGATTCCCCGTAGTCGCCGGACGGTCGGGGCGTCCCGCGCGCGATGTCGGTATCTCTGCCGATGTCGCCGTGACGACCGGCGACCACGGTCATGGGGACACGAAGCCCACATCTCGAGGAGGACCCCATGTCGTTCGCGTGTGCACCCGCCGCCGCCGAGCAAGCACCCCGGACCGCCGCAGGTCGGTCACCCGCCGCGACGGTGCGGGCGGCCTGTCGCGCCTGGGCGGACCGGGACCCGGAGACCCTGCTCGGGCTGATCGACGGAGACGTCCTGTGGCTGGCCGCCGCGGGGGGACCGTACGCCGGCGTCTACCGGGGGTCGGACGCGGTGGCGGCGTTGGTGAGCCGGATGGCCGCCGACTGGTCGCGGTGGGACGTCGACGTCGATCTGGTGGCGACCGCCGACGAGCGGGTGGTGATGACCGGCTCCTACCGGGGCGTCGCGACCCGGACCCGCCGCTCGCTCGAGGCGCGGTTCGCGCAGGTGTGGACGGTGCGCGACGCCCGGGTGGTGGGCCACGAGGAGATCGTCGACACCGCGCGGCTGGCGGCCCCCCTCATCCCCTACCGGCCGTCGATTCCCTGAGCCGCACCGATCCGGCGCTCCCGTCGACCTCGACCACCTGGTCGTCGGTCAGGATGCGGCTGGCATCGCCGGTGGCGACCACGGCGGGCACGCCGAACTCGCGAGCCATGATCGCCGAGTGCGAGAGCGTCCCGCCGCTGTCGGTCACGACCGCCGCGACGGTCGGGAGCACGGCGGTCCAGGCCGCCAGCAGGGTCGGGCAGACCAGGACGTCGCCGGGGCGCAGCCGGGCCAGGTCGTCGTGGTGGCGGACGACGCGCACCGGTCCGGCGGCGCGGCCCCGGGAGGCGGCCACCCCGGTGATGTCCCGGTCGGGGGCGGCTCTCGTCGCCAGGCGTGCGGGTTCCAGCATCCGCCCGACGAGCCAGAGCAGCCCCTCGTTGATCCATCGCGCGGGCGCAGGCAGCTCGTCGGTGGGGGGCGGACCCGGGTTCCGCCCGACGGTGGGCGGTGGCGTCGTGGCCCCGGCCCGCGCCGCGTCGTGGCGGCGGGCGGCGGGGAGGTGCCGGTCCGGGGCGGCCCCGGCGGTCAGGGCGCGGACGTCATCGACCCCGAGCCAGAAGACGTCGTCCTCGCGGTCGAGCACGCCGCGCGCACGGGCCCGGCGCCCGATCTCGAGGGCGGCGTAGCGGACGAGCGCGAGCGGCTCGGTCCACGTCGTCGGGCCGGACTCCTCCCGGAGTGGGTAGGCGGCGCGCGCCCGTGCGAGCACGCTCTCCAGACCCGGCACGGACGCCGTGCCCTCGGGAGCCGCCCGTGCCACGTCATCCCGCCCGCGATGCCGGCGCGCGTGCACGGCCCGCAGCGCGAGCGTCGGGTCCTCCGCGGCTGTGGGGTGGATCAGCTCGTAGCCGGGGGTGCGGTGCCCGAAGCGCTCAAGGTGGTCGCCCAGCAGGTCGAGGAAGGCCGCGACCCCGGGATCGTCCGGCCGGCCCGCCGACAGCAGGGAAGGGGCGACGTCCTCGTGCACGGCCCGGTCGAGCAGGGCGCGCACGCCGCGGCTCCTCGCCGCGACCTCGGCGAGGCCGTCCAGCGACCGGGTGAGGTCGTGGAGAACGGGTGCGGTACCGCCGAGCAGACCCAGGGCGACGTCGGCGTCACCCCCGAGCACCTCGCGGGTCGTGCGGACGAGGTCGGCGAGGGCCACGGTGAGCAGCGCGTGGACGCGGAAGTGCGTCTCGAGCGCGCGGGCCTGCAACGCGAGGGTCGCCGCGAGGTGCTCGGCGAGGCCGGCGTCGGTGAGACGGGACCGGTCCACCGCCCGCAGGGCCCGGACGCGGCGCTCGAGATCCGGCCGCCAGGTCTCGTGCCACCGGACGAGCCCGACGCCCACCAGGTCCTGCGCGACGACCTCGTCACCGCGCGCGGCGGCCCGGGCGAGCGCGAGGCCGGGGTCGGCGGCGTCCACCCGGCGCAGGTAGGTCCAGCCGCCGATCTCCCGCCATTCGAGGCGTTCGGGAAGGGCGCCGACCCCGGTGAACCACCATCGGGACGCCTCCCCGACCAGCGGCAGGACGGCCGTGGTCATCAGGGTGCTGACGGGTTGCGGGCAGTGGACGACGTCGCGCTGCCAGAAGCCCGCGGGCACCGACGGGGTCGCGTGGTCGCCCACGGGGCGCCTCCTCGGGTGGGGGTGCCGATGCTGGCCGACGAGGACCACCGCGGACATCGGCAGAATCTACGGACGCATCAACCGGTCCGGCGCGGCGTCGAGGTGGTGGAGCCACGTGGCCAGCGCGGCGCGGGAGTGCAGCTCGAGGCGGTGGTAGATGTGCTCGAGGTGGGAGGTGACGGTGCGAACGCTGACACCGAGCTCGCGGGCGATGCGGGCGTTGGTGTGTCCGGCGGCGACGAGCCGGGCGACCTCCAGCTCCCGCGGGGTCAGGGCCGCGTCGCCCTGCGGGCGATCCCGGAGGCTGGCGGCCGAGACACCCGCGGCGCGCAGGGCGGCCCGGCAGCGCGTCGCCCAGCGGTCGTCGCCCAGACGCCGGAAGGCCTCGCGGGCCGTTCGGAGGGACGCGACGTCGCCGGCGTGGAGGCGGGCGACGGCGGCGTCGCGGGGGAGCTCGAGGGCGTCGAAGCTCGCGGCCGCACGGTGGAGGAGCAGGGCGGCTTCCGGCGTGTCCCGGAGCCGGGCCGCCAGACCGGCGGCGAACACCTCGACGGCGGCGGCGTAGGGGCCGTCGCTCTCGCTGATGACGCGATGCAGCGCGCGCAGGCTCGCGAGGTCGCCGCGGTCATGGGCGTGCCGCGCGGCCAACGCCGCGAACGGGGGGAAGCGGTGCCAGTCCCGGGGCACCACGACCTCGGTGCCGTCCGTCCCCCCGACCTCGGCGCCGTCGGGCCCGTCGACGGCGAGGACGCCGGTCGCCCAGTCGACGAGCAGCATGGCCCGGGAGCCGGCGATCCCGTGGGCGGCGTCGCGGGCCCGACGCTGCTGCACGACGGGCTCCCGGATGGTCCCCGGTGAGCGCCAGCGCCGCGGCCAGTACACCGGAGCAGGCGACGCCGACACGGGAGAACCCGGCGCCCTCCGCCGCGGCGACCGCGGGTTCGAGCCGCTCCACCGCCCGAGCGGGATCACCGGCCATCACCGATGCGATGCCGACCCGGAAGTCGGTCTGGGCACGCTGGGCCGCCCCGCCGAACCGCTGGTCCACCGCCGTGGCCTGCTCGGCGTGGGCGGCCAGCCCCGCGTGGTCCCCGAGCATCCAGCACACGACGGTGAGCTCGAGGTGGGCGCGGCGGGCGATCTCGGGGTCGTCCCGGGCGGCCTCGGACGACAGCGCGCCCTGGGCGGCGAGGCGTGCGGTGTGGAAGCGCCCGGCGTTCAGCTCGGCCCAGCAGTGGCCCAGCAGTGCCTCCACCGGATCGCGATCGGGATCGTCCCGGAGGCCGCGCAACTCCTCGACGGCGTCGGCCACCGGCGTCGGATCGGCTCCCTGCCCGGCGAACAGCAGCCGTACGTGCAGGGCGGCGGCGCGCTCGGGGTCGTCCGGCCCGGTGGCGAGGGCGTGCCGGAGGTGGTGGTGCGCCAGTTCGACCTCCAGGCGGTCCCAGGCGAGCAGGGCCCTGCGCCGGTGGAGGCGCGCGACGGTGCCGGGCGCGAGGTCGTCCGCGTACCCGAGGGCCTCGTCCCAGGTCGCCCCGGCCCGCTCCCGGTCGTCACCGGACTCGTACGCCTGGCCCAGGAGCTCGAGCGCCTCGACCAGGGCGACCGTCGGCGCGGGCCCGCGCAGCGCGAGCCGTCGGGCCGCCAGCGCCAGGTCGATCGCGTCGTCGAGGGCGGCGGTCGAGCGCAGGACGTCGAGCAGGACGGGCAGGCCCCTGGTCGGGTCGACCTCGGCTCCGGCCGCCACGACGTGCCGGGCCTGGTCGTGGGAGGCCCTCGGATGCCGGTCGACGAAGGCGTCGAAGAGCCGGGCGTGGAGCCGTCGGCGGGCGAGGGCCCCGACGGAGTCGGCCAGCGCGCTGCGCACGAGCGGGTGCTCCACCCGGTACACCACCTCGTCGCGGGCCTCCTCGATGACCAGCCCGGCCGCGGTGAGCCGCGACAGGACGTCGACCAGCTCCTCCGGGGGGAGGTCGACCACGTCGGAGAGCACGTCGTGCGGCACGGCGTCGCCGGCCACGGCCACCGTCCGGACCACCGCTCGGTCGGGCTCGCCACGCAGCGCGAGCCGGTCCAGCACCAGCTGGCGCACCGTGGCCGGCGTGTCGGCCGGGACGCGGACCAGCGACCACGACCGGCCGTCGTGACACAGCGCGCCCGCCTCGGCCAGGGCGAAGACCAGCGCGCGGACGAACAGCGGCACGCCCGCGGCGCGGTCGCGGACCACGTCCAGGAGCTCCGGCGGTGCCTCGCCGCCGAGGAGGGCCGTGAGCATCGTGGCGGTCAGGGCGTCGGACAGGCGCGTCAGCTCCACGCGGTCGACGGTCGGCCAGGAATCCGACCAGGAGGTGGGCCGGCTCTCGATCCGATCGTCGTGCGGGCGCTCGGGGTGGGCGAGGTCGCTGCGCACGGTGGCGAGGACCAGCAGCGGGTGGTCCTCGGCCGTCGGTCCCAGCTGGGCGAGGACGTCGAGGGAGGCCCGGTCGACCCAGTGGACGTCGTCGAGGACGAGGAGCACGGGACCGCGGCGGGCCAGCCTGCGGAACACCTCCGCCACCGCGTAGACGAGCGCGGCCCGTTCGAGCTCCGGGTCCGTCGTGCCCACCGGCACCGGCACGTCACCGGGCCACAGCGCGTGCAGCCGCGGGAGCCCGTCGACCAGTGAGGGCCACGCGGGCGATCGCCGCACCGACGACAACGCCCGCACGAGACCCGCGAACGGGAGCTCGACGAGGGACTCCGCCGCCCGCACGCGCAGCACGGTGGCGTCGACGCGCCCGGCGAGGTCGTCGACAAGCCGGGACTTGCCGACCCCGGCGGGACCGGCGACGACGCCGACCCCTCCGGACCCGCGGGTCAGGATCCGCGCGAGGCGGAGCAGTCGCGCCCGCTCCTCGTCGCGCCCCACCAACCGACCGTCACCACGGAGTCGGGGCGTCATCGGGCTCCCCCCTCCTGTCGGGGACGAACCTAGGGCGCCCCCGGCGGCCGGAGAAGGGCCCAGGCGGCTAGGCGGCCACCATGCCCCGGTGCATCACGCGGTCGCCGACGACGCCGGCGTGGTCGGCGCGGTGCAGGACGCAGGCGTTGTCCCACATCACGACGTCGCCGGGCGCCCAGGTGTGGCGCAGGGTGTTGTCCTCGGCCGTCGAGTGGGCGTAGAGGAAGGCGATCGTCTCCTCGGCCTCCGCCGGCGACAGGCCGCTGATCGCGGCGCACCGTGCCGGCGTCGTGAGGTACAGCGCGGTGCGGCCCGAACGGGGGTGCGGGCGGAACACCGGGTGGTCGGCCTCGGTCTCGGCGCCCGGCCCCGGGTCGACGCCGGTGACGACGTGCCGGATCGTGCGCCCCTCGAGGCGCCTACGGACCGCGGCCGGCAGCGTCTCGAAGGCGCGGTACTGGTTGGTGAACAGGGTCTGGCCGCCGCGTTCGGGGATCGTCACGGCCCGCAGGGCGGTGTAGGCCGGGGGCCGGCGCACGTAGCTGGTGTCGACGTGGAAGGTGCTGCGCGGCGTGGTCGTCCGCCCGACGTTGCTGATCACGTTGAGGTCGGGGTGCCCCGGGACCGGCGTCTCGCCTGCGGTGAAGGCCGGCGCGCCGAACGCGCGCAGGAAGGCCAGGAAGGCGACGTCGTCGAGATGCTGCTCGCGCAGGACGACGACGCCGTGATCGGCCAGCAGGTCGCGGACGTGCGCGACGGTGCCGGCGTCCAGGTCGGCGGGTGCGAGGCCGGTCAGCTCGGCGCCGACGGGGTCGAGGACGGCGTGGTCCATGGGCTGCTCCTCAGCTCGGGACGCGATCGGCGATGACGGCCTGGTCGACACCGGCGCGGAAGAGCTCGTGGAGACCGATGCCCGCCGCCCGCGCCATGACCGCGATGACGCTCTGGCGGGCGAAGGAGCAGTACAGCCCGGCCTCGAGGAACCACGGCCGCCCGGCGGGGTCGATGCGGAAGTCGAACAGGCTGTAGTGCCGGCAGCCCAGGGCGGTGTGGCAGGCCCGCGCCGCGGCCCACACCCGCTCCGTGGCGGGATCGTCGACGTCGACGATCCACGACCGGATGCCGTCCTTGGCGAGGAGGCGCAGGTCGCCACCGCTACCGGAGCCGCCACGGTCGAGCTTGTCGTCGTAGCCGCGGATCGGCTTGCGGGCGGGGTCCATGTCGTACTCCTCGAGCGGCAGGCACACGAGCTCGCCGTCCAGGACGACGATCCCGCAGCGCACCTCCCGCCCGAGCTCGACGTAGGTCTCGACCAGCGCCGCGTCCGCGTGGGTGCAGGCGTCCCCGACGGCGACCTCGTAGTCGGCGCGCTCGCGCACGAGGGCCACGCCGACGGAGTTGTCGGCGTCGACCGGCTTGACCACCGCCGGCGGGTCGACGGTCGGGCGCTCGCCGGGGCGCACCAGCTCGCCGTGGGGGACGTCCACGCCGGCCGCGGCCACGACCGCCCGGGCGCGCGCCTTGTGGGCGCCCAGCGCCATGACGTCTCCGGTGTTGCCGACGTAGGGCAGGCCGAGGACGTGGAGCAGCGCGCGGTACTGGGTCATGCCGGCCACGCAGAACATCTGCGGCACCACGACGTCGACCCCGAGCGTCGCGAGGTGGGCGACGGCGTCGGGCAGCGGCATCGAGGGCGCCGCGTCGAGGTCGTCCAGCGACGTCGGGAAGGACCACCGGCCGTCGGGGGAGACGTACGCGACGGTGAACCGGTAGCGGTCCGGGTCGGCGGTGTTCTCGAGGCAGTCGCGGGCGTAGAGCCGCGACAGGTCGGCGTGGAACGCGCTGGTCGGCGAGCCGACGAGGTGCAGGACGTGGACGACTCCGGGCACGCTGATCAGTCCCCCGCCGGTTCGACGAGCTTGCCGATGTTGACGTCGATCCGGAGCCACCCGGCGCCGCGCCGCAGGTTGTCGACCAGCAGCGACGGGATCTGCAGGTGGTGGACCAGCAGGAACGGCAGCGGGTCGGACCAGTCGAAGATCGCGTCCCGGCCGCGGGCGATGACCCCGAGCCGGTGCCGGCGCGCCGGCTGCGTCAGGAGCCGCCAGATCTCGTGGTAGACCCAGTAGGTCGGCCGGCTCGTCGCGGTCGGGACGACGGCCGGCCGGTCGACGGGGAGGTCGGCGAGGTAGGCCCGCGCCAGGTCGGGGTGGTCGGAGAACATCGTGATCGCCGAGTGGGTGCGCGGGTTGCACTCGATCGCGTGGACGGTGCCGTCGTCGCTGCGGATGAAGTCGAACGACGCCTGCCCGGTGACGCCGAGCGCGCCGACGAAGCGCGTCACCCAGTCCTCGATCGCCGGGTCGTCCACCATCGCGTAGTTGATCTGGAACGCCGAGGACTCGCAGCAGGCGTGCAGCTGCACCCGGCCGTCCCGCACGGTCGAGTGCGTGCAGTACTCCTGCCCGGCGACGAACTCCTGCAGGACGAACGGATGGTCGTCCGAGATCGGGAGGGCCTCGACGAAGGCCCGCGTCTGGCGCGGCGTGGGGCGCGGGAGCGGCGTCAGGTCGAGGCGCCGCACGGGGTCGTAGGGGATGCTCTTGAGGACGAACGTCGCGTCCCGCCCGTCGACGATCTCGCTCACCTGCTCGGGGCGGGTGATGCGGTGCGACTCCGGCACGCGCAGGCCGAGCGAGGTGGCGGTGGCGGCGAACTCGGCCTTGTCGTCGAGCTTGCCCAGCGTCTCGGGGTCCACGTGGAGCACCTCGCAGTACTCCTCGAGCGCCTTCTTCGCCTGCGCGTCGTAGAACGCGGACGCGGGGCTGCAGACCGGGACGTACACGTCGACGCCCTCGCTCCGGACGATCTCCAGCAGCGCGTCGGCGTAACCCGGGTCCTGGGGCAGCGGGACGACGTGGAAGCGGTCGACCGCCCGCGAGAACCGGTGCCCGGTGAACCGGTAGCGCGCCGACTCCACGAGCACGACGCGGTGCCCGGCGGCGTGGAACGACCGCGCCAGCGTCAAGGCCTTGGTCATCTTGCCGCCGCTGATCAGGATCGTGCGGGGCTCGGCGGCCGTCCGACGAACCTGCTCGGACACGGAGCGAAGCGGAGCTGGACCCTTGGGCTCCGCCGCGAGCCCGCGCAGGAGCGCGAGACCCGTGACCGCCAGGTTCAGCGGCAGGACCGACGTGAGCAGCGCGAGCATCCCCACGGTCTTCGCGTCCGACCGCAGTGACCGACCGCCGGCGACCGTCACGACCGTCCCGCCCGACGGATCAGCGTCAGGCCGTCCCGCACGGGCAGCAGGACCTGCTCCACCCGCGGGTCGTCGGCGACGGTCCGGTTGAACGACGCGATCGCCTCGCCGTTCTCCGTCCGCTCGCCAGGGACGTACGGCTCGCCCTGCATCAGGGTGTTGTCCACGACGATCACGCCGTGCGGGGCGAGCAGTCCCGTCTCCAGCACGGTGTCGACGTACGCGGCGTAGGAGCCCTTGTCGGCGTCGACGAAGACAAGGTCGAACGTCGCGCCCTCCGCGGCGAGCGCGGCGAGGGCGTCCGCCGCCGGCCCGACCCGGATCGCGATCTTGTGATCGTGGGGTGACGCGGCGAAGCCGTCGCGCGCGACGTCGGCGACGTCGGCGTCGACCTCGCAGGCGACGACCTGGCCGTCGTCGGGCAGGGCCTCGGCCATCGCCAGGGCGGAGTAGCCGGTGAACATCCCGATCTCGAGGACCCGCCGGGCCCGGGCGAGGTGCACGAGGAACTTGAGGGTCTGGCCCTCGACGTGACCCGAGAGCATCTCCTGCTCGAGTGCCGGTCCGCCCTCCTGGCGGCGCCCGGCCCAGTCCTCGGCCCGCGTGCGCCGCGCGATCTCGGCGAGGGCCGGTGACTCGGGCGTCGTGCAGGCGGCGAGGTAGGGGTCGAGCCCGCCCGCGAGGTCGCGGGCCCGGCGCAGCTCCGCGGCGAGCGCCGGGTCGGGCGTGGTCGAGACGTCGACCTCCCGGCTGAGGCGCTCGAGCGTGTCGGCGAGGATGCCGACGGGCGTGACCGGCCGGGGGGCCGCCGGCGGCGCCGGGACCGGCGCCGTGCTCACGCGGCCACCCCGGCCTCGGTCGGGGCCCAGATGTCCTCGCCCTCGCCGGCACGCGGGTACCCGCGGGCGAGCTCCTTGTGGACCGTGAGGGTCTGCTCGACCTCGGCGGTCGTCAGGTCGTTCAGGAAGAAGCAGGTGCCGAGCGGCCGGGGGACGGCCGCCCGCAGCAGGCCGTCGCGGGTCTGGGTGATCGACTCGGTCGCCTTCTCGATCAGCTCGGGCGTCAGGTACGGGCTGTCGATGGACAGACCGAGGCGGTGCATGACGCCGTGGATCCGGTCGCGCTCGCTCGTCGGGAGGCAGCCGCGCTGCTCGGCGACGGTCGCCGAGAACGCCATGTCGACGCTGATCGCCTGGCCGTGGAACAGCGGGCTCTCGGGAGCGAGCTCGAGGGTCGGGCTCCAGGTGTGGCCGTAGGCGATGACCCGGTCGAGGTCCAGCTCGTGCAGGTTCGGGACCTCGAGGGACAGCATCGTGTGGATCGCGTCGTAGGTGAGCCGGTGGGCGATCTCGCGCAGCTCCGGCGACCCGTCGAGGTGGCCGAACCGCGTGGCCAGGAGATCCTCGCCGTACTTCTCCAGGAGCTCGAAGATGCCGCTGTTGGCCACCACGGCGATCTTGACCAGCTCGGCCATGCCGTTGCGCACCTGATCGACGGGCAGTGTCCGGAGGAACGAGAAGTCCAGGATGACCTTCTGCGAGGCGTGGAACGCCCCCAGCCGGTTCTTGGACCGGCCGTGGTTGACCGCGACCTTGATCGCGACGCTGGCGTCGACGAGCCCGATCAGCGTCGTCGGGACCCGGATGTAGTTGGTGCCGCGACGGTAGGTGGCGCACGCGAACCCGGCGACGTCGGTGGTCAGACCGCCGCCGACGACGAGCACCGGCTCGGTGCGGACGAGCCCGAACCCGGTGAACGCGTCGACGATGCGCTCCATCGTGCGCAGGGACTTGCCGGTCTCCCGGATCTGCACCGGGAAGATCGTGAGGGCGATGCCGTGGTGGGCGAAGTAGCCCCGGATCTGCTCGCCGTAGAGGTCGAGCACCGTCTCGTCCACCACCATCAGGCAGCGGCCGAACGGGCGGTAGGAGTCCGCGATCTCGGGGTTCTCCACCGAGAAGGCCCCGTCGACGTACAACAGGCTGAAATCGATCTTCTCGTAGCCCTCGACGTGGAACGCCGTCTCCGTGGCCCGGAAGGTGGCCCGAAGGTCACTCATGGATGTGTTCTCCCGCTCGACTGGGGCCGGTCGCGACGGACCCGGCGACGACGCGGAACTCCGCGCGTGGACGAGCCCGGGGTAGGCCTATCCGTGGGAGGTGAACCCCTCGAGTTCTCCGAGATCGAGGCGGTCGGTCCGGCTCGTGGCCCGTCCGAAGTCGTGACCAGCGGTGTTGGCGTTCGGGAACGCGACGCA
The DNA here is from genome assembly GCA_963785135.1 of uncultured Actinomycetota bacterium. Lineage (GTDB taxonomy): Bacteria > Actinomycetota > Actinomycetes > Mycobacteriales > Pseudonocardiaceae > Actinomycetospora. The sequence goes on from CAWATV010000012.1 coordinate 1,071,238, forward strand.
CGCCACTCCCGCGGCGACCGCGGCCTCGACCCCGCCGACGTTGTCCTCGACGGCCACGCAGGCGCCGGCGGACTCCCCGAGCTCCTCGAGGGCGAAGGTGTACGCGGCGGCGTCCGGCTTGGGCGTCCCCACGCTCGACGCGTCGACGATCAGGTCGAAGTCGTCGCGCGCGAGGTCCGGGCCGAGCGCGTCGATCAGCGTCGCGACGTTGTCGGGTGCCGTCGTCGTGACCAGGGCGACCTTGAGGCCGTCGCTGCGCGCGCCCTTGACCGCCTCGACGACACCCGGCCGCGCGGGCGGGGGCGACGCGGCCAGGCGCCGGCGGAAGAGCTCGGACTTCGTGGCGTGGACCGCGTCGGCGTCCACGTCCTGCCCGGTCGAGCGCGCGTACTCGGCGATCCGGTCCCGGCCGCCACTGCGCTCCAGCATCGCGAGGTAGTCGTCGCGGTCCCAGTGCCAGTCGAGCCCGTGGGCCTCGAAGGCCTCGTTGAAGGCCTGACGCTGCAGTTCGGAGGTGTCGGCGATCGTGCTGATCGAGCCGAGGAGCAGTGCGGGCATGAGGAATTCTCCGGTTCTGCGCCGGGGGAGGTGGACGCGCTGGGATGCGCCGTCCACGGGCGCTCAAACCGCCGTGTGGGGGCTGGTCAGGCGAAGTGGGTCTGCGGCCGGGGCTGGGGGACGCCGTCGACGACGACGTCGACGCGCTCGTCGTAGAACGCGACGAGGCCGGCGATGCGGGCGACGGCCGCGTCGGGATGGTCGTAGCGCCAGGCGAGGTCGGGGTGGCGGCCGACCGGGGTGCGCACCGACCACCAGCGGCTGGTCACGCCCTTGTAGGGGCAGGCGGTGACGGTGTCGCTCGCCTCGAGGTGCGCGGGGTCGACCGCCGTGGGGTCGAGGTAGTAGCGGGTGGGCAGGCCGGTCTCGAACAGCAGGACCGGGGCGTCGGACTCGGCGAGCAGCACGCCGTCGAGCGAGACCCGCACGTGGCGACGCGAGCGCACGGCGTCGACGCGGGTGTAGGGGTTGCGGGGGTGGACGTGGACCTGCTCGTCCTCCTCGAACCAGGCGTCGAGCGCGGACCACGTGAGCGCGACCGTGCCGGCGAGGGCCGGGTCGTCGGCGTCGACGAAGCGGTGGCCGGCCGCGCGCTCGCCGTCGCCGGCCCGCAGCGCGATGTCGCGCACCGTGCCGAACGGCCCCGACCGGGTCCCGGTCCCTTCGGCGAGCACGGCCGGGTCGACGTCGTCGACGGGGATGCACCAGCGCGGGTAGTAGGGCCACTCCCAGAGGTAGACCGCGCGCGTGGTGTCGAGCACGACGCGGCCGTCGAGCCGGGCGCGGACCCGGCGGGGGCACGGCTCGGTGTGCCCGGCGGCCACGGCCGCGCGGGGCCAGCTCACGGGGGGCCGGCCTTGTACCCCACCCCGCGCACGGTGAGCACGACCTCGGGGTGCTCCGGGTCGACCTCGACCTTGGAGCGCAGGCGCTGGACGTGGACGTTGACCAGGCGGGTGTCGGCGGCGTGGCGGTAGCCCCACACCTGCTCGAGCAGCACCTCGCGGGTGAACACCTGGCGCGGCTTCCGGGCCAGGGCGACGAGGAGGTCGAACTCGAGCGGCGTGAGCGGGATGGTGCGCCCGTCGCGGCGGACCTGGTGGGCGGGCACGTCGATGGTGACGTCGCCGATGGTCATCTGCTCGGACGGCTCGGTGGGGAACTGGCGCAGGCGGGCCCGGATGCGCGCCACGAGCTCCTTGGGCTTGAACGGCTTCTGGATGTAGTCGTCCGCCCCGGACTCGAGGCCGAGCACGACGTCGACGGTGTCGGTCTTGGCCGTCAGCATCACCACGGGCACGCCGGACTCGGCCCGGATCGCCTTGCAGACGTCGATGCCGTTCATGCCGGGCAGCATCAGGTCGAGCAGGACCAGGTCGGGCGCGACCTCACGGACAGCGGGCAGCGCGCCGGTGCCGTCGGACACCACGGTGGTCTCGAAACCCTCGCCCTGCAGGACGATCGTCAGCATCTCCGCGAGCGACGCGTCGTCGTCCACCACCAGGATTCGCGAGGTCATGTCTCAATGGTGTCACTTCTCACCGACGATTTGGGGTCCGCCCCGCCATCCACCCGGGCGGAGAACGCCCGATGAACCCGGGCTGACGTGCGGCGACGGCGCGGCCACACCGACGGCCCGCCCGGCCGCACGCGAGGATGAGCCCCCACGACGCCGGGAGAGACCATGAGCACCGAGATCGGTACCCACGCCGACGACATCCGCGCCCTCATCGCACGGTGGGCCGACGCGGTCCACCGCGGCGACCTCGACGCGGTCCTCGCCGACCACGCGGCCGACATCGTGATGTTCGACGTCCCGCCGCCCCACGAGGGGGTGCGGGGGCTCGACGCCTACGCCGAGACCTGGCCGCCGTTCTTCGGCTGGCAGGCCTCGGGGGCGGTGTTCGAGATCCAGTCGTGCGAGGTCACCGCGGGCGACGACGTGGCGTTCGCCCACGCCCTGCTGCGCTGCGACACCCCCGAGCGCCTCGCCGAGCGCCCCGAGGTGCGCCTGCGCCTGACCCTCGGGCTGCGCCGCGACCAGGGGCGGTGGGTGGTCGCCCACGAGCACCACTCGTTCGCCGACGACCGCGACGGGAGCAGCTGAGGCGCCCGGCGCGTTCGCGGCGCCCGCGGCGGCGGCGTGGACCAGACTGGCGCCGCACGGGCCCCGACGACGAGGCCCCGACGAGGCGATCCCAGGAGACCACGGCGGTGACCCGTCCCGAGCCGGCCGGCCCCGCGAGGCCGGACGACGCCGATCCCCAGGCGGACCGCTGGCTCGTGGACAAGGCGCGGGCCGGCGACCTCGGGGCCTACGAGATGCTGATCCGCCGGCACCGGGACCGGATCTACCGGATCGCGCTGCGCATGCTCGGGAGTCCCGCGGACGCCGACGACGTCGCCCAGGAGGTCGTGATCCAGCTCTGGACGGCGCTGTCGGGCTTCGCGGGGACGTCGAGCTTCACCACCTGGCTGTACCGGGTCGTGGTGAACCGCTGCCTCAACCACCGGCGCGGCCTGCGGCCGACCCGCGAGCTCGTGGACGCCGACCACCCGCGCGCGGCCGACCCCGCGCACCGGGTCCTCGCGGGCGAGGAGCTGCACGCGGGCCTGGCGGCGATCGCGGCCCTGCCCGAGGAGCAGCGCGTGTCGCTCGTGCTCGTGCAGCTCGAGGGGTTGTCCTACCGGGAGGCGGCCGCGGTCACGAGGGTGTCCGAGGCGACCGTGCGGGGGCGCCTCGCCCGGGCGCCGTGCCACGCTGATGACCGAGATGAAGGACTGGTCATGACCGAGGTCCACGCGCGCCTGGCCTGCGGGCGCGAACCCGACGATCTGGTCGACCAGGTCGCCGACGGCACGCCCTTCCCGGTCGACGACCACCAGCGGGGGTGTCCCCACTGCCAGGCCGCGCTGGCCGAGTTCGAGCGGCTCTGGAGCCCGGTCCGCGCCGTCGCCACCCATCACCCGCGCGCCCCCGAGGGCGTCGTCGACGAGGCGCTGCGCTCCATCCGCGGGGTCTCCGCGGACCCCGAGTACGGCCGGATCGAGGGCAGCGAGGGGCGTACCCGGATCAGCGCGCGCGTCGTGGTGCGGCTGGCCCGCCACCTCGCGGGCCGGGTACCCGGGGTGCGCGTGGCCCTGAGCGGGCTCGTCGCCGCCGGCGCCGGACCGGAGACGCGCCTCGACCCCACGTTGGCGACCGACGACGCCGGGCTCCGCACGGTGATCCGCGACGGTCCGGGGGTCGTGGCGGGGGTGGCCGGGGCCTCCACGGTCGTCGAGATCACCCTGGCCGCGGACTACGGGCAGGATCTCATGGCCCTGGCGGCGCGCATCCGCGCCGTGGTGGCCGAGGGCATCCGGCGTCAGACCGGGCTCGAGCCCGTCGCGGTGCTCGTCCACATCGACGACGTCTTCGTCTGAGCGCCGGTCGATCGGTCCGCGCGGGTCAGCGGGGCCCCCGGCACCGGTCGGTGAGGGCGCCGAGGACCGGCTTGAGATCCACGATCGGGGTGCCGTCGAGGGCCTCGAGGTCGGCGACCCGCACGACGACGCCGTCGACGGCGAGGACGCGGACCGGATGGAGGCCGATCGGGTTCGGACGGTCGGGGGAGCGGGTGCTGAACACCCCGGTCTCGTCGCGGGCGGGGTCGTCGCGCGGATGGACGAGGAGGACGTCGCGCTCGGCGCGGTCGAGCCAGGTCAGCAGGAGGACGTCGTCGCCCGGCACGAGGTCGCGCAGGCCCTCGGCGAGCCCGGGGTCGAAGCGCAGGACCGCCTCCGGCGCGCCCTCGTCGCCCTGCTTGGGCGCGTCCGCGCGGTCCCGGAGGGGGGACTCGACGCGACCGATCACACGCAGGCGCGGGGGGTCGTCGTCCGGGGCCACGCCGCCACGGTAGCCCGGGGTCGGGTGCCCCCGCGTGGGTACGGTGCGGACGTGCCCCGTGTCCGGTCCCCGCGCGCCGAGGCCACCGCGGCGACGCGGGCCGGTCTCATCGACGCCGCCACCGCGCTGTTCGTCGAGCGGGGCTACGTCGCGACCTCGATCGACGACGTCGCGGCGGTGGCCGGGATGACCAAGGGCGCGGTCTACCACCACTTCCAGGGCAAGGCGGCGCTGTTCGAGGCGGTGTTCGCCGCGCAGGAGGACGAGGTGCACGCCCGCCTGGGCGCGGCCCTCGACGGCGCGCCCGACCACGTCGCCGGGGCGCGGGCGGCGCTGGCGGTCTTCCTCGAGGCGTGCACCGAGCCCGCCTACGGCACGATCGCCTTCCGGGACGGCCCGATCGCGCTGGGGTGGGAGCGCTGGCGCGAGTGCGAGGTCGACTACGCCTTCGCGTTCATCTCCCGCGTGCTGGCGGGCCTGGAGGCCGACGGCCACCTCGCGCGCCCGCCCGGCGTCGGGCACCCCACCGTCGTGCTCGGCATGCTCTCCAGCGCCGGCCTGCTCCTCGCCCAGGCCGCGCCCGCCGACCAGGCCCGGCTGCGCGGGGAGCTGCTGGAACTCTTCGAGCAGCTGCTCGCCGGGCTCGCCCTCGACCCCGCCGCCCTGCGACCGGACGGCTGACCCGCGTCAGGAGGCGGCCGGGGCCTGCCCGCCGCGGGGGCGCTCCTGGCGCAGGGCGACCGTGGTCCCGGTGCTCCCGTGCCGGATGGCGACGCTGTCGACGCTGCGGTGCATGAGCACGATGCCGCGCCCGCGTGCGTCGCCGCCGTGCGGGGCGGTCGGGCCGCCGTTCTCCGCGGCCCAGGCGCCGTGGTCGGTGACGGCGACGTTCACCGCCCGCGGCTCGCACCACAGGGTCAGCTCGACGGAGCCGGCCTCACCCTGGGGGTAGGCGTGCTCGACGGCGTTCTCGACCGCCTCGCTCACCGCGGTCAGCACCCGGTCGCGGGTCTCGTCGTCGAGGTCGAGCCCGGCGAGCCACTCGCGGGCCTCGTGGCGCAGGCGCCGTGCCTCGCCGGCGCTGGCCGGACCCATCGCCCGCGCGAACTCGACCGCATCCGTCATGGTTCCCCCGACCTCCCTCGCCCGCCGCCGGCCCGCACCGACGGGGCAGGTGTGCCCACCGTGCGATGGGCGAGGGCGCGAGGTCGACCCCACGAAGCGTGAACGGTGGGTCGCCCGCGGTGAGAGGGCGAACGGTCGGTCCGCGCACCGGTCGACGCAGCGGAGCATCGAGGATGATCGTGCGCGAGGCGTCCGGTGGTGCTCAGCCGGCCGCGTCGCGGCAGAGGGTCCACAGGGCGGCGCGGTCGCGCGGGGTCTCCCCGGCCGTGGGCAGGTAGTGGGTGGGGCGCGGCGCGCGGTCGTGCCAGAACACCCCCGTGCTGTGCCCGGGCTCGGTGGCTCCCAGCAGCCAGACGACCGTGTCGGCCCCCTGCGCGCTGGTGCGCAGCAGCGGGCCGGTGAGGCGGTGGAAGCCGGGCATCGAGTCCGCGACGCCAGGGGTGTCGGCCCAGCCCGGATGCATGCTGTGCACGACCACGCCGTCGGCGGCGAGGTCGTCGGCGAGCAGCTCCGCCAGCACGACCTGCATGCGCTTGGTGCGCGCGTAGGCGGCGCCGCCTGAGTAGGTCCCCTCGCGGAACTCCGGGTCGTCGACGCGCAGCGACGCGGTGTACATCCCGCCCGAGGACACGAAGACCACCCGGGACGGCGCGGTGGGCGAGGCCCCCGCCCGGAGCACCGGACGCAGCTCCCGGGTCAGGGCGAAGGGGCACAGCACGTGGGTCGCGAGGGTCAGCTCGTGGCCCTCGGCGGTCTCCGAGCGCTCCGGCGGCAGGACCCCGGCGTTGTGGACCAGGCCGTGGAGGGCGGGCTCGCGATCGCGGAACTCGGCCGCGTAGCGGCGGACGTCGGCGAGGCTGGAGAGGTCGCACACCGCCAGGCGGACGTCGGCGTCGGGTTGCTCGGCGAGGATCTCCGTGCGCGCGGTGTCGCCGCGTCCCGCGTCGCGCACGACCATCTCGACGGTCGCTCCGAGGCGGGTGAGCCCGACGACGGTGGCCTTCCCCAGCCCGGAGTTCGCCCCCGTGACCACCACGGTGCGCCCGCCGAGGGCGCCGGCGGGCAGGTCGCGCCAGCCCGCGCTGCGCGCCGCGAACCCGAGGCGGGAGTAGCCGGGCAGCACCAGACGGTCGAGCGCGGCGTCGACGAATCGGGGGAGTTCCACCCGGCGAGGCTACGGTGCCGACGGCCCCGACCGCGCGTGCCGGAGTCCGGTCCGTCCATTTCGGCGATCACGGGCGTCGTGGGCACCGAGGGGTCATGGCGGGCAGACCGTGCCCTGCTGGGGGAGCTGCCCCTCCACCAGGTAGCGCCCGACGGCGTCGGTGACGCAGGGGGTGAGCGGGTAGGCGCCGTGGCCGGCCCCGAGCCACGTCACGAGCGTCGCCGACCCCAGCTGCGCGGCGACCCGCCGGGTGCCCGTCAGCGGCGTGCTCGGGTCGCCCTCGGTGCCCAGGACGAGCGCGGGAGGACCGGACGAGGAGGGCAGCGGGAGCGCGGCGGTCGGCACCGGCCACGACGTGCACACCAGGGCCTGCTGCGCGAAGTAGGCGCCGAAGACCGGGTCACCGGCGCGGGCCCGGGCGGCGTCGCCCGCGACCTGGTCGACGGTCCGGCGCTCGACGGTGTCGTTGCAGGCCAGCAGGATCCCGGCGTCGAACCCGCCGCCGTCGGCCTCGCGCGGGGCGAGCAGGCCCAGCAGGCCGGTGGGGTTCCCTCCACCGGCCGCGGCGAGCGCCGACGCCAGGGCGGGCCAGGTGGTGGGGTCGCCCAGGCCGGTGACGAGGGCTCTGGTGGCCGTGCCGTCGGTGACCCGCCGGCCGTACGGACCGGTGAGCGGGGTCGCGTGCAGGCCCGCGAGGACCGTGCTGATCCGGGCCGCGGGGTCGGCGCCCAGGGGGCAGGCGGGACGGGCGCCGCAGTCGGTGGCGAACGCCGCGAGCGCCTCGCGCGCGGCACGGGCGCGGTCGTCGGCGCGCTGCACCGGCGACGCCGTCGGGTCCGCGACCCCGTCGAGGACGGTGCGCCCGACCGAGCCCGGGTGGCCCTGCGCCCACTGGGCGAGCACGCCCGCGCCGTCGCCGACGCCGAGGACGTGCAGGCGCGGCACGTTCAGGGCCTCGCGCACCTCCTCGAGGTCCGCGGCGCCGACCTCGGTGCGGTAGTCGGTCAGGGCGGTCTCGAGCACCTGCGTGCAGGTGCGGGCGGCGGTGGCCGCGGCCTCGCGCAGCGGGCCCAGCGCCACCGGGTCGCTGGCGAGGGGGTCGGCGTCGACGAGGGCCTCGCGGGTGGTCGGGGTGATGCAGTCGACCGGCTCGGAGTTGCCGGTGCCGCGCAGGTCGATCCCGTACAGCGCGGTGCCGGTGAGCAGCGCGGGCGGCGCCGACGCCGCGAGGCGCGCGGCCTGGCGACCGCCCGGGAGCCCACCGGCGTCGCCGAGGACGGCGATCGGGGCGGGTCCGCCGGGCGGGGGCGGACCGAGGGTGACCTGCAGGACCGCGATCTCGGCGGGCGAGCTCTCGCCGCGCCCGCCGACCGGCAGCGTCGCGCACCCGAAGCGCAGGTCGCGCCCTCCGAGCGCGGCGGCACCGAGGGAGGCCCGCAGCGTGGCGGTGCAGTCGGTGAACGGCGCCGTGGCCTGCGGCGACGGCACCAGGGGCGGCAGCAGCGGCGGGGCCGGGGCGGGGGCGTCGGTCTCGTCGGTGGGGGTGGGCAGGACGGGGCCGTCGACGCGGGTGGCCACGGGCGGGCGTTGCGACGGGCCGACCGCGCACCCGGCCAGGGCCAGGGCACCGAGCACCACCACCGCGAGGACCCGCACGCGGGCGCCCGGCCGGGTCGCTGACCGGGGTCTCGACCGGGTCGGCGGTCGGGGCACGGGCGCTCCAGGGGTCGGGCACGGGCGGGCGGGGGACCGGCGGGACGCCGCCGACGGCGATCGTCCCCGGTGGAGTGTCGCGCGCGCCGGTGGCGACACGGTGAGGCGGACCCACCTCATCGATCCGTGCTCCGCTCCGCCTCGCGCCACGCGGACCGGCATGATGCCCCGGTGGACCTGCCCGTCATGCCGCCCGTGTCCCCGATGCTGGCCAAGGCCGTTCCCGAGATCCCCACGGGTCAGCGGTACGAGCCCAAATGGGACGGGTTCCGCTCGGTGGTGTTCCGCGACGGCGCCGAGGTCGAGATCGGCAGCCGCAACGAGAAGCCGATGACGCGGTACTTCCCCGAGCTGGTGGACGCGTTCACCGCCGGGCTCCCCGCGCGCTGCGTGGTCGACGGCGAGATCGTCACCGTCGACGCCGACGGCACGGGGCTGGACTTCGAGACCCTGCTGCAGCGCGTCCATCCGGCCGCGTCGCGGGTGCGCAAGCTCGCGGTGGAGACGCCGGCGTCGTTCGTGGCCTTCGACCTGCTCGCCGTGGGGGACGACGACCTCACCGGCCGCCCGTTCGCCGAGCGCCGGGAGCGCCTTGCCGAGATCCTCGCCGCCTGCGACCGCACCGACGTGCACCTGACGCCGGCCACCGCCGACCTCGACACCGCGCGCGACTGGTTCGCCCGCTTCGAGGGGGCCGGTCTGGACGGGCTGATCGCCAAGCGTGAGGACCTGACCTACCAGCCCGACAAGCGGGTCATGAGCAAGATCAAGCACGAGCGCACCGCCGACTGCGTCGTGGCGGGCTACCGGGTCCACAAGTCGGGGCCGGACGCGGTGGGGTCGCTGCTGCTCGGGCTCTACACCGACGACGGCTCCCTGGCCTCGGTGGGCGTCGTGGGGGCGTTCACGATGGCGCGGCGCCGGGAGCTGTTCACCGAGCTGCAGCCGCTGGTCAGCGGCTTCGACGACCACCCGTGGGCCTGGGCGCGCCAGGAGGAGGGGACGCGCACCCCCCGCGAGGCCGAGCACAGCCGGTGGAACGCGCAGAAGGACCTGTCGTTCGTGCCGCTGCGCCCCGAGCGCGTCGTCGAGGTGCGCTACGACCACATGGAGGGTGCCCGGTTCCGGCACACCACCCAGTTCAAGCGGTGGCGGCCGGACCGCGACCCGGCGTCGTGCACCTACGCGCAGCTGGAGCGGCCGGTGCGGTTCGACCTCGCCGAGGTCCTCACCGCCACCTGAGCGTCCGGTCAGCCGGTGCTGAGCACCCGGATGCGATGGTCGGGCCCGACGGCGTCGATGGAGCTCTCGCGGCTGAACAGGCGCACGACGGCGAGCGGCCCGGTGTCGACGGGGCCGGACCCGGCGGCGACCACGTCCGTGAGCATCGCGCCCGCCCCGGCCCGGATCTCCACGGTGCAGTCCGGCGCGTCCTCGCGGCGCAGGCGGCAGGCGAGCACCGCCGCCTCGTGCACGGCGAGCAGGGCGGCGTCGGCCGGGTCGCCGGCCAGGCCCGCCTCGGCGGCCGCGCCGGCGACCCGTCCGCGCAGCTCCCGGAGGTCGGACAGCTCCCGGAAGTCGGCGCGCAGCAGCGGCGGGCCCCACAGCGCGGCCGGGACGGGGCTGCGGTCGGCGGCGACGCGGTGGGTGGGGCTGACCGCGTCCCCGCCGTCGTCCAGGTGCCGGTGGTGACGGCGCAGCAGCTCCACCGAGGCGGGCGCGGCGTCGCGGGAGCAGGCGCAGAGCACCGTGAGCGGCAGGTCGGCGAGCACCAGGTCGACGCCGTCCTCGACCACGGCCCGGTCGGCGCCCGCGTCGGCGGTGTCGAGGCCGGGGTACTGGCCGACGACCAGGGTGCGGCGTGCGGGGGAGGCCCAGGAGCGCAGCCGGCGCAGGACGTCCTCGGGACCGGGACGGGACACCTCGGTGGGCGGAGCGAACGTCACGGCGTCGGCGCGCGGACCGAGGGCGGCGCGGACCTCGCGCGCCGTGCGGCGGTCGACGATCAGGGTGACGGCGTCACCCGCGTCGAGCGCGGCGCGCACGGTCGGGACCACCGCGGCGGCCAGGTCGTCGGCGTCGTGGAGGAGTCCGCGGTGCTCGAGGCCCCGGATCACGGCTCCGCCCCCGCCAGGACCAGCCCGGGCGGCGGGTCGACCGCGCGGAGCAGGCGGCGGGCGATCGGGCCCGCACCGTGCACCACGACCCGCGACGCGGCCCCCGGCGGCCGGGGCTCGGCGACGACGTCGCAGAGCGCCACGGCGGCGGCGCGGTCGAGGAAGGAGACCTCGGAGAGGTCGACGTGCAGCTCGTCGGCGCCGGGGAGCGTCGCCTCGCCCAGCGCCCCCCGCAGCGCGGCCGCGACGCGACCGGCCACGACGACGTCGAGGTCACCGGCGGGGCACCAGCGCCCGTCGGTGACGCGCGCGGACCAGCCGACGTCGAGGAGGTCGCGGTGGTGGACCACCGCCGCCGCGGTGATCGCCGCCGGGTTCTCCTCGTCGAGGGTGAGCTGGCAGAGCACCCGCAGCGGCCGGCGCTCGGCGAGCCGGTCGTAGCCGCCCTCCTGGGCGACGAACTCGGAGAACTCGTCGTCGTCGACCATCGGACGGTGGAAGCTCTCCTGGGTCATCGCGATGCGGCCCCAGCCCTCGTCCAGCGCCCGCTCGACCTCCTCGGCCTGCAACCGCCACAGGCCCTCGGTGGTGCCGCCGGTGCGTTCCAGCGCGGCGGGGAAGTCGAGGAACTCCAGCTGCCCCGAGCCGAGGGCCGCACGGGCGCGCGGTGAGCCCTCGCGCCCGGTCAGCCAATGCTGGTCGGCGGCGGGCGCGGCCCAGCCCTTGTAGTAGACCTTGGCGCCCACCGCCAGCTCGTGGTCGACCCACGCGGCCGCGCCCGCCTGGCGGGTGCGGTCGGTCGGGGCGACCAGGAGCGTGTGGGACACAGGGCGAGCGTGCCTCAGGCGACCCGCGGAGGGGTAGGGGCGGAGGTGGCGTCGAGCTCGAGGCGCACCGCGGTGGGCAGGGCGGAGACCCCGAACGCCTGCCGTGCGCGCGCCAGCACCCGGCCGTCGAGGTCGGCCCAGACGTCACGGACGTCGCTGCCCTCCACGAGGGAGAGGTTGAGCCGCAGGGCCGGCCGCTGCGCGGTGCCGACCAGGCGGACCCGGGCGCGGCTCACCCCGTCGACGGCCTCGGCGTCGTGGCGCACGGCATCGCAGATCGCCGCGTGCTCGACGGTCAGCCGCTCGCCGGGGGACTCCGAGAGCGTGACGTCCGGTTGCGGTTCGGGGCGCAGCGAGCGTGCGGCCCACCACAGCCCGACCAGCAGCAGCACGATCCCGGCGCCGATCGCGATCCATCGACTGGCCACCGCGTGCTGCCCGATCCAGGACGACAGCACCGGGTCGATCAGCGGGCGCTGCGCGCGGAAGGTCCCGAAGACCCCGAAACCGACGAGCGTGGCGAGCACGCCGGCCACGAGGAGCACCAGCCCCAGGAGCATGGTGAGCGTGCGGTCGCCCCCGGCGGGCCGGGCGACGGCGGCACGCGAGCGGCGGCTCACTTGACCCCCTTGGTGGTGGAGACCGACACCGATACCCGCGGGCGGCGGGTGAGCGGCAGGCGGCCGAGCAGCTCGTCGACCCGGGCGCGGACCGAGGACTTCACCGCGGCGGCGGGGTCGAGCGTGGCGGCCTTGACGGTGATCTTCTTGTGCGACGCGACCACCGAGGCGGACACGACGTCGTCGTGGGAGCGGACCTCGTGGCCCACGGCCCGGGCGAGCGACCGCGGCGAGGTGGTCACGGTGACCTCGGGGACCGGGTCGGCGAGGTAGACGTCGTGGCGCCGGGCGACGAGCGCCAGCAGCACGATGAGCAGGCCGACCACGGCGACGCCGATGGCGAGGGCGCGGACCGCGCCCGACTGCCAGGTCAGGCCCTCGATCGCGGCGCGCCACGCGGGCCACGGCACGACCAGCGGGCTCGAGGCCGGCGCCAGCCAGCCGACCACGGTCTCGACCGCGAGGGCCAGGCCGGCGGCCGCGACCACGAGGCCGAGCAGCGGCGAGAGGATGCGCAGGAGCAGGCGCACTTCTACTCCGTCCGGGAGGTGGGGTCGGTGAGGGCGGACACACTGACGTCCAGCGACCGCACCCGGTAGGGGGTCAGGGTCTGCACCCGGTCGCGGACGTTGCCGCGCACCGCCGCCGCCGTGGCCGTGATGGGCGCGGGGTAGGCCAGCGGCACCTCGAGGCGGACGTCGACCTGCTCGCCGTAGCCCGAGACCTTCGCGCTCGCCCCGGACTCGCCGAGCGCGAGCCCGGCGAGGCGGCGGTGCGTGCGGATGGTGCCCTCGGTCCGGTCGGCGGCGTACTCGGCGATCTTCTTCACGACCGAGAGCGCCACGTCGAGACGCCCGCGCTCCGCGGCTCCCTCGGTGTCCGCCTCGGGGTCCGGCGTCGTGTCCGGCGCCGGGGACGAGGACTCGGTGAGCGGCACCGTCCGCGGCGACCCCTCGGAGCCGGTCGGGGGGGTGGTGGTCATCGGTCGCGGCCGCGTCCGACGAACTGGTTGACGTCGAGCTCGCCGTCCAGCACGCGACCGACGATGAAGCCCAGGACACCGAGGACCAGGGCGATGAAGAAGCCGGTCAGGCCGCCGGCGGCGGCGGCGACGCCGAGGATCAGGCCGACGAACAGGCCGGCGAGGGTGGCGTTCATGACAACTGCCTCCAGGTCTGCGTGCTGCTAGAGCACACGGGGGGTGCCGGGCCGTGGGTCGACCCGGCGGGCCAGGCGCCGTCCGAGGCGCCCGATCCGGTGGATGGTGCCGCTGCGCACGGCCACGATCGGAACGTCGAGACGGGGGTCGTCATCCGCGAGGCCCGGCAGGCCGGTCACGCCGGGGGTCAGGGCGGCGCGGTGGGCGGCCAGTCCGTCGCGGAAGGCCTCCGGGTCGCCGCCGACGTCGGGGTGGTGGGTGCGGACGAAGGCCCGCAGGGCTGCCCGGGGATCCGGAGCGGTCCCCGTTCCGGTGGCCCCGCGGACGGCGTCCGCGCCGGTCATGCCGGCAGCTCCAGATCGGTCACGACCACGTCGACGCGCGTGGCGCCGCTGGCGAGGGCCACGACGCGACGCAGCTCGTCGGCGGTGGCCGCGACCGGGGCCCCGAAGTGCAGGACGACCGAGACGCGGGTGGGCTCGTCGCCCTCGCCCAGGACCACCCCGGGCACGCGGCGCCCCGGCAGGTACGTCGCGACGGTGCCGAACGCGCCACCGGAGAGCGCGGCGACGGCGGGGTGGGCGATCAGCGCGTCCGCCACCCGCTCGGTCACCGCGCCGCGGCCCGGCGCCTCCGGCGTACCGGGGGAGACGGCCGTGGCCGCCCCGGAGCGTGCGCCCGCCGGATCGGGGGCCCCCGCTGGCCTGCTCACTCGACGCGGGTCGTCGGCGCCGGGGCCGGCTCGTCGTCGCTCTCGTCCCCGGGCATGTGGATGTCGTTGACCGCGATGTTGACCTCGATGACCTCGAGGCCGGTCATCTGCTCCACGGCGGCGATGACGTTGCGACGCACGGCGCGGGCGAGCTCGACGATGCCGGCGCCGTACTCGACGACGAGGTCGAGGTCGATGGCGGCCTGCTTCTCGCCGACCTCGACCTGCACGCCGGCGGCCTGCGAGGTGCCGGTGCCGCCGGGGATGCGCTCGCGGATCGCGCCGAAGGCGCGGGACACGCCGCCGCCCATCGAGTACACGCCCGAGACGTCGCGCGCGGCGATGCCGGCGATCTTCTGGACCACGCCGGAGGCGATGGTCGTCTTGCCCTGACCGGTGTCGTCGGCCAGCCGGGCCGGGGTCGTGCCCCCGGTCCGGCCGCTCGATACGGCTGCGGCCTCGGACCCGGTGGCGGTGCTGGGGCTCTGCGTCATGATGGGGCGCTCCTGGTGCGCGTATCGGTGCAACGGCGGACGATCCGGCGGGGCCGGTTGTCGACCCGGTACCCGTGGGACACCGGCCGGGACGAAACGTCATGGACGTTCACCCGAATTGGTTAGTGGGCCGGGTCACGTCCGGGCTCCCCGCCGACGGCGTAGCGCAGCATCAGGCCGTCGTCGTGGGCCAGCACCGAGACGAGGGACAGCGGCCGGGGGCCGTCGAGCGCGGGCCCCGCGACGATCCGGCCCGCGTCCGCCCCGACCAGCTGCGGCGCGACGCTGAGGCAGAGCTCGTCGACGAGACCGGCCGCGAGCAGCGAGCCGAACAGCGCGGGCCCGCCCTCGCAGAGCACCCGGCACAGCCCGCGGGCCTCCAGCGCACCCAGGATCGCCGCCGGATCGATGACCGACGGGTCGTCGCCGCTGACCGTCACGATCTCCGCGCCGGCCGCCGCGAGACGGTCCGTGGCCGCGGCGGGCGCCGCCGCGACGGTCAGCACCAGCGGCGCCACCGCGGTGTCGGTGAACAGCGCGGTGCCGGGGTCGAGGTCGGCGCTCGCCGTCACCACCGCGACCGGGGGGACGTCGGCCAGGCCCCGTGCACGGCGGCGCGCGACCTTGTCGGCCGAGGTGCGCACCCCGCGGTACCCCTCGGTACGGACGGTGCCCGCCCCGACCAGCACGACGTCGGCGAGCTCACGCAGCGCGCCGAAGACCGCGGCGTCACCGGGGGCCTCGAGCGCGCCGGACAGGCCGTCGACGGCGACCGCGCCGTCGGCGCTCGCCACGAAGTTGACCCGCACGATGGGACGGTCCAGCCCCTCGGGAGGGGCGTAGTACTCGAGCAGGCCCTCGCGGTCGAGCTCGCCCGCGACGTCGGACCCGGCCGGCCAGACGTGCCTCACCGCGCCTGTCCGGCCCGGGAGCGCAGGTCGTCGATGGCCCGCGACGCCTGCGACTTGTTCAGCCCGGTGGGCGGCTCCTCGCCGGCCTGCTGGGCGAGGGTCTCGAGGTAGCTCGCCTGCGGGCCGGTCATCGGCTCGTCGCCGGTGACCCACTCGGTGGTCGGGCGCTCCTGTCGTGTCGGGTCGCCCGCCGGGTCGGTCCCGTCGGCCTGGAGACGCTCGATCTCGTCCGAGGCCTCTGCCTTGGTGAGGCCGGTGGGCGGCTGCTCGCCCGCCTGGTGGGTGAGGGTCTCGAGGTAGCTCGCCTGCGGACCGGTCATCGGCTCGTCCCCGGTGACCCACGCGTCGCTGTCCTTCTCCGCCGACGAGCCCGCACCGGCCGTCTTCACCGCACGCGGATCGGGCGACTCTTGGCTGGACGGCGTGTCGCCCTGCACACTGGGCTGCGTGTCGGGATCGGTCATGAGAGCTCCTCGGTCGGGCGGTGTCACCACGTCCCGGAGACCGGGGCGTGGATCGAACATGCGTTCGAGACGCTAGCCGGATACCCCGACACCCACGCTCCGACGCGTCACCGCGGTGACGGTCGCCGGACGCGCCGGGGTTGCCGCCACGTGGTGATCGGCACTCTTTCGGCGGTGTCCGGACCGGTGCGCGGAGGTGGCCGGTGAGGTTAACGTCAGTTCGCCCCACTGGAGTCGCCTCCACGGGCGCGCGTCCACCGGCAGCCCCCGGCGCACGAGCCGGGCCCGCGCGGTCGACCGGCCACCACCACCACTCGAGTCCTCGCCCCACCCCGGTGCCCGCATCGCAGTGCCCGCACGCCACGCCGACCGCACGACGCACGACCGCCCGACACACGACCGCACGCCAACGACGACGATCGGAGGGGCACGTGGCCGATAGCCGCCGCCGGACCGGGGCCGACCCGCAGGGTCTCTACGACCCCGCGCACGAGCACGACGCCTGTGGCGTCGCCTTCGTGGCCGACATCGCCGGACGACGCGACCACCGCACCGTGGCGCGCGGCCTCACCGCCCTGATCAACCTCGAGCACCGCGGGGCCCGCGGCGCCGAGCCGGAGACCGGCGACGGTGCGGGAATCCTCCTCCAGGTCCCCGACGGGCTCTACCGACCGCTGCTGGCGGAGGCCGGGGTCGAGCTGCCCGCGGTCGGGCGCTACGCCGTCGGCACCGCCTTCGTGCCCGACGACGACGCGGCGGTCACCGCGATCGAGGAGATCGTCGCGCGCGTCGCCGGGGAGGAGGGCCTCGACGTCCTCCTCTGGCGCGACCTGCCCGTCGACCCCGACGGCGCCGGCATCGGCCCGACCGCCCGCTCGCTCATGCCCCGATTCCGCCAGCTCTTCCTGGGCCTCCCCGCCGACGTCGAGGGGTTCGTGGACACCCCGAACGCCGGCGACGACGACGCCGACCACGGGCTGACCCTGGAGCGGCGCGCGTACCGCGTCCGCAAGCGCGTGGAGCACGAGACCACGGCACGCGAGATCGCGACCTACTTCCCGAGCCTGTCCGGGCGCACCGTGGTCTACAAGGGGATGCTCGCCGAGGAGCAGCTCGGGCCGTTCTTCGCCGACCTCACCGACGAGCGCACCACCAGCTCGATCGCGCTGGTGCACAGCCGCTTCTCGACCAACACGTTCCCGGCGTGGAGCCTGGCCCACCCCTACCGCTACCTCGCCCACAACGGCGAGATCAACACCCTGCAGGGCAACCGCAACTGGATGGCCGCCCGGGAGAGCATGCTGGCCACCGGGGCGTTCGAGGGCGCGGACTTCGAGAGCATCTTCCCGGTCGTCACCCCCGACGCGAGCGACTCCGCGACCTTCGACGAGGTCCTCGAGCTGCTGCACCTCGGTGGGCGCTCCCTGCCGCACGCGGTGCTGATGATGATCCCCGAGGCGTGGGAGAACCACGCCGAGATGGACACCGACCGTCGCGCCTTCTACCGCTACCACTCCACCCTGATGGAGGCCTGGGACGGCCCGGCGCTGGCCGCCTTCACCGACGGTTCGTTGATCGGTGCGGTCCTCGACCGCAACGGCCTGCGCCCCGCCCGCTACTGGGTCACCGAGGACGGCCTGGTCGTGCTGGGCAGCGAGGTCGGCGTGCTCGACATCGACCCGAGCACCGTGGTGCGCAAGGGCCGCCTCGAACCCGGCCGGATGTTCCTGGTCGACACCGTCTCGCGGCGCATCGTCGACGACGACGAGATCAAGGGCGAGCTGGCCGCCGAGCACCCCTACGCCGAGTGGCTGCACGCCGGCATGATCGAGCTCGCCGACCTGCCGTCGCGCAAGCGCGTCAAGTTCGAGCACGACGTCCTCGTGCGCCGCCAGCAGACCTTCGGCTACACCGGCGAGGAGCTCACCCTCCTGCTGCGCCCGATGGCCACCGGCGGCGCCGAGGCCACCGGGTCGATGGGCAACGACGCCCCGCTGGCGGCGTTCTCGTCGCGCAGCCGGGTGCTGTTCGACTACTTCATCCAGCTCTTCGCCCAGGTCACCAACCCGCCGCTGGACGCCTACCGCGAGGAGCTGGTCACCTCGCTGCAGGTCACGCTCGGCTCCGAGACCAACCTGCTCGAGGTCTCGCCCGCGTCCTGCCGGCGCATCGTGCTCCCGCTGCCGGTGATCGACGACGACGAGCTCGCCCAGATCGTCGGCATCAACGACGACGGCGACCTGCCCGGCTTCGCCCCGCACGTGGTCTCCGGGCTCTACCCGGTCGCCGGCGGCGGCGCGGCGCTGCGCGCCCGGCTGACCGAGATCCGCGAGGAGGTGTCGGCGGCCGTCGCCGACGGCGCGCGGATCATCGTGCTGTCCGACCGCGACTCGGACGCCGAGAACGCGCCGATCCCGTCGCTGCTGCTCACGGGCGCGGTGCACCACCACCTCGTGCGGGAGAAGACGCGCACGAAGATGGACCTCGTCGTCGAGGCGGGCGACGTCCGGGAGACCCACCACGTGGCGCTGCTGCTGGGCTACGGGGCCAGCGCGGTGAACCCGTACCTGGCGCTCGACTCGGTCGACGACCTCATCGACCGCGGCGTCATCACGGGCGTCACCGCCAGCACGGCGACCCGCAACGTGGTCGAGGCGATGGCCAAGGGCGTGCGCAAGACGATGTCGAAGATGGGCGTCTCGACGGTCGCGTCCTACATCGGCGCCCAGATCTTCGAGGCGATCGGGCTCGGTGAGGAGATCATCGCCGACTGCTTCACCGGCACCACCTCGCGCCTGGGCGGCATCGGGTACGACGTCGTCGCCGAGGAGATCGCGCAGCGCCACCGCCAGGCGTGGCCCGCCGACGGCGTGCGCCCGCACCACCGCGAGCTCGCGGTCGGCGGGGAGTACCAGTGGCGCCGCGAGGGCGAGCTGCACGTCTTCAACCCGCACACGGTGTTCAAGCTGCAGCACTCCACGCGCACCAAGAACTACGACACGTTCAAGGAGTACACCCGGGCCGTCGACGAGCAGAGCTCGCGGCTGATGACGCTGCGGGGCCTGTTCGCCTTCAAGGACGGGGACCGCCCGTCCGTCCCGATCGACGAGGTCGAGCCGGTCTCCGAGATCGTCAAGCGGTTCAACACCGGCGCCATCTCCTACGGGTCGATCTCCCAGGAGATGCACGAGGTCCTGGCCATCGCCATGAACCGCCTCGGCGGTCGCTCCAACACCGGCGAGGGCGGCGAGGACCCGAACCGCTTCACCCGCGACGCCAACGGCGACTCGCGCCGCTCGGCGGTCAAGCAGGTCGCCTCCGGGCGCTTCGGGGTGACCAGCGAGTACCTCGTCAACGCCGACGACATCCAGATCAAGATCGCGCAGGGCGCCAAGCCCGGCGAGGGCGGCCAGCTGCCCGGGCACAAGGTGTACCCCTGGATCGCCAAGACCCGGTTCTCCACGCCCGGCGTGGGCCTGATCAGCCCGCCGCCGCACCACGACATCTACTCGATCGAGGACATCGCCCAGCTCATCCACGACCTCAAGAACGCCAACCCGGCCGCGCGCGTGCACGTGAAGCTGGTCAGCCAGGTGGGCGTCGGGACGGTCGCGGCCGGGGTGTCCAAGGCGCACGCCGACGTCGTGCTGATCTCCGGGCACGACGGCGGGACGGGGGCGTCGCCCCTGAGCTCGATCAAGCACGCGGGCGGCCCCTGGGAGCTCGGCCTGGCCGAGACCCAGCAGACGCTTCTGCTCAACGGCCTGCGCGACCGGATCGTGGTGCAGACCGACGGCCAGCTCAAGACCGGCCGCGACGTGATGATCGCGGCGCTGCTCGGGGCCGAGGAGTTCGGCTTCGCGACCGCGCCGCTGGTCGTGAGCGGCTGCATCATGATGCGCGTCTGTCACCTCGACACCTGTCCGGTCGGCGTCGCGACCCAGAACCCGGTCCTGCGCCGGAAGTTCGACGGCAAGGCCGAGTACGTCGTCGCGTTCATGGAGTTCATCGCCCAGGAGGTGCGCGAGCACCTGGCGGCGCTCGGTTTCCGCAGCATCGAGGAGGCCATCGGGCACACCGAGGTCCTCGACACCCGGGCCGCCGAGGCGCACTGGAAGGCCGAGGGCCTCGACCTCTCGCCGGTGCTGCACCAGCCCGAGCTCCGCGACGGGCAGTGCCGCCACCAGCGCATCGCCCAGGACCACGGGCTCGAGAAGGCGTTGGACCACACCCTGATCCAGCTCGCCGAGGGGGCCATCGCCGACGGCACCCCGGTGCGCCTGGAGCTGCCGGTGCGCAACGTCAACCGGACCGTGGGCACGATGCTCGGCTCCGAGGTGACCAAGCGCTGGGGCGGGGCGGGGCTGCCCGACGACACCATCGACGTGACCTTCACCGGCTCCGGCGGGCAGTCGTTCGGGGCGTTCCTGCCGCGGGGGATCACCCTGCGGCTGATCGGGGACACCAACGACTTCCTCGGCAAGGGCCTCTCGGGCGGGCGGATCACGCTGCGCCCGCACCCGGAGGCACCGCTGGTCGCCGAGCAGAACATCGTGGCCGGCAACGTCATCGCCTACGGCGCCACCGCGGGGGAAATCTTCCTGCGCGGCAAGGTGGGCGAGCGCTTCTGCGTGCGCAACAGCGGCGCCGTCGCGGTCGTCGAGGGTGTCGGCGACCACGGCTGCGAGTACATGACCGGCGGGCGCGCGGTCGTCCTCGGGTCGACCGGGCGGAACTTCGCGGCCGGCATGTCCGGGGGCATCGCCTACGTGCTCGACCTCGACGCGGGGCGCGTGAACCACCAGATGGTCGAGCTCGAGGTCCTCGACGACCACGACCGCGACGAGCTGCGCTCGCTGGTCGAGCGGCACTACGCCACGACCGACTCGGCGGTGGCGCACGGCCTGCTCACCGACTGGGACACCGCGTCGGCCCGGTTCACCAAGGTGATGCCGGTGGACTTCAAGCGGGTGCTCGAAGCGACCGCCGAGGCCGAGCGCGACGGCCGCGACGTCAACGAAGCGATCATGGAGGCCGCTCGTGGCTGACCCCCGTGGATTCATGACCACCGGCCGCGAGCTCCCGCGCCGCCGCCCGGTGGACCTGCGCCTCAAGGACTGGCACGAGGTCTACGAGGAGCTCAACGAGTCGACGCTCAAGAAGCAGGCCGGGCGCTGCATGGACTGCGGCATCCCGTTCTGCCACCAGGGCTGCCCGCTGGGCAACATGATCCCGGAGTGGAACGACCTGGTCTGGCGCGACGACTGGGCCGAGGCCATCGAGCGCCTGCATGCGACCAACAACTTCCCGGAGTTCACCGGGACGCTGTGCCCGGCGCCCTGCGAGTCCGCGTGCGTCCTGGGGATCAACTCCGACCCGGTCACCATCAAGCAGGTCGAGATCGAGATCATCGACCGCGCCTGGGAGGAGGGCTGGGTCCGCCCCGAGGTCGCCGAGACGAAGACCGGGCACACGGTCGCCGTGATCGGCTCCGGGCCGTCCGGGCTCGCCGCCGCCCAGCAGCTCACCCGCGCCGGGCACGACGTCACCGTCTACGAGCGCGCCGACCGGATCGGTGGCCTGCTCCGCTACGGCATCCCCGAGTTCAAGATGGAGAAGAAGCGCCTCGACCGCCGTCTCGAGCAGATGGTCGCCGAGGGCACCCGCTTCGTGGCCGGCATCGAGGTCGGCGGACCCGCCGACGGCGACATCTCGGTGGCCGACCTCCGCGCGTCCCACGACGCGATCGTGCTCGCGGTCGGCGCCACGGCCTGGCGCGACCTGTCGATCACCGGCCGCGGGCTCGCCGGCATCCACCAGGCCATGGAGTACCTGCCGCCCTCGAACAAGGTGCAGCAGGGCGACTACCAGCGCTCGTTCATCGACGCCGAGGACCAGCACGTCGTCGTCATCGGGGGCGGCGACACGGGCGCGGACTGCGTCGGCACCGCCCACCGCCAGGGCGCGGCGTCGGTCACCCAGCTCGAGATCATGCCGATCCCGCCGAGCGAGCGGCCCGCGACCAACCCGTGGCCGACCTACCCGATGGTCTTCCGCGTCTCCTCGGCCCACGAGGAGGGCGGCGAGCGCCTCTTCTCGGTCAACACCGAGGAGTTCCTCGGCGACGACCGGGGCCACCTGCGCGCCCTGCGCCTCGTCGACGTGGAGCGCGTCGACGGCCGGTTCCAGCCGGTCGAGGGCAGCGCCCGCGAACTGCCCGCCGACCTGGTCTTCCTCGCCATGGGCTTCCTCGGCCCGCAGAAGGAGGGCCTGCTCGACGCGCTCGGTGTCGAGTACGACGAGCGCGGCAACGTCCGCCGCGACGAGCACTACCAGACGTCGGAGCCGGGCATCTTCGTCGCCGGCGACGCCGGGCGCGGCCAGTCGCTCATCGTCTGGGCCATCGCCGAGGGCCGCAGCGCCGCCTCCGAGGTCGACGCCCACCTCATGGGCCGCCACGTCCTGCCCCGACCCATCGGCCCCACCGACCGCTCCATGGTCTGACGGCAGCCGAACAGCGTCGTGTCGGCACTGGCCGCCGTCGTGGGTTGCGTGGAGGAACGGTCTCACCGGATCTCTATCGAGACCCGGCGATTGGCTGCTGCGGCGACGTCGTCGTGGGTCCCGTCGACCCATTCGGGGCGGAGCGGTTCCGTGGAGCCGACCCCGCGCGATCCGACGAGGGCCGCCGGCACCCCGAGAGCGACGAGACGGGCGGCGACGGCCCTCGCCCGGTCCGTCGAGAGACGCTGCCGGTACGACTCGTCGCCGTAGTCGGCGGTGTGGCCGACGACGGTCACGGACGAGGTGCCCGCGGTCAACCCCGGCACCAGGGGGACGAGTACGGCGTCGGCCCCGGGGAGGACCTGACGGCTACCGGGGTCGAAGAGGAGGGCGTCGGGCACGGTCAGGACCCGCCCGCCCGGGACGTCGACGGCGTCGACCGCGGGGACGTCGATCGGGTCGGAGGGACGGGGCCCACCGGGGTCGACGGTCGGTGCCCCCGGCCGCGCGTCGACGGTGACACGGTCCGCACCGGCGCCCATCCGCTGCAGGATGGCGCGCCAGGTTCGCTCCACCCCGCTCCTGAGCGGCTCCGGCAGGGGCGTGCTGGTCTCACCCATGGCGTTCCAATGCACCTGGGTGCCGTCGAGGCCGGTCACGAGGAGGTCGCCGCGGGCGAGGGCGTCGGAGACCGCGGCGGGGTCGACGTCGCGGACCCGGCGGAGATCCAGGCCGCCGGCCGTGGCCTCGCCGTCGCTGTCCACGAGCAGGCGCGCGGGCCGCTTGCGCGCCTCGCCGGCGACGGCGGCGAGGACATCGGAACCGGGCGCCGTGGGTCGGGTCGCCTCCCCGGAGGCCCAGAAGGGCACGCACGCGAGCGCGGTCGCGCGGGCGGCGTCCGCCTGCGCGGAGTCGACGTCGGGCAGGGGGTCGAGGGGGACGCCCCGCAGGACGGCGCGCGGCGCGACCCCGCCGCCGTCGACCGCGGTCATGTCCAGGACCGCGCCCGCTCGCTGCGCGTCGGCGAGGAAGGCCAGTGAGCCGGATCCGAGTCCGAGACCGAGCCCGGAGGCCGTCCGGTCGACGACCACCGAGAGGAGTGGGGCGGAGGGCGGTGCGGGACTCGCCGCGATCTCGGCGCAGTCGGCGGGGTCGACTGCGGACGGGAGCGACCCGTCGGCGGGACCGGACGTGCTGCAGCCGGGGAGGACGACGAGGACGGCGACGGTCGTGGTGGCGGCGAGGATGCGGAGGAGGACAGGACACACGGTGGGCTCCCGGGTCAGTCGGTGGCGAGGGTCTGGTGGGTGAGGAAGCCGGTGGCCTCACCGAAGGCCTCGGCGGTGGCGTCCGGGTCGGCGCCGTCGAAGTGGCGGACCGGCGGTGATGGGAAGGCGGTGTCCCACGCCGGTGGGACGGTGACCGCGGTGTCGGGCGTCAGCAGGAGCAGGTCGTGCACGCCGTGAGCCCGGAGCAGCGCCCGCCCCCCGTCCGCGTCGGCCGGGATGTCGGTGACCTGTCCGTCGGACAGCAGGACCAGAGCCGTGTCGCACGGCGACGGGCCGAGGGCGTCGAGCCGCTCGAGGACGGGCTCGAGACGGGTGTAGCGCCCTTCGTGCACGGGGGCCGGGCGCCGACCGAGGGCCGGGTCGAGCCTCCCGGCGCCCGCGACGATGCGGAGGCCGGCGTCCTGGGCGAAGTCGACGACGGCCACGGTGTCGTCGGTGCGCAGGTTCTGTCCCAGCCAGGGCAGCAGCTGCGCGAAAGCCCGATCGCGGGCGTCGGCGTAGTCCCGCATGGAGCCGGACTGGTCGACGCCCACCACCATGCGGACGCACGCCGGTCCGCGCGGCCCCTGGAGCCGACGGTCGGCCAGGCCCGGCCCGTCATGCGACAGGAGCCACGCGACCAGGGCGAGTAGGGCCGCCAGCAGGGCGAGGACGGCCACGACGCGATCGGCACGCCGGCCGGTGGGCAACCGGTCGCCGGGTCGCAGGGGTGAGCCCTGCCCCAATGCCGCGGTCACGCCGGCTCCCGGTGGGCGAGGGGGGACGTCACCGGCTCCACGTGGAGACGCGCGCGGAGCGCGGTGACCCGGGCCTCGTCGTCCACCGGTCGCTCGGGGGCGGCTACGCGGAGCAGGCGTGCGCGGAGGTCGGCGACGAGCGGGCCGTGATCCGGTCCCGGCGGGCGGTACTCGTCGAGGAGAGCGATGACGACCTCCACCAGCCGCACCTCGAAGCGCGCCTGGTGCTCGCCGGCCAGGACCGGTTGACGTCGCCCGGACGGCAGCCGGAGGCGTGGCCCCGACGCCCCCGCCAGACCGGGAACGGCGTCGGCGACCGTGAGCCGGCCCCCACCCGCCTCGATCACCAGCTGATCGCCGGTGACCCCGATGAGGTCGACGCGGGCCAGCAGACGGACGACGTCGAGGCGCAGCGTGTGCCACCGCACCTCCCATCGCCGGAGGTGGCGGTTCACGGCGGCGTCGCGCCGGGCCGCGGTCCGGCGCCGGCGTGCTGCGGCGCGCTCGACCCGCCGGCGCTGCGTGGCGTCCTCCGACGTCCCGAAGGTCCGGAGGACGACGTCGAGGACGATCACGAGAACGAACACGGCGGTCATCGCGGCGGGCGGGACCTCCACCGATCCGAGGCCTGCGCCGTCGGTGAACCGCCAGTGGGCCAGCGCCGCGATCGCGACGACCGCGCCGGTGGCGAGCGCGAGACCGCACACCGCCCCGAGCCGCTCGAAGCGACCGACGTCCGGGTACCGCTTGAGCACCCGGTGCAGGGCCCCTCCTGCCATCTGAGCCCCGACCACCCCGAGCAGCGGCGTGACGAGGGCGAGGAGGGCGACCGCCAGGCGGTCGGGGGCGTACCACGGCAGTGAGCGCGCCAGCTCCCGCGACCACGTCGCGTTCCAGAAGCTCCACTCGAACGCGACGATCACGATCTCGAGCGCGAGGACGTACCGGACGGGGACGATCGGTGCCCGGACGTCGATCCAGCCGGTGGAGCGGTCGGTCCCGGCCACCGGATCGGCAACCGGGGCGGGGACCGCCTCGGGCGGTGCCGGGAGCGCACTGCCCGCGCCCACCGCCGTGGTGGACGCTGCCGACGCCGCGCGCACCACTCCGAGGCTCCGACGGCGCAGCCGCCACGACGCCAGCTCCAGGTGTCGGATGCCGGCGATGACGCTCGCCCCGACGCCAAGGACCGTCCCCGGACGGGCGTCCGGCTCGGCGAGCCGCCGCCGCCAGCGGTCCTCGGCCGCGTCACGGCGCCAGCGCGGTGTGGTGGGGGACATCGCGTCAGACCGCGATCTCGGTGACGGGGCTGCAGGGGTCGTCGCCGAGGCCCTGCTCGCGGCAGACCTTGACCTCGACGGTCCGCGCGGAGGTCCACGTCGGGGCGACCCAGTCGGCGGTTCCGGCGTCGGAGCGCCCCGCGCCGCAGACGCGCACGGCCTTGTGCCACCGCGTGATGGTCAACGGGGCGTCGACGCGGTAGGCGACGTAGGCGCAGCGGCTGTCGGCGCGGGTGTCGGTGACGACGGTGTGGATGCGGGTGGCGAGGCCGTAGCCGGTCACCCAGGCGCGGCCGGTGCCGTAGAAGTCGGACAGCGACACGGCGTCCGGGGGGACGGGATCGGAGGGGTCGGGGTCGGCGTGGGCGCTCCCGGCGCCCAGCAGGAAGAGGATGAGGGTGACGGCGAGCGAGGTGATCGCGGCGACGAGGCGCGTGGAACGTCCGCGCGGTGTGTCCGGGACGGTAGCGTCCGCGGGGTGGTCGGAGAGGGGGGCTGGAGTTTCGCTGTGCGGCATGCGCCGAGATTCCTGCAGCTCAGAGGCATGATCCAGGGGTCCCGGACGGCGTCGGACGACCTCGGACGAGGTCGGACGTGAGCCCGGGGGACCCGACCGCGGGAGCCGTGCCGAATCCGGGTGACATCCACACCCGGTCGTCCCTGGTCTCGGCCAATCGGGCGCTGTACGAGCGTCGGGGGCTGTCCTACTCGAAGCTGGCCGCCGAGTCGACGAAGGACCGCTACCGAGGAACGGGTTACGCCAGCTTCTCCAGGTCCGCGCCGTCCGGCTGGGTCAACGAAGGGCATCTCCCGCAACCGACCAACGCCGATGCCTACCGGACCTTCCTCGCGATCTGCGGAGTGCCCCGGAACGAGATCCCGCTCTGGCTCCAGGCCCTCGCCCGCGTGTACCGCGCCGAGGCCGAGGCGAGGCAGGCGGAGGGGTCGGACGCCCGGCCCGGTCCGGAAGCCGGGCCCGAACCCGATCCGGGAGCCGAGCGCGGACCGGAGCCGGACCCGGTACTCGAGGAGGCACTGGGCCGGTGGGCGCAGCAACTCCGACCCCGTCGCGAGGAGGCATTGAAGCGCGCCCGCCTCGTCGAGCCGAGGTTGGAGGTCCGATGGTGCCGCGCCGATGGCGCCGGGATTCCGCTCGACGGGCCGTCCGGACGGAAGCGCTCGGCCGCCGATCTCGTGGACCTGCTCCTGGACGAGGCGCCCGGCCGGCGGCTGGTGGTCGCCGGCCCGTCGGGTAGCGGCAAGTCCGTGCTCGTCCTCGAACTCGTCCTCGCGTTGATGGACCGAGCACGGCAGGGGGCGACCCCCCACCCCCTCGTGCTGCCCCGGCTCGCCCACGAGGTCCCCCGCGGCGTCGACCCGAGGGTCGTCGAATCCTGGATGATCGAGCAGCTGGTGCTCGACGACCCCGCCCTCGGTCGGGCCCCGGCGGACGGTGCCTACACCTCGCTGGCCGAGAAAGCCGTCCGCACCGGCCGTGTCCTCCCGGTGATCGACGGGCTCGACGAGGTCGCGGGCCCGCCGGCCGTCGCGCGGCTCGTCGTCGCCGCCCTCGACCGATGGCTCCACCAGGGGGGCCGTCCGGGAGCGGTCCTGGCGGTCCGATGGGAGCCCGACGACGAGGTGGCGCCTGCGCGCCCCTCACCGTGTGCGACGGCCGTGGTGCAGCCCGTCGACCGCACGCAGGCGGAGCCGTACCTGATCCAGCACGCGGGGGGTGACGTGTGGCGGGACCTGCTCGACGACGCTCCGCAGGTCGAGGAGGCGATGAGGCGCCCGCTCGTCATCTCGCTCGCCGTGGCCCTCTACGGGGGCGTCGTCCCCGAGGACCACGCGGTCCACGCTCCGGTGCCGTCACCGACCGAGCTCGCCCGGCTCCGTGCGGACGTGACGGTCACATCCCATCTGATGGACCGGTTCCTCCCGCACGTCTTCGGGCGTGACGCTGCGCGCAGCCGACGGTGGTTGCGCACGGTCGCCGCCCGCGAGCAGGGACTCGTGTGGTGGGAGCTCGCGTCGTCCCTGTCCGGCCGGGTGCGGTGGGCGGTCGCCGCCGTCCTCGCGCTTCCCGGGGCGCTGGCGGTGGGCCTGGTCGCGGGCCTCGTGCCGCGCCTGGGCGTCGGGCTCGGCGCTGGGATCCTCGCGGCGGTGGCGGTCGCCGAGCTCGTCCACCACTGGACGCGGACGTCCGACCCGTCCCCGACCGGCGACATCGGACCGGCGCTCGCGCGGGGGTTCTTCGCAAGCGTGATCGGGGCCCTCGCTACCGGGATCGTCGCCTTCCTCGTTCTCGGCGTGCGGGACAACCCGTTCCAGGGGATCGGGGGCGCGCTCGGCGTCGGGATCGCGGCGGGTGCGGTGCGGGGACGCCAGGCGGCGGTGCCGGCCGGGCTCGTCGGTGGCGTGGTGGTCGCGCTGACCGCGAGCACCGGCCAGGGCTGGCCCGCCGGGGTGATCGACGGTGTCGCGGCCTGGGTCGCGGCGGGCCTGGCCATCCACCGGTACCGCGCGCCCCTACCGGTGCGCCGGCCCGACCGGATCGCCTGGGACGCCTTCATGATCACGATGCCCTTCGCCGGCATCGGCATCGGCATCGCGGCCGCCAACCAGCACGGGAGCTGGCAGGTCGGCGTCGTGTCCGGCGTCGTCGTCGGGCTGCTCGGGGGCTTCGCCACCGGAACCGGAGCGGTGACCCTTCCCCTGGGCGGCTTCGCGGCGGGCTGGGACGCCACCCTCCGGGCGGACCGTCGGACCTTCGTCAGCCTTGTCGCCTTCAGCGGCGGGGCCTTCGGTCTGGGCGCCGGTGTCGCGGTCAACCCCTGGGTCGGCGTCGCGGGGTTCCTCCTCGTCGGTCTCACTGCCGGGTCCATCCGGACGGCCTGGCCGGCGTTCGCGGTGACCCGTCTGGGACTCGCCCTCGTCTCCCGGCTCCCCCTCGCCCTGAAGGACTTCCTGGATCGCGCCCTGACGGCCCAGGTCCTGCGGCTCACCGGGGCGGGCTACGAGATCCGGCACCGCGAGCTCGCCGAGTACCTGCTGGGGGCGTCCACGCGCGAGGCGTCCGCGACGCCGTCGGATCCCGTGCCGTCAGCCGACGACCGCGAAGACCCCGCACTGGAGCGGTGAGCCGAAGGCCTCGCACACCGTTCGGTAGCCCGCGCGGGCGGCGTCGAGCAGGACCGCGCGGTCCCGGGTGAGGCGGCGGGCGCCGTGCGCCCCGGCGACGGGCTGGACGCGGACCACGGTCGTGTCGCCGATCCGGATCTCGCGGCGCCCGGAGAGCCGGGTGCGGTCGACGTCCCACCGCGCGCGGCCGTCGCGGAAGGCTCCGCCGAGGCCCGGGGCCCACTCGTCGAGGGCGGCGGTGAGCAGCGCCGCCGTGATCCGCGTGGCCGGCGTGGCACGTTCCGGCTGGTCGGTGGACGAACCGAGCGCCAGCACGTGGGAGCAGCCGCCGTCCACCGCCGCGTACAGGGGGTCCGGCCAGAGGAGCCCGCCATCCATGGTGCGTCGCCCCTCGAGGACGTACGGGGGGCCGGCGAGCACCGGGAGCCACGCGGCCGCGATGAGGTGCTCGGGCAGCCGCGGACCGAGCCCGCGGACCGGCACGACCACCGGGGCGCGTCGTTCCACGTCGCTGAGGACGAGCCGCACGTCCAGCGACGATGCGCCCACGGCCTCGACCTGCAGGGGCACCTCGTCGCGAATCACGTGCGCCACCCGTGCCATGTCCAGGAGCGGCCGGCCCGGCCCGGGCCGACGGCGGACGAAGCCCTCGACCAGATGGTCGTAGTAGATCGAGAGAGCGTCCCAGCCGCGGCCCGCGGCGAGGTAGGCCAGGTTCAGCCCGGAGGCGGAGGTCCCGTAGAACCGGTCCACACACCCGAGGAACCCGAGGTCACGCAGGGCGATGAGCATCGCTCCGGAGACCACACCGCGCATGCCGCCGCCCTCGACCGCGACCGCGACCGTGTGGTCGTCCGTCCCGCCTGCTCGTCTGCGGACGAGGGTGTCGATCACGGTCGAGGGGCACACGGGTGTCAGTCTGCCGTGGCGCGCACCAGGACCGTGCGATCGATCGCCGGGGGCCAGCCCTACCCGAGGACGCGGGGCCACCCCGCGCGGTCGAGGGCGCACACCATCGGACACGAGCACGTCTGACGCGACTCTGGTTCCTGCCAGACAGGAGCCGCCCCACCCGGCGGCCGACCCCAGGAGCCAGCCGTGATCACGTCGGACCGCACCGAGATCGTCCAGGGCTCGCCGACCGACGCGACCCGCCGGCCCACCGCCGACCTCGAGATCATCATCCCGGCCTACAACGAGGCCGCCCGCCTGCCGCGCACGCTGGAGCGCACGATCGCGTTCCTCGCCGACCAGCCGTGGGACGCGCGGATCGTCGTGGTCGACAACGGCAGCGTGGACGACACCACGGGCGTGGTCCGGGAGATCGCCGCCCGCGCCGGCGGGTCGGTCCCGGTCGACGTCATCGGCTGCAGCCGTCCCGGCAAGGGCGCCGCGGTGCGCCGCGGGCTGGCCACCAGCAACGCGCGCTTCGTCGGGTTCTTCGACGCCGACCTCTCCACCCCGGTGGAGACGCTGACCGCGGCGATGTTCCACCTCCAGACCGGCGCCGGCGCGGTCATCGCGTCCCGGCACGCGCCGGGCGCGCGCTTCGCCGAGCCGCAGCCGCTGGGCCGCCGCCTCGGCGGGGCGGCGTTCCGCGCGCTGAGCCGGTCGGTCGTGCCGGGTGTGCACGACTCGCAGTGCGGGTTCAAGTTCTTCACCCGCGAGGTCGCGCTGCGCGCGATCGAGCAGTGCCACCTCACCGGCTTCGCCTTCGACGTGGAGCTCCTGCGCCGCGTGCAGCAGGGCGGCGACCGGATCGTGGAGGTGCCGGTGACCTGGACCGACGAGGCGGGCTCCACCTTCCACCCGGTGCGCGACGGCATCCCCAGCTTCGCCGCGCTGCTCTCCCTGCGGGCCAGCTGACCCGCTCCTCCAGACCCGACGCCGTCGCCCGTGACCCGGGCGGCGGCGTCGTGCCATGTGGGGGAGGGGGCAATCCCTACCTCGGTGGTGGGGCGGCCCCGGACGGTTCGAGGGCGCACACCATCGGATCGGGCGGCGTGCGGCGGCATCCTCATTCCAGCAGGTCAGAAGCCCACCGCCACCCGGCGGTCACCCCGAGGAGCCCACCATGACGACGTCGCCGCGGAACGCCACGCAGCCCCTGGCCTCGCGGATGGCCGGTTCCCACATCCTGGTCCTGAACTGGCGCGACGTCCGCCACCCCCAGGCCGGCGGCGCCGAGCAGTACATGCACCAGATCGCCCGCCGCTGGGTCGAGGCCGGGGTCCGCGTCACCTGGTTCTGCGCCCGCCCCGCGACCCTCGCCGCGCAGGAGACCATCGACGGGATCGAGATCGTCCGCTTCGGTGGCGAGCTCTCCCTCTACGCCCGGGCCGCGGCGCGCCTGGCCCGCACCCGCGGGCGCTACGACGCCGTCGTCGACTGCCAGAACGGCATCCCCTTCTTCTCCCCGATGGTCGCCGGCGACCTGCCGGTCGTCCAGGTCGTGCACCACGTCCACCAGGACCAGTTCGCCACCCGCTTCTCCGCGCCGCTCGCCGCGCTGGGCCGGACCCTCGAGGGCCGCGTCGCCCGCCGGGTCTACGGCCCGCGGATGATCGCGGCGGTCTCCCCGTCCACGCGCCAGGAGCTGCGTCGGCGCCTCGGCTTCCGCGGCCCGATCGCGGTCGTGCCCAACGGCACCGCGCCGGTCACCGAGACCCCGATGCCCCGCGACCCCGACCCGACCATCGCCGTGGTCAGCCGGCTGGTGCCCCACAAGCGCATCGACGTCCTGCTGCGCCAGGTCGCCGTGGCCGCCGCCTCGGTGCCCCGGCTGCGCGTCGACATCGTCGGGGACGGGCCGGAGCGCCCCCGCCTCGAGGCCCTCGTCGCCGAGCTCGGCCTGCAGGACACGGTGACCCTGCACGGGTACCAGTCCGACGCGGTCCGGGACGAGCTGCTCGGGCGCGCGTGGCTGACCACCTCGACCTCGGACGCCGAGGGCTGGGGCTGCTCGGTCATCGAGTCCGCGGCCCGCGGGCTGCCGTGCGTCGCCCTGGACGCCGCCGGCATCCGGGACTCGGTCGTCGACGGGCGCACCGGCCGGCTCGTGCGCTCCGCCGACGAGCTCGGCGGCGCCCTGGTCGACACCCTGCGCGAGCTCGCCGACGACACCCGCGCCGCCGAGGTCGAGGTCGCCTGCCGCGCCTGGGCCGAGTGCTTCACCTGGGACCGCAGCGCCGAGCTGCTGGCCGGCGTGGTGCTCGCCGAGATGCGCGCCTCGCGCGCCGAGGGCCCGCGCAACCGCCGCGGCGCCCGCTCGGACCTGGGCACGCTGGCCCGCTTCCGGATGCCGGCCGGCTCGGGTCCCGCCGACCTGCGGGCCGCGCTGCGCACGACCGACGAGATCGTCGTCGACGGCGACGAGGCCACCGTGCTGCTCGACCGGCTGCGACGAGGTCGACGCCATGGCGGTGCTGACCCGCCTCGGTGTCACCCCCGACTCGCTGCGCCTGGCCGCCCGCCACGACCTGCTCGCCGGTCCCGGCCGGGTCGCCCCGCACGCCGTCACCGTCTGACGGACGACGAGGTCGCGCCACGGTTGCCCACCCGTGGGCGACGCTGGTGTGATTCCCCTCCGACGGCTGATCACGGCCTCGCGGACGTCGGCGACCGCCTCCGGGAGACGCGATGACCATGCACGTCCTGCACCTGGGGTTCGAGCACCCCCACATGCCGGGGGCCGGCGGCGGGTCCCGGCGCACCCACGAGATCGACCGCCGCATGGTCGCCGCCGGGGAGCGGGTGACGGTCCTGACGACCCGGTTCCCCGGTTGCGACGACCCGGAGAACACCGAGGTCGACGGGGTGCGCTACGTCCCGGTCGGCCGGGGCGCGGGCGCCAACCGCCTCACGCGACTGCTCGGCTACGTCGCCGGGCTGCCCGGCGCCGTCCGGCGTCTGCGCGGCGACGCCGACCTGGTCGTGGAGGACTTCTTCGCCCCGTTCTCCACCATGGCCGCGCCCCTGTGGAGCGGGCGGCCCACCGTCGGCGTCGTGCAGTGGCTGCACGCCCGGGACAAGGCCCGGCAGTACAAGGTGCCCGTCCACTGGATCGAACGCGCCGGGACGCGCACCCACCGGCGCCTGGTGGCCGTGTCCCAGGGGACGGCCGAGAAGCTCCGCGGGCTGAACCCGCGGGCGCGGGTCGACGTGATCGGCAACGGCATCGATCCGGCGCTGTTCGAGGCGACCCCGCGCCTCGGCCACGACGTCGTGTTCGTCGGGCGGCTCGAGCTCCAGGGCAAGGGTCTGGACCTCCTGCTGCAGGCGTGGGCGGCCGTGTGCGGCGAGATCGAGGGCGACCTGCTCATCGCCGGCGGCGGCGTCGAGGAGGAGCGTGTGCGCCGCTACGCCGCGCAGCTCGGGGTGACCGATCGCGTCCGGTTCCTCGGGTGGGTCAGCGGGGCCGAGAAGGTCGAGCTCCTCGCGCAGGCACGGCTCGTCGTCGTCCCGTCGCGGCACGAGACCTTCGGGATGGTGGCGCTCGAGGCCCTCGCCACCGCGACCCCGGTGGTGATCTTCGACATCCCGTGCCTGCGCGAGGTCGTCCCGCCCGGCGTCGGCTGGACGGTGCCGGCGTTCGACGTCGGAGCCCTCGCGTCCCGTCTCGTCGAGGTCCTCGCCGACCCGGAGGCCCTGACGGCCGCCGGTGCGCAGGGTCGCGAGCTGGCCCGCGGCTTCGACTGGGACGCGCTGGCCGCGGCCCAGCTCGCCGTGTACCGCGAGGTCCTCGACGCCGCGCCGAGGTGAGCGAGCGATGGCCCGGGTTCAGGAGGCGACGAAGTAGGTCTCGGGGACGACGGGGATGTGGCCGGAGGGGAACAGCGCGTCGGCCTGGGTCCCGTAGCCGCGGATGAGATCGGGCTTGGCGGCGATGCCGTCGTCGAACGACCACGGTCGCAGTCCCTGGCGCGCCATGAACGCGGCGTCCGGCTCGAAGGACTGGTCGTACGGGAAGTCGGAGTAGTAGACGACGCGCTCGGGGTGGTGGCGCCCGAGGTCCCGGACGAGGAGGTGGTCGACGTGTCGGCCCACGCCCAGCGGGCAGAAGACCAGATCGACGTCCCGCTCGCGGACCTCGTCGGCGACCTGGGCGGCGAGGCGGGCGGCCAGCGGGCGGTCCCCGCGGGACACGCGGCCCTTGGCGATGTCGTACCGGAACGTCGGGTAGCGATGGTCGATCTCCGGCAGCAGGCGTCCCAGCCGGGCCACCGGTGCGGGCACGTCCCGGCGCCGGAACAGCGCGTCGGGCAGGCCCATCTGCGCGTGGTCGACCGCCAGGCCGTCGAGGACCGCGCGGTCCTCGGCCTGCCGGGCGTCGAACAGGGTGTCCGCGTCGGGGTGCGCGCACTGGCGCAGGAACGCGCGGGCGGCGCGGGTGTGCGGGCCCGGCGTGGTCTCGGTGAAGACGGTCAGCACCCGGACCCCACCGTGCGGGGCGAGCGCGCGCATCAGCGCGCCGCAGGACAGCACCGCGTCGTCGAGGTGGGGCGAGAGGAACAGGCACCGGGCGCCGGAGGGGATCGCGGAGGTGAGGCGGTCGAGGGGCGCGGCGGGCACGGGTCCTCCTGCGGGTCGGCGGGTCGGCTCAGGCGGCGGCGAGCGCGCGCTGCCCGATCGGGGAGAGCTGGGCGGGGCCGGGGCCCGCGACGAGCAGCAGGCCGGACCCGGCGAGCCGGGCGAGCGCGAACTGGTCGGCGCACCGCAGGCCGTCGATGAGCAGGCCGCCGGCCGAGACCGCGCCACGTCCGGCGGCGACGGCGGCGAGCACGGCGCGGTCGCGGCGGCTGAGCGGGGAGGTGGTGTTCATGATCGGCTCCTTCCGGGTGCCCCGTGCTCCTGCTCGGGTGCGTGTCCTGAAAGGGTCGCCGGAACCGCGGCCGGACGCGGTGGCGTCCGCCCTACGACCACCGGGGCGCACCCGCCGGTCCGGGTAGGGCCCACACCCCCTCCTCACCGGTCAGCCTGCGAGGTCCAGGACCGTCAGCATGCCGTCGTCGAGGGTCGTGACGAAGCCCTGCCGCCCGTCGGGGAGCACCGCGATGCTGGCCGGGGTGGGCCCGGTGGGGAGCGTCGCGGTGACGGCGTCGGTGTCGGCGTCGATGACCGACAACGTGTTGTCGCCGACGTTGACCACGTAGAGGTGGCGTCCGTCGGGAGCCCAGGCGAGTGCCTGGGGGTTGGTTCCCACCGGCACGGTCGCGACCACCGCGTTGGTGCCGGTGTCGGTGATGCTGACGGTGGCGGCGTCATAGTCCGCGTTGGCCACGAGCGGTCGGACCGGGTTCACCACGACGCTGTGCGGACTCGTCCCGACCGGGACCTGCGCGAGGACCGTCCGGTTCGCGGTGTCGATCACCGAGATCAGGTTGGACTCGTGGTTCGCGGTGTAGGCGCGCGACCCGTCCGGCGAGAACGCCACCCAGTGCGGGTTGGGGGCCACGGTGAGGTCCTCGACCACGGTGTCCGTGGCGGTGTCGATCACGCTCACCGTGCCGGAGTCGTGGTTGGGGACCCAGAGCTGGGAACCGTCGGGGGTCACCGCGGAGACGTAGGGACGGGTCCGCACCGGGATCGTCGCGACACACCTCGTTCGTGGCGGTGTCCAGGACGGCGACCGCCGCGATCGTCCGCTGCTGGTCGAAGACGCTGACGTACAGCCGCGCCCCGTCGGGGGAGGGCGTGAGGTACTGCGGCGGGCCGACCGCCACGGGCACGGTCGCGGTGACCGCCGCGGTGGCGGTGTCGACCACGGTGATGGTCTTCGCCTCCCGGTTCGCCACGAAGGCCACCCGGCCGTCGGGGGAGAGGGCGACGAAGCCGGGGGTCGCCCCCACGGCGACGCGGTTGACCTCGGTGGGGACCGGGATGCTCGCCGCGACCAGCGCGGGCGACTCCGGTTCCGACCCGCCCGGGCCGGCCAGGACCGGCCCGAGCACGCCGGTGGCGATCAGGACCACCGCGGCCACCGCGGCCGCCGCGAGGACGGCCACGATCGTCAGGATGATCACCCGGGAGCGGGACGCCTTCGGCGAGTCCGGCGCGCGGAGCGGGGGCGGTGGACGCCCGGCCGCCCCGGTGAGCGGGGGTGGCCCCGGGAGCGGGCGTCCGTCCGCACCACCCGGACGTCGGCGGGGGTCGGTGGGCTGGTCCGGGGGCGGCCCGGCGACCCTCGTCGTCGGGCCCGCCGGATCCGCGCGGGTGGCCGTGGTCGGGGCGTCGACCTCCTGCGGCCGCGCGGTGGGCGGTGCGCCGCGGCGCCCGGTCGTCGGAGGCGGGTGACCGCGTGCGGGGTTCCCGGCCTGCGCCCCTCCCGGACCGCGGCGCGGGGGGCCGTAGGCGGGCGCCGGGGCGGGCCGGGCGCCGGTACCCGCCCCCGGGCGGGTCTCCGGGTAGCGGCGAGCGCCCCGCGCGGGTGTCGGTGGTGGCGGGCTCGGTGTCGGCGGGCCCTTCGGCGGGTGGGCGGGCCGGGTCGTCGGCGGGGTGCCGGTGCTCCCGGGCCGGGCGGGCGAGGGGCCCCGTGCCGCGATCGTGGTGGTCTCGGTGCCGCTCGGCCCGCCGGCGCCCGTGCTCGCGGCGGGGGTGGCCGGGGACGCGGTGCGGGCGGCCTCGGTCGTGGTCGTGGTCGTGGCGGCGTCGTCGGCCGCGGGCGGGGTGGCGGTCGGCTTCGCCGAGGAGGACGCAGCGGCGGCAGGCGGAGAGGCGACGGGTGGGGTGGCGGACCCGGCCGCACCGGACGGGGCGCCGCCCGAGGCGACCACGCCGTGCCGCCGGCCGGCCACGATCGCGGCGCCGAGCGCGACCGCGTGCTTGGGGTGCGAGTCGACGACGGTGCGGCACCCGAGCTCCTCGCCGACCGTCCGGGCGATCATCGGGATCCGCGACGAGCCCCCCACCAGGAGCACCGCCGACAGCTGGTCGGGGGTGACCGAGGCGGAGCGCAGGGTGCGGCGCAGCGCCCCGATGCTCGACTCGACGGGCGCACGGACCATGTCCTCGAACTCGCTGCGGGTGATCGTGACGTCGACGTGCCGGCCGGGGATGAACACCGGGACGGTCGTCTCCTCGTCGACCGAGAGGGCCTCCTTGGCCAGCACGCAGTCCTGGCGCAACCGGGCCAGCGCGGCGGTGGTCGTGGCGTCGCCCATGTCCAGGTCGCCGAGCGCGCCACCGGTGGCGTGGTCGACGTGGGCCAGGATGGCCTCGTCGAAATCGACGCCCCCGAGCCGCTCGATGCCCTCGGGTGTCCCCACGAGCTCCACGCCGTCCGCCGTCTTGCGCAGCACGCTCGCGTCGAAGGTGCCGCCGCCGAGGTCGTAGACCGCGATGAGGTCGCCGTCGGCGAGGTCCCTCGTGGACGCGTAGTGGACGCCGGCCGCCTCCGGCTCCGCGATCATGGGTGGGTCCTCGAGGCCGGCGAAGGCGGCCACGTCCTCGAACAGCCCGCGCCGGAAGGGGCCCCAGTTGGCGGGGTGGGTGAGCACCACGCGTCGTGCCGCGCGGCCCTCGGCCAGGGCGACCCGGGCGATCACGTCGCGCAGCTCCGCGCCGAGCAGCTCGGTGGCCGGACGGGCCGCGCCCCCCAGCCGGACCGGGGTGGGGTCGCCCAGGCGCCGCTTGATCTCCGCCGCGACGTCGCCCGGGTTGCTGGCCGCGCGTCGCGCGGCGGCGTCGCCGAACACCAGCTCGCCGTCGGATCGCAGGAGGACGACCGCGGGAATCGCCACCGAACGGTCCCCGAGGGTGACCATCTCGAGCCGGCCGTCGTCCCGCGCGATCGCCGCGGCGACGAAGGTCGTACCGAGGTCGACCCCGAGGCTGTACTCCACCGCCACCCCTCCGACACGGTCGACACGGATGGTAATGCCCGGTGGCGCACGGGAACGACCGCAGCCACGCGGGTGTGCGACCGATCCGGGCTCGACGACGGTCCGTGTCCGGTGCCGTGCGTACCGCCGAACGCGGGGGGGGGTAAACCCTACCCCGGGCACAGGGCGCACCCCCTTGGCGGCGGTACCGGACGGGCGCAAGGATGTGCCCATGACCCTCGGGCTCGCCCACGACGGCGAGAACGTCCACGAGCCGGCGGTGGACGACGCGGGAGAGAGCTCCGGACCGGACGTCGAGGCGGGGCGCAGCCGCACCGAGGGCCGGTGGCTGCAGCGCCGCCGGCTCGAACGGCAGCTGCACGACGGCGCCGCGCTGCGCATCTCGGCGATGTCACTGCGTCTCGGGGTCCTCCTGGAGAACGCCCCGTCCTCGGACGACGAATGGAGCCGCGACATCGTCGAGCTGCAGGAACAGGTCCACGCCGCGCTCCAGGAGCTGCGGGACGTGGCCGGCAAGATCTATCCGCCGCTGCTGGACGAGGCGGGCCTCGGTCCGGCGCTGCGCGAGCTCGTCCACAGCACCGGCGTCGACGCCACCCTGGACGTCGCCGACGACCGCTTCGGCGCCGCCGCCGAGGGAGCGGCCTACTTCGCCGCCGCCGAGTGCCTCGCGGCCCCGCGCGCGGCGGGCGGGACGGTGACCGTCCACGTGCGCCGCGACGCCGGTGCGCTGGTGCTGTCGATCTCCGGGGTCGAGCCGTGGCAGGGGCCGCCGGTGGAGGACGAGGCGAAACCGCTCGGCGGCTCCGTCGAGGTCACGCACGCCGGCGAGGCCCAGCGAGTGACGATCGTGGCGAGGTTCCCGTGCGGGTAGCCCTGGCCGAGGACGGCGCGCTGTTCCGCGAGGGCCTCGTGATGCTGCTGAAGGCCGCGGGCCACGAGGTGGTGGGCTGCGTGCCCGGTGGGGACGAGCTGGTGGCCCTGCTCGCCACCGAGCACGCCGACGTCGCGATCCTCGACATCCGGATGCCGCCCGAGCCCGACGGGGGCCTGGTGACCGCCGAGCGCCTGCGGGCCAGCCACCCGGACATGGGCCTGCTGTTCCTGTCGCACTACGCCGAGTCGCACTACCTGATGCGCATCCTCGAGATCGGCACCGACAGCATCGGCTACCGGCTCAAGGAGAAGGTCGGCAGCGTCGAGGTCCTCTCCGACACCCTGACCCGGATCGAGGCCGGCGAGATCGTCATCGAGCCGGTGCTCGCCAAGCGCCTGGTCGAGCGGCCGCGCAGCGACAAGCAGGACGTGGTCAGCGCGCTGTCCGAGCGGGAGCGCGACGTGCTGCGGCTGATGGCCGAGGGGCGCTCGAACGGCGGCATCGCCTCGACGCTGTTCGTGAGCGGCAAGGCGGTGGAGAAACACATCGCCAGCATCTTCGACAAGCTCGGCCTGCACGCCGACACCTCCGCGCACCATCGCCGGGTGCAGGCGGTGCTGACCTACCTGCGCTCGCAGCGCGGCGACGACTGACCACGGCGATGAACCGGACGGTCGTGGCCTGGCCGGCACGCGCACTCCTGGTGAGCGTGGTCGTGGCGGTCGTGCTCGTCGTCGTCACGGTGCCCGTCGGGTTCACGGGATCGGCGGTCGGCGCGCTGCTCGCCCCCTTCGTCGCGGTGGGCGTCGCCGTCGCGGTGCTCGGCCTCGCCGCACCCCGGCTGGACCGGCTCGTGCGACGCCTGGTCCCGCACCCGGTGACCACCCCGTACTCGGCGCTGGCCGACACCGCCGCGCGCGTCCGGGACGGCACGCTCGAGGACGCCCTGCCCGGCCTGGCGCAGGTGCTCGGCGAGGGGACCGGCGCGCAGCGCGCCGCGGTCTGGCTGGTGGTCGAGGACGCCCTGGTCGCCGAGGCGGTGTTCCCGCCCGGGGAGGGGGTCGGGGAGACCGTACCGACGCTCGGGGTCCTCCTGGCCCGGACCGACACCGACCACGTGGAGCCCGTCCTCGACGGATCGGTCCTGCGGGCGGTGCTGACCATCGGGAAGCCGGGGCGACCGGTGACCCCCGCCGACCAGCGCCTGATGCAGGACGTCGCCGGCGGTGCGGGTCTGCTCCTGCGCGGTGTGGCGCGCAGTGCCGAGCTCGCCACGCGGGTGCGCCGGGTCAACGAGCTCGCGCGCGAGACCGCGGCCTCCCGCAGCCGGTTGGACCACGCCAGGGAGGTGGAGCGCCGACGGCTGGTCGCCGAACTGGGAGGCGCCACGGCCGACCGGCTGACGGCGTTCCGCGCCGCGGTGACCGACGCGGTGGACGCCCTCGACGACGACGCCGACGACGACGAGCGTGCCGAGTTCGCCCGCCACGCCCTGGAGACCGCCCGCGCGCGCCTGCAGGAACTGCTCGACCGGTTCCGGGTGATCGCGCGCGGGGTCTACCCGGCCGTCCTGCGCGACCAGGGGCCGTTGGCCGCCCTCGAGGAGGCGATCGCCGACCTGCCCCGGACCGTGCGACTCACCGGCCGCCTCGCCGACCGCCTGCCCTGGGAGGTCGAGTCCGGGCTGTACTACGCGGCCGCCTCGGCCCTGCGGCTGTTCGCCGGGCACGCCGCCCCGCGGCCGCTCGGGGTGCACCTGGACCAGCTCCGCGGGACGGTCGAGGTGCGCATCGAGGAGCCGGCCCTGTCCAACGACCCCGACGAGGTCCGCGCCACCCTGACCGACGACGCCGACCGGCTGGCGGCCCTCGGCGGATCGCTGGAGTTCGTCGTCGACGGCCACGGCGGCGCCGTCCTGCGTGCGTGGCTGCCCGACCACCTGCGGCCCTCGGTGGACGACGCCCTGGAGAACCGGTGACGCGGTCGCGCGGCCTCGTCGTCGCCTGGGCCGTCGCGCTCGCGGCGGTCTCGGCCCTGACCGTGGTGTGGCTCGGGATCGGGGCCGTGGTCGCGCTCGCGGCCCACCTCCCGCCGGTGGGTGAGGCGGTGGGTGCGGCCGCGGCGGGCGGGTCGGCCTGGGCCGGCGGGATCGTGGCGGCCGCCGCGCTGAGCGAACCGGCGGGCCAGGCGCTGCTGGACTACGCCGCGACGGCGGTCAACCTCGTCGTCGCCGTCGTGCTCTGGCGCAGCGGCGGGCGCTCCTGGACGGTCCGCCTGCTGGTGCTGGCGATGGTCGGCTCCGCCGGGGCGTTCAACCTCCAGGCGCACGCCGCGACGCAGGTGTTCCGGTCGGCGACCGGCCTGGGGATCGGCGAGCTGCACCAGATCCTGCTGCACGGGGTGGCCAGTGCCGCCTACGTCGGGGCGCTGCTGCTGTTTCCCAGCGGCTGGTCCGGGTCGGGGCGACGGAGCCATCGGGTGCTGATCGGGCTCGGCGCGGTGGCCCTGTTCGTCGCCGGGGTGGGCACCGCCCTGCTGCCGCACACCGTCAGCTGCGTCGTGTTCTTCGGCTTCGGGGTGCCGCTGGTCGGGATGATCGGGGTGTCCCGGCACCTGCGCCACGGTGCGACCCCCGAGCGGCGGGCGCAGGCCCGCCTGCTGGTCACCGTGCTGGCCGGGGCGCTGGGCACGGCCGCCGTGCTCGCCGTGCTCACGCTCGTGCTGGCCGTGCTCGGCGAACCGGGGCTGACCCTCGACGACCCCACCGCCCGCCACGGCGGGACCGGCGGGGGCGAGCCGACCGCTCTGCTGTTCTGGTTCACCCGGCTCACGGCCGCCGCGCTGGCGCTCGCGGTGCTCGTCGCCTTCCGGCCGCGTCGGCGGGAGACCGAGGGGCTGCTCCACCGAGGGCTCGCCGTCACCATCCTCGTGGTGGTGCTGGGCGGGACCTACGCGCTGACCGCCGCAGTCCTCTCCGCGGCCTCCGGGTCCGCGCTCGCCGCCCACGCCGTCGCGACGGTGCTCGTCGCGGTGGCGTTCCTGCCGCTGTCCTCCCGGGTCGACCTGGCCGTCGAGCGCCTGCTCTACGGGCGCCGCCCGACGCCGTACAGCGTGCTGCTCGAGGTCGTGGAGCTCTCCCGTGCCGCGGAGGGGTCCGACCTGAACCACGTCGCGGAGGCGATCGGGCGCCGCCTCGGCGCCCGGGCGGTGCGCCTCACCGCGTTCCGGCCCGGGCTGCGGGACCGCACGTACGCGTGGGCGCTCCCCGAGGCGGGCCAGGCCGACACCGGGGTCACGTTCCCGATCGCCTACCGCGGCGAGGAGGTCGGGGTCCTCGCCGTCGACGCCGAGGCCCTGGCCGGGCGCGGCGACGACCGGCAGCGGCTGATGGTCGACGTGACCGACAGCCTCGGCGCCGTCCTGCAGTCCCACCGCCTCGAGATCGAGCTCGAGCGCCAGCTGCGGGCCGCCGTCGCGCACGGCGAGGAGATCGCGGCGTCGCGCCGGCAGGCCGTGGCCGAGATGGACAGCGAGCGCCGCGGCATCGAGCGCAACCTCCACGACGGCGCCCAGCACCACCTGGTGTCGCTGCGGCTGTCCCTCGGGCTGGTCGAGCACCAGGTCTCCGCGGGGGATCTCGCCTCCGCCCAGGAACGGCTCGAGGTGCTGAGCGGTCAGATCGACACCGCCGAGGCCGTGCTCGCCGAGACGGCGACGGGGGTGTCCTCGGCGACGCTGATCGAGCGCGGCGTGGTCGAGTCGTTGCGCAGCGACCTGACCGGGAGCGACTCCTCGATCCTCGTGGACACCGAGGGCATCGAGCCCGGCCGGCGCTACGAGGCCGACGTCGAGAGCGCCGTGTACTTCTGCTGCCTCGAATCGATCAACAACGCCCGCAAGCACGCGCCCGGCGCGCACCTCTCGGTCGTCCTGCGGGAAGCAGGCGGGGCCCTGCGGTTCGTCGTCCGCGACAACGGCCCGGGGTTCACCCCGGACCCGACTCCGGGATCCGGAGGGGGGCGGGGGGTCCGCAACGTCACCGCCCGCATCTCGGCCGTCGGCGGGGGCGTCGCGGTCCGCTCGGCGCCCGGCGCCGGCACCACCGTGGAG
Organism: uncultured Actinomycetota bacterium; assembly: GCA_963785135.1. Taxonomy (GTDB): domain Bacteria; phylum Actinomycetota; class Actinomycetes; order Mycobacteriales; family Pseudonocardiaceae; genus Actinomycetospora. Next base: position 1,113,773 of record CAWATV010000012.1, read on the forward strand.
GGATTCGTGCCGGTACCGCCCCGTCCCCGCGTGCAGGAGCCCGACCCGGGCCCCACCAGGACCCTGCGCACCATGTCGGCGACGACGCGAACCCCGGACACGAAGGAGTCCACGAACGCCGCCGAGACCGCCGAGACCGCCGAGACCGCCGAGACCGCCGAGGCGGCCGAGACCGCCGAGACCGCCGAGACCGCGGACACCCCGTCCGCCTCCGACGGCCTCGGGGCGGCGACCACGACCCTCACGGCGGTGCCCGCGCCCGAGCCCGACGCGCACTCGCGGCTGACGGTGGATCTCGCCGCGCTGGAACGGCCCGCGGTGGACATCGACGCGCCGCGACCGCCCGCCGTGGACCTCGACGTGGGGGCGGGCCCGGACGACGCGGCGCCCCGCGCCGCCCCCGCGCCGACTCCCGCGCCGGTACCTGCGCCGCCGCCCGCGCCGCCGCCCGCGCCGGCCCCCGCGCCGCCGCCCCCCGCGCCGACGCCCTCCGGGCCCACGACGGACGCCGAGGCCGACACCCACGCCGCGCCGGCCGAGGTGCGCCGCCCGACCGGCTCCGGACTGCTCGACGGCGTGCTCGACCTCGTGGACCGGGTCGCCGCCGACCCGCCCGCCGCGGTGGCCGGCCGCGTGGACGCGATCACCACCCGAGCGCGCCGACCGTGGCAGGTGGGGTTGGCGGGACCGACCGATGTCGACGCGTCAGCGATCCTGCGCGCCGTGCTGTCGCTGCGGATCCCCGCCCTCACGGTCGTCGCCCGGTCCGAGAGCGAGCACCCGGAGGCCCTCGTGGTCGTGGTCGACGGCCCGGAGGTCGACGACACGACCCCGGTGGGCGTGCCCGAGCGCCTGCGCGCGGTCCCCGCCGTCGGGGTGGCGGCCCCGGGCGGGGCGCTCGAGGCGGACCGGCTGGAGTCGCTGCTCGTCCGCCGGTGCCTGCCCCGCGCCGCGACCGCCCGGGCCCGCCGGGTGCTCGAGGACCTCGACGACCTCGCGCGCTCCGTCGGACGCGGCGCGTGGCCGGACCGGGTGCGCTTCGAGATCGAGCGGATCCGCGGGACGGGCGCCCTCGAGGTGGCCGAGTCCGACCTCGCGGGCGCGCTCGCCCTCCGCACGGTCGTGTTCCCCGGCGACGAGCACCGCGCCGCCGAGCGGCTGACCGGCCGCGAGGGCACCGAGCCCTGGGCCCGGCTCGGGCTCGACCGCGACGCCCCGCCTGCGGAGATCCGGCGCGCCGCGCACGAGTCGCTGCGTGGGTGGCAGCGCCGGGCGGCCCACCCGGCGGCGCCGCGTGCGGTGCGGGACGCCGCGACGGTGCTGGTCCGGACGTGCGAGGCACTGCTCGACACCCCGGACGGCCCGGGATCCGGGGCCGTGGTGCCGACCGGGGCGGGGGCCGGCCCGGCGCGGTGAGACCCGGGCCGGCGCCGCCGCCGCGACGATCCGGGCGACGACGTCCGCGTGCTGCAGCAGGCCGCAGTGGCCGGCCCCGTCGACGACGAGCACCTCCGCGGTGCCCAGCGTCGCGCGCCGCGGCGGGACGACGACGTCGACGCGGGAGGCGACCGCCAGCCACCGCACGCCGGCCGGCACGGGAGCGGCGGCGAGCGCGCGCAGCGCGGGCGAGCCGGGGCACAGCGTGCGCACCAGCCCGAACGGGAAGAGCCGGGCCCACGCCGAGCCCCCCAGCGGCGCCCCGACGGTGACCACCCGGGTCACCCGGCCGGCGGCCGCGCCGTCCACGAGCGACCGGGCGACGATCACCCCGCCCAGGCTGTGGCCGACCAGGGTGACCGAGCGTGCCCCGCACTCGCGGGCCCAGCCCTCGACCCGCCCGGCCAGCCGCGCGGCGAGCTCCTCCACGGTGGTGCCCCGCGACGAGTAGCTGAAGGTGACCACGGCGACGTCCGGGCCGTCACGCAGCGCCGGGGCGACCCGGGACCAGCACCGGTCGGTACCCGCGAGGCCGTGCACGAGGACCACCAGCGTCCGGGCGGCCGCGAGCGGCGCCTCGGGCGGGGCCGGTGCGGGCCGCCGGCCGCGGACCACGACGAGCAGCAGCCCGAGGACCACCCCGGCCACCACCGTCGCGAGCGCGCGCAGCTCGCGGGCGTGGACGCGGATCGTCGCGACGGCCATGACCCACCTCCCGCGCCCGGGGCGGGCCGGTCGGCTCCGGCGTGCCCTGGTCGGAAGCGTGGTCTGCGGGCGGGGCCGCGTCGGCGGGGTGGACCCTCGTCCTGCGGGGGGCCTGCCCCCGGATCAGGCCGTGCGGGAGGCCACCCGGCCGGGGGCGATGGCGGGGACCGTCACCTGCAGGCGGTGCGAGCTGACCTGCCAGTACCGGCGCGTCGGGTCGGCCCGGCGCCAGCGTTCGGCCAGGTCGGTCACCTGGTGCTCGTCGACCGCGACGGTGCGCGCCCGCCACCGTCGCGAACGGCCGCGGACCAGCACGTCCAGCGCGCCCCAGGCCTCGTCGGCGGAGCCGTGCACGCTGACCGAGGCCGGCGCGTCCCCGTCGCCGAACAGCACCGTGTAGGCACTGACCGCGTCGTAGGCCACCTGGTGTCTCCTCCCGTCGCCGGACCGTCCCGGCGCCCTGTCGTGGCGCCCAGTCAAGCGGGGCCGACGCCCGCGGGCGAGCGGCCACGCCGGGGTCCGCGCCGGGCCGGACGGATTCGGCGGCGGGTGGTGCGGCTGTCCGGGTGTCACCCCGATGGCGGCACCGCCTGGCGCGGCCGGGGGGAGTAGGTCTCGGCGAGCAGGTAGGTCGACCCGAGGGTGATGAGCGCCATCACGAGCAGGTACGCGGAGATGGAGGCCGACGTGCCGGTGGCCTCGTACAGCGAGGCCGCGATGAGCGGAGCGAGCCCGCCGCCCAGCACGGCGCCGATCTGGTAGCCCAGCGACGCGCCGGAGTAGCGCACCTCCGCGCTGAACATCTCGGCGAACATCGCCGCCTGCGGCCCGTACATCGCCGAGTTGGCCGCGCCGCCGATCAGCAGCGCGAGGAAGATCAGGAACGTCACCTTGGTGTCGATCAACCAGAAGACCGGGAACGCGACGAGCACGGTGCCGATCGCCCCGGCCAGGTACACCGGCCGCCGGCCGACGCGGTCGGAGAGCAGCGCGAACAGGGGGATGAGCGCGAGGTTCACCGCGCTCGAGCCCAGCACGCCGACGAGCATCGTGCTCTCGGGCAGCCCGAGGATCTTCGTGCCGTAGGACAGCGAGTAGACGATGTAGATGTAGAACCCGCCGTTGACCGCGATGAACGACCCGGCCGCGAGCAGGATCTGCCGCGGGTGGCTGCGGAGGACCTCGATGACGGGGGAACGGCGCTTCGGGCCCCCCTGGTGCTGCTGGATCCGCTGGAACGCGGGCGTGTCCTCCAGCCGCACCTGGGCGTAGATCGCCACCCCGATGAGCAGCACGCTGAGCAGGAACGGGACCCGCCAGCCCCAGGACTGGAACGCCTCCTCGTCGAGCCCCGCCTCGAGGGCCAGGAAGATACCGTTCGAGATGATCACTGCGATGGGTACGCCGAGCTGGGGGAACGAGCCGTAGAAGCCCTTCCGGTTCGCCGGGGCGTACTCGGTCGCGATCAGTACCGCCCCGCCCCACTGCCCGCCGACCGCCAGCCCCTGCACGATGCGCAGGACGAACAGCAGGATCGGAGCCGCGACGCCGATCGTCGCGTACGAGGGCAGCAGGCCGACCAGCGTGGTGGAGCCACCCATGAGGAACAGCGCCGAGACCAGCGCCTTCTTGCGCCCGATGCGGTCGCCGAAGTGTCCCCAGATGATGCCGCCCACCGGGCGGGCGATGAAGCCGACGGCGAAGGAGCTGAAGGCCGCGAGCGTCCCGACGAACGGGCTCGCGTTCGGGAAGAACGCCGTGTTGAGCACGAGCGCCGCGGCCGTGCCGTAGATGAAGAAGTCGTACCACTCGATCGTCGACCCCAGCAGGCTGACCATCGAGGTCCTGCGGACCTCGCGGCGCCCGATGGCGGCCTCGTCGCCGACCTCGGTCATGGGTGCTCCTCCGCGCTCGCCGGGGTCCCAGATTGGGCTCCGTGCCCACCCGAGACCATGGGCGCCGAGCACAAGATGTGACCTGGGTCATGAGGCGGTGCGCACGACCGCCTTCTGCCCGTCCGGGATTCCCGGCATCCTGCGGCGATGGGCGGACAGGCCGGCGACCCGCGCGCCCGGGAGGCCCTCACCGTGTTGTGCCGGGCGCTGCTCGACGACGTCGAGGCGCTCGCCGACCGGCTCACCGTCATGATCCTCGAGGGGGAGGACGTCTACGCCGAGCTGGGCGTGCCCGTCCAGGACGACCTGCGCGAGACCTGTGTCGAGAACCTGCGGCGGGCGCTGACCGTGCTGGCCGGCGACCTGCCGACCGAGATCGACGCCGCGGCCCTCACGGTGGCGACCGGACGCAGGCGGGCCCGGCAGGGCGTGCCGCTCGAGGTGGTGCTGCGGGCCTACCGTTTGTGCGGCCGGCTGCTCTGGGACCGGATGCTCGCCGCCTCCCGCGAGCGCTTCGGCGGGGCCTACGACGAGGCGCTGCTCGCTGCGGCCAACGACGTGTGGCGCATGATCGACCACAGTTCCGGCCGGCTCGTCGACGCGTACCGCGGGGAGGAGGCGCGGCTCCACGGCCTCGACGCGGGTCGGCGCTACTCGGCGCTGGAGGGACTGCTGGACGGCCGCGGCCGCGATCCCGGGTTCGTGCGCGACGCGGCCCGCGTGCTCGGCCTGCCGGAGCACGGCGAGCTCGTGTGCGCGGTGGCGCCGGTCGAGCACCACGGCGAGGGCCCGGACGTCGACCCGATGGGCACCCTGCGCGAGACGCTGCTCGGCACCGGCCACCCGTCGGTGTGGCACGCCCGTCCCGCCGAGCTCGTCGGCCTCGTGCCGGTCAGCGCCGCGGGATCGGACGCCCCGGAGCTGGCGACGATCGCCGCGGCGCTGCGCGCCGCGGCCCCGGACCGGGTCGGCCTGTCCCCGCCCGTGGCCCAGCTCGCCCAGCTCGACGTCGCCCACCGCTGGGCCGCGGTCGCGGCGCGGACGCTGCCCGCGGGGGCGCCCGGCGTCGCCGTCCTCGACGACCGGTTGCCCGAGGCGTTGCTCGTCGGCTCGCCCGAGCTCACGCCCCGGCTGCGGCGCGCCGCGCTCGGCGGCCTGCTCGACCTCGCGACGGCGGAGCGGCGGACCCTGCTGGACACCCTCGAGGCGACGCTGGCGGCCGACGGCTCGCCCTCGCGGGCGGCGCGGCGCCTGTACTGCCACCGCAACACCGTGATGTACCGGCTCGCGCGGATCGAGAACCTGACCGGGCGACGCCTCTCCGACCACCGCGACCGCCTGCTGCTCGGACTGGGCCTGCTCTGCCCGCCCGAGCCCGAGTCGTGACGCCCGCCCGGGCGGGTCAGACGGCCGTCGCGCGCAGCAGCGTCGTGACGACCTGGCGCGCGGCGAGCAGCCGCCCCATCGCCTGGGACTGGTCCCGCGCCGTGCGGAAGGCCGGGTCGTCGCCGTGGTCGCGCTCGACGACCTCGTCGACGCGGTCGGCGCGCGCGGTCCAGTCCGCGGGTGCGTCGGGCAGGGTCGAGGCGTCGACCTCGCCGTCGATGCGGAAGCCCGCGCCGGCGACCTGCCCGCGGAGCTCGTCGGGCGTCGGGAAGTCGTTGCCGTCCGGGCGGTCCGCGGGGAGGGGATCGACCGCCGCGACGAGCACCAGGAGGGCGAGCCGGCCGCCGTCGACCAGGACGCGGCGGAGCTCGGCGAGCAGCTCGGCGCGCTCGGAGGTCGTGCACAGCACCCCGAGCGCCCAGGCCGCGTCGACGCGGGCGGTGCGGATCGGCAGTTGTTGCGACCACGCCGCCACCGCCGGGAAGCCGAACAGGCGCCGGGACGAGGCGGCCGCGCGGACCATCGGGTCGACGAGCACCGGCCTGCCGCGCCAGCGGTCGGGCCCGTCACCCCAGGTGCTCGTGGAGCCACGCCGCCGGTCCGCCGAGGCCCCCGCCGGCGTCGAGGAAGCGGTCGTCGCCGCGGAGGTCGAGTCGCTCGGCGAGCCAGGCCAGGTCGGCGGGGCTGCCGCTGCCCCGGCAGGCCGCGGGGATCGCGTAGCCCCGTCCGAGCTCGCGGACGGCCTGCTCGGTCCACTCCGCGACGGTGTCGAACTCGGCCTCCATCGCCGAGCCGCCCTCGGGCGCGGTCATGCCGCGATCCGGGCGGCGACCTCGGCCTTGACCTCGGCGCCCGCACGCCAGCCCGCCGACGAGGCGAGCCCGGAGAGGTTGACCCCGACGACGCCGGGCACGTCGAGCAGCGCCCGCGCCTCTGCGACCGCGGCGTCGATGCCGGCCTCCCGTTGGTCCGGCGCGGCGAGGACACCGGCCACCGCCCCGGTGTCGAGCGCGAGGCCCGGGAACGCGGCGAGCACCGCCGCGGAGCGCTCGTCGGTGTAGACGGCGACGCCCGCGATCACGGGGAGGTCGGCGCCCTCGGCCCGCGCGGCCGTGAGGAAGGCGTCGAGTGCGGCGGGGGAGGCGACGTGGTTGGCCACCGCCAGGCGGGCGCCCGCGCGCTGCTTCTCGGCGAGCGCACGCGGTCGGAGCCCGGCCGGCGGTGCGGCCGGGACGACGGCGACCGACGCGGTGACGCCGACCGTCGCGGCGAGGTGGGTCAGCCGGGTGCTGTCGAGGTCGAAGACCTGCGTGACCTCGGGGCGCACGTCCTGGCCGCGCCCGTCGCCGGTCACGCACAGCACTCCCTCGACCCCGAGCTCGGCGAGTCCGGCGAGCTCCTGCTCGAGGACGACGCGGTTGCGGTCCCGGCAGGTCAACGTGATCCAGGGGCGCCCGCCCGCGGCGAGGATCTCGGTGGCGGCCATGGTGGGCGGGAAGTCGGGTCGGTGGTGGTGCTCGCCGACGAGCAGCGCGTCGGACACCGGCACCAGCAGGTCGAGGATCTCCCGGGTCGCTGCGCGGTCGTAGGGCGGGACGCTGAGGTCGGTCAGGACGACCGGGGCGGTGCGCGCCCGGTCGAGCAGCGAGCCGGGCCGCGGGGCGGGCGCCTCGACCGTGGGGCCGTCCCAGCGTCGCAGCGCGACCTCGCCGGTCCAGGGGCACGGCGCGGTCGGGTCGAGCTCGCACGTCCCCTGGGCGCGGACACCGCCGCAGGGGCCGAACACCATGTGCTTCGGGCACCCGGGAGCCGGCCCCGTCACGTCGATCACCCGGTGTTCCGCATGCCCGCCGAGATGCCGTTGACGGTGAGCAGGAGGGCGCGCTGGAGGTCGGGGTCGGGCTCGTCGACCTTGCGCCGCTCGGCGAGGGCGTGGACCTGCAGGTGGTGCAGCGGCTCGAGGTAGCCCTCGCGGGTCTCGAGCGTCTGGCGCAGCAGCGGGTTGCCGGCCAGCAGCTGGTCACCGGTGGAGAGCTTGAGGACCTCGCGCCGGGTGACGCGGTGCTCGTCCTTGATGATCTCGAAGATCTCCTGCAGCTCGGGGTCGACGAGCTCGGAGACGTAGAACCCGGCGATCCGCATGTCGGTCTTGGCCAGCGTCATCTCGACGTTGGAGAGCAGGTTGGCGAAGAACGCCCAGTCCCGCATCTCGTCGATGACCTCGGAGTAGCCGGCGTCGTGCGCGGCCTGGAGCCCGCTGCCCAGTCCGAACCAGCCGGGGACGATCATCCGGGTCTGGGTCCAGCCGAACACCCAGGGGATCGCCCGCAGGTCGTCGAGCGACGCCTGGCCGTTCGCCCCCGGACGCTTGCCGGGCCGGGAGCCGACGTTGAGCATCGAGAGCTCGTCGACCGGGGTGGCCTGGGTGAAGAAGGTCGGCAGGCCCTCGTGGTCGATGAGCTTCGTGTACGCCTCCTGCGCGGCGTCGGAGATGACGTCCATCGCCTCGTCCCAGCGCTTGAGCGTCGCCTCCTCCACCCGCGAGGTCTGGTGCAGCAGCGTCGCGTCGAGGACGGCCGAGAGCATGATCTCGAGGTTGTCCTTGGCCAGCGTGGGCAGCGAGTACTTGTCGGAGATGACCTCGCCCTGCTCGGTCACCTTCATCACCGCGTCGACCACGCCGTAGGGCTGCGCGGCGATCGCCTCGCCCGCCGGTCCGCCGCCGCGGCCGACCGAGCCGCCCCGGCCGTGGAAGAGCCGTAGCCGCACCCCGTGCTTGGCGGCGACGTCGCGCAGCTGGCGCTGGGCCTGGTGGATCGACCACTGCGACGTGGTGAGCCCGGCGCCCTTGTTGGAGTCCGAGTAGCCCAGCATCATCTCCTGGACGTCGCCGCGGGCGGCCACGATCGCCCGGTACGACGGGTCCGAGAGCATCCCGTCGAGCAGGTCGCCGGAGATCTTCAGCTCGGTCGCGGTCTCGAACAGCGGGACGACGTCGAGCGACGCCACCGCCTCCGGGCGCCGTCCTCGCCCGTCGGTGATCTCGATCAGGCCCGCCTCCCGGGCGAGGACCGCGACGGCGAGGATGTCGTCGACGTTCTGGGCCATCGAGATGATGTAGGTGTGCAGGGCGTCCTCGCCGAAGGTCTCCTGCACCTCCCGGATGCAGTCGAAGACCTCGAGGGTCTCGCGGAGGCTATCGTCCCCGATCTGCTCCCAGTTCCGGCGCGGGGTCAGCGCGCGGCGCCCGCCGAGCTCGGCGGAGAGCACCTCGATCCGGCCGCCGTGGTCGAGCTCGGCGTAGGGCGTCTCGAGCTCGCTCGAGCCGGTCGAACAGCGCCCCGAGCGCGGTGTGGTGGAAGCTCGTGTGCTCGCGGACGTCGACGCTGGCCAGGTGCAGGCCGACGGCGTTGGCGGTGCGCATCACGTCGCGCAGCCCGCCGTCGGCGATCCGCTCGCCGCGTGCCCGCGCAGCGAGGCGTCCATGACCTCGAGGTCGCGCAGGTACTCCTCGGCGCCGAGGTAGTCACGCCCGGGCTGGTGCGGGGACGCCGTCGGCGTAGCGCAGGCGGGTGTTCTCCAGGCGCGCGTGGATGTAGGAGCACTTCAGCCGGTAGGGCTCCTCGGCGTTGAGGCGCACGTAGCGGTCGTAGATCTCGGGCAGGAGGCGCCGATCGCGGGCCAGGCTGCGGCGCAGGTCCTCGGAGACCCCGACGAGCTTGGTGGACACCGACAGCTCCTGGACGAGGTCCTCGAGCAGGCCGATCTGGATGCGCATGCCCTTGTCGGCGTAGATCTGCATCGACCTCGAGGGTCATGGCCGCGGTGACGTTGGGGTTGCCGTCGCGGTCGCCGCCGACCCAGCAGCCCAGCACCAGCGGGCGCGAGTCGCCCGGCAGCGAGAGCCCGACCCTGGCGAGCTCCTCGTCGAGCTCGGCGAGCACCGCCGGGACGGCGCGTCGCCCGAGCTGCTCGAGGTAGTACGACACCGACCGCGCCTCGTCGAGGACCGTCGGGCGCTCGGGGCGGATCTCGTCGGTCTGCCAGATGAGGTCGACCAGCCGGTGCAGCCGGGTCTCGGCGATCTCCTCGGGGAGGTCGTCGGCCAGCACGTCGGCGATCGACGCGCAGCTTGCCCAGCACCGACTGCCGTTGCGCCTCGGTCGGGTGGGCGGTGAACACGGGACGCAGCTCGAGGCGGGACAGCGCGGTGACGAGCTCGTCGGGGTCGGCCTGCTCGACCAGGCGGTCGACCAGGGTGTGCAGCGGGCCCTCGCCCTCGGCGTGGCGCTGCCCGCGTTCCTTCGCACGGTGCAGCTGCTCGGCGAGGTTGGCCAGGTGGAAGTAGGTGGCGAACGCGCGCCCGAGCACCGCCGCGGTGCCGGGGTCGAGCTCGCGGAGCAGGTCGCGCACCTCGGTGTCGTCGCGCTCCGCGTCGCGGACCTGGCGGCGGATCCTCTCCACCAGCTCCAGCATGTCGTCGCCGTTCTGGGCGGCCAGGGTGCGGCCGAGCAGTGTGGACAGGCGGCGGATGTCGGCGCGCAGCGCGGAGTGCTCGGTCTCCGACGCCACGCCGCCCTCGGACGACACGCGATCGACGCGTGCGCGGGATCCGGGTTCGCCCTCGGTCGGGCCCATGCGGCAACCACCTCTCCTGTCGTGGCGTTCGGCGGATCCGCCACGATGAGGAGCGCCGGAGGGATGGTGCCCGGAACCGTCGATCCCGACACTCCCGCCGGCTCACGTCACGCTCGGGACCCGTTCCCGGCGCCGTCCGGCACGACCCCGACGCCGGTCAGCAGGCCGTGATGGTCCCAGAGGGTCCTGTGACGCACGACCCGGGCGCGCTGCACCGTGACGACGGTGGTGGCGAGCACCTCGACGCGGCGGTGGGTCGCGGCGACGCCGGGGAGCAGCCACGGCATCGCCCGGTCGTGGGTGAAGGCGACGAGACGCTCGTCGGCCACGGTCCACCGGTTGCCCGTCCGGGAGATCCGACGGAAGGACAGGTCGGCGGGCCGGTGGGGCAGGAGGTCCTCGGCGAGGTGGCGACGCAGGTCCCCGGCACCGGAGGCCCCGGTGCCCACCGGGAGGGTGGCGAGGACGACGTCGTCGCCCACCGTCCGCATGGCGGCCTCGAGGTCGCCGGCCTCGAACACCGCCCGGTGGAAGGCGTCGACCACCCGCTCCACGGCCACCATCAGGTCCTGGACCGCCTTGGTCATGCCCCGACTGTGACATCCGCGCGACGGGCCGGTGAAGTCGTCACCCGGTCCGTCGGCGGTAGTGGCCGATGACCGCCCCGGTCGGGACGGTCGCGAGGGAGAGCAGCTCCCACGTCGAGGGCGGGATCGCCCCCTCGAACAGCCGCAGGCCGTCGCCGAGCAGCGCGGGGACGACGGTCAGCCGGAGCTCGTCGAGCAGGCCCGCCCGCAGGAGCCCGCCGACGACGCTGACGCTGCCGAGGACCGCGATGTCGCGGCCCGGACCGTCGCGCAGCGCGGTGACCTCGCCCTCGAGGTCCGCGGTGACGCGGGTGTTGGCCCACGCCGCGGTGGTGATCGTGCGGGAGACGACGACCTTGTCCACGGCGGTGAGCCAGCGCGAGAGGTCGCGGCTGCGCGGGTCGGCCTCGGGATCGTCCGCGACCGGGGGCCAGTAGCCGTGGAAGCCCTCGTAGTTCCTGCGCCCCAGCACGACGGTGTCGGTACCGCGGTAGAAGCCCTCGAACGCCGACGCGCACCGCACGTCCAGCGCGGTCTCGACCAGCCAGCTCATGTCGCCGCCCGGCCCCGCGACGAACCCGTCGAGGGACGTCGTCATCTCCGCGACGACGCGTCGCGGTCCCGTGGTCATCGAGGTCCTCCCGGGGGCGGACGTTAGGGCCCCTCCGACGGGGGCACCCGTGCAGTGTGACCATCCCGACCGACAGCAGCGGCTCCTTCCGGCGACACGGGCCGCGGTTCACCGACCGGATCGTGGCCTCCCCCCAGGACGACACCCAGTGGCCGGCCGAACCGGGGCGCTACCGCCTCGTCGCCTCGCTGGCGTGCCCGTGGGCGCACCGCTCGGTGATCGTGCGCCGCCTCATGGGGCTCGAGGACTCGATCTCGCTCGCCATCACCGACCCGATCCAGGACGAGCGGTCCTGGCGCTTCACCCTCGACGAGGGCGGCGTCGACCCGGTGCTCGGCATCCGCTACCTCGAGGAGGCCTACCTCGCCCGCGACCCGGAGAACGGCCTCGAGAACGGCGTCAGCGTCCCGGCGATGGTGGAGGAGTCGACCGGCCTGCTGGTCACCAACGACTTTCCGATGATCACCCTCGACCTCGGGACCGAGTGGGGGAAGTACCAGCGCCACGGCGCCCCGACCCTCTACCCCGAGGCCCTGCGCGCCGAGATCGACGAGATCAACGAGGGCGTCTTCCACGACGTGAACAACGGCGTCTACAAGGCCGGGTTCGCGTCGTCCCAGAACGCCTACGAGACCGCCTACGCCGCCCTGTTCGCGCGCCTCGACGAGCTCGACGAGCGGTTGGAGAGCCGGCGCTACCTGCTCGGCGACCACATCACCGAGGCCGACATCCGGCTCTTCACGACCCTCGCGCGCTTCGACGCGGTCTATCACGGCCACTTCAAGTGCAACCGCCAGAAGCTCGCCGAGTTCGGCGCGCTGTGGGCCTACGCCCGCGACCTCTACCAGACCCCCGGGTTCGGCGACACGGTCGACTTCGACCACATCAAGCGCCACTACTACCAGGTCCACACCGGCATCAACCCGACACAGGTGGTGCCGCTGGGCCCGGAGCCCTCGGCGTGGCTCGAGCCCCACCACCGCGAGGAGATGGGCGGATCCCCCTTCGGCGACGGCACCCCGCCCGAACCGCTGGCCGCTCCGTTGCGGCCGTTGCCTCCGCTCGCCATGTGATCCGGGAGCCCGGGAGGGGGACCCCGCAGAGGTGAGCACACCGAAGAACGTCGCCGAGCACGTCCTCGACCGCCTGGCCGCCTGGGGGGTCCACCGGTTCTACGGCTACCCGGGCGACGGGATCGGCGGCATCTTCACCGCGATGCCGAAGCGGGCCGACGCCCAGTTCGTGCAGGTCCGCCACGAGGAGACGGCCGCGTTCTGCGCCACCGCCGACGTCAAGTACGGCGGTTCGCCCCTCGGCTGCTGCGCGGTCACCTCCGGGCCGGGCGCGATCCACGCCCTCAACGGCCTCTACGACGCCAAGCTCGACCACCAGCCCGTGGTCGCGCTGCTCGGGCACACCGCCCAGACCGCGCAGGGCGGCGGGTACTACCAGGAGATCGACCTCGGCGCGCTGTTCTCCGACGTCGCCGGCTACCTCGCCGAGGTCAAGGACCCCTCGCAGGTCCGCCACGTCGTCGATCGCGCCTGCCGCACGGCCCTCGCCGACCGCACGGTGTCCGTGATCATCCTGCCCTCGGACGTGCTCGAGGAGGACGCGGTCCTCGAGCCCCCGGACGCGCACGGCTACTACCAGACCTCCGCGGTGCCCTCCTCGACCGTCGGCGCGCCCCCGACCGCGGCCCTCGACGCCGCCGCCGAGATCCTGGACGCGGGGGAGAAGGTCGCGATCCTCGCCGGGGCGGGCGCGCTCGGAGCGAGCGCCGAGCTCACCGAGATCGCGAACCGGCTCGGCGCGGGCGTCGCCACCGCGCTGCTGGGCAAGGGCGTCGTCGACGACCGCTCGCCCTGGAACACCGGCGCCATCGGGCTGCTCGGCACCACCGCGTCGTGGCACCTCATGCGCGAGTGCGACACGCTGCTGATCGTCGGCTCGACCATGCCTTACACCGAGTACTACCCGGCACCCGGCCAGGCGCGGGCGGTGCAGATCGACATCGACGGCTCCCGGAACGGGATCCGCTACGACACCGAGGTCAACCTCACCGGCGACGCCGCCGCGACCCTCGCCGCGCTCCTGCCGCGGCTGCGCGAGCGCACCGACGGCTCGTGGCGCGCCCACGTCGAGCGCTGGACCGCGTCGTGGCGTGACTACTCCACCCAGCGCGCCCACGCCCGCACCAGCGCGCTCAACCCCGAGCTCGTCGTCCGCGAGCTCTCCGACCGCCTGCCCGACGACGCCCTCGTCGCGGTCGACTGCGGCACGGCGACCTCCTGGTACGCCCGCGACCTGACCCTGCGCCCCGGCCAGCGGGGTGCGCTGTCGGGAACGCTGCTGAGCATGGGCGGCGGGATGCCCTACGCCATCGCCGCCAAGAACGCCCACCCGGACCGACCGGTCGTGGCGCTCGTCGGGGACGGCGCGATGCAGATGAACGGCGTCAACGAGCTGATCACCGTGCAGCGCTACTGGCGGGACTGGGCCGACCCGCGGTTCGTCGTGCTCGTGCTCTCCAACGACGACCTGTCCTACGTCTCGTGGGAGACCCGCGGGATGCTCGGCGAACCGCCCGACCCGCAGTCCCAGTCGGTCCCGGACGTGCCCTACGCCCGGTGGGCGATGCTGCTCGGCCTCGACGGGCTCGAGCTGCGCGAGCGGGCGCAGATCGGCGCGGTGTGGGACCACGCCCTCGCCGCCGACCGCCCGTTCGTCGTCGACGCGAAGGTCGACAAGGACATCCCGCTCGTCCCCCCGCACGTGACCGTCCAGCAGGCCCTCAACACCGCCCGCTCCCAGCTCGCCGGCGACCCCGACGCGCTCTCGATCATCGCCAACGGTGTCCGCGAGACCGTCGGCGCGAAGGCCCGCTCCGTGCTGGGCCTGGCGCCGAAGGACTGACCCCGGCGAGGATGGTCGGCCCGACTCGCCCGAGAACCCGGGAGCCGCCATGACCGCCGCCGCTCCGGCCGACCGTCGGAAGGCCTACGTGGCCTCGCTCTCGGGGACGTCGCTCGAGTACTACGACTTCGCGGTCTACGGGTCGGCGTCCGCGCTCGTCCTGCCGGCCCTGTTCTTCCCCGGCAACGACCCGCTCACCGGTCTGCTCCTGGCGTTCACGACCTACGCGGTCGGCTACGTCTCCCGGCCGCTCGGCGGGTTCGTGTTCGGGCGCCTCGGCGACACCGTGGGCCGCAAGAAGGTGCTGGTCACGACGCTGATCCTGATCGGTGTCGCGACCGTGCTCATCGGGCTCCTGCCCACCTACGCGACGATCGGTGTGGCCGCACCGATCGCGCTGGTGCTGCTGCGCTTCGCCCAGGGCGTGGGCGTCGGCGGCGAGTGGGGGAGCGCGGTCCTGCTCTCCGGGGAGTTCGGTGACCCGCGGCGGCGCGGGTTCTGGTCCTCGGCGGCCCAGATCGGCCCGCCCGCGGGCAACCTGCTCGCCAACGGGGTGTTCGCGCTGCTGGCGGCCACCCTGACCGACGAGGAGTTCTTCGGATGGGGCTGGCGGGTGGCCTTCCTGCTCTCCGCGGTGCTCGTGGGGTTCGGGCTGTGGATCCGGCTCTCGCTCGAGGACACGCCGGTGTTCCGCGCGCTCGAGTCGGCGGGGGACCGACCGGCCCACCCGGTGCGCGACGTGGTGCGGACCCAGCGCCGCGGGCTCGTGGCGGCGATCCTCTGCCGTCTCGGCCCGGACGTCGGCTACACGCTGCTCACCGTCTACGTGCTCACCTACGCCACCCGCACCGCGGGGTTCAGCAACTCCGAGGTGCTCTCGGCGGTCCTGATCGGCTCGGCGCTGCAGCTCGGACTGATCCCGGCGGCGGGCGCGCTGTCCGACCGCATCGACCGGCGCGTGCTCTCCGGCGTGGCCGTGCTCGCCGCGGGGGTGTGGGTGTTCGTGTTCTTCCCCTTCGTGCGCAGCGGCTCGTTCGCCCTCCTGCTGGTCGCGATCGTCGTGGGGCTCGCCCTGCACGCCGCCGCCTACGGACCGCAGGCGGCGTTCATCACCGAGCAGTTCCACCCGAGCCTGCGCGCGACCGGCTCGTCGCTGGGCTACACCCTCGCCGGAGTGCTGGGCGGGGCGATCGCGCCGATCGCCTTCACCGCCCTCGAGCGGGTCTCCCCGAACGGGACGCTCATCGCGGTCTACGTCGCGGTGGCCTGCCTGCTCAGCGCCCTCGGTTTCTGGCTCGGCCGCGCCTACGACGCCTCGGAGGACGAGGAGTACCTCGCCGGTCTGTCCTCGACGTCCGCCGCCACGTCCGCGCGAGGGGACCCTTCCGGCGCATAGAGCGACGGAATCCTCCCCTCACGTCGTGGCCCCGGGGCGGGTGCCTAGGGTCTCCGGCCATGGCTGTCTCCGTCTCGAACACCGACGACCTCACCCGCGCCCCCGAGGCCTCGGTCACCCCCGACACCCTCCCGAACGATCTCGACATCACCGATCTCGTGATCGGCGGCGGCGCCCAGGCCTCCGCCCGCGACACCGTGCAGGTGCAGTACCAGGGCATCCGCGTCTCGGACGGCGGCGAGTTCGACTCCTCGTGGAGCCGGGGCGGCTCGCCCGTGGAGTTCCCGCTCAACGGTGTCATCGACGGGTTCAAGCTCGGCATCGCCGGGATGCGCGAGGGCGGCCGGCGCATCCTCGTCGTCCCGCCGCACCAGGGCTACGGAGCGCGTGGCGTCCCCCCGGTGATCCCCGCCAACGCCCACCTGGTGTTCGTGGTGGACCTCGTCAAGGTCAACTAGTCAGAAGCTCGAGCTCGACGATCCGCGCGCCCTATGGTGCGCCTGCCCGCAGATCGTTCCCGCCGTCCGAGGGAGGACACCATGGCCGACGACATCGAGGTCACCCGGCACGTCGACGCTCCTCCGGCGGCGGTGTGGTCCCTGGTCGGCGACCCCTCGCGCATCGGTGAGATCTCCCCGGAGTGCTACCGGACGCGCTGGCTCGGGGGCGCGACCGGCCCGGCGCCCGGCGCCCGCTTCCTCGGGTTCAACCGCAAGGGTCTGCTGTGGTGGCCCACCACCAGCACCATCGCCGCCTACGAGCCGGAGCAGGAGATCAGCTGGGACGTCGCGGTCGCCGGCCAGGCGGTGGCGCGCTGGAGCTTCCGGCTCGTCCCCGACGGCGACGGGACCGCGGTCACGCAGACCTGGCGCGACGACCGCACGGCCCTCGCCGGCCTCATCGGGAAGGCCCGGACCACCGACAGCCCCGGCCACAACCGCCGCGGGATGGAGCAGACGCTCGCCCGTGTCGCCGAGGTGTCCGAGCGCCCCTGACCCGTCGTCGGGGAGCCGGGCTAGCGTGGCGGGCGTGCGACTGGCGACCTGGAACGTGAACTCGGCCAAGGCCCGCGAGCCCCGCCTGCTGGGCTGGCTCGACGAGCGTGCGCCCGACGTCGTCTGCCTGCAGGAGACCAAGCTCTCCGACGAGGCCTTCGACGAGACGTTCGCGGCCCCGCTGGCGGAGCGCGGGTACGCGGTGGCCCACCACGGCGAGGGCCGGTGGAACGGGGTGGCGCTGCTGTCGCGGGTGGGTCTCGACGACGTCGTGGAGGGCCTGCCCGGCGGCCCCGGCTACCCGCAGCAGGAAGCGCGCGCGATCACCGCGACGTGCGGCGGCCTGCGCGTCACCTCGGTCTACGTGCCCAACGGCCGTGACCCCTCCGACCCGCACTACGCCTACAAGCTCGAATGGTTGGCCGCCCTGCGCGAGCGGGTCGAGGCCGGCGATCCGGACGCCACCGTCGTCGCGGGCGACTTCAACATCGCCCCGACCGACGAGGACGTCTACGACGTGGCCGCCTTCGCCGAGGCCACCCACGTCACCCCGCCCGAGCGCGAGGCCCTCTCCGCCCTGCTCAAGGTCGGCCTGCACGACGTCGTGCGCGAACGGTGGCCCGCCGACCGGGCGTTCAGCTACTGGGACTACCGCGGTGGCGCCTTCCACCAGGACCGCGGGATGCGCATCGACCTCGTGCTGACGGGCGGCCCCGTCGCCGCGCGCCGCGCCGCCGCCTGGGTCGACCGGAAGGCCCGGAAGGGGAGCGGGCCGTCCGACCACGCCCCGGTGATCGTCGACCTCGACGACGCCCCGGACGGCGACCTCGGCCCGGTCGTCCCCCCGCCCTCCCTCGGCGCGAAGAAGCCGCCTCGCAGGAAATGACCTCGGCGACCCGGGATCGACGCGGCGGCGCCGTCCACGGGGTCCTCGTCGGCGCGAGTCACGGTGCTCAGCGCGCCTCGGCGAATCCGTCGAGCACGACCTTCGGGCGCCCGCTCGTCCCGACCACGCGCAGTTCGACGGTGTGGGTGCCGGCCGGTCCGCCGAAGGTGTGCTCGACGAGGGCTTGCCGGACCTGCCGGTCGGCGGCGACGGTGTCGATCGGCGGCGACCAGGGCCCGTCGTCGTAGGAGACCTGCACCTCGCCCGTGTCCGGTCCCCGCTCACCGATGACCGTGATCGTCGACCCGTTCGTGGTGAACGTGACCCGTGCGTCGGTGGTGGCGCTGACGTGCGCCGACCCGCCGTACCGGTCACCGGCGGAGTCGAGCAGCCAGGCGCCGGCGTAGGAGGCCCCCGACGCGTCGTCGTCGTGGGGGACCACGGTCCGGGCCGCCCCCGCGGTGCTCGAGCGGCCGGCCGGATCGGTGGTGACGACCTCGAACCGGAGGGTCTGCCCCGCGCTCGCGGTGACGGTGGTCGACGTCGTCGCCACGTCGGCGAGCAGGGTCGTCGGGGCGGCCCCGTCGACGCCGGACCGGACCGTATAGGTCGTGCCGGCCGCCGCTCCCGGTGACGACCAGGAGACCGTGAACGAGGTCGAGGTGGAGGCGTCGGTCGAGAGCGCGGGCGCGGTCACGACCGGGGCGGCGGGCGGAGTGCGGCTCACGTACACCTGCCCGCTCAGGGCGCCCGCGCCGCGCGGTGAGACGAGGGCGGCGCCGTCCGCGGTGGCGGTCAGCGTCCACCGGTACGACCCCTGCGGCACGTCGGCGCCGGCGGAGTCGGTGCCGTCCCACGGGACGGGCAGGGCGATCTCACCGAACCGGGAGAGGCCGGTGAAGGCGCGCACCACCGTGCCCGGGGAGCCCGCCGGGGCCAGGCGCAGGGTCCACTGCACGTCGCGGGTGACGTAGAAGCGCGGCTGCCACGAGCCGGCCGTTCCCGCGGCGACCGCCGCCGAGACGAGCTGTGGTGCCGTAAGCGTGTAGCCGGGCAGGAAGGATCGCACGTCGGCGACGACGGCGCGGCGGCCGTCCCGGGGCACCCAGCTGATCCGGTAGCCGTCGACGTCGGGACCGATGAGGGTCGTCCGGGTGGCCACCACGGCACTGGTGTCGGTGACCAGGTCTCGGACGGTGGTCGTGTCGGCGTCGTCGTGGACGAGCAGCAGGCCGTCGCTGAATCGGAGGACCGCGATGCTCTCGACGTCGGGGAGGGCCTGCGTCGTCCCCGTCGTGGCTCCGGTGGCAGTCCAGATGCCACCGACGATGGTCCCGCCGGGATCGCGGAACCGGTAGACCACCTGGGAGCCCCACATCGCCAGCCCGACGCCCTCGTCCTGGACCGTCCCGCCGCCCGGATCGCCGGCGCGCACCACGGCGACGTCGCCGGTGAGGAGGTCGGTGCGCCGCAGCTCGCCCCCGACGCGCGCCAGGGAGAGGAGGTGGTCGCCCCAGACGCAGAGGTAGGCGTCGTCGGGCCCCGGGGTCGGCTCGCCGGTGAGCAGATCGACCAGGACGCTGGTCGACACGCCGGTCCGGGTGCTGACGAGCAGGGCGCGGTGCCCGGACACCTGCACCACCCCCGGCTCCTCGGCGGGCGGGGACGGGATGGTCGCCGGCGGATCCTCGGGCCTGCCGTAGGCGATCTCCACCGTCGACGGAGACGGACCGGGGCGGACGTGGACGACGAACGGACCCCAGAGCCCCGAAGGCATCGACGGCGTCCCGGGGAACGGCGCGGCCGGTTGCGGAGCGCTTGTCGCCGGCGCCACGACGAGCTCGGCGCCGAGGCCCGCGGAGGAGATGCGAGACAGGAAGAGGGGGATGGTCGGGGTGCTGTCGTCGCTGTGGAGCAGCCGGTCGTGGGACAGGGCGAGGCTCTGGGTGATCGCCCGTCGAGGTCCGGGTACGCCGTGGAGCGTGCCCGAGGTCGCGCCGGGCGCGAGGCGGTAGAAGCCGGGGGTGGGCGCTCGGTCGTCGTAGATCAGGAAGTCGTCGGTGCCCTCGCACGGCGCGAGACACCGGTTCGCGAGGGTCCGCGGGTAGGGGACGGAGGTCGTCGCACCGGCTGCACGCGTGGTGAGGCGGTACCCGTCCGCCACCTGCACCAGCCACGCGGTACCGGTGTCCGTGATGGCGAACTCCTGCAGCGAGTCGCCGGCCGGGAACTGTTCGGGAGGATCGCCCGGGTTCGTCCACCGGTAGCGGCTGATGGCGGTCTCGGGAGGGACGTAGACCTGCGTGGCGGCGTACTGGAAGGAGAGCGCGACCCCGCCGACGTAGCCGGGCGCGACCGGCCACACGCTCTGCGAGCCCCCCAGCGACCACGTCACCACGACGACCTGCTGCCGCGCGTCGAGCACGGCGCGGCCGCCCTGGCAGTAGGGCTTCGCGACCACCGTCGCGGGGTCCGGTTCGGCCGGCAGCGGATCGAGCTCCTCGTCCGGTCCCACGAGCATGCGGGCCCGCAGCGAGCGTGTGCCGTCGGTGTCGTAGACGAGGACGCTGTTGCCGCCGTTGGTCAGGTACACCTCGGTCGGGCGGAGGACGAGCGACGTCCCCTGGCTCGGCGCGGTCACGCGGGACCAGGTGACGGCGGCGACGCCACCGACGTGGGCGCCCGCCTGCGGGATCGTGATCAGGTCGGCCACGATCAGGGGCTGTGACCGCGGGCCCTCGGGGGCCGGCCCGAGATCGATCTCGGCCGCTCCGGCGGCGAGCGGAGCCACTCGGAGGTACACGCGTGCCGCGCCGAGGCGGTCGCTGACGTAGACGGTGCCCCGGGGCGAGGAGGACAGGCTCCACACCTCGGCCACCCGGAAGCTCATCCTCGCGGGCACGGCCACCGGGCTGGCGAGCGCGGCGAACACGTCGTCGGTCGTCGCAACATCGGGTCCGGCCACGCAGCACCCCCGCCTCCGCTCGGTGTACGGACAGTGAACCCGTCCGTCCCCTCGACGGGGCAGTCCGCGGTGGCCCGTCCACTCGATCGGCGTACCGAGTTGACTCGGTGAGCCCAACTCACCCGCGCGACAAGCCGTGCAGGAGCAAGGGCGGCGAGGCGGAGGGAGCGGGAGGCGGACCCGATCACCCCGTGGTGGGCGCGCTGACCTCCAGCGGGCCGACGGCGGTGACGTGCACGACCGCGGTGCCGGCCTCGTCGGAGGCGTCGAGGTCGACCTCGGCGCTGATCCCCCAGTCGTGGTCGCCGTCGGGGTCGTCGAACACCTGGCGGACCTGCCACGTGCGTCCGCCGTCGGTGACGCGGAAGAGGGCCGGGCCGCGGGCGTCGGGATCGGCGCCGAGCGTCGGGTACTCGGCGAAGTAGCCCTCCATCGCCTCGGCCCACCACACCCCGGACGGCCCGTCGGCCTCGAGGACCTCGAGGTCGGCGGGGGAGCGGCGGGCGAACAGCTCGACGCGCCGGAACATCTCGTTGCGCACCAGCACGCGGAAGGCGCGCTCGTTGCGGGTCACCGGGGGCGGGCCCTGGTCCACGGGGCGGGCGTCGGAGCCGGCGGCGTCGAGCTCGGTCGGGTTCGAGAGGTTCTCCCACTCGTCGAGCAGCGAGGAGTCGGTCTGGCGGACGAGCTCGCCGAGCCACGCCACGAGGTCGTCGATGTCCTCGGTGCGCGCGGCCTCGGGGATCGTCTGGCGCAGCGCGCGGTAGGCGTCGGTGAGGTAGCGCAGGACGAGGCCCTCGGAGCGCGCGATCTTGTAGTACGAGACGTACTCGGTGAACGTCATCGCGCGCTCGTAGAGGTCGCGGACCACGGACTTGGGCGAGAGCTCGTGGTCGGCGACCCACGGGTGGCCGCTGCGGTAGGACTCGAACGCCGCGCCGAGCAGCTCGGCCAGCGGCTTCGGCCAGGAGATGTCCTCGAGCAGCGCCATGCGCTCCTCGTACTCCATCCCGCGCGCCTTCATCTCCTGCACGGCCTCGCCACGGGCGGCGTTCTCCTGGGCGCGCAGGATCTGCTTGGGGTCGTCCAGCGTCGACTCGACCACCGAGACCATGTCGAGGGCGTAGGTCGGCGACTCCCGGTCGAGCAGGTCGAACGCGGCCAGCGCGAACGGCGAGAGCGGCTGGTTGAGGGCGAAGTCGACCTGCAGGTCGTCGACCAGACGCACGGTCGGGACCGTCCGGGCCCTCGACCCGCTCCACGACGTCCGCCTCGAGCAGACCCCGGTAGAGCGCGATGGCCCGCAGGATCAGCTTGCGCTGCGTCGGGCGGTCGGCGTGGTTGTCCTCGAGCAGGTGGCGCATCGTGGCGAAGAAGCCGCCCTCCTGACGCGCGGCGACCTGCAGCAGCATGGCGGTGGTGACCTTGAACTGGCTGGTCAGCTGCTCGGGCTGGGCCTCGACGAGCTTCTCGAGGGTCTTCTCCGACCACGAGACGAACCCGTCCGGCGGCTTGGTCTTCACGACGCGACGTTGCTTCTTGACGTCGTCGCCTGCCTTGGCCATGCGCTTGGCGTTCTCGACCTCGTGCTCGGGGGCCTGGACGACGACGTAGCCGGCGACGTCGTGCCCGGCGCGCCCGGCCCGGCCGGCGACCTGGTGGAACTCGCGGGCCCGCAGGTGGCGCACACGGGTGCCGTCGAACTTCGACAGCGCCGTGAACAGGACCGTGCGGATCGGGACGTTGATGCCGACGCCGAGGGTGTCGGTGCCGCAGATGAGCTTGAGCAGGCCGGCCTGGGCGAGGGTCTCCACGAGGCGCCGGTACTTGGGGAGCATCCCGGCGTGGTGCACCCCGATGCCGTGGCGCACCAGCCGCGACAGCGTCTTCCCGAACCCGGCCGTGAAGCGGAAACCGCCGATCAGCTCGGCGATGCGCTCCTTGTCGGCCTTCGACGAGACGTTGAGGCTCATCAGCGCCTGGGCCTGCTCGATCGCCGCGGCCTGGGTGGTGTGCACGACGTAGACCGGGGCCTGCTGCCCGGCGAGCAGCTCGGTGATCGTCTCGTGCAGCGGGGTGCGGGCGTAGCGGAAGCTCAGCGGGACGGGACGCTCGGTGTGGGCGACGACGGCGGTCTCACGTCCGGTGCGGCGGGTGAGGTCGCCCGAGAAGAACGAGACGTCGCCGAGGGTGGCCGACATCAGCAGGAACTGCGCCTGCGGCAGCTCGAGGATCGGCACCTGCCACGCCCAGCCGCGGTCGGGGTCGGCGTAGAAGTGGAACTCGTCCATCACGACCTGGCCGACGTCGGCGGCCGGGCCCTCGCGCAGGGCCCAGTTGGCCAGCACCTCGGCGGTGCAGCAGATGACCGGCGCCTCGGGATTGACCGCGGCGTCGCCGGTCAGCATCCCGACGTTGGCGTAGCCGAGCTGGGCCCCGAGGGCGAAGAACTTCTCGCTGACCAGCGCCTTGATCGGCGCGGTGTAGACGCTGCGCTCGCCGCGGGCCATCGCCGCCACGTGCGCGCCGAGGGCGATGAGCGACTTCCCCGACCCGGTGGGCGTGGACACGATGACGTTCGCGCCGGTCACGAGCTCGATCAGCGCCTCGGACTGGGCGGGGTAGAGCTCGAGCCCCCGCTCGGCGGCCCACGCCGAGAACCCCTCGAACAAGTCGTCGGCGTCGGCGCCCGGGGCGGGCAGGAGCGGGGTGGCGGTGGTCATCGCCCTCCATTGTCCCTGCACGGACGCGGAGCGCAGCGGAGCCGGACCATCATCGCCGTAGCATGCCCGTCCGTGGCCCGTCCGGAGGAGCAGGTTCCGAACCGTCGCGCGGCGGCGAAGGCCCGCACCCGGGAGGCTCTCCTGCTCGCGGCCGAGGAGGTGTTCGCCGAGCGCGGCTACGGCGACGCCTCGGTGGACGAGATCGCGCGCGTGGCCGGACTGTCGGTCGGTTCGGTCTACGTGCACTTCGAGAACAAGCAGGCGTTGTTCGCCGCGCTCATCGCGCGGCTGGCCGAGGGCGACGCGGACCGGGGCGTGTCGGCGGCGTCCGAGGAGCGGGAGACCGCGCTGGCGCGGTTCGACGAGCAGGTCGCCGCCATCGCCGACTCCCGCCGCCTGGCCCTGCTCGACGCCGAGACCTGGCTCTACGCGGTGCGCCACCCGGAGTTCGGCGACGCGCTCGCCGACCAGGAGCGCCGCACCCTCGCGCGGGCCGCGGGCATCGTCGCGGCCGAGGATCTCGCGCCGGAGGTCCGCGCGGGGCTCACCGACGCCGAGATCGCGACCGTGTCGCTGGCGCTGTTCCACGGGCTGGTGCGCCGCAGGCGGATGAACCGCGACGCCGTCCCGTTCGACCTGTTCAGCCGGACCCTCCGACTGCTGCTGCGGCTGCCCGACGGGGTCGACGACCACGAGGCGGGTGACTCCGCCGACCGCCGGTGAGGGCGCGCCGCGGGTGGGTACACGGGCCCCATGTCCTCCCGCAGCACGTCCTGGATCCCGCGCGCCCTCGGCGTCGCCACCGCCGGCTACAGCATCGCGATCATCGCCAACCCGTCCCTGTTCGCCAAGCCGACCAAGCTCCAGGCCGACGGCGCGCCGCTGCCGACCGCGACCGCGATCGGGGTGCGCGCCCTCGGCGGGCGCGATCTCGCCTCCGGACTCGCCATGACGTTCGCCCCGACCGGGAAGGCGTTGCGCACCGCGGTCGCGATCCGGGTCGGCTCGGACATCGTCGACCTGGTGCTGCTCGGCACGTCGCTGCCCGACAGGGATGCCCGGACCAAGGCGATCGGCGTGGCGGCCCTGTGGGGCACGCTGTGCGGGCTGAGCTACCTCGCCGCCGGCGACGACTGATCGGTCGTCACCGGCGCCATGCGCAGGTGGTAGACGCCGGCGGACGGCGCCAGCGGATGCAGGTCGTAGTGGTGCACGACCTTCGGGCCGTCGTGGAGGTGGGTGTGGGTGACGGTGGGCAGCGGGGCGCCGTGGCGGGCCTCGCGCACCTCCACACGACCGTCGAGCGGCCCCCCGACGTAGAGCAGGACGGCGTCCTCGCCGTGCTCGCTCGAATCCCTCGGCGGCGAATCCGTGGTCGGCTCGGACACGGTGACCTCCTCGGCTCGGGCTGGGACGGGTCCTCGGCGTGCTCTGCGAGTCTCAGCGTAGGGACCGGCGACGTCCACCGCTGCGTCTCAATGGAGTCTTCTGATGACGCGCAGTGACGACGGTGTGCAGGACTGGACGAGTCCCGGCACGGCACCCCTCGTTCCGGAGATCGTGCTGCGTCTCGCCGACGACATCCACCGCGCCTGGGAGCGGGTCGACGAGGAGGCGCCCCCGTTCTGGGCCTTCGCCTGGGTGGGCGGTCAGGCCCTCGCGCGCCACGTGCTCGACCACCCGGGGATCGTGCGCGGGCGCCGCGTGCTCGACCTCGCCGCCGGCTCCGGACTGGTCGGGATCGCCGCGGCCCGGGCGGGTGCGAGCACGGTGATCGCCTCGGACACCGACGCCAGGGCGCGGGCCGCGATCGCGCTCAACGCCGCCGACAACGGGGTGACGGTCGAGGTCGTCGGCGACGTCGTGGGTCCCGTGGAGCCCGGGGACGCGGAGGACGTGGAGGACGTGGTGCTCGACGTCGACGTCGTCCTGGCCGGCGACGTCTTCTACGAGCAGCCCATGGCCCGGCACATGGAGCGTTTCTGCGACGAGGCGGTCGCGGCGGGCGTGGACGTGCTGGTCGGCGATCCGGGACGCGAGTACCTGCCCCGGCGACGGTGCACGGCGCTCGCCGTCCACGAGGTCGACGGCACCGCCGACCTCGAGGGCGGGGCCACGACGCGCACGACGGTCTGGCGGTTCGATCCCGTCGAGCACTGACGCCGGGACCCGCGGACGTGTAGAACAACCGTCAGGTCTGACGGGTTCGGTGGTTCGCGAAGCGGAGGTGGCGGGTGCGCGCGGTGCAGGTGGTCCGGCTCGACGGGCCGGAGGCGGTCGAGGTCAACGAGGTCGAGGAGCCGAAGGCCGGCGACCAGGTGCTGATCGACGTGGAGGCCGCGGGCGTGGTCTTCCCCGACCTGTTGCTGACCCGCGGCGAGTACCAGATGCGTCCGGACCTGCCCTTCGTCGCCGGCAGCGAGGTCGCGGGGACGGTCCGCGAGGCCCCGGCCGATTCGGGGTTCGCCGCCGGCGACCGGGTGGCGGCGCTGAGCGTCCTCGGCGGGTTCGCCCCGACCGTCGCCGTGGACGCCGACATGGTCTTCCCGCTGCCCGACGGGGTGTCCGCCGACGTCGGGGCGGGCCTGCCGATGAACTACCTGACCGCGCACTTCGTGCTCTCCGTGCGCGGTCGTCTGGCCGAGGGCGAGACCGTGCTGGTGCACGGCGCGGCCGGTGGGGTGGGCATCGCCTGCCTCCAGTTCGCGAAGGCGCGCGGGGCGACGGTGATCGCGGTGGTGTCCTCGGAGGGCAAGGGCGAGGTCGCCCGCGCCGCCGGCGCCGACCACGCGATCGCCGTCGAGGGCTTCAAGGACGCGGCCCGCGAGATCACGGACGGGCGCGGCGTCGACATCGTCGTCGACCCGGTCGGTGGTGACCGCTTCACCGACTCGCTGCGCAGCCTGGCCGGCGAGGGACGGCTGGTCGTCGTCGGTTTCACCGCCGGCGAGATCCCCACCGTCAAGGTCAACCGTCTGCTGCTGGGCAACACCGACGTGGTCGGCGCGGGGTGGGGTGCCTACGCGTCCCAGCGGCCGGGCTACATGCGCCGGCAATGGGACGAGATCACCCCGGACATCGCCGCCGGCCGGCTCGCCCCGCCGATCAGCGCGACGTACCCGCTGGCCGAGGCGGCGTCCGCGATCGGCGAGCTCGCCGAGCGCAGGGTGACCGGCAAGGTCGTCATCCACCCCCGCGACTGACCGCCCCGCGCCCGCGCACGCCAGGAGGCACCGTGAAGCTCGCCCACACCCGTACGGGCACCGGGGAACCGGTCCTCCTGCTGCACGGGATCACCCACCGCCGCCAGGGGTGGGACCACATCGTCCCGCTGATCGCCCACGAGCGTGAGGCGATCGCGGTCGACCTGCCCGGCCACGGCGACTCGCCCGACCTGCCCGACGACTACCGCGGTGACATCGGCCCGTTGAGCGACGCGATCGAGGCGTTCTGTGCGACCGAGGGTCTCGACCGACCCCACGTCGTCGGGAACTCCCTCGGCGGGCTCATCGCGCTCGACCTCGCTGCGCGCGGGTCGGTGCGCTCGGCGGTGGCCATCTCGCCGGTGGGGTTCTGGTCGACGCCGGAGCGCGTGTACGCCCGCGGCGTCCTGGCCGGCGCGCACATGGTCCTGTCGCGCCTGTCCCCGGAGCGGCTCCAGGCGCTGCTGACTTCGCGGTTCACCCGGGGAGCGCTCGTCGGGATCCTGCTCGCGCACCCCTCCCGGATCGACCCGCCGACGATGGTGGCCGACCTCGGCGGGCTGAGCCGTCCGCGCGCGTCGTTCGCGGTGATGCTCGCCGGGTTCGACAGCTGGCGGCTTCCCGCGGCCTCGCCGGGGTCGTCGTCCGTGCCCACGACGGTCGGCTGGGGGGCCCGCGACTACCTGCTGCCGCGCTGGCAGGCCGAGCGGCTGCGGCGCGCGCTGCCCGACGCCGCGGTGTACCTGCTGCCGAGCTGCGGGCACGTCCCGATGGCCGACGACCCGGCACTGATCGCCGAGCTGATCCTCGCGGCGACACGGCCCCGGAGCAGTCAGGCCGCGTGACCACGCTGCACCTGACCCGGGGGCTGCCGGCCTCGGGCAAGACGTCGTGGGCCCGGGCGCTCGTCGCGTCGCGGCCGCCGGGATCGATCGTGCGGGTCAACCGCGACGACCTGCGCCGCATGACGACCGACCCCGCGTACGGGACACCGGTGCCCGCGGTCGAGCGCCGGATCACCGACCTGCAGTGGGTCCTGGTGCGCGAGGCGCTGCGCGACGGCCTCGACGTGGTCGTCGACGACATGAACCTGCGCGCCGGACCGGCCCGCCGGTGGCTGGCGCTCGCGGCAGCGACCGAGGCACAGGTGCACGTCGAGTACGTCGACACCGACGTCGAGGAGTGCGTCCGCCGCGACCGCGCGCGCACCGGGCCGGAGCACGTCGGCGAGGCCGTGATCCGTGACCTCGCCGCCCGCTTCCTCGAGCCGTCCACCGGGCGGCCGCCGGAGCTCGCGCCGCCCGTCCCACGCGCCGTCGACGGCGTGCCCTACCGACCGGCCGCAGGCACACCGGGCGCCGTCCTGGTCGACGTCGACGGCACCGTCGCGCTGCGCGGTGACCGCGACCCTCACGACACGTCCCGCTACGCCGACGACGGCCCGCACGACGCGGTGATCGCCTGCGTGCGCGCCATGGCGACCGCGGGGTACCGCGTCGTGGTGTGCTCGGGACGCTCCGAGGAGCACCGCGCGGTGACCGCGGCGTGGTGGGACGAGCACGTGGGCGTGCCGGTGGAGGCGTTGCTCATGCGGCCGGCCGGCGACGCGCGCGACGACGCCGTGGTCAAGCTCGAGCTCTTCGACGCCCACGTGCGCGCGGCGTTCGACGTCGTGGCGGTGTTCGACGACCGCGATCGCGTGGTGCGGGCGTGGCGGGGGATCGGTCTGACCGTCCTCCAGGTGGCCGACGGCGACTTCTGAGTGCGACAGTGTCGCCGTGGCGCACGAGGACGAGTGGTACTACTGCCTGAAGCACAACCGGGTCGAGGGCTACGACGGCTGCCGCGCGGCCGACCGCCTGGGTCCCTACCCGGACAAGGAGTCCGCCGAGCACGCCCTCGAGCTCGCGCGGCAGCGCACCGAGGAAGCGGACAAGTACGACCAGAGCTGACGCCGCCGCACCACCGTCTCGGCGGGGATGTCACAACCCGGAGCACCACGTCGTCCCGGGGGCATGAGCACATCAACGAAGAGCCGGATGAGGATCCTGGTCGTCGGCGCCGGGTACGCGGGTGCGACGGCCGCCGTCCGGCTGGCCGGTCGATCACGGGGACAGGTGGACGTGACCGTGGTGAACCCGCGGCCCCGGTTCGTCAACCGGCTCCGCCTGCACCACGTCGCGACGGGGCGACCGGTCGCGGCTCCCGGGCTCCGCGACATGCTGGGGGCGGGCGTGACGTTCGTCGAGGGTCACGTCGCGACCCTGGATCCCGACCGCGGGCGGGCCACGGTCTCCGGGCGCGGTGGCCTGCGCGACGTCCCGTTCGACCGGGTCGTCCTCGCTGCCGGTAGCACCACCGAACCCGTGCCGGTCCCGGGAGGCGAGCACGTCCACGCCGTCGGCGATCTGGAGGCCGCGCACCGGCTGCGGCCCGCGTTCGCCGCGCTGCGGGCGGGCGCGGAGGTCGCCGTCGTCGGCGGCGGGTTCACGGGCCTGGAGACGGTCGCCGAGCTGGCCGAGAGCCGCGCGGACGTGCGGGTCCGGCTGGTGACGGCGGGCGAGGTCGGTGGCTGGTTCACCCCGCGGGCGCGGGAGCACGTCCGGCGCACGCTGGACCGGCTGGGGGTGGAGGCCCTCGGCGGGATGCGCGTGCAGGCGGTGGAGCCGGATCGGCTGCTGCTCGACGGCGGCGACGAGGTGCGGTCCGAGCTGACCGTCTGGTGTGGTGGGTTCGCCGCGCCACCCCTGGCCCGGGAGGCGGGGATCGCCGTCGACGCCCAGGGCGCGGTGCTCACCGACACCGCGCTGCGGTCGGTCTCGCACCCGGCCGTGCTGGCCGTGGGCGATGCCGGGCACGCACCCGGGCCCGGCGGCGACCGGTACAGCATGTCGTGCCAGTTCGCGTTCCCGTCGGCTGCGCACGCCGCCGACCTGCTGCGTGCCGAGGCGCTCGGGCTCGAGGCCGGCGATGCCGCGCTCGACCTCGGGTTCACCGCCCGGTGCGTCAGCCTGGGGAGCCGCCACGCGGTGCTGCAACCGACCACCCGCGAGGACGTGGCGCGGGAGCGGCCCCTGACCGGCCGGTCCGCGGTGCTGGCCAAGCGGGTCCAGATCCGCGGTGTCGTGGCCGCGATCGGCGTCGAACGACGCCTGCCCGGCGCGGCCCGCTGGCCGCACGCCGACCGTGTTGTCGCGCCGGCCGTGGCCGGCTGACGAGGTGACCCGCACCGAGGAGTTCACCGCGCTGCGCCCGCTGCTGTTCGCGATCGCCTACCGGATCCTGGGCAGCGTCAGCGAGGCGGAGGACGCCGTCCAGGAGACCTGGCTGCGCTACGAGTCGTCCGCCACCGAGCCCGCGTCCGTGAAGTCGTTCCTGTCGGCCGTGGTCACGCGGATCGCGATCGACGTGCTGCGGTCGGCCCGGGTCCGGCGGGAGACCTACGTCGGACCATGGTTCCCCGAGCCGTTGCTGACCGACCCGTACGAGGACCCGGAACGGTCGGCGGAGCTCGCGGACTCGCTGTCGATGGCGGCCTTGCTCCTGCTGGAACGCCTGAGCCCCCTGGAACGGGCGGTGTTCGTGCTCCGCGACGTCTTCGGGTTCGGCTTCCCGGAGATCGCGGCGGCCGTGGACCGCTCGGAGGCGGCGTGCCGTCAGCTCGCGGTGCGGTCCCGCCGCCACATGGAGGAGGGCCGGCCGCGCTTCGACGCGGACCGTCGAGAAGCCGACGAACTCGCCACCCGGTTCTTCGACGCCTTCCGCGAGGGTGACGTCGACGGGCTCAAGGAGCTGCTCGCGGCCGACGTGCAGACGGTCACCGACGGCGGGGACAAGGGACCTGCGCTGACCAGGCCGGTGGTCGGGTCGGAGAACGTGGCCCGCCTGATCGGGGCGTTCGCCGCGATGCAGCGCGGGTTCGTCGTGCTGGAACCGCGCGAAGTGAACGACCAGCCGGGCGCGATCCTCCGTGACGAGGCCGGCAAGATCGTCGCGATCGTCGTCCTCGACATCCTGGGCGGGCGGATCCAGACGATCCGCACGGTGATCAACCCCGAGAAGCTCGCGCACCTCGGACCGGTGGCCGACGCCTGGAGCCTGCGCGCGGAAATGCGGGCCCGCCGCGGGTGACGGGGCCTTCAGGTTTCCTTTTCCCAGATGGTATAGGCAACCATCTCGTCCTCGGGAAACGATGGATGGTGGAGAGGGGCCGACCGTAGCGACAATATGCGGTCCTCAATGGTGAAGTACCGCACTTGCTCGGTCCCGACCCAGCTGGGGTCCCATGCTCCGTCCACCTGCGCGACACGCCCGGCCGCCCAGCATGTCGATACCGGCCACAGAGCTTCAGATCATGTCTCGGCCCCGTGCGGTCCGCGCCGGCCACCTGACATGGGATCATGGAGCCGATCTCGTGGCCAATGACCTCAAGGAATCTACGGACCCGTCGCCCGAGTGGAGACCCGGGAATGGCGAAAGCCCCGGTCAGTCGCTCGCTATGAGCGTCTGACCAGGGCTTTCGGGGGTGGGCGATACTGGGATTGAACCAGTGACCCCTACCGTGTCAATGGGGTCCGACCGTTCGGGGGCCCTGCCGCCCGGTGCCGCCCGGTGCCGCCTGAGCTGCGGCTTCCTGTCGTCCAGTGATGCTGACGGACATCGGCTCATGTCCCTCTCGATGACTTCTCGCTTGCGCTCAGTTCCACCCGCGAGCGACGGCTCAGAGGCTCAATCCTCGTCCCTGACGGCGGAGTGCGCGCCACGTCCTGATCGTCCGCATGGCCAGCGAGGCTCCCGCTCATCAGGTCCGATGTCCATCGAACGCGTGTGCGATCGCCGAGCGAGGGTCCTTCTCGAGTACCTGGCGGGCAGCGTCCGGGATGCCTTTTCACCTGCGAGAACGCTGCCTGACGGCGATCACCAGCACCGATCTGTTCCGTGGTGGTTCCGCGTTCCGCCACCGGCGTCTGCCAATGAGCCGCGATCAACACCGAGGGCGCTGATCGTTCCGTCGCTGCGCGTCGCGTCCTGCGTCTTTCGGTGGCGCCCACAGAAGAGCGTCGGTGAACGGCGTCCCCGTCCGCGAGGGGGCGCTCAGCGGACGGGGACGCCTTTCGCGGGCGCATCAACATGACCGGGGTTGAGGGTCACGCCGTTCACGCCCGTGCCTTCGAGGGGTGCCGGGTCCAGCCGGGGGCGCCGCCTGCTCAGCAGGAGCCGGCAATGTTCGGATCTTTCCGTGCCTTGAGCGGCGCGATCTCCTCGGCAGCAATACCGCCTAGCGGGAGTCCCAGGCTGTTGGCGCGGATGCGCAAGATCATCGCGGCCTGGTCGATCGGCACCTTCAGTCGCGCCGCGAGCGAACCTTCTGCTTGGTGGACCACAGGGTCAAACAGCTCAGCGTCGTGGGGGTCCATCCGGTCTCTTCTCGCTCATCGACCTCAACTGGTGAGGCTGTCGACGGCGGGGGCATGGCCGGCGTTGGACCCGAGGGTGGACGTTGTTTCGTCTGGTGTCCAGGGCTCGCCCCCGTCTGGCGGCGGTCGGCTGGTAGACACCGTCGCCGAGCGCAGCGATGGAACCGCGGCTACGAAGCTCGCTGGACGCTCCGACTGTCCTAGCTGCGCTGTCGCACCCGCAGCTGGCTCAGGTGAGGTCGATGCGCGAGTCGGTGACGGCCTGGGCCACCTGAGTCAAGGGTTGGCTGCGCCGGCGGGCGTAGGACCGGATCAGGTTGAAGGCGACCTCCGGGTCTGTGCCGAGACGGGCAGCGAGGAAGCCTTTGGCCTGCTCGATCACGATGCGGCTGGTCAGCGCGTGCTGCAGTTGGTCGTTGACGGTCTCGAGGTGGTGCACCGCGCGCCGATGCAGCAGACCGGTGGCCGCCGCCGCGGCGAGCAGGCCTGCGATCCGCTGGTCCGCGTCGCTCAGCGCCCCCGTCGCACGGCGGAACAGGTTGAGACCACCGACGACGTCGCCGCGCAGGCTCAGGGGCAGCGCGTGCACCGATCGGAACCCCTCGTCGCGGGCCTGCCGGGCGAACTCGGGCCACCGCTCTTGATCATGGTCGAGATCGAGAACCGATACACCGCGGCCGTCGCGGATCGATTCCAGGCACGGGCCCCGGTGGGTGGCGGCCTGGAGGTGTTCGAGGTGATCGGTGCTGTTGTCGGTGGCGGCCACAGTGATCAGTTGGCCCTGCTCGTCGAGCAGCAGGACTCCGGCCGCGTCGATGTCGAGCAGCTCGGTGCTGGCGAGGGCCAGACCGTAGAGCAGCCCCGCAGCGTCGAAGTCGGGGCCGAGCGTGTCGGTGAGCTCCAGCAGGTGCTCAGGAAGACGCTCCGCGCGCGTCAGGAAATCCACGTGCCGTCCTTCGACGGGGACTGGGTCGACCTCGTCGAGTGTGCCCCAAGTGGTGCACCGATCGGAACCGGCGAGCACACGGGCTCCGACCCGGCCGGAGCGGCTATCGGTTCTTACCCCCCCGAGCTGCGGCCAGAACGCCACGGGCCAGCGACCCGGCCCCATCACATCGAGCCCGGTGGCGCCAACCCGTGCGACGGGCGGAACGCTGCCGGTGACGACCTCGCGGCTGGAGGAAGACCTGCCGACGGAGCCATCCCGACCGGCTCTGCGGATGAACCGGCCTTTGGGAGCGAAGAGGCTGCACCTCAAGGACCGCCGCCGGCCAGCAGACCGGTGGCCCCCTGCAGCCCCCGGCGGGTCGCCACCGAGACGACCTCAGGGCTGGAGATCGGGGTCTCTCCCTCGGCGGCGCGGGCTCTGCCCTGCCGGGCCGCTCGCGCGGGTGCAAGCGCCCCTGGCGTCGATGACCGCCGGCTGTGGCTCGTGGTGGCGCTTGCGGCCGCGCGGGCGGTCTGGCAGCCCTCGGGCGTGTCGTCGTGGGTGAGGCCCCGCCCCGACCACCACTCCCCCGCCCCTGAGCTCGCCGCTCGTGGGGGCTCTCCCGAGGCCGGTGCCCGGGTCCAGGGCGGAGCGCCTGGCCGCCGGAGGCCCGCCTTGCTCCCGACCGCCCCCGTGGTCCAGGTCCTCGCTGTCGCCGTCGTCGTGGCCGGCCCGGGGGCCGGCCGCGCGGAACGGGACGAAGTCAGGAGTGAGAGCGTGGCCGGCCCGGAAGGGCCGGCCACCGCCGGCGCGCCAGCGCCGGCCCTGACCGTGGGCGGTGCCCGGTGAGCGGGGCGGCTCTCGGTAATGGGCGAACAGGTCTTCACCGGACCCGGCAGCGGCGTGGAGCCAACGAGCGGCTGAGCCCGGGTGAGCGGGTGGCGAAGGCCCAGCACCGACGTGCGAGCCGATGGGCTCGACGGGCGCAGCTCCGCAAGATCACGAGCCTGCGGCGGGTCCGGAACTGCGGCGTCACCGCTCGACCCCGAGGCGAGGCGTGACGCTCGCGGTCACCACGAACACCGACGGGACGCGGACGGCCGGCTACTCCGGGCTGGCGTCCTGCGGCTCGGTGTGGGCTGCCCGCAGTGCGCCGCGAAGATCGCCACCCGCCGAGCCGACGAGCTGTCCAAGGTCATGCGCGCGGTCGACGAGGCGCGGCGGCTCGGCGTTCCTGCTGACCCTGACCATGCGCCACGCTCGCGGGTGACCGGCTCGGGCTGACCAAGGACGAGCGGGCGCGGCTGCGCCAGCTCGAGGACAACCGCGCCGCGCTACGAGGCGGCGAACGCCAACCGCTGGGACTTCGACGAGCGCCAGGCCGAAGCCGACGCCATCGAGGAGAACACCCTGCGGCAGCGCAAGCGGCTGCTGGGACGTGCTCTCCGACGCGTGGGCCCGGGTCACCTCGGGCGGAGCGTGGAAGGCCGACCAGGAGCTGTTCGGCGGGCTGCTCGGCTGGGCGCGGGTCGTGGAGGTCACCGACGGCGACAACGGCTGGCACGTCCACATCCACGCCCTGCTCTGCTTCGGCGAGCAGGTCTCCGCCGAGCTGGTCGCCGGCCGGCGTCGGCGCGCGGCATGTTCGCCCGATGGCGCGCGGCGCTGGAGCGCAAGGGCTTCGACGCCTCCGACGAGCACGGCTGGGACCTGCGCCGGGTGCAGCTCGGTGACGGCGACCTCGCCGACTACTTCACCAAGATCGCCCACGAGGTCACCGGCTCGCACCGCAAGGAAGGCCGGCGCGCCGGCGGTCGCACTCCGATGCAGCTCCTCGCCGACGCGGTCGACACCTACGAGGAGTCGGCCATGGCGCGGTGGTGGGAGTGGGAGCAGGCCAGCGAGGGCCGGCGCCAGCTCACCTGGTCGACCGGGTCGCGGGACCTGCGCAAGCTCGCCGGGCTCGGCGCGGAGGTGACCGATGAGGACGTCGCCGCCGAGGACCTCGACGCCGAGGCTCGTCTGGCGCTGAGCGCGGACGCGTGGGAGTGCGTACGCCACCGCGGCCGGGAGTCCGAGCTGCTCGCCGTTGCCGAGGGGGCCGGCCTTGATGCAGCGCAAGAGTGGCTGCGCGCCCTTGGCTCGGGATGGAGGGAGGAGCTGCGCTCGTCGACACGACCACCGGAGTGAGGGACGCGGCCTTGCCGACCTTCGGGCCTGGCGGATCGCCCGATCCATTGCTGGCGGCTGGCTCGCGGGCTGCATCGGATAGGGCCTCGGCACGACGAGCGCTCCGAGCTTCGCGACGAGCGGTCACCGGTATGGTCTACAGACCCTGCACTACATACTTGTAACTCTTCCTTAGCCCATGAGGAGGGCAGCTTGATCAGCAGACGCATCAATAAGCTACTCCGTGTAGCGGAGCGTCTAGGGATTCGGCCGATCGGCGACGCCGCTCGGCGCAACGCGATACAGAGGCGCCCGTACAGATCTGGACGCCCGGTTAGGCTGAGCACACCTCGGGCGGCACACCCCACCGGGGTGCACCGTGAACCCGAAGCTTCGTGCGACTTAGACACTCAAACGATAGCGGCAAGTAGTAAGCCTTGCCTACCGGGATGAGCAAAAAGCTCAACAACAAGGTGCTTCCACGGTGTGACCTTGGGAGACAAGACTTCGTGACACTGCAGAGTGCGGCGGCACAACCGCCCATCCAGTGCTTCCTCAGCTACGCCCACCACGACGACCAGGTGATGAAGTTCGTCGTCCCGTTCAAGGAGTCGCTGGAGAGCTTCGCCGAGGCCGACCGCGGCCGTCGGCTGGAGGTGTTCCTCGACCACCAGAGCATCGGCTGGGGCGAGGACTGGCAGGAGAGGCTCCGCGAGGGGGTCTCCGGAGCCCTGGCCTTCATCCCGATGATCACGCGCCGGTACTTCGACCGTCCCGCGTGCCGCGAGGAGCTGTTGGCCTTCTATCACGGGGCGGAAGCGCTCTCCGCCACTGACCTTCTGCTCCCCGTCATCGTCCTCGGTCGCAGCTTTGTCAGGACGGACAGCCCTGACCAGGTCGTCCAGATCATCGCCGGGCGCCAGCATCGGGACATTCAGCCCGCGGTGTTCGCCGGCCCTGGTTCTCCGGAGTGGAACTCCACGCTACTGGGGCTCGCGAACGACCTCGTTGATGCCGTGGAGGCCGTCGAAGCGCGGTTCGACCCCTCGGAGGACTCGGCGCGCTCGGGGCTGGCGCTCGTTACCACGCTTGACCAGGCAAGCTCCGAGGTCGAGATCGACGACGACGCGCCGGACCTGATAGAGCTGGACGAACGGCTGGGGGAGCGCGCACAGGAGATCGGCGAGGCGTTCGTCGAGCTGGTGGACGTGATGACCGAAATCCAGGCGCTGTTCACCTCGTCCGGCGAGCGCATGAAGGGAAGCACTCAGAAGGGACCGAACAACCCCGAGATCATCCGTCTGGCTCGCGATGCCAAGCCGCTCGCAGAGCGCTTCGAAGCGATCGGCTCCCGCATGGAGCACGCAGCCACGGAGGCGGACGCCGCGTTCCGTCAGGCGTGGGAACTCACCGGTGGCCCGGGCACCGAGGAGCTGCGCGAGAACCTTCGTGCAGCCGTGACTCAGGTCGAGAATATGGCCGACGTCGAGGAGACGGCCAGCCAGTTCCTCGTTCAGCTCCGACCGATGGAGGTCATGAGTGCGGGCCTCCGACGGTCAGTGAAGCCGCTGCGTCGAGGCACGAAGTTGGTGCGCACGACCGCGCTGATCGTCCGTAGCTGGGCGAGCATCGCGGGCGGTGACTCGGCCGCCTGAGTTGAGGGCTGAGCACGCGTACGGTGCGCGTGCTCAGCCCTATCCAGCACATTGGCATCCCAGGTCAGCGTCATCCAAACCGGCCGTTCGCCTCCTCCACGACTGGCTCCTCACCGCGGCCACTGATGAGACCGGTCGGGTCCGTGAGGTCAGGCCAGCGCGTCGATCCATGTCTCGGCAGCGATGGGCCGCCCTTCGCGCTGCGGCTGGCGGACGCCCCGCCCCATTGGAGGAGCGACGATCGCTGGCGCCCTTAGGACGGTGCACCCGGCCACGTCCAGGAGGCCAAAGTCTGGTCTATGCGACATGATGGCGGCGTGCTGGTGCAGATTGAGCGATCGCTCGCCACAGTGGGCTACGAGGGTGCCCCGGCCACTCATCTGATCGAGTCGCTCCGTCGGGCAGAAGTCGACACAGTTGTGGACGTCAGACAGAATCCCATTTCAAGAAAGGCTGGATTGTCGAAGAGGCGGTTGGCTGCGTCTCTCGAAGATGTGGGTATCGAGTACGTTCATTTCCGCGAGTTGGGTAATCCGCGGGAGAATCGCGATCCTTTCCGCGCTGGAGAAGTTTCGTCCTTAGTGCACTTCCGCGCCGTACTAGAGAGTTTTGCCGGCGAGCAGGCGTTGGAAAAACTGGCCGCTCGCATGGACAGTGAGCATATTGCTCTCTTTTGTTACGAGCGCGAGGCCCGGCGTTGTCATCGAAATATTATTGCCAACTACCTTCTAGATCGTACCGTCGTTTCCTCAAAGGTCTTGCACTTGATGCCTCTACAGGGCTAGTCGGGGTAGTAGAGCCCGAGAACGCTAAAGGTATTGGTGCGCTTAGCCTGGTTCCCGACGAAGAAGCATAGGTTCCGTGCTTTCCTCGTGGGAACGTCCATGAACTTCTCCGTAAGAATGTCAGAGAGCGTTGGGTCGTCGCTACTATTGCATCTCCTCTGCAATGCAACGAATTCCCAGTCAAGAATGCCCTGCTTATGCCCTTTACAGGCCCGGTCGCTACACCTCCAACTATAGGTACCCCGTAAACGCGGAGCTTCTAAAGGAGTGGGAGTAGGGCCGCCGAATAGTCCTAACTGAGCCACGTAGGCGTCGATCTTCCTCTTCTCGTCCCTATCCCAGCCCGGGTGCGGCTCGAGAGTCAGCCTCGTCACATCGAGGGCTTCCACGAGTCCGAGCGACGGCGCGTCGGGTTGCCCGCGCGTACCCCTCTGAATCTCGCACATCGAGCGGTCGATGTAGGGATCGAGCCAGTTCTTCCTCTTGGTCCAAGGTGGAAGGAACCCGTGCACCTCCAATGATCCCTCCTGGGGCCGCCAACTCTCAACCCTTGGGTCTCCACCTCGCGCGGGCCTAGCGTCCACCTCGATGATGTTATATTTCTTGAACCTGTCGCCCTCTTCAAGGTGACGAAAATTGACCGGATACAGCCGTACCCAACCAGGACGATCGACTCTGGCCGAAACACCCGCGACGCAGACCGTCTCGCCATATGTGATTGACGGATTCGGGGCGGCCTTGACGGTAATTAAGACCCTCAGGCGTCGAACATGGTCTCCGGCTGGCTTTGCGTGCTCTTCTTCCTCGTCACGAAAGAGATCCCCTTGGATTGCTGGCCCCCTCGCCTCTCGTCTGTTAGGCGTCCCGAGTGAGAGATGATGCTGTTAGCCGCCCTCTCGTGACGCACCACGCGGCCAAATAACAACCACCGGAACGTCACGTGATTCTGCCTGCTCGACAACGGTCGCGGTGCCGCTCCGATCCCCGTGCTTCCCGTCCCAGACTGCAAGGAGCTGGTCGCAGTCGTCGATCAGAGCTTCGTTTGCGGCTTCATAAGCATCTCGGTTGACTTCCTCGAACGGCAAGGTTCGGACGCGACTGGCGTCCGCGATCAGTCGATCGAACACTGGCGCGTGATCCGGTTTGACTTTTTTTTCGCGATAGTGGGGAGACGGCAGGACGACCTCTAGGACGCCGCCGGTCGCTAGGACGGCCTCGGCGAAGATCGAGTCCGCACCCTTGGCGATGCAGCTGACTCCAACAAGCTCACCGTCCGACTGTAGCGCGTTGAGTCTCTTCAAGAGTTCGGTACGGATCAGCTCGAAGCTGTCAGCCGAGACATCCATGTGCCCCGTCACGGCGACTCGCACTAGATCACTCCTTGGCGGCAGGCTGACTGGACAGAACGGACGTCATGCGCTCGCGCAGGCTCGCAACCGCTTGGGTGGGGATGCGATAGGCCAGCTTCTGGAGATGTTCGAGTTGTACGCGGACTCGGTCGGACGAGGTCTGTTCGGCGATGTCCAAAGCTTCGTTACCGATGCGGGTGGCCTCGTCGAAGTCGCCTCGGATGAGAGATGCCTCGGCCAGACCGATTTCGTCGAGCGCGGAGCTACGGAGTCGGCCGGAACGGCGGGCGTCGATGGCTGCGGTGATGCGTTCGGCCGCAGGGTCGGCGAACTCGGGCTGCTTGTAGGCGACTTCCAACAGCCGGCCTCCGATCGTGCCGTGCAGCTCGGCGACGTCGTAGTACTGAATCCAGTGGGCCTCGTTGCCGTGGGCTCCGCTAAGGGAGTCCTCGGCGGCCGCGGTGGCTCGCTCGAAGCCGGTGCGCCGGCCCATCGCGGAGAGGGCCCAGGCCTCCCGGGTGTGAAGCATCGAGACGACCGAGGGTGTTGCCCGGCCGTCTGCTTCCTTCTGCGCGAGCCGGACGAGTTCGAGGGCGTCGCCGGGCTCGCCGAGGTAGAGGAGCTGTCGGGCCATGCCGGCGAGGATGTTGGCGGCGAAGGCGGGGTCATCGGCCGTGCGGGCCGCGTGGAGCGCCATGAGGTAGTACCGCTGCGCCACGGCCTGGTGCCCGGTGTCCCAGGACATCATCGCGGCGGTCTCGGACAGCTGCGCCATCACGCCGTGGAGACGCTGGGTGATCTCGGCGGGGTGGTGCTCGTGGAGCAGGTCCGAGACCTCGTTGAGCTGGCCGATGACCGCCTTGCGACGGAGTCCGCCGCCGTACTGGTCGTCCCAAGTGCGGAAGACGCGTGCCGCGCTCTCCAGCTCGGCGACCTCCTGGTAGCCGACCGACGTGGGTCCGGCGGCGAAGGCGCGGCCGGGGAGCTGGGGAGTGGAGAGCCACCGCTCCAGCCGGTCGAGCAAGGGACCACCGACGAGCACGGTGGCGAACAAACGGCCGAGGTCTCGGCGGTTCAACAAGAGGTCCTTCCTCGTCACGTGGCCGATGAGGTCCGCGGCGTGCTCCGGGACGTCCTCCCAACTCGCATCGTCCCGGGCCGGAGGAGGCACAGCCAGGACAGGCCCCCGGGCTTTTCACGTCATTTCTGGACCGGTGGCGGTGCGACGGGAGCGGTGCCCCCATCGCCGTGAGGATGCGCCGGGTCTGCGCGTGGATGGTCGGAGTGGCGCCGCTCTCCCAGCGCCAGACGTCCTTCGCGGTGGCCTCGACGAGGCGGTCCTTCTTGTATTCGCCCAGGTGACCGGCGTGGTACGTGAAGTGTTCGAGGAACGTCGAGACGCTCCAGCCCATCGTGATCTCGCGCCACTCCTGGAGGCGCTCGCACCACGCTCGGCCGTCCTCGCAGGAGGCGTCGGCGGGCGCCGGCACGTGAGGGTCCACGTCTCGCTCACCTCCGAACTTGACCAGCCTATTGCCGTCAGGATGCCGGATTTACGCCTGATACGGGTGCCCGGTTCGAATTGGTCGACTTCTCGGCATGTTCGAGGTGACCGCAACCATCGTCGTGGCGCTCCTGTTGGGCGCCGTGTGCGCTCGTATCTGTGCGGGTCGGGGCTCAGCGGGAGCGCCGCCGGCTCGAAGCCCGCCACCGGCGGGCGCAGTACGCAGTGGAGTTCGAGACGAGGACGGGGCGATACGCGCCCGCGCGTCTGATCCCTCAGCCACGTTCAGCCGAGCGGTCGGGCTGGGAGCGGGTCCGATGAGCGGCGGCACGGCTCTACGCGCCGTCGCTCGCCGGCCCGACACCGAGTTCCGCGAGCTGCGCTCGGAGCTTGTCCAGGTCCCACCGCAGGTGTCCGCCGACGGTGCGGCTCGCAGGCGTCACGGCGCCGGCAGCGGCCCACCGCGCCAGCGTGGTGCGGTCGATGTCGAGAGAGCGTGCGGCCTCGCCGGTGCCGACCAGTCGATGCGCCGTGTCCGCCATCGCCTCAGCTTCTCACGTCGTCTCGCCTCGATCGACGCAGCCACATCGCTCACATCACTTGCGTCATTCGCCTCGATCGCCTACCCTCGCATCGCGTGCATCGTTTGCCTCAATCGGTGCAGTCGGACAGCCGTGCGCTTCACGTGCGGCCCGTGGTCAGGGCCCATCCGACGGGCTTTGTCCGACACCACCAAGGAGATCACCGCAATGTCGCTGCTGTACCAACTCGAAGCCCTCCTGGACTGCTCACAGATCACGGTCGTGGCCACCGGCCACGTCGCGACGGTGATGGCGTGGGAGGACACCCCCAACGGTCGCCGACCGGGCACCGCGCCCGAGCTCGACCCGGAGTCGGGCGCCCCGTTTCAGGTCGCGGACGTCCTCATGCCCTTCGGGCGTGACGGCAAGCCGGAGCTGTTCAGCGTCCGGTTCGCCTCTCACGAGGTCCCCGAACTCGCCCCGTACTCGCCGGTGGAGATCGTCGGCCTTCGGGCCCGAGTCAAGCGCCCGAAGGAAGGCAAGGGCATCGAAGTCACCTTCTCCGCCGACATGGTCCTTCCTGCCGGCGGTCAGCGCCGCCAGACCCGGCGCCAGGCCGAAGGAGAGGTCGCCTGATGCGCCCGACCGGGGCCTCGGGCCGGACACACCGCCTGCCCTGTGAGCGCCGCTCGGACGTCAACGGTACCCTGACGGTGCACCGCATGCGGCCCCTCGTCGAGAACGACGAATTCGCCCGCTTCGCGCGCCGCGTCGTCGTCGCCCACGGACGCCGGGTAGGCACGGGCGACATCGACGGGCCTGCGCGACCTCGCCACTCTCGATCGAGCTGTTCAGGACGCCACCTGCACCGCGGTCCTCGGGCTGCGCTCCGCCGGGTTCTCGTGGGCCCAGATTGGCGCCCAGCTCGGGACGACTCGTCAGGCCGCTCACCAGCGGTGGGGAGGCGAGTAGCCATGAGCCAAGCAACCCAGCTCGCAGCCCGTCGCGCCCTCGCCGGCCACAGCACGTGCCGTGACTGCGCCGGGGTCTATCTCCGCACCGGGGACCACACCGACACCCGCTGGTGCCCGTCGTGCATCACCCGACACGTCGGGCGGTGCGCCGAGTGCCGCACTGGGTTCGATCTCGACGGGACGCACCGTCTCTGCCCTGCGTGCCGCGACCAGGTCGCCCTCTTCGAGATCGCGAGCGGGGGTGCTTCCTGATGGGCGCGCCCGTTCAGGTCGACTCGTCGGCCTCGCTGGACCTGCTGGTCCTGACCTGCCGAGACGGGGACTGCCTGGAGCAGTGGTGCCCCGTCCCGATTTCCAAAGACGGCCGGACGGTCGTCGCCCTGTCCATCGAGGTGTGCCCGGCCTGCGGTTCCTCGTCGTGGGAGGTGACCGAGGTCCAGGTCTCGGGTGCTCCCTCGTCGCAGACCCACCGGCAGCGTCCTGCCCGGCGCTCACACCGTTCGTCTCGATCCGGGAGCTGTCACCGATGAGCGGCACTCTGTTCCGTGGCCAGGCAATCCGCCGCCACGCCGACGTACAACGCACGCAGATCATCCACGAGCCGCCCACCCTGGCCGGGCGCATCCTCACGGCCGCCCTGCGCCGGGCGCTGTGGGCGCTGCGCTGGGGCAGCTGGGCCACCGTCATGGTGCTGTGGGCCGCCCTGTACATCCCGGCGGCCGGCGGGCTCGCCGTGGCCGGCCTCCTGGCGCTCGTCCTCGGCGGCTGGTGGGCCCTCGCGGCGACCAGCGGACTGGCCGGCGTCGGCGTGTGGGTCTGGTCCCAACGCTCGCCACGTACCTGGGCGAGGTGGTTCGAGTCGCGGGCGCGTCGCTTCTGGCGACGCATCCGCTACCGCTTCACCTGGGACGACGTCCTCGCCGCCTGCGGGGTGAAGGCCACCGACGCCGCCCAGCGCATCGTGGTGCCCCGCCTGCTCTGGGTACGGCTCGGCCATCACGTCGACGAGCTGACTGTCCAGCTGTGCCCGGGGATCACTCCCGAGAGTCTGCACAGGGAGGCCGGAAGCCCTGGCCTGCGAGTGGTGCGCCCTCGAGGTCCGTGTCACCCGCCATCCGCGGTCGGCCGGCTGGGTCCTGCTGCGGGTCGTCTACTCCGACCCTCTTGCCGCGCAGCCGGCGGACTCGTCCCGCGATCAGGTGGACCTCGGCCGGCTCGCGCTGGGCCGACGCGAGGACGGTCGGCCCTGGACGCTGCGGCTGCTCGGTCGCCACCTCCTCGTCGCCGGCTCGTCGGGCGCCGGGCAAGGGGTCCGTGGTCACCGCGCTGCTGTGGGCGCTGTCGCCGGCCATCCGCGACGGCTGGGTCCGGGTCATCGGGATCGACCCGAAGGGCGGCATGGAGTTCGGCATGTACCCCGGCCTGTTCCACATGCTCGCCATGAACTCGGAAGGCGAGCTCGTCGCCGCTCTCGAAGCAGCGGCCGTTCTCGCTGCCCAACGCTGCGAAGCGCTCCGCGGTCGGACCCGGCTGCATCGGCCGACCATCGACGAGCCGCACTACTTCGTCATCGTCGACGAGATCGCGTCGCTGACCGCGTACATCACCGATCGGGCTCTCAAGGACCGGGCGAAGGCCGCCCTGGCGGTGCTGCTGACCAAGGGCCGGGCCCCCGGGTTCTCCGTGGTGGGCTGCGTGCAGGACCCGCGCAAGGAAGTCCTGGACTTGCGCAACCTGTTCACCGTCAAGGTCGGGCTGCGGCTCGACTCCGACACCGAGGTCGCCATGGTCCTCGGCGACAACGCCCACGACCGCGGCGCGC
The DNA here is from genome assembly GCA_963785135.1 of uncultured Actinomycetota bacterium. Classification (GTDB taxonomy): domain Bacteria; phylum Actinomycetota; class Actinomycetes; order Mycobacteriales; family Pseudonocardiaceae; genus Actinomycetospora. The sequence goes on from CAWATV010000012.1 coordinate 1,157,260, forward strand.
TCTGCGAGCACATCAACTCCCTCACCCCCGGGATCGGCTACGTCGTCGACGACGAGGACCGCCGCGATCCGGTCAAGGTTCGCGCCGACTACCACGACGACGCCGAGATGAGCTGGCTGTCGGCCGCCTACGCCAGCCCTAGCCACGAGGACATCCCCGCCCTGGCCACCAAGAGCAGCAAGCGCCGGGACGCGTCATGACCGCCGCCTCGCTCGCCGCCGACTCCCCGCGGTGGCTGTTCCTCCTGATGTTCGGCTTGGTCGTCGCGGCCTACGTCATGTGTGGGCTGCTCGTCCTCGGCTCCCGCTACCGACGAGCCCGGCGCGCGCGTCGCGAGCGTGGGGCCACGTCGGTCACGACAAGAGGCCTGCCACCAGCGCGGGGCCTCGTGATCACTGTCCCGGCGCCCAAGGAGACCACCCGATGATCGCCGCCGTCATCATTGCCGCCCTGCTCACCGTGATCGCCGCCAACGCCCGAGCAGTCGGCGCCGCGGTCGTCCTCGGCGTCATCACCGTCGCCCTGCTCGCCGTCGTCGCACCCGGCGTTGTCACCGGGACCGGCCACGTCATCGCCGCCATCGCCAGCGGCATCGGCGACGCCCTGAGTCGGTCCGCCTCATGACCACCACAAGACCGGAGAGACCAATGGAAACGCTGACCTACAGCGTCGAAGAGATTGCCAAGCTGCTCCGAATCGCTCGTGGCGTCGCCTATCAGGGCGTTCGCGACGGCGAGATTCCCGCCGTAAGGATGGGCCGACGCTGGCTCATTCCGCGCGACCGATTCCATGCCTGGCTCAACGGCGAGGCGAACGAACGAGGGGATGCCTGATGGGATTCGTCAAGAAGACCCCGGCCGGGAACTGGCAGGCGCACTGGCGAGAGCCCAGCGGACGCCAGCGCGCGAAGACCTTCCGCACGAAGAAGGAGGCGGCGACGTTCCTCGCCGATGCAGAGGTCTCCAAAATCCGGGGCACTTACGTGTCACCGCATGCTGGCCGGACACTGTTCGGTGATCACGCTCGCGAGTGGATGGCGACGTGGAACACCAGCGAGACCACGACGTCCCGTGACACATCGGTCATGCGGACCCACGTCATGCCCCGCTGGGCGGACTGGCCGTTGGCCAAGATCGACCACCTCTCGATCCAGGGATGGGTCACCGACCTCGGGCGCCGGCGCGGGCCGCACACCGTGTCCCGCTGCTACCTGCTGCTGATGGGCGTTCTTCGCTCGGCCGTGCGGAACCGACTGATCGCGGCCAACCCTGGGGAGGAGGTCAAGCTCCCCAAGGTCCGCCGGAGCGACACCGACGAGCGGATCATCAGCCGCCACGAGCTGCGATCGGCGCTGCTGCCGGCGGTGCCCGCGCGTCATCGGGCTCTCATCGCGACGACGGCCGGGACGGGACTGCGGTGGGGCGAGGCGATCGGGCTGCGGCGCGACGCCCTCGATCTGGAGCGCCCGGCGCTCACGGTGATCCGGACGGTCATCGAGGTCAACGGCCACACCTCCTTCAAGCCGTTCCCGAAGTCGAGCGCCGGCCGGCGGACCGTTCCGTTGCCTGCGTGGGTGCTCCCGGACCTGCTCGATCACCTTGACCGGTGGCCGACGGCGCCGAACGGTCCGATCTTCGCGAACGAGGTGGGCGCTCCGCTGCGACGCAGCATGTTCCGCCGCCGGGTCTGGCGCCCGTCCCTGGTGCGAGCCGGGCTGCTCGGCAAGGTCGATGCGGACGGCGACGACTTCGCCGCCACATGGACCGACGACGCGGGGGAGGAGCACACCAAGACGGTGCCGACCCGTGCCGCCGCGGTCGCCCTGGCCGCCGATCACCAAGCCGGCGGCCTTCGCTTCCACGACCTACGGCACTCGTACGCCACGTGGCTGGTGGACGACGGGGTCCCGCCAAACATGGTTCAGCGCGTCCTCGGGCACGAACGCTCGTCAACCACGATGGACCTCTACACCCGCCGCACTGATGACGCTGGTCGCGTGCTCGAAGCCCTGTCCGACGACGATGATGACGACCAGGGCGACGACGGCTCTGCGGGCGTCCGGGAGCCGGTATGACGCGCTGTGCTGACTTTTCGCTGACTTTCGTTGCTGGGAATGACGAAATCCCTGGCCGTCGACCTTCTCGCAAGGCCGTGACCAGGGATTTCGGGGTGGGCGATACTGGGATTGAACCAGTGACCCCTACCGTGTCAAGGTAGTGCTCTCCCACTGAGCTAATCGCCCGAGGCGGAGGCGGGAATCGAACCCGCGTACAGGGCTTTGCAGGCCCTTGCCTAAGCCACTCGGCCACTCCGCCTTGGCATTCCGGAGGTCGTCCGGCCCACGCCGAGGGGCCTCCCGAGCGGACGACGGGATTCGAACCCGCGACCCTCACCTTGGCAAGGTGATGCGCTACCAGCTGCGCTACGTCCGCATGTGGCCGGCGGGTTTGATCTTGCTACCCGCCGTGGCCGACGTGAAGAACAGTACTGCATCGAGGGCCCCCCGAGGCTCCCGGGGGGGGGGGCTCCCTAGCTCGGGTCGCTGGAGAGCAGCAGCCCGAGAGCATGCTCCAGGTCGAGCCAGTCGTCCTCCGCACCCGGAGCGACGATCTCGTGGGTGCGGGTCAGGAACTCCGACACCTCGCGGCTCGCCGCGCGGAAGGTGGCGTGGCCCGAGGGCGAGCTGAGCTCGATCTCGATGGCCTCGCTGTCGCCGTCCGACGGGCGGATGCGGACGTCGCCGGCGCCGGCCGCGGTGATGAGGCCCTCGGTGAGGAGGTCCCGGGAGAAGACCCACTCCACCCAGCCGGCGCGGCCGGTGCGGAACGCGGCCTGCACGGCGTACGGGTCCCGGGTGTCGTATCGCATCTCGACCTGAACGGGCACGGGCGGGTTCGGCGGACCGACGAGGTCGAACACCGCGGTGGAGCGGATCGTCGTGTGGTCGTTGAGCATGAGGGCTGCCTTTCGCACGCTGCTGTCGTCGGGAGAAACGACTGGCGGACGAGCCTGTGACGCCGGTTCACCCGGCCCACGCATGCATCACACCCCATCGACACCCGGATGAGCACCTACTCGGTTCGGTTGCGTGACGATGCACCCACCCCGGCCGGGCGGTCGCCGGTGACCCAGGAGCACTAGCCTGACACCTGTCTGTCCCGGACACACACATCCGAGGAGAGGTTCAGGCAGTGGCGGATGGCTCGCAGCGACGCTCGGAGGCGGCTCCGGAGCGTAACGAGTCGCGCTCGGAGGATGTGACCGACGCCACATTGCTCGAACGGATCGTCCTGCGCCGTTCGGACGCGCTCGAGCAGCTCTACGACCGATTCGGGCGCCCGGCGTACTCCCTCGCCCGTCGAATCTGCGTCGACGAGACGCTCGCCGAAGACGTGGTGCAGGAGGCGTTCCTCATGGTGTGGCGGGACCCCGGGCGTTTCGACCCCGCCCGGGGCGCCGTGTCGAGCTGGCTGCTCACCCTCGTCCACCACCGCGCGGTGGACGCCGTGCGCCGCGAGGTGACCCGTCGCAAGCGAGTCGTGCCCGGGAGCCTGGAGAGCGAGGAGTGGAACGTCCCGGCCGGGCCCGGTGCCGACCAGGCCGCGCTCGGGGCCGTCGTGGCCGGGAAGGTCCGCGACGCCCTCGGCCAGCTCCCGGTCGACCAGCGCGAAGCGCTGGCGCTCGCCTACTTCGGGGGTTACACGCAGCGGGAAGTGGCGAGCCTGACCGGCGTCGCGCTCGGGACCGTGAAGTCCCGGATGTTCGCCGGCGTCCGCAAGCTCCGCACCCTGCTGGGTCCCCACGTCGAGGTACCGGAGGAGGACCGATGACCGACCGCGTCGATCCCGGCCACCTCGACCTGCACGAGGAGCTCGCCGTCGGCTGGGTGCTGCACACCCTCGAACCCGACGACGAGGCGGACTTCGTGCTCCACCGCGCCGGCTGCGAGCGCTGTGCGGTCGCCGTCGCCGAGGCCGAGGAGACCCTCGGGTTCCTCGCCGTCGCCGTGACCCCCGTCGACCCCCCGCCCCGCCTCCGCCGCCGGCTGATGGACGCGGTCGCCGAGGACGGCACCGCGGTGTCCCCGCCCATCGACGAGGTCGAGCCCCCGCAGGAAGACGACGGCACCGTCGACGATCACGCAGGCGGCACGGACGCGACGGCCGACGAGACCACGGCCGACGAGACCACCGCCGACGTGGTTCCGCTCGCCGCGCGTCGTCGCCGGGTCTCGCGACTGCTGGCGGTGGCCGCGGTGGCGGTCACCATCGCCGTCGTCGGTGGGCTCGTCGTCGCCAATCAACAGTTGCGCAGCGAACGCGACGCCCAGGCCGCGGCGGCCGCCGAGAACGCCCGGGTGGTCGAGGTCCTGCACGACGCCGGCACCCCCGGAGTGGCCCACGCGAGCCTCGCCGACCCGCAGGGCGCCATGGTCGGCCTCGTCGTCGACGCCGGCACCGGCCCGCGCCTGCTCGCCACCGCGCTCGACGCCAACCGCAGCGATCAGATCTACGTGCTCTGGGGTCTCGTGGGCAGCACGCCGACCGCACTCGGCACCTTCGATGTGTCCGGTCAGGGCCCCGTCGTCAGTTCCGTACCCTCGAGTGCCGAGGCGCCGCCCTACGGGGCGTTCGCGGTGTCCCTCGAGCCCGGCCGCACCGCACCCGCCTCGCCGACCGAGATCGTCGCGAGTGGACAGGTGGGACGTTGACCGAACCGGCCGAACCCTCGACCGCCACGGCAACCCCGGCACCACCGTCCCGCCGTCGCACCCTCCGCGTGCGGCTGCGCCACTTCCGCGCCCGGGTGCGCCGCAACCCCCGCACCAACCTCGCCTGGCGCATCGGGATCGGCGTGATCGGCACGCTCGTCCTCGTGCTCGGCATCATCGCCATCCCGTACCCGGGGCCCGGCTGGCTGATCGTGTTCGCGGGCCTCGGCATCCTGGCCACCGAGTTCACCTGGGCCGGCCGTGTCCTGCGGTTCGCCCGCTACTACTACGACCAGTGGGTCGCCTGGATCAGCCGCCAGAGCCTCGTGGTCAAACTGCTCGTCGGCCTCGCGACCTTCGCGATCGTCCTGGCCACCCTGTGGCTCCTCGGCGCGCTCTCCCTCGTCGCCGGCTGGGTCGGCCTCGACAGCTGGACCTGGCTGCAGAGCCCCATCGGTGGGTGAGATAGGCTTTCGTCACCGCTGAGGGCGATTAGCTCAGGGGGAGAGCGCTTCGTTCACACCGAAGAGGTCACTGGTTCGATCCCAGTATCGCCCACCAGCAAAACCCCTGGTCACAGCCCCGGCACGGGGCCCAGACCAGGGGTTTTCTCGTTCCACACCCTTGTCGCCGGCGAGGACCCGAGCAGGGTGAGCACGTATGCCGACGCGGACATGACCAGCACGCCGATGCTCAGGGTCAGCGCGGTGGAGGCGTTGTAGAGGAAGGTCTCCTCGCGCTCGCCCTCATCGCGGGCGCGTTCCCAGAGATGGTGGGCGCCGATGATCCAGGCGACCATCAGCGCGACCGCCACCAGCAGGGTCAGGATGAGCTTGCCGGTCGCGAGGCGGGTGGAGAGCAGCCAGATCGTCGTGGTGATGGTCAGGTAGGCGCTGGTGCCCAGGACGGGGCCAGCGCGCTGCGCATGCCCAGCGACGAGGCGCCAGGGCTGGTTGGGTGCGCACCATGCCGGCGAGCAGGCGGGCCCGCCCGCGCCAACGGGTCGTCACGTAGCGCCGCGTCTGCCGACCTTCGCCGGCGTGGACGACACGGACCGGCTGCAGGTGCCTCCCCGCCGCGCGTCCGACGCGGCTCGGGTGATGCTGTCCGTGGTCGAGGCCGGCGTCGCCGGTCCTGGTGAGATCGGCGACGAGGCGGACGACCGCGTTGCGCACTTTCAGCTGCTGCAGGAACGGGCCGAAGCTGGGCAGCGAGAGGCCGGCGACGCGGCGGTCGTGGTCGAGCTCGACCAAGATCGGGTGGTCACCGTGCTGCATCGGGAGGTCGGTGAGGTAGACGCCGATCTCCCACTCGGCGTGGGCGGTCTTCTCGGCGACCGCGCCGAGCAGGGAAGGGACCAGGATGAACGGCGCAGCACGGACCGCAACCCTCCCGGGCAAAGACCTTCTCTGCGCGCCTTGTGCTCGGGACCCGATCGGAGCCGATCGGCCTCGCGCGCTCGAGCCGCTGTGCGACACTCCCGGGCGCACTCTCGCAGGGAATGACGACCGCGCGGACGAGGAGCTCGTCGAACGCTATGCCAGCAGTGCGCCCACGCTACGGTCACGCGGAGCATGGGCGTGCCGCAATACTCGCCGCCACCCGAAACCGGAGCGGGAGCTGGGCGCGACCCGGTTGTCAGCAACGAGTCCTGCTGAAGTGGGCACCGCATTCCGATGACTGACACGTCGTCGTCGTCGGTCTCCGACCGCATGGACCGGTTCCGGCGCCGCGAGGGGGACTGGGATCGCATCGCCGTCCGAGCGATCGTCCTTGGGGCGGGCCTGCGAATCCTCTGGATTCTCGTCATCCATCCCCCGGTGAACTACCTCTACTCGGACATGCTGGCATATGTTGTTCGCGCGGTGCGGCTCGGATCGGGCGCACCCCTCACACCCGACGACGCATTCTTTCCGCCGGGCACGCATATGCTGCTCTCGATCCCGCTCGGACTCTTCGGTAACGAGGCCGGCTTGTGGGTCGCGGCCGTGTTGTGGTGCCTGTTGTCGACCGCAACCGTCTACATGTCGTGGCGGCTGACGAGGGAACTCCTGACGCCTGCAGCCGCCGCCCTCACGGCAGTCCTGTGCGCGGGGTGGCCGTTGTTCATCACGTACGGAGGCTATTTCACCTCGGAGACGCCGGCGTTGGCGTTTCTGATCGCGGCGCTCTGGGCGGCCGTCGCGGCGACTCGTCGCGAGGGTGGAACGGCAGCGACCCTCGCGTTGCTGTCCGGGGTGCTGGGCGGGGCCGCGACGGCAGTCCGCCCACAGTTGCTGATCAACATCGTGCTCGTGCTCGTGATCGTGTTCTTCGCCTCGCGAAGGAAGTTGGCGCCGATCTCCTGTCTTGTGGCCGGTCTGGTGGCGGTCCTGGCCCTGGTCGTCGTCCACAACAGCCTTGCGACGAATCAGCTGACCGGCCTCGCGACGAACGGAGGCCTGAACTTCTGGTTCGGGCACTGTGAGGCCAGGCAGATAACGACACTCAACGCGAAGAATGAAAAGACGGCCGAGGTCCGACATCCCGTACCGGGTCAGGCGGGGCGCCCGGGCGACTATGTGGTCAGTAATCACGACGTCAGAGACGAAGGATTTTTCCTCGAGCTCGGCTGGAAATGCATTGCGCAGGACGGGCCGAAACACCTCCTTCGACTGGGTCGCAACGTCCTCGACATGACAGCGACCACCATGCCGTGGCCGCAGAATGAGAGCGAGGGCTGGCCGCGAGACGTCGTACAGGCGGCCAACGTGATCTATTCGGTGTTGCTGCCGTGGATCGTGATCGAATCGATGAGCCTCAGTTCTCGGCGACGGAAAGAGGGGAAGCGAGGTGGGGAGGCGTTCTTGTTGTTGAACCTCGCTTGTGTCGCGGTGGTGGCGATCCTGGTGATCGGCGACCCGCGGGTACGCTCCACCTACGACGTCTTCGGCTTCGCGCTCCTAAGTGCCTTGCTGGCCGACCGCTTCCACCTCGACGAATCCGCAGAGTCCACCCCCCGCGAGGTCGACGGCGGATGACGATGACCGTGCTGACACCCAGCCGACGCTCACCGGCGCCGATAGCCCGCAGATCGCCCAGGACGGCGCACGACGAGACGTCGTTCCGTGCGGTCGATCGCGCCGGCGATCACGGGCTGCGCCCGACTCGTCGCTCGACCGACGATGGATTCCGGCTCGCAGCGCTCCAGAGTCTCTGCGAGCCGCTCGGCGAGGTCGAAGGACTGCCCACGGGAGCCGGTCGTCATGTCGGCTGTCCAGAGGGCGTCAGGGACGGGCCCCTCCTCCCGGGGCCACTCGGCAAGCTGCTCGGACAGGCCTCGTTCCTCCGCCTCGTACGAGGCCGCAGAGTGATGGGCCACGAGTGCGCACAGCCGTGGCGAGTGGCCATGCTCCGCGAGGTACCGCGCCCCGTCGAGCGCGTGGAACCCCGTCTGCACCAGCTCAGGGGCGTACCCGAGGTCGTGCCACCAGGCCGCGACGACGAGGAGGTCCTGGTCCGTCTCGGGAACGGCGGGCGCCAGCTCCGCGGCTCGTCGGGCGACCTGGCACGTGTGTTCGTAACGTGCATCGAGGGGGGCCAGCAGCTGCCGCGCGAGGTCGGCGGCGACAGCCGGTCCGGGGCGTGCCTGCACGCTCAGCACTGTAGGCGTCGCTCGCCATCTCCGTCCGTGTTGCGCGGCCCCGCAACACCGTGGTCCGGGCCCCGACACCTTCGGCCTACCGTCCGCAGTCGACATGACCGCGGTGTGCGCGCGACGCTTGTGCCGGTCGCCGGCACGGAGGAGGACCTTGTGCGTGTCACCAGTGTCTACGCCAACCTGCACGTGGCGGACATCGCGTCGGCGAGGAGCTTCTACGCCGGCTACCTCGGGATGAGCGTCGAGAGCATCAACATGGAGTGGGTGACGCGGTTCTCCTCTCCGGACAGCGGGGCGAGCGTCCAGCTCCTCACCCGCGATGCGAGTGCTCCGCAAGACCCCGTGGCCTCGATCAGGGTCGACGATGTCGAGGCTGCGCTCATCGAGGCCGAGCAGCGTGGATACGAGATCGTGCACCCGCTCACCACGGAGCCCTGGGGCGTGCGTCGGTTCTTCGTCCGAGCCCCTGACGGCAACGTCTTCAACATCGCCCAGCATCAGGACTGAGCTACCGCGAAGATCGACGCAGCACCGACCTCTCGCTAGCGGTCGGCGGACTCCGCGTCGAGGAGCGCTCCGACACGGTCGACGCCAGCACGGATCATCGCTCCGTAGCCCTGATCCGGCAGGGCCGACAGACACGCGCGGGCGGCGGCGATGTGATGGCGTGCCATGTCGACCTCGCCGAGCTTCCGATGGTCCTCGGCGAGGTTCAGGTGCAACGACGGGTAGAAGGCCTCGATGGTCAACGAGGCGTGATGCTCCTTCACCCGGGAGTCGGTCACCTCGTTCGCGGCCTCCAGGGCGCGCGCGTCCCACGCCAACTCCTCGCGAACGTCGTCCTGGACGTCCGCGGCGTAATGGGCCACCGTGCAGCGGTGGAACGGGTCGCCCTCCCGCCCGAGGTCGTCCCAGATCACGGCGAAGTCGGCTCGCGCGCCCCGTCTGTCCCCGGACTGGGAACGCTCCACCGCGGCCATGATGCGCACCATGACCGGGTCCGCCGGCTGCTCGTCCGCCACGGTCGAGGCACCTCTCCATGTCAGGGCCGGCGGGCGCTGCCGGGCACGGCGGGAAGGATCAGGCGGAGGTGATCCAGCGTTGAGCGGCGTCCGCCATGTCGTCGGGGGTGGTGTCGAACGCGATGGCGGCCTGCGGTGCATGGCGCCGTACCAGGTTGACGACGACCTCGAAGAACTCCAGCAGCTCCGCCTGCTTGCGGATGCCGCCGCCGATGACCACGCACTCGTACGGCTCGCGGCGCAGGAGCTCGACGATCTGTTCCTCCGCGGTGTCGTCGAAGGACACCAGACCGAGGTGGTAGGAGATACCGCGCTCCTCGAAGCGGCGAACCCCTCGGTCGATCGCCGCCACGATCGGGGTGGGGTCGTAGCCCGGCACAGTTCGGGGGTCCCACCCCAGGACCAGCACAGTCGTCGATGACACAGCAGTGTTCCTAGCGTGGCACCTCCTCGGCCGGAAGTCCGGGGGCCCGGACAGCTCCGCCTATCTGCGGAGGAGGCGTGCCTTCTGGTCGTCGAACTCCTCGTTCGTGAGGACGCCCTGGTCCCGCGCTCGCGCGTCGTGGCCTCGACGCGTTCGCGGAGGACGGCGGCGACAGCTTCGGCTTCGCCTCTCTCCACCTGGTCGACGACACGGGAGACGCCCGCCGTCGAGATGACGATCTTGCCGAAGACCAGGCCCCGGGACGAGGTCACCGTCGTGATCCGGTCGTAGGGGAAGTCCTCGAAGCTGTGGTTCATGACGCCTTCGGCGATGAACAGGGCGCGCCGATCGGTCGCGACGAGCAGACCGTTCTTGCCGGCGACGAGGCCTCCGGTCATGGTCAGGACCACCTCGCCGCCGTTCAGGTACTCGGGCAGCTTGCGGACGTCGCGCTTCTTGCCTCCCGCCCGCCCCGTCGGGACGGCGGCCGAGGCCCGGAGGCTCCGGCCGGTCCGGCGGAGATCCGGGCTAACCCACACGGGTGTAGGTGTCAACCCGTTGCACAACCGGATGGCGCCGATCACCATCATCACGCGATCTTCCCACGCCGGCGTGTCGAGGAGCTGTCCGTGATTCCGATCATCGAGTTCGTCCTGGGCGTCGCGGTGCTCGTCTACAGCGCCGAGAAACTCATCGGACATCTGGTCGGCGTCGCGAGCAGGTGGGCGATCTCGCTCTTCCTCATCGCGGTCGTCTTCACCGGGATCGAGTTCGACGACCTCGCCTTCGGCATCGTGCTGAACCTCGAGGACCTCAGCCAGGTCGCTCTCGGCACCGTGATCGGGACGACGGTCGCGATGACCGGCGTCGTGCTCGCCCTCGCGGCGATCATCGCGCCGTGCCCGGTGGACGTGCCCAAGGACTACCTCGTCCTCTACGTGGCCGCGCCGGTGGTGATGTTCGCCCTCGCGTTCACCGGCGCGCTGACGCTCGTCACCGGGATCGTGCTGGTCGTGCTGTTCGTGGCGTTCGTCGGGTGGATCGCCTACCGCGAGTACTCCGCGCGACGCCCGGTATGGCGCAACGCCGAGCTCTACGAGCAGCTCGAGAAGGTCGGCGCGGGCGGGGCCGGGGCGGCCACGGCGACCCTGACCCGCGGCAGCGGCGGCGCGAGCGGGACCGGGGACGCCCCGACCGGGACCGGGACCGGCCCGGCCCGGCCCGGGAACGGCACCGGCGGCGGTGGGCTCGGCGGCTTCGACCTGCCGCCCGACCTGCGCGTCGACCAGGGCTTCCTCAAAGCACGGCAGCACTCGCCCGGCGTGGGCCTCGCGTTCGCTCTTCTCGCCCTGGTCGGCCTCGTCGTCGGCGCCGTGGTCGCCGGAGAGGGCACCGGCGGCATCCTCGACACCTTCGAGATCGACGGCACCGTCTTCGGCGTCACGATCGCGACGCTGGCGCTCTCGCTCGAGGACATCTTCCTCACCGTGGAGCCCGCGCGCCGCGGCGCGCCGGAGATCGGCGTCGCGAACGTCATCGGCAGTGTCGTGTTCTCGGTGACCGGCAAGCTCGGGATCATCCTGCTCGTGGGCGGGGCGATCACGGTCGACGACGACGTCCTGGTCTGGCACATGCCGGTCCTGGTGGGGATGACGGCGATCTCGGCGGTCTTCCTGGCGACCGGGAGGCTGCGCCGCTGGCACGGCTTCGTCCTGCTCGCGCTCTACGCCGTCTACTTCGTCGTGAGCCTGGTGGCCTTCGGCGGCGTGCCGCTCGACGCCGACTGAGCCTGATTCCGCCCGATCGTCCGTCGCCGTTCGCCCGAGCGGTGAACACGCCACAGGAGGCGAATCGCGTTGTTGACGAAAGACCGAGTCGGGGCCGTCCTCGCGATCGCGGCCGCTGTCGTCGGCCTCGCGTTGGTGTTCAGCACGCACGACTCCGACGACGACGACACCCCTGCCGCCCCGCCGCCGACCAGCCAGATCGGCCCGCCACCGAGCAGCCCGATACAGCAGGCGCCCGTCCCCGGTCAGCAGAGCCAGCCCGCAGCGCCGCCCCAGACCCCGGCGGACAACGACGGCGACGACGACGACGGCGACGGCTAGGGCGCGCTGCTCGGAGCTCCGGTCCCGATCACGCCGCCGATCGGTCCTCCGATTGAGGAGCGCGGGCATTCTTCGGCCCACGGACGGGTACTACGCCGACCTGAGTGGAACTCCGCTTCTCGCGTAGAGGAGAGACGACATGCGCCACCACGGCAGGGCCCGCCACGCCGCTGTCCTCGCCGCACCGGTCGTGCTCGACATCGCCGGGCCGCTCGCGGCGCTCGCCCTGTTGTCGGCGGGCGTCGGTCTCCTCGTCCGACGAGAGATCGGCCGCTCGCCGGCCCACTCCGGAGCCGCCCGCAAGTCGTGAGCGCCCGGGTGCGGTGAGGTCGCGGTTGCTGATGCGGGACGCGCTCCGGCGGAACGGGTAGCCCGGTCCGATGCCCTCGTCGACAGCTGCGGCCGAGCACGTGCCACCCCCCGGGATCGACCTGCGACGGAAGCGCCCTCGGCTGAGCTTCGAGCTGCTGGGATGCGCCGTCCACGGTCACGTGCTGGTCGGCCTCGACGCCGACCATGTGTCGGAGGAGGACCGGACCGTCGTTCGCGACGCGGAGGGCCGGACGCGATGGCACCGGTGCCTGCGGTGCGACGCGTGGACGCTGATGCCTCGTCCCGACCATCCCGCACGTGCGGGCCTGCCCGCGCGGGACGAGATCGCGCTGCCCTCCCGCGGCCGGCCTCTCAAGCGGCGCTACATCCTCCGGCTCATCGCCCTCACCCGGGCGGTGAACTTCCTCGTCATCGCGCTGGTCGCCGCCGGAGCGATCGCGGTCGTGGCGAATCTGGGCGCGTTGCAGGAACAGTTGATGTCGAGCGCGGACGCCATCCAGCTCGTCTTCGGCGGTCAGGCGGTCGACGAGCTCCGCAGCGCCCTGTCCGGTGGCTCGGGTCCCCTCTGGCTCATCGCCGCCGGGCTCGTGGTGCTCGCCGCGTTCGAGGCGACCGAGGGCATCGGCCTGTGGCTGGGGGCGCGGTGGGCCGAGTACCTCACCTTCGTCCTCACGACCCTGCTGCTGATCCCCGAGATCCTCCAGCTGACCAGCTCGGTCAGCCCCGGCACCATCATCGCGCTGGTCGTCAACGTGGCCGTGGTCGTCTACCTGCTGTTCTCCCAGCGCCTCTTCGGCCTCCGCGGAGGGGGCGCTGCCCTGGCCGCCGAGCACGAGCACGACGTCAGCTGGGCGGCTCTCGAACGACGGCTCCCCGTCTGAGGTCGGCCGTGGCGTCCGAGGAGCCCGGACGGAACCGGGTCAGGGCGCTCGGAGCCGGACGAAGTCCTCCGGGTCGGGTGCGGGGCGTGCGTCCCAGCCCGATGCGCGGAACTCCTGGAGCCAGCTGTCCACAGCGATGGCCGGCAGGACCCCCTGCCAGGTGTCGGTCATCCGCGCGAAGAAGTCCGGCGGCCCGGGGAGGATCTCGGAGAAGGCGTGGTGCCCCGCCCCGGCCGCGACGACCAGTCGACTCGTCCGGTCCGGGTCGATGTCGGCGCGCAGCAATCCGCGGTCGCGGGCGCGGTGCAGGTGGGCGGCCGTGCACTGCTGCCACTCGCGGTACGAGTTGCGGTGGTCCTCGACGAAGACGTCGGCGCTGGCCATCGCCGCACTGCCCCCGCGCACGATCGGGTCGTAGGTCCAGCGCCCCACGTAGGCGTCGGTCTCGACGAGCAGTTCCTTCAGCGGGTCGAGCCCGCGCGACGCGATCTCACTCCGCACGAGCTCCCACGACGCGACGATCTCGGTCGTGAGGGCGGCGGCGAGGGCCTGTTTCGAGGTGAAGTGGAAGTACAGGGCGCCCTTCGTCCGTCCGGACGCGGCGAGGATGTCGGTCAGCGAGGCCCCGTGGTAGCCCCGGGCCGCGAACAGGTCCGCGGCCGCGAGCAGCAGTGCATGCCGGGTCGTCCGCCCCCGCTGCTGCGCCGACGGGCGGTCGTCCGACCAGCTGATCCTGGGCACCGTCCACCACGGGTCATCCGACATCGTCTCGTCGCACCCCCAGCGGCCGGGCCCGTGGCCACCGTCGTCGCGACACGGTAGCGGCCCGGACGGGCCGGTTCACGGATCCTCCGGCGATTGCCGTAGTACGGCGATCGTATCCGACAGTTGTGTTTCGAAACTGTTTCCCCAGGACAATGACGTCCGCGGTCCCGCCACCGCGGACGCTCCCGGTAGCGTGCGGCACCATGACGTGGCCGCCCCCCGACACCGACCGCAACCGCTTCCTCGGTCGCCTCCAGGCCGTGCTCTACGGCCTGGTCACCGTGTACTTCGGCCTCTTCGCGCTCAAGACCGGTGCCCTGTTGCCGTGGGTGGTCTGCACGATCGCGCTCGCGGCCACGATGGTCGTGGTCGTGGCGCTGCTGATGATGCGCGCGCAGCGGCAGGCGGCCGAGGCGCCGTCCGACCCCGGCCGCGACCAGCAGCCCGCACGCTGAGTCCTGTCCACCCCGTGCCCCGACGGCGGGCGGACCGGGCTCAGGGGGGCGGCGCGGCGGCCACCGTCTCCCAGCGCTGCGAGAGCGCCTCGAGGTCGGCCAGCAGCCGATCGTGGTCGTCCACCCGGCTCGCGAGCAGTTCCCCCTCGAGCACCGCGACCCGCCGCCGGGTCCGCTCGAGGGCGTCGTGGCCCTCGGCGGTCAGTTCGAGCAGCTTGCGCCGCCCGTCCGACGGCGCGGTCGTCCGCTCGATGAGCCCGCGGTCCTCGAGTCGCCGGCACACGTCGGCCATGGTCGAACGGTCCAGGGCCACCGTGTACGCCAGTGACCCCTGATCTCGGTGCGGATGGGCATCGATGGTGGCGAGTACCGAGTACTGCGGTCCGGTCAGCACCGGATCGACCCGGCGCGCCCACGCCGCCGTGTACGCCTGATGGAGACGGCGGGCCAGGAAGCCGGGTGCGTGGCGTATCGCCTCCGGAGTGTCTGGCCCACCGTCCGAGTTCGTCGCGTCCCCCTCGCGTGACATTCGTCCACTAAAGCACGGGTACGGGCCACAGAGCGTGGTGAGAGCGCGGGGCCGCGCGTCGGTGGTAGGTCTGTGCGGTGCCCACCGATCCGCCGCGCGGCCCGGGCGTCGCCGCACGTCAGGGACCTCCCGACGGGTTCGGTGCGCTCGCCGACCTGCCGGCGCTCCCGGTGCGCGAGCACGTCCCCGAGCTGCTCGAGGCCCTCGACGCCGCCGGGGCGGCCGTCCTCGTCGCCCCGCCGGGCACCGGCAAGACCACGCTCGTCCCGCTCGCGCTGGCCGGGCGTCTCCCGGCGGGGCGGGTGCTCGTGGCCGAACCGCGGCGCGTCGCCGTGCGGGCGGCCGCGGCCCGGATGGCCTCGACCCTGGGGGAGCCGGTGGGGGAGCGGGTGGGCTACGCCGTGCGCGGCGAGCGCCGCCGCAGCGCACGCACCCGGGTCGAGGTCGTCACCACCGGACTTCTCGTCGCGCGCCTGCAGCGCGACCCCGAGCTCGACGGCGTCGCCGCGGTGGTGCTCGACGAGTGCCACGAGCGCCACCTGGACACCGACCTCGCCCTGGCCTTCCTCGCCGACGTCCGCGCTGCCCTGCGCCCGGACCTGCTCGTGCTCGCGGCGTCGGCCACCGCGGCCGCCGGGCCCGTGGCCGCCGCCCTGCGCGACGGTGAGCCGGCACCGATCGTCCGGGTCGCCGGGACCGGTCACCCGGTCGAGACGCAGTGGGTCCCGCCGCCGCGCCCGGTGGCGCCGCCGCACGGGATGCGCGTGGCTCCCGCCCTGCTCGACCACGTCGCGACGGTCGTCGGGCGCGCGCTCGAGCGTCCCGGCGACGTCCTGGTCTTCCTCCCGGGACGCGGCGAGATCGACGGCGTGTCCCGGCGGCTGGGGTCGTCGGTGGACACCGAGGTCCTGCGGCTCCACGGGGGTCAGCCGGCCGCGCAGCAGGACGCGGTGCTCGGTGGGCCGGGCCCGCGCCGCCGCATCGTGCTGGCCACCGCCGTCGCCGAGACGAGCCTGACCGTGCCCGGGGTCCGGTCGGTGGTCGACGCGGGGCTGGCGCGCGAGCCCCGCACCGACCACGCCCGCGGCCTCGGCGCCCTGGTCACCGTCCTCGCGTCCCGTTCCGCCGCCACCCAGCGCGCCGGCCGGGCGGGCCGCGAGGCGCCGGGGACGGTCTGGCGGTGCTGGGCCGAGGCCGAGCACGCCCACCGCCGCGAGCACCCCGAACCCGAGATCGCGCACGCCGACCTCACCGCTCTTGCCCTCGCCCTCGCCCGCTGGGGCACGCCGGACGGGCGTGGCCTGGCCCTGCTCGACGCGCCGCCCGCCGGCGCGCTCGCCGCCGCCCACACCGTCCTGCGCGGTCTCGGGGCCGTCGGGGCCGACGGCACGGCGACACCCCGGGGGCACGCCATCGCCGCGATCGGGATCCACCCACGCCTGGGCCGCGCGCTGCTCGACGGCGCGGACCGGGTCGGTGTCCGCCGGGCGACGGAGATCGTCGCCCTGCTCTCCGACGAGTCCGGCGGGACCGGCGAGGCGGACGACCTCGCCGCCCGGTGGCGCCGGGTCCGCGAGACCCGCGACCCGCGCTGGCGCGCCGAGGTCGAGCGACTCCGTGCCGCGCTGCCCACCTCGGCGCCCGACGGCGGCGCCGCCCGGGTCCCCGACGACCTCGCCGCCGGGCTCGTCGTCGGGCTCGCCCATCCCGACCGGCTGGCCCGGCCCCGGCGCGCGGGCGGCACCGAGCTCCTGATGAGCGGCGGGACGGGCGCCGCGCTCGGACCGTCGTCGGCGCTGCGCGGGCTGCCGTGGCTCGCGGTCGCCGACGCCGCCCGCGGGCCCGGCGAGGCGACCGCGACCGTGCGGCTGGCGGCGCCGCTCGACGAGGCCGGCGCGCTCGAGGCCGGCGCCCCGCTGCGCGAGACGATCACCGAGGTCGCCTGGGTCGACGGCGACGTGCGGGCCGAGACCCGGGATGTCCTCGGTGCGCTGGTCCTCGCCCGCAGGCCGCTCGCGCACCCGGACCACGCCGCGGTCGCCGCCGCGCTGCGGACCGGCCTGCACGACGAGGGCCTCGGCCTGCTCCGGTGGACCGGGACGGCCATCGCGCTGCGCGAGCGCCTCGCGTTCCTGCACGCGGCGCTCGGCCCGCCGTGGCCCGCGGTCGACGACGCGTCGCTCCTCGCCGACCTCGACGTCTGGCTCGGCCCCGAGCTCGCCGGCGCCCGCCGCCGCGCCGACCTCGCCCGGATCACGCCCGCCTCCGCGCTGCGCCGCCTGGTCCCACCGGACCGGGCGCACCGCCTCGACGAGCTCGCCCCGCCGACACTGACGCTCCCCGACGGGCGCGCGGTCCGCGTCGACTACACCGACCCGCAGGCGCCCACGGTGTCGCTGCGCGTCCAGCAGGCCTTCGGCTGGACCTCGGCGCCGACGCTGGCCGGCGTCCCCGTCGTCGTGGCGCTGCTCTCACCGGCGGGGCGCCCGGTCGCGGTCACCGCCGATCTCGCCTCGTTCTGGGCCGGGGCCTACCGGGAGGTCCGGGCCCAGTTGCGGGGCCGCTATCCGAAGCACGCCTGGCCGGAGGTCCCGCCCGGCTCCTGAGGGCGGTGGACCGGCGCAGGTCCAGCATCTATGGTCGGGATCACACGCCGGGGGGCCAGGACCCCGTTCCCGCGACGCGCCCGCAGTGACGTCTCGACGAGGAGCGCCCGTCCGATGAGCTACGACCCGCGCACGAAGACCGGCATCCCCACCGAGCCCGTGGGCTCCCTGCCGCGCCCGCAGAAGCTGCAGGACGCCTACGCCGCCTACGATCGCGGCGAGATCGACAAGGCGGCGCTGGAGACCCAGCAGGACGAGGCGGTCAAGGACTCGATCGACCGCCAGGAGAAGACCGGCACGCCGATCGTGTCCGACGGCGAGCAGCGCTGGTCGTCGTTCGCGACCTACCCGATCACCGACACGCTCGCCGGCACCGGGCTCGCCGACAACCTCGCCGGAGACGGCGGCCAGTACTTCGCGATCTTCGCCGACGGTCACGGCCGTCAGCTCCCGCGCCTGACCGGTGGGCCGTTCCGCTACAAGACCTACGCCGCGGACACGCTGAAGAAGTCGATCGGCTACGCCCACACGCCGATGAAGCAGGCGGTGATCGCGCCGTCGATGCTCTACCTGCTCTACCCCCTCGAGGGCGAGATCGACGGCTACCCCAAGGAGCAGTTCGAGCACGACCTCGCCGACGAGTGCGAGCGCGACATCCGCCAGGCCTTCGCCGCCGGCGCGGAGCGGGTGTCCGTGGACTTCACCGAGGGCAGGCTCGCGACGCGCGCCGACCCGCGCAACCCCTGGACCGGAGCGGGCCTGCTCGACCGCTTCATCGAGATCAACAACTGGGTGTTCGACCGGTTCACCCCCGAGGAGCGCGCGAACATCGGCGTGCACACCTGCCCGGGCGGCGACCGCGACTCCGTGCACTCCGCGGACGTGCCCTACAACAACCTCCTGCCGAGCATGTTCAAGATGAACGCCGGCTACTTCCTCATCCAGCTCAAGTCCGAGCGGGACAAGGATCCGGTCTTCGAGTCGATCGGCAAGAACCTCCGCAACGCCAACGGCGTCGACCAGATGGCGTACATCGGCGTCATCAACCCGCTCAACCCGCGGGTGGAGAGCGCCGAGGAGGTCCGCGACGACCTCGTGCGCGCCGCGAACTTCATCCCGAAGGAGCAGCTCGCCGCCACCGACGACTGCGGGTTCTCGCCGTTCTCGATCGACGAGAAGCCGAACCACGGCTCGCCCGACTTCGCCCGCGACATCGCCTTCCAGAAGATCGCCAACCGGGTCGAGGGCACACGGATGGCGGCGGAGAAGCTCGGCGTCGGCTGAGAAGTGGTTCGATGCCCCACCGTGGACCGTGACGAGGGCATCGAGGAGTGGACCCGCGCGCACGAGCGGGTCATCGCGCTGGTCGGCGAGCTGCCGGCGGAACGCGCGGCGACGACGGTGCCGGCGTGCCCGGACTGGTCGGTGCGGGATTTGTTCTCGCACATGGTCGGTCTGGGCGCCGACGTCGTCGCCGGCGACGAACCCGACGACCACAACGCGGCGTGGACGCAGAAGCAGGTCGCGGCGCGGCGCGACCGGGACGTCGCCGCGCTGGTCGCCGAGTGGCGCGAGGTCGCCGAGCCCCTGCGGGCGTGGATGCGCGCGCACGGCACCCGCCCGCTCGGCGACGTCGTGATCCACGAGCAGGACCTGCGCGGCGCGCTCGGTGAGCCCGGTGGCCAGGACACGGCCGGTCTGACCGCGATCCGTGACACCTTCGCGGGTCGCTTCGCCGGCAGGCTGGGCGAGCTCGCCCCGATCGCGCTGGTCGGCACGAGCTGGTCGTGGTGCTCGGCCGGCGTCGCCGACGACGCCGCGGTGGAGCTGCGGGCGACGGACTTCGACCTGGCGCGCGCGCTGATGTCGCGCCGCTCCGCCGACCAGCTGCGCGCCCGCACCGTGCGCGGTGACGTGGAGCCCTACCTCGCGGCGTTCGCGGTGCTCGGCGACCTGCCGGCGGTCGACCTCAGCGAGTAGGCGGCGTCGGGGGCAGCTGCGCGGGGAACAGCAGGCGGACGTCCTCGAGGGTGACCAGGCGGAGCTGGATCGCCTGCTCGACGACGGCGATCCGCCAGCCGCGCGTCTTGTCGTTGAGCCGCAGCCCGCGCAGCCAGCGCTGGGCGTGCCGGAACGCCTCGCTCTGGGTCTTCGGGCTCGGGGCCGGCCGGCCCTCGTCGCGGTGCCACTGGGCGATCTGCTCGGCGTCGCCGTGCACGTCGCGGGACGGGCCGCCCTGGGTGTTGTCGGCCGCGGCGATCAGGGTCGGCCCGCAGGCGGCCACGAGCACCGACCACCAGGTCTCGGCCGTGGGCAGCGAGGTGTTCAGGGTGCGCCCGCCGGCGAGGTCGCCGCTGCTGGCCCCGCTCGCCGCCGCCGTGGGGGCGAAGCGCAGCAGGGCGAGGGTCAGCTCCTGGCCGTCGGGGAGCCACAGGCCGAGTGACGACCGGTCGTCGCGCACCAGCAGACCGTTCCCGGCGCGGATGCGGTCCTTGCCGGGCACACCCGGCACGAACAGCGTCAGCTGCCCGCCGTGCCGCTGCCGATTGATGATCAGGTACGAGTCGTCGCGGACCTCGATCTCGGCGGCGAGCCGGGAGACGCGGTCGTCGGGGATCTCGACGTGGCGGGCGACCCCGGCCGGACCGGCGCCACGCCGCCCGATGGTGACGCGCTCACCCCAGGGCACCGACTGCGCCCGTTCGGTGCGCACGTCGAGCACCGACAGGCCGCCCATCGGCAGGCGCTGGGCCTGCGGGACGGGCGGTACCGGTCGCCGGGCGGGAGCCGGTCGGGTCACGCCACCTCCTGTCGGGGCCTCCCTTCACGCCGGGTCGGCGTCGGCCGCGGGCCCGGTGCTGCGACGGGGCCGAGGACGAGGCGGAACCGGGGTCCGTCCTGCCCGAGGCCGAGCGTGTCACCCTCGTGCAGCACCCCGAGGCCGGCGATCCGTCGCCCGGCGACCAGCGTGCCGTTGGTCGAGCCCGTGTCCGCGACCGTCCACGTCCGCGCGTCCCGGCGGGTGAGGGTCAGGTGGCGCCACGATACGCCCGGGTGGTCGACCACGGCGTCCGTGCGGGGGTCCCGACCCAGGGCGATCGTCGGACGGGTGAGCGGGACGTCGACGACGCCCGGCGTCTCGGCGACGAGGACCGCGGTCCGGGTCGTCGTGCGTGGCGGCCACCGCCGGCGCATGACCTCGCCCAGGGCCGAGGTCACCGACGCGACCGTGGGGGTCGGGCTCGCCGGGACCCGCCTGCCCGCGGGCCCCGGCGGCGTCCCGGCGTTCCCGGGGTCCCCGCCCGGCTCCCGCGTCGGAGCCGGCCGAGGGGTCTGGGGGAGCGCGGCCGCGGGCCGCTCGTCCGGGCCCGCCGTCGACACCAGCGGTGTCTCCTGAGGCCGGGAGAACGCAGCCGTGACCACGACGCGCCCGACCGGGACGTCGGCGCTCGCCAGGACATGGAGCCAGGTGCGCGCGGCGATGCGGCGCGCGCCGGTGCTGCGGGCGTGCTCGAGGTAGCCCGCGACGAGCTCGTCGGCGAGGACCTCCAGCGGCCACCGCCGGGCGATCTCGACGATGTCGGTGGTGTTCCACTCCAGCCACAGGTGCGGCGCGGCCACCCGCTGGCCGCGCGGGGTCCACACCAGCGCGTCCTCGGACGCGAGCCGGGCGGTCGCCGCGCGCACCAGGCCGTCGCCCCGGACCCACGGGCGGGCGAGGAGCCCCCGCAGGGCGCGGCGCACGCGCTCACCCGGCGTCGGTGGGCTGAGGTCGGTGGTCGGGAGGGCGTCCGGGAGGTGGGTGTCGCCCGACCGCGGGTCGCGGCGGCCGAGCAGGAGCGCGGCGAGCGCGGCGGTCGCACCGATCAGGACGAGCACCAGGACCGCGAACACGAACGAGCCGGTCGTGATCCACACCACCGACAGCCCGACCGCGGCGGCGACGGCCACCACCCGCGGGCCCGTGAGCCGCGGGGCCGTGAACCGTGAAGCCCATGGGCCCGGCGCGCCCCCCGACGGCGCACCGGGCCCCTGCGTCAGCGTCACGACGCCCTCCTGTCCGTGTTTCCCGCTCCTCCTGCGAGTCAAGCGCCGCCGAACAGGTGTGGGACGCCCCGGTACGGGAACTAATTCCCATCGGCTGTGATCGGGCTCACGGAGACGAGTGTCGCCACGGTCGAAGGGGGTATCGGTACCTGCAGTACCCGTAAACTGAATTTCTAGGTACCGTTAGTACCGCACAACCTGATGACGACCAGACCCCCGAGGTGGAACGTGAGCACCACACCGACCGGCCTGCCCCGCGGCGTGCGCCGGCTGCGCGACGCCGCGACCCGGTTCACCACCCCGCTGCTGCCGGACGACTACCTGTCGCTGATCAATCCGCTGTGGTCCGCCCGCGAGCTGCGCGGGAAGATCGTGAAGGTCGTCCAGGAGACCGGCGACGCCGTCACGCTGGTCATCAAGCCGGGCTGGGGCTGGTCGCTTCGACCACCAGGCCGGCCAGTACGTCGGCATCGCCGTGCAGGTCGACGGCCGGTTCCACTGGCGGTCCTACTCCTTGACCTCGCCGCCCAAGCGCGACCAGGGTCACCTGTCGGTGACGGTCAAGGCGATGCCCGAGGGCTTCATGTCCCAGCACCTCGTCACCGGCGTGGCCGAGGGCACGATCGTCCGGCTGGCGCCGCCCAAGGGCGACTTCGTCCTGCCCGACCCGCCGCCGGAGAAGATGCTCTTCCTGACCGGCGGGAGCGGGATCACCCCGGTCATGGCGATGCTGCGCACGCTGCACCGCCGCGGCTCGATGCCCGACGTCGATGCTCGCGCACTCCGCACCCGACTCCGACTCGCTGCTCTTCGGCGACGAGCTCGACCGCCTCGAGTCCGAGCACGACAGCACTGCGCGTGCACAAGCAGTTCACCCGCGAGGCCGGACACTTCGATCTCGACCAGCTCGACGACCTGTGCCCCGACTGGCGCGAGCGCGAGACGTGGGTGTGCGGACCGAACGCGCTGCTCGACGACGCCGAGAAGCTCTACGAGGACGCCGGGCTCTCCGACCAGCTGCACCTCGAGCGCTTCTCGGCGAACCTCGCCGGCGGCGAGGCCGAGGGCGGCACCGTCACGTTCGCCAAGTCCGACGACGACCACGGAGATCGACGGCGCCACCACGCTGCTCGAGGCGGGCGAGGAAGCCGGGCTGCAACTACCCTTCGGCTGCCGCATGGGCATCTGCCACACCTGTGTGGTCCCGTCTGAGCGAGGGCACCGTGCGCGACCTGCGGGACGGCACGGAGCACACCGCCGAGGGCACCGCCGCGAAGATCCAGACCTGCATCAGCGCCGCCGCCGGCGACGTCGTGCTCGACATCTGACAGAGCCCAACCCCCACTGGAGAGGACGGCACCATGGCCATCGCCGACGTCAAGGAGTTCGCCCACCTCACCGAGGCCGACGTGGAGGCGCTCGGGCGCGAGTTCGACGCGATCCGCGCCGACATCGAGGAATCGCGCGGCGACGACGACGCCGCGTACATCCGCCGGCTCATCACCGTGCAGCGGCGGCTCAACGTCGCCGGCCGCGTGGTGCTCTTCGCCAGCCCGCTGCCCGCCGGCGTGGGTGCTCGGCGCCGCCCTGCTGGGCGTGGCCAAGATCCTCGAGAACATGGAGATCGGCCACAACACCATGCACGCCCAGTGGGACTGGATGAACGACCCCGAGATCCACTCCTCGACCTGGGAGTGGGACAACACCTGCCCGGCCGAGCAGTGGAAGCACTCCCACAACTACCTGCACCACACGTACACGAACGTGATCGGCAAGGACAAGGACGTCGGCTACGAGATCCTCCGGGTCCGCTCCGACCAGCCGTGGCACCCGTACTACCTCGCCCAGCCGGTCGTGAACGCGCTGCTCATGCTGCTGTTCCAGCACGGAGTGGCGCTGCACGACCTCGACCTCGAGGGTCTGCGCAAGCGGGACATCGAGGACCCGGAGGAGTTCAAGCGGAAGCTCGCGCAGATCGGGCGCAAGATGCGCCGGCAGATCGGCAAGGACTACCTGCTGTTCCCGCTGCTGACCGGGCCGGCCTTCGTCTCCACCGCGACCGCCAACGCCGCCGCCAACCTCGATCCGCAACATCTGGTCCTACGCGATCATCTTCTGCGGCCACTTCCCCGACGGCGCCGAGGTGTTCACCGAGGAGGAGCTGGAGAACGAGACTCAGGGTGAGTGGTACCTGCGCCAGATCCTCGGCTCGGCCAACTTCACCGGCGGCCGGCTCATGCACATCATGAGCGGCAGCCTCGGCTACCAGATCGAGCACCACCTCTTCCCGGACCTGCCCTCGAACCGCTACCCCGAGATCGCCGTGCGGGTGCGGGCGCTGTGCGAGAAGTACGAGCTGCCCTACACCACCGGCCCGTTCCCGCGGCAGTTCTGGCAGGCCACCCGCTCGATCTGGCGGCTCTCGCTGCCCGCGCGCAAGATCCGCGAGGCCAACAACAAGCGGCAGGACCGCGGCCTGCCGCGCAGCCGGGCGCGGTGCACTCGACCGGAACCGACAGCCCGGACACGCCGCAGACGCCGCCGGCCCCGCCGACCACGCCCGGCCTCGCCTCCGGGACCGCCTAGGACCGCCGGGACCGCCCAGCACGACGGGCCCGCCGGGCCTCCGGGCCGGCGGGTCCGTGCGGTCTCACGCGAGCACGGCACCGGCGATCAGTGTGTCGACGACCTCGAGGCCGCCGTCGAGGACCGCGAGGTCGGCGACGGCCCCGGGGACCAGCCGGCCGAGATCCGGGCGGCGCAGCAGCCGGGCGGGCGTGGTGGTCGCGGCGTCGACGGCGGCGACCAGGTCGACGCCCGGCCGCGACGGCCACCCGGATGCCGCCGAGCGAGGGTGCCGGCGCTGCCCGCCAGGTCGCCGGCGTCGTTGCGGACCACGCCGTCGTGCGACGGTGATCGGGACGTCCGGCGAGCCGGTAGGCGCCGTCGGGCATCCCCGCGGCGGCGGTCGCGTCGGTGATCATCGCCCAGCGCCCGGGCGCGGCCGCCGCGACGAGGCGCAGCATCTCGGGGGCGACGTGGTGGCCGTCGGCGATCACGGTGACCACCACCTCGCGAGCGGGTCAGGGCGACCGCGGCGAGGCCCGGCGCGCGGTGGTCGAGCCCGCTCATGGCGTTGAACAGGTGCGTCACCCCGGCGACGCCGGCGTCGAAGGCCGCGTGCGCCGCGGCCGCGTCGGCGTCGCTGTGCCCGGCCAGCGCGACGATCCCGCGCCGGCCGGATCGCCGCGACGATGCCGAGCGCCCCGGGCGGCTCCAGCGCGAGGGTGACGAGGTCGACGCGCCCCGCGTCGAGCAGGCGCGCCAGCAGGGCCGGGTCCGGGTCGCGGCGGTGCTCCGGGGGATGGGTGCCGAGACGGCGCGCGGCCAGGAACGGGCCCTCGAGGTGCGCGCCGAGAAGGCGTGCCCCGCCGCCCGCCCGCCGCGCGCGGCGTCGAGCACGCCCAGCGCGGCGACGATGGCGTCCGGGGGGCCGGTGATCAGGCCGGGGCAGAACGCGGTCACCCCGCCCGCCGCCACGGCCCGGCGCACCGCGACGACCTCGGCGAACGGTCGCGGCGGCGAGGTCGATCCCGCGCGTGGCCGTGGCAGAGGAGGTCGACCAGGCCGGGCACGGCGACGCGGTCGCCGGCGGCGGGGGAGAGGCCGACGTCCTCGACGCGCCCGTCGACGACGGACACGTCACCCGGGCACCAGGTGCCCTCGACGACGGCGGCCGCCACCCCGAGCCTCATGCCGCCAGTCTCGCCCCGCGCTCGCCGGGCCGTGCGAGTCTGACCGGTGATGAGCGAGAACGCGGAAACCACGACGGTCGGCGCGTACCTCGCCGCCCGCCTCGTCCAGCTCGGCGCCGACCACCTCTTCGGGCTGCCCGGCGACTACAACCTGTCCCTGCTCGACGAGATGCTGGCCGACGGCGGGATCCGGCTGGATCGGCTCGACCAACGAGCTCAACGCCGCGTACGCGGCCGACGGGTTCGCCCGCATGGGGCGCCGCCCGTCGGCGCTGGTGACCACCTACGGCGTCGGCGAGCTCTCCGCGCTCAACGGGATCGCCGGCAGCTACGCCGAGGACGTCCCCGTCGTGCACGTCGTCGGGATGCCGTCGCGCGCCTCGATGGGCGCGGCGCCCCGCTGCACCACACGTTCCTCGACGGCGACTTCCGCCGCTTCGAGCGCATGGCCGGCGAGGTCACCGCCGCCCGCGCGGTCCTCGAGCCGCGCTCGGCCGCCGAGGAGATCGACCGGGTGCTGCGCACGGCGGTCGAGACGAGCAAGCCCGTCTACCTGGGGGTGCCGCTCGACGTGGCCACCGCCCGGGTGCCGGCCGCGACGCTGGCGACCCCGCTCCGGGTGGCGGCCAGCGAGCCCGCCGCCCTCGAGGAGTTCCGCGGCGCGCTGGAGCTGCGCCTCTCCCGCGAGCACGAGGTGTGCGTCCTGGCCGGCCCGCGGGTGCACCGGCGCCGCTGCGAGGCCCTCGTCGCCGGGCTGGCCGAGCTGCCCGGCGTGCGGGTGGCGTCGCAGTCGGGGTCGAAGGCCCTCCTCGACGAGGAGCACCCCGCGAGCCTGGGCACCTACCTCGGCGCCACCACCATGTCGTCCGCGGCCCGCGACGCCGTCGACCACGCCTCGCTGCTCGTCATGGCGGGCACGGTGCAGAGCGACTTCACCACCGGGTTCTTCACCCACCGCTACGACCCGGCCGCCGCCGTGGAGCTGGCGGTCGACCACGCCCGCATCGGTCGCGCGGTCTACCCCGGCGTCCGGCTCGACGACGCCCTGCAGGTGCTCGGCGAGCTCGTGCAGGCCTGCGCCTTCGCCCCGGTCGCGCCGATCGACCGGTCCTCGCTCACCCCGCCCGCGCCGGCGGGCGAGGACGAGCCGCTCGATCAGGCCCGGTTCTGGGCGGCGGTCGGGGAGTGGCTCGCGCCGCGCACGCTCGTGGTGGCGGAGGCGGGGACCGCGTTCTACGGCGCCCTGGACCTGCGCCTGCCGCGCGAGTCCGACCTGCTCGGCTCGCCGGTCTGGTCCTCGATCGGCTTCACGCTGCCGGCGACGCTCGGCGCCGGGCTCGCCCGCCCCGACCACCGCCCGGTGCTGTTCATCGGCGACGGGTCCGCGCAGCTCACGATCGCCGAGCTCGGCACGATCTACGCCCACGGTCTGCGCCCGGTGGTCTTCCTGCTCGACAACGGCGGCTACACGGTCGAGCGCGCCATCCAGAGCCCCGACGCCGTGTACCAGGACATCGTGGCCTGGAACTGGACCGCGATCCCCGCCGCGCTCGGCGCTCCCGAGGTCGCCACGGCCACGGTCCGCACCATCGGCGAGCTCGCCGCCGCGCTGGACGCCGCGCGCGACCCGTCGGTGGCCACGTTCATCGCGGTCGTCCTGCCCCCGCGCGACGCCCCCCGCCTGCTCGTCGAGCTCGCCAAGGGAGTGCAGGCCACCAACGCGCGAGCATGATCGCCACGACTGCTCCGTCGGACCGACGAGGCGGGGACGACGGAGCAGCCGCGGCGATCAGCGGACGGCCGGGACGGTGGCGTCGGTCTCCCCGGGGCGTGGCCCGGTGCCCGCGCGGCAACGCTGGAGCGGTGAGCGCCACCGCCGAGACCTCGTCCGACGCCTCGGCCGGGCGGATCGGCCGCCCGCGGACCCTGTTGCTGGCCGTGGTGTGCGGGGCCGCGGTCGCGAACATCTACTACGCCCAGCCCCTGCTGCACACGATCGGCACCGCCTTCGGCGTCGGCGACGGCACGGCCGGGCTGCTGGTCACGGCGTCGCAGATCGGTTACGCCACCGCGCTCGCGCTGCTCGTCCCGCTCGGCGACCTGCTGGAGCGCCGGCGCCTCGTCGCGGTGCTGCTGCTCGGCTCCGCGGTGGTGCTCGGTCTGTCCGCCGCCGCGCCGAGCTTCGCCCTGCTCGCCGCGGGCGTGGCGCTGGTGGGCGTGACCTCGGCGGTCGCGCAGATCGCCGTGCCGCTCGCCGCCTCGCTCGCCGGTGACCACGAGCGCGGTCAGGTGGTGGGCACCGTGATGAGCGGGCTGCTCATCGGCATCCTGGGGGCCCGGACCATCGCGGGGTTCGTCGCCGAGCTCGGGGGCTGGCGCTGGGTGTTCGGCGTGGCCGCCGTGGTCATGGTGCTGCTCGCCGTCGTCGTGCGCGTGGGCCTGCCCGCCGTCCCGCCGACCGAGTCGCTGACCTACCCGAAGCTGCTGCGCTCGGTGCTCGCCCTGGTGCGCGACGAGCCCGAGCTGCGGCGCCGGATGCTGCTCGCGGCCGTCGGCATGGGCTGCTTCACGATCCTGTGGACCGCCGTCGACTTCCTGCTCTCCGCCCCGCCCTACGGCTACGGCCCCGCGATCGTCGGCCTGTTCGGCCTCGCCGGCCTCGCGGGGGCGGCCGCCGCCCCGCTGGCCGGGAAGCTCGCCGACCGCGGGCACGGCCGGGTCGTCGTCACCGTCGCCCTGGGCGTCCTCGCGGGGAGCTGGGCGCTGCTCGGGCTCGGCGGGGTGTCGCTCGCCGCGCTGATCGTCGGCATCGTCGTGCTCGACCTCGCGCAGCAGACCCTGCAGATCAGCCACCAGAGCGTCATCTACGCGCTCGCCCCGCAGGCCCGCAGCCGGGTCACCACCGCGTACATGACCTCGGCGTTCCTCGGTGGCACCCTGGCCTCGGGGGCGACCGCGGTCGTCTACCCGGCGGGCGGGTGGACCGGGGTGTGCGTCCTGGGCGGGGCGATCGCCGTGGTCGGGTTCGGGATCTGGCTGCTGCCCCGGACGGGAGTCAGACCGCGAGCACGAGCATGACCACCGCGACGACGCCACCGAGCGACCACGCGGCGGTCCGCCACCAGTTGGTGCGCGTCAGGCGCGCCAGGACTTCGGCGTCGAAGCCCGCGGACAGGCGGCGGTGGCACGGCGCCGAGACCGCGACGGTGACGGCCACCGTGACCGCGCCGCAGACGCCGGCGGCCAGCGCCGCCACCACGGGCACCCCCGGCGGACGCCGGACCAGCAGGATCAGGCACGTGAAGCCCTGCAGCGCCCACGGCGCGATGATCAGCCGGGCCATCGTGCGGGTGTGGCGGTCGTGCACCGCCGCCCACCGGTCGCCGGCGATCGCCGCGAAGCCCGGGTACACGAGGAGTTGGATCACCCAGACCAGGCCCACGCAGAACCACACCGCGGCCGCGTGGACCGCCAGCAGCACGTCACCGGCGAGGCTGGGGGCGCTCACGGCCCGGATTCTCGCCGATCCGGGACGCCACGTCGGCGTGACGGCGCCCGGGACGTGACCCGCATCGCCGCCCCGGGAGAAGTTCCGTTCCGGGGTTGTGGAGATGCAACACATCCGGTCCGCGATCCCTCACTTCGCGCGTAGCCCGCCGGTCGCCTCCGCTCGTAGCGTCGGGAAGGTGATCAGTAGTGGACGTCCGGGCCCCGTCCCGGCCCGGGTGCGGGACCAGGTCCTGCGCGCGACCCGGGTGCTGACGACCCCGCTCCTGCCCGACGACCACCTCGGCTGGGCGGGCCACCGGCCCGGTCAGCACGTCGGTATCGGCGTGCGCCTCGCGGGGCGCTGGCACCGGCGCACCTACTCGATCACCTCGGCCCCCGGCGACGAACTGCTCACCGTGGCACACCGCCCGGGACGGCCGACTGACGCCCACCGACCTCGACGCTCTCGTGCCCGACTGGCACGACCGCATCGCCCTGGTCTGCGGTCCCGAGGGCTGCTGACCGCGTTCACCGAGCACTACGCCGCCGCGGGCCTGGACCACGCCCTCCACTTCGAGCGCCTCGTCGCCCCAGGCCGGCTCGAGCCGGCTGTCGTCGGAACACGAAGCCGTCCAGACCTGCATCACCGCCGCTGCGGGCGACGTCGAGATCGATCTCCAGCCACTCCGCCCGCTCCCTGCACGCCCCCCTTCGAGGAGGACCGCACATGACCGCCGTAGCGGACACCGTCATTCCCGAGCACGTCACCCGCGTCAACGAGGCCAAGACGCCGACCGGCCCCGGCCGGCCCGGCGCGAGCACCGCGCACATCACGCCCAGCACCGCCCACCTGAGCACCGAGGACATCGAGCGCATCGGCGTCGAGCTCGAGGCGATCCGCGAGCGCGTCATCTCCTCGCTCGGGGAGAAGGACGCCGAGTACATCCGCAGGGTCATCAAGACCCAGCGCGGGCTGGAGGTCGCCGGGCGCGGCCTGCTGATGGCCGCGCTGTTCCCGCCGGCCTTCGTCGCCGGGACGGCGGCGCTGGCGGTGGCCAAGATCCTCGAGAACATGGAGATCGGCCACAACGTCCTGCACGGCCAGTGGGACTGGATGCGCGACCCCGAGATCCACTCGACCACGTGGGAGTGGGACCACGTCTCGACGGCCGAGAGCTGGCAGCAGACCCACAACTACCTGCACCACACGTACACCAACGTGCACGGCAAGGACCGCGACATCGGCTACAACGTGCTCCGGATCGACCCGGACCAGCCGTGGAGCCCGGCCTACCTGTTCCAGACGCTCACCAACACCGGCCTCGCGCTGATCTTCGAGTGGGGGATCGCGGCGTTCGACCTCGAGCTCGACGAGATCGCGGACGGCCGGGCCACCTGGCGGGACAAGCTGCCCGAGCTCAAGAAGATGGCGCGCAAGGCGGGCAAGCAGGCGCTGAAGGACTACGTGATCTTCCCGGCGATGTCGGGCCCCTCGTTCATCCCCGCCGCGGTCGGCGGCCTGGTGGCGAACACGATCCGCAACGTCTGGTCCCACGCCGTGATCTTCTGCGGGCACTTCCCGGTCGAGGTCGAGACCTTCGACGAGGAGCGCCTGGAGAACGAGAGCCAGTCCGAGTGGTACGTCCGGCAGATGCTGGGCTCGGCGAACATCGAGGGCTCGACGCTGCTGCACATCATGACCGGGAACCTCTCGCACCAGATCGAGCACCACCTGTTCCCGGACATGCCCTCGAACCGCTACCGGACCATCGCCCCCGAGATCCGCGACCTGTGCCGCCGCTACGGGCTGCCCTACCACGCGGGCCCGATGTGGAAGCAGTACGGCGGCGTCCTGGCGAAGATCGCCCGCCTCTCGTTCCCCGGCGGGCACAAGCGCTACGGCACGAAGCAGGAGCAGGCCCTGCCGGCCGACCGCTTCGAGGCCGAGTCGCTCGCCCCCGCGGCCTGAGACCTCCCCGGCTCCAGCGGTTACTGGCTGGTATGTGGCGCACCGCGCGACATACCAGCCAGTAGTCGTCTCGAGGTCGCCGAGGCCCTGGTCGTCTCAGCCCTCGGCGGCCGCGGAGCCACCGGCGCGCAGGGCGAGGGCGACCTCGAGGCGGGCGACCGGGTCGTCCAGGGCGCCGGCGAAGGACTCCCTGAGCCGCGCGAGCCGATAGCGCACGGTCTGCGGGTGCACGTGCAGGGCCGTGGCGGTCTCGGCGATGTCGCCGTGGGCGTCGAGCCAGGCGGTGAGCGTGGAGACGGCCCGGTCGCGCGCCGCGGCGGTCATCCGCACGAGCGGTTCGAGGCGCTGGGCGACGAGGTCGGCGGTCAGCGTGACGTCGGCGTGCAGGAGCAGGGTGAGCAGGTGGTCCTCGGCCCGGAGCAGACCCTCCCCGTCGAGCTGGTCGCTCTCGTGCAGCGTCCAGGCCGCGCGGGCCCGGCTGAGCGTGCGGGTGACCTGCTCGGGAGCGACCGTCGGACCGAGCACCCCGGAGGTGCCGCCCAGCGCGTCGGTCAGCGTGTCGGCGCGGCCCGGGCCCTCGGGGTCGGGCACGAACACGACGCCGACCCCGTCGACCACCGAGCCCGCGACGTCCGGCGGCAGGCGCCGGGAGACCGCGCCCAGGTCGTCCTGGCCCAGGACCAGCGCGGCCAGGGTGCGCGGCACCGTCCAGCCGGCCTCGCGGGCGAGGTTCTCCAGCTCCGCCTCCTCCGGGGCGGGCGCGCGGCAGAGCCGCTCGACCAGCGCGTGCTGGCGTGCCTGGCGCGAGCCGGCGGTGAGGGACTGTTCGTAGGCGTAGCCCGCAACCGAGGCCGCGGCGAGCTGCTCGATGTAGGCGAAGAGCGCCTCCGCGAGCCGGAAGATCGCGTCCGGGTCGAGGCCGTAGTCGTCGCTGCTGGCCGCGATGCGGCGCCACATCACCCGCGAGCCGATGCGGTAGGCGCTCTGCAGGGCGTCCATGGTCCGGCCGTGGCGGTGCTCGACGCGTCCGAGTTCGAAGTACACCCGGGTGTCGGGCAGCGCGTCGTCGGTGCCGAGCAGGTCGAGGAACTGCTCGAGGGCCACCGAGACGCCCAGCCGGATACGCCGCCCGAACTCCCCGTCCATCGACAGGGCGTACTCGGCGACCTCGGCCCGGACCGTCCTGATGATCTCGTCGCCGGTGCCGGTGACCACCGGTCGCATCCGCTCGCCGGCGGCGGCCGGAACCTCCGCCCACGCGTGGCGTCGGGACGCCGTGGCCCCGGACTCTCGCGCGCACTCGTTCACGACCCCCAGTGTCGCAGGATCGGCCCCGCGCGCCACTGACCGGACGGAACGGGCAGGTGTCCCCGTGGTGGCGACCCGCCGCGCTGCCTCGCGCCCGCGCGGTGCTCGATAGGCTCTCCGGGGGAGGCGCCGGGGGTCCCCGGGTTCCTCGTCGCAGTCCGCGTTCCTGTCCTCATCGCAGTCCGGAGAGCCACCGTGTCCTCGCTCGCAGCGCCCAGCCCGACCGTCGCCGACAGCGTGCGGGTGCCGGGCGGGACGACCGCGGGTGCCGCGATCCGGGAGGCGGGCCACCCGACCACCGGGCCGCAGGCCGTCGTGGTGGTGCGCCACGACGGGGTCCTCAAGGACCTCGCGTGGGCCCCGGACGCCGAGGTCGAGGTCGAGCCGGTCGCCGCCGACACCGACGACGGCCGCGCGGTCATCCGGCACTCCGCGGCGCACGTCCTCGCCCAGGCCGTCCAGCAGCAGTTCCCCGAGGCCAAGCTCGGGATCGGCCCCCCTGTCACCGACGGCTTCTACTACGACTTCCAGGTCGACCGGCCGTTCACCCCCGAGGACCTCGAGGCCCTCGAGAAGGCCATGCGCAAGATCATCAAGGCCAAGCAGCGGTTCGCCCGCCGCGAGTACGCCTCCCTCGAGGCCGCCCGCGAGGAGCTGGCCGGGGAGCCGTTCAAGCTCGAGCTCGTCGACCTCAAGGGCACCGCGTCGGAGGACGACGACGAGATCATGGAGGTCGGGTCGGGCGACCTCACCGCCTACGACAACCTCCACGCCCACACCGGCGAGCGGGTGTGGGGCGACCTGTGCCGCGGCCCGCACCTGCCCACCACCGGCTACATCCCGGCGTTCAAGGTGCTGCGCTCGGCTGCGGCCTACTGGCGCGGCGACCAGCGCAACGCCCAGCTGCAGCGCATCTACGGCACGGCGTGGGAGTCGCCGGAGGCGCAGGAGGCCTTCCTCGAGCGGATCGCCGAGGCCGAGCGCCGCGACCACCGACGCCTGGGCGCGGAGCTCGACCTGTTCAGCTTCCCGGACGAGATCGGCTCCGGGCTGGCGGTGTTCCACCCCAAGGGCGGGATCATCCGCAAGGAGCTCGAGGACTACAGCCGCCGGCGTCACACCGAGGCCGGCTACGAGTTCGTCAACACCCCGCACGCCACCAAGGGCGAGCTGTTCGCGACCTCGGGCCACCTGGACTGGTACCGCGAGGGGATGTTCCCGGCGATGCAGCTCGACGCCGAGTACGCCGAGGACGGGACGCTCAAGCGGCAGGCCGTCGACTACTACCTCAAGCCGATGAACTGCCCGATGCACAACCTGATCTTCCGTGCGCGCGGGCGGTCGTACCGCGAGCTGCCGCTGCGGCTCTTCGAGTTCGGCACCGTCTACCGCTACGAGAAGTCGGGCGTGGTGCACGGCCTGACCCGCGCCCGGGGCTTCACCCAGGACGACGCGCACATCTACTGCACGCGCGACCAGATGGCGGGCGAGATCACCTCGCTGCTGACGTTCGTGCTCGACCTGCTGCGCGACTACGGCCTCGACGACTTCTACCTCGAGCTCTCCACCCGCAACCCGGAGAAGTCGATCGGCTCCGACGAGGACTGGGCGGAGGCCACCGCGGCGCTGCGCACGGCGGCGGAGAGCTTCGGCCTCGCGCTGGTCGACGACCCGGGCGGCGCCGCGTTCTACGCGCCGAAGATCTCGGTGCAGGCCCGCGACGCGATCGGCCGCTCCTGGCAGATGTCGACCATCCAGGTCGACATGATGCTGCCCGACCGCTTCGAGCTCGAGTACACGGCGCCCGACGGCTCGCGGCAGCGTCCGGTGATGATCCACCGCGCGCTCTTCGGCTCCATCGAACGCTTCTTCGGCGTCCTCACCGAGCACTACGCGGGCGCCTTCCCGGCGTGGCTCGCGCCGGTCCAGGTCGTCGGCATCCCGGTCTCGGGCGACCAGGACGACTACGTCCGCGGCGTGGCCGACCGCCTGCGCGCCGAGGGGCTGCGGGTCGAGGTGGACGCGAGCGACGACCGGATGCAGAAGAAGATCCGCACGCACACCCTGCAGAAGGTGCCGTTCATGCTCCTGGCGGGGGGCAAGGACGTCGAGGCGGGCGCGGTCTCGTTCCGCTTCCGCGACGGTTCCCAGCGCAACGGCGTGCCTGTCGACGAGGCCGTCGCGACGATCGTCGACTGGGTCCGCCGGCGTGACAACACCTCGCCGACCGCGGACGCCGTCGCCGTCGCGCTCGCGTCCCCGTCCTGATGCCCGCCGACGACCCGGTGGTGACGCCGGACGTGGTGCCGACGGAGCCGCCCGACGAGCTGTGGGGGGCCGGGACCCCGGACGGCTTCCGTCGGCTGTGGGCCCCGCACCGGATGGCCTACATCGCGGGGGAGACAGGGACCGGCGAGGTCGACGGGCGGTGCCCGCTGTGCCGGGCCCCGTCGATGGACGACGCCGACGGGCTGGTCCTGGCGCGCGGGGACACGGTGTACGCACTGCTCAACCTGCACCCGTACACCCCCGGCCACCTCATGGTCGTGCCGTACCGCCACGTCGCGGGGCTCGACGAGCTCACCACCGAGGAGGCGGGCGAGCTGGTCGCGATGACGCAACAGGCGCTGCGGGCGTTGCGCGCCGTCGCCGCCCCGCACGGCTACAACGTGGGCATCAACCTCGGGCACGTGGCCGGTGGGTCGCTGGCCGACCACCTGCACCAGCACGTGGTGCCGCGCTGGGGCGGCGACGCCAACTTCATCACCGTGATCGGCCAGACCAAGGTCATCCCGCAGCTGCTGGCCGAGACGCGCGACCGGCTGGCCGGCGCGTGGGACGGGCGCCCCCGGTCGTGACGGGGGGCCGGTCGTGAGCAGGGCAGGGAGCCTCGCCCGGGCGGCGTTGCGCGGCGTGGTCGAACCGACCGCGCGCTGGCTGCTGCGCCGGGGTGTCACGCCGGACGCGGTCACCGTCGTCGGCACCGTCGGGTCGGTGGCGGGCGCGGTCGTGCTCGTGCCGACCGGGCACCTGTTCGCGGGCACGCTGGTCGTCTGGTTCTTCGTCTGCCTCGACATGCTCGACGGGGCGATGGCCCGTGCCCGCGGGATCTCCAGCCCGCTGGGCGGCGTGCTCGACTCGGTGTGCGACCGGATCGCCGACGGCGCCCTGTTCGCCGCGATCTCCTGGTGGGCGGGGATGAACGAGCGCCCGCTGCTCTCCGCGCTCGCGCTGTTCTGCCTGGTCGCGGGCCAGATCGTGTCCTACGTGAAGGCCCGGGCCGAGGCCGCGGGCCTGCGCGCCGACGGCGGCCTGCTCGAGCGCACCGAACGCCTCGTGATCGGCCTGGTGGGGCTGGGGCTGACCGGCCTCGGCGTGCCCTACGCCCTCGACGTCGCGCTCTGGCTGCTCGCCCTCGGCTCCCTGCTCACCGTCGCCCAGCGCCTCGTCGCGGTCACCCGCAGCGCGCGGGCGCCCACCGGCACCACCGCCGACCGATCGGAGGACGATGACCACGCGTGAGGCGCCCCGGGCCGCCCCCACCCCGACGCTCGCCGAGCGCGCCGCCGACCTCGGGTTCGCCGCGGGCTGGGGTCTGGTGCGGGCGGTCCCCGAGCCGCTGGCCCGCACGGCGTTCGCCCGCGGCGCCGACCTGGCCGCCTCGCGTGGCGGTCCGGGCACCCGGCGGCTGCGCGCCAACCTCGCGCGGGTGCGCCCCGACCTCGACGCCGACGCGCTCGACGCCCTCACCGCGGCCGGCCTGCGCTCCTACGCCCGCTACTGGCGCGAGGCGTTCCGGCTGCCGGGGATGGACCACGAGGCCCTCTACCGCCGCATCGACCCCCACGTCGAGGGTGCCGAGCTCTTCGAGGAGATCCGTGCGCAGGGCCGACCGATCGTCCTGGCGCTGACGCACTCCGGGAACTGGGACGTCGCCGGGCTCTGGCTGGTCGCGCGCACCGGCCGGTTCACCACCGTCGCCGAGCGCCTCAAGCCGGAGTCGCTCTACGAGCGCTTCGTGGCCTACCGGGAGTCGCTGGGCTTCGAGATCCTGCCCATGACCGGCGGTGAGTCCCCGGTCCGCGGCCTGGTCCGGTCCCTGCGCGCCGGTCGGGTGGTGTGCCTGCTCGCCGACCGCGACCTGTCCGCGCACGGGGTGCCGGTGACGTTCTTCGGGGCGCCGACGTCGATGCCGCCCGGTCCGGCGGCGCTGGCCGCGGCCACCGGCGCCGCGCTCATGCCGGTGGGTTGCTGGTTCACCGACGACCGGGGTCCGGTGAGGGGTGGGGCTTCCGCATCCACCCGCCGGTCGAGGTCCCCGACCGCTCCGCGGTGGGCGCCGCGACCCAGGCCGTGGCCGACGCCTTCGCCGGCGACATCGCGGAGCATCCCGCCGACTGGCACATGCTCCAGCGCGTGTGGGCTCCGCCCTCGTGAGTTCCTGCCCGTGCCGGGGCACGGGCAAGCGCTCACAAGGCGAAGCCCAAAGGGACGAGCAGTGTGGGCCGCCGGCCGGACACGATGTCCGAAAGTCGTGACCTGGACCACTCTTCCGTGGTCTAGAGTTCATTGGGTGAACGCGGTCACGGGCCCCGGCTCGCCGTCCGGCCTGCGCGCGGCGAACCGGCGCCGGGTGCTCGACGCCGTGCGGGCCGCCGGGGCACCGAGCCAGGCGCAGATCGCCGCGGTCACCTCGCTCGCCCCCGCGACGGTGTCCAACATCGTGCGCGCGCTCTGCCGCGAGGGCCTGCTGGAGGCCACCCAGGAGATCCGCTCGGGGCGCCGGGCGCGCGCGGTACGCCTGGTCCGCGGCGCCGGGCTCGTGGCCGGCATCGACTTCGGCCACCGGCACGTGCGGGTCGCGCTGGCCGACGTCGCCGACTCCGCGGGCCACGCCGCCACGGACCTCGACCACGAGGCGCCGGCCGGCGGCCCGACCGTCCTGGCCGAGGCGCGCCGCCCGCTGCCCGACGGGCACGGCGCCACCGACGGGCTCGCCGAGGCGGGCCGCCTGCTCGACGCCCTCCTCGCGCGCATCGGCAGCTCGCGCGCGGCGCTGCGGGGGGCGGTGGTGGGCCTGCCCGCGCCGCTGGACCAGGCGACCGGCGCGGTCGGGGCGTCCGGGGTGCTGCCCGGCTGGGTCGGCGTCCCGGCCGCACGCCGGGTCGCGGAGCACATGGGCGTCCCGAGCTGGGTGGACAACGACGCGACGCTCGGGACGCTGGCCGAGCTGCGGTGGGGGGCGCTGCGCGGGATCGACGACGGCATCTTCCTGAAGCTCTCCGACGGCGTCGGTGCGGGGCTGGTGCTCGCCGGGCAGCTCTACCGCGGGCCGAACGGCACCGCGGGCGAGATCGGGCACGTGACCGTCGAGCCGGGGGACCGGTTCGCGGCGGTCTGCCGGTGCGGCCAGCGCGGGTGCCTGGAGACCCTGGTGTCGACGACGGTGGTCGTGGCGATGCTCGAGCCCCTGCTGGGCGGCCCGCTGACCATCGCCGAGGTGGTGGCCAGAGCCCGGGACGGGCACGCCCCCTCGCGGCGTGTGCTCGCCGACACCGGGCACCACGTCGGCGTCGTCCTCGCTCCGCTGTGCACCGTGCTCACCCCCCGCCGCGTCGTCGTGGGCGGCGAGCTGGCCCAGGCCGGCGGTCTGCTGCTCGAGCCGGTCCACGCCGCGCTCACCGCCGCGGCGCTGCCCGGCACCGCCCACACGCCGACCCTCACCACCGCCGCGCTCGCCGAGCGCGCGCCCGTCCTCGGCGCCCTCGCCCTGGCCCTCGACCGGGCGGTATCGACGTCACCCCGACCGGGTGATCACGACGCGCCACGCGGGAGCGGATCGTGACAAGATCGCGACATGCGTTCATCCGTTGACGACAACCTGACACGGACCTAGCCTGTGGCTCGCATCACACGACGACGTTACCCCGATGCGGAGGCCCCGGTGACCGTGTCTCCCGTGACGGCCGAGCAGCTGCCCCACGCCCTGGACGCGCCGGTCGTGGCGGAGCGCCTCGAGGGCCACCGTCCGGCGGTGTTCACCGACTACGACGGCGTGCTCACCCCGATCGTCCCGCGCCCCGAGGACGCGGTCATGACCCCGGAGATGCGCGAGGTCGTGCGCTCCCTCGCCGCCCGCTGCCCCGTCGTCGTGGTCTCCGGACGGGACCGGGCCGTGGTCACCGAGCTGATGGGGCTCGACGACCTGATCGTCGCGGGCAGCCACGGGTTCGACATCCACGACCCCGCCCGCGGTCCCGTGGTGCACGAGGCCTCGCAGGGCTGGGAGGAGCTCGTGGCGACGGTGACCGAGCGGGTGCAGGCCGCCGCGGCCGAGATCGAGGGCACGCTCGTCGAGCCCAAGCACGCCTCGGTCGCGCTGCACGACCGGCACGTCGCCGACGCCGACCGGGCGCGGGTCACCGAGCTCGTCGACGCGGTGCTCGCCGAGCACCCCGGCGAGCTCAAGGTGACGCCCGGCAAGTTCGTCCACGAGATCCAGCCGAAGATCGACTGGAACAAGGGGAAGGCGGTCGACCACCTCATCGACGTGCTCGATCTCGGCGGGCCCGACGTCGCACCGATCTATCTCGGGGACGACGTCACCGACGAGGACGCCTTCGGCGCGCTCGCCGCCCGCGACGAACCCGGCATCGGGATACTCGTCATCGACCCCGCGGACGTCCCCGGTCGTGAGACCGCGGCCACCGCCGTCCTGCACAGCGTCGACGAGGTGGGCCGTTTCCTCGACGTCCTGGCCCGCTGAGACCGCCGCGCCGAACCACCGCCGCCCCGACCGATCCGCGACCACGGAGATGCCCGTGACCTCGACCGAGACCGCCGCGACCGACGCCGGCACCGACACGGAGCCCTTCACCCTGACCTGGTCGGGCTTCGACGCCGACGAGGAGGGCCTGCGCGAGGCGCTGACCTCCACCGGCAACGGGTACTTCTGCACCCGCGGCGCCGCCGAGTGGGAGGACACCGACGCGCCGACGCACTACGCGGGCACCTACGCCCACGGCGCCTACAACCGCGAGACGACCATCCTCGGCGGGCGTCCCGTGCTCAACGAGGACCTGGTCAACCTGCCGAACTGGCTGGTCCTCAAGCTGCGCATCGACGGCGAGGAGGCCATCCGCCTCGACAACGTCGAGGTGCTCGAGTACTCCCACACCTACGACATCCGCACCGCCACGGTCGGCCGGGTCTTCCGCTTCCGGGACCGCGCAGGCCGCGAGACCACCCTGCGCAGCCGCCGCTTCGTGTCCATCGCGCACAGCCACCAGGCCGCGATGGAGTGGACGGTGACCGCGGAGAACTGGTCGGGCCGGATCGGGGTGATCTCGGCCATCGACGGCCGGGTCGACAACAACATGGTCGCCCGCTACCGCGATCTCGTGGGTCGCCACCTCGACTCCGTCACCCCGCGCACCTTCGGGCCCGAGGTCATCGCCCTCAAGCTCCGGACCCGGCAGTCGAACCTCTACGTCTCCGAGGCCGCGCGCACCCGCGCCTACCGGGGCCGCGGGCGCGGCTGGGAGAAGGTCGAGCCCGGCCGCACGCTGCACCAGATGAACGACTACATCCAGCAGGTGCTCGACCTCGACATCACCGAGGGCGAGACCGTGCGGGTGGAGAAGATCGTCGCGTTCTTCACCTCCCACGACAACGCGATCACCGAGACGTTGACCGCGGCCGGACGCCACGTCGAGCGCTACCCCGACTTCGCCGGCTGCTTCGCCGAGCACGAGGCGGCCTGGGACGAGTACTGGGACGTCTGCGACATCGAGCTGCCGCGCGAGCCCCGCATCCAGCTGCTGCTGCGCTTCCACATGGCCCACGTCCTGCAGGTCTGCTCCCGCCACACCGCCCGCCACGACGCCGGCGTCCCGGCCCGCGGGCTCAACGGCGAGGCCTACCGCGGACACGTGTTCTGGGACGAGCTCTACGTCTACCCGTTCCTGAACTACCGCCTGCCGGAGATCACCCGCGGGCTGCTGATGTACCGCTACCGGCGCCTGGCCGAGGCCCGCGACGCGGCCCGCACCCAGGGGTACGCGGGGGCGATGTTCCCGTGGCAGTCGGGCAGCGACGGCACCGAGGAGACCCAGGTCGTCCACCTCAACCCGTTGTCGGGCACCTGGGACCCCGACTACTCGCACAACCAGCGCCACGTCAACGCGGCGATCTTCTACAACGTCTGGCAGTACTATCAGGCCACCGACGACCTGGAGTTCCTGCGCGACTACGGCGCCGAGCTGATGCTCGAGATCGCGCGGTTCTGGGCCTCGATCGCCCACCGCAACTCCGAGACCGGGCGCTACGAGATCCACGGGGTGATGGGCCCCGACGAGTTCCACGAGAGCTACCCGGACGCGGAGAGCGGCGGGCTGCGCAACAACGCCTACACCAACGTGATGGTCGCCTGGATCTCCGCCACGGCGCCGAGGGTGCTGGCGCTGCTGCCCAAGAGCCGCCGCCGGGCGCTGCGCAGCCGCCTCGGGATCACCGACGACGAGATCGCGCGCTGGTCGGAGATGGCCACCTCGATGGTCGTGCCGACCCACATGTCCGACGACGGCCACGAGATCATCACCCAGTTCGAGGGCTACGAGGAGCTCGAGGAGCTCGACTGGGAGGGCTACCGGGCCCAGCACGAGAACATCCAGCGCATGGACCGCATCCTCAAGGCCGAGGGGGAGGACCCGGACGCCTACAAGGTCGCCAAGCAGGCCGACGCGGTGATGCTGTTCTTCCTCTTCTCCGACGACGAGCTGCGCGAGATCTTCAATCGCCTCGGCTACACGACGATCGCCGAGGACAGCGATCTCGCCCGCCGGACCATCGCCTACTACGACGAGCGCACCTCGCACGGCTCGACGCTGAGCCTGGTCGCGCACGCCGCGGTGCTCGCCGGGATCGACCCCGAGGACTCGTGGGAGCGCTTCCTCGTCGCCGTCGAGTCCGACATCGGCGACGTCCAGGGAGGCACCACCAAGGAGGGCATCCACATGGGCGTGATGTCCGGGACCCTCGACCTGCTGCAGCGCGCCTACCTCGGTGCGGGCGCCCGCGACGGTGTCCTGAGCTTCACGCCGCGGCTCACCGACCGGCTCGACGGCCTGGCGTTCTCGATGGTCTTCCAGGGCACGACGCTGCGGGTGTCGGTGGCGGAGGGACAGCTGTCGGTCGAGGTGCAGACCGAGGGCTTCAGCCACCCGGTGCGCATCGCGCTGGGCGGCGAGACCCGTGAGCTGGGCGCCGGGCAGCGATGGTCGGCACCCCTCGACGCGCAGGGACGGACCGCCCCCGACGGGCGCGAGCCGGTCGGGGTGCCGGCCAGCAACGGCGACGGGGCACACGAGAGCGACGGCGCGACCAACGGGAGGCCCGAGGCATGAGCGGATCCGGATTCAAGGGAGCGATCTTCGACGTCGACGGCGTCCTCGTCGACTCCCCGCACGAGCAGGCCTGGCGCGATTCGCTGCAGGAGCTCATGGAAGGGCCGTGGGCGGACATCGCGGGCGAGACGTCCTACACGCCCGAGAAGTTCACCGCCGACCTCTACCACCAGCGCATGTCGGGCAAGCCGCGGACCGCCGGCGCGACCGCCGCCCTGGAGTACTTCGGCGTGCCCGACATCGACCGCCGCGTGCAGGAGTACGGCGAGCACAAGCAGGAGATGATCGTCCGGCTGATCGACGAGGGGAAGTTCTCGGCCTACGACGACGCCGTGCGGTTCGTCCTCGCGGTGAAGCAGGCCGGGATCCCGGTGGCCGCCGCGTCGTCGTCGAAGAACGCCAGGCGCTTCCTCGAGCAGATCGACCTCACCCGCTTCGGCGGCTCCGGGAACCTGCACGCGGCGTTCGACGTCGACGTCTCCGGCCGGGACTTCGCGCAGGGCAAGCCGGACCCCGAGATCTTCCTGACCGCGGCCTCCGAGCTCGGCGTCGACGCGGCCGACGCGTTCGTCGCGGAGGACGCCACCAACGGGATCCAGGCGGCGAAGGCGGGTGGGTTCGGCGCCCTCGGCGTGTCCCGCGCCGACGACGTCGACGCGCTGGCCGCCGAGGGGGCCGACGTCGTGGTCACCTCGATGGACGAGATCGACCTCGCGGGCCTCGAGAAGGGTCAGTTGACCACGAAGGCGACGTCGTGAGGGGGCGTCGGTGAGCGGGGCCCTGACCGTCGGCGTCGACGTCGGCGGCACCAAGATCGCGGCCGGGGTGGTGGACGACGCCGGCAAGCTGCTCGCCTCCACCCGCCGCCAGACCCCGGCGACCGACACCGCGCTGGTCCTCGAGGCGATCGCCGACGCCGTCCGCGAGCTGCGCAGCGGCCACGACATCGTCGCCGTGGGCATCGGGGCGGCCGGCTTCGTCGACGCCTCGCGCTCGACGGTGCTCTTCGCGCCCAACCTCGCGTGGCGCGACGAGAACCTGCGCACCGAGCTCACCGGGCAGCTCGGGGTGCCGGTGGTGGTCGAGAACGACGCCAACGCCGCGGCCTGGGCGGAGTCCCGCTTCGGCGCGGGCCGCGACCACGACGACGTCGCGGTGGTCACCATCGGGACCGGCATCGGCGGGGGCCTGGTCAACAGCGGCCGCCTGGTGCGCGGCGGGTACGGGGTGGCCGCCGAGATCGGCCACATCACGATGGTCCCCTACGGCCGGCGGTGCGGGTGCGGGCTGCAGGGCTGCTGGGAGCAGTACGGCTCGGGCCGCGCCCTCGTCACCGAGGCCCGCGAGATCGCCCGGCACTCGCCCGCGTTCGCGTCCGGTCTGCTCGCCGCGGCGGGCGGTGACTCGGAGTCGATCACCGGCGAGATGGTCACCGAGGCCGCCCAGGCCGGCGACGTCGGGGCTCTGCACTGCTACGACGAGATCGCCCGGTGGATCGGCCTGGGCCTGGCCCAGCTCGCCGCCGTGCTCGACCCGTCGTTGTTCGTCATCGGTGGCGGCGTGTCCGCGGCGGGGGAGGTGCTGCGGGGCCGGGTCGAGTCGACCTTCCGCGGCAACCTCACCGGCCGGGGGCACCGTCCGGTCGCCGAGGTCCGCCTGGCCGAGATGGGCTGGGAGGCCGGGATGGTCGGCGCCGCCGACCTCGCACGTACCGATCACGACACCGCCGTGGCCGGGCGCGGAACGCAAGGGAGTTGGTCATGAGCACGATCGATCCGAGCAGCTCGCCGGGTGCGCCCGGAACACGCGAGAAGACCACGGCCAAGGCCATCCTGATCTCGATCGTGGCCGCGGTCGGGGGGTTCCTGTTCGGCTTCGACTCCAGCGTCATCAACGGCGCCGTCGACGCCATCAACGGCCGGTTCGGCCTGAACGACAGCCCGCTGCTCTCCGGCTTCGCCGTCGCCTGCGCGCTGCTCGGTTCGGCCGTCGGTGCCTGGTTCGCCGGCCCCGCCGCCGACCGGTACGGCCGCGTGCGCGTCATGCTCATCGCCGCCGCGCTGTTCGCGATCAGCTCGATCGGGTCCGGGCTCGCCTTCGCGGTGTGGGACCTCATCATCTGGCGCATCCTGGCCGGCGTCGGGATCGGCATCGCCTCGGTGATCGCGCCCGCCTACATCGCCGAGATCGCCCCGGCGCACATCCGCGGTCGCCTCGCCTCGCTCCAGCAGATGGCCATCGTGCTCGGCATCTTCGTGGCGCTGCTCTCCGACGCCCTGCTCGCCAACAGCGCAGGCTCGGCGGCCAACGAGCTGTTCCTCGGCCTCGAGGCCTGGCGCTGGATGTTCCTCGTCGGCATCATCCCGTCGATCATCTACGCGGTCCTCGCGCTCCG
Organism: uncultured Actinomycetota bacterium; assembly: GCA_963785135.1. Taxonomy (GTDB): domain Bacteria; phylum Actinomycetota; class Actinomycetes; order Mycobacteriales; family Pseudonocardiaceae; genus Actinomycetospora. The sequence continues at coordinate 1,201,101 of CAWATV010000012.1, forward strand.
GATTCCCGAGTCGCCGCGCTACCTCGTGGCCAAGGGCAGGCTCGAGGAGGCCGCGACGGTCCTCGCCAGCGTGCTGGGCCAGTCCGCGGAAGCGGTGCGTCACAAGATCGACGAGATCGTCGTGACGCTGCAGCGCGAGGAGAAGCCCAGTCTGCGCGACCTCCGGGGGTCGGCGGCCGGTCTGCGCCCCATCGTCTGGGTCGGCATCCTGCTGTCGGTCTTCCAGCAGTTCGTCGGCATCAACGTGATCTTCTACTACTCGACGACGCTGTGGCAGGCCGTCGGGTTCTCCGAGTCCGACTCGTTCCTCGCCTCGGTGATCAACTCGTTGGTGAACGTCGTCGCCACCGTCGTCGCGATCCTCATCGTCGACAGGGTCGGCCGGAAGCCGATGCTGCTCGGCGGCTCGGTCGGGATGACGATCACGCTGGGGATCATGGCCGTCGCGTTCTCGCAGGCCGTCCCCGCGCCCGGAGCCGACCCGGCCGACTCGCCGATCCTGCCCGGGGCCTGGGGCCCGATCGCGCTCGTCGCGGCGAACCTCTACGTCGTCGCGTTCGCGGTCTCGTGGGGCCCGGTGGTCTGGGTGCTGCTCGGGGAGATGTTCCCGAACTGGCTGCGCGCGGCCGCCCTCGCGGTCGCCGCCGCCGCCCAGTGGATCGCCAACTTCATCATCACGGTGACGTTCCAGTCCCTCGCCGACATCGGACTCACGCTCGCCTACGGCCTCTACGCGGTCTTCGCCCTGATCTCGTTCTTCTTCGTCTTCCGGTTCGTGCAGGAGACCAAGGGCAAGTCGCTCGAGAGCATGGTCGCCGCGGACTAGCTACTCGCGCCAAGGAGATGCGCGACCCAGCGCTCCTCCGTCGCGCTCCGTCGCGATCTCCGGCGCGTATGTCCTCGCGCTACGCCGCGATCTCCGGCGCGTTTGCTGTCGCGCCGCCCCCGGTCGGCCGGGGGCGGCGCGGGGCCGGGCCGGCAGTAGGCTCGGCGCCCTCATGCGCGTCGGCATCGTCTGTCCCTACTCGCTGGACGTGGCCGGCGGGGTCCAGTCGCACGTCCTGGATCTCGCGCAGGCGTTGATCGACCTCGGGCACGACGTCGACGTCCTCGCGCCGGCCGACGACGCCACCCCGGTGCCCGCCTTCGTGACCTCGGCCGGGCGCGCGGTCGGCATCCCCTACAACGGGTCGGTCGCGCGGCTGACGTTCGGCCCGGTGTCGTTGGCGCGGGTGCGGCGCTGGGTCCGCGCCGGCGACTTCGACGTCCTGCACGTCCACGAGCCGACCGCCCCGAGCCTGTCGATGCTCGCCCTGCTCGTGGCCGAGGGCCCGGTGGTCGCCACCTTCCACACCTCGACGCCGCGCTCGCGGACGATGACCTTCTTCCAGCCGTTGCTGCGCCCGATGCTCGAGCGGGTCACGGCCCGGATCGCGGTGTCCCCGCTGGCGCGCCAGGTCTACGTCTCCCACCTCGGCGGCGACGCCGTCGAGATCCCCAACGGCGTCGACGTGGCGTCCTTCGCCGCCGCGACCCCGCTCGAGGGCTACCCGACCGGAGCCACCGTCGGCTTCCTCGGGCGCTTCACCGAGCCGCGCAAGGGGATGCCGGTGCTGCTCGCCGCCCTGCGCCCGCTGGCCGCGCGACGTCCGGACCTGCGCCTGCTCGTCGTCGGTCGCGGTGACGCCGAGGAGCTGGCGCGCCTGGCGGGTCCCGAGCTCGCCGACCGGATCGACCTGCTCGGCGCGGTGGACGAGGAGACCAAGGCGCGGATGCTCGCGTCGGTCGACGTGTTCGCCGCCCCGAACACGGGCGGCGAGAGCTTCGGGGTGGTGCTGGCCGAGGCGATGGCCACCCGCGCGCCGGTGGTGGTGAGCGACCTGGAGGCGTTCCGGCGGGTGCTCGGCGAGCCCCCGGCCGGCGTCGCGATCGCGTCCGGCGACGTCGCGGCGTGGACCGCGGCGATCGAGGGTCTGCTCGACGACCCCGACCGGCGGGCGGCGCTCGGCGAGGCGGCGCACGAGCGCGTCGCGGCCTACGACTGGTCGGTGGTGGCCGCCGCCGTGCTGCGCGTCTACGAGGTGGCGGTCGCGGCCGACCCCCGTCGGGAGGGCGCGGGGCGCGGCCTACCGTCGTCGTCGTGAACCTCTTCGGCGTGACGGGCGTCGTGCTGGTGCTCGTCGTGGTGGTGGTCCTGCTGCTGGTGGCGGTGACGGCCGCCGTGCTCGTCGCGCGCGCCCGGCGTCTCGACCGCCTGCACGTGCGCACCGACGCGGCGGCCGCCGGACTCGCCGCGGTCCTCGACCGGCGCGCCGCGGTCGTGCGCGCCGTCGCCGCGACCGCCGGCCCGGTCGCTGTCGGTGAGGACGACCGCCGGACCCTGCGCACCGCCGCCCGCGCCGTCACCGCCGCGGGCGGCGGAGGTCTGGACGCCGAGCGGGAGCAGGCCGAGAACGACCTCACCCACGCCCTCGCCCCGCTCGACACCGCCGCCCTGCCCGCCGATCTCGCCGCCGAGCTCGCCGACGCCCACGCCCGCGTGTCGGTCGCCCGCCGCGTGCACAACGACGCCGTCCGGGACACCCGCGCGCTGCGCGGCCGGCGGATGGTCCGCTGGCTGCACCTGGCCGGGACCGCCCCGGTGCCGCGCTACTTCGAGATCGCCGAGCCCGGCCCCGAGGGGGCGGGCGCCCCGCGGGCCGCGCAGGACGCCGTGCGGGTCGTCGTGGTCGACGGCGACGACCGGGTGCTGCTCTTCGAGGGCGTCGACCCGGCGCGTCCCGCGGAGGCGTTCTGGTTCACCCCCGGGGGCGGGGTCGGCCCCGACGAGGACCCGCGGGACGCGGTGGTCCGCACCCTCGCGGAGGAGACCGGGGTGCGGGTCGGGCCCGCCGAGGTCAGCGGGCCGCTCTGGGTCCGCGAGGTGGTCTTCGAGGTGGGCGGCGTGAGCTACGCCGGGCGCGAGGTCTTCCATCTCGTCCGCGTGGCCGGCGCCGAGCAGATCGACACCGCCGGGTTCACCGAGCACGAGGCCCGGACCGTGCGCGGGCACCGCTGGTGGACCGCCGCCGAGCTCGCGGTGACCCTCGACGTCGTCCACCCCCACCAGCTCGCCGACCTGCTCGCCGACCCCACCACGCTCGAACCCTCGACCGGTCCGCTCGCCATCCACTGAGCCGGGGCATGGCCCGGGCCACAGCGTGCGGGCCCCGACCGGCCGTACGCTGAGGGGCGACGTCCCCCCCGCAGAAGAGGAAGAGCCACCGTGACCAGCCCGCAGCCCGCCGCCGCCCGACCCGCCAGTGCGGGTGTGACCGGAACGGGTGGGGTGAAGCGTGGGCTCGCCGACATGCTCAAGGGCGGGGTGATCATGGATGTGGTCACCCCCGAGCAGGCCAAGGTCGCCGAGGACGCGGGCGCCGTCGCCGTCATGGCCCTCGAGCGCGTGCCCGCCGACATCCGGTCGCAGGGCGGCGTCGCCCGCATGTCGGACCCCGACATGGTCGCCGGCATCGTCGAGGCGGTCTCGATCCCGGTGATGGCGAAGGCGCGCATCGGGCACTTCGTCGAGGCCCAGGTGCTGCAGTCCATCGGCGTCGACTACGTCGACGAGTCCGAGGTGCTCACCCCGGCCGACGAGGCGCACCACATCGACAAGTGGCCGTTCACCGTCCCGTTCGTGTGCGGCGCGACCAACCTCGGTGAAGCCCTGCGCCGCCTCGGCGAGGGCGCGGCGATGATCCGCTCCAAGGGCGAGGCCGGCACCGGCAACGTCGTCGAGGCCACTCGCCACATGCGCGCCATCCGCGCGGACATCCGCCGCCTCGCCGGCATGGACGCCCAGGAGCTCTACACCGCCGCCAAGGAGCTGCAGGCCCCGTTGCCGCTGGTCCAGGAGGTGGCCGAGGCCGGACGCCTGCCCGTCGTGCTGTTCACGGCCGGTGGCATCGCGACCCCGGCCGACGCCGCCATGATGATGCAGCTCGGGGCCGAGGGCGTGTTCGTCGGCTCGGGAATCTTCAAGTCCGGGGACCCGGCGCGCCGCGCGGAGGCCATCGTCAAGGCCACGACGTTCCACGACGACCCCGACGTGATCGCCAAGGTCTCGGCCGGGCTGGGTGAGGCGATGGTCGGCCTCAACGTCGCCGACCTCCCGGGCTCCGAGCGCCTCGCCACCCGCGGCTGGTGACTCGTCCGTTCGAGGGCGTGGCACCATCGGGGGCGATGAGCACCGCGGAGGACAGCGAGGAGGCCCTCGAGGCCTCGCAGCGCCGCAACGGGATGGGTACCCCCGCGCTGGTGCTCGGGCTGCTCGCCGCCGGTACGTGCTGGACGGGGTGGGCCGGGATCGTGCTCGGCCTGCCCGCCGTCATCGCGGGCTACCTCGGTGCCCGCCGTGCGTTCCACGGCCTCGCCACCGATGGCGGCTCCTCGCTCGGCGGGCTCGCCACAGGGCTGGTCGGCCTCGTCGTGGGCATCGTGATCGTCTGGCCGACGCTGTTCGGCAGCGGTGCCTTCGGTGACGGCCTGACGCTCGACCAGTGCCTCGGTCAGGCCACGACGGCGAAGGAGATGCACATGTGCAAGTCGCAGCACCTCGCCGAGTTCAACCAGCGCTACCCCAACGCCGCCGAATAGGCCTCCGGGGCCGCGTGGCACCATCGTGCCCATGACCTCGAGTCCCGCCACCCGCGACAAGGCCGGTGGTCTGGGCACGCTGGCCCTCGCGCTCGGTCTCGTCGCGGTGGGCACGTGCTGGTTGGGGTGGCCCGGTCTGATCCTCGGGCTCCTGGCCGTCGGGGTGGGCTTCGTCGGCTCGCGCCGGGCGTTCCACGACCCCGAGCGCAGCGGCGGTGCCTCGCTCGGCGGTCTCGCGCTCGGGCTGATCGGACTGGTGGTCGGCGCCTGGCTGGTCGTGCCGGGGCTGCTGGGCATCGGCACGTTCGGAGAGGGCCTGACGCTCGACGAGTGCATGGGTCAGGCCCAGGGCCAGCAGCAGCAGCGCATGTGCGCCTCGCAGCACATCGACGAGTACCGCACCCGCTACGGCGACCCGGGCGGCAGCGGAGGCTGAGCCGGGGCGACGCGCGGGTTCCTAGACTGGACGGCGTGACCCTCCCCGTCGGCGTCCTGGCCCTGCAGGGCAACGTCCCCGAACATCTCGACGCGCTGCGGGCGTGCGGGGCGGACGCCCGCCCTGTGCGACGCCCGGCCGAGCTGGCGGAGGTCGCGGGCCTCGTCCTGCCCGGCGGCGAGTCGACGACGCTGTCCAAGTTGCTCGTGGCCTTCGACCTGCTCGAGCCGCTGCGCGCGCGCCTGGCCGGCGGGATGCCGGCGTTCGGGTCGTGCGCCGGGATGATCCTGCTGGCGCGCGAGGCCATCGACGCGCGACCCGACCAGCACCAGCTCGGCGCACTGGACATCACCGTGCGCCGCAACGCCTTCGGCCGCCAGGTGCAGTCGTTCGAGTGCGACCTCGCCGTCACCGGTGTCGCCGGCGGACCGGTCCGTGCGGTGTTCATCCGCGCGCCGTGGGTCGAGAGCGTCGGGCGCGGGGTCGACGTCCTCGCTCGCGTGCCGTCCACGGTCCCCGGGCCGGCGTCGGGCAAGATCGTCGCGGTCCGCCAGGGCGCCGTCATGGCCACCGCGTTCCACCCCGAGCAGACCGGCGACGCCCGCCTCCACGACCTCTTCCTGCGCCACGTGCGCGAGTCCGCAGGCGGAGGAGCCCGCTCGGCCCGGCTGGGTTCCGCGGCGCAACTCAGCTAGCCTCCGCACGCGACCCCGCCGCCGAGGATCGGAGCCTCCCGTGCGCTACGCCGACTCGCCGACGACCGAGGCCAGCGTCTACGTCGACGCGCCGCCGGAGCGGGTGTGGCCGCTGGTCACCGACATCGCGCTGATCGCCGAGCTCAGCGAGGAGCTCCAGGAGGTGGAGTGGCTCGAGGGCGCCGGGCCGGCGTTGGGGCGTACCTTCCGCGGGCGCAGCGCCCACCCGCAGGTGGGGGAGTGGGAGACGGTCTCCACGGTCGTCGAGTTCGACGAGGGCGCCGCGTTCGCCTGGGCGGTGATGGACACCGAGAACCCGACCGCCACCTGGCGCTTCACCCTCACCCCGACCGCAGGCGGCACCGAGGTCCGGCAGTCGGCGCGGATGGGGCCCGGGCCGTCCTTCCTCACCACCGTGATCGCCCGGATGCCCGAGAAGGAGGAGCGGATCGTGGCGGGCCGGCTGCGCGAGTGGCAGGCGTCGATCGACCGCAACCTCGCGGCGATCAAGGAGCGCGCCGAGTCGTGAGGACGGCGACGACGATCGAGGCCTCCGGGGGTCCGTGGGCCGAGACCGTGGACTTCGTCGTCGAGGCCGAGCACCTCGGGCTCGACGTGTGCTGGGTGGCCGAGGCGTGGGGTTCCGACGCGCCCTCGCCGCTGGGCTACCTCGCGGCGCGCACCGGGCGGATGCTGCTCGGGTCAGGCGTGATCCAGGTGGGCACCCGGACGCCGACCGCGATCGCCCAGACCGCCCTGACGCTGGCGATGATGTCCGGGGGCCGCTTCCTGCTGGGGCTGGGCAGCTCCGGCCCGCAGGTCATCGAGGGTCTGCACGGCGTCCCGTTCGCCCACCCGCTCGGCCGGATGCGCGAGACCGTCGAGATCGTCCGGCGGGTGTGCGCCGGGGAGAAGCTGACCTACGAGGGTCGCCGCTTCACCGTGCCGCTGCCCGGCGCCGACGCCCGGCCGATGCGCGTGTCGGTCGGACCGGACACGAGCATCCCGATCTACCTCGCGACGCTGTCACCGGCGATGCTGCGGCTGACCGGGGAGATCGCCGACGGCTGGCTGGGCACGAGCTTCGTCCCCGAGGGGGCCGGCACCACGTTCGCGCCGATGGCCGAGGGGGCCGCGGCGGCCGGCCGGACGCTCGCCGACCTCGACCTCTGCCAGGGCGCGGAGGTGGCCTTCGCCGAGGAGCCCGAGCAGCTCGACGAGATGCTCGACGCCCGGCGCGCGGGCCTCGCGTTCTCGCTCGGCGGGATGGGCTCGGCGAGCCGGAACTTCTACCACGACGCCTACGCCCGTCAGGGGTTCCCGGAGGTCGCCGAGGAGGTCCGCACGCTGTGGCAGGCGGGCCGGCGCGACGACGCGGCGCGCGCGGTCCCGCGGGCGATGGTGGCGGCGACGACGTTGATCGGCACCGAGGACATGGTCCGCGACCGGCTCGCGGCATGGCGCGACGCGGGCGTCACCACGGTGCGGCTCTACCCCGCGGGCGACGACCTGGGTGCCCGCCTGGACACCCTGGGGCGCGCGATGGACCTCGTGCGCACCGTGTCGACGGTGGGGCGTGGGTAGCGTCGTGGGGGTGGATCCGGAGCGCTGGTCGTGGCGGGAGCAGGACTCCTCGGCCTGCTCCATCGCGCGCACGATGGCCGTGCTCGGCGAGCCCTGGACCGTGCTCGTGGTCCGCGACCTGCTGCACGGCGTGCGCCGCTTCGACGACCTGGTGGCCCACCTGGGCGTCGCCCGCACCGTGTTGAGCAGGCGGCTGGCCGCGCTGGTGTCGGCGGGTCTCGTCGAGACCGCGGACTACCGGGAGCCCGGGCGGCGCACCCGCCGCGAGTACCGGCTCACCGCCGCGGGCCGGGACCTGCGCCCGGTGCTGATGGCGCTCATGGCCTACGGCGACGCGCACCTCGCCGGGCCGGACGGACCGCCGGTGCGGGTCGAGCACCGCGACTGCGGGGGCGAGGTGCACCTCGAACCGGTGTGCACCCGCGGGCACCGGCTGGGCCCGGACGACCGCCTGCGCAGCACGCCCGGGCCCGGCGGGTGATCACTGGGCCGCGGCGGCGGCCTTGTCGATCGACGAGTTGAGCTGCTCCTCGGAGACCATCGGGAAGAAGCCGCGGAACCCCTCGTCCTCCACCTCGGACCAGTCGTAGACCTGGGTGACCTTCGTCTGCCCGGAGCCGGCCGGCTCGAGGAACCAGGTGTAGGTGTGCCCGACAGCCTTCACGTCGCCGAGCTTGTCGGTGTAGCCGTCGAGGGGGTGGAGCTGCGGCGCCCACCCGATCGCCTTGTCCGGCTCGTAGGTGGTGATCGTGTTGAGCATCTGGTAGTCGCCCAGCGCGTCCTGGTACATCTTCATGACGAACTGGTCGCCCACGCCGGACACCTCGCCGGGTCCGTCGAGGCCACGCAGCATCGCCGCGCCGTCGATCTCGGAATGCTTGCCCGGCGTCGACAGCACCGCGAACAGGTTCTGCGGGCTGGCGTCGACGGTCTTCGTGACGGTGATCTGATCACTCACAGTGATTCCCCTCCGAGGGTGATTGCACGATCAACCTGCCCGGCGTCGCCGGGGGTGAAACGCGTCTCAGACGCCGGGTGGCGCGAGCCGGTAGACCGCTCCGGCCCCGTCGTCGGTGACGTAGACGGCGCCGTCGGGTCCGGGGACCGCGGCGACGGGGCGTCCCCAGCGCGAGCCGTCGGGGGCCTGGAAGCCGCCGACCAGCGTCCGCTGCCCGCCGAGATTCCCGTTCGACCAGGAGTAGAACGAGACCTCCGGAGCCCGCGGGGGCGTGCGGTTCCACGAGCCGTGCACGCCGACGAGGGCGCCCTGGCCGTAGGGCGCGGGCAGGGTCGCGCCGAACGCCAGACCCAGGGGCGCCGAGTGCGCGCCCATCGTCTGCTCGATCGGGCGGAGCGTGCTGCAGTCGAGGGCCCGACCGTCGGCGTTGGTCTCGACGTCGCGGTCGAACGGCGGGTCGGACGGGTCGATGGCGCTGCCCGCGACGCCGGGCTGGACGTCCGGGTCGGGGTTGCAGAACGGCCAGCCCAGGTCGCGGCCCGGCGTCAGCCGCGCGAGCTCCTCCGAGGGGTGGTCGTTGACGTACGCGCCGAGGATCCTGCCGCGCGCGGACGCGTCGTCGGAACCGTAGGGCCGGTCGAACGGGTAGGCGATGTTGTCGCGGTTGTTCACCGCGGTCCACACCGCGCCATCGGGGGCGACCGCGAGGCCGGTGCCGTTGCGGACACCGCGGGCGAACACCTCGGCCGGCCCGCCGCCCGGGGGGACCCGCAGGATCGAGGCGCGCTGCGGGTCGGCGTCGCGGTCGGCCGGCGAGACGTTGGCGGTCGAGCCCACCGAGATGTAGACCGAGCCGTCCGGGCCGACGGCGACACTCTTGAGCGCGTGGGCGTAGGCCCCGCGCAGGTCGGGGCTGCGGGAGTCGGGGAGGTCGGCGGCGATCGTGGTCGCGGCGCCCAGCCGGCCGGCCGCGTAGGGGTAGGAACGCACCGCGTTGCTCTCGGCGACGTAGAGCGTGGTCCCGGCGAACGTGAGCCCGTGCGGCTGGGTCAGCCCGTCGACCAGCGTCGTCGTGGTCGGGCCGCCGGGTCCGGGCACGAGGCGCAGGACCTTGCCGTCGTCCGGCTGCGAGACGAGCAGGCTGCCGTCGGGGGCGAACGTGGCGAGCCGGGCGGAGGGCACACGGGCCCAGACCGACATCGTCCAGCCGGGCGGGATGAGCGCCTGCCGTGGCGCGTCGAAGGGTGCGGTGCCCAGCCCCGCGGGCACCACGACTGTCGAGGCCGCGAGACCCTCGGTCGCCGCGCCGGCCGGCGCCTGGGTGGGGGTCGCCGCGGCGGGGGAGGGCGAGGGCGGTGTCGTCGCCCCCCCGCCGCACGCCGTGGCGAGGCCGAGGAGGGCGGCGGTGGCAACAATGGTCAGGCAGCGGAGCGGGGCGGAGCTGGATCGTCGGCGGGGGGAGCGCGTCAGACGGGGACGACCGTGCGCAGGCATACCGGCCCTTCGTCGCGGGGGAGCGCGGGGTTCGTCCTCCGAGTGTCCGCCCGCCGGCGCGCCGACACCGACCGGGGCTCTCACCGCATGATCAGGCAGCTCGACGTGCCCTCGGCGGCGAGCCGGCCCGCGCCGTCGGTCAGTTCGGCGCGCGCCAGCGCGGTGCGCGACCCGGCGTGCACGACGAACCCGGTCGCCCGGATGGTGCCGGAGTCCGCGGAGAGGCGGCGCAGGAACTTCACCGACAGGTCGAGGCTGGTGTAGGCGACGCCGGCGGGGAGCGTGCTGTGCACCGCGCAGCCGAGGGCGGAGTCCAGCAGGGTCGCGTAGATGCCGCCGTGCACCGAGCCGATGGGGTTGTAGTGGAACTCGGCGGCGTCGAGGGCGAACACGACGCGTCCCACCTCGACCGACTCCACCGTCGCCCCGATCGTGCCCATGATCGGCGGCGGGGGCAGTGTCCCGTCGGCCATGGCGCGCAGGAACGACAGGCCGTCGCGGTCGGTGGCGGCCGCGGCGAGGGCGGCCGGGTCGTCCCAGCTGTAGGTGCGCTCGCGGTGCACGGTGGTCATCCCGGCCTCCCTGGGTATCGACGAAGTACGCAGCTCTGGGCCGCACTGTAACCGGCAGCCGGGGCCGGCGTCGCCCGGCGGCTAGGATGGCGGGCCGGGAGCGCGGGTGGTCCGCGCTCGGCGCGGTGGCCCGCCCAGGGTCCCGGACGCGCCGGGCGCCCCCTGCGTCGGAGGCGAGTGCCGTGGGGTGCCGGTACCGCGCGAGGACGAAGGGCGGGAGACGATGAGCGGCCACTCCAAGTGGGCGACCACCAAGCACAAGAAGGCGGTCGTCGACGCCAAGCGCGGCAAGATGTTCGCCAAGCTGATCAAGAACATCGAGGTGGCGGCGCGGACCGGTGGCAGCGACCCGGCGGCCAACCCGACCCTCTTCGACGCCATCCAGAAGGCGAAGAAGACCTCGGTCCCCAACGACAACATCGACCGCGCCCTCAAGCGCGGCTCCGGCGCCGAGGCCGGCGGCGCCGACTACCAGGCCATCACCTACGAGGGCTACGCCCCGGGCGGGGTCGCGGTGCTCGTCGAGTGCCTGACCGACAACAAGAACCGCGCCGCCGGCGAGGTCCGCATCGCGATGACCCGCAACGGCGGGAACATGGCCGACCCGGGCTCGGTCGCCTACCTGTTCAACCGCAAGGGCGTCATCCTCGTCGGCAAGGAGCAGTCCTCCGGCGAGCTGTCCGAGGACGACCTTCTGCTCGCGGTCCTCGAGGCGGGTGCCGAGGAGGTCAACGACCTCGGCGACAGCTTCGAGGTGCTGTGCGAGGCCACCGACCTCGTCACCGTGCGCACCGCCCTGCAGGACGCGGGTGTCGACTACGACTCCGCCGAGGTCTCGTTCGTCCCGTCGATGAACGTCGAGGTCGACGCCGACGGCGCGCGCAAGGTGCTGCGACTGATCGACGCGCTCGAGGACTCCGACGACGTCCAGAACGTCTACGCCAACTTCGACGCCTCCGACGAGGTCATGGCCGAGGTCGGCTGAGCTCCGGGGCGGCCGGATCCGGTCCCAGCGGCGGCGTCGACCTCCTCCGCCCGAAGCGGTCGGCGGGAGCCCTAGGCTGATCACATCGATGTCCGTCTGATCATGTCGCGCCTCCTGGGCGGGGTGCTCGTGCTGGGCACCGTCGTCGCGGTCGGCTGGGTCGTGCTCTGGTCGGTCGGGCCGGTCTGGTCCGGGACTGCCTTCGCGCTGCTGTCGCTGACCCCGGTGGCGGCGCTCGGGGCGCTGCTCGTCGCCGTGACCGCCCTCGGCACGCGGCGCTGGGTGGTCGGCGGCGCGGCCCTGGTCGCCGCGCTCGTGCTCGCGGCCGTCGTGTTGCCGCGCGCGATCGCCGACGGGGACCTGCCCGCCACCGGGGCGATCGCGGTCGCCACCGCCAACCTCCAGTTCGGCGAGGCCGACGCCGCGGACCTCGTCGCCCTGGTGCGGGCCGAGCGCATCGACGTCCTCGGCCTCGAGGAGCTCACTCCCGACGCCGAGGAGCGCCTCGCCGCCGCGGGCCTGTTCGCCGAGCTCCCGTTCGTGGCGTCGCAGGCGCGCACCGGGGCCGGCGGCACGGGCCTCGCCTCCCGCTACCCCCTGACGCCGTCGGGTCTCCCGCTGGGTCCCGGGATGTTCACCCAGGTCACCGCCCGGGTGGCCGCCCCCACCGGGCCGGTGGACGTCGTCGTCGCCCACCCCGCGGCGCCGGTGTTCCGTGCGGACGCGGCGAACTGGGCCGCGGAGATCGTCGGACTGCCCGCCCCCGCAGGCCCCGCGGGACCGGCGCGCCTGCTCATCGGCGACTTCAACGCCACGCTCGACCACCGCCCGCTGCGCGAGCTGATCGCCCGCGGCCATCGCGACGCCGCCGCCGTGCTCGGCGACGGCCTCGTCCCGACCTGGCCCACCGACCAGCCCCTCCCGCCCTTCGCCGCCATCGACCACGTGCTGGTCTCCGGCCCGCTGCGCCCGGCGGCCCTGTCGACCCACCGGATCGCGGGCACCGACCACGCCACGCTCGTGGTCCGGTTGGCGCCCTGACCGGCCGAGCCTCAGGACCCGGGCCGGAGTCCCACCACCCGGCGCCACACGGCCCGCTCGGCCTCGAGGGCGCCCGGATCGGGGGGCGCGCCGAAGGGCTCGACGGGAAGGCCGTCCTCGACCGACCACGTCCCGACGACCCGCCCGTGCCCGAGCACGACCGGGGCGATCCACCCGGCGGCGCGGCTGACGTCACGGCGGTGCTCGGGAGGAACGATGCGGGGATCGTTCGTGCCGGGCCCGAGGACGTACTGGTCGAACGCGCCGAGCAGGCGCAGCGCGGGCGCGGGGGCCGCGTCGTCGAGATCGTCGAGGTCGGCGGTCCGCGCGTGCAACGTCTCGCCCTCGACCTCGACGACGCTCAGCGTGCCGTCCTCGACCAGCGCGGCGAACCAGCGCCGCAGCCGCGCCTTCGGGGTCGCGCCGCGCAGGAGCCACGCGTCGAACGTCGCCGGCGACGCCGGGCCGTGCGCCCCGAGGTAGGCGGGGATCACCGTGCGCGCGGCCACGTCGGGCTCGGGCAGGCCGCGCCACCCCGGGACCGCGGTGGCGGGGCTCGTGAACGTGACCCGCCCGCCCGTGGCGGGCCCGTGGCACAGCAGGCCCTGCCAGGCCAGGGGCTTGAGCACCGCGCCCCACCCCGAGCGCAGCGCCTCGGCGAGGCCGGTCTCGGCGCTGTGGTCGATCAGCGCGGCCACGAGCTCCTCACGGCTCAGGACGGCGTTGCCGGCGAGCACCTCGCGGGCGGCGGCCTCGAGCGCGGTCATCTGGGCGGCGGTCGCGAACTCGCGCTGCCAGGCGCCCTTGTCCCAGATGCGTGCGGCGGCGATCAGGCTCAGGAACGCCGGGGCCTCGTCCGCGGCGAGCAGGTGCAGGGTGCCGCGCATCGCCCACGTGCGCAGGAGCGCCCCGCGACGCCGCGCCTCCTCCACCGCGAGATCCTCGGCGGATCCGCCCGGCTGCCGCACGGCGACCGCCTGCGCCGCCGCCGAGGGCACCTGCGCCTGGACCCCCGCCAGGCGCCGCGTCACCTCCACGGCGTCCGGCCCGTCGCGGTCGGTGAGGAACTGCCGCCGCATCCGCCAGGCCAGGACCCGGTCCCACGTCAGCCGCACCTGCTCATCGAAACAGGCCGACGGGGAACTCAGGCGTCGACCCGGGGGATCGGCGGCTCCAGCCCCCGCTCGTCCGCCGCGGCGACGACGACGTCGCTCAGACGCGCGGAGCGACGAGCAGCTGCACCTGTGGACGTTCGGGCCGGAGGGGAAGGTCGTCGCACTCCGCCACTTCCTCGACACCGCCAAGCTCCTCGCCGCGACCCGGGGCGAGGACACCACCGCGCGCTGACGATCCCGAGCACCCGCCGGGGGGCCGGGTGATCAGGGCCGGGCGGTCAGGACTGGACGAAGTCCCGGTGGCCGCCCGGCTCCGCGTCGGAGACGTCCACCGACGTCACGCCGGCGTCCGACGGGCCCTCGTGCGCCCACGCGACCATGCGGTCGACGGCCTCGTCGTCGCCTTCGACGACCATCTCGACGCTGCCGTCGTCGCGGTTGCGGACCCAGCCCGCGACGCCGAGGTCTCGCGCCACGTCCTGGGCGCTCCCACGGAAGAACACGCCCTGGACGGTCCCGTGGACGACGAGGTACTTGCTGCTCATGCCCCTTCCGGTACCCGCGCTCGGGGTCGGCGATGTGTCAGCGTGGCGTCCTTGCCGGCGCTCATCGTCAGGAAAGCCCCCACGATCATGGAGGGTGCGCGCGGGGTGGACGGCGCGTTCGAACACGTGTTCACTCGGCGCTGATGAGCGTCGCGTCCTTCACTCCCTCGTTGTTCGGCGGCGGCGAGCCCGCCCCGGACACGTCGTGGTCGACCGTGCGGCGGCTCCGGCTCGACGAGCGCTCGTGGGTCGACCTCGCGCCCGACTGGCTGGCCGGTGCGGCCGGGTGGTTCGACGAGGTCGTCGCCGAGGCGCCGTGGGACCAGCGTCGACGCCGCATGTACGACCAGGACGTCATGGAACCGCGCCTGACCTGTGGCTGGCGCATCGAGGAGGCGCCCGGCCCGTCGGCCGACGTCGCCGCGGCGCTGGGGGAGCGCTACGGCGTGCGCTTCGACCGGGTCGGGGCCAACTTCTACCGTCACGGCGACGACGCGGTGGCCTGGCACGGCGACCGCGTCCGCTTCACGCACGAGGCTCCACTCGTCGCGATCGTGTCGCTCGGGGCGCCGCGACGCTTCGGCCTGCGACCCCTCGGCGGGGGACCGGCGCGCTGGCTCACGGTCGCGGGCGGCGACCTGCTCGTCATGGGCGGGCGCTGCCAGCACGAGTGGCAGCACACCGTCCCCAGGACCGCGCACGGCGGACCGCGCGTCAGCATGACCTTCCGCCACGACGATCCGGGACCGCGCCCGGTCGGGTCCCTAGATCGGGATCTCCGAGGTGTCGCCCTCGGGCCGCGGCCCGAACAGCCGGCGCTCGGACTCGTCGATGCGCAGGTCGTTGATGCTCGCCTCGCGCCGGGCCATGAGCCCGTTGTCGGCGAACTCCCAGTTCTCGTTGCCGTAGGAGCGCCACCACTGGCCGTCGGCGTCGCGGCACTCGTACTGGAAGCGCACGGCGATCCGGTTCCCGGAGTAGGCCCAGAGTGCCTTGCGCAGGACGTAGTCGCGCTCGCGCTCCCACTTGCGCGTCAGGAAGTCGACGACCTCGGCGCGCCCGGAGATCCATTCCGAGCGGTTCCGCCACACGGTGTCGGGGGTGTAGGCGAGCGACACCCGCTCCGGGTCGCGGGTGTTCCAGCCGGTCTCGGCGGCGAGCACCTTCGCCGATGCGCTCTCGGCGTCGAAGGGCGGGAACGGGGGGCGGGACTCGTCGGTCATGGGCACCTCTCGCCGTGGGGAGTGGGCGCGGGTCACGTCGCCCGGTCCCCGGCATCCTGCCGCGCGGCGGGGTCGGATGGTCAGGGAGTCCGTGTGGTCGCGGAGGAGATCGAGATCGACCACACGGACTCCCTCGGCCCGCGGACACGCCGCGAACGGGGCGTGGCCGGGCCGGGGGTCGCCGCGTCGGTAGCGTCGCGGTCCATGCGGGTGCTGGGCGTGGACCCCGGGCTGACGCGCTGCGGCCTCGGTGTCGTCGAGGGCGCCGGCGGACGGGTCGTGCGGGCGGTGGCCGTCGACGTCGTGCGCACCCCGCCGGAGGAGGAGCTCGCCGCGCGCCTGGCCCAGGTCGCCGACACCGTGGAGCGCTGGATCGCCGAGCACCGCCCCGATGTCGTGGCCGTCGAGCGCGTCTTCGCCCAGCACAACGTGCGCACCGTGATGGGCACCGCCCAGGTCGGCGGTGTCGTCGCTCTCGTCGCGGGCCGCGCCGGGCTCCCGGTGGCCTTCCACACGCCCTCCGAGGTCAAGGCGGCGGTCACCGGGTCGGGGCGGGCGGGCAAGGAGCAGGTCACGGCGATGGTCACCCGCGTCCTGGCCCTCGCCGAGGCCCCTCGTCCGGCCGACGCCGCCGACGCCCTCGCCCTCGCGATCTGCCACTGCTGGCGCGCCCCCATGATCGCCCGGATGGCCGAGGCGGAGCGCCGCGCCGCGGAGGTCACCAAGCACCACCGCGCCCGCCTCGCCGCGGCCCGCCGGGCCGCCCGTTCGTGAGCTGACGGCCACCCGGAACGGGGGCGGGCGCCGGGCGCGCCGGTCCGCGAGGGTGTCGGGGTCGGTCGGTACCCTTCGAACGTCTGTTCGTCAGGGGTGAGGGAGGCGTCCGGTGATCTCGTCGGTGCGGGGTGAGGTGCTCTCCGTGGGGCTGGACCACGCGGTGGTCGAGGTCGGCGGCGTCGGGCTCGCCGTCCAGGCCACCCCGAACACGCTCGCCCGGCTGCGTCGCGGTCAGCCCGCCCGGCTCGACACCGCGCTGGTGGTCCGGGAGGACTCGCTCACCCTGTTCGGCTTCACCGACGCCGCGGAGCGGGAGCTGTTCGGTCTGCTGCAGACGGTGTCGGGGGTCGGCCCCCGGCTCGCCCTGGCCACGCTGGCCGTGCTCGACCCGGACGCGCTGAGCCTCGCGCTCGCCGACGGCAACCTCACGACGCTGATGAGCGTGCCCGGGCATCGGCCGCAAGGGTGCCGAGCGCCTGGTCGTCGAGCTGCGCGACAAGGTGGCCCCCGCCCGGGCGGGCGACCCTCCCGACGCGGGCTCCCCGGTCGCCGCGGGCACCCTGCGCGACCAGGTCGTCGAGGCGCTCGTCGGCCTCGGGTTCGCCGCCAAGCCCGCCGAGAAGGCGGTCGACGACGTGCTCGGGGCCGGGAGCGACCCCGCCGACTCGTCGCGGGTGCTCCGCGCGGCCCTGGGACGCCTGGGACCGGCGCGATGAGCGAGCCGACCGACGAGCTCGCCGAGGATCTCGAGCGGGCCCTGGCGGCCACGGTCGAGACCGGCGAGACCGACCTCGAGAACCGGCTGCGCCCGGCACGCCTGGCCGAGTTCATCGGTCAGCCACGGGTCCGCGAGCAGCTCGATCTGGTCCTGCAGGGCGCGCTGCGCCGGGGCCGCCCACCGGACCACGTCCTGCTCTCGGGCCCGCCCGGGCTGGGCAAGACGAGCCTGTCGCTGATCATCGGCGCCGAGCTCGGCAGCGCCGTGCGGATCACCTCCGGGCCGGCGCTCGAGCGGGCGGGCGACCTCGCGGCCATGCTGTCGAACCTCGTCGAGGGTGACGTCCTGTTCATCGACGAGATCCACCGCATGGCGCGCCCGGCCGAGGAGATGCTCTACCTCGCCATGGAGGACTTCCGCGTCGACGTCGTGGTCGGCAAGGGCCCCGGGGCCACCTCGATCCCGCTCGACGTCGCCCCGTTCACGCTGGTCGGGGCGACCACGCGGGCGGGGGCGCTCACCGGCCCGCTGCGCGACCGCTTCGGGTTCACCGCGCACATGGAGTTCTACGAGCCGGGCGACCTCGAGCTGGTGCTCACCCGCAGCGCGCGCATCCTCGGGGTCGACCTCCGCGCCGACGGCGCCCGCGAGATCGCTCACCGCTCCCGGGGGACGCCGCGCATCGCCAACCGCCTGCTGCGCCGGGTGCGCGACTACGCCGAGGTCCGCGGCGACGGCTCGGTCAGCCTGGACGTCGCCCGGGCCGCCCTGGCGGTCTACGACGTCGACGAGCTCGGCCTCGACCGGCTCGACCGCGCGGTCCTGAGCGCGCTCGTGCGGAGCTTCGGCGGCGGACCGGTCGGGGTGTCGACCCTCGCGGTGGCCGTGGGGGAGGAGCCGACCACGGTGGAGGAGGTCTGCGAGCCCTACCTCGTCCGCGCCGGGATGCTCGCCCGGACGCCGCGCGGGCGGGTCGCCACACCCGCCGCATGGCGGCATCTCGGCGAGCAACCGCCCGAAATGCCCGATGATGACGAGGGCCAGCCCAGCTTGTTCGCGTGAGCTGGCAGACTCGGGGGCGAACGACGCCGGGCGCTGCGAGTCCTCGCGCCCGGCCCGGTGGAACGGAGAACCATGGACCTGATCTTCCCGCTGCTCATCCTGTTCATGATCGGTCTGGTGTTCATGTCCAGCCGGCAGCGCAAGAAGCAGGAGTCGCAGCAGACGTCCCTGCAGAACAGCCTGTCCGTCGGTGACGTGGTCGTGATGACCAGCGGCATCAGCGGCACCATCGTCGACGTCGACGACGAGCGCACCATCGACGTCGAGATCGCTCCCGAGGTGATCACGACCTGGCTGCGCGCCGCCGTGCGGGAGAGGCTCGTGGGCGACCTCGAGGCCGAGCACGAGGCCCTCGACGGCGACGACCACGTTCTCGGCGAGTCCGCCGTGCCGACCGAGGCCACTCCGGTGGTCGTCGAGGCACCCGCGGACGCCGACCAGCCGCAGGACGCCCGCAGCACGAGCAACGACGGGATCTCCTCGCCGCGCACGTCCTGACCCGCGCACGGTCCTGACGTGGGCCACGTCCTGATCCTCCGGGCCCGTCCCGATCCGGGCGCGCGGCCGACCTGACCGGTCGTCCGCGGTTCGGGGCCGATGTCCGGCTGCCGCCGCCGGCGGGCACGGCCCGGCGGCGGTGCGGTCGCGCCCGGCGCCTACTCTCGCGTCCGGGCTCAGCACGTCCGCCCGACCTCGACGCCGAATCCTGGAGCACGCAGCGTGGCCCCTCCGATCGTCCGATTCCGACCCGGGCGCTACCTCGCCGCGTTCGTCGTCATCGTGGCGGCGCTCTACGCGCTGGTCTTCTTCACCGGCAACGGTTCGCCGACGCCGAAGCTCGGCATCGACCTCCAGGGCGGCACGCGCGTCACGCTCACCGCCCGCACCGAGACCGGCGCGGCGCCCACCCCCGAGCAGCTCGACCTGGCGCGCCAGATCATCGACCAGCGCGTCAACGGTCTCGGGGTCAGCGGAGCCGAGGTCGTGCAGGACGGCAGCAACCTCGTCATCACCGTCCCCGGTCAGGAGGGCGACCAGGCCCGCTCGCTCGGGCAGACCGCGCGTCTGTACTTCCGGCCCGTGGCCGGGGGCCCGATCTCGGCCGGCCCGCCCGCCCCGGGTGCGCCCGGCGCCGCGACGCCCGGCGCCCAGGACGGTGGCGCGACCGGCGCGGGAACGCCCGGTCAGACCCCGGCGGGCAACAGCGTGAACCCGAGCGCGTTCGCCGCCCCGCCGACGCCGACGCCGCCGGCTCCGGGTGGCGCGCGGCGGCGGCACCTCGCAGGACCCGCGCCAGGCCCAGGCGATCGCCGAGGCCAAGGCCACCCGCCAGAGCGACGACCCCGCCGTCCAGCAGCAGGCGGCGCTCGCGCTGAACTGCGCGGTCGAGGACCCGTTGCGCGGCTACGACGACCCGGCCCGCCCGCTGGTCGCCTGCAACCGTGAGGGCACCGAGAAGTACCTGCTCGGCCCGGCGATCCTCTCGGGTACCGACGTCGCGAGTGCCACCCCGAACCCGAACCCGCAGGGCGTCGGGTGGGTGGTCAACCTCAGCTTCAAGCCGCAGGCCGCGGGCACCTGGGCCGACTACACCAGCGCCAACGTGAACAACTCGAACGCCGTCGTGCTCGACTCGCAGGTGGTCTCCGCGCTGCGGATCGTCCAGCCCCTGCTCGACGGCAACTCGCAGATCTCGGGCAACTTCAACCAGGGTTCGGCCACCGACCTCGCGAACGTCCTGCGCTACGGCTCGCTGCCGCTGTCCTTCGACACCTCCGAGGCCCAGACCGTGTCGGCCACCCTCGGGCTCGCGTCGCTGCAGGCCGGGCTGATCGCCGGGATCGTCGGGCTGGCCCTGGTGTTCGTCTACTCGCTGTTCTACTACCGCGCGCTGGGCGTGCTGACGATCCTCTCGCTGATCCTCTCGGGCCTCGTGGTCTACGCCGTGCTGGTGCTGCTCGGGCGCGGGATCGGGTTCACCCTCGACCTCGCGGGTGTCGCCGGCTTCATCGTCGCCATCGGTATCACCGCGGACTCGTTCGTGATCTTCTTCGAACGCATCAAGGACGAGATGCGCGACGGGCGCAGCTTCCGCTCGGCGGTGCCGCGCGGGTGGACGCGGGCGCGGCGCACGATCCTGTCCGGGGACGCGGTGAGCTTCCTGGCCGCCGTCGTCCTCTACGTCCTCGCCGTCGGACAGGTCAAGGGCTTCGCCTTCACCCTGGGCATGTCCACCGTCCTCGACCTGATCGTGGTCTTCCTGGTGACCCACCCGCTGCTGTCGCTGGCCTCCAACTCGCGGCTGTTCGCCAGCCCGGCCTGGTCCGGCCTGGGCACGGTCGCCCGCAGCGCGCCTCCACGAGGACGCGACCGTGGACCGACGCCACCGGACCGACCCGCCCGCGCGGGTGCGGGCCGCACGCGTACCACCGGCGCCGGGCGGGGTGGGTCGCGATGAGCCCCCGCCGCACCGACCGCCCCACCGACGACGACGTCCTCGACGACGCCATGATCGACGAGCCCGCCGACGCGCCCTCGGACACCGACTCCGACGGCGACGGGGTGACCGACGCCGACCGCGACGTCCGCTCCCGCCGCGCCCAGGCACGCCGCGGCGGGCGTCTGGACATGCTCTACCGGGGCAACGGCGGCCTGGACATCGTCGGGCGCTCGAAGACGTGGTACGCGATCTTCGGCGCGGTGGTCGCCGTCTGCCTGCTCTCGATGGTCCTGCGCGGGTTCAACTTCGGGATCGACTTCGAGGGCGGGACCAGCGTCCAGATGCCCGCGGTCGGCGCGAACGGGCCGATCGGGACCGCGCAGGTCGAGGAGGCCTACGGGACCGCGCTGGGCTTCCCGGCCACCTCGGTGCAGGTGGCCGGCCAGGGTGCCACGTCCACGGTGATCATCCGTTCGGAGCGTCTCGACGTCGGTCAGGTCCTCGCGCTGCGCCAGGCCCTGTTCGACCGGCTCCAGCCCCTCGGCACCGCCGGCACGCCCGACCCGAAGTCCATCTCCGACAGCGCGGTGAGCGCGAGCTGGGGCGGCGAGATCACCCAGCAGGCGCTCATCGCCCTCGCGGTGTTCCTCGTCCTGGTGACGATCTACCTCGCGTTCTACTTCGAGCGCCGGATGGCGATCGCGGCGCTGATCGCGCTGGCCAACGACATCGTCGTCACCGCCGGGGTCTACTCCCTGATCGGCTTCGAGGTGTCGCCGGCGACGGTGATCGGCCTGCTGACCATCCTCGGGTTCTCCCTCTACGACACGGTGGTCGTGTTCGACAAGGTCCGCGAGAACACCCGCGGCCTGCTCGGGCTGACCCGCCGCACCTACGCGGAGGCCGCGAACCTGGCGGTCAACCAGACGCTCATGCGCTCGCTGAACACCTCCCTCATCGCGGCCCTGCCGCTGATCGGGCTGTTCGTGGTCGGCGTCGTGCTGCTCGGGGTCGGGGTGCTCGGCGACCTCGCCCTGGTCCAGCTCGTCGGCGTGATCATCGGTGCGGCGTCCTCGGTCCTGCTGGCCACGCCGATCGTGGCGGACCTGGCCATGCGCGACCGCCGCTGGGCCGCCCAGGCGGAGAAGGTCGCGGCCCGCCGGGCCAAGGCCGCGCGCCGCTCCTCGACCGAGGCCGGTGCGCCCGAGGACGCCTCGGGCACCGAGGGCCCGTCCACCGACGTGCTCGACGCCCGCGAGGTCGCTGCCGCGGGGGCGGCGTCCGGGGGCCGAGCGTCCCGCCCGGCCGCCCGCGGCAGGAGCGGCGGGAATGGCGGCAGTGGCGGGAGTGGCCGGAGCACCGCGCCACGTCCCGGGGCCCGCCCCGCCGGCAAGTCCGGCCGTCCGTCGGGCAAGCGCCGCGCGTGAGCGCCGCCGCCGGCGCGGCCGACGCCGACCTGGTCGCCGGCCTCCTGCGGGAGGTCCCCGACTTCCCGAAGCCCGGGATCCGCTTCTGGGACCTGGCCGCACTGCTCGCCGACGGCGCCGGGCTCGCCGCCGCCACCCGGTTGCTCGCCGCCGATGCGGGCGGCGCGGACGTGATCGTGGGCATCGAGGCGCGCGGCTTCCTGCTCGGCGCCGCGGTGGCCCAGTCGCTCGGGCTCGGCGTCGTCGCCGTGCGCAAGGAGGGCAAGCTGCCGCTGGTCGCGGCGCGCCGCTCCTACCTCCTGGAGTACGGCGAGGCGACGCTCGAGCTCCCCGCCGACGTCCTCGCCCCGGGGACGCGCGCGCTGCTCGTCGACGACGTCCTGGCCACCGGCGGGACCGCCGCCGCGGCGTGCGAGCTCGTCGAGAGCGTCGGCGCCCGCGTCGCCGGGGTGTCCGTCGTCCTCGAGCTCGCGGCTCTCGAGGGCCGCCGCCGCCTCGCCGACCGTCCGGTGCACGCCCTCCTCGCCCGTTGAGCCGGCCTCTTCCGCCACCCCCGCGCGGAAGCCCCCGGACGAGGGGACCGGACCGCTCGCCCGCTCCTCGCCCGGGGCGTGCCGCCGCGCCGACCGCCCGTCGCAGGGTGTTCCGCGCTGCTGCGCACCGCGACCGACCGTGTCGCGCGCACCGACCCGGGTCGACCGATGGTCCTCCTCGCCGCGCGCGCGACCGGACACATGGCGCGCCCGCAGATACGCTTGATGGATTCCGGTCGGGCGGACGTGATCTCAGATGACAGGTGCCCCGGCGACGGCCGGGGGAGTAGGAGGCCCACCGTGAGCCAGGATGTGCACGGCGCTGCCGCCTCCTCGACGGGTGAGGCACCCGCCGGCGCCACGGCGGTCGCGTCCGACGAGGCGGGCGACCACGGAGACGTCGACCCTGCCGCCGTCCTGGACGCCGCGGGCCTGTCCCCGGAACGCCCGGTCAGCCCCACCCGGCCGCCGTCGGCCACCCGGCGGGTGCGGGCGCGCATCGCCCGGCGGATCACGGCGCAGCGGTCCGGGGTGGTCAAGCCGGTCCTCGAGCCCCTCGCCGCCGTGCACCGCGAGCTGCACCCCTCGGCCGACATGGCGACGCTGCAGCGGGCCTACGACACCGCCGAGCGCTTCCACGACGGCCAGATGCGCAAGTCCGGCGACCCCTACATCACCCACCCGCTCGCCGTGGCGACGATCCTCGGCGAGCTCGGGATGGACACCACGACGCTGGTCGCGGCGCTGCTGCACGACACGGTCGAGGACACCGACTACTCGCTGGAGAAGCTCTCGACCGACTTCGGCCCCGAGGTCGCCCATCTCGTCGACGGGGTCACCAAGCTCGACAAGGTCCAGCTCGGGGCGGCCGCCGAGGCCGAGACGATCCGCAAGATGGTCGTCGCGATGGCCCGCGACCCGCGGGTGCTGGTCATCAAGCTCTCCGACCGGCTGCACAACATGCGCACGATGCGCTTCCTCAAGCCCGAGAAGCAGGCCAAGAAGGCGCGCGAGACGCTCGAGGTGCTCGCCCCGCTGGCCCACCGCCTGGGGATGTCGACGGTCAAGTGGGAGCTCGAGGACCTCGCGTTCGCGATCCTGCATCCGAAGCGCTACGACGAGATCGTCCGCCTGGTCGCCGACCGCGCCCCCAGCCGCGACACCTACCTGCGCACGGTGATCGACGAGGTCTCCGGGCAGCTGACCGACGCCCGGGTGAAGGCCGAGGTGCTGGGGCGCCCGAAGCACTACTACTCGATCTACCAGAAGATGATCGTCAAGGGTAAGGACTTCGACGACATCCACGACCTGGTGGGCGTCCGGATCCTCGTCGAGGACGTGCGCGACTGCTACGCCGCGATGGGCATGGTGCACGCCCTGTGGCAGCCGATGCCGGGGCGCTTCAAGGACTACATCGCCCAGCCCCGCTTCGGGGTGTACCAGTCCCTGCACACCACGGTGATCGGGCCGGACGGCCAGCCCCTCGAGGTGCAGATCCGCACCCACGACATGCACCGCACCGCCGAGTACGGCATCGCCGCGCACTGGCGCTACAAGGAGACCAAGGCGGCCCTCGCGGCCCACGCGAAGGGCGAGGCCGGGCCCGTCGAGCTCGACGAGATGGCCTGGATGCGCCAGCTGCTCGACTGGCAGCGGGAGGCCGCCGACCCGGGGGAGTTCCTCGAGTCGCTGCGCTACGACCTGGCCACCCGCGAGATCTTCGTGTTCACCCCCAAGGGCGACGTCATCACCCTGCCGCAGGGATCGACGCCGGTCGATCTGGCGTACGCGGTGCACACCGAGGTCGGCAACAAGTGCATCGGCAGCCGGGTCAACGGGCGGCTGGTCGCCCTCGAGCGCCAGCTCGAGAACGGCGAGGTCGTCGAGATCTTCACCTCGAAGGCCGAGAGCGCGGGACCGTCGCGCGACTGGCTGGCCTTCGTCGCGTCCCCGCGCGCCAAGCAGAAGATCAAGCAGTGGTTCGCCAAGGAACGCCGCGAGGAGGCGATCGAGGCGGGCAAGGAGGCGATCACCCGCGAGGCGCGCCGCACCGGCCTGCCCCTGCAGCGCCTGGTGTCGGCCGATTCGATGGGTGCCCTGGGCCACGAGCTGCACTACGCCGACGTGTCCGCGCTGTACGCCGCCGTCGGCGAGCGCCACGTCTCGGCGCGCCACGTCGTCTCCCGCCTCGTCGCCCTGCTCGGCGGGGTCGAGCAGAACGAGGAGGAGCTCGCCGATCGCGCGACGCCGTCCACCGTCCAGCGCCGGCGCGGCACCGGCGACGTGGGTGTGGTCGTCGACGGGGTGGAGGGCGGCGGCGACGGCGCCGAGAGCTCCGACCTGTGGGTCAAGCTCGCGCGCTGCTGTACGCCGGTGCCCGGTGACGGCATCCTCGGCTTCGTCACGCGTGGCGGCGGCGTCAGCGTGCACCGGACCGACTGCACCAACGCCGAGGAGCTGCGCAGCGAGCCCGAGCGCCTCGTCGGGGTGCACTGGGCGTCGTCGTCGACGGCGCTGTTCCTGGTCGCCATCCAGGCCGAGGCCCTCGACCGGCACCGGCTGCTCTCCGACATCACGAAGGTGCTCGCCGACGAGAAGGTCAACATCCTCTCGGCCTCGGTGACCACGTCGCGCGACCGGGTCGCGGTCAGCCGGTTCTCCTTCGAGATGGGCGACCCGAAGCACCTCGGCCACGTGCTCAAGGCCGTCCGCAACGTCGAGGGCGTCTACGACGTCTACCGGGTGACGTCGGCGAGCTGACCGCACCGCTCACCGGGCGCGCTCGTAGAGCCGGCGCGCGGCGAGGTGGCCGACGAGCCCGATGACCACGGCCCAGGCCAGGGCGAGGACCACGACCGGGGCGGCCACCGACGTGCCCGACAGCAGGCCGCGCACCGTCTCGATCATCGGTGTGAACGGCTGGTAGGTGGCGAACCACCGCAGGCCCCCGGGCATCGAGTCGGTCGGCACGAACCCGCTGCCCAGGAACGGCAGGAGCAGCAGTGGCATCGGCAGGTTGCTCGCCGTCTCCACGCTGCGGGAGACCATGCCGAGCGCGACGGACAGCCACGCCAGCGCGAACCCGATGAGGGCCAGCACACCGAACGCCGCGAGCCAGCCCGGCGGGCCGCCGTTCGGTCGGTAGCCCAGTGCGACCGCGACGACGAGCACGACGACCTGGGCCAGCATCGCGGGTGGAGGCATGACGGTGTCCTCTCGGGCGGGTTCAGGAGCGGCGGACGACGACGTCGCCCTCGCGGGAGCGGGCGTGGATCGCGACGGTCTCGGCGAAGCCGTCGGGGCCTTCGCGGGCGGTGAGCGTGTTCCGGACGCGGCCGCGGGTGTCGACGTCGAGCCACACCGCGCTGCGCTCGTCGATGCCGACCTCGAGCCGGCCGTACGTGCTGGTCAGCGACACCTCGCCCCGCACGACACGGCCGAGGCGGACCGCGCCGTAGGCGCCGCGGGCCACGACGTCGGACTCGGCGGCCTCGACGTCGATGTCGCCGTGCACCCCGGCGAGCCGGGCCGCGCCGACCGCCTCGTCGAGGCGGATGGTGCCGTGCTTGGAGCGCAGGTCGGCCGCGCCGCCGACGCGGTGCAGCCGGATGTCACCGTGATCGGCGGCCACGGTCGCGTCGCCGTCGACGGCGCCGACGACCCGGACCTGGCCGTAGCCGGTCGCGAGGTCGATCGACGCGGCGTCCTCGACCCGGACGTCACCGTAGCTGCCCCGGACACCGCACGGGCCGATGCGGCCCTCCACCACGACGCCGCCGTAGACGGTGCGGACGGTGAGCGTCGAGCCGGTCG
The DNA here is from genome assembly GCA_963785135.1 of uncultured Actinomycetota bacterium. Taxonomy (GTDB): domain Bacteria; phylum Actinomycetota; class Actinomycetes; order Mycobacteriales; family Pseudonocardiaceae; genus Actinomycetospora. Next base: position 1,227,157 of record CAWATV010000012.1, read on the forward strand.
GCAGGCCGATCTCGACCTCGAGGGAGCGGCCCGGTGTCGGGATCAGCAGCTTGCGCAGGCCCAGCCGGGGGCCCTGCACCCGCAGCTCGCCGCCGACGAGCTCGACGCGGACGGCGTCGGCCTGCGCGCGGTCGCCGGGCGAGGAGTGGATGTCGACCGTGGTGTCCACACGGTCGGAGGCGACGACATGCAGTTCTCCGATCGGGAGATCGACGGTGGCGGTGATGGGGTCGGGTGTGTCGAACGTGGGCATGGGTCATCGCCTCCTCGGGGTCGGTGGGGACCCCGTGAGTTCGTGGGTGGGGGAGCCGGCTCTACCCGAACCAGCCGGTGCGGCCGGTCGTGGCGCGGCGCGGTGCCGGCTCCGGGTGGGTGTCCAGCGCCGCGGTGGCGGCGCGGACGAGCCAGGTGTTGACGCTCTGGCCCTCGCGGACCGCGGCCTCCTCGATGCGGGCCTTGAGGCTCTCGGGTGGACGGAAGTTGACCCGGGCGACCGGTCCGCCGTCGACGTCCGGCTCGGACACCGGCCGTGTCACCGGCTCTGCCGTCGCGGCCTCGGTCGCGGCCGGGGTCACGACGAAGTCGGGGTCGCGGCCGCGCAGGCGCAGGTGCACCGAGCCCGGCGCGAGGTCCAGCGTGATCTCCTCGGTGGCGGCCGCGAGCGCCTCGAGCAGCACGAGCCGTACCGCGGCGTCGAGGGGCGCGACGAGTCGCTCCGCGGCGTCGCGCACCTCCGCGCCCGCCGCCTCGGCGGCGGCCGCGAACTCCTCGCGGAGCCGGTCGACGTACTCGTTCAGCTGCATGACGCCACCATGGCACCTAAAGGCGTCACATACAAGTATCGTGGCGCCACGATGGCGCCAGTACCGACCTCAGGCCGAGGAGGACCGGCGGCGCACGGCGTCCACGATGCGCGCCATCAGGGTGCGCGGTGGTTGCTCGTCGGCATGCCAGTCCGGTCGCGCGGAGCGCGGGTCGAGGGCGTCGACCGTGTCCGGGTCGAGCCCCTTGCCGTCCGTGTACCGGGTCAGCGACCGCACACCGGAGTCGACGACGGTCACCAGCGGCACGGCGAGCAGCGCGCCGGCGATCCCGTAGAGCACCAGCCCGCAGGCGATGGGCAGCACCACGGCGAGCGGGTGCAGCTTGATCGAACGGCCGAGCAGCAGGGGCTGGAGGATGTAGCCCTCGAGGTTCTGCACGAGGACCAGGAGCAGCACCACGAGCAGTGCGTCGGTGATGCCGCCGCTGACCAGCGCGACGAGCACCGCGACGACCCCGGAGACGACCGCGCCGAGGGTCGGCACGAACGCCCCGAAGAAGATCAGCGCCGCGAGCGGCACGGGGAGCGGGATGCCGATCACCCAGAGGCCGATGCCCGCGGTGATGGCGTCCGCGGCGGCGACGAGGATCGTGGCGCGGGTGTAGCCGACCAGCGAGGCGAAGGCGCGCCGCCCGGCGATGTCGGTGCGGTTGCGGGCCGGCCGGGGTACCGCGGCCAGCACGAAGCGCCACACGGTGCCGCCGTTGTAGACGAAGAAGATCAGGGTGAACAGGGCCAGCAGCAGCTCGGTGAGCAGCTCGCCGAGGGTGCTCACCGCCCCGAGCGCGCTCTGGGCGACGGTCGCCTGGCTCTCCTGCAGGTAGGTCAGGAGCTGGTTGCCCAGCGCGGTGAACTGCTCGTTGTTCAGCCCCAGCGGCCCGGTGCGCAACCAGTTCTGGATGCCCGCGATGCTGGCGTAGAGCTGGGTGGAGAGCTCCGGCAGCCCCGAGACGAAGGCCAGCCCCACGCCGTAGAAGACGCCGCCGACGATGCCGACGCCACCGACGATGACCAGCGCGGTCGCGATCCCGTGCGGGCAGCCAGCGCACCCGCGAGAGCGCGTGTGCCGACGGGGCCAGGAGCGAGGCGGCGATCAGCGCGAGGACCACCGGGATGACGACCGCGCTGAGCAGGCCGAGGACGTAGAAGACGACCGCGGCCGCGGCGGCGAGCAGCAGCAGTCGCCACGCCAGCCCCGTGGCGATCTCCAGCGCGACGGGCACCTCCCAGCGCTGCGCGGGGCGCACGATCCCGCCGGACGCGCGGTCGACGTCCGCGTCGTCGCGCGCCGCGCCGGGACCCTCGTCGACCTCGGTGGAGGACCGCGGGGCGACCTCGGCGGAGGACACGGCGGTGCGTGCCGCCGACGGCGGAGCGGGGAATCCGACGCCGGTGGGCGCCGGGTCGTCGGAGTCGGGCGGCAGGATCACCCCCGCACCGTAGTCCCGGTGTCGGATTCGGCATCCGGGACGCCACAGCGGTCCTGGATCGGTGCAGAGACGTCTACCATGGCCGCGTGAGTCGTCGAGCCAAGATCGTGTGCACGTTGGGACCGTCGACGTCGTCCCCGGAGACCATTCGCGACCTCGTGCGGGCCGGCATGGACGTGGCGCGGCTGAACTTCAGCCACGGCACGTACGCCGAGCACGAGCAGGTCTATCGGCTGGTGCGCGCCGCGGCCGACGCCGAGGGTCATGCGGTCGGCATCCTCGCCGACCTGCAGGGCCCGAAAATCCGCCTCGGCAACTTCGCGGACGGCCCGCAGATCTGGGCGACGGGCGAGACCGTCCGCATCACCACCGACGACGTCGAGGGCACCCACGACCGGGTCTCGACGACGTACGCCGGGCTGGCCGACGACGTCCGCCCCGGCGAGTCGCTGCTGGTCGACGACGGCAACGTCGCCCTCGAGGTGACCGGCGTCGAGGGCCGCGACGTCGTGTGCCGCGTGGTCGAGGGCGGCAGGGTCTCCGACCACAAGGGGATCTCGCTGCCGAGCACCGCGGTCTCCGTGCCCGCCATGAGCGAGAAGGACGAGGCCGACCTGCGGTTCGCGCTCGGCCTGCGGGTCGACATGGTCGCGCTGTCCTTCGTTCGCTCGCCGGCCGACGCCGAGCTCGTCCACAAGATCATGGACGAGTACGACGTGCGCCTGCCCGTGATCGCCAAGATCGAGAAGCCCGAGGCCGTCGATGCGCTCGAGGCGATCGTCCTGGCCTTCGACTCGATCATGGTGGCGCGGGGCGACCTCGGGGTCGAGCTCGCGCTCGAGGACGTCCCGCTGGTGCAGAAGCGTGCGGTGCAGATCGCCCGCGAGAACGCCAAGCCGGTGATCGTCGCGACGCAGATGCTCGAGTCGATGATCCACAACTTCCGCCCGACGCGCGCGGAGGCCTCCGACGTGGCCAACGCGGTGCTCGACGGCGCGGACGCGGTGATGCTCTCGGGCGAGACCAGCGTCGGCGCCTACCCGATCGACACGGTGCGCACGATGTCGCGCATCGTGTCGGCGGTCGAGGTCGGACCGGCGTCCGTGCCGCCGATCCAGCACGTCCCCCGCACGCAGCGCGGGGTGGTCACCACGGCGGCCCGCGACATCGGCGAGCGGCTCAACGCGCGAGCGCTGGTGGCCTTCACCCGCACCGGCGACACCGTGCGCAGGCTCGCCCGCCTGCACACCCGGCTGCCGGTGCTCGCGTTCACCCCGGTCCCCGAGATCCGCAGCCAGCTCAGCCTGAGCTGGGGGGTGGAGACCTTCCTGGTTCCGTGGGCGGAGACCACCGACGCCATGATCCGGCAGGTCGACGCGTCCATCCTCGAGATCGGGCGCTTCGGCGTCGGCGAGCTCGTGGTGATCGTCTCTGGCTCGCCGCCCGGCCACGTGGGCAAGACCAACCTCCTGCGCGTCCACAAGATCGGCGAGGACGCCCGGTAGTCGCCATCATCGACACCCATGACGCACCCCTTCGACGCCCTGACCCCCGAGCACATGCGCGCGGGCGGCAGCTGGAAGTGGGCGACGCCCGGAACGTCCCACGGGCGCGGGCTCATCGGCGCGTTCGTCGCCGAGATGGACTACCCGGTCGCCGGCCCGGTCGCGGACGCGGTGCACGCGAGCGCCGACGGCTCCCGGTTCGGCTACCTGCCCGACGGCTGGGTGGCCGACATGGCGGACGCGTGCGCCGCGTTCTGGGGCGACCGCTTCGGCGTGGCCGTCGACCCGGCGCGCGTGCGCCCGGTGCCCGACGTCCTCACCGCGTTCACCGCGACCGTCCGGCACTTCACCCGGCCCGGCAGCGCGATCGTGCTGCCGACCCCGGCCTACATGCCGTTCCTGACCGTCCCGGCGATGCTCGACCGCGAGCTGGTGCAGGTGCCCATGGCGACCGACGGCGGGCGGATGGTGCTCGACCTCGACGGGATCGACCGGGCGCTGGCCGGCGGGGGCGGGCTGCTGGTGCTGACCACCCCGCACAACCCGACCGGCCGGGTGTTCGACGCCGCCGAGCTCGCCGCGGTCACCGGGGTCGTCGAGCGCCACGGTGCGCGGGTGTTCAGCGACGAGATCCACGCGCCGCTGACCTTCGCGGGCCATCGGCACCTGCCCTACGCGTGGTCCTCCGAGGCGGCCGCGGCCCACACCGTCACCGCCACCTCGGCGTCCAAGGCGTGGAACCTGCCCGGGCTCAAGTGCGGGCAGGTGATCCTCTCGAACGACGACGACGCCGCGCGCTGGGCCGCGACCGGCTACCTCGCCGAGCACGGCACTGCGACCCCCGGCGTGCTCGCGGCGACGGCCGCCTACCGCGACGCGCGCCCGTGGCTCGACGACGTCCTGGACTACCTGGCCGGCAACCGGGCGCTGGTCGCCGCCGCCGACCTGCCCGGGATCACCGTGAGCGTCCCGGAGGGCACCTACCTCGCCTGGCTCGACGCGCGCGCCCTCGGGCTCGACGAGGCACCGGCGGCGTACCTGGCGCGTGAGGCGGGCGTGGTGCTCACCGACGGCCTCGCGTGCGGGGACGCCGGGCGGGGCGGCATGCGCCTCAACATCGCCATGGGCCGGCCGGTCCTGGTCGAGGCGCTGGATCGGATCTCCCAGGCGCTCGCTACCAGGTCGTGAGCAGCAGGTGGTTCACGCCGAGCGCGAGCACCGCCTGCGCGACCAGCCAGGCCCGCACCCGGTCGCGGGGCAGCAGCGCGCACGCCGGGAGGAGCCACACCGCGAAGCCCAGCCAGATCCGCTCGACCTCGGACTTGGAGAGCCCGGAGAGGTCGGCCAGCGCGATGGCCACGAGCGCGGCCCCGGCGAGGGCGGCGAGCACCATCCAGGTGCGGTTCCGTGGTGACGGGTCGGCGACCACGCGACGCAGGCCGGCCACGGCGGCGACCCCGACGACGAGCACCAGACCCGCGAGGTTCGCCCAGACCCAGTAGGAGTACGGGCGCAGCCCGCCGTACTCGCCGGGCTGGGCGTAGCGCACGAGGAGCGCCTGGTAGCCCTCGAACCACCAGAAGCCGTGGGCGTGGAACGCCGCGGTCACGCCGATCGCACCGAGCAGCGCGGGGATCGCGGGCCGCCACGCCCGGGTCAGCACCAGCGCGGCCAGCGGGAGGAGCATCGCGACGGCGAAGCCGTAGTTGAGGAACAGCGACGCGCAGAGGACGACGCCCCCGCCGAGCCCGTAGAGGGCGCCGGCGACGTGGTGCCCGTCCCGGTCGCGGGCGCCGGCCAGCGCGACGAGGGCGACGCCCCACGCCAGGACGGCGGCGAACATCCCGTCGGCCGACACCCCGACCCAGACCGCCCCGGGCACGAGGACGCCGAAGGGCAGGTACCGCCGCGCCGCGTCCCCGGCACCGAGGGCGTGCAGGGCCACCGCGACCGCGACGACGGCGCTCGACCCGACCACGACCACCAGGCTCGAGGCCGCGACGCCGCCCGGGAGGCCGAGCTGGTCGAGCCAGACGAAGACCAGCGTCGCCAGCGGAGGGTGGCCCGCGACGTGGGTGGTCCAGAACCCGGGCTGGCCGTTGGGGACCAGCGAGGTGAAGCGCTCGAGGAACGTCGGCACGCCCGCCGCCGCGATCCGCGGGACGTCCTGGAGGTACTCGGTCAGGGTCGTGAGCCGGGCGGCGAACCCGCGCTCGAACCCGTCGACCAGGGCCAGCGAGAACGTCCAGGCCAGCGACGCGGCGTAGGTCAGCGCGAGCAGCGGACCCCGGCGCATCGTTGCGGCGAGGCGCGGTCCGGACACGACGACGGTCACGGCGACGAGGACCGCCGCCGCGCTGCCCGGCCCGAGATGCGGCGCCCAGCTCGCCAGCAGGGGCGGGAACCCGACCAGGACCGGGACACCGCGGTCGATCAGCGCCCACCCGACCGCCGACGCCACAGCCACGAGCCCCACCCCGCCCGCCGCGGCGAGCAGGTCGGCGCGCCACCCGGTGCGCGGTTCCGCGCGGGCCGGGGTCGGGCCGGAGGTGCGATGCGGCGCGACGGTCACACCGGGAACTACGGCCGGGGACCCCGCCGGGTTCGCCGATCGGCGCCCGGCGCGGCGGGCGCCGGTGACCGTCGACGAGCGGACTCCTCGTTCACGCCGCGCCCACACCGGCATACTCCCGACCGTGAGCCCGGCGGTGGACGACGACGACGCGCGCGTCGCCGCCCTGCTCGCGGGCGTGCGGACCGTCGCGGTCCTCGGGGTGTCCGACCGCTTCACCCGCCCGAGCTTCCACCTCGCCGCCTACCTGCTCGACCGCACCGCGTGGGACGTCGCCCTGGTCAACCCGCACGTCGACGAGACCCTCGGCCGTCTCTGCGTGCCGACCCTCGCGATGCTCGCGACCCGGCCCGACCTCGTCGTGGTCTACCGCTCGCCCGGGGTGCTGACCGAGGTCGTCGACGAGGTCGCCGCCGCCGGGGCGGGTGCCGTGTGGTTCCCCGCCGGGGTCGACGACGGCGCGGGCTCGGGCTCGGCCGTCCCGCCGCCCGGCCGCGCGGTCGCGCCGTCGGCCGGGAGCGCCCTCACGGCGGAGCGGGTCGCCGAGGCCGTCGCGCACGCCGCGGACCGCGCCCGCGCCGCCGGGCTCGTCGCGGTCGCCGGGCGCGACCTCAAGGCCGAGCACGCACGGTGGTGTCGATGAGCCCACTGGTCGTCCGGGAGCCGGATCGTCTCGTGGTGCGGGCGCGGCGCGCCGGTCCGCTCACGACGCTCGCCGCCGGCGTGGTCGGCATCGCCGCCGGTGCCTGGCTGGTGGTCACCGGCGGAACGGCGAGCGCGATCGTGGGGGTGCTGCTCTGCGTGTTCTTCGCGTCCAGCGCACTGGGGGCGGCGACGCGGCTCCTGCGCGACCGACCGGTCCTCACCGTGACGCGTGAGGGCGTCGACGACGGCGGCTCGATCGTCGCGGCGGGGTTCCTGCCGTGGTCGGAGGTCGGGATGCTGGACGTCGTGGCGGCGAAGCGTGGCGGCGCCATGCTCGTCATCGGCGTGCGCGACCCGGACGCCGTGCTGGCGAGGGTCCCGGGACCGCGAGCGCGCCTCGCGCGCCAGCAGGCCGGTCTGCTCGGGAGCCCCGTCGTGCTCCCACCGACGGTCCTGCCCGTCCCGCCCGCCGAGATCGTCGACGACATCGAGGCCCTCCGCCCGCGCGACTGACGGGCTCACGCCACGCGGACGATGGCGAACGCTTCTCCCGGCAGGGTGAGGGCGGTGTCGGCGACGTCGACACCCGACGGGGCGAGGAGCACGTCGACCGCGCGCACGGGGACCTCGACGTCGGCGCCGCCGAGGTTCACCGCGAGGCGCAGGGGACCGCGGTGGAGGACGAGGACGCGGGCGTCGGGGTCGTGCTCGACGCGGACGAGGTCGAGGCGCGGGTCGGAGAGCGCGGGGTACGCGCGACGCAGGGCGATCAGCTCGCGGTAGATCCGCAGCAGACCGGCGTGCGGGGCGCGCTCGCGCTCCGACCAGTCCAACCGGGAGCTCTCGAAGGTGGCGTCCGCGGTCGGGTCGGGGACGTCGCCGGCGCCCCACCCGTGCTCGGCGAACTCCTCGCGACGCCCCTCCCGTACGGCGGACGCCAGCTCCGGGTCGTCGAAGCCGACGAAGAACGCCCACGGGGTGCGCGCGCCCCACTCCTCGCCCATGAACACCATCGGCGTGTACGGCGAGCAGAACACCAGCGCCGCGCCGCAGGCCAGCAGCCCGGGGGACAGCGTCGCGGAGAGCCGGTCGCCCGCGGCGCGGTTGCCGATCTGGTCGTGGTCCTGCAGGTAGGCGAGGAACCGGTGGCCGGGCGTGCGGGCGAGGTCGACGGGACGACCGTGGGAGCGCTCCCGGAAGCTCGACCAGCCCCCCGCGTGGTGGAAGGGGTGGCGCAGCACGCCGGCCAGCACCTCGAGGTCGCCGAAGTCGGCGTAGTAGCCCTGCGTCTCGCCGGTGAGGTTGGCGTGCAGGGCGTGGTGGACGTCGTCGCACCACTGGGCGTCGAGCCCGTACCCGCCCGCCTCCCGGGGGGTGATCACGCGCGGGTCGTTGAGGTCGGACTCGGCGATCAGGCTCAGCGGGCGTCCCAGCGCCGTGGCCAGGGCGTCGACCTCGGCGGCCATCTCCTCGAGGAGGTGGGTGGCGCGGCTGTCGTGCAGCGCGTGCACGGCGTCCAGTCGCAGCGCGTCGACGCCGAAGTCGCGGAACCACATCGCGACGTTGTCGAGGATGTAGCGGCGCACGGTGTCCGAGCCGGGCCCGTCGAGGTTGAGCGTGGGGCCCCACACGCCCTGGCCCGCGAAGTAGGGCCCGAACCGGTCGAGGTAGGCGCCGGAGGGCCCGAGGTGGTTGTAGACGACGTCGAGGACCACGCCCAGGCCCCGCGCGTGGCAGGCGTCGACGAACCGGCGGAACGCCACCGGGCCGCCGTAGTTCTCGGTGACCGCGTACCAGAGCACGCCGTCGTAGCCCCACCCGCGCGAGCCGTCGAAGGCGTTGACCGGGAGCACCTCGACGAGGTCGATCCCCAGCTCCATGAGGTGGTCGAGGCGGTCGACCGCGCCGTCGAACGTGCCGTCGGCGGTGAACGTCCCGACGTGCATCTCGTAGATCACCGAACCGGGCAGCGCCCGCCCGGTCCACGCGCCGTCGGCGGGGGAGGGGGGCACGGCGACGACCCGGGAGGCGGCGTGCACCCCGTGCGGCTGCCAGCGCGAGCGCGGGTCGGGGAGCGGGGTCTCGTCGTCGTCGAGGCGGTAGGCGTAGTCGGTCCCCGGGCCTGCGCCCTCGACGCGGGCGTGCCACCACCCCCTGTCGGCGTGCTGACCCTCCCCGATGCGCGTCATGGGATGGTCCGTCCCGTCGACGACCACCGCCACGCGCTCGCGCTCGGGAGCCCACACCGCGAAGTCGCCGTCCACCCCGTCACCGGTCACCGGGAGATTGTGACCGCTCCTCCGGGCAGGAGCGCTGCGGCCATCTGATCGGCGAGCCAGGAGCGGTACCCGTCCTCCGACCACCCGCAGTCGAGGACCAGGGCGGCGTAGTGCGCCGGATCGTTGAACACCCAGAGGACGTCGGTCGCGTGGGCGAGGGACAGGTCGGGACGCAGCCCGCCGACCTGGTCCGCCCGGCGTGCCACCGTCTCCGCCCCGGCCCGCCGGTTGCGCCGCGCGGTCGACCAGAGCTCCGCGGCCTCGGGCGAGGTGTCCGCGGCGCGGCGCACGGCCTCGAACGTCCGCGCGCCACGCCTCGCGATCAGGGTGCAGACCCCGGCGTAGGCCTCGAGGACCCCGCCGGCGGAGGTGGCCTCCCACACCGGCGCGAACCACGGGCGCTCGGCCACCGGGACGGGCTCGTCGTCGCCGGCGAGGGCCTCGTCCAGGACCTGCCGGAGCAGCGCCGCCTTGGAGCCGAGCAGGGCGCTCGCCGGCCGACGAGGGCGAGGCCGTCTGGTTCCTCGGCAACCTCCTGACCGTCAAGGCCACCGGCGCGCAGACCCGCGGCCGGCTGAGCGTGGTCGAGGTGCTCAACCCGCCCGGGTTCGCCCCGCCCGTGCATCGCCACCGCGAGGAGGACGAGGCGTTCTACGTGCTCGACGGCACCGCACAGTTCCGGAGTGGGGAGCACGTCCTCGACGCCGGGCCCGGGGACTTCGTGCTGCTGCCCGTCGGCCTGCCGCACACGTTCGTCGTCGGTCCGGACGCGCCCATGCGCTGCCTGCAGATCACCACGCCGTCGGGCTTCGAGGCCTTTGCCGCCGAGGTCGGCGAGCCCGCGCGCGAGCGACGCCTCCCCGACCCGGGGCCGATCGATCCGGTGCACCTCGCGCAGGTCGCGGCCCGCCACGCCGTCGACCTGCTGGGCCCGCCGCCCACCGCGTGAGCCCGTCTCACCGGGCGCGGCGTCCCAGCCCGGCCTCCCGCGCGCGGACAATCGCCTCCGCCCGGTCGGCCACCTGCAGCTTGGTGAAGATCGCGGAGACGACGTTGCGCACGGTCTTGCCCGAGAGGTAGAGGGACGCCGCGATCTGCGGGTTCGACCGCCCCGCGGCGATCAGGTCGAGGATCTCGCGCTCCCGGGTGGTCAGCTCCGGGAAGACCTCGAGCGGCTCGACACGGGGCGCGAGGAACTCGCCCACCCGGCGGGCGATCGCCGGCCCGAGGATCGCGTCGCCCTCGGCCACCGCGGTCACCGCCCGGACGATCTCGGCGCGCGTCGCCCCCTTGAGGAGGTAGCCGCGGGCCCCGGCGCGCATGGCGGCGAAGAGGGTCTCGTCCTCCTCGCTCATCGTCAGCACGACGACACCGACGCCGGGGTCGGCGTCGACGATCCGGCGGGTGGCGGCGATCCCGTCGAGTCCCGGCATGCGGACGTCCATGACGATGACGTCGGGGGCGAGCTCGGCGGCGCGCGCCACCGCCTCGTGGCCGTCGGTGGCGGTGCCGACCACCTCCAGTCCCTCGACGGCGGCGAGCAGGCCCGCGAGTCCGTCGAGGTAGACGGGGTGGTCGTCGGCGAGCAGCACCCGGATCACGACACGTCCTCCTCCACGGGCAGGTCGGCGACCACCACCGTGCCACCGTGCGGGCGGACACGTGACGGTGGCGCGCCCCCCGAGCTCGGCGGCGCGTTCCCGCAGCGACAGGCTGCCCACGCCGGCGGCGACGCCCGGGTCGATGCCGCGGCCGTCGTCGGCGACCTCCACGCGCAGCCCGCGGGTGTCGCGGTCGATGCGGACGGTGGCCTGCATGGCGGCGGCGTGGCGGACGACGTTGGTGAGCGCCTCGGCGACGATGCGGAACGCGGCGACCTCGACGGCCGCGGGCAGCGGCCCCCAGCTCGCCCGCCCGCACGGTGATCGCGAGGTCGTCGTCGGCCAGCGCCCGGGCCTGCACGGTCACCGCGCCGACCAGGCCGAGCTCGTCCAGCGCCGGCGGGCGGAGATCGTGGACGAGGCGCCGCAGGTCGGCCAGCAGCGCCGCGACGTCGGTGGTGACCTGGTCGAGGACGCGGTCCGCACCCGCCGGGTCACGCGCGGCGAGCTCGCGGGCGGTCTCCACGCGCAGCGTCACCGCGCCCAGCCCCGGTCCGATGCTGTCGTGCAGGTCGCGCCGCAGCCGCCGGCGCTCCTCCTCGCGCGCGGTGACCAGGGCCGTGCGGGCCTGCTGCAGCGAGGCCCCGAGCGCGCCGGCCCTGGCGGCCGCGGCGGCCTGGCGCAGCAGGTCGGCGAGGAGACGCTGGTCGCGCTGCGAGAGCGTCGCGCCGCCGTCGACGACGACCCGCCCGATCGTCTCGTCGCGGTAGCGCACCGGCAGCTCCACGGTGTCCGGGCCGGCGCCGGCCGTGCTCCACGGTGGCCTGCGCGCCGTCGGCGCGGTCGATCTCCACCCGCACGTAGGACAGCCGGAACGCCTCGGCCACCGACCGCGCCAGCGCCCCGAGCTGCTCGCCGGGCGCCGACGCCGATCTCGAGGCGCCCGGCGAGGGTGGCGACCGCGCCGTAGGGATCGTCGCGGGTGCCTGCGGGTCAGCCGCCGGGCCGCTGTCCACAGCCGGGTGCGCAGCGGGGTGTAGAGCACGGCGACCACCGCCACCGCGAGGAACGCCGAGTCGCGGTCGCGGCAGCGCCGCGCCGGCCACCAGCGAGCACCGCCAGGTCGACGCCGACGCACCCGCGACGGCGAGCAGCGCCGCGACCAGGGTCGGCCGGGAGCAGCCGGTCGACCTCGTCGAGCCGGTAGCGGGTCATGGCGACGACCACCGCGGCGCACGGTGACGGCGATCGCGACGACGAGCGCGGCCGTGCTCCACGGCTCCGGGAGCAGCAGGCCGAACGCCGCATGGTCAGCAAATCGACGAGGCCGGCCCACAGCAGCCATCGCATCTGGACGCGCCGCGTGTCCGCGGCGCGCTGCGGTGCCGGGCGACGACGACGGCGAACGGGACCACGATGCTCAGCGGCAGGGCGACGTAGGCGACGTCGAGCACCTGCGGCCAGAACGGCATCGGGACCGAGAGCGTATCGATGCCCCGAGCGGTGATCGGCCGGCGGTGGGACGTCGCCGGACGCGCTCCGATGATCACCGCCGAGGGCACCAGGGTCAGTGACACCGGCAGCAGCGCGGTCGACGCGAGGCTGATCAGCGACGCCGGACGCCAGAACCGGCCGCGGGGCAGGCGCCCGTCCGGGAACAGCAGCAGCAGCAGGGGCAGGCTCGAGCAGCAGGAACGAGCCGTAGCGGGCGCCGACCTGGAAGGCGAGACCCCCGCCGGGCAGCTCCGGGCTGCGCCACACGCTCTCGACCAGCCACACCGAGGCCAGCCCCGTCGTGAGCCACCCGAAGCCGCTCACCACCAGGACCAGCCCCACCGCCCGGCGTCCCGGCCCCGCACCTCGCAGCACGAGCAGGCCGGGTAGCAGGAGCACCAGGCCGGTCAGCGCGTCGGGCCAGGCGGCGACGGCCCGGTCGGGCACGACGACGTCGCGCTGCGCGACGGTGAGCACGGCGACGACCGTCGCGGCCAGGACGCCCACGACCGCGAGCCCGGCGAGGGCGACGTCACGCCCGCGGCGCGACCGGGCCGGCCGTCGATGGACCCTCCCCTCCGGCGACGTGAGTGTCCGGATCGTGGCAGGGCGGCGGGCCGGTGTCGTGGGTCCGGTGTCCCGTCCGTGTCCCGCGGACACGGGACATCGCACGGGACGAGGACCGGGCCACGAGCCCCTGCCGTCCCGGGACGCGGGCGCCGGAGGCTCTGCGCCATGACCACCGACCAGGACCACACCCCCCGGGAGACCGACATGACCACCGTGCGCACCACCCCCGCCACCGCCCGCACCGACGTCCCCGGCCGGGGCCTCGACGCCGGACGCCCCGGCCGCCCCGTCCCGCGCCGGCACCGGAGGCGTGCGGTGGCTGGGCGCCGGGCTCGCCGGCAGGCGCCGTGACCTACGGCGTCGCGTTCGTCCTCGAGGGCGGGACGGCCGCCGCCGAGGGCAGCTTCCTCGTCGACCTCACCGGCCTGGTCTTCCAGCTCGGGGTGTTCTGCCTGCTCGTCTCGATGTGGCGGACCCGGGCGACCGGCACCTCCCGCCTCGCCCGCGGCATGCTGGTCACGGAGTTCGCCGTCCTCGGGATGGCGACCCTCCAGTCCGCGCTGACCCTGCCCGCGATGGGCGGCGAGTGGGGTCCGGCCGCGCAGGCCCTCGACCCGTTCTGGCCGCTGTCGATGCTCGGCATGGCGATCATCGGGATGAAGGTCGCCGTGGCCGGGCGCTGGCGCGGCGCGCTGCGGGTGTGGCCCGTCGTCGCGGAGACGTGGATCTTCGTGGCCCTGCCCGCCGGGGCGCTGCTCGGGCCGGTGCTCGGTGGGTATGTCGCCGGCGGCCACTTCATCGCGGGCTACGGCGTCCTGGGCCTGCTGCTGGCCCTGCGCCCGGAGCTGACCCGGCGCTGACGTTCGCGCTCCGCGGCGTGCGGGCAACCCCGGATCATGGAGTACAGGCAACTGGGACGGTCGGGCCTGCGGGTCTCGACGATGACGATGGGCACGATGACCTTCGGTGGCCAGGGGATGTTCGCGAACCTCGGCGACACCGACGTCGACGGTGCCACCCGGCAGATCGACATGTGCGTGGAGCGGGGCGTGAACCTCGTCGACACCGCCGACATGTACTCCGGCGGGGTCGCCGAGGAGATCGTGGGGCAGGCGACCAAGAACCACCGCGACGACGTCCTGCTCGCCACGAAGGTCCGCTTCCCGATGGGCGAGGGCCCGAACGACGCCGGTGCGTCCCGCGAGCACATCGTGCGCGGGTGCGAGGACAGCCTCCGCCGGCTGGGCGTCGACCACATCGACCTCTACCAGCTGCACGGTTGGGACGGGCAGACGCCGCTCGAGGAGACCCTCGAAGCGCTGGACACCCTCGTCCGCAAGGGCAAGGTCCGCTACATCGGCTGCTCGAACTACTCGGCCTGGCACATCATGAAGGCGCTCGGGGTGAGCGAGCGCGAGCATCTCGCACGCTTCGCCTCTCAGCAGATCCACTACACGCTGCAGGCGCGCGAGGCCGAGAACGAGCTCGTTCCGGTCTCGATCGACCAGGGCCTCGGCATCCTCGTGTGGAGCCCGATCGCCGGCGGGCTGCTCTCGGGCAAGTTCCGCCGGGGCCAGGACGACCCGGAGACCTCGCGCCACCTCGGCGAGTGGAGCGAGCCGCCCGTCCACGACCGCGAGCGTCTCTACGACATCGTCGACGTCGCCGCGGAGGTCGGCGAGGCCCACGGCGTCTCGGTCGCGCAAGTGGCCAACGCCTGGCTGCTCCACAAGCCCGGGGTGACCTCGCTGGTCGTCGGCGCGCGCACCGAGGAGCAGCTCGCCGACAACCTCGCCGCCGCCGACCTCGCGCTCTCCGACGACGAGATGGCGCGCCTGGACGAGGTCAGCGCGATGCCGCTGCTCTACCCGTACTGGCACCAGAAGGCCAGCGCCTCCGACCGGCTCTCCGAGGCCGACGCGACGCTGCTGGGCTGATCCGGCCGGGCCGAGCCGGGTGCCGGAACCCTCCGGGGGCGCCCGAACGTCACCCGGGGGCGTGCTCCATGCTGACGAGGAGCACGCCCTGGGAGACGGGAGGACCGGCCCGTGGTCGACCGGCGCCGCCAGAAGGCCGCACAGCACGAGCAGAACAAGCGCACGATCGTCGAGCTGACCGCCTGGACGACGGTGGCCGCGGCCGTGCTCGTCGTCGGTCTGCACGCGGGCATCTCGAGCACCGCGACGGCCGCCGACGTCCCACGGGTCACCACCGGCGAGTACCGGTGATCCAGCTCTGGTACGTCTCCCGGGCGCTCGGGCTGGTCGCGCTGCTGCTGCTCAGCGTGGTGACCGCCCTCGGCACCCTGCACAACACGGCGCTCGCACGGGCCACCGGGACGGCCCTGCCCCGCTTCGTGCTCGTGGCGCTGCACCGCAACCTCGCGCTGATCACGGTCGTGTTCGTGGTGCTGCACGCGGTGACGGTGGTCATCACGCCCTACCTGCAGCTGCGCTGGTTCGACGTCCTGGTCCCCGGCACGGCGCGGTTCAACCCGCTCCCGGCGGCGCTCGGGGTCGTGGCGTTCGACCTGCTGCTCGCGGTGGTGATCTCCAGCGCCCTGCGACCGAGACTGTCCAAGCGGGCCTGGCTGCTGGTCCACTGGTCGGCCTACGTCTGCTTCCCGGTGGCGGTCGCGCACGCGGTCACGAACGCGTCCTTCCGCGGCGGCACCTGGTGGACGCTCGTCGTCCCGCTCGCGAGCCTCGCCGTCGTCGTGGCCGGGCTCCTCGTCCGACGCGCGACCCGCCGTCGTGGCGCCCTCCCGCTCGCTGAGCGCGGCCAGGCGCCCGTTCCGCCGCCCGACGCCGACGACGGGAGCGCGGCGCCGCGCGACTCCGGGGATACTGTCCACCGTCCCCTGGGTGGCGAGCGCCGGATCGGGAGCGGGACGATCGGTCGCCCAGGACCGCACTGACGAGCGGGAGGCCATGACACACCGCGAGGACCCCCTCTTCGCCCGGGGCGGGTTGCTGGGGCGCGACATGGCGGCCGAGGACTGGGCGGCCACGCCGCTCGGACCCCCGGAGGACTGGCCGACCGCCCTGCGCAGCGTCGTGCGGGTGCTCCTGACGTCGCGGTTCGCGATGTGGATGGCCTGGGGCCCCGAGCTCACGGTGCTCTACAACGACGCCTACCAGCGGGACACGCTGCAGGCCAAGCACCCCTGGGCGCTCGGCAGGCCGGCCCGCGAGGTGTGGGCGGAGATCTGGCACGACATCGGGCCGCGGATCGAGTCGGTGCTGGGGACCGGCGTGGCGACCTGGGACGAGGACCTGCTGCTCTTCCTGGAGCGCAGCGGCTACCCGGAGGAGACGTTCCACACCTTCTCCTACAGCCCGCTGGCCGGGGAGGACGGCCGCGTCGAGGGGATGCTCTGCGTCGTCACCGAGAACACCGACCGCGTCCTGTCGGAGCGGCGGATGTCGACGCTGCGCGACCTCGGTACCGCGATCGCGGCCACCTCGACCCGCGACGAGGTGCTCGACGCCGTGCGGACCCAGCTCGGCCGTCAACCCGCGCGACCTCCCGTTCGCCCTGGTCTACCTGGTCGACCACCCCGAGGAGCCGGCCTCGCTCGCCCGCCTGGTCGCCGAGGTCGGCACCGACGGGCGCCCGGGTCCCGCGACGCCTCCCGTGCTGCGCGCGTCCGACGACGGGGCCTGGCCCGCGGCGCAGGCCCGCGCCGGGCACCGGGTCCTCGTCGACGACCTCGCCGAGCGCTTCGACCGCCTGCCCACCGGTGCCTGGTCCCGGCCGCCCGCCGAGGCCGTCGTCGTCCCGCTCACCGGCGCCGGGGTCGCGGCGGGCGAGGAGCGCGAGGTCACCGGCTTCCTGGTGGTGGGGATCAACCCGCACCGCGCGTTCGACGAGCGCTACGGGGCCTTCCTCGACCTGCTCGCCGCCCAGGTCTCCTCGGGCCTGGTCAACGCGGGCAGCTACGAGGCCGAGCGCCGGCGCGCCGAGGCGCTCACCGAGCTGGACCGCGCCAAGACCGACTTCTTCTCCAACGTCAGCCACGAGCTCCGCACCCCGCTGACGCTGATCCTGGGGCCGGTCGAGGACCTCCGGGCCGCCGACGAGGTCGACCCCGACCGGTGGCGCGCGGAGCTCGAGGTGGTGCACCGCAACGGGCTGCGCCTCGGCCGGCTGGTCAACAGCCTGCTCGACGTGTCGCGGGTGCAGGCCGGGCGCGTGCAGACCCGCTTCGAGCCCGTGGACCTCGGCGCGGTCACCGGGGAGCTGGCGAGCGTCTTCCGGTCGGCCATGGAGCGGGCGGGTCTGGAGTTCGTCGTCGACACCCCGAGGCTGCCCACCCCGGTCCACCTCGACCGGGACTCCTGGGAGAAGGTCGTCCTCAACCTGCTGTCCAACGCCCTCAAGTACACCTTCACCGGCGCGGTGACCGTGCGGGTCCGGCCCGCCGAGGGCGCCGCGGTGCTGGAGGTGGCCGACACCGGCGTGGGCATCCCGTCCGACGAGCTGCCGCGGCTGTTCGAGCGCTTCCACCGCGTCCAGGGCACCCGGGGGCGCTCCGGCGAGGGCAGCGGGATCGGGCTCGCGCTGGTGCAGGAGCTGGTGGCCCTGCACGGCGGGCGAGGTCACCGCGGTCGAGCACCCCCGGGCGGGGCACCACGTTCACCGTCACCCTGCCGACGGGGCGGGCGCACCTGCCGGCCGACCAGGTGCGCGACGACCCGGACGCCACCCGCGTCACCGAGGTCGAAGCGGTCGCGGAGCCCTTCCTGGCCGAGGCGCTGCGCTGGCTGCCCGAGGCGAGCGAGGCCGACGCCTGGGAGCGCGAGGCGCCGGTGCGCAGGGGCTGCCCACCCCGGTCGACGGCGCCGCGTTCGGTGGTCACGTGCTGGTGGCCGACGACAACGCCGACATGCGCGGTTACCTGACCCGGCTGCTCAGCGCCGCACTACACGGTCACCAGCACCGCCGACGGGAACGAGGCCCTGGCCGCGGCGCTGGCCGATCCACCGGACCTCGTGGTCTCCGACGTCATGATGCCGGGGCGCAGCGGCACCGAGCTGCTCGCCGCGCTGCGGGCGGAACCCCGCACCGCGCGGGTGCCGGTGCTGCTGCTCTCCGCCCGCGCCGGGCAGGAGGCCGCGGTGGAGGGCCTCGCCGCCACCGCGGACGACTACATGACCAAGCCGTTCGCCGCGCCGGAGCTGCTGGCCCGGGTCGGGGCGCACCTGCGGCTGGGGAAGGCCCGCCGCGAGGCCGAGGTCCGGTTCACCGCGATGGCCGACCTGGCGCCCGCGCTGATCTGGGTGTCGGACCCGGACGGCGCGCGGGTGTTCGTCAACGCGGGGTGGCGCCGCTTCACCGGCCGCGAGAGCGCCGACGAGCTCGGCGAGGGCTGGGCCGACGCGCTGCACCCGGCCGACCGCGACGTCTACCGCGACACGGTGCGGGCCGCCCGCGCCGCCGGGCTGCCCTGGGAGGTGGAGTACCGGCTGCGCCGCCACGACGGCGCCTACCACTGGCTGGTGGAGCAGGCGGTACCGCTGCCCGACGCCGCCGCAGGGCGGACCGCCGGCTGGGTCGGGAGCTGCGTCGACATCAACGCCCGCTACCGGGAGGCCGAGCGCCAACGGCTGCTGGCCGAGGTCGGTGCCGAGCTCGACGGGCAGCCCGGCGTCGACGAGCGCCTCGCCCGCCTGGCCCGGCTCGTGGTGGACAGCCGGCTCGCCGACCGGGTCGTCGTGCGCCCGGTCGACGACGAGGGCCGCACCGGCGAGGGCACCGTGGCCGCCTCCGACGGCGGGATCGAGGTGTCGGAGGCGCCGTCCGGGGAGGTCTCGCAGGCCGTGCGGGAGGTCGTGGACGGGCGCCGGACCGTCGTGCGCCCGACCGAGGGCCCACCCGGCGCCGTGCACGTGCCCCTGGTGCTCCGCGACCGGACCCTCGGCGTGATGAGCCTCGAGCGCCACGCCGGGGCGCCGCGCTGGACCGACGACGACCGCGAGCTCGCCGAGGAGATCGCCGTGCGGGCCGCCCTCGCGGTCGACAACGCGCTGCTGCTGGCCGAGGAGCGGGCGGCCGCGGAGCGGCTGCGGCTGCTCCAGCGGGCGACCGCGGAGCTCTCCGCGGCGGCGACGCCCTCCGAGGTCGCCGACGTCACCGCCCGGCACCTCGCCCAGCTGCTCGGACCGGCCGTCCGCTCAGCGTGCTCGAGTACGACGCGTGGAGCCAGACGCTCTCGGCGCTCGCCCTCGACGGGCCCCGAGGACGCGCCGGCGCGCCAGCGGGTGGAGCTGCGCGGTCCGGGGTTGGTACCGGCCGTCGGTGCGGGCGGGCGCGCCGATCTGGCTCGACGGTGACCGTCCGGGAACCCAGGACCCGGTGCTCGAGGAGCTGGTGGGCGACGGGGGTCTCCGCGGCGCGGTGGCCCTGCCGCTCGTGGCCGCCGGTCGGGTCGTCGGTGGTATCGGGATCGGCCTCGACGACCGGTCCGCACTCTCGGAGAGCGAGCGCACGACCGTGCTCGCCCTCACCGAACCCTGCGCGTCGGCGCTCGAGCGGGCCCGGCTCTACCGCGCCGAGCACGACATCGCCCAGACGCTGCAGCGCAGCCTGCTGCCGCAGGAGCTCCCCGAGCTCGGCCGGCTCGCCCTCGCCGCCCGCTACCTGCCCGGCGCGGAGAACACCCAGGCCGGCGGCGACTGGTACGACGTCGTCGAGCTCGACGACGGCCGGGTCGCGATCGCGGTCGGCGACGTCGTCGGACAGGGCACCCCGGCAGCGGCCGTGATGGGCCAGCTGCGGACCGCGCTCTCGGGCTACCTGCTCGCCGGGGACGGGCCGGCCACCGCGCTCGAGCTGCTCGACCGGCTCACCGCCCGGATCCCCGGCGCGCGCGCCTCCACCGCCCTGTGCATGGTGCTCGACACCACGAAGGGCACCCTGCGCTGGGCGCGGGCGGGGCACCTGCCCGCGCTGGTGGTCGACGCCGCGGGCGCCCGTTACCTCGACGGCCCCGAGGGCCACGGCGCCCTGCTCGGCCTTTCGTCCGGCCGCCCGCCCTACACCGAGGGGGAGCTGACGCTGCCGCAGGGCAGCTCGCTGGTGCTCTACACCGACGGGCTGGTCGAACGCCGCGGCGAGTCGCTCGACGAGGGCCTCGCCCGGCTCGCGACGGCCGCGGGCGAGCACGCCGCCCGCGACCCGCAGTCCCTGGCGACGGCCCTGCTCGACGACCTCGCCGACCCGAGCGGCGCCGACGACATCGCCCTGATCATCGTCCGCCGCACCCCGGAGCCGCTGGTCGTGCGGTTCGCCGCCCGTCCGGAGGAGCTCGCGGGGATGCGGCGGCGTGTGCAGGAGTGGGCGGGCGTGGCCGGGCTCGACGAGGACACGACCGAGGACCTCCAGCTCGCCCTGGGCGAAGCGGCGACGAACGCGGTCGAGCACGCCTACCGGGGCAGGGACACGGAGCGCAGCGGAGCTGGACCCGACGAGAGGGACACGGAGCGCAGCGGAGCTGGAACCCATGAAGCCGCGGGCGATGAGCCGGACGACGTGACCGTGCGGCTGGTGCGCCGCGGCGACGGCGCGGTGGCCGTCGACGTCCGCGACCACGGCACGTGGCGACCCGTGCCGGAGGATCCCGGGTACCGGGGTCGTGGCCTGACCCTCATCCGCGCGATCGGGGCCGAGGTCACCATCGAGTCCGGCAGCGGCTCCGGTGGCGGGACGTTCGTGTGCTTCCTCGTCCGGCCGCCGGCCGCAGCGTCGTCGGCCCGGCGCGGTCCCGCGGGCCCCGGATCGTCGCCTGCGGTCGGGGTCCCGGCCACCCTCTCGGTCGCCGACGACGGCCCCGGGCGGCGCATCGACCTGCACGGCGATCTCGACGCTCACCGGGGCCGAGGCCGTCCGCGAGGAGCTCACGGCTCTGGTGGAGGCCGCGGACCGGCCGCTCGTGCTCGACGTCGGCGGCGTCGGCTACCTCGCCAGCGCCGGGGTCGGCCTGCTGCTCGAGGCCCTCGAGCGGGGGCGCGAGCGCGGCCTCGACGTGGACCTGCGGGCGCGCGGCGGCCCACCGGCCCGCATCCTCGACCTCGTCCGGGGCGCCGAGCTCCCCGGAGTAGCCGGTCTCAGGCCGGCTCGGCACGAGGAGCGCGACCGGCGAGCGCGCCAGCAGGGTCC
The DNA here is from genome assembly GCA_963785135.1 of uncultured Actinomycetota bacterium. GTDB lineage: Bacteria > Actinomycetota > Actinomycetes > Mycobacteriales > Pseudonocardiaceae > Actinomycetospora. The sequence goes on from CAWATV010000012.1 coordinate 1,248,236, forward strand.
CGAGGGCGGGGGCGTTGCCCTCGACCGACGTGCCGGTGACGACGTCGGTCCAGTCGTCCGCGCCGCCGGGCAGCGGCAGGACGGTGTCCGCCCAGCCGCCCCGGGCCTCGAGGCCGACGGGCAGCCGGGTCGCGACGGCGACGAGGCGCTCGCGACCGGCCGGGCCCCCACGGGCGAAGGCGACCGCGTGGTCGGCGGCCGGACCCGCCGCGGGCAGCGGGGCGTAGCCGGTGAACAGCTCCGGGCGGAAGCGGCGCAGGCGCAGCGCCGCCGTCGTCACGGCGAGCTTGGTGGCCGCGATCTCCTCGGGGTCGGCCGAGGTGGGAGAGGGCATCCACCCGCCGTCGAGCCGGGCGAGCAGGCGACGGCGGAGCGCGAAGTCGACGGGGCGGCGGTTGTCCGGGTCGACCAGCGAGTACTCGAAGAGCTCGGTGCCCTGGTAGACGTCGGGGATTCCCGGTCCGGCGAGCTGCAGCAGCTTCTGACCCAGCGAGTTGACCCGTCCGGGCGGGTCGAGGCGCGCGACGAGGGCCTCGATCTCGGCCACCGTCTCGGGAGTGCCCAGCACCTCCGCGGGCCACGCCGCGATCCGCTCGTCGGCCTCGGCGACGGCGTCGACGTGGCTGGTGACGAGCTTGGCCTCCTTCGCCGCCTTGGTCAGGTAACCGCTCAGGCGCTCCGCGGAGAGGGGCCAGGCACCGAGGACGGACTGCCAGGCCAGCAGATCCAGCGACCCGCCGTGCCCGGGGTTCTCGCTGGGCAGCGGGTGGCGGGCGGCCACCGAGCGCAGGAACGCCCCCCACTCCGCGGTGTCCTCGCTGAGCACGGCCAGGCGGGCGCGCACGTCCTCGGAACGCTTGGTGTCGTGCGTCGAGAGCGTGGTCATCGTCGCCGGGGTGCCGGCGTTCCGCGCCGCGGCCGCGGCGTGGAACGCGGCGGGCGTGACGCCGAAGCGGTCGGGGGCGCCGCCCACCTCGTTGAGCGCGACGAACCGGTTCCAGCGGTAGAACGTGGTGTCCTCGACGCCCTTGGCGGTGACCATCCCGCTGGTCTGCTCGACGCGCCGGGCCAGGGCCCCGTCGGGCTCGGCCAGCATGCCGGCGTGCACGGCGCGGATCGTCGCGGCGAGCTCCGGGCGGGCGGTGGCCGCGGTGTCGACGGCGCGGTCGAGATCGGCCCGTCCCTCGGGGAGGTACGAGCGGTAGACCGGGAACGAGCACAGCAGCTCCGCGACGGCGTCGCGGACCTTGTCGCCGTCCTCCTCGCCGGGCACGAGCGCGGCGATCCGCGCGACCTCGGCGACCAGGATCTCGTCGGTCACCAGGCGGCGGGCGGCGTGCTCGGTCGCCGAGAGCGCCTCGCGGGCGCCGGTGTGCTCGGCGGCCACGGCGTCGACGAGGGCCTCGCCGCGCGGGTCGACGAACAGTCCCTGGACCTCGCGCAGCGCCTCGTAGCCGGTGGTGCCGTCCACCGGCCAGGACCGGGGGAGGGCCTCGTCGGGGGAGAGGATCTTCTCGACGAGCAGCCAGGCCTCGGTCTCGGCGTGCTCTCCCGAATCGAGGCGCTCGCGCAGCCGGCGCAGGTAGGCGCCCGGGGCCGAGAGACCGTCCGGGTGGTCGATGCGCAGGCCGTCCAGCTCGCCCGCCGCTCGCCAGCGCAGGACCTCGGCGTGGGTGGCGTCGAAGACCTCCGGGTCGTCGACGCGGACCGCGGCGAGGTCGGCGACGTCGAAGAAGCGCCGGTAGGTCAGCTCGGCGTTGCCACGGCGCCAGTGCACGAGCCGGTAGTGCTGGCGCTCGTGCACCTCCTGCGGTGTCGCCCCCGGAGAGGTGTCGGGGCCCGTGCCCTCGGCCACCGGGAAGCGGTGCTCGTGGTAGCGGAGCTCGGTGCCGTCCTCGGAGAGGGTCAGCTCCTCGACCGCCTCGGGGGAGCCGAGCACGGGCAGCAGGACCGGCACCGACAGGTCGACGTCGTACCAGGTCGCGTACGGCGACGCCGCCCCCTCGCGCAGCAGCGACCACCACGACGGGTTGGCCGCCGGCACCGCGACGCCCATGTGGTTGGGCACGAGGTCGACGAGCACCCCGAGCCCGGCCGCGCGCAGTGCCGCGACCAGCGCGGTGCGCCCCGGCTCGCCGCCGAGCTCGTCGTTCGCGTGCGTCGGGTCGACGACGTCGTAGCCGTGGGTCGACCCGGGCGCCGCCTGCAGGATCGGCGAGCAGTAGAGCGCGCCGACCCCGAGGTCGTCGAGGTAGCCGACGAGCTCGCGGGCGGCCGCGAAGTCCTGGGTGGGGGAGAGCTGGAGCCGGTAGGTGGAGGTGGGGATGCTCATGCCGCCCGGTCCGTGCGCTGCAGCAGCAGTATCGAGCGGGACGGGACGGTGAGGACGTCGCCGCCTACATGGTCGTCGAGGTCCTCGGGCAGGGCCGGGGTGCTCCAGGTCTGCGTGGTGCGCGCCGTGCCCACCACGACGTGGCCCGTGGTGGTGTCGAGCACCGTGCCCCAGCGGTGCGGGTGACCCTTGCCGGGCAGGGTGACCCGGTAGTCCTCGTGGTGGGCGTTGAAGATGAGCAGGAACGTGTCGTCGACGACGCGCTGGCCCCGCGGGTCGCTCTCGAGGATGCCGTCGCCGTTGAGGAACACGGTGAGCACCCCGGCGTCGCTGGACTCCCAGTCCTGGTCGGTCATCTCCTCGCCCGACGCGGCGAACCAGGCGATGTCGCGCTGGACCTCCGTGCCCTGCGCGCCCAGAGCCGGGCGGATGGGCCGGCCGTTGAAGAAGCGGCGGCGGCGGAACACCGGGTGGGAGGCGCGGAGCTCGGACAGCCCGGAGGTGAAGTCCATGAGTTCGGAGTCGGCCTTCTCGGGTGACCACTCCATCCAGGAGATCTCCGAGTCCTGGCAGTAGCCGTTGTTGTTGCCGTACTGGGTGCGGCCCATCTCGTCGCCGTGCAGCAGCATCGGCACGCCCTGCGAGAGGAACAGGGTGGTGAGGAAGTTGCGGCGCTGGCGGTGGCGCAGCTCGAGCACCTCGGCGTCATCGGTGGGGCCCTCGACGCCGTGGTTCCACGAGTTGTTGTCGTCGGCGCCGTCCTGGCCGCCCTCGCCGTTGGCCTCGTTGTGCTTCTCGTTGTAGGAGACGAGGTCGTTGAGCGTGAAGCCGTCGTGCGCGGTGACGAAGTTGATCGAGGCGTAGGGGCGCCGGCCGTCGTCCTGGTAGAGGTCCGACGACCCGGTGAGCCGGGCCGCGAACTCGCCCATCGTGTCCGGGGTGCCGCGCCAGAAGTCGCGCACGGTGTCGCGGTACTTGCCGTTCCACTCGGTCCAGCCGGGCGGGAAGTTGCCCACCTGGTAGCCACCCGGGCCGACGTCCCACGGCTCGGCGATGAGCTTGACCTGCGAGATCACCGGGTCCTGCTGGACGAGGTCGAAGAACGTGGACAGGCGGTCGACGTCGTAGAACTCGCGGGCCAGCGTCGAGGCGAGGTCGAACCGGAAGCCGTCGACGTGCATCTCGGTGACCCAGTAGCGCAGCGAGTCCATGATCAGCTGCAGGGTGTGCGGCTGCCGGACGTTGAGCGAGTTCCCGGTGCCCGTGTAGTCCATGTAGTACTGCGGCTGGTCCTCGACGAGGCGGTAGTACGACTGGTTGTCGATGCCGCGCATGGACAGTGTCGGCCCCAGGTGGTTGCCCTCGGCGGTGTGGTTGTAGACGACGTCGAGGATCACCTCGATGCCCGCGGCGTGCAGATCGCGCACCATCGCCTTGAACTCCTGCACGTGCGCGCCGGGCGCCGGGCTGCCGGTGATGCCCACCGAGGCGTAGCCGAAGTGCGGGGCGAAGAAGGCGATGGTGTTGTAGCCCCAGTAGTTGCGCAGACCGCGCTGGACGAGCGCGTCGTCGTGCACGAACTGGTGCACCGGCATGAGCTCGATGGCCGTGATGCCCAGCCGCTGCAGGTGCGCGATGACCGCCGGGTGCGCGACACCGGAGTAGGTGCCCCGCATCTGCTCGGGGACCTCGGGGTGCAGCGTGGTCAGGCCCTTGACGTGGGCCTCGTAGATGACCGTCTCGTGGTACGGCGTGTGCGGCGGCCTGTCGTCGTGCCAGTCGAAGAACGGGTTGATGACCACGGCCTTGGGCACGTGGGCCGCCGAGTCGGCGTCGTTGACCTCGTCGGGGGCGTCGAACCGGTACCCGAACAGCGACTCGTCCCAGGCGTAGGTGGACCCCAGGCTGCCGTCGATCGCCTTGGCGTACGGGTCGACGAGCAGCTTGTGCGGGTTGCACCGCAGGCCCTGCGCGGGGTCGTGCGGGCCGTTCACCCGGTAGCCGTAACGCTGCCCGGGGACGACGCCGGGCAGGTAGCCGTGCCAGACGAACCCGTCGCGCTCGGGCAGGGCGACGGAGTGCTCGGTGCCGTCGGCGTCGTAGAGGCAGAGCGTCACCGCCTCGGCCACCTCGCTGAAGAGCGCGAAGTTGGTCCCGGCCCCGTCGTAGGTCGCCCCCAACGGATAGGACGTACCGGGCCAGGGCTGCATCGATTCTCCTTGCTTCGGGACGGGTCGCGCTCGGGTCGGGTCGGGGATGCCCAACGCTACCGGCCGGGACACGCCGGGCCGGTGGCTACGATCCGGCGATGGCCACCGTCTTCACCAAGATCATCAACGGCGACATCCCCGGGCGCTTCGTGTGGGCGGACGACACGGTCGTCGCGTTCCTGTCGATCAACCCGCTGGGACCGGGCCACGTGCTGGTCGTCCCGCGGGAGGAGGTCGACCAGTGGCTCGACGCGTCGGACGGGTTGTTCTCCCACATCGTGTCCGTGGCCAGGACGATCGGCTCCGTGGTGCGGGACATCTGGTCGCCACCGCGCGTGGCGCTGATGATCGCCGGGTTCGAGGTACCGCACCTCCACGTGCACGTCCACCCGGCGTGGGGGCTGGAGGCCTTCGACTTCATGCAGGCCGCCACCGACCCCGACCCGGCGGAAATGGACACCGCCGCGGAGTCGATCCGGGACGGACTGCGGGCGGCGGGGCACGGCGCGTCCGTCCCCGGGGCGTGACCCAACTGCTGCTGGTCCGCCACGGCGAGCCGCACGCCGCGACCGGCGAGCCGGGCTCGTCGCAGGGCGCGGATCCCGGGCTGACGGAGGAGGGGCACGCCCAGGCGGCCCGGTTCTCGCGGTGGCTGGCCGGCGCGCCCGACCGCGACCGCGTCGTCGAGGTGGTGGTCTCGCCGATGCGGCGGGCGGTCGAGTCCGTGGCCCCGGTGGCCGCCGACCTCGGGCTCGAGCCGGTGGTGGCCGAGGGGCTCGCCGAGTACGACCGCGGCCACCACGTCTACCGCCCGGTCCGGGAGCTGGCGGAGTCCGACGACCCGGACTGGGCGCGGGTCCGGGCGGGGTGGTTCCCGACGTTCGTCGACGTCGATGCGTTCCGCGCGCGGGTCCTGGGCGCGTTCGACGAGATCACCGCCCGTCACGCCGGCCGGGACAGCGTCCTCGTCCTCTGCCACGCGGGGACGATCAACGTCTACCTCGCCGCCCTGCTCGGCCTCGAGCATCCGCTGACCTTCCCGCTCGACCACCTCGGGGTGAGCCGGGTCCTCGTGTCGCGGTCGGGGGAGCGGCGGGTCCGTTCGGTGAACGAGACGCAGCACGTCGCCGAGGTGCTCTGATACCGGGCGACCCCGCCGTGACACTCTCCGTCGATCTTTCTGGCGACCCTTCCGGTGGCCTTCACTCCGTCGGACGCATATCGCTCGTCGGGCGTGACACGAAGCTACGATCTCCTCGGACGGTCGGGACACGGGGGGTTGCTGGGATGACGTCGGTGGCGACGGGCACGGTGATCGGGGGCGTGCGCATCGAGCGGACGCTCGGTCGCGGGGGGATGGGCACCGTGTACCTGGGGCAGCAGGTCGCCCTCAACCGGTGGGTCGCCGTCAAGGTCGTGCGCGAGGACCTCGCCGACGAGGAGGAGTTCCGGGCGCGGTTCCGCCGCGAGGCCGAGGTCGCCGCCTCGCTCGACCACCCCCACATCGTGCCCGTGCACTCGGCGGGGGAGGAGGACGGCCGCCTCTACGTCGTGATGCGCTACCTGGAGGGCACCGACCTGGGGACGACCCTGCGGCAGTCGGGTGCCCTCGCTCCCGACGTCGCGGCCCGCATCGTCGACCAGATCGCCGGCGCGCTCGACGCCGCCCACACGCGGGGCCTCGTGCACCGGGACGTCAAGCCCGCCAACATCATGCTCGTCGGCCGGCAGGGGTCCACGCAGGCGTTCCTGACCGACTTCGGCCTGAGCAAGGCGATGGACGGCCACACCTCCTTCACCGCGGCCGGCGAGGTGCTCGGCACGGTCGACTACATGGCTCCGGAGCAGTTCGCGGGCACGAATGTGGACGGTCGCGTCGACGTCTACGCCCTGGGTTGCGTGCTCTACGAGACGTTGACCGGAGCGGTCCCGTTCCCGGGCGAGACGGGCCCGAGCCGGATGTACGCCCACTTCCACCAACCCCCGCCCCGTGCCTCCGAACGTCGACCGGAGGTCCCGGCCGCGATGGACGCGGTCGTCGGCCGGGCGATGGCCAAGAGCCCGGCCGACCGCTTCACGTGGGCGGGCGAGCTCGGGAGCGCGGCGATGCGGGCCGCCGGGACGGTGCCGGCGCCGCCCCCCGACCCCTGGTCGAGCGGCCCCACCGTCATGACCCCGCAGCACGTGCCTCCGCCGGTGCCGCCTCGCTACGTCGACACGGGTGCGGGCACACGCTGGGACCAGCCCAGTGGCGGTATGCCGACCCACGACCCGGGCCGCCCGCCCGCCGGCGGGGGCAGGTCCTCGTCGGGCGCCGGGACCTCAGGTGGGCGGCGCCCGCGGCGCCCGTGGATCGTGGCGGCGGCGATCGCGCTGGTGGTCGTCCTCGCGGCGGCGGTCGCCCTCGTCGTGGTGCTGCGCGGTGATCCCGCCGGCACCGTGGCGGGCGCGCCGATCCCGGTCGGGAACGAGCCGTACGTGATGGAGGAGGGCGGGGGCTACGTCTGGGTCGGGAACTCGCGCGACGGCACGATCACGCGCATCGACCCGGCCACCGGCGCCACCCGCCCGATCGCGGTGGGCGGCACGCCCTACGACCTCACGGTCGAGGGCGGCTCGGTGTGGGTCGACAACTACAGCGGCGAGCTCACCGTCGTCGACATCGCGACCGAGGCCATCTCGGGCGTGCCCGTGCCGCCGGGGCAGATCGTCGACATCGAGCACGGGGACGGCTACGTGTGGGTGACCGGAGCCAGCCCGGACACCGTGCTCCGCATCAACGCCGCGACCCGCGCCGTCGACACCATCCCGGTCGCGGGCACGCCCGGGGCGATGGCGTTCGGCAACCACGTCCTCTACGCCGTCACGTCCGCGCCGCCGTCCATGGTCTCGATCGACGCCGCCACCGCCGTGGTCCTCGGACGCCCCCTCCCGCTGGCCCGCGAGCCCGGCGGCCTCGACGTCGTCGACGGGACCATCTACATCGGGCTGGGCGGCGTGCCGAACGCTGCCGGGGACTCGTCGTTCTCCTTCGCGTCGATCGACGAGCGGTCCCTGGTCGTCGGTGCCCCGACCGACGCCACCGGCGCGACCTGGGTCGAGTTCGCGGAGGGGTCGGCCTGGGCCGCCTACCCGTTCAGCGACGAGATCCGGCGTGTGTCGCTGGCCGACCGCACCCCCGAGGGTGACCCCATCCCGGGGGTGGGCAAGGGCGTGGCGTCGATGCGCGCGATCGGCGACCAGCTCTGGGTACTCAACGCCGACGACCGGGCGATCACCCGGATCGACATGTCGTAGCGCGCGACGGTCCCCTCGTGACCGGAACGCAACCCGCGGGGCGGACGGCTCCCGTACGTTGGCCGGCTCGGACGTGTCCGCGACCCGTGAAGAGGGTGCCCCGTGCCGGTCGAACCGCCCACCCCCGACGAGCTGGCCGCCATCGCCGAGCACTACGGCTTCGGCCTCGACGCCGACGCGCTGGCGGCGTTCGCGCCTCTGGTGGAGGCGGCGTTCGGCTCCTACGACCGCGTCGAGGAGCTCTACGCCGCGCAGGCGCCGACCGCGCCGGGCGACCGGTCGTGGTCCTGGCCCGAGGCGCACGAGAACCGGCTCGGCGCGTGGTACGTCCGCAGCGCGATCGCGGGCTCGGGCTCCGGTCCGCTCGCGGGGACGACGGTCGCCATCAAGGACAACACCGCCGTCGCCGGCATCCCGATGATGAACGGTTCGAGGACCGTGGAGGGCTACACGCCCTCGGTCGACGCCACGATCGTCAGCAGGCTGCTGGCCGCAGGCGCGACCGTCGCGGGCAAGGCGGTGTGCGAGGACCTCTGCTTCTCCGGGGGCAGCCACACCTCGGCCAGCGGCCCCGTGCACAACCCGTGGGACACCACGCGCACCACCGGCGGCTCGTCGAGCGGGAGCGCGGCGCTCGTCGCCACCGGCGAGGTCGACCTCGCCACCGGCGGCGACCAGGGCGGCTCCATCCGGATGCCCAGCGCCATGACCGGCATCGTGGGCCACAAACCGACCCACGGGCTGGTGCCCTACACCGGCGCGTTCCCCATCGAGTTCACCCTCGACCACGTGGGCCCGATGACCCGCACCGTCGCCGGCGCCGCACTCGCCCTGCGGGTCATGGCGGGGGTCGACGGGCGCGACCCGCGCCAGCCCGACGCGATCGACGTGCCTGACTACCCCGCGCTGATCGGCCAGGACGCCACCGGACTGCGGGTCGGCGTGGTGACCGAGGGCTTCGGCATCGAGGGCCTGTCCGAGCCCGGCGTCGACGCGACGGTGCGCGCCGCGCTCGACGGGCTCGCGGACGCGGGGCTCTCGGTGGACGAGGTGTCGATCCCGTGGCACCGCCACGCCATGGACGTCTGGAACGTCATCGCCACCGACGGCGCCACCGCCCAGATGATCGACGGCAACGGCTACGGCCTGAACTGGGACGGCCTCTACGACCCGGAGCTCATCGCGCACTACGGGCGGGGGCGGGCTACGCACGCCCACCTCCTCTCGGACACGGTGAAGATGGTCGGGATGGCCGGCCGGCACTCGATCCAGAGCCAGCAGGGCCGCCACTACGCGATGGCCCGCAACCTCGTGCCGAAGGTCCGCGCCGACTACGACGACGCGCTCGCGACCTACGACGTGCTCGTCATGCCGACCGTCCCGATCCTCGCCACCCCGATCCCGCCGGAGGGCACGCCGATCGCGGAGGGTGTCGCCCGCGCCCTCGAGATGATCGTCAACACCGCTCCGACCGACGTCTCGGGTCACCCCGCGACCTCGGTTCCGGCCGGGCGCTCCGGCGGGCTGCCCGTCGGGATGATGATCATCGGCAAGCAGTTCGACGACGCCACGTGCCTGCGCGTGGCCCAGGCCTTCGAGACCGCGGTCGGCGGCTTCCCGTCGCCCCCGCTCGCGGCCACCACGTCGGCCTGATCCCGTACGCGCCCACCGAGTGGGCCTCCACCATGGTCATCCGCGCGACTCGACCATGGTGGAGGTCCACTCGGCGGCCCGGGCTCTCACCTACCGCGCGGGCGCGCCGGTGCGGCGGCAGGTCAGGCCGGACCACGACGCCGTTGGCTCCGCCTCGTGAGTGCCTGCCCGTGTTCAGGCACGGGCAAGCACTCACGAGGCGAAGCCAAATTCAGCGCTCGAGCATGGCCTCCTCGTAGTCCAGCTCGCGCAGCATCTCGCGCAGGACCCCGTCGTCGATGCGGCCGGCGTCGCGGAAGCGGACGAAGGTGTCGCGCTCGGCGTGCAGCATCGCGCGCCGCAGGCGGATGAACGCCGCCGTCGGGGGCTCGCCGATCTCGTCGTCCGAGCGTCCGAGGCGTTCCCAGGCGCTGTTGGAGCGGTGCTCGGCCCAGGTGCGCAACTGCAGGGTGACGGACGCGGGGACGTCGTCGCCGGAGAGCTCGTCGAGCCGGTCCACCGCGGCGTCCGCGGCCGACTGCTTGGCGGCGGCCTCGCCGATGGCGTCGTCCGCGCCCCCCTTGTCCCGCACGTGCAGGCGCCGGATCAGAGCGGGCAGCGACAGGCCCTGGACCAGCAGCGTCCCGACGGTGACGACGAACGCCACGAACAGCACGACGTTGCGCCCCGTCATCTCCGGCGTGGTCGGGGTGGTGATCGGAATGGCGAAGGCGGCGGCGAGGGTGACCACGCCGCGCATCCCGGCCCACGAGATGACGAACGGCACCTGCCACGGGGGCGCGGGGTCGCGCGCACGGACCCGGGGGATCAGGCGCGGGAGGTAGATCATGGGGAAGACCCACACGAACCGGACCAGGATCGTCACCGCGAGCACGACGAGCGACACCCCGAGCACGGCGCCGAACTCGGGGCCGAGCCCCTCGACCACGATCCGCAGCTGCAGCCCGATCAGCGCGAAGACGAGGGCCTCGAGCAGCGTGTCGAGCGCCTTCCACACCGCCTGGTCCTGCAGGCGCGTGGCGAACCCGGCCTCGGTGGCCTTGTGGCCGAGGTAGAGCCCCGCGATGACCACCGCCACCACGCCCGAGGTGTGCAGCTCCTCGGCGAGGAGGTAGATCACGAACGGGACGAGCAGGCCGACCGCGCTCTCCATGGCCGCGTCCCCGAGCCGTAGCCGTACCCGGTGCAGCAGCCAGCCCGCGGCCGCGCCGAGGGCGACGCCGCCGACCGCGGCGAGGGCGAACTCCGCGAGCCCGTCGAGCACGGCCTCGCCGGTGGTCATCGACGCCCCGGAGGCCAGCGCCACCGCGAGCAGCACCCGGAACAGCGTCAGGGCCGTCGCGTCGTTGAGCAGGCTCTCGCCCTCGAGGATCGTCATGATCCGGCGCTGCAGACCCAGCCGGCGTCCGATCGAGGCGGCCGCCACGGCGTCGGGCGGGGCGACCACGGCACCGAGGACCAGCGCGCTGGCCAGGGGCAGGTCCGGAAGCAGCAGCCACGCCGCGAGCCCGACGCAGACGGTGGTGAACACGACCAGGCCGACGGCGAGCAGGCCGATCGGGCGCAGGTTCTCCCGCAGCCGCAGCGCCGAGCTCTCGAGCGCCGCGGAGTACAGCAGCGGCGGGAGGACCAGGAAGAGCACGAAGCCGGGGTCCAGCGGGACCGGGGGCATCCCGGGGATGAAGGAGACCCCGAGCCCGGCGACGACCAGCAGCAGCGGCGAGGAGAGCGCGAACTTCTTCGCCACCGCCGCCACGGCCACCGCGCCCACGAGGACGGCGAGCAGCACGAGCGGGTCGGTCACCATCATCGCTCGCGCTCCCGGGTGTCGGAGGTGGTCAGGACGCTCACGGCGTAACCGCCGCCGGTGTAGGGCTCGTGCCCCTCCCAGTCGGCGGTGCGCTCCCGCAGGAGCAGCCCGGCGGCGCCGGCGGCGTCGTCGAACTCGGCGAGGCCGGGGAAGGGCACGTCCGCGGGCAGGGTGACGGGCACGTGGTCCTGGTCGAGTCCGAAGCCGGTGACCAGCAGACCGCCCGGGCGCAGGTGCCCGGCGAGCCCGGCGAGCACGCGGCGATGGGTGCCCGGGGTGAGCAGCGGCCACAGGTTACCGGCCGCGACGACGAGGTCGACCGGTCCGCCCACGGTCGTGAGGTCGGTGAGGTCGGTGAGGTCGGCGAGGATCCAGGTGAGCTCCGGCGCCGCGGCACGCGCCTCGTCGAGCATCGACGCGTCGAGGTCGACGCCGACGACGCGGTGCCCCAGCTCGGCGAGCCGGATGGCCACGCGCCCGGTGCCGCACCCGGCGTCGAGGACGTCGGAGGGGCCGGTCGGTCGCCGGGCCCGGAGCAGTGCGTCGACGCGGCGGGCCTCGCCGTGCAGATCCTGCCCGGCCGCGGCCGCCGCGGCGAAGCGCGCCGCGTAGCCCGGCCCGGCCCGGCCGCCGGTCGCCGCCAGCCACGGGTTCTCGACCACCGGACCACCGTAGTGCGCGCGGTGGCCTCCGAGACCTCCTCAGGGCGTGACGACGATCTTGCCGGCGAACGCGCGGCCCAGGAACTCGCGCTGGGCGTCGCCGATCGCGGCCAGCGGGTGGGAGGCCGCCACGCGCGGGACCACGTCGCCGGCGCGGGCGCGGTCGACGAGCTCGGCGAAGTGCGCGGGTGTGTGCATCGACGACCCGACGAGGACGCGTTGGTGCAGGTAGAGCCGGCGCAGGTCGAACGCGACGACCGGGCCCGCGACCGCTCCGGCGATCACGCAGCGCCCGCCCTCGACGAGATGGTCGACGAGGGTGCCGAGCTGCGGGCCCCCGACCACGTCGGCCACGACGTCGACACCGGCCGGTGCGGCCGCGGCGAGCCCCGCGTCGAGCGGGTCGTCGCGGTCGACGATCGCCGAGGCGCCCGCCGCACGCACGAGGTCGGCCGTGGCCCGGCCGGTCAGGGCGACGACGCGCGCGCCGCGGGCCACGGCGAGCTGCACGAGAGCGAAGCCCACGCCGCCGGACGCCCCGGTGACCAGCACGGTCTCGCCGTCCCGCACCCGGGCCCTGGCGAGCATCCCGGCCGCGGTGCCGTAGGCGACGGGGAGGCAGGCGAGCTGCTCGTCGGTGAGCGGGCTGGCGCGGACGTCGTGGGCGCGCGCGGCGGCCACCACCGCGTACTCGGCGAACCCGCCGTCCGCCTCGCTGCCCAGCAGGCCCACCGGGTGCGCGTCGTCGCCCGGACCGTCGTAGAGCGCCGGGTCCACGAGGACCCGGTCGCCGATGCGCGCCGGGTCGACGCCGGCGCCGACCGCGACGACGTGCCCGGCGAGGTCGCCGCCCTGGATGCGCGGGAAGGCGACGGCGCCGCGCCACCCGGCGCGCGCGTCCGGGTCGCCGGGCAGGCCGTAGGCGCCCTCGCGGGTCCAGACGTCGGTGTTGTTGAGCGCCGCGGCGCGCACCCGCACCAGCACGTCATCCGGGCCGGGCGCCGGCACCGGGACGTCGTCGCGGACGGCGAGCTGCTCGGGGCCGCCGTGGCCGAGCAGGACGGCGGCGGTCATCGTCGCGGGGAGGGGAGAGGAGGTCACGACGCCGAAGATAGATAAGTCAGTTATCCTTGTCGAGTGGACCGCCGCCTGGAGAACCTGCTCGGAGTCGTGGCCCTGGCCGTCGAGGACCGGGTGCGCCCGGCCCTCGAGGTCCGTCCCGCGCTGCGCGGGTCGGGCTCGGCTGCCCTGGTGCACCTCGCCGGGCATCCGGGCGACTCGACCGAGTCGCTGGCCCGCGTCCTCGCCATCTCGCAGCCCGGTACGGTGGCCACGGTGGAGCGCCTCGTCGGCGCCGGGCTCGTGGAGCGCCGCCCCGGACCGGACCGGCGCACCGGCTCGCTGCACCCCACCGCGGCCGGCCTGGCGGTGCTCGCCGAGCTGCTCGACGCGCGCGCCGCGGCGCTCGCCGAGGTCCTCGCGCCGCTCGACGACGAGGCCCGCGGCCGCCTGACCGGGCTCCTCGAGGGCGTCGTCGCCGGCCTCGCCGACGACCGCTCCGGGGCGCTGACGGCCTGCCGGCGGTGCGACCGCGCGCGCTGCACCGCAGGCGGGTGTCCCCTCGACCACACGGTGACGACGCCCTCACCGTGATCGCCCGCGCCGCTGTCGACATGCGTACCTGCGCATGTATCGTCGGCGCCATGGGACAAGGTCACGGGCACGGCCACGGGGGTCATGCGCACGGCGACACCTCCGACGGCCGCCGCCTCGCGATCGCCCTCGGACTGACCCTCGCTGTCCTGTTCAGCGGCGCGGTCGGCGCCGTGCTCACCGGGTCGCTCGCCCTGCTGGCCGACCTCGGGCACCAGATCACCGACGCCGCCGCCCTGCTCGCCGCGTGGGTCGCCGCGCGGCTGGCGCTGCGCCCGCCCTCGACGCGCCGGACCTTCGGTCTCGGCCGGGCGGAGGTCCTCGGTGCCGCGCTCAACGCGCTGGTCCTGCTCGGCGTCACCGCGTGGGTCGCCGTCGAGGGCGTCGAGCGGCTGTTCGAGCCCACCGAGGTCCCGGGCCTCGGGCTGCTCGTGTTCGGCGCCGTCGGCCTGGTCGGCAATCTGATCTCGCTGGCCGTCCTGGCCGGCGGCGACCGCGGGAACATGAACGTGCGGGGGGCGGCGCTGCACGTGCTCGGCGACGCGCTGGGCTCGGTGGCGGTGCTCGTCGCGGCCGCCGTCACCCTGTCCACCGGGTGGCTCCTCGCGGACACCGTGGCCTCGCTGGTGATCGTCGCGATCCTCGTGCCGCGCACGGTGGCCCTGCTGCGCGAGGCCGGCCACCTGCTGCTCGAGGGCGCGCCGGCCGGGATCGACGTCGAGGAGGTCCGGGCGGGGCTGCTCGGCGTCGGCGGGGTCGTCGAGGTGCACGACCTGCACGTGTGGGCGATCAACGACCGCACGCCCTCGGTCTCGGCCCACCTGGTGATCGGGATGGAGGGCTGCGTGACGGCCGACTGCGGCGAGCACGGGGTCCTCGACGCCGCGGCGGTGATGCTGCGCGAGCGCTTCGGCCTCGACCACAGCACGTTGCAGGTCGAGGCCGCCGACCACCGCGACCACGAGACGGCCTGCGCCCCACCGCGGGAGCCGGCCCGGCGCACCCGGTCGGTCAGCCCCGGACCGTGAACGCCCGCCGGTGCTCCGACGGCGTCCGCCCGAAGGCGTCCCGGAACGCGGTGCGCAGGGTCTCGGTGGAGCGGAACCCGCACCGGGTCGCCACCCGGCCCAGCGGCACGTCGGTCGTGGCCACGAGCTGGGCGGCGGCGTCGGTGCGCATGCGGCGCACGTGGTCGGCAGGCGTGCGGCCGAGGTGGGTAAGGAACAGACGGGTGAGGTGCCGTTCGCTCACGCCCGCCCGCGCGGCGAGGGCGGTGGCGCCGAGGTCGGCGTCGAGGTGCTCGGCGACGTGCTCGACCACGCGGCGAACGACGTCGTCGGCCGGGGCCGGGGCGGCGACGTGCACGCTCATCTGCGCCTGCGTTCCCGGACGTTGGAGATAGGTCACCAGGGCCCGGGCGACCCGCCGGGCGAGCGCCGGGCCGTGGTCCTCGTGCACGAACGACAGCGTCAGGTCCAGCGCGCTGGTCACGCCCGCCGAGGTGGCGATCCGGCCGTCGCGGACGAAGATCGGGTCGGGGTCGACGTGCACGGTGGGGTGGCGGCGGGCGAGGTCGTCGGCGAAGCGCCAGTGGGTCGTGGCCCGGCGCCCGTCGAGCAGCCCGGCGGCGGCGAGGACGCTCGCCCCGGTGCAGACCGAGGCCACGCGGCGGGCGTCGCGGGCGAGGCGTCGGACGTGGGCGAGCAGCACCGGGTCGCGGGCGGCCTGCTCGCTGCCCATCCCGCCCACCACGACGAGGGTGTCGACCGCGGCGGTGCGGCGCTCGAGCGCCCCGTGGGCCTCGAGTCGCAGCCCGGGCCGGCAGGTGATCGCCCGGCCGCCGGGGGTCAGGAGCTCGACGGCGTACGGCGGGTCGGCGCCGACGTCGCCCGCCACCGAGAACGTCGTGGTGACGCAGGAGATGTCGAGCAGCTCGGCGTCGTCGTAACCCACCACCACCGTGGCGCGCCCCATACCCGGAGGCTAACCGGTTCCGTGTCCTTCCGGACCCCCTCCGCAGGAATCCGGACACGTCCGCTCGTGTACCCCCCGGGGGTACAGCGGGGGAGTCACGATCCCTCCCATGACCGACACCGCTGGTCCCGCCGTCGCCGAACACCCCCGACTCATCGCGCTCGCCCGACGCTGGCCGCTCGCCGTGGGTGCGCTCGCCGCCCTGGCGATCGTGCTCACCGGCGGCGCCGGACGCGACGATCTCGCGCTGGTGGGCACCATCGCCGTGTCCTGCTACCTCGCCGCGGCCGCCTTCTCCCGGCCGTGGATGGCGTGGGCGTGGATCGTGCCCGCCAGCGTGCTCGTCGTCGTGGCCCGCCTCCTCGAGGTCTCGCCGGTTCTCGCCGCCGGCGTCGTCTCGGTGGCGCTGGTCGTCGTCGGGATCGTGCGCGGCGCCTCCCGGCCGGAGCTCGCCCTGCAGACCGCGGGTCTCGTCGGCTACGGCGTCCTCGTGCTCACGGCCCTCGCCCTCGGCCCGGGCCCGGGGCTGATCGTGGCGGCCCTGGCGCTCCTGGGGCACGGCATGTGGGACGTCTGGCACCTGCTCCGGCACCGCGGCGTGGTGTCGCCGTCCCTGGCCGAGGCGTGCGTGGCGCTCGACGTGCCGGTCGCGCTGGCCGCCCTCACGGCGGCGCTCGTGGTCTGAGGCGGCCTCTGCTGTGATGGACTCCGTGCACGCGATCGTCGACAGCCCCCTCGGACCGCTGACCCTGCGCGGCGAGGACGGCGTCCTGTCCGGGCTCTTCATGACCTCCCATCGGCACGGTCCGCCGCGCGAGTCCTTCGGGAACCGCGACGACACGGCCCTGCCGGCGGTCCGTGAGCAGCTCGCCGCCTACTTCGACGGCGGGCTCACGACGTTCGACGTGCCGGTCGCCCTGCACGGCACGGCGTTCCAGCGACGGGTGTGGGCGGCGCTGCAGGAGATCCCCTTCGGGGTGACGACGACCTACGGCGAGCTCGCCACGTCGATCGGTGCGCCGACCGCGTCCCGGGCCGTCGGCCTGGCCAACGGGCGCAACCCGGTGAGCATCGTCGTCCCGTGCCACCGCGTCATCGGGGCGAGCGGGTCGCTCACCGGCTACGGCGGCGGCGTGGAGCGCAAGCGCGCCCTGCTCGACCTGGAGTCCCGCGTGGCGGCGCCGACGCTGTTCTCGTGACGCCGGGCGGAGCGGACCCGTCCCCCCGCGAGGGTCAGGAGTGCTCGGACGACTCCGCCGGGCGCGCCTCGGTCGGCTGACCGCCGTCCTCGCCGGGCTCCTCGTCGGCCGTCGTCGCCGGGGTGACCGGGTTGCCCGTCCCGGTCGGCGTGAACCACGGATGCCCGCCGGTCGAGGAATCGCGCGGTGCGGGACGCGGAACGCCGGTGGTCGACCGGTCCGCGGTCACCTCGTCCGCCTCGCCGGCGTCGTCGTCACCGGAGCTGGTCCCGTCGGTGGCGGTCGCGGTGGCGCTCTCCGGGGTCTCGTCCGCGACGGTGGTGGTCGGGACGCCCTCCTCGACCGGGGCGTCCTCCTCGATCGGGGTGTCCTCCTCGATCGGGGTGTCCTCCTCGGTCCGGACGTCCTCGGCCGGGATTCCTCGTCGGACGGGTCGTCCTCGTCGGACGGTGTGTCGCCCTCGTGGGAGGTCGGGTCGTCCTCGTCCGAGGCGGTGGCGGCGGTGCCGGGGCGCCCGTCGTGGGTGTCGACCTCGGCCTCGGCCTCGGCCTCGTCCTCGTCCCCTCCGGAGACCTCGTCCGGCTGGAGGTCGTCGAGGTCCCCGGGCTCGTCCTCGTCCGTCGCCGGGGCGGCCGTGGCGGGACCGTCGGCGTCCGGATGGTCGTCCGGACCGGCGCCGCCGACCTCGCGCTCGAGGGCCTCGTCGGGATTGGCCGTGGTCCCGGGCGTCGGGAAGGACGAGGGGTGCGGGCCGGCGTCCGGGGTCGCGACGATGGTCTCGGTGTCGGCGGGCTCCTCGCGGGGACCCCACGACCCGGGCCGGGCCGGGGGCTGCGCGGGCGGTCCCTCCCTCGGGGGTGCGTCCCACGGCGGGACCTCCCAGGCCGGGGACTCCCACGGCGGGGGGTCCGTGGACGACCCGGCCGCGGCGGCTCCCGCCGCGCCGGCCCCGGCCGCCCCCGCGGTCACGGGGAGCAGCGTGGTGCCCTCCTCGGCCACGACCTGCGCACCGCTCTCGTCGACCAGTGCGTGGCGGCCGGTGGGCGTGCGATCCAGCGCCTTCGCCGGCAGGCGGATGAACAGCGCGACGAGGATGAGCGTCCAGGACACCAGCTGCAGGACGATCACGACGAAGCCCAGCACGCTGCTCAGCGTGCGGATCTCCTCGGGGCTCCAGCCGCGGCCGGGCAGGAGCCCGAGGACGCCGACGAGGAAGGCGCTGATCAGCAGGATGACCAGCTGCAGCGCCAACCCGATCACGGCCGGGAGCGACACCCGGGGCATGACGCGGCGGCGCATGACGGCCAGCACGATGCCCACCACGACGGGCACGCCGGCGGGGAGGAAGGCGGCGGCGATGCGGACGCCGGAGTCGACCATGGGCAGAACCTAACCGGTCGGGCCCGTTCGGCGGAGCGGTGCCCGCCCGCGAGCGACGGCAGGTGACACCCGCGCGCCCCGATCAGGCTGCGCTGGGTGCTCGGGCGGGGACCTCCGGACGGACCGGCTCCCCTCCGCCACGGGGCCCGGAACCGGGACGGGGCCGGTCAGGGCAGGACCCGGGGATCGCTGAGGTCGAGGTCGGGGAACCCCAGGGTGGCCGCGACCTCGCGGGCCTGGTCGACGTCGATCGGCTCGCCGCTCCCGGTGCCCAGCCACATCAGGTCGTCGGGCTGGGCGCTCGCGTGCCAGCGCCCGTCGACTCCGAGTCGCGAGCCCCGGCGCACCCCCCGCCCCCGTCGGTCGTAGCGCAGGAGGATCGGCCCGAGGGTGCCGGTGCGATCGACCCAGAAGGAGAACCTCGTGGACTGCGGGCGCCCGCCGGAGCGGCCGCCGTCGCGCGCGGCGGTCATGTCCGCCAGCATGGGTGGCCGTGACCCCGAAGTCGACCGGCCGACCGGGCAGCGCCGTTCGTCCGAATGTCGACCCGGTCCGGCTCCGATCGGTGCTGGCCTCGGGCGACGCCCTCGGCGGGTTCTTCGCCCTCGCCACCCGCCCCGCCGAGGCCGTCGACCCCTCATGGCGCCCGCTCACGGCGCTGCTGACCGGCGACGACGACGTCCTCGACCGGCGCATCGACGAGGTCGCCGCGCAGCTCGGGGCGACGCGCCGGATCGCGGCCTCGCTGCTGGAGATGTCGCTCGCGTCCCGGTTCACGGCGATCCTGCTGGCGGCTGCGGCCGAGCACCGCGTGCTGCCCCACCTGCCTCCGGACGTGCTCCACTGGCGGCCGTGGTCGGGCGGACCGGTGCCGCTGTGGGTCGACGTCGACCGGGTCTCGGGCACCGCCCTGGGCGCTGCCGACGACCCCGTCACCGCCGAGGCCGTGGCCGCCGAGCTCGCCGAGGTCCACCTCGCCCCCCTGGTCGCCGCGGTGCGGGCGCGGGCCTCGGTGTCGCCGCGGGTGTTGTGGGGCAACGCCGCGTCCGCGCTCGCCGGCGCGGTGCGGGTCCTCGCGATCGAACGCCCCGCGGTGCGCGACGACGCCCTCGCCCTCGCCCACGGGATCGTCGCCCGGGTTCCCTTCGAGGGCCTCGGGAACTTCCGGCCGGCGTCGGCGCACCCCACCGGGGTCGGCTTCACCCGGCGGACCTGCTGCCTGTTCTACCGCGTGCCGGGGGCGGGAACCTGCGAGGACTGCGTGCTCGCGTCCTCGACGTGACGACCTAGACGGGCGGCCAGACCACCAGCAGACGGCCGGCGCCGAGCAGGGAGAACACGCCGACCAGGGCGAACAGCGCCACCCAGATGCCCGCCGGCACGGAGGTGAGGCGCTCCAGCTGGTCGGCGTCGGAGTCCGGGGCGCGGCGCCGGGCCCGCTTGCGCTGCACCTCGAGCACGGTGCGCAGGCCGCCGGCGATCAGGAACCACGTGACGAAGCAGGCGAATCCGTACTGCACGGTGGGGGAGCCGTAGACCGCGACGACCACGATCACGGCGCCCGTGAGGACCACCGAGAACACCCCGTAGGCGTTGCGCACGAGGATCAACGTGGCCAGGAGCAGCAGGACGGCGATCACCAGCATCGCCTGGATGCGGTCCGCCGCCACCAGGACGGCGGCCCCGAGCCCGAGCAGGGGCGGGGTGGCGTAGCCGGCCGCCGCCGTGGCCGCCATCCCGGGCCCGTCGCGCCGGCCCTTGGAGACCGTGACCCCCGAGGTGTCCGAGTGCAGCAGGATCCGGGTCAGCGTGCGCCCGGAGCACACCGCGACCAGGGCGTGCCCACCTTCGTGGGCGATGGTCACGACGTTGCGCGCCACCCGCCACGTCCCGTGCGCGCCGACGACGACGAGCGCCACGACGGCGGCGAGCACGACCAGCGTGGCCTGGGTCTGGCCCGCGGTGAGCTCGCCGAGCGGTGAGGTGATCCCGTCCAGGGACGTGGCGGCGGTGACGATGGATGCACGGTAGCCGGTGGCCGCGGGCGTCCCGGCTCACCTCGGCGGTCGGGCGGGCGGGCATGCTGGGCCGGTGGGCGACGAGATCAGGATGGGCACCGCGCGGGGTCGGTGGATCCTGCTGACCACCGTTCTGGGGTCGGGGCTCGCGCTGCTCGACTCGACGGTGGTCAACATCGCGCTCGAGCGGGTGGGCGACGAGTTCCAGGCGAGCTTCGCGTCCCTGCAGTGGACGATCAACGCCTACACGCTGACCCTCGCGGGGCTCATCCTGCTGGGTGGGTCGCTGGGCGACCGGTTCGGACGGCGGCGGGTCTTCCTCGTCGGCGTGGTGTGGTTCGCCGTCGCCTCCGCGCTGTGCGGACTGGCGCCGTCCATCGAGTTCCTCGTCGCGGGGCGGGCGCTGCAAGGAGTCGGCGGCGCACTGCTGACGCCGGGGAGCCTCGCGCTGATCTCCGCGTCCTTCCACGGCAGTGACCGCGCGGCGGCGATCGGCGCCTGGTCGGGACTCGGCGGCGTCGCCGCGGCGATCGGCCCGTTCCTGGGCGGCTGGCTCGTCGAGTGGAGCTGGCGTTCGGTGTTCCTGATCAACCTCCCGTTCGCCGCGATCGTCGTCGTCGTGGCCCTCCGTCACGTGCCCGAGTCGCGCGACCCGAACGCGGCGACCCACCTGGACATCCCGGGCACGGTGCTGGTGGTCGCGGGGCTCGGTGCCGTCACCTGGGCGTTGACCGCGGCCGGAGAGTCGGGCTCCGGGACCGCCGCGGCGTTGGTCGGCGCGGCCGGGGTCGTCGCGCTGATCGGCTTCGTGATCGTCGAGCGGCGCTCGCGCTCGCCACTGGTGCCCGGCGATCTCTTCGCCAACCCCCGATTCACCGGCACCAACGTCATCACGCTGCTCGTCTACGCGGCGCTCGGGGTGCTGTTCCTGATGCTCGTGCTGCAGCTGCAGGTGGTCGGCGGGTTCAGCCCCCTCGCGGCGGGGACGGCCCTCCTGCCGATCACCGCCCTGATGCTGCTGCTCTCCGCCCGGATGGGCCGTCTCGCCCAGCGCATCGGGCCACGGCTCCCGATGACGGTCGGGCTGGTCCTTGCTGCGGGCGGCATGCTCCTGCTGCGCCGGGTCGGGGTGGAGGCGTCCTACGCGTTCGAGGTCCTGCCCGCCGTCGTCGTCTTCGGCCTCGGCCTCTCGGCGACGGTGGCCCCTCTGACCGCCACCGTCCTCGACTCGGCCGCCGACCGGCACGTCGGCATCGCCTCCGGGGTCAACAACGCCATCGCCCGGGCCGCGGGCCTGCTCGCCGTCGCCTTCATCCCGGCCGTGGCCGGCATCTCCGGGCAGGACTACAACGACCCGGTCGCCTTCGACGCCGGTTTCCAGACGGCCATGCTCATCGCCGCCGGTCTCCTGCTCGGCGGCGCGATCCTGTCCGCCGTCCTCCTGCGCGCCCCCCGCAAGACCCGCACCCGCTTCGCCACCGAGGAGTGCACCTACTGCGCGGTCGGTGCTCTCCAACAGCACCCCCGCGACGCGCAGGCCTGAACGTCGCGGACCGGGCCTGACCGCGGGGCCGGGCGCGGACGGTGGGCCGGGGGCCGGGTCAGGCGAGCGCCTCGAGCACGGCGTCGGCGTCGGCGGCGGTGTTGTGGAGATGGAAGCCGAGGCGGGCGGCGCCGTCGCGGACGCTCGCCGTGATCCCGGCGGTCGCGAGGCGTTCGGCGGCGCCGTCGCGGCGCAGGGACAGGATCGCGGAGTCCCCCGGCGGCAGGTCGAGCCCGGCGCGGACGTGGTTCGCGAGGCCGACGTCGTGGGCGCGGACGGCCTCGCGGTCGAGCGACGCGAGCCAGGGGAGCGCGACGGCGGCACCGACGTGGGCGAGCCAGGCGGGGGAGAGGTCGAAGCGGCGGGCGTCGGGATGCAGGCGCAGCGGCATCCCGTAGACCGCGCCCCACCCGCCCGCGTACCAGCCCGACTGCACAGGACGCACGCGCTCGGCGAGGCGGTCGGAGACGGCCAGCCAGGCGGCCCCCCGCGGCGAGAGCAGCCACTTGTACCCGGCGGCGACCACGGCGTCGGCCCACGCCAGGTCGGCGGGCAGCCACCCCAGCGACTGGGTCGCGTCGAGGACGACGAGCGTGTCCGGGCCGACGGCGGCGCGCAGCGCGGCGAGGTCGGCCGGCGCCCCGTCGGCGGAGGCGACCACGCTCACCGCGACGACGTCGGCGCCGCGGACGTGGTCCGGGAGCGCCGCGAGGGGCACCTCGACGACCTCGTGGCCGGCGGCGGCGAAGGGGAAGGTCACGCTGGTGAACTCCCGCTCGGCCGTGACGACGCGGCGTCGCGCCGGCAGCGCGCCCGCGATCAGGCCGAGCAGACCGGAGGCCGCGCCGCCGATCGTCACCGACGAGTCCGGCACGCCGACGAGGCCCGCGAACGCCGCCCGGGCCGACGCGACGACCTCGTCGAACTCCGGCGTCCGGGTCCTGGCGCGCGCCCAGGCGCTCACCGAGGCCGTCACCGCGTCGACGACGTGCCGGGGCGGGACGCCGATGGAGGGGGTGTCGAGGTAGACCGAGTCGGGAGCGAACTCGGCCCCGAAGGCGCGGACCACGGTCCCGACCCTAGGAGCGTCTACCCTCGCCGCGGTGAAGGTGCTGGTGATGACCTCGCCGGGCGCGGGTCACGTCTTCCCGCTCGTCCCGCTGACCTGGGCGCTGCGCTCGGCCGGGCACGACGTGCTCGTCGGGTCGGCCGGCCACGGTCTGCACCTCGCTCCCGCCGCGGGTCTGCCGTGCGTGGATCTCGCGCCCGGCCTCGACATGGACGCGGTGATGGCGACGGCCGCCGCGAACGCCGGCCCGACCTGGAACGCCGACCCGGTGAACGCCTCGACGGGCTTCGCGCGGGCCCTGGCCCTGTTCACCGAGGTCAGCCGCGTGATGCTCGACGGCGCCCGGCGATGGGTCCGCACCTGGGAGCCCGACCTGGTGATCCACGGGGCGCTGCAGGGCGCGGGCGCGGTGGCGGCGGCCGAGCTCGGCGTGCCCGCCGTCGAGCACGCCGTGAGCCCGGCGGCGGGGTGGGGCGACATGGTCGCGGGGATGTGGCCCGCCCTGACCGAGCATCCCCCGGTCGCTCCGGCGGCCGTGGTCGGCCTCCTGCCCGAGCGCTTCCACGTCGCCCCGCAGCGCCCGGACCCGCCCGCGGTCCCGCAGTTGACCGTGCGCGCGGTCCCCTACGGCGGGGGCGCGGTGGTTCCCCCCGAGCTGCTGGAGCCCGCCGACCGCCCGCGCGTGCTGGTCACGATGGGCACGGTGGCCCCGCGCTTCGGCGGCCTCGACGCCCTGCGCGCGATCGTGACGGCGCTCGCCGAGCAGGACGTCGAGCCGGTCGTGGCGCTCGGCGACGATCCGGCGGTCCTCGGACCGGTGCCCGACGGTGTCCGGGTCCACCGCTGGATCCCGCTCGCGGCCGTCCTGCCGACGTGCCGGGCGGTGGTGCACCACGGCGGGGCCGGCACGGCGCTCGCGGCCCTCGCGACGGGGGTCGGCCAGGTGCTCGTGCCCCAGGGCGCCGACCAGTTCGTCAACACCGACGCCCTCGTCGGCCAGGGGTGCGGCCTGCGGGCGTCGCTCGAACCCGACCTGCTGCGCGACGCCGTCGCCCGGGTGGCGGGCGGCGAGCTCGACCCGGCCGTGGCCACGGTGCGGGCCGAGGTCGCCGCGTTGCCCAGCCCGGCCGCCGTGGCGGCCGCGCTCAGCGACGGGGTGTGAACCGGCGCAGCCGCAGGCTGTTGCCGACGACGAACACGCTCGAGAACGCCATCGCCGCGCCGGCGATCATCGGGTTCAGCAGCCCGAGCGCGGCGAGGGGGAGCGCGGCCACGTTATAGGCGAAGGCCCAGAACAGGTTGCCCTGGATCGTGCCCAGCGTCCGGCGGGCGAGGCGCAGCGCGTCGGGCACGGCCCGGAGGTCGCCGCGCACCAGGGTCAGGTCGCCGGCCTCGATCGCGACGTCCGACCCGGTGCCCATGGCCAGCCCCAGATCGGCACGGGCGAGCGCGGCGGCGTCGTTGACCCCGTCGCCGACCATCGCCACGACCGCGCCGCCCGCCTGCAGGCGCTCGATCTCGTCGGCCTTCTGGGCGGGCAGGACCCCGGCGATCACGGTGTCGATCCCGACGCGGTCGGCGACCGCGTGCGCCACCGCCTCGTGGTCGCCGGTGAGCAGGACGGTGCGTAGACCCATGGCGTGCAGCTCCGCGATCGCCGAGGCCGAGGTGTCGCGCACGGTGTCGGCCACGGTGAGCACGGCGCGGGCGCGCAGCGCGTGGCCGGGGTCGCCCCACGCCACGGCGATCGCGGTGGCGCCGTCGGCCTCGGCCCGCACGAGGGCGGCGGTGAGCTCGTCGGGCAGGTCGGCGCCGTGCTCGGCGAGCAGGTCCGGGCGCCCCACGACGATCCGGTGGCCCTCGACCGTCCCGGTCACGCCGCGGCCCTCGACGGTCGCGACGTCCCCGGCCACGGGGAGCGGCCCCACGCGGTCCCGGGCGCCGAGAGCGACCGCCCGGGCGATCGGGTGGGCGAGGGCGTCCTCGAGCGCGCCGGCGCGACGCAGCGCCTCGTCGGTGTCGACGCCGGCGGCGGTCGTCACCCCGGTCAGGCGCATCTCCCCGGTGGTCACCGTGCCGGTCTTGTCGAGCACGACGGTGTCGACCCGGCGGGTGGACTCGAGCACCTCGGGCCCGCGCAGCAGGATCCCGAGCTGCGCGCCGCGGCCGGTGCCGACCATCAGCGCGGTCGGCGTGGCCAGGCCCAGTGCGCAGGGGCAGGCGATGATGAGGACGGCGACGGCCGCGGTGAACGCCGCCTCGGCGCCCCCGCCGGCGAGCAGCCACACCGCGAGGGTGGCGAGCGCGAGGGCGAGGACGACCGGCACGAACACCCCGGAGACCCGGTCGGCGAGGCGCTGCGCCTCGGCCTTGCCGTTCTGGGCCTCGGAGACCCGCCGCGCGATCCGCGCGATCCGGGTGTCGGCGCCGACCGCCGTCGCGCGCACCACCAGGCGACCGTCGAGAGCGACCGTGGCGCCGATGACGTCGTCGCCCGGCCCGACGTCGACCGGCACCGACTCGCCGGTCATGGCGCTCGCGTCCACCGCCGAGCGGCCCTCGACGACGAGGCCGTCGGCGGCCACCGTCTCGCCGGGGCGCACCACGAACTCGTCGCCGACCCCGAGGCGCTCGACCGGGATGCGCTCCTCGCGGCCGCCGCGGCGCACCGCGACGTCCTTCGCCCCCAGCTCGAGCAGCGCCCGCAGCGCCGCCCCCGCCCGCCGCGTGGCCCGGGCCTCGAACCAGCGCCCGGCCAGGATCAGGGTCGTGACCCCCGCCGCGGCCTCGAGGTAGATCGCGTCGCGGCCGCCGCCCGCGGTCAGGGAGAAGCCGTGCGTCATCCCCGGCATCCCGGCGCCGCCCAGGACCAGCGCGTAGACCGACCACCCGAGAGCCGCGAGGGTGCCGACCGAGACCAGGGTGTCCATCGTGGCCGCGCCGTGGCGCAGGTTGGTCCAGGCGGCGCGGTGGAAGTCCTGCCCGCCCCACACGACGACCGGGACGGTGAGCACCAGGGAGAGCCACTGCCAGTACGGGAACTGCCAGGCCGGGACCATCGCCAGGACGACGACGGGCACGGCGAGCGCGAGGCTGACCAGCAGCCGCCGCCGGAGCGGGTCGGCGTCGCCGGGGCCCGGCCGGCCGGCGTCGGACGCCCGTGCCGGCGCGCCGGGGACCGACGCGCCGTAGCCGAGCGCCTCCACCGTGGCCACGAGGTCGTCGAGCCCGACGGCGGGATCGTGGTCGACCCTGGCGTTCCCGGTCGCGAAGTTGACGCTGGCCAGAACCCCGTCGAGCCGGTTGAGCCTCTTCTCGATCCGCGCGGCGCACGAGGCACAGGTCATGCCGGTGATGGCGAGCTCGACGCGTGCGGTCTCCCCGGTGGGGGCATCCGGCGGTGACGCGGACGGTGCACTCACGACGCGGCTCCTCTCTCCAACCTCCTTGGTACCCCTGGGGGGTATCGCTGTCAAACGGGCTCGTCGGGCCCCGACCGGGTGGGGTCGGATCACACGCTGCGAGGTGGTGTGATGATTTCGTGACCACCCACCGGGCGCCCGTGCGACCGGGGCCCGAGAGGCGCTCCGCGTACGGTCCCGGTGCTCCCGCGCCGCGGTCGGCCGCGGCACCCTACGGCGGTCGCCGGCCACCACCATCGGGTGTCGCCACGGGCCACCGGGCCCCGCCGCCGGCCCGACGACCGACGCGCCCGAGCGTGCCCTCGCCGCCCCGCGCCCGGCCCGCCGCCCGGCCCACCGCCCGTCCGGCGCCGTCCCGGTCGCGCGCCCGATCCCGCCGCGCCCGCCCGCGACGTGGTCGCGGGATCGCCCTCGCGCTGTGCGCCGCCGCGCTCGGCGCCCTGCTCACGGGCACGCTCGCCACCGTGAACGAGGTCCTCGGCATCTCCGGCCCGCTGGCCTCGACCGCTCCGCTGTTCGAGCTCCCGGCCGCGTCGCCGACGGCGGTCGCGCCACCCGCCGGGCCCCCGGCCCCGCCGGTCGACCTCGCGGCCGCGGTCGAGGCCGCGGAGTCGGCGGCCGAGCGTGACGACGTCGTCGTCGGGGTCGCGGTGGCCGACCGCACCACCGGTCAGCTCGCCCGCGGCCACCGCGGGGACAGGACCTTCAACGCCGCCTCGCTGGCCAAGCTCGTGCTCGCCGTCGACATGATCGACCGACAGGAGCGTGGCGCTCTCACTCTCGGTGATCGGGACCGCCGGCTGCTCCATGCGGCCTTGAACTCGAGCAGCGACGAGGCGATGAACGCGCTCTGGTCGTCGTACGACGGGCCGGGGGCGATCACCCGCGTGGCCGAGGGGATCGGGATGGTCGACACCACGTCCGCCGACGACCCCTCGCAGTGGGGCGAGGTCCAGACCTCCGCGCGCGACATGGTGACCCTCATGCGGCACGTGCGCGACGACCTGCCCCCCGCGGACCGTGACCTGCTGATCGGCGACCTGAGCAGCTCGCCGGAGATCGCCACCGACGGGTTCGACCAGGGCTACGGGCTGCTCGACGGGTCCGGGTCGCCGGTGAAGCAGGGCTGGCTGTGCTGCCTGTCCTCGCGGGCGGACATGCACACGATGGGGATCGTCGAGGACCGCTTCGTCGTCGCGGTGATGACCAACCAGCCGCGGGGGTTCGGTCCGGCCCGGGACACGGTGGACGACGCGGTCCGCGCCGTGCGGAACCGCCTCGGGGTGTCGCGGGCCCGGTAGCCTCGACCCGATCGAGGGAGGGCCATGAACGGGTACGCGGACCACAAGGACGACCACCTGCGACGGCTGCGCCGCATCGAGGGTCAGGTGCGGGGCATCGCCAAGATGATCGAGGACGACAAGTACTGCATCGACGTCCTCACCCAGGTCTCGGCGGCCACGCGCGCGCTGCAGAACGTCGCCCTCGGGCTGCTCGACGAGCACATGGCCGGGTGCGTGGTCGACGCCGCGAAGTCCGGCGACGCCGAGGCCGCGGAGAAGGTCCAGGAGGCCTCCGCCGCCATCGCGCGCCTCGTGCGGTCCTGACCCTCACGCCTTCGCCGAGAGCGCCTCGATCCGTGCGCGCAGCTCGGTGGTGACCTTCTCGACGCCGCCGAACCGGCGGTCGATCACCAGCTGGCTCACCCCGGCGAGCACGGCGGCCGGCCACTCCATGAGGCCGACGATCCCGGCGATCGCCAGCGCGGCGTAGACGAGCAGGCTCTCCGGCTCCGGGGCGTGCGCGCGCACCCAGCGCCGCACGGCCTCCTCGTCGCCGGCGTCCAGCGCGGCGAGCAGGTCCGGCGCCTCCTCGGGCGCGGGCGCGACCTCCGGTGGCAGCGGCTCGGCGGGGGTCACCTCGACGCGCGTCACCCCGGCCGGCACGGCCGCGAGACGGGCCCGGGACGAGGTGGGGGAGTCGGCCATGGCGGACCTCCGGGGGGTAGGCGGGGCGAGGAGTTTCCAGCCTCGCACGAGCACCGGTCGCGAGGCGTGCACGCGGGTTCCCGGTGCGCCGCCAGAAGTCACACCCGGTTCCTCACACCCCCGGCCACAGCGCCGCGACCGCGCGCCGCCGCTCGCCGCGGTCCAGGCCGCGGAGGTCGGCCGCGCCGTGCTCGGTGACCACGACGTCGACGTCGTGGGCGGCGGTGGTCACCGGCCGGGAGAGCCGGTCGACGAGGGTCGGTGCCCCCCGGTGGGTCGCGGCGAGCGCGATCACCGAGAGCCCGCGCGGCGAGCGGGTGGCGGCGGCGGCGTAGTCGGGGTGCCCGCCGACGCCGCCGACCACCGCGGTGGCCGTCCCCTCGACGTTGACCTGCCCGTCGCGGTCGATCTCGACCGCCGTGTTGACCGCGACGAGCGGCGGGTCCGACGACAGCCGGGTCGGGTCGTGGGTGTGCTCGATCCCGTGCAGCACCGGGTGCCCGCCGCGGCCCCGGGCGTCGGCCCAGTCGTAGAGCCGCGGGGTCCCGACCAGGTAGGTCGCCACCGGGTCGGAGAGCAGCAGGCCGGCGGCGTCGAGGTCGACGACGGCGTCGCCGAGCAGCCCGGAGTCCGCGTGCACACGGACCCCGGCCTCGACCACGGCCGAGACCACCGCGAGCCCGAGCTGCCCGGGTGCCCACTGCAGCCGGACCCCGTCGTCGAGCAGCGCGGCGACGTGGCGGCCGACGGCGCGGTGGTCGGCGCTCGGTGCGGCCGGGGACCCGACCACGTGCGGTCCGGTCGAGGCCTCGCCGAGGACGAACACCTGCGCGTCCGGCAGCGGGGGCCCGGCGGCGGCGCGGGGGAGCGCGTCGTCGAGGACCACGGCGACCGGCACCCCGAGGTCGATCACCCCGCGCACCCACGAGACCTCGCTCCCCAGCACCGGACCGAAGGGTCCCGGCGCGGCGGCCAGCAGGAGCACGTCGGGACGCAGCGGGCCGGCGAGCAGCCCGGGCACCGCCGACAGCCGCGCCGGGACCGGCCGGACGTGCCCGGCGTCGGTCCCGGCCCGCAGACCCCACCCCGGCATCACGGTGCGGACGTCGGCGAAGGCCGCGAGGTCCAGGCCGTCCACCGGACCGGGCATCCACCCCGTCACGAGGCGCAGGTCGCCGTGGTCGCGCGCCAGGGCGCTGAGGGCCGGGTAGGCCGCGCGCGGGCTGCCGCACCCGTCGGCCAGCGCCACCCGGGCCCCCGGGCGGACGAGTCCGGCCAGGACGCCGGCGTCGAGCGCCATGGCCGCCAGTCAAGCAGCCTCAGCCGCGGGCGGCGCTCCCGAGGGCCGCGCGGGCGATGATCACCTGTTGGATCTGGCTGGTGCCCTCGTCGATCCGGAACAGGCGGACGTCGCGGTACATCCGCTCGACGGGGACGCCGCGCATGTAGCCCGAGCCGCCGTGGACCTGCACGGCGCGGTCGGCGATGCGCCCGACGGCCTCGGAGCAGAAGTACTTCGCCGTGGACGGCCCCAGCGTCCGGTCCGACCCGTCGTCGTAGGCCTTCGCGGCCTCGCGCACCAGGGCGCGCCCGGCGTGCCAGTCGGTCACCGAGTCGGCGACCAGGCCCTGGACCAGCTGGTACGCCGCGATCGGGTGCCCGCCCTGCGCGCGCTCGGTGGCGAACCCGGTCGTCTCGTGGACGAGGCGGGCGGCCATCCCCATGCACAGCGCGGCGATGTGCAGGCGCCCGTGCGCGAGGCACCGCATGGCGGTGGTGAACCCGCGGTGCAGTCCGTGCTCGCCACCGATCAGGTGCGCGGCCGGGACGCGGACCTCGTCGAGGTGGACCTCGCACGTCCACGCGCCGCGCTGGCCCATCTTCGCGTCGTGCGGGGAGAACGAGACGCCGGGCGCGTCGGTCGGGACGAGGAACGTGGAGATCCCCTTGGCGGGCGCCGCGTCCGGATCGGTCCGGGCGAACACCATGAGGACGTCGGCCAGCGGGGCGTTGGTGATCCACCGCTTCGTCCCGGAGATCACCCACTCCGCGTCGGGTCCGGAGCCGTCGCGGACGGCCGTCGTCGTGAGCGAGGAGGGGTCCGAACCGGCGTCGGGCTCGGTGAGCGCGAAGGACGCGACGACCTCGCCGGTCGCGAGGCGCGGCAGCCACTGCTGCCTCTGCTCGTCGGTGCCGCCGGCGAGCAGGACCTGCCCGGCGATGCCGTTGTTGGTGCCGAACAGCGAGCGCAGCGAGGGCGTGGTCCAGCCGAGCTCCATCGCCAGCTCGACCTCCTCGGCCATCGACAGGCCGATCCCGCCGTAGGACTCCGGGATCGCGAAGCCGTAGAGGCCCATCGCCTTGCACGCCTCGCGCAGCTTCTCGGGCACCACGTCGGTGGTCTCGATCTCGTCCTCGAGCGGGACGACCTCCTCGCGGACGAACTCACGCACCGAGACCAGGACGTCGGCGAAGTCGGCAGCATCCACGCCCGGCATCATGCGCCGAACGCGCCCACCCGGCGAGCACGGCGGGTCCGCTGTCACGTCCGGAGGGCCTGCGCCGTCCTCCTGGTGACACCCCGTCTCCAGGAGGATCCCGTGCCCCGCATCCCCACCGTTCCCGACCGCGACGCCGGCATCCTCGGGCGGCTCGCCTACCGCTACGCGCGCCGGCGCTTCGGCGAGGTGCCCGAGCCGTTCGCCGTCCTGCGCCACCACGGCCGCCTGTTCTGGGTCAACGCCGTCACCGAGTCGCTGGCCGAGCGGGCCACGACCGTGCTCCCGGCCCGCCTGCGCGAGCTGGCCGTGTACCGGGTCGCGACCCGGGTCGGCTGCTCCTGGTGCGTCGACTTCGGCACGATGCTCTGGGTCCGGCAGGGCCTCGACGCCGACGCGCTCCGCCGGGCCGCCGCCGACGGGGCTCCGGACGACGAGCGCTTCGACGAGACCGAACGCCGGGTCCTGGCCTACGCCGACGCGATGACGGCGCAGCCGACGACGGTGGACGACGCGATGGTCGCCGACCTCGACGCCCGGCTCGGCCACGCGGGGCTCGTCGAGCTGACCCACCAGATCGGCCTGGAGAACATGCGCGCGCGGACCAACAGCGCCCTCGGGATCCACGAGCAGGGCTTCGCCGCCGAGTGCGCGGTGCCTCCACGGTAGCCGCCGCCGTCACGGGACCCGGAGCCGCTCCGGGTTCATCGGCAGGTGCACCGCCACGGCCCGGCCGTCGGCCCTGTGAGAACCACGCGATTGATGTTGCTTGCCGCCATGCCGGCTGGCTCCTTTCAGACTCTTATGACCTGGGTCGAGTCTACGGGCGCCTTCGGAGCGATCCGGCCTAACACGCCGGTTTCTCCGCAGAAAAGTCACAGTGTCGTTGCGAACCAAGACTGTGTAGCGGGAAAGCGGACGGAAGAGACCGTGTCCGCTAACCTCTCTGGCTGCGCCAAACGGCGATTGGCCTCGTGCGCGCGGGGCGCGCATCCGAAGAGTCAGCAGCTAGAGAGGTTTTTCAACAGTGGCGAAGCAGCGCAGCCGGCCGACGCGCCGGCGTGATCGCAAGACCGGAGGGGGCGGCGGACGCCGGAAGTCCTGCCAGTACTGCCGCGACAAGGTGGAGTTCGTCGACTACAAGGACATCACCGCCCTTCGGAAGTTCATCTCCGACCGCGGCAAGATCCGGTCGCGTCGCATCACGGGCGCGTGCCGCCGGCATCAGAACCAGATCGCGACGGCGGTCAAGCGTGCGCGTGAGCTCGCGCTGCTTCCGTACGTCGGCGAGGGTTCCGGCTCAGACGAGCGCGAAGGCGGCCGCGGTGGACGCGGCGGCGGGCGCGACCGCTAGTCATGCCTGAGGCGATCCTCCTGCAGGACCACGAGCAGCTCGGCGCCCGCGGGACGGTCGTCGACGTCTCGAAGGGCTACCTGCGCAACTACCTGATCCCGCGCAAGATCGCGGCGCCCGCCACCAAGGGCGCGATCGTGGCCGCGGCCAAGCGTCTGGAGGCGACCGAGCGCGCCCTCGCCCAGGCGACGGCTGCCGCGCGCGAGTCCGCCGAGGCGCTCAACCGCACCGTGCTGACGATTCCGCACCAGGCGGGCGACGACGGCCGCCTCTTCGGCTCGGTCACGTCGCAGGACATCGTCGACGCGATCCAGGAGGCCCGCGGCATCACGATCGACCGCCGCAAGGTCAACCTCGAGGAGCCGATCCGCACCGTCGGGACGCGCATGATCGAGGTCGAGGTCGAGGACGGCGTCATCGCGACCGTCAAGACCATGGTGGTCGAGCAGAAGTAGCTGGCGACGCTCGCCTAGCGGCACGCGCCGCAACGAGTTTCACCCAGGGTGCCCCAGCGGCACCCTGGCTGCGTTTAACGGTCCGGACGTAATGCCGGGGTCCGTCTTCGCTTGTATGAGCATGGGCTTCCTCAAAGACATCCGCACCCTCAAGAAGCAGGCCGACGCCCTGACGCCGCCTGAGCACCGCGGCCTCGGCGGCGGCTTCCGCGCCCTGCGCGACGCCACCGCGACGCCACGCAGACCCTCGGCGAGATGCAGCGCGAGGCCGCCGTCGCCAACCACCTCGCCGTCCACGGCCTCCCGGGCCGCGCGGTGATCACCGCGATCAAGGACACCGGGGTCAGCGTCAACGACAACCCGCGCGTCGAGCTCACGCTCGAGGTCACGGTCGGCGACAAGGCGCCCTACAGCGCCACGCACGCCCAGGTCATCTCGCGCATCGCCGTCGCCGGCTTCCAGCCGGGCGCGACCGTGCCCGTCCGCGTCGACCCTGTCGACGAGCGCTCGCTGATCATCGGGTAAAGAGCAGGGTGGGATGCCGTGGCTGCAGGCCGACGCAGCCGGGAGATTGGTCCCATGACCGAGACCCAACTCGTCCGCGCCGCCGCCGCCCGCGACCCGCAGGCGGTGGCGACGCTCTACCGGACCCACTTCGCCCCGCTCCAGCGCCGCGCCCTCGCCATCACGGGCTGCCCGCAGGACGCCGCCGACGCGGCCCAGGACGCGCTCCTGGCGACGTTCGCCCGGCTGCCGGAGCTCGACCCTGACACGCTGAGCTTCGGCGCCTACGCGACGACCGTCACGCGGCACGAGGCCCTCAAGCTGCGCCGCCTGATCGCCGAGCCGACCGACCGCGCGACCGCGGAGGATCCACACGTCCACCTCGAGCGCGCCGAGCTGCGCAGACGCGTCCGCGTCGCCATCAAGGGCCTCCCCGAGCGCCAGCGCAGGGTGATCTTCCGCAACGACTTCGAGCAGGCCGAGCGCAAGGACATCGCCGCCGAGCTCGGCCTGACCGAGAACGCCGACCGGCCAGCTGCTCTTCCGCGCGCGCCGGAACCTTCAGTCGAGCCTCGCGGCCAGCTGAGCCCGCGATCGAGATGTCGAGCTTGCGATAGGCGCTGCGAGAGATGCATCTCGACGGTTTTCAGCGTCACGAACAGCTCCTGCGCGATCTCGCGGTTGCTCGCCCCGTCCGCCGCCAGGCGGGCGACGCGCGCCTCGGCCGCGGTCAGCAGGTGCGCGCCGTGACCGCCGCGCTTGCGCGGCCGGGCGCCGGCGGCGGCGAGCTCGTCCAGCGCCTCGTCGACCAGCCCGCGCGCCCCGCGGCCGAGGCGAGCTCCATCGCCTCCCGCAGCGGCTCGCGCGCGGCGGCGGGAGCGCCGCCGACCCGCTCGGCCCGCCCCAGCGCCAGCAGCGCGCGGGCGCGGACGAGCGGGTGCGCGACGGCCGCCGCCTCCTCGAGGCCGTCCACCGACCGCAGGCACGAACGCGCGCGTGATCAGCGCGTCGCCGATCGCCGCCGGCGAGCCGAAGGCGCGAGCGCGAGCGAGCTGCTCCTCGGCGTACCGCCGGCCTCGGAAGCGCCCAGCGCGGCCGCCGCCAGCGCCGCCGTCCGGCGCCACGGGAGCAAGACGGCGTTGTCGGATCACCGTCTCCGCGGCCCGCTGGCCGAGCGCCACCGCCGCCGCGAGCGCCTCCGTCCGGCCGCCGCTGCGCCAGCAGGACGCGCGCGCGGGCCTGCTGGGCGAGGACGTCGACCGCGACCTGCGGGACCGGATCGATCGCCGCCGCGGCCTCGGCCGCCTCCTCCAGACGCCCCTGCTCGAGCAGGATCTCGACCAGGAACTGCATCGACGCCGCGTTGCCGAAGCGCCAGGACGGGTGCTTGGAGAGCTCGAGCGACTGCAGCGCGTCGGCCTCCGCGGCCTGCAGCGCGCCGCTGCGCAGGTGCAGGCCGGCGCGCAGCACGAGCGCGAGCGCGTAGGTGACGAGCGCGCCCGTGCGGCGGCCCGCCTCGACCGCCCGGTCGAGCTCGGCCTTCGCCTCGCTGAAGCGCTCCAGCAGCAGCAGCGCCCAGATCCCGTAGCCGTAGGCGCCGGTGGTCGAGAGGTCCAGCTCCGCGCCGCCGAAGCGCGCCGCGAGCTCCGGCGCGGGCACGTTGCGCATCGCGAGCTCGTAGGCGACCGTCGCCGCCAGCAGCGGCTCGCTCGGCGGCTCCGCCAGCTCGGCCATGTCGTCGCGGAACGCACGCGCCGCCGGCGAGTCCGTGAAGAGCGCGGCGGCGTGCAGCGCGGCCTGCTGGACCGGGGTTGGCTCGTCCGGCGAGGCTCGACAGCACGTCGAAGGACCGCGCGGTCTCGCCCGCCATGCCCAGCGCCCCCGCGTACTGGAGCGCGATCGGGCGCGAGGGGCGAGAGCGCGAGCGCGCGCTCGTAGTGCGTGAGCGCCTCGGGCAGGCCGGCGTTGGAAGCGGCGTCGCCCAGCCGCGCGAGCCGCCGCGCGAGCTGGGAGCTGTCGGCCGCGGGCTCGTCGATCGCCCGCGCGAGCAGCGCGGCCGCGCTGTCCGGCGCGCCCACCTCGAGCGCGCGCTCGGCGGCTTCCTCCAGCTCCCGCGCCGCCCAGGCGTGGCCGGTCGGGCCGGCGTGCAGCAGGTGTGCGGCGACCTGCTCGCCGGTCGCGCCGCGGTCGTGCAGTGCCGTGGCGGCGCGCAGGTGGGTCGCGCCGCGCTCGACGGGCGAGAGCAGGCGGTAGACGGAGGTGCGCACGAGCGGGTGGACGAACCGCAGCCGCCCGCCGTCCTCCTCGAGCACGTTCGCGCGCAGGAGCGCGTCGACGGCCGCGGCGGCGTCCTCCACACCCGCGAAGGCGACCGCGTCGGCGACGCTCGTGTCGTCGCCCAGGACCGAGACCGCCTGCGCGAGCCGGAGCGCGCCGGGCGGGGCGCCGCTCAGCGCGCGCCGCACGCGCTGGCCGATCGGCCGGACCCCCAGGGCCCGCAGCTGCGCCGGCGTGGTGACGTTCCCGCGCGCCTCGGCCACGAGCGCGCGGAGCATCAGCGGATTGCCGGCGGTCAGCGCGTGGCAGACGGGAGCGAGGCCCTCCGCGGCCTCGGGCCACGCCTGCGCGAGGTAGGCGGTCGTGGCCTCGATGGACAGGCGGTCGACGGCGAGGATTCCGACGTCCTCGAACATGTCCGCCAGCGCCGGGCGGTGCTCGACCTCCGCCGCCGGCCGGGTCGCCAGCACCTGGGCGACCGGCAGGCCGTCGAGCCGGTGCCCGAGGAAGCGCAGGAAGCGCAGCGAGGGCTCGTCCGCGCGGTGCGCGTCGTCGACCGCCAGCAGCAGCGGGCCGAGCTGCTCGGACAGGTTCACGACGAGCCAATAGAGACCCTGCTGGCGGGCGAAGGAAGCGTCATCACCCGCACCTTCGCCCTGCGGGGAGAACACCTCGCGGGCCAGTTCGGCGGGGCCGTCCCAGACCGCGTCGCCGGCCGTGCGCAGGACCGGTTCGAGCAGCTGGCGCACGACGCCGAAGGGGAACTCCTGCTCGAGCTCGTCGCCCCGTGCGCGCAGGACGGTCAGCTCGTTCACCGTGCGCAGCAATTCGCGCAGGAGCAGGGATTTCCCGACCCCCGCCTCACCCACCACGAGCACCGTGGCGCCCTCGCCGCCGCGCACCCGGTCGAGCATCCGGCCGAGCTCGTCGAGCTGGCGATCGCGCTCGAGCAGGAGCCCCGCCGGGCTGGGCGCGACGACGGGGTCGATCGTGGCCACCCGACAACCCTATTTCACGGCAAACGTCGCAGGTAGCGGGCAGAACATGTGTTCGATCCGATCGGCGACTTAGACTCGTCTGCCCGATGAGCGCTCCCCCCATCACCAACGGTCATGGCGATGGGTTCAGCGGCGGCGCGATGGCGCCCCCGCAGAACCTGGAGGCCGAGCAGTCCGTGCTCGGCGCGGTGCTGCTCTCGGACACGGCGCTGCCCGCGTTGATCATCGACGAGCGCCTGAACCCGGAGGACTTCTACCGGGAGGCGCACGGACGGATCTACCAGGCGATGCTGGACCTGCACGGCCACGGCGAGCCGGTCGATCCGCTGACGCTGGTCGAGCACCTCAAGCAGGCGGGCGACCTGGAGGCCGTCGGCGGCGCGGCGGCGATCGAGCTGCTCGCCGGCTCGGTCCCCGCGGTCGGCAACCTGCGCAACTACGCGCGGATCGTCAAAGAGAACGCGATGCTGCGCCGGCTGCTGCACGCGGCCTACGACATCCAGTCCAACGTGCACAACCACGAGGCGCTGCCGCGCGACCTGGTGGACATGGCCGAGCGCTCGATCCTCGAGGTCGCCCACGAGGACTCGCGCAAGGACTTCCGCTCGGCCGAGCAGCTGCTGGACGCCGAGCTCGACAAGCTGCAGAAGCTCTCGCTCGAGGGCAACCCGATGACCGGCACGCCGTCGGGGTTCGACGACCTCGACACGATCACCGGCGGCTTCCAGCCCGGCAACCTGATCATCCTCGCGGCGCGCCCGTCGATGGGCAAGTCGGCCTTGATGGTCAACTTCGCCGAGAACGCCGCGCTGGCGTCCAACAAGGCCGTGGCGCTGTTCTCGCTCGAGATGTCCGAGGGGGAGCTCGCCCAGCGCTTCATCGCCTCGCAGGCCTCGATCAAGGGCGACGACCTGCGCAAGGGCCGCGTGCCGCAGTCGCGCTGGGGGAAGATCCTGGCCGCGTCCTCGCGGCTGGCGGACTCCAAGCTGTTCGTGGACGACTCCTCGGACCTGAGCGTGCTCGACGTGCGCGCGAAGTGCCGGCGGCTGGCGCAGCAGCACGCCGACGGGCTCGGGCTGATCCTGATCGACTACCTGCAGCTGATGCGGGCGGGCGGCGCGGTCGAGAACCGGGTCGAGCAGATCGGCATCATCTCGCGCGGCCTGAAGACGCTCGCGCGCGAGCTCGAGGTGCCGGTGATCGCGCTGTCGCAGCTCAACCGCGGCGTCGAGCAGCGCACGGACAAACGGCCCGTGCTCTCGGATCTGCGCGAGTCGGGCGCGATCGAGCAGGACGCCGACCTCGTGATGTTCGTCTACCGCGACGACTACTACGACAAGGAGTCCGAGCGCGAGGGCCTGGCCGACGTGATCATCGCCAAGCACCGCAACGGCGGCCTCGGGACGGTCGAGTTGACGTTCCAGAAGGAGTTCCCGCGCTTCATGACCTACGTCGCGGACGACCGGTACTGATGGCGGTCTGCACGGACGGGCGCTGCGACGGGTCGGGCTTCCTCTACGACGAGGAGACCCGGCGCGCGACCGCCTGCACGTGCCGGCCCGCGCGGCTGGCGCGCAAACGGGCGACGGCGGTCGCGGGGCGGATTCCGAAGCGCTACCGGGAGGTTGGGTTCGACCGTGAGCCGCTCCCTTCGATCGAGCGCGTCAACGCGCCGGTCGTCCGCGAGGTCCGCAACTACATCCGGCGCCTCTCGGAGAACCTCGCCGCGGGCCGCGGGATCTGGTTCAGCGGCGACGTCGGCACGGGCAAGACGACGCTGGCGATGCTGATCTCCAAGGCCGCGATGGAGGCCGACCACACGGTCGCGATCTACTCGCTGCCGCGGCTGCTGTCGATCCTGCGCGAGACCTATGACGACGATGCCCGCTTCTCGCTCACCGAGTTCATCGACATGCTGTCGTCGGTCGACCTGCTGCACATCGACGACGTCGGCGCCGAGCAGTCCACCGACTGGGTGCTCGAGCAGCTCTACACGATCTTCAACACGCGCTACGAGGACGGCAAGGCGGTGCTGCTGACGACCAACCTCGTCGGGACGCAGCACTCCTCGGCGGAGTCGCACCCCGCGGCGGATCTCGTCAAGCAGATCGGCGAGCGCACCGTGTCGCGGATCTGGGAGATCTGCGGCGAGCCGTTGCCGATGAACGGCCACGACCGGCGCCTCGAGCAGCAGTACCAGCTGCCGGAGCCGGTCGTCTCCAGCTCCACTCCCGACCCCTTCGACGACACCCGCTGGGAGGACGAAGGCCCCCGTTACGGGACGCCACGGCGTTCGCCGTAGACTCATTGCACGACATGGCCGGAATCGTGATCGTGGGCGCCCAGTGGGGCGACGAAGGCAAGGGCAAAGTCGTCGACCTCCTCGCGGAGAAGGCGGATCTCGTGATCCGCTTCCAGGGTGGCAACAACGCCGGGCACACCATCGTGCGCGACGGTGTGCACTGGAAGTTCCACCTGGTCCCGTCCGGGATTCTCTACTCGGGCAAGCTGTGCGCGATCGGCAACGGCGTCGTGATCGACCCGAAGGTGCTGACCGGCGAGCTGGACGAGTTGCGCGCCAAGGGCGTCGACCTCTCCGGGCTGCGGATCAGCGCCAACGCGCACCTGATCATGCCCTACCACATGTACCTCGACCACGCGGGCGAGACGAAGCTCGGCAAGCTCCAGATCGGCACCACGCGGCGCGGCATCGGCCCCTGCTACGCCGACAAGGCCGCGCGCCTGGGCATCCGCGTCCAGGACCTGCTCGACGAGAAGATCCTCAAGAAGAAGATCGTCGCCGCGATGGAGCCCAAGCGGCTCTCGCTGCGCCCGTACGCGAAGGCGCCCGAGCTCGACCTGCAGTCGATGACCGAGGACTACCTCACCTACGGCCACCGGATCGCGCAGTACGTCGCCGACACGGCCAAGCTCACGTGGGACGTGCTCGACGCCAACGGCCGCGTCATCTTCGAGGGCGCCCAGGGCACGCTGCTGGACATCGACCACGGCACCTATCCGTTCGTGACGTCCTCGAACCCGGTCAGCGCCTCGGCCTGCACCGGCACCGGCGTCGGGCCGAAGGACATCGACGAGGTCTGGGGCATCGCCAAGGCCTACGCGACCCGCGTCGGCTCGGGCCCGTTCCCGACCGAGCTCGACGACGAGCTCGGCGCGACGCTGCGCGAGGCCGGCGGCGAGTACGGCACGACGACCGGCCGCGCGCGCCGGGTCGGCTGGATCGACCTCGTCGCGCTGCGCTACGCGACCCGCATCAACTCGCTCACCCACCTGGCGATCACGAAGCTCGACGTCCTCACCGGCCTCGGCGACCTCAACGTCTGCACCCAGTACCGCGGGGCGGAAGAGGCGATCTTCAAGACGTTCCCGTACCACCAGACGGTGATGCACCAGGCGATGGGCGACTACCAGCGCCTGCCCGGCTGGGACGAGGACATCACGGGCTGCCGCGACGAGTCCGAGCTCCCGCAGAACGCCCGCGACTACCTCGCGTTCATCTCCGACTTCATCGGCGTGCCGATCGCGCTGATCGGCGTCGGACCGGGC
Source organism: uncultured Actinomycetota bacterium (assembly GCA_963785135.1). Lineage (GTDB taxonomy): Bacteria > Actinomycetota > Actinomycetes > Mycobacteriales > Pseudonocardiaceae > Actinomycetospora. Next base: position 1,288,099 of record CAWATV010000012.1, read on the forward strand.
CGCGACCAGATCATCTGGACCGAGGCCGGCCGCAGCAGCCTCGCCGACGCCGCGCCCGTCGAGGCCTAGTACCTGTCTCCGCCCTCTCCAGCCTGCAACCGGGTCACCCCGCTCGGTGACATCGAGGCGTTCGCGCTGCGCGGCGCGTTCACGGGGAACCGGGGCATCCTGCACGAGGGCACGGACATCGTGAAGTTCCACGGCCACGACGCGTGGATCACATGCGCGCTGCGCTTCAAGGACCGCTGGCGGGAGCAGTGGCAGCCGCACCGGTTCACCTGGCTGTACTTCTACGACGAGGCGGTCTCGTTCGCGGCGGGCCACCGCCCGTGCGCCGAGTGCCGGTTCAAGCGCTACAAGGACTACCAGTCCGCCTGGGCGCAGGCGACCGGCGAGTCCCCGTCGGCCAAGGCGATGAACAAGCAGCTCCACAGCGAGCGACTGGTCCGGGGAACACACCGCCGCCGCCTGCACTCACTGCCGGCCGGCGACCTCCCCGACGGCGTCTTCGTAATGCTCGACGACGCCCCGCACGTCCTCGTGGCCGACGCGGCGATCGAGTGGACGCGCGACGGCTATGCGACCCGCCGCGCGCGCCCGGCCGGCGTGGTCACGGCGATCACGCCGCCGTCGACGATCGACGTGCTGCGCAGCGGTTACGAGCCGCACATCCATGCGAGCGCCGCCACATGAGCATCGACCTGGCCCGATCGGGGTAGCGCATTCCTACCAACCGAAAGGGCGACGCCCGTCATGCTCACCATCCTGCTCATCATCGTCATCATCCTGCTGCTCGCCGGCGGCGGATTCGGCTTCAGCCGTCGCGGGCGCCGCTGATCTGGTGTCAGAAGTACGTCGTTCGTCGATGCGCTGATCCGGGCACGGGTATCGCTTAAGAGATGGAAGCGAACGTGGACGAGCTCGTCAGGCTGCGCGAAGCGAATTGGCGGCTGCGCAGCGAGAGCTCCGGGCTCCGCGACACGATCGTGGAGCTCCGCTCCGGCGCGAACTCGCTCGCTGTCGAGAACGCGATGCTCAAGGTCGAGAACGAGCATCTGCGCCGGATGTGCGCTGGTCGCAGGTCGTCGCGATGAGCGTCGACACGATCGTCCTGCAGCGCCGCCAGGCGGGCCCGCACGCCGACGAGCTGCTCGATCGGCTTCAGGAGTCCGTGCCTGCCGGCGACCGCGCCGGCTGGGATGAGTCCGGCCACGCCCGGCTTCCCTCCCATGGAGACATCGACCGCGGCCGCGAGGCGGTCAGGGCACGGCTCGCGCAGCTCGCGGACGACTGGGACGAATACGTCGGGATCCTGTGAGGACCCCGACGCGTCAGTCGAGAATCGTGCGCGAGTTGACGACCATGTCGTGCAGCGTGCGGTTCTCCTCGTCCCACAGCGGCCACAGGTAGTCCAGCAGCGTCGCCAGGCCGAACGTGAACGAGCCGGCGATGACGTTGATCAGCAGCCACTTGACCACGACCTCGCGCAGCGCCGCGTAGCCGAAGTCCACCGGCTGCCCGTTCGCGCGCACGACACGCGTGCCGCACGCCATGCGGCCGAGCGTCTTGCCGTTGGTCTTGGCCATCATCAGCGGCGCGTAGACCAGCGCGGCGACGACGATGCACAGGCCGAACCCGAGGATGGCGAGGACGGCCGCGATGTACCCGGTCGTGTCGCCGACCAGGAAGCCCGCGCCGGCGAACGCGGCGAAGATCCCGAACAGCACGCCGGCGACGAGCGAGATCACGATCCAGTCGATCACGTGCGCGCCGGCACGGCGCCACCAACCGGCGAGCTGCCAATGGCCCGCGGCCGGGGACTGGAACGGCGCGGCCGCCATGCCTCCCGCCCCGGGCGGCGGCGGAGATGAGTACCCGGCCAACGGATCGCCGGAGGTGATGCGTGGGTCGTCGCTCATGAGAGCGAGCCTACCGGCGCGTCGCGTTCAGGTTCTCCTGAAGCTCCGCGAGCACGCGCACCACCCTGAGACCGGCCGCGCCGTCCGAACGTGGCGGCGTGCCCGTGCGGACGCACTCGACGAAGTGCTCGCACTCGATCCGCAGCGGCTCGCGGTTGGAGATCCGCGGGCTGTGGATGTCCCCCGAACGCGTGATGTATTCGCCGTAGGAGTGGGTGTCCTCGTCGAAGCCCTTGTCGTAGATCGTGACCTTGCGCTCGAGCTCCATGTCGTCGAACGTCGCCATCTTCCGCGCGCCCACGACGGTGAAGCTGCGCGTCTTGTGCGGGTCCAGCCACGACATGTGCAGGTGCGCGGCGACGCCGGACGGGAAGCGTAAGAACGAGAACACGACGTCCTCGACGCCCGTGCGCGTGTAGGCCTCGCCGCGCGCCTCGACGAAGTCCGGGTCCTGGCCGGCGAGGTGCAGGACGACCGAGATGTCGTGCGCGCCGAGCGACCAGAGCGCGTTCTCGTCTGAGCGCAGCTTGCCCAGGTTCAGGCGGTGGCTGTAGATGTAGTGGATGTCGCCGAGCTCGCCGGAGTCCGCGATCGCCTTGAGCTTGTCGACCCCAGGGTGATAGACGAGCAGGTGGCCGACCATCAGGATCTTCCCGCTGCGCTCGGCCGCCGCGACCGCCCGTTCGGCGTCCTCGACGGTGTACGCGAGCGGCTTCTCGACCAGGCAGTGCTTGCCCGCGTCGAGCACGCGCTCGGCGAGCGGACCGTGCGTCGGGACCGGCGTGGCCAGCACGACCGCGTCGAGCGTGTCGTCCTGCAGCAGGTCGTCGAGGTCGGCGGTGAACCGGGCGGTCGGGAACGACGGCGCCCAGCGCGAGCGGGCCTGGTCGGAGGCGTCGCAGCACCACGCGAGCTCGCAGCCCGGGATCGCGGCGAAGTTGCGCGCGAGGTTGGGGCCCCAGTAGCCGAGGCCGACGACGCCGATGCGGGTCACGTTAATTCACCCCACATGCACGGGTAATACGTAGAGCATGGGTTTGTTACGGGGCCTTGTCCAAGCCTCTCGGCACGTCGCCTGGTACGTGGACTACCAGTGCGGCGGGCAGCCGCGAAACCACCGCTAGACGGTGGCACCCAGCTCCCGCTCGATCGCCTGGTCCATGACCTCGCGCGTGCGCAGCGTGACCGGCCCCGGCGCCGCCGGGAGCGCGAAATCGTCGACCGATGCGATCGGCTGCACCGTGCGCGTCGTGGACGCGATGAACGCCTCGTCGGCGTGACGCAGCTCGTCGAGCGTGCAGGTCTCCTCGATCACCTCGGTCTCGGCGAGGATCTTCTCGCGGGTGATCGAGCCCAAGATGCGCTCTGACAGCGGCGGCGTGTAGAGGCGGCCGTTGCGGACCCAGAAGAACGACCACGTCGGCCCTTCGAGGATGCGGCCGTGTGGCGAGACGAGCAGCGCCTCGTCGAAGCCGCCCTCCTTCGCGATCCGCGTGGCGAGCATGTTCCCGGCGTAGGAGAGGGTCTTCAGGCCGTCCAGGACGCGATTGGGGGCGTAGGTGATCGTGGCGACGCGCGCGAGTGCCTTGTGGCGCGGGGCGGGCTCGATCAGCGCGATCCGCCGCCCGCCGCGGGTCAGCACGAGCCGCAGCAGGCTCTCGGCCGGGCCGTTGGCCTCCAGCAGCGCGGCGATCTCCGCCCGCCAGACGTCGAGGTCCAGCTCCAGCCGAAGGCCCTCGCAGGTGCGCGTGAGCCGGGCCAGGTGCTCCTCGAGCGCGAACGGGCGGCCCTGATAGAGGCGCATCACCTCGAATGCGCCGTCTCCTCTGAGAAGGCCCTCGTCCGAGACCGGGATCCGCGCCTCGCTCGGCGGGCCCGATCGCACCATCGACGCTCGCGAGCATACGTATGAGGTTACTTGCAGGCCGTGTAGCGCCGTTTCTCGGTCAGGCCCTTGCCCTTGGTGAGCGTGATCGACACCGTGACGGTGAAGGTCTTCTTCGGCAGCTTGCGCAGGTAGAGCGGCTTCTTGAGCTGCTTGCCCTTGACGGTCGCGACCTTCTTGGCGTTGACCTTCACGGTGACGGTCTTGACGGTGTAGCCCTTCGGCGGCTTCTTGAACCGGATCGTCAGCTTGCGGGCCTTGACGCACGTGGAGGCGGCGGGGAGCGTCGTGAAGTCGGCGATGGCGCTGGGGCCCGCCGGCGCCGGGTTGGGCGTGGCCGTCGGGACCGGCGTCGGCAGCGGGAGTGGAAGCGGTTCGGGCGTGGCGGTCGCGGTGGCCGTGGCGGTGGCGGTCGCCGTGGCCGTCGCGGACGCGGTGGCCGTGGCCGTGGCCGTCGGGGTCGGGGCGCCTGCGCACGTCGCTCCGGCGGGTTTCGTCGAGATCACCTCGGTCCCGTCGTTGCTGCCGCCATGCAGGCCCCACCCGACCGAGAAGGCGGTGCCGCCGCCCGCCGCGAACGGGTCCCGGAACTGTCGCGTAGCGCTGGCGACCGGCGACACGAGCGACAGATCCGGCCACGGGGCGGTCAGCGACGGCGCGATCGACGCGTGGATCTCGTCGACGTTGCCGTGGAACCAATCGGCCGCGAGCAGGATCTCCCCCGCCCCGTTGACGGCCAGCTGGCCTGACGCGAGCGCGCCGGTCGGTGGGTCGAAGACCTTCAAGTCCCAACTCGACCCGTTCCACCGTCCGACGACGACCTCCGAGTTCGTGTTCTGCTGCGACGGCTGGCGCATCCAGGTGGCCACCAGCCCGTTCGGGTGCCGAGCGATGCCGGTCATGCGCCGCAGGAAGTACTGCGTGGCGGGCGGATCGCCGTCGTCGTTGAGCGTCAGCGTCGTGTCGGCGTTCCACACGCCGGCGATCGCCGATGTTGTAGTGGACCGTGTAGTCGAACTCGTGCAGCACGGCGACCGCCACGGTCCGTCCAGCGCCGTCGAACTCCAGCTCGAGCGTGTCGAGCGCGTTCTGGTAGTTGCTTTTGATGACCTCGGTGGCACCGCGTCCACGACCCGCCGGCCGGCCGATACCGCGAGAAGAGGTAGCCCGGCGTCGACGCCGCATAGACGACCACGGCCGCGCCGGTCGGGCTCATCGCCACCCGGTTGGTGTTGGTCGTCGCGGCGATCGTCTCCGGCGCGCCCCACGTCCCCCCGGCGGTCCGCACCTTCGCGTACGTCCCGGGAGTCCCGTTGCCGTCCGGATAGACGGCGATCGCATCGCCGTTGTCGCCGAGGGCGAACTGCACGAACGTGACCCCGGTGTCCGACACGACCGTCTGCGGCGCGCCCCACGTCCCACCCGGCGGCCGGACCGAGGAGTAGTGCGTGGTCGTCCCGCCGCCGGTGACCCGCCACATCGCCATCGCCGTCCCATTCGGGGCCACCCGCAACCCGACCGGCAGGATCCCGTTGCCCTCGTTGGTCAGCACGGTCCGCTGCCAACTCACCGGCGCGCCTCCGCACCGCTCATACACGGCGAACTGGTCGTCGGAGCTCGCGTCCCGGTAGATCGTCCCGAGCAGCACGTTCCCGCTCGCGTCCGCCCCGAAGAACGGCGCGATGTCGTTGAAGAAGGTCCGGGGCCGGAACACCGGATCAGCCGTCTCCGGCGCTCCGAACGGGTCCGCGGTGACCGCGAGCGCGGCCGGCACCCCTCCGAACACCACGATCGCGATCACGGGGAGCAGTCGCCGAAGTCTCATCTGCGGCCCATCCTCTTCGTGCGCTATGCAACGAGTCAAGGCCGCCGGGCTACCCATTCGGGCAGCCCGGAGGGAATACCGAGCCTCCTCCGCCCCTCGTTAACCATTGAACGGGCGGGCGGCCGCTGCCTCGGTGCTGCTGCCGCTCCGCCGAGGCTCCCCAGCCCTGGAGGTCCCGGGATGATCACCACACCAGACACGTCCGCACGCCGCCGCAGCGCCACGATCGGCGCGCTGGCCCTGACCGTACTCGCGCTGAACGTCTCGCCGGCGGCCGCGGGCTCCGACGAGCACATCAACACTGATGGCGGGTCAGCCCATTTCTACGCGAGCGGTACGGAGCAGGTCTTCGTGGCAGACATCCGCGCCGACGGCGAAGGCGTCCGCGCCCAGCTGCGCTGGAAGGGTCGCATGGTGTCGGTCAACGACTTCAACGGCGCCGGCAACGGGTTCGAACACCAGAAGTTCGTCATCCCCGAGCGCACCAACGTCGACCTTCGGCTGTGTTACACGAACAACGGCCACAACGTGCGGTGCACTGGCTGGCAGCGCGCCGAGGCTTAGACGACGAAACCGCGCTGTAGCGCGGTATCGGGAGTGGCCCCGGAAGGAATCGAACCTTCATCCTTCGGATTACGAGTCTGGGCTCAGGAGTGCTGTTTGGCTCTCTAGAGCCGTCCAGAACGTCCATAGTGTCCAGTACGTCCAGTCAGTTCTGCTGAGTTCGGGACACAGTTCGGGACACGATTCGCTTGGCCAATGGCTAGGACTCGCGCGCCTCGTGCCACCATTCGTACTCCGGATCATGGCGACCGGGGAAGAAGCTGGCCAAACTCTCGATGCGGCGAATGCACTCGGCAGTCTCAAGCGGGCTGAGCTCGGCCCGCGTGACGAATGCGCGCAGAAGTTCTGAAGTTCTGAGCACCTCGACATCGGGATAGCCGGCGGCGAGAAGACGGAGTGCAGCACGATCATCTGTCGCAATCGGCAGACCGCGCTGAGAGGCGATCGCGATCGTTGCCGCCTCCCCTTCGTCCACCTCGGCCGCGATCTCGACAAACGTCGTCAGCTCGGCCTCTTCAAGCTCGACCACCTCCAGCACGCCCTCGGCGACCAAGTGCTCAAGATCGACGGCGGTCCGCCCACCACCTTGCTCGGTGTCCTCCCGCAGGTAGAAGCTCTCCTCGGACACCTCGCGAGCGATGACCCATCGGACGTTGAGGGCCACGGCGATCTCTCCGAGTCGACCGGTCGCGTACAGGTTGATGAGGACGCAGGCATCTAGCGTTTCCCTGCGCGCGTCCGTCACTAGGCCGTGCCTTCAAGACTCTGCGCAACTTGACGAGCGGTGACACGATCGAGACGGAGAAAGCGAGCAAACTGGCCCTCGGAGATCTGACCTGCGCGGTATGCGTCGACCGCCAGAGTCAGGTACCGCGTGGGAAACCTGCGCGAGTCCGGTTCAGGTGAAGCTATGCCGAGAAGCTGCCGCGCTTCGGACACGCTGAACCGTTCGTGATGCAACATGTCAAACGTTCCTCGAGGGAGAAGCCCAAGTCCTTCGAGTCTCAGCGCTAGCGCTTGAAACGACACTCGATAAAACGCCGCGAGTTCGACAAGCGCCGCTGCGGTGAATCCGTCAGAGCGCGTCCGCCGCATCGAGTTGAAGTCGCGGGTCAGTCCGTTCGCCGGCATCATGAATTCGCCGGCGAAATCCTCCGCGAAGCGTTCGTGGGCCGGGACCTTGCCTTGTGACGACGTCTTGGACACCGTGATCTCCGCTTTGAGACGACGCGTGAGGAAATGCGCGAACTCGTGAGCCATGGTCCACTGCTGTCGCTCGACTGGGTGCGCGGCGTTCACGGCGACACATGCCCCCGTCTCGGGCGTGTAAGCGAAGAAGCCAGCGATACGTGACGGCAACTCGATAAAGAAGATACGGATACCAATCTTGGTTTCCAAAATTTCGCGAAGATTCGGCAGTGGCCCTTCGCCGAGGCCAAGCCGATTCCTTTCCGCTGAAGCGATCTCCGTCGCGGCCGCACGGGGAGGCACGCCGTCGACGGCGTACGGAGCCGGATACTGATAGTCCGGTACGGCACCCGCTAGCCGTTCAACCTCTCGATAGTCCTCCGCGTATCGCTCGACTTGGCGTATCGCGCCTTCCCAGTTCCTCGGTGTCCTCCGTCCTGGAGAGGGACGTACGGAATTGGCCGACGAAGTCATCGACCGGCGCCGTCGGTCGCAAGGAGTTCATCGATCGGTCGCCCGTACAGGCGGGCCATCGCTAGAAGCTCGTCGGGACGGACGCCGCGTTCGCCCTTCTCCAAAGCGACAAGGGACGTCCTCGCCATCCCCAGTTCTCGCGCGACCGCTTCTTGCGTCAGTCCTCGATCGCGACGCGCGTTCTTCAGACGAGCCGGCAGATTCGGGCTTTTCAGCTCGGCCTCGGTGACGCTCACGAGGTCACCGTGCTTCCGAGGTAACGGTCGACTAGTGGGCCGGGAACCGCTTGCCATTCCGCAACGTACGCCCGATACATCGAGACGAGGCGTTCCTCAATATCGGGTCCCGCGCCGATCTCGACGAGTGAGTCCCTCGCATCGACGAGCTGCGGGAATGCCTCGACCAAGGCCTGCCATGGGCGGTCGCCTTCGAGGGCAGTTCGAAGCTCGGAGACCTGCTCCAGCATGAGTCGCAAAGCGAACGATTCCTTCTTCGGCGGGTCGGCCGAAAGAACGTCAGAGCGGTACTTCTCGTCCGAATCCACTTGGTGGAGCCCTGCCGCTCTGAGCGATTGCCGACGCAGGATGCAGCTGGAACATTGCCCGCATCGGTGCGCCCGTTCCTCGTCTGGCGGAGACGGCTGCCGATCCGACGACCACGTGTCGCACGAAACCGTGGTCGGAATGAGATCAGCGAAGGCGTGGGGCAGTCGGGCGACGAGCATGGCCTTGGTGTCGAACACGCGAGGAAGCGTGAACCGAGACGTCGCCGATGCCCATGAGCGCGGTGAGCCGCTGCATGCCAGCAAGCGTCTTCGGATGAGCGGATCTGGACATGTGCGCACCCACCTGCCCGCGGGAATACGGCAGGTTGATTGCGCCTACCCCGTTCTCGTACACACGGACGTCGTCGACGCCTGCCACCATCGCCGTCGCCGCAGCCATCGACAGGAACAGGAATCCTCGCGACCGCTGGTGGCGGTCCTGGTCACGCCGTTTCGCACCGACCAAGTTCGCCTTGATCAGGACGGGCTGAACTCGACCCGTTCTTTCTCTCAAGACCTCCGCAAGTTCGCGTTGCAGGGATCGTGCTCGACCGGTTCCACTCGCCCCGACGAGCACGAGCTCGACATCCTGCTGCTCCCCTATGTCAATCGCCGCTCCACCGAGCAAATCAAGCCCGCCGCTGAAGCATGCAACCGCAGCGTTGTCCCCCGGACGAAGGGAGAACAGGTGACCCTGAGTCTCGGCCGGCGACGGCTGGTCTCGATACCGCGTAAAACAGAGTTCCCAGTTGTCGTCCGTCAGCCAGTCGACCAGGCCGGTTAGGACCGACGATACTTCGGGCGACGACCAGAAGTCGAGATCGCGGACTCGAATCGGGACGGTCATATCGCGGCACCATCCGCGCCCGATCGGATCGGTCAGACTGCGCGGGCACAGCCGATCGGACGCGTAGATCTCCATCGCGATATCAAGGAGATCAGCGACCCGAGGCGGGAGTCTCGCCAGGAACGCGCGGGCGATCGTCGTCTCATCGAGGTGGTAGGGCCTCGGCATTTGAACCGAGAGCCGCACACCACTCGGCGAATTCCAGTTAGCCGGGGAAGCAGCGGCTCACGACTGAACCAACGACTTGCCAAGGAGCGCCGCGGTACCCAGCGCGGGCATTTCACGCGCTGGGGCCACAAAGCCTCGACCATCTTCGTGCCGAAGCATCTCCCTAGCAAGCCCCCGCGTGTTCAGGCGGGCCATCGCGTCGCGTTCCCGCGCTTGGAGTTCAGCGACTCCAGCGAACGTTGACGGGAGCGAGCCTTGACGGCACTTGGCGAATGGTGCTGAGCGATTCGGCTCACGGTCGCCTCCGCGAGAGCCGTGGTCAGATCCGCGTCGCTCAGATCACGGAGGCGATCCGCATGATTCTCGAGCAGGACTTGGCCCGCCATCACTGCGATCTCGATGTTCGCGTGCCGTTTCGCGTTCCGCCGAATGTCGTCTGTCGCTGCGATCCACGCGCCGCGCTCACCGTCAAGCACCGCTGCAACGAACGCCTCGCATAGACCGTTGAGCCCGGGGACGCCGTTCCCCAGCCTCATCGTCTCCGCGAGAGCCTCACATGCCAGGTCCGCCACGACGTCCGCGGACTGGCCGCCGAGGAGCGTATTGCCGACCTTGCGCCATTTCGGCGCGAGCTTGCGTGCGTAGTAGTCACCATCGGCCATAAGTTACTCCTGACATTGTCAAGCTAACAATCTGCAGGCTAGCGCAAAGAGATGTCAGACACAAACCCGCTCCCGCGGGGTGTCAACGCATGGCGCAGCACCGTGCAAGTGCGTGCCGCTGTTTAGGTCGTGGGTCGCGCGCGGTATGATCGTCGGTATGACCACGGTGAAGAGAGCGGTCACCATCGACGAGAGCTCGAGCGTGAGGCGCGGGCACTCGCCGGCGAGAACTTCAGCGCGTTCGTTTCGGAAGCGGTGTCTCGGCATGTTCGGCGCCTGAAACTCGAGCAGCTCGTCCAGGCTGATGAGGCCGAGCGCGGGCCGGTGGATCCCGAAGTGCAGGCTCAGGTGGACGCGGATCTGGCGCGGCTGGACGAAGATCACCAGGCCGCTTCCACGTCGGCGGCGTGACCGTCAGGCGCGGGCTCACGCTCGACGCGGGTGCGCTCATCGCCTTTGAAAGAGGCGAGCAGCGGGTCCGGGCGATGGTCCGCGAGGCCAGCTCCAGCGATCGACTCGTGACCGTGCCGGCGGCGGTTGTCGCCGAGGCGTGGCGAGGTGGTCGGCATCGCTGGCTGGCCGAGCTATTGAGTCTCGCCGTCGTGGAGCCGTTGACCGACGACCTCGCGCGCCGCGCCGGCGAGTTGCTGGCGCGCACGGGGACGAGCAACACGGTGGACGCGACGGTTGCTGTGAGCGCCGCGCAGCGGGGTGACATCATCGTCACGTCGGATCCCAATGACATGCAGCTGTTCGCGGACGACCTCCGGTCGTTCGTGTCTTTGCTTGTAGGAACTTCCGCGCGGTGTGGCCACGGAGGGGGTTCCTGGTGACGGCGGACATGGGAATCTCCCCATAGGCGGCCACTGAAAGTCCCCGGTGGCGGCCATCGGATCTCCCCATGGGCGGCCATCGGATCTCCCCACGATTTCGTCCTGAGTGGCCTGCACTGTGCGGCGTCTTGATCGTCGAGGCGGCGTGGAGGGCGGCTTGAAGACTGCGGAGGAAGTGATGGAGATCCTGGAAGCGTTCGATCTGACGGGCTCGCTGCGCGGAGCAGCCGAGCTCGCCGGATGCGATCACAAGACGGTCGCGCTTTGGGTGCGTGCTCGTGATGAGGCCGGCGGCGGGTTGCCCGGTGTCGGTGCGGCCTCGGCCGCGGGTGGACGGGTTCGCGGAGAAGGTCGAGGAGTGGGTGACGCGCTCGCGCGGAAAGGTCCGCGCGGATGTCTGCCATGAGCGGTTGGTGGCGATGGGCTATCAAGGTTCGGAGCGCACGACGCGCCGGGCGGTCGCCGAAGCGAAGCGGCGTTGGCGCGCCGAGCACGGGCGGCGGACGCGGCCGTGGGTCGTTGAGCCGGGCTTGTGGATGCAGTGGGACTATGGCGACGGGCCAACGATCGCGGGCCGGCGGACGGTGTTGTTCTGCGCCTGGCTGGCCTGGTCGCGCTTCCGGGTCGTGATCGCGCTCTGGGACAAGACGACACCGTCGGTGGTGATGGCGCTCGACAGGGCGCTGCGCGCGTTCGGTGGGGCGCCGACCTACGCGTTGACCGACAACGAGAAGACGGTGTCGGTCGATCACGTGTGTGGCATCGCGGTCCGCAACCCGCAGATCGTCGCCGTCGGCCGCCATTACGGGCTGACAGTCGCGACCTGCGTGCCGGCCGATCCCGAGAGCAAGGGCGGCTCGGAGGCGACGGTCCGGATCGCGAAGGCCGATCTGGTCCCGACCGAGCACAACCTCAGGGGCGACTACGCGAGCTTCGCTGAACTCGAGCGGGCCTGCGTCGCGTTCTGCGAGCGCGTCAACGCGCGCGAGAGCATCGGATCACGCGGCGGCCGCCAGCAGCCATGCTCGGCGAGGAACGCGAGCGGTTGCACCGGCTGCCGGCGCTGCCGCACACGGTCTGCTTCGGGCAGACGCGCCGGGTGTCCTGGCAGTCCACGGTCAGTGTCGGCGGCGCGCTCTATTCGGTTCCCTCGACGCTGGTCGACGAGCGTGTCTGGGCGCGCGTCGACGGCTCCGAGCTGGTGATCGTGCACGCCGACCGCTCGGGACGGGCCACGCGAGGTCGCACGCCACACGCTGACCACGACGGGTCGGCCGAGCATCCACGACGAGCACTACCCGCCCAGGCCGGCGGGCGCGATCGAGCGCAAGCCCCGAGCGGGCTCGGTCGACGAGCAGGCGTTCCTCGAGATCGGCGCGGGCGCCGAGCGGTGGCTGGTCGCCGCCGCCGCGGCGGGCGCGACGAGGGTGCGCCGCAAGGTAGCCGAGGCCGTTGCGCTGGCCAAGCTGCACGGCGCGGAGGCAGTCGACGAGGCGCTGCGCGCCGCCGCAGACGCGGATCGTTTCGGTGACGGCGACCTAGCGGCGATCCTCGAACACGGCCACGGGACGCGTGATCGCGTTCCCCGGGCGCGCCAACGAGGAGCGCTCGTTGCAGCGCTCGACGCGCTCCTGGGAGGGCTTCGGCGCATGACCGTGACCACGCCCATGCCGCCGGCGCTGCCCGCCGAGGTCGACCGGCTGCTGCGCCGGCTGGCCTTGCCCTACGTCCGCCAAGCCGCGCCGGAGGTGATCGCGACCGCAGCCTCGCAGCGCTGGGAACCGGCCGAGGTCCTGCGCGTCTTGCTCGCCGAGGAGGCCGCCGGCCGCGACCAGGCCACGATCCGGATGCGCCGACGCGCCTGCGGGCTGCCGGCCGGCAAAACCTTCGACGCCTGGGACCCGGCCGCTTCGCCGATCCCTACCGCGACCCAGCAATCGCTCAGGACCTTGGAATGGCTCGGCCGCGCGGAGAACCTCTGCATCTGCGGACCGAGCGGGACCGGCAAGAGCCACCTCGCCGAAGCGCTCGGTCACCTCGCCATCGACCACGGCAAGACGGTTGCCTGGCACACGCTGGAGTCGCTCGCGCTGCTCCTACGCCGCCACCGCGCCGACGACACCGTCGCCAAAGCGATCAGCCGCTTGATCCGCGCCGATCTGATCGTGATAGACGACATCGGCATGCTGCCGGTCGCCCCCGACGCCGCCGAAG